>NZ_JAFFZM010000009.1 GCF_017676345.1 Streptomyces smyrnaeus | reverse complement strand
GCTTCTTCCCAAGCCTACCACCGTGATTTCGGTGGTCCGAAACCGTTCCGCGGCGAAGCGCGACGGATCGCAAACCGAAATCGGTAGGTCTTGGGAGGTGCTGCCGACACCCTCGGTGCCCGGCAGGCATACGACGGTACAGCGGTCCGCGCGACAGAGGCAAATCGGTTCTGCGCAGCAGCAGCCGGCCGCCCGCGCCCGGACCGTCGCAACACTGCGCCGACGAGGTGCGACGCCGGGTAGCGGTGCGGTCGCGCCTCTTGCGGAATCAGCTGTTCCTATGACTTACGCTTCTGCACGGTGCGCCGTCCTGGACAGGTAGCGACGGCGGCTGATCGAGACTCCGCCCCTGGGAGGTCCCCATGACCACCGTGTCGTCCCCGCTGACCGGACGCGCCATCGGCTTGGCCGCTGTACCGGATCCGGTGTTCTCCGGTGCGATGGTGGGCCCCGGTACCGCCGTCGACCCCGTGCGGGAGCGCACGGAGGCCGTGGCGCCCGTCGACGGAATCGTCGTCTCGCTGCATCCGCACGCGTTCGTGGTGGTGGACTCCGAGGGGCACGGGGTGCTCACGCATCTGGGGATCGACACCGTGCAGCTGAACGGGGAGGGATTCGAGCTGCTGGCCGCCAAGGGGGACACCGTCACCCGTGGGCAGCCCGTGGTGCGCTGGGACCCGGCGGCCGTGGAGGAGAAGGGAAAGTCCCCCATCTCTCCGGTCATCGCCCTGGAGGCCACCGCTGAAGCGCTCGGTGACGTGCTGGAGGACGGTGACGTCGAGCGCGGACAGGCGCTCTTCGGCTGGAGCTGACGTACGGGCCCGGCCCCTTTCCCTTGTCATCCTCCACGCGTCACCGGGAGTCCCCTCCTGCGCGTGCGCGGGCCGGGCGGAAACGACTGCGGTGGTCTGAGGCCGCCGCCGAGCGGAGACGGGTGAGATGGACACAACGCTTCGAGGCGTGGGCGTGAGCCACGGGGTGGCGATCGGCGAGGCGCGGCACATGGGCACGGCCGTGCTGGAGCCCCCGGCCAAGCAGATCGCCGCCGATGAGGCGCCGCGTGAGCAGCAGCGGGCGCGGCAGGCCGTGGAGGCCGTCGCCGCCGACCTGGTCGCCCGGGGAAATCTCGCCGGCGGTGAGGCGCAGGCCGTCCTGGAGGCACAGGCCATGATGGCCCAGGACCCCGAGCTGATGGCCGACGTGGAGCGGCGGATCACCGTGGGCAGTACGGCTGAACGCGCGGTCTACGACGCGTTCGCCGCCTATCGTGCGCTGCTGGCCCAGGCGGGCGACTACCTGGCGGGCCGGGTGGCGGACCTGGACGATGTGCGGAACCGTATCGTCGCCCGGCTGCTGGGCGTCCCGATGCCGGGCGTGCCGGACAGCGACCGGCCGTACGTCCTGATCGCGCGGGATCTGGCGCCGGCTGACACGGCCCTGCTCGACCCGGCGCTGGTGCTGGGGTTCGTGACCGAGGAGGGCGGGCCGACCAGCCACAGCGCGATCCTCGCGCGGGCGCTGGGTGTGCCTGCCGTGGTGGCGCTGCCGGGCGCGGGTGAGCTGGCCGAGGGCACGGTCATCGCGGTGGACGGCAGCACCGGCGAGGTCATGGTGAACCCGACGGACGCGGAGCGGGAGGAGCTGACGCGGGCCGCCGAGGAGCGGAAGGCGGCCGTGGAGGCGGCCAACGGCCCGGGGGCGACGTCGGACGGGCACAAGGTGCCGCTGTTGGCCAATGTGGGCGGTCCCGGTGATGTGCCGGCTGCCGTGGAGGCCGGCGCGGAGGGCGTGGGGCTGTTCCGTACGGAGTTCTTGTTCCTGGACGACAGCGAGCGGGCGCCGTCGGAGGAGAAGCAGGTCGAGGCGTACCGGCAGGTGCTGGAGGCGTTCCCGGAGGGGCGGGTCGTGGTGCGCGTGCTGGACGCGGGCGCCGACAAACCGCTGAGCTTCCTGACGCCCGCCGACGAGCCGAACCCCGCGCTGGGTGTGCGTGGGCTGCGGACGCTGCTGGACCATCCCGAGGTGCTGCAGGGGCAGCTGCGGGCGCTGGCGAAGGCCGCCGAGGGGCTGCCGGTCTACCTCGAGGTCATGGCGCCGATGGTGGCGGACAGGACGGACGCGCGGGCGTTCGCCGACGCCTGCCGGGAGGCGGGGCTGAGCGCCAAGTTCGGCGCGATGGTGGAGATCCCGTCGGCTGCGCTGCGAGCGCGTTCGGTGCTGCAGGAGGTGGAGTTCCTGTCGTTGGGCACCAACGATCTGGCGCAGTACACCTTCGCCGCTGACCGGCAGGTCGGGGCCGTCTCCCGGCTGCAGGACCCCTGGCAGCCGGCGCTGCTGGACCTGGTGGCGATCTCGGCGGAGGCCGCGCAGGCGGAGGGCAAGAGCTGCGGCGTCTGCGGCGAGGCGGCCTCCGACCCGCTGCTGGCGTGTGTGCTGGCGGGGCTGGGGGTGACGAGCCTGTCGATGGGTGCCTCGGCGATCCCGTTCGTCAGGGCGCAGCTCGCCAAGCACACGCTGGCCCAGTGCGAGCGTGCGGCAGCTGCCGCACGGGCGGCCGACAGCGGTCCGGACGCGCGTGCTGCGGCGCAGGCGGTGCTGTCCGGGGAGTGATCCGGCCGGTCCACCGAAGCGGTGAGGGCCGCTCCGCTGCTGCGGGGCGGCCCTCATGGCGTGCCGGGGTCAGGACGTGCGGGGTGTCAGGAGCTGCGTTCGCGGGCGATCTTCTCGTAGAAGCGGAGGAGTTCGGCGTTGTCGACGGAGCCGGGGTTGACGGCCTTCTCCATGGCGGTGCCCTGGAGGAGCCGTTTGACGGGTACTTCCAGGCGCTTGCCGGTGAGGGTGTGCGGGACGGCGGGGATCTCGATGATCTCGTCGGGCACGTGGCGGGGCGAGAGGCTGTGCCGGATGGTCTGCTTGACGCGGTCGCGCAGCGCGTCGTCGAGGACGGCGCCTTCGGCGAGGTGGACGAACAGCGGCATCCAGTAGCCGCCGTCGGGCTGTTCGACGCCGATGACGAGGGATTCGCGGATCTCGGGAAGGCGCTCGACCGCCTCGTAGATGTCGGCGGAGCCCATCCGGACGCCCTGGCGGTTGAGGGTGGAGTCGGAGCGGCCGTGGATGACGACCGTGTTGCGACTGGTGAGGGTGATCCAGTCGCCGTGCCGCCAGACGCCGGGGTACATGTCGAAGTAGCTGTCGTGGTAGCGGGAGCCGTCGGGGTCGTTCCAGAAGTGGACGGGCATGGAGGGCATGGGCTGGGTGACGACCAGTTCGCCGACCTCGTCCACCAGTGGCTGCCCGTGCGGGTCCCAGGCGGCGAGGTCGGTGGCCAGGGACGGGGCCTGGAGTTCGCCCGTGTGCACGGGGAGTGTGGGCACGGCGCCGGCGAAGCAGCTGCACACGTCGGTGCCGCCGCTGACGGAGGCGATCCACATGTCGGGCGAGACCTCGTCGTGGATCCAGCGGAATCCGTCGGGCGGCAGCGGGGAGCCGGTGGTGGCGACGCACTTCACCCGACTGAGGTCGAAGTCGCGGCCCGGGTGGACGTCGGCCTTGCGGCAGGCCATGACGTAGGCGGCTGAGGTGCCGTAGATCGTCGTACCGGTGCGTTCGACGACGCGCCACTGCGCTGCCGTGTCGGGGTAGCCGGGGCTGCCGTCGTAGGTGACGACCGTGGCGCCGGTCAGCAGGCCGGAGACCAGCAGGTTCCACATCATCCAGCCGGTGGAGGTGAACCAGAAGAAGCGGTCGCCGGGGCCCATGTCGTTGTGCAGGGTGAGCTGTTTGAGGTGTTCGACCAGGATGCCGCCCTGGGACTGGACGATGGCCTTGGGCAGTCCTGTGGTGCCGGAGGAGTACAGGACCCACAGCGGGTGGTCGAAGGGCACCTGTTCGTAGCGGGGTTCGGCGTCCAGGGTGGTCAGGTCCGCCCACTCCAGCGCACCTTCGGGTGCGGGGGTGTTCAGCAGTGGTACGTGGACGACGGCGCGGAGGGTGGGCAGGGAGGCGCGGAGTTCGGCGACGGTCTCGCGGCGGTCGTGCTCCTTGCCGCCGTAGCGGTAGCCGTCGACGGTGAACAGGACGACGGGCTCGACCTGCTGGAAGCGGTCCAGGACACTGCGGGCCCCGAAGTCGGGTGCGCAGGAGGTCCATACGCCGCCGACGGCCGCGGTGGCCAGCAGTGCGACGGCGGCCTGCGGGATGTTGGGCAGATAGCCGCTGACGCGGTCGCCGGGGCGGACGCCGAGGCGGCGCAGTTCCTGGGCCAGGGAGGCGACCTGGGCGCGCAGTTCTCTCCAGCTGACGGGGGTGGGCTCATGCGTCTCGTCGACGTGCAGGAGGGCGGGTCCGGCGGCGCGTGCGGGGTCGTCGGCCGGGCGCAGCGCGTGCTCGGCGTAGTTGAGGGTGGCACCGGGGAACCAGCGGGCGCCGGGCATCCGCGCGTCGGCGAGCACGGTCTCGTACGGGGTGCTGAAGCGGATGCCGGCCCATTCGGCGAAGGCGCCCCAGAAGGTCGCCAGCTGCTCGGTGGACCAGCGGTGCAGCGCGGCGTACGAGGCGACGGGGTCGGCCGGGTCGGGGGCCGGGGCTCCGTGGTGGCGGGCTGCCCAGTCCTGGAAGCGGGTGATGCGGGCCGCGGGGAAGTCGCCGGGGTCGGGCCGCCACAGCGCCTCGGGCTGCGAGGACTGGGAGGGTTGCGAGGTGTGGGCGGTCCTGTCGCTGTGCGCTGCGGTCATGGCGGCTCCCTGGCGTCCTGTACGCGTCGTCGCGTCCCTTCGCGCGGGACGATGCCATGTGATCATTCGTTGTGCCAGGGCAGGAGTCACACATCACGGCTGTGAGGAGTGTGCGCGGCCCCCAACCGATGGGGTGACCACCGGGTGAACGGCCGTTGAACAGCCCTGACGCGGACGGTTGCCGGTGGCAGGCTGAGCAGCATGGACGGGCGGGGCCTGGTGCGGTCGGTGACGGTTGTCGGTTCGGGGCAGGGGATGCGGGCGCGGGCGCTGCGTGCGGCGTGGCGCAGACGGCGGGCGGACGTGGTCGGGCTGCCCCGGCAGCGCGCGGAGCGGGCCCGTACGCCGGGTGAGGCGGCGGGTGCGGAGCCGGGGCCCGGGGGTGGGAGGGTACGGTTCGCGCGCTCGGTGCTGGAAGTGCGGGTGACGGTGGGCGGCGCGGTGTTCCTGGGGTGGGACGGTGCCCTGCCGGAGCCGTCGTACGCGCTGGCGGGCGCGGGGCCCGAGGCCGATCCGCGGGCCCGGCTGGAGCCCGACAAGGACGGCGGCTGGCGGGTGGTCTCGGAGCGGATGTTGCTGACGGTCTCCCGGCGCGGGGCCGTCGAGATGCGGACCCCGGGCGGCGCGCTGCTGCGCAGGGATCAGCCGCCCCGCTGGTGGGAGGGCGCGGCCGAGGCTGCGGCCGAGGGCGCCGCGGGTGACGCGGAGGGGCCGGAGGCCGGGGCCGGGCCGCGGTGGATGCAGCGATCGCAACTCCCGCCGGACGCGCGGTTCTTCGGGCTGGGCGGCAGAGCTGTGGGGCCCCGGCTGCGGGCGGGCACCTATCGGCTGTGGAACACCGCGGCGGGCCCGGTCGGTCCGGGTGGCGATCCGCTGTCGGTCACCATGCCGGTGCTGGTGAGCGTGGCGGACGCCGGCACGCTGCTCGTCTTCCACGACAACTCCTGGGACGGTTCGGTGACCGTTCGCGACGGCGCGGAGGGGCGGGGCTCGGGCCATGACCGGCCCGCGCGGTGCGAGGTGCGGATGAGCGGCGGTCCGATGCGGTACTGGGTGGTGGCGGGCGCGCCCTCCCGGGTGCTGCACGGCTGGGCCGCGCTGACCGGCGCCCCTGCCGTGCCGCCCCGCTGGGCGCTGGGCCACCAGCATCTGCACCGGGGGGCCGACGCGGAGTCGGAGGTGCGGCGGGTGGTGGACGGCCACCGTGAGCACGGCCTGCCGTTGAGCGCACTGCATCTTGATTCCGCATGCCGGCGGGGTACTGACCGTACGGGGGAGGCGGCCGGTTTCCCGGCGCTGCCGCGGCTGGCGGGCCGGCTGCGGGAGGCCGGGGTGCGGTTGGTGTCGGGGGTGGAGCCGGGGGTGCGGGCGGAGCCGGGCCGCCCGGTGTACGACAGTGGCAGTGCGGCCGACCTGTTCGTACGGGACGCGCGGGAGCGCACGGTGCTGGGCGGTGGGACCCGCGGTGACGTGGTCTTTCCCGACTTCACCGATCGGCGGGCGCGCAAGTGGTGGGGCGCGCTGTACGCGGAACGGCTGGAGCTGGGCTTCGCCGGGGTGTGGCACACCGGGGACGAGCCGCTGTCACTGTGCGCGTTCGGCGACCGCACGCTGCCGCGCTCGGCGCGGCATGCGCTGGAGGGCCGGGGCGGGGATCATCGCGAGGGGCACAACGTCTACGCGCTGACGATGGCCGAGGCCGGCTATGCGGGGCTGCGGGAGCTGCGGCCCGGTGAGCGTCCGTTCGTGCTCTCCCGCGCGGGGTGGGCGGGCATGCAGCGGTACGGCGGCAGCAGCGGCGCCGAGCTGGAGACCGGCTGGGCGGGGCTGCGGTCCACGCTGTCGCTGGTGCTGGGCCTGGGGCTGTGCGGGGTGCCGTACGCGGGGCCGGATGTGGGCGGTCGCAGCGGGCGCCCCTCCGCCGAGCTGTATCTGCGGTGGCTCCAGCTGGCGGCGTACCTGCCGCTGTTCCGTACGCACACCCGCGCGCACGCTCCCGGGCCCGGCGCGCCGTGGGAGTTCGGCGAGGAGGTGCTGGAGCATGTCCGCGCCGCGCTGGCGGAGCGGGAGCGGCTGCTGCCGTATCTGATGACGCTGGCTCAGCTGGCGCACCGGACGGGTGCCCCCTATGTGCGGCCGGTGTGGTGGCAGCATCCGCGGGACCGGGCGCTGCGGGACTGCGAGGACGCGTTCCTGCTGGGTGACGCGCTGCTTGTCGCGCCGGTGCTGGAGCCCGGGGTGCGGTCGCGTCCGGTGCGGCTGCCGGCCGGCCGCTGGTACGACACCCGCACCGGACACGGCCACCAGGGTCCGGCGACGGTGCGGGTGGCGGCGCCGCTGGGGCGGTTGCCGGTGCTGGCGCGTGCGGGTTCCGCGGTACCGGTTCGGGGCGCCGACAGGCAGCCGGAGCTGGAGGTGTGGCCGCCGGCGCCGGGGCGTACCGGGGGCGGGCTGCTGATCCCCGACCCGGGTGAGGGGTGGGAGCGGCCGGCCGCGGAGCGGTTCACGGTCCGCGGGGCCGACGACGGTTCCGTGGTGGTGGAGCGGGACGGTGGTGGCGCGGTGGGGTACCGGGTGCGGGTGCGGCAGCCCGTCGACCCGCCGGCCCGCCGGGACCGGACCGCTGGTCCTGGCCACTGAGCCGGGCCCGGCGGGTGTCCGTCGGTCAGTTCTTGCGGCCGACTCCCCCGTAGGCGGCGACCTCGGGCGGTTCGCCGAACGGGAGCGCCTCGGGGCGCCAGTGCGGGATGGAGACGATGCCGGGCTCCAGCAGCTCCAGCCCCTCGAAGAAGGCCGCCATCTGCTCCGGGGTGCGCGGGGTGTAGGGCACGGCACCGCTGCGCTGGTTGAACCGGCGGATGGCCTCGACGTAGGCGGGGTCCGTGGTGCTGCCGTCGTTGAAGCCGAGGTAGCTCCCGGGCGGCAGCGCGTCCAGCAGTTCGCGGGTCACGGCACGGGCCTCGTCGTGGTCGCCGACCAGACCGAGCACCCCCATCAGCATCAGTCCGACGGGCTGGTCGAAGTCGAGGGTCTCGGCGGCCTCGGCGAGGATGCGCGCCGGGTCGCGTACGTCCGCGTGCAGATAGCTGGTCGCGCCCTCGGGGGTGCTGGTGAGCAGGGCCTGGGCGTGTGCCAGGACGAGCGGGTCGTTGTCGACGTAGACGATGCGGCACTCCGGTGCCACCCGCTGGGCGATCTCGTGCGTATTGTCGACGGTGGGCAGGCCGGTGCCGATGTCGAGGAACTGCCGGATGCCCGCCTCCCCCGCGAGATGGCGTACGACGCGGCCGATGAAGGCGCGTGAATGGCGGGTTATGTCGACCATCCCGGGGAAGACCTCACAGACCTTGTCGCCTGCTTCGCGGTCGACGGCGTAGTGGTCCTTGCCGCCGAGGAGGTAGTTCCAGATCCGTGCGGAGTGCGGGACCGTGGTGTCGATCTGGCTCGCGAGCTGCTGCGCCCGCCCGATGCGGTCCGTCATGGCTGACTCCCCTGGTCGACTGGTGTGGCTGGGCTGGTGGCTGTGGTGCGGATGGTACGGGTGGCGGCGGTTCGGCCTGCTCGACCTGTCGACTCAACCTAGCGCCAAAGGCACAGCCACTGGAGCCACATGCGGGCTTTCGCCCGGTGGCTCCAGTGGCGGGCGGCCTCGGCGGCGGACGGGCTCGCCGCGCGGCCTCAGCGGCGCGAGGTCAGCGGTGCGGCCTCAGCGAGTGGCGGGAGACCGGGAAGTCGAAGTAGGTGTCCGGGAAGGTCTCCGGCTTGTGGGTGAAGTGCCACCACTCCTCGGGCAGGTTGGTGAAGCCCTGGCGCTCCAGTGTGGTCTTCAGCAGCTGCCGGTTGGAGCGCTGCTCCTCGGTGATACGGGGATCGTCGGTGTGCGAGAGGGTGTCGAAGCAGTCGAAGCCGGTGCCCATGTCGACGGAGTTGTCCGGGAACCGCTCGTCCTGGGGTGCGTAGCACGGCACCAGTGGCTCACCGGGGCGGTAGGGGCGGGTGGGCTTGGCGGGCAGCTCGACGACGGTGATGTCGACGGTGCTGCCACGGCTGTGCCCGGACTTCTCCGCGATGTAGCCGTCCTCGAAGAGCCGGCTCTTCTCGACGCGGGGGTAGAACTCGCGCTTCATCTTCTCGTCGTCCAGGTCCTCGGCCCAGCGTACGAAGTGGTCGACGGCGCGCTGCGGGCGGTAGCAGTCGTAGACCTTGAGGGTGTACCCCCGCCTCAGGAGGGAGCGCTGGGCCCTGGCGAGCGCCTTGGCGGTGTCCTCGGTGACGATGCACATCGGCCGGCGGTAGCCGTCGATGCGCTCGCCGACGAAGTTGTGCTCGGTGAAGTAGCGGATGTCCTGCCGGATGGTCGGGGCGACGTCGCGGAGCGCGACGAACTCCTCGGGCGCCTTGGGCTCGTGGCCCTGCCCGGATGCCGCCCGGGCCGCCGGGGATGCCGCCTGGGCGGCGGGGGCGGGGGCGACGAGGAGCGCTAGGAGGACGGCGGCTGCGGCGAGCGGGGCACGGGATGCGGTGCGGATGCGTCTCATGCCCCTCTCCTCTATCAGGGGTTCCCGCTCCTTCACCAGAGAACGAGCCGCCCGTGCGAGAGACCGGCGCTGTGCGGGAGAGGCCGGGACCGGGCCGCGAGAACCGGCGGCCCGAGAAGAGGAGAAGGCCGGAGAAGAGCGGAGACGAGGAGAAGTGGAGAAAAGGAGAACGGTGGCTCGGGGCCACCCCCGTCGGTCCCGTGCCACCGTTCTCGTTGTGTGTGGACGCCGGTCCCCCGGGGGCGGTTCGCATGATCGGCGGGACGTACGGGGACGTGAGGATCTGGTGACACCCCGGTGACAGTCGCGACAGGAGCGTCGCACTGGAGGCGCGAGCGTCCGGTTGTGCGCCCGGCCTTGACTGCCTCTCAGCTGGGCTGAACACTGCCGTCACGCTCATCGCGGACGCCGCCGTCATGCCGGGTGGAGCCGCCGATCGGCGGGGCCTGCGTGCTCCGATCGGCGGGGCTTCGGCGTGCTGCTCCGCAAGGCCGCATTCTGATCGTGACGTCCGAACGCACCTATCGAGGGGTCGTCAAACCATGACGGACAAGTACGTCGCTGCCATCGACCAGGGCACCACCTCCAGCCGCTGCATCGTCTTCGACCAGCAGGGCGGGATCGTCGCCGTCGACCAGCAAGAGCACCGCCAGATCTTCCCGAAACCCGGCTGGGTCGAGCATGACGCCGACGAGATCTGGACCAAGGTCCAGGCCGTGGTCGGCGGCGCGTTGGAGCGGGCGGGGCTGCGGGCCGACCAGCTCAGCGCCATCGGTATCACCAATCAGCGTGAGACGACGGTGCTGTGGGACCGGGCGACGGGCCAACCGGTGCACAACGCCATCGTCTGGCAGGACACCCGTACCTCGGCGCTCTGCACGGAGCTGGGCGGCGAGGTGGGCCAGGACCGCTTCCGGGACCGCACGGGCCTGCCGCTGGCCAGCTATTTCGCCGGTCCCAAGGTGGCCTGGCTGCTGGACAACGTACCCGGGCTGCGGGAGCGCGCGGTCAACGGCGAGATCGCATTCGGCACCATCGACTCCTGGCTGATCTGGAACCTGACCGGCGGCACCGACGGCGGCCGGCACGTCACCGACGTCACCAATGCCTCGCGCACCATGCTGATGAATCTGGAGGCGCAGGAGTGGGACCAGTCGGTGCTGGACGCGATGAACGTGCCCGCCGCCGTGCTGCCGGAGATCAGGTCCTCCTCGGAGGTGTACGGCACGGCTGTCGGGCAGCTCGCGGGTGTGCCGGTGGCCTCGGCGCTCGGCGACCAGCAGGCAGCCGTCTTCGGACAGACGTGCTACGGGGTCGGTGAGGCCAAGAACACCTACGGCACCGGTTCCTTCCTGCTGCTGAACACCGGCAACCGACCCGTGCCCAGCAAGCACGGGCTGGTGACCACGATGGGCTACCGGCTGGGCGACGAGGCGCCCGTCTACTGCCTGGAGGGCTCGATCGCCATCACCGGCGCGCTGGTGCAGTGGTTCCGTGACCAGCTGGGCTTCATCAACGACGCCTCGGAGATCGAGGGGCTGGCCGCCAGCGTGGAGGACAACGGCGGGGCCTATATCGTCCCGGCGTTCTCCGGGCTCTTCGCGCCGTACTGGCGTTCGGACGCACGCGGTGTCATCGCCGGACTGACCCGGTATGTGACCAAGGCGCATCTGGCCCGCGCCGTGCTGGAGGCGACCAGTTGGCAGACCCGCGAGGTCGTCGACGCGATGTACCAGGACAGCGGGGTGGAGATCACCACCCTGAAGGTGGACGGCGGTATGACGGCGAACAGCCTGCTGATGCAGCACCAGGCCGATGTGCTCGGCGTGCCGGTGATCCGTCCCGTGGTCGCCGAGACGACGTGTCTGGGCGCCGCGTACGCCGCCGGCCTGGCCACCGGTGTCTGGTCCGATCTGGACGAGCTGCGTGCCCACTGGAAGCGGGACGCCGAGTGGACCCCGTCGATGAGCGCGGAGGAACGCGACCGCGAGTACGCCAACTGGCACAAGGCGGTCGAACGCAGTTTCGGGTGGGAGAAGTCGGACTGAGCCGGCAGCACCGAGGCGGAAGCGGGCGCCCCGTCACCTGTCGGCAGGCGCCCGCGCAGCGGTGTGCATGGCATGCTCGACCACCGAGATGAGCACGTCCCGCGCGGACTCGCGCTGCCGCGCGTCGCACAGCAGGACCGGAATGCCCCCGTCGAGGTCGAGCGCCTCGCGGACGGTCTCGACGGGGTAGCGCTCGGCGTCGTCGAAGCAGTTGACCGCCACGGTGAAGGGAATGCCGCGCCGCTCGAAGTAGTCGATCGCGGCGAAGCTGTTCTCCAGTCGCCTGGTGTCCGCGAGCACCACGGCACCGAGCGCTCCCGTGGCCAGTTCGTCCCACAGGAACCAGAACCGGTCCTGGCCCGGGGTGCCGAACAGATACAGCACCAGTCCGTCGTTGATGGTGATGCGGCCGAAGTCCATGGCGACGGTGGTCGTGGATTTGGCCTCCACGCCCGCGATGCTGTCCACGGGACGGCTGGCCTCGGTCAGCACCTCCTCGGTACGCAGCGGTCTGATCTCGCTGACCGCCCCCACCAGGGTGGTCTTGCCGACACCGAAGCCGCCGGCCACCAGGATCTTCAGCGTGACCGGTTCGGCAGGGGCCGGCCTGTCGCCTCGCTTAGAGCGCCCGAAGACCATTGATCACCTCTCTGAGGATGCTCTCGTCCGGCAGCTCCGCCGGAGGGACGGGGCGGGTGACGCGCACCAGTTCGGCTTCCACCAGGTCGCCGATCAGGACGCGCACCACCCCCACGGGAAGGTCGAGCTCCGCGGCGACGTCCGCCACCGAGAGCGGGGAGCGGCGGCAGAGCGCGACGATGTCGAGGTGCTCGGGCACGAGCGAGTGGTCGGCCAGGAGCTTGTCCTCCTGGTGCGGCGGAAGCCCGCCTCCGGCGGCGGAGCCGGGTTCCGGCTCCGCCGCGCCCAGGTCCTCCGCGACGACGAGGGCGATGAGGTCGAGCTGTGCGCCCTCGGCACCGCTGCGGGTGCGGCCACGGGTCATCGCGTACGGCCGCACCACGGGTCCCGCCGCGTCGTCGAACCAGTGGTCCGTCATGGCCAGCCCCGCCCTCTCGCTCCCTCGTCCTCTCGACCTGTCGTACCCCGTCGTGCGGTCAGTTGGCCCCGCCGGGGTCGCCCCCGGCCGGTGTGCTGCGCGTCGGTGTGCCCAGATGCGCCCCGACGCGCTTGACCAGGAGCGTCATCTCGTAGGCGACCTGGCCGACATCGGCGTCGGCGTCGGCGAGGACGGCCAGGCAGCTGCCGTCCCCTGCCGCGGTCACGAAGAGAAACGCTTCTTCCAGTTCCACCACGGTCTGCCGTACGCCCCCGGCCCCGAAGTGGCGGCCGACGCCCTTGGCGAGGCTGTGGAACCCGGAGGCGACGGCTGCGAGGTGCTCGCTGTCCTCGCGGGTGAGTCCCTCCGAGGCGCCCCTGGCGAGGCCGTCCCCGGAGAGTACGAGCGCCTTGCGGATGCTTCCGACGCGCTGGACCAGCTCGTCGAGGAGCCAGTTGAGCTCGCCGCTTCCAGCGTTGTGCGATGCGGCGTTCGGTGCGGTCATCGACCGTCCCCTCCCGGTGTTGTTCCTGGTGCTGACTCCCCCGACTCGTACGGCTGTTCGCTCTCGCGTCTGCCGCGTTCCCAGCCGCGCTGGAGGGAGGCCATCTTGCTGCGCACTTCGTCGGCGTCGCGATCGGCGACATCCGGCGAGCTGGAGTCCTGGGTGCCCGTCCGAGACCGCGGCATGCGGGTGTCGACCGTCGGCGCGTCCGCCTTGAGCTGCGGCGCGAGGTTGGCCTGGCGCACCCGGCGCGGCAGGCCGCCGCCGCGGTCCGGCGCCGGGTCGGGCCGTGCCGCTCCGGTGGTGGCCCCGGGCCCCGGGGCGGCGTCGGCGGCGCCCTCCGGCCCGGCACCGGGCTCCGCCTCGGCGCGTGCGTCCGTACGGGGCTTCTTGCGGCGGGGCAACGGCGCGGGGCCGCTGCCGCTCGCGCGGTCGCCGGAGGCCTGGCGATCGGGGTCGACGGTGCGCCCGTTGTCGGAGACCAGCACCGGAGCGCCGGGCCGCCGACGGGGCAGCGGTGTCGGTCCACCGGGGTTCGACCCGGTCCCGGCGCCCGGCCCGGAGCCGGTGCCCGGCTCGGCGCGGGCGTCGTCCGCGCGGCCGGCGGGCGGTGCCTCGTCCCGCGTCTGGTGGTGCTGCTCGCCCGCCGGGGCGACCGAGGCGGACGTGGTACCGCGCTCGCGCCTGTGCGGGCTGCCGCGCCTCTCCCGGTGGGTGCTGTTCTCCTCCTCCACCGGCGCCTCCAGCTCGACCGGCCCGTCCAGCGGCCGGCCGGACTCCCCCGCCTCCAGGGCGGTGCGGCCGGGCGCGCGCCGGTCGTCGTCCCGGTCCGGGGTCTCGGTGAGGACGGCACCGGGGATGAGCACGACGGCGGTGGTGCCGCCGTAGGGCGAGGGCTGGAGCGAGACGCGTACGCCCTGGCGCTGAGCGAGCCGGGAGACGACGAACAGGCCGAGCCGGTCGGTGTCGGACAGTTCGAACTCGGGTGTCTCGGCCAGCCGCAGGTTGGCATCGAGCATCGCGTCGGCCGTCATGCCCAGGCCGCGGTCGTGGATCTCCAGGGTGAAGCCGTTGGCCACGCGCTCCCCCAGCACCTGCACCGCGGTGTGCGGCGGGGAGAAGACCGTGGCGTTCTCCAGGAGTTCGGCGATCAGGTGGGTCAGGTCGGCGACCGCGCTGCCGTCGACGGCGAGCCTGGGCAGCCTGCGCACCTCGATCCGCTCGTAGTCCTCGACCTCGGCGACGGCGGCCCGTACCACGTCCATCAGCTGGACGGGCTTGCGCCACTGCCGGGAGGGCGCGGCGCCGGAGAGGATGACCAGCCCCTCCGCGTGGCGGCGCATCCGGGTGGTGAGGTGGTCGAGCTTGAACAGGTCGGCGAGTTCGTCCGCGTCCTCGGTGCGGCGCTCCATGACGTCGAGGAGGGTGAGCTGGCGGTGCAGCAGGACCTGGTTGCGGCGGGCGAGGTTGACGAAGACCTCGGAGACGCCGCGGCGCATGTCGGCCTGTTTGACGGCGGCTTCGACGGCGGCCCGCTGCAGGGTGTTGAGGGCTTGGCCGACCTGGCCCATCTCGTCGGAGGGGTACTCCAGCCGGGGCGACTCGGTGTCGACGTCGACCTTGTCGCCCGCGGCGAGCCGGCGCATCACGCTGGGCAGCCGCACGTCCGCCGACTCGTTGGCCTCCTTGCGCAGCGTGTTCAGGTCGCGGACGAGGCTGCGGCCGACCCGGATGGAGATGACGAGGGAGGCGAGTACCGCCAGGAAGCCGAGCACGCCCGCGGCTGCGGCCTGTATGAGCACACGGGTGGCGACGGGGTCGACGCGCTCGTGGTACCGCTGATGGGCCTGCTTGCCCATCTTGTGCAGGTCGTCCAGGGCGGTGGTGATGGCCGAGCGCCAGCGCTCCTCGCCGACCGGCCCCTCGGTGGTGCGCGGCCCGGCGGCGATGACGGCGTCCTCATAGCTGCGCAGGGTGCGTCCGTCGGTGCCGTTCCAGTAGTTCTCGAACAGCTGCCGGTCCTCGGCGGGCAGTGCCGGCAGGTTGGTCTCGTAGGAGATGTTGCGCTCGGCGACACGGTCGGAGAGCGCGCGCTGGTCCCCGCGGGTGAACTGGCCGGCGGCGTAGGCGGCGGCCATCAGGGCGTCCTCCCGGGAGAGGTACTCACTGGCGCGGTTCACGCCGATGAGGGCACGGCCCTGCTTCTCCAGGTCGATGTCGTCGACGGCGCTGAGCGAGTTGACCAGCGCATAGGCGGAATCCACGAGTTCGTTGTACGCCTGGAAGGCGCCGCCCCGGGTGATGGTGTTCCGCTCGACACGGGAGCGGAGCGCCTTGAGCCCCTCCGCGGCTTCGAGGAAGTCGTCCAGCCGGGCCTCGGAGTCCGCGCCGAGGTCGGAGCGCAGGCTGCTGTCGTCGGCGTTGCGGCGCACCACGGCGAACTTCCGGTCGGTGGCGTGCTGAAGCTCGCGCAGCTTCGTCAGCCCGCTCGACCCGTCGGGATCGGCGACCCGGACCATGATCTCCCGGCGCTCCCGCTGGAGCGCCGCGGTCGCGTCCTCGGCCGGCTCGCCGATCTTGTGGGTCACCTCGTCCAGTCGCAGCAGGCTGTTCGCCTCGGAGGCGGTGATGTACGTCGCGAAGCCCCAGATGGACAGCAGGGAGACCAGCGGCACCAACAGCAGCACCACGATCTTCCGGCGGATGGACTTCCCGCGAAAGCGCATGGCCTCCCCTACGTCTTCCCCAGCGCATGGGGGCCTTGTACCGACAGCAAGCGGCGCGAGCTTACTACTGAGGCGCTGGCAACTCGTAGGTACGTTTGAGCGTCCGAACAGGCAATCCAGGGTGCCTCATCCTGAGTTGTCCGTCGATGCCCCGCTGGACGTTCGAAGTCTGTGGCACAGCCCACGTTTCCGGAACCGTGCGAGGATCGTGGGTAGTGAAGGGGGAGTGAAAAGGATGTATGCGAAGCCCCGTCTGCCGGACCCGGTACGGGCGGCGGCGGTGCGAGCAGTGATCATCGCGGCGCTGACGCTGGTACAGCTCATGGTCGCGTTCTTCTGCTCGATGGCCGCCGTATGGCTGGCTTTTCCGATGGTGCTGTCCACCATCGGCAGCACCGTCGTGGCGACGTGGGCGGTGCTCGACGTGTGGATCACCCGCCAGGTGTGGATCCAGCGGCACGGGGTCGTCTCCGAGCCCAGCAGCGCGGCCAGACGGCGGGCGTTGGCCGACCGCCACCCCGCGCCGCGTACCGGCGCGGAGCACGGTGGCGCGCAGGCGCCCAGCGCCGACCACGACGTCAGGACTGCGGCAGATGCGCCCCGTCCGGCGCGTCGCCCGGCGGATGAGGGGCGGGCACGTCCGGCCGGGCATCCGGCTCCGGCGACTGCGCACGCGGGGCGTCCCGGGCGTCGGACGGCTCGGGGTCGGGGCGGCGGAACATCCGTGTCGCGGTGATCTCACCGTGCACCGCGGGCTCGCCCTCCTCGGCCTCCGGCTGGGGCAGACCGGGCCGCAGGTGCTCCTCCACGCTGATGTATTTCAGCCCCGCGCGCAGGTCCGCGTCGTTGCGCAGCCGGATCACCAGGGGGAACTCCGCCAGCGCCGTCGTGTCGAACAGCCCCGTGGTGTAGAGGAGCTGGACGCCCAGCGCGTCGGCGACCGCCCGCTGGAGCTCCAGCAGATAGGTGGCGTTGGCCCGCCCGATGGGGTTGTCGAGGAAGAGGGTGCCGGCGTGCCGGTGCTTGTCGTGGCCGCGGTCGTTGCTGCGCAGCGCCGCCATGGTGCAGTAGAGGGCGATGGCCGCGGTCAGCAGCTGACCGCCGGAGAAGACGTCGCCCATCTGTCCGACCGGGACCCGCTCGGCACGCAGCACGGCGTCCGGCTTGAGGATCTCCACCGAGACGCCGCGCGGCTGCAGTGCGGCGTGCACCCCGCGCAGCAGCAGCGTCATACCGTCGCGGCGCAGGTCGGAGTTCTTGCGGACTGCCGCGCGGGTGGCCTCGTCGATGACCTCGCCCAACCGCTCGGTGAGCGTGGCCTGGTCGGGGTCGTCGAAGCGGATGCGCAGGAACTCCTGACCCGACCACTCCCCCAGCCCCTCCGGCAGCCGGGAGAGCCGCTGTGCCGAACGCAGCGTCGTCAGCGAGGACTCGACCAGCCCGCGCAGCCTGTCCACGATGCTGTCGCGGTTGCGCTCCAACTGGGCCAGCTCGTCCGTCAGCACCCGCAGCCGAGGCGCGAACGCCGCCGCCCAGGAAGCGGCGTGGTCGGGCAGTGCGGAGGCGGGTAGCTCGCGCACCTGCTGCCGCGCCGGAGTACGGACCTGTTCGTAGCGGCTTGAGTTGGCGTGCCGTACGAGCACATCGCACGCCTCCCGCACGGCCTGCTCGGCGGCGGTGAGGTCGGCGGCGCAGCCGCGCAGTGAGCGCCGCGCCTCGGCAGCCGCCTGCCGGGCCTCGGCGGGGGTGCCCGCGTACGGCTCGGGAGGCTCTTCGCCGTCCTGTTCGCCGGGGGCGGGACCGGCCGGGTCGCGCAGCAGGTCGCGCAGGGTCGCCGCGGTCTCGTCGAAACCGCTCGCGGCGTCCTCGGCGGCGGCGTGTGCGCGCTGGAGTGCGGCATGGGCGGCGCGGGCGGCTTCCAGTTCGTCACCGCGCGCCGCCAGTTCGGCGTTGGCCGTCCGCAGCAGCGTCTGGGCCTGTGCGGCGTCGGCGGGCACCAGCTCGTCCGGGAGCCGGGTGTGGCAGTCGCCCTCGCCGGGCGCGAGGCGCTCGGCCTCGCCGCGGAGCCTGCCGAGTTGCTCGCTGGCGTCGGAGTTGCGTGCCTCCAGCCGCTGGACGAGCGCCTCGGCGCGGGCCGCCGCGGCCTGCCGGGTGGGGCCGTCGGCGCCGTCCGGGCCCTCCAGCAGCTGGGCCGCGCGGGTGCGCACCTTGTTGGTGAGCCGGTCGAGCGCCGCCTTGGCGGCGGACTCGTCGCCCTCGGCGCGGGCCTGTTCGGCACGCAGATCGGCGCCGACCCCGACCTTCTCGTACAGCTGGGAGGCCGAACGGTAGGCCTCGCGCAGGTCGGGCAGCGACGCGGTGCGCTCGGGCCCGGCGGCGGAGTCGCCGGCCGGGTCCGCGGGCCCGCCGTCCGCCCCGTCCACCGGCTGCGGCGGCTGCGGCTGCTCCTCCGGGCCGTCGGGTACGCCCGCGATCTCGGCCCGCTCGGCGCGCAGGGCACGCGCCGTACGGCGGGCGTCGTCGGCCGCGCGCTGGGCGGCGCGGCGGTCCTCGTCGGCCGAACGCGCCCGCTCCAGACACTGCTCGGCGCGCTCCTGCGCGGTGGCGACGTCGTCGGCCAGCTCCCGCAACCGGGTCTGCCATCGGGCGCGTTCCCGCAGCCGGAAGGCGAGGCCCGCCAGCGCGTCGGCGCTGCGGCGGGCGCGCTGGGCCGCTTCCTGGCGCTCGTCGCGGACGCGGGCGGTCTCGGCGGCCTGCTCGTCGGCCTCCGCTCGGGCCTCACGTACCTCCGCGAGGTGCTGCTGGGCAGCCTCCGCGGCCTCCCGGGCCTCCTCCGCGCCGCGCGCGAGCTCGTCGAGACGGCCCTCGGGGCAGCCGCTGCGCCAGGAGGCGAGGCGGGCCGCCAACGCGCGGTCGGCAGACAGCCGCGCCGCCAGCGTGCGGATCTCCTCGTCCCGCGCAGCGGCGCGTTCGCGCAGCCGGCGGCGCTCGTCGTCGGCCGCGTACTCGTCGTGCATCGCCGGGTTGGGCGGCACGAGGAACACCTCGGCCTCGCCCGACCCCCCGTCGGTGTCCGGCGCGGGGGCGGGGGCCAGCAGCGCGGCGGAGGTGCCGACGGCTACGGCGGAACGCGGCAGCAGCGGCGCACCCGCCAGCACCTCGCGGGCGCGCGCGTGACTGTCCGGGTCGGTGATGATGACCCCGTCGACCAGCTCGGGCCGCGCGGCGAGCACCGCGGCGTGGTCCGCGGAGTCCACGGCCTGGGCGAGATAGCGCCAGCCTGGCAGCGCGGGAACACCGTGCTCGCCCAGGTATTCGACGGTGGCCGTCACATCGGGTCCGGGCGGCAGCAGCCCGCCGTCACCGAGGGCGCCCAGCATCCGTGCGTCGTCCGCCGCCGCGGTACGCAGCTCGAACAGCTGCCGCTCGGCGGCGGCCACGCCCTCGTCCAGCAGCTCCTGCAGCGCCTCGGCGTTGCGGTCCAGTTCCTCGGCCGTGAGGGGGCCCTGGGGAGCGGCGTCGGCGCCGCCCGGGCCCGTGCGGGGTGCGGCCGGGCCCGCTCCGGCCCCGGCGCCCGGGCCACGGCCCTGTCCCGGCACGGTGCCGCTGCCGGGGGTTGCATCGGAGCCGGTGTCCGATCCCGGGCCGGAGTCCGCCCCTCCGTGACCGCGCGCGTCGGGCGAACCGCCCCCGACCCGCTGGCCGGGGACGGCCGCACGCGCCGCTCCGGCCGGGCCCGCGGCCGGGCCGGTGGGCAGTCCGAGCAGTTCGGCAAGGCGCTCCTCGGCGCCGAGGGTCTCAGCAGTGGCACGCTCCGCCGTGCAGGAGCCCTCGGCGGCTTCGGCGGCGTCCGCGGCGCGGGCGGCGGCGAGTTCGGCGCTCGCGTGCCGGTCCGCCAGTTCACGGGCGCGCTCGGCGCTCCGTGCCGCCGCCTCCCGGGCCGACTCGAAGGCGGCGACGGCGCTCTTCTCCGCGTCGCTGGCGGCCAGCGCGGCCCGCGCCGGGTCGGCGTCCGGGTCGCTGTCGTCGAGCCAGCCGGCACGCACCGCCTGGTCCATCTCCTGCTCCACCTCGGCGAGGCGCTGGCGCAGATGTTCGGTCTCGCTGCGGGCCCGCTGCGCCTCGGTGGCGGCCGAGGTGGCGTCCCGGTGGGCGCTCTCGCTCTCGCTCTGGAGGGTGGCGGAGCGCTCCTCCTGTTCGCCGGCGATCCGTTCGCTCTCCTCGGCCGCGCCGTTGAGGGCCCGGACGAGCGCGCCGGCGGCCCGGGCGCGGGCCGCCAGTGCGGGGGCCGCGTCCCGCTCGGCCTCCTGGATGGCGGCGGCGACCCGGGCGGAGCGGTCGGCGGCCGTCCGGTGCGCGAGGACGGTCTCGGCGGCCTGCCAGGCGGAGTACAGCGTCCGGGCCTCGCTCAGCTCGCGCTTCTGCGCCGCTGCCGACTTCTCGGCGGCGGCCAGCGCCAGCGAGGCGTGCCGGTAGGCGAGTTCGGCGGCGATCCGGGAAGCGCGGGTGCGGGCGTCCTCGGCTGCGGTGACCGACTCCCGGGACTGCTCCAGCTGTTGGGCCAGCTCGGCGGCCCGGCCACGCTCCTGGGTGCCGCGCGCCGTCAGCCGGTGGGCCAGGTGGCGGGTGCGGCGCTCGGCTCCGGCGTGGATCTCCCGGGACCTGGCGCGGGCCTCGGCCGCTTCGGTGATGCGGTGCAGATGGTCCAGGGAGCCGGCCGTGAAATCACGCTCGGCGGTCAGCTCGGCACGGCGGCCGAGCTTGTGCGCGAAGCCGTGCACCAGGTCGGCCAGCCCGTCGGTGTCGCGGGTGTCGGTGACGGCGCGCAGCAGCAGGTCGGTGAAGTCCGAGTCGTTCTTGACGGCGAACAAGCCCGCGGCCTCGCCCTCGTCGGCGTTCATCTCGCGCTGGTAGCGGAAGAGTTCCGGATCGAGGCCGAGCGCGGTCAGATGCTCGTTCCAGCGCTCGTGGATCTCCTCCCAGACCACATCCAGGTTCGGGTACGCCTTGCCCGTCTCGGTCAGTATGTCGCGGAAGCCCTTCATGGTGCGCCGTCTGCCGCGCGCCGAGGAGGTGCCCTCCGCGCGAGGCCGCAGCGCCGCGGACTCGGCGACGGGGAGGGAGTCCAGGGACAGGCCGGGGCCCGGCCGGAACGAATACCAGGCCTCGGCGAACTTGCGCGGGTCCCCGGAGACCTGCCGGCCGCGCCATTCGCTGACCTTGCCGACGACGATCGTCTCGCCGGTCCTGGTGTGCTGCCACTCCAGGGCGACATGGCCGCAGTCGTCCGCGAGCAGGAACTTGCGCAGCACGCCCGAGCTGGCGCCGCCCAGGGTGTTGCGATGGCCTGGCAGCATCACCGAGAAGATCAGCTTGAGCAGCACGGACTTGCCGCCGCCGTTCTCCAGGAAGAGCACCCCGGCGGGCGCGGGGCGGCGGGGCGGGCCCTGCGGCTCCTCCTCGAAGAAGTCCGCCTGCATCGGTGCCGGGCTGGGCACGGGCTCGCCCACTCCGCGCAGGTCCAACACGGTGTCGGCATAGCGCGCACCGGCGGGCCCGATGGAGTAGAGGCGGATCCGGGACAGCTCGTACATGGCGGCGGGGCTCTCGTTGGTCGGGGCGGGCGGCGCGGGGCCGGAACGGGTCGGGGCTCGGTCAGGGGCGGGGGTGCGTCAGTGGGAGTGCGTCAGGAGTGGAAGGGCAATCCGGCGTCGGGCGCCAGCTCCAGGCCGTCCTCCTCGGGCGGCGGCAGCAGACTGGCCGTGCCGTCCGAGACCGGGACGACGCCGAGCTCCAGCAGCTCGGCCATGGCGGCGCTGCCCGCCATGTCGCGGACCTGCAGCTGGTAGCGCGCGGTGGTGCGGTAGGTGCCGCCCGCGTCGTCCCCGGTGCGCTGGAGGAACCCGGAGTCGGCGAGGAAGGCGACGGCCTTGGCGATGATGCCGGTGGTGGAACCCGCCAGCCTGCGGGCGTCCTTGGTGGCGCCCGTGGAGCTGCGCCGTGCGTAGACCCGCCAGGCCGCCTCCAGGCCCGGTGCGTCGGTGGCCGGGTCGGTGATCTCGCCCTCGGCCTCGGCCCGCTCCTCCAGCCTGCGGCAGGCCTGGCGGACGAACGAGTCGACCCCGTTGACGGTGATGCGGCCGATGTACCCGTCGTCGGCCAGGTCCTCCGGGCGGGGGAAGGCCATGGCCGCGCAGGCCAGATGGGCGAGGCCGTGCAGGAAGCGGTCTGCCGAGTCGGCACCCGCCCGACGGGCGTAGTCGCCCATCCGGACCGCGAAGACGGAGTCCTCGGCGGCGGCCAGCGCCATGCCCGCGCGGGTGGAGACCTCCAGAACGACGAGGCCCAGTCCGGTGGCGACGGCATCGGCCAGCCGTGCGAACGCGGGTTCGTCGCGGTAGCGGCGGAGGAGTTCGGTGTACTCCGCGTCCCTGGCGGGCGCCAGCTTGGGGTGCAGGCCGAACGAGACGAGGCGCGCCGCGTCGGCCGCGTCGGCGGGCGTCACTTGTGGTGCGCAGCTGCCCTCCCCGGCCGTCTCGTCGGGGTGGTGCTCCGGTGGGTGGTCAGTCACGTGCTTCTCGGCCTTCCGGTGCTGCCGCTGCTGTTGCGCTCCGCCTGGTCATGCTGCTTCCGTCCGGGCCGCTGTCATTCCCGCCGCGTCCAGCAGGGCCGTGCCGACGATCAGATCAGCGCCGCCGAATTCCGGATCCTCCAGCGGTGTGCCGTCGTCGACGGCGAACAACAGCCGCTCCTCGCCCTGGCGGTAGGCCGTACCGACCGGCGGGCTCGCGGCGTGGACGGCCAGCAGGGCGATGAGGTACGGCAGGTCGGGCTCGCCCCGGCGGCGGGCGTCGGCCAGCAGTCCTGACAGCCGGCGAGGCGCGTCCGGCGGCAGCTCCAGCAGTTCCATCGCGGCGGCGAACTGCTCCTCGCTGAAGCGGCTGTCGTCGGGCGTGGCGACCAGATCGGGCTCGGGCATCTCGGCGCCCAGATGCTCCCGGGGCGCGGGCGGGGTCAGCAGCATGTCGGTGAGGTCGCCCAGGCGGACGGCGCCGGGCGTGCGCAGGCCGGTGCCCCGGGCGAAGAAGGCGTCGGTCACGCGGGTGGCCTGCTCCAGCGGCAGCGGCAGTGCGGGCGCGAGGAGCTGGCCGTACAGGTCGAGTCCGGCGCGTGCCGCGGGCGGTGCGAAGGATTGGCGGTCCTGTTCGGCACGGAAGAGCGGGCCGGCCTCCAGCAGCCGGGACTGGAGCTGGGTGTGGCGGCGGATGCAGTCCTTGACGATGTCCACGAGTTCGGCGGCGCGGCGCTTGTGGTCGGGGCCCCGTTCGGAGGCAGCTTCGTCGCGGGCTTTGCGGATGTTGGTGAGGATGGCGTTCTCGTGGCGGTAGCGGTCGGCCACGTGGTCGAGGGCTTCGGTGATCATGTCGGGGACCGCGCTGAGCCAGTCGACGGCGCGTACGTCGCGGCGGGTGGCCTCCAGGGTGCGGCGCAGCGTCTCGGCGTACTGGACCGTGCGGTAGCGGGCCTGTTCGGCGGCGAGCTGGGCGTCGGCCAGCCGGCCGCGGCTGATGAGGACCTCCAGCTTGACCTCGGCGGCGATCTGGGCGCTGGTGACGTCCGTGTCGAGGGCGCCGACCAGGACGTTGACGGCCTCGTCGGTGGTGCGCAGATAGACGCTGCCGCCGGGTCCCGGCACCTCCTCGATGAGCTTGAAGTCGTAGTCCCGCCGCACATAGCTGCCGTCGGGGCCGAACGTGCCGTAGACGGCGCGGAAGCCGCGGTCGACACTGCCGACGTTGATCATGTTCTCCAGCACCCAGCGGGCCACCCGTTCGTGTTCGGCGGACTCGCGGGTGGGGGCCTGGGCGGCGACGCGGGGCAGTAGCTTGGCGACGATCTGCTCGTGGTCGGCGCCGGTGTCGAAGTCCATCTGGAGCGTGACCAGGTCGATGGCGGCCAGTGCCAGCTCGGCCATCTCGTAGGTGCTGTACTCCCCCGCGAGGTTGGCCTTGCGGGTGTCCAGGTCGTGCAGCGGCGCCGTGCAGGCGAGCGCGCGCAGGCGGCGGGCCAGGCCCTCGTCGGCTGCGGGGCCCGGCGCCGGGGAGGGTGCGGATACACCTGTCCTGGCCGGGGTGCTCGTCGTGGCGGCGCTCTCAGTCACGACGGACACATTAAGCGGTCGCACCGACAAGATCCGAAACGGCACGGTTGTCACGGTCCGGGACGGTTGCCGCGGCCCGGGCCGCGTACCGTGTGCCGCTCGGGACCGACCGGTCAGCCTAGCTGGCGGGCGTACCCCTCCGCGAGCTGGCGGCGGGAGTCGTCGAGGTAGCCGGCGAGCAGCCGCTCCGCGCCTGGCGCGTCACCGCTGCGGAGCGTACGCAGGATCTGCTCGTTGCGCGGCAGATAGGGCTCGTGGAAGCGGCGGGGGTTTTCCATCACATGGAAGACGAGCCTGAGTTCGGCCAGCACTCCGCGCATCATCTCGTCGGTGCGCGGGCTCTCGGCCAGCGCGACGAGTCCTTGGTGGAAGTGCATGTTGGCCGTCCCCAGGTCCCGCCAGCGGTGCTCGTGCGCCGCGCTCCGCCCCGCCGCGACCGCCTCCTCCATGGCCTGCACGGCCCGCTGCGGGTAGGGGGGTGCCGACAGCTGCCGGAGTGTGGCGCACTCGATCAGACGGCGGACGCGGTAGAGGTCCTCCAGGTCCTCCACGGTGAGCTTGCGGACGAACATGCCCCTGTTGAGCTCGTGCACCAGCAGTTGCTCGTGGGTGAGCAGCCGGAACGCCTCGCGCAGGGTGTTGCGCGAGATGCCCAGCGCCGTGCCTATCTCCTCCTCCGCCAGTCGTGCACCGGGCTGGAACCCGCCCTCGATGATCCGGCTGCGCAGGATGCCGGCGACCCGCTCGGCGGTGCTGGTGCGCCCCAACAGCTTCCGGCCCTCGTCGAGTTCGTCCAGCACGTTGTCGCTCATGGGTGAAGTGAAGCGCAGTTCCGGGAGGGGGACAACAGAAGGATTGCGGAATCGTTCAACGATCCTCCGGTTGTCGGCAAAGAGAGGACAGGGGTCCGACGGCGCGGTACGGGGCGTGTCAACCGGCAGGTGGCGGCGACGGTGGGGTGCCGTAGCCGCCACCCCCCGGGGTGTACAGCACCAGGGCGTCCCCCGCGCCGAGTTCGGCCACATCGCGCCCGGCCAGCTCCATGCGGGTGCCGTCGGCGCGCTCGACGACATCTGCGCCCAGCGCGCCCGGCAGGCCGCCCGCCATCCCGTATGGGGCGACGCGCCGGTGTCCCGCCAGCAGTGCGACCGTCACCGGCTCCAGGAAGCGCAGCCGCCGCACCACCCCGTCCCCGCCCCGTCGGCGGCCCGCACCACCGCTGCCCCGGCGCACATGGAAGTCCTCCACCCGCACCGGGTGGCGGAACTCCAGCACCTCGGGGTCGGTCAGCCGTGAGTTGGTCATATGGGTCTGCACCGCGTCCGCGCCGTCGAAGTCGGGCCCCGCCCCTGAACCGCTGGCGACCGTCTCGTAGTACTGGACGCGCTCGTTGCCGAACGTGACGTTGTTCATCGTGCCCGAGCCCTCCGCCTGCACACCGAGCGCCGCGTAGAGCGCGCCGGTGACGGCCTGTGACGTCTCCACGTTGCCCGCGACCGTGGCGGCAGGGTGGACGGGCGCCAGCATCGAACCCGCCGGGATACGGACCTCCAGCGGGGCCAGAGAGCCGCTGTTGAGGGGGATGTCGTCGGCCACCAGCGTCCGGAAGACGTAGAGCACCGCGGCCCTCACCACGGAGCTGGGCGCGTTGAGGTTGTCGTCCCGCTGCGGCGAGGTGCCGGTGAAGTCGAGCAGCGCCGTACGGCTTTCGCGGTCCACGGTGACGGACAGCCGGATGACCGCGCCACTGTCCGTCTCGTACGTACAGCTGCCGTCGCTCAGCCGGGTGATGATGCGGCGTACGGACTCCTCCGCGTTGTCGCGCACGTGCCGCATGTACGCCTGCACGACGTCGAGACCGAACTGCTCGGTCATCCTGCCCAGTTCCGCGATGCCCTTCTCGTTGGCGGCGATCTGGGCGCGCAGATCGGCCAGGTTGGTGTCCGGGTCGCGGGAGGGGTAGCGGGCTCCGGTGAGCAGGGCGCGCGTCTCCTCCTCGCGCAACCGCCCGTCGCGCACCAGCAGCCAGGTGTCGAAGAGCACACCCTCCTCCTCGACGGTACGGCTGAAGGCGGGCATGGAGCCGGGGGTCAGACCGCCGATCTCCGCGTGGTGTCCGCGCGAGGCGACCAGGAAGAGCAACCGGCTGCCGGTCGCCCTACCGCCGCCCTGCTGGTCGAAGACAGGTGTCACCACGGTGATGTCCGGCAGATGGGTGCCGCCGTGGTACGGATCGTTGACGGCGTAGACGTCGCCCGGGCGCATCGTGCCCTTCGTGCGCCGCAGCACCTCCTTGATGGAGTCGCCCATCGAGCCCAGGTGCACGGGGATGTGCGGCGCGTTGGCGACCAGGTTTCCCTCCGGGTCGAAGAGCGCGCAGGAGAAGTCGAGCCGTTCCTTGATGTTGACGGAGTGTGCCGTCTTCTCCAGTCGGACGCCCATCTGTTCGGCGATGGCCATGAAGAGGCTGTTGAAGATCTCCAGCCGCACCGGGTCGACCTTTGTGCCCACCGCGGGCGCGGCCTCCCGCGTCCGTACCCGGGTCAGCAGCAGATGCCCACGCGGATCCGCCACGGCCTGCCAGCCCGGTTCCACCACCGTGGTGGCGTCGGCCTCCACGACCAGGGCCGGACCGGCCACGTGCCGGCCGGGGCGCAGCTCCTCGCGCCGGTGCAGCGGGGTGTCCCGCCAGCAACCGCCCGCGAACATCCGCACCGTCTCAAGGGGTTCCGCGCTGCCCTCCCCCGGTTCGTATGCGGCCGTGCGGATGCCGACCGGGCCCGCCGTGCCGGTCGCCTCGGCCACCGCGGTGGCGACCACCAGCGGCTTGTCCATGAGGAAGCCGTAGCGCGCCCGGTGCTCGGTTGCGAAGCTCTCGGCCATCTCCGACGCGCCGTCCAGCGGGACGGTCAGTGCGGCGTCCGTTCCGGCGTACCGCAGTTGCAGCCGGGCACTCGTGGTGATCGCCTCGTCGGGGAGGCCGTCGGCCCGCAACTCGTCCCGGGTCTGCCGCTCCAGCCGGGTGCACACGTCGCGTACCTGCGCCAGCCGCTCCTCGGTCAGCTCACTCTCGACGGACTGCTCGCGCAGCGCGGTGGCGTCGGCCACACCGATCCCGTAGGCGGACAGCACCCCGGCCAGCGGCGGCACCACCACCGTGCGGATGCCCAGTGCGTCGGCCACCGCGCAGGCGTGCTGCCCTCCGGCGCCGCCGAAGCCGGCCAGCGCGTAGCGGGTGATGTCGTGGCCGCGCTGAACGGAGATCTTCTTGACGGCGTTGGCCATGTTGAGCACGGCGATCTCCAGGAAGCCGGCTGCGACCTGCTCGGGGGTTCGCCCGTCGCCGGTCTCCTCGGCGATCCGCGCGAAGCCCGCGCGGGCCGCCTCCGGGTCCAGGGGCCGGTCGCCCGCGGGGCCGAAGACGGCCGGGAAGTGCGCGGGCCGGATGCGGCCCAGCAGCACATTGGCGTCGGTGACGGTCGGCGGACCGCCTCGGCGGTAGCAGGCGGGCCCCGGGACGGCACCCGCCGAGTCGGGGCCGACGCGGTAGCGGGCGCCGTCGAAGTGCAGCACCGAGCCGCCGCCTGCCGCCACGGTGTGGATGTCCATCATGGGCGCCCGCATCCGCACCCCCGCGACCTGCGTGCCGAACACCCGTTCCAGTGCGCCCGCGTAGTGCGACACGTCCGTGGAGGTGCCGCCCATGTCGAACCCGACGACCCGCTCGTGCCCCACCTCGGCGCAGCTGCGGGCCATGCCCACCACGCCGCCGACCGGACCGGACAGCACGGCGTCCTTGCCCCGGAAGTGCCCGGCCTCCCGCAGCCCGCCGTTCGACTGCATGAACATCAGCCGCACCCCGCGCAGTTCGCGTGCCACCTCGTCGACGTAGCGGCGCAGCACGGGCGAGAGATAGGCGTCCACGACGGTGGTGTCGCCGCGCGACACCAGCTTGATCAGCGGGCTGACCTCGTGCGAACAGCTCACCTGCGAGAACCCCGCTTCGTCCGCGAGGCGGGCGACCTCGCGTTCGTGCGCCGGGTACCGGTAGGCGTGCAGCAGAACGACGGCGACGCTGCGAAACCCCGCGCCGTGCGCCTCCCGCAGAGCCCGCGCTGCGGCTTCCCGGTCGAGTGGTTCGACGACGGTGCCGTCCACACCCATCCGCTCCGGGATCTCCACGACCCGGTCGTAGAGCGCCTCCGGCAGGGCGACACGGCGGTCGAAGATGCGCGGCCGGTTCTGGTACGCGATCGTCAGGGCGTCCCGGAAGCCTCGGGTGGTGACCAGGACCGTCGGCTCGCCCTTGCGCTCCAGCAGCGCGTTGGTCGCGACGGTGGTGCCCATCTTGACGGCGTCGATCCGGTCGGCCGGGACGGGGTCGCGCGGTGACAGGCCGAGCAGCCTGCGGATCCCCGCGACAGCGGCGTCCTGGTCGGGCCGCCCGGGGTCGTGGGACAGCACCTTGGCGCTGATCAGCGTGCCGTCCGGCCGGCGCCCGATCACATCGGTGAACGTCCCGCCCCGGTCGACCCAGAACTCCCACCGACCAGCCACCCTCCCATGGTGCCCGCGCCCGGCCCCGCCGCAAGACGAGACCTGCGCCCGCAGCCCTCGGGCCGGCGGCGCGGCGTCAGGCGGGCGGGGCCAGGCGACCGCGCACGGCGGTTTGCACCCCGGCCTCCTCGGCCGGGTCCGCGGCCAGCCGGCGCAGCCGCTCCACCACCCGGGCGTCGCCCGTCGCCGCGCACTCGGCGGCGACCTGCCGGGTGGACTCCTCGCAGTCCCACAGGCACTCGATGGCGAACCCGGCGGGGAAGGACGGATCGGTGGCGGCCAGCGAGCGGGCGGTGCGGCCGCGCAGCTGGGAGGAGGCGGTCTCGCGGTAGATGTGCCGCAGCACGGGCGCCGCACAGCTGATGGACAGCCGCCCGGCGCCGTCCACGAGCGGCCACAGGGCGGCGCTGTCGGGGCCTTCGAGCCGGATGGTGCGGCGCAGGGCCGCGAGGACGGCGTCGGCGTCCTGTTCGCCGCCCCGGCAGGCGAGCATCTCGGCGGCGACGGCGGCCAGCCCGGGCGGCAGGGTGCCCTCGGGGGCCGCGGCCCACCGTCTGGCGCGCTCCAGCGCCGCCCCGGAGCGCATACGGGCGAAGGAGGAGAGCGCGGCGCGGGCGACGGTTTCGCAGGGGTCGGCGGCGGCCTCTTCGACGAGGTCGAGCACATCGGGGTCGTTGCGGTCGGACAGATGCCGCAGGGCCGCGGCGCGGGCGGCCTCCTGAGGGCCGCGCGCGGCGGCCAGCAGCAGCGGCCGGTCCTCGGGCCCGGCGACGGCGGACAGACAGCGCGCCGCGGGCGCCTCACGATACTGGCGGGGGTGCTCGTCGTACCCGTCCTGCGCCCATTCGAGGATCTCGCGGACGCTCCAGCCGGGGCGGGGCCCGGGGGTCCGCAGCTGGCGCTGCCAGCGGTCGAAGGAGCGGCACTCCTGGGCGCGCCGCAGCCGGTCGGCCTGCTCGGGGTGTGCGGAGTCCTCCGCCCACAGCCGCCAGGGGCGCGGCTCGAAGGCGTCACGGGCGGCTTCGGCGAGCTCGGCGTCGCCCTCGGGCGTCCTGGGGAAGCGGGCCAGCACGGCGGGCCCGAGGGGGCGCAGCCCGGCGTCGTCGTCGCGGACGGCGAGCTCGTCGAGGGCCCACTGCCAGTTGGTGCCGGTGGTGGCGTAGCGGCGCAGCAGTCGCAGGGGGGCGTTCTGCTGCCAGCTGTCGCCCTGAGCTGCCGCGTAGGAGGCCAGGTGGCCGAGCACGGAGAGCGCGAGCCCGGTGCGCACCTCGGCCTCTTCGGGGGTGCACAGCAGGTCGGCGGGGTCGAAGAGGTGGGCGGCGATGTCGTCGAGCCCGGCGTCCAGCTCCCTGTGCAGACGGGCGTAGTACAAGGAGCGGTGTTCGATCTGCCAGTCGCGCCTGGGGTCGTGCAGGACGCAGTGCCGTAGCGCACTGAGCGCTTCGGCGCGCGGCGCCGCGAGGGCGTGCAGCGTACCGTCGCCACGGCCCCTTTGAAGGAGGCCGAGCAGCGTGCCGCTGGGCGCTATGTCTGAATCGACGGAATCGACGAACATAAGAGTCAGCATCCGGTGCGGGGTATTCGACTGGCAACGGGATTTCCGTTGCCCGGCATTCTTGCCGGTGACCGCGGTTCTACTCCTGCGTTTTACTTGGCGGAGCGGGCACCCGGTCAAGAGCTGGAGCCTACCCGGAAGCAATTATTCCGCCGAGCCCGGCGGCCCCTGGGGACGATGTGCCGACGACCTACCGGGACATATGACAGCAGCACCACCACATCGAGTGTGGCCGAATCCCTTACGGGCAGTCGCGGGCTGTGTCACAGTCGTAATCGACTCTCCCCCGTATCGGAGCTCTCCATGGCTTCCCACCTCCATGCGGACCGCTCAGCACCGCAGCCACCGGACCGCGGCACGCTCGACGCTCTCATCACCCAGGCCCGCACCCTGCGCGGCGGCCTCGACGCGGTGCGGCGGGGCGCGGGAGGGAACGCGGGCGACGGGGCCGGGACGGACCCGGGCGTCGCCGGCGCCGACCCGCGCACGCGGTGGCAGCGCGCGCTGTGCGAGCTTGCCGTGCACCAGCTCGACGACCTCGGCAGCCAGCTCGACCAGTTACGCGAGGGCATGCCTCCGGAGGCGCCACGAGCCTGGCCCACCGCCGACCAGCCGCCCGAGGAGACGTCGGCGAGGACGCCCGGCGCCGCCTACGGCACCCCGCCCGCGTCACACCACGGGAAGCCCTCCCAACTCGTCGGCCGCGTCGGCAGCGCCGAGTGGAACCTGCTGACGGACGCGGTGGCCTGGTCGGCGGAGCTCTACCGGATCTTCGGCAGGCACGAGGAGGACGGCCCCCTCAGCCTGGACGAACTGCCCTCCTGGGTCGTCGCCGAGGACCAGCCCGGGCTCGCCGCCGCGTTCACCGACTGCCTGGTGGACGGCAGGGCGATCGACCGGGAGTTCCGCCTGGTGCGGCCCGACGGCTCGGTGCGCACGGTGCACATGGTCGGCGAGCCGGTGCTCGACGACGAGGGAAGCACCGCCTCGATGTGGGCGGTGGTACGGGACGTCAGCGAACTGCGGCGCAGCGAGCACGCGGTGCGCGAGTCCCGGGACTCCCTCCAGCGCGAGCGGCACATCGCCCAGACCGAACGCAGGGTGGCCGTCGAACTCCAGGAAGCCGTGCTGCCGCCCTGGCGTGGCTCCCTCCGGTTCCCGCACGGTGACGAGCGGACCACCGGCGCCCTCGACCTGGCGGCCCACTATCTGCCGTCCGCCTCCAGCGCGCTGATCGGCGGCGACTGGTACGACGCGATGGAGCTGCCGGACGGTGCGGCGCTGCTGACCGCCGGTGATCTGACGGGGCACGGAGTCACCGCGACCTCCGGCATGGCCATGCTGCTGGGCGCCGTCCGCGGAATGGCGCTGGCCGGTGTGGAGCCGGGCGCGCTGATGGGGCATCTCAACCAACTGCTCGACTCCTCGGCACAGCCGTCCCTGGGCAGCGCCCTGTGCTGCCGGTACGAGCCGCGCTCCCGCACTCTCACCTGGGCGCAGGCGGGTCACCCGCCGCCGCTCCTGTTCCGGGGCGGGGTCGGCAGTGTGCTGCGGCGGCCCGAGGGTGTGCTGCTCGGTGTCACCTCCGGTGCGACGTACGGGCAGCGCACCGAACAGCTGCGGCCCGGCGACCTGCTGGTGCTGCACACCGACGGGCTGGCGCCCGACGACGCACCTGGCGCACCCACCGGCCGAGGGCCGGGCAGCGGCACGCCGCGGCAGCCGGCGCTCCACGCCGGCAGCGCCCGCATGCTGCGGCTCGCGGCCCGGTTCGGTGCGGCCGGCTCGGCACAGGAGTGCGTCCGGGCCGTCGCCGAGGAGTTCGCCGACCGGGAGCGCGAGGACGACGCCTGCGTCCTGGTCGCCCGCGTCACACCGTGAGCGCCCACCTGATGCCCCGAGCACCATGACGCCCGAGCACCCGCGTGACACCGTGAGCCGGTGAGCCGGAGCGGCCCCTCGGGGACCGTCCGGCTCACTGCGTCCTGTCCCGGTTCACCCGTCCTCCCGTCTCATCCGGACCTGGTCCCCTTGGAGCCCCGCGCTCCGCGGATGTCCCGGATGTCGCCGGGCGCCCGTTTCAGCTCGTCGGCGTCTTTGAGACTCCTCCCGCTCCGCGACGGTTTCGGTGCCCGGGGCAGCGCCTCCTCGATCTGCGCACGCAGATCCTCGATCTTCCCGTATCCGGCGTACCGGCCGGTGAGCCGGTACATCTCGCGCAGCCGGTCCCAGGTGCGGTGCGAGGAGTTCTCGTTGATGGACAGCAGGGCGAGCCGGGCATAGCGGTCCGCCTGTTCCGGGTCGTCGGAGATGAAGCAGGCCGAGGCCATCGAGATGTAGTCGAAGATCTGCGAGCGCTGCCGCCCCTCCTCGCGCAGCGCCAGGGCCCGTTCGGCGTGCCGCTCCGCGTTCCGTGCGGCCACCGGCTCGTGGTCGGCGAGCGTACGGTAGGCCAGCGCCTCCATACCGTGCAGGTCCGCCTCGTCGAACATCTGCATCCAACTGGGCGGCGCCACGTCGCCCTTGTCCGAGGCGAACAGCTCTTCGGCCCGGCCCAGGGTGCGGCGCATCTCCTGGCCGCGGCCCATGGACGCCTGCGCCCATGCCTCGATGGTGGCGAACATGGCGCGGGTGCGGGGCAGGGCCTCGTTTCCGGAGCCGGACTGGGCGAGCCCGACCAGGTCGAGCGCGTCGTCGGGGCGGCCCAGGTGCACCATCTGCCGGGCGGCGCGGGAGAGGGCCTCCCCGGCGCGCGGCCGGTCGCCGCCCTCCCGCGCGGCGTGCGCGGCGATGACGAAGTACTTCTGCGCCGTGGGTTCCAGCCCCACGTCGTGCGACATCCACCCCGCGAGCACCGCGAGGTTGGCGGCGACGCCCCACAGCCGGCGCTGCAGCGGCTCGGGGTGGTGGTAGGAGAGCATGCCGCCCACCTCGTTGAGCTGGCCCACCACCGCCTTGCGCTGGAGACCGCCGCCGCGCGCTGCGTCCCAGGCGCGGAAGATCTCCACCGAGTGTTCCAGCGCCTCGACCTCCTGCAGCCCCACCGGGGCCGCCTCGTAGCGGTCGTAGGACGAGTGGCCGGCCAGGACGGCGTCGGCCCTTCCTCCGGCAGTCTGCGCGGTCGACCTCGCCGGGTCCGTGCTGAGCCAGTTGTGCATGGCACTGGTGAGTGCCGATCCTGCGGCGAGCGCGGCGCCCGCACCCACCAAGCCGCGTCGGTTGAGCATGAGGTCCATTCCCGTGAATTCGGTGAGGACCGCGGCGACCTGCCCGGACGGTAGAGGCAGCCCTTCGACGGGCTCCCCCTGAGCTGACTGTCCCGGCCTGGTGAACCCGAGGTCCTCGATGGTCACGACACGGCCGAGTCGCTCGGTGAACAGGGACGCCAGCACCTTGGGCACCGGATCGCGCGGGGTCTCCCCCGTGTCGATCCAACGCCGCACCCGTGAGGTGTCCGTCGCCAACTGCGCGTACCCCATCGCTGCCGCCTGCCGGTTGACCAGTCGGGCGAGCTCGCCCTTCGACCAGCCGGCGAGGGCGAAGAGGTCCGCGAGGCGTGCGTTGGGTCCCTTTGTCACATCAAGCCCCCAGGTTCTCGGCTGTGTTGACAGTAGCTTCCGTACGACTCGGTACGGCGGTCCCGAGAGCATTCGCCAGGGTTCGCCAGGGTCCGCCAGATGGTGTGCCACCCGCACCCGGGTGTGCTGTAGGAACGCGCCACCCCGGTCGTTGTCGTCCGGCCCGCATTCCCCAGGGTGCACAGGCCGACAGCCGGCCGGGGAGGCGCCGAAACCCGTCGGCACACGAAGGGATCTCGCGCGCCCATGTATTCAGCACCATCCCCCGTGTCCGTGCAGCGCCGGCCTCGTGCGGCCCCCGCGCCGCAGCCCTACGGAAGGGGCCCGGCAATGCTGGCGCCCGATCCGTCGCGCGGCCCTTTGCCCGTGCCGGGCCCGCCCGGCCCGCACGCCGGCGCACGCATGGATCTTCGCGCCCCCGGTACCGTGTCCCAACCCGTCAGCGGGAGGCTGGACTTGTCCGGCCCGCAAGGTGCGCAGCTCCGTGCCGCCATCGCCTCGATCCACCGGATCTGCCCGGAGTTCACGCCCGTCCAACTGCTCCGCAAGCGGGGACGCTCGGTGCTGCTGTCCGGCACAGCGGGCCGCAACACCGTGATCGCCAAGTGCCTGCTGGACCACTCGCCCGCCTGGGCCGAACGCTTCCAGCACGAAATAGCGGCCTACCGCGCCTTCGTACGGCACCGCCCGCCGGTGCGCACCCCCCGGCTGATCGCAGCCGACCCGGACACCTGCACGCTGGTGATCGAGCGGGTGCCCGGCAGGGTGGCAGCGGCGCAGCGGCACCCGTTCGAGGCGCCACCGCGCGCTGATCTGCGAGCGGTGATCGGCTCGTTCCGCCGGATCAACCAGTGGGAGCCGCCGCCGTCGGCGTTCGAGCGCCCTCTCGACTACCCGGCACGGCTCGCCCGCTTCCACGAGCAGGGGCTGCTGACCGACCGCGACCTGGGCGATCTGCAGAAGCTGCTGCACGGTCTGGCCCAGCCCGGCCGCCCCGGCGGCCGTCGCGGGGTGCCCTGGCAGTTCTGCCACGGCGACGCCCTGCTGACCAATGTGATGCTCGGTCCGACAGGACCCTCGCTGGTCGACTGGGAGCACGCCGGCTGGTACCTGCCCGGCTACGACCTGGCGTCGCTGTGGGCGGTGCTGGGGGACGCACCGCTGGCCCGGCGCCGGCTCAGTCAGCTCGCGCAGGCGGCCGGTCCCGCGGCACGGGACGCCTTCCTGGTGAATCTGATGCTGATCCTCACCCGGGAGATCCGTACCTACGAGATGGCGGTGCAGCGCACCATGCAGGACTCCTCCCCGCAGATCGCGGCTGAGGCCGCCGCCGCGGTCCGGGCGGGTGGGATGCCGACGGGCGAGGAGCAGCGACTGCTGCTGCGCAGGCTGCACGACGACTGCGCCACTGCTCGCCGGGCCGTACGCGCAGCAGTGGGCACCCGCTGAACGGGGGCGGATCGCCCGATCGGGTGCGGCACGGCGGCGTCACCGGTCTGCACCGGTGACGCCCCGAGTGCCTGGCAGGCCTGGCCACCGGGGTGACGTGCGGGTTCGTCCGGCGGCCCGACGACGGAAGGGGCACACTGTGCGGAATGATTGACGGATCGTCGGCAAATGGGTACGTCTGAGGACTGCTCGCGCACGTGATCCCACGGCGCCCGGTCCCAGGAGGCGGCATTGCCACGATCCGTCCGTGCCCCCGACAACACACCAGCCGACGACGGCCGCAGCAACACAGGCGGCGGCTCACGCGCCGACAGACGCGTGAGCGGATTCCGAGACAGACGCACCACCCGCCGAACCGCCCGCCGTGCGGTGGTCGGTGCGGCGGCAGCCGCTCTTGTCGTCCCACTGCTGGCGGCAGGCACCCGGGCGACCGCCGACCAGCCGCGCGCCGACACGCTCCAGCAGCAGTTCGCCGCTGCCGCCGACCGCTACCACGTGCCCGAGAGCGTGCTGCTGGGTGTCTCGTACCTCCAGTCGCGCTGGGACGCGCATCAGGGGGCGCCCAGCGTCTCCGGCGGTTACGGCCCGATGCACCTCACCGACGCGCGGACGGCGCTGGCCTCCTCCCGGCAGCAGGGCCACCACACCGGTGCGGAGGACGCCCGGGGGGACAGTCGGCGACCGGCGCGCTTCGCCGCCGAACCGGCCGAACCGAAGCCGGCGGGGAAGCTGCCCGCCCGGCTGCGGACACTGAAGCGCGCCGCCGAGCTCACCGGGCTCCCCGCCGACCGGCTGCGCTCCTCGACGGAGGCGAACGTGCGGGGCGGTGCCGCACTGCTGGCGGACGCCCAGCGGCGGCTGGGCCGCCCGCTCAGCTCCGACCCGGCGGACTGGTACGAGGCGGTTGCCGCGTACCCGGGCGGCGGCCGGGGCGGGCCGGACGCCACCGCGTTCGCCGATGACGTGTTCGACGTCCTGCGGGCGGGCGAGCGCCGTACCACCGACACAGGTCAGACCGTCGCTCTGCGGGCCGCGCCGAAGCTGCGCCCGCCCGCGGAGGCCGACCGGGCGCGCCGGGCCGACGGCCGCGCGGAGTGCCCGCGCAGCGTGGACTGCGAGTGGTACCCGGCGCCGTACGAGAAGTGGACCGACGAGAACGGCGACGAGGACTACGGCAACCACGACAAGGCGCGGCGGCCCCGGTCGCAGAAGATCGAGTACATCGTCGTCCACGACACCGAGGCCACGTACGAGACGACACTCGATCTGGTGACCAACCCCAAGTACGTGTCGTGGAACTACACGCTCCGATCGTCCGACGGGCACGTGGCACAGCACGTGCGCAACAAGGACGCCGCGTGGCACGCGGGCAACTGGTACATCAACTCCAAGTCGGTCGGACTGGAGCACGAGGGGTTCCTGACCGACCCGGACGCCTGGTACACGGAGGCCATGTACCGCAGTTCGGCGCGGCTGGTGAAGTACCTGGCCAAGCGGTACGACATCCCGCTGGACCGGCAGCACGTCCTCGGCCACGACAATGTGCCGGGGCCGACCACCTCCAGCATCAAGGGCATGCACACCGACCCGGGCCCGTACTGGGACTGGCAGCACTATTTCACTCTGATGGGCAAGCCCTTCACCGCGAAGGCGGGCCACAAGTCGGGCGTGGTGACGATCCGGCCCACCTACGACGAGCACAAGCCGGTGTTCACCGGATGCGGGTCCGCGGGCAGGACCTGCCCCGAGCACGGCTCGTCCGCCGTGCGGCTGCACCAAGCGCCGGACGCCTCCTCGCCGCTGGTCAAGGACGTCGGGCTGCGGCCCGACGGCACACCGTCGACCACGGGAGTGAACGACACCGGGGCGCGGGCCACCACCGGCCAGCAGTACGCCGTCGCGGACCGTAGGGGCGAGTGGACAGCGATCTGGTACCTCGGGCAGAAGGCGTGGTTCCACAACCCGGCAGACCGGCCGACCGCCGTTCCGGGGCGGGGCGCTGTGCTCACACCGCGCGCCGGGCTCGACGAGGTCCCGGTGTACGGACGCGCCTACCCGGAGCAGGCCGCGTACCCGGAGGGCGTACCGGCGCAGGCGCTCTCCCCGCTGCCGTACAAGTTCGCCGCCGGACAGCGCTATGTGGCGGGCCCCAAGGTGCCGGGCGAGTATCTGTACGCCGTCACCTACGACCCGGACGCGAAGGACTTCCAGGTGGTACGGGGCAAGCAGCGGTACTACCAGATCCAGCTCGGACATCGGGTGGCGTTCGTCAAGGCGGAGGACGTCCGCGTGCTCCGCTGACCTGGTCGCACCCGATCGGCAGGACGTCCGGGGGCGGCCGGCACGCACGAGTGCCGCCGCCCTCGTGGCGTACCGCGTCACCGGCCCACCGGCGCGGGTGGGCGCCGCACGGGTGCGGTCGGCTACTGCTGGAACATCTCGGCCGGCAGCGGCTTGAGCAGGGCGTACAGATCGTTGGTGATGGGTCGGTCCCAGCTCGCGATGGTGACCAGCACCCCGTCGCTGCGGTCGAACTGGACGCAGGAGATCCGGTCTTCGGACAGCTTGATACGGCGCACGATCAGCAGGTTGTCCTCGTGCATCACCGGGTCGTCCTCGGTGCCGACGACCTCGACGTGCTCGTCGTTCTCCAGCGCGGACAGAAGATGCGCCACCTCGAAGGGCACATCGCCCTCGTCGACGTCCCGGGCCGGGGAGCCCTCGGGGAGATTGCCGATGATCATCGCGGGGCCGCGTCCGCCGAACAGGTCGTAGCGCAGGAAGACGCCCTGGCAGGTGCCGTCCGGTGCGGGCAGCAGGCCCGCGCCGAGATTCCCCGGCCAGTCGGACGGGTCCATGGCCAGGACATCGAAGTCCGGGCCTGCGGGCACGGCGGCGCTGCGGCGGCGGAGGAACGACATGCCGCAATAGTACGTGGCCCCCGGTGATCGCCCCCAGTCAGTGCCCCGTTACGGCGACTCGCGCAAGGGCCCAGGACCGCTCAGGGGCGGTCGAGGAGCGTGCGGGCGAGGGCGAGGTGCTCGCCGTGCAGGCCGACGCGCTCGCAGGCGGCGATCCCTTGCCGTAACAGGTGCTCGGCGCGGTCGGGACGGCCGCAGTGCAGGAAGGCCCGCACCACCAGGGCCGGGGTCTCGCAGCCCCATGGGTCGTCCGTCCAGGGCAGTCCGGCGGCGACGGCGTCCTCCGCGAGCCGGAGCACCGTGTCGGCGGGTTCGCCGTGTCGCAGGGCGTACCAGGCGCGCAGGGCCGGGACGGGCGGAGGTCTCTCGTCGTCGGCCGCGGAGTGCAGCGCGCGCCACAGGCTCAGCTCGGCGTGCAGTGCCTCCCGGTCGGCGGGGTCGGTGGCGCGCCGCACCTCCGCTTCGAGGGTGCGCAGGGCCTCCTCGGGGCGCCCGGTGCGGGACAGGGCCCGGACCAGCAGGCGGACGGCCCGCAGGCGCTGCTCCGTGTCGCAGGCGGGCTCTTCGAGTGCGGCACGCAGATGGTGGACGGTGGCGGCCGGTGCGCCGGAGCGGAAGGCCGCTGCGGCCAGCTCGTACAGGACGTCGGGCCGCTCACGCCGGGTGGGCGGTTCCCGAAGGGCGCGGCCCAGACACCGGTAGGCGGCGTCGGGCGCGCCCGCCCTCGTGTACTCGTGCGCGGCCCGCCGCAGCTCGTCGACGAGCACGGGGTCGCCGTCGGGGTGGACCTCCAGCAGGTGACGCACGGAGGAGCCGCGGGGTGTACCGGGGGCCGCGGCGAGGGCGGCGGCCGTCTGGCCGTGCAGGGCGGTGCGGATACCGGCGGGGACGGCCCGGTAGACCTCTCCGGCGAGGGCGGGATGGCGGAAGGTCAGGGGCGCGTCGCCCGCGCCGTCTGGCGCGTCCAGCATCCGCGCCTCGCGGAGCCGGTCCGCCGCGCCGCGGGCGGCCTCGGCGCGGAGCCCGGCGACGCGGGCGGCGAACGGGAGGGTGGCGTCGGCGCCGAGTACGGCGACGGCCCAGCTGAGCCGTACGCAGTCGGGGCCCAGCTTCTCCAGCCGGTGGAGGAGTTCCCCGTCGGGCGAGGCCGGGGCTAGTTCGGCCAGCCGCGGCCGGCTGTCGGGGTGCGGCTGGATCCCCGCCGCCTGGGCCCGGTGCAGCAGCTCGGTCACCGCCCGGGGGTTGCCGCCGGTGAGTTTCCGGCACTCCTGGGCGAAGGCGGTGTCGGTCTCGCCGGCACAGACCCCGCGTACCAGTTCGGCCACCGCGTCGGTGCTCAGCTCGGCGAGGCCGTACGGCGGTTCGGCCCGGCCGTTCTCCAGGGCCGAGTGGAGAGCCGCCACTTCGGGGCGCGGTTCGCGCGGGTCGTAGCCGAGCGCGCACAGGAGCGGGAGTTCGGGGACGCGTGGGGCGAATCCGGTCAGCCAGGCCAAGGACGCGGGGTCGGCCCAGTGGACGTCGTCGACGAGGACGGCGAGCGGCGCGTGGCGCTCGGCGAGGTGGGCGAAGAGCCGGTCGAGGGCCAGGCGTACGCCGCGCGGGTGCGGCACCACGGCCGGGTCGGGGGCGGGCAGTCCGGCGGCGGGTGCGGCGAGGTCGTACCAGCTGCCGAGCTCGGCGCGGAGCCGGCGTTCGTCGAGCGCGGGGAGCAGCGGCCTCAGCAGCCGACGGACGAGATGGAAGCCGACCTCCTGCTCCTGCTCGCCTCCGCACGCGTACAGGACGGTGCCCCCGCGTGCGGCCACCCGCGCTTGGATCTCGCGCAGGAGCGCCGTCTTGCCGAGCCCCAGCGCCCCGGTGAAGGCGAGGAGACCGCCTGCCCGTTCAGCCGTTCGGCCGTCCACATCCGGGGCGCCGGTGCCGCACAGCGCGGTCACGGTGTGCTCCACCGCGGTGAGTTCGGCCTCCCGCTCCAGCAGCGCCACCGTCGCCGTCCTCGCCGTCCGTGCCGTCCGTGCTGTCTTCGCCGTCCTCGTGCTCGGGCAGATGCCCAGAGCTTACGCCCGCCGAGGGCGCCTGCGGCAGAGAAGCGGGGAAAGGTGCGGCGCGGGGCGCGTCACGTCAGATCGAACTCGCCCTCGCGCGCCCCGCGTACGAAGGCGCGCCACTCCCCCGGCTCGAAGATGAGCGCGGGTTTGTCGGGCTGGCGGCCGTGCCGCATCGCCACGAACCCCTCCACGAAGGCGATCTCGACATCGCCGGTGCCCCGGCTGCTCGACTGCCACTGCGCCCCGCTGAGGTCGAGTTCGGGCTGCCCGATGGTGCTGTCGGCCACGCTGGTGCTCCTCCCGGTCATCGTCGTCCCGGCGCCACCCTAACCACGGCCCGGGCCGCTCGGACAGGGCGCGGCACCGGGGAAAACGAGGTGCCGCGCCCGGTGCCGCGGGGCCGTGTCGCAGTGGGGCTCAGCCGGTGGGCGGCTCGTCGGCTACCAGCCACATGGCGAAGAACTGGGAGCCGCCCCCGTAGGCGTGACCGAGTGCCCTGCGCGCCCCCGGCACCTGGTGTGCGCCCGCCGCACCGCGCACCTGGAGGGCCGCCTCGGCGAAGCGGAGCATCCCGGAGGCGCCGATGGGGTTGGTGGACAGCACGCCGCCCGACGGGTTGACGGGCAGCTCTCCGTCGAGTTCGGTCGCACCGGACTCGGTCATCTTCCACCCCTCCCCCTCCTTGGCGAAGCCGAGGTTCTCCAGCCACATCGGCTCGTACCAGGAGAAGGGCACATACATCTCCACGGCGTCGATCTCGCGGCGCGGCTCGCCGATGCCCGCCTGGCGGTAGACGTCGGCCGCGCAGTCCCGGCCCGCGCGCGGCGAGACGGCGTCCTTGCCCGCGAAGAGCGTGGGTTCGCTGCGCATCGCGCCACCGTGCACCCAGGCGGCCGGGCGTGGGGCGTGTGCCGCACCGGCGCGGTCGGTCAGCACCATGGCGCAGGCCCCGTCGGAGGAGGGGCAGGTCTCCGAGTAGCGGATGGGGTCCCACAGCATCGGTGAGGAGCGCACCTTCTCCAGCGTGATGTCCTCCTCGTGGAGGTGCGCGTACGGGTTCTTCAGCGCGTTGCGGCGGTCCTTGTAGGCGACCAGCGCGCCGATGTGGTCGGGTGCCGAGGTGCGGTGCATATAGGCGCGGACGTGCGGTGCGAAGAACCCGCCGGCGCCCGCCAGCAGCGGCTGCTGGAACGGTACCGGCAGCGACAGGCCCCACATGGCGTTCGACTCGGACTGCTTCTCGAAGGCCAGGGTCAGCACGGTGCGGTGCACACGTGCCGCCACCAGGTTGGCGGCGACCAGCGCGGTACTGCCGCCGACGGAGCCGGCCGTGTGCACGCGCAGCATGGGCTTGCCGACCGCGCCGAGCGCGTCGGCCAGATACAGCTCGGGCATCATGACGCCCTCGAAGAAGTCGGGTGCCTTGCCGATCACCACGGCGTCGATGTCGGCCCAGCCCAACTCGGCGTCCGCCAGCGCCCGTACCGCGGCCTCCCGCACCAGCCCCGCCATCGAGACGTCCCGTCGCGCCGAGACATGCTTGGTCTGGCCGATGCCCACGACACCGACGGGTTCCTTGCCGCTCCCACCGAGGCTGGTCGGGGTGCTCATGGGCGTTCTCCTTCGGCTCCGGCGCCGTCGGACTCCAGGACCGCGACGAGGTTCTGCTGCAGGCAGGGCCCCGAGGTGGCGTGCGCGACCGCGCGGCGGGCCTCGCCCCGGCTCACCCGGGCCGCGGCCTCGCCGATCCGGACGAGCCCGGCCGCCATGACGGGGTTGGCCGCGAGCGGCCCGCCCGAGGGGTTGACAGCGGTGCTCCTGTCGAGCCGCAGCGCTTTGCGCAGCACGACCTCCTGGGCGGTGAACGGGGCGTGCAGTTCGGCGACTTCCGGTGGTGGCGACCCGGCGTCGAACAGCCCGGCGCGCTCGGCGGCCAGCCGGGTCGAGGGCGAGTCGGTCAGGTCGCGTACGCCCGGGCTGTGCGCCTCGATCCGGTGGTCCATACCGCTGATCCAGGCGGGACGGCGGGTCAGCCGGCGGGCGGTGTCCCCGGCGGCGAGCACCACGGCGGCGGCCCCGTCGGTGACCGGGGGCACGTCGTGCGGTCGCAGCGGTCGGGCGAGGTAGTCGCTCTCCAGCAGCGTGTCGACGCCGGGCGAGCCGCTGAGTTGGGCGTGCGGGTTGTCCTCGGCCGCCTTTCTGCTACGGGCGGCGATGCCGGCCAGCTCCCGCTCGTCGGTCTCCCCGGCGTCGAGCAGGGCGCGGGCCTGGAGTGCGGCGAGCGAGACGGAGTCGGGCCACAGCGGGCCGAGATAGTACGGGTCGAGCTGCCGGGTGAGGACCTCGGGCAGATCGCCCGCAGAGGACTCGCCGTAGGAGTACACCAGCGCGGTCTCGGCCTCGCCGGTGAGGATCTTGACCCACGCCTCGTGGAGCGCCCAGGCACCGTCCATCTCCACGTGCGACTCGGAGATCGGCGGCCAGGCGCCCACGCCGTCCAGCGCCATGGTGAAGGAGAAGGCGCGGCCGGCCAGGTAGTCGCAGGAGCCGGAGCAGGTGAAGTCGATCTGGCCGGCGGCCAGCCCCGTGCTGTCGAGCACCTCGCGCAGCACCGGCATCAGCATCTCGACCTCGGAGAGGTTGTCCGCCGCGCGGACGTGCTCCGTCTGCGCGAAGGCGACCACGGCGACCTCCCGGCGCCCGGCTCGGCTCGTCACAGCAACTCCTTGTACGTCTCGTAGTCGGCGTCGGGTTCGCCGGTGGGCCGGTAGTGGTCCGGGTAGCGTCCGCCTTCGGTCCAGACGGGCTCGACGCGCAGGCCCATGCGCACCTGGTCGTAGGGGATGCCCGCGATACGGCCGTGCAGCGCGAGTCCGGCGCCGTCGAGGGCGATGTGCGCGTAGACGTACGGCACCTCGATGTCCAGCCCCTTGGCCTTGATGTTGACCACGCAGAAGGTGGTGACGGTCCCGCGCGGGCCGACCTCGACCTGTTCCCCGGTGGGCACTCCGCAGGTGGGGCAGGCGCCGCGCGGTGGAACGTAGACCTTGTGGCACCGCGGGCAGCGCTCGCCCAGCGTGCGGCGGGTGGTCAGGGCGTCGAGGTAGCGGGTCTGGGCGCGGCCAGGGGTGTAGGTGTAGTCGAGGCGGGCCTCGGCCACGATGCCGGTGACCGGGTCGGCGAACTCGCCCGGGTGCGGCTGCGCCCGGTGGGTGGACGGGACGCTGTCGTCGGGTTCGAAGCAGGCGATGTCGGTGATGGCGCCGCTGCGGTGCTCCGCCCAGCGGATGCGCACGCGCATACCGGTGTTGACCGCCTGTGGGCCCTCCGGCGCGTCCAGGGCGTGCAGCAGTGCGGTGTCGGCGCCGTCGAGGCGGACCAGCACCCAGGCGAAGGGGTGTCGCAGGGGCTGTCCTCTGCGGGGGCGGTCGTTCCACGACCAGGTGGTGACGGTGCCCGTGCGGCCCACCTCCACCAGGTCGCGGAGCTCCTCGGCCGTGACGGGGTCGTATTCGGTGGGCGGGACCAGGGTGCGGCCGTCGGACGCCTTGACGCCGAGGACCGTCCGTTCGCGGAGCCCGGTGAGAAAGGCGCTCTGCACGGGTCCGAGGGAGCGGGTGAAGGGGAACTCGACGACCAACGGTGCGCTGAGCACTTTGTGTGAGGGAGCCGCATTCAAGGTGGGTACCTCTCCGTCTGTGGCTGATCGGTTGCGCACCTACTCCCGGCGGAACCGCGGCCGGCGCTTCTCCGCGAAGGCCCGGGCGCCCTCCTTCGCGTCGGCGGTGTCGAATACGGGCCAGCCGCGCTCCAACTCGGCGGCCAGCCCCTCCTGCTCGCTCATGGCCGCCGTCTCATAGACGGAGGCCTTCACCGCTTCGACGGCCAACGGACCGCAGGCGTTGATGCGTTCGGCCGTCTCCAGCGCCGCGTCCAGCGCCGTGCCGTCGGGTACGACGCGTCCGACGAGCCCGATGCCCGCCGCCTCTTGCGCGCTGTACGGGCGCCCGGTGAGCAGCATCTCCAGCGCGTGCGTACGGGGGATCTGGCGTGGGAGCCGTACCGTCGAGCCGCCGATGGGGAACAGTCCGCGGCGGACCTCGTAGAGGCCGAAGACGGCGCTCTCGCCGGCGACGCGGATGTCGGTGCCCTGGAGCATCTCCGTACCGCCGGCGACGCAGTGGCCCTCGACGGCCGCGATGACCGGTTTGCGCGGCCTGTGGTGGCGCAGCATCGCCTTCCAGTGCAGGTCGGGGTCCTCGCGCAGCCGCTCGCGGTGGTGCTCACCGGCCATGCCGTCCCCGGCGAGTGCCTTGAGGTCCATGCCCGCGCAGAAGGTGCCGCCCGCGCCGGTGAGGACGACGGAGCGGATGGTGTCGTCCGCGTCGGCCTCCAGCCAGCCGTCGTACAGGCCCACCAGCAGGGAGAGGGAGAGGGCGTTCTTGGCTTCGGGACGGTTGAGGGTGAGCACGAGGGTGGCGCCCTCGCGCTCCACGGTCAGATGCTCGGTGCCGCCCATCGCGGTTCCTCCCGTCGCAGGCCGCCTCAGGATCTGGAACAGGTTGCAGTAACGGCGCGCCAACTTCAAGGGTTTTCTGACGCTGCGTCATATTTCTTGTGCGGAAGCTCTTCCCGTCTCCGCGCACCGGTGCTCTGATGACGCCGGACGACACCAGTACGCGAGCACGCGAACACGCACGGGGGCGCACGCGAGACGAGCACGTACGCCGGGCCGGGGTATGGAGGAGCGCGCCGTGGAGTACAACCTTGCCGACCTGTTCGAGTCGATCGTCGACACCGTCCCCGACCGCGAAGCGCTGGTTCATCTGGACCACCCCGGAACCGGCGCCGAACGCAGGCTGACGTACGCCGAGCTGGACCACGCGGCCAACCGGCTCGCGCACCACTTCGCCGACAGCGGCATCCGGCCCGGAGAGCACGTCGGGCTGCACCTGTACAACGGCGTCGAGTACGTGCAGACGCTGCTGGCCTGCCTGAAGATCCGCGCCGTCCCCGTCAACGTCAACTACCGGTACGTCCAGGAGGAGCTGGTCTATCTGTACCGGGACGCCGACCTGGCCGCGGTCGTCTTCGACGGCGAGTTCACCGCCCGGGTCGTGGCAGCGGTACCGCAGGCCCCCCAGCTGCGGCAGCTGGTGCGGGTGGGCGCCGCCCCGCCGGACGGGCCGTCCGCACCGGACCCCGCCCGCGCTGTCGCGCCCGTCGCCTTCGCGGAGTTCACGGACACCGAGGCGGCGGGATCACCGGAGCGGGACTTCGGCCCCCGCTCGCCCGACGATCTGTTCCTCATCTACACCGGCGGCACCACCGGAATGCCCAAGGGGGTGATGTGGCGGGCCGAGGACCTGTTCTTCTCCGGCCTCGGCGGCGGCGCGCCCACCGGCCCGCCGGTCTCCCGGCCCGAGGAACTGGCCGAACGGGTCGCGGCCGGCGGCGAGGGGCTGGTGTTCTTCCCCACGCCTCCGCTGATGCACGGCACGTCCACACTGACCCTCTTCATCGGGCTGAACTACGGCCAGAAGGTGGTGCTGCACCGCAAGTTCGTCCCCGAGGAGGTGCTGCGCACCGTCGAACGCGAGAAGGTCACGGCGATCTCGCTGGTGGGCGACGCGATGCTGCGGCCCCTGGTGGACGCGCTGGCCGGGCCGCTGCACGGCACCGACTGCTCGTCCCTGCTCGTGGTCTCCAGCTCCGGGGCGATCCTCTCCGAGACGGTACGGGAGCAGTTCGCGGCGCTGGTGCCGCACACCACCCTCATCAACAACTTCGGCTCCTCCGAGTCCGGATTCAACGGCACGGCGACGGCGGACTCCGGCCCGGCCAAGGGCTTCCGGATCACCGTCAACGACGACACGGCCGTGGTCGACCCCGCCACCCGGCAGCCGGTACCGCCCGGCGAGGTGGGCCGTATCGCGCTGCGCGGCCATGTGCCGCTCGGCTACTACAACGATCCGGCCAAGAGCGCGGAGACGTTCTTCGAGGCCGAAGGTGCGCGATGGGTGCTGCTGGGCGACCTGGCGACCGTCGACGACGACGGGGTCGTCACCGTGCTGGGACGGGGCTCCCAGTGCATCAACACCGGCGGCGAGAAGGTCTACCCCGAAGAGGTCGAGGAAGCCCTCAAGTCCCACCCGGGCATCTACGACGCGCTCGTCGCCGGCGTTCCCGACGAGAAGTGGGGGCACCGTGTGGCCGCCGTCGTCCAGTTGCGGGCCGACGCCACCGCGCCGCTGACGGCCGAAGGGATACGGGAACACGCCCGCACCCGACTCGCCGGGTACAAGGTGCCGCGCACCATTGTGCTCACGGAGCACATCCACCGCTCGCCGAGCGGCAAGGCCGACTATCGCTGGGCCCGCCGGACCCTGGTCGAGGGGGCGCCCCCTCCCCCCTCCTCGCGCGAGGAACAGACACCGCGACCGCGGTGACGGGGCCTCCCGGCCGCAGCCCGGGGAGGCACGCCGAACCGGCCCAGGGCCGGGCCCGGTTCGGCGCCGCCGGGCCGCTGTGTGGCGGCTGGGTAACCGCCGCCGAGGGGAGGGTTCAGTCCTCCGCCAAGAAGTCCAGCACCGCCTTGGTGAACTCCATCGGGCGGGCCTCGTGGACGAGATGGCCGGCGCCGTCGATGGTCAGGACGCGCGCGTCGGGCATCCGCTCGGCCATCAGGTGCAGGTCCTGCTGCGGAAGGTGGCTGCCGTCGCCACCGCCCAGCAGCAGGGTGGGAGCGGTGATGGCACCGAGCCGGTCCCACCACCGCGGATCGGGGTCATTGCGCTGCCGGGCCCACTGGACCTTCACCTCCCAGTCGAAGGCGGGGATGCCCGGTGGCGGTTCCGGCACCTCCTGCGGCGGCTGGAGGGGGCGCATGGCTCCGGTCTCCTCCAGCACCAGTCGCTCCACCCGCTCGGGATGCTCCTGGGCGAACAGATAGGCGACGACGGAGCCGAAGGAGTGGCCGACGACGATCGCCTTGTCGATGCCGAGCTCGTCCAGGAATCCCCGCAGGTCACCGACGAAGTCGTCCAGGGCGTAACTGCCGGGCCAGTCGCTCTCACCGTGTCCGCGCAGATCGAGCGCATGGACGGGATGCCGGCCGGCCAGGCCCGAGATGAGCGGACCGCGCCAGTCCTCGCCGTCCTCACCGAGGCAGTGGAGCAGGACGACGGGGACTCCCACCTCGGCTCCCCAGGAGCGATAGCTGAGCCGGATCCCGCCCGTGCGAACCGTCTGCGTTCCGTTTTCGCTCATACGGGGGACCGTACCCCGCTACTCGTCCCGCTTCCCCGAGGAGGGCGGCAGGGTGTCGGCAGGGCGCTTGGCCAGCTCGGACCTGCGGTAGGAGTAGCCGAAATAGACGATCAGTCCGACGGCCAGCCAGATGGCGAAGCGCAGCCAGGTCTGCCAGGTGAGGTAGGTGGTCAGCCAGATCGAGAACACCACCCCGAGCGCCGGGGTGACGGGCATTCCGGGGACCTTGAAGGTGCGCGGCAGGTCGGGCCGCCGGTAGCGCAGGACGATGACGGCGACACAGACCACGACGAAGGCCAGCAGGATGCCGATGTTCGTCAGTTCGGCCGCCTCCTCGATGGGCAGGAATCCCGCGATGACGGCGGAGACGCACCCCACGATCCAGGTGACGCGCACCGGCACATGGCGCACCGGGTCGGTCTTGGCGAACCACTTGGGCAGCAGCCCGTCGCGGCTCATGGAGAACCAGACGCGGGTGACGCCGAGCATGAAGGTGAACATCACGGTGAGGATGCCGATGATGGCGCCGACGGCGATGACATCGGCGATACCGCTGAGCCCGACCGACTTGAACGCGGTGGAGAAGCCGCTCTCGGGGTCGATGTCCTTGTAGTTCTGCATACCGGTCAGCACCAGGCAGACGGCCACGTACAGCACCATGGAGATGGCCAGTGAGTAGATGATCGCCTTGGGCATGTGCCTCTGGGCGTCCTTGGACTCCTCGGCCGCCGTACTCATCGCGTCGTAGCCGAAGACCGCGAAGAAGACGGTCGCGGCCCCGGTGAACGCGCCGGTGATGCCGAAGGGGAAGAACGGGTGGTAGTTGCCGGTCTTGACGTGGAAGACGCCGACCACGATCACCAGCAGGACGACCGCCACCTTGAGGGCGACCACGATCAGCTCGAAGCGGGCCGCGTTCTTGATGCCCAGGGTGAGCAGATAGGCGATCAGCAGGCACAGCACCGCGGCGAACAGGTCGACGCGGTGCCCGTCGCCGGTCCCGGGTGCGCCGAGCATCCAGGTGGGCAGTTCGAGACCGGTCTCCCCCAGCAGGAAGGAGAAGTAGCCGGAGATACCGATGGCCACCACCGCGACGATGGCCGTGTACTCCAGCAGCAGGTCCCAGCCGATGAACCAGCCGCCGAGCTCGCCCAGCACGGCGTAGCCGTAGGTGTAGGCGGAGCCCGCCTTCGGGATCAGCCCGGCGAACTCGGCGTAGGAGAGCGCGGCGCACGCGCTGGCCAATCCGGCGACGAGGAAGGAGATCAGCACGGCGGGGCCCGCCTTGCCGTTGGCGACCGTGCCCGCGAGGCTGAAGACACCCGCTCCGATGATGCCGCCGACGCCGATCGCGGTCAGATGCCGCAGGCCCAGGGTACGGGACAGCTGCGGTCCGGCCCCGCCCTCGGTGTCCTCGATGTGCTCGATGGGTTTGCGGCGCAGTACGCCCTCGCCGCTCCAGAGCCCGGCCATGGGTCCTCCTGACGTTGGTGCGTATGACGGCGTCGCCATGGGCAGCACCCACGACGCCGCGTGATCATCATGGCCGCGCCAGGAAGGGGTGAAAAGTGACCACGAGGTTTCTCTCAGGCATGGCTCCCAGACGTACCCGTCCGGTCCCGCGAAGCGACGCCCGTCACAGTGGCCGTTCGCGTTCCCTCCAGTACGGTTCTCGCAGTCTGCGCTTGTAGAGCTTGCCGTTGGGGTCGCGGGGCATCGCGTCGGTGAAGTCCACCGTTTTGGGGCATTTGTATCCGGCGAGTCGTCCCGCGCAGTGGTCCAGGATCGCCGCCGCGAGCTGCGGCCCGGGCCGATGGCCCGGCGCCGGCTCGACGACGGCCTTGACCTCCTCGCCCCAGTCGTCGTGCGGCACCCCGAAGGCGGCCGCGTCCGCCACGGCGGGGTGGGTGAGCAGCGCGGCCTCTATCTCGGCGGGATAGATGTTCACTCCACCGGAGATGATCATGTCGATCTTGCGGTCACGGAGGAAGAGATAGCCGTCCTCGTCCAGATATCCGAGGTCGCCGACCGTGAAGAAGTCCCCGATCCGGTTGCTGCGCGTCTTCCCCTCGTCCTTGTGGTACGAGAATCCGCCGGTGCTCATCTTCATGTAGACGGTGCCCAGCTCCCCCGGCCCCAGCCGGTTGCCCTCCTCGTCGAAGACCGCCAGCTCGCTGATCGGCCAGGCCTTGCCGACCGTGCCGGGCTTCTTCAGCCAGTCCTCCGCGGTCGCGAACGCTCCGCCGCCCTCGCTGGCGGCGTAGTACTCCTCCACACAGCCTCCCCACCACTCGATCATGGCCCGCTTCACATGGTCGGGGCAGGGCGCGGCCCCGTGGATGGCGTGCCGCATCGAAGAGACGTCGTACGCCGCGCGCGTCTCGTCCGGCAGCGCGAGCAGCCGGTGGAACTGTGTCGGCACCATGTGCGTGTGCGTACAGCGGTGGCGGTCGATCAGCCGCAGCATCTCCTCGGGCTCCCACTTGTCCATCACCACCAGCCGGTGCCCGATGTGCAGCGCCGCTGCCGCGAACTGGAGTACGGCGGTGTGGTACAGCGGGGAGCACACCAGATGGACGTTGTCGTCGAACGGCTTGATGCCGAAGATGCCGAGAAAGCCGCCGAGATGCGTCTCCTCCGGTCGCTTGCCCGTCAGCGGCCGCCGGATGCCGCGCGGGCGGCCCGTGGTGCCCGATGTGTAGTTCATGACCCAGCCGTTGGTGCGGTCCCGGTCTGCCGGGGCCTCCCCCGATCGGCCGCGCAGCAGATCGGCGTACGGCCGGAAGCCGTCGATCCGCCCGATGGCGTAGCGGTGGGAAGGGGGCACCTTCGCCTCGTCGGCGGCCGCTCGCACGGTCTCCCCGAAGCGGGCGTGCGCCAGCAGGAGCTTGGCACCCGAGTCGGAGAGGATCCAGGCGATCTCCGCACCCACCAGATGGTGGTTGACCGGGACCATGTAGAGGCCGGACTGGGCGGCGGCCAGATAGGCGGCGATGAACTCCGGGCCGTTGGGCAGGACGGTCGCGAAAGCGTCGCCCTGCGACAGGCCCGCCGCCGCGAGGGCGTGCGTGAGTTTGTTGCACTCCTCGTGGAGACGGGCCGCGGACCACGTGGTGCCGTTCGGCGCGACGAGTACGGTGCGCCCCGGATCGCGCTGGGCCTGGGCCCAGAACCCGTTGGGTGCGTCCACCTTGGTTCTCCTTTCGGACGGGGTTCGAACCAAGCCCCTCAGTGCCGGTCCGCGATGGCGTTGAGCCGGGCGAGCGCGCGGTCGAAACCGCGGGTGAGGTCGTCGACGACGGCCTGCACGGACCGCTCGCTGTCCATGGAGCCGACGATCTGCCCCACGGGGGTGCCCAGCAGCGGCTCCACCTCCCACCGTTGGATGCGCGAGTTGGCCTCGGCCACCAGCAGGCCCTGCAGGGGCATCGGCAGGGGGCCCGGCCTGCCCTCCCCCGCCTCCCAGGCGTCCGTCCACGCGGTCCGCAGCAACCGCGCGGGTTTTCCGGTGAGCGCCCGCGACCGCACCGTGTCCCCCGGCCCGGCGGCCAGCAGCTTGCGGGTCAGTGCGCGCGAGCCCAGGTCGGCCTCGGTGGTCGTCAGCCACACCGAGCCGAGCCAGGCGCCCTGGGCGCCCAACGCCAGTGCGGCGGCGAGCTGTTCGCCGCTGCCGATGCCGCCTGCGCACAGCACCGGCAGCGGATCGACGGCACGCACCACCTCGGGGGTGAGGACCATGGAGGCGATCTCCCCGGTGTGGCCGCCCGCCTCGTACCCCTGGGCCACCACGATGTCGATGCCGGCTTCCTTGTGCCGCTCCGCGTGCCGGGGGCTGCCGGCCAGCGCCGCGACCGGTATGCCGCCGCGGTGCGCCCGTTCGACGACGTCGGGCGGGGGCGAGCCCAGCGCGTTGGCCAGGAGTTTGACGGGGTAGTCGAAGGCCACGTCCAGCTGGCTGCGGGCGACGCTCTCCATCCAGCCGGTGATGCGCCAGCCGCTCCGTTCGCCCTCCGGGAGTTCGGGTACGTCGTGTGCGGCCAGGATGTCGCGCACGTACTGCCGGTGCTCCTCAGGGATCATCGCCTCGATCTCGTCCTCGGTGACCCCTTCGACCTTCTGGGCCGGCATCACCACATCGAGGCCGTAGGGCAGCCCGTCGGTGTGCGCCTCCAGCCAGTCGAGGTCGCGTTTGAGGTCGTCGGCGGCGCCGTAGCGCACGGCGCCGAGCACGCCGAAGCCGCCCGCGCGGGTGAGGGCCGCCGCGACGGCGGGGAAGGGCGTGAAGCCGAAGATGGCGTGCTCTGCTCCCAGCTGTCTGCTCAGCTCCGTCTGCATGGGCGGCAGGATGCCGCAGCGGCGCCGCCGAGGGAAGACATTTTCTGATGCCGCGTCAGATAACCGCCGCCCGTCCCCCCTGCCGCGCTCCCGGCCGCGCTCCCGGCCGCTCTTCCGACCGCGGTTCAGCGCCTGCGCGCCAGTTCCCGGTAGACCTCGGCCGCCTCCCCCGGGCGGCCCAGCCGCTCCAGGCAGTGCGCCTCGTCGTTCCGGCTGGCCGCCGTCGCCGGGTCGTCGGGACCCAGCACGCGTTCGCGGACGGCGGTCACCTGCCGGTGCACCTCCAGCGCCTCCGCCCAGCGGCCGAGCCGCCCCAGCGCGTGGCCGAGCTCGTGCCGGACCGCGAGCGTGTCGGGATGGTCGGGTCCCAGCACCGCCGCGCGGCCGGCGGCGGTGCGCGCGTACTCCTCCAGCGCCGCCGCGTGGCGGCCGAGCCGGGCGAGCGCCGAGCCGGTCTCGTAGCGGCCGGCGAGGGTGTCCGGGTGGTAGGGGCCGAGCAGCCGCTCACGCTCGGCGGCGACCGCCCGATGGACCTCGTACGCCTCCTCCCAGCGGCCGAGCCGCCCCAGTCGCAGCCCGGCGTTGTGCCTGCCGGCCAGCACGGCGAGCCGCTCGCGCGGCGGCCGTACGCGCGAGGCCTGTTGCGGTATCCGCGGCGCGGCGTGCGGGACGGCCTCATGGGTGACGTCGGCGCCCTCGGGCGGGGAGGGGAAGGGATCCACGTCTTCGGTCCACCGTCCGCTCAGCCGGCTCAGCTCCGCGGCCGGCGGTGCGGCCGGGGTACGCGGCGCGAGGGCGCCGCCCGCCGGCAGCCCGCCGTCCATGCCGCGTGTCCACGGCGGCATCCACAGCGGCGCCACAGGGGGCGTCACCGCGGCGCCCGGTCCCGCACCGGGGAGGTGAGCCCGCGCAGCGGCGAGTTCGTCCGCCAGCGCGGCGGCGTCGGCCGGGCGTTCGTCCGGCGCTTTGGCCAGCAGCCGCAGGATGGCGGTCTCCAGCGGTGGCGGCAGCTCGGGGCGGTGGGCCCGTGGTGGGACGGGCGGGGTGTCGCGGTGGCCGACCAGCACCGACCAGGGGTCGCCGCCCTCGAACGGCGGCACCCCCGTGGCGATCTCGTAGAGGACGCAGCCGAACGAGTACAGATCGCTGCGGTGGTCGACGGCGGAGGCCGCAATCTGTTCGGGCGACATGTAGTGCGGGGTGCCCATGGCGATGCCGGTGCCCGAGAGCTTGGCGGTGAAACCGATGTCGTGGGCGAGGCGGGCGATGCCGAAGTCACAGATCTTGACGGCCCCGTCCTCGGTCCGCATGACGTTGGCCGGCTTCAGATCGCGATGGACGACACCCTGGTCGTGGGTGTAGGCCAGGGCTGCGGCGACCTGTTCGGCGACGTCCACGACCTCGGCCACCGGAAGCGGCTGCCGCTTGTTGTCCTCCAGCAGTTGGCTGAGATTGCGTCCCTCCAGCAGCTCCATGACGAGATAGAGCCGGCCGGCGTCGTCCCCGAAGTCGTGCACCACCGTCACCCCCCGGTGCTGCAGAGCGGCGGCGACGCGTGCCTCGCGCCGGAAGCGTTCGCGCAGGACGCGCAGGAACGCCTCGTCGTCCCGCCGGGCCAGTGGTTTCAGGCATTTGACGGCCACCCGCCTGCCCAGCGACTCGTCGCGTGCCCGCCACACTTCGCCCATACCGCCGCGTCCCACAAGATCGAGCAGCCGGTACCGGCCATGGATCAGGGTGCTGTGCGCCATCCCTGCTTTCGCCCCCGTCGTTGCCGCTCTCGTCCCTCCCCTGTCTGCCCAGTATGGCTGCCTCGTTCCTGCGTGTGTATGCCAACCGATGGCGAGGTGTACGCGTTTGACTGGTTCGATGTGGTACTGACGTGTACGGCCGTGTTCCATGGCGTGCGTGGGGCGGAAGTTGAGCCCGTGTGCCGCGGTCGTACGCCCCGCGCCTCAGCGTCGTACGCGCGGCATGCCCAGCCCGATCCAGGAGATGATCTCGCGCTGGATCTCGTTGTTGCCGCCGCCGAAGGTGAAGATGACGGCGCTGCGGTAGCCGCGCTCCAGTTCACCGCCCAGCACCGCACCCGCCGAGCCCTCCTGGAGGGGGCCCGCCGCGCCGACGACCTCCATCAGCCAGGCGTAGGCGTCGCGGCGCGCCTCGCTGCCGTACACCTTGACGGCCGAGGCGTCGTACGGGGTGAGCGTGCCCTTGTCGAGGGCGTCGACCATCTGCCAGTTGAGCAGCTTCATCGCGTCCAGCCGGGCGTGGGCGCGGGCCAGCCGGGTGCGCACCCAGCCCAGGTCGATGACGCGGCGCCCGTCGGCGAGCTTGGTCTGCCGCGCCCAGCGCCGGGTGTTCTCCAGGGCGCGTACGGCCATGGTGCCGTGCGCCGCGAGGGTGACCCGTTCGTGGTTGAGCTGGTTGGTGATCAGCCGCCAGCCGCCGTTCTCCTCGCCGACCCGGCGGCTCGCGGGCACCCGTACGTTCTCGTAGTAGCCGGCTGTCGTGTCGTGCGAGGCGAGCGTGGTGATGAGGGTGCACGAGTAGCCGGGGTCGCTGGTCGGTACGAGCAGCAGGGTGATGCCCTTGTGCGGCTCGGCGTCGGGGTCGGTGCGCACCGCGAGCCAGACCCAGTCGGCGGTGTCCCCGTTGGTGGTCCAGATCTTCTGCCCGTTGACGAGGTAGTGCCCGGTCTCGGTGTCGCCCTCGCGTACCGCGCGGGTGGTGAGGGAGGCCAGGTCGGTGCCCGCGTCGGGCTCGCTGTAGCCGATGGCGAAGTCCAGTTCGCCGGAGAGGATGCGGGGCAGGAAGTACGCCTTCTGCTCGTCGGTGCCGAAGCGCATGAGGGTGGGTCCGACGGTGTTGAGCGCCATCAGCGGCAGTGGCACACCGGCCTGTGCCGCCTCGTCGAAGAAGATGAACTGCTCGACGGCGCTCATCCCGCGACCGCCGTACTCGCGCGGCCACCCCACGCCCAGCCACCCGTCCCGGCCGAGCTGCCGCACGGTCTCGCGGTAGAAGCGCTTCTGGGCGGACGGCTCCGCGTACCGGTTGTGCGCGTCCTCGGGTACGAGCCGGGCGAAGTACTCCCGCAACCGCGCGCGAAGCTCCTGCTGTTCGGTGGTGTATTCGAGGTACACGGTCCCCTCCGCTCCACGACGGTGTGCCGATGGCGGCGCACACAGTAGAACGTGTTCCACCACAAGGGAATGCCCGCCGCGCTCCCGGACGGTGGCGGGCCTCAGCCCTCCACACCCCTCGGGCGCGGGGCCAGCCAGGCGAGGGAGGCGGTGACCAGGGCGCGGACGCCCGTGTCGAGGGTGGGCTGGATCACCGGGGCGAAGCGGGAGCTGTGGTTGCCGGGGATGTCCTGGTTGACCGTCCCGGCACGCTCGGCCTTCCGGTAGCTGTCCGGATCGGTGCCGCCCAGGCCCCAGTAGGTGCTGGGGCAGCCGAGTCCGGCGGGAAGTTCGCCGAAGTCCTCGCTGGCCGGTACCGGCTCCGTGGTACGCGCCCGGTCCTGGCCGAAGTAGGCCGCGAAGGCCTCCGCGACCCGTTCGGTGGCCTCGGTGTCGTTCTCGGTCACGGAGAACTCGCTGAGCGTCTCGAACTCCGGTTCGTGCTCGACACCGGAGGCAGCACACTCCCCGACGACGATCCGGCGCACCGCGGCCAGGACCCGGGAGCGGGTCTCCTCGTCGAAGCTGCGGATGTTGAGCTGGATCTCGGCGCTGTCGGGGATGATGTTCGGTCCGCTGCCCGCGTGGATCGCCCCGACGGTGACCACGGCCGGCGTGGTCGCGGCGGTCTCCCGGGCGACGACGGTCTGCAGCCGGACGACGGTCATCGCGGCCAGCACCACCGGGTCGAGGGCCCGTTCGGGCATGGAACCGTGTCCGCCGCGCCCGCGGAAGGTGACCCGCAGGCTGTCGGAGGCCGCCATCATGACACCCGCCCGGGTCAGCAACGTCCCCGCAGGCGCGGGCAGCACATGCTGGCCGAGCGCCACATCGGGCCGGGGGATGCGCCGGGCCAGCCCGTCGTCGACCATGGCGCGGGCGCCGGAGCCGTTCTCCTCGTTCGGCTGGAAGAGCGCCACGAGGGTGCCCCGCCAGGCGTCGGTCTCGGTCGCCATCAACCGGGCCGCGCCCAGCAGACAGGTGACGTGGACGTCGTGGCCGCAGGCGTGCATGACGGGGTGCTCGACGCCGTCCGCGTCGGTGCCGGTCGCGGTCGAGGCGTAGGGCAGTTCGGTCTGTTCGCGTACGGGCAGCGCGTCCATGTCGGCGCGCACCAGGACGGTGGGGCCGTCGCCGTTGTGCAGCACTCCGACCACCCCGGTCCCGCCGATCCCCTCGGTGACCTCGTAGCCCCACTCGTTCAGCGCCTGGGCGACATGGCCTGCCGTCCGCCGCTCCTGGAAGCCGAGTTCGGGGTGCTGGTGGAGGTCCTTGTAGAGGGATTCGAGGCTGTCGCGGATGTCGGACAGTCCGGCCAGCACCGCGTCCGCGGCAACGGTCGTGGGGTCTTTGTCGGGCATGGGGGAGGCCTTTCCTCTGCGAGGGGGTGCCACGAGGTGGGTGAGCGCCACGGGGTGGGGCTTCCACCAGGAGTGCGACAGCGACACGACCCGTTCAGGGGCGTTAGCCCATGAATCACCCAGTTGCCCGTTTCGTATGATCCGTCCGATCTGTGAAGCTGGTGAGACTCATGGTGACCGTCCCCTACATCAGGAGTGACTGGTGATTCTCTCGATCTCGGGCGTCGTGCTGCTTGGCTTGATCGTCTTCCTCTTCTTCCGCAAGGACAACCTCAAGGTCTCCCACGCACTCGTGTGCGCCCTCTTCGGCTTCTACCTGGCGGGCACCGCCATGGCACCCAGCATCAAGGCGGGAGGCGAGAGCCTGGCGAGCCTGCTCGGCGGGCTCAAGTTCTAGCGGGCGGGCCGGGAGGAGTCGGGCGTGGGGCGGTGGGCGATGCGGTCGCGGTGGAACGCGCGGAAGGCCGTGCGGGCCGGGACCGACTCGGCGCTCGACGTCCTGCACCCGCTGCTCGTCCTCGGCCGAGGAGCGCACCGTCTCGCGGGGTGGGGACTGGCCTGGTGGACGCGGACGCCCCGGGAACGGCGCGGTCCCACGCTGTTCGCGGTGGCCGCGTGCGGAGTGCTGCTGTGGCTGCTGCCGTACGGGCCGATGCTGATGGGGCTCGGGCTGCTGGGCACCACCGCCTGGTACGGGCGGCAGAGCGCGGCCGGGCCGGACGGCTCCCGTGCGGCCCCCACCGCTGTGGAGCGCGCACGGCTGCAGGCGCTGTACGAGGCGCTGGTGCCGTACTTCGCACTGGAGGGCGACCCGCACCCCGAGCCGCTGTACGCGTACGACGGCGGATGGGAGCGCGCGTTCGAGGAGTTCGTCTTCCGGGACGGCCGGATCAGCGGACTGCTGCTGCGCTACCCGCCCTCCTTCCGCGACGGCGAGCTCGCCGCGCGACTGCGGGTCGAGCGTCTGCTGGCGGCCAAGACGGGCCGTGGCCGCGAGTACCGCTTCTGCTGGGACGAGGAGTGCAACCTGCTGGAGATGACGGCTCTGGAGCCGTTGCCCACCCGCATCCACGCCCAGCCGTTCGTGACCGCGCCCGGTGAGACGGTGCTCGGCTTCACCGACGGCTGCGAGATCCACAGGACGGTGCCGGTCCACTTCCTCGGCGAGCCGGCCCCCCGTGACGTACCGCCGGTGATGTGGCGCACCGGCCCCCGCTCCACGGAGCAGCACCTGCTGGCGGTCGGCACACCGGGCTCGGGCACCAGCTCACTGTTGCGCTCGCTCGCCCTGCAGGCACTCGGCCGCGGCGAGGTGCTGATCGTGGACGGCGACGGAGGCGGCGAGTTCGCGAGCTTCGCGGCGCGGCACGGGGTGCTCGGCGTGGAGACCACGCTGCCGGGCGCGCTGACCGCGCTGGAGTGGGCGGCGCGGGAGACGGAGCGCAGGCTGCTGAGCGCCGGCCGGGCGCGGCAGCGCGGCGAGAACGTCCCGGAGGACGTACGCCGACCGCTGTGGGTGCTGGTGGACCGCCCCGCTGCGCTCACCCATCTCGCGCGGACGGAGGGCCGGACCGATCCGCAGGAGCTGCTGCGGATGCCCCTGCGGCACGGCCGCGCCGCGGGAGTGACCGTCGCGGTGGCCGAACAGTTCGAGGGCGCGGAGGAGTTGGGGGACGCGGTACTCACCTTCACCAGGGCGCGGGTGGTGCTGGGAGCGGTCTCGCCCGAGCAGGTGGGCGGCGTCCTGGGCGAGGCGCCGCAGACCGGCCCGCCCCTCGGCGTGCCGCCCGGCCGGGGCTTCGCCCGGCTCGGTCACGGCCCGGTGCTGCGGCTCCAGGTCCCCGCCACCCCGGACCCGCAGGACGAGACGGCGGGCGAGGCCGAGCGCAACGCGGTCCGGGAGCTGCTGCCCGAGCCGGTACGCGGCCCCGGCCCCGGTCCCGCCCAGGACCGGGGCGGGAGCGGGCAGTCGGCGGACGTGCAGCTTCCCGCACCGCCCGCCGGTCGGGCCACATAGGCAGCGCCGGTCACACCCCGTACGGCAGTCGGTCAGGCCACGTAGGAGCGGGGCAGGTCGGAGGGGGTCGGCGCGCCCGACCGCACCAGGTCGGCGGCGGCCGCCAGGCGGGACGCCGCCTCCCGGGCGAGCGGCTCGGCAATGGTGAACGGGAGCCGTACGAACCCCTCGAAGGCGCCGTCCACACCGAAGCGCGGACCCGACGGCACCCGCACGCCGAGCCGCTCGCCCGCCTCCGCGATCCGGGACCCGGACAGGCCCCCGGTGCGGACCCACAGAGTGAGGCCACCGTGCGGCACGGTGAACTCCCAGTCGGGCAGCTGGTCGCGCAGCGCGGCCGTGAGCGCCTCGCGGTTCTCCCTCGCCCGGACCCGGCGCTCGGTGACGGCCTGCTCCCAGCCCGCTCCGTTGAGCAGTTCGGCGACGGCGAGCTGTTCGAGCACGGGGCTGCCCAGATCGACGTAGGCGCGCGCCGCCGTGAGGCTCCGGATGATCTCGGGAGCGGCCCGGATCCAGCCGATCCGCATGCCGGCCCAGATGGACTTGCTGACCGAGCCCACCGTGATGACGGCCGAGCCGCCAGGATCGAAGGAAGCCATGGGCGGCGGCATCTCCAGCCCCGGGGAGCCCGTGCTCGGCGTCCCCGTGGCGCCGGGCGGGCCCAGCGGCAGGTCCGCCATGGTCTCGTCGGCGATCAGCACGGTGCCCGCGGCGCGCGCCGCCGCGACCAGCTCGCGGCGCTGTTCGACACCGGCGAGCGCGCCGGTGGGGTTGTGGAAGTCCGCGACGACGTACGCGAGGCGCGGCGCGGCCTCCCGCAGGGTGCGGTGCCAGGCGGGCAGGTCCCAGCCGGCGAGGTTGCCCGCCATGGGGACGGGGACGAGGCGGCCACCCGTCTCGCGCAGCAGCTGCAGCACATTCGCGTAGGAGGGGTGTTCGACGGCGATGCGTTCCCCGCGCGGGACCAGCATCCGCGTGAGGGCGCCGACACCGCCCAGCGCTCCGGTGGTGACCATGATCTGCTGCGGCATCGTGGGCACGCCGAGCGCGGTGTAGCGGTCGGCCAGCGCCTCGCGGAGCACGGGCAGGCCCGCCGGGTAGTCGCCATGGGTGTGGGCGTAGGGCGGGAGGGCCGCCAGTGCGCTCTGGAAGACCTCACCCATCAGCTGCTGGGCGGGCAGCGCGGCACAGCCCAGATCGATGACGGTGCCCTCGTTCTCCGGCGGGAGGGGGTGGAGGCCGCGGGTGGGCAGCGGCTTGCCCGCCGGCACGGTCGTCCAGCTTCCGGAGCCGCGGCGGGACTCCAGGAACCCGTCGGCGCGCAGCGCCTCGAAGGCGGCGGCCACCGTCGTGCGGCTCACCGACAGTGCCGCGGCCAGCTCCCGCTCGGCGGGCAGCCGGGTCGCCACAGGAATCCGGCCCTCCAGCACGAGGAGGCGCAGCCCTTCGGCCAAAGAGCGGTAGGCGGGCACTCTCCGGGTGGCCTGGGCGGTGCCCGTACCGAGCACCCCGGTGGCGGCCGACGCTTCGGCCGTGCCCGGCACATCCGCAGTGCCCGCAGTGCCCGCCGGGGACGAGCTCTCCCGTGCTGCGGCCCCCGGGGTCTCCCGCCGCACGCTGTGCTGCGAGCCGAGGAGCCGCGCGAGCTGTGCGGCCCCCACGGCGGAGTTCCAGTGCGCCATTGTTCGGTCCACCTCTCCTGGATTGGCCGTTGAAATGGCCTGCTTCCATGCCACAGGGTGCCACGAGACAGTCCACTGGCACGAGAAGGGGTAGGTCTTTGTCCATTTCCAGGGGTTCTGACAAGGGATCCGGCATAGGTTCCGACAAGGGTTCCGGCAGGCAGCTGTTCCGCCGGCTCACCCAGCTGTACGTGGGGCTGCTGCTGTACGGCGCGAGTGCGGCACTCATGGTGCGCGCGGGCCTGGGGCTGGACCCCTGGGACGTCTTCCACCAGGGCATCTCGGAGCGCAGCGGACTGTCGATCGGCACGGTCACGATCATCGCGGGCGCGGCGGTGCTGCTGCTGTGGTGGCCGATGCGCGAGCGTCCCGGTCTGGGCACCGTCTCCAATGTCTTCCTGGTCGGCCTGTCGATGGACGCGACGCTGTGGCTGCTCCCCCACGTGGACGCGCTGACCTACCGCGTGCCGCTGCTGCTGTCGGGCGTGGTGCTGAACGGCGCGGCGACGGGACTGTACATCTCGGCCCGCTTCGGGCCTGGACCCCGTGACGGGCTGATGACCGGGCTGCACAAGATCACGGGTCGCTCGATCCGGCTGGTGCGGACGGGGATCGAGGTGGTGGTCCTGCTCACCGGGATCCTGCTGGGCGGCTCGGCCGGGGTGGGCACGGTGCTGTACGCGCTGGCGATCGGCCCCCTCGCCCAGTTCTTCCTCCGCGTCTTCGCCCTGCCGGACAGCGCCGGGACGGGCGAGGGATCGCGGGTGGTGGCCCGCGGCGGCGAACCGGAAGGCACCGTACTGCGCGGCTGAGGACTGCGGCGATACTGCGGCGGTGACGAACGTACCCGCCGACAGCGCCCACTTCCCCTCCCCCGGCCATCCCCCCGTCCATCCGTTCCTCGACGCCGCGGCACCACTGGCCTTCGCGCACCGGGGCGGTGCGGCCTCCGGACTGGAGAACACCCATGCGGCCTTCTCCCGCGCCGTGGAGCTCGGCTACCGCTACCTGGAGACCGATGTGCACACCACTGCGGACGGCGCGCTGGTGGCCTTCCACGACACCACCCTGGAGCGCACCACCGACTGCAGCGGCCCCCTCGCCGAGCTCGGTTGGGCCGAGGTGAGCCGGGCCCGGGTGGCGGGACGCGAACCGATACCGCTCTTCGCCGAACTGCTGCGCGCCTTCCCCCGCGTGCGCTGGAACATCGACGTGAAGTCCGAAAGAGCGCTCGTCCCCCTGCTGGAACTGCTGGACGGTGAGGCGGCCTGGGACCGGGTGTGCGTGGGCTCGTTCAACGAGGCGCGTGTGGCCAGAGCGCGTGCGCTGGCCGGGCCCCGGCTGCTGACCTCGCTGGGCACCAGCGGCGTACTCGCACTGCGGATGCGCTCCCTCAAGCTCCCCTGGAGGCTGCGCGCGGGAGCGGGCTGCGCGCAGGTGCCCGAACGGCACGGACGGCTCCGGGTGGTGGACCGCGCCTTCGTGCGCGCCGCGCACGAGCGGGGTCTGCGGGTACACGTGTGGACGGTGAACGACCCGGAACGTGCCGCGGCCCTGCTGGACCTGGGCGTGGACGGCATCATGACCGACCAACTGGAGATGCTGCGCGACCTGTTCGCCCGGCGCGGCCTCTGGCGCCACCAGTGAGCCACCGGCCGGCAGCGGGAGGGGGCCGTCAGCCGGGCGTACGGTCCAGGAAGCCGCCGACCGCCCTGGCGAAGCCGTCCGGGTCGTCCTCGTACAGCCAGTGGCCGCAGCCGGGGAAGGTGACGAGCTCGGTGTGCGGACGCTCCGCCACCATCCGCTGTGCAACCCGCGCGGAGAGCATGAAGCTGTCCTCCGCGCGCAGCAGCAGCGCGGGCTGGTCGGAGGCACGCCAGTACCCGCTCAGGTCGCCCGCGAAGGCGCGCTGCGAGGCCATCATGTCGCCGGTGTCGAACAGCAGGCCCCAGCCGTCCTCGAACGGCACCGCGCTCTGCAGGAAATAGCCCGCGTCCGGAACGCCCTGGGCCTCGATCGCGGCGCCGAGCGCCTGCCTGCTGGGGGCGCGGCGCGGCCAACGCGAGCAGTCGAGCACCGGGTGTGCCTCCGGCTCCTGGTTGAGCACGGTCATATCGGCGACGAGCAGCGCGCGAACCCGCTCGGGGGCGCGGGCCGCCAGGGTGAAGGCGACGGCGCCGCCCATGGAATGGCCCAGTACGGCGGCCGACGGGATGCCCAGCACCTCCAGCAGGGCCGCCGCGTCGTCGGCGTACGCCTCGGGAGAGAAGTCCTCGGCCCGGTCGGAGCGGCCGTGCGAGCGCTGGTCGTGGGCGATGACGCGGTAGCGGCCCGCCAGGGCGCGGGCCAGCGGGGCGAAGATCCGGCCGCGCCCGAAGTGGCCGTGCAGGGCGAGCAGCACCGGCCCGGGGCCGCCGCTGTCGAGACAGGCGATCCGGCGCCCGGCGACGACGATATGGTGCTCGGTCAAGTCCGGTGCTGCGGCTTTCGGTTGGCCGGGTTCGGCGGGCACGGTGTGCGAACTCCTCGGTTTGCGGTGTTCGGGGCGCCGCCAGGATGCCAGGCCGCCGCCGGTGGCCGCGCGCGACTTTCCGGGCGGTGGGAGCCGGGCTGTAGTCTCCCCGGGCCGGTTGCGAAGATCGTCGGCGTTCGAGGGTGGTCGAGGCCGCCGGCAGCAGCCCGCACGACGGGTCGACGGGGAGGAACGGGGATGGGAACGGTCGCACCGGATACGCCGGACGCGCCGCGGGTGCCGGAAGGAGGCGCGGAACCGGAGGAGTTGACGACGCTGCGGGAGCGCCGCCGCGAGCAGCGCGGCTGGTACTTCTACGACTGGGCGAACTCCGTCTTCTCCACGAGTGTGCTCACCGTCTTCCTCGGCCCCTATCTGACCGAGGTCACCAAGGCCGCCGCCGGCGCGGACGGCTATGTGCACCCGCTGGGGATACCGGTGCGGGCCGGCTCGTTCTTCCCGTACGCGGTGTCGGCGTCCGTGCTGCTGTCGGTGCTGGTGATGCCGCTGGCCGCGGCGTTCGCCGACCGCACGGGCCGGAAGAAGCCACTGCTGGGCGCCGCGGCCTATCTGGGGGCCGGGGCGACGACCGGGATGTACTTCCTGGACGGCGACCGCTATCTGCTGGGCGGTGTGCTGCTGGTGGTGGCGAACGTCAGCTTCGCCGTCTCCATCGTGCTCTACCACGCCTTCCTGCCCCAGATCGCCCCGCCCGAGGAGCGGGACGCGGTCTCCTCGCGCGGCTGGGCCTTCGGGTACGGCTCGGGGGCGCTGGTGCTGGTGGCCAACCTGGGGCTGTTCCTGGGGCACGAGTCGCTGGGTGTCACGGAGTCGACAGCCGTACGCATCTGCCTGTCCTCCGCAGGGGTGTGGTGGGCCGTCTTCACGATCGTCCCCCTGCTGCGGCTGCGGGAGCGCCCGGCCGTCGCGGGCGCACCGGGCGGGGCCGGGCGGGCGACCTTCGGACAGGGGTTCCGCCAGTTGGCGGGGACGTTGCGCCAGTTGCGCCGCTATCCGCTCACACTGCTGTTCCTGCTGGCCTATCTGCTCTACAACGACGGCATCCAGACGGTGATCACCCAGGCGTCGGTCTACGGCTCCGAGGGCCTGGGGCTGGACCAGACGACACTGATCGGCGCGATTCTGCTGGTGCAGGTCCTCGCCGTGGCGGGGGCCCTGCTGCTGGGCGGACTCGCGGCCCGCTACGGGGCCAAACGCACCATACTGGGGTCGTTGGCAGCCTGGACGGCGACGGTGGGCGCCGGGTACTTCCTGCCGCGCGAGAACCCCGTCTGGTTCTATGCGCTGGCGGTGGGCATCGGCCTGGTGCTGGGCGGCAGCCAGGCGCTGTCCCGCTCGCTGTTCTCGCACCTGGTGCCGGCCGGCAAGGAGGCGGAGTACTTCGCGCTGTACGAGATCAGCGACCGCGGCACCAGTTGGCTGGGTCCGCTGCTGTTCGGACTGGTGTACCAACTCACGGGCGACTACCGGAACGCGATCCTGTCGCTGGTGGTCTTCTTCGCACTCGGTTTCGCGCTGCTGCTGCGGGTACCCGTACGACGTGCGGCAGCGGCCGTGGGCAACGTCGCACCGGGCCGGATTTAGACCTGCGGGTGCTGGGCCGGTAGTGTACGCCTTTGGCCCACCGGATGGACCGTTACTGCACGCCGAAGAGATGCGAACAGTGGGTGACATCTCCTGTCAGTTGTGACAAACCGGTCACCGGGGGGTACCGCAGATCAACGAAGCGGCGGCACGAACAAGCAGCGGCGCGCAGCCTTCCGTCACGGTTGGAGGTGCGTGACGGGTGGGCGATCTCCCCTTGCGGGAATCTTCACCGGCGGCCGGACGTTGACCGGATGACGACGACAGCGACACCTGTCCTGTGGGCGACCAGCCCGGGAGGCACGAATTCATGAGTGAGCGAGCTCTTCGCGGCACGCGACTCGTGGTGACCAGCTACGAGACCGACCGCGGCATCGACCTGGCCCCGCGCCAGGCCGTGGAGTACGCATGCCAGAACGGACATCGATTCGAGATGCCGTTCTCGGTAGAGGCCGAGATTCCAACCGAGTGGGAGTGCAAGGTGTGCGGCGCACAGGCACTCCTGGTGGACGGCGAGGGTCCGGAGGAGAAGAAGGGCAAGCCCGCGCGCACGCACTGGGACATGCTGATGGAGCGGCGTACCCGCGAGGAGCTCGAGGAAGTCCTCGCCGAGCGGCTCGCCGTACTGCGCTCCGGCACCATGAACCTGGCGGTGCACCCCCGCGACGACAACAGCGGAAACAAGCGCAAGTCCGCCTGACCAGGGACAGCGCACCGACACGACACGGCGGGAGGGCCCGGGGTCACACGTTCTCGTGTGACCCCGGGCCCTCCCGTTTCGTTTTAGTTCGGCTGGCTTCGTTCGACCGGCGACCCGTGACCCGCGGTAGCGGGTCAGCGCCCCTGCTGTCCGTCCGCGTCACCCGGCCGGTCGTCGTCGCGCACGACCTCGCCCTGGACGACCTTGCCGTCCGGGCGGTGCATCCGCACCTGCTGCTCGGCCGTACGCGCCTGCTGGTAGGCGTCGCCGAGAGTGCCGGGCGGGAATCCGCTGCGCCGGTCCACGGAGCGCTGCACGGTGCCGCGCAGCAGCTTGGCCGTCGGCGGGAAGAGGCACAGCAGCCCGGCGGCGTCCGAGACGAGCCCGGGGATCATCAGCAGCAGTCCGCCGAGCATCGCCGTTCCGTTGCCACCGCTCTCGGCGGCGGGCCGGTCGGTGGGCTCGCCGCCCCCGCGCGCCTGCTCCTGGGCTCGCTGGACGGTCTCGGCGAGGTTGCGCCAGGCGCGGCGGCCGGCCCGCTTGATCACGGCGGCACCGAGCACGAAACCGCCGGCCAGCACGAGGAAGACCGTCAGCCCGCCCGCCGCCTGACCGAGCAGGGTCAGCAGCCAGATCTCCAGTACGGCCCACAGCGCGACGGCCAGCGGCAGCAGCGTGCGGCCCTTGGACCGAGGCGGCCGGGGCGGAGGCTTCCCGCCGGAGCGGGCCCCGGCTCCCTGCCCCGGTCCGCCGTCTGCACCGTCCGAGCCCTGTCCGTGGGGCTCGTACGGGAAAGGTGCGCGCGTCGTCATTCTTCCAGTGTGCCTGGTGTCACGTAGGCCCGGGATCAGCCGCCTGGCCGGTCGCTCTCCCGGTCGCCTTCCCGGCTGTGGGAGCGGCCGTCGGAGCGCTCGTCGGTGCGGCCCTCACCGCGGCCGAGGACCTTTTTGACCCGGCCCTCGACACCCCAGGCGGCGATCCGCCACAGCGCCTCGGCCATGATGTCCCGGCTCATCTTGGAGTCGCCGCGCTCCCGCTCGACGAAGGTGATCGGAACCTCCACCACGTGGTAGCCGGCGTGCACGGTGCGTCGGGTGAGATCCACCTGGAAGCAGTAGCCCTGGGAGGCGATGGAGTCCATCCCGATGCCCTCCAGGGTCTCCTTGCGGAAGGCGCGGAAGCCCGCGGTCACATCGCGTACGTCGACGTCCAGGAGCAGCCGGGAGTAGGTGCTGGCGCCGCGCGAGAGGAACTCACGGGACTTGGGCCAGTTGACGATCCGGCCGCCGGGCACCCAGCGGGAACCGATCACCAGGTCGGCGCCGCCCAGCGCGGTCAGCAGCCGGGGCAGTTCCTCGGGCGGATGGGAGCCGTCGGCGTCCATCTCGATCAGCACGCCGTAGCCGTTGTCGATGCCCCAGCGGAAGCCCGCCAGATAGGCGGCACCGAGGCCCTCTTTGCCCTTGCGGTGCATGACGTGCACGTGGTCGTCCTCGGCGGCGAGTTCGTCGGCGATCTTGCCGGTGCCGTCGGGGCTGTTGTCGTCGGCGATGAGGATGTGCGCCTCGGGCACCGCCTCGCGTACCCGGGAGACGACAGGCTGGATGTTGTCGGCCTCGTCGTAGGTCGGGATGATGACCAGGGCCGTCCCGAGCGGGCCGTACCGCCGCTGTCCGCCGTCCGTCACTGGTGCTGCCCCTCCGGTTGAGCCTGTCGGTCCTGCTCGTCGGTGCCGTCCTGGTGGCCGGCGGCGTCCGGCGTCTCGGTTGCCGTACGGGCTTGCGTACGGCCGCCGCGCGTCCTGCGGCCCAGGAGCAGGGCTCCGGCGCAGGCGAGCACGCCCACGATAGCGATCACCCACTCAGGAACGGCACCGACATGGTCGGCGAGGGTGATCTCGTCCCGCAGTGGGAGGTCCCCGGTGAGGACGTCCTGGGTGAACTCCTCCGTACGCTGCTGGACCGTGCCGTCGGGCGAGACGATGGCGCTGATGCCGCTCGTCGCCGCGGTCACCACGGCGCGGCCGTGCTCGACGGCGCGCAGCTGGGACATGGCCAGCTGCTGCTCGGGCTGGCCCGTCCGCCCGTAGGTGGCGTTGTTGGTCTGGACGACGAGCGCGCGGGCTCCGTCCTTGACGGTGTCCCGGGGGATCTCGTCGTAGGCGACCTCGAAGCAGATCACATCGCCCAGCCGCGCGGGGCCGGTCTGCAGGACGCCGGTGTGGTCGCCGGGGTAGAAGTCGCGGGGGACCTGCTGGAGGCGGGTGATCACCTTGCTGAGCTGGTCGCGGAAGGGGACGTACTCGCCGAACGGGACCGGGTGCTGCTTGGTGTAGGACGCGCCGGGGCCCTTCTTCGGGTCCCAGACGATGCCCTGGTTCTCGACGTAGCCCTCCTTGGTGGGGTGGTCGACGAGTGCGCCGACCAGGACGGGAACGCCGACGGCCTTGACGGCCTCGTCGATGCGGTCACCCGCCTCGGGCCACTTGTAGGGGTCGAGATCGGAGGAGTTCTCCGGCCAGATCACCAGATCGGGCTTGGGCTCCTTGCCCTGCTTGATCCGCTCGGCCAGGTCGAGGGTGGCCTCGACGTGGTTGTTGAGGATCTGCATGGGGCGGCCGAGGAAGTGCATGCCCGGCTGCTGGACGTTGCCCTGCACGACGGCGATGCGGACCGTGTCGGCCGCCTTGGTCGGCACGGGCACCGCGAACCCGGCGACGGTGATCGCGCCGGCGAGCCCGAGCGCGCCGAGCCCGGTGGCCCAGGCGCGGGTGGTGCGTGCCGGACGGGAGCGCAGCCGCCACCCGGTCAGCGCCGCGGCGGCCAGCAGGGTGCCCGACAGCGCCACGGCGAAGGTCACCAGCGGGGCGCCGCCCAGCGCGGCCAGCGGCGTGTAGGGGGAGCTGGTGTTGGCGAAGGCGAGGCGCCCCCAGGAGAAGCCCCCGAACGGCAGCCGGTCGCGCAGGAATTCCTCGGTCACCCACAGGCAGGCGCCCCACAGCGGCCAGGCCGGCAGCCGCGAGGTGACGGCCAGACCGGCACCGAGTCCGAGTACGAACAGCCCCTGCAGGAAGGCGAGTCCGATGGTGGCGTCCCAGCCGACGACGTGCAGCCACTTGAGCAGGACGACGAAGAAGGGCCAGCCGAACGCGAGTCCGAGCCAGGCTCCCTGGCGGATCGTGCGCCCGCGGGTGAGCAGGCTGAGCGCGGCGACGGCCACGAGCGAGAGCGGCCAGATCCCGTACGGCGGGAAGGCGAACGCGAGGACGACACCACTGAGGGCCGCCAGTCCCGTGCGGCGGGCTTCGCGCCGCGCCAGCGCCGCGAGCCTGCGCATCCGGCCGGGGCGCCCGGCGCCCTTGTCCGTCGGCTGCCCGGCATCCGAGGTGACGTTACTGCTCGGGTCGGCGCTGCTGCTGGTGTCGGCGCTGCTCGCCGTGCCGGCGCGGCTCTCGCGTGCCGGCTCTCCCGGCGCGCTGCGCCGGGCGGCGGGTGCCGCCTTCCGCGCCCGGGAGCCGTCCGGGGCGGAAGCGGAGGTGGTGTCGGGGCCCGATGCCAAGGTCGCGGCCTTCCTAGCAGGTCGTGCGGTCGTGAGCTGACCGTACAACGCGCGGAGCCCGGTGCGGGGCGCGGGACCGTAAAGCGGCGGGAAAGCACGGGAGCGCGGACGGGCGCGGTAGCCGCCGGGTCGCGGAGCGTCATCGGCGGGTGCACGCCGTGCGGTTCGGGCGCTGTCTACGGATCGGGGCCCGGTGCCCTTCGGGCCGACCTGGGACCCGCTGGCTGCGGATCGTCCGAAAGCCGTTGTCTACTGAGCGTCCGGGCCCCGTCCCGGGTCACACCCGCCGACCGGCGGAAACCATCTGTCCCCGTGCCGCGGGCGCTGGACCTGGCTCGCAGTGGTGGTGCGCCGGTGCGGTACACCACCCCGTGGCCCAGCGGCGTTCGACGACAGCGCGGAAGCTCCCCGGTCGGACGTCCTGTGGTGGACGCGGCCGAACCTACCGGGCTTCGGGCAATCATTGTCAACAGCCGGGTTACCTGGGGTGTTTCAGCGAAAGGCCTGGTCAGTGCGGAGAAGGCGGCGCCGTAGCGACCGGCGGAGGGGGTCTCGTTCGGCCGTATTACCGCCCCCTACATCACTCGTCCGGCCGTGCGTAGACCGTACGTCCGCCCACCACCGTCCGCAGACAGACCGGGACTTGACCGCCCGGTGTCAGGTCGGGCAGTCCGGGGGTGCCGGAGCGTGGGTCGGTGGACCAGTTGGCGACGCGGGTGTCGGGAGCCTGGACGACGAGGGGCCCCGTCCGCCACAGCGCGTAGTCGGCGGGTGCGCCCGGGACCAGCACCCCGGCGTCGTCGCGGCCGAGGGCGCGCCAGCCGCCACGGGTGTGCGCGGTGAAGGCGCCGCGTACGGAGATCCGGTGTTCGTGGGTGTGGTGGAAGGCGGCGGCGCGGATCGCTTCCCACGGGCCGAGCGGGGTGACGGGGCTGTCCGAGCCGAGGGCGAGCGGCACCCCGGCCCGCAGCAGCGCCGCGTACGGGTTGAGAGATGCGGCGCGCTCGGCACCCAGCCGGCGCGCGTACATACCGTCCGCGCCGCCCCAGGCGGCGTCGAATCCCGGCTGCACGGAGGCGGTGAGGGCCAGGTCGGCGAAGTCGGCGAGGGTCTGCTCGGTGAGCATCTCGGCGTGCTCGACGCGGTGCCGGGCCGCCCGGACCCGGGCCGGGCCGACGGTCTCGGCAGCCCGGCGAACGCCCTCGGTGACGGCCTGGAGCGCGGCGTCACCGATGGCGTGGAACCCGGCCTGGAGCCCTGCCTCGGTGCAGGCGGCGACGTGGGCGGCGACGGCCTCGGCGTCCAGCAGGGCGCTCCCGCTGATGTGCGGCGCGTCCGCGTAGGGGGCGCACAGATGCGCGGTGTGCGAGCCGAGGGAACCGTCCGCGAACAAATCACCGGCCGCGCCGACGACGCCGAGTCCACCGATCCTGGCCGCCTCCTTCGCCGAGGTGACGAGCTCCGCCCAGTAGCCGTGGACGCGGGGGCCGGGCTCCTCGGCCGCCAGCGCGAGCAGCCCGCGCAGGTCGTCCTCGCCGGAGATGTCGGGTCCGGCGCACTCGTGCAGCGCGCCGATGCCGAGCGAGGCGGCATGGGCGCGGGCGGCGCGTTGGGCCTCGGTGCGCTGCCGCGGGGTGAGCGTGGCGTACGCGGCCTCCCGGACGGCGTGGTGCGCGTCGCCCGTCAACGGCGCGTCGGGCCGGTACCCCTCGCGGGTGGTGATGTCGGGGACGAGGTCGAGCATGGCCGTGTCGGCGAGTGCGGAATGGACGTCGATCCGGGTGAGATACAGGGGCCGTCCACCGCTCGCCTCGTCGAGCTCGGCGCGGCTGGGATGGCGCTGTTCGGGCCAGGCGTGGGCGTCCCAGCCGGTACCCAGCAGCACCCGGTCGTCCGGCCGGGCCTTTGCGTACGCGCGCACCTGGGCGAGCGCGTCCGCGAGGGTGGGCGCGCCGGACAGATCGAGGCCGGTCAGCGCGAGCCCGGTCGCCGTCGTGTGCACATGGGCGTCGGTGAAGGCCGGTGTGACCAGTGCACCGTCGAGATGGACCACCTCGTCGACACCGTCGGCGAAGGAGTCGGCAGCGCCCTCCGTGCCGATCCAGGCGATGCTGTCGCCCTCCACGACCATCGCGGTCGCGAACGGATCGGCGGGGCTGTGCACCTCGCCCCCGCGCAACAGGAGGGTGCGGGGCCGGGAGGGGGTTGTGCTGTCGCTCATGGGGGACAGTCTCCCGCTCCCGGGGCCCTCTCCTCGCGCGGGGTCCACGGGACGGCGCCGGGACGGCCGGTGGGACGGCGGCGGGCGGCGTCTCAGATGCGGGGCGGCCTGGCCTCGTACGGGGTGGACAGCACGACGGTCGTACGGGTCGAGACCCCGGCGAGGCTGCGGATCCGGGCCAACAGGTGCTCCAGTTCGATGGGAGTGGCGACCCGCACCTTGAGGATGTAGTTCTCGTCCCCCGCCACGCTGTGGCACGCCTCGATCTCCGGCACGTCCGCGAGCCGTTCCGCGATGTCGTCCGGGGCACTGGGGTCGAAGGGTTTGACGGAGATGAACGCCGTCATCGGCAGCCCGACGGCCTCGGGGTCCACCAGCGCGGCGTAGCCGCGGATGACGCCGCGCTGCTCGAGGCGGCGTACGCGCTGGTGCACGGCCGAGGTGGACAGGCCGGTGGCCTTGCCCAGGTCGGTGTAGCTCATCCGCCCGTCCTTGACGAGCAGTTCCACGATCTGACGGTCGAGTTCCTCCACAGCGGATCACCGTACTGCGCTCGCGCGCCCGGCGCAGCGGGAACCCTCCGGCACGAGCGGGTGGCGCGCCGTGGCGGGCGGGCGCCGGGGGTGAACGTGGAAGCTTCAAGTATGTGACGAAGGCCACACTTGTGCACCCGCGTCCTCCCCCGCGAGGTGATTATGCGCGTAGCACGGCGGGAAGTGCTTGCTGTGGCCGGAGCCCAGTCGCCCGGCCGTTCCATCGAGGGGGATCACATGCGCACGACGAAGTCCGCCCACTCCGTTCATCGGTACGACGAGTCGCACGAGAACGCAGCGGCCGCCTCTTCGGACGGCCCCGGCGTCTCCGCCGAGCTGACAGGACCGGTCGTTGAGGACGAGATGTACGAAGGTCTCCGCGTCAAGTGCCCCGAATGCCGCCAGGCAATCGCGGTCTTCACCCAGGAGGAGAAACTGCCGCGCCACGGGCTGTGCGCCTCGCCCTGGGATCCGTTCGGCCTGACGGTGTGCCAGGGTTCGGGCCGCCCGGTGCGGGACGCCACGCCGTGGGACAGCGAGACGCGCGAACGCGCGGTGAGTGAACTGCTGACGCTGCCCGAGGGGCTGGACTGGCGGACCCAGCCGTTCTCCCACGCGGGCCGCCCCGACACCCGCCCCGTCCGGGCCGGCACTGAGTGACCGGCGGAGTGACCGGCCAAGGCGCCGGGCAGGCCTGACGCGCCGCACATCGCCACCGTCCAGCTGCTCCTGCCGGTCGCCCGTCGGCCGGCAGTCGGCGCCACTGTGCGGGTAATTCGATTGCCCGAACTTCGGAGCCGGGCCAAGGTGGGCGCATGGCACGGGTGTTGATCGTGGGGTTGCGGCGCGGGCTGGTGCTCGCCCGCTGGTGCGACCGGGCCGGGTTCGACGTCGCGGCGTTGTGCGACCCCGACCCGGAACTGCTGGCGGCAGCCTCCGCGGAGTTTCCCGAAGCACGTACGGCCAGCAGTTGGCAGCAGCTGGTGACCGCCGATGTGGCGGCGGTCGTCCTGGCCCACGACTTCGACGCACACGCCGAGCCGGCGCTGGCCTTCCTCGAACGGGGCGTGCACGTACTGAGCGAGTGTGCCGCCTGCGTGACCGAGGAGGAGGGCAGGGCCCTGGTCCGGGCCGCCGAACAGTCCTCGGCCGACTACTCCTTCGCGGAGAACTACGTCGAGCACCCCCATGTGCGGACGGTCGCGGGGCTTGTCGCGGACGGCGAGATCGGCTCCGTCGAGCTGATCGAGTGCGACTATGTGCACGGCCTCGCCCCGCAGGACGTGGCCGCCCTGGCGGGGGACCCCGCGCACTGGCGCGGCAGGATCTCCCCCACCGCCTACTGCACCCACACCCTCTCCCCCGTGCTGGATGTGACCGGCGCCCGGCCCGTGGAGGTCACGGCACACCCGGTGGGCACCGGCGAGCGCCCCATGGCGGTCGTGCTGGCCACCCGGCTGTCGACGGGAGCGCTGGCGCTCACCCGGCAGACGTTCCTCCAGGGCGAACCGGACAGCCACTGGTCGTGGCTGTCGGTACGCGGCAGCCGGGGGCTCGCGGAGTCGTTGCGCGCGCCGGGCGAGGCCGCCTGGTCGGTACGGCTGCGCAACGAGCCGTGGGCACACGGCGGTTCGCTCCGCGACGAGGTGCGCCGCCCGCCGCGGACGGTGCTGTACGGCGAGCAGGTCGCCCCCGCCGAAGCGGGCACGGCCAGGATCGTCGAGGCGTTCCGGCGCACGGTGACCGAGGGGGCGCCGCCCCGGGTGCCCGTCCGGGCCGCGGTCGCCGCCTCCCTGGTGGGCGTGGCGGGCGCCCGCTCCCTGCGGCAGGGCTCGGTGCCGGTGCCGGTGCCGGACGTGGCCCAGTGGTGAGAGGTGGCCGGTGGAGAGCCGCCCGGTGGAGCCGCAGGGGGGCGCGGCGCGGAACGGTGAGAGGCCGTCGTGCGCGTTTTCGGCCGGGCCCCGGTGAGGAACAGCTGACCGGGTAGTTCCGTACGGGCCCGGCGTGGGTCCCCGTACGGCTGGGGACCCGCTGCCGAGGAGGCGTCAATGGCGAACACGAGCACGAAGAGCAGGTCGACCAGGTCGGCCGGCACCAAGCAGGCCGGCAAGCAGGACCAGCAGCAGGCCCTGGTCAGGGAGCTGCTGAAGCGGCACGGAAAGACCTACGCGGACGAGGCAGGCATCACGCTGCGTGACACCCCGCAGCCGCTCTACCAGCTGCTGGTGCTCTCCCTGCTGCTGAGCGCCCGCATCCGCTCGGACATCGCGGTCGCCAGCGCACGGGCGCTGGCGAAGGCCGGGATGAAGGACCCGAAGCGGATGGCCCAGGCCACCTGGCAGCAACGGGTCGACGCGCTCGGCGAGGGCGGCTACCGCCGCTACGACGAGCGCACCGCCACCCAGCTGGGCCGGGGGGCCGAACTGCTGCTGGACCGCTGGGGCGGCGATGTGCGCAGGATGCGCAAGGACGGCGACGTCGAGGGCGCGCTGCGCGAGGTTCCCGGCATCGGCCCGATGGGGGTGTCGATCTTCCTGCGGGAGGCCCAGGCGGTCTGGCCGGAGTACCAGCCCTACCTGGACGACAAGGCCCTGCAGGGCGCGGAGCGGCTGGGGCTGCCGAAGTCGGCTCAGAAGCTGGCAGGGATGGTGCGGAAGGACGAGCTGGCCCCGCTGGCGGCCGGGCTGGTGCGGGTGGCGCTCAGCAAGGAGGTGGCCGAGGACGTGTGGGACGCCGCCCGCGGGTGACGGCGCCCCCGCGAGCGGGCTCCCGCGGCCCGGCTGTATTGATCGCGAGCGTTCGCCTAGAGCTCGATCAGCGCCTGCACCGGCAGATGGTCGCTGGGGTACTGCCCGTCGCGCTCGAAGGTGTTGATCGTCGCGCTGCGGACACGGACGCCGGGTGAGGCCAGGATCCAGTCGATGCGGTCACCGTCGGGTACCAGCGGCCGGTAGCCGTGGAAGGTCCCGTACAGCTTGCTGCGGCTGCCTGCGGTATCCCAGGTGTCGACGAGTTCACCGTCGGCCAGCAGCGTGTCGTAGACGGGGTTGCCGTGCGCCGGGACGTTGAAGTCGCCGGTCACCAGGCGCGGCAGTGCCGGGTCGAGTGCCGCCAGCCGCTCGGTGATCAGGGCCGCCGACCGCTCCCGGGAGGGCTGGCTCCGGTGGTCCAGGTGGGTGTTGAGGTGGTACAGCTCGCGGCCGGTGGCCAGATCGCGGAACCGCACCCAGGTGACCATCCGGATGACGGTGTTGCCCCAGGTGGTGGAGCCGATCAGGGCGGGCTGGTCGGAGAGCCAGAAGTGGTCGTATTCGAGCGGCAGCAGCCGCCGGACGTCGTAGAAGACGGCCATGAACTCGTCCCGGCTGCCGCCCGCGCGGCCGATGCCGAGCCAGTCGTAGCGTGCCCGCCCCAGGTCGGCGGCGATGTCCTTCAGCTGCGGGTACAGCCCCTCCTGGGTGCCGATCAGATGCGGTCGCTCCCGGCGGAGCAGCGCCCGGGTGACGGGGCGGCGCTCGGCCCAGCTGTTGGGCGGGGTGTCGGAGGCGTAGCGCAGATTGAAGGTCATCGTGCGGAGCGCCGCGCCGTCCTCGGCCGCCGGCCGCTCGTTCGCACGCTCGGTCGCGGGGTGTGCTGTCGCGGCCTGTGCGGTCGCGGTGCGCGCCGCGAGGGGCAGCGCGAGGGCCGCCGCCGCGGCCGTACGGATGCCGCGGCGGCGGGTGAAGTGCGGTGCGGCTGCGGACATATGGCGCCTCCAGCTGTGGGCGATACGCGATGTCCGGGAGATTCTCAGACCGTCGGATGAGGGGGAAGTGGCCGGTACGCGTACGAGGCGCGAACGGCGACCGCCGCGGGCCGCACGTTTCGACTCAGCTCCTGGTCTCCGGCCCCGCCAGGTGCCGGGCGACCACCATGCGCTGGATCTGGTTGGTGCCCTCCACGATCTGGAGCACCTTGGCCTCGCGCATGTACCGCTCGGCGGGGAAGTCCGTCGTGTAGCCGTATCCGCCCAGGAGTTGCACCGCGTCCGTGGTGACGCGCATCGCGGTGTCGGTGCAGAACAGCTTGGCCATCGCCGCCTGCCGGGAGAACTGCTGCCCCGCGTCCCGCCGCCGGGCCGCGGCCAGGTACAGCGCCCGGCCCGCCTCGATCTGGGTGGCCATGTCGGCGAGCATGAAGCGCAGCCCCTGGAAGTCCGTGAGGGGGCGGCCGAACTGCTCGCGCTGGGCCATGTAGGCCAGCGCCTCGTCCAGGGCGGCCTGCGCGACGCCCACCGCACAGGCCGCGATGCCCAGGCGGCCCGAGTCGAGGGAGGAGAGCGCGACGGTGAAGCCCTGGCCCTCGTCGCCGAGCCTGCGGGCGTCGGGCACCCGGACCCCGTCGAAGTGGAGCTGTGCGGTGGGTGATCCGTTGAGCCCCATCTTGTGCTCGGGCGTCGCGGCGCTCAGCCCCTCGGCGTCGGCGGGGACGAGGAACGCGGTGATGCCGCAAGGCCCCTCCTGGCCGGTACGGGTGAGCACGGTGTAGAAGTCGGCGACACCGCCGTGGGTGATCCATGCCTTGGTGCCGTTCAGCACCCAGTCGCCGTCCCCGGACTGCGTCCCGGATGCCCCCTGGTCGCGGACGGCCCGGGTGCGCAGTGCGGCGGCGTCGGAGCCGGAGGAGGGCTCGGAGAGGCAGTAGGCGCCGAGCAGGCCGCCGCCGAGCATGTCGGGCAGCCACTCGGTGCGCTGCTGCTTGCTGCCGAAGTGGGCCAGCCCGTGGCAGGCGAGCGAGTGCACGCTCGTGCCGAGCCCCACGGTGAGGCGCGCGGCGGCGAGTTCTTCCAGTACCTGGAGATAGACCTGGTAGGGCTGGCCTCCGCCGCCGTACTCCTCGGGGTAGGGCAGACCCAGGAGACCCGCCTCGGAGAGCAGCCGGAAGGTCTCGCGCGGGAAGACGCCCGCCGCCTCCTGTTCGGCCGCCACCGGCTTGATCTCCCGCTGCACCAGATCGCGGACGAGGCCCAGCAGGTCGCGTGCCTCGTCGGTGGGCAGTTCTCGTTCCACCGACTGCGGACCGTCCTGTGGCATGGCGCGCTCTCCTTCGGGTCAGGAACTGCGGCGACGGCGCCGGGGTGTGGCGGGTCGCCGAGGGACACCGGCCCACTGGCGGGCCGGGGGTGCCGCTGCCCCTGCCGTGATACTGCACCGTCGGGTCGCGAGGGTGGCTGACCAGCGGCTGCGGCGAGTTGGAGTATGCCCGATCGAGGGCCGCCCGTCACCGGCGTACGGGGGCGAACAGCGCGGTGATCGCGGCCGGGGCCGCCTCGTGCCGGCCGGTGTACCGGCTCGACGGATATTGGTCCGAACCATTGACGGACTGGTCTAGTCCTTCTACATTCCCCGAACGTACGACCGGCACCACACCCCCCGCACCCCACACGCGAGGTGACCATGCTCGGATCGTCAAGACAACGCCCCCTCGACTCCAGACGTCCCCGCCTCCTCCCCCGCCGCACTCGCCGCCGCGGACTGATCGCCTTCCTGGGCGCACTGTGCGCGGCACTCCTGGCCACGACGCTGCTCTCGGCAACCGCGTCGGCCGGCGGCCGGCAGGCACCCGCCGACAAGCCGCAGACCCCGGCCGTGACCGCGAAATCGACAGCGGCAGCCGGCAAGACGGTCGGGTATTTCACCAACTGGGGCGTCTACCAGCGCAATTACCACGTCAAGAACATCGAGACCTCGGGCTCGGCCGACAAACTCAGCCACATCAACTACGCCTTCGGCAACGTCCAGGGCGGCAAGTGCACGGTCGGCGACAGCTACGCCGACTACGAGAAGGCCTACACCGCCGCCCAGAGCGTGGACGGCAAGGCGGACACCTGGGACCAGCCGCTGCGCGGCAACTTCAACCAGCTGCTCAAGCTCAAGCAGAAGCACCCGGACCTGAAGGTGCTGTGGTCCTTCGGCGGCTGGACCTGGTCCGGCGGCTTCGGTGAGGCGGCCAAGAATCCCGAGGCCTTCGCCGAGTCCTGCTACAACCTGCTCAACGACTCCCGCTGGAAGGGGCTCTTCGACGGCATCGACATCGACTGGGAGTACCCGAACGCCTGCGGTCTGAGCTGCGACACCAGCGGCCCGAACGCCTTCGGCAATCTGATGAAGGCACTGCGCGCCAAGTTCGGCGACAAGCTGGTCACCGCCGCCATCACCGCTGACGCCTCCCCCGGCGGGAAGCTGGAGGCCACCGACTACAGGACGGCCGCACAGTACGTCGACTGGTACCTGCCGATGACGTACGACTACTTCGGCGCCTGGGACGCGAAGGGACCCACGGCCCCGCACTCACCCCTCAGCTCGTACCAGGGCATCCCCAAGGAGGGCTTCAACACCCAGGCGACCATCGCCAAGCTCAAGAGCATGGGCGTCCCCAGCAGCAAGCTGCTGTACGGGCTCGGCTTCTACGGCCGCGGCTGGAGCGGAGTGACGCAGTCGGCTCCCGGCGGAACGGCGACCGGTCCGGCACCGGGCACCTACGAGCAGGGCATCGAGGACTACAAGGTCCTCAAGGCCCGCTGCCCGGCCACCGGGAAGGTCGGCGGCACCGCCTACGCGCACTGCGGCAACCAGTGGTGGAGCTACGACACCCCGGAGACGATCGGCGCCAAGGGAGACTGGGCCGCACAACAGGGCCTGGCCGGCGCCTTCTTCTGGGAGCTGAGCGGTGACACCTCCGACGGAGAGCTGATAAAGGCCATCCGATAGGGGCGGAACCTCTCGGCGCACACTGCTCGACGAAGCACACATGAGGCCCCGCGGTGGACCACCGCGGGGCCTCACCCCGTCTTTGCACTGTCGGCGCAGACCGGCACCGGGCACCCGGCACCCGAGCACGCCGGCGGGAGGTGCCGGCCCGCCACCTGTCAGCGGCGCACCCGTCCGCCCGCGCGCGCCCGCTCAAGCGCGCCGACGCCGACCGCCGCCAGGGCGACCTGGATGATCAGCTCGATCCAGTCGAACCCCTTGGTGTCCGCCACGCCGACCGCCCCCGCGATGCCGCTGCCGATCAGCGCGGCGACGATGCCGACCACGATCGTCCACACCACCCCCACCTGCTGCCTGCCCGGCAGCACCAGCCGACCGAGCGCACCGATGACGATGCCGACGACGAGCGCGCTGATCAGACCCGATATGTCCATGGTTTCCCTCTCAGCCGGAAGGACGCTCTTCTGCGGACGAGTGTCCCGAAAGGAGAGAGATATGCCGGTGCCGACCGGACCGACGGCGGGCCCGGGGGGGGCAGAAGCGCCGAAGGGGACCTCGGAGAAGAACCGCAGAACCGCATGGCTGCGGGCCTCCGGGCTCGGCAGGAGGCTACGGCCGCGTTCGGCTCTGGACCTGCGGGGGCGTGGGCGGGGGCAGTGCCGGGTCGAACTCCGCGATGATCTCCAGCGTGCCGCGCAGCGTGCGGGTGAGCAGTTCGCGCAGCACCTCGCGGGACAGCTGCTGCTTGCGGGCCAGCCAGTCCAGGGTGACGCCCTCCACCGAGGCCAGCCAGCCCACCAGGGCCGTCCGGGCGAGGGGCGGGATGTCGGTACGGCTCCAGGCACCCTCGGCGATGGCGCCCACCAACTGTTCGCGCACCCGGTCGTGGATCGCCATGACCTGCTCGTCGTGGCCCACTCCCCCGCTGACGATCGTGCGGTAGGCCGCCTGGTTGTGCTGGGCGTACCGCAGATAGCCGTCGATGGTGCGGTGCACCCGCTCGGCGGGGGGCAGCTCGGAGGCGCTCGTCGCCCGGGCCACCAGTTCGGCGACGGCCTCCTCGATGATCGCCAGGTAGTAGCCCCGCTTGTTGGTGAAGTAGTAGTAGATCAGCCCCTTCGCCACCCCCGCGCTGCGCGCGATGTCGTCCATGGACAGGGCGTCGTAGGAGGTGTCGGCGAACAGCTTGCGGCCTATCGCCAGGAGCTCGGCGCGGCGCGCCTGGGACCTCTCGGTGGCACGGGGCGCGGGGAGGGAGCGCGCGCCACGCTGTTGGCTCTTGTTCACAGTCGGCCCTGGCCTCCAAGTGCGTTGGGACGCAGGAAGTATGACACCCCCTCATCTGTCCGTGATCGGGACCGTCGGACCGGACCGCGCCCGTCCCTCCCTCCCCGTGAGCAGGCCGGAGGCGTTGTCAGAGGCGGCTGCGACACTTCGGGCATGGACGAGACGGGGGTCGGGCACACGGCGCGGGCGGTGCCCGCGGCAGGTGGCGCGCCGCCCGGCGGGGAGCGGTGGGCGCTGGTCCCGGCGGGCGGCGACCGGGTGCGGGTCTGCCCGCTCGACGCACGAGGCCGCCCGGCGGGCCCTGTCGTCACGGAGGAGTCGGTGGCGGCGGCCGTACGGGCCCGGCCCGGGACGACCCGCTGGGTATGGCGCTCCACACCTCTGGTGCAGCCCGCGCTGCCGGCCTCCACCGGCCCGCTACCGGGAGGCGCCCCGGGAGTGCGGGTGGAGCGGTGCTACGACGTGGAGACGGCCGAGGCCCTGTTGCTGGCCTACGAGGGCAGAGCGGGTGAGCCGCGCTCGGTGCCGGCCGCCTGGGCGCGGCTGCACGGGCGGCCGGTGCCCCCGGACCGGCAGGCCTCCCCCCGCGAGACCGATCCCCAGCCCTCCCTGTTCGAGGCGGGTCCGGTACCGCTGCCGGACGGTGTGGACCCGCTGGAGGCGCTGCTGGAGGTGTACGCGGCGCAGCTCGACCGCACCGCGCGCACCGAGCACCCGGACCGGATGCGGCTGCTGCTGGCCGGTGAGTCGGCGGGCACGCTGGTGGCCGGGGAGATGAGCCGCGCCGGGGTGCCGTGGAGCGCCGAGATCCACCGGGAACTGCTGGAGGAGCTGCTGGGCGAGCGGTATGCGGGCAGCGGCCCGCCCAGACGACTCGTGGAGCTGGAGGAGGAGGTGTCGCGGGCGTTCGGACCCGGCGTACGGGTGCGGCCGGATCTGGCCACGGACGTACTCCAGGCGTTCGCCCGTGCGGGGATCCGGCTGGGCTCCACGCGGGCCTGGGAGCTGCGGAAGGTGGACCATCCGGCGGTGGAGCCGCTGCTGCGCTACAAGAAGCTCTACCGGCTCTACACCGCGCACGGCTGGAGCTGGCTGCGCTCCTGGGTGCGGGACGGCCGCTTCCGCGCCGAGTACGTGCCCGGCGGTGCGGCCTCCGGCCGGTGGACGACCAACGGGGGCGGCGCCCTGCAGATCCCGAAGGTGGTGCGCCGGGCCGTGGTCGCCGAGCCCGGCTGGCGGCTGGTGGTGGCGGACGCCGACCAGATGGAGCCCCGGGTGCTGGCCGCCGTCTCCCGGGACCCTGGGCTGATGACGGTGGCCGGCGGCGAGCAGGACCTGTACACGGCGCTGTCGGAGCGCGCGTTCTTCGGCGACCGCGCCGGGGCCAAGCTGGCGCTGCTCGGTGCGATCTACGGCCAGACCAGCGGCGACGGGCTGAAGAACCTCGCCGCGCTGCGAAGACGGTTCCCCGCTGCCGTCGCATACGTGGACGAGGCCGCCCGCGCCGGCGAGGAGGGCCGCCTGGTCCGCACCCATCTGGGCCGCACCTGCCCTCCGGTGGGCCACGGGGACGGGGAAGCGGACGGGGAGGAGGCGAGCGGCACGGGCCCGGAGGCGGGCGAGGGCGTGGGCGGCGAAGGCTCGGCGGCCGAAGGCCCGGCGGCCGGTGGTCCGGGCGCCGCGCGGGCGCGGGGCCGCTTCACCCGGAACTTCGTGGTGCAGGGCAGCGCGGCCGACTGGGCGGTGCTGATGCTGGCAGCGCTGCGGCAGCGACTCGCACCACTCGCCGCCGAACTGGTGTTCTTCCAGCACGACGAGGTCATCGTGCACTGCCCCGCCGAGGAGGCCGAACAGGTGCGGGAGGCGATCACGGCGGCCGGTGAGCAGGCGGCCGTCGCCGCATTCGGACCGACCCCCGTGCGGTTCACCTTCACCACGGCCGTCGTGGAGTGCTACGCGGACGCCAAGTGAGCGGTTGCGCGGAGCCGCTCGCCGACGAGCGGTCCCGCACGTGTCGGGAGACGATCGGTGGGGCAGTCGTGCGGCCGTGCCCGGACCGTCACGTGAGCCCGGAGATCCGAGAGCCCGAAGGGAATGATCATGACAGCGTCGGCGCAGATCGGTGTCACCGGATTGGCCGTCATGGGTCGCAACCTCGCGCGCAACTTCGCCCGCAACGGCTGCACCGTCGCGCTGCACAACCGCACCGAGGCCCGCACCCGGGAACTGGTGGCGGAGTTCGGTGACGAAGGCGCCTTCGTACCCACCACCTCGGCCCGGGAGTTCGTGGCCGCGCTGCGGCGGCCGCGCTGCCTGATGGTGATGGTGAAGGCGGGCGGGCCGACGGACGCGGTGATCGAGGAGTTCGCCGAGCTGGTGGAACCCGGTGATGTCATCGTCGACGGCGGCAACGCGCACTTCGAGGACACCCGCCGCCGGGAAGCGGCGCTGCGCGAGCGCGGCATCCACTTCGTCGGCACGGGCATCTCGGGCGGTGAGGAGGGCGCGCTGCTGGGCCCGAGCATCATGCCGGGCGGCTCGGCGGAGTCGTACCAGGCGCTGGGCCCCCTGCTGGAGCGGATCGCGGCCCGCGCCCCGGACGGCACGCCGTGCACCGCGCACATGGGGCCCGACGGGGCCGGTCACTTCGTGAAGATGGTGCACAACGGGATCGAGTACGCGGACATGCAGCTCATCGCGGAGGCGTACGACCTGCTGCGGAAGGTGGCCGGGCTGGCCCCCGCCGAGATCGCGGACGTCTTCCGGAGCTGGAACGAAGGGCGGCTGGACTCCTACCTCATCGAGATCACCGCCCAGGTCCTCACCCACACCGACGCGGACACCGGCCGGCCGTTCGTCGACGTCGTGGCGGACCGCGCCGAGCAGAAGGGCACCGGCCGCTGGACCGTGCAGACGGCGCTCGATCTGGGGGTGCCGGTGCCGGGCATCGCGCAGGCGGTCTTCGCCCGCTCGCAGTCCGGCCACACCGCCTTGCGCGAGGCGGCGGCGTCCCTGCCCGGACCGCACCAGGACGCGGGCGCCGCGCGGCCGGCGGTGTCGGCCCGGCTGCCGGAGGCGGAGAAGGCCCGCTTCGCCGAACAGATCGAGCAGTCCCTCTACGCCTCCAAGGTCATCTCCTACGCCCAGGGCTGGGACATGCTCCGAGCCGGGAGCGCGGAGTACGGCTGGGACATCGAGCTGTCGTCCGTCGCCGCCGTCTGGCGTGCGGGCTGCATCATCCGTGCGGCGTTACTCGACCGCATCCGCGCGGCGTTCGCCGAGCGTCCCGGCCTGCCCACGCTGCTGGCGGATCCGGAGTTCGGCGGGGAACTGGGCCGGGCTCAGGAAGCCTGGCGGGACACCGTCGCCACGGCGGCGCGGCACGGGGTGCCGACGCCGGGCATGTCGGGGGCGCTGGCCTACTACGACGGGCTGCGTGCCGACCGGCTCCCCGCCGCACTCACCCAGGCCCAACGCGACTACTTCGGCGCCCACACCTACCAGCGCACCGACCGCGAGGGCACCTACCACACCCGATGGGGCGGCGACCGCCGGGAGACCCGCACCGACTAGCGGGCAGGCCCACGCCGGAACACGCCCACGGCGGGCTGCGTGCGTAACAGCCCGGTCCCAGGGCCGTAGCCGGATGGTCCGCGGAGCACCCTGCTTCCTCCTCCCTCACGTCCTGATCAGCAGTACCGCTGAGAGAACCGACGTGAGGGAGACCCGATGGCCACCGGATGCCGTGACTGCGCGACCTGCACCAAGTCGGGGCTGGGGAAGCTCGTGCAGAAGACCGCGGTCGGCCTGATGTATCTGTGCACCGTGGGAATCGGCTACGTCCTCAAGCGGGGGTTGCGGCGCCACTGCCCCCAGTGCGGGCATCTGCTGTCCAACCACGCACGGCGCGCGGACGGTTCGTTCCGCGACTGAGCGTTCGAGTCGGACCGAACGGCAACTGTGCGGGTCTTCTCGGCCCGTTGGGAGCTGCCTGCTCCCGGCGGTGAGGAGTACCCGCACCTGAATCGTCCGCTCCGAGGTCGGCCGTTGCCGCGACGGGGCCCTGCCCGGGCGGACTTGACGCACTCCCTCGCGGCAGCCGACCACTCCGGATAGCGAACGCGCACTTACGGACAACGGACCGATTCCGGCCAAACCCTTGATGCGCTCCTGACAGACACTCGTCCGGGTGGCACTCTGCGACTGGCCGCCGCGCTACCGCGCGAACGTCGAGCGGCCGTTCCCCCACGCGGCGTTCGGACAGTCCCGGCCGCCGCACCGGTTCCATCACGCTCCACTGGTTCCACCGGTTCAGCCTTGCTTCGCCTTGTTCTGCCGAGAACTGCCCGGACGGTCATCCGCCGCCGGGTCTCCCAGGCCGTACATCCCTGCGGCCCGCAGAAGGAGTCAGCATTGCGAAGATCAACCTCCCACGGAAACCCCGCCACCTCCCACAGACGTCGCCCCGCACGTCTTCCCCACCCCAGGGCGTCGGCCGGTATCGCGCTCGGCGCCGTTGCCGCTCTGCTCTCGGTCGCCGTCCAGAGCGGACCGGCCACGGCTGACGACCAGGACCGCGCCACCGCCCGGACCACCGCCGCCAAGGGAGCCGACCCCGGTGCCCTGCCCGCCGATCTGTCGCCCACCCAGCGCGCCGCGCTGCTGCGCAAGGCCGACAGCAACAAGGCCGCCACCGCCGACAAGCTGGGCCTGGGCGCCAAGGAGAAGCTGGTCGTCCGCGACGTGCTCAAGGACCGCGACGGCACCGTCCACACCCGCTACGAGCGCACCTACGACGGCCTGCCCGTCCTCGGTGGCGACCTGGTCGTCGAGACCACCAAGAAGGGCAGCACCGAAGAGGTCGTCCGCGCCTCGAAGCACGCGCTGAAGAACGTCCCCGCCAAGGCGAGCGTGCGACCGGGCACGGCGGAGCGGCAGGCACTCAAGGCCGCCGACGCCGCGGGCTCGGAGAAGACCGACGCCGACCGCGCGCCGCGCAAGGTCGTATGGCTGGCCAAGGGCAAACCGACGCTGGCCTACGAGACGGTCGTCGGCGGGCTGCAGGACGACGGCACGCCCAACGAGTTGCACGTGGTCACCGACGCCCGCAGCGGCAAGAAGCTCTACCAGTGGCAGGCCGTCCACAACGGTATCGGCAACACCCAGTACAGCGGCCAGGTCACCTTGAGCACGGCCAGGTCGGGCTCGAACTACACGCTGACCGACAACGACCGCGGTGGCCACCGGACCTACAACCTCAACCGCGGGACCTCCGGCACCGGCTCCCTGTTCTCCCAGTCCTCCGACACCTGGGGCAACGGCAGCCCGTCGAACGCCGCCACCGCCGGCGCCGACGCCCACTACGGCGCGGCGGAGACCTGGGACTACTACAAGGACGTGTTCGGCCGCTCCGGTATCCGCGGTGACGGCCGGGGCGCCTACTCCCGGGTCCACTACGGCAACAACTACGTCAACGCCTTCTGGAGCGACAGCTGCTTCTGCATGACGTACGGCGACGGATCGGGCAACAGCAAGCCGCTGACCTCGATGGACGTGGCGGCCCATGAGATGACCCACGGTCTCACCTCGGCCACGGCGGGCCTCATCTACAGCGGTGAGTCCGGCGGGCTGAACGAGGCGACCTCGGACATCCTGGCCACGGCGGTCGAGTTCCATGCCGCCAACTCCGCCGACAAGGGCGACTACCTCATCGGCGAGAAGATAGACATCCGCGGCAACGGCACCCCGCTGCGCTACCAGGACAAGCCCAGCCGGGACGGCGCCTCCAAGGACAACTGGTACGCGGGCATCGGCAACATCGACGTGCACTACTCGTCGGGCCCCGCCAACCACTGGTTCTATCTGCTGAGCGAGGGCAGCGGCGCCAAGGTCATCAACGGCGTCAGCTACGACTCGCCCACCGCGGACGGCCTTCCGGTCACCGGGATCGGCCGCGAGAAGGCCGCGCTCATCTGGTACAAGGCGCTGACCACGAAGTTCACCTCCACCACCAACTACGCCTCGGCACGCACCGGGACGCTCGCGGTGGCCGGTGAGCTGTACGGCACCGACAGCGCCGAGTACAAGGCCGTGGCGGACGCCTGGGCAGGCGTGGCGGTCGGTGCCCGCTCCGGCGGCGGCGACCCGGGGGACGGCAAGACGTTCACCAACGACGCCGATGTCTCCATCCCGGACTACCCGGGCGCGGCGGTCACCTCCAAGATCACCACCAGCGGGCTGACCGGCCGGGCACCCAGCAACCTCAAGGTGGGTGTGAACATCGTCCACACCTACAGCGGTGACCTGCAGATCGATCTCATCGGCCCGAGCGGCAGATCCTATCGACTGCACAATGTGGCGGCCGACCCGACGCCGAACATCGACACCACCTACACGGTCGACGCTTCGGCGGAGAACGCCAACGGAGTCTGGCAACTGAGGGTCCAGGACCGGGGCCCGGCCGACACCGGTCACATCAACAGCTTCAAGCTCACCTTCCCGTAATCCTCCGGCTCTCCCTCGCCCGGTGCGCGCTCCGCGCGGGGGAAGACCGCACAGGACGCGCCGTGCCGGGAGCCTGTCTCCCGGCACGGCGCGCGCGTGCGTCCGCTCCTGGGCTCCCGGCTCGATGCGAGCTTCCGTCAGCTGCGTCCCCTGCGGGAAGGCGCTGCGTCCTCGGCGTCCTGCTGTGTTCCGGGCCGGTCGCCGGGCTGCAGCGCGTGGTACTCGTGCGCCAGCAGGGAGTTCATGGTGCCGCTCAGGTGGGTGACGAACTCCTGGAACTGCCGCAGTTGTTCGGGCGGATACCGGGAGATCTCCGCCGCCAGACGTTCGGAGTAGGACCCGAAGAACTCGATCGCCTGCGGCCTGACCTCGGGGCTGCTGCGCAGGGTGACGATCCGGCGATCGGTGTGCTCCCGTCTCCGTACGATGTGCCCCGCCTTCTCCAGCCGGTTGAGCAGTGCCGTCGTGGCTCCCGAGGAGAGGCCGATCCGCTCGCTCAGCCGTGCGGGCGAGAGCGGGGCGCCCTTGTCCTCCGCGTACAGGATCTCGGCCAGCGCCGCTGCGTCCGTCGAGTGGAGGCCCAGCCAGGCGGCGAACCTCCGGGTGAATTCGGTGTAGTTGGCGCCGAAGGTCCGCAAGTCTTCCATCAGCCGTTCGGGGCTGATGTCGGCGCGCGCCACCGTGTGCTCTTCCATCGCTCAGCTTCACATCCTGTCGGTCCGGCTCGAAGCTCCGCCGGGTCGAAGCGGACACCCCTTCCTCGCCCCTCGACCCGTCGACGGCGCCTCGTCCCCTTCATGGGTCACTTCACCATAAAGATTCACCGCTGTGGAGTCGGGTCGGTGCGGCGCACATTGACAATCACACTGCCGCAAAATAACTTCACCACGGAGATACTTCAGAGCGGAGGAATTGTGAACGGCACCCCGGAAGCCCCTCCCACCACACGCCAGTGGCTCGGCCTGCTCGCCGTGTCCCTGGGTGTGGCCCTGATCGTGGTGGACATCACGATCGTCAATGTGATTTTGGCCCCGGTCATCGAGGACCTGAAGATCGACTCCGTCGAGGCCCAGTGGATCCAGGAGTCCTATGCGATCTCCTTCGCCGCGCTCCTCCTGCTGACCGGCCGCCTGTGCGACGCGCTCGGCGCGCGCAAGGTCTTCCTCGTCGGCCTGGTGGTGTTCGGGCTGACCAGCCTGCTGGCGGCCGCCGCACCTGACGGCGGCATCCTGATCCTCGTCCGGTTCCTCCAGGGACTGGGGGCCGCGGCGATCCTCCCCGCCTCCCTGGCACTGGTGAACGCCACCTTCACCGGCCGGGCGCGCGGACAGGCCTTCGCCATCTGGGGTTCGACCATCGGCGCCGCCGCAGCGGTCGGTCCTCTGCTCGGTGGTTGGCTGGCGGACCTCTCCTGGCGCTGGGCCTTCGGCATCAACATCCCGCTGGTGGCCCTGATCATCGTGGGCGCTCTCTGCCATCTCGACGCCTCCCCGCGGGTGAACGCCCGCATCGACGCGGTGGGCAGTGCGCTGTCGGTCGTCGGGCTCGGACTGCTCGCCTTCGCCCTGATCGAGGGGCGCACCTACGGCTGGGTGGAGACGGTCGAGCCCTTGGAACTGGGTGCCTTCAGCTGGAGCGCGAACCCCTCGCCGGTCTTCGTGGCCCAAGTGGTGGCAGCCGTGGCGCTGGTGCTCTTCTGGCGCAGGCAGGCCGCCCTCGGGAAGGCGGGGAACGAGCCGCTGATGGATGTGCGGCTCTTCTCCATCAACTCGTTCCGCAGCGGCAACTTCGTCACCCTGCTGGTGGGCGTCGGCGAGTTCGGCATCATCGCCGTGCTGCCGCTGTGGCTGCAGTTCGCGCTCGGCTACAGCGCCTTCGAGGCCGGCCTGGCCCTGGTCGCCCTCGCGGCCGGCAGCTTCTTCGCCAGCGGTGCCGGCTTTTCGATGGCCGCCTCGGTTCCCGCGCTCCAGCAGGTGCGCATCGGGCTGGTACTGGAGGCGGGCGGTCTGGTGATGCTGGGACTCATCGCCTCGACGGACAGCACCTGGTGGCTGATCGCCGCCTCCCTGTTCGTCTACGGCGTCGGCGTCGGTTTCGCGACCGCCCAGATCACCAACGTGGTCCTCGCCGACGTACCGGTGCGCAGCGCCGGGCAGGGCTCCGGCATCCAGAGCGCGGCGCGGGAGCTGGGCTCCGCGCTGGGTATCGCCGTGTTGACCACGCTCTTCTTCAGCACCCTCGCCTCCGACCTCAGGGACCGGCTCGACGGTGCCGGTCTGAGCGGTGAGCGGGCCGACCGACTGAGCGACGCCGTCACCAGGAGCGCCGGCTCCGTCATCCCCTCCCTCTCGGACGACCCGCGCACGGCGGACGCGGCCGAGGCCGCCCGCGCGGCCATGGCACACGGCCTGGCACTGGCGAGCTGGACCTGCGCGGCGCTGCTCATGCTGGCCCTCGTGGCAACGCTGTTCATCACGGCGAAGAAGCCGGCCGCGCCGCCTGCCGAACCCGCTCTCCCCGGCCAGGAGATCAGCGCCGGTTGACCGACCCGGACGGGGGCCGCCCCGACCGGCGGCACCCCGGACCGGCCGAGCCGGGCCGGAGATCGGCCGGGCCGGGGAGCCGTGCCGCAGGTCCGCAGTCCCCGGAACGGGGATCCGAGGTCCGCGGTCCGCGATTCCCGGAGAAACTCCAACAGCGGGGCACATACGACGGGTTCGGCCGAGCCGTGAGATGAATCACAGAGAATTCACCGAACATGTGAGCAACTGCCCCGCATTGCGCGGAATGCCGGGCCAATTGGTTCACCCAATTCTTCCGAACTTCAGAAACCCCTGGTCAACGGGGGTCATCAAGCGCTTACGCTACAGGTCCGGACGCAAAAACCGCTGCGCCCGGGAATGCCCTGACCCTGCTTTTCAGCTCAGCGTGACCATTTCCTCGGCCGTTCATCACCCGTTCACCGTAGGGATGATGAGCCGTTGCCATCATCCATCTTACCGCCTGGAATTCGCATGCCCAAACTTTCCGTCATCGTGCCGTGCCACAACGTGCAGCAATTCGCGGACGACACCCTGCGGAGCCTCGCCAACAACGCGGGGCCCACAACGGAGTTCATCCTGGTCGACGACTGCTCCACGGATGCCACCCCGGAGATCCTGGACGAGTGGCGGCAGCGCCTCCCGCACACCACCGTCATCCGGCACGAGGAGAACAAGGGCATCGCCCAGAGCCGCAACAGCGGAATCGACGCCGCCCGCGGCGACTACCTCACCTTCCTCGACGGCGACGACTGGTACGGCCCCGGGTACCTCGACGAACTCGTGAGCACCATCGAGGCGTTGGACTGCGACTTCGTACGGACCGACCATGTGCAGAGCACCGGGACCGCCCGGGTCGTACGCCGCGCTCCGGCGCCGGTGCGGGACACGGTGCTGCACCCGCGCGACGTGATCGCTCCCCCGCAGGCGGAGACGATGGTGGACTACCCCTTCGTCTGGGCCGGCATCTACCGGCGCAGCCTGTTCGACGACGGCGCGATGCGGTTCGCGGTGGACCTGCGCACCGCCGAGGACCGGCTGTGGACCTGGCGGCTGCATCTGAGGGCCCGGTCCTTCGCGGCGACCGGTCTGCTCGGCGTGTTCTACCGACGCGGGGTGACCACCTCGCTCACCCAGATCCGCGACGCCCGGCAGCTGGACTTCATCCCCGCCCACGACGCGCTGCTCGCCGACCTCGCCGCCGATCCCCAGGGCGAGCGGTTCCTGCCCAAGGCGGTGCGGACCTACTGCGCCCTGCTCGCCTTCCATCTGGCCAACATCCGGCGCTACCACAGACCGGTCGCCAGACGACTGAAGAAGAGGGTGACCATCGCGCTGCAGGGCATGCCGCAGGATGTGCTGGACACGACGCTGGCAGGGATGGACCACGAACGCGCCGACAAGCTGCGGCGCTTCCGTACGGCGGGGAAGGCGGCCTGACCATGTCCGAGTCCCGTCGCACCCCTCAGCCGTCTCCCACGCCCCTGTCCGCCCGCCCCGCATCCGCCGAGCCCGTTCAGATCTTCGAGGTCTCCACGCTCTACGGGGTGGCGACCCTGGCCGCCTCCTTGGACGCGGGGCAGTTCGGTCCGCCCGGCGCGGCCCGCAGAATCCTGCTGGTGTCCAACAACGCCGCGACACCGGAGGCCGCGACCCGCCTCGTCACCATGAACGGCTTCGCCACCCTCGCCCAACGCTTCGACGAGATCATCGACTGGAACGAGGCCATCCGCCCCTACCACCCCAGCACCTGGGCGCCGTTGCGCGACGAGTCACCCATGTGGGAGCGGATGTTCCGCAACGCCTGGCAGCTGGGCAGCGCACCGGTGGAACTGGTCGTGGAGTCGGTGCATGTCAGCCCCGCCAGGGCGCTGGCCACGATCTTCAGCGGCAGTGCCATCCACGTCTACGCGGACGGCCTGATGAGCTACGGGCCCACCAGGGAGCGGCTGCCCCAGTGGCTGGGCTGCCGGATCCAGCGGCTGCTGCATCTCGATCTGGTGCCCGGGTTGCGCCCACTGCTGCTCGCCGAGCACACCGTAGAACCCGAGATCGTGCCCAGCGACGCCTTTGTGAAGGTGCTCGGCGAGCTGGGCGAGGCCGCCGCCGGGGAGCCGGAGCTGGCTCGGGTCGCCGCGGACCGCCCGACCGCCGTACTGCTGGGGCAGTATCTCGCCGCGCTGAACATCCTCACCCCCGAGGAGGAGGAAGAGCTGCACGCGCACATGCTGCGGGGTGCGGCTGCGGCGGGCCACGAGTGTGTGGTGTTCAAGCCGCACCCCACCGCCCCCGCACGCTACTCCCAGGTGCTGGAGAAGGCCGCCGCCCAGGAAGGAGTGCGGCTGCACATCTTGCAGGGCCCGGTGCTGGCCGAAGCCGTGTACGACCGCTGCCGTCCGACCCTGGTCGTGGGCTGCTTCTCCACCGCGCTGCTGACCGCGGCGGCCTACTACGACATCCCGATCGCCAAGGTCGGCACGGAATCCCTGCTGGACCGGCTGACGCCGTACCAGAACAGCAACCGGGTGCCGGTGACCATCGTCGACTTCGCCGTGCCGGACCTGGAGGCCGTCGCCGAGCACACCCCCACGGCCCCGCGGCAGGTCGACGAACTGGCGGCGCTGGTGCGGACGGTGGGCTACTGCATGCAGGCGAAGCTCCATCCGCTGCTGCGTGAGGACGCCGTCCAGTGGCTCGACGCGCACCTGGGCGAGGCCACCGCCCGCTACTTCAAGCGCCGCCGGCTGACCGCGCTGGCGCTGCCGGGCGGCGGCACTTCGGTCCGCGCCCGGCTGCTGCGTACCAGCCCGTCGGCGCGCTGGGCGGCGCGCCGGATCCGCGCGGCACAGCGCGCACTGCGGCAAGCGGGGTGACGGACAGTGGGCGGGCCGGTGCCGGAGGACTCTTCGGCACCGGCCCGCTTCTCGTTCCCCACGGCCGTGTCCACCTGACAGTGTCCCAGGGAGCGTTCAGCCGGCTCTAGCCCAGGAAGCGCCGCAGCTTCAGCCGGCCCCACAGCATGCTCACGGCGAAGGACGGGACCACTGTGAGGACGGCCAGGGCGGCCACGGCCCCCGCCGCACCCAGCCAGCCGTGCTCCGCGGAGATGAACGACGGCGCGAGCGTCTTCAGCAGGAGCACATGGAACATGAAGGCGCCCAGCCCCGCGTCCGTCAGCTTGCCCAGCGCCGGTCGCACCCGCTCCGGAATCCGCACCCCGTTGGCGGCGAACAGCACGCAGACGCTGAGGGCTGCCACGAGGATGCTGGCGTTGGGGATGACGAAGTGGATCCGGTCCTGCGACCACAGCACAGCGGCCAGCGCCACCAGCGCGCCCGCCAGCCACCAGCCCCGGTGGCGACGCGCGGTGGCAGGCAGGCTGAGCAGCAGCGCGCCGATCACCGCGTAGACCAGCGAGTAGGTCCCGGTCTGCCAGCCGAAGCGCGGCACGTCCCAGCCGGTGAGCTCCGCCAGGTCACCGAAGGCCGTCGGTCCTGCTGCGATCACCACGAGCGCCGCGACCACGCCCCAGGGACGCTTGCCCGCCTTCAGCAGCATCACGAAGCCCAGCATCAGGATCAGCGGGACATGGGCGTAGAAGTACCACAGGTGGAAGGCGGGCTGGACGGTGCCGAAGGCGGCGTCCAGCGCCAGCTTCGACGTCGGTGCGTCATTGGTGTCCCGCCACCGGCCCCAGGCGAGGTAGACCGCCGACCAGATGCCCACCGGGATGATCATGCGCAGCGAACGCGTGCGCAGCGTCCTCCCGTTGCGCGGCGGCGCTCCCACCAGTACCGCCCAGCCGGCGATCGCGAAGTACATGGGGACGGCCCAGCTGGTCACCGAGTCGAGGAACAGGCCCGTCCAGTAGACCGCCCGGCCGTTCTGCGCGCTCTTGTCGACCGCCGCCATGCACTCGCCGCCGACGTGGCCGATGATGACCGAGCAGGCGCAGATGACGCGCAGCAGGTCGATGTCGAACCGGTGCCCTGGTCGGGCCGGCTCTCCGCGCCCGGCTCCGCTGTTCTCGGAGCTCGACCGGGGCCCGGGAACCGGGGGCTTCGGAGCCGTCGGAGCTGTCGGAGCCGTCGGGCTCACGGAAACTTCTTCAGTGGACATGCCCAGCCCTGTGAGTACGAGGAATTCCGCGCTACCTCGCCGATCACTGGCGAGCAGACGCCGGAATCTTGCCAGTCGACGTGTGCGGAAGCCTGTACGGAAGAGGAACAGCAGCCGAACTTCTTCGCCCCTGGCCGGCTCCCCTCGTGCTCACCGCCGGTGCGTCGGCAGTGTCCGGTCCGGCGCGGGCCGCTGTGAGCCAGCACACGAACGAAACCGTTTCGTTTCGCAGGGAGCTCGCGCTACGCTTCGTAGCGTACGAAACCGTTTCGTTCGGACCGGAAGGAGAGGGACGCATGGCCGAGGCCGCAGCGACGCGTCGCAGTCGTATCACCCCGGAGCGTGAGGCCGAGCTGTACGAGGCCGTGCTCGACCTGCTCCGCGAAGTGGGCTACGACGCCCTCACCATGGACGCCGTGGCCACCCGCACCCGCTCCAGCAAGGCGACGCTCTACCGCCAGTGGGGCGGCAAGCCACAACTGGTCGCGACGGCCGTCCGGCACAGCAAGCCGGGACGGCTCGGCGACATCGACACCGGATCCCTGCGCGGCGACTTCCACGCCATCGTGGCGCGGGAGGACGACTGCACCATGGAGCAGAACTCCGCACTGATGCGGGGGCTGTTCATGGCGGTGCACCACAATCCGGAACTTCTGCGGGCCTTTCAGGAACTGCTGATCGAGCCCGAGATGGAGGAGTTCCGCCGGGTGCTGCGGCGCGCCGTGGACCGGGGCGAGGTCCGCTCGGACAACCCCGCGCTGGACTACGTGGTGCACATGCTGATCGGAGCCTTCGCAACCCGGGCGCTGATCGAGGACCAACCACCGACGCAGACGTTCCTCACCTCCTACATCGACGCCGTGGTACTCCCCGCCCTCGGCCTGCCGCCTCACTGACGAGTCCCTGAGCCGGCCCTCCCACCTGACGTCACCGCTCACGCCGTCGGGCTGATCACCCCTGTCCTGAGACCGCACGACTGACCGGGAGTACGCCCTCGTGGCCACGTTCCTCTACAAACTCGGACGCCTCGCCTTCCGGCGACGGCACATCGTCGCCCTGTTCTGGGTGGCGCTGCTGGCGCTCGCGGGTGCCGGCGCGGCCAGTGCCCCCACCGCGGGCTCCACCTCGTTCTCGATACCGGGCACGGAGGCCCAGAAGGCCTTCGACCTGCTGGAAGAACGCTTCCCCGGCGCAAGCGCCGACGGCGCGACCGCACGCGTCGTCTTCAAGGCGCCCGCGGGCGAGAAGATGACCGACCCCGACAACAGGGCGACCGTCCAGCAGACCGTCGAGGAGCTGTCCGACGGCTCCGAGGTCGCTTCCGTCGCCGACCCGTACGAGACCAAGAGCGTCAGCCGGGACGGTAGGACCGCCTATGCCTCGGTCTCCTACCAGGCCTCCGGTATGGAGTTGCAGGACTCCACCCGGGACGAGTTGAAGGAAGCCGCACAGGACGCACGCGACACCGGGCTGACGGTCGAGGTCGGCGGTGACGCGCTGACCACGACTCCGGAAACGGGAGCGACCGAGATCATCGGTATCGCCATCGCCGCGGTCGTCCTGATCATCACCTTCGGCTCGCTGCTCGCGGCCGGGCTGCCGCTGCTGACCGCGCTCATCGGCGTCGGCATCGGTGTCGCCACGATCACCGCGCTGGCGAGCGCTCTGGAGCTGGGGTCGACGACCTCCACCCTGGCCATGATGATCGGGCTCGCCGTCGGCATCGACTACGCCCTGTTCATCGTCTCCCGCTACCGCGCCGAACTGGCCGAGGGCCGGGAGCGTGAGGAGGCCGTCGGCCGGGCCGTCGGCACCGCCGGTTCGGCGGTGGTCTTCGCCGGGCTGACGGTGGTGATCGCACTGGTCGGACTCTCCGTCGTCAACATTCCGATGCTGACGAAGATGGGCGTGGCGGCTGCCGGCACGGTCGCCATCGCGGTCCTCATCGCCCTGACGATGATCCCCGCCCTGCTCGGCTACGCGGGCCGCAGGGTGAAGCCCGCGGGCGAGAAGAGCAAGCTGCTCGGCGGTGGCCGCGCCGCCAGGAAGGCGGCTGCCCAAGGAGCGAGGCCGAACGCGGGCACGCGCTGGGCAAGCTTCGTGGTACGCCGCCCGGTGGCCGTCCTCCTGCTCGGTGTGGTCGGTCTCGGCGCCGCGGCGATCCCGACCACCTCGCTGGAGCTGGGCCTGCCCGACGACGGCTCGCAGCCGACGTCGACGACTCAGCGCCGCGCCTACGACCTGCTCTCGGAGGGCTTCGGCCCCGGCTTCAACGGCCCGCTGACCGTCGCGGTCGACGCGGAGGCGAGTGACGACCCCAGGGGCGCCGTCACCGCCGTGTCCGGCCGGATCAAGAGCCTGGACGACGTCGTGGCGGTCACCCCGGCGAAGTACAACCGGGCCGGCGACACGGCGATCATCACCGTGATCCCCGACTCCGAGCCGTCGTCGGCCGCGACCGAGAGCCTGGTCCACGGCATCCGCGACGCGGGGGCCGAGGTGCAGGCCGACACCGGCGCCGAGGTGCTGGTCACCGGCGCGACCGCGATGAACATCGACGTCAGCCAGAAGCTCAACGACGCGCTGGTCCCGTATCTGATCCTGGTGGTCGGGCTCGCGTTCCTGCTGCTGATCGTGGTCTTCCGCTCGATCCTGGTCCCGCTGAAGGCGGCCTTGGGCTTCCTGTTGAGCGTGCTGGCCGCGCTGGGGGCGGTCGTCGCGGTCTTCCAGTGGGGCTGGCTGGCCGGTCCGCTGGGCGTCGAGGAGACCGGCCCGGTGATGTCGATGATGCCGATCTTCATGGTCGGAGTGGTCTTCGGCCTGGCCATGGACTACGAGGTGTTCCTCGTGACACGGATGCGGGAGGCGCATGTCCACGGCGAGAAGCCGACCCAGGCGGTGGTGACGGGCTTCAAGCACGGCGCGCGGGTGGTCACGGCCGCGGCGGTGATCATGATGGCCGTCTTCGCCGGCTTCATCGGCTCCAGCGAGTCGATGGTGAAGATGATCGGTTTCGGTTTGGCTACCGCGGTCTTCTTCGACGCGTTCATCGTCCGCATGGCGATCGTCCCGGCGGTCCTGGCCCTGCTGGGCAAGAGGGCCTGGTGGCTGCCCAAGTGGCTGGACCGGGCCCTGCCCGATGTCGACGTCGAGGGCGAGAGCCTGCACACCGGCGCCGAGGACGGGGGCGCGGACTCCGGCCCGGGCGACGAGCGGGAACTGGTACGCACCTGACGCCATCGCACGGCACCAGCCGGTGCGGGCGCCGTTCGCGACGGTGCCCGCACCGGCTGTCCGGCTTCCGCGGGGGCGCCGACCGGATTGGGCGCGTCGATTCGCAGACGTGCGGACGGATTCGATTTGTCACACCGGCGCACGAGGATTCGCGAGAGCGAGCCGAAGAAAAAGCCGGGCCGACCGGGACCGGGCCGCAATGGCCATCGAGTCGGTATGAAAAAGCACCGGTACACCGCCTGCAGGAAAACGCAGACGATACACGGGTGCGAGGGGGCCGTGAGAGCTGCTACTGCCGCCCGTTCCACGTGTCGCGGAGGCGGCAGCCGATGCTCTGCGGCGAGCGTGGCACAACGCAACGAGCTGGGGTCGCACGCAGGTGCGTACCCCAGCTCGTCTTGTGCGTCAGCGTCAGGCGGGAACGATGTTCTCCGCCTGCGGGCCCTTCTGGCCCTGCGTGACGTCGAAGTTTACTTTCTGGCCTTCGAGCAGCTCACGGAAGCCGGTGGCGTTGATGTTCGAGTAGTGGGCGAAGACGTCAGCGCCGCCACCCTCCTGCTCGATGAAGCCGAAGCCCTTTTCCGCGTTGAACCACTTCACGGTGCCAGTAGCCAAAATACATCTCCTTCGGGGCGGTACCCGATGCCCGCACTGTGCAGGAATCGGAGTTGCCGCGATGATCTCCCGTCCGGAAGAACCGAAATACACAAGACTCCTCCCAGGGGTCCTGGAAGGAGCACTTGAAGTTTCGGGGAACCACAACTGCAACTGACGTAACCGTAGCACGGGCAATCCGAGAGCGCGATGATTTCCCGCTTCGGATCCACCGGGGCAGAATATCTCAGCGCGCATTACTCGTGTTTCTGTAACGGCGAAATGAAATTTAGCTGCACGGGCGGGTGCCGAACGGAACGGCGAGCGCCGGTCACCAGCAGCGCGTGCTCACGGGACGAACAGCTGCGCGTCGACTGCCGGGCAGGAGCGCGCCTGTGCCAGGCCCGTCGCACAGCGGGGCGCGACCGTCAGGCATCGGCTTTCGGCTCCGAGTCCGCCTCCGCACTGCGCAGCTGCTCGTTGATGCGCTTGGCCTCTTCGAGCTGGTCTTCGAGGATGATGATGCGGCAGGCGGCCTCCACGGGCGTCCCCTGGTCGACCAGTTCACGGGCTCGGGCCGCGAGCCGCAGTTGGTAGCGGGAGAAGCGGCGGTGCCCGCCCTCCGAGCGGAGCGGCACGATCAGGCCCGCCTCACCGATGGCCCGCAGAAAGGCGGGCGTGGTACCGAGCATTTCGGCGGCCCGCCCCATGGTGTAGGCGGGGTAATCGTCGTCGTCGAGGTTGCTCGACAGGGTGGAAGGGTTGTCTGCGGCCACTGGCACCTCTCGGGAAACGTGTCGAGGGGCCCTGGCGCCGTACAGCACCAGGGCCCCGAGGGGATCAACACCATCCACCGGCTATGCGCCGGTTTCCTTTTTCCGCACCACCGTCCAGGAGGACGGTTGCGGGGATCGCAGCTGCGTGACCGGGGACCACCTTCCAATCCGGGGTCTGCGGTACCCGAGCGGTCTCTGCCTGCTCGGGCGATCCTGATGGCGCCTCTCTCCTCCTTCTCTTTCTGATCTGTTGTGCACTTGCTCGATCTTGCAGAACTGCATGCGACCCCTGGGGTCGCCCGGCCCGGCAGCCAGCAGTGGAGCCCTCACCATCCGGCCGCACCGCTCGACTGCCGGTCCACATCTTGCTCGACCTGCATACGAGGCAGTTCGTCCTCTGCCTCGCCCTTCTGATCTCTGCGAGTACGAGAAAGACTCTACCCCCAGCACCTACCCATGTCTACTTCCGCGATCACAGATTTTCTCCGGGGCCAGCGTGCGGGATCCTCCTCTGGGCACATGAGGGGAAGCGCGTGCGCCGACCGGTGCGTGGCCGGGCGAGCCGCGCACGACAGGCTGTTCCTCGGCCTCGGCCATGGGCAGTCGCGCTCGGGCCAGCAGGCGGCCTGCACCGAGGTCGCGGCCGGCGCGGCCATCGGACTCGTTCATCTAGGGTGATCGGGAAAGCTTGTGGACTGCGGCAGGAGGACCAGTGGGGTCAGCGGATCCCGCAGGCATACGGGTACCGGTCGGGCCGGACGCTGGGCGCTGGGCGAGCCGAAGAGCATCCGGACTTGTGCTGCTCGTGGTTCACAACGTCACATCGGCCGGGCGCCTTCTGGATGTCCTACCGCTCTTCCACGACGACTTTCGGGTACAACTGCTGGCCACCTCGACAGGGTCCTCCGCCTTTCAGAGCGGGATCCGGGAGCTCTTCGCCGAACTGGGCCTTCCCGTGCTCCCGTGGGAACAGGCCGTTGCCACGCCCGTCGACCTGGCGATATCCGCGAGCTTCGGCGGTGATCTGCACCTGATAAAGGGCAAGTTGTGCGTGCTGTCCCATGGGGTGGGGTACACCAAGAAGCTGTCCAGGCCCGGAGCCGGGACCCGGAGCCCGGAGCCGACATTCGGATTGGCGCCCGACTGGCTGTTGGAAGACGGCAAGGTGTTCGTGGACGCTCTGGTGCTGTCGCATCCCGAGCAACTCGCGCGGCTGGAGCGCGTATGCCCGGAGGCGGCGGGAGCCGCGGTCCTCGCGGGCGATCCCTGTTACGACCGTATGCTGGCAGGACGACCGTACCGGCAGCGATACCGGCGCGCGCTGGGGGTGCGGCGTGGGCAACGGCTCGTCGTGCTGAATTCCACGTGGAACCCTGAGGGTTTCTTCGGCAACGGCGGCTCCGAGGACCTGTTGCCCAGCCTGCTGCCCCGATTGGCTGCGGAGCTTCCGGCTGACGAATACCGCGTCGCAGCGGTTCTGCACCCCAACATCTGGTACGGCCACGGTCCGGGCCAGATACGCGCCTGGCTGGACCGTGCTCGGCACAACGGACTGGTCCTGGTCGATCCCCTGAGCGCATGGCGACAAGCGATCCTGGCCGCCGACATCGTTCTCGGGGATTTCGGGGCGGTCTCCTACTATTCCGCAGCCTTGGACATCCCGGTGCTGCTCGCAGCTGACGGACAGGAGCGGCTGGACCCGGAGGCGCCACTGGCGGACTTCGTTCGCAGCGCACCCCGGCTGGATCCGCATGCTCCCCTGCGCGAACAGCTGGAGCGGGTTCTGGCGGCACACCGCACTTCCCCGGGACCGGCCGAGTTCGTCAGCTCCGCTCCGTGTGAGTCGGCGGCCCTGTTGCGCCGCAGCTTCTACACTCTGCTCGGGCTCCCCGAACCTGCCACTCCAGCGCTGCTGGAGCCATTGGCGACACCGCCGTACGAACCACCTCGACGCACAGCGCCGCTTCGCGTGCGGACCTGGGTCCGTGGACGGCGTATCGATATCGAGCGCTCCGCGGAGCACCCGTACGCCACGAGCGGGGAGAGCCATCTCGCCGTGCACGAGGAGACACGGAACCCCGGCGATCTGGCCGTGGCCGACGTGATCGTACGGGAAGGGCCGCAGGACGACCCGCGACTGGGCAGCCCGGCGGACTGGGCGGCAGAGATGCTGAGCCGGTACCCGCAGTGCGCGCTCGCCGCCTACATCACCGGCCCAGACACCTGCACCGCCTACGCTCGGCAGTACGGTCCGCTGCAGCTCTCCGCGGGGCCGGACGCGGACGCCGATCCGGCCGCCTATGCCTCTGCGCTGCACGCCTGGTTGAACAACGGTGGCTCGCTGCCGCCGGGAGGCACCACGCTCCGGGTGCGTGCCGCAGGCGGGACCCACCCGGTGACGGTGGAGTTCCTCACCTCATCGCCTCACAGCGGCGCCGCAGGTCCGTGAGGTACTGCCGATGCGGCGCCGCGTCGGGAGGCAGCAATTCCGTGGCCTCCGCGATGTGTGCGAGCGCATCCGTGCGCGCCCCCGCGGTGTGTGCCGTCTCCGCGAGATCGGTGAGTGTGCGCGCCAGGTTGTAGCGCTCGCCCTCGCGCTCGAAGTACGCTCGCGCGCTGTTCAGACGGGCCCGGGATTCCGCCAGCTCCCCCTGCAGCCACAGGGCACGTCCCGTATGGCGCTCCAGCAGAGCGAGCGCACGCCGCAGTTGCCGGTCCTCTCCTTGCTCGTCCAGAAGGAGCCGGTAGCGCCGGCCGGCCTCGGCGAAGCACTCGGCGGCCTTCGACCCGTTCGACCGGTAGAGGTTCAGCAGGCCGAGATATTCGATGCAGGAGGCCTCGCCCAGCAGATGTCCGGCCGCCCGCTCCTGTGCGACCGCGGTACGGGCTTCGTCTTCCGCCTCTTCCCAGCGGCGCAGTTGGCCGAGGCAGTGTGCGAGTTGGAAGTGCAGGGCCGGGGATGTGCTCGACTCCGGCCGTCGCTGATCCGCGCGGCGGGCGGCGGTCCGCAGCGCGGGCAGCGCCTCGGCCCAGTACCCGGCCTTCAGTACGAGGGGCCACAGCGCCCGGCCCAGACGCAAGCAGGTGTCGTCGTGCTGATGCTCCTCAGCGACCACGATCGCGCGCAGCAGGTTCGCCCGCTCGGTCACCAGCGCTGCCAGACCCTCGCTCTCTCCCGCGAAGGGTTCTCCTCGCTCGGGGGCGCCTGCGACCCGCCAGCTCTCCGGCAACGCCGCGTGCGCGGCATGCTCGGCCCGGTTCATCAGCCCCGTCAGCACCCGGGAAACCGCGTCCGAACAGGCTGCGGCGCCCAGATGCGGGCCCGCCGTGTCCGCGAGGTAGCGGCCCACCTGGGGATGGAAGCGATAACGGCCGTCCCCCAACGGCTCGATCAGGTGCGCCTCCGCTGCCTCGGCGAGCGTTCGTGCTGCCTCCTGCGGGGACACGTCGGCCGCCCAGCCTGCGATGTCGGCGGTGACCGCCGGCCATTCGCCAAGGGCGGCCAGCCGGCAGAGCCGCACCGTCGTCGACGGCAGCCGGGCGCAGACGGCGCGTACCGTACTGCGTACGGGGTCCGAGGACCGCGGTGCGTCCAGCGACTCGGCCGAGGGTGTCTGTGCGTCGAGCAACTGAGCCGCCGCTGTCCGAAAGGCGTAGCCGTTTCCCGCGCAGCGCTCCAGGATTTCCGGCAGGTGCGCCTTCGCCCGCGCCACGTTGTCGGCGCCTGCCGCTCTTTTCAGCAGCTCCTTGGCATCCCGCTCCTTCAGCGGCGGCACCTCGATGCGCCGGGCCTCCAGGGCGAAGGGCGGGCCGGAGGCGACGACCAGCAAGAAGAGCTCCGGCGTATTGGGGATGAGAGGACGCACCTGGGCGACCGTTGTCGCATGGTTGATCACCACAAGGGCCCGACGGCCGTTCGTCAGACGGCGGTAGAGGTCCTGGCACCCTGATTCGGTGGCCGGCACGTCCTCCGGTCTCACGTTCATCTCGCCCAGCACGCGGTGCAGGACGGCAACCGGCTCCACCTCCTGACCACCGGCCGCATCCCGAAGGTCGACGTAGAACTGTCCGTCCGGATAGAGATCGGCGTTCTCGGCCGCGAAGTACAGCGCCACCGCGCTGGAGCCGATCCCCGGCGGGCCCCACAACAGTGCTGCCCGTGGCTGCCCCTTCGTCCGGCGCGTGGCCTCGCGCTTCAGCTCCCTGATCACGGCGGCCCGGTCCGTGAAGTCCCGGGGCGGCGGCGGCACCCCCGCTCCGGGGGAGAGCGTCTGGGCAAGGGGCATGCTGCCGAGCAGCACCGCCCACTCCTGGGTCTGCCCCCTGCCCGGTTCGAGCCGCGAGCTGATCTCGCGGCCCAGTGCCTGCAACCCCGACTCGCTGGTCGGCAGCGGCGTGCGCCGGCCCAAGGTCCGCCCGATCTGCGCATGGGTCGACAGCAGTAACTGCTTACCCATCTCCCCGGCAGCACCATTGAACACAGCAGTCACGAATGCTGTGATCGCACTCGCTGTCACGACCTCGATCACGCCACCCCTCCCTCGGGTCTGCACGTTGCCGACTGTATCCACGACACTGAGAAATGACAGCTCGGACGCGGATTCGGCAATGGCGCTGCACCTGTCCCGCCGGTCAGCGGGGGCAGGTAGTCGTGCCGAGAAAGAGCGGCACAGCAATGTGCTCGTTGGCAATGCCCTTCATGCGCGGGGCGATTATGGTCCCTGGAGGGTGGGTCGGACACGACGGGAGGGGCTCGCGTTGCTCGGTCCAGCCGCACAGCCCGTACCGGTCGGCGGTATCCGCCATGCCGGGCACCAGTGCCCGGAACGCCATGCCCTGGGTGCGCCCACCGGGCTTGCGCTCCCCCGCCTTGCACTCCCCCGGCGCCGGCGGGGCTGCGGCGCAACCACGCGATGCCCGCTACCGCGCGCGACCGACCAGGAGGGCATCGCCGCAGATCGACCGGGCCCGGTGGGTGTGTGACCGGTCGGTCGGCGGCCGCGGTGCTGCCCCCGTCGCTGCGCACCTGGCTCGGCGCGCTCGCGGCCCTCGCCGGGCTGGTGGTTGCCGTGCTCGGGGTCCTGTACGCCGGGCAGGGTCGGCCCGGCACGGTGGACGAGCGGGTCTGGGCGGCGGTGGACGGTGTGGCGCCGATATGGCGGCACACCGCGCTGGCCACGGACTTCCTGGGGGAGCCCGCCGGAGCGGCGGCGCTCGTCGTGGCCGCCGGGACGGGGTGTCTGCTGCTTCGGCTTCCTCGCGCCGCGGTACTCATCGTGGTCGGCACCGGTCTGAGCGTCGGCACGACGACGCTGCTCAAGCACCTGGTGGGGCGCACCATCCACGGCGACGGCAACCTGTCCTACCCGAGCGGGCACACCGCCTTCCTCACCGCGCTCGCCCTCGCGGTGGCGCTGCCGGCGACCGGACGGCTCGGTCTCGGCAGGACGGCCGGGACGTCACTCGTGCTCGCCGCCGCGCTGGTTGCCGGCGGCGCCATGGGATGGGCGCAGGTCGCCCTGGGCGCGCACTATCCGACCGACGCCCTCGGCGGCTGGTGCACCGCGCTGGCGGTGGTACCGGCAACCGCGTGGCTGGTCGACCGGGCGGCCGAAGCCTGGTGGCGCGACCGTCGCTGAGGCCGCCGCACCTCACGCTCACGCCGAGCGGCGGAAGACGGGCTTCACCGGCCGCCCGGCCAGCCAGGGGGTGGGGTCGGCGGCGTCAAGTGCCTTCCGGTAGACCGCACATGCCTGGGCCACCGCCTCGACGGTGTGGTCGATGTCGGCGTCGCTGAGCGCACTGCTCACCACGAACGAAGGGGCCAGCACTCCGCCCGCGAGGAGTTGGCGCAGAAACAGGGTGCGGTACCGCTGCGACGGCTGCCGGTTCTCGTCGAGTGTGGCGAAGACCAGGTTGCTGGCCCGGCCCCGGACGACGAGGTGGTCGCCGACGCCCGTACCGGCCGCGGCGTCGCGGACACCGGCGGCCAACCGCTCGCCGAGTGCGTGCAGCCGCGCGGTGACCCCCTCGGTGACGTAGGTGGTCTGCACGGCCATCGCGGCGGCCAGCGAGTGCGTCTCCGCGCCGTGGGTGGTGGACAGCAGGAACACCCGGTCTCCGGAGTGACGCAGCCCGCCCCGCTCCATCAGGTCGCGGCGCCCGGCCAGCGCGGAGACGGCGAATCCGTTGCCCAGCGCCTTGCCGAAGGTGGAGAGGTCGGGGACGACGCCGTAGAGGCCCTGGGCGCCCGCTTCGGACCAGCGGAAGCCGGTGATCATCTCATCGAAGATCAGTACACAGCCGTACCGGTCGGCCAGCTCGCGCAGGCCGGCGAGGTATCCGGGCGTGGGGTCTTCCCTGCCGGAACCGAGTTGCAAGCCGGGGGAAGGCTCGGTGTGGGTGGCCGGTTCGAGGATCAGGCAGGCGACCTCGTCCTGGTGGCGCTTCAGCAGTTGCTCCGTGGCGGCCAGGTCCCCGTAGGGGAACGCCACGGTGAGGTCGGTGGTCGCCGCCGGAACTCCGGCGGACATCGGTGTGGTGCCGATGAACCAGTCGTCGACGGAGAAGAACGGGTGGTCGGCGCAGACGGCCACCCGCGGGCGCCCGGTGGCGGCGCGGGCGAGGCGCACCGCGGCGGTGGTGGCGTCGGAGCCGTTCTTCGCGAACTTGACCATCTCGGCGGTCGGCACCGTGGCCAGGAAGCGTTCCGCGGCTTCGACCTCCACGATGGACGGCCGCACGAAGTTGCTGCCGCGGTCGAGTTCCCGCCGCACCGCCTCGATCACCCGTGGGTGGGCGTGGCCGAGGCTGACCGACCGCAGGCCGGAGCCGTACTCGATGTAGCGGTTGCCGTCGATGTCCCACACGTGGGCACCCCGGCCGTGGCTGATGACCGGGGCCAGGTGCTCGGGGTACTGGTCGTCGCCCTTGGCGTAGGTGTGGGCGCCCCCGGGGATCATGGTGTGCAGTCGCTCGTTCGCCTGCCGCGACCTGGGCAGCCGGAACTTCTCGGTGTCCACACCGACTCACCTCTCCTTCTGCTGCAGGGCCTCGGCGAGGCGCGGCGCCTCCCGGTCGCGCTGGGACATCGAGGAGACCGGCAGCGGCCAGGGGATCGCCAGCTCCGGGTCGTCGTGGGCGATCGTCACGTCCTCGGCCGGATCGTGCGGGCGGTCGATCCGGTAGGAGATGTCGGCGGTCTCGGTCAGCGCCTGGAAGCCGTGCGCGCACCCCGCCGGGATGTACAGGGTCACCTGCGTCTCGCCGGACAGTTCGAAGAAGGCCCGGTTGCGGTAGGTCGGCGAGCCCGACCGCAGATCCACGACGACGTCGAAGATGCTCCCGTACGAACACCGCACCAGCTTGGCCTCGCCGACCCCCGAGCGCAGATGCAGGCCCCGCAGCACACCCCGGACCGAGCGGGAGAGGCTGTCCTGCACGAAGGCGCCCGGATCGAGGCCCACCGAGCGGACCACGTCGGCGTCGAAGGTGCGGCAGAAGAAGCCGCGCTCGTCGGCGTACGGCGCCGGCTCGAACAGGTACGCGCCCGCGATCTGTGGGACTTCGATCGCTTTCATGGGGCCTCCCGATACGCGTGGGCGTGGGCGTGACCGGCCGCCGGGGCCGCCGGGAAGACAGCCGCTGTCAGGGCGGCGAACTGGTGGGCGAGTTGGCGGGTGGCGACCCGGTTCTGCTCGGCGAGGGTCTGCCGCAGCTGGGCCGAGCTGCGCTCCAGCGCCCGGAACTGTCGCAGCAGCCGGTCGGCGTCGACCTCGCGGGCCGGGTGGCAGTACGCGCCCAGCCCCATCCGGGCCATGAGCGCGTCGCTCTTGGCCGCGTAGCTGAGGGCGAGCGTCGGGGTGCCGGCCTTCAGCGCGCAGATCAGGTTGTGGTACCGGGTCGCCACCACGGCGTCGGCGGCCGCCGCCTCCGTCATCAGGTCGGCCAGCGAGTCCGCCTCGGCGGCGGTGACCAGCGGTGAGTCCACCGCGTCGAGGATCGCGGCGGCCACCGGCCGGTCCACCTCGTCGCCGGTCAGCAGCCGGACCGGCCTGCCGTCCTCGACCAGCGCGCGGACGAACCGGGTCGTCCCGTCGAGGTAGCGCCGGTGGATCTCCTCGGCCCGGGCGCGGTCGTCGTTGCCGCCGTGGAAGGCCATGACGCCGACGCAGACCGGGCCCGGCGGGCTCGGAACGGGCCCCGGGGGCGCGCTCGTCCGCGGTGCCGGCAGGGCGAACGCGAGGTCCGGGTGCACCTCGTCGCGCGCGGTGTCCACGCCCATTCGCCGCATCGCGTCGCGGGAGAGTGCGTCCCGGTACGACCGGTACGCGGCCAGCCGCGCCGACCAGCGCACCAGGACCCTGGTCGGCCGGTCGCGGATCGCGTCGGCGCCGACACCGACCAGCGCGACGCGGGTGCCGAACAGCCGGCCGCTCGCGCAGAGCAGGAACAGCGAGTACGGGAAGCCCCACGGCCGCAGCGGCAGCGTGGCCTCCAGGACGCCCATGCCGGGCACGATCACCACCTCGTGCCGGCGCACCCAGGCGGCGGTGCGGACGGCGTCGACGAGCTTGCCCAGGCCCTTTCCCGCCATCGCGCCCGCACGTGACGCGGTCCGGTACTCCCCGCGGTACCAGTGCAACCGCGTCGCGGGGATCCGGTACCGCCTCTCGACGACCTCGGGTCCGCCGCACAGCGCGTCCACGACCGCCTTCGGGTGCTCGGCGCCGAGGTACCCGAGCAGGGCCTCGAACGACCCGTCGTTGCCCAGGTTGCCGGAGCCGAGCAGTCCGAACACCCCGACGCGCACCGGGTTTCCCTCCGTGGTCGTCACGCCTGCCTCCCCTCACGTCCGGCGACCAGGGCGTCGACGGAGACGGTGAGCCCGGCCGGGTCGGCCGGGGCGCGGTCCTCGACCCGCTCTCCGGCACCCGGCCGGGCCCGGCTGGCCGCCCACGCGGCCAGGTGGCGGTAGCAGGCACGCCGGTCGGCCGGGGACAACGGCGCCCGCCGGATCGCCGAGACGAAGCCCCGGACGTACTCGGCGAGCAGCCGGGGCGTCGGGTGCAGCGGGCCCGCCCGACGCGGGTCCAGATTGACGCACCGGGAGCGCTTGGAAGGGTTCGCGCGCTCGGCGCGGGTGGGGTGGTCGCGGCGGAAGTACAGCAGCTCCGGCACCTGGTGGAAGGGTCCGTGCAGGGCGATCTCGGCGACGAACGTGCGGTCCGCGTGGTGGTAGCTGTCGTGCGGCTTGACCCGGCGCAGCACGTCGGCCCGCATCACCCCGTAGAAGTCGTCGCCACCGGGCTCGAACAGCAGACTGCGGAAGCGCTCGGGCGCGTGCGGCGAGTCGGTGGCCAGCGTGTACTCGTACGGGACCTTCACCCGGCCGTCGCCGTCGATGACCGCCTGGCCGGTGTGCGCGAGGATCACATCGGGGCGCTCGTCCAGCGCCGCCACGCAGCGTCGCAGCAGGTCCCTCGCGTACAGGTCGTCGTGCGAGGCCCACTTGAACAGTTCGCCGCGGCACTCGGCGAACACATGGTTGTGGTTCGGCGCGGCGCCGATGTTCCGGGGCAGCCTCAGATAGCGGATGCGCGAGTCCCGCGCGGCGTACTTGCGGCAGATGTCCTGGGTGCCGTCGGTCGAGGCGTTGTCGGAGACGACCAGTTCGAAGTCCTCGTAGGTCTGGCCGAGCAGGGCGTCCAGCGACTCGGCGAGGTACTCCTCACCGTTGTACACGGGCAGGCCGATGCTCAACCGGGGGCGGTCGGTCATGTGGTCCTCACTTCGGGGACGGAATCTTGACGGTGCCGGCGCAGCGCGGACCGCAGATGCAGCCACCACACGGCCGAGCCGCAGACGGTCGCGGCGGCGACGCCCCAGGCCGAGCCGATCGTGCCGGCCACGGCAGCGCCGCCGAGGCCGCCGCCGACGTAGCAGGTGGAGGCGAACAGCTGGCTGCGCAGGCTGCGCCGGGCCGCGCCGAGTGCGCGCAGCCCGGCCGCCGCGCCGGTGCCGAGGCCGGCGCCCGCGACGCCGAGCGTGGCCGGCACGATGAGCTCGGAGGCGGAGTGCCAGACGCCGCCGAGCACCAGTTCGCCGGCCCGGTCCGGCATCAGCAGCAGTGCCGTGCCCCAGAGCAGCGCGGCGGCGGCCTGCCCGCCGCCCAGCAGGAGGCAGAACGTGCCCAGCCGGTGCGGGGACCGCCGCAGCACGCGTGCCGCCTCGGCGACGGTGACCAACGACAGCCCCATCAGCACCGCGAGGAACGGGCCGAGCAGGAGTTCGGCGCCCCGCACCACACCCACCGCGCTGACGCCGACGATCGCGCCGAGCCCGTAGGCCCGCAGCTGACCGGCGCCGCTGTTGCTGACGTTCTCGACCAGGTACCGGTAGCCGAGGTCGCGGTGCTCGCGCAGCCACTCGCGCGCTCCGCTCGACCAGGGCCGGATGCCGGACTGGAGGCAGCCGTAGGCCGCGGCCACCGTGGCGGACGCGCCCCAGGCGAGCACGAAAGCAGCCACGCTGCCGACGCGGGCGGCCACCACCATGGCCGGGACGAGCGCGACGCCCCACACGAGGTCGTTGACGAACGCCTTGCGCCCGGTGCCGGCGGCGAAGAACGCGTACCGCCAGGCGTCCTGCAGCAGCAGCCCTGGCAGCATGACGCCGAGGCAGGCGAACGCGGTCCCCACGGGGCCGCCGAGCGCCGAACCGACGACCAGACACACCGCGCCGATGGCGGCACCGACGCCGAGCGCGGTACCCGACGACCGGGCCACGGCCCCGCGCCAGGAGACGTCCGACACGCCGCTGAAGCGCACCACGAGCGGGTCGGTGGCCAGCCCGCGGGAGACGCTGAGCACCACGCCGTAGGTCACCCAGGCCAGGCTGAACGCGCCGAACGCGGCCAGCCCGAGCGAGCGTGCCACATGGATCCCGACCGCGAAGTTGGTCAGGCTGGAGGCCGCCTGGTCGGCCAGTCCCCACGACAGCCGACCGACGATGGCCCGCCGGGCCGATCCGGCCGGTGGCGCCGGGGTCCGCGGATCCACCCCCTCGGTGGCCATCGGCGTCATGCCTTGAGCAGCCCGGCGCCGTGCAGGGCGTCGGCTGCGGCGGCGACGGTGTCGAACGGCAGCCCGGACCGCTCTGCGACGTCCAGCAGGCTGTGCTCGCCGTCGGAGAGGCTGAGCACCCAGAGCATGGCCAACTGGGCCTGCTTGGCGTCGCTGCGGCCACCGAGCGAGTCGTACAGCCCACGCCGGCCCAACTGCGGCTCGCCGTAGGGACTGAGGTTGACGTAGCGCCGGTTGCGGTCCAGTACGGCGCATGCCTCGCGGCAGACGGCGAGGGTGTCCGCCATCGCCTCCGGGGAGACGAAGTCCAGATTGTCCGCCGAGGTGTGGTATTCGGGGTAACCGGCGTACGGGGTCCGGCTGAGCGAGCCCACACCGAGGTCGAACCCGGGCGAGCAGAACTGCCGCTCGTCGTAGCCGTACGGACTGAACTCGGTGACCTGGTGCGGGCGTTCGGAGGCGGTCAGCACATGCCGCAGCACCCGGTCGATCTCCGCGTCCCCGCGCCTGCTCTGCTTGTACGTCAGCCGGCCCGGGTCGCCGGCGCAGGCGAGCACCAGTCCGTGCCTGACCTGATCGAGCCGCTCCGCGTTGCGGGCCAGCCAGGTGATCGCGCCGATGGTGCCGGGCGCGAACAGGAACCGGTAGGTGTAGTACGGCGTCTGCTGTGCCAGCGCCCGGGCCAGGAACGTCGCCACCGCGATGCCCGACAGGTTGTCGTTGGCCAGCGACGGGTGGCAGACGTGGCAGGAGACGATCACCTCGTCGGCGACCTGCCCGGGGACGACGTGCTCGGCGTAGGTGAGGTGGCCGTCGGTGAGTGTGGAGTCGATGCGCACCTCGTACTCGCCGTCCGGCAGCGCGTCCAAGGTCTCCTGCGCCAGACAGAACCCCCAGTCCGGGGTGTAGTAGCTGGTGCGGTACGGCACCCAGGTCGGGTGGTCGGGCAGGGTGTGCAGGTGCGCGCGGAGCTCGGCCAGCGGCATCGTCGCCGACACCGGCACGCTGTAGCCGAGCACGTGCAGGCTGGACGCGGCGAAGTCGACGACCCGGTTGCCAGCGGGGTCGGCGATGTACGCGTCCCGGATGTTCCACTCCTGCGGCACCGTCCAGTCGAGCACCTGCGTCCCGGTCGGCACCTCCTGCACCCGCAGCGGGAGGTATTCGCCGACGATCTCCAAGGTGGCGCGCACCCCGTCCCCCGTGATGCTCCGGCACAGCGGGTACAGCCGTTCCACCAGCGCGTACAGCTGGTCGCCCGGCGCGGTCATCGGCGCCACCGCAGGGTGTCGTCGACGGCTCCGGCGTCGCGCCCCGCGCGCAGCACCGCCAGCCGGGTGAAGCGCTGCTCGAAGTCCTCGCGGGTCAGCCCGTGTTTCCGGTAGGCGTCGGCGAGTTCGAGCGCGCCCTGCCGCACCGTCCACTCGCAGTTGAAACCCGGTATCGCGGCGCGGAACCGGGAGAAGTCCACCCGGTACGACCGCGGATCGGCACCGGTCTCCCCGGTGATCACCACTTTCGCCCCGCAGACCGCCTCGGCGACCTGCTCGGCGATCTCGGCGACCGTGACGTTGTTGGTCTCGCTGCCGATGTTGAAAGCGCGGGCGTGCACCGCTTCCCGTGGCGCCATCAGTGCGGCGGCGAAGGCCCGTGCGATGTCGGCGGCGTGCACCAGCGGGCGCCAGGGGGTGCCGTCGGAGAGCACCAGCACCTCTCCGGCCAACAGCGCGTGGCCCACCAGGTTGTTCAGTACGATGTCGGCGCGCAGCCGGGGTGAGTGGCCGAAGGCGGTGGCGTTGCGCATGAACACCGGGCTGAAGTCGCCGTCGGACAGCGCGTGCAGGTCGTCTTCCACCCGCACCTTGGACTCCGCGTACGGCGTCACCGGGCGCAGCGGGGCGTCCTCGCCCACCAGGTCCGCCGGGTCACCGCCGCCGGCGGCGCCGTAGACCGAGCAGGTCGACGCGTACAGGAAGCGCCGCACACCGGCGTCGCGGGCCAGCCGGGCCAGCCGCACGGACGCGTGGTGGTTGATGTCGTAGGTCAGCTCCGGCGCCAGCGAGCCCAGCGGGTCGTTGGACAGCGCGGCGAGGTGGATCACCGCGTCCATCCCGGCCAGATGTTCCGCCGTGACATCGCGCAGATCCACCCGGTGCCCCTGCGGGTCGGCGGGCGACGGGCCCAGGACGCACTCGGCGAACAGTCCGGAGTCCAGTCCGACGACTTCGTGTCCGGCGGCCGTGAGGACCGGGGCCATCACGGTGCCCAGGTAGCCCTGGTGTCCGGTCAGCAGCACGCGCACAGTTCAGTCCCCCAGATCGAGAGTGAGTTTGGTGACGGCGAACGCCTCGGCGTAGCGCGCATGGCATTCGATGCCGCGGATCCGGGCCAGGCCGAGGAAGGCCTCCCGGTCGTACCAGGGCCGGTGCCGCTGCGAGGGGTAGTGCTCCTGCAGCAGCCGCACCTTTTCCTCGGCGAGCTGCGGCGACAGCGGCTGGTACGCGGCCGGACGGCCGAGGTCGCCGTCCCACTTGACGATCTCGTAGCCGAGCACGAGATGGTCGCGGAACGCGGTGGTCATCAGCTTCGCCAGTACGCGGTGGTCCTGGTGCGCGTCCTCGGTGCGCGGGGCCAGCACGAGCTGCGGCTCGGTCCGCTCCCGCAGTTCCTCGACCGCGGCCTTGGCCTCGTCCCAGTGCGCGGGCAGCCGGCCGTCCGGCAGCTTGAGCACGGTCAGTCGCAGGTCGGCGCCCGGGCAGCAGGCGGCGAGCGCGGCCTGCTCCTCCTGCTCCCGCTCGCTGCCGCCGCCGGAGAGCACCAGTGCGTCGACGCGGAGGCCCGGCCGCGCGTGGCACAGCGTCAGCAGGGTGCCGCCGGCGCCGATGGCGATGTCGTCGCAGTGCGCCCCTACCGCGACGATCCGGTCCAGGCGCCCGGCCCCGAGCCGGATCACGCGCTCACCCCCGTGCCCGCCCCCGCGCCGTCCCGTTCCCACACTGCCCACGGGCGCTCGCCCCGGGCGTAGGCGGCGTCGAGCGCGGCCCGCTCCTTGACGGTGTCGGTGGGTTTCCAGAAGCCGCGGTGCTGGTGCGCCACCAGCCGGCCGCGTTTGGCCAGCCGGGCGCATCCGTCAGCGACCAGGTCCCCGTTCTCAGGTATGTGGTCGAAGACCTCCTGACGGAGCACGAAGTAGCCGCCGTTCTCCCACAGCGGCAGTTCGCTCACCGGGGTGATGCCCCCCACCAGCCCGTCCTCGCCCAGGTCCACGCAGTGGAACGAGGACTGCGGTGGCACCACCATCATCGACGCACCGGCGTCGCGCCGGGCGAACCGCTCGATCATCTGCGGCAGCGGGGCGTCGGTGAGCACGTCGGCGTAGTTGGCGAGGAACATCTCGTCGCCGTCGAGATGGTCCCGCACCCGGCGCAGCCGTTCTCCGATCGGCGACTCGATGCCGGTCTGCGCGAACGTGATCGTCCAGTCCGAGATGTCGGTGGACAGCAGCTCGGTCCGCCCGCCTCGCAGCACGAAGTCGTTGGACGTCGTCTCCTCGTAGTTGAGGAAGAAGTCCTTGATGTGGTGGGCCCCGTACCCCAGGCACAGGATGAACTCCGTGTGCCCGTAGTGCGCGTAGTAGCGCATGACATGCCAGATCAGCGGGCGCGGGCCGACCATCGCCATCGGTTTGGGGATGTCGTCGGACGCTCCGTTGCGCATGCGCAGCCCATAACCGCCGCAGAACAGTACGACCTTCATGGTGTGACCTCGACGATGTTCAGTTCCGGAACGGGGAAGACCAGCCGGCCGCCCCAGGCGTGTACGAAGGACAGCTGCTCGACCAGCTCGGTCCGCAGGTTCCAGGGGAGGACGAGCACATGGTCCGGTCTGTCGGCGGCTATCTGTTCGGGCGGCAGGATCGGGATGCGGGTGCCGGGGGTGAACCTGCCGTGCTTGTAGGGGTTGCGGTCGACCGTGTACGGGAGCAGATCGGGCCGGATACCGCAGTGGTTGAGCAGGGTGTTGCCCTTTCCAGGGGCGCCGTAGCCGACGACCGTCTCGCCGCGCTCGGCCGCCTCGATGAGGAACCGCAGCAGGTCCCGGCGCACCTTGGCCACCCGTGCTGAGAACTCGGTGTACCCGGACAGCTCCTGCAGCCCGGCGGCCTTCTCCCGCTCCAGCACTTCGGCCACTTGGCGACCCGGCTCGCCGGCCGTCTCGGTGGGCCGGGCCCACAGCCGGAGGGAGCCGCCGTGTGTGGGCAGCAGCTCGACGTCCACGAGCGCGAGTCCGCCACTGGCCAGCGCGCGGATCGCGGACGCGACCGTGTAGTACTGGAAGTGCTCGTGGTAGATCGTGTCGTACTGGTTCTGCTCGATCAGGGTCAGCAGATGCTGCACCTCGATGGAGACCCAGCCGTCGTCGGCGACCAGGGCGCGCAGCCCCCGGGTGAACCCGACCACGTCGGGGATGTGCGCGTACACGTTGTTGGCCACGACCAGGTCCGCCGGGCCGTGCTCGGCGCGGACGGCCGCGCCGGTGTCCGGGTCCAGGAACGCGGTGAGCGTGGGCACACCCGCCTCCCGTGCCGCGGCGCCGACGTTCACCGACGGCTCGATACCGAGGCAGCGGATCCGACGCTCCACCATGTGCCGGAGCAGATACCCGTCGTTGCTGGCGACCTCGACCACGAAGGCTTCCTTCGCCCCGGGGCCGAGACCCAGCCGCTGGACGGCGTCGGCGACGAACGTGCGCGCGTGCTCCACCCAGGAGGTCGAGTACGAGGAGAAGTACGCGTACTCCTTGAACGTCTCCTCCGGAGTGATCAGCGGAGGGATCTGCGCGAGCCAGCAGTCGGTGCAGACCCGCAGGTGCAGCGGGTACGCCGGCTCCGGCTCGTCCAATCGGTCCGCGGCCAGAAAGCTCTCACACGGTGGCATCGCCCCCAGGTCGACGACGCTCGCCATCGCTTCCGAGCCGCAGAGTCGGCATCGTGTCATCTACTGCCCCCCATTGCTTCCGTCCGACCCGCGATCGCGGTGCGGTACTCCTCCACCAGGCGCTCCAGCCCGACAGCCGGGCTGAAGCCCTGCTCGTAGCGGCGCCGGGCCGCCCGGCCCATCTCCCGGCCCAGGGCCGGCTCGGCCGTGATCCGACGCAGGCAGGAGGCGAGCGAGGCGGGCTCGCCTGGCTGGTGCAGCAGCCCGGTCACCCCCTCCTCGACGAGTTCGACGAAGGCGCCGTGACCGGAGGCGATCGCCGGGACCCCCGCCGCCATCGCCTCCACGACCACCAGGCCGAACGCCTCCAGCCACGTCGAGGGAGCCACCACGGCGACCGACCGCGCGATGGCCTGCCGGCACTCCGCGGGGTCGTACAGGCCGACGTACCGCACGTCGTCCCGCCCCGCCGCCCAGGCAGTCACCTCTGCCTCCAGCGGGCCCGCGCCGGCGATCACGAGCGGCACGCCCACCCCGCCGTCCGCGGCGATGTCGTCCCACGCGGCCATGAGCAGCCGCACGCCCTTGGCCTGAGCGAGCCGGCCGAGGAAGAGCAGTTGCTCGCCGGCGCCCGCTCGGCAGCCGTCCGGGTCGGGCACGAAGTTGTGCTTGACCGCCAGCCGCTCGGGCGGCATACCGGCCCGCACCAGGACGTCACGCTGCGCCGCGGAGATGCACAAGAACCGCTCCACACCGGACCACCAGCGCCGCCGGTTGGCCGACAGGCTGACCGCGAGGGGCACCGTCGCCAGCCGGGAGTTCCGGTAGCAGCCGTGCCGGACGGCGGGCAGCGGCGCCGACCCGACGCACTCGGTGCACGGCCGACCGTCCCGCTGCAGCGTGCCGGGCGGGCAGACCTGGGTGTAGTTGTGCAGTGTGGCGACGGCGGGCACACCGGCGTCGGCGCAGGCTGCCAGCACCGCGGGCGACAGGAGCGGGAAGACGTTGTGGATGTGCACCACGTCCGGGCGTGAGGTACGAAGCCGGGCGGCGAGCTCCGCGCGGACCGCCGGGTTCCACGGCACCAGCAGCGGCACCGCGGCCTTGCCCAGCAGGGACCGGGCTGCGATGTCGTCGCTGCGCCGCTCGAACACCTCGACCCGGTGGCCGGCCGCGCGCAGCAGCTCCACCTCCTGGTCGACGACCTTGTTCTCCCCGCTCGGCTGCGCCGAGGCGTAGCGGTTGTGCACCACGAGGACGTGCATGCTCAAGTCACCTCCGGATCCCGGGCCCAGCGCGGGACACGTCGTCGAGGGGCCGCGGGCGTCGAGAGGGGCGTGGCCGCCGCAGGTGCCGCCAGAAGCGAGGCGGCGACGGTCAAATGCAGCAGATACGGTGAGGCGTCGCCCAGCCCGGCCTCGGTGTACGACGCGACCGCGCAGTAGCTGATCAGGAAGATCGCGCAGGCTCTCGACAGCGACGGTGGCCGCAGCAGCGCCACCCCGCCCAGCACGATGACGACGGCCGCCACCAGGGCGACGCCGGTCAGGCCCTGCTCGTGATAGACGGCGAGCCAGCTGTTGTCGATCGGCAGCCCGTCGAACGACTTGTCGCCCAGCCCCGTACCGAACAACTTCTCCATGCTCGTCCGGGGCGCTGCCAGCAGGGCGTCCCAGACCTTGGCCCGGCCGGTGAGGCTGGTGAAGTTCTCCTGGCTCTGTCCGCGCAGGAACCACGCCCGCAGCGCGGAGCCGAACCCCACCGCGGCCACCGCGGCGCACAGCACGGTCCAGGTGAACACGCGGCGGGCGGCGGCGCTGGTCAAAACGAGCGAGCCGATCGCCAACGCCAGCCCGATGAGCAGGCCGAGCGTGGCCGTGCGGGTGTGGGTCAGCGCGAGCAGCAGGAGTGACGGCACGATGACCACCGCCGCACTCGCCCGGTCGGTACGGCGACCCAGTACGAGCAGTACGGTGAGCCCGATGATCACCGCGGCGTACTGTCCGATCTGCGGCGGGGTGAGCGGCCACAACGCGCCGACCAGCCGTCCGCCGTAGAGCTCGGGCAGGGCCGCGCCCGGTGAGACGACCAGGCCCGCGGCGACCGACCCGAGGACCGCGAAGTACATCCGGATGTGGTGCCTGACGAACGTCGTGCTGCCGTCCCACCAGCGGCTGAGCAGCCACAGCGTGCCGACGAAGACAGCCAGCCGGGCGCAGCGGAACAGCGCGCCGAGCCCGGGCTCCGGGTGGACGCTGGAGATCACGCTCGGCACCAGCAGCAGGGTGAGCAGGAGCAGGAAGGCGCCGGCTCGGATGCGCAGTCGGAGGTTGAGCGCCAGCGCCAGCGCGAACGCGGTGACCAGCGCCCCCATGGTGATCAGTTGGATGAGGGAGCGGGGCAGCGGGACGATGGTCTGGGCCCCGGCGGAGCCGAGCGTGTTGAGGACCAGCAGCCCCCAGACGATCCCGATGGCCTTCGGTGTCTCCCCGCCCATCTCAACCACCGTCCTGTGGCTGGAAGGTGCTGCCCTCGTCCTGCTGGTAGGGCGTGCCCTGCCACTGCCCGGAGTCGAGCACCCGGCTCGGGTCGTGGGCGACGAAGTTCCACGGGCCGAGGTAGACGTTGTCGTGCCAGCGGTTGCGCTGCTTGTGGGTGATCGCCTCGGCGACTCGTTCGCCCTGGTACGGCGACCAGTCCGGATAGGTGCCGTAGTTGGCCAGCACCGCCATCCGGTCGCACTTGACCGTGCACCCGACCACGGAGGTGTCCAGCACGAAGCGGTTGTCGTGGATGTCCACCCGCTGGGTCTTCCACCGGCAGTCGGCGTACAGCGGTGCGGTGGCGATCTGCGGCCGCGCGCAGCGGTCGGCGTCCCGTACCAGCAAGGTGCAGTCCCCGGTGGAGGTGTTGGCCGGGCTGTTGCAGAACCGGTCGGCGTTCTCCCACAGGGTGATCCCGTTCCAGTTGTTCTCCAGCACGTTCCGGTAGATCTCGATCTTGTCCGTGCGGGCTCGGATCCGCGGTTCACCGCCGGCCTCGGACAGATAGACGGTCGCGAACGGGAAGTTGTCGTCGCGGTCGGCGTATCTGCGGCCCTCGACCCAGTTGTTCCGCCGGATCGTGTTCTTCCGGATGACCGCGTTGTAGCTGGTCTCATAGATCAGCGCGGCGCCGTCGTTGGCCTCCAGCACGTTGTCCTCGATGCGGAAGTCGTTGTTGTTGGTGTCCGCCCACAATCCGGCTCCGCGGTTGTCGTGCACCCAGTTGCCGCGTACGTCGGCGCCGTCGACGGCCCAGAACTTGACGCCTCCGGTGCAGCCGCAGCCCTTCCGCCGCCGCTCCCAGTCGCCGGTGTTGTTGCCGACGATCTCGTTGCCCTCGACCACCAGGCCGGTGATACGGCCGGACGCCTTGTACGCGTTCATGCCGTACTGCCCGTTGCCGCGCAGGCAGTTGGCGCGGACCCGCTGGCGGGCACCGGCCATCAGCCCGGCGCCGGAGTTGTACTGGATCTTGGCGTGCTCGATCACCCATCCGTCGGCCGAGTCGTGGTTGACCACGCCCTCGTCGTGCGGCGCGACGAAACCCTGCACGGTCAGATGGCGGAGGGTGACGTCGCGGGCGCTGCCTCCGAAGGCGTACTGGTTCTTCTTCCGGCCGTCGAGCACCGCGCCCGGCGCGCCGAGATAGCTGTTCCCCTTCTTCGGCACGACCTGGGCGTGGCGGCCCGGATCCAGCCTGTGCTTGCCCGGCCGAAGCCAGAACGTGGTGTTCGCGGGGTTGCTCCGGGTCTTCGCTGCCAGATCACCCACGACCGCGGGGTCGACCGGCACCGCGCCCGCCGGCGCCTTCGCCGGTCCTGCCGCAGGGTCGGCGCACACCCGGGCCACGGACCGGGCCGGGGACGTGGAGGGCGCGGCGGTCGGCCCGGTCGGGCCGTCCGGCGTGCTCACGCAGCCGGTCGCCGCCAGCAGGGCCAGCGCCGACGCCGCCTCCGGCACCACGCGGTTCCGCCAGTTGATCCCCACTCATCCTCCCTGGCCGCGGAACCCGAGGACGGTGACGAGCTCCCTGGACGGCACGGCGCCGCCGGCCGAGCCGGTGCCGACCAGGGTCGTGGTGGGTTCCTTGCGCCCGAAGCCCGCGGAGTACCAGCCCAGCGGCGGGTCGGTCTCGCCGCGATGCGCCTGCCAGGACAGCTGCTCGGGAAGGTCGAGCACGGCGGAGCGGTCCTCGCCGTCCCGCCTCCAGCGCAGCTGAGCCCGGTTCCCCACCAGGTCCACGGTGATCGCGGGGCCGAGGTGGAACGCCAGGCGCACGGCCCGGCGCGGGCCGTGCGGGCCGCGGATCTCGTCGACCACCCGCAGCTGCTGGGTCGCGGCGGTCAGCTCCACCCGGCGGCGGTGCACGGAGCGCCGGTAACCGTCGTGCTCGGCACACCAGCGGGCCACTCCCCCACCGGAGGCGTCCGCGACCAGCACGCGGCTGCGGGCATGCCGGGTCCACAGGAACGGGCCGCCGGAGACCGACTGGTCCCCGCCGTCCAACTGCAGGGTGTTGTGGCCGAGGGTCGAGCGGAAGTACTGCCGCCACTCGGGCTGCCCGTGGTAGCAGTACGTACCCGGATCGGCGAGCACGTCGACCCCGTCGTGCCGGACCTCCACGGACAGCGCGTCGGCGTGGGCGTGCGCGGCGATGGCCAGGAATCCGTGCGGACCACCGTCGCAGCGGCACCAGATCTCTCCCGGGCCGCGCAGGATGGTGAGCCCCGCGTCGGCGAAGTGGGCCGGTCGGCTCTTCGGGCGGGTGGCGGCCGGTGCGGTGTCACCTTTCGGGTACGGCTGGACGAGCGCGGCCAGCAGCGGGGTGCGCACATCGGTGCCGGTCACCGCCGGCCACCAGGCGAGCCGGCCGAAGACGGCCTCCCCGGTGGCCAGCAGCGAAGCCCAGCGATCGGTGCCCGCGCCGTCCACGACCAGACCGTGCCCGTCGTCCGCGTCCCCCTGGCGCGGCGGCCGCAGACGGCTGTCCACGACGGCCGCGAGCGCGTCGGTCATCCGCAGCAGCACCAGCCGGATCGACGCGGGGAGCGGCACACCCGCGGCGTCCGCCTCGGCCACCGCTGCCCAGCCCAGCTCCAGCACGAGCCCGTGGTACTCGGTGGCCAGCTCGCGGTTGAGGCCGGAGGCGAAGGTGTTGCCGCGCAGGTGCCGCTCCAGCGACCGCAGCGCGTCGGCCCGCCAGCGCGCCGAGGAGGGGAACCATGCGAACGCGCAGGCCGCGGCGAACCGCCCGGCGGCCTCGGCGACGATGTGGTTGTTCGCCGAGGAGCCCCGGCTGGGGAAGGCGGCCAGCCAGCGCTGGTGGTGCCAGATCTGGTTCAGTGCCACCGGGTTGTCCTCGAACAGCCCGGCCGCGCCCGGCCAGCCGTCGAGCAGCCGGCGGATCCACACCCAGGACAGCAGCCGGATGCCCAGCTCGATGCCGCTGGTCCAGTGCACGCCCCGCAGCGGGGGGTTGGCCGCCCACCACGAGCGCAGATGCTCGGACACCCGCTCCGCGTACCGCTCGTTCCCGGTGAGCGCGTAGGCGACGGCGAGCTGGGTGAGGTACTGGTGCCGGGACAGCTCCCAGATCTGTTTGATGTCCCCGACCGCTTCCTCGTTCCGGTACGGCACGTCGAAGGCGTGGCCCCACGGGGCCCGGCGCCCGGTCCTCGGGTCGTACCGCCAGTCCGGGTCGGCCACGTCGTCGCGGGCCACCCCGAAGTACTCGGCGTGTCCGTCCATCAGCCGGTCCGCCTCGGCGATGAGCCGTTTCGCGGCGTCCGGTGGCACTGCGGTGAGCGTCCCGGCGGGCAGTGGCGCGGTGAACCGGGCGCCGGTCACGCTCGGGCAGCGCGGCGGTGCCGACCGCCACCGCCGTCTGCGCACCGCGTCGCCCACCCGGCCGCCGACCTCGCGCGGCCCCATCCGGGACAGCCGCCGCAGGTACCAGCCCGGACTTCCCGAGCTCACAGTCATCGCGCCCCCGCCAACGTCACCGGAGCGCCGCCGGCCAGGGCGGTCCGCACGGCGAGAGTGGCCGCCGTGGTGGCGACCAGCGACTGGAGCGGCACCGGCATCGGCCCGCCGGTGCGCACGGCCTTGACGAACGCGGCCAGCTCGGCGTTCTGGCCCTTGTCCCGGGCCTTGGGCAGCCGCGAACTCACCCACCGCCCGCGGCGGCCGTCGTACACGGCGGCCCGGACGAAGTCGTCGAGCCGCAGCGCACGGCCGTCCGCGACCAGGTCCAGCGTCTCCTTGGGGAAGCCGGCCGGGCCGGTCGTGACGTAGCTGACGGTGGCGGTGGACCCGTCCGGATAGCCCAGCACGAGGTGCAGGTCCTCGTTGCCGGGCGTGGCACGCGCGTACACCGATATCGGGTCGGCCCCGAGCAGCCAGCTCACCGTGTCGATGAAGTGCCCGCCCTCGCCGGCGAACCGCGAACCCTCGGTGCCCTGTTGGAGGTACCAGCTGCCGTGCTCCAGCCGGCCCGCGTTGACCAGGTAGCGGACGCTCGCCGGTCCGGTCCGGGCGCCGAACCGCTTTCCTGCCTCCTGCAGCAGCGGCGCGAACCGGCGGTTGAAGCCCACCTGCAGCCGGTCGTTGCCGGACTCCTCGACTGCCGCGAGCACTCCGGCCAGTTCGTCCTCGGTGAGCGCCAACGGCTTCTCCACGAACACCGCCTTTCCGGCCAGCAGTGCCCTTCGGGTCAGTTCGGCGTGCGAGCTGTGCCGGGTGACCACGAACACGGCGTCGATGGAGGGGTCGCCGAGCACGGCGTCCAGATCGGTGGTCGCCCGGCCGAAGCCGAACTTCCGCTGCGCGTTGGCCGCCGACAGCGCCGTCGTGGTGACGACTGCCGACAGCTCCACACCGTCACGCTGTGCCAGGTGCGGCAGCAGCATCGACGTCGCGTAGTTCCCCGCGCCGACGAACGCGAGGCGCACCGGCGTCCTGGCGGGCCGGGCCGGAGTCGGCTTCACCTTCACCGGGGGCACGGCAACCGCCGGGGCTGCCGCCTCCGCCGTCTGTTCGGGATAGCTGAACAGCACAGCCACCGCCTTCAGATCGCCGTCCTTCAGTCGCTGGTACGTCTCGACGGCGTCGTCGAAGGCGGCGATGTGGGAGACCAGGGGATCCACGTCGACGCTGCCCCGTGCCAGGAGATCGAGGAAGCACGCCAGGTTGCGGCGCTCGGTCCAGCGCACATAGCCGATCGGGTAGTCCCGCCCTTCCAGCTCGTACTCCGGGTCGTAGCGGCCGGGGCCGTAGCTGCGGGAGAAGCGGACGTCGAGCTCCTTCTCGTAGTACGCGTTCCACGGCAGGTCCAGGCGGCACTTGCCGATGTCGACGACCCGGCCCCGGTCCCGGCTCATTCGGGCGGCCAGCTCGACGGGCTGGTTGTCGGCGCCGCCGGCGGCCAGGTAGACGTGGTCCACGCCCAGGCCGCCGGTGAGTTCGGCGACGGCGGCCTCCACGGCCGCGGACGAGGGGTCGCCGCAGGCCGCGGCGCCCAGGCGCTCGGCGAGCTCGCAGCGCACCGGGTCGGGATCGACCCCGACGACGCGGACACCCGAGGCGGCCAGCAGCTGCACCACCAACTGCCCGATCAGCCCGAGACCGATGACCAGCGCCACGTCGCCGAGCTGCGGCTCGCCCCGGCGGACGCCCTGCAACGCGATCGACCCGACGGTGCCGAAGGCCGCGTGCCGCGGCGCGAGTCCGTCCGGCACCGGGGTGTAGAGGTTCTCGGGCACCCAGTTCAACTCGGCGTGCAGCGCGTGCTCGTTGCCGGCGCAGGCCACGAAGTCGCCGACCTTCACATCCTCGATCCCGGTGCCGACCTGCTCGACCACCCCGCACAGCGAGTAGCCCAGCGGCGTGTAGGAGTCCAGCTTGCCCATCACCTTGCGGTAGGTGGCGGGCACTCCGTTGGTGGCCACGCTCTGCACGACCTTGGCCACCTGGTCCGGGCGGGAGCGGGCCTTGCCCACCATCGACATGCCGGCCTCGGAGACCTTCATCAGCTCGGTGCCGGTGGAGATCAGCGAGTAGGCGCTGCGGACCAGCACACCGCCCGGCTTGCATCCCGGCACCGGCACATCGAGCAGCGCCAGTTCACCGCTCTTGTAGTTCTGCACTACCTGTTTCACCCGAACTCCCCAGAAGTCGCGCCGCGATACCAGTACTCGAGGGTCAGCACATGCCACAGATGCTTGGAGTAGTCCCGCTGCCCGGCCGCGTCCTCGGCGACGAGCCGCGCCAGCGCGTCGCGGCGCAGGAACCCGGAGCGGACGAGCTCGCCGTCGTTCACCACCTCGCGCACCAGCGGCGCCAGATCCCGGCTCATCCACGCCCGCAGCGGGGCGCTGAACAGCCCCTTGGGCCGGTACACGATCTCCCGGGGCAGGACCGAGGAGGCCGCCTCCTTGAGGACGGCCTTGCCCTGCCGTCCGACGATCTTGCGCTCGCCGGGCACCGCGAACGCCGCCTCGACCACCTCGACGTCCACATAGGGCACCCGCACCTCGGTCGAGGCGGCCATGCTGGAGCGGTCTGTGTACGCGAGGTTCAGGCCCGGCAGGAACATCCGGGCGTCGCCCAGACACATGCGGTTGACGAAGTCGGCAGGATCATCGAGGGCATTGTCCTGATAGATGTCCGCATGCTCGGCCAGCACGTCATCCACCGACCCGGCCAGGTCCGGATCGACCAGGGCGAGCAGCTCGCCCCGGTCGTACATGGTGTAGCTGCGCCGGAACGCGGTCTCCTCCGGCAGCTCGGCGAAGGAGAGGAACCGCTTCGCGAAGCGCACCGACCGGTACCCCCGGCGGGCCGTGGCGACCGGCAGCCGGTCCACGGCCTGGGACAGGCCGCGCCGCAGCGGCCGCGGGATGCGCTGGTAGCGCAGCGCCAGCAGGTTGGCCAGGTGCTTGCGGTACCCGGCGAACAGCTCGTCGGCACCCATCCCCGAGAGCATCACCTTGACCCCGGCCTCCCGGGCGGCCGAGCAGATCAGATACGTGTTGATCGCGGCGGGGTCGCCGATCGGCTCGTCCAGGTGGTACGTCATCCGCGGCAGCAGATCGAGCACGTTCGGAGCGATCTCGATCTCCTTCAGGTCGACGCCGAACTGCTCGGCCACCCGCCGGGCATGGCGCAGATCGTCCGGCATCGCCTCGAACTTGGCGTCCTCGGCACGGAATCCGATGGTGTAGGCGGAGATCCCGGGTTGGTGGCGGGCCGCCAGCGCGGTCAGATAGCTGGAGTCCAGCCCCCCGGACAGGAAGGTCGCCACGGGTACGTCGGAGAGCAGGTGACGCCGGGTCGACTCCTCGACCAGGGCAGCGATGTCCGGCCGCTCGCCGGCCCGGGCCCGCTCCCGGCCCTCGGCGGCGACGTCCTTGAGGTTCCAGAACCGGCCGCGCTCCACCCGGCCGTCGGACCGGCACCGCAGCCAGCTTCCCGGCGGCAGCTTCTCCGCTTCGCGGAACGCGCACCGCGAGTCCGGCACCCAGTAGTACAGCAGTGAGGCCACCAGCGCCGCGTGGTCCACCTGCAGCGACCCGCCGGTCACGGCGGCGAGCGCCTTGAGCTCGGAGGCGAACACCAGGCCCTCGCCGCGCCGGAGCAGGAACAGCGGCTTGATGCCGAGCTGGTCGCGGGCGAGCACCAGTTCACCGGTACGCTCGTCGAAGATCCCGAAGGCGAACATGCCGCGCAGTCGGGGCAGGCAGTCCACGCCCCAGCGCCGCCAGGCCTCCAGCAGCACTTCGGTGTCGGAGGTCCCGCGGAAGCGCACCCCGGCGGCTGCCAGTTCGGCACGCAGCTCGGGCGCGTTGTACAGCTCACCGTTGTACGTCAGGACGAGGCCGCCCGAGGCCATCGGCTGGGCGCCGGTCCCGGACAGGTCGACGACGGCCAGCCGGCGGTGCCCGAGGTGCACTTCGCCGTAGTCGGCGGAGTGGCTGTAGCGGCCCGCACCGTCCGGACCGCGATGGGCGAGGGTGTCGGTGAGCCGGTCGGCCACGACCTTCCCGTCCGGCCATCGGTACGCGCCTGCGATGCCACACATGTCCTACCGCGCCTCCTGGTCGTTGTCCGGAGCCCCTGCGGCCCACATCGTCAGCCGCTCCGGCTGCCGACGGTCCGCGCCGTTGTGCCCGGCCGACCGCTCGCTCCGACCGCGCAGCGCGGTGGTCGGCCCGTCCCACAGCGCGCCGTCGCTGCGGTCACGCGGATCGGGGTCGATCAGCACCACACCGATCACCGGAATGCGCTGGTCCGCCAGGTGCCGCGCCACGGTGTGCAGCCATGCGGCGCTGCCGTGCCCGGCACGCACGACGAGTACGGTCCGGGTGCCGAGGTGCCGGAGGTCGGCCCACGCCGTGCCGGGCGCGACCGAGCCGACGCCGAGCCGGCGCTCCTGAGGCGGCCCGGCGTCGGCTCGGTCGCCGCTGACCACGGCCGGGGCTCCCGGCTGCCGGCGGCGGTGTGCGAGCTGCGTACCGGGCAGACCGTCGACGATCACCACCGGCAGCTCCGGCGTCAGTTCCCCGGCGACATCCAGGGCGAGCACGCTGGTGCTGCGCGCACAGCCCAGCTCCAGCAGCGACAGCGGTTCCGCGGAGCCGCGCACGGTACGGGCCAGGGTCGCGGTGAGCCTTGTCCGTGCCGCCCGGGTCCGCCGAAGCCGCCACAGCCTGCCCGGCCGCAGGGCCGCGCCGGGCAGCTCCGCGATGACCGAGGCGCCCAGGTTCGCCGCGATCTCCCGGCGCAGCACGGGACGGTCGGCCACCACCGCGCCGACCGCGGCCACCACCAGCCCGAGGACGAGTCCGAGGAGGAGCCCGATTGCGGCGTTGGTGGCGGCGGCCCCGGGCAGGGAGTGCCGCACCGCGCGGGGGACGTCCACGATCTGCGTTCCGGCGATGATCCGGGGCGTGCCGGTGCGCGCCTCCGCGGCGCGCTGGTCGAACTCGGCGATCCGCGAGTTGAGCTCGGCCCGGCGGGCGAAGAGCGACTCGATGCGCGCCGAGGCCTTCGGGTCCCTATCGGCCGACGACCGGCCTCCGATCGCCTTGTTGACCTCGGCGAGTTCGTCCCGCATACGGTCACGCTGGTCGAGCAGCGCCTTGGACTCGGCTTTCGCGGTCTGCCGCATGCGTCGCACATGGTCCGCGACGAAGGCATCGGCCAGCGCCCCGGCCCGGGCCACCGCTTCCGCGTCGCTGTCACCTGTCACTTCGATCCGCAGCAGGTTGTTGGTCACGCCGGTGGCCCGGTACTCCTGGAGGAAGTCCTCCGGGGTCTGCCGGGAGTCGAGGGACCGCAGGGCCTTTTCGGCGATCCGCGTGGTCCCCAGCAGCTCGACATCGGTGCGGATCAGCGTCCCGGTGTCGTTCGGCTGGTCCTCCTGGTGCGTGACCAGCACCTTGGTCACCGCGGTCGGCGGGGGCGGCAGCAGGACCGCCACCGCCACACCGACCAGCAGCCCCAGCAGCGCCAAGGAGCACCACAGGCGGCGGCGTCTGCGCACCGCCACCGCCAGCGCCTGCAGGTCCAGCAGTGGGGTGGCGGCCGACGGCTGAGAAGTCTCGCTCGTCGTCACACCGAACCTCCCCTCACGGCGCCACCGACCGCGCTCGACGGCGTGGCGTGCTGCGGAGGACGGCCGGCCGACCGGGTACGCGTGGGACGGGCCCGGACCGTGCCGGCGACGACGACTCCGACGACCTCGTGCCCCGCGTCCGCGCACGCCTCGGCGATGCCGGCGAGCTCCCCCGCGGTCCAGCTGCCCGCGCTGAGCACGACCAGGGCGCCGGACTCGGTGTCGCGGTCCGGCACCAGCGGCCGGGACACCGGAACTCCCACCAGCGACAGGGGGTGCTCCGTACTCGAAGAGTGACAGGAAGGATCGCTCTCGGCCTCGGCGACGAGCTGCCCGGCGGCCCGGCGGGCGATCTCGTCGCCGTCCGGTACGACAACCAGCAGCTGCCCGGCGGCCGGCAGCTGCTCCCGCAGGCGGGCGCACACCCGCCGGTAGCGGATCCGCCTGTCGGCCTCGTCGCCGGACATCCGCGGGGTCGGCAGGTGCCACCGGGTGTCGACGCCCAGCAGCCGGCGGATCCGGGCCCATGGGCCGCTGCCTCCGGGCCGGTGGGCGGGCCGTTCGTCAGACACCTCGACGGTACCCAGCAGCACCGAGCCCAGCGCCGCGGCGATCTCCGGTTCGGTGCAAAGCCGGCGGCTCACCCGGGCGGCGGCCAGATGGCCGAGGACCGCGAGCAGGAAGAACAGCAGCGCCCCGGCGACGACGAGTTGCGTCCTGGTCGGCGGCGCCTCGCCGGTCGGCCGGGCCGCCGGCCCCATGACGACCATGCCGGCCTTGTTGGTCGCCGGGGCGGCGTCGTCCAGCTTCTTCATGGCTTCCTGCAGCGCGGTACGCAGCTTCTCCAGCTCGGTGCGGGCCTGCACGCCCTCCACGGTCCGCCCCGGATCGGCCGCATCGGCCAGGTCGGTGATGCGGCGGTTGGTCTGCGCCACCTTCTGCCGCAGTGCCTCGGCCCCCGCCGCCGCGTCCGGGTCGGCGCTCTCGTCCGCGATCCGCGCGGCGAACGTGACGAATTGCTGGGCCACCCGGTCGGAGAGCTGCTGCGCGCGCTGCGGGGTGCCGGCCGTGCCGGAGATCTTGATGATGTTCCCGTCGGCTGTCCTGGCGCTCACCCGATCCCGCAGCTCGCCGCCGCCGACGCCCTTCCAGCGGAGTGTGGCGGCCGCCCGGTCGACCACCGCCGAACTGGTCGCGATCTCCGCCTGGGTCAGCAGTTCGCGCTCCTCCCACTGCCCCGGCAGCAGTACCGATGCCGACGCCGTGTAACGCGGCGGGAACAGCACCGAGGTGCCGTATCCGACCAGCGCGCCGATCACGGCGAGGACGGTGAGCAGCCGCCAGCGCCGACGGAGAATCCGCCCGATGGTGACCAGGCGTATCGTGTCATCGCTCAACGGCGCCGCCTCTTCCCTGTCGGGACGGGGCCGCCCGTCGACACCGGAGTGCGGCCACGGCAGGCGACGTCGTAGGCGGCGAGCAGCGACGCTTGCGAGTTCCGCCAGGAAAGCTGCCCGTTGATCCGCTCCTGGCCGATCTTGCCCATGCGGGCCCGCCGTTGCGGATCGTCCAGCAGCAGCGCGATGAGCCCGGCGAATTCGGACTCGTCGTCGGCGGGCGCGTAGACGGCGGCGTCCCCGGCCGAGACTCGGGCCTCCTTCAGGTCGAACGAGACGATCGGCCGGCCCATCACCATGTACTCCAGGACCTTGTTCATGGTGGACAGATCGTTGAGCGGATTGCGCGGATCGGGCGAGAGGCACACGTCAGCGGTGGACAGGTAGCGCACCAGATCGGCGTCCGGGACGCGCCCGGTGAACTCCACCTGCTCCGTGAGCCCGAGCCGCCCGGACAGCTCCACCATCGCGTCGAAGGTGTCGCCGCCGCCGACGAACACCGCGTGCCAATCGGTCCTTTCGAACTCGTCGCGCAGCTTCGCCAGCGCCCGCAAGGCGTAGTCGACGCCGTCCTGCGGGCCCATGACCCCCAGGTAGCACAGCAGATGAGGCTTGCCGCGCTTCAACTCCGGCTCCGGCGGTACGGCGTGGAACCGGTCGATGTCGGGTGCGCTGCGCACCACGAAGACGTCCCCCGGCCGCCGCCCGCCGCGGCGCAGCGCGACCTCCCGGTAGCTGTCGTTGGTGGCGAGCACGACGTCCGCGGCCCGGTAGGTCAGCCGTTCCAGTGCGCACACGGCGCGGTAGAGCAGGTCTTGGCCGCGGTCGAACCGGGAGAGATACAGCTCGGGTACCAGGTCGTGCTGGTCGAAGACGAACCGCGCGCCGCGCCGCTTGAGCCACAGCGCCGGCAGGAACAGCAGGTCGGGCGGGTTGCAGGCGTGGACGACGTCGACCGGGCCGATCCTGCGGGCCAGCCGGACCGTGTGCCACAGCGCCGATCCGTACTCCCGCAGATAGCCGGCCGGCCCTCCGGTGGCCGCGCGCAGCGGGTAGCGGTGGATCCGCACCCCGTCGATCTCCGCCTCCGGCTCCGTGTCCCGCTTCTCCCCCCGGGGACAGATGACGTGCACCGTCCAGCCCGCGTCGCGCAGCGTCGTGCACTCCTGCCACACCCGCCGGTCGAAGGGCACCGACAGGTTCTCCACCAGGATCAGCGCGCGCCGTCCCGGCCGGTCGCCGCCGGCTGTGCCGCCGGACGTTATGTCACCAGGCAAGGCCCATGTACCCCTGCTCGGCCCGGCGCGTCTCGGCGTCGGGAAGGCGGACGAGGTCGATGAGCAGCGGGCCGTCCCCATGCGGCAGCGCCGACAGCACGGCCGGGTCCCTGGTTCCGACCAGGCACACCTCGGCGTGTTCGAGCACCTCGCCGACGGAGTCCGCCAGCAGCTGCGCGAGGTGCGGCAGCCGGGTCTCGATGTACTCGCGGTTCGCGCCGAGCAGCCGGGAGAGGCTGACGTTGGCGTCGTAGATCCGCAGGTCGTAGCCCTTGCCGAAGAGCCGCTCGGCCAGTTCGACGAGCGGGCTCTCGCGGAGGTCGTCGGTGCCGGGCTTGAAGGACAGCCCGAACAGGCCCGCCCGGCGCTTGCCGGTGCGCTCGACCAACTCCACCGCGCGCTGCAGATGGTCGGAGTTGGAGGGCAGCACATGGGCGAGGATGGGCACCGAGACATCGGCCCGCTGCGCCGCGTGGACCAGGCTGCGCAGGTCCTTGGGCAGGCAGGAGCCGCCGAAGGCGAAGCCGGGCCGCAGATAGGCGGGGCTGATGTTCAGCTTGCGGTCGGCCAGGAACACATCCATCACCTGGTGCGAGTCCACCCCGAGCGCCTGGCACACCGCGCCCAGCTCGTTCGCGAAGCCGATCTTGAGACCGTGGAACGCGTTGTCCGCGTACTTGATCGCCTCGGCCGTCGGGACCGGCACCCGGAAGACCTCGCCGGGCAAGCCGTCGTACAGCGCCGCCACCGCGTCGCCGCTGTCCGGATCGAACTCGCCGATGACGGTCTTGGGCGGGTCGAAGAAGTCCCGCACGCTCGTGCCCTCGCGCAGGAATTCCGGGTTGACCACGACTCCGAAGTCCACCCCGGCCGTGCCGCCGACGTACTTCTCCAGGATCGGTACCAGCAGGTTCAGACAGGTACCCGGGAGCATGGTGCTGCGGAACACGACGGTCTGCCGCCCGCCCCCACCGCGGTCCGCCAGAGCGGCGCCGATCTGCTCGGTGACCCGCTCCAGATACGTGGTGCACAGGCTGCCGTTGGGCTCCGACGGCGTACCCACGCAGACCAGTGACACCTCGCTGCCCATGACCGCCTCGCGGACGTCACCGGTGGCGCGCAACGCTCCGGAGCGCACGACCTCGGCGATGAGCTCGCCGATCCGCTCCTCGACCACCGGGGCCTTGCCGTCGTTGACCAGGTCGACCTTCGCCTGGTTCACATCCACCCCGATGACCTCGTGCCCCAGACTGGCCAGGCACGCGGCCGACACGCAGCCCACGTAGCCGAGGCCCAAGACGCTGACCCTCATGACCCGTTCCTCCCCCAGGCAGGCCCCTGCGGCCTGCGGTAGATGCGCCGGCGGAACTGTCGAGCAACGAACCCCCGCGCATCAGTAGGCCCCCTGGCCACGAAGCACCACACGCAAGGTCTTCCACAAGATCACCGCGTCCAGGGCGAGCGACCAGTCCTCCACGTACCGCAGGTCCAGCCGGACCGCCTCCTCCCACGGCAGATCGCTGCGTCCGCTGATCTGCCACAGGCCCGTGAGCCCGGGCTTGACCAGCAGCCGACGCCGGATGTCCGGGCCGTACGCAGCGGATTCCTCCGGCAGCGGAGGCCGCGGACCGACGAGCGACATCGACCCGGTGAGTACGTTGAAAAGCTGCGGGAGTTCGTCGATCGAGTGCCGCCGCAGCACCGCTCCCACCCGGGTCACCCGCGGATCCCGGCGAAGCTTGAACAGCAGCCCGGCGCCCTCGTTGCGATCGGCCAGCTCGGCACGTACCCGGTCGGCCCCGGCGACCATGGTGCGGAACTTGAGGATGGTGAACTCGCGGCCGTCCTTGCCGACCCTGCGCTGGCGGTAGAACGCCCCACCCCGGCTGTCCGCCAGCACGAGCAGTCCGACGAGCACCATCAGCGGTGCGAACAGCACCAGCAACAGCGCCGCGCCCATCCGGTCGACGGCCTCCTTGACCGCGCGGCGTACCCCGGTGAAGGCCGGCATGCTGACCCGCAGCAGCGGTATCCCGAGCACCGCGTCGACGTGCAGCCGCGGGCCGGCCACCTCCATCAGTACGGGGGCCACGACCATCTCGGCGTCGCTGCCCTCGAGGTTCCAGGCCAGCCGCTGCAGTTGGTCCGGTGACCAGTGCGGATCCGGTGTGACCGCGACAACGCGGTAGCCGTCCCGGCGGACATGGCCTGCGACGTCGGCCAGCCGGCCGACGACCGGCACCCCGTCCAGGTGGTCGCCGTCGGAACCGAGGCCGTCCGGGGTGCACACCGCCTCCACCCGCCAGCCGAGGTGCGGGAACTTACGGACCCGGGCGATCAGATCGCGCACGGTGGCCGGACTCCCGGCCGCGAGCACCGGCCGCAGGCACTTTCCCTCCGTCCGCTGCTTGTGCAGCGAGAGACGCAGCAGATACCGCGCGGTCATGGTGACGAGCGCGATCGCGGGGATCGCCACGAAGATCCAGAGCTTGATGTTGCGCGAGGTGAGGGCTATCCCGCCGAGCGCCAGTACGACGGCCGCCGTGAACAGCGAGCGTCCGAGCCGGCGGAACTCCTCGGCGCCCTCACCGAGCGCGGCCGGAGCCCAAGCCCGGCTCACCGCAAGCGCTCCCAGCACCAGCAGTTCGGTGCCGAATGCGAGAATGCCCCACTTCTCGTGCCAGTTGGCCGCGTCCCGGGCCCCGAAGAAGATGCCGATCGCCGCCACCACGAAGGCGGTGGCCACGGTGTCGCTCGCGATCACGGTACGGCGGTACCGCTGCTCCCAATCGATCGCGGGCCGGCTGATTGCCCCGTTCGCCAGACGCTCACGCGCAGACGGAAACGGGTCGACTAATTCGCCCTGCCGCACAGGACCCCCCAGGTCACCAGTGGTTCGACGTATTCGCCCAACACTGTTCCTGCGGGAGGCCCCCGCCCCCCGCGCCGCGCTGTTCCTCCCCCTGGACGGCCTCCGCCCCCGCGAATGGCCTCAGGCTGTTGCAGCAGTGCTTGACCACACCCACCGGGCGACAGGGACTCGTATGTCCTGCCCAACCGTCGAGGTGCCTGGAACTCGTCGAACCTCGGGTGCTCCCCGCCCCCGGGACCCCGGCTCGGGATCCAAGAATCGAGCACCCATGGATCTGGCGCCAGAGACAGGATTACTGGCTTTTCGCAGCGCTTGACCTTTAGATCAATATTTGTCGCCTCGTGTCCAAACATGCGAAGCACGGTCAATGTAGACCATCGGAGCCCGCCTGCAGAGGGGTTGTGTGCAATTCGTGCGCAAGCTTTGAAGGCGCCCCCACCGAGCGATGCACGCCCACGAGCCCCTCGATGACGAAGGCGTCCCTCGTGACCTGTGAGGACGTACGTTTTCCAGGATGCGGCAGGGGGCGGCCCCGAGGCGTTCGCGCGCCACCGATCGGGCCGGACTCGAGCAGGCGGGCGGAGGGAGTCGTCCGGGAGGCGGGGGCGTCAGGGCGTCCAGGTGTAGGCGGCCGCCGCCGAGCGGCTGATGAGCCCCTCGGGCAGAAGTGGGAGAGCCACGTCTCGCAGGGCGGCCAGGGGCGGGGATGTCCAGTGCGCGGGAGCGCCGATCTGCCGGGAGCGGCGGGCGATCATCTGGGTGCGCGGTCTGCGGAGGCGGTCGTATTCCTCCAGCCCCGCACGCACCCCGAGGGTGTCCGCCGTCGCGGCGAGGGTGACCGCGTCCTCAAGTGCCTGGCAGGCGCCCTGCCCCAGGTTGGGGGTCATGGCGTGTGCGGCGTCTCCGATCACTGCGACCTTCCCGGAGACGTAGGTGGCCAGCTCCGGCAGCTCGTACGTGTCGTGCTGCAGCACCGCGTCCTCGTCCGCGGTGTCCAGGAGTGTGGGGACGAGGCCGTGCCAGTGTGCGAAGCGCTCGCGCAGCCGCTCCAGGTGGACGTGCGAGCCGATCGGGGCGTTGGCCAGTACGTAGCAGTAGATGCGGCCGTCCGGCATCGGCGCATACCCGAAGCGTTCGCCTCGGCCCCACGTTTCCACGCTCCCCTCGATGGGCTGGGGTGGCGCGATGAAGCGCCAGGTGGTGTATCCGACGTAGCGCGGCCCGGGCATGTGGGGCCACAGGGAACGCCGTGTCGCGCTGTGCACGCCGTCGGCGCCCACCACGAGATCCGCGGCGTAGGTGCCTCCACCGTGCCGGACCGTGCCGTCGGGCCCCGCACCGCGCACCTCGGTGCCGGGCCGCAGCGCCTGTGCGGGCAGGGCCGCGCGCAGCAGGTCGACCAGGGCGGCCCGATGCACGGTCGCCCACTGACCGAAGCGGAGTTTCAGGTCGTCGATGTTGTTGCGGATCAGCCAGCTCCCGTTCGCACGACGGATGCCCGCCGGTGGATCGGCCGGCCCGCAGGAGCGCAGACGATCGCCGAGGCCCAGCGTGTCCAGCGCTCGCAGACCGTTGGGCTGGATCGAGACTCCCGCACCGATCTCGGTGAATTCCGGAGCCCGTTCGAGGACCTCCACCTGCCAGCCGCGCTGATGGAAAGCGACAGCTGCGGTCAGCCCGCCTATGCCACCCCCCACGATGATCACCTTCATCGCCGAGTCTCCTTGATGGTCGTTGTCTTCCGGGGTCGTGAGCCGCGACGGACATGGGCGGACCTGGACAACCCCCACCACACGGCCATGACGAGCAGCAGCACGAGAAGGACCCACCACCAGTACTCCATGCGCATTCCTTAGAGGTTCTAGATTGATTTAGAAGCCCTAAGGAAGCATAGACACCCTAGGATGTCAACGGAGCCAGCGGCCGACGGGGCCGACGGAGCGACAAGAGGGGTGACGATGTCCGCAGGGACCAGCAGCAGGCGGGAGAGGCTGCGCCGGGCGACCCTCGGGGAGATCCACGCGGCCGCGCGCAAGCTCCTGGTCGAACAGGGATCGGCTGCGGTGACCATCAACGCGGTCGCCAGACAGGTGGGCATGAGCGGCCCGGCCCTGTACCACTACTACGCCGGCCACGACGAGTTGGTCGGCGCGGTGACAGCGGACTTCTTCCTCGAGTTGACCACTGCCATGGAGCACGCCCGTGACGCCCACGCCGACGCGCCGGTCGGCGAACGCATCCTCGCGGCCTGCCGAGCCATGCGCGCCTGGGCACGCGCCCACCCCGCCGAGTTCGGCTGGATCTTCGCCAGCCCGATCACCCCGACCAACCGGCAGTCGGACTCGGCGCGCCACCAGGCCGGGCAGCGTTTCGAGCGGGTCCTGCTGGACCTGACGGTCGAGCTGTGGAACACACGACCTTTCCCGGTGCCCGAGCTGGACGACCTGCCCGCCTCGCTGCGCGAGCAACTGACCGCCTACTCCGCCGGCATCGACGGGCGCCTGCCCCCCGAGGCCGCGCACGTCTTCCTGTCCTGCTGGACCAGGCTGTACGGCCTGCTGTGCATGGAAGTCCTGCACCAACTCGACTTCGCCTACTCCGACCTGGAGCCCGTCTTCGAGGAGTGCCTACGCGACCTGTCCGACGCCCTCGGCCTGCGTGCGTAGGGGTCGAGTCGCATGAGCTCCTGGGAAACCAGGGCTGAGCACGATCGGCTCGGTGTTCCGCTCGCGAAGGCGGATGCGGCGCCCGACTCCGCCGTCAGGTTTGGCTGAAGGCGCGTCGGTAGGCGCCCGGTGTGGTGCCCATATGCGTCCGGAAACGGCGGCGCAGGTTGACTGCCGAGGTGAGTCCGACACGGGTGGCGATGGCTTCGACCGGCAGGTCGGTCTGCTCCAGCAACACCCGCGCCGCGTCGATGCGCCGACCGAGCAGCCACTGTCCCGGGCTGGTACCGAGCTGTTCGGCGAACCGCCGGGCAAGGGTCCGACGGGAGAGCCCGGCGCGTTCGGCAAGGCAGTCGAGCGTCAGCCGGGTGTCGAGCCTGGAGGTGGCCCACTCCAGCACCGGCGCCAACGACTCGTCCGTCTTGGCCGGAACGGGCTGTGCCGCGTACTGGAGTTGACTGCCCTCCCGGTGCGGCGGCAGCACCATGTTCCTGGCGATCTGGGCGGCGTAGGCCGCGCCGTGGTCGGAACGTACCAGATGCAGGCACAGGTCGATGCCCGCGCCGGTTCCGGCGCTGGTCGCCACGTCGCCGTGGTCCACGAACAGCACGTCCTGGTCGATCTGCACCTCGGGGAAGGCGGCCGCGAGTCGGGCGGTGTCGCGCCAGTGGGTGGTGGCGCGGCGGCCGTCGAGCAGTCCGGCCTGAGCGAGCACGAAGGCGCCCGTGCAGATGGCGACGATCCTCGTCCCGCGCCGGTGGGCGGCCCGCAGCACCGCGATGACGGTCGGTGGCGCGGGAGCGCCGGGCGGCTGCCAGCCGGGGACGACCACGGTGTCCGCCTGCTCCAGGGCCTCCAGCCCCGCGTCGACGAGCATCTCGTAGCCGGCCGTGGTCCGCACAGGGCCTGGGTGTTCGGCACAGATCCGGAAGCTGTAGCGGGGTGACTCGTCCCGCGGGACGGTGCCGAAGACCTCGGTGGCGCAGGCGAGCTCGAACGGCGACTGAGGCGGGTTGAGCAGGGCCACCACCCGATGAGGTCTCATGGCACGAATGTACCCTTGGACGTCTTTCTTGACTCTCGGCCGCGGGGCGCGCACAGACCACAGTGGCCCCATGAGGGAAACCACCGAAACGACAGTGCTGCGGACCGAAGTCCAGGTCGACGGCGAACCGACCAGCTATCTGACCGCGGGGCACGACGGACCGCCCGTCCTGCTGCTGCACGGCACGTACTGGAGCCGTGTCTGGCTCCCTGTGCTGGGCCACCTCGCCGACGCGGGGCTGCGGCCCCTCGCCGTCGACCTGCCCGGACTGGGACGCTCAGGAGGCCGACTCACCCCGGAAACAGCCACGGTTCCGGCCCTCGCCGACTGGGTGACACGATTCGCCTCCGCGCTGCACCTCCCCCGCCCCGTCGCCGTGGCAGGCCACGACATCGGTGGCGCCATCGCCCAGCACCTCCTCGCCCACGACCTGCTCGAAGTGTCCCGGCTCGCCCTGGTCAACTCGGTTCTCTACGACTCCTGGCCCGCGCCCCACGTGGCCCGGTTCCGGGAGGGGGACACGGCCGAGGACGTGCTCGCCGCCCGCCGACAGGCGGTCACCAGAGTGCTGGGCAGTGCCGCCACCGAGCCGTTGATCGCGGACTATGTCGCCCCGTGGACCGATGGGCGGGTTCGCCGCTCCTGGATGGCCCTGGCGGCCGCGGCCGACAACCGCTACACCCTCGACCTCGTTCCCGCACTGCGGCGGTCCACCACGCCCAAGCTGCTGATCTGGGGCGAGGACGACCTCCACGAGAAGGTCGAATACGCCGAGCGGTTCGCCTCGGAGATCCCCCACACCTCACTCGTCCGCATCCCACATGCGGATCACATCCCCACGGAGAACGCCCCCACCGACATCGGCCGCGCACTCACCGACTTCTTCACGGCGTAGACGCCTGCGAAGTCCCGACTTGGCGGATGTTCAGGATGGATCCGGAGGTTTCCTTCCTCCCAGGAGCCCGGAGACCAGTGCCGGACACTTCTTCGGAACTGAATGGGCTCGGGTGCCCCTTGAGGTGCTTCCAGCTCCGACTTGACTTCAAGTGCGCTTGAAGTTGAACCATGATCCGCGGCCGGCTGCTCCACACGGAAGGAAACCCTTGATGCTCAGGGTCCGGATCTGGTCCGACATCGTCTGCCCTTGGTGCTATGTGGGACAGCGCCGCTGGCAGAAGGCGATGGCACACTTCCCGCTCGCACAGGAGGTGCACGTCGTCCGGCGCGCCTTCGAACTGCGCAAGGACCAGCCACGCGTGCCCCTGCATCGACTGGCGGACCTCATGGTCACCAACTACGGGATGCAGCCTTCCGAGATCGACGAGGTATTCGACAGGATCCGAAAGCTTGGCGCTCGGGAAGGTATTACGCTCCACCCCGAGAAGGTGCGCCCGGTGAATTCTTTCGACGCGCACCGGTTGTCTCAGCTCGCCGTTGACTACGGCGCCGGCGACATCATGCTCGACACTCTCTTCCGTGCCTATCACACCGATTTGCGCAACATCGCCGATCACGGCGTACTCCGGGACCTGGCCGCAGAGGTGGGATTGCCGGACAGTGAAGTGGCGTCGGTGCTGCACGGCGACCGATATGCCGGAGACGTCCGCGCCCAGCAGGACGCCGCCCGCATCGCCGGTGTGACCTCGGTGCCGTCCTTTGTGATCGAAGGACAGCAGGTCCTGCACGGCGTGGTGACCGCCGAGGAGATGCTGAAGATGCTGAACGAGGAATGGACGCGGAATTCCGGATCCGACCACGAGGCCCCCTCAAAGTCCGCCCCCGGCGAGCCCGGCGCACCTCCGGTGTCCGTCCACTGACGGTACGACAGTGACCTTGCTGAAGGTGACGTTCGTGGTGGCGCCGCGTGTGGGTTCGACCCACCGTCCGGTCGGCGTTCCCACTGCCACGGGGCGCCTCAGGCACGGGTGCCCTGGCCGGCGCACGAGCCGGCACCCCTCACTCGGCTCCGCGACCTGAGGTCGCGGAGCGACCGGCCGCGCCACGGAACCGAGGCGCGACACCGTTTCCTTGTCCGAGCGAAACGAGAGGAACCCTCGTATGAAGGCAGCAGCGATCAATGCGTTCGGCGGCCCCGAGGTCGTCGAACTGCTCGATGTCGAAACCCCCGAGGCCGGACCCGGCCAAGTCCGGGTGCGGGTCAAGGCCGCCGGGATCCAGCCCTTCGACTGCGCGATCCGCCGTGGGCTGACCATCCCCGGCCAGCCCGCCGGGTTCCCGCGCACCATCGGAAACGAATTCGCCGGCGTCATCGACCAAGCAGGAGAGAACGCCACTGGTTTCCCCATCGGCAGTGAGGTCATCGGCTGGGAGCTACTGGCCGGCCATGCCGAATTCGTGGTGGTTCCGACCGATCAGATCGTGAGCAAGCCCGCATCGATGCCGTGGGAGGTGGCAGGCGTCTTCTCGGCATCGGGGCAGACCGCGCACACCGCGATCGAGCAACTCGGCGTCGGATTCGGTGACACCGTCCTGGTGCATGCCGCCGCCGGTGGGGTGGGCACCGTGGCCGTACAGGTCGCCAAGGCGTACGGGGCCACGGTCCTCGGCACCGCCGCGCCGCGCAACCACGACTATCTGCGGTCGATCGGTGCCGTGCCCGTCGAGTACGGCGAGGGACTGGTCGAACGGGTCCGGGCCTTGGCGCCGAACGGTGTCACAGCGGCATCGGACGGCATCGGCGGAGCGGCACTGGACGCCTCGGTGGAACTGATCGAGGACCGGAAGCGCATCGGGACGATCACCGATTTCGACCGTGCGGCGGAACTCGGGGTGCTGGCGATCAGCACTCAACGCTCCCCCACCCGTCTCTCTGCCCTCACCGACCTCTACGAGCAGGGGAAGCTGCACATAGAGATCTCTCAGGCCATACCCCTGGCACAGGCCGAACAGGCGCACCGGGCAGTGGAGAGCGGCCATGTGCGCGGGAAGATCGCCCTCGTGATCGACTGACGGTTTCGCGCCGTCGCGCGTCACTGTCCACGGGGCTTCGCTCAGGGCTCACGGTCGACCCTCGGGGTTGGATCGACCGCCTGGTGCATGGCTGAGAGGCCCAGGTTTTGGGGCCATGAGCCCGGAACCTGGGCACGGTTACACCTCGGCAGACTTGGGAACCACTTCTTCCGGCCCTGAGGTGACCGCTTCAGGGCTTGCTGTGCGATCACATCAGCAGGGCAGTCATCCCGGGAGGGAGAAGCCGTCAGCGGGCGCGCCCTCGACGAACAGCATTCCCACCCGAACCTTGTCCTGTCGTATCCGCCGGGCCCGCCGGTACTCGGGGGAGTCGTACCACTCCCGGATCCGATCCATGTCGGGAAACTCAAGGACCACGACCCGGGAGGAATCCCAAGTGCCCTCGACAGGCTCGGGCGTCGGGCCGGCCGCCAGGTAACGGCCACCGTGGCTGAGGATGGACTCCTGGGCCACGGGAGCGTAGGCCAGCCCGGCCTGCTCGTCGAGTACATCGACGTTGATGATGACGTAAGCAGGCATGGGCCCCGTTCTCCTGTGGACACGGTGTGTAGTAATGACACGGTGGAGACTATTGTGCCGCTGTAACCTGTGCAAGGTGGGGATGGATGAGGGTGAACGAGCGTCGGCCGTGATGAGTCGCCGGGAGCGGCTGAGAATAGAGACGAGCCGGGAGATCGAGGCCATCGCGCTGCGACAGATGGCAGCAGGCGGGCCCGGAGCGATCTCCCTGCGCGGTATCGCCCGCGAGATGGGGATGACCGCTCGTGCGATCTACAGCTACTTCCCCACCCGGGACGATCTGGTCACGGCACTGATCAGCGGAATCGCCACCTCGCTCGGGGAGGCGCTGGAGTCGGCCACCGGTGCCGTCCCCGACAACGACCCGGGCGGCAAGCTGCTGGCGTGGGGGCAGGCCCTGAGGCAATGGGCGCTGACTCACCCGGAGAGCTTCCGGCTCTTCTACGGCCACCCCGTCCCCGGATACCAGCCCCCTGAGGACGGGCCTGTCGACCGGACGGCACGACGCGTGTGCCACGAGCTGACGCGCCTGGTGGCCGCCGCATGGCCCCAGGCGCAGCATCTGCAGCCCGCGGACACCTCTTGGTCCGACCTCCACCCCGACTACGTCGCGAAGGTCCAGGCAGACCTCCCGGACGTGCCGCCCGCCGCGGCAGCGCTCGCTCTGCGTGTCTGGGGCAGGATGCACGGCCTGGTGGCTCTTGAGATCGACGGCCACATCCACCCCGTCGCGGGCAACCCGGACGCCCTGCACCGCGCAGAAATGCTCGACCTGGTCAGGTCACTGGGCCTGGCCTGACCGCTTGAAGAGAACCACGGTGGCGCTTCGCGTCACTCGGTTCGTTGCTGTGTTCCGAGTGTGTCCGAAAGGGTCCGTGGTCGACTCGCTGTGCGGTTCGAAGCTTGTCCTTGCAGCTGGCTGAGCGGCAGCGACGACGGGCCGTGGGGGCCGAGGCCCGGATGCGCGGCCGGGGCAGACCTCCCCGTTCACTCGATGACCGGCCGACTAAGAAGGCACCCAGCACTTGATTCGCCGAGCCCGTGCGCTGAACCTGACTCGGCAGGGAGCCGACGGCCACGTCGGCTCCGGCCATGGACCCGCACCAGTCCCGACGCTCCACTCGCCCGGACGGTCGGTGCTCTTCAACAGCTCGAGGATTTTCGGTGGCTGCGGGAGGCAGCTTCGGGAGTAGAGCGGGGGCCCTGGCATGGATCAGCGTCCCGCTCGCAAGAAGGACTCGATCGAGGCGGCGAGTGCGACCGGTGTCTCGTGCATGGGGTAGTGGCCGGCATTGGCGAGCTCCTCCAACTGGAGATTCGGATACCACCGCGGCCAGGCTTCCTCGATCGCAGCCGTGGGGATGGCCTGGTCGTACTGGCCGGTGATGGCCTTGACCGGCGTTGGAGCGCCGGTGACGTCGTCGGTGAAGTCGCTGCGTACGAAGGACCGCGCATAAGCGGCGAACGCCGTTGGTGTCGACCCCTCCACTGACGCCCGAACCATACGGTCCAGCCACGCGCCCGCTGCCCGGTTCCCCGTCGCGAAGTCGAGGAGCTCGCGGCGCGCCTTCGGTGAGTTCGCGGCGGCCGTGAACATCTCCCACTGCCCCGCCGTGATGGGTGCGCTGCCCGCGGGGGTGGGCGCAACGGCGGCGAGCCTGTGGACCCGATCCGGTGCGTCGGCCATGGCGCGTTGTGCGGCCTTGGCGCCCATGGAGTGCCCGACGAGTGAGAACTGCCGCCAACCGAGTTGGTCGGCGAGGGAGATCAGATCGCCGGCCAGCTCCTCCATGGAGTACTCACCCGCCACGTCGCGCCGGCGCCCGTAACCCCGGGCATCCAGCAGAGCGTAAGTGAACTCGGTGCCGTCGAGACAGTCGAGGAAGGTGCCCCAGGTGCGGGTGGGGACGAACCAGTCGTGTGCGACGATCACCCGGTGCCGACCAGTCCCGATGACCCGGGAGGCAATGCTCATCAGGGTGCCTGTGTCGATACTCCGCCGAGCCAGCGGTAGGTGAGCAGTACGTTCAGCCGATGCAGCGAGCGCACCAGCGCCTGGAAGTGCTCGGGGGCTCCGGCAGCGGGTTGGATCCCCCACATGGGCAGCTCGTCGCACAGCACCTCCACCGGCACACCGGCCTCTTTTCCGCGGTGTACGGCGGCGGCGAGGTGTTCGAGGTAGGAGATCCACGCCGAGACGCCTGGTTCGGCGGGGCCGAGGTAACCGTGTCCGGGCACAAGCGTTTCCACATCGAGCACCGCCCGCATGGTCCGCAGGCTGTGGGCGTAGCTGACGGGGTCACCCCTCAGCATCATCGGCGTGACCCCTGCCGGCAGCACGAAGTTGCCCGTGAAAGTCACCTTGGTGGCGGGCACATGGACGACGGTGTCGCCCAAGCCGTTGCCCGGCCCCAGATGCCACAACTGGACCACGAGGCCACCCAGATCGATCTCGCAGAACCGGTCGAAGACGGCATCCGGCTTGCGCCAGGTAAGCACGTGGTCCAGCGACCGGTCGCCGTACATGCTCTCCGAGCGGAGCCGCTTCTCCGCGGCGAGATCCGTCATGGCCGCCTTGTTGATCCGCGAGGAGACCACGGTGACCTCCTCACCGAACGCGGTGTTACCGAAGGTGTGGTCGCCGTGGTAGGTCGTGTTGGCCAGATAGCGGACAGGTTTGTCGGTCAGCTCCGCTGCCACCTCCTGGATGTGGCGACCGATGCCGGGAGTGATACCCGAGTCGACGACGAGCGCCGCCTTTGTACCGACAATGAGCCCGTTGTTGTCCTTGGGTACTTCGTTGGCCATCAGTGCGTACACCCCCTCGGCCAACTCCTGCGGCTGCAGGCGCAGGTCGGCCGGACTGAGGTTGGGTGCGATGAACCCCGGGGGGCGCTCGCTCATCTCGTGTACGACCGGAAGGTGCTCGTACATCAGTCGCTCCCTTCCATGGGGATGATGCAGCGCAGAAAGAACCGTGTGTGCTCGTCGGCGAGGCGCTGAGCGGCCGACACGTCGTCGGCGGTGGCCTGGGAGTGCAGATGCAGCAGGCGCGGGACCTGTAGTGGGGCGAAGAGCTCCCACACGATCTGCCGGGCCGGCAGGTCGGCGCGGACCGCCCCGGACTGCTGCCAGCGCAGGAACGGTGCTTGCAGCTCGTCCCTGGCTGCCTCGATCGCTGCGGCCAGACCACTCAGCCCGCCGGCCCCGCTGCCCTCTCGCAGCAGCACGCTGATGAAACACCGGGCCCTGGGGCGGGACCACCCCTCCATCACACGCGCCACCAGCTCTGGCACGCCCTCTCGCGGCCCCTTGCGGACCAGCGCGTCCACATCCATCTCCAGGCCGTCCAGGGAGGCGGGCCCGGCCTCGGCGAACAGCGCATCGTAGAGGGCCTGTTTTCCGGCGAAGTGACCGTAGATGGCACTGTCGCGGACGCCCACCGCATCGGCGATCTGCCGGACCGTGGTGGCCGCGAAGCCCTGCCGTGCGAACAATTCGAGGGCCGCGTCAAGCAGTAGATCGCGTGTCGCCCGCCCCTCGCTCTTCGGCGGCCGGCCCCGCCGCCTGGCCGACGCAAGCGGCGATGAAGAGAGTGACTCGCTCATGAGCAATATTTAATGAGCGCACACTTAATTTTGTCAACACCCGCCGGCCGTGTCCCCGTACGGGACCCGGCCGGGCTCGACGCACGGGCGGTCACCACGGTGTCCCCCTCAGATCTCGTCGGCCGACCTGCAACTCGCGGCCCACGACGGCGATCGGCGAATCTCGGGCCTGCGCACGCCAGCACCGTAGGCGCGCAGGGCGATGTTGCCGGCGAGCAGGTTGGTGACGCCTTGTCCCGGCCGCAACGGTGGCTCCGTCCGCGACGGCGAACACTCCGACCGCGACAAGGCCGCCTTCGCAGGGGGCCAGCAGGCCACCCGCGGACCACCCTGTACATCCCTCGAAACAGCGGGAAGGCGAAGAGGAAGATCAGAACGGGACGCCGGGCCTCGTTCCGAGCTCCCTGGCGCTGTCCGACACGAGGTACATGGACGTCGCCGTCATCCGGTTCAGTGCGCGGCCGACGAAAGTCCCGCGCCCCGACTTGACCTTGCCCCCAAGGGCAAGGTTTAGCGTTCTTCGAGGTGAGAGGCATGCAGATCAGTGAGCTGGCTCGCCGAGCAGGCGTGACAACGAAAGCGGTGCGCTACTACGAATCGCTGGGCTTGCTCACGCCCCGGCGTCTGCCCAACGGGTACCGGGACTACGACGAACACGACGTGCGCCTGACGCAGGAGATTCGGGCACTCGGCAGTCTCGGCATTCCGGTCGAGGACACCCGCCCGTTCCTGGAGTGCCTGACGGCCGGCCATCGACACGCCGACGACTGTCCGGCCTCGCTGGCCGGCTACCGGGACGCTATCGACGAGCTCACCCAGCGGATCGAGGGACTCACCGCCCGTCGGGCGGTACTCGTCGCTCACCTGCAACGGGCCGCCCACCGCAGCAGCGGTGTCTCACCAGGCGAACAACGAGAGGACCTGATGACTGACTTCACAACAATGCCCGCCGATCTGCCCGTCCCCGAGGACGACGGCGCGGCTGCTCATCTGGTCGGCACGAAGGTACCGCACCTCGAACTCCAGGGCACCGGCGGCAAGGCCGTGCGCCTCGACGCGCTCGGCGCAGGCCGCACGGTGATCTACATCTACCCGCTCACCGGGCGCCCGGGCGTCGACCTGCCCGACGGCTGGGACTCGATTCCCGGGGCGCGTGGCTGCACCCCCCAGGCGTGCGGCTTCCGCGATCACTTCCGGGATCTTCTCGCCGCTGGAGCGGACAGCGTCTTCGGCCTGTCGAGCCAGGACACCGCCTACCAGCACGAGGTCGTCGAGCGGCTCCATCTGCCGTTCGAGATGCTCTCCGACCCTGCACGGAGTCTGGCGCAGCAACTCGGTCTGCCCACATTCGAGACCGCCGGGCTGACGCTCTACAAACGACTGACTCTGATCATCCGTGACGGCGTGATCGAGCACGTCTTCTACCCGGTCTTCCCCCCGAACGAGCATGCCGAGCAGGTCCTGGCCTGGCTCCGGAAAAGCCCCCTGTAGAGGCCGCGTTCAGCACCTGCTACTCCCAGGAATGGCGTGAGCCAGACGGTGTCTCCGTCCACGAGATCCCGTCGGCTGAGCACTGTTCGGTCAAGGTCGGTCACGGTCGACCGGTACGGCCGTCCGGCTCAGGACGGCCACGCGCGCTGCCGTCAGGTGGTGGCCGCCGTGTGCGGCGACCACCTGCCCACCGGACTCAGCACGGCCCGTGCTTGCGCAGCACCCGCCGCTGAGCCGCTGTCGGGCCGACGGGCCAGCACACGCAGCACACCCCGCCGGTACCGCCGACGACCTTGCCGTCGGCTTTCTTGCGCTCGGTCCGCAGCCAGATGTTCTCGAACTGATCGCCCACACCCCGCAGTTCGCGGATCAAACAACAAACGAGCAGGTCAGACGGTTGTGGCAAGTACGCCCAACGACACGGGCTCAGCCTTCGTGCTGAGTCCGTCCGTCCGCTGCCGTGCCTTCCGGTCCGTTCGCGCCCGCCGCGCCGGATCCGTTCTGGTCCGTGGGGCTGTCGGTACCACACCGATGCGCCAGAGGAAGCAGCCCGCCATCGGGTACGGCCGAAAATGCACGACCGTCTCTGGGACGTCGGGATCTCAAAGCCCCTGGAGAGTCCCTGGAGATCAGGCCGGTGGCCTTGGAAACGAAGTGTCGTTGCCCGTCTCCGGCGTGTAGCCCGGGGGGCTGTGCCACGCCGACCTCCTAAGAGCTCGTAACACATTCATGAGTTGCCTTCTTGAGGCGCCCCGGCAACCTGCCCTGATGGGTCTAACCAGGCGCCTGTCGTGTCAGAAGGGGCACCGCGATGCCGTCGACGATTCGTTCGATGGCCTCGTCGGACACGGGCCGCAGCGTCATGAGTACCTCGTGCCGGAAGAGATCGACGGGCAGCGAGACAAGACGCGGTTCCAGTAGGGAGGCGTCCACTTCGCCCCGCTGGACCGCCCGCTGGACGACCGTCGCGGCTGCCGAACGCCGACCGGCCAGTCGCTGCTCCCGGAGCTGCCGCTTACCGCGCCGGTGTACTGTGCAAATAAGAAGCGTGATCACGTCTTATTCACTTGACCGGGCCGACCCGCCGGGAAACAAGACGGGAGCACCACCCATGAGCAACCAGGGCGCCGTCACTGTCCTCATCGAAATTCACGGCAAGGACGGGCAGGAGCACGAAGCGCGCGACGCGCTGCTCCATGCGATCCGGACCTCCGAGAAGCCGGGCCTGATCAGCTCCACCGAGTACGAGGACCTCGCGGACCCCGGAGCCTTCTACGCCATCCAGGTCTGGGAGAACGCGGAGGCCTTCCGCGCGCATATGGACGACGCCGCCAGGTCCGGTATGAACGAGGCGATCCAGGTCCTGCGCGAGCATCCCAGAACCGCCGTACTACGCACCATCGGCTGATCACGCCCCCTCGACCGCCGGGTGACGAGCGGCCCGCCTTCGATGGGCTGATACGGCGGGACATCCCGGCACGTCGCTGACGCCAGAAGGGCGTCGCCGGTTGCACGAGCACGTGGGCGCCGGGCGTCCGACCGGGCATGCCGCGGCGGAAACCGGGGACTCCCACCCTGCGGCCTCCACACTTGTTTGGCGCTCACTCCTCAGTCGCGGGCTGCCGGGAACGGACGGGCAGCGGCTGGTTCTCCGCCGTCCGTTCCGCGCGGGCCGGGTCTGGGAGGCGGAAGAGCGCCAGCAGAATGCATGTTGTGCCGGCTGCGGCGATCAGCGCCCCGAGAGCGATCGACGTGGACTCGATGAGCGGGCCGAAGACCAGCGGCGAGGCGAACTGGCCGCCGAACAGCGCGGTCGCCTGCAGGGAGGCCGCGGTGCCCCGCTGCTCAGCGGGGGCGGCGTTGTCGACCAGAACCGTGAGGGTGGGCATCGCCAGACCGCTTCCGGTACCCGTCAGGACGGGCACCAGGATCAGCGCTGCCCAGTGGTCGGCGACGGCGAAGACCAGCAGAGCCGCTGTCCAGGAGGCTGCCGCGCAGCGCATCAGTGCCGGGTGGCCGACCCGGGCGGTGAGCTGCGCGTAGGTCAGGCCGATGATGCCGGCGGCGCCCGAGGAGAGGACCGTGCCGTACAGAGCGACGACGAACGTGTCATGGATGCCCAGTTGGTCCAAGCGCCTGGGCAGCGAGACGGCGATGACCATCAGCAGCCCGGCGCTGGCCACCCACAGTCCGCACAGGGCGAGAATGAGGGGACGCTCGCGCAGCAGCCGGAGGGCCCCGGCTCGGGGAGTGCCGGTCTTTGCTCCGTTCGACGCCTCGTCAGTGCTGCTCGGTGCCGTTCGGGGCACAGCGAACAGCGTGGCGATCCCCAGGGGGAGCCCGACGAGGTAGATGGCGAACGGAGCATGCCAGGAGTAGTTGCCCAATGCTCCGGCCGCGAGCGGGTAGACGAAGCCACCGGCTGTGGTGGCGGATGTGCGCCAGCCCATGACCTTGTCCCGCGACGCGCCCCGGTACATACCGAGCAGTGCGGCAGTGGAGCAGGTGAACACCGCCGCCGCCCCGACTCCGAGGCACAGCCGGGAGACGAACAGCGCCGGGTAGGAGTCCACCACCATGCCGACACCGCCCGCGAGCCCGTAGACGACAAGTCCCGTCGCGAGTGGGGTGCGAGGGCCGAGGCGGTCCGTGACGCGACCGGCAAGAGGGCTGGCCACGGCGATGGCCAGGCTGTGGGAAGTCAGCACCAGCCCCACCGCGGTACTGCTGACATCGAGCGCCTGACGGATCACCTCGATGATCGGAGCGATGGTCGCACCGCCCATCACCCCCAGGGTGGAGGCGAGCAGCAGGACTGTCAGTGCTGGTCTCCCGGCGTGGCTGGGGCGTTCTTCGCCGAAAGACCGCTCGGTATCGTCGGCGGCCGGGTCAGCGGCCATCGGCGTTCCCGGCCGCGAGGAGCGAGGTGTGCAGTTTCCACCGCCGGTAGCCGCAGGGGCGGACGCCGGGTATCTCCCCGGTGAGCCGGCCCCTGACATTCCGTGGGTCAGCTGAAGTGACCGCGTCGATGTGGGATTGCTCGTCCTGCCATTCGGCGTAGTTGAAGACCCACGTTCCGTCGGTGCTCACATGGAAGTGCGCGGAGATCGCCCCTGACTTCACCGGCTCGCTCTCCGTCATGGCGAACACCTCGTCGATGAAGTGCTGCTGCCGTTCCGGCCCGTCGACGTCGAACACCGGTGTCACCACGCAGCCGACTTCTGCGACTTTCCCGCTCGCCAGGACGGTGGAGCGCCGGAGGCGGTAGCGCACGGGCGTGGACGGCTCGGTCCCCGGGATGCCGGATGCGCCCGGGTGGGCGGACGAGAGGGCCGCGTCCAGGGAAGCGTCGTCCGACCACTGTTCGTAGGCCATCACGGCGGATCCGTCGGTGCTGACGAACAGGGACCAGCTCAACAGCCCGGTCGGCCAGGGCCGTTCCTGACGAGCAGCGGCAGCTGCCCGGGCACCGGCTGCCTGACCGGCCGCGTCGCCCGCATGCCGAATGGTGATCACGATGGTGCCGGCATCCCCACGGTCGATCTCGGGTGCGGTCTCGGAACGGCGGATCATCACGGACTCTCCAGAGGTGAACACGGCAGGCAGACCGACAGGCAGGACTCTGCCCACCGCCCATCGACCGCAGGAACAAAAATGAGACTGAGTCCCATATTGCCATCAGTGCCGAACAGCATCCAGTCCCATTCAGGTACGCGTTCAGATTCGGTACGCTGCTCTTGATGTCAACCGACACCCCCGAGGGCGAAAGCAGCCTGCCGCTGCGCGAACGGAAGAAGCAGCGCACCCGTCGCGCGCTGGCCGACGCCGCGCTGACCCTCTTCAGCGAACGCGGCTTCGACCGCGTCACCCTCGAAGAGCTCACCGCTCACGCCGAGATCGGCCGCAGCACCTTCTTCCGCTACTACGGCACCAAGGAAGACGTCGCCATGGCCGCCGAAGGGGAGCTGTGGGAGGCCTACACCGCCCACTTCTCCCGACAGGCCGGACAGGGACCGGCGCTCGACGCGCTGCGCAGAGCACTGACCGACGCGATCGTTTCCATGCCCGAGGGGTGGGACCAGCGCTTCTTGCGCACCCGGCGACTGGCCGCCGGGACGCCCGTCCTGCACGACCACAGCACGCTGTCCTCCATGAAGGTCCAAAAGCGCCTCGTCGAAATCCTCGAAGAACGCCTGCACGTCGACAGCCGCGACGACGTCCGCCTCCGCCTGCTGGGCGAATTCGCCCTCAGCGCCTGGCGCTGCGGCGCCCGCAACTGGGTCGCCGGACGCGGCTACAACGCCCGGCGCGGCCACGGTGGCACCGCGACGCTGGCCCGCCGCGTCGACGAGGCCTTCGACGCCATCCCAGGAAGTCTGCAGCTGACTCTCTGACTCTGCCGTGGCAGTGCCGTGACACTGCCGGAAGATCGGCGTCCGGTGCTCTGAGCGCTCACACGGGCCGAGTTGATGGCCGAGGCCAGGGGCTACCGAGGCGATCGGGAGCGGGCACCCGACGCAGGCTCAGGGAGAAGTTGCGGGAGACCGGGGCCAGTACGCTTGTAACGCGCGGGTGTGGTGCCCACGTGGCGTGTGAAGTGCCGGTTCAGATGGGCCTGGTCGTGGAAGCCCACGGTTGTGGCGACCTCCGCGGGCCGGTGGCCGCCGAGGAGCAGTCGACGTGCTAGATCGATGCGCTTGCCGGTGAGGTAGGCGTGTGGCGGCAGGCCGTATGTCTGCTTGAAGCAGCGGATCAAGTGGGTGGGGTGGGCATGCAGGATGGCAGCGGCCTCGCCCAGGGAGATGCCGGCGCGTATCCGTGCATCCAGTAGTTCCCGCAGCTCGGCGGCGAGCCGGTTCGCTTCGCGCCCCGGTGCACGGGGCTGGAGCGCGTCGAGATGGAAGCAGAGACGTTCGCTGATGAACGAGAGGCGGGACTCGGCTTCGAACGCGTCTTCGGGATGGACGAGGGCGGCGTGCAACTGGTCGATCCGGTGGCGCAGCAGCCCGTCGCTGAGGACCGGAGCGTCCACCGCACGGCCGGCCAAACGCTGCGGGAGTACGGAGTCGTCGAGGTAGAGGTTGCGCTTGCGGAAGCCTGACGCGGTGACGGTCCGACCGTCATGAGGGACGCCGGGAGGCAGCAGGAGGACGCCGGCAGTGCCGGTCGCCCCATGACGGCGGCGGTCGAGTGCGAAGTCGACAGATCCGTCGTCGAGGATCATCAGGTCCCAGGTGTCGTGGGTGTGGGCCGGGTACGCGTGGTCGGTGAAGTGGGCGTGGAAGACCTCGGCGATGCCGGGGACCGGTGGCCTCCAGGCGCTGATGGACGTGCGGGAGCGGTCGGAGGCCATGCCAGGAACGTACAAGACCGGCGGAGCCCGGGCGCGGCAGGCTCGTACCACCCACCGGCTGCAGGGCCTGAGAGGTCACTCCCGGTTGCCCGGCCCTTGAGGAAGGACGCCCGATGTCCAAGTCTGCTGTTCCTGTCAACCTTGCCGACAAGCTGGCGCAGTTCAGCGAGTTGTGGTCGCAGAAGAAAGTGGCTGTGATCAACGATTACGAAGTCAAGCTGGCCAAACTCCAAGGGGAGTTCGTCTGGCACACCCACGACGACACCGATGAATTGTTCCTGGTCATCAGTGGGCGGCTCACCATCCAGCTCAGGGATGTCGATGTGGCGCTGGCACCCGGCGAGTTGTTCGTGGTTCCCCGCGGAGTCGAGCACTGCCCCGTGGCGGAGGAGGAGACCGCGATCCTGTTGTTCGAACCGGCGGGAACGCTCAATACCGGTGACACAGGGGGGTCGATGACCAGGACGGCCGAGATCCTCGACTGACGGCTGAGCCCGCGCAGTTCCGGCAAGCTCGCGACCGCGTCTGCGATTGCGCCCTCGGACCGGGTGCTGGGAGAGCAGCGTGTCGTGGTGCTCGCGCACCCGGTCAGGGTGCGGCACAGCGCCGGGGTGAGCGGTGTCCCAGGCAGAGGAGGAGGTCAACCGGATGTCGTCCCGGCTGGTGGATGTCATGGGCATCCCCGGCACTCCGAGTCACATTCCTGCAGCCGCCGGACCGTGTGTGGCGCCGTCGACCGGACTTCACCATGACACCACGTGGCGATCAGCACACTGAAGACATGCTCAGGTGACCTCAAGCCACAGATCAGCGCCCTCGGCGCGCCCTGCTGCAAGTGGCCATTGTGATGTCCCATGGGAACTCATCGGGGTTCGCGATCCACTTCACCAGGTGTCAGGGTTGGGCAAGCTCAGTCGACCGGATCCGACAGCCACTCCCCCTTGAGCATCACTGTTCGGCCAGAAAACTCGTGAAATCCGTTCCATACCTGAATACGTCGAGGGAGCAGTCGGATGTAGACGTAACCCGGCATCTGCCGTGGGTCATGAGAGACGGCTGCGAAGCGGTTGGCGACGTCCGAGGCGACCTCTGGAACCGGCACGAGACCATCGAGAGCGGTATCGACCATCACCACATCGGACGTGGTGCCTACTGCCACGCGTGCCCGGCCGGTCTCCCGCAGGTTCCGAACGGTTCTGCTGTTCTCGCCGGTTGCGGTGACGATGGCGTCACCGTCGCCGACGAACGCCACCGGAATGAGATGTGGCCCGGTGTGGCCCCCTGTCGACAGCCACATCTGGAATTCCTGTTGAAGCCGTAGACGGGCAGCAGCTACCCGTTCGTCATGAGTACGAGGCGTTGGCATATCGGGGATTCCCTTCTGGCTCAGCAGTCAGCAGTTGTTCAGGCGTCACTCGGCGCTCGGTGCAGGCTCGGCACGGGGACGGCCACGTGGGGGCTGTGACGGTACGAACGCCGTGATCACGCGGTGGTCACAGAGTGGTTGCCGCGCGTGTGTAACGGTCGAGCAGCTCCGGCCAGCCGCCGTCGTTGTCGAGGTAGGAGCGGGCATGTTCCGGGTGGACGAACCGGTCCAGGTGGCGGTGCTCAAGGTCGACCTTCGTCCGGCGAGGCCCGAGGGTGGTGAAGCGAAGCTCGACCTCGGTTCGCATCCCTGGTTCGAACCGCCAGAACCCGTGGCACAGTCCGCCGCCGGTGATTCCCGGAATCGCGGTCTGCAGTTGCCATGCCAAAACGAGTCGGTGAGGAGGGTCCCAGGTGAGAACCTTCCCCCAGTCGCACTGTTCACCGTCGACGGATTCCTCGTACCAACGGCCGCCGACGCGCGGCTCGATCGTCACCCGGGCCTGTGGTGCCCGGGTGATGCTGTTCTGCACTGGCCACCAGCTATCGATGCCATCGACGAACGCTGCGAAAGCTCGGTTGATGTCGGCGGGCACTGTGACGCTGTGTCGAACGGGTTCAGGCGTTGTCATCGGCATCCGTTCCGCTGATATCGGCGTCGGGAAACACGGCGCGAAACGAAGCGAGCGACCGATACCAGAAGACGTCGAGATACGCCCGAAGCTCGGCGAAGCCTTTCGGATCGACCTGATAGAGGCGTCGCGTGGCCTGTTGGCGTTCGAAGACCAAGCCGGCGTGCTTCAGCACCGCCAGATGCTGCGAGACGGCCGACCTGCTGATCGGCAGCGTCCTTGCCAGTTCACCCACCGCGATCGGCCCCTCAGCGAGACGCTCAAAGATCTCACGGCGCATCGGGTCACCGATCGCGGCGAGCATCTCGGCTGCACTCATTGGTCCACCCCATTCGGCAAGCTCGCACGTACCGTAAGTCACGACTAACGGTAAGTCAACGCTAACCAACGAGAGTCCGGACGCCTCACCATCAGGCCGAGACGGCCTCAACGGCATCCCGTCCCACGACATCTGAAGTGGCCGACCGCCGCCGCAGCGCGAGCGAACCATCGATCTCCCACGCGCCTCTCCACCGACGCACGCTCTCGGCACTCGTGCGCCCCTCCCCGGACAACCCGACCGCCCGCGCACGCCGAGCACCGGCCAGTGCGTAAGGGTGGCCGCGCTCGGCTCGCTGCTGGCGCTGCCCCTCGGCGTCTCGCGCAGGATGCGCCGTGCGGTGACCGGGCGCCGGGAGCCGTGGAACTCGCCGACGTCCCACGGGGGGGGTGGTGGGCGGCCGCGCGGATCGCGGAGGGTACCGAGAAACGGAGAGTTAGGTTAGCCTTGCCTTGCTTTTCTTGAGGGCTTGGCTGAATCCCACCACTCCCCTGCCACAATCCCGCGCGAAAGAAGCTCCTCATGCACCCAGCGACCTCCCGGCCCGCCGCCCTGCCCACGCCCTCCCGCCGCCGACTGCTCACCGCCGGAGGCGCACTCGCCCTCGCTCCGCTGCTCAGCGCCTGCGGCGACAACAAGGACAGCGGCTCCCGGGCGGGAGGGGACGCGGAGGGCGGTGCCTGGTCGTTCAAGGATGACCGGGGCCGTACGGCGAAGTCCGGCCATCGGCCGAAGCGGATCGTCGCTTATGTCAGCACGGCGGCTGCCCTGTACGACTACGGCATCGAGTGCACGGGAATCTTCGGGCCCAGCAAGCCGGTGGGGGGCAAGCCCAACCCGCAGGTCGGCGACATGGACGTCGCCGACCTGACGAGCCTGGGAACCGCGTTCGGCCGGTTCGACCTAGAAAAGTACGCCGCCCTCAAGCCCGACCTGCTGGTCAGCAACATGTTCCCGGCACCGGACCTCTGGTACGTCCCGCCGGAGAGCAAGAAGAAGATCGAGAAGCTCGCCCCCACCGTCGGCATCGACATCGCCCGCACGTCCCTGCTCGACCCTCTCAAGCGCACCGCCGAGCTGGCCGAGTCCCTCGGCGCGGACATGGGCGCGAAGAAGGTCACGGACGCCAAAGCCCGCTTCGACAAAGCCGCCAAGACCCTGCGCGCCGCGGCGAAGGCCAAGGGGGGCCTCAAGGTGATGGCGATCACCGGCGACCCGGACAACCTGTACGTCGCGGTCCCCGACTCCTACAGCGACCTGAATTACTTCAAGGATCTGGGCGTGCAGTTCGTCGAGGGCAAGAAGTCCGACAAGTTCGGCTTCTGGGAGTTCCTGAGCTGGGAGAAGGCCGACAAATACCACGCCGACCTCATCATGGTCGACAACCGCTCCACCGCCCCGTCCCGCAAGAAGCTGCGGGAGAAGGCCACCTGGCGCGAGCTGCCCGCGGTCGAGGCCGACCAGCTCACTCCCTGGTCGATGGAAGAACGCTTCAGCTACGCGGGCTTCGCCCCGGTCCTGGAACGTCTTGCCGCCGCCGTCGACAAGTCGAAGAGGCTCAAGGCCTAACTCCTCGGCCGATCAGCCGAGACCGGGCGGCCCGGTAGCACGGGCCGGCCCGACCGCTTGGTACCCCTCCCTCTCGCAGCCGATATCGGTACCCGATATATCGGCTCGAACGGGAGAGGGGCACCCGCACCGGCTTCCTCGTTCCGCCGTCGCCCTGGCCGATCCTCATTTCATCGCTCGGATCTCCGGATCATTCGGGCTCGGGAGCGTGCGGGCTCGTCGAGGGGGGCTCGGCCGGGCGTTCCCGGCCGCCGTCATGACCCGACGCCACCACGATCAGCAGACCCAGCACGGCGGCCCCTGCGGCTGCCCGGCCTGCTGCCCGCACCAGCCAGCCCGGCAGCGACACCCCCTCGCGCCGCCTGGGCGTGTGCAGCCGTTCGGCCCGCCGGGCGGGCCGCAGTAGACGCAGCAGCAGCAGTACAGCGACTGGGAGTTGCAGTAGCCACAGAACGGTGCGCGGCCACTCGCCGTACCAGACATTGGTGCCGTACAGCAGTGTGTGCCAGACGCTGAGCACATAGACGACGATCACGAAGCGGTGCAGCCGGCGCCAAGTGTTCGCGCCGATGCGGTGCCTGACGTAGAAGAGCAGTCCGAGTGGAACGGCCAGATACAGGGCGCCCTGGCCGATCGGGATCGCGATCCGGCCGGTGCCCGAGTCGTACCAGCCCGGCACGAACGCGTCCGCGAATCCCACCCACAGCCGCTCCGCCCACGCCAACTGGTCCTCGTAGCGCACGAGTTCGGCTGCGAACATCAGTGCGTGCGCGAACATCAGGGCGATCGCGGTCAGGCTCGTGGTGCGGTGCCAGCGTTCCAGGACCTGCCGGGAGACCGGCAGCCGGGTGGGGCGCGGCCCCGACAGCAGCAGACCGAGCATGACCGTGCCCCAGGCCCACAGCAGGCCCGACCAGCCGAACGCCTGGCTGAGCAGGTACATCCAGTACGTGCCGGGGTCGTCCATGAACGGCATGACCGCGACTGTCGCCGAGTCACCCGACTCCATGCGCGCGTACAGGAACACGAAGACAGCTACCGTGACGACGACCGCCGCACTCGCGTCGGGCAGGGCCGCCCGCAGGTCGGCACGCAGGGTGGCGCCGTCCGCCGGACGCCTGCCACGGGCGGGCGGCGGGCTCCTGCCGTCGTCCTCCGGCGTCGTCTCTGACAGCATCTGGACCTTCCGGGCGCGGTACACCGGCGGACTGTGCGCATGTGGGGCGAACCGGAACCAGTGTCACCAAGTGGGCCGGGGTTGCCGAGGCGACATCCGGCCAGAGTGCTTCCGGCGCCGGCCGGGCCGCCTGAGCTGCCGCGAGGTCCTCGCACCCGCCCGTGCACCGATCACATCCGGACAACCGGCGATACGCCCCCTGCCGCAGCGACGCGGGCCGCCCTAGGCTGACGCGTGCAGTCGGTTCGTGCCACCTGTCCGACCGGATTCGGGCGGCACGACGCAAGAGGGAACCCGGTGGGAATCCGGGACTGTCCCGCAGCGGTGAGTGGGAACGAACGCCGTCAACAGCACTGGGCCCCTGGATCGACGGGGTCGGGGAAGCGACGGCCAGTAGGTATCCGCCGGATCTTCCGGCGGGTGGGCTCACAAGTCCGAAGACCTGCCACTGCGCCCGCGCGTGACGTGCGGGCTGTGAACGGTGACCTCGAGGACTGGGTTGGCGGTATCGACGGCTGCACGGCCTGCGCTGTGCCGCGCCTCCTTCCCGGTGGTGATTCGGGGCTCGGGACCAGGAGGAGGACGTGCCCCGTGAGCGCGCGAGTTCCCGTCGTCCGCACGGTGTCCGGCGTCTGCCACGGCACGCTGGGTGAGCTGTACCAGGGCCCGCTGCGGGCGGGTTTGGAGCCGGACATCGCGGTGGTGTCCTTTCCCGTGGACCGTCACTCCTGGGTGCACTTCACCCCGGGGACGGCGGCGCCGAACCGGCTGCCCCTCGGGGAGAAGTCCGCGACAGCGGCCCGGCTCTTCCTGGAGCACTTCGGACTCACGCTGCCGCCGGGCCACTGGCGCGCCCACTCCGATCTGCGGGTGGGCGTGGGGATGGCGAGCTCCACCGCCGACATCGTGGCGACCCTGCGCTGTCTGTTCCGGCTCTTCGCCCTGCCCTACGACGCGGATGTGGTCCTCGGGGTCCTGGCGGCGATCGAGCGGGCCGACAGTGTCTTCCTCGACGAGTTCGCCCTCCACCTCAGCGGCCGACACCGCGTGATCCGGCGGCTGGGCAGGGACATCGGCTTCCACACCGCTCACATCTCCGAGCCCGGGACGGTGGACACCGCCGCCGTCACCGACCTGCTCCTGGGGCACTACCGGCGGCACGGCGAGGAATACGAGCGCTGCCTGACCGACCTGCTCAAAGGGTTCGCCTCCGGCGACCCCGCCGCCGTCGCACGGGCGGCCACCACCAGCGCCGCCCTGTCGCAGAAAGTGCTGCCCAAAGCGACGTTCGCCAGCATGCTCGCCCACCGGGAGCGGTTCGGCGCCGACGGCATCTTCGTGGCCCACACGGGCTGCCTGATCGGCTATCTGTTCCCCGGCCGCCCCGACGCCGCACTCAAGTCGGAACTGTCCGCCTTCTTCCACTCGCTCGGCCACCAGTGTTCCTTCGCCCAAGGAGGCTACGGGTGATCCACCCCCACATCGCCGACGCCCTCAAGGCCCCCGATCTCGTCCGGCTCACCGACGCCCTCGTCCTGATCCGGTTCGAGTCGATGAAGATCTACTCGGCACTCGCCGCCGTCCGCCACCTCCTGGAGCGGGGCACGATCCGCCCGGGACAGACCCTGATCGACAGCTCCAGCGGCATCTACGCCTACGCCCTTGCGCTGGCCTGCCACCGCTACGGCACGCACTGCCACATCGTGGCGTCCACCACCGTGGACACCACCACCCGCGCCCAGTTGGAGATCCTGGGCGCCACCGTGGAACAGGTCAGGCCCTCGGAGAACCTCAAGCTGGACCAGGAGCTGCGGGTGCGGCGGGTGCGGGAGATCCTCGCCGACCACCCTGACTGGCACTGGATGCGCCAGTATCACGACGACATCCACTACCTCGGCTACCACGAGGTCGCCGACCGCATCACGGCCCTGTTCCCCGCGACCGCGTTGACCGTCGTCGGCGGAGTCGGTTCCGGAGCCTCGACGGGCGGCCTCGTGGAACGCCTGCGCGCCACCGACCCCTCGGTTCGGCTGGTCGGCGTCCAACCGTTCGGCAGCGTCACCTTCGGCAGCCAGGACCACCACGACCCGGAGGCGATCATCGCCGGCATCGGGTCGTCCATCGTCTTCGACAACGTCCGCCACCAGCTCTACGACAGCCTCCACTGGCTGGACTTCACCCATGCCATGTCCGGCACGATCGCCCTGCTGCGTGACCACGCCGTCTTCGCCGGGCTGTCCACCGGCGCCGGATACCTCGCCGCCACGTACGAGGCACGCCGCCACCCCGACCGGCTGCACCTGGTGGTCGGCGCCGATACCGGTCACCGCTACGTCGAGCGCGTCTTCGCCCGGCACACCGAAGCCCTGGATCCCGCCGCACTGAAACCGGTCGAGGTCACCGCACCCGAGGAGATGTCCATGCCCTGGTCCACGATGGCCTGGCGGCGCACGGCCTGCCCGGCGGGGCAGAAGGGGCGAGCGGCATGAGCGTCGTCTGCCTGGAGTCACTCACCTTCGGACTCGGACACCTGACGCGCGCTGCCGACGCACTCGGCGAGCGACTGACGCTTCTCACGCGCGACCCCTCCTTCTACACGTACGAGTTGGAGCGCCTGCCGAAAGACGCCCTCGATGTCGTGGAGATCGACACCTTCGACATCGAACGGGTGACGGGCCTGCTGCGGCACACTCCCGGGTTGCGCGGCCTGATCAGCTCCACCGACACCTGGACGCTGGTCGGCGCCGAGCTCACGGACCGTCTCGGCCTGCCCGGGCCGGAGGCGGCCGCGCTGCGGCTGACCAGGGACAAAGCCGCCGTACGCAACCGTCTGCACGATGCCGGGCTGACGCGCGGGCGGGCCGCGGAGGTCACCGGCACCGGCACGGAGCCGCGCGAGTCCCTGCTCAAGGAGGTCGGACTGCCCGCCGTTGTGAAGGACTCTGCGGGCACCGGGAGCCAGAATGTCTGGCTGGTCGGTGACGAGCCGGAGTTGGTGGCCGCCCTGGACGAGGCGACCGGTCGGGAGCTCAAGGGACGCCTGTTCGCGGAGCCGTACTTCAGCGGGCCGGTGTACAGCGCCGAGACCTTCACCTGGTCGGGCCGGACGCGGCTGCTGGGCGTCTCCAGCCGGCTGATGTCACCGGAGCCGTACTTCCGGGAGGAGATCACCGCGTTCCCCGTGGCCTTCCCGCAGGCCCGGCGGGCCATGCTGGAGCGATGGCTCGGTGAGGTACTCGCCGCGATCGGCTATACCGACCGGTTCGCCCACGTGGAGTTCGTACTGACCACCGGCGGCCCGGAAGTCGTAGAGATCAACCCCCGGATCGGGGGTGCACTGGTCGGCGAGGGAATGTGCCGGGCGCTCGGCGTCAATGTGTACGAGGCGATGATCGAGGCCGCGCTCGGCCGCCGTCCCCGCCTGATGGACGCGGACCTGCCCGGCGGTCCGGCCGTCGCGTTCGTGCTCGGCTACCCGGCCGCGCCGGGGGTGTTCACCGGCGTCACCGGGCTGGACCGGCTGGCGGACATGCCGGGGTCACCCGCCTGGTACCCGGTCAAACGGGTCGGCGATCCGGTCGAGCATCTGACGGACAGCCGCGGCTACGCGGGCATCGTCTACGCCGAGGCCGAGACCGCCGAACTGGCCACGCACCACGCGGTGGCCGCCTCCAACGCCTTGACGGTGCTCACCGAGCCGTTTGCGCCGCCCGAGGCCACCGGCCGCGAGGCGTCTGGTGGGTGAACGCGCGGCGGGCGCAGCAGGGTTGCGGGTCGCGCTGTCCACGCTCGACGGCCCGCTGCGTTTCCTGCTGCTCAGCTCGTTCCTGATCCCGCTCGGCAGCTTCATGGTCCTGCCGTTCATGTCGGTGTTCCTGCACGAACGGCTCGGCATGGGGCTCGGCACGGTGGGTTTCGTGCTGGCCGTGGCGTCCCTGGTGCAGTTCTCCGGGGGGATCGTGGGCGGCGCCCTGGCGGACCGGATCGGGCTGCGCCGCACGATGCTGTGGGCGCTGCTCATCCGCACGGCCGGCTTCGCCGGGCTTCTGCTGGCCCTGCGCTGGCCGCCCCTGGCCGTCGGCGCGCTGGTCCTGACGTGCTGCGGCGCCGCGCTGTACCTGCCCGCCAACAAGGCGTATCTCGTGCACGGCGTGGACGACGAGCGCCGCCCGGCGTTCCTGTCGGCGGGCAACGCGGCCCTCAACGCGGGCATGGCCGTGGGGCCGCTGATCGCCGGGCCGTTCGTGCTGTCCTCCCCCGGCTGGCTGTTCGTCGCCGTCACGGCGCTGTTCGTCCTGGTCACCGCCGGCCACGCGCGGCTTCCCCGGAGCGGCGGACAGGAGCAGTCGGGCGGGCCGACGAGCGAACGGGGCCTGCTGGCCGGAGTGGCCGTCCTGCCGTTCGCCGCCAACGTGCTCGCCTTCTACCTGTACTTCCACTTCCAGCATTTCCTGGCGGTGTACGCCGTGGAGCGGGCTTCCAGCGCGTTCTACAGTCTGGTCCTGCTGCTCTGCTTCACGCTGGTCATCGTCGTACAGCCCCTCGCGTCCGGCCTGATCCGGCGCATGTCCTACACAAGGGCCCTCACGGTCGGCTTCATGGGCCTGGCGGCCGGGCTGGCCGTCCTGGCGATCGGCACCCCGCCGGCGCTGCTGGCGGGCGGGGCGCTGATCACTCTGGGCGACATCGTCCTGTTCCTGAAGAACGACCTGGAGGCGCTGCGCCGCAGCCCGCGTTCGGACGCCGTGGTCTTCGGCCAGCAGCGACTGGCCGCCGGGCTCGGCGCCTGCGCGAGCGGGGCGCTGGGCGGGCAGCTGTACGGCCTCACCGAACACACGGGGAACACCAACTGGTTCTGGCTGCTGGGCGCCGCACAGTGTCTGCTGCTGCCCCCGGTGCTGCTGGCGCTGCGCGCTCGCACACCGAAACATCCCCACCCGCACGATGACGAAGGAGCACTGATACCGCATGACACGGACGGGCGGGTTCCAGGACGATGACTTCTGGACAGAGTTTCACGACTTCCTCTTCTCCGAGCAACGCCACGCGCAGGCCGAGGAACTGCTCGACACCTCTCGCTTGCTGTCCTTCCCCGCCGACGCCCGGGTGCTGGACCTGTGCTGCGGACCGGGTGTGTTCACCGTGCCGCTCGCCCGCCGGGGCCGCGACGTGACGGGGGTGGACACGAGTGGCGCCATGCTGGATCGGGCACGAAAGCGAGCGGCCGAGGCGGGAGTCCGGGTCGCGCATGTGCGGGCCGATGCACGCGAGTACGAGAATCCGGGCGGTTTCGACGTCGTCCTCAACCTGTTCACCTCGTTCGGATACTTCGAGGACCCCGCCGACAACGCCCGCATGCTGCGCACCATGTATTCCTGTCTGGCCCCCGGTGGCACCCTCGTCCTGGATCTCGCCGGCAAGGAGTTGCTGGCCCGCAAGGTCACCCCGCCCAAGGTGGTGCGGCGCGGCGAGGACCTGATGGTGCAGACCGACACCGTGCTGGACGACTGGGCCCGGCTGCGCAGCGACTGGGTACTGGTCCGGGGCGAGCGGGTGACGCGGGCCACCCTGGTGTGGTTCGTGTACAGCGCGGTGGAGCTGCGGCAGATGGCACAGGAGGCGGGGTTCGGCCGGGTGGAGGTCTTCGGCGGTTTCGACGGCCGCCCCTACGACGAGAACGCCGAGCGGCTGGTGCTGCGGGCGATCCGCGAGGCGTAGGACGGGCAGGGGCGCTTCGGCGGGTTCGCACGCCCTGTCGGCCGCGTATCGGCAGACCGTAGTATCAGCGGGTCATCGCCGCGACGGGAGACAGGAAGCCGGTGCGAATCCGGCACGGTCCCGCCACTGTGACCGGGGAGTGCCCCCTTCGACACGCCACCGCGCACCGCGCGGGAAGGCCGAAGGGGAGGAGCGTCGATCCGGGAGTCAGGACACTGGCCTGTCGCGGGCCCGTTCCGAGGAGCGCGGACTCCCCAGGAGGCTTCACGTGTACGACAGCACGTCCCGTCCCCCGCTGTTCCCCCCTGCCCGCAGGCGCCACGCCCTGCGGGCGACGGCCGCGGGCGTCGCCCTGTCGGCGGCTGTGCTGACCGCCGGCTGCGGATCACCGCAGGACACCGCCCAGAACTCCGGGGACACGGCCTCGTCGTCCGAGGGCTTCCCCCTCACCATCGACAACTGCGGTGTGAAGACGACGTACGACGAGCCGCCCTCCCGTGTCGTCACCATCCACCAGCACCCGGCCGAACTGATGCTCGCCCTCGGCCTGAAGGACCGCATGGTCGGCACCGCCTTCCCCGACTCCCCCGTCCTGCCCGAGCTGAAGAAGGACTACGAGTCGATTCCGCAGCTGGCTGAGAAGGAACCGTCCTTCGAGACGGTACTGGAAGCCGAGCCGGACCTCGTCTACGGCGGCTACGCCAGCGCCTTCGCCGAGAACGAAGGGCGCTCCCGCAAGGCGTTCGCCGACGCCGGCATCGACACCCACCTCAACCGCGAATACTGCGGCAAGAAGCGGGTGACGATGAAGGACACCTACGACGAAGTCCGCACCACCGGCCGGATCTTCGGCGTGCCCGACCGAGCGGACAAGCTGGTCTCCCGTCTCCAGAAGCGGGTCGACAAGGCCACCGCCGCCGTCGAAGGCGAGCCCGAGGTGCCCGTCTTCGTGTACGACAGCGGCGACAAGTCCGCCTTCACCGCGGGCGGCAAGAGCCTCGGCACCGAACTGATCCGGCTGGCCGGCGGCGAGAACGTCTTCGCCGACCTCGACGACGTCTTCGGCGACGTCTCCTGGGAGCAGGTCGTGGAGCGCAAGCCGGAAGTCATCGCGATCTACGATTACGCCGGCGCGGGCAGCGTCGAGCGGAAGAAGAAGTTCTTGCTCTCGCAGCCCGCCCTCAAGGACGTGCCCGCCGTCAAGAACAAGCGGTTCGTCGTCCTGCCGTTGACCGCCACCCTGGTCGGCGTGCGGTCGGCGTACGCGGTGGAGGACCTGGCCCGCGGCATCCACCCCGAGAGCTTCGAGTGACGGCCTCGGCCGCCGACACCAACGCCGAGCGGGCCGTACGACGACGGCAACAAGACGACAGGCAGCCGGGCCCGGCCACTTTCGCCGTCACGCTCACCGTACTTGCCGCTCTGCTGGTGGTTTCCGCGACGGCGGGCCTGGCCATCGGCTCGGTGCAGGTGCCGCCAGGCCAGGTGTGGGGCATCGTGACGCACGCGCTGGGCGCCGACTGGACGACCCCGAACTGGTCCGCAGCGCGCGAGACCATCGTGCTGGACGTGAGGGCGCCGCGGGTGCTGCTCGGCGCGGTGGCCGGCGCCGGGCTCGCGGTGGTGGGCACCGCCTTGCAGGCCCTGATCCGCAACCCGCTCGCGGAGCCCTACCTGCTCGGCGTCTCCTCCGGGGCATCCCTCGGCGCCGTCGTGGTGATCGTGTTCGGTGTGACCTGGTTCGGGCCGACCTCACTGTCGGTCGCCGCGTTCGCGGGCGCACTCGGCGCGCTGCTACTCGTCTACGCCACCGCTCGCACCGGCGGCCGGATCACCTCGGCCCGGCTGATCCTTTCCGGGGTGGCCATCGCCGCGATGCTCACCGCCGTACTGGACCTGCTGCTGCTCACAACCGACCGGGGCAACGAGGCCCGCGCGGTCCTCGCCTGGACCCTCGGCGGTCTCGGCGGCGTGAACTGGGACACGCTGTGGCTTCCCAGCGCCGCCCTGCTCCTGGGCATCGGCATCCTCATGGTGCAGGCCCGCAATCTGAACCTGCTGCTCGCCGGTGAGGAGGCCGCGACCACGATGGGGCTGGACGTGGCCCGCTTCCGCGCCCGCATGTTCGTCCTGCTCTCCCTCGTCACCGGCATCCTGGTCGCGGCGACCGGGCCGATCGGCTTCGTCGGTCTGATGCTGCCGCACATCGTCCGCCTCGTCGTCGGCGGCGACCACCGCCGTGTCCTGCCGACGGCCGCACTCGGCGGCGCCGTCTTCCTCATCTGGGCCGACATCGCCGCACGGGTCGTCGCCGCCCCCATGGAAATACCCGTCGGCGTGCTCACGGCGCTGTGCGGCGGCCCGTTCTTCCTGTGGCTGATGCGCCGCGACGCCCGGCGGAACACCGACCGAGGAGGGGCATGACCGGCACCGAACTCGTCGTCGACGGGGTCACCCTCACCGCCGGCGCGCACCGCCTGGTCGAGGACGTCTCCCTGACCGCGCGCTCCGGCGAGGTCATCGGCCTGGTCGGCCCCAACGGCAGCGGCAAGTCCAGCCTGCTGCGCGCCGTCTACCGCGTCCTGCGCCCCGCCACCGGACAAATCGGTGTCGACGGCACCGACGCCTGGTCGCTGCCCGCACGGCGACTGGCCCGGACGGTGGCGGCGGTGGTGCAGGAGTCGGGCGGCGAGTTCGACCTCACGGTGCTCGAGGTCGTCGCGATGGGCCGCACGCCGCACAAACGGCTGCTCGACGGGGACACCCCCGAAGACGCCGACCTGATCCGGTCGGCACTCGCCGCAGTGGACGGCACCGACCTGGCCCACCGCCCCTTCGACCGGCTCTCCGGCGGCGAACGCCAGCGCGTGCTCATCGCCCGCGCCCTCGCCCAGCAGCCGTCCCTCCTCGTCCTGGACGAACCGACCAACCACCTGGACATCCGCCACCAACTGGAGGTCCTCGGCACCTTGCGCCGCCTGTCGGCCACGGTGCTGGTGGCCCTGCACGACCTCAATCTGGCCGCGTACTACTGCGACCGCCTCTACGTACTGTGCGACGGCAAGGTCACCGCCTCGGGACCGCCCGCCGACATTCTCACGCCCCGACTGCTGGCCGAGGTCTACGACGTGACGAGCGAGGTGACCATCCATCCACGCACGGGAGCGCCCCAGGTCACCTTCCTCCCCCAAACGCCACACCTGACCACCCCCGTCGAGGCGGATCCTTCCTCCTCGTGATCGTCGGCGCCCCGGCGGCGACCGACAAGGAACGCCGCCGTCCTGCGCGGCGTTCGCCATCTGGGCATGCCAAAGAATTCCGTCCACACAATTGGGTGTTCAGCTTGGCGATGATCCCGGCACATCACATCGTGCCGGTGGACGAGCGCGCCCTCCCCGGTGATATGGCTTCTCCGCGGCCTGCGGATCGGTGAAACGCTTGGACTGGCCGAGGGGACTTCGGCCCCGATTCCGTTCGGCTGCGACGCCAGGCAGTACGGACGAACGGGCGCGGAGTTCCTTACCTGGTTCGGTATGGCCCGCTCAAGCATCGGAAAACAGGGGCCATGGCGCTACGTTCCGCTGCCCGAACCCATGCTCACGCCGGCGCCCCGCTTTCCCATTCCCCGTGAGACCGGCACCATTCCGTATCCCGATCTACCGAGGTACGGCACAAATTGGCCACCGCACCCCTGACGAACGGTGTCTCCAGCCACGAGGTGTCCCACTGGCTGGAGCACCGTTCGGTCAAGGTCGGTCACGGTCGACCAGCACGGCCGTCTGACGCAGGACGGCCACGCGCACTGCCGTCAGCTGGTGGCCACGGCATCCGCCGACCACCTGCCCAGCGAGCTCAGCACAGCCCGTGCTTGCGCAGCACCCGGCGCTGAGCCGCTGTCGGGTCGACGGGCCAGTAGACGTAGCACACCCCGCCGGTACCGCCGACGACCTTGCCGTCGGCGTTCTTCCGCTTGGTCCGCAGCCAGATGTTCTCGAACTGACGCCGCTTGTAGACGTGGCGGACCGAGGGGTTGTCCGGGGAGTTGGGGTCGTTGGCGATGACGTCGCCGGATCCGGTGAAGCCGATGACGGTCATCAGGTGGCCCGCGGTGCCGTAGCCGGCGCCGTCCAGTTCGGATTCGATGAAGGACTGCGAGGTGATCAGGGGGATGCCCGCGGCGACGAATTCCTCGGCCTCGTTGAGGGAGTTGAGCCGGGTGACGACGGCGTTCATGTCCCGGTAGGTGCTGGCGTAGGCGCCGTTGAAGGGCCAGTTGCCGCAGCCTTCGTACTGGTAGTCGAAGGTGTAGCGCGCGGCGTGGCAGACCTGGGGGTCGGCGTAGTCGGGGTTCACCCAGGCGAGGTCTTCGGCGGTGGGCTTGCGGCCCCAGTATTCGATGATCATCTGTGAGGAGGTGGGGCTGCACCACGCCTCGCCGCCGTTGTCGTACTCGGGGTACTGGCCCTTGTGGATCTCCTGCGAGTAGCGCGGGACCTTCAGCTCGACCGCCTTGCCGAGGCCGGGCTCGGACGCGGGGACCTCGAAGCGGTCGGGTACGTCGGAGCACATCACACCGGCCCGCCAGACGGTGGGGGTGGCCTTGCTGCCGGGGGCGCGGTAGAGAGTCAGCCGCAGCCGGTAGGACTTCAGGCGCAGCCCGCTCGCGAGGTCGTCGATGGAGAAGGTGTCGGTCCAGATGGTGCTCCTGCCGTCCTTCTGGCCGTCGACCGAGGTGCGGCGGGGGACGTCGTCGCCGTCGCCGGATGTCCAGATGCCCATGGTGTACCAGGGCGTCTGCTTGCCGTCCGAGTAGGTGCCGCGCAGCTCGATGCGGATCCAGGTGCCCTTGGGGGTGTGGGCGTTCCAGGAGGCGATGGCCTCACCGGCGGGTACGGCGCAGCTGTGTGCGGGCGAGGTCCAGGTGGCGTACTCCCAGTCGGCCTTCTTGCCGGTGTGCGGATCCTTGTATCCGATGCTGCCGACGGGGGACGCGAGGACGATGCCGGGGCGTCCGCTGGTGCGGACCCGGGTCCCCTTGGTCTCGCCCGAGGCCCACTCGCGCCGCCCGGACCAGCCGTGGAACTCCACCTTTCCCGCCTTTCCCGGCCGGCCGCGCCCGGCCGGGCGGCCGGGGCGGTGGGTGCCGACGGTTCCACCCGACCGGCTGTCGGCTGCCAGGGCGGTGGGAGCAGCGACTGCCGAGGCCGCCGCGGCGACGGCGGCGGCCAGGACGGTACGGCGGTTGGCGGATCTGCTGGTCATGCTCAGTGCCCCCAGTCGTGGGTCGGTGCGGCGGTCGTCACAGGTGGTGCGGCGTCGTGCGAGGTCGTACGCGGTCGTACCCGGCGGTCGTACCCGGCCGTACGCGGAAGCCAACTATCGCGGCTCGGCAGGGCGTGTGCCAGAGCTTCGCCCGCTCGGCATGCCGTCGTCATTGGCCCGGCCAGTGACACGGTGTTCCCGTCCTGCGGGACGATGCGGCACAGCGATCCGGGTGATCCGCGACGTACGCTGGGGGAATGCCCGCTCCGCTCACCCTTGAAGCGCTCGCCGACCGACTCGCCGCGCTGCCTGCCTCGTGCGGCCCGGTGCGGCTGGTGGGCGTGGACGGGCACGCCGGCTCCGGGAAGACGACACTGGCCCGGCGGCTGTCGGGGCTGCTCGGCGGGGCGCCGGTGCTCCACCTCGACGACCTGGCGAGCCACCAGGCGCTGTTCGACTGGACGGAGCTGCTCTTCGGACAGGTGATCGAGCCGCTGGGGCGGGGCGTGCCTGCACGCTACGTGGCGTACGACTGGGTGGCGCGCGCCCGCACGGACGAGGTCGTACTGCCGCCCGCGCCGGTCGTCCTCATCGAGGGGGTGGGCGCGGGCCGGGCGGCGCTGCGGCCGTATCTGGCCTGTCTGCTGTGGGCCGATATGGCCCCGGAGGCGGCGTGGCGGCGCGGCCGGCGGCGGGACGGTCCGGGTCAGCGGGATTTCTGGGCCCGCTGGGTCCCCGCGGAGCGCGCACATTACGCGGCCGACCCGTCCCGCCCGTTCGCGGACTTCCTGGTGCGGGAAACGGGCAAGGGACACCCGGGATACGAGATACGGGAAAGGGTTGCTGGGGCGCCGGAGGCCCCGCCGAATATGACCCTCCGTATAACTCGTGGCAGTTGACAGCGATCAACGGCACTGAGTGCAACCGAGCGGCTTGACCATTGGCGCCGGACCGATTACTTTTCCAACAAGCGGTCTACGCAGGCCGTCTTCAGACGCGAAGCCCCCGGTTGTTCCCCCGTGACCGGGGGCTTCGTTCTGCCCTGGAGCGGTTAAGCGGAACAGAGCATTTACATTTCTCTTACTCTTCGTAGCGGTTTTACGGAAGCCTTAGTTCCTCAACCTCCACCCGCGCTCCCGCGACCGCCGGTTCCGCGCCCCCGGAAGCCGCGTACGCCGCTCTTCGACAGCGCCCTGAGCACGGGTACGATGCGAAACAGCGCGGGAACCCCGGGTGATAACCGGCAGATGACGGGGGACGTTTCGTGGGGGACGTGATGAACTTCGGCACGCAGGACCCCCAGGGCCTGCACGCCCCGGCCGAACTCGCCTGGCTTCGCGGGGTGGATGCGTACACCGTCGGTGGATACGCCCAAGCCGAGGAGGAGTTCCGGACAGCCGTACGGCTCGATCCGGGGATGGCCGACGCCTGGCTGGGACTTCACGCCCTGCGCGCCGACACCGCGACCGCGCTGCTGCGGATGTACCACCACAGGGACCGCTTCGGCGAACAGCGGGCCCGGCACGGACTGACCCTCAACTCCTGGTACTGGCTGGGCTGGTGGGTGCAGCCGGTGCTCGAACACGAACGCGACCTGCTGCTGGCGCACGCCTCGCACTGGCTGGACGGCCGCCACGTCGCCGAACTCGACCGCGCCCTGGCCGGATGCCCCCCGGTGGACACCGATCCCCAGGTGCGGTTCCTGCACGCCTGCCGCGCCTACCTGGCCAAGGACTGGGAGGGGCTGGTCGCCCACACCGAGCCGCTGGTGGACGACCCGCTGCTGGGTATCGAGGCGGGGCTCTTCGCGGGCATGGCCCGGGTACGGCTGGAGATGTACGGGCAGGCCGAGCCGCTGCTGGCCGCCGCCCTGATGCGCTGCCGCAGTGAGCAGCCGCAGCGCAAGGAGTTGCGCTACTGGCTGGCGCGCGCCCGCGAGGGCACGGGCCGCAGCGCGGCAGCGCTGCCGCTGTACCGCGCCGTGCACCGTATCGACCCGACGTTCATGGACACGGCGGCCCGGCTGACCACCATCGCGGAGGGCGACGGCCAGGGCGGCACGGTGGAGGACCTGGCGGCTGCCGTCCTCTCCGGCGGCCTGGGCGGGCCGGACGGAGCCGGGGACGGCGCGGCCCAGGAGCTCTTCGACCGCGGGCCCGAGTCGCCCGGCGACCCGGCACAGCCGCCGGACCCGGCCGATCCGTCCAACGGCGCCGCTCCCGGGGACCCGGACCGGAGCCTCCGCGACGCTGGCACGGTGCCCCGGAACGTACCCGGGCTGCCCGACGACGCCGGGTTCCGCCGGGACGCGGCCGAACTGTCCGGCGGCGCTCAGCCGGGCAGCGAAGGTCCCGGTGCCCCGCGCGACGGTTCGGATGCGGGGATGGGTGACGCGGCCGAGTCCGCCGACCCGGTGGTGGACCCGGAGGCCGACGGACTCCGTCTGGAGGACTCCGGCGACCCCGCCGAGCCGGTCCGGGTGGACAGCAGCGTGCTGCGGGAGCGTGCCGCCCTCGGCGGCGGCCGGGACGGCGACGGCAGGCTGCCGGCGGGCCCCTCCGATCCGGTGCTGCTGGCGCAGGCGCTGGAGGAGTTGGAGCGGATGGTCGGTCTGGAGCCGGTCAAACGCCAGGTGCGGGCGCTGTCGGCCCAGTTGCACATGGCGCGGCTGCGGGCCGGGCAGGGCCTGCCCGTGCAGCCGCCGAAGCGGCACTTCGTCTTCTCCGGTCCCTCCGGCACGGGCAAGACCACGGTGGCGCGCATCCTGGGCCGGGCGTTCTACGCGCTGGGGCTGCTGGGCGGCGACCATCTGGTCGAGGCCCAACGCGCCGATCTGGTGGGCGAGTTCCTGGGGCAGACAGCGGTCAAGGCCAACGAGCTGATCGACTCGGCACTCGGCGGGGTGCTGTTCGTCGACGAGGCCTACGCGCTCTCCAACTCCGGCTACACCAAGGGCGACGCGTACGGCGACGAGGCGCTGCAGGTGCTGCTCAAGCGCGCCGAGGACAACCGGGACCAGCTCGTGGTGATCCTGGCGGGCTACCCGGAGGGCATGGACCGGCTGCTGGCGGCCAACCCGGGGCTGTCCTCCCGCTTCACGACCCGGGTGGACTTTCCCAGCTACCGGCCGCTGGAGCTGACGGCGATCGGCGAGGTGCTGGCCGCCGACAACGGCGACGTGTGGGACGAGGAGGCACTGGAGGAGCTGCGCAGCATCAGCGGCCATGTGGTCGACCAGGGCTGGATCGACGAGCTGGGCAACGGCCGCTTCCTGCGCACCCTGTACGAGAAGAGCTGCGCCTACCGCGATCTGCGGCTGTCCGGCTACTCGGGCACCCCGACGCGCGACGACCTGGCGACGCTGCGGCTGCCCGACCTCATGCAGGCGTACGGCGAGGTGCTGTCGGGGCGGGGTCCTGACGGTCCTCGTCCCGGCCCGCAGCCGCCGCTGGGCTGAGGCCGTCCGCCGGACCGGGACCGCCGCCCCCGGGCAGCTGTCGGGCACCGGGCAGCGCACGCGCGGATTCCGCAGCGGCGGCGCCGGACCTGGCGAGGGCACCCGCCGGAGCGGGGGCGGAGTCGGGCCGGGCCCGTGCCAGGTCGGTGTGGGCGGGATCGTGCACCTCGCCGACCAGCATCTCCAGCACGTCCTCCAGCGCCGCCACGCCCAGCACCCGTCCCGTGGCGTCGGCGACGGCCGCCAGATGCGAGGCGCCGGCCCGCATGGCGGTGAGCGCGTCGTCCAGCGGCAGCTCGCCGCGCAGTGTGGTCATGGGCCGCCACAGCCGCTGCGGCACCGCACGGTCGGCCTCCTCCAGGTCGAGTACGTCCTTGACGTGCAGATACCCCAGGAAGCCACCGTCGTCGGAGCGTACCGGGAAGCGGGAGTAGCCGGTGCGTACCGTCAGCTCCTCCACCTGGCGCGGGGTGACATCGATGCCGACGGTGACCAGCTCCGTACGGCCCAGCAGCACCTCGGTCAGCGGCCGGGAGCCCAGTTCCAGGGCGTCGGCCAGCCGCTCCTGTTCGTCGGGTTCCAGCAGGCCGGCCTGTCCGGAGTCCTCGACCAGCTGGTTGAGCTGCTCGCTGGTGAAGGCCGCCGCCACCTCGTCCTTGGGCTCGACCCGGAAGAGCCGCAGGATGACGGTCGAACACGCGCCCAGCGCCACGGTGACCGGGCGGGTCAGCCGCGCGAAGGCGACCAGCGCGGGACCGAGCCACAGCGCGGTGCGCTCGGGGGCGGCCATGGCGAGGTTCTTGGGCACCATCTCGCCCACGACCAGGTGGAAGAAGACCACCACCGCCAGTGCGATCACATACCCCGCGGGGTGCACCAGCGCCTGGGGCAGCCGTGCGGCGTGGAAGGCGGGCTCCAGCAGATGCGCCAGCGTCGGCTCGGCGACCGCGCCCAGCGTCAGCGAGCACACCGTGATGCCGAACTGCGCCGCCGCCATCATCTGCGGCAGCGTCTCCAACCCGCGCAGCACCCGCCGCGCGCGCAGGGAGCCCGCGGCCGCGAGGGGTTCGATCTGGCTGCGGCGTACGGAGACGAGCGCGAACTCGGCACCGACGAAGAAGCCGTTGGCGAGCACCAGCAGTGCCGCGAACAGAAGTTGGAGGGCACTCATGACGCCGCCGCCTCCATGTCGCGCGCCGGACGCGGGGCAGCCCCGCCGAGGCGGTCGGCAGGGCCGCCTCCGACGGGGGAACCGGCTCGGTCGGGGGCGACGATGCGGACCCGCTCGGCGCGGTGGTGTGCTACGTGCCGCACCCGCAGCTGCCACTCCCCCGCGCTCACCGGCGTGCCCTGCCCCGTGCGGGCGTCCGGCACGCGCAGACGCGCCGTGTCGCCGGGCACCGGGATGCGGCCCAGCAGGTCGGCGACGAGTCCGGCCACGGTCTCGTACGGCCCCTCGGGCGCTTCGAGGCCGATGCCGCGCAGCGCGCCCACCCGGCAGCCGCCGTCGGCCTCCCACGCCGGGCGGCCCTCCGGGTCGGGCGACGCGGGGGCCAGCGCGGGCAGTTCGTCGTAGAGCTGTCCGTCGTGCTCGTCGCGTACCTCGCCGACGATCTCCTCGACGATGTCCTCCAGCGTGACGACGCCCGCCGTGCCGCCGTACTCGTCCACGACGACGGCGATGGGCTGCTCGCTGCGCAGTCGGGCCAGCAGCGGCCGGACGGGGAGGGTCTGCGGGACGAGCAGCGCGGGCACGGCGATACGGGCGGCGGGGGTGTGCAGCCGCCGGTGTGCGGGGACCGCGAGGGCGTCCTTGAGGTGGACCATGCCGACGACCTCGTCCAGCGTGTCCTGGTAGACGGGGAAGCGGGAGAGCCCGGTGGCGCGGGTGAGGTTGAGGACGTCCTCGGCGGTGGCCAGCGCCTGCAGGGCGCTCACCCGTACCCGGGGCGTCATCACGTGCTGCGCCGTCAGCCCGCCCAGCGCCAGGGTGCGCACGAACAGGTCGGCGGTGTCCTGTTCGAGGGCTCCGGCGCGGGCCGAGTGGTGGGCGAGGGAGACGAGTTCACCGGGGGTGCGGGCGGAGGCCAGCTCCTGGGCGGGCTGGACGCCGAAGAGCCGCACCATCCGGTTGGCCGCCGCGTTCAGCCCCGCGATCACCGGCCGGAACGTACCGGAGAAGAGGCGCTGCGGGCCGGCGACGAACCGGGCCACCGCCAACGGCCGGGACACGGCCCAGTTCTTGGGCACCAGCTCGCCGACGACCATCTGGACGGCGGAGGCGGTCAGCATGCCGGTGACGACGGCGACCCCGCCGACCGCGCCCCGCGGTATCCCCATCGCGGTCAGCGGGCCGTCCAGCAGCCGGGCCAGCGCGGGCTCGGCGAGCATGCCGGTGACCAGGGAGGTGAGGGTGATGCCGAGCTGGGTGCCGGAGAGCTGGAAGGACAGCTCGCGCAGGGCCCGGACGACGGCGCGGGCCTTCCGGTCGCCTTGTGCGGCGGCGCGTTCGGCCTCGGGTTTCTCGACGGTGACGAGCCCGAACTCCGCGGCGACGAAGAAGCCGTTGGCGAGGACGAGCGCAAACGCCACACCGAGCAGCAGCAGTGGGAGGGTCATGCCACGCCCCCATGGAGACGGGACGCGGCGCACGTACTACAGGACGATCCGTCCATCGCTGGAGGTGGTCACTCCTCGGTTCGCAGGTGCCCGCGCGAGCGCGGGGCGGCTCATGCCGGTGTGCAACAGAGTAGACACTCCGCCGCACCCCGCGAAGACGCACGGCACCGGGCCGAGGTTGCCGATCCGGGCCGGGAAGCGGCTAGTTTCCGGGGTCCTGACCGGCGTCCTCCGCGGCGTCGTGCGATGCTCCGTTCGAGCTGTCCTGCGGGGTGCCCTTGAGGTCGACGAGAGCGCGCAGGGCACGGGCGTCGGCGAGTGCCTGCTGCTTGGCGATGCCCGGCTGGATGCCCATGGCCGGCAGGTTGGTGCCGTCCGCGAGGTCCAGCGAGACCCATGGGTCGCCGGGCCGCAGCCGGACGGCGAGCACCTGTGCCCATTCGAGGTGCCGCTTGGTCGTGAGGTTGACGACCGTCACCCCGTCCTCGTCCGCGGTCACCCTGGGACGGCTCAGCAGCATCAGCACCCCCAGGCAGAGCGCGGCCATGAAGATGAAGCTGGCCCGCTCCCCGCCGCCGAGCTGGAGCATCAGCGAGATGACGGTGAGGACGACGAACACGGCGACACCGGCCGTCAGCAGCACCGCGCGGGTGCGGGTGGGCCGGAAGGTGACGGGAAGCGCGGGATGCCGGGGGCTGTCGGTCATGAGCGTGCTCCGGTCGCGGTCACAGACGGCAGGCGTGGATGCCTGTGGTGAGGATGGCACGGGCGCCCAGGTCGTAGAGATCGTCCATGATCCGCTGCGCCTCGGTGGTACGCACCATGGAGCGGACGGCGACCCAGCCCTGGTCGTGCAGCGGGGAGATGGTCGGCGACTCCAGACCGGGAGTGAGCGCGACGGCCGCCTCCAGGTGCTCGGCGCGGATGTCGTAGTCCATCATCACGTAGCTGCGGGCCACCAGGACGCCCTGCAGCCGGCGCAGGAACTGCTGCACCTTGGGGCCGTTCGGGTCGGCTCCGGTGCGCCGGATGACGACGGCCTCGGACTGCAGGATCGGCTCTCCGACGATCTCCAGACCGGCGTTGCGCAGCGAGGTACCGGTCTCCACGACGTCCGCGATGACCTGTGCCACGCCCAGCTCGATGGCCGTCTCCACAGCGCCGTCCAGGTGGACGACGGAGGCGTCGATGCCCTTGTCCGCCAGGTGCTTGGCGACGATGCCCTCGTAGGAGGTGGCGACCGTCAGCCCGGCCAGGTCGTCGAGCGTGTCGACGGTGCCGGGCTTGGCCGCGTAGCGGAAGGTCGAGCGGGCGAAGCCGAGGGGGAGCACCTCCTCGGCCCGCGCCCCGGAGTCCAGCAGCAGATCGCGGCCTGTGATGCCGATGTCGAGCCGCCCGGAGCTGACGTAGATCGCGATGTCGCGGGGGCGCAGATAGAAGAACTCGACCTCGTTCTCGGGGTCCACCAGGACGAGTTCCTTGGTGGCCTTGCGCTGCTGGTATCCGGCCTCATGCAGCATCTCCCCGGCAGGGCCGGAGAGGGAACCCTTGTTGGGGACGGCGATGCGCAGCATGAGCTTCCTTTGTTCGTGAAGGGGGTGTGCGGAGCGGACGAAGAGCCGGGGCGAGGCTCAAAGGTGAGCGTATACGTCGTCGAGGGAGAGGCCCTTGGCGGCCATGAGCACCTGCAGATGGTAGAGGAGCTGCGAGATCTCCTCGGCGGTGCGCTCGTCGCCCTCGTGCTCCGCGGCCATCCAGACCTCGGCGGCCTCCTCCACGATCTTCTTGCCGATGGCGTGCACGCCCTGCGAGGCGAGCTCGGCGGTGCGGGAGGTGGCCGGGTCGCCGGTGGCGGCCTTGTGCTGCAGCTCGGCGAAGAGCTGCTCGAATGTCTTGTTCGCCATGGTGCCTGACAGCCTACGTGGTGGCCCGGGCCGCTCACCGCCAGGGCTCTGCGACCGTGCGCAGAGTCGCAGCCGTCGCCACGGCTGCGGTGACCGCCTCGTGGCCCTTGTCCTCGGTGGAGCCGGGCAGCCCGGCGCGAGCGAGGGCCTGCTCCTCGTCGTCACAGGTCAGCACCCCGAAACCGATCGGAACGCCGGTGCGGACCGACACCTGGGTGAGCCCCTGGGTGACGCCCTGGCAGACGTAGTCGAAGTGCGGGGTGCCGCCCCGGATGACGACGCCGAGCGCCACGATCGCGTCGTAGCCGCGGTCGGCGAGGACCTTGGCGACGACGGGCAGCTCGAAGCTGCCCGGGACGCGCAGCAGGGTGGGCTCGTCGATGCCCAGCTCGCCCAGCGCCCGCAGGGCGCCGTCGACGAGGCCGTCCATGACCTGCTGGTGCCACTGCGCGGCGACCACGGCCACGCGCAGGTCCTGGCAGTTCTTGACGGTCAGTTCAGGTGCGCCCTTGCCGCTCACGGTGCTCCTCGTGCTCGAAGTGGTTGCTGGTCGTACTGGAAGTGGGTGCTGACGCTCTGGGGAAGGGGTGCCGGTGCGGCTGGTGACGGGTGCCGGCGCTGTCGGCCCTCGGGCCGGGACGGGGTGACCCGCCGGTCACTGCGTGCCGCACGGGGAGGTGCGCTCGGCGTCCAGCCACGGCAGGTCGTGGCCCATCCGGTCGCGCTTGGTGCGCAGATAGCGCAGGTTGTGCTCCCCCGCCTGCACCGGCATCGGCTCCCGACCGGTGACGCGCAGCCCGTGCCGCACCATCGCGGCGGTCTTCTCCGGGTTGTTGGTCATCAGCCGCAGGGACTTCACGCCCAGGTCGGTGAGGATCTGCGCGGCCGCCGCGTAGTCGCGCGCGTCCGCCGGGAGGCCCAGTTCGAGGTTGGCGTCGAGGGTGTCGCGACCGCGCTCCTGCAGCTCGTAGGCGCGCAGCTTGGACAGCAGTCCGATGCCCCGGCCCTCGTGCCCGCGCAGATAGAGCACGATCCCCCGGCCCTCCCGCTGGACGCGCTCCAAGGACGCCTCCAGCTGCGGTCCGCAGTCGCACCGCTGGGAGCCGAAGACGTCCCCGGTCAGGCACTCGGAATGCACCCGTACGAGCACGTCCTCGCCGCCGGCGGAGCGCGCGAGGTCACCCGGGCCGGTGATGTCGCCGGTGACCAGCGCGATGTGCTCCACCCCGTCCACGATGGAGCGGTAGCCGTAGGCACGGAACTCGCCGTGCCGGGTGGGCAGCCGCGTCGCGGCCTCCCGACGCACGGTGGGCTCGGCGGAGCGGCGGTAGGCGATCAGGTCCTCGATGGAGATGATCCGCAGCCCGTGCTTGCGCGCGAACGGCACCAGCTCGGGCAACCGCAGCATGGTGCCGTCCTCGCCCGCGATCTCCACGATGGCTGCGGCCGGCCGCAGCCCCGCCAGCCGGGCCAGGTCCACACCCGCCTCGGTGTGCCCGGCGCGGGAGAGCACCCCGCCGGGCTTGGCGCGCAGCGGGAAGGCGTGCCCGGGGCGGACGAAGTCCCGCGGTGTGGTGTCGGGGTCGGCGAGCAGCCGGATGGTGGCGGCGCGGTCGGCCGCCGAGATGCCGGTGGTGACGCCGTGGGCGCTGGTCGCGTCGACGGTGACGGTGAACGCGGTGCCCATGGACTCGGTGTTCTCGGCGACCATCTGCGGCAGCGCCAGCCGGTCGAGGTCGGCCCCTTCCATCGGGGTGCAGATCAGCCCGCGGCACTCGCTCATCATGAAGGCGACGGCCTCGGGGGTGATCAGCTCGGCGGCCATCACCAGGTCGCCCTCGTTCTCCCGGCTCTCGTCGTCGACGACCACGACCGGGCGGCCCTCGCCGATGTCCCGGATCGCCTCCGCCACGGGGTCGAGGGTGAGCACGAACGCCCCGTCCGCCTCCGCCGGTTCCTCCGGGGCCGGGACGCGTGGGGCGGGTGGCGCGTCGTACCAGTTCGGCAGCGCGGTCATGGGCGTGCTCCTTCCTTGGTGGTGCGCTTCGGTGGCGTGCTCGGCGTCCGCTGCGCGGCTCCGGCCGGCGTTCACAGCGCCGCTCCGGCGGAGTTGAGCGCGGGCTCCGTGCTGACGGCGGCCGCGCGGGCGTCCACCCGGGAGCGCTGCCACCAGGCGCGCAGGCCCCACAGGACGAGGCCGAGGTAGACGACGTAGACCAGGCCGGAGAAGGCCAGCCCGCTGCTGAAGGCGAGCGGCACGCCGACCACGTCCACCAGCAGCCAGGCGAACCAGAACTCCACCAGTCCGCGGGCCTGGGCCACCATGGCCGCCAGCGTGCCGACGAAGATGTAGGCGTCCGCCCAGGGGCTCCAGGAGAGGGCCGGGACGAGGGTGAAGAGGGTGCCGACGGCGGCGGTGCCCAGCGCGGTGCCGAGCGCCAGCAGACCGCGTTCGCGCCAGGTGGCGAACCGTACGGCGATGGATCCGTCCTGCGCCTGCTGCTTGCCGCGCCGCCACTGGCGCCAGCCCCACAGCGCGACCGCCATGACCAGGAGCTGCTTTCCGACGCCGCCCGCCAGCTGGGCGGAGGCGAAGGCACCCACGAGTATCAGCCCGGACAGCAGTTGCACGGGCCAGGTGCCTATGGAGCGCCGCCAGCCCAGCGCCAGCCCGAGCAGCCCCATGAGGTTGCCGAGCATGTCGGACCAGATGACGTGCTGGCCGAAGGCCGAGAACGCCTCCTGGTTCAGCCAGTGGAAGCCGCTCATCGGGTCGCCTCGCTCTGCTGCGAGAGCGTCTCGTCCAGCGGCTGCGGGGCGTTGCGCGCGGAGGCGCCCAGCAGCCGCTCGACGTACTTGGCCAGCACGTCGACCTCCAGGTTGACCGGGTCGCCGGGCTGCTTGGTGCCGAGTGTGGTGAGCGCCAGCGTGGTGGGGATGAGGGAGACGGTGAAGTGGTCCTCGGCGGCCTCCACGACCGTGAGGCTGATGCCGTCGACGGTGATGGAGCCCTTCTCGACCAGGTACCGGCTCATCCCCTCGGGCAGGCCGATGGTGATGTCCGTGCCGCTGTCCGCGTCGTGCCGTGCCGTGATGGTGCCGGTGCCGTCGACGTGGCCCTGGACGAGGTGGCCGTCCAGCCGCCCGCCGAGCGCCAGGGGACGCTCCAGGTTGACGGGCGAGCCCACGGTGAGCGCCCCGAGACTGGAGCGGTGCAGCGTCTCGGCCATGACGTCGGCGGAGAACTCGCCGTCGCCGGTCTCGACGACGGTCAGGCACACGCCGTTGACGGCGATCGAGTCGCCGTGCCGTGCGTCGGCGGTGACGCGCGGTCCGCGCAGTCGCAGCCGGGCGGAGGCGCCCTGCTCCTCGACGGCGACGACCTCGCCCAGTTCTTCCACGATTCCGGTGAACACTCAGGACTCCTCGGTCTGCTGGGACTGCGGGGACCGCTCGGCCCGCTCGGCAGTGACGGTGGTGGGGGCGGCGGCGGTGGGCACGGCGGCGGCGACCGTGCGGGCCGTCTGCGGCGCGGTGCTGCCGACCGCGGTGATCCGCAGGTCCGGGCCGAGCCGCACGGTGTCGCTCACGGTGAGCCGCAACGCCTGTGCGACGGTGCTGATTCCGGCCTCCCCCAACGCGGGCGGCCCCGCGCCCAGCAGTACGGGGGCGATGTAGCCGACCACCCGGTCGACCAGCCCGGCGGAGACGAAGGAGCCGGCCAGGGTGGCGCCGCCCTCCAGCAGTACGGCGCGCACGTCGCGGGTCTGCAGGGCCGTCAGCAGCGCGTCCAGGTCGAGCCCCGGTCCGCCGTCCGCCGCCCGGGGCAGCCGCAGCACCTCGGCCGGGCTCGCGCCGGCGGCGGCCTCCAACGCGGCGGTGTCGGCGTCCTGTGCGACGGCGATCAGCGTGGGTGCCACGTCGTCGAGAACCCGCGCTCCGGCGCTGACGACGGTCGCCTCGGTGTCGACGACGACGCGGAGCGGCTGAACGGCGCCGGGGACGTCGCGGACGGCCAGCTGCGGGTCGTCGGCGCGGGCCGTACCGGAGCCGACCAGGACGGCGTCGGACTCGGCGCGCAGCCGGTGCACATCCGCACGGGCCTCGGCGGAGGTGATCCAGCGGCTGGAGCCGTCGGCGGCAGCGGTGCGGCCGTCGAGCGAGGCGGCGTACTTCCAGGTCACGTACGGGCGGCCGTGCAGTTCGGAGGTCAGCCAGGCGGCGTTGCCCGCAGCCGCCTCGTCGGCCAGCAGGCCGCCCTCGACGTCGATACCGGCCGCGGCGAGCGACAGCGCGCCGCCCGCGGCGCCCGGAGTGGGGTCGGAGACGGCGTAGACGACACGGGAGACGCCCGCGTCGATGAGCGCCTGCGAGCAGGGGCCGGTGCGTCCGGTGTGGTCGCAGGGTTCGAGAGTGACGACAGCGGTGCCGCCACGCGCGTCCTCGCCCGCCTCGGCAAGCGCATGGACCTCGGCGTGCGGGCCGCCGGCCCGCTGGTGCCAGCCCTCCCCCACGGTGCGCCCGGCCTGGTCGAGGACGACACAGCCGACGACGGGGTTGGGGCTGGTGGAGCCGAGTCCCCGCGCGGCAAGAGCGATGGCACGGCGCATCGCGTCGCGCTCCGCCTGCGGCGCGTACGGCGCCTGGGGGTGGGGGGCCACCGGGTCCTCCTGCCTCTTCGGGCACGGACTCCGGGGCGCTGCGGGACTTGGGACGGACGCGCGGGGAACGACCTGCCGGGACGGTCAAGATCCCACTCCGGCGCTGCTGCTCGCTCCGGAACGGGACCGCAACCTCGGCGGTGCACCGGTTCGCGGTCCGCCGCGCACTGCCTCCCATCCGGACTTTCACCGTCGGTCCAGGAATCTCACCTGGTCAACCGACCGCTGGCTGCGGCCGGGTCGCGGACTGTAACCGCCGGTTCGGACTTTCACCGACCCCGGAGTGCGCTGACGTCACTGGTACTCCCCCAGCCAGTGGCCGGGAGATACCCACAAGTCTGCCACGCCGGGGCGGGGACCATGCGAGCGGAGCCTGTGTGGTGACTCACAGCAGCCACGTCGCACCACATGCGTCGGCAGCCACCGCAGGAGTTCGAGCGCTACCCGATCGGGGCACGATCTGCGCGGGCCCGTACCCGCGGCCGTGGCGCCGGTGCGGCAGCGGGACGGTCATGGGTGCACGGTACGGACGGCTCGGGGGGCGGCACGGGTGCGGCAGGGAGACGAGATGCGGACAGGTGACGACGGGCCGGAGCCGAACGCCGGTCCGCAGCCGCGGGCGGGGGCGGGGCAGCGCGCGGGAGCGGGGGTGCACGGCGGGACTCAGCCGCACCCCGGGACGGCGCCGCACGGGGGAACCGGGTCCGGCCCGCCCGGGCACCCGGCGGAATCCGGCATCGCCGGGTGCCCGGCACCGGCCGCACGGGCCGGAAGGGTGGCGGTCTCGGTCGTCTTCGCGGTGCACGGGATGGCGAGCGGCACCTTCGCCACCCGCATCCCATGGCTCCGCGAACATCTGGAGCTGAGCCCGGGCTGGCTGGGCCTGGCGCTGGTGTTCATGACGGCCGGGGCCTCCGCGGCCATGCCGCTCTCCGCGCGGCTGGCACACCGCTACGGCCCGCGCCGCGCACTCGCCGCCGTCTCGCTGGCCTGCTGCGCCGGTCTGGTGCTGCCGCCGCTGGCCCCCGCCCTGGGCTGGCTGTGCCTGGCGCTGTTCGTGTACGGCTGCGGGCTCGGCCTGATGGACGTCGCGATGAACGCCCAGGGCGTGCGGGTCGAGGCGGAGTACGGCCGCTCCGTGATGTCCGGGCTGCACGGACTGTGGAGCGTGGGGACGCTGCTGGGCGGCGCGGGAGGCGTGGTCGCCGCGCACGCCGGGCTGGACGGGCGGTGGCACCTGGGGGCCGCCGCCCCGGTGCTGGCCGCGGTGGCGGTGGTCGCGGCCCGGTGGACCCCCGGGGAGGACGACCGCGGCGCCGAGCTTCCGGCTGCCGGATCGGGCGGCGAGGACGAGGCCGAGGCCCCGCCCCGCTTCGCGCTGCCCTCGCGCGGGGTGCTGGCGATCGGGCTGCTCGGCTTCTGCGCGGTGTTCGCCGAGGGCGCCTCGATGGACTGGTCCGGTATCTATCTGGCCGATGTGACGGACGCCGAACCCGGTCTGGCCGCCTCCGCCTACACGGCCTTCGCCTGCACGATGGCCCTCGCCCGGCTGTCGGGCGACGCCGTGGTGCGCCGGTTCGGCCCGGTGGCGACGGTACGGGTGGGCGGTGTGCTCGCCACAGCGGGCGCCGCGCTGGTGGTCGCCGCACGGACACCGGCCGCGGCCGTCGCCGGGTTCGCCCTGGTCGGGGTCGGGATCGCGGTGGTCGTCCCGCTGTGCTTCGCGGCGGCCGGCCGCACCGCCACGGCCGCCCCCGGCCAGGCCATCGCGGGAGTCGCCACCCTGGCCTACGCCTCCGGGCTGGCCGCACCCGCCGTCGTCGGCTGGATCGCCGAGTCGACCTCGCTGTCGGTGTCCTTCGGCGTCGTCACCGCGCTGCTGCTGGGCCTGGTGGCCGGAGCGAGGGTGCTGCGCACCTGACGGAGCGCCCCACGGGCCCCTCCCGGCCGAAGGCCGGTGGAGCGGTATCCCGCACCTCTTCGGGGCGCCCTCCACCGCGGCGCCGGGCCATGAGCGGTCGGACTAGTATGTGCGGCGATCAAAATCGGCCAAGGGACGGAGCGGCATGCGCGGGCTCGGCGTGCGGTGGACGGTGCACGGCGACGGGCGCGTCCCGGCGCCCGGTGCGGTGGTGCGCCCGGACGAGCGGCTGTCGTGGCCGCGCACGGCGGGGCTCGGCGCCCAGCACGTGGTGGCGATGTTCGGTGCCAGCTTCGTGGCCCCGGTCCTCATGGGGCTGGACCCGAACCTGGCGATCATGATGTCCGGGCTCGCGACGATGGTCTTCCTGCTGGCGACCCGCGGCCGGGTGCCGAGCTATCTGGGATGCAGCCTCTCCTTCGTGGGGGTGGCCGCGGTCATCCGCGGCCAGGGCGGCAGCAGCGCCACGGTGACCGGCGCGATCCTGGTGGTCGGCGCCGTACTCTTCCTCGTCGGTCTGGCCGTGCAGAAGTTCGGCGCGCGGATCATCCACGCGGTGATGCCGCCCGTGGTGACCGGCGCGGTCGTCATGCTGATCGGCTTCAATCTCGCCCCGGTCACCGCTTCGACGTACTGGCCGCAGGACCAGTGGACGGCGCTGCTGACCATGCTGCTGACCGGACTCGCGGTGGTGTGCCTGCGCGGCTTCTGGTCGCGGATCGCGATCTTCCTGGGGCTGGTGGCCGGCTATCTGATGTCGTGGGCGTTCGACACGGTCTTCGGCCGGATCCATTCCCCGGACGCCGGCGGCAAGACGGTGGACCACTGGCGCCTGGACCTGTCGGCCGTGGGCAAGGCCGACTGGTTCGGACTGCCCTCCGTGCACGCCCCCGAATTCTCCTGGTCGCCCGTCCTGGTGGCGCTGCCGGTGGTGATCGCGCTGGTGGCCGAGAACGCGGGGCACGTCAAGGCGGTCGGTGAGATGACCGGCGACCCGCTGGACGACAAGCTCGGCACCGCGATCTCCGCGGACGGGGCCGGCAGCGTGCTGTCGACGGCATTCGGCGGTCCGGCCACGACGACGTACTCGGAGAACATCGGCGTCATGGCCGCGACCCGGGTCTACTCGACGGCCGCCTACTGGGCCGCCGCCTGCTTCGCGCTGCTCTTCGGGCTCTGCCCCAAGTTCGGGGCCGTGGTGGCTGCCATCCCGGGCGGAGTGCTCGGCGGTATCACCGTGATCCTCTACGGCATGATCGGGCTGCTCGGCGCGCAGATCTGGATCAACAACGGTGTGGACATGCGCAATCCGCTGAATCTGGTGCCGGTCGCGGCGGGCATCATCATCGGCATCGGCGGCGTCGACCTGAAGTTCACCGACAACTTCGAACTCGGCGGCATCGCCCTGGGCACGCTCGTCGTCCTCACCGGCTACCACGCCCTCAAGGCGCTGGCCCCGCCGCACCTCAAGGCCCAGGAGCCGCTGCTGGACGAGGGCACCAGCGGTTACGACGAGGGCCAGGAACCGAGCTGAGCGGCGCCCTCGCCCGGCGCCCTCATCTCGAAGTACCGGACCCGGTGGTCCTCCCCCACCACCCGCATGCCGACGGCCGTCATCACATGCTGCGAGGCGAGGTTGTCGAGATCGGCGTCGGCCTGGACCAGGGTGACGCCCCGGGACCAGGCGAAGGCGAGCAGGGCGCGCAGGGCCTCGGAGGCGTAACCCTTGCCGCGTGCCGAGGCGTTGAGGGAGTAGCCGACGGTGACGGTGCCCTCGGCATCGGGTGTCCGGTTGAAGCCGATGCCGCCGATGGCGCGGCCGTCGGTGCGGCGCCGTATCTCGTAGTTGCCGAAGGGGCGCGGGTCGCCCGTGGTCGCGCACGCCTTCAGCAGGTCCGTGGCGCCCTCCACGTCCATCGCGTCCGGGTACTCGGGCCCCCACAGATCGCCGGCGCCCGGCGTCTCGGCCACCACGCGCTCGGCCTCCTCGGGTGTCATGGGGTGCAGTACGAGGCGTTCGGTGTGCAGATCGGCAACTGCGGCAAGGGCGTCGGTCATGACAGGTGGCGTATCACGCCCGCACACCGCACCGCACCCGCATTACCGACGGCTTGCCCAGGGCTTGCCGAGGGCTTGCCGACGGCTCACCGACGGCCGGCAGGCGGCTTGCGGACGGCTTGCCGGCAGCGGATCCGTCCTCCGTCCGGGGGCCGTACGGGCGGGGCTGCCCCCATCGGGAGCAGGCGGCTGCCAGGCTGCGGGCATGACCTCTACGGAGCAGGTGCCCGCGCAGCGCGCGGTGACGTCGGCACCCATCGCCGAAGTGACGGCCCAGATGCGGGAGATCGGCGCGACGCTGCCCCGGCAGGACGGTGTGGCGGTCTTCAACCGGGTGTATCTGTCGGTGACGGAGGAGCTGGAACGGCGCCTGGTCGCCGGACACTTCGAGGACCGTGCCGCCACCGGTGAGCTGGGTACCCGGTTCGCTCGGCGCTTCCTGGACGCGGTGGACGCCGAGGCTGCCGGGCTGCGGATGCCCTCGTGCTGGCGGCCGCTCTTCCGCTTCCGGCGCCACCCCTCCATCCATCCGCTGCAGTTCGCGCTGGCGGGCATCAATGCGCACATCGGCCACGACCTGCCGCTCGCGCTCGTGGACACCTGCCGGGCGGTGGACGCCGACCCCGACGATCTGGAGGCGGACTTCGAGCGGATCGGGGAGCTGCTGACAGGCCTGGAGGAGCGCATCCGCGAGGATCTGATGCCGGGCCCCGACCTGCTGGACGTCGCCGACCCGCTGACGCATCTGATCGGCTCGTGGAGTCTGGAACGGGCGCGGGCCGGTGCGTGGGTGTCCTTCCGCGCGCTGTGGGGACTGCGGGTGTGCGGGGAGTTGCTGGAGGAGATGGCGGAGGGGCTGGACGCGACGGTGGGTATGGCGGGCCGCTGCCTGCTGACACCGCTGTGGCACTGAGCCCCGCCCAGCCCCGCTCCTTCGTCAGTCCTCCGGGAGCCGCACCGGCTCGATCTGGTCGAAGACGTCCCCCGGCCCCGGGTTGGCGGGGTCGGTGGTACCGCCCAGGTGGTGCATGACGCCCCAGACGGCGTTGAGCGCGGTCTGCACGGCGCCCTCGGCCCAGCCCGCTGTCCAGGAGATGTCGTCTCCGGCGAGGAAGAGGCCGCGCCGGTCGGCGGGGAGGGACTCCTGCATGAAGTGGGTGAACAGCCGCCGCTGGTAGCGGTAGTGGCCCGGCAGGTTGGCCTTGAACGCGCCGAGGAAGTACGGCTCGTCCTCCCAGGAGACGGTGAGCGGGTTGCCGGTGATGTGCTTGCGGATGTCGACCCCGGGATAGATCTCGCCGAGCGACTTGAGCATCACCTCCATCCGCTCGCCCGCGTCCAGCGGCAGCCACTTGAGGCTGTCGTCGCACCACGTGTACGACAGGCAGATCACGGCCGGCTTGTCGGGGCCGTCGTCCAGCAGGTAGGTGCCGCGCGTCATCCGGTCGGTGAGGGTCATGCTCATCGTGTCGCGCCCGGTGCGCGGGTCCGTATCGAGCCAGAACGGCCGGTCCACGGGTACGAACAGCTTGGAGGACTCCATGTAGTGGGTGCGCTCCACCGCCGTCCAGTGGTCGATGGGCAGCAGCGCGTCGTCGCAGTCGATCCGGCTCAGCAGCAGCCAGGACTGGGCGGTGAAGACGGCGGCCCGGTAGGTGCGGATGTCGCCGTCCGCGTCGGTGACCGTCACGCGGTTGCCCGCCGTACGGTGCAGCCGGGTGACGGCGGGGCGGTGCTTGCCGCCCGGGTGCAACGACTTGAGGCTGGTGCCCTGCGGCCAGTGGACGAGCTTGCCGGGCTCGCGCTCCCACAGCCGCAGCGGAAGCTGCTGGCAGCCGCCGACGATGCCGCGGTGGTCGTCGTCGGCGCCGGTGTAGACGACGCGCAGGATCTCCAGGATGGAGTTGGGGAAGTCGGTGTCCCAGCCACCGGTGCCGAATCCGACCTGGCCGAAGATCTCCCGGTGCCGGAAGGAGGAGAAGGCCGCCGAGTCGCACAGGAAGCCGTAGAAGGTCTGGTTGTCCAGCTTCTCCACCAGCTCCGACCAGATCTCGCGGATGCGGGGCACGTCCCGCTCGCGTATCGCCTGCTGCATCGCGGAGAAGTCGGCGCCCTCCTCCAGGCACGCGTTCCACGCGTCCATCACCTGGTGGTAGACGGGCGGCAGGTCCTCCAGCGTGCGGGCGTAGTGCGACTCGCCCTTGAGGTCCACGACGGTGGAGGGGGTGTCGGGCGCCAGCGGGTTGGGGAACGGCCTGGTCTCCAGCTGCGCGAGGTCGATGTAGTGCTGGAGCGCGGTCGAGGACGGCGGGAAGCGCATGGCGCCCATCTCGGCGTGCAGCGAGGGGTCGCCGCCCTCGAAGGTGGCCGTCCGCAGCCGTCCGCCGAGCTGGTCGGCCTCGTAGACGACCGGCTTGAGTCCCATCTTCATCAGCTCGTACGCCGCCACCAGTCCCGAGAGGCCGCCGCCGATGACGGCGATCTCGGTGCCGTGCTCGGTCGGCGGTACGGAGCCGAGACCGGCCGGGTGCGCCAGGAAGTCGTCGTAGGCGAACGGGAAGTCGGGGCCGAACATGGTCAGCGGGCGCTGCCCGCCCTGCCGGGCGGCGTCCTGCTGCTCGTCGTGCTCGTGGGCGGCGGTGGGCACGGTGGAGGTCATGAGGGGTCTCGCTCCTGGTGGTACCGGGTACGGGAGGGGCGCGGCAGCCGGCGTGGGCACGGCCCGCGCGGCTAGTGCGCGTACAGCTCTGGGCGGCGGTCGGCCAGATACGGGTTGCGCTCGCGGGAGGCCCGCAGCGCCGCGGGGTCGATGTCGGCGACCAGCAGGGCCTCGCCGCTGCCGGCGGCGCGCACCGGGACGGTGCCGTCGGGCGCGGCCAGACAGCTCAGGCCCGCGAAGTCGAACTCGCCCTCGCGGTCGACGCGGTTGGCGTACGCGACATACAGCTGGCTCTCCACCGCGCGCGCCACCACGAGGGTCTCGGCGACGGTCTCGTACGGCCGCATCAGCGCCGTCGGCACCAGCAGTACGTCGGTGCCGGCCAGGGCGTGCGCCCGGACGGCCTCCGGGAACTCCACGTCGTAGCAGATCAGCAGCCCGAACCGGATGCCGTCCAGCTCCGCCTGGACGGGCAGCTGATCGCCGGGGGTGTAGTGCTCGGCCTCGTACGGGCCGTACAGGTGCGTCTTGCGGTAGTTCGCACGTGCGGCACCGTCCGGGCCGATGAGCTGCACGGAGTTGTGGAGCGCCCCGCCCTCGCCCCGCTCGGGGTAGCCGTAGGCGATGGCCACACCGTGCTGCCGGGCGATCCGGGAGACGGCCGCTGCGCCGGGGCCCTGCGCCGGCTCGGCGAGCTGGGCCGGATCCGGGAGCGCGTAGCCGGTGAGGGAGAGCTCCGGGGTGACCAGCAGCCGGGCACCCCGCGCGGCGGCTTCCCGGGCAGCGTTCTCAAGGGCGGTCAGGCCCGGGGCGCCCGGCGTGCGGGGCTGGGAACGGGTCTGGTGGAGAGCGATTCGCACACCTTCGACGCTACGGTCGGCCGGGGAGCGCCACAAGCGGTGGATCTTGCGAGTGGACCCGCATTCTGTTGCGTGATCGACCGGGATGGCGGCGATCCGTTGCGCATACGGCGGCCGCTACAGCGGAGGACCGGCGTTGTAGCGGCGCAGCAGCGGGGAGAGCACCAGCACCGACTTGGTGCGCTCGACGAACGGCTCCCCGGCGATCCGTTCCAGCACGGCCTCGAAGTGCCGCATGTCGGCCGCGAAGACCTGCACCAGCGCGTCGGCCTCCCCGGTGACGGTGGAGGCCGCCGCCACCTCGGGATAGTGGGACAGCGCCCGGTGGATATCCTCCGGCGAGGTGCGAGAGCGGCAGTACATCTCGATGAATCCCTCCGTCTGCCACCCCAGCGCGGAGGGGTCGACCCGCACGGTGAACCCGGTGATCGCGCCCCGCTCCCGCAGCCGGTCCACCCGGCGTTTGACGGCCGGTGCGGACAGGCCGACCTCGGCTCCGATGTCGGCGTAGGTGCGGCGGGCATCCTCGGCGAGGGCGTGGACGATGCGTTCGTCGAGATCGTTCAGTGACACGGCGACAGTAGAACACGACGAAAGGACCGGGAACGGCGTGGCAGATGTGGTCGGCGACTGGCAGCACGCCAGGCCCTTCGTACGGGGTGTGAGCTGGTGGGACGGTGAGCGCTGCGTGCGGGCCGACCCGGCGGACGCCCAGCGGCTGCCGCTGGAGCTGTGGGCCCGCGCCGCGATACCGGTGGGCATCCGGCTGGAGTTCACCGCCCCGGGCCCCTTCGAGGTCCGCTACCGCGCCGGTGCCCTGGGAACGGTCGACGCGCTGCGCGACGGCTGCCGCGCCTGGGAGGCGCTGCGGCCGGACGGGGAACGGGTCGCCCTGCTCCCGGAGACCCCTCGGGAGGAGGTGCGGGTGCTGCGCGTCGACTGGCCGGGCGGGCCCGGAGTGCTCCACACCCCCGAGGCGTACGCCCCGGTGCTGCTGGCGGTGCGGGGTGCCGAGCCGGCACCGCCGCGCCCGCGCTGGCTGGTGTACGGCGACTCGATCACCGAGGGCTGGTCGGCGACGGCGCCCTCCCGCGGCTGGGCGGCGCTCGCGGGCCGCGAGCTGGGCTGGGACACCGTCAACCTCGGCTACACCGGCTCCGCGCACGGCGAACCGGCCACCGCCCAGCAGCTCGCCACGCTGCCGGGCGCGGCGCTCACCGTGGCGTTCGGCTGCAACTGCTGGACGGGCGTGCCGTGTTCGGCGGCGCTGATGGCGCAGATGACCAGCGCGTTCCTGCAGCTCGTGCGCACCGGCCACCCACGCACCCCGCTGCTGGTCGTCTCGCCGCTGCAGCGCCCGGAGGCCGAGCACACCCCGAACGCCCTGGGCGCCACCCTCGCCGACCTGCGGAGCGCGCAGGAGGGGGCCGTCCGCGCCCGGATCGCCGAGGGCGACGACAGCCTCGCCCTGCTCCCTGGCGCCGGCCTGGTCACCGCCGAGCAGCTGGTCGACGGCGTCCACCCCGACGACACCGGACACGCCCTGGTCGCCGCCGCGGTGGTCCGTGCGCTGCGGGAGGAGTTCGGCGTGGGGCGGGACGACGGTGCCCGGCGCCGGGAGCCCGAGCGGGACGGGCTCGGCGCCTAGCGCACAAGCCGTACACACGGCGGCGCTCTGCACACCGACGACGGCGTTCCGGGTGAACTCGTCCAGTGTCGCGGCGCCCGCGTAGGTGCAGGCGGAGCGGACGCCGGCGATGATCGAGTCGATCAGGTCCTCGACGCCGGGGCGTGCCGGATCCAGGAACATCCTGGAGGTGGAGATGCCCTCCTCGAACAGCCCCTTGCGGGCCCGGTCGTAGGCGGACTCCTCGGCGGTCCTGTTGCGCACGGCGCGGGCCGAGGCCATGCCGAAGGACTCCTTGTAGAACCGCCCGTCGGCGGACTGCTGCAGGTCGCCCGGGGACTCGTAGGTACCGGCGAACCAGGAGCCGATCATCACGTTGGAGGCCCCGGCCGCCAGCGCCATGGCGACATCGCGGGGGTGGCGCACCCCGCCGTCGGCCCATACGTGCTTGCCGTACTTGCGCGCCTCGGCGGCGCACTCCAGGACGGCGGAGAACTGCGGCCGGCCGACGCCGGTCATCATGCGGGTGGTGCACATCGCGCCGGGGCCGACGCCGACCTTGATGATGTCCGCGCCCGCGTCGACGAGGTCGCGCACGCCCTCGGCTGCGACCACGTTGCCCGCCACGATCGGCACGGCCGGGTCGAGGCCGCGGACGGCCTTCAGCGCCTCCAGCATGCCCTCCTGGTGGCCGTGGGCGGTGTCGACGACCAGGGTGTCGACACCCGCGTCGAGCAGCGCCTTGGCCCGCGCGACGACCTCGCCGTTGATACCGACGGCAGCGGCGACGCGCAGGGCGCCGTCGGCGTCGACGGCGGGGGTGTAGAGCGTGGCCCGCAGCGCGCCCTTGCGGGTGAGGATGCCGACGAGCTTGCCGTCCGCGTCCACGGCGGGGGCGAACTTGAAGTGGGCGGCGTCCAGCTTGGTGAAGGCGTCACGCGGATCGATGTCCGCGTCCAGCACCATCGGCTCGGCCGTCATGACCTCGGAGAGCTGGGTGAAGCGGTCGACGCCGGTCAGGTCCGACTCGGTGACGACGCCCACGGGCCGCCCGTCGCGGACCACGACACCCGCGCCGTGTGCCCGCTTGGGCAGCAGCGAGAGCGCGTCGGCCACGGTCTGGGTGGGCGCGAGGGTGATGGGGGTGTCCAGGACGTGGTGCCGCTGTTTGACCCAGCCGATGACCTCGGTGACGACGTCGATCGGGATGTCCTGGGGGATCACCACGAGCCCGCCGCGGCGGGCCACGGTCTCGGCCATCCGGCGTCCGGCGATGGCGGTCATATTGGCGACCACCAGCGGGATGGTGGTGCCCGTTCCGTCGGGCGAGGACAGGTCCACGCCCTGCCGGGAGCCGACCGCGGAGCGGTTGGGCACCATGAAGACATCGTCGTACGTCAGGTCGTACGGGGGCCGCTGATCATTGAGGAAACGCACGTACTTCATTCTCCCACGCCCGCACATCCATACGACTACGGACGTTCCGCCGGAGTACCGCGGACGCGCTGGTGGGATCGTACGAGGCAGGGATCGTAGGAGTCCGGGCTCGTAGGAGTCCGGGCTCCAGAAGGCCGCAGCGGACAGGGCTGCCGGGCAGCCGCTCACCCGGGGTGGCGACTACGAGGGGTGACCGGTACCGCCCACCGGGTCCGGGGCGGTGGCTTCCCCCGCACCGGGTATGGACCCTCCGTGCTGCCCGGTCCCCGCGCGCTCGGTCTCCCGGCGGGTGCGTCGGGCGTCGACCAGCCCCTTGACGCCGCGGACGACGGGCTCGGTCCAGCGGGCCGTCAGCGGGCCGAAGATCACCAGGATCATCACATACGCGGTCGCCAGCGGAGTGATCCGCGCGTCCGTGCTCGCGGCGAGCCCAGCGATGACGATGGAGAACTCGCCCCGTGCCACCAGCGCCCCGCCGGCCCGCAGCCTGCCCTTGCTGCCCACCCCCGCGCGGCCCGCCGCGTACCAGCCGGTGATCACCTTGGTGACCACGGTGACGGCCGCCAGCGCCAATGCGGGCAGCAGCACCGGGGGGATCTCGGACGGCGCGGTGTTGAGTCCGAAGAAGACGAAGAAGACGGCGGCGAACAGATCACGCAGCGGCGTCAGCAGACTGCGCGCGTTCTCCGCCGTCTCCCCGGACAGCGCGATACCCACCAGGAAGGCGCCGACGGCCGCCGAGACCTGGAGCTTCGCCGCGATACCGGCGATCAGCAGGGTCAGTCCGAGAACGACGAGCAGCAGCATCTCGGGCGTGTCGGAGCTGACGGCGCGGCTGATGTGCCGCCCGAACCGCAGCGCCGCGAACAGTACGAGGCCCACGGTGCCGACCGCCACGATCATCGCCACGCTGGTCCCCGCCACCCCGAGCCCGGCCACCAGCGCGGTCAGCAGCGGCAGATAGAGGGCCATGGACAGGTCCTCGATGACGAGCACGCCCAGGATGACCGGTGTCTCCCGGTTGCCGAGCCGCCCCAGATCGGTGAGCACCTTGGCGATGACACCGGACGAGGAGATCCAGGTGACGCCCGCGAGCGCGACGGCCGCGACCGGCCCCCAGCCCAACAGCAGCGCGGCCACCGCACCCGGCACCGCGTTCAGCGCGAAGTCCACGATCCCGGACGGGTACTGGGTCTTCAGGCTGGTCACCAGCTCCGAGGCGCTGTACTCCAGGCCGAGCAGCAGCAGGAGCAGGATCACCCCGATCTCCGCGCCGACCTCGATGAACCCCTCGCTGGCCTTCAGCGGGAAGACGCCGCCGTGCCCGAAGGCCAGGCCGCCCAGCAGATACAGCGGAATCGGGGAGAGCCCGATCCGGCCCGCGAAGCGGCCGACAAGTCCCAGGCCCAGGATGACGGCGCCGAGTTCGATCAGCAGAACGGTGGTGTCGTGCACAGAGGGCCTTTCAGTTGTCCAGCGGCTGTCCGGAACGGCTCAGGTGTGCCGATGGCGGTCCGGACCGGGTGGTCGCGCCCGGTCCCGGGCCGGGCGGCCGGTCCGGCCAGGTTCCGCCGACGATCCGGTCAGGTTCCGGCGATGAATCGAGTCAGGTTCCGGCGATGATCCGGGTCAGCTCGTCGACTCCCTCGCGGGTACCGACGGCCACCAGGGTGTCCCCGGCCTCCAACCGGAAGTCCGGACCCGGCGAGGGGACGGGGCCGGTACGGCGCAGCACGGCGACGATGGAGGCGCCGGTGCGGGTGCGCGCCTGGGTGGCCCCCAGCAGCTCCCCGCTGTACGGCGACTGGCCGGACATCGGGATGCGGACGGTGACCAGGTCGATCTCCAGCTCGCACGTGCCCAGCCTGGGGCTCTCGCCCGGGGCGAGGATCTCCGCGAGGGAGGCGGCCTCCTCACCGTCGAGCTGGACCGTCGCCTGGCAGGCGTCCGGGTCGTCCTCCCGGTAGAAGCCCAGGAACCGGCGGCCGTCCTGGTGCGCCACCACCGAGATGTGTCGCCCGGTCCGGGTGGTGATGTCGTACTGCTTGCCCAGCCCCGGCAGCTTGGTGCTCTTGGTCGTCATGGCGTACTGCCCTTCTGAGAACCTTCTGGGACCCGGACCGCTACGAAGCGGCGGTGCTGTCCGGGTCCGTACGCTCCAACGCCGGACGGGGGCCCGGCTGTTCCTCGTTCAGCAGCCAGTCGGCTGCCGCGGTGTCCGTCACCAGGCTGGTGACCAGGCCCGAGCGGAGCACCGCGCCGATGGCCGCAGCCTTGCGGTGCCCTCCCGCGATGGCGACGACCTCCGGGATCCGGCGCAGCCGCTCCGCCTCCACGGTGATGCAGCGTTCCCCCAGATCCCGGCCGATCCGCCGGCCCTGCGCGTCGAAGAGATGGGCCGACATCTCGGCGGCCACCCCCAGCGACGAGTAGTGGTCGCGCTCCTTGGCGCTGAGCATGTCGTGCACCGTGGAGATCCCCGGCTCCCAGGAACCGATGGACACGGCCGCCACGGTGACCTTGTCGAAGTACTCGAAGGCACGGGCGATGCCCGTCTGGCTGCGCAGCGCGGACGCGGTGGCGCTGTCCGGCAACAGCATCGGCGCGTAGATGGGGTGCGCCTCTCCCCCGGCGACCTCGGCCGCCCGGCGTACGGCCTCCACGGAGCCGCGATCGGCCGTGCCGGCGTCGTACACCCCCGTCAACTGGACGACGGTGCAGGGCGGCAACTGACGTAGCGCGGTCGCCATGTGGATGGTGGAGCGGCCCCAGGCCAGCCCCAGCACATCACCATCGGTGACCAGCTCACCGAGCAGATCGGCGGCGACCTCGCCGAGGTTCTCCGGGTCCGCCGCGTCGTCCACTGCCTCGGTGGGCGACTCGACGACCACCGCGTGCCGCAGGCCGAAACGGGCGCGGAGCGCGTCCGAGCGCTCGGCGTCCAGCTCGGCGGGCACCCGGATCTCGATACGCACCAGATCACGCTCGAGCGCGGTCTCCAGGACCCGGGCCACCTTGAAGCGGCTGACCCCGAACTCGTCGGCAATCTGGATCTTGGATTTGCCCTCCAGATAGAAGCGGCGCGCCATCGCCGCAGCCTGCATGAGTTCGGCGGGTCCCATTCGCGTGGCTCGCCCCGACGACACCGCTCTCACCTCACTGTCTTGCTGTCGTGCCCACGTACGCACGGTCGGCACACTCGCGCCGCGCGTTCATCCTTGCAGATCCCCTGACGTGTGTGACCGCGGTCACCCAGCGTTCACCTCAACCCTCCCGGCCCGACCCCGCCGCTTCCTCGGCCTGCTGCCGCAGCGCGCGGACGGCCGCGGCCGGATCGTCCGCGCCGTAGACGGCCGAACCCGCCACGAACACATCGGCGCCCGCCTCGGCGCAGCGCTCGATCGTAGAGGCCGAGACGCCGCCGTCGACCTGCAGCCACAGCTGCAGGCCGTGCTTGTCGATGAGCTGCCGCGTCCGGCGGATCTTCGGCAGCATGATGTCCAGGAACGCCTGTCCACCGAAGCCCGGCTCCACCGTCATCACCAGCAGCATGTCCAGCTCGGGCAGCAGATCCTCGTACGGCTCGATCGGGGTGGCGGGCTTCAGCGCCATCGAGGCGCGCGCTCCCTTGGCCCGGATCTCCCGGGCCAGCCGCACCGGCGCCGCAGCGGCCTCCGCGTGAAAGGTGACGGAACCGGCCCCGGCCTCCACATAGGCGGGCGCCCAGCGGTCCGGCTCCTCGATCATCAGATGGCAGTCCAGCGGGATGTCCGTCGCCTTGCGCAACGACTCGACCACGGGCGTGCCCAGGGTCAGATTGGGCACGAAGTGGTTGTCCATGACATCGACGTGGAGCCAGTCGGCGCCCGCCGCCCCGTCGGTGCCTTCGACACGCCGCGCCTCCTCGGCGAGGCGTGCGAAGTCGGCGGACAGGATGCTGGGGTTGATCTGAGCCATGGCTACCAGTATTCCGTGTGGGCGTTCGAGATGATCAGGCGGTGCGGCGCAGCAGCGCCAGGTACATCGCGTCGGTGCCGTGCAGATGCGGCCACAGCTGGATGTCGGGTCCCTCCCCCAGGTCGGGCACGCCCGGCAGCAGCGGTCGCGCGTCCACCGGCTCCGCGGCCGCCGTCCCCGGCTCCGCGGTGTCCCGCTCCTTCGCCGACCCGCGCAGTACGTCGTCCACCACGGCGCGGGTCTCCGCCAGATGCGGGGAACAGGTCACATACGCGACGACCCCGCCGATCCGCGCCGCCTGGAGCGCCTGCCGCAGCAGTCCGCGCTGCAACGGCGCGAACCCCGCCAGGTCCTCGGGGGTGCGCCGCCAGCGTGCCTCGGGCCTGCGCCGCAACGCCCCCAACCCGGTGCAGGGGACGTCGACGAGCACCCGGTCGAAGCTGCCGGGCGTCCAGGCCGGCCGGGTACCGTCCGCGCTGACGACCGCCCAGGGACCGGGGTTCCCCTCCAGCGCCCGGGCGACGAGGCGGGCGCGATGCGGCTGCTTCTCGGACGCGAGCAGCGCCGCACCGCGCTCGGCCGCCAGCGCCCCCAGCAGCGCGGCCTTGCCGCCCGGGCCCGCGCAGGAGTCGAGCCACCGGGTGTCGGAGCCCTCCAGCGGCGCGTTGGCGAGGGCGAGGGCGACAAGCTGGCTGCCCTCGTCCTGCACGCCCGCTCTGCCCTCGCGTACGGCCTCCAGCGCGCCGGGCTCACCGCCTTCGGTCAGCCGCACCGCGTACGGCGACCAGCGCCCCGGCACGGCCCTGCCTGCGGCGCTCTGCCGCCCGACGCCCCCGGTCCCGGCGTCCTCTGTCCCGGTGTCCTCGCCGACTTCGGTGTGCCCCGCCTCGGGGTGCCCCGCCTGGGTGTTGCCCACCGCCGCGCTGTCCACTGCGGTGAGCAGTTCCTCGGGGGTGGCCCGCCCGGGCCTGGCGACCAGGGTGACCTCGGGCCGCTCGTTGTCGGCCTCCAGCAGCGCGGTGATGTCCTTGCGTCCGCCTCCGCCGACTCCCGTCGCGGGTGCGCCCAGCGCGTCCCACAGCGCGGAGACCACCCAGCGCGGATGCGCGTGGCGCAGCGCCAGATGCTCCTCCGGATCGTCGTCGTACGGCGGCGCGATCCGCTCCAGCCAGCCGTCCAGGTCCTCGGCCGCGATGCGCCGCAGCACCGCGTTGACGAACTTCGCCCGCCCGTCGCCCAGCACCACGCGGGCCAGTTCGACGGTCGCGCTCACTGCGGCGTGCTGCGGGATGCGGGTGCCCAGCAACTGGTGGGTTCCGAGAGAGAGGACGTCCAGCACGGGCGGGTCCACCTCGCGAAGCGGCCGGTCGACGCACTCGGCGATGATCGCGTCGTAGGTGCCCTGCCTGCGCAGCGTGCCGTACACCAGCTCGGTGGCCAGCGCGGCGTCCCGTGCGTCGAGACCGCCGTGCGCGGGATCCTTCTCGCGGGCCTTCCGCAGCAGCGGGGGAAGGACGAGGTTCGCATAGGCGTCCCGCTCGTCCACGGCCCGCAGCGCCTCGAAGGCGAGGATACGGACGGGGTCCTTTCGCGGACGCCGATACCGGTTGCCGCCCCGGCGGGGATGAGTGCTCACAGTTGAAGGTGCTCCGCAAGATGAGGGTCGGTGCTTCGCGGGGTGTCGCAGGGTCGAACCTCCACCCTACGACCCGGCTGCCCGGAAGCGGCCACCGGTCGCACCCGGCTCAGGACGCGGGCACGGTCACGTCCGCACAGGGTGCGGGCACGGTGGCGTCCGGCTCAGGACGCGGGCACGGTCACGTCCGGCTCAGGATGCGGGGACGTCGAAGCGGGCGCCCTCCTCGATGCGCGTACCGCGGGCCCAGTCCGCCGCTCGCATCGGCTTCTTGCCCTGCGGCTGGACCCACTCCAACTCGACGGGGTGCGAGCCGGTGGCCACATGCACCGAATTCTTGCCGATACGCAGCTCGCCGGGGGTCGCCCCGTCCACAACCGCGTCCGGGGCGGGCGCCAGCGAGCGAACCTTCAGCCGCTCCCCGCGGAAGACGGTCCACGCTCCGGGCGCGGGCGAACACGCCCGCACCACACGGTCGACGCGCAGCGCCGGCGCCGCCCAATCGATCCTGGCGTCCTCCACGGTGATCTTCGGCGCGAGGGAGATGCCTTCCTCCGGCTGCGGCACCGCCTGCAGCGTGCCGTCCTCGATGCCGTCCATGGTGGCGGCCAGCAGCCCGGCGCCCGCGAAGGCGAGCCGGGTGAGCAGATCGCCGCTGGTGTCCCTGGGCCGTACCTCCTCGGTCACCACGCCGTAGACGGGTCCGGAGTCCAGCCCTTCCTCGATGAGGAACGTGGTGGCGCCGCTCATCTCGTCCCCCGCCAGCAGCGCGTGCTGCACGGGCGCGGCGCCGCGCCAGGCGGGCAGCAGCGAGAAGTGCAGATTGACCCACCCCTTGGCGGGCACGTCGAGCGCGACACGGGGCAGCAGTGCGCCGTAGGCCACGACGGGGCAGCAGTCCGGCCCGATGTCGCGCAGCCGCGCCAGAAAGTCCTCGTCCCGTGGGCGCGTGGGCTTGAGCACCTCGATGCCCTCCTCCTCGGCCCGCTGGGCCACCGGGCTGGGCACCAGCCGCCTACCGCGCCCAGCACGGGCATCGGGCCGGGTGACCACGGCGGCGACCTCGTGCCGCTCGGAGGCGATCAATGTGTCGAGCGCGGGGACGGCGACCTCGGGGGTGCCTGCGAAGACGAGCCTCATCAGTGGCGAACTACCTCTCACCCGTGGAAAGCGTGGGCTGTCCGGAGGCCACGGAAGTGCGCGGAGCCTGCGGAGCACCGGCGTGCGCGGAGCGCGTGGACTGGTCGGACAGCATGGAAAGACAGCCCAGTTTACGGTCAGCGCGACGCCGCTGACCGAGGGGGCGTGCGGGCACCCGCGCGCCCTGTCGATGCCCCTTCCGCGCCCCCGCAGCGTGACCAGAGAGCCCATCGCGGCGTTGGTCAAGTCAGATTGACCGAACCGAGCGCCGCCCCGCCCACGCACCGCGGCCTCGCCCCCACCCCCACAGCCAGTCACCCCATCCAGCACCACAGCTGAACACCCCCTAGCTGAACACCTCCATGTCAGCCGGTCCGAGAGGCTTCTTCATGGCCGACCACGCAACCCACGACGCCCAGGCGCGGGCAAGCCTGCACCTTCTGGTGCGGGACATCGAGCGGGTCCGCCGGCAGGTGGACGCGCTGCGCACCCTCACGGCGCAGTTGGGCAACGTCTATCGCCCACGGCGCACCGGCCCCTCCGCGGGCTTCGTCGTCTACGGCCGCGCTCCCGCGCCGACCGTCAGGCTCGCCCAGGAACTACGAGACAGCGTCGAGACGCTGGTGACGGCGGCGGTGGACTTCGACCGTTCGCTCGGCTTCTCCTGGGACGCCGTGGGCTCGGCGCTGGGCGTCACCAAGCAGGCCGTGCACCGCAGGTACGGTTCTTCCCGGCGCGGCAGCACGCGCAACTCCCCCGAGGGCGTCGAGACCTCCACCGCGGCTCCGTCGACCGCGCCGTCCCCCTCGCCCGCCCCGGGCGTCCCCCGGCAGCCCGAGCCGATGTCCGCCGCCACCCGTACGCTGCCCGCAACTCCCGGTACGGCGACGGCTCCACGGCCCCCCGCGGTGCCTGCCGCCCGCTCCATCCCGCAGCAGCCGCCGGCCCCGCAGCCGTACGACACCCGGCACGAGCCGCGCCACGAGAGCCGGCATGACGCGCGCCACGAACCGCGCCATGACGTTCGCCAGGATGTTCGCCAGGACACCTACCGTGACGCCCGCCCCGAGCCACGTCCGGGAGCGCTGCCCTCACCCCGCAACGGCTGACCGGCCTGTCCCTGCCCGCCGGTTGCCTCCCCTCGGGCCCGGTCACAGGTCTCCGGGCCCCCGGGGATGCTCCCTTCGCCGAGCACCCTGCCGCCCGATGCGTCCCCTCCCTCCCCGCGCTGCCCGGTGCCGCCCGCACCGGGCAGCGCGGCGTCCGGGACCGGCCGGTGCGGCCCACTCCCACGACGTCCCCGCCGCCGCCGAACACCGGGCGGCCCCGGTCGTCACCCGATGTCCAGCGGATCGACCCGTACGTGTGCGACCGGGCCCTCCCGGCGCGCCAACCGGCCCGCCTGCGCCGTCTTCAACGCCGCTGCCAATGCCGCGCCACTGCCGCGCGGCACCCGCACCAGCGCCCGCTCCCACAGCTCGCCGGGCGGCGGATCGCCCGGGTTGCGCGGCCGACCCGGCTCCCGTACCGGTAGCGGAACGGGCCCCAACACCTGCGCGCTCTCCGGGAGTCCGGCTCCCCGAGCGCCGGCCAGCAGGGCGGCGACGGCCTCCGGCGGACCGGTGACCGCCGCCATCCGGGACACCGGCGGAAAGCCCAGCTCCGCACGGTCGGCCAGCTCCCGCAGCGCGTGCCCCGCCGGATCCCAGCGCACCAGGGCCTGCACGGGCCGCATCGTCTCCTCCGCGACCACCACCACGCTCCCGCCCTCGCCCTGCGGCCGCACCAGGGAGGCAGCGCCCAACCAGCGACGCAGCGCCTCCTCCCCCGCGCGCAGGTCGGGGCGGCCCAGCAGCGCCCAGCCGTCGAGCAACAGCGCCGCCGCGTACCCCTCGCCGCCCTCCGGTACGGGTTCGGCTCCGGGGGTGGCCACGACCAGCGCCGGACGGCCCGGCACCGACCCCAGCACATGTGCGCCGCCCGAGGTCCGTACGGGCACCGAGGGGAACGCACGGCCGAGCTCCTCCGCCGTACGCCGGGCACCGATGACGCTGCCGCGCAGCCGCGTGCCCGAGCACATCGGGCAGCTCCACTGCGGTGTCTCCCGAGCGCACCAGCCACAGCGCAGCGCCGTACCGGCACCCGCCGCCTCCAACGGCCCCGAGCAGTGCGCACAGCGCGCCGGCTCCCGGCACCGTTCGCACACCAGACGCGGCACGTAGCCGCGGCGCGGCACCTGCACCAGCACCGGGCCGCGCTCCAGCGCGTCCCGCGCGGTGCGCCAGGCCAGACTCGGCAGCCGCGCACTGCGAGCCGCCGGGTCGCGCCCCTCGTCGCCCTCGGCAGCCGTACGGACCCGGGGCATCACCGCCCGCACGGTGTCCCGGTCGGCCGCCAACGGCCGTGCGAACCCCGACTCCACGAGCTGCGCGGCCTCCACGGTGCAACCGTATGCGCCGAGCAGGAAGGCAGCCTGCTCGGTGACCGCCCGCTGGAGCAGCACTTCGCGGGCGTGCGGCTGCGGCGCCCGCTCCTCGCTGTGGCCGCTGTCGCCGTCCTCCCAGATCGCGGCGAGGCCGAGACGGCGGACGGGCGCGAACATCGCGGCGCGCGTTCCGACCACCGCACGCACTGCACCGCGGCTGAGGGCCAGCCAACGCCGGTAGCGTGGCTCGGGACCGGCGTCCGCCGTCAGCAGCACGTGCTGCCCCTCGCCGACGAGCGCGGTCAGCGCCGCGTCCACCCGCGCCGCCGACTTGCCGTCGGGCAGTACGGCAAGCGCCCCCCGGCCCACCGCCAGGGTGGTGGCCATGGCACGGGCCAGCTCGTCCGCCCAGCTCTCCGGACCGGGCAGCGCCGTCCACACGGCGCGGGGCGCGGCCTTGTCGGCGAGCGCCCGAAGGAACGCCGGACCCTCCGGATAGCGCGCCCACCCACCGGGCTCGGGCACCGGCGGCTTGGGCGGGCGGCGCGGCGAGGGCTGCTTCTCCGCCCTGGCCCGGCGCGGTGGGACGGCGAGCTGCACCACGTCGGCGAGCGATCCCGCGTACCGGTCGGCCACCGCCCGGCACAGCTGGAGCAGTTCGGGCGTGAGCACGGGCTCCGGTGACAGCACCTGGGCGATCGGGGCGAGCCGCCCCGCGAAGTCGGTGTCGGCCCGGCGCTCGACGATGAACCCGTTGACCAGGCCGCCCCCCTCGCGGCGCCCCTCCCGCTCACCGGCCCCGAACCGGACCCGCACCCGCACGCCGGGCTGGGCCTCTTCGTCCATCGCCGCCGGAACGGCGTAGTCGAAGAACCGGTCGAGATGGACCAGCCCCTTGTCGACCAGCACTCGGGCCACGGGCAGCCGCTCCGCCATCTCGGCACCCCGCCAGGTACGCGGCTTGGCCCTCGGCTGCCGGGCCTTGCGTTCCCGTACCGTCTCCCGGATCAGCGCCAGCTGCTCCGGCGCATCCCGCTGCCGCTCCCCCTCGCCGTTGTCGTCACCCCTGCTCACAGCCTCAGTCTCGCAAACAGCACCGACGGGCGCCGCCCACCTGCCCGCGCCGGGCGCCCGACGTTCCGTACGGAAGCCGCGCAGACGCCGCCGCTCGCCGTCGTCCTGCCCCGGCCCCCACCACGGGGATCTCCGGCATGGGCGGGTGCCCGGCCGACCGCCGGCCGGGTCGAGGAGCTGTCAGGCATCGGAGCCCCGCTGTGCGGACAGGGCCCCGTGCAGAAAGAGGTCGACGATCTCGGCGTCGCTCACGTCCCGCACACCGGAGCGTCCGGCACTCATCAGCATCAACTGGAAGAGGTCGGCGAGACGTTCGGGCGCCAGCCGCAGCGCCTCCCGCTCGGGCTCCAGCAGTGCCGCCAACGCCGCCCGCGGCGCAGCCAGCCCGGACTCGCGCGCTCGCTGCCCCTCCTCCATGTCGGCGGTGCCCGCCCGCTCGACCTTGCCGCGGGAGGCCAAGGCCCCGGCCACCTCCCCTATCCGGTCCATATGGCCCCGCATCACCCCGGCCGCCTCGACCAACCGCGCGGCCAGCGGCTGGTCGAGCGAGATCCCACCCAGATGCGCGACGGTGTCGTCGGGCCGCAGGGCTTCCTCCAGACACGCGGCCAACAGTTCCTCCTTGTCCGTGAAGACCCGGAAGATGGTGCCCTCCCCGATCCCGGCGGCCCGCGCGATCTTCGCGGTCGTCACCAACGGCCCGTACTCCACCACGAGCGGCAACGCCGCCGAGATGATCATGGCGCGCCGCTGCTCCGGATCCATGGCCGGCGCTCGGCGCCTGCCCGTCGTTTCGTCCATGGACCCAGCATACGGAGTGAGCACTCACTCCGTCAATGAGTGAGGGCTCACTCCGCCACGACGCCCTCTCGACGTGCTGACTCTCCGCTGCTTGCCTGCTCGCGAGGGGGTGTTGCCCGGCCGCGCGACCACTGCGGACGGAGGCGGTGGACGGGCGGGGCACCGCGAACCGCAGAGGGAGAGCGGTGAGGAGAGGAAACGGGAAACACCCCCCGCGCCTTGTCGGTCCGGGCGGGCGCGACCCAAGCTGAATTCCAGGCGAGGGCCGCCGTCCCGGAAGGAGAGATACGGAGATCACCAGTGCCTCAACAGGAGCAGCAGCAGCTTCGCTTCGGTCCCGAGCTCCGCAGACTGCGCCTCGCCGGTGGACTCACCCTCGGCCACCTCAGCGCCCGCGTCCACTACAGCAAAAGTCAGCTGAGCAAGGTCGAACGCGGCCTCAAAGCGCCCTCCCCCGAACTGGCCCGTCTGTGCGACGCCACTCTCCGGGCCGACGGTGCCCTGGCAGCGCTGGTCCCGCCTCCGCGCCCCACGACCGACACTCCCGAGCCCGACTCCGACGAAGACGAGATGTGGCTGATGCATCTGGATCCCAGTGGCGGTGCCACCTTCCAGTCCGTACCCCGCAGAACGTTGATGGCCGCCGGCGCGGCGTCCGTGATCCCGCTGGGCCAACCGGCACCGCAGGCGGACAACGCCACACTCCTGCGCACCGCCCGCTCGCTGTTCGACCACTACCGGCGCCTCGGCCAGAGCGCGGGCTCCCAACTCGTCCTCCCACCACTCATCGCCCAGACCCACACCCTTCGTACGTTGGCGAAACAGGCGGGCCCCCGCACCAGGGAGGGTCTGCTGTCGCTGGCTTCCCGCTACGCGGAGTACATCGGCTGGCTCGTACAGGAAACCGGGGACGAGCGCGGAGCACTGTGGTGGACCGACCGCGCGGTGGAGCTCGCCGAGGCCGGTGGAGACCACGGGCTGACGGCCTATGCACTGGTGCGCCGCGCGCTGATCACGCTCTACCGGGGCGACGCCAAGCAGACCGTGGAACTGGCCCGCCGCGCCCAACGGCTCGCCGACAGCGACCGGGTATGCGGTCTGGCCGCGCAGCGCGAAGCACAGGGGCACGCCCTCGCCGGCGATCACCGCGCCTGTATGCGCGGCCTCGACACGGCGCGAGCCCTGCTGACCGCCACCGACCGTCCCACCAGCAGCAGCGCGCAGGCCGCCTCGCCCTCTCCGGTCATCGGACCCAGCACACTGACCGACCCGGTGTCGATGATCACCGGCTGGTGCCTGCACGACCTGGGCCGGCCCGGCGAGGCCGCTGAGATCCTGGACCGCGAGACGGCCAAACTGCCCCGGGACGCCCTCAGGTCGCAGGCGCGGTACGGGATGCGGCGCGCACTCGCCCACGCCACGGCGGGCGAGATCGACCACGCGTGTGCGCTTCTCGAGGCCCTCACCGAGGCAACGGACGCCGTCGCGTCCGCGACGGTCGCGACCGACCTGCGCCGCCTCGCACATGTGCTGCGCCGCCACCCCACCTCGGCCGCCCAGCACCTCTCGCCCTGGCTGGCCACCCACATCTGACCGGCGCTACCGCCGCGCCGGCGGCACTCCGGCCCGACCCGCCATCCAACAGGTCCGACAGGTCCGACAGTCCGCACTCCCGCCTTGCGAAGGAGCCCTCATGCCGCACGTCTTCGTCAACTACCGCACCGGCGACGGCGAGCAGGCCGCGACCACGATCGCGCGCGATCTGACGCACCGATTCGGCCCGGGTCCGGTCTTCCGCGCCAGCGAATCGATCCGCCCAGGGCAGCTGTATCCCGAAGAACTGCTCGCAGGTGTACGCCGCAGTGACGCACTCCTGGCCCTCATCGGGCCGCACTGGCTCGACGCCCCCGACAGCACCCGGCCGGGCCGCAGGGCACTCGACAACGCGGAGGACTGGGTGCGCAAGGAGATACTGGAAGCGTTCTCCCGCGGACTGCCCGTGATCCCCGTGCTGCTCGGCCGACGTACGGAGCGGTTGACGGCTGCCGCCCTTCCCCGGCCGCTCGTCCGCCTCGCGTATACCCAGTCCCTGCGCTACGACCACCAGCAGGCGTCCACCGACCTCGCCCGGATCGCCGAGGTGCTCACCGATCTCGTGCCCGGACTCGCCGAACCGGAGTCCCCGGAGCAGCCCGGGGACCCGGCGTCCGGTGCCGTGACCAACACGATGGACGGAGACGGGGACAGCCGCATCCAGGCGCGGGACGTCAGCGGCGGTCTCACCTCCACCGTCATCCACGACTCCCACGGCCCCGTCAACACCGGCTCCGGACCACAGCATGTGCACCAGCCCCATATCGACGGCGACGGAGCCACCTACATCGGCGGCGACAACAAGGGAAGCGTCAAGCACCGGTTCGGAGAGCGGTGATGACGAACAGCACCCATTTCGACAGCTCGCACGGTCCCGTCAACTCCGGCCCAGGGCCCCAGTACATCGCCTATTACCAGGACATCAGGGCGTCCGCGGCACGCGACAGGAGCGGCCGGGACCCACGCCAGGCAGCCGCGGAGGAACTGCGAAGGCTCAAACAGCGCTTCGTGCCGCCACCCGGCGCGGACCGGGCCCGACGGCTGCTGGAGGACAAGCGTGCGGTCCTTCTCAGCGCCCGCCCCGGACACGGCGCGCTGACGGCGGCCAAGGTGCTGTTGTGCGAACTCCCCCAGGGCACACAGCGCTTCCGTGAACTCGTCGACCAGGCCGAGGAGGAGGACACCGGCCGGGCGCTCGACGCCGACCAGGTGGGGAAAGGCGCTGCTCTGCTGCTCGACCTGTCCGGGGTGTCGGACAGCCGCTACGCCGCTTTCATGGCCGATCTGCCCGGCCTGATCAAGGTCGTGCGGGAACGCGGCGCATGGCTCGCCACCGTGCTTCCACGAGAGTGGCAGGCCGGGTTCGACCGCATGCTGCAGGGACTCGTGGCGCCGCTGGGGCGCCCCGACGTCCTGGATGTACTGCGTGTGCATCTGCGCGGCTGCGGCATCGGCCCCGCCCCCTCGCAACTGGCCGGGGAGGAGCTGAGCCTTCTGCTGGCCAAGGCGACCATGGCCGAGGTCGCGGACCTGGCCGAGGAGATCGCGGCAGCCGGTGAGAGCGCACCGGAGGGGGCCGGCTTCGAGTCCTGGCTCAGCACGGCTCTCGCAGCGCGGCAGCCGGGGATGCGTGACGTCGACAAGCATCTGGCCGAGTTGCAGGGCGGCGCACAACGCGCCCTCCTGCTGGCGACAGCGCTGCTGCACGGAGCACGCGCCGACACCGTGCACGAGGCGGCGGTCCGGCTGGTGCGGGTCACAGAGCACCCCGAGGTGACCGCACCGCCCCTCCAGCACCGCGCACTGACTGCGCGGCTCGGTGACATCAAGGCCGCTGTGGGGGCGGACGGCCGGGTCCGCTTCGACGCGGCAGCCTACGACGACCGGGTGCGCGCGTACTTCTGGGACAACTATCCGCAACTGCGCGCCCCGCTCGGCCGCTGGATGCGCCAGGCAACGGAGTTCCAGGCACTCGGCACCTCCGACCGGCTGGAGCTCGTCACGCGCTTCGCCCGCGAGTGCCTGCGCACCGGACCACCGGAAGGCCTCGGCGATCTGGCCGAGCGCTGGTCCCGGCCGTCGGCCTCGAAGGACGAGCTGTCCATGGCCGCCCGTGCGCTGGGGGAGAGCGTGGTGCACTCCCGGTACGGCAGCTTCTTCCGGCACCGGCTCTACGCCTGGGCGCAGGATGCGGCACTGCCGACGGCGCGCGCCCACGTCCTGATCGGGGTGTGCTCCGAAGTGCTCTCCCGCCGCTTCCCCGACCAGGCGATGGTCCGCCTGCGCCATTTGAGCCGGCACCACCAACCGGGCGTCCGCGAGACGGCACGCGAGGCTCTGTCGCGGATCACCGACTCGGACGACCGGCTCTACCGCAGCCTGCTGAACCGGCTGCGGCCAGGTGCCGACGCGCGCGGCCGCCGCGACCTCGACATCTTCCTCCAGGTCGCCGATCCGGCACGGCTGATGGACGACGGTGAGGTACGCGTCCTTCTTACGGACCATTGGGCGGAAACGCTCGCCGCTGTGCCCCGCGCCGACTGGGAGAGGCCGCTGAGCGCGTGGCTGGACCGGGCCCACTCCCGGCCCGGCGTCGGGCCCACGCCCCTGGATGTCCTGGGGGCGGCATGCGCGCGGCACCGGGCGGCCTTCGGTGCCGTATACGCCGTGGCATGCGCCTGGGCCGGTACAGACCCTGCCCGCGCCCGCACGGTGGACGCACTGTGGACCACCTCCAGGACCGCGCCGAACCACCGTCCCGCCCCCGCAGCCCCTTGACCGCCGCAGCGGTCCCCATGATGTGTCAGGAGACCCCATGAGTTCTGGCCACAAGACGGTGAGCGGCTTCTGCACCGTCCTCCTGGGCCTCGTCCTGGTCCTCGTCGGCCACGTGCTGCACTGGCCTGTGTGGGCGTGGGCCGTTGCCGCGTTCTTGTTCGCAGCTGCCGCTCTCGTGCTGTCCCGGCTGGCGACTCCCGCTGTGGATCCTCTCTCGCAGGAGTTCACGGCAGAGCCCGACCGGCCCACCGATCCGCCCGAGCGCCGCGAGCAGACGGTGACCGATGTGGTGCTCCCCTCGGCGGCCGAGGACTACGACTTCCGCTTCTCGGCCACGGTGCGCTGGTGGCCGCAGGAACTGCCGAAGGACAGTCCGCCCTTCTCCCCCGCGGGTGTGGCGGTCAGCGCGGTACTGGAGCGGGCTCGCGCGGTGACCGAAGGCTGGCAGCCCCACCGTGGCTCGCTGGCGCAGCACCGACTCGTCGGCGAGCTGGCGGTCATGCTGCCTGATCCGGGCGGGCGGGTGCTCGCCATGGCGGAGAACGTGACGCTCACCCTCGCGGAGGCCGACGCGGTGCGGCTGCGCAAGCTCGCCACGGTCCGCAAGGACGAGATCCTGTGGTCGCACGAACGCCGGTACGAGCGCGATCGGCGCGAGTATCTGGGCAAGGACGTGCTCCACGACACCGGCAGTGCCGTGGTGTGGTGGCTCGCCAAGAACGACGACCAGATCCGCAAGACCGTCGACGACCTGGGTGTACTCGCCCAGCTCTCGGCAGCCGCGAACAACCGCGACGTCCCGGAGCGCTACGCCGCTCTGGTGCCCCGCCCGACGGGAGCGCCGGAGGCCGACGGGCGGCCGAACGGCAACGGCCACAACGGCTACGGGTACAACGGCAACGGCCACAACGGCTACGGGCACAACGGGTTGCCGCAGTTCGGGCGGGCGTTCGGGGAGGAGGGTACGGGGGTGCCCGCGCCGGTGGACGCGTTCGAGCGGTTGCTGGCCGCGATGGGCGTACCGACCGGGCACGAGGACTCGGGCGTCCTGGCCCGGGCGCTGTACGAGGGGGCCGCCCAGGTCGGTCGGGAGGAGGCGAGCGAAGACATCCGGAGGCGCTTCGACCCGGCGGCCGCTCCGGAGCCGAGCTCGTCGACGGTGCCCGGGGAGGAGGACGGAGCGGACGCGCCCGAGATCTGATTCGGCCGGGGGGTGGGCGACTGCCCGGCCACTGCCTTCGGCCGCTCGGCCACGCCACGTCACGCGAGGTGAGGTCGGCGACGGGATTCGAACCCGCGAGGAGTCAAAACTCCGGTGATGAAGTATCCCCCGCCTGCGCACCGGGCGCGTCCGTCTTCACCCTAGGAGCGGCAGCCCGCTGCGGGCGAAGGATTATTTGCGGCGTTCGCGTCCGGAAAGCGGCCCGGAGACGACGCGAGCGAACGCGAGGGGCGGAGGTCGGTGCCGCACGAGGGTGCGGACACACCGGAGGCCCGGCACCCCGCCAGCATGGGGTGCCGGGCCTCCGGCGATGAAGCGGAGGACGGATACGCGAGCGGAAGGGCTAGAGCCCGGCCGCCTTGCGCAGGGCGTCGACCCGGTCCGTGCGCTCCCAGGTGAAGTCGGGCAGCGCGCGGCCGAAGTGGCCGTAGGCGGCGGTCTGCGCGTAGATGGGGCGCAGCAGGTCGAGGTCGCGGATGATCGCGGCCGGACGGAGGTCGAAGACCTCCGAGATGGCCTGCTCGATCTTCTCGTCCTCCACCGTGGCGGTCCCGAAGGTCTCCACGAACAGACCCACCGGCTCGGCCTTGCCGATGGCGTACGCGACCTGCACCTCGCAGCGGGAGGCGAGGCCGGCGGCGACCACGTTCTTGGCGACCCAGCGCATCGCGTAGGCGGCGGAGCGGTCGACCTTGGACGGGTCCTTGCCGGAGAAGGCACCGCCACCGTGGCGGGCCATACCGCCGTAGGTGTCGATGATGATCTTCCGGCCGGTGAGGCCGGCGTCGCCCATCGGGCCGCCGATCTCGAAGCGTCCGGTCGGGTTGACCAGCAGCCGGTAGCCCTCGGTGTCCAGCTTGATGCCCTCGTCCACCAGGGCCTTCAGCTCGGGCTCGACGACGAACTCGCGGATGTCGGGTGCGAGCAGCGAGTCCAGGTCGATGTCGGCCGCGTGCTGGGAGGAGACCACGACGGTGTCCAGCCGCACGGCCTTGTCGCCGTTGTACTCGATGGTGACCTGCGTCTTTCCGTCGGGGCGCAGGTAGGGGATGGTCCCGTTCTTGCGGACGGCCGACAGGCGCTCCGAGAGCCGGTGCGCCAGGGTGATCGGCAGCGGCATGTACTCGGCGGTCTCGTCGCAGGCGTAGCCGAACATCAGGCCCTGGTCGCCCGCGCCCTGCTCGTCGAGCTCGTCGATCTCCTCACCCGCGGTGGCGCCTTCCACCCGCCTCTCGTAGGCGGTGTCGACGCCCTGCGCGATGTCGGGCGACTGGGCACCGATGGACTCGGAGACGCCGCAGGAGGCGCCGTCGAAGCCCTTCTTGGAGGAGTCGTAGCCGATCTCGAGGACCTTGTTGCGCACGAGCGTCGAAATCGGGGCGTAAGCCTTGGTCGTCACCTCTCCGGCCACATGCACGAGGCCGGTGGTGATCAGCGTCTCGACGGCGACCCTGGAGTGCGGGTCTTCCTTGAGAAGGGCGTCGAGGATGGTGTCGCTGATCTGGTCAGCGATCTTGTCAGGGTGACCCTCGGTCACAGATTCCGAGGTGAACAAGCGGCGCGACACATCGCTCCCTGGGGTTGCAGCGGCTGCTGGCTGAGCATGGGGCGGACCGGTCGGGGGCTGCGCCCAAGCACGGTCCGCGGCCAGTTTATCCATCTCCACCCGCATCCAATCACGGACTCTCGAACTACGAGACGACCATGACCTGCTCAATCCGGACTCCAATGGCACCGGAAGGCCACCTGAGATCCGGACATGTCAGGGCGTGTCGGTCGGCGAAGGTACTGGTCAAGAGCGCCGTTCCGGCCTGGTACGACGACTTCCGGCCCACTCGGCCCGGGTGCCGAATTTCCCCGGACGACCACCCGGAAGCCACCCGAACGAACATTCGGAAGCAGTGGTTCCGGTTGTCCTCTCCCGCCCCTCCCGCCATCGAGAGCTCCGCGAGCCGCAGCGGTGCCTCACTCCTCGGGAAGCTCCGGAAGGCGCTCCGCGATCAGGTCCCACACGGTCTCCGCGAGCATCTCCTTCGGCCCGTACGGGACCGGCGTCTCGCTGCCGTCGGCGCCGAGCACCACGGCCTCGTTCTCCTCCGCGCCGAAGGTCTTGCTCTCCCCCACCTCGTTGACGACCAGCAGGTCACAGCCCTTCGTGGCGAGCTTGGCGCGGCCGTGGGCCAGCGCCTCGTCCGTCTCGGCCGCGAAGCCGGCCACGATCTGACCGGGACGGGGACGACTCGCCGAGATTTCGGCGAGGATGTCCGGGTTGCGCACCAAGGTCAGCGGCTCGGGCTCCTGGTCGTCCTTCTTCTTGATCTTCCCGGTCGCATACACGGCGGGACGGAAGTCGGCGACCGCGGCGGCCATCACCACGGCGTCCGCGTCCCCAGCCGCCTTCGTCACCGCTTCGCGCAGCTCCAGGGCGCTGCCGACCCGTACGACGTCCACGCCCGCCGGGTCGGGCAGCGCGCTGTTCGCGGAGACGAGCGTCACGCGCGCACCACGCGCGGCGGCGACCCGGGCGAGCGCGTACCCCTGTTTGCCGGAGGAGCGGTTGCCCAGGAAACGCACCGGATCGAGGGGCTCACGGGTGCCGCCCGCGCTGACGACCACATGCCGTCCGACGAGATCCGGGGCCGTCCCCGCCGCGCCGCGCAGCAGCACCCGGCGACAGACGTCGAAGATCGCGTCGGGGTCCGGCAGCCGCCCCTTGCCGGTGTCCTTCCCGGTCAGCCGGCCCACGGCGGGCTCGATGACGAGGGCGCCGCGGCTCCGCAGGGTGGCCACGTTCTGCTGTGTCGCGGGGTGCTCCCACATCTCGGTGTGCATGGCGGGAGCGAAGACGACGGGGCAGCGCGCGGTGAGCAGCGTGTTGGTGAGGAGGTCGTCGGCGAGGCCGTGCGCGGCCTTGGCCAGCAGGTCGGCGGTCGCGGGCGCGACGACCACCAGGTCCGCGCCCTGCCCGATGCGCACGTGCGGCACCTCGTGCACGGACTCCCACACATCGGTGGCCACCGGGTGGCCCGTCAGCGCCGAGAAGGTGGCGGCTCCGACGAAGTGCAGCGCCGACTCGGTGGGGACGGCCCGCACGTCGTGGCCGCTCTCGGTCAGCCGCCGCGCCAGCTCGCACGCCTTGTAGGCGGCGATGCCGCCGCTCACCCCGAGTACGACCTTCGGCTTGCCGGCCGCCGCCCGCCCGTCCCGCTGCTGCGTCACTCGTCTCTCCCCACATGCCACACGCGTCGTTGTCCTATGACACACCAGGGGCCCGGCAGCCGCGCTGCCGGGCCCCTGGTGGAAGTGGTGCCGACCGGCTACTGGGCGACCGGCGGAGCCTCCACGGGCTCGGAGGTGAGGAGACCCGCGTTGATCTCCCGAAGCGCGATGGACAGCGGCTTCTCGTGCACGTGGGTGTCCACCAGCGGGCCGACGTACTCGAGAAGGCCCTCACCGAGCTGGGAGTAGTACGCGTTGATCTGACGCGCGCGCTTGGCGGCGTAGATCACAAGGCTGTACTTCGAGTCGGTGGCCTCGAGCAGCTCATCAATCGGCGGGTTGATGATGCCCTCGGGCGTAGTGATGGAAGAGGCCACTCTCTGCCTTCCGTTTCGATGCTCGCTCGGTGCCCTTCGGGCGCAGCCGAGCGCTGGAGGTCAGGTCAATCGATACTCATCAAGGCTAGCAGTTCAGCGCTGACCTCCTCGACAGAGGTGTTGACCAGGGTCCGGTCGAACTCGGCCTCGGCCGCCAGCTCGGTACGGGCGACCTCCAGCCGGCGCTCGATGACCTCGGGCGCCTCGGTGCCCCGGCCGGTCAGCCGCCTGACCAGCTCCTCCCAGCTGGGCGGGGCCAGAAAGACGAGCTGCGCCTCGGGCATGGACTGCTTGACGAGCCGGGCGCCCTGCAGATCGATCTCCAGCAGGACGGGCTCCCCGCGCTCCAGGTGCTCCAGCACCGCCTGTCGGGGGGTGCCGTAGCGGTTGCCCGCGAACTCCGCCCATTCGAGCAGCTCGCCGTTGGCGATCAGCTTGTCGAACTCCTCGTCGCCCACGAAGAAGTACTGCACTCCGTGGCGCTCGCCCGGGCGGGGCCTTCGAGTGGTGGCGGAGACGGAGAGCCAGACCTCGGGATGGGCCTTGCGCATATGTGCGACGACCGTGCTCTTGCCGACCCCGGAGGGGCCGGAGAGCACGGTCAGCCGCGATGTGCCGACCGGGGGTGCCGGGGTCTCCCCCCGGGGAACTGCAGAACTCATGCAGCGATTATCCCGGTTAACGCGAGTGCCTGAGACCTCAGGCGTTGGCACCGCCGAACTCGCGCTCCAGGGCAGCGATCTGGTTGGAGCCGAGACCACGGACCCGCCGGCTCTCGGAGATCCCCAGCCGCTCCATGATCTGCTTGGCGCGGACCTTGCCGACGCCGGGCAGGGACTCCAGGAGCGCCGAGACCTTCATCTTGCCGATCACGTCGTTTTCTTGGCCCTGCTTGATGACCTCGTGCAGAGACGCGCCGGAGTGCTTGAGCCGGTTCTTGACCTCGGCGCGCTCCCGGCGAGCCGCGGCGGCCTTTTCGAGCGCGGCTGCGCGCTGTTCAGGGGTAAGGGGCGGAAGAGCCACGCCTACGTCACCTCGGATGTTGAACTGTCGGATACGGATCGGTGAGGAACCTAGTAGGCCCGCACCTGCGGAGCAACGAGCAACGCGCCTGTTCGCGGTGCTCTCGACGGAGACTAGCGGGCGTGAGCGCCGGAGTCAGCGAGAACAGACGAAAAGTCCAGGTCAGCCTCTGCCGACCCGGACTTTTTTGGGCAAAACCGGCACATTTTCCGCTCTCGGCGTGGGATCACGTCCCGCTCAGCCCACCGCGCTGCGCACCTCGTCGGCGAAGCTGATCGCGGAATCTCTCAGTCCGGTTGTGTCGGGCCCGTGACGGAGCACTCCCCTGCTGACGCTCGGCACCACGTTGCGGACCGCGCCGCCGAAGACCGCGGGCAGATCCGCGGGGGTCGCACCCTGCGCCCCGATGCCCGGGGCGAGCAGGGGGCCGTTCACCGCCAGGTCGAACGCCGAGAGGTCGCCCAGCGTCGCGCCGACCACCGCGCCGAAGGAGCCCAGCGGCTCGGCTCCCGCGTTCCGGTCGGCAAGGTGCCGCAGTACCGTGGCCGCCACCGTCGAGCCGTCCTCGCGGACCGCGCGCTGGACTTCCTGCCCCTCGGGGTTGGAGGTGAGCGCCAGGACGAACAGCCCGCACCCGTTCGCGGTGGCCGCGGCAACGGCGGGCTCCAGCGCGCCGAACCCCAGATAGGGGCTGACGGTCAGCGCGTCGGAGAACAGCGGGCTGCCGGGGTCGAGGAAGGCCGCGGCGTACGCGTCCATGGTGGAGCCGATGTCGCCGCGCTTGGCGTCCATGACCACCAGCGCACCCGCCTGCCGGGCCTCGGCCACCGTCCGCTCCAGCACGGCGACGCCGCGTGAGCCGAAGCGCTCGAAGAAGGCGGCCTGCGGCTTGAGCACGGCGACACGGTCGGCCAGCGCGTCCACCACCGTGCGGCTGAACCGCTCCAGCCCCGCCACGTCGTCCTCCAGCCCCCAGGCGTGCAGCAGGGAGGCGTGCGGGTCGATACCGACGCACAGCGGGCCCCGGGCGTCCATGGCGCGGCGCAACCGTGCGCCGAAGGGCTCCTGCGGGGTGGTCTCCTGAACGGTCACGCTGCTGCCTCCCGGGGGTGCCGGTGCTCGGCGCCGACGGCCTCGGCGAGAGTGGCGTAGGGGCTGGCCGCCAGCAGCTCGGCGAGCCCCTGGTGCATCCGCCGCATCCAGAACGGACCCTCGTACAGGAACGCCGTGTAGCCCTGCACGAGCGTGGCCCCGGCCAGGATGCGGCGCCAGGCGTCCTCGGCGGTCGTGATGCCGCCGACACCGACGAGCGTGAGCCGGTCGCCGACGCGTGCGTACAGCCGGCGCAGCACCTCCAGGGACCGGTCGCGGACGGGGGCGCCGGACAGCCCGCCCGTCTCGGCGGTCAGTGCGGGGTCGGCGGCGAGGCCGAGCCCGTCGCGCGCGACGGTGGTGTTGGTGGCGATGATCCCGTCCAGCCCGAGTTCGACGGCCAGGTCAGCGACCGCGTCGATGTCCTCGTCCGCCAGATCGGGTGCGATCTTGACCAGGAGCGGGACTCGGCGCGTGGTGACCGTGCGGTCGGCGGCCTCGCGTACGGCGGTCAGCAGCGGGCGCAGCTGCTCGGTGGCCTGCAGGTCGCGCAGGCCGGGAGTGTTGGGTGAGGAGACGTTGACGACCAGGTAGTCGGCGTGCGGCGCCAGCGCCTCGGTGGAGGTGACGTAGTCGGCGACCGCGGCGGATTCCGGCGCGGTCTTCGTCTTGCCGATGTTGACGCCGACGGTCGTACGGAAGACCGGCTTCCGGGCGGCCAGCCGGGCGGCGACGGCGGCCGAGCCCTCGTTGTTGAAGCCCATGCGGTTGATCAGTGCCCGGTCCTCGACCAGGCGGAACAGCCGCTTCCTCGGATTGCCGGGCTGGGCGCTGCCGGTGACGGTGCCGATCTCGACGTGGTCGAAGCCGAGCATGGCCAGACCGTCGATGCCCTGCGCGTTCTTGTCGAACCCGGCGGCCAGACCGAACGGGCCGTGCATCCGGCGGCCCAGCGCCTCGACGCGGAGCTGTTTGCGGCGCGGGGCCAGAGCGGCTGCCGCGAAGGTGCGCAGAACGGGGGTGCGGGCTGCTGAGCGGATCCAGGAAAAGGCCAGGTGGTGGGCCTTTTCCGGGTCCATTCGGCAGAAGACGGCGCGGAAGAGGAGTCCGTACATGGAGTGTGGTGGGTTCCTGTCGGTGGGAGTGGCCCGGCCCCTCCCCCGGCCTGGCCGGGGGAGGGTGGTGCGATCAGCTCCGGCGGGCGGCGACCAGGTGATCGGCGTGCTCTTGCAAGGACCGCACGCTGACCTCGTCGCGGGCCATGGCGTCGATGCCCTGGACCGCCGCGGCCAGCGCCTGGACGGTCGTCAGGCACGGCACCGACCGGGCGACGGCCGCGGTGCGGATGTCGTACCCGTCCAGACGGCCGCCCGTGCCGTACGGGGTGTTGACGATCAGGTCGACCACGCCGTCGTGGATGAGCTGCACGATCGTCGGCTCGCCCTGCGGGCCGGGGCCCTGGCTGTGCTTGCGGACGACCGTCGCGTTGATCCCGTTGCGCTTGAGAACTTCCGCGGTGCCGGAGGTCGCCAGCAGCTCGAAGCCCATGGCGACCAGCTCCCGCGCGGGGAAGATCAGCGAGCGCTTGTCGCGGTTGGCGACCGAGACGAAGGCCCGGCCCTTGTCCGGCAGCGCCCCGTACGCGGCGGCCTGCGACTTGGCGTAGGCGGTGCCGAACACCGTGTCGATGCCCATGACCTCGCCGGTGGAGCGCATCTCCGGGCCCAGCACGGTGTCCACGCCGCGCCCTTGGACATCGCGGAACCTGCTCCAGGGCAGGACCGCCTCCTTGACGGAGATCGGCGCGTCCAGCGGCAGGTCGCCGCCGTCGCCCTCGGCCGGGAGCAGCCCCTCGGCGCGCAGTTCGCCGATGGTGGCGCCCAGCGAGATCCGGGCTGCGGCCTTTGCGAGCGGGACGGCGGTGGCCTTGGAGGTGAAGGGCACCGTGCGGGAGGCGCGCGGGTTGGCCTCCAGCACATAGAGGATGTCGCCCGCCATGGCGAACTGGATGTTGATCAGGCCTCGGACGCCGACGCCGCGGGCGATGGCCTCGGTGGAGGTCCGCAGCCGCTTGATGTCGTAGCCGCCGAGGGTGATCGGGGGCAGGGCACAGGCCGAGTCACCGGAGTGGATACCGGCTTCCTCGATGTGCTCCATGACGCCGCCGAGGTAGAGCTCGTGGCCGTCGTAGAGCGCGTCGACGTCGATCTCGATGGCGTCGTCGAGGAAGCGGTCGATGAGGACCGGGTGCTTCTCGATCAGCCCGGCGTGCCGCTGAAGGTAGGACTCCAGCGAGGGCTCGTCGTAGACGATCTCCATCCCGCGGCCGCCCAGCACATAGGAGGGGCGGACCATGACGGGGTAGCCGATCTCGGCGGCGATGCCCTTGGCCTGCTCGAAGGAGAAGGCCGTGCCGTACTTGGGGGCCGGCAGCCCGGCCTCGGTGAGCACCCGGCCGAACGCGCCGCGCTCCTCGGCCAGCTCGATCGCCTCGGGCGAGGTGCCGACGATGGGCACACCGTTGTCCTTGAGCGCCTGGGCGAGGCCGAGCGGGGTCTGGCCGCCGAGCTGGACGAGGACGCCGGCGACAGGACCCGCCTGCTGCTCGGCGTGGACGATCTCCAGCACGTCCTCCAGAGTGAGCGGCTCGAAGTAGAGCCGGTCGGAGGTGTCGTAGTCGGTGGAGACGGTCTCCGGGTTGCAGTTGACCATGACGGTCTCGAACCCGGCCGCACCCAGCGCGAAGGAGGCGTGGACGCAGGAGTAGTCGAACTCGATGCCCTGACCGATGCGGTTGGGGCCCGAGCCCAGGATGATCACCGCGGGCTTCTCCCGCGGCGCGACCTCCGTCTCCTCGTCGTAGGAGGAGTAGAAGTACGGGGTCTTGGCGGCGAACTCGGCGGCGCAGGTGTCCACGGTCTTGTAGACAGGGCGGATGCCCAGCGCGTGCCGCACCTCGCGCACCACGTCCTCGCGCAGCGAGCGGATGGCGGCGATCTGCGCGTCGGAGAAGCCGTGCCGCTTCGCCTCCGCGAACATCCCGGAGCTCAGCTCGGGGGCCGCGGCGATCTCGTCGGCGATCTCCTTGATGAGGAAGAGCTGGTCGACGAACCAGGGGTCGATCTTCGTGGCGTCGAAGACCTCCTGCTGGGTGGCGCCGGCCCGGATGGCGGCCATCACGGTGTTGATCCGGCCGTCGGTGGGGCGGGCGGCCAGGGCGAGCAGTTCGGCCTTGTCGCCGAGTTCGGCCACGGGCGTGGCGAAGTCGAACTGGCTGCCCTTCTTCTCCAGCGAGCGCAGCGCCTTGTTCAGCGCCTCGGTGAAGTTGCGGCCGATGGCCATGGCCTCGCCGACCGACTTCATGGTGGTGGTGAGCTGGGAGTCGGCGGCCGGGAACTTCTCGAAGGCGAAGCGGGGCGCCTTGACGACGACGTAGTCGAGCGTGGGCTCGAAGGAGGCCGGGGTCTCCTCGGTGATGTCGTTGGGGATCTCGTCCAGTGTGTAGCCCACGGCGAGCTTGGCGGCGATCTTCGCGATGGGGAAGCCGGTGGCCTTGGAGGCGAGCGCCGAGGACCGGGAGACCCGCGGGTTCATCTCGATGACGACGATCCGGCCGTCGGCCGGGTTGACGGCGAACTGGATGTTGCAGCCGCCGGTGTCGACGCCGACCTCACGGATGACGGCGATGCCGATGTCACGGAGGATCTGGTACTCACGGTCGGTGAGCGTCATGGCGGGCGCGACGGTGATCGAGTCGCCGGTGTGCACCCCCATCGGGTCGAAGTTCTCGATGGAGCAGACGACCACCACGTTGTCGTGGTGATCGCGCATCAGCTCCAGCTCGTACTCCTTCCAGCCGAGGATCGACTCCTCCAGGAGCACCTCGGTGGTCGGCGAGAGGGTCAGCCCCTGCCCGGCGATACGGCGCAACTCCTCTTCGTCGTGGGCGAAGCCGGAGCCGGCGCCGCCCATGGTGAAGGAGGGGCGGACGACGACCGGGTAGCCGCCGAGCTCCTCGACGCCGCGCAGTACGTCGTCCATGGAGTGGCAGATGTAGGAGCGGGCGGACTCGCCGTGGCCGATCTTGCCGCGGACGGCTTCGACGACCTCCTTGAACTGGTCGCGGTCCTCGCCCTTGTTGATGGCCTCGACGTTGGCGCCGATCAGCTCGACGCCGTACTTGTCCAGCGTCCCGGCCTCGTGCAGGGAGATCGCGGTGTTGAGCGCGGTCTGGCCGCCGAGGGTGGGCAGCAGCGCGTCGGGGCGCTCCTTGGCGATGATCTTCTCGACGAAGTCGGGGGTGATCGGCTCGACGTACGTGGCGTCGGCGATCTCCGGGTCGGTCATGATCGTGGCCGGGTTGGAGTTGACCAGGATCACGCGCAGGCCCTCGGCCTTGAGCACGCGGCACGCCTGGGTGCCGGAGTAGTCGAACTCGGCGGCCTGCCCGATGACGATCGGTCCTGAGCCGATGACCAGGACGGACTGGATATCGGTGCGCTTAGGCACGCTGGTCCTCCATGAGCTTGGCGCTGTGCTGGGGGTTGTCCCGCATGAGCGCGACGAACCGGTCGAACAGGTAGGCGGCGTCGTGCGGTCCGGCTGCCGCCTCGGGGTGGTACTGGACGCTGAAGGCGGGCTTGTCCAGGAGCCGCAGCCCCTCGACCACGCCGTCGTTGAGACAGACGTGCGAGACCTCGGCGCGGCCGAAGGGGGTATCGCTGACGCGGTCGAGCGGCGCGTCCACGGCGAAGCCGTGGTTGTGCGCGGTGACCTCGACCTTGCCGGTCGTACGGTCCTGGACGGGCTGGTTGATGCCGCGGTGACCGTACTTGAGCTTGAAGGTGCCGAACCCGAGGGAGCGGCCGAGGATCTGGTTGCCGAAGCAGATCCCGAACAGCGGGGTGCCGCGCTCCAGCACGCCCCGCATCAGGGCGACAGGGTGCTCGGCGGCGGCCGGGTCGCCCGGGCCGTTGGAGAAGAAGACCCCGTCGGGCCGCACCGCGTAGATGTCCTCGACGCTCGCCGTGGCGGGCAGGACGTGCACCTCTATGCCGCGCTCGGCCATCCGGTGCGGGGTCATGCCCTTGATGCCGAGATCGACGGCGGCGACGGTGAACCGCTTCTCTCCGATCGCCGGGACGACGTAGGCCTGCTGCGTGGCGACCTCGCCGGCGAGGTCGGCGCCCTTCATGGCCGGGGCCTCGCGCACCCGGGCCAGCAGCTGCTCCTCCCCGGCCGCGCAGGCGTCGCCGGAGAAGATGCCGACACGCATGGCCCCGCGCTCGCGCAGGTGCCGGGTCAGGGCGCGGGTGTCCACGCCGCTGATGCCCACCACGCCCTGGTCGCGCAGCTCCTGGTCGAGGGAGCGGGTGGCGCGCCAGTTGGAGGGGGTGCGCGCCGGGTCGCGCACGACGTAGCCGGCCACCCAGATCCGGGCGGACTCGGGGTCCTCGTCGTTGACGCCGGTGTTGCCGACGTGCGGGGCCGTCATGACGACGACCTGGCGGTGGTAGGAGGGGTCGGTCAGGGTCTCCTGGTATCCGGTCATGCCGGTGGAGAACACGGCTTCCCCGAACGTCTCCCCCACGGCCCCGTAGGCACGTCCGCGGAAGGTACGGCCGTCCTCCAGGACGAGAAGGGCGGGATTCGCCGTGGTTCCGGTCGCTCCCCTGGCGGAGGTCGTCATCATGCGCCTTCCTTGTGCTGCTGCATTGCCGCGACGCCGTTGTCGCCGCACATTGCGTTGATCTTCTCGACCCATCGGGCCTGGTCGGCCGAGTGGTCGAAGCGGAATCCGGAGTCGAGCCGCCGTCCGCCGTGCTCCCAGGTGACGATCAGCAGGCCGCCCTCGGTGAGGACCTTGCCGGCGATACCGGTGTCGAGCCGGGCGCCGCGCAACTGGTCCGCCGGGACGAAGAAGTCCTGGGCGCCGGGCCGTACGACATCCACTCCGCGCTCGGTCAGTGCCAGCTCGGCGCGGCTGCGGGTGCCCAGACCGTGTGCGACGATCCGGTCGAGCCACTGGCCCGCGCTGGTGGAGCCGTGGTAGCGGCCGGTGGCGCTCAGCAGCGGCTCGCCGCTGTGCTCCGGCGACTGCGGGAGCTCGGGCAGGTCGCCCTGGAGGGTGCCGCGCCACTTCCAGCCCTGGCGCATCAGCCAGTACAGCAGCGCGACGAACAGGACGAGGCCGACGACCCAGCCGATCCGGGCGGCCCAGTCGGTGACCTGCTGTGACTTCTGATCCGCCGCAAGGCCGATCAGAGGGAGGTTTGTTGCACTCACACTGCTCACACCGCTCACGCTGCTCCCACGAGTTTCCCGTCCACGACCGTCGGGCGGCCCCGCAGCCAGGTGTGGGTGACGCGACCGGGCAGCTCACGGCCCTCGTAGGGGGTGTTGGCGCTGCGGGAGGCGAAGCCCGCGGGGTCCACCTGTCCACGGTAGTCGGCATCGAGAAGAACCAGGTTGGCTGGCTCGCCGGGTGAGACGGGACGGCCATGGCCCTCCAGCCGCCCGATGGCGGCCGGCCGGAAGGACATCCGGTCGGCGACCTGCGCCCAGTCCAGCAGCCCGGTGTCGACCATGGTGTGCTGCACCACCGACAGGGCGGTCTCCAGCCCGACCATCCCCATGGCGGCCGCGCCCCACTCGCAGTCCTTGTCCTCGTGCGGGTGCGGTGCGTGGTCGGTGGCGACGCAGTCGATGGTGCCGTCGGCCAGCGCCTCCCGGAGCGCCAGTACGTCGGCCTCGGTGCGCAGCGGCGGGTTGACCTTGTAGACGGGGTTGTAGGAGCGGACCAGCTCGTCGGTCAGCAGCAGATGGTGCGGGGTGACCTCGGCGGTGACGTTCCAGCCCTTGGACTTTGCCCAGCGGACGATCTCCACGGAGCCGGCCGTCGACAGGTGGCAGATGTGGACGCGGGAGCCGACGTGCGCGGCGAGCAGCACGTCCCGGGCGATGATCGACTCCTCGGCGACCGCGGGCCAGCCGGCCAGCCCCAGCTCCGCCGAGACGATGCCCTCGTTCATCTGGGCACCGGCGGTCAGCCGCGGCTCCTGGGCGTGCTGCGCCACCACACCGTCGAACGCCTTCACATACTCCAGAGCGCGCCGCATGATCACCGCGTCGTCGACGCACTTGCCGTCGTCGGAGAAGACCCGGACCTCGGCGGCGGAGTCGTGCATGGCCCCCAGCTCGGCGAGCTGTTTGCCCTCCAGTCCGACGGTGACGGCGCCGACGGGGCGCACATCGCAGTAGCCGTACTCCTTGCCCAGCCGCCACACCTGCTCGACCACACCGGCGGTGTCGGCGACGGGGAAGGTGTTGGCCATGGCGTGTACGGCGGTGTAGCCGCCCTTGGCGGCGGCCCGGGTGCCGGTCAGTACGGTCTCGGAGTCCTCGCGGCCGGGCTCGCGCAGATGGGTGTGGAGGTCGACCAGCCCCGGCAGCAGCACCGCGCCGTCGGTCTCGACCACCTCCGCGCCCGCCGCCTGCAGGTCCCGGCCGATCTCCGCGATGGTGCCGCCCTCGATCAGCACGTCCTGCGGCTCGCCACCGAGGATCTTGGCACCGCGCAGCAGTGTCCTGTTCTGCTCAGTCATCTCAGTTGTTCTCCTCTACGGCCGGGCGGCGCGCAGCGCCTCCGTCCGGGGTGGTGGCGGGTGACGGGTGGGCGGAGTCTTCGCGGGACAGGGCCGGTTCGGCACCGCCCAGCAGCAGGTACATCACGGCCATCCGGATGCTGACGCCGTTGGCGACCTGCTCCACGGCGGTGCAGCGGGGCGAGTCGGCCACCGCGGCGGTGATCTCCATACCGCGGTTCATCGGCCCGGGGTGCATCACGATGGCGTGCTCGGGCATCCGCGCCATGCGCTCGCCGTCGAGACCGTAGCGGCGGGCGTACTCGCGCTCGGTGGGGAAGAAGGCGGCATTCATCCGCTCGCGCTGGACGCGCAGCATCATCACCGCGTCGGACTTGGCCAGTACGGCGTCCAGGTCGTAGGAGACCTCGCACGGCCAGCGCTCCACCCCGATGGGCAGCAGGGTGGGCGGTGCGACGAGGGTGACATGGGCACCGAGGGTGCTCAGCAGATGGACGTTGGAGCGGGCGACACGGCTGTGCAGGATGTCGCCGACAATGGTGATCCGCCTGCCGTCGAGCGCGGCGCCCTCCTCCCCGACCAGCCGCCGACGCATGGTGAAGGCGTCCAGCAGCGCCTGGGTCGGGTGCTCATGGGTGCCGTCCCCGGCGTTGATCACGGAGCCGCCGATCCAGCCGGAGGTCGCCAGCCGGTGCGGGGCCCCGGAGTCGCCGTGCCGGATGACGACACCGTCGGCGCCCATGGCCTCCAGGGTGAGCGCGGTGTCCTTGAGGGACTCGCCCTTGGAGACCGAGGAGCCCTTGGCGGAGAAGTTGATGACGTCCGCCGACAGCCGCTTGGCCGCCGCTTCGAAGGAGATCCGGGTGCGGGTGGAGTCCTCGAAGAAGAGGTTGACGACGGTGCGGCCGCGCAGGGTGGGCAGCTTCTTGATCGGCCGGTCGGCGAACCGGGCCATCTCCTCGGCGGTGTCGAGGATGAGGACGGCGTCGTCGCGGGTGAGGTCGGCGGCCGAGATGAGGTGACGCTTCATCTGTTGCCTTGTGCCTTCCGTGGGGTGGGATGTGTGGTCGTCGCGAGAGCTCGCACGCCGGGGCACCTCCCGGCCGGGGCCTGGGGAGTTGCGCACCGGGGCGGCGGGGCAGCGGGCGCGTCGGGGCGGCGCGTCGGCCGGGCGGGTCCGTGCAGCGCAGCACACGGGCGTGAGGCCTGGCTCCGCGCGCCGCAGACGTGCGCCGGGCGGGCGCGCCTGGACGCGGTTCGGGTGGCCGCTAGCCCGCGGGAGCCGTGCCGCGACGCGGGCGTGCGCCTGATTCGGCGTGCTCGGACGCGGGTGCGCGGGTGCCGAGCAGTACGCCGTCGTGGCCGTCCTCCTCGGTCAGCTGCACCTTGACGGTTTCGCGCTGCGAGGTGGGCAGGTTCTTGCCGACGTAGTCGGCGCGGATCGGAAGCTCGCGGTGACCACGGTCCACGAGAACGGCGAGTTGCACCGCGCGGGGACGCCCGATGTCACCCAGGGCATCGAGTGCGGCGCGGATCGTGCGGCCGGAGTAGAGCACGTCGTCGACCAGGACGACGAGTCGTCCGTCGACCCCCTCGGCCGGGATCTCGGTGTGCGCGAGGGCCCGCGCGGGGCCGAGACGCAGATCGTCCCGGTACATCGTGATGTCGAGCGAACCGACGGGGATGGCGCTGCCGGTGATCTCTTCGAGCTTGGCGGCCAGCCGTCGGGCGAGGAAGACACCGCGGGTGGGAATGCCGAGAAGTACCACGTCGTCGGCGCCTTTGGCGCGCTCGACGATCTCGTGGGCGATACGGGTGAGTACCCGCTTGATGTCCGGCGCCTCCAGTACGGGGCGTGCCGGATGCAAATTCGAGCTGCTGTCGTCCATGGGAATCGGACCTCCTTCCCCGCCTCACGGGACGGGCCTTAAAGGACGCCTGCACTGTCGCTGCTCAACGCTACCAGGGCCCGGATCCGGGTCCGCCCCAGGGCGGTGCCAGCCGTTCGGACCCCCTCGGCTTGACGCGGCACATTACGCTGCGTAACCTCACAGTGAGTTACGAAGCGCGAGGCGCGCGGCGCAGAGAACCGCGTGGCGCAGCCGCTCAGCGATACAGCGTCCGGGGAGCCATATGTCCAGCGAATACGCCAAACAGCTCGGAGCCAAGCTCCGCGCCATCCGCACCCAGCAGGGCCTCTCCCTCCACGGTGTCGAGGAGAAGTCCCAGGGCCGTTGGAAGGCGGTCGTGGTGGGCTCGTACGAGCGCGGCGACCGGGCCGTGACCGTGCAGCGCCTCGCCGAGCTGGCTGATTTCTACGGAGTGCCGGTGCAGGAGCTGCTGCCGGGAACGACTCCGGGCGGGGCCGCCGAGCCGCCGCCGAAGCTGGTGCTCGACCTTGAGCGCCTGGCCCATGTACCGGCCGAGAAGGCAGGTCCGCTCCAGCGGTACGCCGCGACGATCCAGTCGCAGCGCGGGGACTACAACGGCAAGGTCCTCTCCATCCGCCAGGACGACCTGCGGACCCTGGCCGTCATCTACGACCAGTCGCCGTCCGTGCTCACAGAGCAGCTGATCAGCTGGGGCGTACTGGACGCGGACGCGCGGCGGGCCGTCTCGCACGAAGAGGTCTGACCGCCGACACCGGTCCGACAAGCGACAAGGGGGTGCCCCCTCACACCCGGTGTGAGAGGGCACCCCGTCCTGTCTTTCGGTCCCGGGCCACCAGGGGTCACCGCAACAGCGTCGGCTTCAGTTCCTTCAGTCGGCCCAGCAGGCCGTTGATGAAGCCCGGCGATTCGTCGGTGGAGAACTCCTTGGCGAGCTGGACGGCCTCGTCGATGACCACCGCGTCCGGAACGTCGTCGACCCAGAGCAGTTCGTACACGCCCAGCCGCAGGATGCTCCGGTCCACGTCGGGCATCCGGTCCAGCGTCCAGCCCACCGCATATGTGGACAGCAGTTCGTCGATGCGTGCGGCGTTCCCCGCGTAGCCCTCGACGAGCGTCATCGTGTACTCGGAGACCGGCGGCTGCCGGGTGTCCGTCCGGGCGAGCCGCAACCAGTCCGCGAGCACGGTGCGCACGTCGGCACCGCGCTGGTCGGCCTCGAAGAGGATCTGGAAGGCGCGCTTGCGGGCCTTGTTGCGTGCAGCCACGGTTAGCTGTTCACCCGACCGAGGTACTCACCGGAGCGCGTGTCGACCTTGATCTTCTCGCCGGTCGTGATGAAGAGCGGAACCTGGATGCTGTAGCCGGTCTCCAGCTCGGCGGGCTTGGAGCCGCCGGTGGAGCGGTCGCCCTGCACGCCCGGCTCGGTGTGCTTGATCTCCAGCTCGACGGCGGCGGGCAGCTCGACGTAGAGCACCTCGCCCTCGTGCTGCGCGACCGTGGCGTCGAAGCCCTCGATGAGGTAGTTGGCCGCGTCGCCGACGGTCTTGCGGTCGACGTGGAGCTGGTCGAATGTCTGCATGTCCATGAAGACGAAGTAGTCGCCGTCCATGTACGAGAACTGCATGTCACGTCGGTCCACGGTGGCCGTCTCGACCTTGGTGCCCGCGTTGAACGTCTTGTCGACGATCTTGCCGGAGAGGACGTTCTTCAGCTTCGTACGGACAAAAGCGGGCCCCTTGCCGGGCTTGACGTGCTGGAACTCGACTACGGACCAGAGCTGGTCGCCGTCGAGCTTGAGCACCATGCCGTTCTTGAGGTCGTTCGTGGATGCCACGGTCGCGGAATCTCCTGAGACTGCTGCGGAGACCAGGGCGGCCACCCGCCTCCGACGGCCCGTGGGCTGAGCCCCCGCGGGGGCTAGAGGGCGAGCAGCTCCTTGGTCGTGATGGTGAGTAGCTCGGGTCCGCCGTCCGCCTGCGGGCGGACGACGAGCGTGTCGTCGATCCGGACACCGCCCCGGCCCGGGAGATGGACCCCCGGCTCGACGGTGACCGGCACACAAGCGTCCAGTTTACCCACGGCCTCGGGGGAGAGCCGAGGGTCCTCACCGATTTCCAGTCCGACCCCGTGACCCGTGGACTCACCCAGCGCCCCGCCGTGCCCCGCCGCCCCCAGCACCTGACGCGCCGCCCGGTCCACCTCCCGGCACTCGGTCCCCGGACCCAGCGACTCCCGTGCGGCACGCTGAGCGGCGAAGACGGTGTCGTACAGCTCGATCTGCCAGGACTCGGGCGCGGTGCCGATGACGAACGTACGGCCGATCTGGCAGCCGTATCCGCGGTAGCGGGCGCCCAGCCGCACGGAGAGGAAATCTCCCTCCTCCACCCGCCGGTCGGTGGGGCGGTGACCGGCGAGCCCGGAGTTGGGACCGGTGGCGACGGAGGTGGGCAGGGCGGCGCCCTCGGCCCCGTGGTCGATCAGCCGCCGCTCCAGCTCCAGCGCCAGATGGCGCTCCGTACGGCCCACCAGAATCGACTCCAGCAGCTCGCCGAGAGCCTGGTCGGTGATCTCGGCGGCGATCCGCAGCGCGGAGATCTCCTCCTCGTCCTTGACGACCCGCTGCTGCTCCACCGCCAGGCCGAGGTCCGTCAGGCGCACGGAGGGCGCCACGGCGGCCAGCGCCCGGTGCCGGGCGACGGTCAGATGGTGCTCCTCCACGGCCAGCGCCCGCGCCCCACCGCGTTCGGCGAGCCCGGCGGCGGCCACGGCGGTGTCGCTCCTGGCCCCGCCCTGCGGTTCGGCGGCGTGCGCCCCGCTCGGCACGTCCAGGGTGACCTCGCGCAGATCGTCGGCCGGGTGGGCGCCGTTGGCGGGCCCTTCCCCGGGAGCCGAGACGAGGGTGTCCTGACCGTCCGGGCCGAGCAGCAGCGCGCTGCTGGGCGCCGCGCGGCCGGTCAGATACCGGACGTTGGCGGGGCGGGAGATCAGCACCGCGTCGGCAGGACCGTCATGGGCGGTGTTCGCCGCACAGCGGTCGCGCAGCCGGGCACGGCGGGACACATGCACCTCGGACATATGCCGAGAGTACGCAGCACCCGGCCGCTCAGCCGCCCGGACACGGCCGTGCGAGCGAAGCGATGAGGATTGTCAGCTCAGCTGCCGGCGCCACGCGCCGCGGAAAGGGTCCCGGTGCCGGGCCGGCCGGCCGCCGCTCACCAGCTCACGGGGCTGGCGAGGCTGCGTGCGACCACGTTGTCGAGCATCTGCGCGGTGCTGGCCACATCCTGCCGGGAGTTGTCGATGATCGGCAGCCCGGAGCTGTACCAGCCCGCCATCCGGCCGTGGATGTGCGCCACCTCCTCGTCGGACAGCCGCCTGTTGCCCGAGCGCTCCGCGTTCCGCTCCAGGACGATGTCCAGGCCCGGCAGCAGCACCACCGGGATGAGGCCGGGGCCCACGTGCCGCTTCCAGCCGCCGAGCCCGATGACGGGCCAGTCGGGGAAGACGGCGTCGTCCAGGATGCAGGAGATGCCGTTGGCCAGGAAGTTGCGGGCCGCGAAGCCGCAGGTGCGGCGGGCGAGACGGTACTGGGCCTCGGAGTTCTCGTTCCAGCCCGTCTGCGGATCCGCGAAGCCCGAACGCACCCACTCACGCACGTCATCGAGGCTGATGTGGGCCGTGGGGACGGCACGGTGGTCCGCCCAGTAGCGCGCCACGGTGGTCTTGCCCGCACCCGCCGGACCGATCAGCAGGACGGCGACGGCGGCCCGGGTGGCGTCCAGCTGGGCCGGGGTCGCCCCCGGCGCCGGGACCTGGACCGGGCCGCCCGGTGGCAGCTTCACATGGCCCGTCGACTCCCCGGTGGGCGCACCGCTGCCCGGCTGCGGCGGCGCGCCGGCGGGCGGCACGGGGTTGGCCGGGGGCTGGGCCGGGAGGGGACGCGGGTGCGAGGGCTGCTGCGGCGGTGGCTGCGGGGGCTGCGGCGGCTGGGGCGCCGGAGCGTGCGGGTGGGGCGGGGAGTGGGGATGCGGCGGCGGAAGCTGCGGCTGAGGACGCGGCGGCGGTGGGTGCGGGTGCGGATGCGGGTGCGACTGCTGCCGAGCCTGTCCCTGTGCCGAGCGGGCGCCGGGGGCCGGCGGGGGTGCGGGCCACTGTGCCCCGAAGCCTCCGTAGGCGCCTTGGGCACCGCTGTGCTGCATCCGGACCCCAACTCCGTCCCACGTGTGAAGGCGTTGCGACGCAACGCCAGGTGTTGTGCGAATACTGACGGTACCTTCCCCGGCCGTCCCCGTGTGAACGGCCGGATCCGCTCCCGAGTGCCCGACGCGCGCGGCAATCAACGCGGTTCCCTGCCCCGGCGTCCGCCGGGCCCGGGCCGCGCCGGGCACGGGGTGGGCCTCAGGCGGCGATCTCGGCGTGCGCCGCCAGCAGCATCGCGGGGTCGGGGCTCTCCAGGACGGCCGGTTTGGCGAGCCCTTCGAGCACGATGAAGCGCAGTCGGTCACCGCGCGACTTCTTGTCGACCTTCATCGTCTCCAGCAGCTTGGGCCACTGGTCACCGCGGTAGGTGACCGGGAGGCCGACCGACTCCAGCACCGCGCGGTGCCGGTCCGCCGTCGCGTCGTCCAGCCGTCCCGCGATCCGCCCCAGCTCGGCGGCGAAGACCATACCGACCGAAACGGCCGCGCCGTGCCGCCAGTTGTAGCGCTCGTTCTTCTCGATGGCATGACCGAGGGTGTGGCCGTAGTTGAGGATCTCCCGGCGGCCGGACTCCTTCAGGTCCTCCGAGACCACCTCGGCCTTCACCCGGATCGCGCGTTCGACCAGCTCGGCGGTGTGCGGGCCCTGGGGGCTGCGGGCGGCCTGCGGGTCGGACTCGATCAGCTCCAGAATGGCGGGGTCGGCGATGAAGCCCGCCTTGATGATCTCCGCGAGGCCGCTGACGTAGTCGTGGACGCCCAGCGAGTCCAGCGCCGCCAGATCGCACAGCACCCCGGCCGGCGGGTGGAAGGCGCCCACCAGGTTCTTGCCCTCGGCGGTGTTGATGCCGGTCTTGCCACCGACCGCCGCGTCGACCATGCCGAGCACCGTGGTCGGCACCGCGACCCAGCGCACCCCGCGCAGCCAGGTCGCCGCGACGAACCCGGCCACATCGGTGGTGGCCCCTCCCCCGACGCCGACGATCACATCGGTGCGGGTGAACCCGGTCTGGCCCAGCGCCTTCCAGCAGTAGGCGGCGACCTCCGCGGTCTTGGACTCCTCCGCGTTGGGCAACCGGATGGCGACGGCCTCGTACCCCTGGCCGGCCAGGTCCTCGCGCAGCGCCTCGCCGGTGGAGGCCAGCGCCTCGGGGTGCAGTACGGCGACCCGCTGCGCGTCGGCGCCGATCAGGCCGGTGAGCTCGCCGAGGAGCTGCCGTCCGACGAGCACGTCGTAGGGTGCCGTACCCGCCGTGCCGCCGACGGCGATGCGGGTTGCGGCGGGTTCCTGGGTGGTCATTGCTGCTTCTCCGGCTGGGTGGACGGTAGCTGAAGGGCGGTGAGGATCTCGTCGGCGACCTCTTCCGGCGAACGGTCCTCGGTACTGACGACGACGCGGGCGACCTCGGTGTACAGCGGTCTGCGCTCCTCCATCAGCTTGCGCCACTGCTGGCGCGGGTTGATGACGAGCAGCGGGCGCGGGGCGTCCAGACCGACGCGCTTGACGGCCTCCGTCAGCCCCATCTCCAGGAAGACGACCGGGCGTCCGGCCAGCAGCTGTCTGGTCTCGTCCGCCAGTACGGCGCCGCCGCCGAGCGCGAGCACGCCCGTGTGCTCGGCCAGCGCCGTCCGCACGGCCGAGCGCTCCAGCTCGCGGAAGTGCGGCTCGCCCTCGTCCAGGAAGATCTCCGAGATGGGCTTGCCGACCCGCTCGACGATGTCCTGGTCGGTGTCGCGGCAGGTCACACCGAGCCGCTCGGCGAGGATCGCGCCGACGGTCGACTTGCCGACCCCCATCGGGCCGACGAGCACGATGACGGGCCCGGTCACTTGATCTCCAGGTTGTCGAGGAAGCCACGCACATTGCGACGGGTCTCGCCCACGCTGTCCCCGCCGAACTTCTCGGCCACCGCGTCCGCCAGCACCAGCGCGACCATCGCCTCGGCGACGATGCCCGCCGCGGGCACCGCGCACACGTCGGAACGCTGGTGGTGCGCCTTGTCGGCCTCGCCGGTGCGGACATCGACGGTGCCCAGGGCGCGGGGCACGGTCGCGATCGGCTTCATGGCGGCCCGCACACGCAGCAGTTCACCGGTGGACAGCCCGCCCTCGGTGCCGCCGCTGCGCCCCGAAGCGCGGCGGATGCCGTCCGGGGTGGCCAGGATCTCGTCGTGGGCCTGGGAGCCCGGCACCCGGGCGAGACCGAAGCCGTCGCCCAACTCCACACCCTTGATGGCCTGGATCCCCATCAGCGCTCCGGCCAGCCGCGAGTCCAGCCGCCGGTCCCAGTGCACATGCGAGCCGAGCCCGACGGGCACACCGTGCGCGACGACCTCGACGACGCCGCCGAGGGTGTCGCCGTCCTTGTGCGCCTGGTCGATCTCGGCGACCATCGCCTCGCTCGCCCCGGCATCCAGGCAGCGCACCGGATCGGCGTCCAGCCGCGCCACGTCCCCGGGCTCGGGGACCGAGCCGTACGGAGCCTTCGCCGCGCCCAGTTCCACGACGTGCGAGACGAGTTCGACGCCGGCCGTCTCCCGCAGGAACGAGCGGGCGACGGTGCCGAGCGCGACCCGCGCGGCGGTCTCCCGCGCGGAGGCGCGCTCCAGGATCGGGCGGGCCTCGTCGAAGCCGTACTTCTGCATTCCCGCGAGGTCGGCGTGGCCGGGGCGGGGGCGGGTGAGCGGGGCGTTGCGGGCCAGCTGTTCCAGCTCGGCGGGGTCGACCGGGTCGGCCGCCATCACCTGCTCCCACTTGGGCCACTCGGTGTTGCCCACCATGATCGCGACCGGCGAGCCGAGGGTTTCGCCGTGGCGTACGCCGCCGAGGAAGGTGACCTCGTCGCGCTCGAACTTCATCCGGGCGCCGCGGCCGTAGCCGAGACGGCGGCGGGCCAGCTCGTCGGCGACCATCTCGGTGGTCACCGGGACGCCGGAGGGAAGGCCCTCCAGGGTTGCCACGAGTGCGGGGCCGTGCGACTCCCCCGCGGTCAGCCAGCGCAACCTGCTCAACGGTGCTCCTCTCGGCCGCCGTGCGGCCCGTCCCACTTCCTGGGGTTTTCCTGGGTCCGATCCTCCCATGCCGGTGGGAGCGCCCTCCCCCCGAGCCGACCCCGTCTCGGCATGTGGGCGGCGCCCCGGTACAGCCCCGGGAGGGAGGCAGCGGCCCGGTCAGCCGGCGCGGGCCCGCAGCTCCGCCTCCCCGGCGGCGCGCATCGCGGCCAGCGGCGCCGGCCGGTGCCCGGTCATGAGCTCGACCTGCAGCACCGCCTGGTGCACCAGCAGATCGAGCCCACCGATGACGGCGCCGTTCCAGGAGTGGGCCAGGGCGGTCGGCCACGGGTCGTAGAGGACGTCGAAGAGGGTGCCGCCCGAGGCGGGCACGGCCTGGGCGAGCCCGTCGGTGGCGCCCGCGGGGGTGGTGGAGATGACCAGCGGCGCCCGCAGCCCCTCGGCGGCCCGCGTCCAGTCGGCCGTCCGTACGGTGATCCCGAGCCGTTCCCCCCAGCCCCGCATCTCCCGGCCCCGCTCCTCACTCCGTACATACGCGGTGACCTCGCCCTCGCAGATCCGGGCGAGGGCAGCGAGCGCGGAGGAGGCCGTGGCGCCCGCGCCGAGCACGGTGGCGCTCTCGACGGTGTGGATGCCGCGCTCCTCCAGTGCGGCGATCATGCCGGGAATGTCGGTGTTGTCCCCGGTGCGGCGCCCGTCCTCGGTGAAGACCACCGTGTTGACGGCCTCCACGGAGGCGGCCGTCCCGCTGATTTCGTCCAGCAGCGGGATGACGGCACGCTTCAGCGGCATGGTCAGGGAGAGCCCCGCCCACCGCCCGGCCGACCCCTCCCGCTCGCCCAGGCCGGCGAGGAAGCCGGCGAGGCCCCTCTCATCCACCTCGTATCGGTCGTAGGTCCAGCCGTCGAGGCCGAGTTCTGCGTAGGCGGCCCGGTGGAGCACCGGGGAGAGGGAGTGGGCGACCGGCGAGCCGAGGACGGCGGCGCGCCGGGCCTCCTGCGAGAGGGTGGATGGCATCAGCCGCCGTTCTCCTTACTTCTTGCGCTGTTCCTTGTTGAATTCTTCGACATTCTTCTGGTGTTCGTGCGCACTGTCGGTGAAGCGGGTGTCGCCGGGCTTGACCGTGACGAAGAACAGCCAGTCACCCTTGGTCGGCTTGAGCGCCGCCTCTATCGCCTGGTGCCCGGGGTTGCCGATCGGGCCGGGCGGCAGCCCCTTGTGCAGATAGGTGTTGTACGGGGACGGGTACTTGGTGTCGGCGACCGAGGTGTTCAGCGTGGAGCGGCCCATCGCGTAGTTGATGGTGGAGTCGAAGCCGAGCCGCATGTCCTTGTCGAGCCGGTTGTAGATGACGCGCGAGACCTTGCCGAACTCGTCGTCCTCCTGCGCCTCCGCCTGGATGAGCGAGGCAATGGTGATGATCTGCTCCGGCGTCTTGCCGGTCGCCTTCGCCTTCTGCTCCAGCCCCGTCCTGGCGTACTCGGACTCCGCCCGCTTGACCATCTTGCGCAGCACGTCCTTGGGCTTGCTCTTCTCCCCGATGCTGTACTTGGAGGGAAAGAGGAAACCTTCCGGCTTGCCGTGCGCCCACTCGGGCAGGCCGAGACCGCCGGACTCGGCGGCCTTCTTCGTGGTGCCCTTCGCCACGTCGAGCTTCTTGTCGATCTCCGCGTAGATCTTCGTGGCGCGCCAGCCCTCGGCGACGATGAGGCCGTTCTGGCTGGCCGGGTCGAGCATCATCTCGACCGCGCTGGCGCCGGACATCTTCTTGCGCAGGGTGTAGGTGCCCGCCTGGATGCTCTTGCTGCCGGCCGCCTCCACGAAGGCGCCGGGGCTCTTGACGACGCCCTTCTTCTCCAGGACCTGCCCCATGTCGGCGAGCGAGGCGCCGTCGGGGATGTCGACCATGACCTCGCCGGTGCCCTCGCCCGCGTAGTCGGGGGCCGGGCCGAAGTGGGTCTGGTAGAAGTCGTAGCCGAAGTATCCGACGACGCTTACCCCGGCGATCAGAGCGGCCGAGATCACCAGTCCGCAGCCGCGCCCGCGCCTGGTCCTGGTGCCGCCCTCGCGGCCTCGTCGGCCGCGGTCGCCGTCCTCGTCGTAGTCGTCCTCGTACTCGGCCAGGTCCTCGTCGCGGTCCCGGAAGAAGGCGTGCTCGCCCTGATCGGGACCCGGGTCCCAGCCGGTCTCCGGATCGGCCGCGGGGCCGGACGGCTGCCGTGGCTGGGGGACGGGGTGCTGCTGCGGGTGCGGGGCGTGCTGGTCCGGGTAGCCGCCCTGCTGGGCGTAGTAGCCGGGGTGCTCGCCGGTGCTGTACTCGCCGGTGCGGTACTCCCCCGTGCCGTACGCGCCGGTTCCGTATGCGCCGGTGTGGTGTTCACCGGTGTGGTGTTCACCGGTGCTGTACTCACCGCTCGGGTACTCCGTGTAGTGCCCGGGCGCCGGGTACTCCCCCGTGCCGTAGTTCCCGTTCGCATACCCGCCGGTGTGGTACTCCCCGGTCGCGTACTCGCCCGTGCCGTACTCACCGGACGGGTACTCCCCCGTGCCGTACGGGTCCACCTGCTGCCCGGCGTACGACGGATCGTAGTGCTGCCCGGCACCGGGGGCCGCCTGCTGGGCGCCGTCCCAGCCGCCGTGCCCGTACTGCTGCTGGGCCGCGTACTGCTGGTGGTGCTGGTACTGCTGCTCCGTGAACTGCTCCGCGTACTGCTGCTGGGGGCCGGGGTGGCCGGAATACTCCCCCTGCTGGGGGGCCTGGTTCCAGCCGCCCTGATACTCGGGCTGCCGGCCACCGTCCCACTCCTGATCCCCGTAGAGGGGGTCGTCGGGGTGCCACGGTTGGGAGCCATGTCCCTGGCCATAGTCAGTCATCGATCCCCTTGCGACGCGAGAGCGGCAGCCGGTGACGCACCGGACGCCTGCGCCGGAGTCCCCGCACCGGACGAGTTCCGTACGAGTGCGTCACGCGTGTGCATCGGCGGCTGCCGTGTCGCGCGGAACGTTACCGCACTGCGATCAGACAACCACCTCGACGCAGTGCCCCGGGGGGCGGCCCGAGATCCGTTCCGTCTCCAGCGCGCTCTGCAGAATCACCACGGCAGCCGCCTGGTCGATGCGTGAACGTCCCTTTTTGGAACTGACTCCGGAGGCTCGCATGCCCTGTGCCGCGGTGACCGTCGACATGCGTTCGTCGACCAGTCTGACCGGAACCGGTGTGATGTTTTTCGCCAACTCCTGAGCGAAACCGCGCACCTTCGCCGCCGCCGGACCCTCCCCGCCGCTGAGCGAACGGGGCAGCCCGACCACGACCTCCAACGGCTCGTACTCCTCGACCAGCGCCCTGAGCCGACGCTGGGCCGCCGCGATGTCACGGCCGGGCACCGTCTCGACCGGAGTGGCGAGGAGCCCGTCGGGGTCGCTGCCGGCGACCCCGATCCGGGCGTCCCCGACATCGACGGCCAGCCGCCTGCCGCGCCGGAAGGACGCCGGGCCCTCGGCGTCCTTCCGGGGCGCGGCGTCGTCCGGAACCATCAGGCGTTGCCCCCGGCCTCGGCGACCAGGCGCTCGACGGCGGCCACGGCGTCGTCCACGGCCTCGGGGTTCTGGCCGCCGCCCTGGGCGACGTCCGGCTTGCCACCGCCACCGCCACCGAGGGTCTTGGCCGCCGTACGCACCAGGTCACCGGCGCGCAGCCCGGCGTCCCTGGCGGCCTCGTTGGTGGCGATGACCGTGAGCGGGCGGCCGCCTGTGACGGCGAACAGCGCCACCACGGCCGGACGGCTGCCGAGCCGCTGGCGTACGTCGAGCACCAGGGTGCGCAGATCGTCGGCCGTGGTGCCGTCCGGCACCCGGGCGGCGGCCAGCGCGGTGCCGCGGACGTCCTTGGCGTTCTGGGCGATCCCGGCGGCGGCCTGGAGGACCTTCTCGGCGCGGAACCGCTCGATCTCCTTCTCCGCGTCCTTGAGCCGGGTCAGCATCCCGGAGATGCGCTCGGGAAGCTCCTCGGAGCGGCCCTTGACCAGTTCGGTCAGCTGCGAGACGACGGTGTGCTCGCGGGCCAGGAACTTGTAGGCGTCCACACCGACCAGGGCCTCGACGCGGCGTACGCCGGAGCCGATGGAGGACTCGCCCAGCAGCTTGACCAGCCCGAGCTGCGCCGTGTTGTGCACATGCGTGCCACCGCACAGCTCCTTGGAGAAGTCACCGATGGTCACCACGCGCACGGTCTGGCCGTACTTCTCACCGAACTCGGCCAGCGCGCCCTGCTTCTTGGCGTCGTCGATGCCCATGTACTCGGCGTGCACGTCGAGTTCCCGGGCCAGCACCTCGTTGATCTTCTGCTCGACGTCGGTGAGCACGGTGCCGGGGACGGCGGTGGGCGAGCCGAAGTCGAAGCGGAAACGGCCGGGGGCGTTCTCCGAGCCGGCCTGGGCAGCCGTCGGACCGAGCGCGTCCCGCAGCGCCTGGTGGGTGAGGTGGGTGGCGCTGTGAGCGCGGGCGATGGAGCGGCGGCGGTCGCTGTCGATCTCCGCGTAGGCGGACGAGCCGACGGTGACCTCACCGACCTGGACGGAGCCCTTGTGCACACTGACGCCGGGCACCGGCTGCTGGACGTCGCGCACCTGGATGACGGCGCCGCCCTCCAGCCGGATGCGGCCGGTGTCGGCGAGCTGACCGCCGCCCTCGGCGTAGAACGGGGTGCGGTCGAGGACGACCTCGACCTCGTCGCCCTCCGTGGCGGCGGGCGAGGAGACACCGTCGACCAGCAGCCCGACGACGGTGGCCTCACCGGCGGTCTCGCCGTAGCCGGTGAAGGCGGTCGCCCCGGCGGTGTCGGCGATCTCTCGGTAGGCCGACAGATCGGCGTGGCCGGTCTTCTTGGCCTTGGCGTCGGCCTTGGCGCGCTCCCGCTGCTCCTTCATCAGCCGGCGGAAGCCCCGCTCGTCCACCGACAGCCCCTGCTCGGCGGCCATCTCCAGGGTGAGGTCGATGGGGAAGCCCCAGGTGTCGTGCAGCTGGAACGCCTTGTCGCCCGGCAGCACCGTGCTGCCCGACTTCTTGGTCTCGGCCACGGCGGTGTCGAGGATGTTGGTGCCGGCCTTCAGCGTCTTGAGGAAGGCGGCCTCCTCGGCCAGCGCGACGGTCTCGATCCGCTTCCGGTCGGTGATCAGCTCGGGGTACTGCTGACCCATGGTCGTGATGACGACATCGATCAGGTCCTCGGCCACCGGCCCGGTGGCGCCCAGGATGCGCATGTTGCGGATGGCGCGGCGCATGATGCGGCGCAGCACATAGCCGCGGCCCTCGTTGCCGGGCGTGACACCGTCACCGATGAGCATCACGGAGGTGCGGATGTGGTCGCACACCACACGCAGCGACACATCGCTCTCCTCGGCGGCGCCGTAGGCGACACCGGTCAGCTCGGTGGCCTTGTCGATGACGGCGCGCGAGGTGTCGATCTCGTACATGTTGTGCACGCCCTGCAGCACCATCGCCAGGCGTTCGAGGCCGAGACCGGTGTCGATGTTCTTGCTGGGCAGCTCGCCGAGGATCTCGAAGTCCGTCTTGGTGGAGCCCTCGCCGCGCTCGTACTGCATGAACACGAGGTTCCACAGCTCGACGTAGCGCTCGTCGTTGACGGCGGGCCCGCCCTCGGGGCCGAACTCCGGGCCGCGGTCGTAGTTGATCTCCGAGCAGGGTCCGCACGGGCCCGGCACGCCCATGGACCAGTAGTTCTCCTCCATGCCCAGCCGCTGGATGCGCTCGGTGGGCACGCCGACGACGTCCCGCCAGATGCGCTCGGCCTCGTCGTCCTGCTCGTAGACGGTGATCCACAGGCGCTCGGGGTCGAGTCCGTAGCCGCCCTGCTCCTGCGAGGAGGTCAGCAGCTCCCAGGCGAGCTTGGCGGCCCCCTCCTTGAAGTAGTCGCCGAAGGAGAAGTTGCCGCACATCTGGAAGAAGGTGCCGTGCCGGGTGGTCTTGCCGACCTCTTCGATGTCCGGCGTACGCACACACTTCTGCACGCTGGTGGCCCGCGGCCAGGGCGGGGTCGTCTCGCCCAGGAAGTACGGCTTGAAGGGCACCATGCCCGCGTTGACCAGCAGCAGCGTCGGGTCGTCCGCGATCAGCGACGCCGATGGCACGACGTGGTGCCCTCGCTCCTCGAAGAAGCGCAGCCAGCGGCGGCGGATTTCAGCCGACTCCATCAGTGGTCCTCATTCCGGTCGTTCGGGTGGTTGGGGGTGGACCGCTGGTCCTGGGGGTCCAGCGGGTCGGGGCGAAGCGGCGGAGCCTGCCGGCTCCTCCCGGCCGCAGGCCCGGGGAGTACCCCGCCGAGCTGCCGCTTGCGCTGCTGCCGCGGGAGGCGCTTGCCCTGCTGCCGCGAGACGGAGGCGGGCTGTCCGGCCGGGAGTTCCCGGTAGCGGTCGGCCTCCTCGGCCACCGACAGGCCCAGCGCGTCCTTGAGTTCGCTCTCCCGCTGGACCATGCCGGAGCGCACGTCGAGCGCGAACTCGCGGAGCCGGTGGCCGCCTTCGACGGCCTTGTCGGCAGCGCGCACCGCCAGCGCGTCGGGCGCGAGGCTGCGGATCTTGCGCTGGACCTTGGTGGTGGCCCAGACACCGGCGGCGGCGCCGGTGGTGAACCAGAAGGCACGGCGGAACATCTGCGCTCAGCCCCTTCCACGCTTGCGGCCGCCGCGGCGGGCGGCGGGTACGGTGCGGCTGACGACGACCTTCCGGCCACCGCGCGTCTCCCGCTCGGGCGTGTCCTTGCGGCCCAGGGCCCGCCGGACGCCGTAGCCGAAGGCGGCGACCTTGACGAGCGGGCCGCCGAAGGCGGTCGAGACGGTGGAGGAGAGCGCGGAGGCGTTGGAGGTGACCTCCTGGACGTCCGTCGCGATGGCGTCGACGCGGTCGAGCTGGGTCTGTGCGGACCGGACGGTCGCCGACGCCTCTCCCAGGAGGGGGACTGCCTGCTCCGTCACACCTGTCACCAGCTTGGTCGCCGCCTTGAGCGTCTGGGCGAGCCTCACCAGCACAACGGCGAGGAACGACACCAGGATCGCCCAGAAGACGGCCACGAGGAGGCCGGCCACTTCTCCACCGGACACGCTGCACCGCTTCCCTTGATGGTCATGGGGGTCGGCCGCCGCTCGCCGGGTGGCCGACCGCGGCGGCGTACGAGACACCGACCTTATCGCGCCGGGCCGCCGCCTCCGTACCGCATTACGGGCCGGGGAGTCCCTTCCGTGCGGAGGCCGGGCAAGCGCCCGTCGGACGCGCCCCGTTGCCGGGCGCCCCGGGAACGCCGCAGCCCGCCGTGCCCGTACCGGAGGAGAACCGGCGCCGGGCAGGCGGGCTGGCGGGGCTGGGCCGAAGCGAGCGGTCAGCGGGCGTAGTACTCGACGACCAGCTGCTCGTCGCAGATGACCGGGATCTCCTTGCGGTTGGGGTCCCGGTCCAGGCGGAAGGCGAGCGCCTGCAGGTTCACCTGCAGATAGCGCGGGGTCTCGCCCTCGCCCGCGTAGCCACCCTCACGGGCGACCTGGAAGGGGTACTTGTCGCGGCTGCGCTCGCGGACCATCACCACGTCGTCGGGACGGACGCGGAAGGACGGCTTGTCGACCTTGCGGTCGTTGACCGCGATATGGCCGTGCACCACCATCTGCCGGGCCTGGTAGATCGTACGGGCCAGACCGGAGCGCAGCACAAGGGCGTCCAGCCGCCGCTCCAGCTCGACGACCAGCGCCTCGCCCGTCTTCTCTCCGGTCTTGCGGGCACGCTCGTAGGCGCGCCGCATCTGGCTCTCGCTGATGTCGTACTGCGCGCGCAGGCGCTGCTTCTCCAGCAGACGGACCTTGTAGTCACTGTTCTGCTTGCGGCCCCGGCCGTGCTCCCCGGGCGGGTACGGGCGCTGTTCGAAGTACTTGACGGCCTTCGGGGTCAGCGCGACGCCCAGGGCACGCGACTTCTTGACCTTGGGACGCGACTGGTTCACGTTGAACGGACCTCCGTGTAAGTTAGGTGAGCCTTACCTTAGCCGAGGAGCACGTATGTTTCGACCTGGGATTTCCCCGCCTGGCACCGACGCCGAGGAGGAACAGCCGCGTCCCGTGGAAGACGCCCGGCAGCCGACCGCCGCCGAACGTGTACGAACCCTCGCGCAATCCAGCGTATCCGCCCTGCTGACCATTCCCGGGGCCGAGCCCGACCTGCGGGAACCCGGCGCCGGAGTGCCCGAGGCCCGCACCGTCACCCCCGATGGAGACGTCCTGCTGCTGGTCCCGGCGGACTCGTTGGAAGCGCGCGTGAGTTCCTACGCGCAGGACGACGACCTCGCGGCGGTGATGGAGATCACTGATGTGGCGCCCGTCTCCGTACCGCACCGGCTACGGGGCCGGGCCTGGGTCGCCGGCTGGCTCACCCCCGTACGCGGGGAGGACCGCGCCGTCTGCGCCCGGCTGCTCGCCGAGGCCGCCCCCTACGCCCCCGTGGCCGGAACCTCCCGGCGCATGCTGCGGCTGGAGGTCGGCGAGGCCTACGTCGACGATCTGTGGGGCGAGGAAGCCGTGGAACCCGACGACTTCGCCGCCGCCGCGCCTGATCCGCTCGCCGCACATGAGGCCGAGCTCCTGCAGCACCTGGCCGCCGCGCACCAGGAGCAGGTGCGCGGGCTGTGCGCCTGCCAGGGGTGGGAGCAGGCGGTTCCGCTGGCGCTCGACCGGTTCGGGCTGCGGGTACGGGGCTGGAGCGGTACGGGACCGTGCATGGACGCCCGCTTCGACTTCACCGAGCCGGTCGGCACGGTCGCGGAGCTGCGGCACGCGATGCACACCTTGTTCGCGGCCGGTGGTTAGGGGCGCTCCCTCTCGGGGGCTGGCCGGGGGCTGCCCTTGCCCGCCGTTTGCAGACTGCGGGTGCTTTACGGCTTGTCGCGCAGTTCCCCGCGCCCCTGATTGGCTACCCCGCAAGCTTGACTGTCTGCTTCATGGGGCACTCCCGGCAAGGGGATGCGCCCCGAAGGGGCGCGGGGAACTGCGCGACCGGCCACGACGGACGCGCAGCCCGCAACGGGCAGACAGGGGCAGCCCCTCATCGGAACGAGGTACGCAGGAGGTCACTCCGGTTCGCCGCGCAGGCGGGCCCGCACTCGGTCGGCAACCTCCGCGTAGCGCGCCTCCGCACCATGGCGGGTCGGCTCGTAGTAGCGGCGCCCGTGCACCGCGTCCGGCGCGTACTGCTGGGCGGCGATACCGCCCGGCAGATCGTGCGGGTACTGATATCCCTGTCCGTGGCCCAGCTTCTGCGATCCCTTGTAGTGGCTGTCCCGCAGGTGCGGTGGAACCGGCCCGGCCAGCCCCGCCCGCACATCGGCCAGCGCCGCGTCGATCGCCAGATACGCCGCGTTCGACTTGGGCGCGAGCGCCAGCGCGACGGTGGCGTGGCCGAGGGTGATGCGCGCCTCGGGGAAGCCGATCATCGCGACGGCCTGCGCGGCGGCGACAGCCGTCTGCAGCGCGGTCGGGTCCGCCAGCCCGATGTCCTCGCTCGCGGAGATCATCAGGCGGCGGGCGATGAACCGCGGATCCTCCCCGGCCTCGATCATCCGGGCGAGGTAGTGCAGTGCGGCGTCCACGTCGGAGCCCCGGATGGACTTGATCAGCGCGCTGGCCACGTCGTAGTGCTGGTCACCGGCGCGGTCGTACTTCACGGCGGCGCGGTCGACGGCCTCCTCGACGGTGGCCAGCGAGATGGCGCCCTCCCCCTTGGCCAGGGCGGCGCCCGCTCCCGCCTCCAGAGCCGTCAGTGCGCGCCGCGCGTCGCCACCGGCGATCCGCAGCAGATGGTCCTCGGAGTCCTCGGGGAGCGTCACCTCTCCCGCGAGGCCGCGTTCGTCGGCGACGGCGCGGCGCAGCAGGCCGCGGATGTCGTCGTCGGTCAGCGGTTCCAGCGTCAGCAGCAAGGAACGGGAGAGCAAGGGGGAGATCACCGAGAAGTACGGGTTCTCGGTGGTGGCCGCGATCAGCGTGACCCAGCGGTTCTCCACGGCGGGCAGCAGCGAGTCCTGCTGGGCCTTGCTGAAGCGGTGGATCTCGTCGAGGAAGAGGACGGTGTCCTTGCCGTACGCACCGGAGGCGCGGCGGGCGCCGTCGATGACACTGCGCACCTCTTTGACCCCGGCGGTGATCGCCGACAGTTCCACGAACCGCTTGTCGGTGGCCTGGCTGACGACGTACGCGAGGGTCGTCTTTCCGGTGCCGGGCGGCCCCCACAGCATCACGGAGGACGTTCCGGCAGGGCCGCCGCCGCCCTCCCCCACCAGTCGGCGCAGCGGGGAGCCGGGGCGCAGCAGATGCTGCTGCCCCACGACCTCGTCCAGGGTGCGCGGGCGCATCCGGACGGCGAGAGGGCTGGCGGACGGGTCCTTGGCCTGGCGGTCCTCTGCTGCTGCGGTGAAAAGATCGGGCTCCACACCCGAAACCCTAAGTCAGCCCACTGACAGTCGTGCCGCCCGCCGGGCCGCCCGAGGGCCGGGGCTCAGCTGGTCCAGAAGTCCCACCAGCGAGTGAGGACCAGAATGCCGATCACTCCGATGTGCAGCACCGGGAGCACCCAGGGGAACTCGTCGGCGAAGCCGCGCACCGCCGCGGGGGCCGGCAGGAAGCCGTTGCGGACGTTGTGCGCGGTCACGTACCAGAACATGATGATCGTCGCGACCCAGGCCAGGCAGCACCACAGGCACAGGTTCCCGATGGTGTAGAGCGACTGGTACTGCAGCCAGGTCACGAAGCCGACGCCGAACACGCAGCCCGCGTTGAAGGTGAGCCAGTACCAGCGCGGGAAGCCGGTGCGGGTGAGCAGGGTGACACCGACACAGATGACCACGCCGTAGGCCACCAGCCCGATCATGGGGTTGGGGGCGCCGAAGGCCGAAGCCTGGTCGCTCTCCATGATGTTGCCGCAGGAGACGACCGGGTTGATGCTGCACGCCGGCTTGAAGTTCTTGTCCTCGAGCAGCTTGAACTTGTCCAGCGTGATGACCCAGGACGCGAGCAGTCCGGCGGCGCCGGTGACGATGAGCATCCAGGCGAAGGCCCGGCTCGCGCCCACGGCACCCCCCTTCGGTGCGTCCGCGCCCACGTGCGCCTCGTCGAGGGGTGCCGTCGTCGTCATAGCCTTTTCGTCCCGTCATCTGGTCCATGGCCGGTACCGGGCACATTCTGCCCCAACCGGCCCTGCGCTCACCGCAGGTTGGCCCGCACTTCGGCCACCACCCGATCGAGTGGCAACGCCGTCTGCTCGCCGCTGGTGAGGTCCTTGAGCTGGGCCACGCCCTCGGCGAGGTCACGCTCCCCCAGCAGCAGCGCGAACCGGGCTCCGGAGCGGTTGGCCGACTTCATGGCGTTCTTCATGCCCTTGCCGCCGTACGCCAGATCGGCGGCGACGCCCTCCCGGCGCAACTCGGTGACCAGGCCGAACAGCCGTCGGCGTGCCTCGTCGCCGATGGGGACGGCGAACAGTTCGGTGGCCGGTGCCAGTTCGAGCTCGACCCCTTCGGCCTCCAGCGCCAGCACCGTGCGATCCACACCCAGTGCCCAGCCGACGGACGGCAGGGCGGGCCCGCCGATCATCTCGGAGAGGCCGTCGTACCGGCCGCCGCCGCCGATGGCCGACTGCGAGCCGAGACCGTCGTGGACGAACTCGAAAGTGGTACGGGTGTAGTAGTCGAGACCGCGCACCAGTCGGGGGTCGTCCTCGAAGGGCACGCCCGCCTCGGTCAGCAGCGCCCGCACCTCCTCGTGGAAGGCCTTGCACTCCTCGCACAGGTGGTCGCGCATCATCGGCGCTTCGGCCAACTGGCGACGCACGCTCTCCCGCTTGTCGTCCAGCACGCGCAGCGGGTTGATCTCGATGCGGGCCCGGGTGTCCTCGTCCAGTTCGAGGCCGCGCAGGAAGTCCTGCAGTGCGGCCCGGTAGACCGGCCGGCAGGTGCGGTCGCCCAGGGAGTTGAGCAGCAGCCGGAAGCCGCTGAGCCCCAGCGAGCGGTACGCGTCGTACGCCAGGATGATCAGCTCGGCGTCCAGCGTCGGGTCCTCGGTACCCAGCGCCTCGGCGCCCACCTGGGAGAAGTGGCGGTACCGGCCCTTCTGGGGGCGCTCGTAGCGGTAGTACGAACCCGAATACCACAGCTTCACCGGGAGGTTGCCCGCCTTGTGCAGGTTGGCCTCCAGCGCGGCACGCAGCACCGAGGCGGTGCCCTCGGGGCGCAGGGCCAGCTCGTCACCGCCCTTGGTGGTGAGGGTGTACATCTCCTTGGTCACGATGTCGGTGGACTCGCCGACACCGCGTGCGAACAGCTCGACGCTCTCGAACCCGGGGGTCTCCACATAGCCGTAACCGGACCTGCGCAGCGGTGCACAGATGGCGTCGCGCACGGCGAGGTACTTCGCGGAGTCGGGCGGCAGCAGGTCGTAGGTGCCCTTGGGGGCCTTGTAGGTGCTCACGTGGCTTCTCGTCACATTCCTCGTCGCGGGGCGGCTGCGGCGTCGGTGCCGCCGCCTCCCGGGCCGTGCTCCGCCACCTGTCGCAGGAAGGGGTTGGTGGCGCGCTCGCGGCCGATGGTCGTCTGGTGCATGTGTCCGGGCAGGACCACGGTCTCGTCCTCCAGCGGAAGGCACACACGCGCCAGGGACCGGAGGATCTCGTCCGGGTCGCCGCCGGGCAGATCGGTGCGGCCGATGGAGCCGGGGAACAACAGGTCGCCCGAGAACAGCACCGGCGGCACATCCGCCTGCTCGGGCATCCGGAAGGTCACCGACCCCTTGGTATGGCCGGGCGCGTGCGCGACGGTCAGCTCCAGCCCCGCCAGGTTCAGCACCGCGCCGTCCGACAGCTCCTCGACGTCGTCCGGCTCGCCCACCGTCAGCTCGCCCATCAGCGGCTGCCCGATGGTCATCCCCAGCGCCTTCTCCGGGTCGCTCATCATGTAGCGGTCGTCCGGGTGGATCCAGGCGGGCACGTCGTGCGAGCCGCAGACCGGGACGACGGAGGCGACGTGGTCGATGTGACCGTGCGTGAGGATCACCGCCACCGGCTTGAGCCGATGCTTGGCGACGGCCTCCTCGACACCCTGCGCGGCCTGGTGGCCCGGATCGATGATCACGCACTCCTCGCCTGCGGCCGGGGCGACCAGATAACAGTTGGTCCCCCAGGCCCCGGCGGGGAACCCGGCAACGAGCACGATCGTCCTTCATTCGTCCGACAGCGGAGGGGCGACGACGCGGCCGAGCAGGCCCGTCGCCGGTCAGGCAGCTGCCAGCCTACCGGCGCGGGTCCGCGTGCGGCGAACCCGTAACGGGCGGCGCGAATCCGTGCAGGTGGCGTATACGGTACGTGAGGTCCGCAGGTACGACGCCTCGAAGACGCCTCGCCCAACGCCCCGCCTAACGCCTCGAAGGAGACGAGACCGTGGTCAGCAGTGAGCAGCGCAGAAAGCAGCTCGCCCGTCAGAAGTACGAGCGGCAGCTCAAGCGGCGGGAGGCGGCCCGTCGCAAAGCCCGTATACGCAACGTCTCGATCGCCCTCGGACTGGTGATGGTCCTGGCGATGGGCGGGGCCTACGCCGCCTCCGGCGGGCTCAACGGGGACGAGAAGGACGACGCCGCGGCCGACCAGCCCTCCGCGCCTCCCACCAGCAAGGCCCCGGACCCCTGCGAGAAGCCGGCCAAGGGCAGGCCGACCGGCAAGCAGTGGAAGAAGGAGCCGCCCATGAAGGTGGACGAGTCGGCCTCGTACACGATGCGGCTGGAGACCACCTGCGGCGGTATCGACATCGACATGGACGCCGGCGAGGCGCCGCACACGGTCAACTCCTTCCACTTCCTGGCGGGCCAGAAGTTCTTCGACCACACCCGCTGCCACCGGATGACCGACCAGCCCCAGCTGCACGTGCTGCAGTGCGGGGATCCGACCGGCACCGGCAGCGGCGGCCCCGGCTACGAGCTGTCCGACGAGAACCTCAAGGGCGCCGAGTACCCCGCGGGTACCGTCGCGATGGCCAACAGCGGCCCGGACACCGCAGGCAGCCAGTTCTTCCTCGTCTACGAGGACAGTAAGCTCCCGCCCAAATACACACCGTTCGGCAAGGTCTCCGACTCGGGCATGAAGGTGCTCAAGAAGATCGCCAAGGCGGGTGTGGCCTCCCCGCAGGGTGACGGCCCGCCCAACGCAACCGTGGTGATCGACAAGGCTACGGTCCGTAAGTCCTGACCGACCGGCCGTCGCCGCCCGCGCGGTACGGTTCGGCGAACCGCTTCCGACCGGCAATTCGCCGCTCGCCGGATGCGGACAGCGCGGGCGCCGGTCGCCTATGTTGACTGTGACGAGATACGTGGACGATGCCGGGGGGCCACAGCCCCCGCGGGCATCTTGTGGAGGAGGCGCTGTGAGCAGCGACCCGTGGGGCCGCGTCGACGACGCGGGGACTGTGTACGTGCGTACGGCCGACGGCGAGAAGGTCGCCGGGTCGTGGCAGGCGGGCTCGCCCGACGAGGCCCTCGCCTACTTCAAGCGCAAGTACGACGGTCTGGTCGTGGAGATCGACCTGCTTGAGCGCCGGGTGAAGACGACCGATCTGTCCGCCAAGGACGCCACCGCCGCGATCGACCATCTGCGCGAGCAGATCGACGCGCACAACGCGGTGGGCGACCTGGAGGCGCTGCGGGCCCGGCTCGACCAGCTCACCGAGACCGTCGAGCAGCGCCGTGAGGAGCGCAAGGCCCGCAAGGCGCAGCAGGCCGAGGAGGCGCGCCGCGCCAAGGAGGAACTGGTCGCCGAGGCCGAGGAGCTGGCCCGCAGCGAGCAGTGGCGGGCGGCCGGGGAGCGGCTGCGGGCGCTGGTGGACATCTGGAAGGGCCTGCCGCGGCTGGATCGCAAGAGCGACGACGAACTGTGGCACCGCTTCTCGCACGCCCGCTCGGCGTTCTCCAAGCGCCGCAAGGCGCACTTCGCACAGCTGGACGCGCAGCGCGAGGAGGCGCGGCAGCGCAAGGAGAAGCTGGTCGCCGAGGCCGAGGCGCTCTCCGGCTCGCGCGACTGGGGTCCCACCGCGGCCAAGTACCGCGAGCTGATGCAGGACTGGAAGGCCGCCGGCCGGGCGCAGCGTGAGCACGAGGACGATCTGTGGGCGCGCTTCCGCGGCGCCCAGGACATCTTCTTCCAGGCCCGCAGCGAGGTCTTCGCCGAGCGTGACAGCGAGCAGCGGGAGAACCTGGCGCGGAAGGAGGAGCTGGCCGCCGAGGCGGAGAAGCTGCTGCCCATCACCGATCTGAAGGCAGCACGGAGCGCCTTCCGCTCCCTCAACGAGCGCTGGGACGCCATCGGCCATGTGCCGCGCGACGCACGGCCGAAGATCGAGGGCCGGATGCACGCCGTCGAGCGCGCCATCCAGGAGGCCGAGGAAGCCGAGTGGCGCCGCACCAACCCGGAGGCGCGGGCCCGCGCCACCGGGCTGGCCGGTCAGCTCCAGGACGCGGTCGACAAGCTCAAGGCCCAGATCGAGCAGGCCCGCGCCGCGGGGAACGAGGCCAAGGCCGCCAAGCTCGAACAAGAGCTGGCCGGTCGCCAGGCCCTCCTGGACCAGGCCCTCAAGGGCCTCCAGGAGTTCCAGGGCTGACCGCCATGGGTGTGGGGGCACCGCCCCCACACCCCGGGGCCTTACTGCGGGCGCCGCGCAGAGGTGACGCGGTAGACGTCGTACACCCCCTCCACGCCACGTACTGCCTTCAGTACGTGGCCGAGGTGCTTGGGGTCGCCCATCTCGAAGGTGAAGCGGGAGACGGCGACCCGGTCGCGGGAGGTCTGCACGGCGGCCGAGAGGATGTTGACGTGCTGGTCGGACAGGACGCGGGTGACGTCCGAGAGGAGGCGGGAGCGGTCCAGGGCCTCGACCTGGATGGCGACCAGGAAGACGGACGACTGGGTGGGCGCCCACTCGACATCCAGGATCCGCTCCGGCTCCCGGGTGAGGGAGTCGACGTTGACGCAGTCGGCGCGGTGCACCGAGACGCCGTTGCCGCGGGTGACGAATCCGATGATGGGGTCGCCCGGCACGGGCGTACAGCAGCGGGCCAGCTTGACCCACACGTCCGAGCCCGCGCCCTTGACGACGACACCCGGGTCGGTCGTGGAGCGCCGCCGCGAACTGCGCGCGGGCATCGGCGGAGCCGTCTCCGCGATGTCCTCCTTGGCCTCGTCCTCCCCGCCGAGCGCCTGCACCAGCTTCTGGCAGACGTTCTGCGCCGAGACATGGCCCTCGCCGATCGCCGCGTAGAGCGCGGAGATGTCGGGGTAGCGCATCTCGTGGGCGAGGGTGACCAGCGAGTCGCCGGTGAGGATGCGCTGGATGGGCAGGTTCTGCTTGCGCATGGCCCGCGCTATGGCGTCCTTGCCCTGCTCGATGGCCTCGTCACGGCGCTCCTTGGTGAACCAGGCGCGGATCTTGTTGCGGGCGCGCGGTGACTTGACGAAGCCGAGCCAGTCCCGGGAGGGCCCGGCGCCGGACGCCTTGGAGGTGAAGACCTCGACGGTGTCGCCGTTGTCGAGGGTCGACTCCAGGGGCACCAGCCGGCCGTTGACGCGGGCACCGATGGTGCGGTGGCCGACCTCGGTGTGGACGGCGTAGGCGAAGTCGACGGGGGTGGCGCCCGCCGGGAGCGCTATGACGTCGCCCTTGGGGGTGAAGACGAAGGTCTCGTTGCGGGAGAGGTCGAAGCGCAGCGACTCCAGGAACTCGCCGGGGTCCTCGGTCTCCTTCTGCCAGTCGAGCAGCTGGCGCAGCCACGACATGTCGTTGATCGCTTCGTCGTTGGCACCGCCCTTGCCCGCGCTCTTGGGCACGTCGGTGCGCACCTTGGAGGTACCGGCGACGGCCTGCTGCTTGTACTTCCAGTGCGCGGCGATGCCGTACTCGGCGCGGCGGTGCATGTCGAAGGTGCGGATCTGCAGTTCGACGGGCTTGCCGCCGGGCCCGATGACCGTCGTGTGCAGCGACTGGTACATGTTGAACTTGGGCATCGCGATGTAGTCCTTGAACCGCCCGGGAACCGGGTTCCAGCGGGCGTGGACGGTGCCCAGCGCGGCATAGCAGTCGCGCACGGTGTCCACCAGGACGCGGATGCCCACCAGATCGTAGATCTCCGCGAAGTCCCGGCCGCGGACGATCATCTTCTGGTAGACGCTGTAGTAGTGCTTGGGCCGCCCGGTGACGGTGGCCTTGATACGGGCGGCGCGCAGATCGGCCTGGACCTCGTCGGTGACGACGGCCAGGTACTCGTCCCGCTTGGGGGCCCGCTCGGCCACCAGCCGCACGATCTCGTCGTACATCTTGGGGTAGAGGATCGCGAAGGCGAGGTCCTCCAGCTCCCACTTGATGGTGTTCATGCCCAGCCGGTGGGCGAGCGGCGCGAAGATCTCCAGCGTCTCGCGGGCCTTCTGCTCCTGCTTGGACCGCTTGAGGTAGCGCATCGTGCGCATGTTGTGCAGCCGGTCGGCGAGCTTGATCACCAGGACGCGGGGGTCCTTGGCCATCGCGACGACCATCTTGCGCACCGTCTCGGCCTGCGCCGCCTCACCGAACTTGACCTTGTCCAGCTTGGTGACGCCGTCCACCAGGAGGGCCACCTGGTCGCCGAAGTCGCGACGCAGTGTGTCGAGCCCGTACTCGGTGTCCTCGACGGTGTCGTGCAGCAGCCCCGCCATCAGCGTCGCCGGGTCCATGCCGAGCTCGGCGAGGATCGTGGTGACGGCGAGGGGGTGGGTGATGTACGGGTCGCCGCTCTTGCGCTTCTGACCGCGGTGCCAGCGCTCGGCGACCTGGTAGGCGCGCTCGATCTGGCGGAGCGTGGAGGACTCGATCTTGGGGTCGTTGCTGCGCACTATCCGCAGCAGCGGCTCCAGGACGGGGTTGAACGGGCTGGACCGCTGCACCCCCAGACGCGCCAGACGGGCGCGTACGCGGTTGGAGGACCCGGAGCGGCCCGATACCCCGGAGACGGCGCGGGCGGGCGCCACACGGTCGCGAGCACCGTTCTCGGCGCCCTTTCCGCGATCGCCGCCCCTGCCGCCGCGGCCCGGGGCTGCGGTCTGCTTCCCGGAGGCGTCGGCGGCGCGGGACCGGCCGCTGCCCTCGCTCTTCGAGGGCAGCCCGCCGTTGGCCGCGGCGCCGGACCGGCGCCGGGCCGCCTCGCCCGCGGCCTCCGCTTCCTGGCGCTGCGCGGCGGTGAGCTGCTGGGCCTCGTCTGGCAAGAGCACTCCTCGGTGGACCCCAGGTCGGACTGCCATGGTAGCCACCCGCACGGGGACGGGCCCGCCCGGACGGGACGGGAGGACGACGAAGGCGGCCACCCTCCCCCGGCCTTCGGTGCCGGGGTACGCCCCGTAGAACGTATCGGGTGGCCGCCTTGTGCCCTCGGCCGGTGTCCCAGGACGGGACGGTGCAGTGGTCGGACCAGGCTGCGGGTGGTCGGCTCAGACGGTGACGAGGACGTCGAGCGGCGCACCCGCCAGGGCCCGCTCCAGCCGCTTGCGTCCCTCCAGGAAGCCGAGCTCCAGCAGTATGGCCACGCCCGCGACCTCGGCACCGGTGCGCCGGATGAGCTGGACGGACGCCTCGGCGGTGCCGCCGGTGGCCAGTACGTCGTCGATCACCAGCACCCGGTCGCCCTCCGTGAACCCCGCGGAGTGCACCTCGATCTGGGCGCTGCCGTACTCGAGGTCGTACGTCTGGGAGAGCGTGGCGCCCGGGAGCTTGCCGGACTTGCGGACGGGCACGAAGCCGACGCCCGCGCGCACGGCGGCGGGGGCGCCGAGGATGAAGCCGCGCGCCTCCAGACCGACGATCTTCGTCGCCCCGTGCTGCTCGGCGAGATCGGCCAGCACATCGGTGAGGACGGCGAACGCCTTGGCGTCGGCGAGCAGCGGGGTGATGTCCTTGAACAGCACTCCGGGCTTCGGATAGTCGGGCACGTCGTGGATCCGGCTGGTCAGCAGCTCCCGTACATCGGCGGGGACCAGCGGGACCGCTGAGGACTCGCTCGTGCTCACCGGCTCACCTGCGCTTTCCGGACGGCCTGCCGCGGCCTCGGCCACGGGAGGTCGGCTGACGCCGCTGCCCCGCGACTCCGGCGCCCGCTGCCGCGGGGCCACCGTCGCGGCCGTTGTCCACGGTGACGGTGGGGCGGACACCGCCGTCACCGTCCGGGGCCTCGTCGTCCGGGTCGGCCTGCTCGCCGTCCTGGTCGTCGCCCGGCTCGTGGGCCTCACGCTCGGCCGCCTTCAGCCGCTTGGCGTGCACCCGCTTGGCGAGGGCCTTCATCTCGGGCTGGCGCTCCTTGAAGTCGGCGACCAGCGGCGTGGCGATGAAGATCGAGGAGTAGGCGCCGGCGGCGAGGCCGACGAACAGGGAGAGCGCGATGTCGTTGAGCATGCCGCCACCGAGCATCCCGCCGCCGATGAACAGCAGACCCGCGACCGGCAGCAGCGCCACGACGGTGGTGTTGATCGAGCGCACCAGCGTGCTGTTGATGCTGCGGTTGGCGACCTCGCTGTAGGTGTACCTGGTCTGCTTGGTGACGTTCTTGCTGCCCTCTCTCAGACCGTCGAAGACGACGACCGTGTCGTAGAGCGAGTAGCCGAGAATCGTCAGCAGACCGATCACCGTGCCCGGTGTGACCTCGAAGCCGACGAGCGAGTAGACACCGACGGTGATGGTGATGTCATGGATCAGCGCGATGAGCGCGGCGAGCGCCATGCGCCACTCGAAGGCGATGGCGAGATAGATCACCACCAGGATCATGAAGATCCCGAGCCCCTGCCACGCCTTGTTGGCGATCTGCTCGCCCCAGCTGGGGCCGACCAGCTGGGCGTCGATCTTCTCCGGGTTGACGTGCAGTTCCTCGGCCAGCTTCTCCTTGACCTGGGTGGAGGTCTCGGTGTCGACGCTGGCGATCTGCACGCGCATACCGCCGTCGCCCAGCTCCTGGACGATGGCGGTGTGCCCGGAGATCTCCTCCGCCGAGTGCGTGGTCTGCTGCACGGAGGCGGAGGTCTTGGGCGTGGTGAAGACGGCGCCGCCCTCGAACTCGATGCCCATGTTGAGGCCGCGGACGACGACACCGACGATGGCCGTGATGGTGATCAGGATCGACAGGCCGTACCAGAACTTGCGGTGTCCGACGAAGTCGTAGCCGACCTCACCGCGGTACAGCCGGGCGCCGAGACTGCCGAGACGGGACACCTCAGGCCTCCTTCGTGTCGGTGCTGACGGTGCGGCGACCGCGCCGCAGGGGTGGCCTGGCTCCGAGCCGCTTGGGATCGAGGCCGGACCAGGGATGTCCGTCGGCGAAGAACTTCCTGCGGGCGAGCAGCGTCATGACCGGCTTGGTGAAGAAGAACACCACGACCACGTCCAGCGCGGTGGTCAGGCCCAGCGTGAACGCGAAGCCCTGGACCTTGCCGACCGAGACGATGAACAGCACCGCGGCGGCGAGGAAGGAGACGAAGTCGGAGACGAGGATGGTGCGCCGGGCACGAGGCCAGGCCCGCTCGACCGCCGGCCGCAGCGTGCGGCCCTCGCGCACCTCGTCCCTTATACGTTCGAAGTAGACGATGAACGAGTCCGCCGTGATACCGATGGCGACGATGGCACCGCAGACGGCCGGCAGGTTGAGCGCGAAACTCATCGCCGGACCCAGCAGCGTCATGATCGTGTACGTCATGACCGCCGAGACGAGCAGGCTGAGAATGGCGATCAGCGCGAGGCCGCGGTAGTAGGCCACCAGATAGACGATCACCAGCGCGAGACCGATGGCGCCCGCGATGAGACCCGCCTCCAGCTGGTCGCTGCCGAGCGCGGCGGTGACGGTGGTGACGTCCGACTCCTCGAAGGAGAGCGGCAGTGCACCGTAGGAGAGGATGTTGCCCAGTTCCTCCGCGGACTCCTGGGTGAAGCTGCCGGAGATCTCCGCGTTGTTGGTCAGTCGCTGGTTGACGGTCGGCGCCGACTGGACCTGGCCGTCGAGCACGATGGCGAACTGGTTCTGCGGCTGCGGATTCTTCGACAGCTTGCCGGTGATCTCGCCGAACTGGTCGGAACCCTTGTCGTTGAACGACATCTGGACGATCCACTGACCGCGCTGCTGGTCGAAGACCGCCTTGGCCTCACTGACGTTCTTGCCCTGCACGGCGACGGGACCGAGCACGTACTTGATCGGATCCTTGGCGTCACAGGCGACGACCGGCTCGGAACCCTTGGTGCTGGCGGCCTTCTCGCTGGCCTTGGCCCGCGCTTCCTTGGTGCTGCAGTCGAGCGCGTTCAGCTTCTTGGTGAGTGCGGCCGAGACGCCGGGGGCCTGGGGCTGCTGCGGCGGCGCCGTGGGCTGCGGGCTCTTCTTCCCGCCGGACTCGCCGGGCTTGGGGGTGGGGCTCTCGTCCGTCCTGGCGGTCAGCCCCTCGGTGACGGCGCGGCCCTGGCCGTTGGACGACGCGGAGGCCGACGGCGAGGAGGAGGGCGACGCCTTCTCGTCCTCACCGCTCTTGCCGTCCTGGCCGCTCTTGCCGTCCTGCTTGTCGGAGCTGCCGGACTTGGAGGGCTTGGGCTGCGGCTTCTGCGGCTGCTGGGCCTGCGCCAGCGTCAGCACCGGACGGAAAGCAAGCTGCGCCGTGGTGCCCACCTGCTCGCGCGCCTGCTTGGAGTTGGTGCCCTTGGGGATGTTGACGATGATGTGCCGGTCGCCCTGGGTCTGAACCTCGGCCTCCGTCACGCCAAGACCGTTGACGCGCCGCTCGATGATGCCGACGGCGGTGTTCATGTTGGTCTTGTTGATCGCGTTGGGCTTGCCCGGCTGGTTCTTCGCCTCCAGCGTGATGCTGGTGCCGCCGGCCAGGTCGATGCCCAGCCTGGGCGTCGTGTGGCCCGAGGCGAACATTCCCACGACCAGCCCAGCCGTGATCACCAGAATCAGCCCTAGGGCGCGCCACGGCCTCCCCTTGGCGCCGGAGGCCTTGCGACCCCTCTTCGGTGCTGCCACCTTCTCGTCTCTCCCTGTCCAACCGCCCGTGCCGCCCCGCGAGTTCGGCCGGGCGCGGCACAGCGGCGCGCGAAGTGGTCTGTGGACGTGCTACGCCGCCGGACCCGGTCTTCTCCCCCAGCCCGGCGGCGCTGACCTTACTTGGAGTCGGCGTCCCCGTCCCGCTTGCCGTCCTTGGCCTCGGCGGTGTCGGCCTTGGCCGAGTCCGTCTTCGGCTCGTCGTCGGACGCCTCGGCGGGCTCCTCGCCGTCCTGCTTCCCGGCGGCGTCGGCGTCGTCGCCGGCGTCCTTCTTCTGAAGGTCGGGCTTCGCGTCGGAGGGAGCGTCCTCGTCCTGGGTCAGCGAGGAGGCATCGTCGGGAACCACCGTGTCGACATCGAACTCTTCGCCCTCGGGGCCGTTCGTGATGCGGTCGAACTCCTCATCGGAGAGCACGGCGCCGATGGCGTTCTTGGCGAAGAGCGCGTGCGTGCCGGGCTCGATCTCCACAAGGACGCTGTCCTCGCGGATCTCCTTGACGACGGCGTACATGCCCCCGATGGTGCGGATGCCCGTGCCAGGCTGCATCTGGTCGCGCATCTCAGCGGCCTGACGCTGCTTCTTCTTGGCGGAGCGAGTCATCAGGAACATGGCCCCGATGATCACAATGAACGGGAGCAGAGCAATAGGATCCACGGCGGAAGATATTCCTTCGCATGGCCGCGTCTCAGCGGCCTGGGTATTCGGGGTGGGCAAGCCTCCGCAAAGGGAGGGCGTCGGCGGAGTCTAAGCGAGCCTTCGCCGATGGAACAACGTCAAGCATGGCACCGAGGTTCCTGACTCGACGAGTCTCCGCGCCGTCACGCTCCGAACAGGCCCTGTTGCCCCGGCCCTCCGGAAGCCGACCGCGAGGACTGCTGGGGCGGGGTGAGACCCATATGAGCCCATGCGGCTGGTGTGGCCACGCGACCACGAGGAGTACGGGCCAGCAGCCCCTCGCGCACGAGGAACGGCTCGGCCACTTCCTCCACTGTCTCACGCTCCTCCCCCACCGCGACGGCAAGCGTGGAGAGCCCGACCGGGCCGCCGCCGAACAGCTTCAGCAGCGAGCCGAGCACCGCACGGTCGAGCCGGTCGAGACCGCGCCCGTCCACCTCGTAGACCTCCAGCGCCGCCGCCGCCACCTCGCGGGTGATGACGCCGTCGGCCTTGACCTGTGCGTAGTCCCTCACCCTGCGCAACAGTCGGTTGGCGATACGCGGCGTCCCCCGGGAGCGCCCGGCGATCTCCACGGCGCCCTCCGGGTCCGTTCGCACCTCCAGCAGCTGGGCGGACCGGTGTACGACCTGCTCCAGCTCCTTCGGCTCGTAGAACTCCATGTGCGCCGTGAAGCCGAAGCGGTCCCGCAGCGGCGGGGGCAGCAGTCCGGCCCGGGTGGTGGCACCGACCAGCGTGAACGGCGGCAGCTCCAGCGGGATGGCCGTCGCCCCCGGCCCCTTGCCGACGATCACATCGACGCGGAAGTCCTCCATGGCCATGTAGAGCATCTCCTCGGCCGGACGGGACATCCGGTGGATCTCGTCCAGGAAGAGCACCTCGCCCTCCTGGAGTGAGGAGAGGATCGCCGCGAGATCGCCCGCGTGCTGGATGGCGGGGCCGGAGGTGATGCGGATGGGGGCGCCCATCTCGGCCGCGATGATCATCGACAGCGTCGTCTTGCCCAGCCCGGGCGCGCCGGACAGCAGCACATGATCGGCGGTGCCCCCGCGGGCCCGCGCGGCGCGCAGCACCAGATCGAGCTGCTCGCGCACCTTGGGCTGCCCGATGAACTCCCCCAGCTGCTTGGGGCGCAGCGCGGCTTCGACAGCCTGCTCGTCGCTGTCGACCTCCGCGTCGACGAGCCGTTCGTCAAAGCTCATGGTGTCACCGTGCCCGGTTCAGCGACTGGAGGGCGGCCTTCAGCAGCACACCGACCTGGGGCTCACCGCCGTCCGCGACGACGGCCTCCGCCTGCGGCGCCACTGCCGTGACGGCGTCGTCCGCCTCCTTGGCCGCGTATCCCAAGCCGACCAGCGCGGCGTGCAGTTGCTCCTGCCAGCCCGCGGCGGCCCGGGCGGCGGCGCGCGAGGCGGGCACCGCGCCCAGCGGTTTGCCGAGCCGGTCCTTCAGCTCCAGCAGCAACTTCTGCGCACCCTTCTTCCCGATGCCCGGCACAGCGGTCAACGCCTTCTCGTCGCCGCTGGAGACGGCGAGCCGCAGCGCGTCGGGGCTGTGCACCGCGAGCATCGCCTGGGCCAGCCGCGGGCCCACCCCACTGGCGGCCTGGAGCAGTTCGAAGGTCTGCCGCTCGTCGTCGTCCGCGAAGCCGTAGAGGGTCAGCGAGTCCTCCCGTACGACCAGCGAGGTGGCCAGCTTGGCCGGCTCGCCCATGCGCAGCCCGGCGAGCGTGCCCGGCGTGCACTGGACGGCCATACCGACTCCGCCGACCTCGATCACGGCGGAGTCGGGGCCGAGCGCGGCGACGGGTCCCGAGACGGAGGCGATCATCGAACGGTGCCTTTCCTGCGGGGCTGCGGACGGTGGTTGCCTGAGGCGGGGGCGGCCTGCCGGGCGGCGACAGCCTGTTGCAGCCGGTTGTGCGCGGGGCCACGCCAGATGTGGCAGACGGCGAGGGCGAGCGCGTCGGCCGCGTCGGCGGGCTTCGGCGGGGACGCGAGCCCCAGCAGCCGCGTCACCATGGCGCCGACCTGCGCCTTCTCGGCCCGTCCCGAGCCGGTGACGGCGGCCTTCACCTCGCTGGGGGTGTGCAGCGCCACGGGCAGTCCGCGCCGGGCCGCGCACAGCATGGCCACGGCACTGGCCTGCGCGGTGCCCATGACGGTGCGGACGTTGTGCTGGCTGAAGACCCGCTCCACGGCGACCGCTTCGGGGCGGTGCTCATCCAGCCACTCCTCCAGTCCGCGCTCGATCAGCACCAGCCGCTCGGGGATCTCCGCCTCGGCAGGCGTACGGATCACCCCGACGCCCGCCATGGTCAGCCGTCGCCCCGCGACACCGTCGACCACGCCGATGCCGCAGCGGGTCAGCCCCGGGTCGACCCCCAGCACGCGCAATGCCATCCCCCTCTCCCGGTGTGCCCTGTGCAACCGTGCCTGTGTTCCCGCAGGTTATCGGGAACCTCTGACAGAACCGGGCACCCCGCAACGGGGCCGTGCCCGTCGGGCGCGGGGAACAGCGCGACGGGCGGCCATCGACGACCCTCGTCCCGTAGCCGACAGCCCGCAGCCGACGGGCAGGGTCACCCGCTCACCGTCGCAGGGGGAGGGCCTATGCGTCGACCTTGGCCATCACATCGTCCGGCACGTCGAAGTTGGCGAAGACGTTCTGCACGTCGTCGCTGTCGTCGAGCGCGTCGATCAGCTTGAAGATCTTGCGCGCGCCCTCCTCGTCCAGCTCCACCTGCATGCTGGGGACGAAGCTGGCCTCGGCCGAGTCGTAGTCGATCCCGGCCTCGACCAGCGCCGTACGCACGTCGACCAGGTCGGTGGCCTCGCTGATCACCTCGAAGTTCTCACCGAGGTCGTTGACCTCCTCGACGCCCGCCTCCAGCACGGCGGCGAGGACGTCGTCCTCGGTCCGGCCGTTCTTCGGGACGATGACGACGCCCTTGCGGTTGAACAGGTAGGAGACCGAGCCGGGGTCGGCCATGGAGCCGCCGTTGCGGGTCATGGCGACCCGTACGTCGGAGGCGGCGCGGTTGCGGTTGTCGGTGAGGCACTCGACCAGCACGGCGACGCCGTTGGGGCCGTACCCCTCGTACATGATCGTCTCGTAGTCGGCGCCACCGGCCTCCAGGCCCGCGCCGCGCTTGACCGCGCTGTCGATGTTCTTGTTGGGAACCGACTGCTTCTTCGCCTTCTGAATGGCGTCGTAGAGGGTCGGGTTGCCCTCCGGGTCGGCACCGCCCATCCGGGCCGCGACCTCGATGTTCTTGATCAGCTTCGCGAAGAGCTTGCCGCGCTTGGCATCGATCACGGCCTTCTTGTGCTTGGTGGTTGCCCACTTAGAGTGGCCGGACACAGCCTCGCTCCTTCACAGTCCCGACTTCTCCCGACGCGCAGATCCTACCGTCAGCGACTCAGTGTGCTGACCGCACCATCTGTGTGAACAGCGCGTGCACCCGCTGGTCGCCGGTCAGCTCCGGGTGGAAGGCGGTGGCCAGCAGGTGCCGCTGGCGGACGGCCACCGGGTGACCGTCGTAGGAGGCCAGCGTCTCGGCCGCCGCGCCCGTCGACTCGACCCAGGGGGCGCGGATGAAGACGCCCTCGACCGGTCCGCCGGGGACGGCCGGCATCTCCACGGTCGCCTCGAACGACTCGTTCTGGCGGCCGAACGCGTTGCGGCGGACGATCATGTCGATGCCGCCGATGGTCTCCTGCCCGGAGCGCGGATCGAGGATCTTGTCTGCGAGCAGGATCATCCCGGCGCACGAGCCGTACGCGGGCATCCCCGCCGAGACCCGCTCCCGGAGCCGGTCCATGAGGCCGAAGGTGAGGGCGAGTTTGCTGATCGTGGTCGACTCGCCCCCTGGTATGACCAGGCCGTCGACCGCGTCGAGCTCTTCGAGGCGGCGCACCTGTACGGCCTTCGCCCCCGCCGCCTCCAGGGCGGCCAGATGTTCACGGACGTCGCCCTGGAGGGCGAGCACACCGATCGTCGGTGCGGACACTGTCACTTACCGGTCCTTCTTGATCGCTGGGCGCCTGCGCGGGAGGACGGGTGCCGGTGGCGGGCGGTGCCGCCCGCCACCGGACCCGCGGCGATCACCAGCCGCGGCTGGCGTAGCGCTCCGTCTCCGGGAGGGTGTCGCAGTTGATACCGACCATCGCCTCGCCCAGACCGCGGGAGGCATCGGCGATGATCTTGGGGTCGTCGTAGAAGGTGGTGGCCTTCACGATGGCCGCGGCGCGCTTGGCCGGGTCGCCCGACTTGAAGATGCCGGAGCCGACGAAGACGCCCTCCGCACCGAGCTGGCGCATCAGCGCCGCGTCCGCCGGGGTGGCCACACCGCCCGCCGAGAAGAGGACGACCGGCAGCTTGCCCGCCACCGCGACCTCCTTGACCAGCTCGTACGGCGCACGCAGTTCCTTGGCCGCCGCGTAGAGCTCGTTGTTGTCCAGGACGGTCAGCTTGCCGATCTCGTTCTTGATCTGGCGCATGTGCCGGACGGCCTCGACCACGTTGCCGGTGCCGGCCTCGCCCTTGGAACGGATCATGGCCGCGCCCTCGGCGATCCGGCGCAAGGCCTCGCCCAGGTTGGTGGCGCCGCACACGAAGGGCGTGGTGAAGGCGAACTTGTCGCTGTGGTTGACCTCGTCGGCCGGGGTGAGGACCTCCGACTCGTCGATGTAGTCGACACCGAGCGCCTGGAGGACCTGGGCCTCCACGATGTGACCGATACGGGACTTGGCCATCACCGGGATCGAGACGGCCTCGATGATGCCCTCGATCATGTCGGGGTCCGACATCCGGGCCACGCCCCCGTCCTGGCGGATGTCGGCGGGCACACGCTCCAGCGCCATGACGGCGACGGCGCCCGAGTCCTCGGCGATCTTCGCCTGCTCCGGCGTGACGACATCCATGATCACGCCGCCCTTGAGCTGCTCGGCCATGCCCCGCTTGACGCGGGCCGTACCGGTCTCGGGGCGCTGCTGCGCGGCGGACGCCTGGGGGGAGTCGGGGGCGGTGGACGGAGTTGACACGTTCGACCTCGCTGAAGAGTGATGTTCGACGGGGCCTCTCAGGCCCGCGACCACCCTGCGCGAACGGGCCCACCCGCGAAAAGGGCCAATCACCCGGCTGTGGCCTGCACGGCTCCGGCCACTTCGGCCGGGGCACCGGTTGCCCGCACAGGTGGCCCGCGCCGTCAGTCCTCGGCGGGGTGCCCCCGGTCGGCCAGCACCGGCGGTGGCTCGTCGTCCATCTCGAACGCCAGCGGCGAGGCGGCGTGCCCGGCCAGCCGGAACCAGCGCACCGTGCGGTGCCGCCGCAGGGCACGTGCCGCACGTACGGCGTCGTTGTGGAAGCGCCGCGCCATCGGCACCCTGCGTACCGCCGCGCCCAGCTCGGCGGCGGTCTCGTGCCCGCCGGGGGCCGCCCGTACGACCTCCAGCTGGGCGCTCTCGGCGAAGACGGCCCGCAGCGCCTGGCTCAGCTCGCTCTCGGCGACCTCGCGCTGGTCCTCCTCCGCCTGCCGGGCGCCGTGCGCGGCCTGGTAGAGCACCATCGAGGCGGCGGGGTCCAGGACGCCGGCCGTGGCCAGCTCCTGGGCGATGGAGGCGCGGCGCAGCAATGTGGCGTCCAGCGCCGCCTTGGCCGCGTCGATCCGCGCGTGCAGCCGGTCCAGGCGCCCCGCTGTCCAGCTCAGATAGACGCCGACGAGCAGCAGCGCGACAACGATCCAGATGACGGTGGTGAGGGTCGGCATCGTGGCCATCGGTCCTAGGGCTCAGTCCCGGGCGAGGCCGAACCGGGCGCGGAGCCCGGTGCGCTCGTCCGGGGCGACGGAGGCGGCGCCGTCCGCGACCGTCTCGTACACGGCGAGGATGTCGGCGCCGACGGTGGACCAGTCGAACCTGCGCACATGCCGGGTGCCGCGCTTGCGCAGGTCGGCGCGGCGCGCCGGGTCGGCGAGCAGGTCCACGGCGCGGGCGGCCAGCGCGTCGGCCTGCTCGACGGGGAACAGCTCGCCGGCCGCTCCCCCGTCGAGCACCTGCTCGAAGGCGTCCAGGTCGCTGGCGAGCACCGGAGCTCCGGCCGACATGGCCTCCACCAGGATGATCCCGAAGGACTCGCCGCCCGTGTTGGGCGCCACGTACAGGTCCACGCTGCGCAGCAGCCGGGCCTTGTCCTCGTCGCTGACCATGCCGAGGAACTCGACACTCTCCCGCAGCGCCCGCGGGAGCTGGGCGACCGCCTCCTGCTCGTCCCCCCGCCCCGCGACCAGCAGCCGGGTGCCCGGGGCCGCCTCCAGGATGGCGGGCAACGCCTTCATCAGCACCGGCAGCCCCTTGCGGGGCTCGTCGATCCGGCCGATGAACCCGATCGTGTGACCGTCCGGCCCGCCCTGCCACTCCGGTTTGGGCTCGGCGTCGGCGAAGAAGCCGACGTCGACCCCGTTGGGGATGGTGACCGCGTCACCGCCCAGGTGCTCGACCAGGGTGCGGCGCGCGTACTCGCTCACCGCGATCCGGGCACTGATCTTCTCCAGCGCGGGCTGGAGGATCGGATAGGCCGCGATCATCGCCCGGGAGCGCGGATTGGACGTGTGGAACGTGGCGACGATGGGCCCCTGCGCCGCCCAGCACGCCAGCAGCGCCAGCGAGGGGGTGGCCGGCTCGTGGATGTGCAGCACATCGAAGTCGCCCTCGTGCACCCACCGGCGCACCCGGGCCGCGGACAGGAAGCCGAAGTTCAGCCGCGCCACCGAGCCGTTGTACGGCACCGGCACGGCGCGCCCCGCCGAGACGACGTAGGAGGGCAGCGGCGTCTCGTCGTCCGAGGGCGCCAGCACGGACACCTCGTGGCCCAGCCGGGTCAGATGCTCGGCCAGGTCGCGGACGTGGAACTGGACGCCGCCGGGCACGTCCCACGAGTAGGGGCAGACGACGCCGATCCTCATCCTGTTCCCCGCTCACCCGCGGCCGGGGCCGGGCCCGCGGCCTCCCCCGGTGTCTTCCCGGGCCCCGGTTCCAGGTCTGCGAGCCAGAAGCGCTGGAGCATGTGCCAGTCCTGCGGATGGTCGGCGATGCCTGCGGCGAAGATGTCGGCGAGGGCCTGCGTCATGACCGCGGTCCGCTCCCGGCGCCCCCCTTCGAGCTGCGGCACGGGGATCGGCTCGTGGACCCTGGCCTTCATCCGCGGCGGCGCCTCGTACCAGAGCGTCACGGGCAGCAGCAGGGCCCCGGTCTGCTGGGCCAGCAGCGCGGGGCCCGCGGGCATCCGGGTGGCCTCGCCGAAGAACTCGACCTCGATCCCGCTCGCGGACAGATCACGGTCGGCGACCAGGCAGACGAAGCCGCCCGCGCGCAGCCTGCGCGCCAGCTTGCCGAGCGCGGAGGCGCCACCGTGCGGCAGCACCTCCATGCCCAGGCTCTCCCGATAGGCGACGAACCGGTCGTAGAGGCTCTCCGGCTTGAGGCGTTCGGCGACCGTGGTGAACGGCTGCCGCGTCGCGGCCACCGCCCAGGCGCCGGCCAGGTCCCAGTTGGCCATGTGCGGCAACGCCAGTATCACGCCGCGTCCGGAGGCGAGCCCGTCGGTGAGCCGGTGCACGTTCTCCACGTCGACGCAGTCCAGGACGTGCTGCTCGCTGTAGGAGGGCAGCCGGAAGGACTCCATCCAGTAGCGCAGGTACGAGCGCATGCTCGCCTGCGAGAGCTGCCGCAGGCGGGCGGGCGAGGCGTCCGGCACCACCCGGGCCAGGTTGGCCTCCAGCCGTGTGACGCCCTTGCCGCGGCGCCGCCACACCGTGTCGGCGAGCTGCCGGCCGAGCGCCGCGGCGGCGGGCTCGGGCAGCTTCTTGACCCCCGCCCAGCCCAGCCCGTAGAGCGAGTCGGTGAGCCGGTCGCGCAGCGCGCTCAAGCGGTCCTCCCCTTCTCCTCCGCCTCGTCCCCCGCCGCGGCCTGCTGTTCCTCGGCGGCAGCCCCCCGGCTCTGCTCCGCCTCGTCCACCTCCGCAGCCTCACGGCGTACCGTCACCACCCGCTGACCGAGGGTGACCGCACTGCCGACCGCGACCACCCACAGGGCGATCGGCAGCAGCACGCCGATGTGGGGGACGCCGAACGTGGCCTCGAAGCCTGAGAGGCCCGCGAGCACCAGGGTGACCACCAGCCGCTCGGACCGCTCGACAAGGCCGTTCACATCGACCGGCAGCCCGATGCTCTCGCCGCGCGCCTTGGTGTACGAGACGACCTGCCCGCTGGAGAGGCAGAACAGCGTCACCGCGCACAGCACCAGGTCGTCACCGCGGCCCGCGTACCACAGCGCGATACCACCGAAGACCGCCGCGTCCGCCACCCGGTCGAGCGTGGAGTCGAGAAAGGCTCCCCAGCGGCTGGAGCGGCCCAGCTGCCGCGCCATGTTGCCGTCCACCATGTCCGAGAAGACGAACAGTGTGATGACGACAGTGCCCCAGAAGAACTCCCCGATCGGGTAGAAGATCAAGGCTCCGGCCGTCACTCCGAGGGTGCCGACCAGGGTGACGGCATCGGGACTCACGCCCCGGCGCAGCAGCATCGCGGCAAACGGGGTGAGGACACGCGTGAAGAACGCACGCGCGTACTTGTTCAGCATGACCGTCCCTGGTACGTCGAGGGCGAGCCGGATGACGGTGTGGCCACCGGGTGGCCCATCGTAGTCACGCGCCGGAAGCACTCGGCGCACACGGTCGGGTAGTGCCGTGTGCCACGTATGGACGCCTGTCGGCAGCGGTGTAAAGCTCGGAAGAACCGTGGTCTTCGCGACCGCTCGGCCCCTCCAGCGTGCTCCAGCAGGTGACAACCGGAAGGCGGGACACATGGCCGACAAAGCGAACGCACACCCCGGAGCCGCCGGCAGGGCAGCAGCGGCCGACCGTCCCGCCGCGATACGCAACGTGGTACTGGTCGGCCACAGCCAAGCCGGCAAGACGACTCTGGTCGAATCCCTCGCCCTCGCCTCGGGCGCGATCAACCGGCCCGGCAGGGTGGAGGACGGCACCTCGCTCTCCGACCACGACGAGATCGAGCACCGGCAGCAGCGCTCCGTCCAGCTCTCCCTGGTGCCCGTCGCCTGGAACGGCATCCGGATCAACCTCCTCGACACCCCCGGCTACGCGGACTTCGTCGGCGAGCTGCGGGCCGGGCTGCGTGCCGCGGACGCCGCCCTCTTCGTCGTCTCGGCCGCCGACGGCGTGGACGGGGCCACCCGACTGGTGTGGCAGGAGTGCGCGGCCGTCGGAATGCCCCGCGCGATCGTCGTCACCCACCTCGACGCCGCCCGCGGCGACTTCGACGAGATGACGACCGTCTGCCGGCAGGTGCTCGGAGACGACGACCCGGACACGGTTGTCCCCCTCTACCTGCCCGCACTCGGCGAACGCCGCTCCGACGGCACGGCTCCGGTCACCGGCCTGATCGGACTGCTCACCCAGCGGCTCTTCGACTACGGGAACGGACAGCGCACCGAACGCGACCCGGACGAGGGACACCTGCCGCTCGTCACGGAGGCCAGAAACCGGCTGATCGAGGGCATCATCGCGCAGAGCGAGGACGAGTCACTGATGGACCGCTACCTCGGCGGCGAGGACTGCGACGTCAAGACACTCATCGAGGACCTGGAGAAGGCCGTCGCCCGCGGCTCCTTCCACCCCGTGCTGGCCGCCGCACCCCCCGCCGACGGCGCCAAGCAGGGTCTGGGCACCATCGAGCTGCTGGAGTTGATCACCGGCGGATTCCCGACCCCCGAGGAGCACGGGATACCGGCCGTCACCACCCCGGACGGCAAGCCGCGTCCCGCACTCGAGTGCGATCCGGCCGGGCCGCTGGCCGCCGAGGTCGTCAAGACCTCCTCCGACCCGTACGTCGGCCGGATCTCCCTGGTCCGCGTCTTCTCCGGCACGCTGCGCCCCGACGAGACCGTGCACGTCTCCGGGCACGGGCTGGCCGACCGGGGCCACGAGGATCATGACGTGGACGAGCGGATCGGCGCCCTGTCCGCGCCCTTCGGCAAGCACCAGCGCCCCTTGGACGCGGCCATCGCCGGAGACCTGGCATGCGTGGCCAAACTCGGCCGGGCCGAGACCGGCGACACCCTCTCCGCCAAGGACAACCCGCTGCTGATGGCACCCTGGGCGATGCCCGATCCGCTGCTGCCCGTCGCCATCGAGGCGCACAGCAAGGCCGACGAGGACAAGCTCTCCCAGGGCCTCGCCCGGCTGGTCGCCGAGGACCCGACGATGCGGCTGGAGCAGAACCCGGACACCCACCAGCTGGTGCTGTGGTGCATGGGCGAGGCCCACCGGGACGTCGCACTGGAGCGGTTGCGGGCGCGCTACGGCGTGCAGGTGGACACCGTCGAACACAAGGTGTCGCTGCGGGAGACCTTCGCCTCGTCCGCCAGTGGGCGCGGACGGCACGTCAAACAGTCCGGCGGGCACGGTCAGTACGCCATCTGCGACATCACCGTCGAACCCCTCCCGGGCGGGTCCGGCATCGAATTCGTCGACAAGGTGGTGGGCGGCGCGGTGCCCCGCCAATTCATCCCTTCGGTGGAGAAGGGCGTCCGTGCCCAGGCCGCCAAGGGCGTGGCCGCCGGCCACCCGCTGGTGGACGTGCGGATCACACTCGTCGACGGCAAGGCGCACTCCGTCGACTCCTCCGACGCGGCCTTCCAGACAGCGGGCGCACTCGCCCTGCGCGAGTGCGCGGCCCAGGCCAGGATCCACCTGCTGGAACCGGTCGCCGAGGTGGAGGTCCAGGTCCCGGACGAGTACGTGGGCGCCGTGATGAGCGATCTGTCCTCCCGGCGCGGCCGGGTGCTGGGCACCGAACAGGCCGGGCCGGGCAGCACGACCGTGCGTGCCTCGGTGCCCGAGATCGAGATCAGCAGGTACGCGATCGACCTGCGGTCGATGTCGCACGGCACGGGTCGCTTCTCACGTGCGTACGCCCGCCACGAGCCGATGCCCCAACAGCAGGCGGCGCGCATCCTGGAGTCCGCGGACTGAGCGTGCCCCGCATGGAGAGATGCGCCCCGTAAGGGGCGCGGGGAACTGCGCGACAAGCCACGGACGGCCCGCAGACTGCGAACGACAGGCAGGGGCAGACGCTTCCCACCCGCTGAGGCAAGATGTGTGCCGACCGCGGCAGTTGGGAAGCCGTCTGTCGTGGTCGGCCAGAGCAACGCGGCGGAGTGGGGGCCCAGTGGCCGGATTCGACGATCTCAGCAGCCAGCCCGATGTGGCAGCCGAGTTCACCCCGGGCGCCCAGGTGCCCATCTCCGGGGCGGGCGGCCAGACGGCGGCGACCCAGGCGCTGGCCTCGGCCGCCTATCGGGACGACGAGGTCGAGAAGCTCGTCGCGGCCAACCCCGAGGCCAGTTTCAAAAAGCCCCGGCTCTCCTTGTTCGAACCCAACCTGGGCGAAGCCTTCTCCCGGGCCGTGCAGACGCGGCTGCTCGGCGGCGCGCGCAAGCCGCTCATCCAGTCCTTCGGCATCGAGCCCCAGTCCGTGGTCGAGCACTGCCTGGCCGCCACCCGGGTGCGCAAGCAGCGCGATGCCCGACTGACCATGGTGATGGCCCTCTTCGGTCTGCTGTTCCTGCCCGGTGTGCTGCTGTGGCTGCTCGCCTTCCAGCTGCGCCGCATGATCGCCGGGTCCAAGGACAAGCGCGCCGGCGCCATCGGCATGGTGGTGCTGGTCGCCGTGGGCGCACTGGTCGTGCTGTTCGCGATCAAGCTGCCGGTCAGCGGCTTCTGGGGCATCTATCTGCGGGCCATGCTGGTCGCGCCGATCATCGGCGGGGTGTGGGCCAAACAGATCTGCGAGCGGTACGCCAAGGACTTGCGCAGCCGGTGGCAGAGCCTGCTGGGTGGCACGGGGGTCGGCGCCAAGATCCCCGAAGCCGTTCCCCAGGACCCCGGCGACGCGGGCGCCGAACGCATCCGGCTCGGGCTGGCCAAGGTGGCCGCCGAACAGGCCAGCAACCTGGTCTACTACGCGGGCCCCAAGGGGATACTCGGGATGGGCACCCGCTGGGGCAGCTGGCAGCTCGCCGAAGAGCTGACCCCGGCGCGCGAGGGCGAGGAGATCAACCCGTTCCGCAGCTGGGACGTCGTCCGCTCCATCCACGATCAGCTCCGCCTGCTGGAGCGCGGCCCGCTGCACACCGGTGGCTTCCCCACTCCCTCGATACGGCACTGGGTCGTCTCCCCCATCGCCGAGGGTGCCAAGGAGGTCAAGCGCCCCGACGGCCAGGAGGTCGAGGGCTACCGCATCAAGGACTTCGAGATACAGCGCATCTGCAACGAGCAGCAGTTCGGCGCCGGCAACCGGCACTATCTGGGCGTCCAGTTCGTGCTCTGGGACGGCCAGTTGGTGATCACCCTGCTGATCTCCGTCACCGTGCTGCACCACACGCTGCGCATCGAGGTCACCGGGCACGCCCTCGGTCCCGTCGACGGGCTGTTCACCAGCGGCCCGAAGGCCAAGACCAAGGAGGTCGCCAAGAGCGTCAAGTTCTGGGAGACGCGCACGGTCAAGCTGCCGCTGGTGGAGACCAAGGAGGTCGTACGCCTCGCCGCCCGCGCCCCGCTGACCTGGTTCCCTCCCGTGCTGGACTTCCTCGGCGGCAAGCTCTCGCTGCCCGAGCCGTTCGGCCTGCGGCACGCCTGGGCGAAGAAGCCCTGGCGGCACCGGTTCATGGCGGACGACGCGATGCGCGCGGCGACACCCGTCCTGCGCGTCGTGCACGCGGCCGCCATCAAGGTGCTGGAGGAGAACGGCTGCAACGTCGAGAAGTTCGGCAGCCGCTCGCTCAACCTCAGCGCCGCCGTCCAGGACGCCAAGCCCTTCAAGGCGGACGTCTACGACGCCTGAGGGGTCACCACGCCTCGGCGAGCATCGCGCGGGTGTCGGCGAGGAGCTGCGGCAGCACCCGCGTGTGGCCGACCACCGGCATGAAGTTGGTGTCGCCGCCCCAGCGGGGCACCACGTGCTGGTGCAGATGGGCGGCGATACCGGCCCCGGCGACCGAGCCCTGGTTCATCCCGACGTTGAAGCCGTGGGCTCCGGAGACGCGGCGCAGCACCGTCATCGCGTGCTTGGTGAACTCCGCCAGCTCCAGCGTCTCGGCGTCGTCCAGCTCGGTGTAGTCCGCGATGTGCCGGAAGGGGACGGTCATGAGGTGGCCGCCGTTGTACGGGTAGAGGTTGAGCACCGCGTAGACGTACTCGCCGCGGGCGATGATCAGGCCGTCCGCGTCGGACTTCTCCGGGATGGTGCAGAACGGGCAGCCGTCCTCGGCGCCGGGGCCGCTCGGCTTGTTCTCGCCCTGGATGTAAGCCATCCGGTGGGGCGTCCACAGGCGCTGGAACTGGTCCGGCGCCCCCACTCCGATCTGCTGCTCCGGCTCGCTCGTCATGCCGGCCAGCTTATGCGCCGTACGGCGCCGGACACGAGCAGGGGCGGCCCCCGGACGGGACCGCCCCTCCTCTTCGGCGCTGTGCGCTCACACCTGGATGCGGCGCTCCACGGCGTCGAGGATCTCCGCGATGGCCTCGTCACGCGGAATGCCGTTCTTCTGCGACCCGTCCCGGTAGCGGAACGAGACCGCGCCGTTGGCGATGTCCTCGTCACCCGCGATCACCATGAACGGGGTCTTCGCCTTCTGCGCGTTGCGGATCTTCTTCTGCATCCGGTCCGACGAGGAGTCGACCTCCATCCGCAGCCCCTTGGCCTTCGCGGCGGCGGCGAACTCCGTCAGGTACGGAACGTGGTCGTCGCCGATCGGGATGCCGACCGCCTGCACCGGGGCGAGCCACGCCGGGAAGGCGCCCGCGTAGTGCTCCAGCAGGACGGCGAAGAACCGCTCGATGGAGCCGAAGAGAGCGCGGTGGATCATCACGGGCTGCTGGCGGGAGCCGTCGGCCGCGGTGTACTCCAGCCCGAAGCGGGCGGGCTGCTGGAAGTCGACCTGGATGGTGGACATCTGCCAGGTGCGGCCGATGGCGTCCCGGGCCTGGACGGAGATCTTCGGCCCGTAGAAGGCGGCGCCGCCCGGGTCCATGACCAGCTCCAGGCCCTGCTTCCCGGCGGCCTGCCGCAGTGCCTCGGTGGCCTCCTCCCACTCCTCGTCGGTGCCCATGAACTTGTCCGACTCGGGGTCGCGGGTGGACAGCTCGAGGTAGAAGTCGCTCAGACCGTAGTCGCGGAGCAGGTTGAGGACGAAGGTGAGCAGATTGTCCAACTCGTCCGGCATCTGCTCCTTGGTGCAGTAGATGTGCGAGTCGTCCTGGGTGAAGCCACGGGCGCGGGTGAGCCCGTGGACGACGCCGGACTTCTCGTACCGGTAGACCGTGCCGAACTCGAACAACCGCAGCGGCAGCTCGCGGTAGGAGCGTCCCCGCGCACGGAAGATCAGATTGTGCATCGGGCAGTTCATCGCCTTGAGGCGGTAGTTCTGCTCGTCGAACTCCAGCGGCGGGAACATGCCCTCCGCGTAGTGCGGCAGGTGCCCGGAGATCTCGAAGAGCCGCTCCTTGGTGATGTGCGGCGTGTTGACGAAGTCGTAGCCGGACTCCTCGTGCCGCCGGCGCGAGTAGTCCTCCATCACCTTGCGGACGACACCGCCCTTGGGGTGGAAGACGGCGAGGCCGGAGCCCAGTTCCTCGGGGATGGAGAAGAGATCCAGTTCGGTGCCGAGCTTGCGGTGGTCGCGCTTCTCGGCTTCGGCGAGGAATTCCAGGTACTGCTTGAGCTCGTCCTTGGTCGGCCATGCGGTGCCGTAGATCCGCTGGAGCTGCGGGTTCTTCTCACTGCCGCGCCAGTAGGCGGCGGCCGAGCGCATCAGCTTGAAGGCGGGGATCAGCCGGGTGGTGGGCAGGTGCGGGCCCCGGCACAGGTCCTTCCAGCACAGCTCGCCGCTCTTGGCGTCGAGGTTGTCGTAGATCGTCAGCTCGCCGGAGCCGACCTCGGCCGAGGCGCCTTCGGCGGCGTCCGCCGCGCTGCCCTTGAGGCCGATCAGCTCCAGCTTGTACGGCTCGTCCGCCAGCTCCTCGCGGGCGGCCTCGTCGGTGGTGACGCGGCGGGAGAAGCGCTGGCCCTGCTTCTGGATCTGCTGCATCTTCTTCTCGATGCGCTTGAGATCGTCGGGGGTGAAGGGCTCCGCGACGTCGAAGTCGTAGTAGAAGCCGTCCTTGATGGGCGGACCGATGCCGAGCTTCGCCTCGGGGAAGAGCTCCTGGACGGCCTGCGCCAGCACATGTGCGGTGGAGTGGCGCAGGATGTTCAGACCGTCGTCGCTGGTGATCTCGACGGGTTCGACCTCGTCCCCGTCGGCCAGCGGGTGGGTGAGGTCCTTCAGCTCTCCGGCGACACGGGCGGCGACGACGGAACGCTCGCCCTCGAAGAGCGCGGCGGCCGTAGTGCCCGTCGTCACCACGCGCTCTTCCCGCTCGGAATCGCGTTGGATGGTCACACGGACATCTGACACCGGTCTCTCCTGACTCTCACCTGGGACGCGCGGCCGTCGCCACGCCGTGAGCGCGGACATGCGCCGCGCCGTCGAATCGTACCGAGCAACGCCCCCCGACCGCGAAACGGTCACGACCCCGGGACCTTCCCGTACGGCGGTGGCGGTGCGTGCGGGATCGCGGCCGGGGCCCGTCAGCCGCCCATGCCGCGCTCGAAGTCGTCGAGGTCGTTGCGCAGTCGTTTCAGCAGCCGCTCCCGCGCCGCCTCGGGCACCGGCACGGGGGCGACGTCGTACGCGCCGCTGAGCCGCCGGAAGCCGCCTCTGCTCTCCAGCAGCCCGGCGATCCGCAGCGGCAGCCCCGCCAGATGGGCGTGGACGGCGCGGCGGTAGCCCTCCTCGTCCAGCCGGGCCCGTACCTGGGTGACCTCGGCCCCGGCCAGCACGTCCAGCCGTACCGACCCGGGTCCGTCGGGCCGGGCGCGGCGCAGCCGTACCACGGTGCCGGTCACCCGTACGGGGACGGAGGGCTCGGCACGCTCGTAGTGCCGCCCGGCCTGTTCCAGTGCGGGCAGATCGCCGGGGGTGAAGACGACGGGGAGCGGCCGCTGCGGGCAGTCCGGCGGCGTTCCGGCCCGCCGGGACCAGGCCAGGGTGATCTGCACGCTCTCCGTGCCGCGTACCAATTGGCAGAGGGATTCGGTCAGTTCGGCGCAGCAGCCGTCGGCCACAGCGGCGTCGAAGTGCTCCGTGGCGCCGGTGGCGCGATAGCGGGACACCGCGTCGGCGGCTGCCCGCAGGGCGCGGCTGAGCACCGCGAGTTCCCGGCTGCCGTCCTGCGGCCCCGCAGGGACGCGGGCGGTCAGCAGTCGGCCCGCGCCGCCCTTCTCGGCGCTCTCCTCGTAGCGCACCCGCTCGGTGAACGCGTCGGCCCGGCGTTCGCCGCGCGCCCCGTGGAAGCCGGTGACCCGCTGGGCGGCCAGGGCACCGGCGCGCAGCATCGCTCGGGCTGCCGTGCCCAGCTTCTGCCGGGCGCGCCAGGTGGCTGCCGTGTTACTCGCGGGCAGTTCGCGTCTCCAGTGGATTTCATCGTCGTCGGCGGCGACTCGCATCACGCTCTCCGTGTCCCGGCCACTTCCCTCCTTCTCCTGACCACGGATCGGTGCCGCAAACGGCCACTTCGGGGACGAGAAGCGGGAGGTCGGGGAGGTGAGGAAGCGGAGATACGCAGCAGAGGTGGAAGACGAGCACCAGAGGCCGGACCGTCTGCTGACGGTCCGGCCTCTGGTGAACACGGGGTGGGCGATACTGGGTTCGAACCAGTGACCTCTTCGGTGTGAACGAAGCGCTCTCCCACTGAGCTAATCGCCCCGGGTGTTCCGCCGTCGTGCGGCGGTACGGGCAGAACAATACAGTGCGTCTCACTCTTCATCCAAACCCCTTTCCAGCAGGGCCCGCAGGCCGCGCAGACCGCTGCGCATCATCAGCCGGTGATTGGCGATGAACAGGGGGCGGCCGGGGACGGCGCAGATGCGCAACAGCCGCTTGTTGACCTCCACCTCCTGCTCGAAGAGCACCGGGGTGCCCGCAGCGGAGCCGGGGCCTATGGTCCAGCGGGCCCAGCCGTCCATGTCGCCGCTCATGTGTATCTGGAGGATTCCGGCTGCCGGGTCGCGCCGAACGGGACGCAGAGTCACGGAGAGTTCATAGGGAAGTGCGGAGCGGATATGCAACGTCGCGCTGTCCTCGCCGGTGCGGGAGAGCCGGCGCACCTGCGGCCACCACTCGGGATACCGCTCGACGCGTTCCAGCACGGTGTAGACGCGTCCTGGCGGAGCCTGGATCTGCCATGCCGTACGGAAGCGGTAGTGGTTCCGGTCCCGGCCCACGCGCTCATCTCCCCCGCAACGCTTCGGGGCCCGGAAGCTGGTCGCTTCCGGGCCCCGGTGCATCGAGTGGGCGATACTGGGTTCGAACCAGTGACCTCTTCGGTGTGAACGAAGCGCTCTCCCGCTGAGCTAATCGCCCGCCGGCGCGCTCAACATTACCGCATGTCAGCGGGTGCTCATGACCATCAGCGGGACCGCCGCTCCGCTCTCCGGGCCAGCTTGCGCTCCTTGCGGGCGGTCCGGCGCTCCTTCAGCCACTGGGTACCTTCGTGGTACTTGCGCTTGGTCCAGCGCAGGACGTGCTGCGCCCAGACGAACTCGGTGGCCCACACGGCCATCCCACCGAAGATCACCAACCAGCCCGGGCCCGGGAGCGGCAGCATGATGATGCCGCCGACCACGATCGCCAGGCCGACGATGAAGATCACGACACGCCAGCTCATGTGCAGCGGCCGGGAAGCCTGCACAAATCTCGGCGCACGGGAGCCGAGCGGCTTGTCCTCCCGGATTTCACGCGGCATCGCGTCACTCTCCGCAGTCATGAGGGACAAGGTACCTGACACCTTTCGGTGAGGTCGGTTCACTGGATCGGCCGTACGCCTCAAACCTACAAGAGCCGTACGAAGGATTCGATTCCGCACAAATCAGTCAGAGGGGTTTACAACCGGCGCGTAGGTGGCATGTCGATTGCGCCGACGTGCGAATCCCCGAGCGCACACTGAGCGAAAGGCCCTGGCGCTTATGAACACAACGGTGAGCTGTGAGCTGCACCTGCGCCTCGTTGTTTCGAGCGAGTCCTCACTGCCTGTACCAGCGGGCCTGCGGTACGACACGGCGGACCCCTACGCCGTGCACGCCACCTTCCACACCGGTGCCGAGGAGACCGTGGAGTGGGTCTTCGCCCGCGACCTCCTGGCCGAGGGCCTGCACCGGCCCACAGGCACCGGGGACGTCCGAGTCTGGCCGTCCCGCAGCCACGGCCAGTCCGTGGCATGCATCGCCCTCAGCTCTCCGGAGGGCGAGGCCCTGCTCGAGGCCCCGGCGCGGGCACTGGAATCCTTCCTCAAGCGGACCGACGCGGCCGTGCCGCCCGGTACCGAGCACCGCCACTTCGACCTCGACACCGAGCTCTCGCACATCCTCGCCGAGAGCTGAGACCGCCGGTCACCGCGGCCGTCCGACTCGGGGCGACGGCCGACGGTCCCCGGCAGCCGTGTGCCACGGCACCGCTTCGTGTAACGGCACACTGCGACGCCGCCGCCGCGTATCCCTACGCGGCGGCGGCGTCGCTGCGTTCCGCGACGGGGTGAGCACCGTCCGGAAACGACCGGCTCCCGCGTGCGGCGCAGCGACTAGGCTTCCGCATCAGGCCGGAGATGTTCCCGGACACGGCAGGAGCGGCCCGTGCAGATCAACCACGACACCCGGTGTGCGCTCGACCAGGCGGTCGAGCTGCTGAACACCATGGCGGACGGCGACACCCCCGACACGCTGATGTCCGTGGCGGACCTGCGCACCTACGTCGAGCGCAACGACGTCAGCGGCGTCGGCACGCTCACCGAGGAGGATCTGCGGGCCGTACGGGAGGTACGGGAGCGCTTCGCGCAGGTGTTCGCCGCGGAGGACTCGCGTACGGCGGCCGGGCTGATCAACGCACTGGTGGCGGAGGCCGGGACCACGCCACAGCTGACCGACCACGACGGCTACGACTGGCACGTCCACTACTTCGCGCCGGACGCCTCCGTCGCCCAGCACCTGGCGGCCGACTGCGGAATGGCGCTGGCGTTCGTCCTGGTCTCCGGAGAGCTCGACCGGCTGCGCCGCTGTTCGGCTCCGGATTGCCGACGTGCCTTCATCGACCTGTCCCGCAACCGCTCCCGCCGCTACTGCGACAGCCGTACCTGCGGCAACCGCCTCCATGTGGCCGCCTACCGCGCCCGCCGCCGGGAGTCGGAAGAGGCCACCCCCGGCAGCTGATCCCTCCGGGGCGCCGCCCGCGCACTCCGGCGCTCACAGCAAGAGCAGGTCGTGCGCCCCCGCCGCACCGATCAACACGGCGATCACCGCGAGGAACAGCATCAGCGGCGGTTGGGAGAGTGCGTACAGGCATCCCTTGGGCTCGGAGGGCGGCAGCTCGTCGAGCTCGATCGCGGAGTTCGGCGTTGTGTCCATCTCGCCGCGATCATGTCGCAGCCCCCGGGACCCCGCCGGACTGCTTGACCCCTTTTCCGGTGGTTTCCGGTCAAAGGCCCGCTTCCGTCACCGCGGGCATGTTAAAGCCGCGCCCGCCGGACGCCGGGGCTGCCGGAGCCCGAGTCGGTCAGCTGCCGGGCCGGTCAGATGCCGTGCTTCTTGAGTATGGCCTCGATGTCGGAGAAGTCCTCGCCGGGTGCGGCGGGCTCGCTCTTGCGTGACCTGCTCTTCTCGGGCTTGGCCTTGCGCTGGGTGGCCGGCGGGCCGGACGACCCGAGAGCGGGCGTCCCGGCGGCGGGCTCCGTGGCGCGGGACGGCCGGTCGGCGGGCTTGGACGCGGCACGGCCGGCGGCGGCACGGCCGATGATCCACAGCACGACGGCGCAGGCGAGCACGGCGAAACCGGCCCAGACGGTCGGCTTGAGCACCAGGTCGGCCGCCCAGTTGCCGAACGCCCTGCCGATCTTGCCGCCGAGGCCGACCAGCCCGGACATCGCCAGCCCGACCGGCACCAGCGCGACGGCGGCGAGGCGCGTCGCGGCGGCGAAGCGGCGCCGCCACGCCGTCAGGAAGGCGACGGCGAGGCCCGCCGCGGAGAGCGCGGCGCAGACGGTGGTGGTGAGCATGTCTCCATCGTCGCACCGGGCGGGGGGTGGCGGCCATGGCCCGGTCCGCGGTTCAGGGACATCTCGGGGTCGGGGCCCTCCTCGGGGCTGAGAGACTGTGACCATGGACAACACCACCGACTCCGGCACCACACACCCCCGGCCGAACGCGACGCTGGACGTGTGGTGCGAGCTGCAGTGCCCGGACTGCCACCGGGCCCAGGCCGACCTGCGGGCGCTGCGCGAGCGGTACGGCGACGCGCTGGAGATCCGGCTGCGGCACTTCCCGCTGGAGAAGCACAAGCACGCCTACGCCGCTGCCCAGGCCTTCGAGGAGGCCTACGAGCAGGGGAAGGGTCAGCAGTACGCCGAGGCGGTGCTGGCGCGCACCGGGGAACTGGGCGAACGCGGTGAGGAGCTGCTGATGGAGGTCGCGCGCGAACTGGGCCTGGACGCCGAGGAGTTCTCCTCCGCGCTGATCGACGGCCGGCATCTGCTGGTGGTGGACGCCGACCAGGCCGAGGGCAAGGCGATCGGTGTGAAGGGCACGCCGACGTACGTCATCGACGGGCAGCGGCTGGACGGCGGCAAGAGCCAGGACGGGTTGCGGGAGCGCATCGAGGAGATCGCCGACCGGCTGCTCCAGGAGTGAATGCGCCCGGCTACAGCAGCGCCTTGACGTGGAACCGCTCCACCAGGCGGTAGCCCAGCGAGGTGTAGAGCCGCCGGGCGCGGGGGTTGTCGGCGAAGACGTTGAGCCCGAGGCGGGCGGCCCCCGCCTCCGCACAGATGCGCTCGGCGGCCAGCATGAGGGAGCGCCCATGGCCTTCCCCACGCCGTTCGGGTATCACATTGACGTCGTAGACCCAGGCGTCCACATCGCTGCGGGGCAGCCCGGTGAAGCCGAGCCACAGCGTCCCGACGTCGGTGCCCCGGCAGGTGAGGACGCTCAGCCGGGCGCCGGAACTGGCGGCGCCGTCCGGCAGTTGCGTGCGCCGGACGGCCGCTGACCTGGCGGTGGCCTGTTCGCGGGTGAAGCCCCAGGTGACCAGGGTGTCGACGAAGGTGTCGGAGCCCGCCTCCCACCAGGCGTCGAACTCCGCCTCCGTCAGCGCTCTGACGGCGCTGCCGGCCGGCAGTCCGGGGCGTTCGCCCAGCTCTTTGCTCATGTGACGGCTGCGTTCCGCATAGCCCAGGGCGCTCAGCAGGCGGACACCCACGGGTGGCTCCGCCTCGCTGCCGTCCGCCGCGGGGGGCTCCGGGACGCTCGTCTCCACATGGGTGCAGCCCCAGCCCCGCAGTATCTCCTCGGCGGCCAGCGCCGCGACGGTGCCCCTGCCCCGTCGCCTTTCGCCCTGATCGACGTGGAGCCGCCCCAGCCGACCGAAGGCGGGCCCGTCGTCGGGCGGGCCGGCGAGGTCGACGGCGCCCACCGGGCGGGAGTTGACACGGATCTCGTAGGACCGGGAGCGCCTGCCGTCGGCAGTGCGGCCCTCGGGACCGGTGGGGCGCAGGGTGGTCGTCACGGTCCGGTTCTACCCGCCGGGCGACTGCAGCACCACCGGTTTCACGGGTCGATGTCGGCCGCCGAGCGCTCCTCGAAGACCCGCATCGCCTTGGCGGTCACCGGGCCGGGAGCGCCGGGCAGGGTGCGGCCGTCCAGCCGCGCCACGGCCTGGACGTCGCGCAGGCTGGAGGTCACGAAGATCTCCTCGGCCCGCTCCAGCACGTCCATGGGCAGTTCCGTCTCCCGGGCGCCGGCCCATTCGAGCACCAGCGCGCGGGTGATGCCCGCCAGACAGCCGGAGGACAGCGGCGGAGTGTGCAGTTCGCCGTCGAGGACGACGAAGACGTTCGAGCCGGTCCCTTCGCACAGCTGACCGTGGGTGTTGGGGAACAGGGCCTCGGTGGCGGCGTGTTGGCGGGCGCGGGCGAGCGCGACGACGTTCTCGGCGTACGAGGTGGTCTTCAGCCCGGTGATCGCGCCGCGCTCGTTGCGGGTCCAGGGGACGGTGACGACCGAGGTGGTGTCCGGCCTGCGGGTCGCCTGGCCGAGGGCGACGACGAGGGTGGGCGTCGCCTCGCCCCGGTCCGAGCCGAGCGGGGAGAGGCCGCCGGTGTAGGTGATCCGCAGCCTGCCGTACGGCATGGGGTTCGCCAGGACGACCGCCTCACAGGCCCGCCGTACTTCGTCCTGGTCGGGCTCGGGCAGCCCGAGGCCGCGTGCGGAGGAGGCGAGCCGCTGCAGATGCCGGGTGAGGGCGAACGGCGTGCCGTCGGTGGTCTTGATGGTCTCGAAGACGCCGTCGCCGACCGTCAGCCCGTGGTCGAGCACGGAGACGTTCGCGCTGTGTGCGTCCCGCAGTCCGCCGTCGAGCCAGATCTTCACTGCTGTTCACCTCGGGGAGCCGCTGGGGGCCGCTGGGTCACCGGGCGTGCGCCGCGGTCTGTCGGCCGTCGTTCTCCCCCGACGCTACCGCGAGCAGCCGGGAAGCCTTCAGCTCGGTCTCCCGCCACTCCTGCTCCGGGTCGGAGTCCCAGATGATGCCCGCGCCGGCGCCGAAGCGCAGCAGCGCGCGCGGGTGGTCCCGCTCGATCCAGAAGGTGCGTATGCCCACGGCCAGCTCGCCGACGTCCCGGTCGGCGTCGACCCAGCCGATGCCCCCGGTGTAGGGGCCGCGGGGCACCGTCTCCAGCGCGTCGATCAGCCGCAGGGCGCTGGACTTGGGCGCTCCGGTGATCGAACCGGGCGGAAAGGTGCCCTCCAGCAGCCGCGCCCACGCTCCGGACCCGGAGCCGGAGCCGGACCCGGCGCCGGGGGCCTGCCCGGTTCCGGGCAGTTCACCGCGGACGGTGGAGACCAGATGGACCAGCCCGCGGTAGGGCTCGGCCGCGCACAGCTGGGGAACGGTGATGGACCCCGGCACGCAGACCCGGCCCAGGTCGTTGCGGACCAGATCCGTGATCATCACGTTCTCGGCCCGCTCCTTCTCCCCCAGGTCGGTCGCGAAGCGGCCGGTGCCCTTGATGGGGCCGGACTCGACGGTGCGTCCCGTACGGCGCAGATACAGCTCCGGGGAGGCGGTCGCGATCTCGACGCCGTGCGCGGGGAGGCGCACGGTGCCCGCGTACGCCGCCGGGGTGCCCAGCGCGAGCCGGGCCGTGAGCTGGTCGATGTCACTGGCCCCCGGGGAGGGGTCGGGCAGCGGCGCGGACAGGACCCGGCAGAGGTTGACCTGGTAGACGTCGCCCGTGCCGATGGCAGCGCGGATCCGCCGTACGCCCTCGGTGTAGGCGGCCCGGTCCAGCGAGCTGGTCCAGCTGTCGGTCGCGGGCCCTCGCCAGCTGCCCGGTACCGGGGCCGGGAGCGGGGCGGGGCGCACATCGCCGAAGCGGGCGCAGCACAGCCCGCCCTCGTAGTCGGCGACGACGGCCCACCAGCCCGAGGAGTCGAGCGCCTCGGGGTCGCTGGTCACATCGCGCAGGTCGGTGGCAAGGCTGCCGCCCAGGCGGGCGAGCGGGGTCAGATCGGACACGGTTTCGAGTCTATGGGGCCGGTGAGCGGCCGCCTCGCGGACCGCTGGGCGGCCACGCTGCGGAAACGGAATTTGAGCTGGCCCGGGAATCCGCTAAAGTTCAACACGTCGCCGAGGCGCGCAAGCGCAGCGGGGGCGGCCTCCCGGGCACGGCCCGGAACAGGCACTGCGGACGTGGCTCAGCTGGTAGAGCATCACCTTGCCAAGGTGAGGGTCGCGAGTTCGAATCTCGTCGTCCGCTCGACGTGGGGGACCTCCCGGGCCCCCGCACCTGGTGGAGTGGCCGAGAGGCGAGGCAACGGCCTGCAAAGCCGTCTACACGGGTTCAAATCCCGTCTCCACCTCCAAGGACGATTAGCTCAGCGGGAGAGCGCTTCCCTGACACGGAAGAGGTCACTGGTTCAATCCCAGTATCGTCCACCGGGTCCGGTCACCACCGGACCTTCCGCGCGGTTAGCTCAGCGGGAGAGCGCTTCCCTGACACGGAAGAGGTCACTGGTTCAATCCCAGTACCGCGCACGGACGATTAGCTCAGCGGGAGAGCGCTTCCCTGACACGGAAGAGGTCACTGGTTCAATCCCAGTATCGTCCACCAGCGCGCAAGAGGGCCCCGGCGGTTTCGCCGGGGCCCTCTTCGGTCTCCGAGGGCGCTCCACCACGGACAAGGGCGCTCGCCACGGACGGGTCCCTTCCCCCGGGCCCCGTCCGGGTCCCGTCCGGGCAGGGCTCAGGAGGAGAAGAGCATCCGTCCGAAGCCGCGCCGGTCGTGATGCCCTCCACGGTGCCCATGGCCGTGGTGGCCGTGGCCGTGCGAGCCGTGGCCGTGCTGGCCTTGGTGCGGGGCGCCCCAGGCCGGGCCGGCGGGGTACGCCTGCGGAGCCTGCGGGCCGGGCGGCGGCGGTGCGGACTGCGTCCACTGGGCCTCCAGCCTGGTGATGGACTCCAGCTCGCCGTAGTCGAGGAAGATTCCCCGGCAGTTGTCGCACTGTTCTATCTGCACACCGTTGCGGTTGTACGTGCGCATGGGCGCACCGCACTTGGGACACTGCATCATGACGTCGGCTTCCTCTCGCTCCCGGTTGCCCACCGGTTCTGCTCACCGATGACCGGACACCACCGGCCGCGGCCGGCCGGGGCACCACCCTACGACCCCTGCGGCGTGGGGAGTTCGGCTCGTTCGAAGAGGGCGGCGATCCGGGCGCATGCGGCCACGCACGCCTCCTCCGCCTCGTCCAGCGACCGCCCCTCGGTACGGGCCTTGGCGACGCCGAGCGCCGCGCCCTGCACCGTCAACGCACGGGCGGGCGCGTCGAGATATCGCCAGGGATCGGGACCGGCCAGGCAGTGCGGGACGCCGTCGGTCCGGGCCGTGCGGGCGGTGCGCGCCGGAAGAGCCGCCCGCACCGTACGGGCGTACGCGCCGAGGAAGCGCTGCCACTCGGCGGTCGGCAGCATCCCGGCCGCGTACCAGGCAGCGGGACGCGCGAGGTCCCAGGCCGGATCGCCCAGGCCCAGATCGTCGACGTCGATCAGCTGCCAAGGGCCGTCGGGCCGTGGGTACCGGACGAGTTGGCCCAGATGGAAGTCCCCGTGGCACAGGGTGCGGGCTTCGGGCGGCGGCTCCTCGTCCCGGCACCACGGCGGCAGTACGGCCCAGGCCCGCTCGACCACGTCGGCCGCCGCCGCGTGGCTGCCCTGCGGGGCGCTCCGCATCCGCGCCAGGGCGCGGGCCGCCTTGGTGGGGCCGCGCATCGGCGGCAGCGGGCCGGGGAGTTGGGTGGCGGGAGGGAGCGGCGCGGTGTGCAGCCGGGCCAGGAGTGCGCCCGCCTCCTCCCAGGGGGCGGCTGCCGCGTCGCCCGGGTCCACCGGGGTCCCGTACGGCCAGACGCTGGCGACCCGCCCGTTGGACAGCGGCACCGTCCCGCCGTCGGAGGCCGGGGGCAGCAGCACCCCCCGGTACCCGCCGGCTGCCGCGACCCGTAGCCGTACGTCCAGCGGCCCGGCATCGGCGTTTGGGGCGTGCGCCTTGGCGACGCGGTCGCCGACCCGCACGACGACGCCGTCGGCACGCTCGGCGAGCACTTCGCCGTGGCAGCCCTCGGGGCCCCCGGCGAGCTCACCGAGGGCCCGGTGCAGCGCCGTGCTCCGGGCGGGGGTGTCGGGGAGGGCCACGAGAACTCCAAAGGGTCGACGACCACGACGTACGGCGAGCACCTGCCCCGCCGCGCGGCCCGGTGGACGAAGGGGGTGGGATACGCGAGAGCCCGGGTAGCTCCCCAGCTACCCGGGCCTCGTGCCGTCCGCCGCACCCCCGTCCCCACGGGGCTGTAAAGCCGGAAGTCCCCGACCCGGTCCGCTCCACCGGGCCTGGGATCGCTCAGGATCCCAGCATTCCGGCCACGGACGACGCCTGTGTCACCACCATCCGGCCCCAGCCCGTGACGAGGCCGAGGAGGAGGGCGAGCGGCAGCACCATGGCGGCTGCCACCAGCGGATGGCGACGGCCGCCGGGACGGGTGCCGAGGTCGGCGAGTGCCGAGAGCCTTCCCTTCCCTGTGGGCGTGGTGCGCCCAGCCGTGTGTGCCATGTCCGCTCCTGATCGTTGTCTGGGGCGGCGGACGTCTGACCTCGGGGGACGAGTGCTGCGTCCGCCGCTTGACCACAACAGTAGGCAAGGGCGTGGCCCACGGCGTCATGCGCGCGTACCGACTCGGGGGCCTCCCGAAGGATGACGTGGTGCGAGGCCGGCTACTCCCCAGGGTGGAGGCACCGTCAGCCTTGCCAGGGTCTTCCCCCAGGGGGTACCGCCGCTCGGTCGCTCGGACACCCCGAGGGGTGAGTTCTCTCACTCCCCCGCCGCCCGTGCGCTCCGGTCCGGCAGCCGCGGCCCTGCCCGGCCGGGCAGGGCCGCGCACGGTCCCGGCCGTGGGTGACCGCACCCCGCCCCTTCATCCGTCACAGCGTCAAACATCGTGCTCCGCCCCGGCTTTGACGGCGCGGGGGCGGGGCGCACGGGCGTGCGCGACCGGCGCGCCGAACGGAATTCCCGTCGTCAACCGGGCTCTGACATTCCGTCTGGCGCCGCGTGCGCGGCCTATCGTCGCCTTGCCACGGCAGTCCGTAAGCTGTGGTCGTCAGACGGACCGGTCGGCGGTGGGCTGCTCCCCCATCGGGCGCCGGAGGTGGGGCACTCGCCCACCGGACACCGGAGGTAGGAACGGACATGGCGATGATGCGGCTCCGGCGCGAGGACCCGCGAGTCGTCGGCTCGTTCAGGCTCCACCGGCGCCTGGGAGCCGGCGGCATGGGCGTGGTCTACCTCGGTTCGGACCGGCGCGGCCAGCGGGTCGCGCTGAAGGTGATCCGGCCGGATCTGGCCGAGGACCAGGAGTTCCGCTCCCGCTTCGCCCGCGAGGTATCGGCCGCGCGGCGCATCCGCGGCGGGTGCACGGCCCGGCTGGTGGCCGCCGACCTGGAGGCCGAGCGCCCCTGGTTCGCCACCCAGTACGTTCCCGGCCCCTCGCTGCACGACAAGGTGCACCAGGGCGGTCCGCTGCCCGCCGCTCAGGTCGCCTCGATCGGCGCCGCGCTCGCCGAGGGCCTGGTCGCGGTGCACGAGGCGGGTGTGGTGCACCGGGATCTGAAGCCCTCGAACATCCTGCTGTCCCCCAAGGGCCCGCGCATCATCGACTTCGGCATCGCCTGGGCGACGGGCGCGAGCACGCTGACACACGTCGGCACCGCGGTCGGCTCCCCCGGCTTCCTGGCGCCCGAGCAGGTGCGGGGCGCGGCCGTCACCCCGGCCACCGACGTGTTCGCGCTGGGCGCCACGCTGGCGTACGCGGCGACGGCGGACTCCCCGTTCGGGCAGGGCAGTTCGGAGGTCATGCTCTACCGCGTGGTGCACGAGGAGCCGCAGCTGGACGCCGTGCACGCAGCGCTGGCCCCGCTGATCCACGCCTGCCTGGTCAAGTCGCCGGAGGACCGGCCCAGCACCCTGCAGCTCTCGCTGCGGCTCAAGGAGATCGCCGCGCGGGAGGCCCGCGGCCTGTCCGAGGGCGGGGACGCGGCGCTGGGCGCCGGCCGGGCCGCCGAGCACGGCGAGTGGCCGGGTGCCGGCGCCCGGCCGGTGACCGGCGGATCCGCGCCCGGCAGGCCCGTACCCGACCGGCGGCACGAGCCGCCGGCCGGCGAGCGGCGGCCACGGGACCACGCGCAGCAGCGCACCCAGCGCAGCGGTGCCGGCCGGGAGCGCGAGCGGGCGGCGAGCGCGCCGCACGCCTCGACGCCGCGCACCCCCCGGCCGACCGCGCCCGGCTCCTCGCGGGCGTCGCGGCCCTCGCGGGACGCGGGACATGTGACCGGCAGCGCCGCCCGGAGGGGCGGGGAGCGCCCGGCCCGCCGCCCCGCGAGCCCGCCACCACCCCGGGGCGGCGGCGAGCGGACGGCGGACGGCAGACCCGCCGCAACCGGGCGCCGGCGCCCCGCCACCAGGGGCGGCCGCCCCGGCGGGCTCAGCCCCGCCGCGCGCAAGCGACGGCTGCTGCGGCAGCGGCTGATCGTCTTCGTGACGGTCACCCTGCTGGTCGCGCTCGGCATCGCGGCAGCTCAGGGCTGCGAGGGGCCGACCCGTGGCCTCGGCAGCGCCTCGCAGCAGGTGCCGTAGCCGCACGCCGTCGGGCCGAGGCGCCGTGGGCGGAAGCGGGCGCGCCGCCGCGGCCGAGTTGCCCGATCAGCCGCGGGAGACGGCATAGAAGGCGACGGCCGCGGCGGCGCCGACGTTGAGCGAGTCGACGCCGTGCGCCATGGGGATGCGGACCCATTCGTCGGCGGCGCGGAGGGCGCGGGCGGTCAGGCCGTCGCCCTCGGCCCCGAGCATCAGTGCCACACGCGCGGCGCCGTCCGCGGTGACGGCGGTGTCGATGGGCACGGCCTTCTCGTCCGGGGTGAGGGCCAGCAGTTCGAACCCCGCGTCGCGTACCGTCTCCAGGCCACCGGGCCAGCTGTCCAGCCGGGCGTACGGCACGGCGAAGACAGCACCCATGGAGACCTTGACCGAGCGGCGGTAGAGCGGGTCGGCGCAGTCGGGCGACAGCAGCACGGCGTCCATGCCCAGCGCGGCGGCGCTGCGGAAGATGGCCCCGATGTTGGTGTGGTCGTTCACCGACTCCATGATCACGACACGGCGGGCCGTGGCCAGCAGTTCCCCGGGCGTCGGCAGGGGCTTGCGCTGCATGGAGGCGAGCGCTCCGCGGTGCACGTGGTAGCCGGTGACGCGCTCGGCCAGTTCAGGGCTGACGGCGTAGACGGGCGCGGGCACCTCGTCGATGACGTCCCGCATGACGTCGATCCATTTCGCGGACAGCAGCATCGAGCGCATCGCGTACCCGGCCTGCCGGGCGCGGCGGATGACCTTCTCGCCCTCGGCGATGAACAGCCCCTCGGCGGGCTCGCGCCTGCGGCGCAGCTCGACGTCGGTCAGGCCCGTGTAGTCGCGCAGCCGGGGGTCGTCGGGTTCGTCGACGGTGACGAGTCCGCGGGCCGGGGAGTCACCGGGTGTCCCGGGGGAGGATGCTGTAGCCACAGGCCGATACTGCCCTGTCCCGCTCGAAGTGCCAATGCGTCGTTACTGCCGCGTATCCGGGGAGCGCGCGCCCCGTGAGGGGGCCCTCACCCGAGCTGCCGCACCGACACCACGTCGCCGATCACGACGACGGCCGGGGGACGCACCTCCTCGGCGGCGGCGCGCTCCGCAGCCGTCGCCAACGTGGCGTCGACACGGCGCTCGGTCGCCATGGTGCCCTCCTGGATGATGGCCACAGGCGTGTCATCCGCGCGGCCGTGCTCACACAGCGCGGCCGCGATGGCACCGAGGTTCTCCACGGCCATCAGCAGCACAAGGGTGCCGCGCAGCCTGGCCAGCGCGGGCCAGTCCACCAGCGACCGGGGGTCATCGGGGGCGACATGGCCGCTGACGACGGTGAACTCATGGGCCACACCCCGGTGGGTGACGGGGATGCCGACGGCGCCGGGGACGCTGATGGAGCTGGAGATCCCCGGTACGACGGTGACCTGGACCCCCTCGGCCGCGAGCTGTTCGGCCTCCTCCATGCCCCGGCCGAAGACGAACGGGTCGCCGCCCTTGAGGCGGACCACGGAACGACCGGCCTTGGCGTGCTCGACCAGCACGGCGTTGATGGCCTCCTGCGCCATCGCGCGCCCGTAGGGGATCTTCGCCGCGTCGATGACCTCGACATGCGGGGGGAGTTCGTCCAGCAGGTCGCGGGGGCCGAGCCGGTCGGCGACCACGACGTCGGCCTGGGCCAGCAGCCGGCGGCCCCGCACGGTGATCAGGTCCGGGTCGCCGGGTCCGCCGCCGACCAGGGCGACGCCCGCGGTGCGCGGCCCGCGCTGTTCCGCGACGAGCGTGCCGTCCCCGAGACGGGCGACGATGGCGTCCCGGACGGCGGCCGAGCGGCGCGGGTCGCGACCGGCGGCACCCTGCGCCCCGCTGGTGAGGACGGCGACGGTGATGCCGTCGCTGCGACCGGTCGCCGGGGTCCACGCGGTGCCCTCGTCCGCGTCGTCCGTACGGACGCACCACACCCGGCGGGACTCGGCCTCGGCGACGATGGCCGCGTTGACCTCGGGGTCGTCGGTGGCCGCCAGCGCGTACCAGGCGTCGGCCAGGTCACCGGGTCGCCAGGCACGGCGCTCCCAGGTGATCTCGCCACCGGCCACCATCGCCTCGACGGAGGGCGTGACCTCGGGTGCGACGACCGTGACGTCCGCCCCCGCCGTCAGCAGGGCCGGAAGGCGGCGCTGCGCCACGGTGCCGCCGCCGACCATCACGACGCGGCGGCCGGCCAGGCGGAGTCCTACGGGGTAGGCGGGAGTGGCGGAGGTTTCCGACATCTGGGACGGCATCCTTCTCGGAGAGCGGGCCGGCTCACATACCGAGCCGACGACGATGCCGCTGCGGCGATGGAGCGGCCGGGGGACGGTGAGGGACAGCCTATGCGGGACGGCGCTGTGCTGCTGTCTCGCAGATCACGACCGGGACGAACACCCCGCCACGGGACGCGCGACCACAGCACCGGGGTGGACGGAGACGGCCGATTCCGGAGGCGGCGGCAGCCCCACCACGGGTCGGCACGGTGGGCGTCCCGGCCTGGATGCCGGGACGCCCACCGCCCCGCGGTGCGGCGCGTCAGCTCTTCTCGGTGACGCCCGCCGCGTCGAACGTGGCGACCTCGTGCATCGCGCGGGCCGCGCTTTGCACCATGGGCAGCGCCAGCAGCGCGCCCGTGCCCTCGCCGAGCCGCAGATCGAGATCGACCAGCGGCCGCAACCCCAGCTTGGTCAGGGCCGCGACATGACCGGGTTCCGCGCTGCGGTGCCCGGCGATGCAGGCGGCGAGCGCCTCGGGCGCCACAGCACGCGCCACCAGCGCGGCGGCCCCGGCGCTGACACCGTCGAGGATCACGGGCGTGCGCAGGGAGGCGCCGCCCAGGATCAGCCCGACCATCGCGGCGTGCTCCAGCCCGCCGAAGGCGGAGAGCATGCCCAGAGGATCGGCCGGATCGGGCTGGTGGAGCTCCAGCGCCCTGCGGACGACCTCGACCTTGCGGGCGTGCGTCTCGTCGTTGATGCCCGTACCGCGCCCGGTGACCTCTGTCGGGTCGGCTCCCGTGCAGGCGGCGATCAGCGCCGCGGACGCCGTGGTGTTGGCGATGCCCATCTCGCCGGTGAGCAGGGCCTTGTTGCCCGCCGCGACGAGATCGCGGGCGGTCTCGATGCCCACCTCCAGGGCACGTTCGACCTCCTCCTGGGTCAGCGCGGGCCCGGCGGTCATGTCCGCGGTGCCTGCCCGGACCTTTCGGGGCAGCAGACCTGGGGTGGTGGGCAGTTCGGCCGCCACACCGACGTCCACGACACACACCTCGGCGCCCACCTGGTTGGCGAACGCGTTGCAGACGGCCCCGCCGCCCAGGAAGTTGGCCACCATCTGCGCGGTGACCTCCTGGGGCCAGGGCGTGACCCCCTGCGCGTGCACCCCGTGGTCCCCCGCGAAGACCGCGACGGCGGCCGGCTCGGGCACCGGTGGCGGGCACTTACGGGACAGACCGCACAGCTGCGCCGAGATGATCTCCAGCATGCCGAGCGCCCCGGACGGCTTGGTCATCCGCTTCTGCCGCTCCCACGCCTCGCCGAGCGCCTTCGCGTCCAGCGGGCGGATGGTGCCCAGGGTCTCCGCGAGCATGCCGGTCGGCTCGGCACCGGGCAGCGCACGGCGCCCGTACGACTCCTCGTGGACGACCCACGACAGCGGGCGCCGCTTGGACCAGCCCGCCTGCATCAGCTCGGGCTCGTCCGGGAATTCGTCGACGTAGCCGACGCACAGATAGGCGACGACCTCCAGATGCTCGGGCAGCTCCAGCGCGCGGACCAGCTCCCGCTCGTCGAAGAAGCTGACCCAGCCCACGCCCAGCCCCTCGGCCCGCGCAGCGAGCCACAGGTTCTCCACGGCGAGCGCCGAGGAGTACGGCGCCATCTGCGGCTGCGTCTGCCGGCCGAGCGTGTGCCGGCCGCCGCGCGTCGGGTCGGCGGTGACGACGATGTTGACCGGGGTGTCGAGGATCGCCTCGATCTTCATTTCCTTGAACTGCTTGGCCCGGCCCTTGGGCAGCGACTTGGCGTACGCCTGGCGCTGCCGCTCGGCCAGCTCGTGCATGGTGCGCCGGGTCTCCTCCGAGCGGATGACCACGAAGTCCCACGGCTGCGAGTGGCCGACGCTGGGCGCCGTGTGCGCCGCCTCCAGCACCCGGAGCAGCACCTCGTGCGGGATCGGGTCCGGCCGGAAGCCGTTACGGATGTCGCGCCGCTCACGCATCAGCCGATGCACGGCCTCCCGCTCCGCCTCCGCGTACCCGGGCGCGGGGTCTCCCACGGGTGCGGGGGCTTGCACAGGTTCGGGGGCTTCCACGGGCTCGGATCCGGCGTCGGCCGCCTCCGCGTCGGCGGGCTCGGTCCCGGGCTCGGGCGCCTCTGTCGCGGGCGCCTCCGTCGCGGGCGCCTCGGTGTCGGCAGCTGCCGTGTCGGCGGCCTCGCCCTCGGGCGCGGGGGCCTCGGCGGCTGCGACAGCTTCGGCGTCCGGCACCTCGGTACCGGTCGGCTGCCCGGCTTCGGCCACTTCTTCGGCTTCCGTCGCACCGGCTTCGGGCGCACCGGCTTCGGGCGCACCGGCTTCGGGCGCACCGGCTTCGGGTGCTTCGGTGGTGGTCGCTTCGGGACCGGCCGGCTCGGTGGCGTCGGCCTCGGCTCGGGCGGACTCGGCTTCGACGGACTCGGCTTCGGCCGCCTCCGCGCCGGTGGTCCCGCCGTCGGCCGCCGGGCTGTCGGTGGCGGCCGGGGACGCCTGACCACCCGCCGCCTCGGGCTCCGCTTCGGCCGGGGCCGGAACCGGGGCGGCCTCCGCCTCGGCGTTCGCCACCTCGGGCGCGCCCGTCCCGACGGCGGACGTTTCCGGGGCGGTGTCGTCGGACGCGGCCGAAGGCGCTTCCGCACCGGCTGCCGACTCCGGCGTCACCGCGTTCTCCGGCGGCGTCTCGGGGGCCTCGGGCTGTGCGTCCGGTGCCGGGGCAGCGGCTTCGGGAGCCGGCATGGGCTCGGGCTCCTCACCGGGCTGTGCCTCGGACGCGGTGCCCGGGGAGTCGGAGGCTGTCGCCTGTTCGGGGATCACGGGGCTGTCCGGCTGGGCGCCGTCATACGCCTGAGTGGCCTGGTTTATCGGTGGCGCCACCGACGGCGGTGCGACGGCGCCCTGCTGCGGCTCGGGCTCGCCGCCCTGGGACGGGACGGTCGGCAATCCGCCGGGCTGCGCCTCCTGACGGGGGCCGGGCACCGACTCGTTGACGGGCTCCTCCTGAGCGGGTGCGGGCAGTTCCTCGGGAACGGCTTCGGCCGGTACGGCGTCGGACTGTGCGGCGTCGGACTGTACGGCGTCGGACTGTACGGCGTCGGGAGCGGCGCCCGGCGTCGTCGCGGCGGGCTCCTGCGGCACCGGGTCCGTGAGGCCGTCCTCCGGAGCGGGGACGGGAGCAGCCGCTTCTGCCGTGGCGTCCTGCGGCGTCGGCCCTGTGGGAACGGCGGGATCGGCCGGGGCGGCGGCGGGCTGAGTGACCCAGCCGTCCTGCTGGGGCGGGAGTTGACCGAGCTGCGGGCCGGGCAACGGCTCCTCGGCGACCGGCGCGGGCGCCTGCTGGGCCGGCGGCTGCGCCGGTTCCTGCGGCTGAGCTTCCGGCTGCGGGGCAGCGGGTGCCTGAGCAGCCGCCGTCGCCTGCGCGGGCCGGCCGTCACCGGGCTGCTGGTCCTCCGGTCGCGGCTGCGGCTGCGACTGCGACTCCGGGGCCGGGGTCCCCGTCGCCTGTTCCGCGGGCTGCTCGGGCGCCGGCGCCGCCACGTTCTGCGGGTCCATGACAGCAGGAGCTGTCGGCTGCCGACCGGCGGCGGTGGCGTCCTGCGGCGCGGAGGGCTGCTGTGCCTGCTCCGCCGGGAGCCGACCGTCCGCCGGGGCGGCGACGGGCTGGGCACCCGGAAGCGTGGCGGGCGCCCCCTGCACGGGCGCGGCCTGCGGCGCCGCGGGGGCGGACTGCGCGGCGGCACGCTCGGAGAGGGGACGTACGGTTCCGGACTGCTCGGGCACCGGCGGTCCCAGGTGCAGCGGGCGGCGCGCGCCCTGGCCGGGTGCGCTCTGCTGGCCGGGCGCTCCCGGCGTCGACGCGGGCGCCCCGTGCGGCTGTTGGGGCGTGCGTACGGCGCTCACATCGAGGGAGCCGGAGTCGCGGCCGTCGGTCTCATGGGGTCCCGGTACGGCTTCGCCCTCCGCCTCCGGCTGCGCGGCGGGGGCGGCCCCGGCGTCCGGCTGCGGCTGGTCCGGCTGGGCGGCCTGCGGGCTCGGCTGCGGGGCGCCCTGCGCGTGCTGGGCGTGGGCGGCCTCCTGTGGCTCGTATCCGTGCTGCGCGTGCCCGTTGACCGCGTACGCGTCACCCGGCAGCTGGCCGCCTTCCGGCGCGTACGGCGTCTGCGGCGTCAACTGGCCGTCGGGCGGCGCCTGCTGTGCGGCGACGGGCTGCGGCTGCCCGTGGGCGTCGTACTCGTACCCGTAGGGCGCTTCCGGCCGGGCCTGCGAAGGGGCCTGGGGCATCGGCTGTCCCTGTCCGGGGGCCGGCTGCTCGTTCCACGCGCCCTGCGCCGAGGGCATCAGCAGCAGGTCCTCTTCCTCGTGCGGTTCGGGCTGTTCCTGCGCGACGACTTGACTCTGCGCGTCGTGGTGGCCGTGGGGGGCGTGAGCGGAGGGCGCCTGGGCTGCGTCCTGGACGGCTTGGACGTCACCGACGCCGCCGGCCGGGTCGGTGACGGCGTAGGTGCCGGAGGCCGGAACGCCCGGCTGTCCCTCCGGCTGCTGCCCGCCTGCGTTCTCCGGCAGCCCCTCTCCCGGGATCTGGCCGGTGTCAGTCATGCGTTCCCCTCGCCCATCGCTAGTGCTCCTTCCAACCCGGCGGACGGACCGCCGCGCCCCGTAGATGAAGAACGAGCACGCACTCTGTGCGGCACGTGCCTCCGCCTACACCATTCGGACAATGACGGACGAAGCGTCAACCCCGAACGGTGGCACAACAGTCCATCAGCCTACCCGTCGCCGCAGACCCCACCGGCCATGGGTGGGAGAGAAAGCGCACTTCGTCGGGGTTCGTCACGCACGACGTCACAGAGGTTCAGTTCCGGACGGCCGACAGCAGGAAAACGACGGAGCGTTCGGTCTCCGTCCAGGCGGCGGTCTCCAGCTCCACGGACTGGAGCAGGGCGCACTCGACGGCGTAACCCCGCTCCCCGAGCGCCCTTCCGACCGCCTCCGCCTCATCTCTGGTGATGGCGTGGGTGACGATGCGCGTGGGGCGGCGGTCGGCGACAGCGGTGACGGTGACCGCTCCCCCGCCTCCGACCCGCACCACGTCGGGCTCGGGCAGATCCTCCAGGATGTGCGGGGCGACGCCGTGCACGGTCTCCAACTGGACGCCGAACCGCCGGGCCGCCGCGTAGATGCGGGCGCAGGCGTCGGCGTCGCTGTCGACGGCGATGACGGCGGCGCCGAACCGCGCCGCCTCCACGGCGAGAGCTCCGCTGCCCGCGCCGATGTCCCACACCAGGTCGCCGATCCGGGGGCCCAGCCAGGCGAGTTGCGCGGCACGCAACTGCGCCGACTCGCTGGCCCGGGGCGCGCCGCCGCTGCCCTTCCTCGGCTCACCCGTGTACTCGACCGCCGGCAGCGCCCAGCCGCGCACGGCGGGCGGGTAGCCGACCTCGTGGCCCGCGATCCAGCCGCTGCCCTGGGTGGTGCCGGTCTCGGCGCCGGCTCCCGTACCGCCGACGACGATGACGACGTTCGGGTCGCGCCAGGTGTGGTCGGCGACCTTGTCGGAGGTGAGGACGGTGACCTGTTCGCGCTCGGTGCCCAGCGCCTCGCAGATGACGAAGGTGCGGTGGACTCCGGTCAGCAGCAGGGCGAGTTCGGCGGGCCCGGCACCGGGCGAGGTGAGCACGGCGACCTTGTTGTGGGCGCGGCAGACGTTGACCGCACGGCGCAGGGTGCGGCTGTTGGCGACGACCAGTTGGGCGTCGTCCCAGGGCATCCCGGCGCGTGCGAAGGCCGCGGCGACGGCGGAGACGGCGGGTACGACCTCGACCTCCAGGCCGTGCTCGGGCGCGCGCAGGGTCCGTACGACGCCGAAGAAGCCGGGGTCGCCGTCGGCGAGGACGACGGCCGAGCCGCGGTGGCGCGCGATACGGCGCGCCGCAAGGGAGGTGCTGCCGAGCCGGATGCGTTCGGCCCGCGGCGGAACCTCCGGAAGGGCGAGATGGTGCGCGGCTCCGGCGACGAGGGTGGCCGCCGCCAGTGCCGAGCGGGCGGCGTCGGTCAGCGGCGAACCGTCCCACCCGATCACGGTGACGCGGTCGGCCATGGTGGGTGTCTCCTGGCTGGTCTGTGCTCATCGCAGGTCGGGGCCCACTGAGCGTACCCCCTGCGGCGGCGTGTCAGCCCCGGCACCCGTGCAGCGCGGCGGTCAGTGCCGCTGGGGCCAACCGGGGTAGGGCGCGTAGCCACCGGCTTCGGCCGACTGGTCGAAGGCGCCCTCGAAGGCACCGTCGAGGTCTTCGGGGAGCAGGCTCCAGACGATCAGGTCGGTACGGATGTCCGCCCAGCCTCCCTGGGCCTCGGTCCGGGAGGGGCCCCAGTTCTCGGTGCGGGTGCGGGCTATCCACGCGTTGCGCAGCACGCCCTCGCTGATGCAGCCGAGCTTCTGTGCGACCTGCTGCGCCGCGGTGTTGTCGGCCGCCGTGCGGATCTCCAGGCGCTCGAACTTCTGGTCCTGGAAGAGCCATTGGGCGACGGCCGTCAGCGACTCGGAGGCGTAGCCCTCGCCGCGGGCCCAGGAGGCGGTGGCGTACGCGGCGTGCACGGAGAGCACCCGCCAGTCGGCGCCGTGCAGCTCGACCAGTCCGACCAGGCGCTCGGTGAGCATTTCGGTGACGGCGAAGACGATGCCGTCGCCCGAGGTGCGCCGGGCCGGGGCGCGGCGGGCGACGAAGTTCCGGGCCTCGGCCTCGGTGTAGGGCACCGGCGCCGCCATCCAGGCGGTGATCTGGTCGTCGGCCATCATCTCGGTGAGCGCGGGGACGTCCGCTTCCTCGAACGGGCGCAGCACGAGCCGGTCCGTGCTGATCGAGATGTCCGGGAAGGTCGAGGTCATGCGCCGCTCCTACACGTCGGGGTGCACAGCATGCAGCATCGGCACCGGGATGTGCAGCGCCGGGCCCTCCCTCGCGGATGCGGCCCGGCGCTGATCAGAGACTTGTCGACACGGGGACTTTCCCCGGATCAGGCCGTGGGTTTCACGATCCCACAGGCCCGAAGACCGGCTCGATGGCCCCCTGGTATTTGTCCTGGATGAACTCCTTCACCTGCTCGGAGTTGAGGAGCTTGGCCAGCTTCTTGATCCGCGGGTCGTCCTGGTTGCCGTCCTTGACCGCGAGGAAGTTGGCGTACGGGTTGCCCTTGGCCTCCTCCGCGACCAGGGCGTCCTTGGCCGGGTTGAGGCCGGCGTCGACGGCGTAGTTGCCGTTGACGACGGCGGCGTCCACATCGTCGAGCGCGCGCGGCACCGCCGCGGCCTCCAACTCCTTGAACTTCAGGCCCTTGGTGTCGGCGATGTCGCCGAGGGTGGCCTCCTGACCGGCACCCGGCTTCAGCTCGATCAGGCCGTGCTCGTCCAGCAGATGGAGGGAGCGGCCCTCGTTGGTGCTGTCGTTGGGAACGGCGACGGTGTCGCCGGACCCGATGCCCTTGAGGCTCTTCTCCTTCTTGGAGTAGAGGCCCAGCGGCTCCAGCTCGACGTTGACGACCGGCTCGATGTGGGTGTGCTGCTTCTTGTTGAAGTCGTCGAGGTAGGGCTTGTGCTGGAAGAAGTTGGCGTCGACCTCGCCGCTCTCGGTGGCCGTGTTCGGCACCACGTAGTCGTTGAACTTGCGGATGTCGAGCTTGAGCCCCTCCTTCTCGGCGAGGTTCTTCTCGACGTACTCCAGGATCTCCGCGTGCGGGGTGGGCGAGGCGGCGATCGTGAGCGTCTGCTTGTCCTCGCCGCCCTGCCCGACGCCGTAGCCGATCAGCGCCAGCGGGACGACGACAGCCGCGGCGACGCCGACCGTACGGCCACGGCCCAGCCGGGCCGGCCACCTGCCCGCTGCTCCCTCGCCGCCCCGGCCCGCGGTGAGCAGCCGTACGACGGCGTCACCGATCAGCTGCACGGCGGTGACGATGACGATCAGAGCGACGACCGTGGCGACCATGACGCTGGTCTCGAAGCGCTGGTAGCCGTACTGCACGGCCACCGAGCCGAGACCGCCGCCACCGACGGTGCCGGCCATCGCCGAGTAGCCGATCAGCACGATCACGGTCGTGGTCAGTCCCGCCACCAGGGAGGGCAGCGCCTGTGGGAGCAGCGCCTTGAAGACGACGGTGGGGGTGCCGCCGCCCATCGCCTGCACGGCCTCGACCAGCCCCCGGTCGACCTCGCGGACGGCGGTCTCCACCAGCCGGGCGAAGAACGGGATGGCGCCGATGGCCAGCGGCACGATGGCGGCGGTCGAGCCGACGGACTGGCCGACGACCAGGCGGGTGAAGGGGATCAGCGCGATCAGCAGGATGATGAAGGGCAGCGACCTGCCGACGTTCACGACGGCGCCGACGACCTTGTTGACGGGGGCGTTGTGGAGCATCCCGCCCTTGTCGGTCAGGACGAGCAGCACCCCGAGGGGCAGGCCGCCGAGCAGCGCGACCAGCGCGGACCAGCCGACCATGTAGAGGGTGTCCCAGAACCCCTGGGTCAACAGCGGCTGTATCTCCGACCAGGTCACTTGGCCCCCTCCTTGACGAGACCGGCGGCGCTGTCGGCGGCGTCGGTCTTCCCGGTGTCCGGCGCGTCGTCCCGTGCGACGGCGGCCACGTCCACGGTCAGGCCCTGCTCGCGCAGGAAGCCGATCGGCACCACGTTGTCCTCGAAGCTGCCGGGCAGCTCGATCCGCATCCGGCCGACCTGCTTGCCCGCGACGGTGTCCATGGCGGCGCCCAGGATGGAGATGTCAACGTTGTAGGTCCGCGACAGCTTGGAGATCACCGGTTCGGTCGTCGTCTCCCCGTGGAAGGTGACGTCGACGACGGTACGGCCGGGCGCCGAGGGCACCCCGCCGACCGGGAAGAGCTCACGGGCCAGCTCGGAGCCGGGCGTTGCCAGCAGTTCGGGCACGGTGCCGGACTCGGTGATACGGCCGTTCTTCATCAGCGCGGCGGAGTCGCAGACGGCCTTGACCACGTCCATCTCATGCGTGATCAGCAGCACGGTCAGCCCGAGCTGCTCCTTGAGGTCGCGCAGCAGCTGGAGGACCGAGCGGGTGGTCTCCGGGTCGAGCGCGGAGGTCGCCTCGTCGGAGAGCAGCACCTTCGGGTCGCCCGCGAGGGCGCGTGCGATGCCGACCCGCTGCTTCTGGCCGCCGGAGAGCTGCGCGGGGTACGCCTTGGCCTTGTCGGCGAGGCCGACCAGGTCGAGCAGTTCATGCGCCTTGCGGGTGCGCTCCTGCCCGGAGTGGCCGAGGATCTCCAGCGGCAGTTCGACGTTGCCGAGCACGGAGCGCGAGGACAGCAGGTTGAAGTGCTGGAAGACCATGCCGATCCGGCCGCGTGCCGCCCGCAGCTCCTTGCCCGCCCGCTTGCCGTTGCCGGCGAGGGCGGTGAGCTCCTGGCCGTCGACGGTGACGGTGCCGGAGGTGGGGCGTTCCAGGAGGTTGACGCAGCGGATGAGCGAGGACTTCCCGGCGCCGCTCTGGCCGACGACGCCGAAGACCTCGCCTTCATGGACGTGGAGGTCGACGCCGTCCAGTGCGGTGACCTCGCGGTCCCGTGTGCGGTAGACCTTTGTGAGGTCCTTTGTCGTGATCACAGAAACATCCGTGGTGTCGGTGGGATGAGCGCTTACGGTGCCGTCGAGGCAGGCGCGCGGCGCGGTCCGCGGCGGTGCGGGCAGAGTCGAACCACGGCTGCGGTGTTCGCTCACGCGTGGGTGGGTTCTCCCCCGGGGCCCTGGGCATCCCCCCGGCCGAAGGCTGGGGGCCGCGCCGGAGGGCTCCAGCGGCGGAGGGGCTCTGTTCGCGGTGCTCGGTGCGCGGGCTCGTGACTCGCTTCGGGGCGCGAGTCGCCTCGGTCAGCTCAGGCGGGGGCCCTCAGCGGGCACACATTCGCCGCGCGGTCCGCGACGGCCAGGCGCGCACAGGCATACAACGAGCACCGGGCGTCCAGGTCGCCTCGGTCGCAAGCGTGCGGCAGCTCGTCGTGTTCATGGGGCTCAGTAAATCAGATGAGGCGGGCGGTACCGAGAACCCTGTCCGCATTCCGGACAGGGAAATGGACAGCAGCGCGGTGCGCCACGGTCCGCTCAGTCCGCTGCGACGACCGTCACACCCGAGGCGCCGGCCTGGGCCGTCACCGACCCCAGATGCTCCACCACCACATCGGCGCGCAGCTGCTCTCGCCGATGGGTTGTGGCCAAGCCCACGGTGCGCATACCGGCGCTGCGGCCCGCCTCCAGCCCAGCGGGGGCGTCCTCGAAGACCACACACCGTGCCGGGTCGGCGCCCAGCTTCTCGGCCGCCAGCAGATACGGCTCCGGATCGGGCTTGCCGCGGGTGATGTCGTCGGCGGCGATGACCAGCGGCGCCTCGATACCCACGGCACGCAGTCGGGCCTCGGCCAGCTCGCGGGTGGCCGAGGTCACCACGGCCCAGCTCCCCTCCGGGAGCGAGGCCAGCAGTTCGGCGGTACCGGGCAGCGGGACGACACCGCCCCGCGGCACGTCCTCGACCTCCAACCGCTCGATCCGGGCCAGCGCCTCGGGTATCAGCTCGGCGGGCAGCAGGTCGCCGACGATGTCGGCGGCCGGCCGGCCGTGCAGCTCGACGGCGGCGAAGTCCTCGGCGCTGATCCCGTACTCCCGCGCCCACCTCGTCCAGCAGCTCAGCACAGAGTCCATGGAGGACAGCAGGGTGCCGTCGTTGTCGAACAGCAAGGTCACGGGGGCTTCGAACTTCATGCCGGGCAGCGTACGTGGGCGCCCGGGGGCGCGCGTCGGCGGGCCCGGGCGCCCTTTTAGACTCCTTCACATGCTCACCCCGCTCACCGTCACGCTCGCCGTGGCCGCGCTCGTGCTGGCCGCGTGGTGCGGCTGGGCGGCCTACCGCGACCAGCCCACCAAGGACTGGCACTTCATCGGCATGGCCGTGGTGACCGTGCTGGCGCTGGCGCAGCTGGTGGTCGGCATCGTGCAGGCGGCCCGAGGCCAGACCGCGGCCGAGGGCTCACTGATCTTCTTCTCCTACCTGGTCGGCGTCGTCGCCTGCCTGCCGGTGGTGGGACTGATCTCACTGACGGAACGCACCAAGTGGGGCTCACTGACGGTGGTCGCCGGCGCCGTGGTGCTGGCCGTGCTCCAGGTGCGGCTCCACGACATCTGGGGAGGCGGCACGGGTGGCTGAGCCCACGCACTCGGAAACCGTCCCCGCGCCCCGGCGCGCGGGCATCAACACCGGCCCCGGCAAGCTCCTGGTGACGCTGTACGGGATCTTCACGGTGGGCGCGGCGTCGCGTTCCATCGTCCAGCTGTCCACCCGCTTCCACGAGGCGCCGCTGGCCTACATCCTCTCGGCGATCGCCGCGGTGGTGTACGCGTTCATCACGCTCTCGCTCGTCCGAGGCGGTGAGGGCGCCCGGAAGGCCGCCCTCACCTGCTGCGCGCTGGAGCTGTTCGGTGTCCTCGCGGTGGGCACCTGGACCTTGGTGGAGCCCTCCGCCTTCCCGGACGCCACCGTCTGGTCGGACTACGGGATGGGCTACCTCTTCATCCCGGTCGCCCTGCCCCTGACCGGCCTGTGGTGGCTGCGAAGGCCCCACGGCCGGGGCGCGGCGGCGTAAGCCGGCGCTCGGCCACCCGCGGAACGCTAGGCGCTGGTCGCGTACTCCGTGGCGTCCTTGGCCAGCGCGACCAGGGTCACCCGGCGGTCGCGCTCGGTGCCCACGGGGGTGTAGCCCAGCCGCCGGTAGAGCCGCAGGTTGCCCTCGCTGCGGCTGCCGGTCACCAGGTGGTAGCGCTTGGGCGCGAACCGGTCGGCGAGACGCGACTCGACGGCGGCGAGCAGCCGGCCGCCCAGCCCGTGCCGCTGGAGGCGGGGGTGCACACACAACCGGCCGATCCGCGCGGTGCCCTCGGCGTCGACCATGCCGCGCACGGTGCCGACGACCTCCTCACCCAGCCGGGCCACGACCACGCAGCCCTCGGCCAGTTCGGTCCGCAGCTCGTCCAGCGTCTGGACGAGCGGCTCGATGCGGTAGTCGCCGTACAGCTCCGCCTCGCTCTGGAAGCAGAGGTACTGCAGCTTCAGTATCTGTTCGGCGTCGCGCTCGTCCGCCGCAGAGATGGTCACGCTCATGCCCATGTGCGCATGCCTCCCCAAATTGTGTGCGCACGGGCACGGGAGAGTGAGGGTGCCGTGTCCGTGCAGTCTGCCCTGGTGACGCCGGTTGCCTCTCGCACCCTTCCCCTGAGGCCGGGTGGTGGAACCTTTGCCGCGAGCATTCTGCGCAGGCATTCCAGACAGCGGGAACGCAGCGGGCCCAGCGCACCCTGTGACATTCCCAACTCACGGGCGATTTGCGGGTATGTGGGCTCTTCTCGGGACAGCAGGGCCCGCAGCAGGGCGGGGCAGCGCCCCGGCAGCAGGGAGACGGCCGCGGCCAGTTCGCGGCGCCGCTCGGCGGCCAGCAGCGGCGCCTCGGTGTCGCTGGCCGGGTCCCCGGTGCCGTCGGTCGCGGTGACCCGCCGCTGCCGGGGTACGCGGGGCGCGGGCTCCGTGGCCAGCGGCACCTCGCGCCGGCTGCCGCCCGCCGCGCGGGCCTCGGCGCGTACGGCGGCGCCCAGCCAGGCGGCGGGCTCGGCGGGCGGTCCGCCGCCCTCCCCCAGCCGCTCCAGCCAGCGCAGCCAGACGCCCTGCCGCAGATCCTCGGCGTCCACCCCGCAGCCGGCGGCGGCCTCGGCGGCGCACTCGGCGTACAGCAGCGCCCGCAGGCCCGGATCCGTCAGGGAGGGTTCGTCCATACGCCACTGCACGCGCGCCGCCCGCCCGCGGTTGCGGTACGGGCGGCGCGTCACTCGTGCGGGGGCGGCAGTTGTCGGTCAGCGGTCGCCGCGGAAGTCCGCCGCTGCCAGCAGCGCCGTGTCGCAGTTGTCCGAGAACAGACCGTCGATGCCCGTGGCGAAGTAGCGCTTGAAGGCGCCGAACGCGTCGCCGTACGCGTTCGGGTCGTCGCCCACGCGGAAGTCCGCGGGCAGGAAGGTGTTCTCGTTGCGCATGGTGTACGGGTGCAGCACCAGCTTCCGCGCGTGCGCGTCCCGCACCAGGGTCGTCTCCTCACCGAGGGAGCCGTCCGGCTTCCGGGGGATGATCAGGTCGAGGGTGGGCCCGATGCCCTGCGCGAAGCCTGAGATCCACTTCAGCCCCTCGGGCTCGACCAGGTCGGCGACGGTGCGCGGATCGCCCGCTTCCACGAAGTCCCAGGGCCGCGAGGTGGGGCCGGACAGCAGGACGACGAGGGGGCAGTCCACCAGCCTGCTCAGCTGCTGAATGCTGCTGGGCTCGAAGGACTGCAGGAAATTGGGCGCGTGCGCCTTGTGCCGGCCGTACCGGCGCAGCAGCTTGGCCAGCGGCTTCTCCAGCGCGAGGCCCAGCTTGCGGAAGTAGGTGGGGTGTTTCGTCTCGATGTGGAGCCATACCGGACGGCCTCGCCGCCTGCCCTGCTTCTCGGCCCACTCCAGGACCTCGGCGAAGCTGGGCACCTCCCAGCGGCCGTTGTAGAGGGTGTTGTGCTGACGCTGCTGGGGGATGCGCTCCTTGGCGCGCAGCGTCTTGAGCTCCTTGAGGGTGAAGTCCTCGGTGAACCAGCCGGTGAGCTTCTTGCCGTCCACCGTCTTGGTGGTCCTGCGGGAGGCGAACTCGGGGTGGTCGGCCACGTCGGTGGTGGCGGTGATGTCGTTCTCGTGCCGGCACACCAGGTGGCCGTCCTTGGTGGGGACGAGGTCCTGCTCGATGATGTCGGCGCCCATGTCGAGGGCGAGCTGGTAGGAGCCCAGGGTGTGCTCGGGGCGGTAGCCGCTGGCCCCGCGGTGCGCGACGACGGCCGGCGTGGGCAGACCCCGGTGGCCCCTCCCGCGCCCGTCGGTGCGGACCGACGAGCGCTCCGCGGCCTGCGCGGTGCCCCCGCCGAGCGCGACCGCACCCGTGCCCGCCGCGCCCAGCACCGCCGCCGCCCCGAGCACGGTTCTGCGGCCCGGCTGCTGCTCCTGTCCCATGCGCTCTCCCCTTCTTCGGTGGCGCCGAAGTCCGGCCCCTGCCACACGTCGGGCTGATCGTAGGACCGGCCGGGCGGCGCCGGGGAGACGTGCGTGCGAACACGGCGGAAACACGGGGGAGTCGACGACGGGGAACGGAGCAATACGGAGGTAAACCGCGTCAATTCCCCGTAACGGTGCAAGCGACCCGGTGTACCGGGTACCCGTAGCTGCGAGTATCGTCCTCATCTGCGCGTCCGTGCGCATCGACCGGGCGCACGGCCATATTCGACTTGGGCGGAGGGTCCGTTGTCCCGTTTCCGGCTGATCAAGGCAGTGCTCGGCCCGCTTCTTCGCGTGCTGTTCCGGCCGCAGGTCGAAGGGGCCGAACGTATCCCTGGCTCGGGTCCGGTGATCCTTGCGGGTAATCACCTCACCTTCATCGACTCGATGGTGCTGCCGCTGGTCACCACCCGGCAGGTCTTCTTCATCGGCAAGGACGAGTACGTCACCGGCAAGAGCCTCAAGGGCCGGCTGATGGCGTGGTTCTTCACCGGTGTCGGCATGATCCCCGTCGACCGGGACGGCGGACGCGGTGGCGTGGCCGCGCTGATGACCGGCCGCCGGGTGCTGGAGGAGGGCAACCTCTTCGCCATCTACCCCGAGGGCACCCGCTCCCCCGACGGCCGGCTCTACCGCGGCCGTACCGGCATCGCCCGGCTCGCCCTGATGACGGGCGCCCCGGTGGTGCCGTTCGCGATGATCGGCACGGACGAGGTGCAGCCGGGCGGCAAGGGGCTTCCCAGGATCGGTGGCGGCCGGCGGATCACGGTGCGCTTCGGCGAGCCGCTGGACTTCTCGCGGTACGAGGGCATGGACCGCGACCGCTATGTGCTCCGCGCGGTGACCGACGAGGTCATGAGCGATGTGATGCGCCTGTCCGGTCAGGAGTACGTGGACGTCTACGCGACGAAGGCGAAGGCGGCCTGAGGGGCGCCGCGCCCGACGCCCCTACAGGCGCTGCCCGCGCAGCAGCCGCCAGGCCAGTGCCGCGGCGGCCAGCAGCACGAGGGCTCCGGCACCGGCGCCGTACCGCAAGCCCTCCGTGAAGCTGTCGCGCGCGGCGGCCAGCAACTCCCCGCCCGGCGCCGACGGCAGGGTGTGCGCCGTCTGCACGGCCTCGCCCAGCGACTGCCGGGCGTGCTCCGCGGAGCCCTCCGGAACGCCTGAGGGCGTCTCGAAGGAGCGGTAGAGGCCCGTCACGACCGACCCCAGCAGGGCGATGCCCAGCGCGGCCCCCAGTTCGTAGGCGGTCTCCGAGACCGCGGAGGCGGCACCGGCCTGCTCCTTCGGCACGGTCGAGAGGATCACATCGGCGGTCACCGTGAAGGCCAGTCCCGCACCCACGCCCACGACCAGCAGCACGCTGCCCAGCAGCAGATAGCTGGTCGTCGTCTGCAGCCACACGCAGGCTCCCAGGGCCAGCCCCACGGCGGCGAGCCCGCCGGAGACCGCGCCCCGCACGGAGGTGCGGCGGGCGACCCACCCCGCGAGCAGTCCGGCGACGATCGAACCGATCGCGGCGGGCAGTTCGGCGAGGCCGGCCTGCAACGGGGTGCGCTCCTGCACCATCTGGAGGAACTGGGAGAGGAAGAAGACCAGTCCGGACAGCCCGAGGATGGTCAGCAGGTCGGCGAGGACGGCGCCGCTGAAACCGCGATGGGCGAACAGCCGCATGTCCAGCAGCGGGGCGGGCAGCCGCAGCTGCCGCCGTACGAAGGCGTACAGCGCCGCCAGGCCGACGACGGCCGCCGCCGCGGCGTCCCAGCGGAAGCCGTAGGCCGCGGCTTCCTTGACGGCGTAGACGAGGGCGATGAGGCCGACCATCGACAGGCCGACGCTCGGCAGGTCCCACGGGCCCGGCGCCGGGTTCTTGGACTCGGGCAGCAGCTTGCTGCCGACCAGCACCAGCACGGCCATCACCGGAACGTTGATCAGGAAGACCGATCCCCACCAGTAGTGCTCCAGCAGGAACCCGCCGACGACGGGGCCGACGGCGGTGCCCGCGGCCGTCATGGCGCCCCAGACACCGACGGCCAGGCTGCGCTCCCGCGGGTCGGGGAAGATGTTGCGGATCAGCGCGAGGGTGGCGGGCATCAAGGTGGCGCCCGCCACGCCCATCAGCGCCCGCCACAGGATCATCGCCTCGGCACTGTGCGCGTAGGCGGTCAGCACCGACAGGGCGCCGAACGCCGCCGAGCCGACCAGCAGCAGCTTCTTGCGGCCGATCCGGTCGCCGAGGCTGCCCATGGAGACCAGCAGCCCGGCGATGACGAAGGAGTAGACGTCGCCGATCCACAGCAGCTGGGTTCCGGAGGGCCGCAGGTCCTCGCTGAGGAAGGGCGCCGCCAGGCCGAGGACGGTGACGTCGATGCCGACCAGCAGCACGGCCAGCACCAGCACCCCGAGGGCGAGCCAGCGCAGCCGGGTGGGGGTGGGGGCGACGGTCTGGCTGCTCATTCCTCACTGCTCCGGCGTACGCCGCCGAGCAGCAGCTCGGTGGTCATCCGTACCGAGTCGCGGGCCGCGACCCTGCCGTCCTGGACCGCCCAGGCCGACGCGGTGATCAGCGCGTAGAGGGCCTCGGTCAGCCAGGCCGGGGACAGGTCTATCCGAAAGGCGCCCTCGCGCTGGCCGCGCTGGAAGAGGGCGCTGATGCGCTCGTCGATCCGGGTCCAGCCCGGGTGCTGTTCGCCGGGTTCGAACAGCTGGTTCTCGGTGACGAGGAAGCCGAGGAAGCCGGCGAGCGGTTCGGTCTCGGTGATCAGGCGCCGAACCGCGTCGGCGGCGTCACCTTCCTGGGTGCGGGCCGCGTCCAGCGCCGCGTCGAGGTGGCGCAGGCCGAGCTGTTCGAGCGCGCGGACGAGCGCTTCACGGCCGGCGAAGTGCCGGTGCAGCGTCGCCCGGCTGATGCCCGCCGCCTTGGCGATGTCGTCCATCGAGGAGGTCGGCCGCCGCGTCAGCACATCGGCGGCGGTGCTCAGCAGCTCTTCCCGGTCCAGACTCATGAGACAATCGTACCGCACATGAGACATGAATGTCTCACCCGCGACAGCAATGGCGCCCCGCCGCACCGGGCGACGGGGCGCGTCATCGAGAGGCGGGGCGGATGCTCAGCGCCAGGCGCAGCTCCCCTGCGTCGCACCGCGCTCCAGGGCGCGCTCGGCTTCGTCCTCCCGGAGCACACGGGTGCGCTTCTTCGTTCCCTGCCCGGTGCACACCGCTGTGCGGTCCGCGTAACCGGCCATGTCCAGCAGTATCTGGTCCCAGTGGCGGTACTGCACGTCGTGTCCGCTGTCGTCGTAGCTGCGCGTCACCGGCTTATGGGGCAGCGCCTCCTTCCAGCGGGCCTGGGTCGCGGGCGGGACGGTGGTGTCCTTCGTGCCGGTGTAGACGTAGGCGGGCGCCTTGAGGTGCGACAGGTCGGGGCCGGGGCGCCGGCAGTACAGCTTCTGCTCGTGCACCTGCGCCGAGGGGTCGCCCAACTGGCCGCGCAGATAGTACGAGCGGGCCCCGTCCTCCTCCGCTGTGTCCGTGAAGCCGGGGATGCGACGCACGGGGCTGTCCTCGGGAAAGGCCCACCACTTGCGCGGGTCGCGGATCTGCTCCCGGAAGTACGCCTTGAGCTCCTCGTCGCTCTTGCCGCAGTACGAGGGCTTGTCGCCGTAGGGCGGAAGCGCCGCCGCCAGGTGGAGGGAGGAGACCCGCTCGGGCGCGGCGGCGGCGAAGTGCGCGGCGTAGGGGCCGCCACCGGAGATCGCGACGACGGGCGCCTTGCGGATACCGAGCTTGTCGAGGACGGCACGCACGTCCGAGGTGTGGTCCGCGAACCCCAGGTCCGGATCGAACTCGGTGTCACCGAACCCGTTGCGTTCGACGGAGACCAGCCGCAGCCCCAGCTTCTGCCGGGTCGTGCGCAGGAACTCCGTCATCCCCGAAACGCGGGCCGTGGTCCCCGTACCGCCCAGGAAGAGGACGGGAGTGCCGCCCTTCTCACCGGTGTCGCTGTAGTGCACGGTGCGGCCCGCGTGCCGCAGCTGGTGCATCGGCGGGCCGAGCGGGTCGAACGCGTCCTGGACGACGGGCTTCGGCTTCTTGGTGGCTTCCGCCTGCGATGCTCCGGCCGTGAACCCGATCCCGCCCGCGACTGCTGCGACGGAAAGGGTGAGGGCCACTGCGGCTGTCGATACTTTTTTCACTTCTCGGTCTCCCGGGTCTCAATGTGCGCAGGACCACCTGCCCCGGAACCGATGGGTCATGCGACGAAATCCGCACCTCGGCCGACCCGCTGCCGTGGTGACCTGCGACTTCACTCCCAGGGCAGCTCCGAGCGGCGCCGCCAGTACACGTCCGGCTCCTCCACCAGGTCGGACAGCAGGGCCAGTTGGGCCTCGTCCAGCTCGACCGCCGTGGCCAGCAGGTTTGCGTGCAGCGCCCCGACGGTGGCCGCGCCCGAAAGGACCACCCCCGCCCAGGGCTGCCGCAGTACCGCAGCCAGCGCCACCGCGTCCGGCGTGGTGCCCGCCGCCTGCGCCACCAGGTGCAGATCGCGGGGCTCCTGACCCCCCGCCAGCCGTCCGTTGGCCATCGCCTCCTTGACGATCACCGTCAGTCCCGCCTCGTGCGCCTCGGCCAGCGCCCCGGCCGCCGAGGTCTCCAGCAGGTTGTAGGTGCTCTGCACGGTGCGGAAGAGCCGCTCGCCGTCCACGGTGACCGCCAGCGCCGCGCGGATGGCGTCGGCCTGTGCGGGGCCGCTGGTGCTGAAGCCGACCGTGACGCCTTCGTCGGCCAGCCGAGCCAGCCGCTCGTGCAGCGCGCTGTCGGTCAGTGCGGGGCTGTCCGGGGTGACGGAGTGGATCTGGTAGAGGTCGAGCCGGTGGCCGAGCAGTTCCCGGCTCTCGGCCAGCTGCCGCTCGAACGCCGCCAGGGAGTGGTCCTTGACCTCGTGCACCTCGGCGTCCGTGCGCCACTCCCCCACATAGGTGTAGCCCCACTTGCTGCCGACGACGACGTCGTCGATCTCTGGGTGCTCACTCAGCCAGGCCGCCAGGAACTCCTCCGCCCGCCCGTAGGAGCGCGCCACGTCGAAGTAGCGCACGCCCTGCGCATAGGCGGCGTCCAGGAGTTCGTGCGTCCGGGCGCGCATCGCCTCGGGGGTGCGCTCGGTGGGCAGCTCCGCCTCCCTGCCGAGGGTGAGGTACGCGGGGCGGCCGACGGCGGCGAGCCCGAGGCCGAGGTGGACCGTCGGCGTGGTGGCAGAGGCGAGACGAGTGAAAGGCATCGGCATCTCCCGGCCATGGTGGTGCGGCGGTGCGGCTCTTGTGCCGCACCACCGTACTCGCCGGGCCCCACCTGGCACCCGTACCCCGGCGTGGGGGCCGGCGGTGTCGACCCGGCCCCGCGCCCCTGAGGGGCACGGGGTCCGGCGTCAGCGCTTGGCGTCCGCCCACTCGCGCTGCCGGTCCAGATCGGCGCGGAAGTCGGCCAGCTGCGCGGCCACCGCGGAGGGCGCTGTGCCGCCCTTGCCGTCCCGGGCCGCCAGCGCGCCCGGTACGTTCAGCACCTCGCGGACCTCCGGGGTGAGGTGCGGGGAGAGCGCGGCGAACTGCTCGTCGGTGAGCTGGTCCAGCTCGATGCCCGCACGCTCGCACTCCTTCACACAGGCACCCGCCACCTCGTGCGCGACCCGGAACGGGACCCCCCGCTTGACCAGCCACTCGGCCACATCGGTGGCCAGCGAGAAGCCGGCGGGCGCCAACTCGGCCATCCGGTCGCCGTGCACGGTCAGCGTCGCCATCATGCCGGTGAACGCGGGCAGCAGCAGTTCCAGTTGGTCGATGGAGTCGAAGACCGGCTCCTTGTCCTCCTGGAGGTCCCGGTTGTAGGCGAGCGGCAGCGCCTTGAGCGTCGCCATGAGTCCCGTCAGATTGCCGATCAGCCGGCCGGACTTGCCGCGTGCCAGCTCGGCGATGTCCGGGTTCTTCTTCTGCGGCATGATCGAGGAGCCGGTCGAGAAGGCGTCGTCCAGGGTGACGAAGGAGAACTCCTTCGTGTTCCAGATGATGACCTCCTCGGCGATCTTGGAGATGTCGACACCGATCATCGCGGTGACGAACGCGAACTCCGCGACGAAGTCGCGCGAGGCCGTCCCGTCGATGGAGTTGGCCGCGCTGCCGCCCTCGAAACCCAGATCGGCGGCGACGGCCTCCGGGTCCAGGCCGAGCGACGACCCGGCCAGCGCTCCGGACCCGTAGGGGGAGACCGCCGTACGCGCGTCCCACTGCCGCAGCCGCTCCGCGTCCCGTGCCAGCGCCTGGGCGTGCGCCAGGACGTGGTGCGCGAACAGCACGGGCTGTGCGTGCTGGAGGTGGGTGCGGCCGGGCATCGCCACGTTCGGGTGCGCCTCGGCGAGGCCGACGAGCGCGCCCTGGAGGTCGGCCAGCAGCCCGCCGATGACGCGGGCGTGGTCCCGCAGATACATCCGGAAGAGGGTGGCCACCTGGTCGTTGCGGGACCTGCCCGCGCGCAGCTTGCCACCGAGGTCCTTGCCCAGCCGCTCCAGCAGGCCGCGCTCCAGCGCGGTGTGCACGTCCTCGTCGGCGATCGTGCCCTGGAAGTGGCCGGAGGCGACGTCCCGCTCCAGGGCGTCGAGCCCGGCGATCATCTGCCGCAGCTCGTCCTCGGTGAGCAGGCCCGCCTTGTGCAGGACCCGGGCGTGCGCTCGCGAGCCCGCGATGTCGTACGGCGCCAGGCGCCAGTCGAAGTGGACCGATGCGGAAAGCTTTTCGAGGGCCTCGGCCGGGCCGTCGGCGAAGCGTCCGCCCCACAGGCGGACGTCCCCGCTGTCACTGCTGTTGTGGCTGCTCACTGGATTGCGTGCCTGTTCGTCTGGTGGTGGAGATGCCCCTGCCACTTCCCGGACGCCGTCCGGTCGGAGTCGGGGGCCCGAGCCTACGCGTGCTGGTCGGCCTCGTCGGCATCTTCTTCCCCGTACGGGCATACACTGAATAGCATAAGTATGCGTTGGGCTGCATGATTCGTCAATTCACCGAGCAGCCGGTCCTGACCGGCAGTGCACCCCTGCCACCCACCGCCGCCGGCGACATGGCGACGCGTGCCATGCACCGCCCCTCCCCTACGAGGCGCGACTCTCCAGCTCCTCGGCCAGCACACGGGTGTGACCGATCGAGGGGTCCTTGACAGCGGTCAGCAGGGTGAGCACCCGGGCGCCGGACGCGGCCTCCAGGAGGTCGTCGATCGCCTGCTCCCCCTCCCGGGTGGCGAGTTCGCCGCGGTAGCGCTCGGCGAACTCCTCGAAGCGTTCCGGGTCGTGCCCGTACCACTTGCGCAGTTCCGTACTGGGTGCGACCTCCTTGCGCCAGGCGTCCAGCGCGGCGTCCTGCTTCGAGAGCCCGCGCGGCCAGACGCGGTCCACCAGGACGCGGGCACCGTCCGCGGCGGGGTCCGGGGCCTCGTAGACGCGCCGGACCCGGATACTGAGCTTCTTCTCGGCAGTCATGAGGCCAGCGTGCGGCCGGTGCCGCGGCTCTCGCATGTTGACGCCGTTCACATTGCTCGTTAGCGTACCGCCATGGCCGACTTCCCGAGTCTCGCGCGGCAGACGTGGCACCAGTTGGAACCCGTCTACGCATCCGTCTACTTCTCCCCCGAGGTCACCGCCCAGGCCGACGCCCTCGGCTACGACACCACCGAGCGCTGGCCCGCCTACTTCGCTCTGCGCGCGGCTCCGCTCGGAGCGGCGACGGCCCAGTTGGTGACGGCGACCTTCTACAGCTTCAGCCCGCACGTGGTCGCCGAGCACGTTCCCGGCATCTGGCGGACCGCCTCGCCCCAGGCGGTGCTGGACGCCCGCACCCGGGGCGTGGACGCCACGCTGCGCGCCATGCTCGGCGACCGGATCGCGGACCCCGGTCTCGCCGAGGCCGCCGAACTGGCCCGCACCGCCGCCGAGGCCGCCGCTCTCGCCGGGCGCCCGCTGGCCGCCGCCAACGCCGCGCTGGACTGGCCCACCGAACCGCATCTGGTGCTGTGGCAGGCGGCCAACATCCTGCGGGAGCACCGCGGTGACGGCCATCTGGTGGCCTTGCAGGCCGCCGGGCTGGACGGCTGCGAGGCGCTGGTGTCCTTCGCGGGGATCGGCGCGGCCCCGGTGGCGAACTTCGCCTCCCGCGGCTGGAGCGAGCAGGAGTGGGCGGCGGCCCGCGACCGGCTGCGGGATCGCGGCCTGCTCGACGCCGAGGGCGGCGCCACCGAACGCGGGCGCGAGGTGCGGGACGAGGTGGAGCGCGTCACCGACGAGCTGGCCGCGGCGCCGTACCGAGCCCTCGGTGAGGACGGCTGCGCCCGGCTGGCCGAGCTGAACCGTCCGGCGTTCACCGCCGTGATCGAATCCGGGCTGCTGCCCACGCAGTCCACGCTGGGCATCCTCACGGTGCGGGCCCCCGGGCCCAGGTGAACGCGACAGCCGCATGCCGCCCCGGCGGGCGCCCGCCGGGGCGGCATGCGGCGGCCACATCGCGAGACGGCCTTGCCAACCGGCCCTACCAGGGCGTTTTCTCTCCGGGTGCGAACCGAACACCAGAACACTTCGCCGGGCGCCCCCGACTCCCCGGGGGCCGCAGCCGAGCAGCGCGGAGCCCGCCGCGCGGTGACCCTCTTCCCCCTCCTGGTGCTGCTCGCGGGCGCGCTCGGACTGCTGAGTCCCGGCAGCTTCACGGGAGGGGCCGAGGCGGTGCCGTATCTGCTCGGCGTCGTGATGTTCTGCATGGGACTGACCATGACGGTGCCGGACTTCCGGGGCATCGTGCGGCGGCCCTGGGCGGTCGCGCTCGGGCTCGCTGCGCAGTACCTCGTGATGCCGTCACTGGGCTGGCTGATCGCCCAGGCGCTGGACCTCTCCCCGCAGCTGGCCGCCGGTGTGATCCTCGTCGGCTGCTCGCCGGGCGGCACGGCATCGAACGTCGTCACCTATCTGGCCCGCGGTGACGTCGCCCTCTCGGTCTCCGTCACCTCGGTCTCCACGCTGGTCGCACCGCTGCTGACGCCGCCGCTCACGCTGTTCCTCGCGGGCGAGTTCCTGCCGGTGGACACCGGTTCGATGTTCGGCGACATCCTCAAGACGGTGCTGCTGCCGGTGCTGGGCGGACTGCTGGTGCGGCTGGTCGCCGGGCGCCATGTGGAGCGGGCGCTGCCGGTCCTGCCGTGGCTGTCCGCGGTCACCATCGCGGCCATCGTCACCATCGTGGTGGCCGGCAGCGCGGACACCATCAAGTCGGCGGCCGCCCTGGTCTTCCTGGCGGTGGCACTCCACAACGGCCTGGGCCTGGCGATCGGTTACACCGTGGGGCGGCTGACCCGGCTCGGCGAACCGGCCGGCCGCGCCATGGCCTTCGAGGTCGGTATGCAGAACTCGGGTCTTGCCGCCTCCCTGGCCACGGCGCACTTCAGCCCGCTCGCGGCACTGCCCGCCGCCGTCTTCTCGGTGTGGCACAACGTCTCGGGAGCGGTGGCCGCCGCGTGGTTCGGTTACCGCGACCGGGCCGCCGCCCCCGAGGACGCCGGTGGAACCGGGAGCCCGAAGGACTCCGACGGCTAAGCGGCCGGGTCCAGCCGGTAGATCTCGCCGCCCAGCGCCAGCACGTAGAGCTCCTGGTCACCGCCCTCGGCGAAGGAGACGACCTCCCCGCCGTCGACGCCGAGGTCCGTCTCGCCGGTGACCTTTCCGTTCTTCATCTCCAGCGCGCGGATCGCGCCTTCGCAGTAGTCGGAGAACAGGTACTGGCCCCGCAGGTCGGGGAGGGCGTCGCCGCGGTAGACGTGGCCCCCGGTCACCGAGCAGCGTGCCGGGCCGCGGTCGTACTCGAAGACCGGCGGCACATGGTTCGCCGGCTCCTGACCTGCCACCGGCAGCGTGCCCTCCATCCGGGCCCAGCCGTAGTTCTCGCCGCCCGCGCTGTCGGCGGGCGCCCAGTCGATCTCCTCGCGCCGGTTCTGGCCGACGTCGCCGATCAGCAGATCACCGGTGGCCGAGTCGAAGGAGAACCGCCACGGGTTGCGCAGCCCGTACGCCCAGATCTCGGGGCGCGCACCCGGCTTCCCGACGAACGGATTGTCCTCGGGCACCGCGTACGGATCGCCCTTGCCCGGGTCGATGCGCAGCATCTTGCCGAGGAGCGTGTCGAGATTCTGCCCGTTGTCCTGCGGGTCGTTGGCGCTGCCGCCGTCGCCGAAGGCGACGTAGAGCATGCCGTCCGGTCCGAAGGCGATGTCGCCGCCGTTGTGGTTCGCGTACGGCTGCTCCTGCTGGAGAACGGTGCGGCGGCTGCCTTGCTGCACCTCGCCGTTCTCGACGGCGAACTCGTCGAGCCTGCTGTCGCCCTGCAGATCGGTGAACGAGAGGTACAGATGCTTGAAACCGGGATCGAAGGCGATGCCGAGGAGGCCTCGCTCACCGTCCTCGGTGGTCTCCTCAGTGATGTCGACGACGGGGTCGCCGAGTCCCTTGTCGTCCAGGACCCGTACCGTGCCCGACCGTTCGGCGATCCAGACGGTGCCGTCGGGACCGGCCGTTCCGTCGATGGGGTTCTTGGCCTCGGCGACCTTCGTGAGGGACACGTCCGCCTGTCGCGGCGCGGTCCTGTCTTCGGCGGACGCCGTGGATAACGCGAGCGAGGCGGCCAGCACGAGCGTGCCGACCAGCGCCGGGCGTTTGCGAACTCTCACCCTGATCCTCCTGCAAGCAGCGGTCACGTCGTCACCCGGCTGCGAGGGGGCCGTGGGAGATGGGGGGCGCCCGCGCCAGCATGCAACCTGGGTGGGGGGTGGTGCCCTACTGGCTGTCCGTGAGGGTAGTGCCCGCGAACCGCGCGGGACAGGTCTTGTGCACCCCTCGCGCGCGCTCAGCGTTCCTTCTGCGCCAGTGCCAGCAGATGGTCGGCCAGTGCCTGCCCGCCGTCCGGCGCCCGGCTGATCAGCAGCAGCGTGTCGTCCCCCGCGATGGTGCCGATGATCTCGTGCACCCCCGCCTGGTCGATGGCCGAGGCGAGGAACTGGGCGGCGCCGGGCGGAGTACGCAGCACGACGAGGTTGGCGGACGCCTCGGCGGAGATGAGCAGCTCACCCGCGAGCCGCGCCATCCGGGCCTCGGTGGCGGACTCGCCCAGCGGCGCCCGAGGGGTGGGGTCCCCGCCCTCGGCGGGGACCGCGTAGATCAGCTCGCCCCCGGTGTTGCGGATCTTGACAGCGCCCAGTTCGTCGAGGTCCCGGGAGAGGGTGGCCTGGGTGACCGTGAGCCCGTCGTCGGCCAGGAGCTTGGCGAGCTGGCTCTGCGAGCGGACCGGCTGCCTGCTCAGGATGTCGACGATACGGCGATGACGGGCCGTCCGCGTCTGCGGGACGGCCTGTCCCCCGTGCTGCTCCTCGGTCATCGTGCGCGTACCCCTCTGGTTCATCTGCTTCGGCTCATCGCTGTCTGCCGGCCGTGGCGTCGGCCGCCGCCGCGTCGAGGACGGCGGGCAGCGCCCGCACGAGCGCTTCCGCGTCGGCCTCGCCGACGATCAACGGCGGAGCGAGCCGGAGGACGTCCCCGGCGACCGCGTTCACCAGGAACCCCGCGTCCTGCGCCGCCTGCTGCGCGCGCGGCGCGACCGGCTCGGTGAGCACGATACCCAGCAGCAGCCCCGCGCCGCGGACCTGTGCGACCAAGGGGTGGTCCAGGCCCAGGACGCCCTCCCGCAGCCGGGCGCCGACGCGCTTGACGTGATCGAGCAGCCCGTCGGCCGCGATCGTCTCCAGCACCGCGAGGCCGGCGGCGCAGGCGACCGGGTTGCCGCCGAAGGTGGAGCCGTGCTGGCCCGGCTCCAGCAGCTCGGCGGCGGCGCCGAACGCCAGCGTGGCGCCCAGCGGCAGCCCGCCGCCCAGCCCCTTGGCGAGCGTGATGACATCGGGCGCGACACCCTGCGCCTGGCACGCGAACCAGTGCCCCGTTCGGCCGATGCCGGTCTGGATCTCGTCCAGCACCAGCAGCGTGCCGGTGGCGGCGGTGATCTCCCGGGCCGCGGCCAGATAGCCCTCGGGCGGCACGACGACGCCGCTCTCGCCCTGGATCGGTTCGACGATCACAAAGGCCGTCTCCTCGGTGACCGCCGCGCGCAGCGCCTCGATATCGCCGTACGGGACGTGGGTGACGTCGCCGGGCAGCGGACGGAACGGGTCCTGCTTGCCCGGCTGGCCGGTCAGCGCGAGGGCGCCCATGGTGCGGCCGTGGAAACCGCCCTGGGTGGCGACCATATGGCTGCGCCCGGTGCGCCGCCCGATCTTGAAGACGGCTTCGACGGCCTCCGCACCGGAGTTGGCGAAATACACCCTCCCCGGGCGGCCCGCCACCTGAAGCAGCTTCTCGGCGAGCGCGACGGGCGGCTCGGCGATGAAGAGGTTGGAGACATGGCCGAGAGTGGCCACCTGATCGGAGACGGCACGCACCACGGCCGGATGCGCGGTACCGAGCGCGTTGACGGCGATGCCGCCGACGAAGTCGGTGTACTCCTTGCCCTCGGCGTCCCACAGCCGGCTGCCCTCGCCGTGGGTCAGCGGGATGCGCGGGGTGCCGTAGTTGTTCATCAGCGCGCCCTGCCACCGTCCGGTGAGGGCGGAGTTGTCGTGCGCGATGGTCATGCGGGGCCCTCCGGCTTCCGTGGCGTGTGCTCGCCCGCGTCGCGAGGCGTGTTCCGGGGTGCGTCGCGTGGCTCGGGCACGGCGTCCGGCACGACCATCGTGCCGATGCCCTCGTCCGTGAAGATCTCCAGCAGGATGGAGTGCGGCACCCGCCCGTCCAGCACCCGGGCCGTGTGCACCCCGTTCCGTACGGCGTGCAAACAGCCCTCCATCTTGGGGACCATCCCGCTCGCCAGCTCGGGCAGCAGCTTCTCCAGCTCCGCCGCGCTCAGTTCGCTGATCACGTCGTCGCTGTTCGGCCAGTCCGCGTACAGGCCCTCCACATCGGTGAGGACCATCAACGTCTCGGCCCCCAGCGAGGCGGCGAGCGCGGCTGCCGCGGTGTCGGCGTTGACGTTGTAGACCCCTCCCGCGCCGTCGGCGGCGTCCGCGCTGCGGGCGATGGAGGAGATGACCGGAATCCGCCCGTCGTCCAGCAGCGCCTCGATGGCACCGGTCTCCACGGAGCTGATCCGGCCCACCCGGCCCAGGTCGACGGCTTCCCCGTCCACCTCGGCCAGGTGCTTGGTGGCCGCCATGATGTGGGCGTCCTCGCCGGTCATGCCGACGGCGAGCGGGCCGTGCTGGTTGAGCAGATTGACCAGCTCGCGCTGCACCTGGCCCGCCAGCACCATCCGTACGACGTCCATCGTCTCGGGCGTGGTCACCCGCAGCCCGGCCCGGAACTCGGACTCCAGCCCCAGCCGGTCCAGTTGCTTGCTGATCTGAGGGCCGCCGCCGTGCACCACGACGGGGCGCAGCCCGGCGTGCCGCAGAAAGACGACGTCCTGGGCGAAGGCCGCCTTCAGCTCCTCGTCCACCATGGCGTTGCCGCCGAATTTGATCACCACGGTCCTGCCGTGGTGCCGGGTCAGCCAGGGCAGCGCCTCGACGAGGATCTGCGCCTTGGGCAGCGCGGTGTGTTTGCGGGTGCTGCGGGGCTGTCGGACGCTCATGACGAATACGCGCTGTTCTCGTGGACGTAGTCGGCCGTCAGGTCGTTGGTCCAGATGACGGCGGACGCGGAGCCCGCGTTCAGGTCCGCGGTGATGCGGACCTCGCGGAAGCGCATGTCGACCTTGTCGCGGTCCTCGCCGACGGAGCCGCCGCGGCAGACCTGCACGCCGTTGATGGCCACGTCCAGCCGGTCGGGGTCGAAGGTCGCGTCGGTGGTGCCGATGGCGGCGAGCACCCGGCCCCAGTTGGGGTCCTCGCCGTGCACGGCGCACTTGAGGAGGTTGTTGCGGGCGATGGTGCGGCCCACGGTGACGGCCTCGTCCTCGTCGGCCGCGCCCACCACCTCGATACGGATGTCCTTGGAGGCGCCCTCGGCGTCCCGGACGAGCTGCTGCCCCAGGTCGGCGCAGACCGCGTGGACGGCCTCGGCGAACTCGGCCTGCTCCGGGCGGACTCCGCTCGCTCCGGAGGCCAGCAGCAGCACCGTGTCGTTGGTGGACATGGCACCGTCGGAGTCGATGCGGTCGAAGGTGGTGCGGGTGGCGGCGCGCAGCGCGCCGTCCAGCTCCCCTGCCGTCAGGTCGGCGTCGGTGGTCAGGACGACGAGCATGGTGGCCAGACCCGGGGCGAGCATGCCCGCGCCCTTGGCCATACCGCCCACGGTCCAGCCCGCGGGGCTGGTGACCACGGCCGTCTTGTGCACGGTGTCGGTCGTCTTGATGGCGAGGGCGGCCTTCTCACCCCCGTGCTCGGACAGCGCTGCGGTGGCCGTCTCGACGCCGGGCAGCAGCTTGTCCATCGGCAGCCGCAGCCCGATCAGCCCCGTGGAGGCGACCGCGACCTCCGCCGCGCTGTGCTCGCTACCGGTGGCAGCCGTCAGCGCCTCGGCCGCCTGCTCCGCCGTCGCGTGGGTGTCCTGGAAGCCGGGAGCGCCCGTACAGGCGTTGGCGCCGCCGGAGTTGAGGACCACGGCGGACACCCGGCCGCCCTTGAGGACCTGCTCGGACCAGAGCACGGGCGCCGCCTTGACGCGGTTGGAGGTGAAGACCCCCGCCGCCTCCTGGCGCGGCCCGTTGTTGACGACGAGCGCGAGGTCCAGCCCCCCGCTCTCCTTGATCCCGGCGGCGATACCCGCCGCCGTGAACCCGCCGGCCGCTGTGACGCTCATGGTGCGACTCCGATCGTGGAAAGTCCCAGTCCCTCGTCCAGGCCGAGGGCGATGTTCATGCTCTGCACGGCACCGCCCGCGGTGCCCTTGGTGAGGTTGTCGACGGCGCCGACGACGATGACCCGGTCCGCTTCCGGATCGTGGGCGACCTGCAGGTGCACGGAGTTGGAGCCGGCCACCGAGGCCGTCGCGGGCCACTGCCCCTCCGGGAGCAGGGTGACGAACGGCTCGTCCTGGTACGCCTTCTCGTACGCGGCCCGCAGTTGCTCGACACTCGTACCCGGGGTGGCCTTGGCGCTGCAGGTGGCGAGGATGCCGCGCGGCATGGGGGCGAGGGTCGGGGTGAAGGAGACGCTGACCCGCTGCCCCGCGGCGGCCGAGAGATTCTGGATCATCTCGGGGGTGTGCCGGTGCGTACCGCCGACCCCGTAGGGGCTCATCGAGCCCATGACCTCGCTGCCGAGCAGATGCGGTTTGAGGGCCTTGCCGGCGCCGGAGGTACCCGTCGCGGCGACGATCACGGCCTCGGGCTCGGCGAGGCCGCCCGCGTAGGCGGGCACCAGCGCGAGCGAGACGGCGGTGGGGAAGCAGCCGGGTACCGCGATCCGCTTCGTCCCGCGCAGCGCCTCGCGGGCGCCGGGCAGCTCGGGGAGACCGTAGGGCCAGGTACCGGCGTGCGGGGTGCCGTAGAACCGCTCCCAGTCCGCCGCGTCGGCCAGCCGGAAGTCGGCGCCGCAGTCGATCACGAGGGGCCCGTCGTCGGGGGTGCCGAGCTGCTCGGCGACGGCCGCCGACTGCCCGTGCGGGAGGGCGAGGAAGATCACGTCGTGACCCCGCAGCACCTCGACCGTAGTCTCCTCCAGCACACGGTCCGCATACGGGACCAGGTGCGGCTGGAGCGTCCCGAATCGCTGCCCGGCGTTGCTGTTGCCGGTCAGCGCCCCGACCTCCACCTGTGGATGCCCGGCGAGCAGGCGCAGTACCTCACCTCCCGCGTATCCACTCGCTCCCGCCACCGCCGTGCGCACCGCCATGAGACCTCCTCCTCGGAGGCATGACTATACGCAGTGCAGCAGTTTTATGCAACGAATGATGCGATCACCTGGTTGCCGGGATACGACTGGGCGCTTCACTTGACGGATGAGCACCCGACTTGGCGGCCCTGAGCCCTTCAGCCGACGGACGAGAGAGTGACTACGGTTCTCACCTGCGAGGACCTAGCGATGCGGGGGACTCGGGCGCCCGGCATCCGGTCTCAGTTCGCCGCGCTCTCGGTGGCAGCAATGGTCTGGCGCAGAAGGCGGCTCGCGGTCTCCAGGTGAGGCCGGCCCGACGCCCCAGGTGCGGTCCCGACAGATTGAGGCTTCAGATGGCGATGCCCGCCATCTGAAGCACTCGGTCACCCGGGGCCGGGTTCCGAGAAGAGCGAGAACTATCGTTCTCCGGGGGCTACTGAAGCATGCGTTCCTCTCCTAGGCTCGTTGCGATTTCAACAGGGGGTTGAGATCTCAACGAGGGGGATTGATGCATCTCAGGAAGCGTGTGACCGCGACCGCCTTCGCCTTCGCCGTCGCGACCGGCGCCGCACTGACCGGGGCCGCACCCGCGGGAGCAGCGGCTCCGGCGGCTCCGGCAGCGGGGGACGTCGTCTCGAAGTACTCCATCGACCTGGCGGGGTGCTCGTGGCACCACGACCGCTACTGGGGCGAGAGCGCCGGGACCTGCTCCTCCACCTGGGCCTCCGGCTGGGTCGAGGACCAGGAGTCCGACGGCAAGTGCGTCCAGGTCAAGATCGAATGGAAGCGCAACGGCAGGGTCGCGGACACCGACTACTCGGCGAAGGCCTGCCCCGACGGCGAGCGGGAGACCTTCTACAAGAAGCCGGGTGACGGCAGCCACTGGACCGCGGACAACCTGGACGTCACCACCTACCAGAGCTGACGTCAGCGCCTGCCGGGTCCGAGGCGCCCGGGCCCGGCAGGCGGCGCCGGGGGCAGGTGAGGCGGGGCCGAGGGGCGGAAAAGCTGTCGCCCGGGGGTGGCACCGGCCGTGATACTCGCCCCCATGCTTGATTTCTCCGACTTCGACACGCGTGGCTACCGCACCGTGGACGTCGCCACCGGCTACGGCCAGTGGGTCACCACTTACGAGGACACCGTCGAGGACGTGATGGACCTCGCGCTGCTGGACGAGTTGACCGTGCCCCCGTGGCGCGAGGTGCGGCGCACGGCCGACCTGGGGTGCGGCACCGGTCGGACCGGCGCCTGGCTGCGGCGTCGAGGGGTCACCGGCACGCTCGACGGGGTGGACCTGACGCCCGGGATGCTGCGAAAGGCCCGCGCCAAGGGCGTCCACGACCGGCTCCTGGAGGGCGACGTCCGCGCCACCGAGCTGGAGTCGGGCGCCTACGACCTGGTGATCTCCTCACTCATCGACGAGCACCTGCCCGATCTGCGGCCGTTCTACCAGGAGGCGTGGCGGCTGGCGGCGCCGGGCGCGCACTGCGTCGTCGTCGCCTTCCATCCGCACTTCATCATGGCCTCCGGGATGCCCACCCACTTCACCGACGCCTCGGGGGAGCACGTCGCCATCAGCACCCACGTCCATCTGCTCAGCGACCATGTGAGCGCGGGGCTGGGTGCCGGATGGCGCCTCGCCGAGATGCGGGAGGGAGTCATCGACGACCGCTGGCTGGAGCGCAAACCGAAGTGGGAGAAGTACCGCCACCACCCGATCTCGGCAGCGCTGGTGTGGCACCGGGAGGGCGACTGAGTTCGGCGGCGACCTCGCGACGCGCGTTTGCGTTGGAGCGCGCTCCAAGGCCTAGCGTCAACGACCAGATCGCACCAAACGGCGCCCGGCCCGAAAACCGCTGGTCCGGGCGCCCCGGCACAGGAGGTACCGCATGACCGCCCTTCCCACCCGCCACCTCGGGGAGCTCACCGTCGCCGCGCAGGGGCTCGGCTGCATGGGTATGAGCCACGGCTACGGCTCCTCCGACGACGAGACGTCCGTCGCCACCCTTCACCGGGCACTCGACCTGGGCGTGAACCTCCTGGACACCTCCGACTTCTACGGTGCGGGCACCAACGAGGAACTCATCGGCCGAGCCATCGCCGACCGCCGCGAACAGGTGGTGCTGGCCACCAAGTTCGGCTTCGCCAACAAGCTCGGCGAGCCCACGCTGATCCGGGGCGACGCCGCCTACGTCCGCCAGGCGTGCGAGGCGTCGCTGCGCCGGCTGGGCACCGACCACATCGACCTGTACTACCAGCACCGCGTCGACCCCCAGGTGCCCATCGAGGAGACGGTCGGGGCGATGGCGGAGCTGGTGGCCGAAGGCAAGGTCCGCCACCTGGGACTGTCCGAGGCGAGCGCCGAGACCATCCGGCGCGCCCACGCGGTGCACCCGATCAGCGCGCTGCAGAGCGAGTGGTCGCTGTGGACCCGCGATCTGGAGGACGAGATCGCCCCGGTCTGCCGCGAACTGGGCATCGGCGTGGTGCCGTTCTCCCCGCTGGGTCGCGGCTTCCTGACGGGGCGCTACACCTCGCCCGACGCCATGGAGGAGGGCGACGCCCGGCGCTCCATGCCGCGCTGGGCCGGGGACAACTTCGACCGGAACCTGGCGATCGTCGAGCGGTTGAACGAGCTCGCCGAACGGCGCGGGGTCACGGCGGGCCAGCTCGCCCTGGCATGGGTGCAGCACCGGGGCGACAACGTGGTGCCGATCCCGGGCACCCGGCGGCAGAAGTACCTGGAGGAGAACGTGGCGGCGCTCTCGATCTCCCTCACGTCCGAGGAGCTGGCGGACATCGAGGCGGCGGCCCCCCGCGACCGGATCGCCGGGGCCCGCTACGACGACGGTGCCCTGGCCTTCGTCAACGGCTGAGCGGTATCCGGCCGTCGGCCTGCTCACGGCCCTGCGGGGTGGCGCTGTCGGTCCCCGGGGCCATACTCGTCACCATGGCTGAAGGCAGGGAGCGGGCCGCGGAGGCGGAGCGGGACCACGCGGCGCCGCCGAGCGGGCCCGGGCAGTCACCGGTGGAGAGCGGGAAGGCGCCCGTGGCCGCGGTGCCGGGGGCGCCGGCGGACTCACCGCTGCTGGCCGAGGAGCCCTTCCGGTCGTTCCTCACCGATTCCGGGCCGGGTGTCGTGGCGGAGATGGAGCGCTACGGCGCGGAGTTGGCCGCGCGGCACCACGGGCTGGCCGACGACCCGCTGTGCACCTTCGCGCTGGCGGTACTGGACGGCTGCGGTCCTCCCGAGGGCCGCAGCGGGTTGCGGGCCGACCTCGCGGCCCGTGCCGCCGGGGGCGGTGCCCGGCCGGAGGCCGGAGGAGGAGCCGACGACTCGGCGGAGGGCGGCGAACCGGGCTACGAGAGCGCGGCGGCGCGCCGGGCCGCGGTGTGGCGGGCGCTCGGCGATCTGCTGGCCCGCGAGGAGGGCGCTCCTGTCGACGGGCCACCGCCCATGTTCCAGCTGTCCCGTGCCATGGCCGACGGCCGCCGGAGCCCCGAGTCGGACCGCTTCCGGCTCCTGCACGCCCTGCACGCTGCTGCCGCCCGCAGCTGATCACCGCAGCTCCAGCCGCCAGTCACCCGTGAGCCCGGTGAGCGTGAGGGTGGCGAGCGGCTGGACGTCCAGGTGCCAGTAGGTGTGCGGTGGTGCTTTGAGTACGTAGCAGAGCGCCGCCCGCACTATGGAGGGTTCGGTGACGGCGACCGCCCACTCGCCCGCCGCCACCGGCCGGGTGTCCAGCCAGCCGCCGATCCGGCGGATGAAGGTCAGCAGGGACTCCCCGCCGTGCGGGGCCGATCGCGGGTCGGTGCGCCACTGGTGCACGGCCTCCGGCTCGCGCACGGTCACCTCGGTGAGGGTGGCGCCGCGCCAGCGGCCCATGTCCCAGTCGAGCAGAGCCGGTTGGGCGAGCGGACTGAGGCCGAGGACGGCCCCTGTCTCGCGGCAGCGGGTCGACGGTGAGCAGTAGCGCAGCTGGGCCGCCGCCAGGTGGGAGAGCGTGGGAGCCCTCCGGACGGCCTCCTCCCACCCGGCGGCGTCCAGCGACCGGTCGTCGTCGAAGCGCACGTCCGCTCCAATGGAGCTGCGGCCGGCGGCGAGCAGCGTCATACGCACGTGCATGCGGTGAGAGTAGAGCCGCACGGCCGGGTGTTCGAGAGTCGTACACCCGGGAGTTTTCCGGGAGTTGACCGTACGCGCCCGCTCGACGGGCGTCGGCGCGCGTGTCAGCTCTCCGGCAGCACCTCGGCGCAGGCCGCACGGAGGCGGCGCACCCCCTCCACGATGTCGCCCTCGGCCGCAGCGGGCGCGAACGCGAGCCGCAGATAGGGGGCCGGGGGCTCGGCGGCGAAGTAGGGGCGGCCGGGCGCGACCGCGACTCCGGCGCGCAGTGCGGCCGCGCTCAGCGCGTGTTCGTCCGTCCCGTCGGGGAGCCGCAGCCACAGGTGGTGGCCGCCGCGCGGGGCGTGGGCGAGCTCCAGTGCGGGCAGTTCGGCGGCGAGCGCGGTGAGCATCAGTTCGCGGCGGGTACGCAGCTCGGCGGCGACGGTCCGCAGATGACGGGGCCAGGCCGGGGCGCCCACGAGTTCGAGCGCCGCTTCCTGGAGCGGCCGGGGCACGAAGAAGCTGTCGACGATCTGGATGGCGCGCAGCCGCTCCAGTACGGGTCCGCGTGCGGCCAGTGCGCCGACCCGCAGGTTCGGCGAGGTGACCTTGGTCAGCGAGCAGACGTGGACGACCACGCCGTCCGGGTCCTCGGCGCGCAGCGTGGCCGGGAGCGGCCCGGCGTCCTCGTGCGCGAGGTGCCGGGCGAAGTCGTCCTCGATCACGAAGGCTCCCGCCTGCCTCGCCACCCGCAGCACCTCGCGGCGGCGGTCGGGTGCGAGCACGGCGCCGGTCGGGTTCTGGAACAGCGGCTGGCAGACGAAGACCCGGGCGCCGCTGGCCCGGAAGGCGTCCGCCAGCAGTTCGGGCCGCACTCCCCGGGTGTCGACCGGCACCGGGACGGGGCGCAGCCCCGAGGCGCGTGCGGCGGCGAGCATGCCGGGGTAGGTGGGGGATTCCACGAGCACGGCGGCGCCCGGGGGCGCGAGCGCCCGCAGCGCGGTGGTCAGCGCCGCCTGTCCGCCCGCGGTGACCAGCACGTCCCCGGCGGAGACCGGACCCGCCGGTCCGCCGATCTCCCGGGCGAACCAGCCGCGCAGCTCCTCCACGCCTTCGAGGGGCGGCCGTCGCCACGCTCCCGGGCGGCGTCCGGCCCGGGCGAGTGCGGCGGCGAGGGCCTTCTCCGGCTGGAGGCCGGACGGCAGATAGCCGCCGCCCAGTTCGAGTACGCCGGGCGGCGGTGCGTCGAGTGTCGTCGTCACCCCGCTCGCGTCGACGCTGCGGGGCACCTGGTCGGGGGAGGCGTCGGCGCTCAGGGCCACCTCCTGCCAGGAGGTGTCGCCCCGCCCGTGGAGCTCGCTGTGCGGCTGCCGCGGCTCGGCGCGGAAGGCGCCGGCTCCGGGACGGGTGACCACCAGCCCCTCGGCCGCCAGCACGGCCAGCGCCCGGGACACGGTGACCGGGCTGGCCCGGAACCGTTCGACCAGGGCCCGACTGGAAGGGAGCTTCGCTCCCGGAGAGTAGCGATCCAGCTCCCCCCGCAGCCAAGCGGCCAGTTCGGCAACACTGCTACGCTCTGCCATGAGAGAACACGATAGCGCTACTCGCCACGCGGAGATAGCGGACCCGGCCACGGGAGGGCCCGCAGGGACCGCACTCAGGAGCCCGGCCACCGGCCCGGCACCGGCCCCCTCCCCCAGCGCTCCGCCCCGGTCGGCAGCCCACCCGCCACCGTCCGCCACCGTCGGATCCGCCACGGAACGGCGCCCGGCCGCGCCCACCGCCCCGGCCGCGCGCACCGGTGTCGTGTTCGCCGTCCTCGGGGTCGTGCTCTTCTCGCTGACGTTTCCCGCGACCAGCTGGGCACTGGAGGGGTTCGGTCCATGGACGTCGACAGCGCTGCGCGGCGTTCTCGCGGGGCTCGTCGCCGGTGCCGTGCTCGCGGTGCGGCGGATACCGGCTCCGGCTCGGCAACACTGGGTCGGGCTCGCGCTCGCCGCCTCCGGGGTCGTGATCGGGTTCCCGCTGCTGACCACACTCGCCCTGCAGACCTCCACCACCTCGCACGCCGCGGTGGTCGTGGGCCTGCTCCCGCTGACGACGGCCCTCTACTCGTCGCTGCGCACCGGGTCCCGGCCCGCTCCGCTGTTCTGGGTGGCGGCGCTCGCGGGCGCCGCCGTGGTGGTCGCGTTCGCGCTGTACCAGAGCGGCGGCGCCCCCGGCATCGGTGACCTCTATCTGTGCGGGGCGCTGCTGATCTGCGCCGCCGGGTACGCGGAGGGCGGCAGGCTGGCGCGGGAGCTGCCCGCGCTGGAGGTGATCGGGTGGGCGCTGGTGGGCTGTCTCCCGGTGTCCGCGGTCGGCGCCGCTCTCGCTCTGGCGTACGAGCCGGTCACGCTGACCGCGCACTCGGTGCCGGGCCTGGTGTGGAGCGCGGTGTGCTCCCAGTTCGTGGGGCTGCTGTTCTGGTACCGCGCCATGGGGCTGGCCGGAGTGGCCCGAACCAGCCAGGTGCAACTTGCGCAGCCGCTGCTTACGCTGGTGTGGGCGGTGCTCCTACTCGGTGAGCGGCTGTCTCCCGCCGCGCCGGCGGCGGCGCTCGCCGTGCTGGTGTGCATCGTGGTCGTACAGCGCAGCCGCGCCTGACCACCGCCGAACAGGAGGGCATGTGTCATGCGAGCGAACACAGGCGACCAACTGCTGATGCACGGAAGGACCGTGGGGCAGCACGACCGTACGGCGGAGATCGTCGAGGTGATGGGCACCAGGGGCGAGCCCCCGTACCGAGTGCGCTACGACGACGGCCACGAGGCCGTGGTCTCCCCCGGCCCCGATTCCGTCGTCCGGGGACGCCCGGAGAAGCAGGGCGAGAAGGGCTGAGCCTCCCGGCGAAGCGCCGGCCTTGGGGACCGGGCCGGCACGGGACCCGCTCCCTTCCGGCCCGGCCCTTCGACCGCCATCGGCCCCTCGGCCCCGTGACCTCCGTGGCCCCTTCCGCTGCGGCGCCCGCACACGGTGCGGGCGCCGTTCTGGTGCTCCGCGCGGCAGCGAGCCCGCCTTCCGCACATAAAGGACCTTTCGCCCCCGCCCGCCCCCTGTCGTTCCCGCACAGGTAACGTCGGGCGGCGAGGCGGCGCGTCCCGGCGCCCTCAGACATCCGGGACGGGTTCGCCACGGACCGTGAAATTCAGCGAAAGGCACGAGGTGACGGAGTCTGTAGCCGGCGTGGAACGCGTCGGAGTGGTGGGCTGTGGCCAGATGGGTGCGGGGATCGCGGAGGTGTGCGCGCGGTCCGGCCTGGAGGTGATGGTCGCGGAGACCACCGGTGAGGCACTGGAGCTCGGCCGCACCCGGCTGGTCAACTCGCTCGGCAAGGCCGCGGACCGCGGCAAGATCAGCCGACAGGAGTGCGACGACGCGCTGGAACGACTGTCCTTCACCACCGACCTGGGCGACTTCGCCGACCGGGACCTGGTCGTCGAGGCCGTGATCGAGAACGAGCAGGTCAAGACGGAGATCTTCCAGGTACTGGACCAGGTGGTGACCCGCTCCGACGCCATCCTGGCCTCGAACACCTCCTCGATCCCGCTGGTGAAGCTCGCCGTCGCGACCTCGCGCCCCGACCAGGTCATCGGCATCCACTTCTTCAACCCGGCACCGGTGCAGCAGCTCGTCGAGCTCATCCCGGCGCTGACCACCGGGGAGGAGACCGTCAAGCGCGCCGAGACCGTGGTGGGCCAGGTGCTGGGCAAGCACACCATCCGCGCGCAGGACCGCTCCGGCTTCGTCGTCAACGCGCTGCTGATCCCGTACCTGCTCTCCGCCATCCGGATGTTCGAATCGGGCATCGCCAGCCGCGAGGACATCGACAACGGCATGGAACTCGGCTGCGCCCACCCCATGGGTCCCCTCAAGCTGACCGACCTCATCGGCCTCGACACCGTCGCCTCGGTCGCCGACTCGATGTACGCCGAGTTCAAGGAACCGCTCTACGCCGCTCCCCCGCTTCTGCAGCGCATGGTCGACGCCGGCCGGCTGGGCCGCAAGGCGGGCGCCGGCTTCTACGCCTACTCCTGAGCAGCGGACAACTCCGCTCGGTCCGTCAGGTCATCGCCGTGCAACCGCGTGACGAGGGCCGCTGCCCGGAGCTCAGGAAGCGGGAAGCGGCCCTCGAAGTCCGAAGGGGCCTGCGGAGTTCTCAGGGAGGATCAGGTGCGGTCGATGACTTCCGAACTCATCCGCCTCGTACGACCATGACCCGGCGCCCGCGGGTGTGACCGGCCTGGCTGTCGGTGTGCGCCGCCGCGGCCTCGGCGAGCGAGTAAGACTTCTCGACCGGGATGTGCAGCTTCCCCCGCGAGATGAGGTCGGCGGCCTCGGCGAGCGCTGCCGGCACGCTCCCGGCCACGCCGGAGAATCGCACACCGAGCCTGGGCGCATCGAGATCGGCGATGGAGACCACCTTCAGCGGATCCCCGGTCAGCTCGACGAGTTCGCGGATCACGCCCGAGCCGGCCAGATCGAGAGCCGCGTCCACCTGGCCGAGCCGCCGCACCCGCTCGACCCACCCCTCGCCGTATGTCGTGGCGAGGGCCCCCAGGCCCCGCAGATAGTCCTGGTTCGCGGCCCCGGCCGTGCCGATCACCGTGATGCCGCGGGCACGGGCGATCTGCAGCACCGCCGACCCGACTCCCCCGGACGCACCGCTGACCAGCAGCGTCTGCCCGGACCGCACACCGACCTCGCGGAGGATGCGCAGCGCGGTCTCCACCACGGAGGGGTACCCGGCCGCCTCCTGGAACGTCAGGCCCTCGGGCATCCGCGCCCAGGCCGACAGCACGGCGAACTCGGCATAGGTGCTCGAGCCTTCGCCGAACACATGGTCGCCGATCTCGACCCCTTCGACTCCCTCGCCGACCTCGTCCACCACCCCGGCGGCGTCGAGCCCCACACCGGCGGGCAACTCGATCGGATCGTGTGCCGTACGGCGGTCCTTCTGGAACTGGCCTTCACGGATTCTCCAGTCGACGGGGTTCACACCCGCCGCCCGTACGGCGATGCGTATCCGACCGGGACCGGCGTGGGGCTCATCGGCGTCCACGAGTTGCAGCACGTCCGGACCGCCGAACTCGGCGAAGCTCACTTTCTTCATGCGGCCGACCGTAGCACTAACGGTTAGCTTTAAAAAACGGTTCCACTTTTGCATTTGGTAGCGTCAGGGCATGAACGTGCCGTCCGGACGCCGTGAGCGCAAGAAGGCCGCGACCCGCCAGAAGATCGCCGACACCGCCATGGAGCTCTTCTCGGAACGCGGGTACGACGCGGTGGGCATCCGGGACGTGGCCGCCGAGGCCGACGTGGCCGTCACCACGCTCTTCTCCCACTTCGCCTCGAAAGAGGCTCTGGTGTTCGAGCAGGACGAGGACTTCGAGCAGCGCCTCACCCAGGCGGTCACCGGCCGGGCGCCGCACGAGCCGCTCATCCCGGCACTGCGCCGCGAGATCCTGGCCCTGGTACGGCACTGCACGGCGGACGGGGCCGCCCCGATCCGGCGCATGATCGACGAATCGCCCGCCCTGCGGAAGTACGAGGAGTCGATGAGGCTGCGCCACGCCGAGTCGCTGGCGACGGCCATCGCCGCCGATCCCGGTCTCTCCCGGACCACGACGGCCTGCCGGACCATCGCCAGATTCGTGATCGACGCCTATTCACTGGCGCGGGAGGCGGCCGATCCCGAGGCTGCGGTGGACGAGATCTTCCGGATGATCGAGGCGGCCTGGGAGGTCGGCCAACCTTCACGACATACGTGAACCGGTCCTCCGGGCAGAACGGCGGCCGGTAGGACAGCGGCCGGTAGGGCGGGGGCGCCACCGCCTCAGACCGCGGGGGTGTCGGCGCGTGGCTCGTCGCCGGGCTGGTCCGGATCGTCTCCCGATTTCCCGACCGCCCCGTCACCACCGGGCTGGATCAGATCGTCTCCCGGCTTCTTGAGCTTCTTGACCGTACGGCGCCGGGCCGCGCCGACCGAGGTCCGCACCACCGAGAGCGGCTTGGCGACCGACTCCAGGGACTTGCGTTCGGCGTCCACCCCGAGGAACGTCTCCGCCAGCCCGCCGACGACCATGATGACGGCGCCCATCAGGAAGCCGATGTAGAGCCTGCCGCGCTCGGTACCGTCGCCGATCAGCCAGCCGTAGAAGTACGGTCCGGTGGCTCCGGCGCACTGGCCGATGGCGAAGAAGAGCGCGATGGCCTTGCCCCGGACCTCCAGCGGGAAGATCTCCCCCGCGGTCAGGTAGCCGGAGGAGGCACCGGCCGAGGCGAAGAAGAAGATGACGCACCAGGCGATCGTCTGGGTGGTCGCGGTCAGTACGTCGGTGACGAACAGCGTCGCGGTGACCGCCAGCGCGCATCCGGAGAACAGATAGGTCCCCGCGATCAGCCAGCGGCGGCCCACGATGTCGAAGAGCGGCCCCAGGATGATGGGGCCGGCGAGGTTGCCCGCGGCGAACGCCAGCAGGTACATGGGCGCGTCCTTGTCGGAGACGCCATAGAATTTCGTCAGCACCAGGGTGTAGGTGAAGAAGATCGCGTTGTACAGGAAGGACTGCGTGATCATCAGCGTCGAGGCGAGCACCGCCCTCTTCGGGTACTCCTTGAAGAGCACCCGCAGCAGCGTGACGTAGGTGGCGTGCTCCGACTCGGTGATCTCGATGGCGTCCTTCTCGTCGACCGGCGGCAGCTTCTTGCCGTGTCCGCGTACGGCGGACTCGATCCGGGCGATGGCGGCCTCGGCCTCGGCCTCCCGGCCGTTCATGATCAGCCAGCGGGGACTCTCCGGCAGATGGCGGCGGACGAACAGCACCGAGAAGCCCAGCACCGGGCCCAGCAGAAAGCCGATCCGCCAGGCGACCGACTCGTCGAAGGTGCTGAGGATCATCAGCTCGGCGACGGTGCCGACCATGGCACCCGCCCAGTAGGTGCCGTTGACCAGCAGGTCGACCCGCCCCCGGAAGCGGGCGGGCATCATCTCCTGGATCGCGGAGTTGATCGCCGCGTACTCACCGCCGATCCCGGTTCCCGCGATGAAGCGGGTCAGATACAGATAGGCGTCCCAGCCCGGCCCCTGGCCGTAGGTGAGCGCGGTCAGCCCGCTGCCGAACAGATAGACGCCGAACGTGAGCAGGAAGAGCTTCCGGCGCCCGAAGCGGTCGGCCATCCGCCCGAAGAAGAGCGCACCCGTCACCTGGCCGATCAGATAGACGGTCGCGATCAGTCCCGCCTCGCTGGAGGAGAGCCCCAGTGTCTCCGAGCGGGTGAGGACCGAGGTGACCGAGCTGGCGACCGTGATCTCCAGGCCGTCCAGGATCCACGCACAGCCCAGCGCCGCGATCATTTTCGTGTGGAAGCCGGACCAGGGCATCCGGTCGATACGTGCAGGGATCAGGCTGCGGAGCGGTGAGTCCGCCGGACGGGATGATGAGTTCGCTGCTGCCACGCCGTCACCCGTAACCGCAGCCGACCGTCCGTCAGAAGATCGTCCGGGCTTCTCACCCGAAAAGATGAGGGGACATCCGCCAGTGACGGATGTCCCCTCGAACGTCGGGGCGAGCCTCGCTCAGGCGCCCCGCAGCACCGCGCCCGTTCGCTCGACGGCCTCGGCGACGGCCGCGTCACGTGCGGCGGACGCCTCCTCGGCCTTGAGCGTGCGGTCCGGGGCCCGGAAACGCAGCGCGTAGGCCAGCGACTTGCGGCCCGCGCCCAGCTGCTCACCGGTGAAGACGTCGAACAGCCGCAGCGACTCCAGCAGCTCGCCCGCGCCCGCCCGCAGCGCGCTCTCCACCTCGGCAGCCGGGACCGACGCGTCCACGACGAGAGCCACATCCTGGGTGGCCACCGGGAACGTGGACACGTGCGGGCCCTGCACCTGACCGGTGGCGGCCCGCTCGACCAGGTCGAGGTCGAGCTCCATCGCGCAGCTGCGCTCCGGCAGCCCCAGCGCCTTGAGCACCCGCGGGTGCAGCTCGCCGGCGTGTCCGACCAGTACCCGGCTGCCCTCCAGCCGGACGTGGAGCGCCGCGCACCGCCCGGGGTGCCAGGGCGCGAAGCTCGCGCTCTCCACGGTCAGCTCCACACCCGCCTCGGCGGCCACGGTGCGGGCTGCCTCGATGGCGTCGGCCCAGTCGGCGGGGCGGCCCTTGCCCCACCAGCCGGCCCGCTCACGGGCGCCCGCCAGGACCGCCGCCACATGCCGGGGCTGTTCGGGCAGCGCCGCGTCCAGCCCGGCCAACTGCTCGTCCGTGGGCCGCTGGGCGACGGGCAGCCGCTCGGCCGCGGTCTCGGAGCCGGTCGGCAGGAAGACCAGGCCGGTCTCGAACAGCGCCAGGTCGTGGCTGCCGCGTCCGTCGTTGCGGCGCAGCGTGGCCAGCAGCCCGGGCAGCAGGGTGGTACGCAGCCCCGGCTCCTCGTCCGAGAGCGGGTTGACGAGCTGCACCGTACGACGGCGCGGGTCACCCGCCTCCAGGCCCAGCGCGTCGAAGGCGGCCTCGCCCACGAACGGGTAGGACGGCGCCTCGACATAGCCGGCGCCCGCCAGCGCACGGCCGACGCGGCGGTGCAGCCGCTGCCGCTCGGTCAGCCCGCGCCCGGGCAGCGGCCTGGGCAGGGTGGAGGGCAGGTTCTCGTAGCCCTCCAGCCGGATGACCTCCTCGGCCAGGTCGTTGGGGTCGGTCAGATCGGGCCGCCAGGACGGCACGGTGACCGTCAGCTGCTCGTCCTGCCCGGCATCCCCGTAGACGTCGCAGCCGACCTGCTGGAGGCGGCGGACGACCGTCTCGCGCCCGTAGGAGACGCCCGCGACCCGGTCCGGGTGGTCGGCCGGGATCCGGAGCGTCCGGGACCCCGACGGCGTGGTGATCTCGGTGACGCCCGGTTCGGCGGTGCCGCCGGCGAGCAGCACCAGCAGATCGACGGTGCGCTGCGCGGCCGCTGCCGCCGCCTCCGGGTCGACGCCCCGCTCGAAGCGGCGCGACGCCTCGGAGGAGAGCTTGTGCCGGCGCGCGGTGCGGGCGACGGAGACCGAGTCGAAGTGCGCGGCCTCGATCACCACGTCCGTCGTGCCGCTCACCGGGCCGTCGGCGGCCTCGGCCGAGGCATCGGCGATCTCGGTGTTGGCGCCGCCCATCACTCCGGCCAGGCCGATCGGCCCGCGGTCGTCGGTGATGACCAGGTCCCCGGCGTCCAGGACGCGCTTGGTGCCGTCGAGCGTGACCAGCTTCTCGCCGCTCTCGGCGCGCCGCACCCCGATGGGCCCCTCGATACGGGACCTGTCGTAGGCGTGCAGCGGCTGGCCCAGCTCCAGCATCACGTAGTTGGTGATGTCGACGGGCAGCGAGACCGGGCGCATCCCGGCCTTTTGCAGCCTGCGCTTGAGCCAGATCGGCGACTGCGCCTCGGGCCGCAGCCCGCTGACGGTGCGCGCGGTGAACCGGTCGCAGCCCAGCGGGTCGGTGACCTTCACCGGGTAGCCGTGCGCGTTGGGAGCGGGCACGTCCAGCAGCGCCGGGTCACGCAGCGGCACCCCGTAGGCGGTGGCCGTCTCGCGGGCGAGGCCCCGCATCGACAGGCAGTAGCCGCGGTCGGGCGTCACCGCGATGTCCAGGACCTCGTCGACCAGCTCCAGCAGCTCGATCGCGTCGGTGCCGACCTCGTGCTCGGGCGGCAGCACCATGATCCCGTTGTGGTCCTCGCCCATGCCCAGCTCGCGCTCGGAGCAGATCATGCCCTCGGAGACGCGGCCGTAGGTCTTGCGGGCGCTGATCTCGAATCCGCCGGGCAGCACGGCGCCCGGCAGGACGACGACGACCTTGTCGCCGACGGCGAAGTTGGTGGCACCGCAGATGAGGTTCTGCGGGTCGTCGGCGCCCCGGCCGACGTCCACCTGGCAGTAGCGGATCGGCTTCTTGAATTCCGTCAGCTCCTCGATGGCGAGGACCTGGCCGACCACCAGCGGGCCCTTGAGCCCGGCACCGGTCTGCTCGACCGTCTCGACCTCGAGACCGGCCGCGATCAGCCTGGCCGCGACGTCCCGGCCGGTCTCGGAAGCCGGCAGGTCGACGTACTCCCGGAGCCACGAAAGCGGCGCCCGCATCAGATCTCCATCCCGAACGGCCGGGTGAAGCGCACATCACCCTCGACCATGTCTCGCATGTCCTCGACGTTGTGGCGGAACATCAGCATCCGCTCGATGCCGAACCCGAAGGCGAATCCGCTGTACTTCTCCGGATCGACACCGCAGGCGGTCAGCACCCGCGGGTTGACCATGCCGCAGCCGCCCAGCTCGATCCAGCCCTCGCTGCTGCACGTACGGCAGGGGTTGTCCGGATCGCCGACGGACGCGCCCCGGCACACGAAGCAGACCATGTCCATCTCGGCGGACGGCTCGGTGAAGGGGAAGTAGGACGGGCGCAGCCGGGTGCCGAGGCCCTCGCCGAAGAGCGCCGAGACCATGTGGTCCAAGGTGCCCTTGAGGTCGGCCATGGTCAGCCCCTCGTCGATGGCCAGCAGCTCGACCTGGCCGAAGACGGGAGTGTGCGTGGCGTCCAGCTCGTCGGTGCGGTAGACCCGGCCCGGGCAGATGACGTAGACGGGCAGCTCGCGCCCCAGCAGCGAGCGGATCTGCACCGGCGAGGTGTGGGTGCGCAGCACGACGCCGGAGTCCTCCGCGCCGTCCGGGCCCCGCACGAAGAAGGTGTCCTGCATGGTGCGCGCCGGGTGGTCGGGGCCGAGGTTGAGGGCGTCGAAGTTGAACCACTCGGCCTCGACCTCGGGGCCCTCGGCGACCTCGTAGCCCATCGCCACGAAGACGTCCTCGATGCGCTCGGAGAGCGTGGTCAGCGGGTGCCGGGCGCCTGCCGGGCGGCGGTCGTAGGGCAGCGTGACATCCACGGCCTCCTCGACCAGCACGCGCTCGTCGCGCTCGCGCTCCAGCTCCTCCTGTCGGGCCTTGAGGGCCTTGTTGACCGCCCCCCTGGCCTGACCGACGCGCCTGCCCGCCTCCGCTTTCGCATGCGGGGGCAGTGCGCCGATCTCGCGGTTGGCCAGCGCCAACGGGGCACGGTCGCCCGCGTGTGCTGCCTTGACCTCGCGCAGCGCCTCCAGATCCCCGGCGGCGGCGACGGCGGCGAGCGCCTCGTCCCTGGCCCGGTCGATCGCTTCCGGTTTCAGTGCCTCGACCTCGACAGGGTCGTACGACTTGTTGGGTGCCGACATCTCTTCCCGTGTTTCCGATTGTCCCCCAGCTGTCGCTGGGAGGTGCCCCCTGGCTGCGTCCCGCCCTTGTCTGCTGACTGCGTGCCGGGGCCCGAGTCTAAAGGGGGCCGCCTGGTGGCGGATACGCGGAGGCCAGGGGCCTTGGCTGCTGGTCTGCCGGGTCGGCCCGGGTGCGCCGCGTGACCCTGCGGGTCAGGCCAGAAAGGCCGGGGCGCCCACGGGCAGGATAAATCGGAACCGGGCACCGCCCGCCGGCGCCCTCTCGACGGTGATGGCGCCGCCGTGCGCTTCCACGATGCCCTTGACGATGTAGAGCCCCAGGCCCGTGCCGCCGCGCCTGCTGCCACGCCAGAAGCGGGTGAACACGCGGCTCATGGACTCCTCCGGGATACCTGGGCCCTCGTCGCTGACCGTGACGGCAGTGCCGGTGCCGCCCGGCTCGCGGGGGGACGAGGTGGGCTGGACCTCGATGGTGACAGTTCCCTCGCCGTGCCGCACCGCGTTTTCCAGCAGATTGGCCAGCACCTGGTCGACCTTGTCGGGGTCCGCCCACAGATCGGGCAGCTCGTCGGCGATCTCGGTCTTGAACCGGGAGGCCGGCCGGCCCGCCGCCACGTGGGCATCCACATGGCGCTGCACCACCGCCGCCATGTCCAGCCGCTGGCGGCGCACCTCCAGCCGTCCCGAGTCGATCCGGGAGATGTCCAGCAGCTCGGCGATGAGCCGGGTGACGCGGTTGGCGTCCGCGTTGACGGTCTCCAGCATCAGCCGCTTCTGGTCGTCGGTGAACCGCTCCCACTTGGCCAGCAGCGTGGCCGTGAATCCCTTGACGGAGGTGAGCGGCGAGCGCAGTTCGTGGGCGACGGTGGCGATCAGCTCCGCGTGGCTGCGCTCGGTGCGCCGTCTGGCCTCGGTGCCCCGCAGCGTGACCACGACGCGCTCGACGGGCCCTCGCGGGCGCTGCCTTACATAGCGCGCGGCGACCAGCACCTCGTGGCCGCCGGGCAGCAGCAGGTTCCGCTCGGGCTGCCCGTTGCGGATGGCCGGGCCGTTGTACGGGTCGGTGAGCTGCCACCAGCGGCGCCCGTCCAGGTCCTCCAGCGGGAGCGCGGTGTGCAGCGGGCTGCCCAGCGCCTCCTCGCGCGCCCGCCCGGTGATCCGGACGGCCGCGGCGTTGAAGCAGACGACGCGTCCCGCTCCATCGGCGATCACGAGCCCGTCGGGCAGGTCGTCGGGCCGCACGTCCATCCCGTTCCGCTCCTCCTCCGGCGCCCTCGCTCCCCGGCACCCTACTAGCTGTGGGTGACCGCTTGGCACCCTCAGTGTGCCCGCTGGGCGCGGGCCGAGGCATAGAGGCAGACGGCTGCGGCGGTCGCCAGGTTGAGGCTCTCGGCACGACCGTGGATGGGCACCCGTACGACGGAGTCCGCCAGGGCCCGGGTCTCCTCCGGCAGCCCCCACGCCTCGTTGCCGAACACCCAGGCGGTGGGTCCGGCCATCGCACCGGCGTCCAGTTCCTCGTCCAGGTCCCGCTCCCCGGCGCCGTCGGCCGCCAGCACCCGCACCCCGGCCCCGGCGAGCCCGCGCGCCGCCTCCTGGACGGGCACATCGACGGCGACCGGCAGATGGAAGAGCGAACCGGCCGAGGCGCGCACGGCCTTGGGGTTGTAGAGGTCCACGGAGGCGTCGGTCAGCACCACGGCGTCGGCTCCGGCGGCATCGGCGCAGCGCAGCACGGTGCCGGCGTTGCCGGGGTCGCGTACGTGCGCGAGGACGGCGACCAGCCGGGGCCGCGCCGCCACGATCTGTTCGAACGGCCGGTCCAGGAAGCGGCACAGCCCCACGATGCCCTGCGGCGTGACCGTGTCGGCCATCTCCCCGATCACCTCGTCAGAGGCCGTGAGCACGGGAACCCCCGCCGTACGGACCGCGTCCAGCAACTCCGTGTGCCGCGCGGCGGCCTCCGGCGTCACATAGACCTCGACCAGGTGCTCCACCGCCTCCCGCACGGCCTGCGGCCCCTCGGCGAGGAACCGCCGCTCCTTGCCCCGGAAACTCCGTTTGGCGAGCTTGCGCGCTGTGCTGACGCGGGGAGACCGCACAGAGGTCAACTCGGGTGACATGACAAGTCAGTTGCTCACTTTCGGAAAAAAATTTCTCGCCGCCGTGGGGGCACCCCCGTGCGGAGCATGGGGGAGAGAAACCACGACGGCGAGAGTCCGGCGACAGGGCCGACGGCGTCAGCCACGACGCTCGGTCAACGGCGAAGCGGCAGCGCTCAGGCGGCCTTCGGGGCGTTCACATCGCTGGGCAGCGCCTTCTGCGCGACCTCGACCAGCGCGGTGAAGGCGGCGGCGTCGTTGACCGCCAGCTCGGCCAGCATCTTGCGGTCGACCTCGATGGAGGCGGCCTTCAGACCCTGGATGAAGCGGTTGTAGGTGATGCCGTTCGCGCGGGCCGCGGCGTTGATCCGCTGGATCCACAGCTGCCGGAAGTCGCCCTTGCGGCGCTTGCGGTCGTTGTAGTTGTAGACGTAGGAGTGGGTGACCTGCTCCTTCGCCTTGCGGTACAGGCGGGAACGCTGGCCGCGGTAGCCGCTGGCCTGCTCCAGGATCGCCCGGCGCTTCTTCTGAGCGTTTACTGCCCGCTTGACGCGTGCCACGTGATTACTCCTTGTTGGCGGGGCCGGGAGGGGACTTCACTGCTCCGGCCCAGGTCGATGGGGTCCCGGTCGTGCGGGGACTTACTTGCCGAGAAGCTTCTTGAGCTTCTTGGCGTCGGCCGGGGCCGCTTCGGTCTTACCGGCAAGGCGGCGCGTCAGCGTGGACGGCTTGTGCTCGAGGTAGTGGCGGCGACCGGCGCGCTGGCGCATCACCTTGCCGGAGCCGGTGAGCTTGACGCGCTTGCGGGTGCCACTGTGAGTCTTGTTCTTCGGCATGTCGCCGTTTCACTCCTCGTCGGTGACGCCTCCGCTGTCATCCAGGCAGGCGGAAGCGCCAGTTGTTCGTACAGGTTCCAGGGGCGGGTGCCCCGGGAGGGCTCACGCCTCGGCAGGCTCCTCGGCGGACTCCTCAGCGGGAGCGGACCCCTGCTGGCGCTCCGCCTTGCGGGCGGCCTGCGCCTCACGGGCCTCGGCCATCGCCTCGGTCTTCTTCTTGTGCGGACCGAGAACCATGATCATGTTGCGGCCGTCCTGCTTCGGGTTGGACTCCACGAAGCCCAGGTCCGACACGTCGTCCGCGAGCCGCTGCAGCAGTCGGAAGCCCAGCTCGGGACGGGACTGCTCACGACCGCGGAACATGATCGTGATCTTGACCTTGTCGCCCTGCTTGAGGAACCGGACGACGTGACCCTTCTTGGTGTCGTAGTCGTGCGGGTCGATCTTCGGCCGGAGCTTCATCTCCTTGATGACCGTGTGCGCCTGGTTCTTGCGCGCTTCACGGGCCTTCATGGCCGACTCGTACTTGAACTTGCCGTAGTCCATGAGCTTGCACACCGGCGGACGTGCGTTCGCCGCGACCTCGACCAGATCGAGGTCGTATTCCTGGGCGAGCTCCAGGGCCTTGGCAAGCGGCACGATGCCGACCTGCTCGCCGCTGGGACCGACGAGTCGCACCTCGGGGACGCGAATGCGGTCGTTGATGCGGGGCTCGGCGCTGATGGGGCCTCCTCGGGTACACCGCGCGAGCGTCTGGCGGACGGCCGCGCATGAGTTACGTCATCAATGAGTGACCACCGCTCGCGAGCGCGAAAAACGCCCCGGACGGGTCACAGGCGGGGCTCCTCACAGACCGGGAGCACCGCCGCGGAACTCCGCGGGGCGCAGCCTGACCGTTGACCCGCGGCCCGCAGGGCCACCAGGTGGGAGATCGGAGCCTCCACTTGCGGGCTGGAGCCCGTCCCTGTCGCTCTCTGGCGATGGCGGCGGGGGCAGTCTTCAGCCGGTCGATATCCCAGCATAGCAGCAGGGCGTACGAAGCGCCGCGCGGCGCCGTCGCGGGGCGGCCGGACGGCGGGGAGGGCCGCGCCGGGCCGTACGGCGGCGGGCGGGGCGGCCCGCACGGCAAGGCCCGTACGACAATACGGAAGCGGCGGGGCTTAGGGTGATCCGCATGAGCGACGCCGCAGCCGCCGGGCAGCCCTCCGGTCAGAACCCCGACTTCGACAGCCTGACCCGCGACATCGCGGATGTCCCGGCGGTCGAGGTGATCACCACCGTGGCGGTGCACCTGATGAGCTCTGCCGCCGTCAATCTCGGTCTCGCCGAGGAGGGCGAGCAGCACAAGGACCTGGACGAGGCCCGCAAGCTGATCCACGCCCTGGCCGGCCTGGTCACCGCGAGCGCCACCGAGATCGGCTCCTACCACGCGGCGCCGCTGCGCGACGGACTCAAGTCGCTGCAGCTCGCCTTCCGCGAGGCGTCCACCGTCCCCGACGAGCCCGGGCAGGGACCCGGCGAGAAGTTCACCGGTCCCGTCCACGGCTGAGCCGCCGGGGAGCGCGCCCCTCAGCTGACCCTCATCTCGCGCCGGGGCCGCCGGTTGGGCTGCGGGTGCGTGATCATGTGCACATACGCCGCGACGGCCGCGCCGACCAGCGGCGCCACGATGAACAGCCACAGCTGGGTGAGCGCCGCGCCACCGGCGAAGACGGCCGGGCCCAGGCTCCGGGCCGGGTTGACCGAGGTACCGGTCAGCGGGATGCCGACCAGGTGGACGACGGCCAGCGCGATACCGATGGGCAGCCCGTCGAAGCCGACGACCGCCACCTTGTGGGTCACCGCGAGCACCGTGTAGACGAACAGGAAGGTCAGGATCAGCTCGGCGACGAAGGCTCCACCGGTGTTGATGTGCACCGCCGAGCGGTCACCGAAGCCGTTGCTGCCGAAGCTGCCGCTCGTCTCCAGGCCCGGAACCTGCTTGGCCACCAGGAACAGCAGCGCGGCACCCGCGATACCGCCGACGAGCTGCGCGATCCAGTACTTCACCGCCAGGTCCAGATCCAGCCGTCCGGCCAGGAACATCCCGAGCGTCACCGCCGGGTTCACATGGGAACCGGAGATCGGCCCGATCGCGTAGGCGAGGGCGAGCATCACGAAGCCGAACGTGAGCGCGATGCCCAGCGAGCCGACGTACTCGGCGGCCAGCACCGCGGCGCCGACGCCGAAGAACACCAGCAGCAGCGTGCCCAGGAACTCCGCGGCGATCGGCTGTGGCTTGTCTTCCAGGTCCTTGAGCTGCTCGGGGCTCGCCTGGAGCGACTTGACCTGCATGTCGACCTCCCGTGGGGGTCGTAGGAGGCAGCCGGGGGTCGGTCTTTCCCCGCACTCCCCCTGAGTGTCCGACGCCCGTCGGCGGCTCGCACCTCGGGAGCGGTCAGGCCCGGTAGAAGGCCGACTCGGGCAGCGGGCTGCCCGCGGGGAGAAGTGCCAGGTCCAGGCCGCGGACCAGCCGGGCGCGCAGTGTCTCGTCGGCGGCCAGCGCTCCGGCCACCCGCTGGGCGACGGCCTGCACCTCGGCGTCCGGCACGAGCGCGAGGGCGAGAGTGCCGTCCCCCGAGGCGTCGCCGGGCGTCAGATGGGCGCCGGCGACCGCGGGCTCGGCCGCGAGCACGGCCCGTAGCGCCTCGGCGACGGCGGGGTCCGCCAGCGCGGAGGTGTGGACGCGGCCCTCGGCGAGCGCGTGGAGCGCCGGCCCGGTCACCTCGTAGGGCACCGGTCCGGCCAGGTCGAGGAGCAGGGTGTCCGCCTGCTCGTGCGCCGCCGCCTGGAGCGCCTGGTGCAGCGGTACGGCGACGGGGCGCGCGTCCGGGCGCCAGCGGACCAGCGCCTCGGTGGAGGTGAAGGCGGGCAGGGCCCGGCGACCGCCGGGCGCGTTGAGCGTGGGGACGGCCATCTCGCTGGTCTTGTCGCGGCGCAGCCCGTCCTCCCCCGTCTCGGCCTCGGTCAGGACGGCGACGACGGGAACGAGCAGCCGGGCCCCGCGCAGTGCCGACAGCACGCGGGCCTCGGCCCCCGGTGCCCGGCGGTCGGCCCGCCAGGCCGCGAGCGCGTCGGCGAGTTCGGCATCGGCGGTGCCGTCGTCGCTGGAGAAGGCCGACTGAGGGATGTTCTTGAGCGCCACGCACCGAGCGTATCGGGTGGCCGAGGCCGCTGAGGCGCCGGAGGGCGGGCGCCGATAGCGTCGGTGGGATGAACGCGCGCAGCGATGTCGGCAACGGGCCGTCGGCGCGGCTGGCCGTGGCCGCGCAGCCGCTGGCGGGCGAGCCCGCGGCGGCCCTGGTGCACGGCGAGGCCGGGTCGTTCGTGGCGGCCAGTGTGATGAAGGTGCACATCCTCGTGGCGCTGCTGCTGCGGGCGCAGGGCAGCCTCGGCGGCCCGGCACGGGAGGTGACCGCGCAGGAGAGGACGCGGGCCGCCGCCATGATCCAGCACAGCGACAACGACGCGGCGAACGCGCTGTGGCGGGCCGCCGGGGGCGCGGAGGGTGTCGCGGCCACGGGCCGACTGCTGGGGCTGGTCGGCACCCGGCCCGCCGAGGACGGGCGCTGGGGCCTGAGTACGACGACGGCCGCCGACCAGCTGGCGCTGCTGCGGGCCGTGCACGGGCGCGGCCCCGGGCCGCGGGTGCTGGCGCCGGGGGCGCGGCAATGGGTGCGCGAGCTGATGCGCGGTGTCGTCGACTGCCAGCGCTGGGGCGTGACGGCGGCCGGGGACGGGCGTCCGGCGGCGCCCAGGACGCCGCACGAGGCGTCACAGCCGCCGCCTCACGAGGTGAAGAACGGCTGGCTCCCCCGCACGGCGACCGGTCTGTGGGTGATCAACAGTGTGGGCCGGGTGACCGCCGCGGGCCACCCCTGGCTGCTGGCCGTGCTCTCGGACGGGCACGCCACGGCCGAGGCGGGCATCGCCGCGGTGGAGGAGGCCGCCCGCGCGGCGGTACACGCGCTCATGGACCACCGGGTGGTGCCGGACCCCCTCCCGGGCCGCCGCCCGGCCGGAGGGGGCGGATCCGCAGCCGGGGCGGGAGCCGCGGGGTGAAACCGCGGTGGACGGCGAGGGCCACCCCGATCAGTACGGCACCCAGCACGGCTGCCAGGATCGCGAACCAGCCGGGGCCGCCCTCGTCGCCCGGGCGCCCCGACCCGAAGTACTCCTTGCCGTACTCGCCCACGGCAGGCTGCTGCTTGCGCGGCTCGATGTGGGAGCCCATCTCGATGGCCGCCGCCGGATCCACCACCCCGGTGCCGACCGCGTCGCTGCGCCCGCCCTCCGGGGTGTGGCCGGCGGTGTCCGAGATCAGCTTCTTGATCTGGGTGGGGCTCAGATCCGGGTGGGCGGCGCGGACCAGCGCGACGGCGCCCGAGGTGAAGGCCGCGGCGGCGCTGGTGCCCCAGCCCTGGTAGTAGCTGCGGTCGGGGTCGGCGATCAGGATGTCCTTGCCGGGTGCCGCCACGGTCGCGTACCAGCGCCGGGTGGAGAAGGCCGCCCGCGCGCCGTTGCGGTCGACGGCGGCCACCGCGATGACGCCCGGATAGGCGGCGGGGTAGGAGACGTGGTCGCCGTCCTCACCGCCGTTGCCCGCCGAGGCCACGACGACGGCCCCCTTGCGCAGCGCGTAGCGGACCGCGGCGTCCTCGCGGGCGTCGGGGTGCGCGGCGTCGCTGTCGTCGCCCAGGGAGAGGTTGATGACATCGGCGCCGTGGTCGGCGGCCCAGCGGATACCGTCGGCGAGGGCGGTCTTGCGCTGGTCGCGGGCCTTGCCACGCTGCGGGTCCTTCTCCTCCAGCAGTACCCGCACCGGCAGGATGCGGGCCTCGGGCGCGATGCCGAGCACCCCGTCCTTGCCGTCCTTGCCATGGCCGTGCCCGGCGATGATCCCGGCCATGGCGGTGCCGTGCCGGGCCCAGTGGCGGTCGCCCTTCTCGGCGCCGATACCGACCATGTCCTTGCCGTCGAGGACGTTCTTGCGCAGGTCGGGGTGGCTGCCGTCGACGCCGGTGTCCAGCACGGCGACGGTGACGCCCCGGCCCTTGGTGGTCTTCCACGCCTCCTTGGCGTGCAGGGCTTTGAGCGCCCACTCCTGCCGCTGCAGCCCCTCGCCCTGCGCATGTGCCGTACCGGCGGTGACGGGTGCGAGGGCGAGCAGGGCACACACGAGAGCGGCCAGGGTGCGCCGGATGCGCAGTGGGCGCAGTACGCGCTTCATCGGTTCTCGTCGCCTTCCGCCTCGCCGTCCTTGCCCTTGTCCGCCTCGTCCGCCTTGGGCGCCTTGTGCGCGCCGCCGCCCGAGCCGGACTCCCGCTCGGTGGTGGCCTCGCGCAGCCGGCGCTCGATGCGGTCGGCGACGCCCTGGGCGTCATGGCCGAGTCCGGCCTGGGCGGCGGCCGAGGTCTCGCCCTTGCGGGTGGCGTCGTTCGCCGGCTGGGGGTCGGTGACCACCCGGCCGTCGGCGAAGCCGGAGACGGAGTAGACGACCACGGGCACGTCCCGCAGCACCCGGACGGTCCAGCTCGCCCGCTGCGCGTCGCCGAACTCGGCGGCGACCGTACCGCGCGCGGCGTACGGACGCGGCATCAGATCGGCGCGGTCGGCGAGGTTCTGGGAGGCGAACCGCTCCCGCAGATCGCGCATGGCGGCCGGGTCGGCCTTGGTGAACATCAGCCCGACGGTGATGACGCTGGTGGAGGTCTCATCGACGTAGGTGGCCCGCACCAGTCGGCCGCAGCCCACCGGGGCCAGCGCTTTGGCCAGCATCGGGTCGAAGGCGTGCGCACAACTGCTGTCGGGCGCCACCGCGACCCGGGTCCAGCGCCGGTCGGCGCCGCCGGGCCCGGCGCCCTCGCCCTTGAGGGTGCGGGGGAAGAGTTCGTCGACGGGGATCTCGTGCCAGGCCGCGCGGGCGCCGTCGAATCCGGCCGCCACCGCGGGCCGTTGGTCGACGTCTCCGGACAGCAGCACCCCGGCGCCGGCGCCGCCCAGCAGGCCGACGCCCAGGACGAGGCAGACGGCGGCGAGGAGCGACCGGACGGTGGGCGGGGCATGCCCACGGGAACCGGCGGCCGAGGCCGGGCCGAACCGGGCGGACACGCGCGGCGGTGGCGGCGGCATCGTGGGGGCCGGCGGCGGTACGGGCGCGGCCGGTGCGGTGCCGGCCCCCGGGGAGGGGTCGGCAGCGCGGCCCGGGGTACGGGGCCCGGGCGGCGCTCCGCTGGTTCCCTTGGCCTCGGGGGCTTCCGGCTCGTCGTACGGGCGGCCGTTCTGCGGGCGCCCGTTGCGCAGGCCCGGGACGCGGGGGCCGGTGAGGGGTTCGCCGGTGGGGGGCGCGGGTTGCGGAAGTTGTGCGGGAGCGGGGGGACGGAGGGCGTGCGCGGGGTCGCGGGGGGCAGGGACGGACGCGCGCTCGGAGCGCTCCGCCGCTGCCTCTTCCCTCTCCCTGGAATGTGGCATCTGTGGGCTGGACTCGTCTTCCGGGGTCGGCTCCGCCTCCTGCGCGCGCCCCGTCTCCTCGTCCATGTCGACCTGGCCGGCGGCGCCGTCGGCAGCGGCGCTCGCCGGTCCGTCGGTGGACGGTGGTGGGGAGACGGGACGTGGGGGGACGCTGGGACGCGGAGGGACAGCGGGGCGGGGTGGTGCTGCCGGTGGCGCGGGGATGGACGTGGCGAGCGGCGGCGGCGCCTCGGGCCGGGGCGGGGTGGCGGGGCGCTCGGGGACAGCGGCACGGTCGGCGTCAGTGCCCATGTGCGCCCCCCTTCGCGCCATACCGCCCCGCACGAACGCCTGGCTGAGCAGGGGTGTTCGTCGTGGCCACAGTGAACTGTTCGCCGCGTGCCGTCCCGTCACGGCGTGCGGCGTCACTCTACGGTGCGAACCGGGAGGGACGGCAACCCGGCCAAAAGGGGTGACGGACCCGGCGAGGTGGGCGAACGCGCCCCGGCGGGAACGGTCGCGGAACGTGTCCGGCGTTCCGGGGCTGTGCGGCGCCCGGCGCCCATGGCAAGCTGCCAGGGTGTTCGATTCGACTGCCGATCCCGCCACCGTCCGCGCCCGGTACGACCGTGCGACCGCCCAGCTGGACGCGCCGCTCGCGCTGGTGGACCTGGCGGCGTTCGACGCCAACGCCGACGACCTGCTGCGGCGCGCCGGGGGCAAGCCGGTACGGGTGGCCAGCAAGTCGGTGCGCTGCCGCGCGCTGTTGGAGCGGGTGCTGGCCAAGGACGGTTTCAGCGGGGTGATGAGCTACACCCTCGCCGAGTCGCTGTGGCTGGCCAGATCGGGCATCACGGACGTGCTGCTGGCGTACCCGTCGGCCGATCGCGCCGGGTACGCGGAACTGGCCGGCGACCCCAAGCTGGCCGCGGCGGTGACCGTGATGGTGGACGACCCGGCGCAGCTCGCATTGATCGACGCGGCACGCGACGGGGGCGGCGAGCGGATCCGGGTCTGCATCGAACTGGACACCTCGCTGCGGCTGTTGGGCGGCCGGATCCACATCGGCAGCCGCCGCTCGCCGCTGCACTCCCCCGCCGAGCTGGCCGATCTCGCCCGTGCCGTGCAGCGGCGCCCGGGCTTCCAGCTGGTGGGGGTCATGGCGTACGAGGGCCATGTGGCGGGGGTGGGGGACGCCGTGGCCGGTGCGCCTGTGCTCTCACGCGGCATCCGACTGATGCAGTCGGCGGCCCGGCGCGAACTGGCGGGGCGGCGCGCCGCAGCGGTGCGGGCCGTCCGCGCGGTGGCGCCGGACCTGGAGTTCGTCAACGGCGGCGGTACGGGAAGTGTCCAGCACACCGCGGCCGAGGAGGCGGTGACGGAGATCGCGGCCGGCTCGGGGCTGTATGTCCCCCGGCTGTTCGACAACTACACCTCGTTCACCGGCCGGCCCGCCGCGCTGTTCGCCATGCCGGTGGTGCGCAGGCCCGGCGTGGGTGTGGTCACGGTGCTGGGCGGCGGCTATCCGGCCTCCGGTGCCGCCGGCCCCGACCGGTTGCCCGAGCCTTGGCTGCCCACCGGGCTCCGCTACGCCCCGCAGGAGGGACCCGGCGAGGTGCAGACCCCGCTGCTGGGCCGGCCCGCCGACGACCTGCTCATCGGGGACAAGGTCTGGTTCCGGCACGCGAAGGCGGGTGAGCTGTGCGAGCGGTTCGACACGCTGCACCTGGTGGAGGGCGACCGGGTGACGGCGTCGGTGCCCACCTACCGGGGCGAGGGCATGACCTTCCTGTGACCGGACCGGTGCCGGCGCTGCCACCGGCGCCGGTCAGACCGCCTCGGTGTTGCCGTCGTCCTGCCGGCCGAGCTCGGTCTTGACGAGCCCCTTGCGCAGCTCGTCCAGATCGGCGGCGGACGGCCCGCCGTCGGAGACGTCGACGCTGCTCCACATGACCAGGATGTCCTGGCGGTCGTGCGGGGAGCGGAAGACGACCGCCTCCACGTCGGCGTCCGGTTCGAGCTTGTTCTCCACCCGCCAGCGGATGCGGTACCCGGGCCGTCCGGCGACTGTGACCTCACCCGACTCGGTGACCTTGTGCGAGGTGATACCGCCGTACGCCTTCTTCCCGTACGACTCCTTGGCGTTCTTGGCCACCTCAGCCTCGGCGATCTGCTTGAGCGAGTCCTTCCCCCACACGCCGGGGAAGCGGTGCAGCGCGGCGCCACCGCGCACGCAGGGCGTGGACTGCGGCTTGGGGCACGGGTAGCTGCCCCGGTAGCTGAGGAAGGACGAGTCGGGGTTCTTGAGCTCCCACCCCTGGGGGACGGTCATCCCGACGCCGAAGCGGGGGATGGACACCACTTCTCCCGGGGAGATGTGCGGCGCCGGCTTGTCGTCATCCGGCCCGGGTTTCTCCGCTTCCGGGCTCTCGGAGGGCTTCGACGAGGAGGAAGAGGCCGCCTCGGGCTCCTTGTCGTCCGAGCCGTCGCTGCCGCCCAGCAGCAGCACCCCGCCCACCGCCAGCGCGGCGGCCAGCACGATCGAGCCCACGATGCCCGCGACGAGCGGACCGCGCCCCGCCGCGCCACCGCCCCGGCCCGGCAGCGGGGCGGCAACCCCGGTGCCGGGCCGGGTGTGACTGGTCCAGGTGCTGCCGTCCCACCAGCGCTCCTGCGGCGGGAGTTGGGGCGTCTGCCCGGGATCGGGATACCAGCCGGGCGGGGTCGTCATGCTCACGGTCGCACCCTATGGCACATACGTACGACGACGGAGGGCGGCCCGAAGACCCGCCTCACGCCTCCTCGCCGAAGGCGGTGTCCTTCTGGTCGGGGACGATCGAACCGTCGCTCCTGCGAACCGGCCCGAGGGAGCCGTCAGGGTTGGTGCGGCCCTCGGTGGCGCACGGATACGGCGTCTCCTTGCGCGGCAGCGGTTCGATGAACATCGGATTCACCGCCCAACGCCCGTCGGCGTCGTCGTACCCCCGGCACATGATCTCCGGCTTGTTGCGGTTGAGTACGAGATGGGTGCCCGTCGCGTCCCCGACGAAGGTGACATCGGTGTCGGCGTCACCGCCGCCGATGGCGATGCGGTGCCCCCGGTCCTGCTTCCGCCAGGCGCGGGCGCCCTCGATACCGAAGATCTCCTGGTTGATGACGCAGCGCTTGCCGTCGATGTAGGGGATCATCCCGCCCTTGCTGCGGGGCATGTCTCCGCAGCCCTCGGTCCAAGTGGTGATCCTGCCGTGCTCGACGACGCTGCGGATCGCGAGGGTGTGCTTGCGGTCGATACCGACCCCGCTGGCCCACTCCTCCGCCACCGGCTCGGAGCCCGCCGAGACGATGTAGACCTCGAACCCGGCCCTCCTGAGCGTACGGAGCAGATCCTTCTGCTGCGCGTAGTAGCGGCTGTAGGCGGGCACGGTGTGGGTGCCGACCCGCTGCTCACTGCCGATGGGCGCCGCCAGCGCCTCGTCCCGCGCGGCCCGCGCGTAGGAGCGGAGCTCGGCGACCGTGTGCCCCGCGAACAGCTGCGGGACCCAGGCGTACTGGGGAACGGTACGGCGGTGGTTCCACCCGCCGGCGAACGCCTGCCGGCCGCTCATCGTCTCGGCCTCGCCCCGGACCTGGAGGATCTCGTCGGCGCACGCGGCGTTGCTCGACGTGGGGAGGGGCTTCCCGACCGGAACGTCGGTGCCGCACGCCTCGGTGAGGGCCCGGTCGGCGGCCGGAGTCAGCCACTTGCTGGTGTCCGCCCAGTCCTGAGGGCGGAGGATCTTGTCGTGCCGGAGGGCCCAGGCGATGGTGGCATCGGTCGCGTCGTTCTTGACGATGGTGTTGTCCCAGTCGAACGCGGCGACCGGACGGTGCCCGTGCCCGCCACCGCGCCACTTCGCGGAGCAGGTGCCGCGCTCGTCGATGGTGCGCTGGAGCTTGGCGCGGTTGTCGCCGTGCCACCTGAGCTTTTTCGAGAGCTGGGGGCAGTGGCGTGTGCCGCCCGTGTGGTGGGCGCCGTGCGCCTGGGCGGGGGTGGAGGTGAGGGTCGCGGCGAGGGCCGCGGCCATGGTGAGGGTCGACAGGACGGATCTGCTGCGCATGCTGGGCGCCCCTCCTGGGTGATCAACAGTGTCTCTGTGTACGCTACATCCAATTCCCCGTCACCATCCCTTGAGGGGGCCCACTTGGGCCCCCTCCCTG
>NZ_JAFFZM010000008.1 GCF_017676345.1 Streptomyces smyrnaeus | reverse complement strand
CCTCCCGCAGGCGTAGGCGAGAGTAGGAAGAAGCTCATCAACATCGGGCAACCACCGATTGGCCGCATTGGGCTCCCGCGCCCACTGCACAGCCCCCCGCGCCCCGACACGGGTAGGCGGCGCAGCCACCCAGTCCCCGACGCCCTTGCCCCGCAAGTCCAACGCGGTGGGCGCCCAGCCGAGCCGGCGCAAGGTGGCGGGAACCTTCGCGGCGACACCGGGCAGGACGAAGAAGAGCATCCGGCCGTCCGGCGTGCAGGTGACCGGCCCCAGCGGCTGGGCCATCCGTTCCAGTCGGGCGAGTGCCAGGCAGCCGACGGCCTCTGAGACCTCAAGGGCGTCGAAGGCGCGGCCGGTCGGCAGCAGGACGGCGGCGCGCGGCTCGGTCGCCCACAACCGGCGCACGGTTGTCGCGCTCCCCGTCGTCTCGTCCACCCAGCGTGCGCGCGTGGGGTGTGCGCCGGGCGCGGGGCAGGCGAGGTCGCCGCAGGAGCAGCGCGGGACGCCGTCCACCGTCTCCAGCCAGGTGCCGGGGAAGACGTCCCAGGCCCGCTCCTGGGTGTAGCGCACCGCGTGTTCGAGAGGCGGCGCGGGCGGCGTCTGCGCCGCACCGCGCTGCTTGGGCAGACGCGCATCCGTGGTTGCTCCAGAGGTATTCGTTGTCACTCCAGAGGTAAAGGTGATGGTCTCTTCCACGACCATCACAACTTTCCCCCCTCGCGGGGGTTACGGGGGCGGAACGGGGCGGTCCGAGGCGCGACGGCGCACACCCCAACCCTGCCGTCGCCGTTTTCGCTGTGCAGGGGGCAGCCCGCGCTCGGAACGGCGCATCGTGGCATGTGTGGGGGCGCGTGCACAGAAGAGCGGTCTTGGGTGGGTAGTCCCTCTCCGGTGCATTGTGCTGCGAAGGGTGGGGTTTGCAAGGAATCACAGGCATATGCGCCGAGCAACGCACCAAGCGCGAAGGCGCCAAGCGCGCACCGCAAGCCGCAAAGGCGCGCACCGCAAAGGCGCGCACCGCAAAGGCGCGCACCGCAAAGACGCGCCCCGCAAAGACGCGCCCCGCGAAGCCGCAAGGGCGCGAAGGCGCGAAGCGCAGTGATCATGCCGGGTCTTCAGCACGGAAACCACGGAGGGGGATCGCATGGCCGCCAGGCCCCTCGTTGCGAGGCAGCCCAACGAACGTCTGCAGGCGCTCATCCAGGAAGCCGGGTGCTCGAACGCGGGCCTGGCCCGCCGCGTCAACATGTGCGGCGCGGAGCACGGGCTGGACCTGCGCTACGACAAGACCTCCGTCGCGCGTTGGCTGCGCGGCCAGCAACCCCGTGGCCGGGCCCCCGGAATCATCGCCGAGGCCCTCGGCCGCAAGTTGGGCCGTACGGTGACGATCGACGAGATCGGCATGGCCAACGGCAAGAACCTCGCCTCAGGTGTGGGCCTCCAGTTCGCGCCGACTGTTGTCGGCGCGGTCGAGCAGGTCTGCGAGCTGTGGCGCAGCGACGTGGGCCGCAGAGACTTCCTGACGGGCTCGACGGTGGCCGCTTCGGCGCTGGTCGAGCCGAGCAGGGACTGGCTGATCACGCAGCCCGACCACCAGGTCGCCCGTTCCTCCGGCGCCCAGGTGGGTGTCGCGGACGTGGCGGCCGTGCAGGCGATGACCGAGGCGCTCTCCGACCTCGACCACCGCTACGGCAGCGGCCATATCCGCCCGGTGGTGGTGCACTACCTCAACAGTGTCGTCTCCGGGCTGCTCGCGGGCTCGTACAAGGAGGCGGTCGGCAGGTCGCTGTTCGCCACCGTCGCCCGGCTGACCGAACTGGCGGGGTACATGGCTGTGGACACCGGCCAGCACGGGCTGGCGCAGCGCTACTACATCCAGTCGCTGCGACTGGCGCAGGCGGCCGGGGACCGCGCCTACGGCGGCTATGTGCTGGCCGCCGGGATGAGCCATCTGGCCGCCTCGCTCGGCAACCCGCGCGAGATCGCGCAGTTGGCGCGTGCGGCGCAGGAGGGGGCGCGCGGGCAGGTGACGCCCCGCGCCGAGGCGATGTTCCATGCCGCGGAGGCGCGCGGGCATGCGTTGATGGGGGACGCGCGTGCCTGCCAGAGCTCCGTCACCCGGGCGTTGACGGCGATGGACGGCGCCGACGCGGCGGCCGACTCCGGCGACGACCCGCCGTGGATCGCGCACTTCGACCGCGCCTACCTCGCGGACGAGCTCGCCCACTGCCACCGCGACCTGGGCCAGGCCGAGAGCGCGGCGGCGCGCGCGGAGGAGGCCGTCACCGGGCACCCGGAGGGCCGCGCGCGGCGGCGCGCGATCGGGCTGTTCCTGCTGGCGGACGCGCAGGTGCAGCAGCGCGAGGTGGAGCGTGCCTGCCACACGGGCGGGCAGGCGGCACAGCTGCTCGCCGGTCTGCGCTCGGACCGGGGCGCGGAGTATCTGGACGACTTCCGGCAGCGGCTGGAGCCGTACCGCGACGAGCCGGTGGTGCGGGAGTTCCACGAGAGTCTGGGGCTGGCTGCGGTGGCGTGAGGAATCAGGGTGGCCGAGTGCCACGGCCCATGAGATATGCGGGAAACATCCCTTTCTGGAGGCTTCATCTCGACATGAGGTGAAGGAAGGGTGTCCGCACATCTGGGTGCGTGGTCCCCCGTTGGCGTGACCCGGTAGCGTGAGCCGACGCTTCCGCTAGCCATGCGAACGAGGAGTCTCGGTGACAACGCACAACGGACGCGGACAGGACGGGACTTCCGGCTCCGCCGGTGACGCCCTGCCCGCCTCCACGACCCCGTACGAAGGGGTCGTGCTGCCTGCCAACGGCGACCCTTGGACTCCTCAGCAGCAGCGCCAGGTCCAGTCCGAGCGCGACCGCGTACAGCCCCCCGCCGGGCAGCCGTGGGGCCAGCCTTGGGGGCCGGGCTCCGAGGCGGCCCGGACCGAGGGCGCCGCGCACGGCGACGGCACCGCGCCCGGCGGCGCCCCGCAGGGCGGTCCGGGCTACTGGGGCGCCCCCCAGCAGGACGCCCCCTCCGGCTCGCTGCCTCTCCCTCCGGAGGGCACTCCGGCCCGCCCGTCGCACCCGCCGTCGCCGCCGACGCCCGAGGGTGCTGGACCGCTGCCCCCGGCAACCGGACCTGGTGGCCCTGGCCCGATGCCGTTGCCGGACGCGTACGGGCAGCAGCTGCCCGGCGCCATGCCGTCCAGCGACCCGTACGGGCAGCCGGGTCCGGGTGCCGGAGCGCCGGAGCCGTACGGGGCGGCACCGCCCGCCGGGCCGGGGCGGCACGCGATGCCGGCCCCGCCGACCGCTCCGCCGACCTCGCCCCCTCCGCCCCCTTCCTCCGCCGCCCCGCAGGCCGGTGTCGGCGACAGCGACGCCACCCAGATGCTGCCGCCGTTCCCGACGGGTCAGCCGCTGCCCGGGGGCTCCGTCGGCCCCGATGACGGCACCCAGTTGCTGCCGCCGCAGCAGCCGGCCGGGCCGGTGGGCGGGGGCGCGGACAGCGAGGCCACGCAGTATCTGCCTCCCATGGCGGGCGGCGTGAGCAGCGGCGTGGGCAGCGGCCTGGACAGCGACTCCGAGGCGACCCAGATGCTCCCGCCGATGTCCGCCGCGGGCGGCGCCCCCACCGGGGGCGGGCAGGGGGCCGAGGAGCCGGGTGAGCGTCGGCCGCTGCCGGAGTTCGACAATCTCTTCAGATCCGACGCCCCGCGGTCCGGGGGCCCGGGGCAGGCGGGCAGCGACGAACCGGGTTCCACCCAGAGCCTCCCCGTCTTCGACCAGGCGGCGCAGCAGCAGTCGGCGCCACCGCGCGGCGGCTACGGCTACCCGCAGCCGGGCGCCCAGCGCGGCGGCTACGGCTACCCGCAGCCCGGTGCCCAGCGCGGCGGCTACGGCTATCCGCAGCAGCCGCCGGGTCCCCAGGGCGGCGGTGGCGGTTACGGCTACCCTCAGCCGGGCTCCTCGCAGTACGAGCCGCAGGTCGGCGGCCGGGCGGCGCGGCGCGATGCCGACCGGGGCCGGCGCAGAACGCCTCCCTGGCTGCTGATAGGCGGCGGTCTGGCGGGGGTCGCGGCCATCGGCCTGATCGTCGGCCTTCTCCTCGCGAACGGCGGTGACGGTTCGTCCGAGGAGGATCCGAAGCCGTCGAGCGCGCCGGCGGGGGAGGAGTCCCCGGCGCCGGACCCCGCCGAGGCGCAGGCCAAGAAGCTGGACGCGCTGCTGGCCGACAGCAACAACAGCCGCTCCGCCGTCGTGCGTTCCGTGCAGAACATCCGGGCCTGCAAGTCGCTGGGCAAGGCGGCGGCCGATCTGCGGGCTGCGGCCAAGCAGCGCACCGGCCTGGTGCGGCGGCTCGGCGAGCTGAAGACGGACCGGATCCCCGACAGCGCGGAGCTGAACTCCGCGCTCAAGAGCGCCTGGCGGTCCTCGGCCTCCGCGGACACCCACTACGCGGCCTGGGCGGACCAGGTGGCGCGCAAGAAGGGCTGCCACAAGGGCAAGGCGAAGCCGACCAAGCAGCTCGCGGCGGGCAACCGCGCCAGCGGCTCGGCGACCCTCGCCAAGAAGAAGGCGGCCCGGCTGTGGAATCCGACGGCGAAGAAGTACGGCCTCGAAGAGCGGCCGTACGGCTCGCTGTGAGCAGGCCCGGCGGGGGAGCCGGGGCCCGCGCCCGGGGGCCGGCGCCCTGAACGTAGGGTCGGTCACCATGCAGCAAGCAGGTTCCGTGAAGTCTTCCCGACGTGGCCGTCGTTCCACCACCATAGGCGGCATGCCTGTCAACGACGTGCCCTGGTGGCGCTGGCGCAGCAACGTGCGTTCCGCGCTGCACATGCTCTCCGACCAGACCTTCCAGCACGAGTGCTGGCTGGCCGGTCTCCCCGGATACGGCGATGTCACGGATGCCGTCTACCGCCTGGTCGAGGACACCTGGCTGGACAACTGGTCGGCGGAGAAATACGTCGGAACGATCTTCCGGGACGCGCAGGAAGCCCAGCTCGTGGATGCTGCCGTGCTGCGGGTGCTGCGCATCATGCATCAGGTCGGCGCCGACGCCCCGGTCGCCTCCTACCTGGCGCACCCGGCGTGGCCGGAGGCCGTAGGGGCCGCCCGGGAGGCGCATGTGCTGCTCGCCGGCAACGACGGTGAGGACCCGGACGAGCCCCCGCGCTCGCTGGAGGTCCTGGCGATCATGCTCAGGACGGTGTGAGAGGGGCCACCCGTGGCCACTCACCGGCCGGGGCCCGGGAGCCGGGGGCGGAAGCCGGTGGCCGGGAGCGCTGGTGCGGGGCACCTGTCGCGATGTGCCAATCTTGAGGCCATGAGCCAGTCGCACCCCGCCCCCGACAATCCCGCTGAAGCCGTCGAAAACGAACAGGCGGGACAGTTCGTCCTCACTCTCTCGTGCCCGGACAACCAGGGCATCGTGCACGCCGTCTCCAGCTATCTGTTCATGACGGGCTGCAACATCGAGGACAGCCAGCAGTTCGGGGACCGTGACACCGGGCTCTTCTTCATGCGCGTCCACTTCACCGGCAACACCACCCTGGAGAAGCTGCGGGCCAGCTTCTCCGCCGTCGGGGACTCCTTCCGGATGGACTGGCAGATCCACCGGGCCGAGGAGAAGATGCGGGTCGTCCTCATGGTGAGCAAGTTCGGGCACTGCCTGAACGACCTGCTCTTCCGCTCCCGGATCGGAGCCCTGCCCATCGAGATCGTCGCCGTGGTCTCCAACCACACCGACTTCGCGGAACTGGTCGCCTCCTACGGCATCCCCTTCCACCACATCCCTGTGACGAAGGACACCAAGGCGGCGGCCGAGGAACGGCTGCTGGAACTGGTCGAGGCGGAGCAGGTCGAACTGGTCGTTCTCGCCCGCTATATGCAGGTCCTCTCCGACAACCTGTGCAAGCGGCTGTCCGGGCGGATCATCAACATCCACCACTCCTTCCTGCCGAGCTTCAAGGGCGCCAAGCCCTATCACCAGGCGCACGCGCGCGGCGTCAAGCTGATCGGCGCGACGGCGCACTACGTGACCGCCGACCTCGACGAGGGGCCGATCATCGAGCAGGAGGTCGAACGGGTCGGCCACGACGTCACCCCCGAGCAGCTGGTCGCGGTCGGGCGCGACGTGGAGTGCCAGGCGCTGGCGCGTGCGGTGAAGTGGCACAGCGAGCACCGCGTCCTGCTGAACGGCCACCGCACGGTGGTCTTCACCTGACCCGTCGCGGTCCCGCCTGCTGGTGCCGCTTCCCGCCCGCTGGTGCCGCCGACTCCTCGGGGCCGGGTCAGAGCCGGGACAGGGACGCGGTGGCGTAGAGGACGTCCCGGACGGCCTGGAGGTCTCCGTCCTGCCCCGCGGCGGCTTCCAGAGGCGGGACGTGACCTGCGGCGAGTTGGCAGAACTCCAGACCGTCCAGGGCGATGTGCGCCACCTTGCCCTCCGGGGAGGCGCGGGCGCCGGGGGAGTCGAGCGGGATGTACCAGTCGCCCCCTCCGCTGCCCTCGACCTCCAGGTGCAGGGTCCGGCCGGGCGCTCCCGCCGCGGCCAGGCCGTGGGGCGGCGGTGCGAGCCCCGTGCGGCGACGGGCCGCGAGCGCGCCGGGCAACTGCCGGGCGGCGAGGTCGACCAGCAGATTGAGATGGGCGGGGCCGGGTGGCCCGTACGGGTAGTCGACGGCTTCCGCGATGTCCTCGGCGTGCATCCAGCACTCGAACGCCCGGTCCAGGAACGCGTCGCGCAGCGGCAACGAGAAGTTCCCGTAGGAGACGAGGCGGTTGCGTGCGGCGCTCGGACCGGAGCCGCTGTCGTCGTCCGCGGCGAGGAACGACACGTCGCGGATCATGGCGTGGCTCTGCTCCCGCCAGGGATCGCGGACGGCCGGGGTGTGGTGCCGGCCGTCCTCCAGCGCCCAGTAGATCTCCGTACGGGTCTGCGGGTCCGTGCCGGGCTCGCCGCGGCGGGCCTGGGAGAAAGGGGCTCCGGAGAATGGGGCTTCGGAGGAAGTGGGCCGGGGAGAACGGGACCCGGTGGGAAGGGCGTCGGCGGGCAACGGATCGGGCAGCCCGATACCGGCGGCCACCAGCCCGTCGACCGCGAGCAGATGGCCGATGACGCCGGCCACGGTCGTCTCCCGGGTGGTCTGCCGGTCGCCGTCGAACCAGCGCAGCTGTACCGGCGCGCGCCACTCCGCGTCGGCCATGTCGCGCAGCAGTGCGTCCAGCCGGGCCGTCTCCGCGTCGTAGGGGGCCACCCAGGTGGGCATCGGGATACGCGCCGGGCGGCGGTCCAGGCAGCCTTCGAGGACGCGGGAGCGCAGCATGGGGTCGAGATCGAGGCTGTCCTCGGCGTGCAGCAGTCCGACCGCGTCACGCAGCCGCAGTGCTTCCTCGGCGCAGGGTGCGCAGTCGGTCAGATGCGCTTCGACGGCGGCGGTCTCCTCGGCGGAGCAGGCCGCCAGCGCCCAGGCGCCGAGGAGCGAGGTGAGGATCCGGTGGTCGTGTAGGTCGCCTTCCGGTGCGGCTTCGGCGGTGCCGGTCGTCGGGGAGGGCTTGCCCGGTCCCGGCCCGGCGGGTCGCCCCGGGCCGGGCGGTGTCGGTGGTGTCGGTGGCGTACTCATGGGCGGTGCCCCGCGCCGGGCGGTGTCATGGCGGGCTGCGTCATGGCGGAGGAGAGGAGTTGGAGCCCGAGCCGCAGCCGGCGGCGGGCCTCGTCCTCGGTGACGCCGAGGCTGCGTGCCGTCTGCCGGTAGTCGTGGCGCTCGAAGTACGCCAGTTCGAGCGCGGCGCGCAGTGAGGAGGGCATGGAGGTGACGATGTAGTCGGCGCGTGCTGCGGTGGCGGCCGTACGGACCTGCTCCTCGAAGCGTTCGGCCTGCTCCGGCGAGCAGGGGCCGGCGCCGCGCTGCTGCTGCCGCAGCCTGCCGGTCGCCGTCCGCTGGGTCAGCTCCGCTATCCACGACCGCATCGGGCCCTCGCGCGGGTCGAAGGTGTGCGGGTTCTCCCAGATGTGTGCGAAGACGTCCCGGGTGGCCCTGTCGGCGGCCTCCTCGTCGTCGAGCACCCGGTAGGCGAGGCCGTGCACGAGGGAGGCGAAGCGGTCGTAGAGCTCGCCGAGCGCCGCGGCCTCGCCGCGCGCGAGCCGCTGCTGCATCTTCCGGTCCCAGCGCGGTGGTGTGTCGTTCGCCATGGTGGCCCCCAGCCCCTCGGTTCCGCCGTCCGCTTCCGGTCCGCGGTCGGCGGTGCCGCTATCGGCGGTCCCTTCCGCCTCTTGTGATGCCCGTCAACCCCTCGAATGTAGTGCGAGCCGCTGACAACGCACGCCCCTTTTGAGGCAACGCGCGCCCCGGAATGGTTGCCCAGGGTGCAGATTCCGTCACGGAGAGCTTGATTCGGACGGGGTGGAAGGGGCGGAAGAGGTGTGAGCTGCCGAGCGTTATGGGGGCGTGACCACAAGTTCTCGCAGGTTCCCCTGGGTAATACCGCCCGACCACATAGGGTCGTTTCCCTGGGACCAGTTTTGGAGGGGTAGGCCGGGGCAGCCGACTGTTGTGGGCGATCGACGAAGGGGTTGCGGGGAGTGTCGTTGAAGGTGCTGGAGGAGGAGCGGGGCGGGTGGGCCGTGCTCCGCGTCTCCGGTGAGCTCGACCTGGTCACGTCACCCGCCGTGCGGCAGCATGTGCACGATGCCGTGGCCGAGGGACGCAGAAGCCTGGTGCTCGATCTGTCCGATGTCCTCTTCTGCGATTCCAGCGGAGTGGGTGTCCTGATCGCCTCGCGGCGGCTGATGCGGTCCTGTGCGGGGCGGCTGCGGCTGATCCTGCCCGCACGCGGCGCCGAGGACGGCTCGCATGTGAACCGGGTGCTCGCGGCGCTGGGCGTGCGGCGGCTCTTCGACTGCTACCCGGATCTGGCCACGGCCACCGAGGCGCACACCGCCACGGGCCCTCTCACCGCCTGAGCCGCCCCGGGCCGGGCCTCTCCTGGTGTCAGGGGCGGCCGGACCGACCGCCGAGGGAGCGCCCCGGACCGGCCGCGAAGGCCGCAAACCGCCGGTCAGCCGAATCTCTCCCGCAGCTTGTACTTGAGCACCTTGCGCAGCGTCTCGTTGCGCGGCAGCGCCTCCAGCACCTCCAACTGCTCGGGCAGCTTGTAGGTGGCCAACCCCTCCCCACGCAGATGTGCGGTCAGTTCGGCGAGCGTGACCCGTGGCGCACCTTCCGGCTGTTCGACGACGGCGCAGACCCGCTCCCCCCGCTCCGGGTCGGGCAGCCCGATCACGGCTGCGTCGGCGACCCCGGGAAGTTCGTAGAGGAGTTGCTCGATCTCCTTGGCCGAGATGTTCTCGCCCTTACGGATGATGATGTCCTTGGTGCGGCCGGTGAGCACCAGGTGCCCGCTCTCCCGTAGGTGCCCCACGTCTCCGGTGACCAGAAAGCCCTCTGTGTCGAAGGCCGCGGCGGTCCGGTCCGGATCCAGGTAGCCCTGGCAGACCGCCTCGCCGCGCAGCCGGACCTCGCCCTCGCTCCCGGGCGGCAGCGGTGCGCCGTTCGGCGCGGTGATGCGGATCTCCATCCCCGCGGGCGGGCGTCCCTCGGTGGTGGCGAGCTGTTCCGGTGTGTCGTCGGGGTCGCCCATCGTGATCATCGGTGCTTCGGTCATGCCGTAGCCGTGGGTGAGTTGGCAGCCGAGTTCGGTGACGACCTCGTGGTAGAGCTCGGCGGGTTTGGGCGCGCCGCCGCCGGCGAGCAGCCGCAGGGTGGGAAGCAGCTTCTCCCCGGGTTGCTTGCGCTGTTCGGCCAGGAACATCGAGTAGAAGGCGGTCGAGCCGCCCGCCGTGGTCACCCCGTGGCGCCGGTAGCCCGCCAGTGCGTCCGGCAGCGCGAACTTCTCGAACAGCACGGCGGGGAACCCGTACAGCAGCAGCATCACCAGGTAGTCGGGACCGCCTATGTGTGCGTACGGAAAGGCGATCGAGCCGACGTCGTCCGGGCGCAGCCGCAGTGCGTGCGCCAGACAGGAGCCGCCGGCGATGAGGCTGCGGTCGGTGTGGCGTACTCCGCTCGGCTCCGAGGTGGTGCCGGAGGTCCAGTAGATCCACCGCACTGTCGTCCCGTCGTCGGGCGGCGGCGGAAGCGGGTCAGGGGAGCCGGGGTCGGCGTCGGGGAGCCGGTCGCGGACGAGGAGTGTGCGCAAGGCGGGCTCGTGCGGCTCCCGGACGCGGTCGGCCAGCGCGGCGTAGTCGGTGCCGTGCCACTGCCCGGGGTGTACGTACCAGGCGGCGTCGGTCGCCCGCAGGGCGAGGGCGACCTCGCGCTCCCGGTGGCCGGGGATCAGCGGCGTCTGCCGTACGCCGAGCCGGGCCAGGGCCAGGGACAGCACGACGGTTTCGATACGGGTGGGCAGTTGCCAGGCGACGGTGTCCCCGGGGCGCACGCCCTGTCGGCGCAGTCCGGCGGCGGTGCGTTCGGCGCGGGTGCGCAGTTCGCCGAAGGTGAGACAGGAGTCGTCGTCCGGGTTGTCGGCGGCCTGGATGAGCGCGGGCGCTTTCGGGCTGAGCTCGGCCCGTCGTACGACCAGCTCCCACAGGGTGTGCGAGGTGCCGAGCCGGTGTGCGACCGCGGTCGCGCCACCCTCGGATCCGTCGCGCCCGGCCCCTCGGTCTTCGGTGGACATGCCGGCCCCCTCGGTCCTGCTCGGCTCCCGCCCGCGGGACGCCCGCCATGAGCTGACGGGGCGTCAGATGGTGCGGGAAGCGTAGAAGGCGACGCCTTGTCGGTCCAGAGGCGCGGGGCTAGCCTCTTTCTGACGGGGCATCAGAAAATTGGTATGGCGAGGGGGCCACGCCCGTGACCGAACTTCCGCGCATCATCAGCGTCGACGACCATGTCATCGAGCCCGCACACCTCTTCGAGACCTGGCTGCCGGCCAAATACCGGGACCGCGGGCCCAAGCCGCTCACCGCCGGAATCGGCGAGTTGGAGTACGTCGGCGGCAAGTACCGGATCACCATGGACCCGGACGGGCCACCGACCGACTGGTGGATCTACGAGGACCTGAAGTTCCCGTACAAGCGCAACATCGCCGCCGTCGGCTTCGACCGGGACGAGATGACGCTGGAGGGCATCACCCGCGACCAGATGCGCCCCGGCTGCTGGGATCCGGCCGAACGCCTCAAGGACATGGACCTCAACCATGTGGAGGCGTCGCTGTGCTTCCCCACCTTCCCCCGCTTCTGCGGGCAGACGTTCGCCGAGGCGCACGACAAGGAGGTCGCGCTGGCCTGCGTACGTGCCTACAACGACTGGATGGTCGAGGAGTGGTGCGGCGACTCGGGCGGCCGGCTCGTCCCGCTGTGCCTCATCCCGCTGTGGGACATCGACCTGGCCGTCGCCGAGGTACGCCGCAACGCGGCACGCGGCGTGCGGGCCGTCACCTTCAGCGAGATCCCGACGTACCTGGGGCTGCCCAGCATCCACAGCGGCTACTGGGACCCGTTCTTCGCCGTCTGCGAGGAGACCGGCACCGTCGTCAACATGCACATCGGCTCCTCCTCCCAGATGCCCGCCGCCTCCCCCGACGCGCCCCCGGCCGTACAGGCGTCGCTGTCCTTCAACAACGCCATGGCCTCGATGATGGACTTCCTCTTCAGCGGCGTCCTGGTCAAGCATCCGCGCCTCAAGCTCGCCTACAGCGAGGGCCAGATGGGCTGGATCCCCTACGCCCTGGAGCGTGCCGACGACGTATGGGCCGAGCACCGCGCCTGGGGCGGCGTCCGCGATCTGATCCCCGAGCCGCCCTCCACCTACTACTACCGGCAGATCTTCTGCTGCTTCTTCCGCGACAAACACGGGGTGGCGGCGCTGGATGCGGTCGGCCGCGACAACGCCACCTTCGAAACCGACTACCCGCACGTCGACTCGACCTTCCCGCACACCAAACAGGTCGCACTGGACCATGTGCGGGGCCTGGACGAAACCACCGTCCACAAGCTGATGCGCGGCAACGCCATCCGCATGCTGGAACTCGACCTGGTGTGAGGAAACCCTTGGTGTGCGGCCCTACAGCGAGGCCTCCTGCGGTGAGGCCCCCTGCGGTGAGGGGCACCGGCCCGGCGCGAGGGAGCGGCCATGGAACTGGCGTACACGCAGGAGGAAGAGGAGTTCCGGGCGCGGCTGCGCGCCTGGCTCGCCGAGGTGCTGCCCACCCTGCCGTCCCGTCCCGACCCGCTGGACTGGCCGGCCCGGCGCGCCTACGACATGGACTGGCAGCGCAGGCTCCACGACGCCGGATACGCGGGGCTGCACTGGCCGAAGGACGCCGGCGGCCAGGGCGCGACACCCACCCAGCACCTGATCTTCCTGGAGGAGACCGAAGCGGCCGGTGCCCCCTACGTCGGCGCCGGATTCGTCGGGCTGCTGCACGCCGGGCCGACGATCGCCGCCGAGGGCACTTCGCGGCAGCGCGCCCGCTGGCTGCCGCCGATCCTGCGCGGCGAGGAGGTGTGGTGCCAGGGGTTCTCCGAACCGGACGCCGGCTCGGACCTGGCCGCACTGCGCACCCGTGCGGTGCGCGACGGCGACACCTATGTGGTGACCGGCAGCAAGATCTGGACCTCGCACGCAGAGGTTGCCGACTGGTGCGAACTGCTCGTCCGTACGGACCCGGAAGCGCCCCGGCACCGGGGCATCAGCTGGCTCGCCCTGCCCATGGACGCCCCCGGCGTCACCGTACGGCCGCTGCGTACGCTGGCCGGCTCGCGGGAGTTCGCCGAGCTCTTCCTGGACGAGGTGCGGGTGCCGGTCGGCAACCGGGTCGGTGCCGAGAACGACGGCTGGCGCGTCACCATGGTGACCCTCTCGTTCGAGCGTGGCACCGCGTTCGTCGGGGAGGTCGTCGCCTGCCGTCGCACCCTGCGGCTGCTCGCGCGGCGTGCGCAGCAGAACGGCTGTTGGGACGACGCGACAGTGCGCCGTCGGCTCGGCCGGTTGCACGCGGAGTTCAGCGCACTGTGGCGACTCATCCAGTGGAACGTCAGCGAGGCCGCGCACGGACTGCGCCAGGGCGGCACGGGCGTCCCAGGAGTGGGCGGTTCGGTGTTCAAACTGCGCTACTCGCACGCGCGGCAGGAGCTGTACGAGACCGCGGCGGCGGTACTGGGCCCCGCGTCGCTGGAGCTGTCGCAGGAGTGGGCACTGGAGCGGCTGTCCTCCCTCTCGTACACCATCGCCGCCGGTACCTCGCAGATCCAGCGCAACATCGTCGCCGAGCGCATCCTCGGCCTGCCGAAGGGGCGGTGAGGGCCGGATGGACTTCAGGCTGACAGCGGACCAGGAGGCGCTGCGGCGCGGTATGCGCGAACTGCTGGCGGCGCGGTTCGGGCGCCAAGCACTGCGGGCCGCGGTGGACGGCGCCGAGCAACAGCAGGTCGTCGACGGCCGTCTGTGGCGCGAGCTGGGGGAGGCGGGGCTGTTCGCGCTCCGGGCGCCGCAGAGCGCGGGCGGTGTCGGCCTGGGCCTGCCCGAGGCGGTGCTGCTGTTCGAGGAGGCGGGACGGGCGCTGCTGCCCGGCCCTCTGGTCGCGAGCCACCTGGCGGGCGGCGCGGGGCTGGTGGCGGGGGCGGCGGACGGTTCGGTGGTGGTGACAGCGCTGGAGGAGGAGCCGCGCCCGGACGGTGGGGCGGCACCGCTGGTCGAGCACCTGGCCGCGGCAGGCGCGGTATTGGCGCTGGGGGAGGGGTACGGGACGGGGGCGGGAGAGGGCTGTCCGGTGCGGGTGCTGGTGCCCGGGCAGCTGGTCGCCGAGCCGATGCGGTCGGTGGACCCGCTCTCACCGCTGCACCGGGTGCGCGGACTGCTGCCCGGGCAGCCCCCGGACGACGGGGGCGGTACGACAGGTGGGGGTGGCGGACGGCTGGGCGGCGTGAGCGCGGAGGTGCTGCGCGGGGAGGCGGCACTGCTGACCGCTGCGCTGCAGCTCGGCAGCGCATGCCGCACGCTGGAGCTGGCGGTCGGGTACGCGCGCGAGCGCGAGCAGTTCGGTCGGCCGATCGGTGCCTTCCAGGCCGTGCAGCATCTGTGCGCGGAGATGCTGGTCCGTTCGGAAACGGCCAGAAGTGTGGTTTACGCGGCGGCCGTCACCGCGGACGACGAGGAGATCAGCGCGGCGAAGCTCCTCGCCGACACCGCGGCCGTGGGCAACGCGCGCGACTGTCTGCAGGTGCACGGCGGGATGGGCTTCACCTGGGAGGCCGATGTCCATCTGCATCTGAAACGTGCGTGGTTGCGGGCGGAGCAGTGGCGGACTGCTGTGGCCGGTGAGGAGCGATTGGCCTCAGCACTCCTGCAGCCCATTTGTCGGTGAATGCGGTATTGATCCGGGAAAGCCATTGAGGCTGATTACGCAGCGTTATGGGCGTCTTGGCTGCGTCCAGTGACCACCACGAGCGGAAGATCGCATTCCACTCCGGTACGCTCCCTGGGCGCGAGTGCGGCGGCCCCGGTGGCGGCGGGCCGCCGGCAGAAGGCGCGGGTCGTGTCGTCAGACGGCGACGGCCCCGATGACCAAGGAACAAGAGGGTGTCCACGAGATTCAGGGTCGGTCGTTCGAGTCCCCGCGCTCGGCGTCGCACAGTATGCCGTGCGTCTACTCCTTTGCGCCGGAATATGCCTGAAGCGCTTGTTGGCATCACTATGAGTCAACCATGCTGTTCTCGCTGGAGTCACAATCCGTGACTACATGGAGACGCGAGGCGATGTGTCCGCCAGTTCGGATGGTGTGAGCGGTGCAGGTGCTTCTGGAGCAGTTGGAGATCGGATCCGATCCGACGGAGGTGGGGCGCGCCCGGAGGTGGGCCAGGGCCCGGCTGGCGGGAGCAGGAGTGGACGCCGACGAGTCCCTTTCCGAGACGCTGATTCTGCTGATCTCGGAACTCGTCACCAATGCGGTGGTGCACACCGGCTGTCCGGCCGTGCTGTGCATGCTGCTGCCGCGGCGATGCGGCGGCGGGACCGCGCACGAGGCGGTCGGGTCGGTACGGGTCGAGGTCGCCGACGCGAGCAGCCGTGCGCCGCGCCGCCGTCAGGCGGAGGGCGAGGACACCGGTGGGCGCGGCCTCGAACTCGTCTCGGGCCTGGCCGACCGCTGGGGTTGGGAGCACGAACCCGGCGGCAAGCGGGTGTGGTGCGAGCTGGACACCGCACCACTGCCGGCCACCCCGGGGGCCGTCCCGGCCGCCGACCGGGAGGCGGGTGACCGTGGCGAGGTCCGCGCGAACGGAGACGTGCGCGCCGGTGCGAACGCGCGTGCGCGCGTCAACGTGGCGGGGGCCGGTGCTGGCGCGTTCGGTTGACCGCGCGCCGGGCAATAGGGGCAAAGCCCCCAAAGTCCAGACCAGGTGTTGACGTCTCGTGTCGGTTTGATCACCCTTGGGTGGAGCGATTCGTCGTGAGGGGACGACGAGGTGCCTGAGGTTCCTCGACGAGTGCGGGTCGCGGTCCGGCGCCGACCTCCGTCCGAGGGCAGGCCCCCCGAGCGCCGGAGTGGGGTGGCGGTACGCCGTGCCGTGCTCGGGGCGCGCAAGGGCGCACCGCCACCCGTCCTGCCCGGTTCACGGCGCTCACAGCACGGCCACAGGCGCCACCGGGGCGCCCGTGCCGCCCGTGAAGGGCTCGGGCTGTGCCGTCAGCAGGAAGGCGTAGCGGCCCTCGTGCGCGCAGGCTGTCGAAAGCTCCTCCAGGTTCCAGTTCTGGCCCTGGAGCATCCCCATCTCCACCAGGTGCAGGGCGTGCACGGGCAGCCAGAGGTTCTCCACCTCCGGCGGGACGATCTCGAAGGTGAGGGTGTCGTTGGCCACGGCGGCCACGTCGCGGGCATGGAACCAGGCGGGTGTGCGCAGGGACAGGCCGGGGGAGGGGTAGGCGTAGCCGCTCTTGTCGCCGGCGAGGTAGCGGCGCAGCTGCCCGGTGCGGACGAGCACGATGTCTCCGGCCCGTACCCGCGTGCCCGCGAACTCCTCCGCCGCGTCGAGATCTTCGGGGCTCACCGCGTGGTCGCCCGCCAGCCGCTCCTCGCCGCGGGCGCGCGCCACATCCAGCAGGACGCCGCGGGAGACCACTGTGCGGCTCTTGTCGATGCCGCTGAACGCCGCGCCGCCGTGCGCGGTGACCGTGGCGGCGGGGCGGCCGTTGTAGAGCCGGCCCCCGTGTGAGACATGGGCGAGGCCGTCCCAGTGGGTGGCCGCCTGCAGGCCCATGGTGACGGCGTCGTCGTTGGTGGCGACCGTCCCGGGACCGAACATCTCCAAGTTGAGCGCGACCATCGTGTGCAGCGGGTTCACCCGTCCGGGGATCATCCCGGTCTGCACCCCGTCCTGCTGGAGCGGGAGGGCGAGCGGGACGCGGCGCCCGGTGGTCACGGTGGCTGCCGCCTCCCGCACCACCGCGTCCGTCACGAGGTTGAGGGTGCCGATCTCGTCCTCCGCGCCCCAGCGGCCCCAGTTGTTCACCCGCGCGGCGATCTGTGCGAACTCGGGGTGCTGCGCGGGAACGGTCATCGGTCCTCCCGGGACGGTCGGTAGGAGTGGCGCCGCCTGCGGAGGCCGCACGGGGCCTTGTGTTCGGGCGGTGCCTGCTCAAGAATCTAACGGGTCGTCAGATTCGTTGGGAGGGGGCCGGACGTGGGGAATTTCCTGGCCGGGAAGGTCGTCGCCGTCACCGGGGCCGGTCGCGGTATCGGCCGTGCGGTGGCGCTGGCCTGCGCGGACGAGGGAGCCGCGGTCGTCGTCAACGACTACGGCGTCAGTGTCGACGGCGGCGAGCCGCGCAGCGAGATAGCCGAGGCCGTGGTGAAGGAGATCACGGCGGCGGGCGGCCGGGCCGTGGCGGTCGCCGACGACATCTCCACCATGGCCGGCGGGCAGCGCGTCGTGGACACCGCCCTCGCCCGGTACGGCCGCCTCGACGGAGCGGTCTGCGCGGCCGGGATCCTGCGCGAACGCATGCTGTTCAACATGACCGAGGAGGAGTGGGACCCCGTACTGGCCACCCACCTCAAGGGAACCTTCACCGTCTTCCGCGCCGCGAGCACCGTCATGCGCAGCCAACGCCGCGGTGCCCTCATCGGCTTCACCAGCGGCAACCACCAGGGCTCCGTCTCCCAGGCGAACTACGCGGCGGCCAAGGGCGGCATCATCTCCCTCGTCCGCAGCGCGGCGCTCGGTCTGCACAAGTACGGCGTGACCGCCAACGCCGTCGCGCCCGTGGCCCGCACCCGGATGTCCGCCAACGTGCCCACGGAGCTGACGGAGATCGGCGAACCGGAGGACGTCGCCCCCCTCGTCGTCTATCTGCTGAGCGACCACGCCGGACAGCAGGAGATCACCGGGCAGGTCTACACCGTCGCAGGGCCCAAGGTCGCCGTGTGGGCGCAGCCCCGGGAACTGCGGGCCGCCTACGCCGACGGCTCCTGGACACCGCAGCAACTCGCCGACCACCTGCCCGGCACCGTCGGCCAGGACCCGATGCCCCTGCTGGAGCGGCTCAAGGAGATGGCCGCGGCCGCCGCCCGCAAGGACCGCCCCAACGCATGAGCCGACACCCAGGACCTCGGGACGGGCCCGGCCCGACCGAGGAGCGGAGAGGGGGACGTGTGGACTTCGGCTTCACCCGCGAGGACGAGGAGTTCAGGGCGCGGGCCCGCCAGTGGCTGCACGACCACCTCGTCGGCGACTTCGCCTCCGTCGCCGGTCAGGGCGGGCCCGGCAGCGAGCACCAGGCCACCGACGTCCGCCGCCGCTGGGAGCGCGAGCTGGGCCAAGGGGGCTGGGTCGGCATCGGCTGGGAGCGCAGCCGCGGCAGCTACGGCAACCGCGCCGCCACCCTCACCCAACAGGTCGTCTGGGCGGAGGAGTACGCCCGCGCGGGCGCCCCCGCCCGGGTCGGCCACATCGGCGAGAACCTGCTCGCACCCACCCTCCTCTCCCACGGCACCGATGAGCAGCGCAACCGCTTCCTGCCCGCCATCGCCCGCGGCGAGGAACTGTGGTGCCAGGGCTACAGCGAGCCGGACGCCGGGTCCGACCTGGCGGCCGTACGCACCGCCGCCGTCCGGGACCCCGGGGCAGGCAACGGCGCCGGGGGGTACCGCGTCACCGGCCGGAAGATCTGGACGTCTCTGGCCCACGAAGCCGACTGGTGCTTCGTCCTCGCGCGCACCGAGCAGGGCACGGGCGGCCACCGGGGGCTCTCCTTCCTGTTGGTGCCGATGGACCAGCCGGGCCGCGTCGAGGTCCGGCCCATCCGGCAGATGTCGGGCACGCGGGAGTTCAACGAGGTCCTGTTCGACGGCGCACGTGCCGACGCCGATCACCGGGTGGGTGCCGAGGGCGACGGCTGGCGGGTCGCCACTTGTCTGCTGGCGCTGGAGCGCGGCGTGTCCACCCTCGCCCAGCAGATCGGCTTCGCCGCCGAACTCGACCGTGTGCTGCGCCTCGCGGTGCGTGGCGGTGCCGTCGAGCGCGACCCGGTGCTCCGCGACCGGCTCGTGCGGGCATGGGCCGAGCTGCGGACGATGCGCTGGCACGCCCTGCGCACCCTCGGCGGCAACGGCAACGGCAACGGCAACGGCAACGGCAGGGGCACGGGCGAAGGGGCCGTGCCGGGGGCGCCCAGCGTCGCCAAACTGCTGTGGGGGCGCTGGCACCAACGACTCGGCGAGCTGGCGATGCAGGTGCGCGGGGCCGACGCCGCGCTCGGCCCGTACGACTGGACGCCGCACCGGCCCTACGAACTCGACGCCCTGCAGCGGCTTTTCCTGTTCACCCGCGCCGACACCATCTACGGCGGCTCGGACGAGATCCAGCGCGACATCCTCGCCCAGCAGGTGCTGGGCCTGCCGAGAGAGGCACGCAGGTGACGCCGGAACCCAGCACGACGCGCACACCGCACAGGAACGCGGCGCACGACCCCGTTCAGCCGCCCAGGGCCTACCGGAACTGGATCGGCGGCGACTGGCGCCGCCCGGCGCACGGCCACTACCCGGTCATCGATCCGGCCACCGAGCTGCTGGTCGGTGAGGCCCCCGAAGCGGATGCCGCGGACGTGGCCGCCGCCGTCGCCGCGGCACAGGCCGCGCAGGAGGCCTGGGCCGCCACGGACCCGCGCGAGCGCTCCCGGGTGCTGGAGCGGATCGCCGAGCTCCTGACCGAGCGCGGTCCCGCACTCGTACCGCTCCTGCAGGCCGAGACCGGTGCCACCCTCAAGGTCGCACGCGGAATGCAACTGCCCACTGCTGCTGACCGCTTCCGCCGCTACGCGCGCGGCGCGCTGGAGCCGGACACCGTGCCCCTGGCACCGCAGCCCGTGGGGCCCAGCGCCCTGGCCCCGGGCGGGCTGATCGGCGCCGCCGCCGTTCGACGCCCCGTCGGTGTGGTCGGCTGCATCACGTCCTACAACTTCCCCGTGGTCAACCTCGCGGGCAAGGTCGCGCCCGCGCTGGCCATGGGCAACGCCGTGGTCTGCAAGCCCGCGCCGCAGGATCCGCTCAGCTGCCTGGAGCTGGGCCCGCTGCTGAAGGAGGCGGGGCTGCCGGACGGGCTCTACAACGTGGTCACCGGCTCGGGCTCCGCGCCGGGTGAGGCCCTGGTGGCACACCCGGACGTCGACATGATCAGTTTCACTGGCTCCACCTCCGTGGGAAAGGAGATCGCCGGGAACGCGGGACGGGGAATGAAGCGCACCCTCATGGAACTGGGTGGAAAGGGTGCGGCTTTGGTGCTGGACGACGCGGTCGGCGGGGTCCGCGAAGCAGCACTGGGCTCGGTCGCCTCGACCTGGACCTTCCACAGCGGCCAGATCTGCACGGCACCGACGCGTGTGCTCGTACACGACTCGCTCCACGACGAGTTCGTGACTGCCCTTTCACAGTACGCGTCCGCACTGACACTCGGCGATCCCACCAACGAGCGCACCGTGGTCGGCCCGGTGATCTCCGCCGCCCAGCGCGACCGCGTCGAGGCGTACATCGACGGCGCTCGCGAGCAGGGCGCGACGGTAGTGGTGGGGGGCGTACGGCCCACGCGGCCCGCCACCGGCTTCTATGTCGCGCCGACACTGATCACGGACGTGACGCCGGAGATGACCGTGGCGCGCGAGGAGCTGTTCGGGCCCGTGGTCGTGGTGCTGCGGTTCGCGGACGAGGACGAGGCCGTACGCCTCGCCAACAGCACCCCCTACGGCCTCTACGACTACGTGTTCAGCGGTGATACGGGGCGCGCCTGGCGACTGGCGGCCCGGCTGCGCAGCGGCAACGTCGGCATCAACACCGTGCAACGGCACCCCGAGACGCCGTTCGGCGGCTTCAAGGAGTCCGGAGTCGGCCGCGACGGCGGCTCGTTCGGGCTGCACGCCTACAGCGAGTTGCAGTCGATCGTCTGGCCGTCGTGACGAGTGAGGCGAGGGGAGCGGGAGCGGTATGAGAGGTGTGATTCTGCAGGGCGCGCGGGCCGAGGTCGTCGACGACCTGGAGATCCGGCCGCCCGGCCCCGGCGAAGTGCTCGTCGGCATCCGGGCGGCCGGGCTGTGCCACAGCGATCTGTCCGTCATCGACGGGACGATCCCGTTCCCGCGGCCCGTCGTTCTCGGCCATGAGGGCGCCGGCGTCGTCGAAGCCGTCGGAGAGGGCGTGGTGCATGTGACGCCCGGGGACCATGTGGCGCTGTCCACCATCGCGAACTGCGGCGCCTGCCCCCAGTGCGCGCGGGGGCGCCCCACCATGTGCCGACAGACCATCGGCAGGCCCGAGCAGCCCTTCACCCGCGGCGGCAGGCCGCTGTACAACTTCGCCGCCAACTCGGCCTTCGCCGAACGGACGCTCGTCAAGGCCGTCCAGGCCACCCCGGTACCCGACGACATCCCCCTCAGCTGCGCGGCCCTCATCGGCTGCGCCGTGCTGACCGGCGTCGGCGCCGTGCTCAACCGGGCCGGGGTCGGGCAGGGCGAGTCCGTGGTGGTGATCGGCGTAGGCGGCGTCGGGCTCAATGTGCTGCAGGGTGCCCGGATCGCGGGTGCGGCCCCGATCGTCGCCGTCGATGCCGACCCGGGCAAGGAGACGGCGGCCCGGCAGTTCGGCGCCACGCACTTCGTGGACGCCTCGTGGGCCGACTGCCAGGGAGGAACAGTCGCCGCCGTCAAAGAGATCCTGCCGGACGGTGCAGCGCACACCTTCGAGTGCGTCGGCAGCACAGCGCTGGTACGGCAGGCGGTCGACCTCCTCGACCGGCGCGGTCAAGCCGTGCTGCTGGGGATGCCGCCGACCGACGCGGAGGCGGTCTTCCTGCCCGCCGCGCTGTTCCTGGACAAGTCCATCCTGGGCTGCCGATACGGCTCCTCCCGCCCGCCCAACGACATCGCGCTGTACGCGGACCTGTACCGGCAGGGGCGCCTGCTGCTGGATGAACTGGTCACCCGCACCTATCCGATCGAGGAGTTCGAGGCAGCGGCAGAGGACGCGCACCACGGACGTGTGGCCCGCGCGGTGCTCACTTTCTAGGCGGCGAGCCCGAATCAGGCCGCCGATGGAGCGCACGCTGCGGCAATCGCCGCAGTGTCCCAGTAGAACGGACGGACTTCGGCGATCCGCCCGTCCCTGACGGTGATCGTTTGCAGGATGGGGAACACGATCTCCCGACCGGTGGCACGTGCGCGTGCGTGGATCCGGCTGAGTACGACCGGCGTCGCGCCAGTGGCAAGAAATTCCTGCTGCGTGATGTCGAACGACTCCCACACGCGGCTCATCTCCAGGAAGAACCGCTCCATGCCCGCGTGGCCGTGCCAGGTGCCGCCGTAGGGCAGCCCGTCGGCCTGGTGGAGAACGACATCGGGAGCGAAGAAGGGGGCCAGCGGGGCGAACGACGCCGTCCCCGGACCGCCTGCGGCCAGATACTCCACCTCGGCCGCGTACATGCCGGTGAGCACCGCCTCAGGGTCCATCGGGGAGGGGACCGCCTGGTCCGGCGGCGGGGAAGAAGCGTGGTGTGTCATGCCGACAGCGTCGCTCGCCAGGCGGCGTAAGGGCTGGCGGTTGTCGGACGCCGCGCTCGGCGGCGCGGGTCGGTCTGCCTGCCGTCCGTTGCCTCCATGGGGCGCGGTCGGCCTGTCTGCCGTCGGTCTCCCTATGCTGCCGCGCCCTGGGCCTCCGCGCGGAACGTGCGGCGGTAGGCGCGGGGGGAGACACCGAGGGCCGCCTGGAAGTGCTGGCGCAGGGAGGCCGCCGTACCGAAGCCGGCCTGGGCGGCGATGCGTTCGACGGCCAGGTCCGTCTCCTCCAGCAGGTGGCGGGCCCGTTCGATGCGCTGCTGGTTGAGCCAGCGCAGCGGGGTGACGCCGACCTCTTCGCGGAAGCGGCGGGTGAAGGTGCGGACGCTCATGGACTCGCGATCGGCCAGTTCGCGCAGGGTCAGGGGGCGGTCGAGGTGGCGCAGGGCCCAGGCGCGGGCGGCTCCGGTGGAGGAGAGCCTGGGCTCGGGGACGGGGCGGCGGATGAACTGGGCCTGCCCGCCGTCCCGATGGGGCGGTACGACAGTGCGCCGTGCCACCGCGTTGGCGACGGCCGCGCCGTGGTCCTCCCGCACGATGTGCAGACACAGGTCGATCCCGGCTGCCTCGCCCGCGGAGGTGAGGACGGCGCCCTCGTCCACGTAGAGCACGTCGGGGTCCAGCCGCACGGCCGGATACAGCGCGCGGAAGCTGTCGGTGGACATCCAGTGCGTCGTCGCCCGTTTGCCGTCCAGCAGTCCGGCGGCGGCCAGTACGAAGGCGCCCGTGCAGATGGACGCGACCCGTGCACCGGGACGGATCCGGGCCAGCGCCTGCCGGAGCGGTTCGGGCAGGGTGCCCTCGGTCTCCGTCTCGTCCGGCTCGTGGGTGGCCGGAACGACCACCGTGTCGGCCTCCGCCAGCGCCTCGGTGCCGTGCGCGACATGGATGGGGAAATCGGCGTCCGTGCGGACAGCTCCCGGATCGACGGCACAGGTGACCACGTCGTACAGCGGCTCTCCCTCCGGGGTCGCCGCGCGGCCGAACACCTGGTGCACCAGGCCGAGCTCCATCGGAATCACTCCGTGCCTGACCAGTACCGCGACCCGGTGCCGCCCTGGATGCACGAAAACCCTCGCCCTGCCGGCCATCTCCGACTCCTTCGTCCGCGCCGTCACCGACCCTCTTTCCGCGCTCATGCCGGCGTCCGTGGCGGACCGCCGTCAGCACCCGCCGTGCTGTCCGTGCGGAACGTACGACGGTAGGCGCTCGGTGAGACACCCAGGACCGCCTGGAAGTGCATCCGCAAGGTCGACGCGGAGCCGAATCCGGCGCGGGCGGCGATCTGCTCGACGGACAGATCGCTCTCCTCCAGCAACTGGCGGACGCGTTCGATGCGCTGCCGGGTGAGCCACTGCTGAGGGCTCACCCCGACCTCTTCGCGGAAGCGGCGGGTGAAGGTGCGGACGCTCATGGACTCGCGTTCGGCCAGTTCGCGCAGGGTCAGGGGGCGGTCGAGGTGGCGCAGGGCCCAGGCGCGGGCGGCTCCGGTGGAGGAGCGGCTGGGCTCGGGGACGGGGCGGCGGATGAACTGGGCCTGCCCGCCGTCGCGGTGCGGCGGTACGACAGTGGTCCGGGCGACCGCGTTGGCGACGGCCGCGCCGTGGTCGCGGCGGATCATGTGCAGACACAGGTCGACGCCGGAGGCGATGCCCGCCGAGGTGAGGACGGAGCCCTCGTCGACGTAGAGCACGTCCGAGTCGAGCCGGACACTCGGGAAGAGGCGCTGGAAGCGCTCAGTGGCCCGCCAGTGGGTGGTGGCCCGTTTGCCGTCCAGCAGCCCGGCGGCGGCCAGTACGAAGGCGCCCGTGCAGATGGACGCGACCCGTGCGTCAGGACGGATGCGCGCGAAGGCGGCGCCGAGCCCGGGGCTCATCGCGCCGCGGTCGTAGGGTTCGTCGCGGTCGTGCGCGGCCGGGACGATCACGGTGTCCGCCTCGGCCAGCGCCTCGGTCCCGTGCTCCACATTGACCGTGAAGTCGCCCTCCGTGCGGATCGCACCAGGTGTGACGGCGCAGGTGATGACCTCGTACAGCGGCTCACCGGTGGTCGACCGGGCCCTGCCCATCAGGGCGTGCGGGATGCCCAGCTCGATCGGCAGCAGACCGTGCCGCACCAGGACGGCGACCCTGTGCAGCCCGGGGCGGGTGAAAACGGCCATGGCCCGATCCTCGCACATGGTGGCCTTCAAGCCACTCGCTCCGCCCTGCACCGCACCGCAGGCTGATGCGCGTGACAGAGACCCTTTCCCCGCAGCCGTCCGGGAAGGACGGCGCGAGCTGCCAAGAGCCGCAGTCCGCCGAAGCGCCCTCCGCGACGGCGCGCCCGGCCGCACCGCGGGTGCACCGCGCCTGGTGGGTCGCCCTGGTGTGCTTCGTCGCGCTGGTGGGGGCGGCCGGCTTCCGGGCGACACCCAGCGTTTTCATCGAGCCGCTGCACCAGGAGTTCGGCTGGTCGCACGGCACCATCTCGTTCGCCGTCGGGCTGAACGTGCTGCTGTACGGACTCACCGCTCCGTTCGCCTCGGCACTGATGGAGCGCTACGGGATACGCCAGGTCGTCACGGTGGCGCTGCTGTTGATCTCGGCGGGCAGCGGACTGACCGTCTTCATGACCAGCGAGTGGCAACTGGTGCTCTGCTGGGGGCTGCTGGTGGGCATCGGTTCGGGCTCCATGGCGCTCGCTTTCGCCGCCACGGTGGCCAACCGTTGGTTCGTCGCCCGGCGCGGTCTGGTCAGCGGCATCCTGACGGCCGGCAGCGCCACCGGGCAGCTGGTCTTCCTCCCCCTGGTGGCGCTGCTGGTGGAGGGGCCCGGCTGGCGTACCGCCTCGCTGGTGGTGTGCTGCGCCGCGCTCGCCGTGGTGCCGCTGGTGGTGTGGCTGCTGCGGGACCACCCCGAGGACGTGGGGCTGCGCCCGTACGGTGCCGGGGCGGACTACACGAGGCCCGAGGCGGATGTGACAGGCGCGCTGCGGCGCACTCTGTCGGTGCTGCGGGACGCCGCCCGTACCCGGGTCTTCTGGCTGCTGGCCGGAACTTTCGCGATCTGCGGCGCCTCCTCCAACGGACTGATGAGCACGCACTTCGTGCCCGCCGCGCACGACCACGGGATGGCCGTTCCCGTCGCCGCCTCCCTGCTGGCCGCCATCGGGGTGCTCGACCTGGTGGGCACGGTCTGTTCCGGCTGGCTGACCGACCGGTTCGACGCGCGGCGGCTGCTGGCCGTCTACTACGGACTGCGCGGGCTGTCGCTGCTGGTGCTGCCGATGCTGTTCGCCGCGAGTGTGCAGCCGCCGATGCTCTTCTTCATCGTCTTCTACGGGCTCGACTGGGTGGCCACCGTGCCGCCCACGATGGCGCTGTGCAGGGAGCACTTCGGGACGGACGGTGCGGTCGTCTTCGGCTGGGTGCTCGCCTCGCACCAGGCCGGTGCCTCGCTGATCGCCTTCCTGGCGGGGCTCGTACGGGACGCTACGGGGACGTACGACCTGGCGTGGACCGGTACGGGGGTGCTGTGTGCGACGGCGGCGCTGATGGCGCTGGTGGTGCGGCGCCGGGCACCGGACCCGACCCGGCCGGAGTAGCTGGCCAGAATCTTGCACTAGTGGACCTTCCGGCCACTCGTTTCACGGTCCGTGTGGGCACACGATCAGTGGCATGAAGACACTGTGGATTTTCGCCCACCCGGAAGCCCGTTCCCTCAACGCCGCACTGCGCGACACCGGGGTCGCCGCACTGCGGGAAGCCGGCCACCAGGTGCGCGAGTCCGACCTGTACGCCATGGGCTGGAAGCCGGTCGTCGACGGTGCGGACTTCCCCGCCCGGGAGCGGCCCGAGGACCGGCTGCTGGTCGGGGACGCGCAGGAGCACGCGTACCGCACCGGGGAGCTCTCCCGGGACATCCGGGCCGAGCAGGAGAAGATCGAGTGGGCCGACACCCTGGTCTTCCACTTCCCGCTGTGGTGGTTCGGCCCGCCCGCCATCCTCAAGGGCTGGTTCGACCGGGTGCTGGTGCAGGGCTTCGCGTTCGGCGTGCAGGACGCGGAGGGCCGCACCCGCCGCTACGGGGACGGCGGGCTGGCGGGCAAGCGCGCCATGGTCGTCACCTCGGTCGGGGCCCGGCCCTCCAGCTTCGGCCCACGAGGCATCCACGGGTACGTGGAGGACGTGCTCTTCCCGGTGCACCACGGCACGTTCTGGTACACGGGCATGGCGGCGCTGCCGCCGTTCGTCGTCTACGGCGCCGATCGGTCGACGGAGGCGGACGTCAAGGAGCGCCAGGAGGAACTGCGTGAGCGGCTGCGGAATCTGGACGCACTCGCGCCGCTGCCCTTCCGGTACGAGGCGGGCGGTGACTACGACGCCGACCTGGTGCTGCGCCCCGAGCTCGCCCCCGGCCGTACGGGGCTGCAGGTGCACTCGGCGTGAGCGCGCCCCTGGGCGGACGGCCGGGGCCGGATCTCAGCTTTCGGCATCCGTGGGAGTGAAGGTGCCGAGGCGCCCCCGGTGGAAGACCAACGGGTCGCGGTCGTCCTCGGCCGCTCCCAGCGCGCGCACCCGGCCGACGACGATGAGGTGGTCGCCTCCGGTGTGCACCGCGTGGATCTCGCAGTCGATCCACGCCGCCACGCCTTCCAGCAGCGGAGAGCCCGTGACCGGCGTCGGGCGGTGGGAGACCCCGGCGAACTTGTCGGCGCCGCTCACCGCGAAGGCACGGCACAGCTCGCCCTGGCCGGCCGCGAGTACGTTCACGCAGAAGACGCCCGCGCGGGCGATGCGGGGCCAGCTGGTGGAGGTGCGGCCCACCATGAACGAGACGAGGGGCGGCTCCAGCGAGAGGGAGGCGAAGGACTGACAGGCGAACCCGGCGGGGCTCGCCTCCGCCTCGGTCGCCGGCGCGGTCACCACCGTCACACCGGAGGCGAAGCCGCCCAGCACGCGCCGGAAGTGGGCCGGGTCGACGGGGGCGCGCTCGTCCTCGCGTACGGCGCGCAGGTCGGGCCGCGGAAGTGCGCCGGGCTCCGCCACCGGCCCGGTGCCGTGCCGTGCGTCCCGCCCGGTGCCACCCGTGGCGTGGGCGGACTGTGCGCCGGCGGCGCGCAGATAGCGCACCGCGGTGGCTGCCATTCCAGCGTGTCCCATCATGGATTCATTCCACCTGATGCCTCGTCAGTTCGGAAGTTCCGTTCGCCCCTGTACCGCCGTCCGCCCGCGCGTCGGCAACTCCAGCGTAACCACGGCGCGGCTACCGCCCCTCGAAATCCGGTGGGCGCCGCTCGACGAACGAGGCCACGCCCTCCCGTGCGTCCCGAGTCGTCATGTTGATCTCCTGTGCCCACGCCTCGGCGCAGAAGGCAGCCGCCCGGTCCTCGTCCAGGGAGGAGTTGACCAGCCGCTTGGTCAGCGCCAGGGCGCGGGTCGGCCCGGCCGCCAGCCGCTCGGCCCAGGCCCCCGCCGTCCTTTCCAGCGCCTCGGCGGGCACGACCCGGTTGACCAGACCGAGCCGCTCGGCATCCGCGGCGGACAGCGCGTCCCCGAAGAACATCAGTTCCTTCGCCCGCTGCGGGCCGATCAGCCTGGGCAGCAGATAGGCCCCGCCGCCGTCCGGCACCAGTCCGCGGCGTACGAAGACCTCCGTGAACGACGCCTCTTCTGCGGCCAGTACGAGATCGCAGGCGAGCGCGAGGTGGCAGCCGAGCCCCGCCGCCGTGCCGTTGACCGCCGCGAGCACCGGCTTCTCGCAGTCCAGCACGGCCGCGACCAGCCGCTGCGCCCCGCGTTCGAGAGTGCGGGCCACATCACCCGCGACGCGCTCGCCACCGGGGGCGCCCTTGAGGTCCGCGCCCGCGCAGAACCCGCGGCCCCGCCCGGTGAGCACCACGGCCCGCACCCCCGGATCCGCCGAGGCGTCGGCCAGCAGGGCGATGAGCCGCTCGCGCTGCTCCCAGGTGAGCGCGTTCCTCGCGTGGGGGCGGTCCAGGACGATCCACGAGACGGCGTTGTCAGTGGCCTGCGCTACAACTTTTTCCAGGGACTCGTCCGGGGCCGCGAGCGGTTTCTCGGCGGACGTGTCACGGGGGAAGGACGGCACGATGCAGCTCCGATCAGCGACGCGGCTTCGTTCAGGGGCGCGGCTTCGTTCAGCGCGGTGGCGGCGCCGGTGCGCGGCGGGGTCAGGGGCAGACCGCCAGCGCGTCGAGTGCCACCGCGCCCTGCCCGCGCTCCAGGACGACCAGCGGATTGATGTCCAGCTCCGCCAGCCCACCACCGTTCCCCGAGCCGTTCGCGGCCAGCTCCAGCGCCATCCGCTGCACCCGCAGCACGACCTCCACGAGCGCGTCGGTGTCGGCCGGCGGCCTGCCGCGTACGCCGTGCAGCAGCGCGGCGCCCCGCAGTTCGCCGAGCATCGCGCGCGCCTGGTCCTCACCGAACGGCGGGACCCGCACGGCGACGTCCCGCAGCACCTCGATCAGAACGCCGCCCAGCCCCACCGTCACCGTCGGCCCGAACAGCTCGTCCTGGGTGATACCGACGGCCATCTCCACGCCCGGGTCGACCAGCTGGCACACCAGCACGCCCTCCAGCTCGATGCCCTCGGCGCGGGCGATCTCCGTCAGCTCGCGGTAGGTGTCCCGTACCTGGCTGGCGGAGGTCAGCCCGAGGCGGACGAGACCGTATTCGCTCTTGTGCGCCAGCTGTGGCGCCGATGCCTTCATGACGACCGGGTAGCCGACCTGCGCCGCCGCGCGCACCGCGCCTGCCGCGCTGGTGCACAGTTGCTCGCGCGGCACGCGGATCCCGTAGGCGCGCAGCAGTTGCTTGCCCGCGTGCTCGCTCAGCTGCCGGCCCGGGTGCAGCAGCGCCCGCGCCTTGCGCAGCGAGGGGGAGGGGGTGCGGGGCGCCTCGTCGAAGGGAGAGCGGTAGGCGCGGCTGAAGCGGTGGTGGTCGAGGTAGGCGCGGACGGCCCGCACGCAGTTGCCGAACGTACGGAAGGTCACCACCCGGGAGGAGCCCAGCAAGGTGTGCCGGTAGGCGTCCTCGGTGCCGACGGGAGAGCCCCATACGACACAGACCAGCTTGTCCGTCTCCTCGGCCGCGGCCACCAGGTCGTGGGCCAGTTTGTCGCTCATCGGGGGGAAGGGCCCGGTGATGGGGCAGATGAGAACGCCGATGTCCGGGTCGGCCAGTATCGCGTCGATGATCTTGCGGCCGCGCCAGTCGCCCACCGGGTGGCCGCCGTTGTCGACGGGGTTGGCGACGGAGAGGTATTCCGGGATCCACTGGTGCAGTTCGTCCTGCTTCCGCGCCGGGAGAGTCGGCAGGCTCAGCCCCTCGGCGGTGGCCAGGTCGGCGAAGTGGGCGCCGGTGCCGCCGGATATGGCGTAGACGGCCACTCCCTCGGCCTGCGGCGGGCGGGCACGGGCCAGCAGTGTGGCGGTGTCCTGCAGCTCGTCCAGCCCGGTGACGCGGATGACGCCGAACTGCCGCATCGCCGCGTCGACCGTGGCGTCCGCTCCGGTCAGCTTCCCGGTGTGCGAGGCGGCGGTACGCGCACCGGCCCGGGTGCGGCCCACCTTCACGGCGACGACGGGGACGCCGTTGCGCGCCGCACGGTCGGCCGCCAGCAGAAAGCCCCGGCCGTCCTTGAGCCCTTCCAGATACGCGGCGACGACCCCGACCTCGGGCAGGGTGGCGAAGTAGGAGAGGAAGTCGGCCGTCTCCAGATCCGCCTCGTTGCCGGTCGGCGCCCAGTGCGAGAGCCGGATGCCCAGCTCCTGCAACGCGAACAGGGGGCGCCCCTGGTGGCCCGACTGTGTGATCAGAGCGATGGCGGGTCCGTCGAGATCGTCGCGGAACCGCTCGAAGGCGTTGAGGTTGGTGTTCGGCCCCAGCAGCCGGACCCCGGAGCGTGCGGCGGCCTCGGCGAGCCTGGTCTGCGCCGCCGCGCCCTCCTCGCCCGTCTCGGCGAATCCGGAGGCGAAGGCGACGGCGAACCTGGTCTTGGTGTCGGCGAGCTGCTCGACGACCGGCAGCGGGTCCGCGACGAGCAGTACGGCCACGTCCACCGGCTCGGGCAGTGCGGCGACGGTGGGGGCACAGGGCAGTCCGAAGACCTCGCGGCGGCTGGGGTGCACGGGGTGCACCCGCGCGCCGACCCGGTCGGCCCAGGCCAGCAATTGGCGTGTGATGCCCGTGTTGGCCCGCCCCTCGGTGTCCGAGGCGCCGACGACGGCCACGGCCTCCGGGCGGAAGAACCGGTCCAGGTCGGGCACCGGTGCGTGCAGCGGACGCCCGCTGACGTCGAGTTCGACGGCGGTGTCGTCGGCCCTGCCGTGCACGGTGCCGCCGCCGGCCCGCTCGCCGCAGGCCAGCACCCGGGCGGAGCGGGAAGTCATGGTGAGGGTCCCGTGAGTCGATCCGAGCATCTTCTCTCGCCCACTCCCGTGTGGTGGCCTACCTGGGGCTGGCGCCTCGCAGGAACTGACGCCCTGTCAGGTTACTGAATTGACGGGGCGTCAGGAACCCTGCGGCGAGCCCGGACCGCCGCCCGGCGGAGGTGGCGGGGCCGTGCTGTCGCGCGTTCGGCTTCAGCCCGCCGAGCGGGCCACCGCCTTGGCTATCCGCCGGGCTTCGAGGGCGAGTTCGCGGAGACCGCCGCTGAGGGGGTTGGAGAATCCGGTGAAGAAGAGGCCGGGTGCGGCGGGATGGGTGCGGCGACCGTGCACGCGGGGCACGCCCCGGGGGTCGAGCACGCCAAGGTGGCCGACCAGGTCCTCCAGGCCGCGTCGGTACCCGGTCGCGGCGATGACGACCTCAGGGGTCACCGTTTCCCCGTCCGTCAGCAACACCTTGCCGTCCTCGAACGAGGCGACGGCGGCCACCGGTTCGACCTTTCCCTGCCGGACCGCTTCCACCAGCCCCGCGTCCAGTACCGGGATGGCGCCCTCGCGTGCCCGCGTGTACAGGCCGGCGTCGGGGCGCGGCAGTCCGTAGGGGGCCAGGTCTGGGACCGACAGCTTGGTCAGTTGCGCCGCCATCCGGTCCACCAGCCGCACCGGCAGCCTCCGGCACAGAATCGCGCTGCGCTGCGAGGGCCAGCCCAGGGTGGAGCGGCGCAGGATGTGCGGAGGTGTCCGGACGGCGAGGCGGACGCGCCCGGCGCCGCCCTCCGCCAGATCCGCGGCGATCTCCGCGCCGGTGTTCCCCGCGCCCACCACGAGTACGTCGCGGCCCGCGTAGGGGGCGGGGGAGCGGTAGCGGGAGGCGTGCAGCAGTTCGCCGGTGAAACCGTCGCGACCGGGCCAGTCGGGCAGGTACGGGGTGTGGTTGTAGCCGGTGGCCATGACCACGGCGGGTGCGAGCAGCCGCCGCCCCCCGTTGGCGTGCAGCACCCATCGCGCGCCCTGCGCCTCGCGCGTTCCCGGCGCGCCCTGCGCCTCGTGCGCATCCGGCGCGCCCTGTGCTCCCTCCGGGCCCGGGGCGCCCTCCTCGTCGTCGGCCCGCTCCAGCCGGTGCACCTCGACGCCGGTGGCCACCTCGATGCGGTGGTGTGCCGCGTACTGCTCCAGGTAGCGCACCAGATCGGCCCGGCGGACCCAGCGTCCGTACGCGCGGGGGATGGGCAGGCCGGGCAGCGAGGAGTGGACCCGGGCGGTGTGCAGCCGTAGCCGGTCGTAGTGGCTGCGCCAGGAGGAGCCGACCGCGTCGGTCCGCTCCAGTACGACGGCGCTGATACCGCGCTCCCGCAGGGCCGCGGCCGTGGCCAGTCCTCCCGGACCGGCCCCGACGATGTGGACAGGTGTGCCGCTGTCGGACATGGGCATGACGACAATCCTAGGTCGGTGCGCCGGCTCTTGCGGGCGTACGCGGAAGCGCCTAGAACTGACAAGGCGTCAGGTGTGGTCGGTCCGGTCCGGCCCGGTGAGGGGGCCCCATGGGCGGAGCGTCGGCACAGCAGCGGTTCGATCTGCCCGACATCGACGCGTTCACCGCCCCGTACTGGCAGGCGGCGGCCGAGGGGCGGCTGCTGGTGCGCCGCTGTCACGCGGCAGGCTGCGGCGCCGCGCACCACTACCCGCGCGAGTTCTGCCCGTACTGCTGGAGCGAGGACGTCGGCTGGGAGGAGGCCGACGGGCGCGCCACGCTCTACACCTGGTCCGTCGTCCACCGCAACGATCTGCCGCCGTTCGGGGCGCGCGTCCCGTATGTCGCCGCCGTGGTGGAGCTCGCGGAAGGGCCGCGCATGATGACGGAGATCATCGACTGTCCCTCCGAGGAGCTACGGGTGGGGATGGAGCTGCGGGTCGCGTTCCGGGCGGAGGGCGGCCGGAGCGCCCAGGAGCCGGTCGTCCCGGTCTTCCGGCCCGCCATGCGATAGTCGCTGGCGGGACGGGGCCGGTGTCGCGCATGCTGGGCCCGTGCAGATCCGAACAGCCACCGAGGCCGACTGGCCCGCCATCTGGCCCTTCTTCCGGCGCATCGTCGAAGCGGGGGAGACCTACACCTACCCCCGCGACATGGCCGAGCCCGCCGCCCGCCGGACCTGGATGCTCCCACCGCCTGGCCGCACCGTCGTGGCCGTGGACGACGACGGCACCGTGCTGGGCTCGGCGAAGATGAACCCGAACCACATGGGTGGCGCCTCGCACATCGCCGGGGCGAGCTTCATGGTCGACCCGGACCGCAGCGGCAAGGGCGTCGGCCGGGCCCTGGGCGCGCACGTGCTGGAGTGGGCGAAGGGGGAGGGCTATCGGGCGATGCAGTTCAACGCTGTCGTGGAGACCAACACGGGCGCCGTCGCGCTGTGGAAATCGCTCGGCTTCGAGATCGTCGCCACGCTGGAGGAGGGCTTCCAGCACCCGAAGCACGGATACGTGGGGCTGCACATCATGTACCAGCGGTTCTGACCGCCCGGGGCGTCACGCACCTTCACCCCTTCACCCCCTCACCCGCGTCCCAGCACCACCGTGCCCGACGAGCAGAACCAGCCGCCCGTTCCCGAGGCGACGGCCAGTTCGGGCAGTGTGCCGTCCCGTCGGCGGACCTGCCGCCCCTCGCCGGCCTCGCCGCGCAGCTGGCGTACCGCCTCGACGAGCAGGAACAGACCCCGCATCCCCGGGTGGCAGGCGGACAGGCCGCCGCCGTCGGTGTTCACCGGAAGTGCGCCGTCCCGCAGCAGCCGCCCGTCCTGGACGAACGCGCCGCCCTCGCCCTTGGCGCAGAAGCCGAGATCCTCCAGCGTCACCAAGGTCATGTAGGTGAAGGCGTCGTAGATCTGCGCCAGGTCGATGTCGTGCGGGGTGACACCGGCGTGTGCGAAGGCCGCACGCCCGGAGACGGCCGCGGGCGAGACGGTGAAGTCCTCCCACTCGGACATCGTCGTATGGGAGACCGCCGTGCCCGAGCCGAGGATCCACACCGGTTCGGTGGCCAGGTCCGCCACCCGGTCCTCGGCCACCAGCAGTACGGCACAGCCGCCGTCCGAGCGGATGCAGCAGTGCAACTTGGTGAAGGGGTCGGCGATCATCGGCCCGGACAGCACGTCGTCCACGGTGATCGGCTCCCGGCGGAAGGCTTCCGGGTTCGCCGCGGCGTTGGCGCGGGCCTGTACGGCGACCTGGGCGAGCTGTTCGGGAGTGGTGCCGTACTGGTGCATGTGCCGGCGGGCCGCCATCGCGTACTTGGCGATGAGCGTGTGCCCGTACGGCACCTCGAACTGGAGGGGGCCGCGCGCTCCGAAGGAGAGGTCGGCGGTACGGCGGCGGGCCTTGAGGTCGGCGCGTGGGGTCGCGCCGTAGACGAGCAGCACGGTGTCGGCCCGGCCCTGTGCGATGGCGTCGGCCGCGTGTGCGGCCATCACTTCCCAGGTGGCCCCGCCGACGGAGGTCGAGTCGACCCAGGTGGGGCGCAGCCCCAGATATTCGGCGACCTCCACCGGCGCCAGGGTGCCCAGTCCGGCGGAGGCGAGCCCGTCCACCTGGGAGCGGTCGCACCCGGCGTCGGCCAGGGCGCGGCGCGCTGCCTGCGCGTGCAGCGCGTACGGCGTCGCCGCCTCCGCGCGGGCCGTCTCCGCGTCGGCCGTCTCCGTGCTCGCCGGGCCCGTCGTCCCGGCGTCGCAGAGTGCCACCCCGGCGACCGCGACGCGGCGGCCGGTGTGGTGCGGACTACGGGCGGACGCGGCGACCGGCATGGAACTGACGGTACATCAGTTCTGGTCGGTGAGGCAGAGTGCACGGGTCTGGGCTTCCCGCGCCGCGGTCCCTAATATGACGCTCCGTCAGCTTGCTGTGCCGTGCCGCGTCATGGCCGTGAGGAGGCACCGCGGATGGACACCGCGTTCACCGAGGAGCAGAACGAGATACGGCGCACCGTACGAGACCTGCTGGCACGACGCTGCAGGCCCGACGAGGTCAAGGCGGCCGTGCGGACCCCGGAGGGATACGACACGGCCCTGTGGAACGCCCTCGCCCGGCAGCTCGGGCTGCCCGGCCTGGCGCTGCCCGAGAGATACGGCGGGACCGGCTGCGGCACCGTCGAACTCGCCCTCGCCTTCGAGGAGGCGGGCCGCACCCTGCTGCCCTCGCCACTGCTGCCCACGGTCGCGCTCGCGGCCCCGCTCCTCGTCCGGCTCGGCAGCGCGGACCAGCGTGCCCGACTGCTGCCCCGCCTCGCCTCCGGCGAGCTGACCGCGGCCCTCGCCGTACCGGGCAGCGCTCTCTCCTCGGCGCTCGGTCTCACCGCGCCCGGCCCCGGCCCCGGGTGGGCGGGCGGTGGGCGCGCGGGCGGCGTCCAGGCGGCGTACCGCACAGCCGGCGGGGGAGCGGGCTGGCGGCTGTACGGGGAGGTGGACCAGGTGCTCGGCGGCCACAGTGCAGGGCTGCTGCTGGTCGCCGCGCACACGGGCGGTTTCACACGCAGCCGCACGCTGCTCTTCCTGGTCGACGGCGCCGCGGACGGCCTTGTGCGTACCCGGCGGACAGCACTGGACGAGACGCGCCCCGTCGCACGCGCGCAACTGCGGGACGTGAAGGCGATCCGGCTGGGTGGCAACGACGGGGAGCGCGCCGACACACGCGACGGGGAGCGCGCCGGTGAACCCGGTGGCGACATGGCTCACGAACTCGCGTCGGCCGGGCCACGGGTGGCCGCCCTCCTGGCGGCCGAGGCCGTGGGAGCCGCGGACGGCGCCCTGGCCCGTACCGTCGAGTACGTCAAGGTGCGTGAGCAGTTCGGGCGACCCATCGGCTCGTTCCAGGCGGTACGGCACCGGCTGGCGGACGTCTACGTGCAGGTGCAGGCGGCACGCTCGGCGGCGTACTACGCGGCCTGGGCCGCCGACGGGCCGAAGCCGCTCGATCAGGACGGCGAGGCCGCCACGGCGGGTGGGACGGCGCTGGGCCAGGCGCTGGAGGCGCTGGGTTCGGCCGCAGCCGAGGCGGTGCAGCTGCACGGCGGTGTGGGTTTCACCTGGGAGCACGAGGCGCACCTGTACTTCAAGCGCGCGGCCGGTGACGAGCTGCTGTTCGGCCCCGTGCACCGGCTGCGGGCGTGTGCGGCGGATCGTGCGGCGCTGTTCGGGCCGGGCGAGGGGGCACGCGGGGAAGAGCGCGAAGCCGAACACGGACGCGGGCACGAACGCAGGGACGAACGGCGGGACGAACGAGAGGGAGAGGTGGGCGCTGTCCGATGGCCGGGAAGAGCGGCTTGAAGCTGGTCCAGAAGACGTCGTCCACCAGGGCTTTCGCCCGAATCGCCCCGCACGTGGTGCCGGTGCTGGACCGGGCCGTGCACCGGCTGTCGGGCGGGCGGACGATGCTCAGCACCCAACTGCTGCCCGGAGTCGTACTGACCTCGACGGGCGCCAGGAGCGGGCAGCGGCGGCGTACGCCGCTGGCGTGCATGCCCGAGGAGGAGCGCGGGAGCTGGCTGCTGGTGGGCAGCAACTTCGGGAAGCCGGGTCACCCCGCGTGGACCGTCAATCTGCGCAGGCACCCGGAGGCGTGGATCAGTTACCGAGGGCGGGACATTCCCGTGAGGGCGCGGCAGTTGGCCGGGGACGAGCGGGAGGAGGCCTGGCGGGAACTGCTGCGGTTCTGGCCGCCGTACGCCGTCTACCAGGAGCGCATCGAACGGCGGATCCGCATTTTCCGTCTCGAACGCCGGGAACCGATGAAGGCCGACGGCGAGAGCGGACACGAATGAGCTGACGGAGAAGAGCTGAGTTCGGGTGTGGGGAGGGGAGCCGGATCGGCTACTTGGCGGGCTTCTTGCCCGTCACGCCGAGGTGGACCAGCAGGGCGAGGCTCGGCTTCAGCTCCGCCTGCTTGACGCCCCAGCTCTGGAAGCCCTTCTGGTGGCCGGCCACGGAGGCCAGCATGGCGACCAGGGAGCCGGCGACGGCTGCCGCGTTGATCTCCTTGTCCACCTTGCCCCGGGACTGGAGGTCCTTGATCGCGTCGGCGAGTGAGTTGTTGACGGAGTTGAGGATCTTCATGCGGATCTTGTAGAACCGCTTGTCGCCCTCCGCGGCGCCCAGATCGACCACGCGCAGGATCGCGTCGTTCTTGCGCCAGAAGGTCAAGAACCCCTCCACCAGGTCCTCGGCCGTCTGCCGGCCGGCCTTGCCCACCCAGGAGCGGCCGGCCACCAGCTCGGTGAGGCCCGCGCCCTCCTTGGCCATGGCTTCCGCGATCTCCAGGACGGCGCCCTCGACATCGGGGAAGTACTGGTAGAAGGTCGCCGGAGAGGTGCCCGCTCTCCGTGCCACGTCGATGACCTTGACGTCGCGGTAGGGCGACGAGCTGAGCATCTCGCTGAGGCAGTCGAGCAGCTTCTGCCGCGTCGCCTGACCGCGGCGTCCGGCCACCCGGCCGTCGACGGTTCGCACTTGTCCTGTCATGCCGTCAGCTTACCGAGGGGTGATCGGCCCGCGATTCGTCAGCGGGCAAACGGGGTGCGCTGAGATTGTCGACCGGCGAGGGGGCAATCGGGGTGATACGGGGCCGAGCTCGAATGCCGGATTCTCCGGGTCATTCCGGGCTTTGTCGGACCACGAAGACACTTACGTGCCGCCCCCGGGTTCGCAACCGACGCGTTCGCCAGGAAGAATCGGCGTCCGGACCGTCAGGTCCGGCACGGCAGTGAGAGGCTGCACGGGGCGGGAACGGGCAGATTTTACGGCCCCTACGGGGAGGTGGCAGGACAAGTGGTGGAGCAGCTTACACAGCACGATCCGCGGCGGATCGGCCCGTTCGAGGTGCTGGGCCGTCTCGGTTCCGGCGGTATGGGGCTGGTCTACCTGGCACGCTCCGCGTCCGGCCGCCGGGTCGCGATCAAGACGGTGCGCACCGAACTGGCCGAGGACCAGCTCTTCCGGGTGCGCTTCACCCGTGAGGTCGAGGCGGCGCGGGCGGTCAGCGGCTTCTACACCGCCGCCGTCGTCGACGCCGACCCGCGCGCCGCGGTGCCGTGGCTGGCCACCGCCTATGTGCCCGCGCCCTCCCTGGAGGAAATAGTCACCGAGTGCGGACCGGTGCCGGTGCAGGCCGTGCGCTGGCTGGCGGCGGGGGTCGCCGAGGCGCTGCAGTCCATCCACGGCGCCGGACTGGTGCACCGCGACCTCAAGCCGTCCAACGTGCTCGTGTTGGAGGACGGCCCCCGTGTCATCGACTTCGGTATCGCCTCCGGCGTCTCCAACACCCGGCTGACCATGACGAACGTCGCCGTCGGTACGCCCGCCTACATGTCGCCCGAGCAGGCGAGGGACTCCCGCAGCGTCACCGGCGCCAGCGACATCTTCTCGCTCGCCTCGACGCTCGTCTTCGCCGCCACCGGCCATGCGCCCTTCCACGGGGCCAACCCCGTGGAGACGGTCTTCATGCTGCTGCGTGAGGGCCCCGATCTGGAGGGGCTGCCGGACGAGCTGCGGCCTTTGATCGAGTCCTGTATGCGGATGAACGCCGAGGAGCGGCCCACACCCGCCGATCTGCAGGCCCAGCTCGCACCGCACCTGTTCGGCGCCGGCAGCGACGACAGCGGAACGGTTTCGGCCTGGCTGCCCTCCACGGCCGTCTCGCTGATCGAGCGGCGCAGGGGCGGTCGCGCCATGCGGCGGCAGAACGCGGCAGCCGCCGCAGCGGGCGCGGGCAGGGGCGCGGATGCCGCAGCCGGAGCCGGTGGCCCCGGGCGCAGCAACGGTGTGGCGGGCGGTTCCGCCGATCCGGGGGGAGCCGGTGGCGGCCCGGGCGCCGGTGGTTCGGCGCTGGACTCCGTGGGGCCCGGCGGCCCCCCGGCAGCAGGGCGCGCGGCAGCGGGTCAGGACGCGGCGGCCTCCGGCCCGGGTGCCGCGGTGCCCGAGTGGGATCAGGGCATCCCTCCGGGCCCGCGCGCCGTCGGCGGCTCCCACGGTGCCCAGGGCGCTTCCGGCGGCTCGGGGCCCTCCGGCGGCTCGGGCGGCTCCGCGAGCGCGGAGGCGGGCCCGGGCTCCGGCTCGGGGCCGGTCGTCTCGCGCCCCGCCTCCCAGCCCGGGAACGCCGATGGCGGGTCCGTGCAGCTGCCCGGGGCCCAGGTACCCATCGGGCCAGGCCCCCGGCGCCCGGACGAGACCGGCCGGGAAGCGGAGGCCGCCCCGACCTCCGACTGGGTGCGCCCGCCCGGCGGCGGGCAGGAAGGCACCCCGCAGTCCTCCGCCGCGCAGCCGTACGCGCAGTTCCCGCCGCAGTCCGGGCCCACGGCGCCGCCTTCCGCGTCCCCCGCGGCGGCTGCCTCGGCGGCGGCCCCCGCGGCATCGGCCCCCGCGGCGTCGGCCGGGGCGCCCGCGGCGGCACCGTCCGCCCATCCGCTGGCCCGCCCCTACGGCGCTCCGGGACCGCGGCACGCAGGCGGCTCCGACCATGGCGGCGGGCGGGGCGGACAGCCGTCGGCCTCCGCCTCGCCCGCCGCCCCGCCGCTCCAGCAGCCGCCCGCCGGGCCACCGTCGCAGCCGTCGTCCCAGCCGTCGCCGCCTTCCCCGTACACCGTGCAGCCCCCGCCGTCCGCGGGGCCTGGGCAGGCGAGCGGCGGCGGGTCGCAGTCCGGCGGACCGCAGCGCTGGCGGCCCTGGCGGTTCCGGATGTCGAACGACGTGTGGGGCTCGCCCGTCGTCGCCGACGACCTGGTGTACGTGACGTCGTTCGAGGTGCACGCCCTGGATGTGGCGAGCGGGCGCAGGCAGTTCAAGACGCGGGAGGTCGCCTGGTCGATGGCGGTCTCCGGCGGGCGGGTGCACGCCTCGGACGGTCCCAGTCTGTACGCGCTCGACGCCACCGACGGCTCCGAGCGCTGGCGGCTGGCAACCGACGGCTGGGTCTACTCGCTCCAGGTCGACCGCGGCACCGTGGTCACCGGCACCCGTGGCGGCGGAGTCCAGGCGTGGGAGGCCGCCAGCGGCGAGAAGCTGTGGGAACTGACCGGCGCGCAGACCGACTTCGAGACCCCCGAGGCGGGACCGGTCATCGCCGACGGCGCCGTCCACACGTGGGCCGACGGGCGGTTGTACGTGCTGGAGGCGCGTACGGGCGCGGAGCGCTGGTCGTACCCGGTCGGTGACGCCTCCGCCACGGGCGGCGTTCCCGTGCGGGTGACGGCCGCCGAGGACGGGACCGTGTACGTGTGCGCGGGCTCCCGGGTGTTCGCGCTGGACGCCGCGACGGGTCGTGAGCGGTGGCGGTTCGACGCCCCGGCCGCCTTCCTGTGCCCGCCCGCCTTCGTCCCGGGCCCCGGGGTGACGGGCGGCGGCGTCTATCTCGCCGACTATCTGGGCACCGTCTACGCGCTCGACTCCGGCAACGGCCACGACCGCTGGCGCATCGCCACCGAGGCGCGGCACTCCACGGAGCCGGTCGTCACCGCGGACGGGCTGGTGCACCTCGGCAGCGGGAGCGCGCTGTACACCCTCGACGCCGTGAGCGGGACGCCCCGGTGGCGTTTCGCGACGGGTGCCGATGTGGTGGGCGCGCCCGTCGTGGCCGACGGACGCGTCCACTTCGGATCGGCCGACCACTGCCTGTACACCGTCGACGCGGTGGGTGGTCAGCTCCGGTGGAAGCTGGCCACCGGCGGGGAGATCACCGGCTCGCCGGTCGTGGTCGGGGGCGTGGTGTACGCGTGCAGCAAGGACCGTTGCGTCTACGCGCTGGATGCGACGAAGGGCACCGGCCAGGCCCGGCACTCCGCCTGAGTACGAGTCCCCGGGCCTCCCGGCCCGCAGCCGCCTGCCGCCTGCCGCCTGCCGCCTGCCGTCTGCCGTCGCCGCGGGTCGCGGGGGCGTTCAGGCCGCGTCGCGTCCGCGGTGCGGCCAGGTGTCCTCGTCGTCGGGGTGCTGTTCCTGCGACGGAGGCGGCGCCGTGGGCAACCGGCGGGTGTTGTCGGGAGGGTTCGCACCGGTGCCCCGGTCCTCGGGCCGTGGTTCGTACGGCTCGTCCAGGGGCGCCCCCTGGGTGCCGGGCTGCGGCTCGTACGGCTCGGACTCCTCGGGGGCCGGAGGCCCGGCGTACTGCTGCTCCGGGCCCTTGAAGGACTGCTCCGGTGGCGGCGCGGCCCCGGGCTCGGGAGGCGGCGGCCCCGGAGGGTACGGCTCCTGGGTGGGAGCTCCCCGCATCCCGGGCTGCCCCGGATACGGCTGTTGCTCGGGGTACGGCTGCTGCCCCTGATACGGCTGCTGCGGCGGGGGCGGCTGCTGCGGCGGCGGTGGCCCCGCGAGCGGCTGTTCCAGGGTGTCCTCCTCCCTCCCCGGCTCCCCGCGGAAGGCGCCTCCGGTCACGGCGCCCCCACCCGCTGCCGCACCCGCCGTCGCGGGCTCCGCGGCGTGCCGGCGACGGGCCGTGGCGCGGCGGCCCGCCATCAGCGCACCGGCGAGCAGCAGCAGAAAACCTCCGCCGAGGGCGAGCCAGGCGCCGGAGGCGAGCCCTCCGGTGTTGCCCGCGGAGAGGCTGCCGGCGGCCTGCCCCTGCCGCACCATCCACAGGATGGTGAATCCCAGCCCCAGCACGCCCGCGAGTGCCACGGTCGCCCGTGAACGCAGCAGCACCCCGAGCACGGCCACGACCGCCACGACCAGCATCAGCACGAACAGCCCGGTGAACAGGGCCGCGTCGGCGCCGGTGATGCCTTGGCCCTGGAAGAGCTCGTCGAGGCGGAAATCACGCCCGAGGCGGCCGTCGTACCACGGTCGGAAGGGGCTGTATACGGCGGCCGCCGCTCCGATGAGGGCGAGTAGCGACCCGATCAGGTTCCGGATCATGGTCTCGCCTCGCTTTCCGGCGCCGCTCCAGGCGCCGCACGGGTGCGCGATCCGCATTCGACGCTACGCCGCTGGGAACCCCCGCGCCACTGCGGGCGTCCTGAGCCGGAGATAGTTGTACTGCACGCGACAAGCACCGGAACCGGTCGTCGCGGAGACGAGCACTCATCGGGGGAGTTCTGTGAAGCGGATGCGTCACCTCAAGCTGCTCGCTGCCGTCACTGTTGTGCTGGTGGCGCTGAGCGGATTCAGCCCGGCCCGCTCCTCGGGCGGTCGCGGCGGCAGCAAGAGTTCCAGCAGCGGCGGTCACGGCGGCGGCGGTTGCAGCAGCAAGAGCTCAAGCAGCCACAGTTCCAGCAGCGGTTACGACAGCGACGACCGATACGACAGCGACGACCGTTACGACACCAACACCACCTCGGGCAGCACCACCGGCAGCACCTCCGGCGGGTCGGGCCGCGAGCGGGCCGAGGGTTCCGGGAAGGTCACCGAGTGCGCGGCGGCCGAGGGCCGGAAGCCCGCGAACGGCAAGGAGCCCGGTGCGACCGTCCGGGTCCGCAACGCGGGCAGCCGCACCGGGACCTTCACCGTCGACGTCACCTTCCGCGATGTGGACGGGGCCGTCGTCGACACGGGCTCGGCCCTCGCCACCGTGCGGGCGGGCCGCAGCAAGTCGGTGGAGGTGCCGATGGATCACCCCGAGGAGGTGCGGAAGGTCGAGGAGTGCGAGGTCACCTCCGTCTCGTAGAAGGCAGCGGGCCCGGCCGGGCGATGACAAGGGAACACCACGTCGGACGCGAGTATCAAAGGGTCCGTCGTGCGGATGAATGGTGATGATGCGGCAGGCAGTTGGTGCGTTCGGGCGATCATCATTCTTGGCGTCATGCTTCGCGTTCCGCGTAGTACACCCAGGAGGGAACACGTATGCCGATTTCCCGAGGAAGCCGCCGCCTGCTGTCCGTCTCCGTCTCCGTCGCCGCTGTCTGCCTGACCGGTGTTCTGGGAAGCACGCACGCTTCGGCGGCTCCCGGCGACCGGGATGTGATCAACAAGACGGACGGCAGCCGACTGGCCACCTACAGCGACAGCAAGGCCGACGGCGCCACCGTGATCAGCCTGCGCGACCCGGCATGGAAGTACAGCTCCGAATCCTGGCGGGCGGAAGGGCCCGGCTGGGACTCCGGAACCGGGACCTCCACCCGAGTGCTGCGCAACGTGGCTGCCGACAAGTGCCTCCAGCCGGCCACGGCGAATCCCCAGCGCGGCACTCGTCTCGTCCTCAAGACGTGCAACGGGTCCGACCTGCAGAAGTGGGTCCTGCACCCGGCCAAGTCCGGAGGGCAGAACTCCGGTTGGTGGATGTGGACACCGAAGGTCGACAACAAACTGGCCATGACGCTCAACCGCTACGGCGACGGCTCGTGGAACACCCTCCACCTCGACACCGCCTATCCGAGCGACGACCGGCTGTGGCGCATCGCCCCCGACGACCAGCCCTGGAACCTCTGATTCCACTCTCCGGACGCCGGTCGTGACCGCTTGACCTGGCCGTCTACCGGGTACGGAAAGTGACCCCGTACCCACCCCGGCCCCGCCCCCGCTCGCGGAACAGCTCCGCCTGCTGCTCCGGCGGCAGGTTGCCGAGTGCGATCAGGGGCGGGGCCTGGGCCATCGCCTGGTTGCGGGCGGCCTCCTTGGCGGCCCACACCGCGCGCACCGTGCCCTGCACGGCCCCGGGCGGGTAGGAGGCCAGCGTACGGGCGCAGCGCAGTGCCGCCCCGAGCGCACCGCCTTCCGGGGCGAGTTCGGAGACGAGGCCCGTCTCGTAGGCGCGGCGTCCGGAGATGCGCTCGGCCGCCCCCATCAGCGCCATCCGCGCGACCTCCCCGAACGGCATCCGCTGTGCCATCGCCATGGACTCGTAAGCACTGACCATTCCGTAGCTGGTGTGCGGGTCGAAGAAGGTGGACTCCTCCGTCGCGATCAGGAACTCCGCCTCGCTCAGCAGATAGAAGGCGCCGCCGCAGGCCATGCCCTCGACGGCGGCGACGACCGGGATCCACAGGTCGTTGCTCTTCGGGCCGATCGACAGCAGGGGGTCCTCCACCGCGAACGGCGCGTGCGGTTGGGGGACGGCGCCCTCCTCGGCGACGGCGGCGCGGTCGATGCCCGTGCAGAAGGCCCGACCGCCCGCTCCGGTGACCACTGCGGCGCGCACCGAGCGGTCGGTGCGCAGTCCGCGCCAGACGGCGGTGAGGGCGCGCGCGTCGGCCAGGTCGAGCGCGTTGTGCTTCCGGGGCCGGTCGAGCGTCACCGTCGCCACAGCGTCCTGCCGCTCGACACGGATGCTCATGGCCGCTCCAGGACCCAGCGGGGCACGGCCATCAGCCGCTCGCCGTCACCCACTTGTCGGAAGACGGCCCGCACCGGTGCGCCGATGCGCAGCTTGCCGGCCGCGGCCGAGCCCAGCGGCGCGTCCGGTGCGGCGACCAGGTTGCCCACCAGCCGGATCGCCGGATCGTCGGCCAGCTCCACCACGAGCACGTTGTAGAGGGCCGCTTCGGCGTAACCGGGCAGCAGCGGCGGATGGGCGACCACGTACGACCAGATGCGGCCGCGTCCGCTCATCCGCTGCCACTCGGCCTCGAACGACCGGCAGCGCGGACAGCACGGCCGTGGCGGGAAGCGCCGCCTTCCGCAGTCGGAGCACGTCTGGACGCGCAGCTCGCCGGCGGACGCGTACGACCAGAAAGGCGCTCCGTCGTCGTCGGGTTCGGGCAGCAACAGGCCGGTCTCCGGTGGGCCGGTGGGGGCGGTGGTCATGGCTGTCAACTCCTCAGCAGCAGTGCGGAGGTGGGTACGCCCTCGCCTGCGGTGACCAGGCAGGTCGCGGCGTTCGGCACCTGGGCGGTGGAGGTGCCGCGCAGCTGGCGGACGCCCTCGGTGATCAGGTTGAAGCCGTGCACATAGGCTTCGGACAGTCCGCCTCCGGAGGTGTTCAGCGGCAGCCGTCCGCCGATCTCCAGTGCGCCGCCCTCGGTGAAGGCGGCCCCCTCACCGCGTCCGCAGAAGCCGTAGCCCTCCAGGGAGAGCGGGACGAGTGCGGTGAAGGCGTCGTAGATCTGGGCGACATCCACATCCTGTGGACACAGGTCGGCGTGCTTCCAAAGCTGCTGCGCGGCCGTCCAGGCGGGGCCGCGCAGGGGGTCCTCGGTCCAGTAGTTGACCATTCCGTGGTGCTGTGCGGGCAGTCCCTGCGCCGCGGAGTGCACATACACCGGTCTGCTGCGGCAGTCGCGTGCCCGGTCGGCGGAGACCACGACGCACGCCAGCGCGCCGTCGGTCTCCAGGCAGTTGTCGAACAGGCACAGCGGTTCGCTGATCCAGCGGGAGGTCATGTACATCTCGCGGGTGAGCGGCCGCTCGTACATCATCGCGGCGGGGTTCTGGTTGGCGCGGTTGCGGCACGCCAGTGCGACGTTGAACAGGTGGTCGCGGGTGGCGCCGTACTCGTGCATGTAGCGGCGGGTGAGCATGCCGATCTCGTCGGCCGGGCGCAGCAGTCCGAAGGGGCGGGTCCACTGCGCCGGGGTGGGCAGCTGCACGGTGGTGTTGCGCCACGGCCTGCCACCGGAGCCGCGTTTGCGGGAGCGCCAGGCGACGCCGACGGTGGCCTGGCCGGTGGCGACGGCGGTGGCCAGGTGGGCGACGGTCGCACAGGAACCGCCGCCGCCGTAGCCGACCTTGGAGAAGAACGTCACGTCGCCCGCGCCGATCGACTTGGCCACCTCGACCTCGTCGGTCTCCTCCATCGTGTACGAGGCGAAGCCGTCCACCTCGCTCGGGTCGATCCCCGCGTCGTCCAGCGCCCGCAGGATGGCGCGGCAGGCGAGGGCCTTCTCGGATTCGGGGAGCCGTTTGGCGAACGGCGTCTGGCCGATGCCGACGATCGCCGTGGCGTCCTTCATGGCGTCCTCCCGGACGTGCTCAGGGCGTGCTGGCGGTGCTGACAGTGCGGGAGGCTACCGCTAACCTGACGGAGTGTCAGGTAGTAGTGCCTGTCGGCCCGGCCAAGGGAGGCGCACGGTGAGCGGCACGGACTTCTCGCCCGCGTACGGAACCGACCCGCGGACCATCCCCCAGCTGGTGCGGGCCGCCGCCGGGCGCCACGGGGCGCGCGAGGCCGTCGTCGAGGGGCGCACCCGCGTCTCGTACGCTCAGCTGGGGGAGCGGATCGAACAGGCCGCCGCCGCCTGCCTGGCCTCCGGGCTGGAGCCCGGCGACCGGGTGGCGGTATGGGCGCCCAACACCCTGGACTGGATCGTCGCCGCACTCGGCGCCGTCACCGCGGGCGGCATCCTGGTCCCGCTCAACACCCGCTTCAAGGGCGCCGAGGCCGCCTACGTGCTGGAACGCACCCGTACCCGGCTGCTGTTCGTCACCGGCACCTTCCTGGGCACCTCGTACGTCGCCTCGCTGCGCCGCGCCACCGCCGAGGGGCCGGGCCCGGGGCCGCTGCCCGGGCTGCCGCAGCTGCGCGAGGTGGTGGTGCTCGCCCAGGACGCACCGGAGACCTTCCGCACCTGGGGGGAGTTCCTCGCGTCGGGCGCCGCCGTCCCCCGCCGGGCGGTACGGGAGCGTGCGGAGCAGATCGCCCCCTCCACGCCCTCCGACATCACCTTCACCTCGGGCACCACCGGGCATCCCAAGGGCGTCGTCATCACCCACGAGCAGACGCTGCGGGTCTACGCCTGCTGGAGCGAGCTCGCCGGGCTGACGGAGGGCGACCGCTATCTCATCGTCAATCCGTTCTTCCACACGTTCGGCTACAAGGCGGGCATCATCGCCTGTCTGCTGCGCGGTGCGACGATGATCCCGCAGCCGGTCTTCAACGTGGAGGCGGCGCTGGCCCATATCGCCACCGAGCGGGTCAGTGTGCTGCCGGGGCCGCCCACCCTCCACCAGTCGCTGCTCGACCACCCGGCCCGCCACCAGCACGATCTGTCGGCGCTGCGGCTGGTGGTGACCGGCGCGGCCGTCGTCCCCCTGGAACTGGTCGAGCGGCTGCGCGCCGAGCTCAAGGTCGGCACCGTACTGACCGCCTACGGGCTGACCGAGGCATCGGGCACCGTGACGATGTGCCGCCGCGGCGACCCGGCCCAGGTCGTCGCCGGCACCTCGGGCCGGGCCATACCGGGCACGGAGGTGAAGGTCGTCGCCTCCTCGGGCGCCGAGCAGCCGCCCGGCACCCCCGGCGAGGTGCTGGTGCGCGGCTACCACGTGATGTCCGGCTACTACGAGGAGCCCGGGGAGACGGCCGAGGTCCTCACCCCGGACGGCTGGCTGCACACCGGCGACGTGGGCGTCATGGACGCCGACGGCAATCTGCGCATCACCGACCGGATCAAGGACATGTTCATCGTCGGCGGGTTCAACGCCTACCCGGCCGAGATCGAGCAGCTGCTCGCCCGGCACCCCGGCATCGCCGAGGTGGCCGTCGTGGGCATCCCCGACCCCCGCCTCGGCGAAGTCGCCAAGGCCTTCGCCGTACGCCACCCGGGCGCGACGGTCACCGCCGACGACCTGATCGCCTGGTCCCGCCGCGAGATGGCCAACTACAAGGTGCCGCAGGAGGTCGAGTTCGTCGCGGAGCTGCCCCGCAACGCGAGCGGGAAGGTCGTCAAGACGCGGCTGCGGGAGACCGCGCGAGGACATCGGTGGCCGTTGTCCCGAACAGGGCACAGCCATCGGTGACGGCTCTCCCGCGCGGCTGTCGGACCGTGTCCGGCAGATCAGTCGAAGGGCGCTGCTGCGCACTGGCGCAACCACCGCGTCCGGCTGCTCCGCCGGACAGGCACTCTCAGCTGGAGTGGTTGTTGTCCGTACTGGCCGTGCTGACGGCAGTGTCGCCGGCAGCTGAAGCCGCCGGGCTGTCAGCCACGGCAGGAGTTCCCAGCCAGCCCAGCAACGCGGCGGCGACAGCAGAGGTGGCGAGGATTCTCTTCAGCAGACTCACTATGGCTCCCCAGGGGTCGGTTTCGGACGGGATCAGCTGTGTTGTTCCTCTGACTGGTCATTACCCATCTGCTTCCGGAGAGCGACCGGAAGCTTGGGAAAAGCCTGTGCATGTGTTGCACCGCGCGTCTGCCGCACCGCGAGCACCGCGAGCACCGCAGCGCTGCGATGAGGCGGCCAGGTGAAGCAGCAGCACGCACGCGGGTCACCATCGACGGCTCCCCCTCTACGCCGTCGATGGCGACCCGCGGTCCCCCCTCGGGACGCCCTTGTCAGCGGGCGGTGGCCTGCTCCTTGGCAGCGGTGTCCTGCTCTTCTTCGGACACCTCGGGCAGGATGGTTCCGTGGTTGTTCTCCACGACCATCGGCGTGGACGTGCCGTGGTTGTTGTCCAGCTCGGGAACGCTGGTGCCGTGGTTGTTCTCGGTGCTCGGAACGCTGGTTCCGTGGTTGTTCTCGGTGCCGGTGGTGCTCTTCTTCGGCTGCTTCTTCTCTTCGGTCTGCTCGTGAGTGGCCATGGTGGCGAGCTCCTATTAGGGGCGTTGGTCGATGACGGCACCCGCCCAGCAGCTCCCCCGATGACCGCCGGGCGGGTGTTACGGCCGCTCACCGTACTGGGGCGGCGGCTCTTCCCCCAGACCCGCCTGCCCCCCGACGCGGCGGATCCATGGCTATGAGCATCGCTGAACGCGATAAACGATTGATGAACGCCTGCTGGTCGACCAGGATCCGGCAGCGCGGCGGCCCACTCACAGGGACGCGCCCGCCTCGAAATCACCTGTCAGGGACCAGCTCCAGCAACTCGCGCACCTCCGCGCCTTCCGGCGAGTCGAGTGCTTCGAAGACCGCGGAGGCTTCCTCCAGGCAGGCTCGGGCGCGGCGGGACTGCCCCAGTTCGAACAGCGCCTTGCCGAGGACGACCAGCACGGTGGCTCTGCGCCACTCGCCTCCGATGACCCGGAGTGCGATGGCCTGCTCCGCGTGGCCGGCGGCCTGCGCGGCGTCACCGGAGAGCAAGTACGCCTCGGCGATGCGGTAGTGGGTGACGCCCTCCCACAGCGACTGGCGGCTGTCGTGGAAGATCCGCCGTGCCTCCATGAGGTGTTGCAGGCCCTCGGAGGTGCGGCCGGCATGGGAGAGCGCGCAGCCGAGCGTGTAGCGGGCGTTCGCCATCCGCAGGGTGCTGTCCATCTCCTGGTAGATCCGCATCCCCTGCACGGCGAGGTCGACGGCGCTCTCGTGCAGGCCCAAGGCGATGTGCACCCGGGAGAGGTTGCACAGTGCGCTGGCTTCGGACGGCCGGTTGCGGTCGGCGCGAAATGCCGCGATGGCCTGTTCGAGGTGGCCCTCGGCGGCGCTGTACTGACCGAGGTAGGTCTTGATGATGCCCAGATCGTTGGGGGCGTAGGAGTTGGCCACCGGATCGTCGGCCTTCCTGCCCAGCTCCTCGGCCCGTACCGCCTCTTCCTCGGCCCGGCGGAAGTTGCCTCCCAGGGCGTGGACATGCGTCAGCATGATGCGTGCCCTGGCGCCTGAGCGGGCGTCGCCCGCCCGTCCGGCGGCGTCCCGCAACGCTGCCGCGGCCTTCTCGTAGCGGAGGGAGTGGATTCCGGAGTCCGCGAGGTCCTTGGTGGCCACCAGCAGATCCGCCGCGGGACCGAGGAGCCGGCCCCCGGCCGCCTGCTCGATCGATGCCATGAGGCATTCGCCCTCGCTGAAGAGCCACTCCAGCGCGGCATCCTGGTCGGCGAACTTCAGGCCGCTGTGCGCGGGCGGGCCGAGGTGGTCGACCGTCCGGTCGCCCGGGTGGTCGGCCGCGAAGACGTGGCGTGCCGTCGCCAGGTAGAAGTCCAGCAGCCGGGCCAGCGCGTCCTCCCGCACCTGAGGCGGCTGCTCCTCCCGCTCCGCGCAGGCGCGGGCGAACAGGCGGACCAGGTCGTGGAAGCGGTAGCGGCGGGGTGCGGCGGACTCCAGGAGGGAGGTGTCGACCAGGGACTCCAGCAGGTCCTCGGTGTCCTCCGGGGCCCGGTCCAGCAGGGCCGCGGCGGCGTCCAGCGAGATGTCGGGGCCCTCGGTGAGGCCCAGCAGTCGGAAGGCGCGGGCCTGTTCGGCGTCGAGCTGGCCGTAGCCCAGTTCGAAGGTGGCAGCCACCGCCTGGTCGCCTGCCTGGAGTTCGTCCAGGCGGCGCCGCTCGTCACCGAGCTTGGCGGCGAGTACGGAGACCGTCCAGGTGCGGCGGGCCGACAGCCGGGCCGCGGCGATGCGGATGGCCAGCGGCAGGAACCCGCAGGCGGCCACCACGTCCATGGCGGCCTCGCGCTCGGAGAGCACCCGCTCCTCGCCCACAATGCGGGTGAACAGGGCGATGGCCTCTTCGGGGCTCATCACATCGAGGTCCACCAGGTGCGCCCCGGCCAGGTCGACCATGCGCACCCGGCTGGTGACCAGCGCAGCGCACCCGGCCGTGCCGGGCAGCAGGGGCCGCACCTGCGCGGCGTCCCGGGCGTTGTCCAGCAGGGCGAGCACCCGGCGGCCGGCCAGCAGCGAGCGGAAGAGCGCGGCGCGGTCCTGGAGGCCGCTGGGTATGTCGGAGTCGGCGACGCCCAGGGCGCGCAGGAACGAGCCGAGGACGGCCTCGGGGTCGGCGGGTGAGGCCCCGGCGCCCTGCAGGTCGACGTAGAGCTGGCCGTCGGGGAAGCGGTCGGCGGCGGCGTGGGCCACGTGGATGGCCAGCGTCGTCTTGCCGACGCCGCCGATGCCCGCGACGGCGGAGACGGCCATCACCGTGCCCTCGGCCTGGGCGAGCTGGTCGCCGAGTTCGGCGACGAAGGATGCCCGGCCGGTGAAGTCGGCCACGGTGGCGGGCAGCTGCGCGGGACGGGTGACGGTGGCGGACGCCGAGGGCGAACGGGTGTCGGACTGGTAGGCCAGCTCGTCGTCGGCCTCCAGGATGCGCTGCTGGAGTTCGGACAGCTCCGGGCGCGGGTCGACGCCGAGCTCGTCGGCGAGCAGCCGCCGGGTGTCGGCGTAGACGGCGAGTGCCTCGGCCTGCCGCCCGCTGCGGTAGAGGGCGAGCATCAGCAGTTCGCGCAGCCGCTCGCGCAGCGGATGCGCGGCGGTGAGCGCGGTCAGTTCGCTGACGGCCTCCGCGTGGCAGCCCACCTGGAGGTCGAGATCGAGCCGCAGCTCCAACAGGCCGAGCCGCCACTCCTCCAGCCGGACGCGCTGGTGTTCGGCGTACGGGCCGGGGATGTGGGCGAGCGGTTCGCCCTCCCATTGTTCGAGAGCCGCGCCGTACAGTTCGCGTGCCTGGGCGCGGTCCCCGCCCGAGGCGGCCTTGTCGGCGCGGACGGCGAGCTCGTGTGCTGTCTCTACGTCGAGTGTCGCTTCCGGGCCGGTGCGAATGGCGTAGCCGCCGGACTCACTGACCAGCAGTTCGGCGTCGGCGCCGAGGGCCTTGCGGATGCGGGAGGCGTAGGTGCGCAGCGCCGCCTTGGCCTGCTCGGGCGGCTCCTCGCCCCAGATGGCGTCGATGAGTTCCTCGGCGGTCGCGGTCCGGCCGCCGCGCAGCAGCAGCGCCGCGAGCAGGGCCTTCTGCTGGGGCGAGCCCAGGGCGAGCGGCTCCTCGCCGCGCCAGGCACGGACGGGACCGAGCACAGCGAAGCGAAACTTGTGCTCCTGGTGCTCCGTCCCCACTCGCGTATGGTCCCCGGCGCCCATTGGTGTGCTCCCCTGCAGATCCGCACTCCTCCGTTCCCCGCAGGGGTCAGTCTGCCTTGTTCATGGCAATTACGTCAGCTCAGGTACCGGCCTCTCTACGAAGCCTTCGCGAATCCGGGTGCGGGCGGTGGACGGGCGAATGCGGAACCGGTGCGGAAGAAGACGCCGCACGAGAGCTGACGGGTCGTCAGGTCGGCGCTACGGTGGCCGCATGGAGACCTTCCCGAAGATCATCTCGGTGGACGACCACACGGTCGAACCCCCGCATGTGTGGCGCGACCGGCTCCCGTCCCGCTACCGCGAGGTCGGCCCCCGCATCGTGAGAGCGCCGCTGAAGGAGATGACCTTCGTCGGCGGGAAGTTCGCGCCGAAGATGGGCGAGCCCGGCGACGACGGCCCGATCGCCGACTGGTGGGTGTACGAGGACCTGCGCCGCCCGCTGACCAGGCTGGACACCGCGGTCGGCTACGACAGGGACGAGGTGAGGCTGGAGGCGATCACCTACGAGCAGATGCGCCCGGGCTCCTACGACGTGGCCGAGCGGCTGGCGGACATGGACGTCAACCACGTCCAGTCGGCGCTGTGCTTCCCCACCTTCCCCCGCTTCTGCGGGCAGACCTTCACCGAGGCCCGGGACCGCGAACTGGGCCTGCTCGGAGTGCGGGCCTACAACGACTGGATGGTGGAGGAGTGGTGCGGCCCCCAGGCGCGAGGCCGCCTCATACCGCTCACCCTCGTACCGCTGTGGGACGCGGAACTGGCCGCCGAGGAGGTACGCCGCAACGCGGCGCGCGGCGTACGCGCCGTCTGCTTCTCGGAGATCCCGCCGCGCCTGGGGCTGCCGTCCATCCACACCGACGCCTGGGACCCCTTCCTGCGGGCCTGCGACGAGACCGGCACCGTGATCGCCATGCACATCGGCTCCTCCAGCAAGATGCCCTCCACCTCGGCGGACGCGCCACCCGCCGTCGGCTCTACCATCACCTTCGCCAACTGCTGCTTCTCGATGGTCGACTGGCTGATGAGCGGGGTCTTCGACCGCTTCCCCCACCTCAAGATCATGTACGCGGAGGGCCAGATCGGCTGGATTCCGTACATCCTGGAGCGAGCCGATGTGGTGTGGGAGGAGAACCGGGGCTGGGGAGGAGTGGCGGACAAGGTGCTGCGCCCGCCCTCCGAGCTGTTCGCCGAGCACATCTACGGCTGCTTCTTCGACGACGCCTTCGGGCTCAGGAACGTGGAGTCCGTCGGTGTGCCCAATGTCCTGTACGAGACCGACTACCCGCACTCGGACTCCACCTGGCCCAGGTCCAAGGAGGTCGGCGAGGCCCAGATGGGTCATCTGCCCGCCGAACTGGTGGAGCGGATCGTCCGCGGCAACGCCATCGACCTGCTGGGGCTGACCCCCGAGGGGCTGTGGGCCGGCCCCTGACCACCGTGCGGCGCAGCGGTGCACCGTTCCAGCGGGGAAGCGGCGGGGAGCGGCTGCCCGGCCCTGTCCTCCGGGCCGCCCGCCCCCCGCCACCTCCGGATCGAGGTGCCGGGCCCCTCAGCCCAGCAGCCGTACCGGCAGCTTCGCGTAGCCGAAGGCGATGGCGGAGGGAACCTGCGCCAGCTCGGCTGCGGGCACCGCCAAGGACAGCTTCGGGAAGCGGTCGAAGAGCGCGGGCAGCGCGGTGCGCGCCTCCATCCGCGCCAGCGGCGCACCCATGCAGAAGTGCACCCCGTGGCCGAAGGCCAGGTGCTCGCCGCCCGGCCGCCGGATGTCGAACTCGGCGGCCCGGTCGCCGTACTTGCCCGGGTCGCGGTTGGCGGAGGCGATGGTGGACAGGATCGCGTCACCCTGCTGGATCGTGGTGCCGTCCGGCAGTTCGATCCGCTCGACGGCGAACCGCAGGGGCAGGTTGGCGATGCTGGGCGCCCAGCGCAGGGTCTCCTCGATCACATCGTCCCAGGAGGCCTCTCCGTCCCGCACCAGTTGCAGTTGGTCGGGATGGCTGAGCAGGGCGTGCACCGCGTTGCCGATGAGGTTGACGGTCGTCTCGTGCCCCGCGCCGATCATCAGCAGCAGGGTGTCCAGCAGCTCCTTCTCGGAGAGCGCGTCGCCCTCCTCGTCCCGCGCAGAGACCAGCACGCTGGTCAGATCCTCGCCCGGCTGCGTGCGCTTGGCCCCGGCCAGCGCGGTGAAGGCCGCATGCATGTCCACCGCGGTCTGCCCGGCCTGCTCGGCCGTCAGCGTGGTGTCCATGATCAGGTCCATCAGCCGCTTCATCTCGGGCCGCTGATCCTCGGGCACACCGAACAGCTCGCAGATGACGTTCATCGGCAGCGGATGGGCGAAACAGGAGCGCAGATCCACCGGCTCGCCGTCGGGTCCGGCCTGGAGCGCCTGCTGTTCGACGGCGTCCAGCAGCTCCGTGGTGATCTTCTCGACCTGCGGCAGCATGGCGGCCGTCCGCCGCGCGGTGAACGCCGGAGCCACCAGTTTGCGCAGCCGTTTGTGGTCCTCGCCGTAGGAGCACAGCATGTTCTCCCGGTCGAGCCAGGTGAGCAGCCAGGTGTCGTGGAACTCGCCGCGCTGCCAGGCGGGCCAGTGCTTGCGCGGGTCCTTGGAGACCCGCGGGTCGCGCAGCAGCTGTTTGAGCACGTCGAACTCGTTGACGTACCAGGCATGGACGCCGGCGGGCAGCTCGACCAGGGTGGCGGCGGAGCCCGTGCCACGGATGAGCTCCGCCTCGCCGTGGATGTCACGGCCGAGCGGATCTAAGCGGACTGTCTGCTGCGCTTCCACGGGGTGCCTCCTGCGGAGTCGGGGCTGACGGGGCTGAACCGTGCGGGCAGCGAGACCAGTCCGCGCTGGAACGGGCCGGGCCGCCATTTCAGCTGGTCGTAGGACACCGTCAGTTCGATGTCCGAGAGCCAGGCTGTGAGACGTTCGATCGCGGTGGTGGCGATGAGCAGGGCGGGCTGCTGCGCGGGGCAGGCGTGCGGTCCCGCCGCCCAGGCCAGGTGCGAGCCGCCGCCGGAGCCGGCGGCCCCGACGCTCTCGCCGGGCGCCGAGCGGCCGTTCTGCGTGGTGGCCGCCGCGTAGGAGACCAGCACCAGCTGTCCGGCGCGCATCCAGACACCGTGGAAGTAGACGTCCCGGCGCGGGTAGTGCGCCGAGTAGTTGGCCATCGGCGGCTCGTTGCTGAGCACGTCGTACAGCGCGTCGCGGGCCGTCAGCGCACCTCCGGAGAGGTTGCCGTAGTAGCGGTCGTCGACGAGCATCCGGCTGAGCGCGTTGCCGATGAGGTTGGACAGCGGCTCGTAGCTGGCGCCCAGCGTCACCACGATCTGGTGGACGACCTCCTCGGCGCTCAGCTCCGCCGGGTGGTCGATGAACCAGGAGGTCAGGTCCTGGCCCCGCTCCCGCTGCTTGAGCTGGGTCAGCTCGGTGATGTAGCGGGTGTAGGCCGCGTCGGCGGCGGCCGCCTGCTCGGGCGTCTCGCTGTCGAACATGCCGGCGATGCCCTCGATCAGCAGCTCACTGCTCTCGTCGGGCAGGCCGAAGACCCGGTTGAAGACGAGCAGCGGCAGCACCCGGGCGAACTGGCCGACCAGGTCGGCCTGGCCGTCCTGGGCGAAGCTCGATATCAGCGAGTCGGCGACCTCCCGCACCAGCTGGCGGAGGTGGTGCGGCTCCAGCCGCTCGAAGCTGTCGTGGATGACCCGGCGGTAGCGGGCGTGTACCTCACCGTCGGTGAACAGTGCGTTGGGCCGCCCGCGCAGCATCGGCATCACCGCCGAGTCCTCCGGCACGCTGTCCAGCCACACGCTGGAGTCCTTCGACCAGGTGGCCGGATCGTGCAGCAGGTCCAGCGCCGCGCGGTAGTCGATCACCAGCATCGCGCCCACCCCGGGGGCGATCTCCACGGGGGCGACGGCACCGTACTTGCGCAGCCGCTCGTAGACGGCGTACGGGTCCGCGGCGAACTCCTCCCCGTACAGCGGGGTGACCTCGTGGTTCGGCCGGGACAGCGGCGGCGGCATCTGACCGGTGTGCTGACCCGGGCCTGGGGTGGTGCTCAAAGGGACTCCTGGGGCTGCTGCTGCGACTGGCTCTGCTGTTGCTGCTTGTCGAGGGCCTCTAGGACATGGCCGACGAGTGCGATCAAGGCGTCCGCCGACTGGTCGCGACTGCGCGCGTCACACACCACCAGCGGCGTCTCCGGCGCGAGATCGAGGTGGTCGCGCAGGGTGTCGGGGTGGTGCTGAGGCGAGTCGGGGAAGGAGTTGACGGCCACCGCGTACCGCAGTCCCGCCTCCTCGATCATGTCCATCACCTCGAAGGAGTCGGCGAGGCGACGGGTGTCGGCCAGTACCAGGGCGCCCAGCGCACCCCGCGCGATGTCCTGCCACAGCGGGCGGAACCGGCGCTGCCCCGGTGTGCCGAACATGTACAGCACCAGGTCCCCCGGCAGGGTCAGCCGGCCGAAGTCGATGGCGACCGTGGTGGTGGTCTTGTCGCGGACCCCGGCCAGATCGTCCACCAGCGCGCCGGTACGCGTCATCACCTCCTCGGTGTGCAGCGGCTGGGTCTCCGACAGGGAGCGGATGAAGGTGGTCTTGCCCACCCCGAACGGCCCCGCGACCAGCAGCTTGACCAGCGTCTGCGGCTTGTCGTCCAGATACATGGAACCTGCCGGCTCCCCGGAGCCGGACGGGGTTTCCGGACTAGGAGGACTTGAGAGTGCGGAGTCCATTGAGAACTTTCTCCAGAATCTGCCGCTCCGGCAGTTCGGCGTCGGGGATCGGGGCGCGGGCCATCAGTCGGCCCGTGTCCACCAGGTCGGCCACCAGGACCTTGACCACACTGACCGGAAGCCGCAGATGCGCGGCGGCCTCGGCGAGCGACAGCGCGCCACCGCGCAGCAGCTCCAACAGCCGGATCTCCTCCGGGCGGAGCCCGGAGACCGTCGAGGGGTCCGCCGCGCCGTGCAGCACGGTGAGGCGGTCGAGGGTGTTGCGGCTGGGCCGGGCTCGTCCGGTCGTCGCCAGATACGCAGGCACCAGGCGCCTGCCGTCACGGGGCGGCGGGGTCATGTGGTCGTGTCGTTCCTCGCCGGGGTGCTCATGGTCTTCGCCCCCAGCGACGCGACCTGTACCTGCATCTGGTGCGTGACCACACCCATGTTCACCTCGGGCCCCGCGAAGACGGCCAGCGTGGTGTTCTCACCCGCGGGGATCGCGAAGACCCAGCCGTGGTCGGACTCCACCACCGTCTGCCGCAGCCGCGCCTCGAACGAACCGGCGAACGCCGCCGTGGTCGTACGCGCGGCCCCCTGGAGCGCGGAGAGCATCGCGGCCACACCCTCGGCCGCGTCCCGCTCCAGGTTGGGCGAGCGTCCCTCGATGAGGCCGTCGCCGGAGATGACGGCCGCGTGGATGACGTGCGGCAACTCCAGGAGCGGACCCAGCACCCATGAGGTGTCGTCCCGGAGTGACCTGCGTGCGGGGATTGTCATTCCTGCGGATTCCCTTCAGCGGAACGGGGATCGGCGTAGTGGTCGTGGTGGACCGCGCTGCCGTGATCGGGGGCCGGGCTCGGTGCCGGCGGCACCTGGGGATGCGTACCCGTCTCTGCGGCCTCGCGGCCCGAGTTGGTGCCGCGCTGGAAGGCCGCCCAGCGCTGTGCGCTCTCCTCCGGCGACGCCTGCGGGGCCTCGGCGGGCCGGGCGGGCGCCGCGCTGTCGCCGCCCGACGCGGGAGCCGACGCCTCGTCCGGGGTGCCCAGCGCCACGTACGGCACCGGGCGCCGGCGTCGGCGGCGCGGCAGCCCGTCCTCGGACAGCTGGTCGTGCGGGTCGTCGGCCGGCCCGGGCCGCGTGGGCTCGCTCGTACGGCCGGCGCCGACGCCCAGCTGGGTGGTGTCGGCCTGCGCGGGCTCGGGCTGGGCCGGGCGCTGTGTGGCGGTGTGACCGGGCAGCGCCGAGGCGACCGGCGCGGCGGAGCTCGCGCTGGCCCGCGGCACCGGGGCCATGGGGGACATCGGCTGCTCCTCCTCGTCGAGCAGCGTCAACAGCGGTTCGCCGGGGATGTGGACGATGGCCCGGACACCGCCGTAGGGGGACGGCTCGACGGACGCGGTGAAGCCGTACTGCTTGGCGAGCTGGCCCACGGTGGCGAAGCCCGTCTTGGGCGGGTCGCCGAGTTCGGTCAGCAGCACGCTGTCCTGGCCCGCCATCATCCGCTGGGCGCGGTCCATCTCCTCGGCATGCATACCGACACCGGCGTCGTCGATGATCACCGAGGCGCCGCGGTTGCCCTGCTGGATCGTTACGGCAACGGGGAGTTCGGGGTGGGAGTAGTGGAGCGCGTTGGCGAGCAGCTCGGTGAGCACCACGGCCGCCGGCTCCACGGCCCGCGCCACCACGCCCACCGGGTCGCGCAGCTGGTTGGTGACCTGGACGCGCTCGTAGCCGCTCAGCCGCGACATCGCGCCGACGACGATGTCACCCAGGTGCGAGTTCTGCCGGGTCAGTCCGGGCCAGGCGCCGCAGACGATCGCGGTGGACTGGATACGGCGCAGCGCCTGCTCGTTGAGGAAGTCGGCGGCCAGCAGGTCCTCGGCCACGAACGGGTCGTCGTAGCGTTCCTGCATCGTCTGCAACCGCGTCTGCAGCTGGTAGAGCAGCGCCTGGATGGTGGTCGTCGCACCGCGCATGGCGGCCTGTGCGGCGCCGTCCACGCGCAGCCGCTCCTTGGTGACGGCGTCGCTGACCTGCTCCAGCACCGTGGTGAGCGCGCGGTCGACCTCCGTGCCCCGGAAGGAGGGGTCGAGCAGGCCGCGCACGGGGACGTTCGGGTGGGCGAGCGCCGCGGTCAGGTCCGGGATGCGGGCGCCCGCCAGGTGCCGCACCTCTGCCTCCGTCGCCTGCGCGCGCCCGGCGAGGGCCGCCTGCTGGCGCAGCGCTTCCTGCAGGTCCTTGTCGGCCGCGGCGGAGCGCTGTCGCAACCGCCTCGTCTCCCGCGTCGAACGCGCCAGCAGGAGGGCGAGTGCCACGGCGGCCGCCGTCCCCACGGACAGGATGACGGTCAGCGCCACCGGTATCTCGGTCATCGGCGTCCTTGAGCGATTGGATTGTCGTGCGGTCTGGCCCAGTCCGCGAAGGATCACGAACTGATCAGGAAACAGCAGTGCCGCCATGTTCCCTCAGTGGCGCTGCGCGCGCAGCCGGATGTGGAATCCGTGCTCCTGGTTGCCGAGAGCAAACGCGCCGCGCGCGGCGCTGAGGCTAACACCTCTGAGTAAGGGTCAGGCCACCCCTACCGGGGCGGGGTGGCCCGCCGAACGGGCGGAAGGCCCTGGCAGGACCGCCTGCTGCCGTACCGGAGTGTGTGATGCCACACAGGGGAGCGGCGGCCGGGCCCGGCGGGGAGTCGACCGCTGCCGCCCTCTTGCCTGACGGCCCGTCAGATATGAGTATGGGTCGCGTGCTGACCTTCCCTACCGGACAGCAGGCCTACGGGATCCAGCTGCCGGTCCAGTCGCAGAGCACCCTCTACGCCGAGCCCTGGGAGGCGGCAGCCGGGCCCGCCGCGCTCCTCGCCGTGGCCCGCGCCGCCGACCGGCACGGATTCGCCTACATCGGCTGCTGCGAGCACGTGGCCGTGCCGCGGAGACTGGCCGGTGCCATGAGCACCGTGTGGTACGACCCCGTGGCCACCCTGTCCTTCCTGGCAGCCGCCACCGAGCGCGTCGCCCTGCTCAGCCATGTCGCCGTCGTCGGCCTGCGGCACCCCCTGGCCACCGCCAAGCAGTACGCCACACTCGACCACCTCTCCGGCGGCCGACTCGTCCTGGGCGTGGGCGCCGGACATGTACGCGAGGAGTTCGAAGCGCTCGGCGCCGACTTCCCCGCCCGGGGCGCCGTACTGGACGAGACCGTCGACGCGCTGAAGGCCGCGCTCGGCGAAGAGGAGTTCCCCGCCTTCTCGGGGGACCGCTACACCTTCGCCGACCTGGGGCAGCGGCCGCGCCCCGCGCAGCGCCCACGACCACCCCTGTGGGTCGGCGGCTCCTCGCCCCGCGCGGTGCGCCGCGCCGCCCTGCGCGGCGACGGCTGGCTGCCGCAGGGCGACCCCCGCGAGGCGCTGCCGTCCAAGATCGACCGCATCCGCCGCCTCCGGGAGGAGGCGGGACTCGCCGAGACCCCCTTCACCGTCGGCGCCATCGCCGAGCCCCTCTATCTGGGGCGGCCCACCTGGGACGTGGGCCGCCGCACCCTGCGCGGTTCCGCCGAGTCGGTGGCCGCCGCGCTGCGCCCCTACCGGGACATGGGCGTCACCCAGCTCCAGCTGCGCTTCCGCTCCCGGTCGCTGGACGAACTGCTGGACCAGATGGCGCTGTTCGCGGCGGAGGCCGCACCCCGGCTGGGAGCGCCGTAGCCCGAGGAGGCAGACATGGGGAAGCTCGACGGCAGGGTCGTCGTGATCAGCGGCGCCGCACGCGGTCAGGGCGCGGAAGAGGCACGGCTGTTCGCCGCCGAGGGCGGCAAGGTGGTGCTCGGCGACGTGCTCGACGACGAGGGCGAACAGGTCGCGGCCGAACTCGGCGCCCACCGCGCCCGCTACGTCCATCTCGACGTACGTGAAGAGGCCGACTGGCAGTCCGCCGCCGACCTCGCCGAAGAGGCTTTCGGCGCGGTGGACGGCCTGATCAACAACGCCGGCATCCTTCGCTTCAACGCGCTGACCACCACGCCGGTCGCCGAGTTCCGCGAGGTGGTCGACGTCAACCAGACCGGCTGCTTCCTGGGTATGAAGACCCTCGCCCCGCGCATCGAGGCGGCAGGCGGCGGCACCGTCGTCAACACGGCCTCGTACGCGGCGATGGCGGGGATGGCCTGTCTGACCGCGTACGCGGCGACCAAGGCGGCGATCGTCGGTATGACCCGGGTGGCGTCGATGGAGCTCGCGAGCCGGGGCATCCGCGTCAACGCCATGTGCCCCGGCGCGATCGACACGGCGATGACGAACCCCGCGAAGGCGGTGGACAGCGGCCTTCGGCTCGACCGCGACGCCGTCCTCGACGCCGACGCCGACGCCGGTGCCGGCAGTGGCAGCGGCAGTGGCGCCGACCGTGACGGCAGCCTCGACGCCTTCTACGCCAAGCTCATCCCGCAGGGCCGGATGGGCCGCCCGGAGGAGGTCGCCAGGCTGGCGCTCTTCCTCAGCTGCGCGGACTCCTCGTATGTGACGGGGCAGCCGTTCGTCGTCGACGGCGGCTGGCTTGCTGGCGTCTCGGTGCTCTGAGGGCGGACCCGTTCGCTCCACTTCGTTGCGGCAGCGCTCCCCACCCGCCGCACTCGGCGTTTGCTCCTTCGCTTGCGGAACGAGGGTGCCGATGTACCGGAGGGTGCCCCGATTTCCGGCAGGAAGACTTCGCAAGTCCTTCAGCATTTCATGATCGTTCCTTCACGTCACCTTCACGTGTGCACCGGCCCGTCCGGGGTCATGGAGGGGTTTCCGTCGTATTGACGGCCTCACCCGGCGGTGCCAGAGTCGGTTCCATCGCAATCTGACGGTACGTCAGAAACAGTCGCCCAAGGAGATGACACCGTGGAGTTCGGGCTCTTTGTTCAGGGGTACGTGCCCGCCGCGCGGGCCCGGACCGATCCGCAGGCCGAGCACAACGCACTGGTCGAGGAGACCGAGTACGTCATCCAGGCCGACAAGTCCGGCTTCAAGTACGCCTGGGCCTCCGAGCACCACTTCCTGGAGGAGTACAGCCATCTGTCGGCCAACGACGTCTTCCTCGGCTACCTCGCGCACGCCACCGACCGCATCCACCTCGGCTCCGGGATCTTCAACCCGCTGCCGCAGGTCAACCACCCGGTCAAGGTGGCGGAGAAGGTCGCCATGCTCGACCACCTGACCGGCGGGCGCTTCGAGTTCGGCTCCGGGCGGGGCGCGGGCTCCCACGAGATCCTCGGGTTCCTGCCGGGAGTCACCGACATGAACCACACCAAGGAGATCTGGGAGGAGACCATCGCCGAGTTCCCCAAGATGTGGCTGCAGGACGAATACCAGGGGTTCCAGGGGCAGCACTGGTCGTTGCCCCCACGCAAGATCCTTCCCAAGCCGTACGGCGGCTCACACCCGGCGATGTGGTACGCGGCCGGTTCGCCCTCCTCGTATGCGATGGCCGCGAAGAAGGGGCTCGGGGTGCTGGGCTTCAGCGTCCAGAAGGTCTCCGACATGGAGTGGGTCCTCGAGTCCTACAAGGGCGCGGTCAAGGATGCCCGGCCCATCGGTGGCTACGTCAACGACAACGTCATGGTGACCTCGACCGCGATCTGCGCCGAGACCACGCAGAAGGCCAAGCAGATCGCCGTCGACGGCGGCCTCAACTACCTGCAGTCGCTTCTCTTCCGCTACCACGACACCTTCCCCCGGCCCCAGGGCATCCCGCAGTGGCCGGAGCTGATCCCCGACTACACCGAGGAAGTCGTCGATCTGCTGATCGCCGAGGAACTGATGATCTGCGGCAACCCCGAAGAAGTGCTGCGCCAGTGCAAGCGCTGGGAACAGGCGGGTGCCGACCAGCTCTCCTTCGGCCTGCCCATCGGTATCCCGTACGAGGACACCATGAACACGATCAAGCTCATCGGCGAGCACGTGATCCCGCAGATCGACACCGACCCGGTGCACCGGACCACCCGCTTCCGCGACGCGGCACGCAACAGCTGACCCGCGCCCCGCAGGCGCCGCGCGCAGCTCGGACGGCAGGACGACCGAAGGAGGACCGCGCAGCATGCTTGACCACCTCATCACGGGCGCCACCGTCGTCGACGGCACCGGCGCCCCCGCCCACCGGGCCGACGTCGGTATCCGGGACGGCCGCATCGCCCACGTCGCCGAACCCGGGACGCTCCACGAGGAGGCCCGCAGCAGCCAGGACGCCACCGGACTGGTCCTCGCCCCCGGGTTCGTCGACCCGCACACCCACTACGACGCCCAGCTGTTCTGGGACCCGTACGCCACCCCCTCCATGAACCACGGCGTCACCACCGTCGCCGGCGGCAACTGCGGCTTCACCCTGGCTCCGCTCAACCCGCAGCGCCCCCAGGACGCCGACTACACACGGCGGATGATGTCCAAGGTGGAGGGCATGTCCCTGGTCGCGCTGGAGGAAGGGGCGCCCTGGAACTGGCACACCTTCGGCGACTACCTGGACGCACTGGAGGGCCGTACCGCCGTCAACGCGGGGTTCATGGTGGGCCACTGCGCGCTGCGGCGGCACGTGATGGGCCCGGACGCCATCGGCGGACAGCCCGACGACGCACAGCTCGCCCGTATGCTGCGGCTCTTCCACGAGGCGATGGAGGCGGGCGCCTGGGGGCTGTCGACCACCCAGTCGTCCACCCACTCCGACGGCGACGGCAACCCCGTCGCCTCCCGGCACGCCGGGCCGGAGGAACTGCTGGCGCTCTCCCGCGCCGTCGCCGACCACGAGGGCACCCAGATCGAGGCCATCGTCGCCGGCTGCCTGGACCAGTTCTCCGACCAGGAGATCGACCTGCTGGCGCGCATGTCGGCGACCGCCGGACGGCCGCTGAACTGGAACGTGCTCACCATCGACGCCGCCGTACCCGAACGGGTGCCACGGCAGCTGGCCGCCAGTGAGCACGCCCGCAAGGAGGGAGGCCGGGTCGTCGCGCTCACCATGCCCATCCTCACCCCCATGAACATGTCGCTGGGCACCTTCTGCGCGCTCAACCTCATCCCCGGCTGGGGCGACATCCTCGGGCTGCCCGTGCCCGAACGCATCGCCACCCTGCGGGACGCCGACGTACGCGCCGAGATGCTGCGCCGCGCCGACAGCAAGGAAGCAGGCGTCTTCCGGCGGCTGGCCCGCTTCGACCGGTACGTCATCGGCGACACCTACGCCCCCGCCAACGAGGGACTGACGGGCCGCGTCGTCGCCGACATCGCCGCCGAACGCGGCCAGGACCCCTTCGCCTGCCTGGTGGACATCTGCGCCGAGGACGACCTGCGTACCGTGCTGTGGCCGATGCCCACCGACAACGATCCGGCGAGCTGGCAGCTGCGCAGGCAGACCTGGGAACACCAGGACGTCATGCTGGGCGGCTCTGACGCCGGTGCCCACCTGGACCGCATGTGCGGCGCGCCGTACACCACGCGCTTTTTGGGCGACTGTCTGCGCGGCCGGAAACTGGTCGGCCTGGAGCACGCCGTGCGGATGCTCACCGACGAACCGGCCCGGCTGTTCGGACTGCGCGAGCGCGGCCGGGTGCGCGAGGGCTGGCACGCGGACCTGGTGCTCTTCGACCCGGAACGCATCGACGCGGGCCAGGCCAGACTCGTCCACGACCTGCCCGGCGACAGCCCCCGGCTCGACTCGCGCGCGGTGGGCATCGTCGGCGTATGGGTCAACGGTGTGGAGACCATCCGCGACGACAGGGTGACCGGTGCCGTCCCCGGCAAGATCCTGCGCTCGGGCCGCGACACGGAGACGGTCGGCACGCGGTAGCCCGCCCGGGGCGGGCCCCCGCTGCCACCACCCTCACCGACGCCGCGGCCTCACTCCCACTCGTCGCCCAGCCGGACGGGGTTCGTCATGGCCGCCATGGCGCCGGGCAGCCCGGCGCCCTCCTGCGCGGGGTGGCGTACCTCGGCCCGCACATACCGGGCCTGCGAGGGAGTCGTCCGCCAGGTGAGCCTCGGACCGGTGCCGGTGCGCATGGTGCCCTGGTCCGTGATCAGCTCCAGCGTGGCGCCCTTCGGAGCGCCGCGTACGGTGAGGGTGACGTCCACCGAGGTGTCGGGCCGGGCCCGCAGCGTCTCCCCGAGCGTCGCGTGTCCGCCGCCGGGGGTGGTGGCCCGCAGCTCGACGGAGATCTTCGAGGACTCGGCCAGATACGACCGCCCCGCCCGGATCCCCTCCAGCAGCGGGCCGCGCTCCAGAGCGTCCGCGTGGACGACGGTCTGCGGCGCACCCACGTCCTGCCCCTCGCGGTGCGCGTCGCTGTTCCCCATGGCGGGCAGCCACCCCTCGCGGCTGACGAGCATGTTGTCCCAGGCGGCCAGCGCGAGCTCGTCGTCGGCCGTCCACGGCCCGTTCCACACCTCGACCGCGTCCGCGTGGTCGTAGCCGAACTTCCACCGGCACCCCACGAACGGGCAGTTCGGATGCGCCGGTACCACCAGGCCGCCCGCCCGGTGGACGGCCCGCGCGAACCGCGGGTAGGCGTCGTCGGTGGCCCGGTAGCGCCAGTCGAGGAAGGTGCCAGGGTCGGTGCCGAGCGCGAGGTAGTGGCCGTTGCGGGTGGTGATCTCCTCGCCGCACAGCACCAGCAGGTCGTCTCCCCACAACCCCTGCCAGGCGGCGTGCCCGGAGGTGGTGTTGTGCTCCGTGGTGGTCAGGAAGTCCAGCCCGGCGGCGCGCGCCGCTGCCGCCACCTCCTCCGGCGTACGGCGCCCGTCCGAGTGCACCGTGTGCAGATGGCAGTCGCCCCGGTACCAGGTCCGGCCCCGCCCCTTGGCACGCTCCGGCGGGTACTCCGGCCGCGGGGTCCGACCCGGCTCACCGTGCCGCAGCGTGACCGTCACCTCGTAGTCCATGCCCTGCGGCGCCACCGTGTAGGGACCGAGCACCACATGCCAGGTGCCCGCCCGCACCGGGCCGGCCAGATAGCCGGGGGTCGCCTTCTGCGCGCTGATCACGAAGGAGTCCCGGAAACCGCCGGACCAGCCGCGGAATCCGCGTCCCCCCAGCGCCGTGCCGCGCTGGTCGAAGATGCCGATGTCCAGCGCGTTGCCGGGCGTGCCCTGCGGCACGTCCGGCTTGTCGTAGCGGTAGGAGACCGCGATCTCGCGCACCCCCTCGGGAATCTTGATCGGCAGGTACACGAAGTCGGGTGCACCGGGCGGCAGGTGCCCGCGCAAGGTCAGCTGCGCTGTCGCACCGTCCTCGGCGCGGGCGAAGCCGGCTTGGGAGAGTGTCACTGCTGTCGCGGCCCCGGCAGCGAGAGAGAGCCGCAGCGCGTCGCGTCTGCCCATGGGAGTGTCCGTCGGGGTGTCCATGGGGGAGTTGTACGCGCGGTCGGTGAGAGGGAGAAGTCCCCGCGGTGGCGTGTGGGCCAACTGCCGCGCCGCTCGCGAAGGCGCCGCATCAAAAGGCGCCGCCCCTGAAGGCGCCGCGTGGCCATGGAGTTCCCCACCCGGCGCGGGCACAGTGACCGCATGCGGATCTCGACGACAGTCATGCTCACCGACGAGACCATTGTGCCCGCCCGGCTCGCCAGCGCGCTGGAAGAGCGCGGCTTCGGCGGTCTGTATCTGCCCGAGCACACCCATATCCCGGTCAGCAGGCGGACACCGGCCCCGATGGGCGGACCCGCCCCGGCCGACGGCCGGGAGGTGCCCTTGTTACCCCGCCCCTACGGGCGCACCCTGGACCCGATGGTGGCCCTGGCCGCCGCCGCGACCGTCACCGAACGGCTCGCGTTGGGCACCAGCGTCACGCTGGTCGCCCAGCACGATCCCATCGTGCTGGCCAAGCAGATCGCCACCCTGGATCGGATGTGCGGCGGCCGGTTCACGCTGGGCGTGGGCTTCGGGTGGAACGTGGAGGAGGCCGCCGACCACAACGTCACCTGGCGCCGCCGCCGCGACCTGGTACGCGAGCGCATCGCCTTGATGCGGGCCCTTTGGGCGCCGGTGCCCACGGCCTACGAGGGCGAGTTCGGCTCCGTACGCGCCTCGCTGGCGCACCCCAAACCGGTGCGCCCCGGCGGCCCCCGCCTGCTGGTGGGCGGAGCCGCGGGCCCCACCCTCTTCGCCCACGTCGCCGAGTACGCGGACGGCTGGCTGCCGATCGGCGGCAGCGGCCTCAAGGACGCCCTCACCCCTCTCCACGACGCCTGGCGCTCGGCGGGCCGGTCGGGCGCTCCGGCCGTCGTCCCCGCCTATGTCCTCCCGTCCCCGGGCAAACTGCGGCACTACCGCGACCTGGGCGCCGAGGAGGTCCTGTTGCAGCTGCCCTCCGGCACCGAACCGGAGGTCCTGCGCACCCTGGACGACTACGCGCGGTACCTGTGAGGCGTGCACAGACAGGCGGTGGGCGGTCGTCCGCGGTGCGGTCGTCCGCCGAGCGGCCGAGCACCTGCTGGACTCAGTCCGGGAGCAGGAGGGCCCGAGCGCCGGCCGGCTGGGCGGCCACCCCGCGCCACCTGCGCCGTCCGTGTCGAGGGCTACGCTCGGGGGATGACCTCACACGGACAGACGCCGACGGCCAACGCGATGCGGCGAGCCCTCAAGCGGGCGCGGGACGGGGTCGCGCTCGATGTGACGGAAGCCGCTGTGCTGCTCCAGGCGCGGGGCGAGGACCTGGCGGACCTCACCGCGTCGGCGGCCCGCGTCAGAGACGCGGGTCTGGCCGCTGCTGGGCGGCCCGGTGTCATCACGTACTCCAAGAGCGTCTTCCTGCCCCTCACCCGGCTGTGCCGCGACAAGTGCCACTACTGCACCTTCGTGACCGTGCCCGGCAAGCTGCGGCGTGAGGGACACGGGATGTACATGTCGATGGACGAAGTCCTCGACATCGCCCGCCGGGGGGCCGAGCTCGGCTGCAAGGAAGCCTTGATCACCCTCGGCGACAAGCCGGAGGACCGCTGGCCCGAGGCCCGTGCCTGGCTCGAAGCGGAGGGCTACGACGACACGCTCGCCTACGTCCGCGCCGTGGCCATCCGCATCCTGGAGGAGACCGGCCTGCTGCCGCACCTCAACCCCGGGGTGCTGTCGTGGACGGACTTCCAGCGGCTCAAGCCCGTCGCACCCTCCATGGGCATGATGCTGGAGACCACCGCCGAACGGCTGTGGAGCGAGCCGGGCGGCCCGCACCACGGCTCGCCCGACAAGGAGCCCGCGGTCCGGCTGCGGGTGCTGGAGGACGCCGGCCGCTCCAACGTCCCGTTCACCAGCGGGCTGCTCATCGGCATCGGGGAGACGCACGAGGAGCGTGCCGAGTCGCTGTTCGCGCTGCGCCGTGTGCAGCGTGCGTACCACGGCATCCAGGAGCTGATCATCCAGAACTTCCGCGCCAAGCCGGACACGGCGATGCGCGGTATGCCCGACGCCGAACTGGACGACCTGGTGGCGACCGTCGCCGTGGCGCGGCACATCATGGGCCCGTCCGGCTGCCTCCAGGCGCCGCCGAACCTGGTGGACGCCGAGTACGCGCGGCTGATCGGGGCGGGCATCGACGACTGGGGCGGCGTCTCCCCGCTCACCCCGGACCACGTCAACCCCGAGCGCCCCTGGCCGCACATCGACGAGCTGGCCGACAAGAGCGCGGCGGCCGGGTTCGAGCTGCGCGAACGCCTCGCCGTCTACCCCGAGTTCGTCCGGCGCGGCGAGCCGTGGCTGGACCCGCGCGTCCTGCCGCACGTACAGGCGCTGGCCGACCCGGACACGGGGCTGGCACGTACCGACGTACGCCCCGAGGGGCTGCCCTGGCAGGAGCCGGACGAGGGCTTCACCCCCATGGGCCGCACCGATCTGCACCGCACCATCGACACCGAGGGCCGCAGCGCCGACCGGCGGGACGACTTCGACGAGGTGTACGGCGACTGGCAGGAGCTGCGCGAGCGCGCCGCACCCGGGATGGCGCCCCAGCGCGTCGACTCCGATGTGCGGGAGGCCCTGGGCCAGGCCGCCGACGACCCGACCGGGCTCACCGACGAACAGGCCCTCGCCCTGCTGCACGCCGACGGGCCCGCGCTGGACGCGCTGTGCCGCACGGCGGACGACGTACGCCGTGACGCGGTCGGCGACGAGGTGACGTACATCGTCACCCGCAACATCAACTTCACCAACGTCTGCTACACCGGCTGCCGCTTCTGCGCCTTCGCGCAGCGCCGTACGGACGCCGACGCCTTCACGCTCTCCCTGGAGCAGGTCGCCGAACGGGCCCAGCAGGCGTGGGACGTGGGAGCGGTCGAGGTGTGCATGCAGGGCGGTATCCACCCCGATCTGCCGGGCACCGCCTACTTCGACATCGCACGAGCCGTCAAGGAACGCGTACCGGGCATCCATGTGCACGCTTTCTCCCCCATGGAGGTGGTCAACGGCGCCACCCGCACCGGCATGTCCATCCGCGAGTGGCTGACCGCCGCCAAGGAGGCCGGGCTGGACTCCATCCCGGGCACGGCGGCCGAGATCCTGGACGACGAGGTCCGCTGGATCCTCACCAAGGGCAAGCTCCCGACGGCCACCTGGGTCGAGGTCGTCAAGACGGCGCACGAGGTGGGTCTGGGCTCGACCTCCACGATGATGTACGGCCACGTGGACCAGCCCCGCCACTGGCTGGGCCATCTGCGGCTGCTGGCCGACATCCAGCGGTCGGCCCAGGAGAAGGGGGTGCCCGGCTTCAGCGAGTTCGTGACGCTGCCCTTCATCCACACCAACGCGCCCGTCTACCTCGCCGGTATCGCCCGCCCGGGGCCGACCGCGCGCGAGAACCGCGCCGTCACCGCCATGGCGCGGCTGCTGCTCCACCCCTGGATCCCCAACATCCAGACGAGCTGGGTCAAGCTGGGCACCGAAGGGGCTGCCGAGATGCTCCGCTCCGGCGCCAACGACCTGGGCGGCACCCTCATGGAGGAGACGATCTCCCGCATGGCGGGCTCCTCCTACGGCTCCTACCGGTCCATCAAGGACCTGGTCGCCATCGCCGAAGCGGCGGGCCGTCCCGCCCGTCCCCGTACGACCCGATACGGCGAGGTGCCGCCGGAGCGGGTCGAGGCGGCCCACGCCTCGGACGGTCATCTGCCGGACCTGCTGCCGGTGGTGTGACGCCGGACGGCTCCCGCACTCCCCCCTCCGCCCGGCCGGATCTTTACTACAGTGCGGGAGCCACAAGGAGGCGAGGAAGGGCAGCGAATCGTGACAGGTGCGGGTGGCGGGGACGGTGCCCCGACGGCCATATGGGGGCGTGCCGAGCAGCAGGACTTCCGCAGCAGGGTGCGCGGCTGCCTGCTGGGCGGTGCGATCGGTGACGCGCTCGGTGCGGGCGTCGAGTTCGACTCGCTGGCCGCCATCCGGGAGAAGTGGGGCCCGCAGGGTGTCACCGACTATGTGCCCGCGTACGGCCGCAGGGGCGCGGTCACCGACGACACCCAGATGACGCTGTTCACCGTGGACGGCCTCATCCGCGCCCATGTACGCCGCGACACCGGCGCCTGGCACCCGCCCACCGACGTGCACGCCGCCTACCGCCGCTGGGCGACCACCCAGCGGGACTGGGGCCCCGACGAGCGCCGGGAGAACGACGGCTGGCTCGCCCGCGAGGAGTGGCTCTACGCCCGCCGCGCTCCCGGCAACGCCTGCCTCAGCGGACTGGCGGATCCCCGTATGGGCACCCTGGAGCAGCCCAAGAACGCCGACTCCAAAGGCTGCGGCACAGTGATGCGCTCGGCGCCGTTCGGGCTGCTGGTGGGCTGGGAGCCCGGACTGGTCTTCCAACTGGCTGTCGAGTGCGCCGCACAGACACACGGCCACCCCACCGGCTGTCTGGCTGCCGGCGCGTTCGCCGCGATCGTCCACACGCTCGCCCGCGGCGACGACCTGGACACCGCCGTGCAGCGCGCCCTGGTGCACCTGTCGGCCCGTCCGGGGCACCAGGAGACGACCGACGCGCTCAAGCGGGCCCTGGGCGCCGTCCGCCAGGGCATGCCGTCACCGGATCGGGTGGCGGCGCTGGGGGAGGGCTGGACGGCCGAGGAGGCGCTGTCCATCGGCGTCTACTGCGCGCTGGTCGCCGAGGACGTCCGGCACGGCCTGCTGCTGGCCGTCAACCACAGCGGGGACAGCGACTCGACCGGCTCGGTCTGCGGCAACCTGCTGGGCGCCATGCACGGTGAGACAGCGCTTCCGCCCGGCTGGGTGGCCGAGTTGGAGGGCCGCGCCACGATCCTGGAGCTGGCCGACGACTTCGCGATGGAGATGACGCAGGGTCCCGCGCTGCACGGCCCCGGCACGGCCTCCCCCGCCTGGCTGGCCCGCTACCCGCGGGCGTGAGCGCAGCCCCCCCCCCGGGCGGGGTACGCGAGATCGTCGCTCGACGCTCGTCGCCGGGCAAGCCCTGGCCCGCACCGGGGTTTTCCACAGGGCTCCGCGGCTGTCGGTGGCCGCGCATAAGGTGTTTTGCAAGATCCCCGCACGGCAGATCGCCCAGGGAACAGCTGTGCCATGGCGGCAGCGGTCCGTGCGGGGACGAACGGGGCAACGGGGACGACGGAAGGCAGCAACCCATGGCCGCGAGCGTGGAGAAGGACGGCTACACGGCCGAGTTGACGGAGGACGGCCTGGAGGTGGTCTACCGCAACCCGAAGGGCCGCAAGCTGAAGACGGTCCCGGCCCAGCTCGCCGGCGACCCCGGGCTGATCTCACTGATCGCCATGGGAAAGGTGCTGCGCGCACACCGTAAGGCGTGCCAGGGGTACGCGCAGGCGTGGGCCGAAGCGGGAGCAGGCGCCCCGCGCGCACTGGTCGAGGTCGACCCGGAGTGGTGGAGCGCGCTGGAGGACGCCGGCGTGCCGCTGACCGAGGAGCGCGGCGAGGACGGCCTGTTCGCCCGCACCTACGCGGGCCCGCACGGCCTCACCCTGACCCAGCTCCTGCCCGAGGACGTGGTCCCCTACCGCGATCTGCTGATGCGCGAGGACGGCTGGCTGCCGGAGGGCCTCTTCACCACCGGCATTCCGGACGGGGCACCGGATCACGAGAGGCGGCTGCCGTTCCCCGAGCGGGTGCTGGCGGCCCACCCGCAGCAGCAGCGCCTCGCCCTGGAGAAGATTCGCGCTCTCCAGCACGAGACCGTGGACTGGGAGTACGTCTTCAAGAAGGACATGGACCGCGTGCTGGCCGGGCTGGAGGAGACCGCACCCGCGCTGGCGGTCACACTGCTGGACGAGATGGCCGACTTCGCCCTCCAAAAGGGCAGCGAGGCCGAGGCGGCAGCCTGGTTCGGCCGGGCCCGCAAGACGGAGCGCAACCTCGGCCGCACGCCCGACCACGCCTGGCTGCACTCCCGCCTGCTGCGCTACGCCGAGGCAGGAGCACTCTCCGCGACCGTGCTGCGTGCGTGGGTGAACGAACTGGCCTCCCGGGGCAGCGGATCAGGCGAGCACCTGGCCCGCTTCCGCGAGGTGGTGCGGGCCAGGCGCCGCGGTCACGGCGAACTCCACCCGCAGCTGGCGGCCGACATCCGCAAGCTCGCCAAGGCGGCCGGGCAGGACCCGGAAGAAGAGCTGGCCACCATGATGGCGGAGCTGATCGAGGACGGCGCGCTCTCGCTCGACGACACCGAGTTCTGGACCCGCTGCTGCAAGGGCCGTGCCATCGACATACTGGTCGAGCGGTGCGCGGAGACCGTACGCGAAGCCGTCCTGCGGCTGCGCCCCCGCGGCTACGCCTCAGGGGGACGGGCCGAGGTGTGGCGCAGCCTGCTGGAGCGCACCGGAGCACTGGCCCAGCTCACCGGGGAGCTCCCCGGACTTGAGCGGGGAGCGACCGCCGCCTGGCTGACCGACTGCGTCAACACGGCGCCGGTCCGGGACAGCGGCCCGTGGCCGATGGTGTACGAGCTGGCCGAGCGCGTCGCCCCGAGGGCAGCCGCCGACGGCGTCCCGGTCGAGTTCCGGCACTGGACGTACCGCGACTGGAGAGAGCGCAAGCGCATCCCCCTCGACCTGATGGACCTGCTCCTGGAGCACGGCGTCCCGGTCAGCGACCCACCGGAACGGCTGGCCACGGCGCGCCCGTACGACCTGCTGGTCTCGCGCCGCCCCGAGCTGCGCCACCTGCTGGCCGACGCGCGCTTCGAGAGCGAGGTGCGAGCGTGGATGCGCGCCGACCTCGATATGACGGTGGAAGGCGACAAGGCCGCCGACGCGATGTCGTCCAACCGCTGGTACAACCCGCACCAGACCAAGGGCTGGGGCAGGCTCGACCACCTGTACACCACCTGGGTCGGCCACGAGGAACTGCGAGCCTGGTGCGCGCGCGAGCGGGCGCTGCTGCGCGCCGGGGTCGATTTCGACGGACTGGTGCTGGTCCTCGGCCGGTTCGTCCACGTCGGGGGAGCGGTCGACCAACTGCTCCAGGACCCCGAGGCGGCCCGCGAGTTCGCCGCGGTCGACGTCATCGGGCTGCTGATGCGCGAACTGCCGCCTCAGCTGGACCGCGAACGGGTCGAGAAGATCGTCGCCAAGGTGAAGCCCGAACACCTCAGCCCGGGCGACGGAGCACGAGGCGACAACTTCGTCCTGCTCCGCGACGAACTGCCCGAGCTCGCCCAGGGCGCCACCTGGCAGGAGGCGGGCCTGAGCTTCCACCGGGTCACCCACCTGCTGGTGATGGCCGCCAACTGCCTCGAAGGCCAGGCCCGCCTGGTGCGCCGCTTCACCCCGGACGCCGAGCGGGTCCCCGCCCCGGCGCCCGCCCCGGAAGAGGACACCTCCTGGCGGTCCCTCGCCCAACGGCTGATGCGGCTGGCGGTCTCCGACACCCCGCCCTGGGACGGCGACCTCCGCAAGGGCAGCCAGGAGCGGGACCACGCCTGGCAGCGGTTCAGGGTCGGGCCCGTCCACGGGTACGCTCTGGTGGAGGCCCTGCGCGCCGCGACGGGCCTCACCCGCGACGCGTCCAGGACGGTGGCCGAACTGGCCCAGTACGCGGACTGCCCCTTCGCCTCGGGGGAGTGGCGGATCGTGGAGTACACGCTGCCCACCGCGACGATGCGGCAGTTGCCCGCGCTGTACACCTGGCCGATCCGCACCGGGGCCTCGGCTGCCCTGGTTCTCCAGGAGCGCAGAACCGGGTCGGTGGCCCGGGAACCGGTTCCGCTGCGGGTGCTGGAGTACGCACCCGGTGGCGACTTCCCGGCGGTCGGCCCGCTCGCCGCCGCGGGCCTCGAACCGGTCAGGGCCGATGTGCTGGAGCCCGCGCGTCCCGGCAGCTGGTTCACGCGCTTCGCTCAGTCGTACCAGCAGCACGGCCCGGCCCCCGCACGCCCGGAACTGGCCGCCGACTTCGCCGGACGGCTCGGCCTCTCACACCCCGAGGCGGTGGTCCTGCTGCGTGGAGTGCTGCCCTGCGCTCCGCACCAGGGCGTCGCACAGAGCCTCCTTTCGACCACGGGCTCCTATGGCATCAAGAGCTGGGAGGTGACGGAGAAGGAGTATGAGAGAGCCCTGGACGGGCTCCACCACTTCCTCACCCCCAAACAACTCTCGGCGCTCTACGACAGGCTGCTGCCGGACGCCCCCGAGCTGCTGTGGACCCAAGGTCCGGACGTGCCGCGCGCCGCCGAGTGGTGGCTCAGCGAGATCGGCAGGCCGCTGCCCACACCGTCCGCGCTGACGACACCGGTGCACAAGGAAGTCGCCGCGCCCACGGGGGAGTCGGCACCACCACGCCGCCGGCCCGAGAGCGAGACCCACACCTCCGACTCCACCGGCCGGCTGTGGTGGCCGCCACTGCGGCGCTCCGCACTCCTGGGCCGGCTCGCCGCCGGCGCCGACTGCCTCGCGCCCGGCGTACCGCTGAGCCCCGAGCCCGAACTGCTGGCGCTGCCCCGCCTCGCCGCCTGGGCGGCCTACCGCACGCCCGCGGGCGATCCGCTGCGCCCGACTCTCGGAGCGGCCATCTCCCGGCTGCGCCAGGAACTGGCGGCGGGACCCGGCCCGCTGCGGGTCTTCTCCCTGCAGAGCAATCATCTGATGGGCGCCCCGCCGGCCACCGACGCACTCACCGCGCACCCGGCCGTGACGGTGGTGGAGGACAAGACCCACGAAGTCCGCCATGTGTCCGTGGACCCGGACCAGCTGTCGGGCGCGAACGATCCGGTGCTCGAAGCGCTGGACACCTACCTGGACTCCGTCCTGCCCTCCCAGTGGCTCCCCACTCCCTCGGGCCTGCCGGCGCTGGCGGACCTGCGGCTGCTGCTCAGCGAGGACTTCGCCGCGCTGGGCGCCCATCTGGCAGCTGACGCGGAGCTGCCCCCCGGCTGGGAGCAGTACCCGGTCCGCTCGGTCCCGCAGTTGGTGGCCCGCTTTGCGGAGCAGCATGGCCTGAGCGAGGACGCGGCGGCGCTCCAGCTGATGCTGCTGGCCCTCCCGGATCCCACGGACCGCCGGGTGAAGGCGTGGACGGGCTGGAAGCCCGCCCGCTTCAAGGAGGCGGCAGCGGAGCTCGCCGCGACCCCGCTGGTGCTCCTGGCCACCCGCCCCCGAGCAGGCCGCAGCCTGTTCGTGCCCGGCCTCTGGCACGAGCGCACCTCACCCCGGCTGCCCCTGGAGGCCCCCAAGCTGCCTCACCTCCCACAAGCCGCGAACCACCGGTCCACCAGCCACCTTGCGGTCGTCCCCTCGATGCCTGTACCCCTGCTGTTCGAGCGGCGGTTGGACGGGTTGTCCGGGTAGGGGTTGCCCCTGCGGGTCGCTTGCGGGCTGCGGTCCTGCGGAGCCTGCGGGCGTGCGGGGCCGGGGTGCGCAAGACTGCCGGATCAGCCCTGGCTGTCGGTGATCCGCACGGCGTGGCCGGTGACGCGGATCCGTGCGCCGCCGGGCTCCGCCTCGATGAGCAGATCGCTCGGCCGCCCCATGTCTTCTCCCTGCCGGATGGCGACCACGCCCGCCGCGGGCAGCAGCCCGAGCGTGCGCAGGTAGCCTCCGAACGCGGCGGCCGCCGCTCCGGTGGCCGGGTCCTCGACGACGCCGCCGACGGGGAACGGGTCGCGTGCGTGGAAGCGGTCGGCGCTCTCCCGCCAGACCAGGTGCACCGTCGTCCAGCCGTACTGCCGCATGACACCGGCCAGCGCCTCGAAGTCGTAGTCGAGGTCGGCCAGTCGGGCGCTGGAGCCGGCTGCGAGTACCAAGTGCTCGTTACCGCCGAAGGCGACGTGCGGCGGCAGCTCCGCGTCGAGTTCGGACCTGTTCCATCCCAGGGCCGACAGCGTGGCGTCCACCTCGGCGTCCTGCGCGGGCCGGGACCGGGTGGGGACGCTGGTGAGCGTCGCCCGCACGGCGCCCTGTCCATCGGTCCCGGTCGCCACTGTGATCTCCCCGGCGGGAGTATCGAAGAGCAGCGTGCCGGGGCCGATGCGCTCGGCGAGTGCCACCGACGCGGCGACGGTGGCGTGCCCGCAGAAGGCCACCTCGGCGAGCGGGCTGAAGTACCGCAGGGTGAAGCGGCGTTGCTGCTCGTCCCCGGCGGTGATGAACGCCGTCTCGGAATATCCGACCTCGGCGGCGATCGCCAGCATCTGCTGTTCGTCGAGCCGCGTGGCGTCGAGGACGACACCGGCCGGGTTGCCGCCGTCGGGGTCGGAGGTGAAGGCGGTGTAGCGAAGGATGCCGGCGTCGGCAACCGCTGCCGCTGTCGTGGCTGGAGTGGGCGTTTCGGCCGCTGAGGAAGTCATGCCTGCACCCTTCCACCCTGGCCACATTATTACCAACGATAGTTATGTATGAGAGCGATCGAACAGCTCGATGGCTTGTTAGGGTCCTGGCATGGACACCCGACTGCTCCAGACCTTCGCCGCACTCGCCAGGACGGAAAGCTTCACCGGCGCTGCCGCCGAACTGCGGTTGGCGCAGTCCACGGTCACCGTGCAGGTCAAAGCTTTGGAGAAGGCGCTGGGCACGCGGCTCTTCGACCGGCTGGCCAGAGGTGCGCTGCTCACCGAGGCGGGGCGGCGGCTGCTCGGCGTGGCCGAGGAGGTCCTGGAGGCGGAGTCACGGTTGTTCGCGGCGGCCACCGAGGACGGCCCGGTCAGCGGGACGGTGGTGGTAGGAGCGGGCGAAACCCAGTGCTCGGCCCACCTCCCGGGTGTGATCGCCGCGCTGCGCAGCCTCCACCCCGAGGTGGAGGTGCACCTGGAGCCGTGCGGGACCACCAGCGCCGTGGAGGGGCTGCGGGCAGGACGACTGGACTGTGCTCTCCTCCTGGAGGAGCAGGTCGACTTCCCCGGCGTGACGGCTGAGCGCATCGCCGGTCAGCCCCTGGTGCTGGTGTGCGCTCCCGGTCACCCCCTCGCCGCCCGCGAAGGACCGGTCACGTGGCATGAGCTGGCGCGGGAGAACTTCTTCCTGCACGAGCAGGGCTGCTCCTACAGCGACTGGCTGGCTGAACGGCTGCAGGCGGTCGCCGGTGTCCGGCCTCGGCTGACCCGCTTCGGCAGCATCGAAGCCGCCCGCTCCTGCGTCGCAGCGGGGCTCGGTCTGACCATCCTCCCGCGCGCCAACGTGATCGAGGCGCTGCGCGACGGCCGCCTCACGGCAGTACGCGGCCCCTCCCTCCCGGATGTCTCCGTCCACCTGGCGCGTCACCGACGGCGCCTGCCCTCCCGCGCGGCACGCGCCGTCGCATCCCAGGTCGTACAGCACTTCCAGCAGGAGTCGGAGGACCGGGCCGCCGCCGCGACGAAGGAGGGCCACGGCGCACGGCCACGGGTCACCGCATGAGCTCGCCCGCGTTCACCAGCAGGCACTGCCCCGTGATGCCCCGCGCCCTCCCGGAGGCGAAGAACACCACCGTCTCGGCCACGTCCCCGTCCTCGGCCATCCGCGGCAGCGCCATGCGCTCCTCCAGCCGGCCCCGCACCGCCTCGGGCGCCGACCCTTCCGACTCCGCCGTCCAGGTCACATATCCCTCCACCATCGGCCCCCACATCCAGCCGGGCTGCACGGTGTTGACCCGTATCCGGTGCGGCCCCAGTTCCCTGGCGAGGGAGTACATGGCGGAGACGAGGGCGCCCTTGGAGGCCGCGTAGGCCGCCTGCCGCACCTGGGTGGGAGGGGCGACGGAGGACTGGGTGCCGATCATCACGACGGAGCCGTCCCCGCGTGCCCCGGCCGCCTTCAGCGCGGGCAGACAGGCCCGGGTCATGCGCAGCGTCCCCAGCAGATTGACATCCAGCACCTGCTGCCACTCGGCGAGGTCGGCGTCCTCCAGGCCGCCCATCACGGTGTCGAGCGCGGCGACGTGGACGACCGCGTCGATACCGCCGAAGCGTTCGTCCGCCAGCGCGGCCAGTGCCGCGCACTGGTCCTCGTCCCGGATGTCGACGGTGCGGTAGGCGCTGTGCGTCCGGTCGGGGTCGACGGCGGCGGCGCAGGCCGCCAGGTTCGCCTCCGTACGGGCGCCGAGTACGACACGGGCGCCTTCCCGCACGCAGGCGGCGGCCACTTCGTGGCCGAGACCGGCGCCGACTCCCGACACCACCACGGTCTTGTCCGCAAGCAGCACGACAGATCGCCTCCCGCCCAGGGCCGTCCGGTCGACCGGGGTCTCGAATTCTGACGCCCAGTCAGCTACACAGTCAGGACACCGTACGGGAGCCGAGGAGCCGGAGGAACCCCAATGGAGACACCGACCGACCCGCCCGCCACGGCCCAGGACGACACCCCCGCGGACAAGCGCACCGATCCGGGCACCCGGCCGGACACCTACGCCGAGTTGGCCTCGGTCGGCCCCTACGGCGTACGCCCCGGACACGCCCTCATCACGATGGTCGAGCCCCACCCGGGGCACGAGTACGCCTACAACCGCTGGTACGAGGACGACCACTACATCGCGGGCGCCATGGCCATGCCCTGGATCTACGCCGGACGCCGCTGGGTGGCCACCCGGGAGCTGCGAGCACTGCGCTACCCGGCCGAGTCCGCTGTCGCACAACCGGTCACCACGGGCTGCTATCTGGCCACGTACTGGATCACCGAGGGCCGCTACGCGGAGCACATGCGGTGGACCGTCGCGATCAACAAGCGCCTCAACCGCGACGGGCGCGTCCACCGCGCCCGCACCCACGTCTTCACCAGCTTCCAGGACCACGAGGCGACCGTCTATCGCGACGGTGCCGCCGGTCCCCGCGACCACCACGCGCTCGACCACCCCTATCGGGGCCTGGTGCTCCAGGTCGTCGACGCGAGGAGCGCGGGGGAGCGGGCCGAACTGCTGGAGTGGCTGCGTGCCCGCCACCTCCCGGCCCGGCTGAAGGGCTCCCCTGCCGCCATGGTCACCGTCTTCCGCCCCACCCCGCTGCCCGTCGACCGGATGTCGTACGTCGAGCAGGTCGAGGGTGTCGACACCCGGCTGACCCTGCTGTGGTTCCTCCAGGAGGACCCGCGCGAACGCTGGGAGGCAAGTTTCACGGGCCTGGACGAGACCGTGGCGGAGTCCGGGCTGGGGCGGACGGAACTGGTCGCGCCCTTCGTCCCGACGATCCCGGGCACGGACACCTATGTGGACCAGCTCCGCTGAGGCGGTGAGCCGCCGCGCGCAGTGCTGAGCCCCCTCGGCCGGGACGGCGGGCCAGTCGAGAGGGCTCCTACGTCACTGGGGCGCCGTCCGGGCAGCGCCGCGAGGGCGCGCCGCCGACACCGTACGGGCTTCCGGCGCCGGCCTCAGGCCCGGGCGACGCCGGAGTGTTCGGCGCTCACCCGGCTCACGAACGCGCCCCACACCTCCGGCCGGAAGCTGAGCGCGGGCCCCTGCGGCTCTTTGGAGTCACGCACCGCCACCGTGCGCACGGCCGGCGACTTCACCTCCACGCAGGCACCGTTACCGGTCGAGTAGCTGGACTTGGTCCAGTCGTGAGTGTTTCCCTGCTGAATCGGCATATCTGCTCCGGTTGTTCCGGGTTGTTCCTGACGTGCGAACGACATTACGCGGCGATTCGGGCGCGGGAAGCCGTCGTTCACTCAACCGGATGGCATATTCCAAGCAGCTCTTCACATCGCGGTGCCCAGCGGTGTAGCCTTCCCGCCTTTTTCGGCAACCTCGTGCGGCACATGCCAAACGGCCCGGCAGTTGCCGGGCCGTTTCGTTCGGGGCGGGTCCGCTCAGCCCCGGGCGTACTCCTTGGCGACCTTCTCGATGAATTCCCGGGTCTGGTCCGGGTTCAGCGCCTGGGCCCGCAGATGCTCGTACATGACGCTGTAGTTCTGCACGTCGTTCGCCTTCTCCAGATACAGGTCGCTGGTGACCCCTTCGAGGTAGATGACGGTCGAGTCCGTCGCCTCCGGGAACTCGAGAATGGCGTACTGCCCGTTCACTCCGGGATGCGCACCCATCGAGAACGGCATGACCTGCAGCGTCACATGGGGCTGCTGCGACATCTCGTTGAGGTACTCGAGCTGCTCGGCCATCGTGTGCTTGCCGCCGACCTCGCGGCGCAGCACCGACTCGTCCAGCACCGCCCACAGCCGCAGCGGGTTGCGTTCGTCCTTGATGCGGTCCTGGCGGCGCATCCGTACCTGCACCCGCCGCTCGATGTCCGCCGCCGTGGCCTCGGGCAGCGCACCGGCGACGACGGCTTCCGCGTACGGCCGCGTCTGCAGCAGCCCCGGCACGACCTGGGGTTCGTAGACGCGCAGCGAGGCGGCGTCCGTCTCCAGGCCGATGTAGACGCTGTAGGGGATGTCACCGAACGCGTGCCACCAGCCCTGCTGGCGCGACTCCTTCGCCATCTGCATCAGCGAGTCGACTATCCGCCGGTCCTCGACCTCGTAGACCCCGCACAGATCGCGTACGTCCCGCTGGCTGATGCTGCGCCGGCCGTTCTCCAGCCTGCTGATCTTCGACTGGGAGACCAGCAGCCGGTCCGCGACCTCCTCGGCCGTCATGCCCCGCTGCTCGCGCAGGCGGCGCAACTCCTGGCCCAGTCGGCGACGCCGGACTGTGGGGTTGACGTTCGACGCCACGGGACCGCACCTCCGTGTAAGTACGACTACTCCAGCAGGTTGCCACCAACATGTGCGCTCCCGCTGGAAAATGGCAACAGAGAGTGCGGGCACGAGTACAGCGGACACGAAAAACTGCACGCACGGGAGGCGAATCCGGCCGTCGTTCCCGACGACCGGACCACCGTCCCGCGCGTGCGTACGAATCCTGCACCTGGCCTGCCGCCCGCGACCCGCGGTCGGCACACCCGACAGCCGACGCGCCCGGCACTCGGCACACCCGCCGCACTCGGCACTGCCGTCCTCGCCGCACCGCGGAGCCGAGCCACGCGCGTAGTGCTCGTACGCGCGTAGCGCTCGGCCCGTGTGCGGCTCAGCCGGTCCGGGTGCCGTGCGCAGCCCGTTCCTGTGCCGTGCTCAGCCCCGTGCGTGGTGACCGGGACCTGTGCGTCGTGCCCGAAGACGTGCCCGGCGCCGGGACGCGGGCGAGCCGGTCAGCGTGCTCCTGCCCTGACCATGCCGCCCGCCAGGTGCCGGGCCTGCTCCGGCACATGCCGCGTCGGACCCGCGGCGGACGCTGTCGCCCGCGCGGCCGAACGTCCCGAGGAAGGTCCGCTCGCCGCGCCCGCCTGGGCCCGCCTGGGCTGCGCCCCGACGCCGTTCTGCACGTCCATCACCGCGTGCGCGACGAGACCGCCCATCGGGTCGTGCCTGATCAGGTCCCGCAGCCGGGAACGGCACGACCGTCCCTCGTTGCCGGGGTAGAGGTGCTTGCCGAGACCGACCGCGTGGGCCAGTGCGGCGAGCGCCGCCGTCCGCGGGTCCGGTGGGACTCCGGTGCGGATGGCGGTGTCCAGCCGGGCCCTGATCTCCCGGCTGATGGCTGTCTCCGTCGCCTGGTAGCGCGTCGTCGGCAGCACTCCGCACATCTGGCCGGAAACGGCGTGCACCATGCCGCACCGTTCCAGATGTGTGAGATAGGTTTGGCGCAGCCCCAGCCGAGGCCCGCCGATCCAGTGGACAGCGCGTACGGGACTGCCACGCCTGCGCAGCAGTTCCAACGCGGAGTCCAGAGTCGGATCTCCGGTCGGCCGTGGCAGCACCACGGCGATACGATCCCCATCAGGGGCTATCCGTCCTGCCAGAGCCAGCTCCACTAGCTGTGCTCCGGCCAGGCCGAGGTCGAGCGACTGCGGCTGCGCCGTGGTACCCGTGGCCGGGTCCAGAGCGAGCAGCAGCAACTCCTCGGGAATTGTTCTGCGGCTCCTGCCCATCCATGCCTCCCCGCGTGGATGAATGACAGGGTGACCCCTCTCACAATGGTCTGTCGAGAGCGCCCGAACCTTATGGGTGGGAACCAGTAGGTATGTCGTTCTCGTCTGGCGCTGAGGGGGGCCACGGAGGCCGCCCTCCGAAGGAGCCCCGCCACGCCGGTGGCGCCTTCGGTGCGTAGGACACTGTTAACTGGTATGGCGAGCGGCGAGCAGCAGCATCAGGAGGCATTGGTGGCGGGCGAATCCCCCGACAGGTCGGAGCGGGAGAGGTCGTCGGGGGAGACGACGGGGAGCAGCGGGACGGTTGCACGGCCCGACGAGACGGCCGAAAAGAAGCGGGCGAAGGGCTCCGGGGCAGAGAACGGCGCCGGAACCGCGACACAGGACGGCAACCCGTCGAAGATCCCCGCGCCCACACCTCCCGGCGGCACGCCGGACGGGGCGACGGAGCGGGACGGCGCGGCCGACGGACCCGACGGCGACCGGCAGGCGCGGGACGACCAGAGCCGGGATGGGGGCGACGAGGGTGACGAGCGGCTGAAGTCCGCCGTGGCGGCCTGGGTCGCGGGCGACAGCGCCCCGGCCGACGCGGAGGGCGGCGACGGCTCTCAGGCCGCCCAGGACGACGGCAAGGGCGAGGGAACCGGTGACGGCGAGCGCGCCGCGGAGACCGGCGACGGCGCCGCCTCCAGCGATCTTCCCGTCCGCCCGAAGCCGGAGGGGACCGGGTCCGACGACGCACCGGCGAAGGGTGCCGACACCGCCGCCCAGGGCGACGCGCCGACCGCAATGTTCGGAGTCCTGCGGCGTGAGGGCGACCGCGCCGGCACCGAGGACGACATTGCGGCAGCCGACCGCGCCGAGCGTTTGACCTCGGCGTTCTTCGGAGCGGCCAAGGAGGCGAAGGACGCCGAGGAGGCCGACAAGTCCGGCCGGGGCGGCAAGAACGGCAAGGCTGATGGGGCCGGCAAGGTCGGCAAGGCTGACGCGGGCGGCGAGGGCGAGAAGGACACCCCCGCTGTCGATCAGGCGACGGCGGTCTTCCGCGCCCCCGATGTCGGGCGTGCCCAGGGCCCGTCCGGCGGCGCCAGTGGCAGCAACGGCATCGGGGAGAAGTCGGCACAGGCCGGAAAGCCCGAGAGGGCCGACAAGGCCGACCGGAGCCCCAAGGGCGATGAGGCCACCAAGGCCGACGGGGCCAATGGGGCCAGCGGGGCCGACGGGACCGAAAAGACCAATAGGACCGATAAGGCCGCAAAGACCGATAAGGCCGGAAGAAAGGGTTCAGCCGCGCCTTCGGGGGTGACCGATCCCCGGGAACGGGACGACCGGGACAAGGGGGGCAGCGAGGAGTCGGACGCCGAGCGGACCAGCCAGTTCGTCCCGCTCCGGTCCGCCGACGAGCCCCGCACCCCCGCCAAGCCGGCCACGTCGGCGGCCGCGGCTGCGAGTGCCGCGGCTCCGACGGCGCCCCGCAAACCCGCTGCGTCGCCGTCGGCGCCCACCGCGAATCCGTGGTCGGCGGCCCCGGCGCGCCCCGCAGGGGCGCCGGAGGGACCGGCTGCGGCGGCTCCGGGCAGCGCCTCCGGGGCTCTGGGCGCGCCCCAGGCGCCGCCGTCCAGCCCGGCCGAGAGCGAGCCGGAGCGCACCCGGCAGCAGCCGATGCCGGGCAGCCCGGAGGCGGCGCAGGCGGGCGGTTCCCAGCCGCAGCCGCTCGACCTGCTGGCGCAGCTGACCAACAGCCCGCCGCCGCCCGAGACGCCGCTGCGCACCTTGACCCGCCGGGTGAAGATCTGGACGCCGCTGGTGCTGCTGCTCGCGGTGGTCTTCGTCGTCGTGCAGGCGGTGCGTCCGCTGCCGGAGGCCGAGCTGTCGATGACGGCTTCCGAGACGTACACGTTCGAGGGCTCCAAGCCGTCCATGCCCTGGCCCTCCGAGGGGCAGGCCGTGATCGATGTGGACGGGCTGGGCTCGTTCGGCTCGTACGGCAAGCAGAAGCCGGTGCCGATCGCCAGCGTTGCGAAGGTGATGACCGCCTACGTCATCCTGCGGGACCACCCGGTGAAGAAGGGGTCGAAGGGGAAGATGATCCCCGTCGACCAGAAGGCTGAGGACGAGGCCGGGCTGAGCGCGCAGAACGAGTCGACCGTCAAGGTCGAGGCGGGCACGAAGATCTCCCAGCGGGAAGCGATGGATGCGATCATGATCGCATCCGCGAACAATGTGGCGCGGCTGCTGGCGCGCTGGGACGCGAGTTCGGAGAAGGCGTTCGTGAAGAAGATGAACGCCGCCGCCAAGGACCTGGGCATGACCAACACCCACTACACCGACCCCAGCGGTCTCACGGCTTCGACGGTCAGCACGGCTGCCGACCAGGTCAAGCTGGGCAAGAAGGTGATGGAGAGCCCGCTCTTCCGTGAGGTCGTGCGGCAGCCGCAGTACGTCGACGGCAACGGCAAGACGCAGAGCAACTGGAACAGGCTCGTCCCGATGGACGGCGTCGTCGGCATCAAGACGGGAACGACCACCAAGGCGGGCGGAAATCTGCTGTTCGCCGCCGAGAAGGAGATCGGTGGCACCAAGCAGCTGATCATCGGTGCGGTGCTCGGGCAGTACGAGCCGTCGATCCTGGACACCGTGCTGGCCGCCAGCAAGAAGCTGATCGACGCCGGCCAGGACGCGCTCACCGCCAAGAAGGTGGTCAAGAAGGGCCAGGTCGTCGGCTATGTGGACGACCAGATGGGCGGCAAGACCCCCGTCGTGGCCACCAAGGACGTGACGGCCGTGGGCTGGCCGGGCCTGAAGGTGAAGCTGGGGCTGACCGACAGCGGCAAGACCGTCCCGCACACGGCCGAGCCGGGCACCAAGGTCGGCACTCTGACGGTGGGGGACGGCCCGGGCCAGGTCAGGGTCCCGGTCGCCCTCCAGGAGGAGCTGAGCGAGCCCGGGTTCTCGGACAAGCTGACCCGCGTCGGCTGAACCAATCCGCGCCGCGCTGCGTCCACCGTTCCGTCGGCATGTCCGGCTCATGGCTCGCCGGGCCCGCGCGTCCCGCTCGTTCCCCCACGGGCCCGGGCGCGTGGGCCAGCGGGAGGCGCCGGGGTGTCGTCCGGTAACGTCGTGCGGATCTGAGCCGCACATCCGTACGGGGAGGACGGGGAGAGAGCGCAGTGGCCACTGTGCACCCACCACGTATGCCGGAGTCGGACCCCGACCCCGGCGCAGGTGAGATAGCGGAGAGCCCGGGCGTGAACGACGCCGCGGGCGCCGTTCGCACACCCGTGCCCGGGCAACGCCCGGAGCCGGGTCGGGCGGGCACGGACGCGCACCCGGCGGCGAACGCGGAGCCCTCGGGCAGCGATCCCCCGGACAGCGGGACGGCCGACAGCGGAACCGCTGCCGACAAGACCACCGGCACCACCGGCAACGCCGACAAGGCAGGCAAGGCCGACAGCGACGGCAGCGGCGGGGCGGCGGGGGCCGAAGGTGCAGGTGTCGGCGTCGGTGTCGGCGGCCTCGGCGGTGGGCTACGGCGATGGAACGAGGTCTCCCGGCCGCTGCCCGTCGTCGGTATCACGCTGGCGGTCGCGTCGGTGCTCCACCTGCTCTGGCTGTGGTTCCTCGCCAGCGGCGGCGGGGACCTGGCCGCGCAGGACGCCTGGGCCGAGTTCGCCGGGGAGCACCCCGGCTCCGCCTACAACCTCGCCTGGTACGGCGGGCTGCACCCCTTCTCCTACAGCGTCATCTCGCCGTATCTGATGGCGGTGATCGGGGTCCGTACGACGCTGATCATCTCCGGAGTGCTCTCCGCGGGACTGCTGTCGCTGCTCCTGGCGCGGACCGTGCCCAAACCGCTGCTGCCCTCGCTGTGGGGCGCCTTCGCCTTCGCGTGCAACGCCGCCTCCGGGCGGGTGACCTTCGCGCTGGGCGTGCTCTTCGGGCTCGGCGCGGTAGCCGTCGTCTGGACGTGGCCGGCGCGCTGGCGCGGTGGGCGCGCCAGCCGCCCCGCGCGGTATACGCGGGCTGCGCTCGCGATACTGCTGGCCGCGCTGGCGACGGCGGCCAGCCCCGTCGCCGGGCTGTTCCTGGAGGTGGTCGCGGCCTCGCTGCTGCTGGCGCGCAGGCCCGCCGCGATGTTCGCGGTCGCCCTTCCGCCGCCGGCGGTCGTGGCCTGCTCGGCGCTGCTCTTCCCGTTCACCGGGGTGCAGCCGATGCCGTTCGTGTCGCTGATCTTCCCCGTGCTGGGCGCCGTAGCCGTGGTGCTCCTCGTCCCCAAGACGTGGATGGCGGTACGGGTCGGCGGCGCCATCTATGCCCTGGGCATCGTGCTGACCTGGGCGATCCCCTCGCAGGTCGGCTCCAACGTGGAACGGCTCGGACTGCTGTTCGGCGGGGTGGCGCTGCTGGCGGCCGTGCCGATCGCGGTGGGGCACGGGTGGCAGCCGTGGAAGTCCCGGCGCGGCCTGGCCATGGCGCTGGCGCTGCTGGTGACATTCGGCTGGCAGATCGGCAAGCCCACCTGGGACGTGCTGCACACCACTCCCGACACCAACTGGTCCCGCGAGTTGAAGCCACTGCTCGCCCAGCTCAAGAAGGTCGACGCGGACCGGGCGCGGGTCGAGGTCGTGCCCGTCAACAGCCACCGGGAGGCCTCGGCGCTGGCTCCGTACGTCAATCTGGCGCGCGGCTGGAACCGGCAGGCCGACCTGGAGCGCAATCCGCTCTTCTACGAGGAGAATCTCAGCCCCGAGCGCTACCACGCGTGGTTGCGCCGCTGGGCCGTGCACTACGTCGTCCTCCCCGCTGACCCGCCCGACATCGCCGGCGGCGTCGCCGAGGCCAAGCTGGTGGGGCAGGGCCAGCCGTATCTGGAGGAGATCTGGTCCGACGAGAGCTGGCGGCTCTTCCGGGTCAAGGATCCGGTGCCGCTGGTCGACTCCTCGGCGTCCGTCGAGCGTGCCGACGCGGAGAGCGTGACCGTACGCGTACGGGAGAGCGGACGCGTGCTGGTGCGGGTGCCGTACTCGCCGTGGCTCGGGCTGGTCGACAAGGACGGGGGCCGGGTGGCGCCGCCCTCGGGCGAGGGCGACAACACCCACGGCTGTCTGCGCAAGGCAGAACCCACCTTCGGCGGCCCGCCGCCGGAGGGCAAGGACGAGCCGGTGCTGGACACCTGGACGGTGCTGGACGCGCCGCGCCCGGGCGTCTACCGCATCGCTGCCCCCTACAAGCTGCCGCGCGGCACACCGTGCCCCGACAAGGAGGACGGCGGGGACACGGCGGACTGATCGCGACCGCCGGGCGGACTCCCGGCCCTCAGGCGGGCTTTTCGCCGCCGTAGTGGCGCGTGATGATCTCCAGCATGTGCCCGTCCGGGTCGGCCCAGTAGACGCCGCGCCCGCCGTCGTTGTGGTTGATCTCGCCGGGGCGGCTGCGCATGGGGTCGGCGTAGTAGGTGAGCCGTGCCTCTTGGATCCGGGCGAAGATGGTGTCGAACTCCTCTTCGGAGACGAGGAACGCGTAGTGCTGCGGCGTGATCGGCTCCTCCCCGGCGTCCGCGAAGTCGAGCGCCACATCGTTGGCGGTGACGACCGGCAGGAACGGACCGTACTGCGGACGCACCTCAAGCCCCAGCAGGTCGGCGAGGAACTCGGCCGACCGCTTCTTGTCGCTGGAGTACACGATGGTGTGATTGAGCTGAACCGGCATCCGGATACTCCTCTGGCTCGAACGGCGACCAGGCCGACGACAGGCCGACGGCAGGCCGCCGCAAGGACGACAGGGACGACAAAGGCGGCGACGGTGCCGGGGAGGCGGGATCGGCGTCGGCCGCTCACCGGGTACAACTCCGGGAGAGCGCACGGAATGCCGGGTTCCGGGTCGGACCTTGGTCGTAGGACCTGCAGCCGTCCGCGACGGCGTGCCCGGGCCGTACCAGGCCGGGCCGACGAGACGTGTGACGGCCTCGGCCGAGGCGCCCGCCTCAGCCGAGGCGCCGGACGATCCGGCGCAGTTGTTCGGTGTAGAACTCCCGGAACTCGGACGACCGCGGGTCCATACCGAGCACCGAACGGACCGTGTGCGGCGTCACCACGGGCAGGGCGACCGCCCCCATCAGCAGCAGCAGGACGGCGCCCGGGTCGAGGTCTTCGCCGATCTCCCCGGCTTCCTTACGGCGCTCCATGTCCGACAGGTCCTCGCGCTCGACCTCAGGGCCCGCACCGGTCAGCCCCGCCCAGGCGTTGAGCCGGGAACCCCTGGGGTCGTCCAGGGCCTGGTGCAGATGGCGGACCAGCACCTCCTCCAGCGGCGTGTCCGGCTGGTTGAACGTCTCCTCCTGGTGGACCCAGAGCCGGCTCAGCTCGTTCCAGAGCCCTTCCTTGCCACCGAAGTGGTAAGCGATCAGCTGCTTGTTGAGTCCTGCCCGGTCGGCGATGTCCTGTACCCGTGCCCCGGCGAACCCCTTGGCGGCGAACTCCTCCATGGCCGCTTCCAGCAGGAGCCGGCAGGAGCGCTCCGGGTCGAGCTTGCGGGCCTCCGGGCGGCGCGCACGGCGCGGGCCGGGTGCGTCGGACGGGGGCGCGGGTTCGTCACTCACGGCGCCAGCGTAGCGGTGCCGAGCGAGTTCATCCACCTGGTTGACTTCTTCACCCAATTGGTTGAAGAGTGTGCGGTGGCAAGAAGGCGACAAGAAGGAGAGCAGCATGATTCTGGTGACCGGAGCGACCGGGAACGTCGGCCGCCCACTCGTCTCCCGTCTGACCGCCGAGGGGCACAAGGTCCGCGGTCTGACCAGGAGCCCCGACCGCGCACGGCTGCCCGACGGCGCCACACCGGTGGGGGCGGATGACCTGGGCGCCGCACTGGAGGGCGTCTCTGCCGTCTTTTTGAACCCCGCGGCTCTTCGGAGCGGAGTCGGCGAGCTGCTCCGGCTCGCGGCCGAGCGCGGAGTGGAGCAGGTGGTGACCCTCTCGTCGTCCTCGGTCATCGAGTCCGCCATGCCCGTGGACCCGCACAACCCCATCGCGGAGCACCACCGGTCGATGGAGGAAGAGGTGGAGGCGGTGGCAGCGACCGCGGGCATGCGGTGGACGCATCTGCGGCCCGGCATGTTCGCCACCAACACCCTCGCGTGGGCCGCCGGCCTGCGGCGCGACGGGGTGTTGCGCGCCGCCCAGGCCCGGGCCCAGGTGGCGCCCATCCACGAGGACGACATCGCCGCCGTCGCCGTCCTCGCGCTGACCGGAGCGCTGGAGGCCCGCGGAGCCACCCCGGCGCTGACGGGCCCGGCGTCGCTGAGCCAGGCCGATCAGCTCCGCCTCATCGCGGAAGCGACAGGACGGAGCCTGCGGTACGAGGAGATCTCGCAGCAGGAGGCCCGCGCGGACATGATCGCCGCCGGCACCCCCGCCGAGATCGCCGAAGTGCTGCTCGACATCGCCGCCCACTCGGTGGACGTACCGGCACAGGTCTCCCCGGGGGTCGAGCAGCTCACCGGCAGTCCCGGCCGCAGCTTCGCGCAGTGGGCCCGGGACCACGCCGAGGACTTCCGCTGAGGCTGCTGACCGCCGGGCGGGCCCGCAGCTCGCGGGCCCCTCGCCGTGGCCGGGGGCGCAGCCCGGTGGTCAGCCCTCGAAGGCCGTCGGGTCCATCCACATGACCTCCCAGATGTGGCCGTCCGGGTCGGCGAAGGAACGCCCGTACATCGGGCCCTCCTCCTGCGTGTCGCCGTGCGGCTGGGCGCCGGCGGTCAGCGCGGTGTCCACCAGCTCGTCGACCTCCTCGCGGCTGTCGGCCGACAAGGCGACCAGCACCTCGCTGGTCCGCGCGGTGTCGGGGATCTCCCGCTTCGAGAAGGACGTGAAGAACGGTTCGACCAGCAGCATCACGAAGATGTCGTCACTGATCACCATGCAGGTGGCGTTCTCGTCCGTGAACTGCGGATTGAACGAGAAGCCGCACTTGGTGAAGAAGTCGACGCTGCGGTCCAGGTCCTTCACCGGCAGGTTGACGAAGATCTTCCGGGACATGATGTGCCTCTTCTCTGCGCTCCGCTGCGCATCCTGACAGTTGGTGTCGTTCCTCTTGCTGTCCTTCTTTGTGGGCCCTGGCCCGACAGGGGGTGAAAGGCTCCACGCAGTAGTAGACAAGGCGCGGCGACGGAACTCATCGCTGTTCCGGAAGAATTTTCGGTGGCCTCTCGAAAGGGGCGCGTCACTTCGTCAGCTGGCCCAGTTCCGCCGGCTTGCCCGTCACCGCCGAGGCGATCAGCCGGTTGACCCCGGGCAGCCCCGAGAGCCGCATCGCCGCCCTGCGCATCCGTAGCCGGGCCCTGCTGTTGGGCAGGAACCAGCGCGTCCCCTGGAGGGCCACGCGCTGCTTGTCCTCGGCCACCGGGCGCCACAGCTGCTCGTACCGCTCCAGTCCGGCGCGTACGTCCCCGCCGGCGGCCGCCAGTTGCGCGGCGAGCACGTGGGCGCCCGCGACGCCCAGCGAGGCGCCCTGGCCCGCCAGCAGCGAGACGGCGTAGCAGGCGTCGCCGACCAGTACGGTCCGGCCGCGGCTCCAGTGGGGCAGGACCGTCTGCGCCACATGGTCGTAGTAGATCTCCTCGGAAGGAGGACAGGCGGCCAGCGCGCGCGGCACCACCCAGCCGAGCGGACCGTAGATCTCCCGCACCGCGCTTCGTGTGTCCTTCGGAAGCGGTGCGGACGGGTCGTCCACCCGGTGCACCGCGAAGGCGGCGACCTTGCCGTTGCGCAGTGCGTAGAACCCCATCTGACGTCCGACCGTGTCGGTCAGGCAGAAGCGGCCCGCGACCTGCTCGCGCACCTGAGGTTCGTCGAAGACGAACGCCGCGGTGTGGAAGCCCAGATGGCGCAGGCACTGCTCGTCGGTGCCCTGCCGGCCGAAGACCAAGGAACGCACGGTGGAGTGGATTCCGTCCGCGCCCACCAGCAGGTCGGCTTCCCGGACGCTGCCGTCGCTGAGCGTGACGCGTACCCCGGCGTCCCTGTCCGCCCCTTCTGCCCTGTGCGCCACACCTGGCCTGTCTGCCTCCTCCATCACGTCCGTGACGGTCATGCCGTAGCGCACTCGTACCTCGGCGGGCAGGCTCTCCCGCAGGGCGAGTTCCAGGTCGGGGCGCATGATGCTGAGCAGTTTGCCGCCCGTCGCGTCGGAGAACTCCCCGTAGTCCAGTCCCGCCCGGCGGCGGCCCCGCTCGTCCATGAAGGCCGCCTCACTGATCATGTAGCCCAGCTCCTGCAGCCTGGGCAGCAGCCCCATTTCCTCGGCCGCTTCGTAGCCGATGCCGAAGAAATCGATCATGTAGCCCTGTTCGCGCGGGCCCCGGGCCTGTTCGACGACCTCGACCTGCCACCCGTGCGCCGCCAGTTGATGAGCGAGCGCGAGTCCGGCGATGCCGGCGCCGCAGATGACCGCCTTCATACGGTCCCACCTCCCGGGTTCGCTTCGGTGAAGAGCCGGCGCAGGACCGGGCCGACGGCTGCCGAGGTGAGGGCGGGCGACGTGGGGCGGTGCAGCATCAGCCCGTCGACCGCCGCGAGCAGCACGACGGCGGTCTCCTGCGGCTGCGGCACTCCCTGGTCGCCGAGGTGGTCGGCGAGCGCGTCACGCGCGCCCGCGAGGATGCCCGCCAGACCGTCCTTGAGCTCCTCGTCGCGGGCGGCTGCCAGATAGGTCTCGGTGAACAGCAAGGAGGTCGGGTCCGTGCCCGAATAGGCGTCCAGTGCGCCCAGTACGCGATCCAGCGCCTGCTGGGAGGTGGCGGCGGTCTTCAGCAGCGTCGTCAGCTCGTCGAAGAGCGCTTCGACGCCGCCGAGCGCCGCCTGCCGCAGCAGCGCGCCGAGGGAGGCGAAGTGGTAGTGCACCAGGCCCTGAGCGGTCTTTGCCCGCTCGGCGACCGCGCGGGTGCTCACCGCCGACCAGCCGCGTTCGGCGATGAGCTCCGCGCCGGCCCGCAGCAGCCGCTGCCGCACTTCGCGGCCCCGGTCCGCAGCGGTGGGAGGGGGTGGGGGAGGGGGAGGTGGCATGGAGGCCTCCTTGGGGGATCGGTCGCGGTGAGGCGTTCACTCTCGGGCGCCCGCCTTGGGCGTTCGACCAAGGCGAATGACCAAAGAGTACCGCGTCTCGAACCGGAACGGGCAAGCGCCCGGGTGCCCTCTCGACCGATGCGGACACGGGCCGTCGCCACCCCGCATGGGCGCGTCGGTGCGTCTGCGCGTCGGTGCGTGGGTGCGCACGGGGGACGCGCTGCGCCGGAGGCAGCGTGGCCGTCAGTCCGGTGCGCCGGTGGACGCCAGGGCCTCTGCCGCGGCTGCCAGCGCGCGCCCCCACGGGTACGCCTCCGGGCGGCCCTCGCCCGGTGCGTTCGGTACGAAGCCGCCCTCCCCGTACAGCACCCGTACGCCGGCCCGGCGCAGCGTCTCGACGGAGCGGTCGAACTGGGGATGGCGGGCATAGGCGGCGTTCACACACGGCATCGTCACCAGGGGGATGCCCTTGCCGATCGCCTCGGCCGCGAAGCCGACGACGAACTTCTCCGTGATCCCCAGCGCCCACTGGTTGACGGTGTTGAACGTCGCGGGCGCCAGCAGCGCGGCCGTCGCGGGCGGCCAGGCATCGGGCTGGCCCGGCATTTTGTACCGGGAGCGCACCGGGTGACCGCACTGCTGCTCCAGCGCGGGCAGTTGGTCCGACAGCCAGTGCGCCGCAGTGGGCGTGAGCCCCAGGCACACGTCCCAGCCCGCGCGTTGGGCGTCGTCGACGACATCGGCGATCCGCAGCACAGGTGGCGCCGCGCAACCGAGCAGATACAGGACGCGAGAGGCCATACGCGCATCTCACCACGAAGTCCGCAGTCTCCGCAGTCTCCGCATCTCTTCCGGCCACCCTGTCCGGCGCAGCGCAGCGGGCTTCTCACACCCCGCCGCGCCCACGCAACTCGGTGGAACCCGATCGAGTGGTGCTCGCGTCCGAAAAGCATCGCTGTCGCAGACCGTGCATACGGTTCCGGACATCGAGGAACGGAGTCGCGGATGCGCGGGCTTGAGGAAGAACACGCGGGCGTCCGCATCGCCCATCAGCGCAAGCTGGCCGGACTGACCCAGCGCGGTCTGGCCGCCAGGTTGCCCTACTCCTACAGCCTGTTACGACAGGTCGAGGAGGGCCGCAAGAACGCCTCGCCCGACCTCGTCTCGGCGGTGGCGCGGGAGCTGCGTATCGATGTGACGGTGCTGACGGGCCAGCCGTACGTCACCGAACTGCAGCAGGACCGGCTCGCCGCGCTCATCCGGCCCATCCGGGAAGCCCTCGATCTGTACGACCTGTACGACGTCTCCGATCTCAGCCACACGTCCGACGGGCGTCATGCGTCCGACGGGCGCCATGTGTCCGACCGGCACGACATGTCCGACCAACGCGCCGCCGACCGGCGTGACGTGTCCGACCGGTGCGCGGTTTCGGGACCGCACGACGCAGGCGGGACGCGTGCACAGCACGACGCCCGTACACCCGCCCAACTCGCCGCACAGGCCGACGAGCTGTGCCGTATGGTGCGCGCCACCCAGCTCAGCAAGGCGGCCCACGCGCTGCCGGCCTTCATCGCCGAGGTGACCGCCGCAGCCCACCGCAGCCGGACCACCGCGCTGTGGCAGACGCTGGGTTCGGCCTACCGCACGGCACATGACATCGCCACCAAGCTCGGTTTCTACGACCTGGCGACCATCGCCCTGGACCGGCTCGGCTGGGCCGCCGAACGCGGCTCGGACCCGCTGCTGGCCGCCGTACGCCAGTACATGCGCGCACTGACCTACTTCCGCGAGGGCGAGCACACCATCGGGCTGCGGCTCATCGACGCAGGCCACCGGGTGCTCTCCCGAGTCGACAGCGCGGAGCAGGAAGCCCGCGACACCCTCGTCGTACGGGGACAGTTGCATCTGGGGGCCAGCGTCATCGCGGCACGCGCCCACGACGCCGACGCGGTCGGCAGCCACCTGCGCGAGGCCGCCTCCTACGCGCGGCGCACAGGGGAGGCGGAACGGGTGTACTGGTTGAGCTTCGGACCGGCCAATGTGGCGGTGCACGAGGTGTCGGCGCAGGTGGAGATGCGGCGCTACGGCAAGGCGCTGGAGAAGTCCCGCGATGTGCGCCTCCCGCACGGCTGGCCGATGTCGCGCCGCGCGCACTTCTACGTGGACCGGGCGCGGGCCGAGATGGAGACCGGACACAGCGACGCCGCACTGGGATCCGTCGTGACGGCCCGCAAACTGGCACCGGAGCAGACCCGCTACCACCCAGGGGCGCGCGAGACCATCAGCGGCCTGGTGGCGCAGCGCCGCCGCACACCCGACTCGCTCGACAACATGGCGGCGTGGCTCTGCCTGTGATGTACCGGACGGTGGCGGGAGAGCGGACACGGTGTGCGACGGGAGTGTCACACATTGGTGACACTTTCCGGCCTTCACAGTCGGCAGGGTGGGACACGTCCTGACAGGTGAAGCCCTGACAGGCGAAGGACTGTCAGGTGAGGGCATGTGGAGAGCGTGAGGAACCGTGAGATGCGCCCGACAGTGCGGGGAGACCTGACGTCGCGAAGTGCCGGCAGGTCGACTGCCGGTGCCGAACGGGTCGAAGTCGCTGAAGACGCACAGGAGAAGCCGTGACCGTGTGCTGGCCACTGCCGAAGGGCCTGGATGCCGTGCTGTTACCCGCCGGGGAGTGGTGGGACGCGGTGCGCGTGCCCGCGTACCTGGGAGAGGGCGTACTGACCCGGCTCGGCACCTCCTCGGGTGCGGTCATCCGCGACCCGTACGGCAGCAGGCTCTACTGGCTGGTGGAGCCGGGCAGCGCGCAGGGATGGTCCTTCTGCGAGTTCGCCGCCGTACAGGTGCTGGGCGCGGCGAGCTGGGTGACCGTTCCGCCCAGCAGCCGCCTGCACCCTCCGGGGCCGCACTGGGCCGTCCCCTGCACCCCGGCCGGCTCCCTGACGCCGGCGGCCACCCTGCACGCCGCCCTCCACGCCACGATCACCCAGAACCTCGGCCCGCGCCCCCGGCAGACCACGCCCCCCACTGAGCCACAGTGACTCGACCGACCGCCCTGCCCTGCCCCGCCGCTGGGCAGGGGGGCACGAGGTCGCGCGCTCCGGGTGCCGAGTCGGGCGAACGCCGAACGGCCGGAGTGCTGAACTCCCGGCCGCGGCCATCGGGTTGCCCGTGAGCAGCGAGGCGGCGGATCATCCGCCGTCCGTATGCGGCCCGGTGGTGCCGCCCGTGGTCGTTCCGGGATCCGTGTGGAGGACTTCGCGGGCCTGTTCTGCGGCCCGGATCGTGCTCTCGGTGACGAAGTCGAGGAAGCGGGCGATGTTCTCCAGCCGGGCGCCGGCCGGGGTGTCGCGGCCGAGTATGCCGACGCCCTGTCGTGAGGTCTCGACGACCTGGGCGAGGGAGCGGGCGCTGGCGATCATCGACTGGTACCAGACGTCGTCGTCGACGACGTAGCGCTCGCGGCGGCCTTCGTCGCGCTCCCGGCGGACGAGGCCCTGCCCCTCCAGGAACGTGATGGCTTTGGAGATGGACGCCGGGCTGACGTGCAGGCGCTGGACCAGTTCGGACGCGGTGAGGCTGCCCGTGTCGGTGGTGTAGAGGCAGACGAGCACCCGGGCCATCATCTTGGGCACGCCCGATTGCATGAAGACGGTGGTGAGCGTCTCCTCGTACTCGCGCAGGGCCTCGGCGTCCCGTCCGTGGGCCTGCGGGGACACCTGCGGCCCGCCCCGGGGCGCGGCCTGCCTGCGGCGGCGGGTGCGGTGTTCGGTGGCGCGGTGCGCCAGGTCGGCGCGGTAGCCGGTGGGGCCGCCGTTGCGCATCACCTCGCGGGTGACGGTCGAGGTCGGACGGTCGAGACGTCTGGCGATCTGCGCGTAGGCGAGGCCTTCGGACAGCCCCAGCGCGATCTGCTGGCGTTCCTGCTGGGTGAGTCTGCCTCCCGGCATCGCGGCCTCCTTCGTGGTCCCTGGTGCCCCCAGAATAGCGTTCACCTTCATTCCATTGCAACGAACGGTCTGGCGGCGTTGCGTTATCTTCTGACCCGTTGCAACGAAATAATTGCTCTCACCTGCAGGGATGTCTCTTCTATGCAACGAGCTTGTTGCCAGGTCTATGAATGCAACGTAGCGTTTCTCTCATCGGAAACAGCGAACCGAAGGAGAGCACAATGCAGTTCAAGACCCCCGCCCCCGTCCTTGCCGTCCTGGACATCCCCGCGGGAAGCATCCGTTTCATTGCCGCCGACCGGGCCGACACCACGGTCGAGGTCCTGCCCGCCGACCCCACCAAGGGCCGGGACGTGAAGGCGGCGGAGCAGACCGAGGTCACCTACGACGACGGCGTCGTGCGGATCGAGGGCGCGAAGGGCGGCAACCGGCTGCTGGGCCCTTCCGGTTCGATCGAGGTGACGGTTCAGCTGCCCACCGGGTCCCGGGTCGAGGCAACGGCGGCCGACGCCGAGTTCCGAGGGGTCGGACGGCTCGGTGAGGTCGCCTTCGAGGGCCAGCGGGCGCAGATCAAGCTGGACGAGGCGGAAGGCGTCCGCCTCACCACCCTCGCCGGTGACGTCATGGTCGGCCGCCTGGGCGGCGCCGGGGAGATCCGCACACAGAAGGGCGACATCCACATCGCCGAGGCCGAGCGCGGCACGGTCACCCTGCGCACCGAGTACGGCGGCATCTCGGTCGGTGCCGCCCGGGGAGTGTCCGCCTCGCTGGACGCCGGCACCTCCTTCGGCCGGATCCGCAACACGCTCAAGAACACCGACGGCGCCGCCGGTCTGACCATCCACGCGACCACCGCTCACGGCGACATCAGCGCCCGCAGCCTGTGAAGAACGGAGTAACCGTCATGACGCATCCGGCGATCGCGGCGAACGGTCTGCGCAAGTCCTACGGCGAGAAGGTCGTGCTCGACGGTATCGACCTCACCGTCCCGCAGGGATCGGTCTTCGCCCTGCTGGGGCCGAACGGGGCCGGCAAGACCACCGTCGTGAAGATCCTCTCCACCCTCATCGCCACCGACCACGGGCAGGCCCGGGTCGGCGGCCACGATCTGGCCACCGAGTCGCAGGCGGTGCGGGCGGCCATCGGTGTCACCGGGCAGTTCTCGGCCGTGGACGGCCTGATCACCGGTGAGGAGAACATGCTGCTGATGGCCGATCTGCACCACCTGTCCAAGCGGGAGGGCCGACGGGTGGCCGCCGAACTGCTGGAGCGGTTCGACCTGGTGGAGGCCGCGAAGAAGCCCGCCTCCACCTACTCCGGCGGGATGAAGCGGCGTCTCGACATCGCCATGACCCTGGTCGGCGACCCGCGGATCATCTTCCTCGACGAGCCCACCACCGGCCTGGACCCCCGCTCCCGCCACACCATGTGGCAGATCATCCGCGAGTTGGTCGCCGGCGGCGTCACCGTCTTCCTGACCACCCAGTACCTGGAAGAGGCCGACCAACTCGCCGACCGTATCGCCGTACTCGACAACGGCAAGATCGCCGCCGAAGGCAGCGCCGAGGAGCTCAAGCGGCTCATCCCCGGCGGCCACATCCGCCTCCGCTTCACCGACCCGTCCACCTACCGGAGCGCCGCCACCGCACTGCGCGAGGCCACCCGCGACGACGAAGCCCTCACCCTGCAGATACCCGGCGACGGCAGCCACCGCGAACTCCGCGCCGTCCTCGACCAGCTGGAAGCCGCCGACGTCGAGGCCGACGAGGTGAGCGTGCACACCCCCGACCTCGACGACGTCTTCTTCGCCCTCACCGGCCCGGCCGACCTGCCCACCCAGTCCCAGTCCAAGGAGACCGTCAGATGAGCGGCCTGTCCCTCGCCCTGCGCGACTCGAACACCATGCTGCGCCGCAACCTGCTGCACGCACGGCGCTACCCGTCCTTGACCTTGAACCTGCTGCTGACGCCGATCATGCTGTTGCTGCTGTTCGTCTACATCTTCGGCGATGTGATGAGCGCGGGCATCGGCGGTGGCGCCGACCGCTCCGACTACATCGCCTACCTCGTCCCGGGTCTGCTGCTGATGACCATCGGCAGCACCACGATCGGCACCGCGGTGTCCGTCTCCACGGACATGAGCGAGGGCATCATCGCCCGCTTCCGCACCATGGCCATCCACCGCGGTTCGGTCCTCATCGGCCACGTCGTCGGCAGCGTGCTGCAATCGGTCCTCAGCGTGGTCCTCGTCGGGGCCGTCGCCGTGGCCATCGGCTTCCGCTCCACCGACGCCACAGCCCTGGAATGGCTGGCCGCCTTCGGACTGCTCGTCCTGTTCGCCCTGGCACTCACCTGGATCGCGGTCGGCATGGGCCTGGTCAGCCCGAACGCCGAGGCCGCCAGCAACAACGCCCTGCCGCTGATCCTGCTGCCCCTGCTGTCCAGCGCCTTCGTCCCGGTCGACGGGATGCCCGGCTGGTTCCAGCCGATCGCCGAATACCAGCCCTTCACCCCCGCCATCGAGACCCTGCGCGGACTCCTGCTGGGCAGCCACATCGGCCACAACGCATGGCTCGCCATCGCCTGGTGCCTCGGACTCGCAGCCCTCGGCCACCTCTGGTCGGCCTCCACCTTCAACCGCGACCCCAAGTAACCGCGAACCCCAACGACTCCGACGACCACACGGGCCGCCTCCCCGACACGGGAGTGCGGCCCTGTCGCATGTTCGCCGTGGGACGTCATGGGATGGCCGTGGCACGTCATGGGATGCAGGAGGCGCCATGAGACGTCGGGAGTCGTCATGTGAAGCGCCGCGGGGAGAAGGGGGCTGCCGTGTGGGCCGTTCCCGTACTCCGTCGGCCTCCGGCGATGTGCGCGGAGACGAGGTCCGCGGTCACCGGCGCCAGAGTCACCCCGAGCATGCTGTGTCCGGTGGCGACGAGCACGTTGTCCTTGCCCGGAAGCGGCCCGACGACCGGCAGCCCGTCCGGAGTCATCGGACGCAGCCCCGTCCAGCCGTGCGGCTGTACCGCCGACGGAAGACCCGGCAGATAGGTGCGGGCGGAGCGGGTGATGCCTCGCAGACGGTGCGGATCGACGGCCCCGTCGAAGCTGCCGAACTCCATCGTCCCGGCGAGGCGGAGCCGGTCCGACAGCGGTGTGACGGCGACCTTCGCCTCGCCGAGGTACACCGAGTGCCGCAGCGTCACGGACCCGCTGGTGTCGTCGAACCCGTACCCCTTGCCGGGCCGGACGGGCAGAGGGTGCCCGGCCAGCCGCGCCAGCGAACCGGTGTGCGCCCCGGCAGCGAGGACGAAGAGGTCGCCTTCGACCTCCTCGCCCCCGGCGAGCACCGAGTCCACCGCCCGGCCCCTGGACCGCACAGCGACAACCCGGCTGTCGCGCAGGAACCGGACGCCGAGCCCCCGGCAACGGTCTTCCAGGCCTCTGATGAGACTTACGGGGTCCACATGGCGTTCCCGCGGGCAGCGAAGCCCGGTCAGCACCTGCTTGCCGAGCGCGGGTTCGAGGTCGCGGAGTTCGTCACCGGAGAGCGGGACGGCGGAGTGGCCGATCCGCTCCATGGGGGCCGTCGCCGCCCGGTACTCCTCCATGGTCCGCCGGGAGGTGAAGACCAGGAGCTGCCCCGCGCGGTGGTGTTCGAAGCGCACGCCGTCCTCCTCGTACTCGTCGAAGAGGGCAAGCGTCCGTTCGTTGAGAGAGGTGAGAGCCTCGACACCGTGCGCGAAGTCCTCAGTGTTGCAGTGGCGCAGCATGCGGAGCATGAAGCGCACATGGTCGGGACGCGGGGAGGGGTGGATGTACAGCGGGCTGTCCCTGCGGACCATCCACCGCACCGCCTTTCCGAGCATCCCGGGAGCGGGCACCGGAGCCGACATGATCGGGACGATCCATCCGGCGTTGTGGACGGACGTACCGGCTGCGCCCTCGGAAGCCGCGTCCACGACGGTGACGGCCAGCCCGTCCCGGGCCAGCCGATAGGCGGTGGCCAGCCCGATCACTCCCGCACCGACGATCACTGCACTGTGCGTCATCGTTGTCCCGTCGTCCTTCTCGTCTTCGTCCTTCTCGTGACGTGCGCGACCCTGTCCGCGCCGCCCCTTGCCCATGGCGCGGATCGGCCGGATCAGGGGAGGAACTTGTCCGCCAGGAGGCGTGCGAGGGCCCAGTCCTGTACGGCGACACCGACGGACTTGAACACGGTGCGGTTGCCGTGTGCGGCAGGGGAGGCGGGAGAAGGAGCGGTGGCGGTCAGCGCGGTGCCGAGCTCGGTGAGGGCGTCCTTGGTGACGGCCCCGGCTTGGAGGGCGTGGAGGATCTCGCCCGACTCCGCCAGGACCGCATCGAGTTCGTCGACGACGACGGTGCTGTCGGCGAGCAGTTCGTCGGGCAGTTCGCGCATGGTGGGGCGGAAAGCGCCGATGGCGTTGACATGCACATGGGCGGGCAGCGCCGAGGCCGGGAAGAGCGGAGTGGTCGCGTTGGTCGCACAGCAGACGATCTCGGCCGTCCGCACGGCGGCCTCCGCGTCCGACACCGTGCGCAGTTCCACCCCCGGCAGTTCGCTCTCCAGCGTCCCGACGAGGGCCCGGGCGCGGCGCGCATCGGCGTCCACCACGGTCAACCGGCGCAGAGGCCGGACCGCGTGGACGGCGCGCACCTGGTCGGGCGCCTGGCCGCCGGCGCCGATCAGGGTCAGTCGGCCGGCCTCGGGCGGGGCGAGGAGATCGGTCGCAACGCCGACCACCGCGCCGGTGCGCAGAGCGGTCACCGCTCCGGCGTCGGCGACCAACTGGTCCAGCCGGCCGGTCTCACTCCAGATCACGGTTCCGGCGATGGCGGGCCGGCGTGCGAAGTTGACGCTCAGCGTCTTGAACATGGCGGAGGCCGTGGACCGGTGGTGAGCCGACATCACCAGGAACTGCCCGTCCCGCAGCGCGGTGCGGGTGGGCATCTCGAACTCCCCGCCGACGAGATCGACGAAGCCCCGACGTACGGCTTCGATCGCCTCGCCCATCGTCACGGCGGCGCGAATCTCGCGCTCACCGACGGTGATGGTCTTCATGGCACCCCACTTCTTCCGCCGAGCGGCCCTCGATCACCTAGGAGTGTGTAAGGTATGACACCTCACTTCTCCGGGCAAGGAGCGTCCAGGTCCCTTCGTACGGTCCGGGAGTTCCGTGTTATGCATAAGGCGTGACAACTCCTCACCCCCCGGTGACCGCCGCCCGCGGTCCGCAGCTCAAGTCGGTCAGCCTCCGCCAACAGGCCCGGGAGGCGCTGCGCACCCGGATCGTGCTGGGGCAGATCGAGCCAGGGCGGGTGGAGAGCGTCATCAATGTGGCCTCGGAGCTGGGAGTCTCCGTCACGCCGGTCCGTGAAGCGGTCATGGACCTCGCCAATCTCGGCATGGTGGAGATCATCCGCAACCGGGGTTTCAGGGTCCCGGTGCTCACCGACCACGATCTCGAAGAGATCTTCCGCCTGCGCACCATGCTGGAGGTCCCGGCCATGGTCGAGCTCGCCCAGCTCCAGGACCGGGCCCCCCTGACCCGGTTCCGTCAACTCGCCGAGCAGCTCACCGACGCCGCACGCCAGGGAGACCTGGTCTCCTTCCTGGACCTGGACCGGCAGTTCCACCTCGGCCTGCTGGAACTCCTGGGCAACCGCCGCCTCGTGGAGATGGTCGGCCAACTGCGCGACCAGGCCCGTATGCAGGGCCTGCAGAAGCTCGCGGACCACGGTGAGCTGACCCAGTCCGGCGAGGAGCACATCGCCATCGTCGACGCCGTCGAAGCAAGTGACGGCGAACTGACGGCGGAACTGGTGCGTAGGCATTTGACCCACAGCCGCGGTATCTGGGCCGGCCGGACGGAAGGCACCGCCTGACGCCTCCCTGGCGGCTCTCTGGTGTCTTCGAGGGCCGCTGTCGGCAGCCTGTCTGCCGCTGTCGGCCGGTCGCCGGTCGGCCGCCGAGGGGGCGGGCTCCACTGCGCGGGCGCTCCACCGCGCGGAGCTGTCGTCGCTGCGGCGGATCCGGCGGGCGCGGGGGCGGACCGGGGCAGGTGGCGGGGCGGGGTCGGGCTGCTGCCGGTCACGAAGAAGTTCGTCGCGCGACCCTTGCGGAGTTCCGCGTGAGGTGTAATACATTACCGGCCACGCGCCAGGAGAGCTGTACCCGGCGTCAGGGGGAGGGCGACCCACTGGGGCGGCGCTGACCTGCCGAAGCGCGGTAGTCCCCAACCGGCTGAACGGAGGGAACCTGATCATGGCGCGTCAGACATCCGACGCGAAGCGAGAGATATTCTCCAGCCGCTTCGCGTTCGTGGCCGCCGCCATCGGGATGGCGGTGGGTACCGGCAACATCTGGCGATTCCCGCGAGATGTCGGAGCGGGCGGAGGCGGCGTCTTCATCATCGCCGTCGTACTCGCCAACCTCGTGTGGGCCATCCCGCTGCTGATGGCGGAGTCACTGCTCGGATCCCGCAGCCGGCTCGGCACGATCGGCGCCTTCCGTGCCTTCATGGGCCGCAAGTTCGCCTGGATGGGCGGATTCATGGCCGTGGTCACGGTCGGCATCCTCTTCTACTACACAGTGATCTGCGGCTGGGCGATCCGCTACTTCGTCTACGCGGTCAGCGGCAAGTTCTCCTCGGGTGTGGGCAGAAAGCAGACGCAGCAGCTGTGGGACGACTTCGTCGGGAACCCGGCGCAGACGCTCCTGTTCCACGTGGTCGCCGCGCTCCTCGTCGGCTTCGTCGTACTGCGCGGTCTGAAGGGCGGCCTGGAGAAGGTCCTCAACATCACCGTGCCGATGCTGTTCGTCGTCCTGGTGCTGCTCGCGATCCGCGCAATGACCCTGACGGGGTCCGACGAGGGACTGCGCTATCTGTTCGTGCCCGACTGGAGCAAGATGCTCGACGGCGAGATGTGGCTCGGCGCGTTCGTGCAGATGGCCTTTTCCACCGGCGCCGGCTGGGGGCTCTATCTGACCTACTCGGTGTACATGCGCAAGAAGGAGGACTTCGCGCTGAACTCGGGGATCGTGGTCGCTGGTAACCACCTCGCCTCGATGCTCGCCGGTATCGCGGTCATCTGCACGGTCTTCGCGGTGCAGTCGCCGCAGTACGCCGAAGAGGCGGTCGCAGCCGGCGACCAGGGGCTGATGTTCGTCTATCTGGCCGCTCTGTTCGGCCAGATACCCGGCGGCACCTGGTTCTTCGGCCCGCTGTTCTTCCTCGTTCTCGTGCTCGCCGGTCTCTCCAGCCTGATCGCCATGATGGAACTCGCCGTGCGGAACGTGATCGACCTCGGAGTGAAGCGGAAGAAGGCCGTCGTCGCGATCGTCCTCCTCACGCTCGTCGGTGGTGTCCCGTCCGCACTCGACCTGGATGTGCTCACCAACCAGGACAACGTCTGGGGCGTCGGCCTGCTGATCAGCGGCCTGTTCGCGGCCATCGCCATGATGCGGTTCGGCCTGGAGCGTGCGCGCCGCGCACTGGACCTCACGAGCGACTTCAAGGTCGGTGCGTGGTGGAAGGTGCTGATCGGACTGTTCCCACTGATGTTCGCCGTCGTCTTCGGCTGGTTCATGTACCTGTCCATCACCGATTCCTCGCAGACGTGGTACGACCCGTTCCAGACCTTCAGCATCGGGACCATGGTGCTCCAGTGGACGGTCCTCTTCGTCGTGATGCTGCTGCTCAACAACTTGTTCGCGCGGAAGACGAGCCGCAGCTCACTCACCACCGACGGCGACGAGCAGGCGTCGCCCACGCACCAGGGAGAGGCGGTCTGACCCGTGGACGCGGAAACCGTGATCTGGACGCTGATTCTCTTCGGCGGAACCGTGCTGGCCGTCGTGTGGCTGGGCTACGTCGCGTGGCGCAAGGAGAGGGAGAGCACCGCCGACGGCAACGGTGCCGAGCCGAGCGCCGAGTGAGCCGCGCCCGGGTCCGGAGCCCGCGTAACCGGCCCCGGACCCGGGCGGCCGGGGGGCACGAGATCGGCCGGCTGCCCGCCCCCTGCCCCCGCGACCGCGAAGTCGGCAACCGAGCGGTGCTGAGGACGACGAGAGGCCGAGAACAACCACGCAACGACTGTCGAACACGAATCACCCAGTGACCGCCGAGAACAAACCACGCAGCGACCGCCGAGAACGAACCACGCTGCGACTGTCGAGAAGGAACCACGCGAAGATCGGGGTGACGGCATGAGAGTGGTCGGGATCGACTGCTTCGGCTACAACCTGCGGTACGCCCATGGCGAGTACGTCATGTCGGGCGGCCGGGCGGCGACGTCGGAGATCGGTACGCTGGTCCGCCTGCGTACCGACGAGGGCCTTGAGGGCTGGGGCGAGATCACGCCGCTCGGCAACCGGTATCTGCCCACCCACTGGGCCGAGGTGCGCGCGGCCCTGCACACACTGGCCCCCGCGCTCCTCGGGCAGGACCCGACGAACGTGTCCGCGGTCCGCCGCACCCTGGACGGCGTACTCCTCGGCGGCACCTACGCCAAGGCCGCCATCGATGTCGCATGCTGGGACCTGCTCGGCAAGGCCTGCGGGCAGCCGATCGCCACACTGCTCGGCGGTGTGCTGCAGGAGGACTTCCCGCTCTACGAGGCGGTCCCGCTGACGTCACCGGAGGCGATGGCCGACTTCGTGGTACGCCGGGAAGAGGCCGGTATCGCACGCTTCCAACTCAAGGTCGGCAACGACCCGCTGGAGGACGCGGCCCGCACCCGCGCCGTCGTGGACGCCGCCGCGCCCGACACCCTGGTGGTGGCCGACGCCAACGGTGGCTGGAATCTGCGAGCGGCCCAGCTCGCCGTGGCGTCCATGGCCGGACTTCCGGTCTTCGTCGAGCAGCCCTGCCGGGAGACCGAGGACTGCGTCTTCGCGATGCGCCACTCCAGCCTTCCGCTGGTGCTCGACGAGACGGTTCTGACCACGACCGACGTCTTCCGCGCCAAGTACGACGCGGGAGCCGTGTCCGTCAACATCAAGATCAGCCGCGTGGGAGGGCTGACCGGGGCGGCACGCATGCGCGACCTCATGCAGGACCTGGACATGATGGTCTCGATCGAGGACACCTGGGGCGGTGACATCGTCAGTGCGGCGGTGAGCCACCTGGCGGCGAGCACCGAACCGGAGAACTTCCAGAACGCCTCGTTCATGAACGACTGGACCGACGGACACGTCGCCGGCCACCAGCCCCGTTCCCGGAACGGCCGCGGCGCAGCACCGACCGGCCCCGGCCTGGGCATCACCGTGCGGACCGACGGGCTGGAGTCCGTCTTCCACATCGCCTGACCCGCAACCTGTACCGCGCCATGGCGCGGCCCAGGTGGGTCGAAGTGGGCCGAAGTGGACCCAAGTGGACTCAAGGGGCCGACATGCGGAGGCACGAAAGAGAGTCGGGTCGGTCGCGGTTCATACGTCGGCGTGCATCGACTGCGCGCTGGGCTCGGCAGCGACGACGAGTTCCGTCTCGGCCTCGTTCCTCGGCAGAGAAGTTCGTAGGATGCGCTCTTCCCACCCAGCAGGCCAGACGGTGTCGAGATTCCAGATGATTCCTGTCAGGGAGACCCCTTCCAAGGCAGCAGAATTCAAGTCGGCACCGCAAAAGTCGTTGCTCGCGCTCACCACCGACTCGATCGCGGCCTCAAGAGCGACGGCCTCCTCAAGAGCCCGCTCCACGTCGTTGCAGAGATCTTGGACGGTTTCGGTGGCGCCGCCCAACGACTCCGCCGTCCGACCACCGCCCCCGGGCAGGTAGGAGGCGACCACTTCGTGCAGGAGGCGCCGGATGCCCTGGAGCCGGTGGGCGAGCCGCCGTGCGGGAGCGTCCAAGTGGGCCCTGACGGCGTCCTCGTAGCCGTCACCCGGCCGAGCCGTCGCCGGGCTGACGTACGGCCGCGGAATCGCGTCGAGCCGGTGGACGACCTTGCCCATCAGCTCTTCCGCGAACTCCCGCTCCCCCGAGAGTTCCAACAGACCGTGCAATTCCTCCAGATACGACACAGCGCTTCGCAGCGTGTGCGTCCTGTTCGGGGCACGGAAGAGTTCCACGAGCGTGAGTGCCTTTTGGCGGTGCTTGAGCCGTAGATCCGCCGGCCGGTCCCGCAACTCCTGGTAGGGGAACTTCCGCTTCGCAAGGGCGTCGAGGCTGTTCTTGCGTTCTGCGTGCCCGGCGGACAGCCGGTTGTCGATCGCGACACGCGTCTGCCGATGGACGGACGCGAGAAGCCGGTCGAGTGCGAGGTCGGGGTCGCAGAGTTCCGGCGGCCCTCCCCGGGCTGCGAGCCGGTCGCCGACGGCCGTGCCCAAGTCCTGGTACGTGGACGAGAGCATCTCCTCCAACAACGTCTCCGCACCCCCCGTCGCGGGGCCGCTGAACTCGGGCCGCTCCGCCTCGTTGCCGTCCGTCACGAGACCTCCCCCTCCCTTGCGTTCCCGGCCGGGGAGACCTCTCCCAGGCCCAGGCCGGCCTTCAGAGCTGCTCGGGCCCGGGCCAGGTTCTGTCGGACCGCAGCCGACGACGTACCCATGGCGCGGGCGCTTTCTTCCGTGGTGAATCCGTCCATGTGCCAGGCCATCGCGGCACGCTGCTTGGGCGGGAGGCCGGAGAGCAACCGCACGACGTGCCGCGCCTCCTCGCAGAGCTCCGCGGCGTGGGCAGGGGTGTCCCACTTCAAGCTGAGATGGGCCTCGTGCATCTCCGCGCACGAGTCCTCCCAGCGGACCTGCTGCTTGATCCAGGACCGCCAAGCGACCGTCCGCAGCCACGCCCGAGCACGGGTGATGCGCGTGCCCGGCCGGCACATGCTGGTGAAGGCCTCCTGAGCGGCGTCCTGCGCCTCGGCCCAGGTAGCTCCCTGCAGGAGGAGGAAGCGCACGAGACCGGCGTACTCCTTGTCGTGCAGTTCCTCCGCCAGCTCCCGCCCCGGGACCGCGACGTCCTGCTCCGCCAGATACGTCAGGCTGACTTCGTCACTCAGCGCCTCGTCCACCGTCCTCACCCCCGCTCGTGCGGAGGGAGACGGCGAGGCGCAGGCGGTGCCCGCCACCTTCCAGCGAAGCCTCGGCAGCCACCACACGCAAGTGCTCAGCCGCCTGCTCGGGGGACTTGTCGGCCTCGCGCCCCACACGACGCCGACGAGCCACTCGCACCGCTCCGTCCACCACGGCCGCCAGCAGGGTCGCCCCCACCCCGATCCACACCGGGTCCACTGTTGCCTCCTCGTCCTCTCCCCAACCCGCCACTGTGAACGGAGGGGCCCTGTTCCTTCAGGCCGTCAGTAGTGCACTCTGGGACGCCAGTTGTGACATCGCGCTGGTCAGGAGGCGCCACTTGCCTCCCCCAGCCGGGAGCACCCTCAAGGCCCGCTGCAGCCACACACTCGCCCTCCGGGACCTGGACGCCACGCTCGGCGCCCACGCACAGCGATCAACGACCCGGCGGAGATCCCACCCGCGCTTCACCAAGCTCTCGGCGAGGACGATCACACCCCGCCGGACAAGCAACGGGAGCCGCAACCGAGCCACAGCCCCCACCACCCCCACTGGACGGCCACCGGCCGAGCCGCACCCCGAACCGACCTGCCACCCGCGTCACCACCGCTGCCGGTCGGGGGGGGGGCGGGCTCCCGGACGCCAAAGGCCCCGGACCATGATCGGTCCGGGGCCCTTTCGCTGGTGCCCCCGGCAGGATTCGAACCTGCGACACCCGCTTTAGGAGAGCGGTGCTCTATCCCCTGAGCTACGGAGGCGCGCGGATCAGGGTGATCCGCGCGCCTAGCCTAGCGGATGCGGGATCGGCGTCGGCAACGTCGTTGTGAGTCGGCGGTGCAGTGTGGTGGTGGCTCAGTAGCGCAGGCCGTGGCCGAAGGGGTAGAGGGGGCGGTCGGAGGGGTCGAGGGTGGGGATGGGGACGGGGAGCTTTCCGCGGGGGGTCACTTCGCCGTAGAGGACGCGGGCGAGGGCCGTCATGGAGGGAGTGCCGTAGTTGTACGTCGCCAGGTAGGCGGGGACATCGGGGAAGCGGCGGATGTCGTAGGGCAGGCGGACGCCCACCGCGATCACCCGTCGGCCCGTGGCGACCAGGGATTCGATCAGCTGGGCCTGGGCGGCGCCGTCCTCCTTGCCGGCCGCGGCGGCGTTGGCGAGGACGATCGTGACGTCGTGGGTGCGGGCCGCTTCCGTCGCTTCCGTGATCTTGGTGGTGTTCGGTCTGGTGCCGGTCTCCAGGGTGGTCGTCCGCTGGCCGCGCCGCTCGCCGACGGCGCGTGCCAGGGCGGCGAGGGGGGCGGTGCCCCAGCCGGTGAGCAGGACGGTGGCGGGGGAGTGGGGCAGCGGGAGAGCACCGCTCTCGTTCCGGAGCAGGGTGATGGTCCGCTCGGTGATCTGCCGGGCCTGTGACCGGTGCCGTCGGCTGCCCACGATCCGTGCGGCGCGCCGTTCGCTCACGTAGGGGGAGGGGAACAGGCGGCGCCGCAGCTTGTGTTCGAGGATGCGGAGGACGGACTCGTCCAGCCGCTCCTGTGTGATGGTGCCCGACCGTACGGCGTTCCGTACGGCGGTGAAGGCCACCTCCAGCTTCGGAGCCAGCACCAGTTGGTCGCAGCCTGCCTGGAAAGCGCGTACTGGTGCGACGTCGGGTGGGAAGTCGGCGGTGGCGCCGCCCATGTCCAGGGCGTCCGTCGCGATGACGCCGCCGAATCCCAGTTCCTCCCGCAGCAGCCCGGTCACGATCGGCCGGGACATGGTGGCGGGCACCCTGGAGGGGTCCAGCGAGGGCACGACGATATGTGCCGTCATGATCGTGTCCACCCCGCGCCGGATGGCTGCCCGGAACGGTGGAAGATCGATGCGGTCGAGTTCGGCTCGGGTGTGTTTGATCTCCGGGAGGCCACTGTGGCTGTCGATGTCCGTGTCGCCGTGCCCGGGGAAGTGCTTGGCCGCGCTGGCGACACCACCCCGGTGATAGCCGCGTACGGCGGTCGAGACGAACTTCGAGCACAGCGTGGTGTCCGACCCGAACGAGCGAACTCCGATCACCGGGTTGGCGGGGTTGATGTTGACGTCCGCCACGGGTGCGTAGTTCTGGTTGATACCGACGGCAGCCAGTTCGGTGCCGATGATGTCGGCGCTGTCGTAGACGTCCCGCGCCGAGCGGCTCGCGGCCAGTGCCATGTTGCCCGGGAGCTGGGTGGCGGGCTCCAGCATCCGGTAGACGACGCTGCCGCCCTCCTGGTCGATGGAGACGAGCAGCGGTACGCGTGCACCAGTGCGTACGGCGGCGCGTTGGAGCCCGTTGGACAGGCGCGCGATCTGGCGCGGCTCGCGTACGTTGTCGGGCCCCCGGCGGGCGTCGAAGTAGATGACGCCACCCGGACGGTACTTCTCGATCACTTCTGCCGGCGTCGGGACGCCGTACAGTTTGCGATTTCCGTCGTGCTCCGTGTCCGCCGTCTGGCCGTAGACCTCGATGACGAACAGTTGCCCGATCTTCTCGTCGAGGCTCATCCGTTGCAGCAGGGCCGCCGCCCGGGCCCGGACGGCGGACGAAGAGGCGTGCCCCGACGCGCCCGTCGTCGAGCCGGCCAGAGGCGCGGACGTGGCGTGTCTGCCGGTCAGGGAGGCGGACAGTTGGCCGGAGAGGGCAGGGGTCGCGGAGCGGGCGGTGTGTGCGGCGGCCGGTGACGAGGGGGCCGTGACGCCGATCGCTGCCGCGGTGCCGGCCGCGGCAGCGAGGACGTGTCGGCGAGAGGTGGGCTGCTGTTGCATCGGAACGCTCCTCACATGTGTGGGTGGAGCACGTGGTCATGTGGGGGTCACCGCTGGATGCAACAGCATCGTCCCAGCGTGGCGGCGGATCGGACCAGACGCCGCGCGGGACTTCATGGGTCCAGTCCAGTGGCGTCCGGTCCGTTCACGCGTGGTGATGCGCGCGTTCCCGACGGGGACGCGCGTGTTTCGCCGTGGCGACGCTCACGTCAACCGCGGCGACTCTCAGGTCAACCGTTGCGGCGTCACGTCAACCGTGGCGACCACACGTCCCGTGGCGCCGCGCGCCGCTCACTGCTCGGCGAGACCGGCCTTGAGAGCTCGTGTCATCAGTACGACCCGCTCGGCCTGTACGCGGGCGGCCTTCAGCGCCGTGCCGTCGACCGGCTTCTGGCCCTGCGCGTCGACGTGGGAGGTGCCGTAGGGGTTGCCGTCCTCGAACTTCGAGGCATCTGTGTATCCGGGCGGGACGATGATGCCGCCGAAGTGGTGCGCCGAGTTGTACAGCGCCAGCAACGTGCTCTCCTGCCCGCCGTGTGCCGTGGAGGACGAGGTGAAGCCGCTGTAGACCTTGTCGGCGAGCCGTCCCTCCGCCCACAGCGGTCCGAGGGCGTCGAGGTACTGCTTCAGCTGGGAGGTGACGTTTCCGTAGCGGGTGGGGGTGCCCAGGATCGCCGCGTCCGCCCAGTCGATGTCGTCCGGTGCGGCCTCGGGGATGTCCGAGGTCTCGCGCGCGTTCGCGGCCCAGGCGGGGTTCGAGTCGATGGCGGACTGCGGAGCAAGCTCCCGCACGCGGCGCAGCCGGACCTCGGCGCCGGCCTTCTCCGCCGTGTCGGCGATCTCCTTGGCGAGGGTGGCGATGGTGCCGGTCGCCGAGTAGTAGATGACCGCGACCTTGACGGGGGTGGATGTGGACATTGCCGCTCCGTTCTCTCGTGGGGGCGGGTACAACCGGCCCTGGCGGGCGTGTACCGGCTGGGCGTCGGCTGTTCATTTGGCGCTTGGTGCTCGGTGGCTCAGCAGCCCAGTGCCTCAGCGACCCTGTTGGCGGGGTGGCGAGTGGCCGGGTGGCCGGAGGGCTGAACGACCGGTGGTCGAGTAGCCCGGAAGTCCGGCGACCAGTGACTCGCGACCCAACCGTTGGGCGTGAGGTGAGTCACAGCCGTCAGGGGAAATAACCGGGGAGTGCGTCCCCGTTTACGTAGGCGTTCCAGCGAAACGGGGAGTGGGTCCCCGGATCGAGGAGTACGCGCCGGCCACCGCAGTCGGTGAGCAGCGCAGTCAGTGCGTCCGTGCGGGTCACTGCACGGCTCGTCACGTCAGCCACCGCATCAGTCCGCCCTGGGAGTGAGGAGTCACAGATGGGCAGCGCAACCACCGCCACCAGGCGTGGCACTGCCGACACTGCCGACTGCGCAGCGCCCAAGGGTCGTGCTGACGCGGCTCGCAACCGCGAACGCATCCTCAACGCGGCCCGCGAGTCGTTCGTCATCCATGGGGCGGACGCGTCCCTGGATGAAATCGCTCGCACTGCGGGGGTCGGAAATGCGACCCTCTACCGGCACTTCCCCGACCGGGACTCGCTGGTGCACGGAGTGATGCATGCCGTCACCGAGCGGATCGCGGAGCGGGCGGAGCAGGCGCTCGCGGAGGAGGACAACTCCTTCGAGGCGCTGCGCCGCTTCGTGTTCGGCGCGGCGGCAGAGCGCATCGGAGCGCTCTGCCCCATCCTCTCGGGCCGCTTCGACCCCATGGAGCCGCAGTGTATGGCGGCCCGTACCCGGGTCGAAGAGCTCACCCACGAGCTGATTCGGCGGGGCCAGGAGGCGGGCGAGGTGCGATCCGACATCGACGTCGGTGACGTGATGGTCGCGCTCAGCCAGCTCACCCGGCCGCTGCCGGGCGTCGGCTGCCAGCGCATCGAACGTTTCGTCGAACGCCATGTGCAGCTCTTCCTCGACGGGCTGCGCGCTCCCGCCAAGTCCCAACTACCCGGCCACGCCGCGACTCTGGAGGAACTGCGACAGGACAACTGATCTTTGCAGCGCCGGCACAGTGCAGCCAGTGCCGCGCAGCCAGTGCGGCGCAGTCAGTGCAGCGCAGCTGGGCCGGCTCCAACGACGGAGCCGGAACCGGAGGCGGAGCCACGACTGCAGCCCGTACGGGGACAGCTGGCGGGCAGCTGCGTCGCAGTACGAGTGGTCGTCGCACCGCTCAATTTCCCTCTCCTCCCGAGTCCCTCCTCCCAGCACCTGGATCGGATCCGTACGAGCACGGGGGGCCCGCACGGATCCGACCCACCTGACCACCTGCCCATCTGCCACCCGTTCCTGACAGCTGACGCCTGGCACCGGACGCCTGAGGCCTGACACCGGACGTCAGGCCTCAGACGCCAGACGCCAGACACCAGACCTGGACGCCTGCTGAGAGCGGTGTTGTCACAACAACGTCTCCGGCAACGTCTCTTCAACGTCCCATTTTTCGTACTCCGCACCGTGAGGTAGGCACATCCATGCCAGAAACGCCATCTCCGGCCACCGCGCAGGCCGGGCTCGACCCCCGGCGCTGGAAGGCGCTGGCCTTCATCGCCATCGCGCAGCTCATGGTCGTCCTCGACGCGACGATCGTGAACATCGCGCTCCCTTCCGCTCAGACCGACCTGGGCATATCCGATGCCAACCGGCAGTGGGTCATCACCGCCTACGCCCTCGCGTTCGGCGGACTGCTGCTCTTCGGCGGTCGGATCGCCGACATGTGGGGCCGTAAGCGCGCCTTCGTGACCGGACTCGTCGGCTTCGCGGCAGCCTCCGCCCTCGGTGGCGCCGCGTCCGGAGAGGCCATGCTGCTGGCGGCGCGGGCGCTGCAGGGCGCGTTCGGCGCACTGCTCGCACCGGCCGCACTGTCCCTGCTCGCGGTGATGTTCACCGACGGCAAGGAGCGCGCCAAGGCGTTCGGCATCTACGGCGCCATCGCGGGTGGTGGCGGCGCGATCGGTCTGATCCTCGGCGGTGTGCTGACCGAGTACCTGGACTGGCGCTGGACGTTCTATGTCAACGTCCCGTTCGCGGTCGTCGCCGCCCTCGGTGCCGCCAGCGTCATCCGTGAGCCGTCCGGGACCCGGAACCGGTCCGCGCTCGACATCCCCGGCGTCGTTCTCTCCACGCTCGGCCTCGTCTCGCTGGTGTACGGGTTCACCCGTGCGGAGACGGACGGCTGGAGCGAGGGCGGCACCATCGGCATGTTCGTCGCGGCTGCTGTGCTGCTGGGCGCGTTCGCCCTGGTCGAGTCCAAGGTCCGGGCACCGCTGCTGCCGCTGCGCGTGGTCACCGACCGCAACCGCGGCGGGGTCTACCTGTCGCTCGGCCTGGCCGTCATCGCGATGTTCGGCCTCTTCCTGTTCCTGACGTACTACCTCCAGGTGGTCAAGGACTACTCGCCGGTGCGTACCGGTGTGGCCTTCCTGCCGATGGTGGTGGGCATGATCACCGGCTCGACCCAGATCGGGGCGCGGCTGATGAACCGCGTACCGGCCCGCCTGCTGATGGCGCCGGGCTTCCTGACTGCGGCGCTGGGCATGCTGCTGCTGACCCAGCTCGAGGTGGACAGCTCCTACCCGGCGCTGATCCTGCCCGCCATGGTTCTGCTGGGCCTCGGGCTCGGTACGGCGTTCATGCCCGCGATGTCCCTGGCCACGCACGGTGTACGGCCGAGTGACGCCGGTGTCGCCTCCGCGATGGTCAACACCTCCCAGCAGGTCGGCGGCGCCATCGGTACCGCGCTGCTGAACACCATCGCAGCCAGCGCCACAACCTCGTACGTCACCTCGCACGTCGGCGAGGCCACCAGCAAGCCCGCACAGAAGATGCTGCAGCTGGAAGCCATGGTGCACGGCTACACCTCGGCGATCTGGTGGGCGGTGGGCATCCTGCTCGTCTCGGCCACGATCGTCACGGTCTTCGTGAACGCCCGCGGCGGGGGCAACCAGGCCGCCCAGAAGAAGCTCGATGGCGAGACGGACGGCGACACCCCCGGCGGCGAGCCGGAGCCGGTGCTGGCGGCCATGCACTGACGGGCACCGGCTGCACTGACGGCACGACGGCGCTGACGCCAGGCGCGCGGCGTACGGCGTACGGCGTACGGCGTACGGCACTGTGCGGCGTAGCACGGCGCGGTGCATGACGCGGCACGGTGCGCGTACGACACTGGCGCGGCGCCCGGCTCGGGCCTTGCGGGCCCACAGAGTGACCGGCGGCCCTCGTACCTCCTCAGCAGGAGGGCGAGGGCCGCTTTCGTGCCTCTGCCCGCTTACCGGCGCCCCCTGCTTCGGTCCCAGCACCCCCTGCTTCCCTGGCCCAGGTTGCTTCCGCTCCCCGTGGGTCGGCACCGGCAGTGTGGCCAAGGCCGGGAGCGCGGGAGTACGGGAAGCCGAGAGGCCGGAAGGCTGTGAGGCCGGAAGGTCCACGCAACCAACGGGGATCATCAGCCGTCTAGTCGGGTGAAGGGTGTCGAAGAGGATGCCCGTCCGGCAGTCGCGGAGTGGCCCCCGAAAGCCTGCCCGGAGCAGCTCCACACCGCTCCGACCAGCGCATGAGCGCTTTCTGTCATTGTCCTGCCCGCATGGGTAGCCGCGCAGTCTACTGCATGATCGGAAAAATGTTGCGCAGGTTGGGAATTTAGTCCGGATTCCAGCCGTTGACATCTACGCAAGGCGGGCACCCGTGAAGTGTCCGAGTCAGCCACCAGGCCAAAGTTTTCAGACCACTCGCAAGGGAGCACGCATGGCAACCCGTGCCGTCGCCCGTCGTCAGGAGAACACGACCGGTGTCTCCGACACGGCAAGCAGTGTTCGCGCCGCAGGCAGCGAAGTCGCGGACCGCGACCTGGTCGGCATGTATCTCGACGAGATCGCCCGCACGCCGCTGCTGGACGCCGCCAAGGAAGTCGAGCTCTCGCTCGCGATAGAAGCGGGCGTCTATGCCCAGCGTATCCTCGACGGTCTTGAGAAGCCGATCTCGAGCGACTCGGCCAGCGCGACCGCGAGCCGTGAGGAGCTGGAAGCCGTCGTTGCCGAGGGCGAGCGGGCCAAGGACATCTTCATCCGCTCCAACCTCCGCCTCGTGGTGGCCGTAGCCCGCCGCTACCCGCGCAGCGGCCTGCCCCTGCTGGACCTGATCCAGGAGGGCAACGCCGGACTCGTGCGCGCAGTGGAAAAGTTCGACTACACCAAGGGCTTCAAGTTCTCCACCTACGCGACGTGGTGGATCCGCCAGGCCATCACCCGCTCCATCGCCGACCAGTCCCGCACCATCCGGCTTCCCGTCCACCTTGTGGAGGAGCTGGGCCGCATCCGCCGAGTGCAGCGCGAGTTCAACCGCGAGCACGGCCGCGACCCGGAGCCGGCGGAGGTGGCCGCGGAGCTCAACTCCACCCCGGAGCGGGTCACGGACGTGCTCGACTGGGCACGCGACCCTGTCAGCCTGAACATGTCGGTCGACGACGAGGGCGAGACCCAGTTCGGTGACCTGCTGGAGGACACCTCGGCCGCGTCCCCGGAGCAGTCCGTGCTCACGGTGCTGCGCCGGGAGGAGCTCGACGACCTCATCAGCAGGCTCGACGACCGCACGGCCTCCATCATCAAGGCCCGCTACGGCATGGTCGACGGCCGTGAGCGCACGCTCACCGAGGTCGGCAAGCAGCACGGCCTCACCCGCGAGCGCATCCGCCAGATCGAGAAGCATGCCCTTCTGGAACTGAAGAAGATGGCCCATGACACGGGCTTCGACGAGGCCGCGTAAGAGCCCGCAGGCGGGCTCTTACGAGCCCGCCCCGCCCGTCGCCCCCACAGACGAGCCCCGGTGCCTTCCCCCGAGCGCCGGGGCTCTTTCCTGTCTGCTTCTCCTTCTCTCCCCCCGGCCCCCGGCCCCCCGCCCCACCCCTCACCGCCTCCCTCCTCCTGCGCCGTGTCTGTTCGTGCCCGAAAAGGCGCCCGAACGTGTTTACTTTCCGGTCACCCGGTCGTAGTCTCCCGAGTAACCCACATGACCGGGCACAGAACGGACCTGAACCCACATGTACGCACCTGAGCGCCAGCAGGCCATCCTCCGTCTCGCGGAGGAGCAGGGCCGTGTGGACGTGCTGTCGCTGGCGGCCGAGTTCGATGTCACCGCCGAGACGGTGCGCCGTGACCTCAAGGCTCTGGACCGCGCCGGACTCGTGCGCCGCGTCCACGGTGGTGCCATCCCCGCAGGGCGTCTCGACTTCGAGCCCGACCTGGCTTCCCGGGAGTCGGCGGCGACCGACGAGAAGGAGCGCATCGCGCAGGCCGCCCTCGCCGAGCTGCCCCCGGAGGGAAGCGTGGTGCTCGACGCCGGCAGCACCACGGCCCGGCTCGCCACGGTCATTCCCATGGACGCCTCGCTGACGGTCGTGACCCACGCCCTTCCCACCGCAGCCCGTCTGGCCGACCATGCCGGGATCGAACTGCACATCGTCGGCGGGCGGGTACGACACCGCACTCGTGCCGCCGTCGACGCGTGGGCCCTGCGGACCTACGGGGAGATCAAAGCCGACGTCCTCTTCCTCGCCACCAACGGCTTCTCCGTCGCCGGTGGACTCACCACCCCCGATCTTGCCGAGGCGGCCGTCAAGCGCACGATCATGGCGGCGGCCCGGCACGTCGTTCTGCTCGCTGATTCCACCAAAGCGGGACAGGAGTATTTCGCCCGCTTCGGTGACCTGTCACAGGTCGACCTCCTCATCACCGACACCGGACTGAGCCAGGACGAGGCGCGCGCCATCGAAGCCCAAGGCACCAAGGTCAAACGCGTCTGAGGCGCCTCCGGGCCCGCCCACTGCCCACACCCCCGCCCCACCTCGTTCCGACCCCAGCCCCCTCTTTTCCGTCCCCGCTCCTCCGTCCCCTGCTCCTTCTTCTCCCTCCCCCGTCCCCCCCGCCAGGCACCGTCCCCGTCGCTCCGGCGCATCGCAACAACTCTGGAACCACCTATGACCGTCCTCACCGTCACCCCCAATCCCAGCCTCGATCGCACATACGAGATTCCGGCTCTCGACCGTGGGGCCGTGCTGCGAGCCGGTGCCGACCGTGTCGACCCGGGCGGCAAGGGGGTCAACGTGTCCCGCGCGGTTGCCGCTGCGGGCCATCCCACGGTCGCCGTCCTGCCGGTCGGTGGCCCGGAAGGCGCCCTCCTTTCGCAGCTCCTCAGCGATCTCGGTATCGCGGTGGCCGGTGTGCCGGTGCAGGGCTCGACCCGGGTCAACATCTCCCTGGCCGAACCGGACGGCACCCTGACCAAGATCAACGCTGCCGGTCCCCACATCGGCGCGGCGGAGTCCCAGTCGCTCCTAGACACTCTTGCCGCCGAAGCCGCCTCGAGCCGGGCGCGCTGGCTCGTGTGCTGCGGCAGCCTGCCGCGGGGCCTCGCGCCCGAGTGGTACGCGGCAGTCGTCACCCGGGCCCGCGAGAACGGGGTCCGTGTCGCGCTCGACACCTCGGGCCCCGCCCTCGCGGCAGCCCTCCCCGCGCAGCCCGACGTGGTCAAGCCCAACGCCGACGAACTCGCCGAGGTCGTCGGCCGCCCCCTCACCACCGTCGGGGATGCCGTCAAGGCAGCCGACGAGGTGCGGGGCGCCGGCGCGGGAGCGGTGCTGGCCAGCCTCGGCGCCACAGGACAGCTCCTGGTGGACGCCACCGGCACCTACTTCGCAACCGCTCCCGTCGCCACCGTCCGCAGTGATGTGGGTGCGGGCGACGCCTCGTTGGCGGGCTTCCTGACCGCCGGCGGCGCCCGGGCCCAGGCACTGGTCTCGGCCGTGGCGCATGGCGCAGCCGCCGTCCAACTGCCCGGCAGCCAGATGCCCACTCCGGACGACATCCGTCCGGAAGCGGTCACCGTGACCACCGACGTCCCCTTGGACCTCCCCCTTCTCCCCGATGTCAACGGAGCCGTCCGATGAGCCAGTTGATCACAGCGGAGCTGGTCGATCTCGATCTGTCCGCCACCACCAAGGCCGATGCCGCCCGCTCGCTCGCCGAGCGGATGGTCTCGCAGGGCCGTGTCACCGACCTCGAAGGTTTCCTCGCCGATGTCGAGGCCCGCGAGGCTCAAATGCCGACGGGCCTCGAAGGAGGCATCGGCATACCCCACTGCCGCAGCACTCACGTCACCGAGCCCACGCTGGCGTTCGGCCGTCCCCGATCGCCGATCGTCTTCGGTGCCACCGACGGCCCGGCGGACCTCATCTTCCTGATCGCGGCCCCTGACGGCGCTGACAGCGACCACTTGACGATCCTGTCCTCCCTCGCCCGCCATCTGGCCGACCCCGGGTTCACTGCCGCTCTGCGCTCCGTGTCGGACGCGGAACGGGCGTCGGCACTCATCCGTGGAGACGCCGATCCGGGCACGCCTTCCTCCGACGGGCAGCCCGAGACGTCGGGCGAGACGTCCGACACATCGGCGGACCCGGACTCCGGGCCGGAGCACGCCGAGCGCACCGAGCCGTCGACGCAGTCGCAGTCGCAGCCGCAGCAGCCGCAGCGGTCCAGTGACCGGGAGTCCGGAGCCTCGGCCTCGGAGCCCTTCCGGATCGTGGCCGTCACTTCCTGCCCCACCGGTATCGCCCACACCTACATGGCGGCTGAGTCGCTGGAGAGAGCGGCCGAGGAGGACGCGTCCAGCACCGTCGTCACGGTCGAGACCCAGGGCTCCGCCGGTTTCCAGCGGCTCGACCCCTCGGTGATCGCTGCCGCGGACGCCGTGATCTTCGCCCACGACGTCGAGGTCCGGGAACGGGAACGCTTCGCAGGGAAGCCCACCGTCGATGTCGGGGTCAAGGCCGCCATCAACCGTCCCGCCGAACTCATCGAGGAGGCCCGGACCAAGGCCGCGCGCGGTGAGTCCTCGCCCAAGGCCTCGGCCGCCGTCCCCATGGACAAGGGGGCCGCAGAAGGTGACGGGTTCGGGACCCGGCTGCGCACCTGGCTGATGACCGGGGTCAGCTACATGGTCCCCTTCGTCGCCGCGGGCGGGCTGCTGATCGCTCTGTCGTTCGCCATCGGCGGGTACGAGATCGCCGACGCCAAGTCCGTCGCCGACCACTTCGTGTGGACCGAGGCCCACAGCTGGGCCGCCCTGCTCAACCAGATCGGCGGGCTCGCCTTCGGCTTCCTCGTGCCCGTCCTGGCGGGCTACATCGCCTACGGCATGGCCGACCGGCCCGGTCTCGTGCCCGGTTTCGTGGGCGGTGCTGTGGCCGTCCAGATTCAGGCGGGCTTCCTCGGCGGGCTGGTGGCCGGACTGCTCGCAGGCGCCATCGTGATGGCGATCCAGAAGGTCGATATCCCGGCCGTACTGCGCGGCATCATGCCGGTCGTCGTCATCCCGCTGATCTCGTCCGCGATCGTCGGCGCGCTGATGTTCGTGGTCGTCGGAAAGCCGATCGCCACCGCGCAGAAGGCCATGACCGACTGGCTGGGCGGACTGACCGGCACCAACGCCGTCCTGCTCGGGCTCCTCATCGGCCTGATGATGTGCTTCGACCTGGGCGGGCCCGTCAACAAGGTCGCCTACACCTTCGCCACCGGAGGCATCGCCAGCGCCGACCCCGGCAACGGCAGCCTGATGGTCATGGCCGCCGCCATGGGCGCCGGAATGGTGCCGCCGCTGGGCATGGCGCTCGCCACCACCGTGCGGGGCAGCCTCTTCACCAAGACCGAGCGGGAGAACGGCAAGGCCGCTTGGGTGCTCGGTGCCTCCTTCATCAGCGAGGGAGCCATTCCGTTCGCCGCGGCCGACCCGCTGCGGGTGATCCCCGCCTCGATGGCCGGAGGAGCTGTCACCGGTGCGCTCTCGATGGCCTTCGGGAGCACCCTGCGAGCCCCCCACGGCGGAATCTTCGTCGTGCCGCTGATCGGGTCCCCGCTGCTCTACCTCGTCGCCATCGCGGCCGGAACTGTTGTCACGGCCGGTCTGACTCTCGTCCTCAAGGGCGCCCGTAAGCAGGCCCCGAAGGCGGAGAGCGCCCCGGCGCAGGACAGCGGGGATGCACGCGTCCCGGCAGGTGTCTGAACCGGACCTGTCGGGCGGTCCCGGCGACAGTGCTGTTCCACAGTGCGTCGCCGGGACCGTGCCGGTTGGACGGCGCGGCGCCGGGACGGTGCCGGCAGGCGTCCGCTCCACACGCGCTCGGCGCGGTGCGCGGGTCGGCTCCAGGCGTGGCCACCTTCCCCTCGGCGCCCGGCGCGCTGCCCTCGTCAGCTGTCGGCGTCGGGCTCCCGGTCCGCCACGGTCCGTCCGTCCCCGTCCGGCCCGCGGAGCCCAGGGCCGTAGAGATCGTTGTAGGAGGGAAAGACCCCGCCGGGGCCGTCCACACCGTCCGCTGCCCGCACCGCTTTGACCACCGCGCGGGTCACCACGTCGGCTCCCGCGGCCAGTACTTCGTTGAACTCGCCGCTCCCCAGCTCGCGGGCGCCCGTGGCCAGCGCGAACACCGTGTCCCCGTCGTGCATCAGATGCACCGGGCGCACCGCCCTCGCCAGCCCGTCGTGGGCGCTGCCCGCCATCCGCTGGGCCTGCGGGCGGGCCAGTCCCGCATCCGTTCCCAGCACCACCAAGGTGGTGTTCAAGGCGGGCCGGAGTGTCCCCGCAGCGCGCCTGGCGGTTTCCTCCTTCGCCTCCGAGCGCAGCATCTCCGCCTCCGCGTGCTCGTCCTCGGTCGGGATGTGCGGCAGGCCGTCGGCCAGTTCGCCGTAGAGCACGCCCGTCGCCGGGTCCGTCGCCGACCCGGCCGCGTTGAGCACCACCAGGGCGCCGATCACCGTTCCGGAGGCCAGCCGGGTACTCGCCGTGCCTATGCCGCCCTTGAGGCCACCGACAACAGCACCTGCACCGGCGCCAACACTCCCTTCCGCCACCGGCGCGCCCGGTTCCGTCGCGGCCGCCGCCTCCACCGCCTCGCGACCCAGCGCCGCGTCCGGCCGGGCGTTCCAGCGTCCGCCCCGTCCCAGGTCGAAGATGACCGCTGCCGGAACGACCGGCACCACCTGTGAGGGGTCGGCGCCCACCTGGACGCCGCGGCCCTGCTCCTCCAGCCAGCCCATCACGCCCGAGGCGGCGTCCAGACCGAATGCGCTGCCGCCGCTGAGGACGACGGCGTGGATGCGCTCGACCAGATTGCGCGGGTCCAGCGCGTCCGTCTCCCGGGTCCCCGGGGCTCCGCCCCGAGCGTCCACCCCCGCGACGGCGCCCTCCTGCGGAGTCAGCACCACCGTCGTACCGGTCAGCCAGCCGTCCTCGGTCCGCTGTGCGTGACCCACGCGCAGGCCGGGCACATCGGTCAGCGCGTCCCGCGCGCCGGTCGGCGGTTGCTGCTGCGCGGGGCGCGGCTCCTGGGCGTCGTGAGTGTCCATGAAGCATCAATACCAGCAGGCGCATGCGACGGCCGTACGCTTGAGCCATGAGCGTCGACCCGCAGCCCCCCGTCCGGCCGGACACCCCGCGCGACGCGGTGGCCTCGCTGATCTTCGACGACCCGCTGAGCCGTCCGTCGTCCGACGACACGGACCGGGGCTGGGGCGAGGGGTCGGGCGGCGCGTCCGGGGGAGCCGAGGCCGACCTCGCGCGCTTCCTCGACGAGAAGCCGCCCCACCACCTCTGACCCCGGCCCAGCAGGCCGTACCGCGCCCGCTCCCGGCCCCCAGGTGTGCGCTGCCCGGTCCGGGGGCCCCGGCCCCGGCTCTTGGTACGGGCACGGTCGCCGTCACCCGGGCGGGAGCCGTTCCCGCTCTCCGGGCAAGGGCCGTTCCTGCTCTCCGGGCGGGAGCGGGGCGCCGAGGGCGCGGACTTCCGCGCTACTTGTTCGTGCTGATGCCGCTGCCGCGTTGCGGTCCCACCGAGCCGTGCGGGCCGGCCGTTGCGCTGCCGTCGTCGGCCTCGGGGGAGCCGTTCTCGCCCGCGCGCTGTGCGAGCAGCACATCGCGGATCTCCGTCAGCAGTTCGACCTCGGTCTTGGGCACCTCCACCGGGCCCGCCTTGGCCTGCTGGCGCTCCTTGAACTTGTTCATCGGCAGGATCATGAGGAAGTAGACGACCGCCGCCGTGATCAGGAAGGTCAGCGTGGCGCTGAGCACCGGGCCCCAGTGGATCGGGATGCCGTCCACCACCTCGCCCGTCGAGCTGTACTCGCAAGGGCCCTTCAGGCAGGAGCGGTACTTGTCCAGATCCTTGGTCCCGACAGCACCGACAAGTGGGTTGATGAATCCGTTGACGACGGCGTCGACGATCTTGCTGAAGGCTGCCCCGACGACCACGGCAACGGCCAGCTCGACCACGTTGCCGCGCATCAGGAATTCCTTGAAGCCGGTCAGGACGCCCTTCTTCTCGGGTGCGGGTGCGTCGTTGCTCAACGGACTTCCTCTTCCAGAACCAGGTGACGATGCGGACTGCGAGCGGGAGACCGAGGGCGCACGGGACTGCGATCGGCACCCACGGACGAAACAGGCGGCTCGCCTGACCCGGAACACGGTGGTCCATGCGCAGGCGACCCAGGTGCCCCCGGCGTGACCGGGGCAGGAGGCGACTCAGCACAGCGTCACCGCCAACCGGGACTTCGCCGCGGCGCCCGCCAGTGCTGCCGCCGTCCGCCGGGGGACGACGACAACGATCAGGGCGCCCTCGGCTCCGCCGCCCGAGACAGTGTCCCGGTACTTCGGCACCTGGGCTACTCGGGCATTTGTGGCCACGACTCGGGCGGAGGTGCTCTTGGACGTGCTCGCCAGTACGTCGATCCGGTCGCCGGGGCTCAGCAGCCGGACCATGGCCGGGTCGGCGATGCGCACAGGTGCGGAGACGGGAGCCGTCTGAGCACCCTCGTGCGTGACGGATCTCTCATCGCCCGGCCGGGTCCCTGCCCGCCCGTCGGCCCTGCTGTCGGTGGCGTCCTGTGCCGCGCCGCCGCCCGGCGCGGCGACCGCGAGGCCCGCCGCGGTGACGGCCAGCGCCACCGAGAGGGCCCTGCGGCGTCCCGGCGCCCCGCGCCGTAACCGGCGGCCACCGCGCCCGGCGCGTACAGGGGGGAAGTCGGGAACGGGCGCGCGTGAGCGCGTACGAAGGGGCAGGTCCTCGGGGAGGGCACGCTCGGGAAGGGGATTCCGGGATCGGGGCACGACGTTCACCACCAGCCATCACAGGGAGAAGAACCGCCTGTTCACGGCCTTCGGTGACTACGGTGAACCCATCGGCGGAATCCCGCTGACGACCCCGGAAATCTGTGGATGACCGGAGAGTTGTGGACAACTCCGTCACCCGGGAGGGGGACGGGGCTGGTCAGGGAAGGGTGATCCCGGGCTGCAGTCCGCCCAGCGCCGAACCGCACTCGCACTTGCGTGCGTCCACGGCGGGCAGCTCGCGTACGGCGTCGAACAGGACCTCGCGCAACCGGCCGATGTTCTCGCCGAAGACCCGAAGCACCTCCTCGTGCGAGACGCCGTCCCCGGCCTCGGCACCCGCGTCCAGGTCGGTGACCAGGGCCAGCGAGGAGTAGCACAGCTCCAGCTCGCGGGCGAGGATCGCCTCGGGGTGGCCGGTCATGCCGACGACGGCCCAGCCCTGTGCCGCGTGCCAGCGGGACTCGGCGCGGGTGGAGAAACGCGGGCCCTCGATCACGCACAGCGTGCCGCCGTCCACCGCTTCCCAGCCCTTGCCCCGGGCGGCCCGCAGCGCCGCCTGGCGGCCGGCGTCGCAGTACGGGTCGGCGAAGGCGACATGGATGACCTGGGGAATGCTGCCGTCGGCGAGGGGCTCTCCGTCGAAGAAGGACTGCTGCCGCGACTTCGTACGGTCCACCAACTGGTCCGGCACCACGAGCGTGCCCGGGCCGTACTGCGGCTGCAGACCGCCGACCGCGCACGGAGCGATGATCTGCCGTACGCCCACCGAGCGCAGCGCCCACATGTTGGCGCGATAGTTGATGCGGTTCGGGGGCAGGTGGTGAGCGCGGCCGTGGCGCGGAAGGAAAGCCACCCGGCGTCCGCCGGTCTCTCCCAGGAAGAGCGAGTCACTCGGCGACCCATAGGGCGTCTCGACAGTGATCTCGGTCACATTGTCGAGAAAGGAGTAGAAGCCGGAACCGCCGATGACGCCGATCTCTGCCTGTTCGCTCATGCCGTCACCCTAAGGGCGCACACCTGGCGCTGGGCAGGGGGACGAAGCAGGCCCGGCGGACGGGCCTGCCGAGCGCTCGGTTCAGGCCGAAGTGCCCGCCTTGGCGGTGCTCTTGCTGTCGCTCTTGCCGGAGGACTTCGACTCCGAGGAGGACGAGCTGGAGGACGACGAGTCCGAAGAGGAGGACGAGCCCTTGGAGTCGCCGTTCTTGCCGGACGAGTCCGAGGACGAGCTGCTGGAGGCGGGGCTGCTGCTCGACGAGGAGCTACTACGGCTGTCGTTGCGGTAGAAGCCGGAGCCCTTGAAGACGATGCCGACCGCCGAGTAGACCTTCTTGAGGTGGCCCTGGCAGCCGGGGCACTCGGTCAGCGAGTCGTCCGTGAACTTCTGCACCACCTCGAGGCCCTCGCCGCACTCGGTGCACTGGTACTGATAGGTCGGCACGTTCTTCCTCCTGGCACTCTCACTTGTTGAGTGCTAACAACGGTCAATAGTGCAGCATTCCAGCGCGTCAGTCCACCGGGACCGAGGTTCGGTGACCCAGCCCACGTGCTGCGACCAGTCCGTTGTGGGCGGGGTGCAGCGCCTTTTTGAAGCTCAGCAGCACCAGCAGGGCGAGACCCGTACCGGCCAGTGGGGTGAGGAAGCCCGACCCGGCTCCGGAGTGGTCCGCGAGTTGCCCCGCCACTGTCGAACCCGTCGCCTGGCCCAGCGCCACCGCTCCGGTCAGCCAGGTGAGCGCCTCGGTCCGGGCACCGGCCGGGACCAGCGTCTCGATCAGCGTGAAGCAGGTGATCATGCACGGGGCCACGCACAGCCCGGTCAGCGCACCGAGCGCGCCCAGCAGCACCGCCCACGGCCCCAGCTGCGCAGTCAGCGCCACCAGCGCGGCAGCCGCCACCAGCGCCGGGTAGGCGGTCAGCAGCCGGGTCTGGGGCCCGCGCTTCCAGCGGATGGCGCCCACGACGACGGCAGCCAGCATGTTGCCCGCCGCGAAGACGCCGTACATCACGCCGTTGATGCCCGGCTGACCGATCGACTCGGTGAACGCGGTGAGCGAGACCTGCATCCCGCCGAAGACCATCCCGATTCCGAGCAGCGCCGCCACGAGCACCCGCGCCCCCGGCACGGCCAGTGCGGACGTCGACCGCCCGGCGGCCTGCGGGACGTCGGTGCCGGTCCGCTCACCGGCGCCGGCGCGCGCACGGGCCGGAGCAGGCTGTGTACGGCGCTGTGCGGCGAAGACGAGGCCGCCCACCAGCGAGACGCCTGCCTCGGCGGCGAGACCCGCGGCGGGATGCACTCCCGTGCACAGCGCCGTGGCGAGCACCGGGCCGACCACGAAGGTGAACTCGTCCGTCACCGACTCGAAGGCCGCCGCCGTGTTCATCAGCGGGGACCCCTGCAGCCGCGCCGCCCAGCGGGCTCGCACCATGGGGCTGATCTGCGGTGCGGTGGCACCGGCCGGCACCGCCGCGACGAACAGCACCCACAGCGGCGCGCCCAGGAGGGCAGCGGCGATCAGGGCCGCGACGGTGAGCACGTGCAAGAACACCTGGGGGACGAGGACGGCGCCCTGTCCGAACCGGTCGGCGAGCCTGCCGCTCTGCGGCGCGATGAGGGCCATCGAGATGCCCGCCGTCGCCGAGACGGCACCTGCCAGGCCGAACGATCCGGTGGTGTGCTGGACGAGCAGCACGATGCTGATCGTCAGCATCGCGTAGGGCTGGCGGGCCAGGAAGCCGGGCAGCAGGAAGGACCAAGCTCCCTCGGTGCGCAGCAGCTGTCCGTATCCCGGGCGCTGGGAGGAGCGCCCGGAGCGCCGGTTCTCTCGCGCCTCGTCGGTCTGTGCGTGGTTGGTCTCGGTGGCCGGGGATTCCACGGCCGGGCCTTTCTGCCGCCTGGTAGCGCGTTCGGTGTGACGCGCCGAGAGCTGTCCTCTCGCGCAGGACCGGGGTAGATACCCGGTCCGATGCAGGGGTGGGCTTTCCGGACCGTGGCCGCCGAGCGGTCGCGCCAGCTCTGCGTCAGGCAGAGTCGGGGTGTTTCTTTCCGCACTGAGGATAACGGGCTCAGGCAGTTTTTCGTAAAACGTGACACAAGCCCGGCGGCACCGGCCCACAGCCCTGCCGCGCCGCCACGGCGTGCGCCACTGCACCACCCAGGCTCCACAGCGCCGCCACGGTGGCCACCGCTGCATCAGCCGGCGGCCACCGGCGCACTGCGCACTGTCTCGGCAGTCGCCGCTCGGCCCCGGCGGTCACCGGCGTATGGCCGTGCTGCCTCCCGAGCTCAGCCAGCCGGCGAGCTTGCCGCCGCGACTGACCGACAGCAGGCGTCGTTCGGCGGCGTCGCGCACCTGGTCCGTGGTGACGACCAGAAGCTCGTCACCGTGTTGCAGCACGGTGGAGGGCAGGGGTACGAAGCTGGCACCGTCGCGCACCACCAGGGTGACGGCGGCGCCCGCCGGAAGGCGCAGTTCGGTGATCTCGACGCCGTGCATCCGGGACGTCGAGGGGATCGCCACGGACAGCAGATGTCCGCGCAGCCGCTCCAGTGGCGCGGATTCGATGTCGAGGTCCGCCGCCTCGTCCCTCTCGTTCAGCCGCAGCTTCCGGGCCAGCCAGGGCAAGGTCGGTCCCTGGAGCACGGTGAAGACGACGACCAGCACGAAGACGATGTTGAAGATGCGCCGGCTGCCCTCGACGTCGGCGACCATCGGGATGGTCGCCAGCACGATGGGCACGGCCCCCCGCAGCCCGGCCCAGGAGAGCAGCACCTTGTCCTGCCAGGGCAGGCGGAACCGCTCCAGGCAGAGGAAGACCGACAGCGGGCGGGCGACCAGGGTGAGGGCCAGCCCGATCAGCACGGCGGGCCAGAAGTCCTTCCACAGGTCGTGCGGTGTCACCAGCAGCCCAAGCAGTACGAAGAGGCCGATCTGCGCCATCCAGGCCACTCCGTCGGCGAAGCTGCGGACAGCGGGACGGTGCGGCAGTTTGCCGTTGCCCAGGATCAGCGCTGCGACATAGACGGCGAGGAAGCCGGAACCGTGTGCCATCGCGCCGCCGGCGTACGCCAGGAAGCACAGCGCCATCACGGCGATGGGGTACAGCCCGGACGCGGGCAGCGCCACATGGCGCATGCCCAGCTCACCGAGCTTGCCGACGACCAGACCCACCAGCAGTCCGATGGCCAGCTCGACGATGATCTGGCCCAGTAGGAAGTACCAGGTGTGGTGCTCCGTGCCGAGCGAGGCAAAGGTGACGACCAGCAGCACGACAGGTGCGTCGTTGAACCCGGACTCGGCCTCCAGCACGCCGGTGAGCCGTTTGGGCAGCGGCACCCTGCGCAGCACGGAGAAGACGGCGGCGGCGTCCGTCGAGGAGACCACCGCGCCCATCAGGAGCGAGGCCTGCCAGTCGAGTCCGATCAGGTAGTGGGCGGCCAGCGCCGTGACGGTCACGCTGATGGCCACGCCGAACGTCGACAGCACGGCGGCCGCAGGCACAGCGGGCCGGATGTCACGCCATTTCGTACTGAGTCCGCCCTCGGCGAGGATCACCACCAGGGCGGCGTATCCGAGGACTTGGGTCAGCGCGGCGTCGGAGAAGGCGAAGCCGATGCCGTCCTGGCCTATGGCGATGCCTATCCCGAGGTAGACGAGCAGGCTGGGCAGCCCGCTGCGCGAGGAGAGACGGACCGCCGCGACGGCGATGAGCAGGACGAGGGCGCTGAAGAGCAGTAGCTGGTTGAGGCTGTGGACGGTCAGGGCACGGTCCTCTCTGGCCGGGGCTCTCTCCTTGAGTGCACGAGTCGGTTGCTCCGGGCGCGGGGAATCGGCGCCTGAAGGCGGGTTCTTGAGCGGGCGGACTGGTACGTGGGGCGGTCCTGACGGTCTCCTGACGCTTTCCTGATGAGTTCTTAACGCGCCGCCCATGGCGGGGCGCGGCTCCCGGACGGATGTCCGGCAGCGGCTAGTTCGTTTGGGTAGCTAACAATTTACCATTGCTTGAATATGCCGCCGGGAGAATTCCCAGGGGGTGACTCGCTGTCCGGGCGCGTCGGGGGTCGGCCTATGGTTGCTCCGTACGGATCGAGCCCGTCCGGTCCCCTCAGTCAAGGTTCACCCTGCCCCTCGAAGGACAGCGATGCCCGCCAAGAAGACCTCGCGACGCGCCCGCCTCATCGTGATCGTCGTCGTGCTGCTGCTCGTGGGCGGCATCGGCGGCGGCACCTACTGGGGCGTCAGCACTGTCCGGGACTCCTTCCCGCAGACCACCGGGACGCTCAAGCTCAAGGGGCTGACCGCGCCGGTCAGCGTGAAGCGGGACAGCAGCGGCATTCCGCAGATCTACGCCGACAACTCCAAGGACCTCTTCCTCGCCCAGGGCTATGTGCAGGCGCAGGACCGCTTCTGGGAGATGGACGTGCGCCGCCACATGACCTCCGGGCGCCTGTCGGAGATGTTCGGCGACAGCCAGGTGAAGACCGACGCGTTCTTGCGCACCCTCGGCTGGCGCAGGGTGGCCGAGAAGGAGTACAAGCAACTCCCTGAAGAGACCAAGGGCTTCCTCAAGGCGTACTCCGCGGGTGTCAACGCCTATCTGAAGGACCACAAGGGCTCGGAGCTCTCCGTCGAGTACGCGGCACTCGACCTGGCGGGCGAGAACTACCAGCCCGCCGACTGGAGCCCCGTCGACTCGGTCGCCTGGCTCAAGGCGATGGCCTGGGACCTGCGCGGCAACCTGTCGGACGAGACCGACCGGGCGCTGATGACCAGCCGCCTGGACAAGGACCAGATCGAGGACCTGTATCCGGAGTACCCGTTCGACAGGAACAAGCCCATCGTCGACAAGGGCTCGGTCGACCCCGCCACCAAGAAGTTCGACCCGAAGGCCGAGGGCGGCGAGAACGGTTCGGCCGGCACCGGCACCGGCACCGGTACCGGACAATCGGGTACGGGCGGCGGTGAGCTGCCCGCTGCGGGCGCCGGAGCCGGCGGGACGACCCCTGACGCCTCCGGGACCGGGAACGGCGCTCAGGGAGCCGGTGAGGCGGCTCAGGGGGCCAGGACGCAACTGGGGGCCGTGGCCAAGAAGCTGGACAAGATCCCCGGGCTGCTCGGCCCGAACGGCAGCGGAATCGGATCCAACTCCTGGGTGGTGTCCGGGAAGTACACGACCACCGGCAAGCCGCTGCTGGCCAACGACCCGCACCTGGCGCCGCAACTGCCCTCCGTCTGGTACCAGATGGGCCTGCACTGCCGCTCGGTGGACAAGTCGTGCCCCTACGACGTCTCCGGCTTCACCTTCTCGGGCATGCCCGGCGTGGTCATCGGCCACAACCAGGACATCTCCTGGGGGATGACCAATCTCGGCGCCGATGTGACCGACCTCTACCTGGAGAAGGTCAGCGACGGGCACTACCTGTACGACGGCAAACAGGTGCCGTACCGCACCCGCGAGGAGACCATCAAGGTCGCCGGCGGCAAGGACCGCACCATCACCGTCCGCGAGACCAACAACGGGCCGATCATCTCCGACCGTGACAAGGAACTGCGCAAGGTCGGCGACCAGTCCCCGGTCGGAAACGCCGCACCGGACCGCGGTGACGGCTACGCGGTCTCCCTGAGGTGGACCGCGCTGGAGCCCTCCAAGACCATGGACGCGGTCTTCAAGCTCAACCGGGCCTCGAACTTCTCCGAGTTCCGGGCGGCGGCCCGCGAGTTCGCCGTCCCCTCGCAGAACCTGATCTACGCCGACACCAAGGGCAACATCGGCTACCAGGCACCCGGCCGTATCCCGGTGCGCGGCAAGGGCGACGGACGCTACCCGGCACCCGGCTGGGACCCCAGCTACCGCTGGAAGGGCTACATCCCCCAGCGCGCCCTTCCGTGGGAGTACAACCCGAAGCGCGGCTACATCGTGACCGCCAACCAGGCCGTCGTGGACCGTGAGAAGTACCCCTACCTGCTCACCGACGACTGGGGCTACGGAGCGCGCAGTCAGCGGATCAACGACCTCATCCAGTCGAAGATCAAGGACGGCGGGAAGGTCTCCATGGACGACATGGAGACGATGCAGATGGACAACAGCAGCGAGATCGCCAAGCTGCTGGTGCCCTACCTGCTGAAGATCGAGGTGGACGACAAGTACGTACGGAACGCGCAGAAGCTGCTGGAGGGCTGGGACTACACCCAGGACTCCGACTCGGCTCCGGCCGCCTACTTCAACGCCGTCTGGCGCAACCTGCTCAAGCTCGCCTTCGGCGACAAGCTCCCCAAGGAGCTGCGGGTCAAGGGCGACTGCCTGTACGTCGCGCCCTCCGACGACTCCGGCCCTGTCGACGATCTGAACGGCAACCAGCGACTGGTGCGCGAGTGCGGACAGCGCTCGCCCGACGACGCACAGCCCGACGGCGGTGACCGGTGGTTCGAGGTCGTACGCAAGCTGCTCAAGCAGCCCGACAGCGAGTGGTGGAAGACTCGCGACACCTCGACCCGCAAGGGCGACAAGAACCGCGACGACCTGCTGGCCCACGCCATGAAGGACGCGCGCTGGGAGCTCACCTCCAAGCTCGGCAAGGACATCAACACCTGGAGCTGGGGCAGGCTGCACCGGCTGATGCTCAAGAACCAGACCATCGGCACCGATGGGCCGGGCTTCATGCAGTGGCTCCTCAACCGCGGTCCCTGGGACCTGGGCGGCGGCGAGGCGGCCGTCAACGCCACCGGCTGGAACGCGGCGGGCGGATACGACGTGACCTGGGTGCCGTCCATGCGGATGGTCGTCGACCTGAGCGACATGGACAACTCCCGGTGGATCAACCTCACCGGCGCTTCCGGGCACGCCTACAACGCGCACTACACCGACCAGACCGACAAGTGGGCCAAGGGCGAGTTCCTCAAGTGGCCGTTCAGCGAGAAGGCGGTCGACAAGGCGACCGAGGACCAGATGGCCCTCACTCCCTGACGGCCCGGCGCTCAGCTGTTGCGCTCAGCCACTGGGCTGAGCCGATGCGCTGAGCCACTCGGCTCAGCGGCGCCTGGGCTCAGCCCGCGGGGGCAAGCGGCTGGGCTCGCCCCTGCGGGCAGTCCCGTGCTCAGCTTTTCGCCGGGCCTTCCGCCGGGCCCTCCGTGACCCCGAAGCGGTGTACTCCGCTCGGGGTCACGGCCGTGTCCACCCGGCGGTCGTGTTCCTCGCCCTCGATACGGTCGACCACTTCACCGTCGTACAGCAGCACCGCACAGGCCGGCTGTGCGCCCCGGGCCGCCAGCCGGGTGAGCACCCGGTCGTAGCAGCCGGCGCCCCGACCCAGCCGCAGTCCGCCGCGATCCACGGCCAGCCCCGGCAGCAGCACCGCGTCCGCCTGGGTGACCGCCTCCGGACCGAGTCGGGCCCCGGACGGCTCGCGCAGCCCACGCCCGGCCGCCACGAGCGCGTCAGGCCCCTCGTAGGCCGCCCAGTCGAGGTCGTTGTCCTCCCGCAGTACGGGCAGCAGTACCCGTACGCCCCGCCCGCGCAGCGCCTCCAGCAGCGGGCCGGTGCCCGGCTCGCTGCCCACCGACACATAACCGGCGACCGTGGCCGCACCGGCGAGCTCGGGCAGCTCCAGTACGTGACGAGCCAGTGCGTGTGCGGCTGCCTGGAGGTCGTCCGCAGTCAACGTTCTCCTCACCGACAGGACAGCGCGGCGCAACTCACGCTTACTACCGTCGCCGACGACCTTCGGTCCGCCCATGGAAAACCCAGCCCCTTCCGCGCCGTAAAACGCAACAAACCCAACAAACGCGATAAACGCCGTGGACGCTTATCTCCCACATCAAGTCAGCGGTTATGGTGCGGGACATGACTTCTCCCCGCGCACCGATCACCAAGGCAGTCATCCCCGCCGCCGGCCTGGGCACGCGCTTCCTGCCTGCGACAAAGGCCACACCCAAGGAGATGCTCCCGGTCGTCGACAAACCCGCGATCCAGTATGTGGTCGAGGAAGCGGTGACAGCCGGTCTTTCGGACGTCCTCATGGTCACCGGTCGCAACAAGCGCCCCCTGGAGGACCACTTCGACCGCAACTACGAGCTGGAGCAGGTGCTGCGGGACAAGGGTGACGACTCGAAGCTCGCCCGGGTGCAGGAATCCAGTGATCTGGCCACCATGCACTACGTCCGACAGGGCGACCCGCGCGGCCTGGGGCACGCCATTCTGTGCGCCGCACCGCACGTGGGGGACCAGCCCTTCGCCGTGCTGCTCGGCGACGACCTGATCGACCCGCGCGACCCACTGCTCTCGCGCATGATCGAGGTGCAGGAGGAGCGCGGCGGAAGCGTCATCGCACTGCTCGAGGTCGACCCCGGCAGCATCCACCTGTACGGCGCAGCAGCGGCCGGCCCCACCTCCGACAGCGACGTGGTGCGGGTCTCCGACCTGGTGGAGAAGCCCTCGGCCGAGGAAGCACCCAGCAATCTGGCCATCATCGGCCGGTATGTGCTCGACCCGGCGGTCTTCGAGGTCCTGCGCAAGACCGAGCCCGGCAGGGGCGGCGAAATCCAGCTCACCGACGCCCTCCAGGCCCTCTCCGCCGACGAGTCCCTGGGCGGCCCCGTGCACGGTGTCGTCTTCAGCGGCCGTCGCTACGACACCGGAGACCGGGCAGACTACCTGCGTGCCATTGTCAGGCTTGCGTGCGAACGTGAGGACCTGGGCCCGGAGTTCCGGGACTGGCTGCGCGGTTACGTCACCGAGGAGATGTAAGTTTTGAGCAAGACCTGGTCGGTCGATGAGCACCTGGAGGACATCCTCCGCAGCGTCCGCCCGCTGGACCCCATCGAGCTGAACCTGCTCGACGCGCAGGGCTGCATCCTGGTCGACGACGTCGTCGTCCCGACCGCGCTCCCGCCGTTCGACAACAGCTCCATGGACGGCTACGCCGTGCGCACGGCCGACGTCGACGGGGCCAGCGAGGAGTTCCCCGCGGTGCTCAGCGTCATCGGCGACATCGCGGCGGGCAGCCAGGGCCTGCCCACCGTGGCGTCCGGCGAGGCGGCCCGCATCATGACCGGCGCACCGCTGCCGCCCGGGGCGGAAGCCGTCGTACCGGTGGAGTGGACCGACGGCGGCACAGGCGGCGGTCCGGCGGACGCCATGCCCGCGCACAGTGACGCACCGGAGGGCGCCTCGGGCCAGGTACGTGTGCACCGCCCGGTCCTTCCCCGCCAGCACGTACGGGCCAAGGGCAGCGACGTGAAACCGGGCACTGTCGCACTCAAGGCGGGCACCGTCCTCGGCCCCGCACAGGTGGGACTGCTGGCAGCCATCGGACGCGGCGCTGTGACCGTCCGTCCGCGTCCCCGTGTGGTGGTCCTCTCCACCGGGAGCGAACTCGTCACACCAGGGGAACCGTTGGGGCCCGGACAGATCCACGACGCCAACAGCTTCGTACTGACCGCCGCGGCACGCGCGGCCGGAGCCATCCCCTACCGGGTCGGAGCCGTGGCCGACGACGCCGACACGCTGCGGGCCACCATCGAGGACCAGCTGATCCGTGCCGACCTGGTCATCACCAGCGGCGGGGTCAGCGTCGGCGCCTACGACGTCGTCAAGGAGGCGCTCTCCCGGGTGGAGGCCTTCCGGGGCGGCGAGGAGGACGACCGCGAGGACGCCGTCGGTGACGCGGTGGAGTTCCGCCGACTGGCGATGCAACCGGGCAAGCCCCAGGGCTTCGGTCTGATCGGTCCCGACCGCACGCCCATCCTCACCCTCCCGGGCAACCCGGTGAGCGCCTATGTCTCCTTCGAACTGTTCGTCCGCCCAGCACTGCGCACGCTGATGGGCCAGGAGTCCGTCCGGCGGCGGACAGTGCGCGCCCGTCTGGCCGTCGACTCCCCGCTGACCTCACCGGAAGGCAAACGGCAGTTCCTGCGGGGCGACTACACACCGCCCGGCGAGGAGGGCGAACTGGGCACCGTTCGGGCGGTCGGGGGAGCGGGCTCCCATCTGATCGCCGCTCTCGCACAGGCCAACGCCCTGATCGACGTCCCGGAGAAGACCGACCGGCTCGCCCCCGGCGAAGAAGTGACGGTCGTCCCGCTGGACTGAGTGACGGTCGTCCCCCTGGACTGATGCAGCAGGCCGCGCCCTTGCCGCTGCCGGTACCGTGTCTGGGCACAGCACAGGACCGGGAGAACCATGACCAGCCCCCAGCAGCACCTCACCCATGTCGACGCGTCCGGGGCCGCGCGGATGGTCGACGTGTCCGAGAAGGACGTCACCGCCAGGACGGCCCGCGCCACCGGGCGCGTGCTCGTCTCCCCGCAGGTCGTCGCACTGCTGAGGGGCGAGGGCGTGCCCAAGGGAGACGCACTGGCCACCGCCCGTATCGCGGGGATCATGGGCGCCAAGAAGACACCGGAACTCATCCCCCTGTGCCACCCCCTGGCCGTCTCCGGGGTCAAGGTCGACCTGTCGGTCGCCGACGACGCCGTCGAGATCGCGGCCCAGGTCAGGACCACCGACCGCACAGGCGTCGAGATGGAAGCGCTCACTGCGGTTACGGTCGCCGCTCTGACGGTCATCGACATGGTGAAGGCGGTCGACAAGTCGGCAGCCATCACGGACGTCAGGGTGGAGGAGAAGACCGGCGGCAAGTCCGGAGACTGGACCCGTCGGCAGCCGCTCACCGATGAGGAGGGCGCATGAGCGGTCCCGAGCAGCGGGCGGCCGAGCGGCACCCGCACACGCACAGCACCGACCCCGGCACCGGTGCCGGCCCCAGCGTCGGCACCCGGGCCGACGACGGCTCCGGCCGCCCCGCGCAGCCCTACCGTGCCCTCGCTGTGACGGCCTCCAACCGCGCCTCCGCGGGGGTCTACGCCGACAAGGGCGGGCCGCTCCTCGTGGAGGGCCTGAGGGCCATGGGATTCGCCGCCGAGGGGCCACGGGTGGTGCCGGACGGGGAGCCGGTCCGCGAGGTGCTCGAGGAGGCTGTGGAGGCGGGCTACGCCGTCGTTCTGACGACAGGCGGCACCGGCATCTCCCCGACCGACCGGACGCCCGAGGTGACCCGCGCCGTTCTGGACTACGAGATCCCCGGTATCCCCGAGGCGATCCGCGCCGAAGGGCTGGCGAAGGTCCCCACAGCGGCTCTCTCGCGCGGCGTCGCCGGCGTCGCGGGCCGCACCCTGGTCGTCAACCTGCCGGGCTCCACCGGTGGCGTCAAGGACGGGCTGGCCGTCCTCACCCGCCTGCTGCCGCACGCTGTCGACCAGGTGCACGGCGGTGACCATCCCGCCGAACCGGGCTCCGCAGGACATCAGGCAGGACACCAGTCAGCAGGACATCAGTCCGACAGCCGGCGCAACAGTCGGTCCGAGAGCCGGTCGGAGAGCCGGCCCGAGAGCCGTTCCGACGACGGGTCCGGCGGCCCAAGAGGGGGCGACCCCCGCTGAACGCCCCGTGGCCGGCCGAGCTGGCGGACGGTCCCACGGCCCTCCGCCCGATAAGACTGCGCGACCAGCGAGCCTGGCGTGAGGTCAACCAGCGCAACCGCGACTGGTTGCGCCCATGGGAGGCCACCATTCCGCCGGCGCCTCCCGGCCATCTGCCGCCGCGCCGCCCCACCTTCCGCCAGATGGTGCGGCATCTGCGGACCGAGGCGCAGGCCGGTCGGATGCTTCCCTTTGTCATCGAGTACGAGGGAAAACTCGCCGGACAACTGACCGTGGCGGGCATCACCTGGGGCTCCATGTGCTCCGGGCATATCGGCTACTGGATCGACCGCGCGGTAGCGGGACGGGGTGTGATGCCGACAGCGGTGGCACTCGCCGTGGACCACTGCTTCCGTTCCGTCGGACTGCACCGCGTCGAAGTCTGCATCCGACCGGAGAACCTCCCAAGCCGCCGTGTGGTGGAAAAGCTCGGCTTCCGGGAAGAAGGCACCCGCCCGCGCTATCTGCACATCGACGGCGCCTGGCGCGACCATCTGGTGTTCGCCCTGACGGCGGAGGAGGTTCCAGAGGGTCTGCTGGCCCGCTGGCACCGGTCGCAGCCCGGTCGCTCGACAGAAATAAAATAAACGTTCGAATTGTGGGGTTGTCGGGATAGCCAGCCCCTGCCCGGCCATTTATCGGCCATTTCCGCGTAGCCCGGACGAGCAGTCACAAAAAAAGTTCGAGGGATCAGCCAGATCGTGCGACACACCGGGCTATTTGGCAGATGGGCTCATGCGATCCCCTCTACCGTGTGAGGGTGAGCAGCAGTGGCCTCATCTACGCAGTCATCGTCGGGGCCTGGGCCGCCTACTTGGTGCCGATGTGGCTTCGCCGACAGGACGAGCTGAACGAAGCCCGTCCGACGGAACGCTTCAGCACCGCCATCCGGCTGCTGTCCGGCAAGGCCGGCATGGAGCGTCGTTACGCGAGAGAAGCGGAGCGACGCCGGGCACGCGAGGGGTGGGCAGCGGACGATCCGTACGAGCGGAAAGCCGCAGCAGAGCCGAGCGGTCCCGCCGCGTACGGCTTCGACGATGACGCGTACACGAGTGACCCGGACGCCGTCACCGAGCAGGCGGTGGACGTCCGGGCCTTTGCCGACCCCAAGACCATGGTCGGCGCGCCCGGTGCCGAAGCGCTGACCGAAGTGCACGCTCACCGAGTCTCTGCCGCGCACGAAAGTCCTGCTGCCGCAGAAGGCGGCCCTGACGCGGCGGAGCACGCCCGGCAGGCGCATCCCCGGCAGGCCCGTCCCGGGCAGGCGCACCACGGGCGAGACCCGCGCGCCGGAGAGGACCCCGTCCAGGCCGGCCCCGACGGCCCGCGCACGGGCGCGGTACGGGGGCAGGTGGCGGACGCGCGTGCTGCCGCACTGGAAGGCAGACGCGCCAAGCAGGCCAAGCGCGCCAAGCTGCTGGCGCGACGGCGGCGTACGACGATGCTGCTGTTCCTGGCCTTCACCGTCGGCACCGTCATCGCGGCAGTCCGCGGACTCGCCCTCCTGTGGGTGCCCGCCGTTCCCGCCGTCCTGCTGAGCACCTACATCGTCTACCTCCGCGCGCAGGAGCGGCGCCGTTTCGCGTTCACCATGGACCGGCGCCAGGCCGAGGCGGCAGCGCGCAGCCTGCACGCCCAGCGGCCGCGCGGCAGCGCCAAGAGCGCTTCCGGCCGCCGCCGGGCCGCGGCGCAGGAAACGGACACCGAACCAGGCCTCTCCGCCCGTCCGGCGCAGGGAGCCGGTCGCGAGGGGCGCCGCCCACGGGCGGCTGCCGCTCCGGACGGTGCGCAGCCCGAGCGGGAGCGCGAGCGCGGCAGTGCCCACGCTGACGCTTCCGGTGAGGACCGGATGGACGCCCGGCAGGAGGCCCGCGTCCAAGCGGAACAGCAGGAGGCGGCCGAACGGCGTGCCCTGGTCGAGCAGACCGACCACGCCGAATGGGTCGACCAGCAGCGTGCCCGGGACCGCGACTCCTCCGAGGGCGAAGGCTGGGATCCCGTACCGGTCCCGCTGCCCACCTATGTGAGCGCCCCGGTCGCCCCCCGCTCCACCCGGGGCGTCGACCTGGAGGCCCCGGACGCGTGGAGCTCGGCCCGCTCCAGCACCGCCCCCGTCGCCGAGCCCCACCCCGCCGAGCCCTCGGCCCCCGGCGACGAGGCCTCGCACCCCCGCCGCGACCGCACGCCCCTCTTCGACCAGTACGAGGACGAGCACCGCCCCCGCGCCGCCAACGAATGATCCTCCCCCTGTGACCAGCGCAGGAACGGATTTCCTCCCGCCCCGGCGAGGATGCTAAAGTTTCATCCGTCGCAAGGGCCTGTGGCGCAGTCCGGTAGCGCATCTCGTTCGCAACGAGAGGGTCAGGGGTTCAAATCCCCTCAGGTCCACCGCACGTCAGAGCCCCTGTCGGAGTCATCCGGCAGGGGCTCTTTCGTATGTCGGGGAACGGTCAGCGGTGGCAGGCGCGGGCGGTGTGGATCGTGGTGGCGGTGAGGAAGAAGGCGTCGGGGCGCCAGAGGATGCCGGTGCAGGCGTCGCCGTGCAACAGATGGTCGAGGGTGGTGAGGTCCTCCTCGGGCAGGTAGGGGGCCAGTTGGTGGCGCAGGCGGGTCAGTAGGTGGTGGAGGTGTTCCCGGGCCGGCAGGGCGAGGGGGGACGGGTGATCGGTGAGGAAGGTGCGGGTGCCGGTGGGGACGAGGCCGGCGTGGGAGAGCATGGCGGGCCAGTCCTCCACGGTTGACGTCGATCCGGGGAGGGCGGCGCGCATTGCTGCGAAGCTCTCCTCGGACGCCGCGTCCAGTCTCGCCTGCAGGCCCGGGCGGCCGATGCCGATGTCGCGGGGGAGGAAGCGCGGGGGCAGTCCGCGTTCGGCGACAGCCAGTATGCCGCCGGGGCGCAGACGGGTGGCCAGGGTGTCCAGGGCGGCCTGTTGGTCGCCGAGGTGGTGTACCGCGTGGCTCGTCCAGATCAGTTCGGCCGCTCCCAGGTCGGCCAGCTCTTCGGGCAGGTCGGCTCGGTGGGTGACGACTCTGCCGGCCGGGTTCTGGCGGTCCGCGCGGGCCCGGGTGCGTTCCAGGAGGCCGGGCGCCTGGTCGACGGCGACGACCTCCGCGCCGGGGAAGCGGTCGGCGAGCAGGCAGCTGATGACGCCCGGTCCACTGCCGATGTCGAGGACGCGGCCGACCGCGCTGTCGTCCGTGGCGTCGGTACGCAGCAGGTCGCGCAGCCAGGCTGTCGCCGATTCCAGGGCGGGCAGGTGGAGTTCGGCCTCGCGCTCCAGTGCCGCGCCGAGCGCTTCCCAGTCCACGTCCGTCGGGCGAGTCTGCGTCATACGGCGGCTCCCTGCGGGGCGGGCACGGCGAGAGCGTCCGCGCGGTGTGCTTCGAGGGCCCGGTCGATGTCTTCGTCCACCAGGTCGTGGGTGAGGGCGAAGGCCGCCGCGGCGCCCATGCCCGCGGCTGTCACCACTTGGGCGCGTGGGTCCACGACGTTGCCGACTGCCCAGACGCCGTACACGCTGGTGCGGCCCGAGCCGTCGGTGGTCACCAGTCCCCGTTCGTCCTTGGCGCAGCCCAGTTCCGTCAGGAGGGAGTCGTTCGGCACCATCCGGGGGAAGACGAACGCCGCGCTGCGCGGTACGACGCGGCCGTCGGTCAGCTCGACGCCTTCCAGCCGGTCGTCGGTCACCGCCAGGCGCTTGATCTCGCCCTCGACCGTGCGGACGCCGCGCGCGGTCAGCCGTTCGCGGTCCTGGTCGCTCAGTGGCCGGGTGTGCGGGAAGTGGACGACGTCGGCAGACCACTGGACGAGCAGCAGCGCCTGGTCGACCGAGTCGGGGTGGGTGCCCAGTACGCCGAGCGGCTGGTCGCGGACCTCGTAGCCGTGGCAGAACGGGCAGTGCAGCAGATCGCGTCCCCACCGTTCGCGGACGCCGGGGATGTCGGGCAACTGGTCGCGCAGTCCGGTGGCCACCACGATGCGGCGTGCCCTCAGTACTGCTCCGCCGGACAGATGGACGAAGAAGCCGGGGGCTACCCGGTCAACGTGGTTGTCGAAGATGTCGGCACCGTAGCCGGTGAGCTCCGCCCGGCCGGCCTCCAGCAGATCCGCGGGGGGCATGCCGTCTCGGGAGAGGAAACCCCGCATGTGTGCGGCGGGTGCGTTGCGGGGTCGGCCGCCGTCCACCACTGCCACCGTGCAGCGGGCCCGTGCCAGTACGAGGGCGGCGTTCAGACCGCCGGCGCCCGCGCCGATCACCACCGCGTCGTACACCTTCTCGACTGCCCCGGCCGCCTTGTTGCCGACTTCGTCGGCGCGCCGGGGGGACTTCGTGTCGCTCATCGCGATCACCTCCTGGACGCAGGCTGCGACCAGCCGCGGCAGAGCGGCAAACTTTGTTGCCGTTTCCGGGAAAAGCAGGGTGCAATGGGCGGGTGGCAGACTCCGACGCCCTCGCACAGGCTCTCGCCCAGGTCGGTCCGCGGCTCAAGCGGTTGCGCACCCGGCGGGGGCTCACCCTGGCCGCCCTCGCGCGGGCGACCGGTATCTCCAAGAGCACGCTGTCCAGGCTGGAGTCCGGCCGACGCCGCCCGAGCCTGGAACTGCTGCTGCCTCTCGCTCAGGCCCACCAGGTGCCGCTGGACGAACTGGTCGACGCTCCGGAGGTCGGTGATCCCCGGGTGCGGCTCAAGCCGCAGCGGGTCAACGGCAACACGGTGCTGCCGTTGACCAGCCAGCCGGGGCCGCAGCAGGCGTTCAAAATGGTGCTCCCGGCACAGCGGTCCGAGCCGGACCTGTGCACGCACGAGGGCCACGAGTGGCTGTATGTCCTCTCGGGGCGGCTGCGACTGCGGCTGGCCGCGCACGACCTGGTGCTGGGCCCGGGTGAGGTCGCCGAGTTCGACACCCGGCTGCCGCACTGGTTCGGCAGCACGGGCAGCGGCCCCGTGGAGATACTCAGCCTCTTCGGTCGTCAGGGGGAGCGCCTGCATGTCCGGGCGCAGCCCCGTCAGGCCCGTTCCGTCGAGGGAGCAGGCCGTCCCGCCGACCGGAGTGACCGGGCCGCCGACGGGAGTGACCGGGCCGTCGACGGGAGCGAGCGGGCCGTCGACGAGGGGTGACGAGTGTGCCGACCGCAGCGCTGGTCCGGTCGGCTGTCGGAGTCGTCCCCGGTGCTGAGCGGGGAGCGGTCAACCGGGTTGTCCATTTGTGGTCAACCCGGTTGACCGCCCCTCAGCCCGCGGACCGGTGGCGGTTGGTCCCACGGGGAGGGCGGGCGTGCCGGGAGGGGGCCGTGGGCACCGGAGGGAGGTCGAGCTGTCGGACGAGTTGGTGGAAGCAGAGCAGCGCCGTGATGGGCGGCAGGCCGGCCACCGCGATGCCGGCCGGAGTGGGGGGTGCGTCGGCGACGCACAGCAGTGAGGCGACGGCGGCGAAGAACAGTACGACGAGCCAGGAGTGCACGGTGCGGCGGCGGTAGGCGCGGGTCCGCAGGATGGAGAGCGTGGCGGCGACCCAGGGTGCGTAGATCAGCAGCGGCCAGGCGTGCGCGACGCTCGGGGGCGCCGACTCCTGAGCGAGGTCGTAGAGCGACGGGTAGGACGCCTTGGCGCCCAGGAAACTGACCAGCACCACGATCATGGCAGTGAGCGTGACGGAAAAGGCGCTGAGGATCCGTCGCCAGCTCAGCTGCGCCCCGCGCTGCTGCTTCACCCGCTCCAAGGGACGTTCCTTGCGGTGTCTGGCCCGGGTGAGCGCGGCCGGGGAGTCGGCGAACCCCTGCTGTTCGACCGTGTCGAGGAAGTGGGCGAGTTCGGCGTCCAGGTCCGGGTGCTCGGCGTGCTCGGGGCGCTCGCCGTGCTCGGAGTGCGGCGAGCCGAAGCGGGTCAGTCCGAGAGTGCCGGTATCGGTCGGATCGGTGAGGCCCAGACGCGCCGCGGTTTCGTTCCTGACCGGCGAGGCGCCGTACGCGTGAGCTGAGTGCAGGTCCGGTTCGGCGGCTCTTCTCGGCCCGGGAAAGCCGGTGTCCGGATCAGGGGGTGCATAGGGCGCGTACGAGTGCGACGTCTCGGTCAAGACTGAACTCTCTTTTCTGCGGGCAGGTTCAGACGACTGTGTCGAGACTGGTCCCGCACGCGCACGCTTCCGGTGGTGACCGATGGCGCGCAGCCCTGTGTCGTCCGCGATGACCAGCGCCAGGGGCGGATGCCGGGGATGACCGTCTCGGGTACAACCCCGTCAACGACTACTCCAGCCAGCGGAAACCCCTGTGGGCAGTACTCAGACTTATGAGCATGCGCTTTTCACGACGTATGTAACTCCTGCGTGAGACAGCGGGATGTCGGTATTGTGGGCGGCATGTACTTTCACCAGATCTACGGCTGACACGCGCGGGGCGGCGCCCCGTCCCCCTCTCGCACCGGTGCGCATGCGCACACCGGTCTGCTCAGCGTGTCCATTTCCCGCCGCGGATTCTCGTCGCGGCGCGAAACCGTAGATCTGAAACGAGTGATCACTCATGTCTCGTACATCCCGCGCATCCCGTGCGTCCCGCACATCCGGTGAATTCCGTATTTCCCCGACGGCCCGTTCGTCCGACGCCATTCCGGGGGCCCGGCCCGCTGACCGCCGCGCCCATATCGCGATGATCGGCATTCCCGCGGTCAGCCATGTGCTGCCCAGCCTGGAGATCATCCGGCAACTCGTCGCCCGGGGGCACCGGGTGACCTACGCCAACGACCCGGCGGCGGTCGAACAGACCGCCGCGCACCTCGCCTCCACGGGCGCCGAGCCGGTGCCCTACACCTCCTCGCTGCCCGTCGCGGACAACAACTGGCCCAGCGATCCGATCGCCGCCATGGAGCTCTTCCTGGACGACGCGATAGCCGTGCTTCCTCAGCTGCGGGCCGCCTACGACCAGGACCGGCCGGACCTGTACCTGTACGACATCGGATCGCTGGCGGCCCGGGCACTGGCCGAGGAGCAGGACCGGCCCGTTGTGCAGCTCTCGCCCACGTTCGTGGCCTGGGACGGCTACCGGGAGGAGGTCGGGGCGCAGCTGTGGGGGCTGCCGGGCGCGGACGCCCTCCGCGCCAAGTGCGCCTCCTGGCTGGCCGATTGCGGAGCGACCACGAAGGATGTCGACACCTATCTGAGCCTGCCGGAGCGGGCACTGGCCCTGATCCCGCGCGCGATGCAGCCCAACGCCGAGCGGGTGGACACCGACCGCGTCACCTTCGTCGGCCCCTGCTTCGGCGTGCCCTCCGCCGAGGGGCCGTCGGCCCGTGGCACATGGCGGCGTCCCGACGGCGCCGAGCGGGTGCTGCTGGTGTCACTGGGGTCCGCCTACACCAGACAGCCCGAGTTCTACCGGCACTGTCTGGCGGCCTTCGGCGGGCTGCCGGGCTGGCATGTGGTGCTGCAGATCGGCAAGTACACCGACCCGGCAGAGCTGGGAGAGATCCCGGAGAACGTGGAAGTGCACTCCTGGGTGCCGCAGCTGGCGATCCTGGAGCAGGCCGACGCGTTCGTCACGCACGCGGGGATGGGCGGCAGCGCCGAAGGGCTGCGCACCGCGACGCCGATGATCGCTGTGCCGCAGGGGGCCGAGCAGTTCCAGAACGCCGACCGGCTGGTCGGTCTGGGCGTCGCTCACCGGATCGACACCGAGGAGGCGACCCCGGAGCGGCTGCGTGCGGCGCTGTCCGCACTCACCAGTGACCCGGAGGTCGCCCGGCGGTGCGCCGAGTTGAGCGCCGAAGCGCGCGCCGAGGGGGGTACGCGGCGCGCTGTGGAGCTCATCGAGCAGTACGGCGGGTTCGACGACTGACCGACCCCGCCGACAGCCGCCCTGCGGCCCGCCGGAGGTCCACTGAAGGCCGCTGGAAAGCCGACCGGAAGGCCGTCAGGAAGACCGCCGCGAAGGCTGACGGGCAGTGCGCCGGGGGCGGGGACGGTCTCCCCGCCCCCGCCCTGGCCACGCGGTGGCGTCGTCGAGCTCGTCGATGCACTCGCCGACGTCGGTGGTGAGGAAGTACGTCATGCGCTCCATTCACCCAGGGCGTGGCCGCGGTCGCCCGTTCTGGGCGCCTCCAGGGCGGTGCGCAGCCGGGGCAGCAGGGCGCGGGCGGCGGGGGCTGCCGGGCCGCCGGTGCGCCAGGTGAGGGCGATCCGGGCCCGCGGCTGAGGCGTCAGACGCAGCGTCCGCAGCCCCAGTGAGGCGGCCACCTGTGGCGGCATGTCCGGTACGACGGCGACGCCCAGCCCGCGCGCCGCCAGCCGGGCGAGGAGAGGCGGAGCGGCGGCCTCGAAGGCCACCCGGGGCCGGAACCCGGCCTCGGCGCAGGCACGCTCGAGGACGCCGCGCAGGCCGGTGCCGCTGGGCAGGCTGATCAGGGCGCGGTCCCGCAGGGCGGTGACGCCTACAGGTCCCGCCCCGTGCGCCAGCAGTGGGTCGCCCGGTGCGACAGCCGCGACGACCGGCTCGTCCACCACGATCTCGGCCGCGGTGCCCTCGGGCGGATGCTCGTCCGCGAGCCCCAGTACGCCGATGTCGAGCTCGCCCCGGCGCAGGGCCTGGAGCATGCGCTCGGAGGTGTCCTCGGTGAGGGCGATCTCGACACGCGGGTGCTCACGATGGAAGTCGGCCAGCACGGAGGCGATGTCGAACTGACCGGTCGCGCCGGAGACAAGGCCGACCGCCACATGGCCGCGCAACAGACCGGTGAACGCGTCCGCTGCGTGGCGGACGTTCTCGACGGCCTCCAGGGCGGCCCTGGCGTACGGCAGTACGGCCTCACCGACCTCGGTGGGCGTCACCGAACGCCCCGTGCGATCCAGGAGAGGGTGGCCCAGTTCCCGTTCGAGCCGGCGGATGCGGGCGCTGATGCCGGGCTGGGCAAGGTGGAGGCGTTCGGCGGCCCTGGTGAAGCCGGCCTCCTCCACCACGGCGACGAAGAACTCCAGCTGCCGCAGATCCATGCCCGGCAGCCTAGTCGGCTCCATAACTGCTGCTTCTGGTTGCCAGAACCACCTGGTCTTGGACTTATGCGCCGCCCCGACGCCACCCTGGGAAGATCACCGCAGATGCTGCACGGGGAGCGGCCATGGACATCAAGCAGGCGATCGCTGCCGAACGCACGGAGCTCGCGGAGCTGTTGGAGCACCTGCCGGAAGCCGACTGGCAGGCGCCTTCCTTGTGCGCGGGGTGGCGGGTACGGGAAGTCGCGGCCCACATGTCGTCCGGGTTCCGCTCCTCCCGCTCCCAGGTGCTGCGCGAACTGCTGCGGGCACGCGGCAATCTGCACCGGATGACCGACCACTGTGCGCGCCGGGACGCGGCGGCCCTGAGTACGACCGAGATCGCGGCTGCACTCCGGGACAACGCCCACCACCCATGGAAGCCCCCGGTGGGCGGCCTGCCGGCGGCGCTGGGGCATGACGTGGTGCACGGCCTGGACATCACCGTCGCGCTGGGCCACGAGCGGCGCGTACCCGAGGAGCGGGTCCGCGTCCTGCTGGACGGCATCACACCCAGGAGCGCGAAATTCTTCGGTGCCGACCTCGGTGGAGTCACCCTTCGGGCCGACGACCTCGACTGGTCGTACGGCGCCGGGGCGCCCGTGTCGGGAGCGGCGCAGGACCTGCTGCTGGTCGCGTTCGGGCGCAGGTTGCCGCCTGGTCGGCTGGGGGGCGAGGCGGCGGAGCGCTTCACCGCGCGCCTGTCCCGGCCGGCCGCTCCGTAGGGCGGGGGCGGGTCGGTCCGACGGTAGCCTGGAAGCCCCGCCGTCCGAGGAAGCCGCCGCACCATGTCCGAACCCCCCACCGCACGCCACGAGCCCGTACGCCGCGAGTCGGCGGACCGCGAGTCGGCGGGCCGTGCGCCGGCGGGCCGCGGGCCGTGGGCGGCGTTGACGCGGCTGGTGCGGTGTCCCGTCTGCGGGGACGGCCTTGAGGTGGTGGAACGATCACTGCGCTGCCCGCAGCGGCACACCTTCGACATGGCGCGACAGGGCTACGTCAGCCTGCTCTCGGGCGCCAAGCCCACCGTGAACGCCGACAGCGCGGCGATGGTGCAGGCCCGGACGGCGTTCCTGGAGGCCGGACACTATGCGCCGCTGACCCGGGCGCTGGCCCGGATCACGGCCTCGCTGGGACTGCCCGGGGGCGGCGAGGACGGCACCGTGCTGGACGCCGGTGCGGGCACCGGCCACTACCTCGCCGCTGTTCTTGAGGCGTTGCCGGGGGCTGTGGGGCTGGCGCTGGACGCGTCGCCGTACGCGCTGCGCCGCGCCGCCCGGGCACACCCGCGGGCGGGCGCGGCCAGCTGGGACGTATGGCGGCCGTTTCCGGTACGGGACAGCTGTGTGGACGTTGTGCTGAACGTCTTCGCGCCGCGCAACAGTGCGGAGTTCCACCGGGTACTGAAGCCCGACGGAGTGCTGCTGGTGGTCACCCCGACCGAACGGCATCTGCACGAGCTGCGTGACCGGTTGGGGCTGCTGGAGGTCGACCCGGACAAGGAGGAGCGCCTGGAGCGCACACTGTCCGGCCACTTCGTGAGGGAGCGGACCGAGGCACTGGAGTACACCGTCGAGCTGCCCCCGCAGGATGTGGAGAACCTCGCTGCCATGGGACCGGCCGCGCGGCACATCGACCCCGAGGAACTGCGGGAGCGGGTTGCCGCGCTGGGCGGGCCGGTGGATGTGACGGCGTCCTTCGGCGTCTCGGTCCACCGGGCGGATTCCTCACCCAGCGTTCAGGCCTGAACCAGGCTGCAGCAGGCTCGAACGGCCGTCGGTCCGTCGTCGATCCGCCGTCGGGCCACCGCCGGGCAGCGATCTGGCCGAGCTCACGGCCGAGGCGTTCGAGGCCGCGGTGGCGGCGAGTGCCGGCTGGCCGAGGCCATCCCTGGCGCCACCCTGGTGGAGATCCCGGGCGGCGCCCACGTCCTCGGTGAGCAGCACCGCAAGCTGTGGCTCGCTCAGGTGCGGGAGTTGCGACCGTCGCAACAGCTGCAACAGCTGCAAGAAACGCCGGAGGTTCAGCAGCCGCCGCAGTTGTAGTACGTGACGTCCCAGTGGTTGCTCTCGCGGTAGTAGATGTTGCCGGAGGCGGACTTCCACTTGGAGCCGCCGATGGAGGTGAACGTCCCGGTGATGTAGTTGGTCAGACAGCTGGAGAGGGACATGTCGAGTTTGTAGCCGTTCCAGTGGCTGTAGGTTCCGGAGGCGTGCCCCGTCTCCGTTCCGCCGGTCAGCCGGACGGCACAGCCGGATGCCCTCTTGAGCGTGATGGCGCCGTCAGCGGTGGCCGAGCGCAGCCCGTCGAACGAGGTGCAGGTGGGGTTGTTGCGGTCCGAGCAGCCGCCGGAGGACGTCCAGGTGATGCCCGCGGCCCGGAACTTGGCCGTCGCCTGCGCGTGCGTGAGCTTCGCGAGGAGCTGAGGGCTCCCGGCGGCCTGTGAGGGGCTCTGGGAGGTGGCGGCAGGGGCCATCTGGGCGGCCTGGGCGCTCGTCGTTCCGGAGAGCGTCAGGGCGGCGGCGGCCAGGGTACCGAGGAGTCCGGTCACAGCACGGCGAGTGAGTCTCATGGGTCCTACCTTCCCGAGTGGGGTGGGGCGGGTGGGGGGTGCACGACTCGCGGATCGGGGTCCGGGCGGCGGTCGGGCGTCAACGTAGCGGGGTGGCGGGGACGTGTAAACAACGTGCAGGAGTGGTACGGCCATTGGCGGCGCGGGACCCGCCCTCGGCCCTTCCGTACGCCCCGGCCGTCAGCGGAAGAACTGCCCCGGAGAAGGCCCTACCGTGCGGCGGAACGCGGGCATGAACGCGCTCGAAGAGGCGTGGCCCACCCGGTGCGTGACGGACTCGACCGAACGGCCCTGGGCCGGCAGCGGCATCGCCTCCTGCACCCGGAGCCGCTCCCGCCAGCGGCCGAAACCGTGACCGGTCTCGGCCACGAACAGCCGCGCCGGCGTGCGGGCGCCGGCACCCGCGGACCGACTCCAGTCGGCGAGCGGGCGGGAGTCGGTGAGATCGGCGAGGAGCGACTCGGCCACCGTGCGGGCCCGCGGATCGGTCGGCCAGGTCAGCCCGATGTCCCGCGCGGGCACCGGCCGAGCGGATCGAAGAGCACGCCCTTGGCACGCTCCCGGGCCGGAAGCATCAGAGGGCGGCAGCAGCCAGGTGCCGCCCGGTGCGCGTACCGACAGCAGACCGCAGGCGTACCAAGCCGACTGGTGCGCCGGATGGCGGTGCTCCCCGAACCATGAGTCCCGTGGGAGCGGGAAGCTGCGCACGACCAGCCTGCTGTCCGGGCGGGGAGTCGCATCCGGGCAGCGGGTCAGGAAGCTGTCCGTATGGCGGCATCAGTTGGCAGCTAGGGCGTAGTGGACTTCCGGCAGGGCCGTTTAGCTTCCCCGTATGCCGATGAACAGAGCGCACCGCAGACTGTGCAGTTCCGAGAAGTGGGCCACCGGTGTGCGGGAGCACCTGTTGCCGTGGGCGCTGGAGGACGTCGAACTGGGTGAGGACATCGTCGAGATCGGCCCCGGGTACGGAGCCAATCTGCGGGTCCTGATCGAGAGCGTGCCCCGGGTGACCGCCGTCGAGATCGACGGCAAGACGGCCGAGCTGCTGCGCGACAAGTGGGGGGATCGCGCGCGCATCCTGCACGCGGACGGTGCTCGGATGCCACTGCCGGACACGGCGTTCTCCGCGGTGGTGTGCTTCACGATGCTGCACCACGTACCCACCGACACCCTGCAGGACCACATCTTCGCCGAGGCGTACCGCGTGCTGCGACCGGGTGGGACGTTCGCCGGCGCCGACAGCCAGCCCAACTTCCGCTTCCGGCTGCTGCACATCGGGGACACCATGAACACCCTCGACCCCGACACACTGCCCGCCCGGCTGTCCAGCGCGGGGTTCACCGACATCGCCGTCGACCGCCATCCGGAGAGCGGCGGACTGCGCTTCCGTGCCCGGCGCCCGGTGCGGGAGGCGTAAGGCAGTGCGACCACGCATCAGTGCAGCAGTTTCAGCCCCACCACCCCGCCGACGATCAGCAGCAGGCACAGCAGCCGGGCCACGGTGACCGCATCCCCCAACACGGCCATCCCGTAGAGCGCCGTACCGACCGCGCCGATCCCCACCCACACCGCGTACGCCGTGCCCAACGGAATCTGCGACACGGCGTACGACAGGCCCGCCATGCTGGCCGCGAGAGCGACCAGGAAGAGCAACGTGGGCCACAGCCGGTGGAAGTTCTTCGACGCCTCCAGAGCGGTCGCCCACAGCGTCTCCAGACACCCGGAGACGATCAGTACGCCCCACGCCAGCCCCATACGGTGCTCCCTCGCCGCCGATACCGTCCGTGTCGGTGCGGCGACGTACCCACTACCGCCGCCACCAGTGCTCCTCCCGTCCGCTCGCCCGCTCCCGCTCGCCCTCGCCGTGCGGCCCGACCTCGTGCCCCGCTGTCGGGGGGCCGGTGGGGGCGTCCGACGGGTTGGGCGCCGGCTGCGGGGTGGACAGGATGTCCTCCAGCTCCTGACGCACCGTGGCGGCCAGATAGCGGCTGACGCCCGGCCCCAGCGCCCGGTCCGCCGGATCGGTGGAGGTCTCCTTGACATCGGCGACGACGACCGTGCTGCCGGGCGGGATCTCCGCGGTCAGCTCCTCCAGCCCCTCGTTCGTCTCGATCACCCGGCGGGCGTCATGGCTGCCGCCGATCAGCCCGCCGGCGCCGAAACCGAGCAGCGCCCCCGCCGGGCCGCCCACCAGACCGAGCAACGCGCCGACGAGCCCGCCCACGGCGAGGCCGGTGGCGCTGTCGGTGTGGTCCACCTCACCGGCGACCTCGGCCTTCCCGTCCGCGTCCCGGCCGATCACACGCGCCTCACGCAGTTCCAGCGCGCCCTGGCGATGCGCCTGCTCCAGCTCGTCCAGTGCGTGCAGGGCCGCCCTGGTGCCCCGCTCGGTGAAGTCGGCGAACAAGATGTTTTCCGTCATACGCCCACCATCGGCGCTCCGGCGGCGTCCGGCATCCGCAGCCGTTCGGGGGTGCGACTGGCACGGCCGGGGTGCTCCGGGTCAGGGTGGCCCCATGAGCGTCGCGTTCCTCTTCCCCGGCCTGGCCTCGCTACGGGCGGGCATGCTGCACCGGCTGCCGGACACCGCAGCCTCGGCGACCGTGCTGGCCGAGGCCGAGTGGGGTCACCCGGGAGGGGTGGCGCAGCTGGACACGGCCGAGGCGCTGGCGGAGTCGGAGGTGGCGCGGCACGTGTGTCTGCTGGTCGCCGGAGTGGCGGGGGCCAGGGCGCTGATCGAGGACGAGAACGTGCTCCCGTCCGCCGTGGCGGGACACGGCCTCGGGGGCTTCGCGGCGGCTCTCGTCGCCGACCTGCTCACCTTCGAGGAGGCGCTGCGGGCGGTCCGGCTGCGCGCCGAGCTGCTGGAGCGTGCCGAGGAGCCGGTGCACGACATCGGGATCCGGATGGCGCAGCACCTGGCCACCATTCCGCGCCGCACGCACACGCTGCCCTATGTGGCGGGCACGAGCGGTGCGTGTCTGCGCGGGGACGCGAACGGCGTTTTCGACGATCTGGCCCGCTCGGTCGCCCTGCCGGTGCGCTGGGAGGCGATGACGGCGGCGCTGCGGAGCACCGGAGCCGACCGATGGGTGGAGCTGTCGCCCGGTCGCGCACTGACCGCCGATCTGACGGGAGGGGGAGCCGGCGCGGTGGGGCCCATGGTGCGGGTGGTCTCGGTGGAGGAGCGGGGGATCGCCGAGGCCGCGGACATCGCGCGCGGTGCGGCCGGGGAAGGGGTCGCGCCAGTCGGCTGACGGCGTTGGCCCATGGCGCCAGCCGACGACTTCGGCCGACGGCGTCGGCCGACGGGACCCGGCGAGGGCCAGGTGCCCCGGTGGAACCGGTCAGCCCGGCCGGTCGTCAGCCCGGCCGGTGTGAGCTCGGCTGGTCGTCAGCTCGGCGGGTCAGGCGGTTCGGCGCAGCGGCTTGGCGAAGCACCGGCTCTCCTCGTGGAACCGGTAGTGGCCGAATTTCGCCGGAGCCGGCTTGTACCCCTCCGAGGTGTACAGCGCGATGGCCTCCGGCTGCTTGAGGCCCGTCTCCAGCACCATGCGGGTGCGTCCCGCCTCCCGTGCGTCCTGCTCCAGCAGCGCGAGTATTCGGCGGGCGAGCCCTTGGCCCCGCGCCTCCGGCAGGACGAACATGCGCTTCAGTTCGGCGTCGCCGTCCGCGTAGTTCTCGTCCTCCTCGTCCGGCCCCCGCGCGGCGTCCCTGGAGCGCCAGCCGCCGGTGGCGACCGGTCGCTGCTCGTCGTCGTAGGCCAGCACGTACAGACCGCGCGGCGGCTGGAACATCGAGGGGTCCAGCGGGGTCGCGTCACCTTCCGGGTCGCCGTAGCGCAGCGCGTACTCCTGGAGCACGAGATCGTTGAGCTTCCGGGCGTCCGGGTGATCGAAAGGGGCGGGAACGATCTGCATGCGGGCATCGTAAGGTGCACGGATGCACAAGGTGAGCACGGTGAACGTCAACGGACTGCGGGCGGCGGCCAAGAAGGGTTACGCGGAGTGGCTGGCGACCAGTGAGGCAGACGTGGTCTGCCTGCAGGAAGTGCGCGCCGAGCCGGAGCAGCTGCCCGAGGCGGTGCGGTCTCCCGAAGGGTGGCATGCCTTCTGGGCGCCGTCCTCGGCGAAGGGCAGGGCCGGTGTGGCGCTGCTCACCCGCCGGGAGCCCGACAGCGTACGTGTGGGATTCGGCACAGCCGAGTTCGAGGCGTCGGGCCGGTACGTGGAGGCGGATCTGCCCGGGGTGACCGTTGCGAGCCTGTATCTGCCTTCCGGGGAGGTGGGAACGGAGCGTCAGGACGAGAAGGAGCGGTTCATGGCCGCGTTCCTGCCCTACCTGTGCGACCTTCGGGAACGCGCGGCGGCGTCCGGGCGCGAGGTGCTCGTCTGCGGTGACTGGAACATCGCCCACCAGGAAGCCGACCTGAAGAACTGGCGCGGCAACAAGAAGAGCTCCGGGTTCCTGCCCGAGGAACGTGCCTGGCTCTCCCGCGTCCTCGACCCGGCCGACGGCGGCTACACGGACGTCGTCCGCTCGCTCCACCCGGACGTGGCGGGCCCGTACTCGTGGTGGTCGTACCGGGGGCGCGCCTTCGACAACGACACGGGCTGGCGGATCGACTACCACATCGCCACACCGGGGCTGGCTGGGCGCGCGGTGAAGGCGTACGTGGAGCGGGCCGCCACCCACGACGAGCGGTGGAGCGACCATGCGCCGGTGACCGTCGACTTCGGCCCCTGAGCACCAGCACCTCGTGCAGCCGGCAGCGATGAGCCCGGCGCCATGGGCCCGACGTCGTGCGGGCGAGTCGGTGCAGCCGGGCATCTTGCCCCCAGGTGCGCCTACCTCTCGTTCAGTGCTGCGGCAGCTGCGTCAACGAGGGGCGTGATCAGCCGAATGTAGGCACGTAACGTCTCTTGGAACTCACGGCGGTTCTCCCGGTCGGCGTTCTCGGCCATGGCCGCCAGGGCTGTGGCGAGCGTGCCCGACATGATCAAGAGGTTCGATGCTGCGACTTGAACCGTGGAAGGGCCTTCCAAGTCGACCAGCGTCACCGCCCGACGCAACTGCTGGTGCCGGTCGCGGTGAGCGGCCAACGCGGTTTCACACTCGGTGATCGAGAGACCGTCGACTCCTCGGAGTCCGTCAGCGACGACCTGGGCCTGCTCAATGAGGTTCAGGTAGGCGGCCCGCCGGGTCTGACGGGTGCCTTCGCGGCGCTGCGCCTCAGTAGTCGCATCGACCTGGACGCGAGCAGCGCGGGCGTTGCCCCTGCTGGTCAGCCAGCTCGCCAGCGAGCTTGCAGCGATCGCCGTCACCCCTGTGAGGCCGGCGACGAACAACGAGTTGTCAGGCATGCCCAGGAGTCTCCCCAAGAAGACCCCACGACGGCCACCGCCTGGGAAGCCGCCGGATGCAGACCCCTATGTCCCGCCGGGCGAGCCGTGGTTGTCGCCCGTCGGCGCCACGCCTCCGCCGGGCGCGCCGTGGTTGTCGCCCGTCGGCGCGAAGCCCCCGCCGGGCGAGCCGCTGTTGTCACCCGTCGGCGCCACGCCCCCGCCGGGGGCACCGCTGTTGTCGCCGGCCAGGGCGGTGCCCGTGCTGGCTGTGAGGCATCCGGTGGCGATCAACGCGACGGCCATTGCGCGTGCTGCTGCCTTCTTCATCGTGGCTCCCTCTGTTGTCGTGTGCGGGGCCTGTTGTGCCATCCTGCGCCCCGCACACGGTTCGGGCCCGGTGTTTCGGTCCACTCCGAAACACCGGGCCCGGCCCGCACATCGGCATTGCGAACAGGCGCTCAGGCGGGCAGCTCGGTGTCGATGATGAAGCTGATCTCGACGACCTGGCCGGGGAAGTACAGTCCGGTGACGCCGAGGACCGTGCTGACCGGGCGGTGGTCGCCGAAGTACGCCAGGTTTCCTTCGGACATCGCCGTGGCGTTTCGCTGCAGGTCCACCATGTACACGGTCTGCGAGACGATCTGGTTGCGGGTGGCGCCGTAGTGGTCCAGGACCTTGTCGAAGTTGCGGTGGACCTGCGCGAGCTGGGCGGCGAAGTCGTCCGGGTGGAGGAAGTCGCCCGCCTCGTCGAGGGAGAGCTGTCCGGAGACGTGGATCAGGGTGCCGGACTTGATCGCCTGCGAGTAGCCGAAGCTGCTCTCGGCCGGCACGTTGTGGTTGAAGACGCCGATGGTGGCCATGCTGCCTGCCTTTCTGCCGGGAGTGCGCTCGGGTTCTCCTGCGGCTGCGTCGAACCCGGGCTCACCACTCTCTTGTGGTTACCCCGGAACTGTAAGAGAGTGTTCGCTGACCTGGAAGAACGCACTTTTCGGCAACTGAGGAACCTTATGGTGACCAAGCAGTTCAGCGGCTCGCCCGAGGACGCGGACCTGCGGCGGGCGGACTCCCTGGCGCGGCAGATCTTCTCGGACGTCGCCAACAAGTGGGCGTTCCTGATCATCGAGGCGCTCGGTGAGCGCACCCTGCGTTTCAGCGAGTTGCGCAACGAGGTCGAGGGCGTCAGCCACAAGATGCTCACCCAGAATCTGCGCATGCTGGAGCGCTACGGGCTGGTCGAGCGGACGGTGCATCCCACCGTGCCGCCACGGGTCGAGTACGCCCTCACCGAGCCCGGCCGGGCACTGCGGGCCACGGTCGACGGAATGTGCGGCTGGACCCACCAGTACCTCGGCCACATCGAGGCCGCCCGCCGTCGCTTCGACGGCTGACGGGCGCTTCGCCGCCTGACGGGCCTTCGACGGCTGGCGGGCGCTTTGACGGCTGACGGGTCGTGGAACCCGCGGAGGCCGTCGGCCGGTCGTGCCGCGGTCTTGTGTCCTCGGTAGAAGCCGGGCCACCGTGGAGCAGGCGGGGTGACGGGGCCCTGCCGTGCCCAGGGGAGGCCGCCATGGACGGTGCAGCGCAGTCCGGTACCGAGGACGGGACGGGGGCCGGTGTCGGAGAGGGGACCGGTGCCGTTGCACTGCCCGCCGCCCGGATCGGCGACGGAGCGCACCATGTGATCGCCGTGCACGGCTGGTTCGCCGACCGGCGGGCGTATGCGCCGGTCTTCGACGTACTCGACCGGAGCACGTTCAGTTACGCCGTTCCCGATCTGCGCGGTTACGGCGAGGCGCGGGACATCCCCGGCTCCTGGACGACCGATGAGGCCGCCGGGGACATCCTGGCGCTGGCGGACGCGCTCGGCTGGGAGCGGTTCTCGCTCGTAGGGCACTCGATGGGCGGCGCCGTCATCCAGCGGGTCGTGCTGGCGGCGCCGGAGCGGGTGCGCCGGATGGTGGGCATCGCGCCGGTGCCCGCGAGCGGGGTGCCGTTGCAGGGCGAGCAGTGGGAGCTGTTCGCGCAGGCCGCGCAGCGACCGGCCAACCGCAGGGCGATCATCGATCTGAGTACGGGCAACCGCCGTCCGGACGCCTGGCTGGACCTCATGGTCGAGCGGTCGCTGTCGTGCACCGACCCGGGTGCTTTCCGGGCCTGGTTGGACTCGTGGGCCCTGGAGGACTTCCACGAGCAGGTGCGCGGCTGCCGGGTACCGGTGCGGCTGGTCGTCGGAGACGGTGACCCGGTGCTGTCGGCGGAGGTGGTGCGTACGACATGGCTGCGCTGGTACACCGCCGCCGAGCTGGTGGAGGTGCCTGCGGCAGGGCACTATCCGCTCGACGAGACGCCGCTGGAGACCGTCCGCGCGGTGGAGGACTTCCTCCGTGCGGAAGGCGGTGCGTGATGGGCAGCGCCGCGACGGCCGCGGCAGCGTCCGATGTGGACGTGTTCGATCCGCGCCGCTACGCCTCCGGTCTGCCGCACGAGGCGTTCCGTGTGCTGCGGGAGAGCGCTCCGGTCGCCTGGCAGGAGGAGTACGAGGTGCTGGGCTGGCCGGCGGGGCCGGGATTCTGGGCGGTGACGCGGCATGCGGATGTGCTGCGGGTGCTGCGTTCGCCCGCCGAGTTCTCCTCCCACGAGGGTGCGACCCAGATCCGTGATCCCGACCCGGAGGATCTGCCGTTCATCCGCCGGATGATGCTCAACCAGGACCCGCCCGCGCACCACCGGCTGCGCACCCTGGTCAGCCGGGCCTTCACACGGCGCAGGGTGGAGCGGTTCGAGGCAAAGGTGCGGGCGCGGGCCCGGGGGTCGCTGGCGGCGGCGTGCGAGCAACTGCGGGAGCGGGGCAGCTGCGACCTGGTGGCCGCCGTCACCGACGACTTCGCGCTGCTGAACCTCGCCGATCTGCTGGGCGTCCCGGCCGGGGACCGGGGGCTGTTGCTGGAGTGGACCGAACGGATCATCGGCTACCAGGACCCCGATCAGGCCCACACCGTGCTCGGGCCGGACGGCCGTCCGGCCAATCCGAGGTCGCCCGCCATGCTGGCGGAGATGTTCGACTACGCGCGTGGGCTGGCGGCGTACAAACGCGCACACCCGGCGGACGATGTGATGACCGGGCTCGCCCATGAACTGACCGGTGCCGAGCTGGAGATGTTCTTCTTCCTGCTGACCGTCGCGGGCAACGACACGGTGCGCAGCGCGGCACCTGGTGGGCTGCTCGCACTGGCGGAGCACCCGCGGGCCCAGCGCACCATGCGCGACCTGGTGCGCGAGGGGGACATCGAGGCGCAGTCCGTCGCGGTGGAGGAGCTGTTGCGCTGGCACACTCCTGTGCTCAGTTTCCGGCGTACGGCAGCGCGGGATCTCGAACTGTCGGGACGTCGCATCAGTGCCGGGGAAAAGGTGGTGGTCTTCCACGCCTCCGCCAACTACGACGAGCGGGTCTTCACCGCGCCGCACACCCTGGATCTGGCGCGTACCCCCAATCCGCATCTGGCGTTCGGGGAGGGGCCGCACGTCTGCCTGGGCGCCCACTTCGCCCGCCTCCAGCTGCGCGTCCTGTACCAGGAGGCGGCCCGGCTGCTGCCGCCGTACGCTCTGCTGCCGCCGCCGGAGCGGGCGCGCGGGGCGGGAGGGGAAGTGCGGCGCCTAGTCTCCAACTTCATCCACGGCATCAAGGCCCTCCCCATCCGTCCGGCCGGCTAGCCACTCCTCCAGCTCGGCCCGCACCCGGCGGTCCAGGGCGAGGCCGAGTTCCGCCTCGACGATCTGTTTGGCGACGGGGGCCACGCGCGCGAGCAGTTGGTTCAGCTCGCCCGGGTCGGTGGACCGCTCCCTGGGCAGGAGGTGGGAGCGCAGCAGCCGGGCGAATGTGGCGGCGATCTCGTCGGTCTGTGCGCGCAGTTCGCGGCCGGCTTCCAGGACGTCGGCAAGGGGGATGCCCTTGGCGACCAGTTCGGCGGAGCCCTCCAGCAGCCGGCGGCTGGTGTGGACGAACTCGTCGCCGTCGATCGCGACGTAGCCCAGATCCAGGGAGGCGGCCAGGTTGTCGACGGTGACCTCGCCCTGGAAGTAGTCGGCGAGCTCCTCCGGGGTGAGCCGGACGGGGGTCTCCTCGGAGAACGGGGTGACGACCGTGCTGTCCAGCCCCATGACCTCGGCTGCCGAGCGTACGTCGCGGCCCTTCTCGAAGGCGTCGAGCAGGTCGGCGATGCCGCCCAGGGTGTGGCCGCGGGACAGCAGCGCGGTGATGCTGCGCAGTCGTGCCAGGTGGTGCTCGTCGTACCAGGCGATACGGCCCTCGCGGCGGGGCGGCGGGAGGAGTTTGCGTTCGCGGTAGAAGCGCAGGGTGCGGGCGGTGATGCCGGCGGCCTCCGCGAGTTCGTGCGCGCGGAACTCCCGGCTGTGCCCGGCCTGCTCGCCGGGAGCGCCCCCGGTCGGCTCGCCCGCCCCGTCCGTCGCCTGTCGTTCGTTCCTGCTCGCCACGTCCCCCAGCCTAGGCGGACGCCGTACGGCACCACCTCGGTGCAACCGGCGGTAACTTTCCTGCCGCCGACCCCTACCCATGGGTATCCCTCTGCCCTACTCTCGTGACCGTGCCAGTGATTACTGGCACGGTTGTGGGTCCGCGGCGCGGGAGCGCGGTGTGCGGCAACGCGCACGGCGCAGCGCACCACGGCACACAACAGCGCAGCAGACGCGGCGCGCGCAGCGACACAGCAGCACGCGACAGATCCCGGGAGGCGGCGGCATGGCGGCCGAGCACGAGCAGGAGCACGTAAGGGTGGCGGTGATCGGTACCGGGTTCGGCGGCCTGGGGGCCGCCGTCCGGTTGCGCCGCGCGGGGGTGACGGACTTCGTCGTCCTGGAGCGCAGGGACGCCGTCGGCGGCACCTGGCACGACAACACCTATCCGGGGTGCGCGTGCGACATCCCCTCGCACCTGTACTCGTTCTCCTTCGCGCCCAACCCCCAGTGGCCGCGCAGCTTCTCGCCCCAACCGGACATCCACGCCTACCTGGAGCAGGTCACCGACACCTTCGGACTGCGCCAGCACATCCGCTTCAACACCGAGGTCCAGCAGCTGAGCTGGGACGCGGAAGAGCTGCACTGGCGGGTGGAGACCTCGGCGGGCACGCTGACGGCCGATGTCGTCGTCTCCGCGACGGGGCCGCTGTCCGAGCCGAAGCTGCCGGACGTCCCCGGGCTGGACTCCTTCGAGGGCAAGGTCTTCCACTCCGCCACCTGGGACCACGACTACGACCTGCGCGGCAAGCGGGTGGCCGTCGTCGGCACCGGCGCCTCGGCCATCCAGATCATCCCCGCCATCCAGCCGGTCGTCGGCGAGCTGACGGTCTTCCAGCGCACCCCCGCGTGGGTGCTGCCGCGCGGCGACCGCCGGATCAGCAAGGTGGAGCGGAAGCTGCACACCCGCTTCCCCGCCACCCAGAAGCTGCGCCGCTTCGCGCTGTGGGGCGTACGGGAGCTGGAGACGCAGGTCTTCGCCAACTATCCGAAGCTGCTGCCCGCGGTGGAACAGGTCTCCAAGCTGCACATGAAGCGTGCCGTCAAGGATCCTGAGCTGCGCCGCAAGCTGACGCCGGACTACCGCGTGGGCTGCAAGCGCACCCTGCTGTCGGACGACTACTATCCGGCGCTCGCCCAGCCCAACACCCACGTCATCGACTCCGGGCTCAAGGAGATCCGCGGCAACACCCTGGTGTCGGCGGACGGCCGTGAGGCCGAGGTCGACGCGGTGGTCTTCTGCAGCGGCTTCCACGTCTCCGACATGCCCGTCGCCCAACTCGTCAAGGGCGCGGACGGCGAGACACTGGCCGAGTCCTGGGCCGCGGACGGGATGAACGCGCTGCGCGGGACGACCACCACCGGCTTCCCCAACTTCCTGTTCGTCATCGGTCCCAACACCGGTCTGGGCACCAGCTCGATGGTGCTGATCATCGAGGCGCAGCTGAACTATCTGATCGACTACATGCGGAAGCTGGACACCCTCGGCGGCGGCGACAAGGTCGCGCTGGACGTACGGCCCATCGCGCAGCACACCTACAACGCGAAACTGCGTGAACGCATCAAATCCAGTGTCTGGGAGACCGGCTGCACGAGCTGGTATCTGGATGCGCAGGGGCGGCCGGTGGCCGTGTGGCCGGGCACCACCGCCGAGTTCCGCAAGATCACCCGCGAGGTGTGGCTGGAGGAGTACGAGGTGCTGCGCGCGCCGCGTGCCGGAGAGGCCGCGGGGCGCAGGGCCGCGCGCGGCAAGGCGCCGCTGCCGGCCGGGAGCGTCAGCAAGGGAGCCGCCATCGACGCCTTCCCCGCCGCGGGGGATCTGCCCTCGGCCGCGTCCTCGGATGTGCGGGAGGACGTGCGATGAGCCGCCTAGCCGGTACCCGTCCGCGCAAGGGGCTGACCGGGCGCTATGCGCCGCCCGCGCCCGCGCGCGAGCTGACCGCACGCTCCGGGGACGGGGTGCGCTTCCCCGTCGAGGTGCACGGCAGCCCCGAGGACCCCGCCGTCGTCCTCGCCCACGGCTGGACCTGCTCGACCCTCTTCTGGGCGCCGGTGATCCGCGAGCTGACCGCGAGCGGCCACCGCGTCATCGTCTACGACCAGCGCGGGCACGGCCGCAGCCCGGCCGCCGACGCCCCCCTGGCCTACAGCACCGCCATGCTCGCCGACGACCTGTGCGCCGTACTGGACGCCGCACTGGAGCCGGGCGAACAGGCCGTCGTCGGCGGTCACTCCATGGGCGGCATGACGATCATGGCGGCGGCGGGCAGAAGGCAACTTCGCGAGCACGCTGCCGCGTTGCTGCTGTGCAGCACCGGCGCCGAGCAGTTGACGGGCCAGGCGCGGGTGCTGCCGTTCCGCTCCGAGTCGGTGCGCGCCGTCGCACACCGGGCGCTGCTGGGCTCGGCGGCGCCGCTGGGCCCGGTCACCCCGCTGACCCGCAAGGCCCTCGCGTACGGCACCCTCGGGCCGCGTCCGGAGCCGGAGACCGTGCAGGCCACAGCGCACATCGTGCACGCCTGTCCGACGCGCGTCCGGTCCGCCTGGGGCGGGGTGCTGGCCGGGCTCGACCTCGCGGCCAAGGTGCCGCGGCTGGACGCGCCCACCGCCGTCGTCATCGGCACCCACGACCGCCTCACCCCGCTCCCGCACGCCCACCGGCTGGCCGCGATGCTGCCCGACTGCACAGGCGTGCACGAACTGCAGCGGCGCGGGCACATGACGCCGCTGGAGGAGCCGGAGACGGTCGGTGCCGTCCTCGCGGGGCTCGCCAGGGACCACCTCCCGGCTGTCGACGTCGCCGCCGACGACGCCGCAGCCATGACGAAGGAGAAGAGCGCATGAGCAGGGTCGGTCTGGAGGGGCAGGTCGCCGTCATCACGGGTGCGGCCCGTGGTGTGGGGGCGCTGCTGGCGCGGAAGATGGCGGCGCGCGGTGCCAGGATCGCGCTGGTCGGGCTGGAGCCGGACGAGCTGAAGCGGGTCAGCGAGTCCCTGCACACGGACTCGGCGCACTGGTACGCCGACGTCACCGACCACGAGGCCATGGCGCGGGTCGCCGACGAGGTCAAGGAGCACTTCGGGAAGGTCGACATCACCGTCGCCAACGCCGGGGTGGCCACGGGCGGGCCCTTCATGGACTCCGACCCGGTGGCCTGGCGCCGGGTGATCGAGGTCAACCTCATCGGCGGCGCCGTCACCGGGCGCGCGTTCCTGCCCGTACTGGAGGAGTCGCGCGGCTACTTCCTGCAGGTCGCCTCGCTCGCGGCCATCACGCCGGCCCCGATGATGACGGCGTACTGCGCCTCCAAGTCAGGTGTGGAGGCGTTCGCGCACAGCCTGCGCGCGGAGGTCGGCTACAAGGGGGTGGGCGTCGGTGTCGGCTATCTGAGCTGGACGGACACCGACATGGTGCGCGGCGCCGACGCGGACGAGGTGATGCGGGACGTACGGCAGCGGCTGCCGTGGCCCACCAACAAGACCTACCCGCTCGGTCCCGCCGTCGACCGCCTCGTCGCCGGTATCGAGCGCCGCGCCCCGCATGTGTACGGCCAGTGGTGGCTGCGCGGCATGCAGGGCATCCGCGGCTATCTGCCGCCGCTGATCGGCGGCCCGCTGGGGCGGCGCGAGATGCGGGCGGTGGCCGCCAGGCTCCAGGCGGCGGGCGGGGTGTCCATGGGGCTGGTCGGCGCGGGCGGCGAAGCCGACGAAAAGGCCCGCGCCTCGCGGTAGGGCCTGCCCCGCAGTTCCCCGCGCCCAGTAAGGGGCGCGGGGAACTGCGCGAGCAACCACAAGCGCACCCGCAGCCTGCGGAAGACGGACAGGGGCACCCCCGTAGCAGGAGGGTGCCCCTTGTCGGCCGTGGGAGCGCGTCAGCGGTTCTTGTCTTTCCACTCCTGGGCGCGCTGCTGGGCCTTGTCCTTGAGCTCCTGCGCCCTCTCGCGGGCGTCCTGGCCGCCGCCGCCCTGCTTGCCGCCGGAGCGGGACTTGCTCTCCTCCGCCTTTGCCTTGCCCTTGTGCCGAAGCTGCTCTGCCTTGGACTTGAACTGGTCTGCGAAGCCCATCGTCACTCCTTCGGACGGATCGGATACGTGTCCTCATGGGCATGTCCTCATGGGCACTTTCCACCCTGCCACGCCACGCCGTAACCCGCATTCCGTATCAAAAGGTGCAAAGCCTGCAAAGCGCTGCGGGGTGGTGCGGAGCGGTGCGGGTCAGTAACGCGGCGGGAGCGGGGGGCGGGAGCGGTCGGGGACGTCCCGGTAGTCGGGCGGGGTCCGGGCCGGGTGCCGTTCCAGCAGGTCGAGGGCGGTGCTCACGGCGGTGCCCAGCACGGAGCTGCGGCCCTCGGCCCAGTCCAGCGGGGTGCGCAGCACCTCGATGTCCGGCTCCACACCGCGGTTCTCCACCGACCACCCGTAGCCCTCGAACCACGCGGCGTTCATCGGCACCGTGATCACCGTGCCGTCGCCGAGCCGGTGCCTGCCCGTCATACCGACGACCCCGCCCCAGGTGCGGGCGCCGACGACCGGACCCAGACCGAGCAGCCGGAACGCGGCGATGATCATGTCGCCGTCGGAGGCGGTGGCCTCGTCGGCGACGGCGACCACCGGGCCGCGCGGAGCGTTGCTGGTGTAGGTGACGGGCTGCGCGTTGCGCGTCAGGTCCCAGCCCAGGATGGTGCGGGTCAGCTTCTCCAGGACGAGTTCGCTGATGTGCCCGCCCGCGTTGCCCCGTACATCCACGATGAGCGCGGGCCGGGAGACCTCCAGGCGTACGTCCCGGTTGAACTGCGCCCAGCCGGAGCCGCCCATGTCGGGGATGTGCAGATAGCCGCAGCGCCCGTCGCTCAACTCGCGTACGACGTCCCGGCGCCGCGCCACCCAGTCCTGGTAGCGCAGCGGGCGTTCGTCGATCAGCGGGACGGCCGCGACCCGGCGCGGTCCCTCCTGCTGAAGGGTGAGCTCCACGGTGGTGCCGCCGGCCGCGGCCAGCAGCGGTGCCGGACCGCTGCAGGAGTCGACGGGCCGGGCGTCCACATGCGTCAGCACCGCGCCCTCCCGCACCGGTGAGCCGGCCAGCGGGGAGCGGGCCCGGGAGTCGGAGGAGTCGCCCGGCAGGATGCGGCCGATCTGCCAGTCGCCCTCGGGGGTGTGGATGAGATCAGCGCCCAGAAAGCCGATGGGCCGCTGGTAGTGCGAGGGGCCCTCGTCGCGCCGGGCGGGGGTGACGTAGGCGTGCGAGGTGCCGAGTTCGCCGAGCACCTCGCGCAGCAGGTCGGCGAACTCGTCGGGGGAGGCGACGCGTTCGACCAGCGGCCGGTACTGGTCGAGGACGGCCTCCCAGTCGATGCCGCTCATCCCCGGGTCCCAGAAGTAGGCCCTGATCAGCCGCCCCGCCTCGGCGTAGGACTGCCGCCACTCGGCCGCCGGGTCGACGTCGTGCAGGATGCGGCGCAGGTCGATGTAGGTGGTGGTGTCGGAGTCGGCCTGCTGGTCGGCCGGGACGACCCGCAGCAGTCCCTCGTCGTTGACGACCAGCCGGGTGCCGTCGCCGCTGGGTGCGAACCAGTCGACGTCGCTGGTGAGTTCGGTGCGCTTGGCGGTGGTCAGGTCGAAGTGTTCCAGTGTCGGGCGGCCGGAGGTGTCGGCCGGGTTGACGAACGTCTCGCCGAGTGCGCCGGAGATCGGGTACCGCAGCCAGATCAGCCCGCCCCCGGCCACCGGGCACAGCGCCGTGTACTTGGAGGCCGTCACCGGGAACGGGGTGACCCGGTTCGCCAGTCCCTCCGCCTCCACCAGCACCGACGCCTCGGGGCCCTCCTCCTCGCCGGGGGCCGGGCGGTCCTGCGGGTCGAGCCCGCCCGCCGCCGGGCGCCCCTCGGGGGTCAGCGCGAACGGCGAGAGCGTCGCCGAGGAGAGCGGCACCAGATACGGACGGCAGCCCAGCGGAAAGGAGAGATCTCCGGTGTGCACGTCGTAGACCGGGTCGAAGCCGCGCCACGAGAGGAACGCGAGATAGCGCCCGTCCCGGGTGAAGACCGGCTGCTCGTCCTCGAACCGCCCGTCGGTGACGTCGAGGACCGTGCGCTCGCCCTCCGGCCCGCCGACGCTCCCGGTGACCTTCGCGATACGGATGCAGGACAGCGACCGGCCCACCCCCGGGTGCGCCCAGGCCAGCCAGCGCGAGTCGGGGGAGAACGCCGGGTCGTGCACCGGCCCGTTCTCGGAGCACGCCACCTCGCTGACGGGGACTTCCGCAGCGGGCTCGCCGTCCGCTTCGGGGGTCTCGGTGGTGTCGGGCACATCGACCAGCAGCAACCGCCCGTCGTGCGCCACGACCGCCAGCCGCTCACCGGAGGGTGCGGCGACCAGTTCCAGCACCCGCCCCAGCCGGCCGGCGGCGATCCGGTAGGCGGGCCGGGGCCGGGAGGCGCGGGGCAGGTCCGCGATCTCGATGGCGTCCTCGCCCTCCGCGTCGGTGACATAGGCGATCCGTCCGGTGTCGCCCAGCATGGTGGGCATCCGCACCCGCACCCCGGGGGTGTCCGCCAGCGCCCGCGCGGGTCCGTCGCGGTGGGTGAGCCAGTACAGGCTGCCGCGTACGCCCACTGCGCTCGCCCGCCCGGTGGGGTCGACGGCCAGCGCGTTCACATGCGCGGCGGCGGGCACCTGGTAGGAGCGCCGTCCCGCGCGCGGGCCGCCCAGCCGCACGTCGAGCCGCCGGGGGCGTGCCACGTGCGCGAAGTCGTCGACCATCCACAGCTCGCCCGCGCACTGGTAGACCACGCGCCGTCCGTCGGTGGCCGCGTGCCGGGCGTAGAAGGCGTCGTGGTCGGTGTGGCGGCGCAGATCGGTGCCGTCCGGGCGGCAGGAGTACAGATTGCCGATGCCCTCGTGGTCGGAGAGGAAGGCGACCCGGTCGCCCACCAGCATCACCGAGTCCAGATTCCCCTCCAACTCCGGCAGCAGCCGCTCGCCCTGCAGCCACATGCGCCCCGTGGCCCCGCCCCGGTACCGCTTCCAGCTTGCGGGTTCATGCGGCGGTGTCCCGGTCAGCAGCAGGGTGCGGCGCTCGCCCTCCTGCTCGGCCACGGCGATGTCCGAGACCGGCCCCCACGGCAGCCTGCTGCCCGGGCACGAGACATCCGGGCGGCCGGCGGGCGGGCCGTCGGGTCCGTCGACGGGGATGCGGTACGCCCACGCCCGGTGCGCGAACGGCTCCCCGTGCGAGGCCACCGCCAGCACATCGCCCTCGGGGGTCCAGCCGCGCGCCCGGGTGTCGGTCGCGCCCCAGTACGTCAGCCGCCGCTCGGGGCCGCCCCGTACGGAGATCAGGTAGATCTCCGGGTCCAGGCTGCGCCAATTGGTGAAGGCGATGCGCTGCCCGTCCGGCGAGAAGCGCGGGTGGCCGATCCGGGTCCGGTCCACGGTCAGCCGCCACGCCCGCTCCGAGGGCTCCCCGGCCTCGGGGACAGGAGCCACCCAAAGGTCGTCCTCGGCGGCGAAGCAGAGCAGATCGCCATGCAGATGTGGAAAGCGGAGATACGCGCCGTCGTCGGTCATCTATTCCATGTTTCGTGTGTATTTGCACCCAAGCAAGTTGTGACGTGTCCCTCATTTCCGAGTCCGGACTCACCCTTACGGGTGCGAGCGAGCGTCGATTGACATGAGCTCTCATTGTCGGGCTCGGCACCTCCCCGCCGTGTTCCCTCAAGATCCCTCGGCTCACCCGGCTCTGCTGCTTCCGTTCCGCTCTGCTCCATCCACCGTCCGACTGTCCGACCTCGAGACCGGAGAACCTCTCTCGTGGCCACGTTCCTGTACAAGATCGGCAGACTCGCCTTCCGGCGCCGCCGCATCGTCGCCCTGATATGGGTGGCATTGCTGGCGCTCGCCATAGGTGGCGCGTCCACTGCCTCCAGCCCGCCCGACGACGACTTCGCACTGCCAGGCACCCAGGCCCAGAAGGCCTTCGACCTGCTGGAAGAGCGCTTCCCGGACGCCAACGCGGAGGGTGCGACGGCCCGGATGGTCTTCCGCGCGCCCACCGGCGAGAAGATCACCGCCTCCGACAACAAGGCCGCTGTCCAGGAGGCGCGCGAGGAGCTGAGCGGCGGCCAGGCGGCAGCCGTCTCCGACCCCTTCGCCAAGGGCAGCGGGGCGATCAGCAAAGACGGCAGCATCGCCTACGCCTCGGTGACCTACAAGGTCCCGGCCCAGGACATCACCGACAAGACCCGCGAGACGATCAAGGACGCCGCACAGTCGGCCCGCGGCACCGGCCTGACGGTGGAGACCGGTGGTGACGCGCTGCTGGTCGAGCCCGAGATGGGCAACGCGGAGATCTTCGGCATCGGCATCGCCGCCGTCGTACTGATCCTCACCTTCGGCTCCCTCATCGCGGCCGGGCTGCCGCTGATCACCGCGCTGATCGGCGTGATGATCGGCATCTCCTCGATCACCGCGCTCGGCGCCACCCTCGGCCTGTCGGCCAACACCACCACGCTGGCCATGATGATCGGCCTCGCGGTCGGCATCGACTACGCGCTGTTCATCGCCTCCCGCTACCGCGCGGAGCTGACCGAGGGCCGGGACCGCGAGGAGGCGGCCGGACGTGCCGTCGGAACGGCGGGCTCCGCCGTGGTCTTCGCCGGTCTGACCGTCGTGATCGCGCTGGTCGGGCTCTCCGTCGTCAACATCCCGGTCCTCACCAAGATGGGTATGGCCGCCGCCGGCACCGTGGTCATCGCCGTGCTGGTGGCACTCACGCTGGTGCCCGCCGCGCTCGGAATGGTCGGCAAGCGGATCTTCGGCCGCCGGGTGCGCAAGGCCAACCCCGCCACCGGAGTGCCGCCCGCCGCGGACGCGGAGGGCCAGCGCCCCAAGGCCGGCGCCCGCTGGGCGAGCTTCGTGCTGCGCCGTCCCGTACTGGTGCTGGTCACCGCCGTACTGGCGCTCGGCGCCCTGGCGCTGCCGGTCGGCGCCATGAAGCTGGGCCTGCCCGACGAGGGCAACCAGCCGGAGAAGACCACCCAGCGCAAGGCGTACGACATGCTCTCCGACGGCTTCGGGGCGGGCTTCAACGGCCCGCTGATGGCCGTGGCCGATATGAAGGGCGCCGACGACCCGCAGGCCGCTGCCGCCGAGATCCAGAAGCGGCTGCAGAAGGTGGACGGCGTCGTCGCCGTCACCCCGGCGCAGCCGAACAAGAAGCAGTGGGACGCCGCTGACACCGCCACTCTGACCGCCATCCCGAAGTACGGCCCCAGCGACGCGCGCACCGAGGACATCGTGCGCGACATCCGTGACCAGTCGGACGCGATCGAGAAGGAGACGGGTGCCACCCTGCTGGTCACCGGCGCCACCGCGGTCGCCATCGACTTCTCGCAGGTCATGAATGACGCACTGGTGCCCTATCTGGCGCTGGTCGTGGGCCTGGCCTTCGTACTGCTGATGCTGGTCTTCCGCTCGGTGCTGGTGCCGCTCAAGGCGGCGCTCGGCTTCCTGCTGTCGGTGCTGGCGGCACTCGGCTCCGTGGTGGCCGTCTTCCAGTGGGGCTGGCTGGCGAGCCTGATCGGCGTCGAACAGACCGGGCCGATCATGAGCATGATGCCGATCTTCATGATCGGTGTGATCTTCGGGCTCGCGATGGACTACGAGGTCTTCCTCGTCACGCGGATGCGCGAGGCGTATGTGCACGGGGAGAACCCCGGCCAGGCCATCGTCAGCGGATTCCGGCTGGGCGCGCGAGTGGTGACCGCGGCGGGCGTCATCATGATCAGCGTGTTCGCCGGGTTCATCGGCTCGTCCGAATCCATGATCAAGATGATGGGCTTCGGCCTCGCCGTCGCCATCCTCTACGACGCCTTCGTGGTGCGGATGGCCATCGTGCCCGCGGTGCTCGCCCTGCTGGGGCGGCACGCCTGGTGGCTGCCGCGCTGGCTGGACCGGGCCCTGCCCAATGTCGACGTGGAGGGCGAACGCCTGCAAAAGCAGCTGCACTCGGACCAGGCCCCCGCTGTGGTTCCCCCGCCGCGGGAGCCGGAGCGCACCGGGGTGTGAGCCGACGCTGAAAGAAGAGCCCCCGTCCAGCTGTCTCCCGAAGGGAGCGGGTGGGCGGGGGTTTCCCATGCCGGGAGCGGCGGCGGTCGGCCGCCGGGCCGACGGACGGGCCCGCCGACGCCCGGTCATACGCCGCGCAGCAGTGCGGCGAACCCCTCCTCCAGGTCCAGCAGCGCCGTCTCGGCACCGGCCGGCACCAGGTCGTAGGAGTGCTGGAGGAACCGCCCCAGATCGGCGGCGCGGAACTCCAGCACCGCGACGCCCTCGCCGGCGTACAGCTCGATCACTGTCCGCTCCTGCCCGCAGGGGCAGATGTGGACATCGCCCTCGCCCGCGGGCCCGCGCAGCCCCTCGGCGAGCAGTTCGCGGGAGAAGGCCCAGGCGACTTCCTCGCCGTCCAGGGAGATCTCGGAGGGGAAGACGATCCGCACGGCCAGCGGATCGTCCGTGTCGTACCGGAGAGCGGGTGTCAAAGGCCGGGTCGCGGGCGGCCGGGTGATCAGTTGAGCCTGCACGATGCGGGTGATGACCTTGGACACTTCTGCTCCTCTGGGTCGGGGGTTCCCGGTGCGCTCATCGCTCGGACCGGGTTGCCCCTTCGCTCTGTCAGACGCTTGTTGAAGCGGCACAGTCACCCGAACGGCCTGGTGAGCTCTGCCACAGGGTGGGGGACAGGACCCCACGAGCCCTCCCAATTCCGGGCATTCGAATCGCCCTCTTGCGAACTCTTTGCATCTGACCGCTATTCTCAAAAGGCTGGAGACGGCCGCTGCCAGGCCATTGCCGGGCCGTTGTGAGAAGCCGTGAGGAAGCGGAGTGCCTCGATGCACGTACCCGATGGATTCATCAACGCCCCCGTCTCGGCCGGTACGGGAGTCGTCGCCGCCGCGGCTGTCGCCGTCTCCCTGCGTGGCGCGCGGCGCGAACTGGGCGGCGGTCCCGGCGAGGCGGGGGAGCGGACGGCGCCGCTGGCCGGACTGGTGGCCGCGTTCATCTTCGCCGTGCAGATGCTCAACTTCCCGGTGGCCGCGGGCACCAGCGGCCATCTGCTGGGTGGCGCGCTGGCGGCGATACTCGTGGGGCCGTACACGGGCGTGCTGTGCGTGTCCGTCGTACTGCTCCTGCAGGCCGTGCTGTTCGCGGACGGTGGGCTGACCGCGCTGGGCACCAACATCACGGACATGGGCGTGGTGACCGTGCTGGTCGCCTACGGCATCTTCCGCGGGCTGCTGCGGGTGCTGCCGCGCCGGCGGTCCATGGTGACCGGCACCTCCTTCGTCGCCGCGCTCGTCTCCGTCCCGGCGGCAGCGGTCGCCTTCACCGCTCTCTACGCGCTCGGCGGGACGACGGACGTCGCGCTGGGCAAGGTGTTCGGCGCGATGGTCGGCGTGCATGTGCTCATCGGCATCGGGGAGGCGGTGATCACCGCAGCGACCGTGGGAGCGGTGGTGGCCGTCCGACCCGACCTGGTGTACGCGGCACGCGACCGGCTCACCGTACGGCTCCAACTGCGCCCCTCGCCGCTGTCCGCCGACCCCGACGCGGCACCCCGGCCCGCTGCCGCGCCCGCGCCCGCCTCCCCGGCGGCCCCCGCCACCCCTCGGCGCCGCTCCACCCGGCCGCTGTGGATCACCGGCCTCGTCGTCACCCTGCTGTGTGCGGGAGGGCTCAGCTTCTACGCCTCGTCCAGCCCCGACGGGCTGGAGAAGGTCGCCGCCGACCACGGCATCGACAAGAAGGCGGAGAAGCACGCGGCGGAGGACTCCCCGCTGGCCGACTACGGCGTCAAGGACATCGCCGACGCACGGCTTTCCGGCGGTCTGGCGGGCGTCATCGGGGTGGGTGCCACCCTCGCCGTCGGCTCGGGCGTCTTCGTCCTCCTGCGCCGCCGTCGCGACCAGGCCCAGCAGGAGGCCGCCGGGGTCCGGACCGCCGAGGGCGCCCCCACCGCCCCGCCCGCCACCGAGGGCTAGGGGCCGGCCGGGATGGGCGCAGGACACGCGCACAAGCTCTACAAGCACGGCCACTCGCCCGTGCACGCGCTGCCCGCGCACTGCAAGCTGGCGGCGGTCTTCTGCTTCGTCCTGCTGGTCGTCGCCACCCCGCGCGAGGCCGTCTGGGCGTTCGGCGCCTACACGCTGCTGCTGGCCGCGGTCGCCGCCGTCTCCCGCGTGCCGCCGCGCCATCTGCTGACCCGGATGGCGATCGAGGTGCCCTTCGTGGCGTTCGCGGTGCTGCTGCCGTTCGTCGCGGAGGGGGAGCGGATCACCGTCTGGGGGCTGACGCTGTCCGAGTCGGGCCTGTGGGGCGCGTTCAACGTGCTGGCCAAGGGCACCCTCGGAGTGGCCGCCTCGGTGCTGCTCGCCTCGACGACCAGGCTCGACGAACTCCTGCTGGGGCTGGCGCGGTTGCGGATGCCGCCGCTGCTGTGCCAGATCGCCACCTTCATGGTGCGCTACGCCGACGTCATCAGCGAGGAGATGCGCCGGATGCGCACCGCCCGCCTCTCGCGCGGCTTCGAGGCACGCGGCCCCCGGCACTGGGGGGTACTGGCCAAATCGGCCGGTTCGCTGTTCATCCGCTCCTACGAGCGGGGCGAACGTGTGCACCTGGCGATGCTCAGCCGCGGTTACACCGGGACCATGCCGCCCGCCCTCGGTGACGGGCCCGCCGGCCGGGCCGAGTGGGCCCGTTCGGCCGCCCTGCCGCTCACCGCCCTCGCGATCTGCCTGTTGGGATGGACCCTTTGACCTCCACCGCCGATAACCCCGGTACCGCCCGCACCCCCGGCACCGCCGACCCCGCCCCCGGCGCCGCCGAGGTGCCCTCCCTCCAGGTGAGCGGTCTCGCCTACGCCTACCCCGACGGCCACCAGGCGCTGTTCGGCGTCGACCTGACCGTGCCGCGCGGCCAGCGCGTCGCGCTGCTCGGCCCCAACGGCGCCGGAAAGACCACGCTGGTGCTGCATCTGAACGGCATCCTGACGCCGGGTGCCGGATCGGTCACCGTCGCCGGGCTCAAGGCCGGGCGCCCTCATCTCGCGGAGATCCGGCGCCGGGTCGGCATCGTCTTCCAGGACCCGGACGACCAGCTGTTCATGCCGACGGTGCGGGAGGATGTGGCGTTCGGACCGGCAGCCGCCGGGCTGCGCGGCGCCGAGCTGGAGGCGCGGGTGCACGAGGCGCTGGAGCGGGTGGGGATGGCCGAGCACGCGGACCGGGCGCCGCACCACCTCTCGTTCGGCCAGCGGCGCCGCGTCGCGGTCGCCACCGTGCTGGCCGGCCGGCCCGAGATCCTCGTACTGGACGAGCCGTCCTCCAACCTTGATCCGGCGGCCCGCCGCGAGCTGGCCGATCTGATCCTCTCGCTGGAGCTGACGGTGCTGATGGTCACCCACGACCTGCCGTACGCGCTGGAGCTGTGCCCCCGCTCGGTGGTGCTCAGCGACGGGGTGCTGGTTGCCGACGGGCCGACGCAGGAGTTGCTCTCCGACGTGGAGCTGATGCGGGCCCATCGGCTGGAGCTGCCCTTCGGTTTCGACCCTCGGTCGGTGACGGTGCCGGTTGCCTGACGGGGTGCAGCCCTGCCCCCGTCGCACAGCCTTGAGCCCTCCGTAGGACCATGGGGGGCGCGGCGTCACAAAAGCGCCCTCAAGGCGACAGGAGCGAAGGAACCGTGGCAGAGGTCGTTCACACAGCGGTGGCGGGGCACGGCACTGAGATCGCGGTGCACGGCACGGTGGCGGACGGGTACGAGCCCGTCCGGGACGCCTTCATACGCAACTTCGAGCAGCGCGGCGAGCAGGGCGCCGCGCTGGCCGTGCACCGGGAGGGCCGCAAGGTCGTCGACCTGTGGGCAGGCAGCACCGACCCGGCCGACCCGCAGGCGGCGCCCTGGAGCGAGGACACCGCCGTCGTCGTCCGCTCGGTCACCAAGGGGCTGGCGGCGGCCGTCCCGCATCTGCTGCACCAGCGCGGCCAACTCGACCTGGACGCGCCGGTCGGCGCGTACTGGCCACAGTTCAACAGGGCGGGCAAGGAACGCGTCCTGGTCCGCCACCTGCTGACACATCGGGCGGGACTGCCCGCGCTGGACGTCCCGCTCACCTTGGAGGAGGCGCTGGAGCCGGGGCGGGCGGCCCGGGCGCTCGCCGCTCAGACGCCGGAGTGGCAGCCGGGCACGGCACACGGCTACCACCCGCACACCTTCGGCTGGCTGCTGGGCGAACTGGTGGCACGCGCCAGCGGCGGCCGCACCCTGGGGCGCTGGTTCGCCGACGAGGTGGCCGGGCCCCTGGGACTCGATCTGTGGATCGGGCTGCCCGACCGGATCGCGGCCCAGGGCCGGGTGGCCCGGGTCGCCGAACGGGAGGCGCCCGCGCCCGAGCCGGGTGCGCTGCGGACCCGCCCCAAGCGCGCGGTGACCGACGCCTACGCCGACCCGGGCTCGCTGACCCGCCGCGCCTTCGGCGCCATCGCGCCGAAACCCGACCAGAACGACCCCGCCTACCGCGCCGCCGAACTCCCCGCCGCGAACGGTATCGCCACGGCCCGCTCCCTGTCCGCCTTCTACGCGGCGCTGCTGGGCCCGCTGGGTACGGCGCGCCGGCTGTTCACCCCCGCAACGCTCACCCAGGCACGCTCGCTGGAGTCCGACGGACCCGACCGGGTACTGGTCGTGGGCACCCGCTTCGGACTCGGCTACATGCTGCACGGCCCGGCCTGCCCGCTGCTGGGCCCAGGCTCCTTCGGCCACCCCGGCCGGGGCGGCTCCCTCGGCTTCGCCGACCCGGAGACGGCCACGTCCTTCGGCTACGTCACCAACACCCACCACCGCTCCGTCACCAGCGACCCCCGCCCGCAGGCTGTGATCCGGGCGCTGCGCTCCGCTGTGGCTGCCGCAGGCTGAAAAGGGGCTGCCCCTTGCTGTTCGTCGCAGTCTGCGGGTGTGCTGTGGTCGCTCGCGCAGTTCCCCGCGCCCCTGACGGTGCGCGCCGTCACACCACCGTCGCGCCCGGCGCGGGGCCGGTGGTGGCGCGGGCCGTGCGGCAGGTGCCGGAGGCGGTGAGGGTGTGCGCGGTGCGGCTCGCCGAGTCGGCGTCGGCCGTCAGGAACGCACAGGTGGGGCCGGAGCCGGAGACCAGCGCCGCCAGTGCGCCCGCGGCCAGACCGGTCTCAAGAGTCTCGGCGAGCGACGGCCGCAGCGAGAGCGCCGCCGGCTGGAGGTCGTTGTGCAGGGTCGCGGCCAGCGCCTGCGCTTCGCCTGCCCGCAGCGCCGCCAACAGGGCCTCGGAGGCGACGGGTTCGGGCACATCGGCTGCCGAGGAGCCGGTACCGGCCGCTTCCCGCAGCCGGTCGCACTCGCGGTAGACGTCCGGTGTCGACAGGCCGCCGTCCGCGACCGCGAACACCCAGTGGAAGGCGCCGCCCACCTCCAGCGGGGTCAGCCGCTCGCCCCTGCCCTGGCCGAGCGCCGCGCCGCCGGCGAAGCTGAACGGCACGTCCGAGCCCAGCTCCGCGCAGAGCGCCAGCAGCTCCTCGCGCGGGGTGTTCAGGCCCCACAGCCGGTCGCAGGCCAGCAGGGCGCCCGCCGCGTCGGCGCTGCCGCCCGCCATACCGCCGGCCACGGGGATGTCCTTGGCGATGTGCAGATGCACATCGGGTGCCAGCCCGTGCCGCTCGGCCAGCAGTTCGGCGGCGCGTGCCGCCAGATTGGTGCGGTCCTGCGGCACCTGCGCGGCGTCCGGTCCGGAGACGGTCAGCAGTGGCGCGTCGGCGCGGGTCGCGCTGATCGAGTCGTACAGACCGACGGCGAGGAAGACGTTGGCCAGGCCGTGGAAGCCGTCGGGACGTAGACCGCCCACCGACAACTGCACATTCACCTTGGCGGGAACACGCACGGTGACCGTCCCGGTGGGGCCGGTGGGGGTGGCAGCGGCTGGCTGGATCACGCGGTGTGCTCCTCGTCGTCTCCGTCCCGTCGGCCCGGCGCGGCCTCCCGGCGCGGGCCGTGCTCCGCGATCGCGGCGAACTCGGCGATGGTCAGCGACTCCCCGCGCGCCTGCGGGGAGACCCCGGCGGCGCGCAGCGCCTGCTCGGCGGCGGCGCCCGACCCCGCCCACCCGGACAGCGCGGCCCGCAGCGTCTTGCGCCGCTGGGCGAACGCGGCGTCGACGACGGCGAACACCTCCGTGCGGCTCGCGCGGGTCCGGGGCGGATGCGCCCGGCGTACGAGCGAGACCAGCCCCGAGTCGACGTTGGGCGCCGGCCAGAACACGTTGCGCCCGATCGCTCCGGCCCGCTTGACCTCGCAGTACCAGGCGGCCTTCGCCGACGGCACCCCGTAGACCTTCGAGCCGGGCGGCGCGGCCAGCCGATCGGCGACCTCGGACTGCACCATCACCAGCGTCCGCTCGATGCTCGGGAACGTCGCCAGCAGGTGCAGCAGCACCGGGACGGCCACGTTGTAGGGGAGGTTGGCCACCAGCGCGGTCGGCTGCGGCCCGGGCAGCTCGGTGACCCGCAGGGCGTCCTCGTGCACGAGGGAGAAGCGCCCGGCGCGCTCCGGCAACCGGGCCCGTACGGTCGCGGGCAGGGAAGCGGCCAGCACGTCGTCGACCTCGATCGCGGTGACATGCGCCGCCGTCTCCAGCAGCGCCAGGGTGAGCGAGCCGAGCCCGGGGCCGACCTCCACCACCACGTCGTCGCCACCGAGCTCGGCGGTGCGCACGATGCGGCGCACCGTGTTCGGGTCGATCACGAAGTTCTGCCCGCGCTGCTTGGTGGGCCGCACCCCCAGCGCTTCGGCCAGCTCCCGCACCTCCGCGGGGCCGAGCAGCACACCGCTGCCGGAGGCGTCGGAGACGGCGGACGGGTCGGAAGGGGCAGCGCTCACCGCGCCAGTTTACGGCCCCGCCCGGCGCCCGACGCCCGGCGTCCGCTCTCAGTAGCCGAAGGCGCGCGCCGTGTTCGCCGCCACATGGCGGGCCAGCCGCTCCTCGTCCATGCCCTTGGTCGCGGCCATGGCCCGCAGGGTCAGCGGGATCAGGTACGGCGCGTTGGGGCGGCCCCGGTGGGGTGCCGGGGTCAGGAACGGCGCGTCCGTTTCCACCAGCAGCAGCTCGGGCGGCGCCGCGGCGAGGGCGTCGCGTAGCGGCTGCGCGTTCTTGAAGGTGATGTTTCCGGCGAAGGACATGAAATAGCCCTTGTCGGCGCACAACCGTGCCATCTCGGCGTCGCCGGAGTAGCAGTGGAAGACGGTCCGCTCGGGGGCGCCCTCCTCGTCCAGGATGCGCAGCACATCCGCATGGGCCTCGCGGTCGTGGATGACCAGGGCCTTGTCCAGCCGCTTGGCCAGCTCGATGTGGGCGCGGAACGAGCGCTGTTGCGCCGCGATGCCCTCGGGGCCGGTGCGGAAGTAGTCCAGTCCGGTCTCGCCGACGGCGAGCACCTGGCCGAGCCCGGCCAGCTTCTCGATGCCCGCGAGCGCCTCGTCCAGCGCCTCCTGGCCGCCCTCCGCGCTCAGCCGGGGCGCCTCGTTCGGGTGCAGTGCGACGGCGGCCCAGACGCTCTTCCAGGCGGCGGCCGTCTCGGCGGCCCACCGGGAGCGCTCCAGGTCGCAGCCGACCTGGATGACCGTCGTCACACCCACGGCGGCTGCCGCGGTCAGCGCGTCGGCGACGGAGGACTCCTGCATGTCCAGGTGGGTGTGGGAGTCCGCGACCGGGAAGGCCAGCGGCTCGGGCGGCGGCGGGGGTGCCTGGGCCGCCCGAGCCTTGGCGGCGTTCGTCGCTGCGCTGTTCGGGGTCGCGGGGGTGGACATACCGGCGATGATAAAGCGCGGCGCTGTCCGCCTCCGGGGGAGGCGGCCCCGCAGCGCGACTCGCCTCGGCGGCACCGCGGCGCCACTCGCCTCAGTGCACCGCGGCGTCGCTCAGTGGTGCGGAAGTGCAGCCTCCGCCTTCGAGACGCGCCCGGAACGCATGATGCGGACGACATGCGCGTCGCAGAAGCGGCACGTGGGTTTGGTGAGCGGCGAGGGGACGCGCTTCCCGTCCTCGTAATACACGACCAGAGGCCTGCCGTCGGTGTATTCGAGATGCTGTATCTCGTACTCCTGCTCCCACCCGTGGCCGCATTTCATGCAGGCGAACGAGTACGCCTCGTGCACCGTCTCCCGCCCGGAGTGGGGCATGTCCTTGCCGTTGCCGCTCTCGTGCTTCATGGCAGCTCCTTCCTGGGGCGCATCACGCCCACTGCCAGTGCACTCCTCGTATGAGCGGACCGGAAGGCGGCTCGGTGGGGCTTTTCCTCCGTTTGGGGAAATTTGGGCCGAGCGTCAAGGTGAAGGGCGTCCATGGACCTTCCCTTTGCCTTGCCGGGCAAGTCCTTTACCTGCCCGGCCGGCTGCGCCGGGCTCCTCAGGCCTTCGGCCGGGAGGCGCCCTGGGCGTTCTTGGCGGCGACCACGGCGTCGAAGACCTCCCGCTTCGGTACCCCCGCGGCGCGGGCCACCTCCACGATCGCCTCCTTGCGCGGCTGGCCCGCCTCCTCGCGCTCGGCGACCCGGCGCGCCAGCTCCGCGGCGTCCGCCTGGCCCGCGGAGGGCGCGTCGGCACCGCGCACGACGACGGTGATCTCGCCGCGCACCCCCTCGGCCGCCCACCGCGCGAGCTCGCCCAGCGGTCCGCGCCGCACCTGTTCGTAGGTCTTGGTCAGCTCCCGGCACACGGCGGCCTCGCGCTCGGCGCCGAAGACCTCGGCCATCGCGGCGAGGGCGGCCTGCAGCCGGTGCGGCGCCTCGAAGTAGACCAGCGTGCGCCGCTCCTGGGCGGCCTCGCGCAGCCTGCCGAGCCGTTCGCCCTGCTTGCGCGGCAGGAACCCCTCGAAGCAGAACCGGTCCACCGGCAGCCCCGAGACCGCCAGCGCCGTCAGCACCGCCGAGGGGCCGGGGACGGCGGTGACCCGCACTCCCCGCTCCACGGCCGCCGCCACCAGCCGGTACCCCGGGTCCGAGACCGACGGCATGCCCGCGTCCGTCACCAGCACCACCCGCGCCCCCTCCGCCAGCGCCTCGGCCAGCTCGGGCGTACGGGCGGCTTCGTTGCCCTCGAAGTAGGAGACGATCCGCCCGGCCGGGGTGACACCCAGCGCCTGGGTCAGCTTGCGCAGCCGCCGGGTGTCCTCGGCGGCCACGACATCGGCGTCGGCCAGTTCGGCCGCGAGTCGGGGCGGGGCGTCGGAGGGGTCGCCGATGGGGGTGCCGGCGAGCACGAGCGTTCCAGTCACCCGCCCATCCTCGCAGTGCCGCCCGTCCCCCGGTGCGGCGTCACCCCTGACACCACACGCGGTGGCGACCGACACCACACGCGGTGGCGACGCGCCCGCGCACGGCGCCCCGGCGATCCCTACGATGGCCCGCGTGACGACCAGTGACACCGTGGGGGAAGCCGACCGCAGGCAGGGCGGGCCCGGCAGCCCGGACCGCGAGGCCAGCGCCGGGATCGGGGACGACCCTGTGCGGCTCCCCAGGTGGCAGGCGCGACTGCGCCGCTTCGGCTACGCGGCCCGGCCCCGTGCCGGTGTCCGCGACCGGCTCACCCCGGCCTTCCCCGCGCCGGACCCGCGGCTGGGGGCGGTCTTCGGACTGGCGCCCGAGGTCTCCGTGCGGCTGGCGCGCTGGGCCGCCTGGGGCGGGCCGCTGCTGATCGCGCTCCTCGCCGGGGTGCTGCGCTTCTGGCAACTCGGCTCCCCGCACGCCGTCATATTCGACGAGACGTACTACGCCAAGGACGCCTGGTCGCTCATCCACTACGGGTACGAGGGGACATGGCCGGACAACGCCAACGACAAGATCCTGGGCGATCCGCAGCACATCCCCCTCTCGCCGGAGGGCTCGTACGTCGTCCATCCACCGGTCGGCAAGTGGATCATCGGGCTCGGTGAGGCCCTCTTCGGGCTGAATCCGTTCGGCTGGCGGTTCATGATGGCGCTGCTCGGCACCCTCTCGGTGCTGATGCTGTGCCGTATCGGGCGGCGGCTGTTCCGCTCGACGGCGCTGGGCTGCCTGGCGGGCGCCCTGATGGCCGTGGACGGGCTGCACTTCGTGATGAGCCGGGCCGCGCTGCTGGACCTGGTGGTGATGTTCTGGGTGCTGGCCGCGTTCGGCTGTCTGCTCGTCGACCGCGACCGGACCCGGGAACGGCTCGCCGCGCGGCTGCCGTGCGCGAGCACCGACGAAGGGCCCGGCACCGGTGCGCCGCTGCCGGACGCCTTCGTGGGGGACCGTGCGGGCCTGGGGCTGCGGCCCTGGCGGCTGGCGGCCGGGGTGTGCCTGGGGCTGGCCTGCGCCACCAAGTGGAACGGGCTGTATGTGCTGGCCGCGTTCGGTCTGTTGACCGTCCTGTGGGACATGGGAGCACGTCGCACCGCGGGGGCCTCCCGGCCCTTCCCGGCGATGCTCCGCAAGGACGCGCTGCCCGCCTTCGTCTCGCTGCCCGTGGTCGCGGTGGTCACCTATGTCGTCTCGTGGACGGGCTGGTTCGCCACCTCCGGCGGCTACTTCCGCGACTGGGCGGACAAGCAGGGCGCCGCGGGCCCCTGGGGCTGGCTGCCGGGGCCGCTGCGCAGCCTGTGGCACTACGAGAGCCAGGTCTACGACTTCCACGTCAACCTGACCTCGGGTCACACCTATCAGTCGAACCCGTGGAGCTGGCTGGTACTGGGCCGTCCCGTCTCCTACTTCTACGAGTCGCCCAAGGCGGGCACCGACGGCTGCACCGACAAGGCCGAGGGGTGCGCCCGGGAGGTCCTCGCACTGGGCACCCCGGTGCTGTGGTGGGCCGCGTGCGCGGCCCTCGTCTATGTCTTCTACCGCTGGTTCTTCCGCCGCGACTGGCGGGCGGGCGCGATCCTGTGCGGTGTCGCGGGCGGCTATCTGCCCTGGTTCGCCTACCAGGAGCGCACCATCTTCCTGTTCTACGCCGTGGTGTTCCTGCCGTTCCTGTGTCTGGGACTGGCGATGGCGGCCGGAGCGCTGGCCGGACCACCGGGCACGGACGACAGACGGCGCACCCTGGGCGTGGTGGCCGCGGGGGTCGTGGGGCTGCTCATCGTCTGGAACTTCATCTATTTCTGGCCGATCTACACCGGGCAGACGATCCCCATGGGGGAGTGGCGGCACCGGATGTGGCTGGATTCGTGGATCTGACGGCAGCCGGCCGCCCGGCAACGTTCGGATGACTCGAAGATCGCGATTCGGACACAAGGCCGCTATCCGGAACCGATCGCCCCGTGCCGCTCGTCTGCCCCAGAGGCCGCGGGAGTGCGGCCGCCGCGGCGCGGCGGTTCCGCTCTGCGGTCCGGATTCCCGGAACCGGTGAAACCTGGAAGCCAGATCTCCGGAAGAAGGGGCCAAACGGGCATACCGGGGCACGTTCTGTCATGAACGTGCTCTAGGGTGCCTGGCGTCAGGACTTCGGCCGCAAGGCCAAGGCGGGGTGGAGAGGCAGAACTCGGATGCGCGACACACAGAAGATGGCCGTGATCGGTGGGGTCGCAGCCGCCGTCGTCGGGCTCACCGGCGTCGGCGTCTACGCCCTGGTCGGCAGCGACGGTGAGGAGAGCAAGGGCACCGTCGCCGCCGAGGACGAGGGCAAGGCGCCGGGCAAGGCCAAGAAGGGTCCGCTCAGCCCCCGCGAAGTGCGTACCGCCGCCAAGGCGTTCCTCGGCGCCTGGGCCGACGGCGACACCAAGAAGGCCGCCGCGCTGACCGACGACTCCACAGCGGCCGGCAAGGCGCTGCGCACCTTCCGCAGCAAGGCCCACGTCACCAAGGTCGCCGTCAGCCCCAAGGCGGCCGACGGCGAGAAGGTGCCCTTCGATGTCACGGCACGGGTCGCCTACGGCCAGAAGCGTTCCGCCTGGAACTACGACTCCGCACTGGAGATCGTCCGCGCCCCCGGCACCGGTGAGCCGGTCGTCGACTGGAAGCCGTCCGTGCTGCACCCCGAGCTCAAGGACGGCCAGACGGTCAAGACGGACGAGTCGGGCACCCCGCCCGTCACCGCCGTCGACCGTGACGGCTCGCCGCTCAGCGCCGACGATCACCCCGCCCTGGCCGGCGTGATCAGCGACCTCGGCAAGCGCTACGGCGACAAGACCGACGGCTCCCCCGGCGTGCAGACCCGGATCGTCGACGCCAAGGGCAAGACCAAGGACGTGCTGCGCCAGCTGTCCAAGCCCACCCCGGGCAAGCTGAAGACGACCATCGACGCCAAGGCGCAGCGCGCGGCCGAGGCCGCCGTACGCGGCAAGGAGAAGGCGTCCGTCGTCGCGGTCAAGCCCAGCACCGGCGAGATCCTGGCCATCGCCAACTCGCCCGCCAAGGGCTTCAACAGCGCGCTGCAGGGCTCGCTGGCTCCCGGCTCCACCATGAAGGTCGTCTCCAGCGCCATGCTGCTCGACAAGGGACTCGCCTCGCCCGGCAAGGCGCACCCGTGCCCCAAGTACTTCACGTACGGGGGCTGGAAGTTCCAGAACGACGACAAGTTCGAGATCAAGAACGGCACTTTCGCGCAGAGCTTCGCCCGTTCCTGCAACACCGCCTTCATCAGCCAGGCGCCCAAGCTGAAGGACGACGACCTCACCAAGGAGGCGCGCGACGTCTTCGGGATCGGCCTCAACTGGAAGACCGGCACCAGCACGTTCGACGGCAGGGTCCCCGTGCAGTCCGACGCCCAGATGGCCGCCTCCCTCATGGGCCAGGGCGGCGTGCGGATGAACCCGCTCAACATGGCGTCCGTCGCCGCCACCGTGCAGAACGGCACCTTCAAGCAGCCGTACCTGGTGTCCCCCTCCCTCGACAAGCGCTCCCTCGCCAAGGCGCCGCGCAGCATGAAGCCCGGTGTGCACAAGGACCTCAAGTCCCTGATGAAGCTCACCGCCACGAGCGGGACCGCGGCCAAGCCGATGGCCGGGTTGGGTGGTGACTTCGGAGCCAAGACCGGCTCGGCGGAGGTCGACGGGCAGAAGAAGCCGAACGCCTGGTTCACCGCCTACTCCGGTGACGTCGCCGCCGCTGCCGTGGTCCCGGAGTCCGGGCACGGCAACGAGAACGCCGGTCCCGTCGTCCGCAAGGTGCTGGACGCCGCCGGTTGACGCCCCGGGGAAACCGCTCGATCACCGGGCGGTAGCGTCCCGTACATGACACACCGATCCCGCATCCGCGCCGCGGCCGGCGGCGCCCGGTGACGCCGATGGTCGTCGCCGCGGTCCTGGCCGCGGCGCTCACTCATGCCACCTGGAACGCCCTGGCGCACGGCATCCGTGACCAGTTGCTCGCCTTCACGCTGGTCGGTGGCGGCGGCGCGCTGTGCGGGGCCCTCCTCGCCTGCTTCGCGCCGCTGCCGGCCGCCGGGGCGTGGCCGGCGCTGCTCGTCTCGGCGGTGCTGCACGTCGTCTACCAGGCACTGCTGATGCGCTCCTTCCGGATGGGGGAGTTCGGGCAGATGTACCCCATCGCGCGGGGTACGGCGCCGCTGGTGGTGACCGTGCTGGCGGCGGTGTTCGTGCACGAGATGCCCGACGCCTGGCAGCTCGCGGGGGTGCTGCTGGCGTCGGTGGGGCTGGTCGGGGTTGCCCTGTGGGGACTGCGCACCGGAGTCGGCAAGGCGGCCGGCCCGCAGTGGCCCGCGCTGACCGCCGCCGTGTGCACAGGGCTGGCCATCGCCTCGTACACCGTCGTGGACGGCGTGGGCGTACGGGCCTCGGGCACCTCGCTCGGCTACATCGCGTGGCTGATGCTCCTGGAGGGCCTGCCGATCCCCCTGTGGGCGCTCGCGACCCGTCGCGGGGAGCTGGCCGCGCAGCTGCGCCCCATAGCGCTGCGCGGGCTGGTGGGCGGCGCACTGTCCATGCTGGCGTACGGACTGGTGCTGTGGGCCCAGACGCGGGCGCCGCTGGCACCGGTGGCGGCGCTGCGCGAGTCGTCGATCATCGCGGGGGCCGCGATCGGTGCCCTCTTCTTCAAGGAGCGCTTCGGCTGGCCCAGGACCGCGGCGAGTGTGCTCATGGTCGGCGGCATAGCGCTGATGCTGCACGGCAGCTGAGCCCGGGCCCGCGCGCCGACCCCCTCCCGGGCCGCCCGATCCCCTCCCGGACCTCCGACCCCCGGCCGCTGCTCGGCAGGCCCCTCGGCGGGGCTACCCTGGGGAGCTGGTCCCCAACAGGAGTGAGATGGCTGGCAACCGCGGTAACCCCGTGAACCTCGTCAACATGGAAGCCGTCGACAAGGTGCATGGCACCCGCACCCTCCTCGACGCCGTCTCCCTGGGCGTCAGTGAGGCCGACAAGATCGGCGTCGTGGGCCGCAACGGAGACGGCAAGACCACCCTGATCAAGGTGCTCGCCCGGCAGGAGGAGCCGGACGCGGGCCGGGTCACCCACGCGGGCGGCCTCCGCCTCGGTGTGCTGACCCAGCACGACTCCCTCGATCCGCAGGCCACCGTCCGGCACGAGGTGGTCGGCGACATGGCCGACCACGAGTGGGCGGGCGTCGCACGGATCCGCGACGTGCTCACCGGGCTGTTCGGCGGCCTGGACATGCCGGGCTTCCCGCAGGGCCTGGACACCGTGATCGGCCCGCTCTCCGGCGGTGAGCGCCGCCGGATCGCGCTCGCCAAGCTGCTCATCGCCGAGCAGGACCTGATCGTGCTGGACGAGCCCACCAACCACCTCGACGTCGAAGGCATCTCCTGGCTGGCTGGCCATCTGCGGGCCCGCCGCTCCGCGCTGGTGTGTGTCACGCACGACCGCTGGTTCCTCGACCAGGTCGCCACCCGCATGTGGGATGTGCAGCGCGGCTCGGTGCACGAGTACGAGGGCGGTTACTCCGACTACGTCTTCGCCCGTGCCGAGCGGGAGCGTATCGCCGCGCAGGAGGAGACCAAGCGGCAGAACCTGATGCGCAAGGAGCTGGCATGGCTGCGGCGCGGCGCTCCGGCCCGTACCAGCAAGCCGCGCTTCCGTATCGAGGCCGCGAACGCGCTGATCGAGGGCGAGCCGCCGCCCCGGGACAGCCAGGAGCTGATGCGGTTCGCGAACTCGCGGCTGGGCAAGACCGTCTTCGAGCTGGCGGACGTGACCGTACAGGCCGGGCCGAAGGTGCTGCTCAAGCATCTGACGTGGCAGCTGGGCCCCGGCGACCGGATCGGTCTCGTGGGGGTCAACGGCGCGGGCAAGACCTCGCTGCTGCGCGCCCTCGCCGACACCGCCCGCACCGGTGGTGAGCAGGCCTCACCGCTGGTGACCGAGGGGCGGATCAAGGTCGGCAAGACGGTGAAGCTGGCCTATCTCTCCCAGGAGGTGGCCGAGCTGGAGCCGACGCTGCGCGTCCTGGAGGCGGTGGAGGCCGTTCGCTCCCGGATCGACCTCGGCAAGGGCCGCGAGATGACGGCCTCGCAGCTGTGCGAGCGGTTCGGCTTCGCCAAGGAGAAGCAGTGGACGCCGGTGGGCGACCTGTCCGGCGGTGAGCGGCGGCGGCTGCAGATCCTGCGGCTGCTGATGGACGAGCCCAACGTCCTGTTCCTGGACGAGCCGACCAACGACCTGGACATCGAGACCCTCACCCAGCTCGAGGACCTGCTGGACGGTTGGCCGGGCTCCCTGGTGGTCATCTCGCACGACCGGTACTTCGTCGAGCGCACCACCGACCGCGTCCTCGCGCTGCTGGGCGATGCGACGCTGCGGATGCTGCCGCGCGGTATCGACGAGTATCTGGAGCGGCGCGCCCGGATGGAGGCCAGGGCAGCGGCGGCGACCCCCGCCGCGGCGCCGGAGCAGACCGCGGTCGAACAGCCCGCCGCGTCGGCCAAGTCGCCCGCCAAGCCCGCCGGGCTCTCCCGGGCCGCGCAGAAGGAGATGCAGCGGATCGAGCGCCAGGTGGAGAAGGCCGAGCAGCGCGAGGCGACCCTGCACGCCGAACTGGCCGAGCACGCCACCGACTTCGAGCGGGTCGCCGAGCTGGACGCCGAACTGCGCGAGGTGCGCGAGAAGCGCGAGGAGTTGGAGATGCGCTGGCTGGAGCTGGCCGACACTGAGGGTGCATGACAACACACCCGTGGTCGGTGGTACAAAGAATCGCCTTGCTCCGTTCTGAGGAACCGCGATGACACAGCCACCGCCCCCGCCGCCCGGTCAGCCGCCGCACGGTGGCTGGAGCCCGCCTCCGCAGCCCCCTTCCCCGCCCCCGGGAGGTCCGCCGGGACCACCGCCGGCCCAGCCGCCGGGCGGCGGGAGCGCCGGGCAGCCGCAGTACGGCGGCTATCCGTCGGCGCCGCCGGTTCCTCCGTCTTCGCCGTCTGCTCCGGTCCCGCAGGGTCCTTACGGGCCGCAGCCGCCCTCGGGCCCGCCGACCGGGTCCGGCGGGGCCAATACCAAGGTGCTCGCCGCCGTCGCGGCCGTGGTCGCCGTGGTACTGATCGCGGGCGGCATATGGATGTTCACCGGCGACGACGGCGGGGGCGGCGGGGGCGGCCAGGCCGACGGTGGCAGCGCGGTCGCCGGCGGCCGGACGGCCGAGCAGCTGTTCACCCTTGAGCAGCCCAACACCCACGTCAAGGAGTCCAAGGGAGCGGACGGCGCCTGGGCCACGAAGAAGATCTACGCCAAGTCCTCGATCAACGCCGTCGAGGGCTACCGCATGAGCGGCAAGCGGGCCTGGCGGATCCCGCTGGGCGGACCGGTGTGTGCCGCGTCGCCGCACATGACCGACGAGCACCTGACGGCAGTCGGCTTCGAGAAGAGCGGCCACGGCTGCAACAGCGTCGCGGTCTTCGACGTCGACACCGGCGAGAAGCTCTGGGAGAAGCCCGTCCCCTTCGGCGACACCATCTTCGGCGGCGGCGATCTCAACCTGACGGTTGCCCAGGACACCGTCGCCCTCTCCTGGATCGGCGGTTTCGCCGCGTACCCGATCGAGGGCGGCGACCCGCTGTGGAAGAGCAAGGAGACGGGGGAGACCTGCGAGCACACCCGCTACGGCGGCGGCGCCCGGCTGCTGGTGGTCCTGGAGTGCGGCAGCACCCTGACCGTCAACCAGCTCGACCCGAAGACCGGCCACTCCACCTGGGACGTCAAACTGCCCCGAGGCGTGGAGGACGGGCGCTCCGTCCGGGTGGTGGACACCGATCCGATCGTGCTGGTGGTGGGCACCGGCGGCGAGGTCGAGTCGGAGGTCATGACCATCGACGACAAGGGGTCCGTCGCCGCCACCTTCAGCCTGGGCAAGCGCTACGAACCGGGCTGCGGGATCGGCAACATGGGAAGCGAGTCGTGCTTCAACGTCGTGGCGACCGACGAGACGGTCTTCGTCTCGACCAAGGAGCACGACGGCAAGGGCGACTTCGCCGAGACCAACGAGGTGATGGGCTTCGGGTTCCACAGCGGCGAGCCCAAGTGGAAGTCCAGCTCCGGTGACGACCGCACCGTCTACCCCATCGGCATCGAGGGCGACAAGGCGATCGCCTATGTGACACCGACCCTGAGGAAGGGCGGCCAGGTCGTCAGCGTCTCGGCGAAGGACGGCAAGCAGCGCGGGCTGCTGCGGCTGCCGGACAAGAGCGCCGAGCAGCAGGGCAACTTCCGGGTACCGACCATGAGCACCAGTGCCCCGGCGCTCTACGAGGGCGGTCGGCTCTTCCTCCAGCGGAGCCTGCTGTACGGGAAGGAGGAGTCGCAGAAGGACGCCGCACCGATGGCCATGGGGTTCGGTACCGGACGGTGACGGAACCGCGATCCGGGCCCTCGGTGTCCGATGGTAGAAAGAACTTCCGCTCCGAAGTCTGCCATTGGTAGGCCACATTGTCCGATTTGCTCCGCCCTACGGGGGTTCGAGGGGCCGGGCGCCCGGTCTGCCCGTAACGAGGGATTGTTCATGTCGCAGCCGCCTCCGCCGCCTAGCCAGCCGCCATCCGGAGGCTTCGGCGCACCGCAGGAACCGCCGCGGGATCAGCAGGGGCAGCCGTCCTACGGCTACCCGCAGCAGCCGGACGCCGGGCAGCCGTCGTACGGCTATCCGCAGCAGCCCCCGCCGCCTGCGCAGGCACCCGGCGGGCCGCCGTCACAGCCCCCGCCCGCGGCACCTTCCGGATACGGCTACCCGCAGCAGAACGCGCACGCGGCTCCCACGCAGGCCGCCTTCGGCGCCGTGACACCCCCACCGCCGGGCCCGCCCGGACAGCCTGGTCCTCCCGGTCCTCCCGGCCCGCCGCCCGGCGGCTACGCGCAGCAGCCGCCGGGGGGTTACCCGTACGCCAACACCGGCGCCGGGATGCCCGGTGGCGGGGGTGGCGGCAAGAGCAACTCCAAGATCATCGCGGTTGTCGCCGGTGTCGTCGCCGTCGCGGTGATAGCCGTCGGCGGTGTCTTCTTCCTCACCAAGGACGACGGCGGCAAGGAGAACGAGTCCAAGGGCGGGGGCGAGAAGACCTCCGAGAACAAGGACCCCAACGCGCCGCCGAAGAACACGCAGGCCAAGCAGATCGTCGACATGAAGGCGCCCGAGGTCAAGGACTACACGAGCGTCAACGGCGGCTGGGCCACGGACAAGGTGTTCGCCAAGTCCTCGGTCCAGGAGATGATCATCAAGGAGTTCAAGTCGGGCAGGGAGACCAAGCTCTCGCTCAAGGGCAACGTCTGCGCGGCCTCCAACGAGATGACCAAGGACCATAAGGTCGCCGTCGTCGTGCAGGAGACCATCTCCAACAGCGCCGACTGCACCCGGTTGGTCGTCGTCGACCTGGACGCGAAGAAGATCGCCTGGGACCAGACGATGCCCAACATGGAGACCCAGTCCGTCGACAGCGTCGCCATCAGCGGTGACACCGTGGCCGCGGCGTGGATCGGTGGCTCCGCCGGCTACAAGATCTCCAACAAGAAGAAGCTGTGGGAGGCCAAGCCGAGCGAGTGCCGTGACGTCGGCTACGCGGGCGGCGAGGAACTGGTCGCCGTCGTGGAGTGCGGCAGCAGCATCAAGTCGCCGCAGATCTCCGTGCAGCGGCTGAACCTGGACACCGGCAAGGCCAAGTGGAAGTACGAGCCGCCCAAGGGCGTCCGCAACGTCCGCGTCGCCTCCACCAAGCCGCTGGTGCTGGTCGCCGGCGCGGGGGACGAGCTGACCAGCGATGTGCTGACCGTCGGCGAGGACAAGAAGCTCAAGGCGAAGATCTCCCTGGGCGACCGCTACGAGAAGCCGTGCCGGGTGGACGTCAACAGCTGCTACGGCATCGCGGTCGGCCCCGAAGCGGTCTACCTGGCGACCTCCCAGCACGACGGCGGCTCCGACAGCCTGTCCCAGGTCAACGAGATCATGGCCTTCGACTTCGACTCCGGCCGCACCAAGTGGAAGTCGCCGTCGGGCAAGAGCCGCGAGATCATCCCGTTCAAGACGCAGGGCTCCAACGTGCTGGGCTACAAGACGCCCAGCATCGGGCACGGCGGTGAAATCGTCACCATCGAGCCGAAGAAGGGCAAGCAGACGACGCTGCTGAAGATGCCGGCCTCCGACTTCGACGAGGGGGAGCAGGCGTTCTCCGTCTCCCCCGGTTCGCTGGACACGCCGCTGATCTTCGAACACAACAGGTTCTTCCTGCTGGAGAAGACGCTCTCGGAGAACCGTTCGAGCCTGAACGACGAGGAGCCGCGGCTCGCGGTCGGCTTCGCACCGACCAGCGACTGAGCCGAACCCGCCACCCACGCGACCCGACACCCCACACGACCGGCCCGCCATGCTGCGCCATGGCGGGCCGATGGCTGTCTTCAGGCGCCGGGTTCAAGCCCTCCCTTGGGGATTTCAGCCCGTAAGGGGCGCGGAACGGCGAGTGAGCGTGTAGCTTCCCGGAGAACAAGGGACGGCTGCGCCGGGGGGTGCGGGGCCGACGGGAGTGTGTGGGGGGAGCGAGCTTGATGAGCGTGCGGCTCATGGTGGTCGACGACCACCGCCTGCTCGCCGAGGCCCTTGCCTCGGCGCTGAAGCTGCGCGGACACCGTGTGCTGGCGGCGGCCGCGCCCAGCGGCGGCGCCGCCGAGTTGGTGATCAGCAGGGCACCGGAGGTGTGTCTGCTGGGCACGGCGACGCCGGCCGAACCGGGTGTCTTCGACCCGGTAGTGCGGATCAAGAGAGAGAAACCGCAGATCGCGGTGGTGGTGCTCGGCCCGGTGCCGAGCCCGCGCGGGATCGCCTCCGCCTTCGCGGCGGGGGCGTCCGGCTATGTGCGGCACGACGAGCGGATCGAGGGCGTCGAACGGGCCATGGTCAAGGCCAGGGCCGGAGAGTCCGCCGTGGCACCGCAGTTGCTGACGCAGTCCTTCGCCGAACTGCTGAACCCGGCCGCCGAGCCGGACGACGAGGGCGCCCGGCTGCTGCAGATGCTGACCCCGAGGGAGGTGGAGGTGCTGGTACGGGTGGCCGAGGGCGAGGACACCCGGCTGATCGCCGCGGGAATGGGGATCGCGCCCAGCACGGCGCGGACCCATGTGCAGCGGGTGCTCATGAAGTTGGGGGTCGGCTCGCGGCTGGAGGCCGCCGCCCTGGCCGCCCGCACGGGCTTGTTGGACCGCGCGGGCGGCGCCACTGGCTGACCTCACCGGGTCGTGGTGGGGAAGGGGGCTGCCCCTGTCCGTCCGTTACAGCCTGCGGGCAGGCTGTGGTTGTGGGGGCACCTCCCGGCCGGAGGCTGGGGGAGCAGTTCCCCGCGCCCCTTCGGGGCGCCCCTACTCGTCGGCTTCCCCCTCCGCCGGAGGCGGGATGGTCGGGCTCAGCCTCAGCCACACGAGGAAGGCGACGCCAAGTATCAGCATGGCGATGCCCGTCCACAGGTTGATGTTGATGTCCTGTGCCTTCTTGAGGTCCTCTTCGGAGGCGAAGATCCCGGCGATGGTGACGATCACGCCGTAGACCACGAACAAGCCGCCGATGATGCGCCGTACGTCGAAGAGGCGGGCCGCGGTCTGCGACCGCTTCTCCAGTTCCTCGATCTCCTTGGCCACCTGCTGGGCGGCGGGCTTCGGGGTGCTGTTGTCGCTCATTGCGCTTCGGTGTCCTTCGCGTCGGGGCTCAGAAGGAGAAGGGGATGTAGCAGACGGCGGCGAGGATCAGCGCGCCCCAGCCGAGCAGCGCGGGCCTGCGGTACCAGGCGTCGTCGCCCTCGCCGGGCGGCTCCGGCTCGCCGGGCGAGCGGGTGCCGTAGACGAGCCCCGCCAGTTCCTCGGCCGGCTTCGGCTTGGTGAACAGTGTGACGGCCACCATGACCACGGAGCCCACGACGAAGGCCACGATCGAGGAGACGAAGTTGGCGCCCTGGTCGCTGGGGATGTCGATGACGCCCTGCTTGTAGAACCAGAAGTAGTTCACCATCGCGCCGGCGGTGCCGGTCAGCAGCCCCCAGAAGCCCGCGGCGGGCGTGGTCTTCTTCCAGAACATGCCGATGATGAAGACGACGAACAGCGGCACGTTGAAGAAGGAGAACAGCGTCTGCAGATAGTTCATGATGTTGCTGAACGAGGAGGCGATGAACGCCGTCCCCATGCCGATCAGCACGCCGACGACGGTGACCCAGCGGGCCGTGGCCACATAGTGCTCGTCGGGCCGGTCCTTCTTCAGATACGCCGCGTAGATGTCGTTGGTGAAGACGGTGTTGAAGGAGGAGATGTTGGCCGCCATACCGGCCATGAACGCCGCCAGCAGACCGGTGACCGCGATACCGAGCACGCCGTTGGGCAGCAGGTCGCGCATCAGCACCGGGATGGCGTCGTTGTACTGCAACCCGTCCTCGGTCTTGCCCAGCGTCGGTTCCATGACGAGCGCGATCAGGCCGGGTATGACCACGACCGCGGGGATGAAGATCTTGGGGAAGGCCGCGATCAGCGGGGTGCGCCGGGCCGCGGAGAGGTTCTTGGCGGACAGCGCGCGCTGCACCTCGGCGAAGTTGGTCGTCCAGTAGCCGAAGCTCATCACGAAGCCGAGGCCCAGCACGATGGTGAGCCAGTTGGCGCCCAGCGGGTTGTCGGAGCCGATCCCGGTGCCGTCCCAGGCGGTCATGAAGGCGCCGCCCTTCTCACCGGAGAGGGTGTCGGTGATGCCGCCCCAGCCGCCGACGCGCTTGAGGCCCACCACGGTGAGCGGGATCAGCGCGGCGAGGATCACGAAGAACTGCAGCACCTCGGTGTAGATCGCCGAGGAGAGTCCGCCGAGCGTGATGTACGCGAGCACGAAGAAGCCCGCGACGACGATGGAGATCCACAGCTCCCAGCCCAGCAGCGCCTTCAGCACGAGGGCGAGCGCGTAGAGGTTGACGCCGGCGATCAGTACGGAGGAGACCGCGAAGATGACCGAGCTGAGCAGGTGGGAGGAGGGCCCGAACCGGTGCAGCAGGAACTCGGGCACCGAGCGGACCTTGGAGCCGTAGTAGAACGGCATCATCACCAGGCCGAGGAAGACCATGGCGGGAATGGCGCCGATCCAGTACCAGTGCACGGTGTAGACGCCGTACTGGGCGCCGTTGGCCGCCATGCCGAGGATCTCGGTGGCACCGAGGTTGGCCGCCACGAAGGCGAGGCCGGTGATCCAGGCGGGGAGCGACCGGCCGGAGAGGAAGAAGTCGAGGCTGGTCTTCACACTGCGCCGGGCGGCGAAGCCGATCCCGAGTACGACGGCGAAGTAGATGCCGAGGAGTGTGTAGTCGAGTCCGTTGGTGGGGAGCCGTAGCCCTTCGGCCAGGTGCAACATGGGTCACTCGCTTCATTGCGCGATCGGAACGGACGCGAACGTACCGCCGACGTTTCACTTTTTGAAAGGTCATGTTGCAGGAGTTTGTTTGATTGTGATGATTGTCGAGGGGTGGCATCGGCGGATCATCCGGTTTGCCCGCTCTGTCGCGACGCTCCAGGGCGGAGAGCGGAGGTGGAAAGCCGCCGCACTGCCCGGTTCGCTGTCGCCTTTCGTTCGCTGTTGGCTCCTGGTTCCTTGTGTGTGATTATGTTTGAGGCCTAGGAACGAGGAGCCATCCGGTGAAGAAGACCTCAGGCCGTCTTGCCGACGGCCGCGAGATCGTTTACTACGACCTGAGCGACGACGCCGTCCGCACCGCCGTCGACCGGCGCCCGATGCCCGCCACGGAGGCGCTCTCCCAGATCCGGCACGACCCGCTGCTGGACGAGTGGATCGGCGTCACCGCGCACCGCAACGCCCGCACGTACCACCCGCCGGCCGACGAGTGCCCGCTGTGCCCCTCCCGGGAGGGGCGGATGAGCGAGATCCCGGAGCCCGACTACGACGTCGCCGTCTTCGAGAACCGCTTCCCCTCCTTCCACGGCGCGCCCGGCAAGGAGGAGACCGAGGACTCCGCCGGGCTCTTCCGGCACGCGCCCGGCGCCGGCCGGTGCGAGGTCGTCAGCTTCACCTCGGACCACCAGGCCTCCTTCGCCGACCTCGACGAGGAGCAGGCCCGACTCGTCCTGGACGTGTGGACCGACCGCACCGCGGATCTGTCCCGATCGCCCGGTGTCGAGCAGGTGTACTGCTTCGAGAACCGCGGCGAGGAGATCGGGGTGACCCTCTCCCACCCGCACGGTCAGATCTACGGCTATCCGTTCACCACCCCGCGCACCGTCCGGATGCTGCGCTCCGTGGCCGAGCACGCGGCCAAGGCCGGCGGCAACCTCTTCGACGACCTCGTCGCGGCCGAACGCGCCGCCCAGGAGCGGGTGGTCATCGAGGGCGAACACTGGACGGCGTTCGTGCCCTACGCCGCACACTGGCCGTACGAGGTGCATCTGTACCCCAGATCCCGGGTGCCCGATCTGCTCGCGCTCGGCGAGGAGGCCCGCGCGGAGTTCCCCCGTATCTACCTGGAGCTGCTGCGCCGCTTCGACCGCCTGTTCGGCGAGAGGGAGTCCCGTACCCCCTACATCGCCGCCTGGCACCAGGCGCCGTTCCCCGGCGGCTCCGCCGACAGCCCCGTCGACAGCTCTGTCGACGGCGATCCCCGCCTCGCGGCTCGCGACGAGTTCGCACTGCATCTGGAGCTTTTCACCATCCGACGGGCTCCCGGCAAGCTGAAGTTCCTCGCGGGTTCCGAATCCGGCATGAACGTGTTCATCAACGATGTGCCCCCGGAAGCCGCGGCGCAGCGCCTGCGGGAGGTGGCTTCATGAAACGCACAGACAGAGATGGTTTCGTGGGGCCCGTCGACGCGGAGGCGACCGCCGTGCGGGCGGAGAAGCGAACGAAGGACGTTGGTGAGCGACGTGCACGCGGCTGCCGGGGCGCGGTCGAGGACGGTGGGTCAGGCTGCCGTGTGGGCGGAGAAGCGAACAAAGGACTGGGGCAATGGCTAAGTACCTGGTGACCGGCGGGGCCGGATATGTGGGCAGCGTCGTGGCGGCCCACCTGCTGCAGGCAGGGCACACCGTCACGGTGCTCGACGACCTCGACACCGGCTTCTCCCAGGGCGTACCGGCCGGTGCCGAGTTCGTCAGCGGCCGCATCCAGGACGCCGCACGCGTACTGGACGCCTCGTACGACGGCGTACTGCACTTCGCCGCGCACTCCAAGGTGGGCGAGTCCGTCGAGCATCCCGAGAAGTACTGGCGCAACAACGTCGGCGGCACCATCGAACTGCTGGCCGCCATGCGCCGGGCGGGCGTGGGCAAGCTGGTCTTCTCCTCCACGGCCGCCGTCTACGGCGAACCGGAGCGCACCCCCATCACCGAGACCGACCCCGCCGCGCCCACCAGCCCGTACGGAGCCTCGAAACTGGCCGTCGACCACATGATCAGCGGCGAGTGCGCGGCCCACGGGCTGGCCGCGGCCTCGCTGCGCTACTTCAATGTGGCGGGCGCCTACTTCGCCGCCGACGGTGCCGCCTACGGTGAGCGCCACGACCCCGAGTCGCACCTCATCCCGCTGGTGCTCCAGGTCGCCCAGGGGCGGCGCGCCAAGATCTCCGTCTACGGTGACGACTATCCGACGCCCGACGGCACCTGCGTGCGCGACTACATCCACGTCGCCGACCTCGCCAAGGCCCACCTCCTCGCCCTCGACAGCGCGACCGCGGGCGAGCATCTGATCTGCAACCTCGGCAACGGCAACGGCTTCTCGGTACGGGAGGTCATCGAGACCGTCCGCAAGGTCACCGGGCACGACGTACCTGAGGCGGTCGCCCCGCGCCGGGGAGGCGACCCGGCCGTGCTGGTCGCCTCCGCCGACCGGGCCCGGCAGGCGCTGGGCTGGCGGCCGGAGCGCAGCGGACTGGAGGAGATCGTGGCGGACGCCTGGCGATTCGCGCAGGACGTGGCAGGCACAGCCCAGGAGCGGACACCGGAGGGCGCAGCGTGAGTCGGAAGGTCCGCGAGGGGTTCGTGGAGGTCTACGGGGCCGAGCCGGAGGGCGTCTGGGCGGCGCCGGGCCGGGTGAACCTCATCGGCGAACACACGGACTACAACGACGGTTTCGTGATGCCCCTCGCCCTTCCGCACACCGTGCACGCGGCCGTCTCCCGGCGCGACGACGGTGTGCTGCGGCTGCACTCGGCGGATGTGCCGGGCGCCGCCTACCAGCTGCGGCTCGACGAGCTGACGCCGGGCGCGGACGGCGGCTGGGCCGCGTACCCGTCCGGTGTCGTCTGGGCGCTGCGCGAGGCGGGGTTGCCGATCGGCGGCGCGGACGTGCAGATCTCCAGCACCGTGCCCACCGGTGCCGGGCTCTCCTCGTCGGCGGCACTGGAGGTCGCCACCGCGCTCGCGCTGTCGGAGCTGTACGAGCTGGGGCTGTCCCGGCCGTGGTTGGCGCGGCTGTGCCAGCGCGCGGAGAACGACTTCGTCGGCATGCCCTGCGGGATCATGGACCAGATGGCCTCCGCCTGCTGCACCGAGGGCCATGTACTGCACCTGGACACCCGCGACCTGACTCAGCGGCAGGTACCTTTCGACCTCTCCGCCGAGGGGCTGCGGATGCTCGTCGTCGACACCCGCGTCAAGCACACGCTGGCCGACGGCGCCTACGCGGGGCGCCGCCGGGCGTGTGAGGCGGGCGCGAGGGCGCTCGAAGTGGCGGCGCTGCGCGATGTGGCCCATGAGGAGCTCGACGCGGCGCTCGCCCGCCTGGACGCCCGGTTGGACGACCCCGAGGTGCGCGGTTGTGTGCGGCACATCGTCACGGAGAACCGGCGGGTCGAGGAGACGATCGCCCTGCTGGACGCGGGCGAGACGCGTGCGGTGGGCGCGGTGCTGACCGCGGGGCACGCCTCCCTGCGGGACGACTTCCGCGTCTCCTGCGAGGAGCTGGACCTGGTGGTCGACACCGCGCTCGCCGCGGGTGCGCTCGGCGCCCGGATGACCGGCGGCGGCTTCGGCGGTTCGGCGATCGTGCTGGCCGAGGAGGCCCAGACCGAGAAGATCGCAGAGGCGGTGACCTCGGCGTTCGAGGCCGGGGGCCATCTGGTGCCGCAGGTGTTCGAGGCGGTGCCGAGCGCGGGTGCCCGGCGCCTGTGAGACGGCTGCTCCCGGGCGCGCGGCGGCTGTCCCGTGCGCGGCTTCCGGCCGCGCGCGTGCGCTCCTGACGTGCCCCGGCGCGCCCCTCGTGGAGTCACGAGTGGAACGATTTTTGTGATTTGCCTTCCGTTGTCACAGCCCAGCCGTACCCTGAATCTTGTACAGCGCCGGTGGGGGCCGGTGCTGATCAGGGGGCGAGACAGCCGGGTACGACGCCCAGGGGCGGGGTAGACAGCGAACACGGCGGCGGCCGTGTCGATGGCGCGCTTTCCCGCGCATGGGCGCCGTGCCCGCACTGCCAGGGGGTGCCATGCAACGTATTCGCGTGCTGGTGGTCGACGACCACCGCATTTTCGCCGAGTCCTTGGCCGCGGCGCTCGCGGCGGAACAGGACGTCGAAGTCGGCGCGGCGGGCAGTGGCGCGGCAGCGCTGCGCCATCTGGAGCGTGGCGCGGCAGAGGGCCGCCGGTTCGACGTCCTGCTCGTCGACGCCGACCTGGGCGCACCGCTGAACGGCGCGGCGCAGCCCGCCCACGGTGCGATGCCCGGCCCGGGCCCGGTGCCCGCCCAGGGCGGAGCGCCCCAGCCTGCTTCGGCACGGGCCAACGGTGACCGGCACCTGCCCGGCAGACTGCTGGGCGCCTCCGACGACCCGTCGGCAGCGGTGGTCACCGGCGCTGCGGTCGCCTCGACCGCCGATACGCCGGCGACCGCGGTCGCCACCGGCGGATTACCGCTGGTGGCGCGCGTGCGCGCCGACTATCCGACGGTGCGCACCGTCGTCCTGGCCGAACGGGACGACCCCCGGCACGCCGCCGCTGCGCTCCAGGCGGGCGCGGGCGGCTGGGTCGCCAAGGACTGCTCCCTCTCCCGGCTGCTGCAGGTGATCCGCGGCGTCCTCAAGGACGAGACCCATCTGCCGCCCGCCCTCCTCACCGGCGTGCTCAAGGAGTTGACCGCCAGCCGCAAGCACCGCACCGAGAGCGAACGCCTCGTTGAGTCCCTGACCCCGCGCGAGCGGGAGGTCCTGCGGTGCATGGTGGCGGGGCTGGGACGCAAGGCCGTCGCGGAACGGCTGTATCTGTCGCCGCACACGGTGCGCACCCATATGCAGAACGTTTTGGGGAAGCTGGGCGTCCACTCGACCCTGCAGGCCGTCGCCCTGGCCCGGCGCGCCGGGGTGGGCCCGGCGGAGCTGGAGCCGGCGGGAGCACGCTGACTCCGGCGCCCTCGGGTCCGGCTCCGGCTGCCGCCTCCCGCGTCGTGTCCGGCTCCTCCTGTCGGTGCCGGGCTCTAGGCTGAGGTCCGAAGTTCGTGATCACCTGATCATCTCTGATCCGAAGCCCGTGATCACCTCTGATCCGATCGTCCGGACCGACTGCGGAGACGTGGCAATGCAGCAGATGACCGAAGCCCAGTGGCGCGACTTCGTCCTCACGGGCACTCGCACCGGAAAGCTGGCGACCACCCGCAAGGACGGCCGCCCCCATGTCACCCCCGTATGGTTCCTGCTGGACGAGGAGGGCCAGCTGCTCTTCAACACCGGCGGCAGTTCGCTCAAGTACCGCTCCTTGCGCCGCGACCCGCGCTTCGCGCTCTGTGTGGACACCCAGGAGCCGCCGTTCAGCTTTGTGATGCTGGAATGCGTCGCGGCCGAGTTCATCGACGATCTGGAGCTGATGCGCGAGTGGGCCACCCGGATCGCCGGCCGCTACATGGGCGCCGACCGGGCCGAGGCCTTCGGGGCACGCAATGCCGTCCCCGGCGAGTATCTGGTGCGGGCCCGTATCGAGCGGGCCATCGCCCACGCGGACATGGCCGACTGAGGGCCGGGGCGGCTCGCTCGGGAAGGGCCCGGCTCGGCTCACGCAGAGTTCTTGAAGACGCTCCAGCCTCCGTCCACCACCAGTCCGGCGCCCGTCACGAAGGAGGCGTCCTGGGAGAGCAGGAAGGCGATGGCGGCGGCGACCTCGTCGGGGCGCCCATGGCGGCCGACGACCGTCTCGCCGGCCGCCTGTCGCCGGTCCTCCTCGTCGACCTCGTCCCAGGCGGGCGTCATGATCGGACCCGGCAGTACGGAGTTGACCCGTACCCGGGGACCGAAGTCGGCGGCGAGCTGGCGGCCGAGCCCGGTGAGGCCCGCCTTGCTGGCGGCGTACGCGGGCCGTCCGGGCAGTCCGACGAGGGCCTGCACGGAGGAGGTCAGCACCACGGCGCCGCCCCGCTCACGCAGATCGCCGGCGCAGGCACGGACTCCGAGGAAGGCTCCGGTCAGATTCACTCCGAGCTGGGCCTCCCAGTCGGAGACGGAGATCTCGTCGACGGCGCCACCGCGCACCAGTGCCGCGTTGCAGACCAGCCCGTCCACCGGCCCGAACCCCTCGCGGGCGGTCTCCACCGCGCGCCTCCAGGCCGGTTCGTCCGTGACGTCACCGAGAACGAACGCCGCCCGTCCGCCCGAGGCGGTGATCTCCCGCGCGGTGCGGTGCGCACCGGCCTCCTCCTTGTCGAGGATGACGACGGCTGCGCCCTCGTCGGCGAGCCGGTGCGCCGTGGCGGCACCGATGCCGGAGCCGCCACCGGTGATGATGACCGTATGTCCCTCGAACCGCGCGCCCATGGCCATGCGCGTGATCGTACGGCCCGGGGTGCGCGCGGGGTAGAGCCCCGGGACAGGGCTCAGGTGGGAATGTTGTCGAACGGTGCCGTCAGCTGACGCAGCAGTGAGGCCAATTCGCCGCGCTGCAGCGGGGAGAGCTCGGCGAGAATGGCGCGCTCCTGGTCGAGCAGCCCGGCCAGTGCGCTGTCGGCGCGGTCCCGTCCCTCGGCCGTGAGCCGGACCAGGACCCCGCGCCGGTCGCTGGGGTCGGGCAGTCGTTCGACGAGCCCCTTCTTGGCGAGGCGGTCGATGCGGTTGGTCATCGTGCCGGACGTGACCAGGGTCTGGGTGAGCAACTGGCCGGGCGAGAGCTGGTAGGGGGTGCCCGCACGGCGGAGCGCGGTCAGCACGTCGAACTCCCACGGCTCCAGACCGTGCTCGGAGAACGCGATACGGCGGGCGCGGTCCAGGTGCCGGGCCAGTCTGCTGACCCGGCTGAGCACCTCGAGCGGCTCGACGTCGAGGTCAGGGCGCTCTCGGCGCCATGCTGCCACCAAACGGTCGACCTCGTCCTCCATGGGATCAGTGTAGAGGTTGTGTCGACGTGAAGTCTCTTGACGTCAAGAGAGAGTGCGTGCACCCTGCTGCCATGTGGGACCCCCAGCAGTATCTACGGCACTCAGGCCCTCGCCTTCGTCCCGTTCTCGATCTCCTCGCACAGGTACCCGATCAACTGCCGGGTCATCCTCGCGTCCGGATCGCCGACCTCGGTTGCGGCCCCGGTGGCCCCAGCACACCACTGACCGAGCGGTGGCCCGAGGCGCACATCACCGGATACGACAACTCACCGGAGATGCTCCGCGAGGCCGCGGCGCACGCCCGGCCGGGCCGCCTCGACTTCGCCCACGCCGACCTGGCCCACTGGCGCCCCGACCCCGGGGAGAACTTCGGGCTGCTGTTCTCCAACGCCGCCCTCCAGTGGGTGCCCGGCCACCAGAACTCCTTCCCCGAGTGGCTCGCGGCCCTGCCGTCCGGCGGCGTCCTCGCCTTCCAGGTGCCCGGCAACTTCCGGGCACCGAGCCACACCCTGTTGAGTGAACTGCGCGACTCCCCACGCTGGCGCGACCGCGTCGGCGCACCCTCCCGCGCCGACACCGTGCTGAGCCCCGCCGAGTACGCGGACCTCCTCGCCCCGCTGGGCCCCGAGGGCTGCGACGTCGACACCTGGGAGACGACCTACCTCCACCGGCTGACCGGCCCCGACCCCGTACTCGAATGGACCAAGGGCACCGCACTGCGCCCCGTACTGGCCCGCCTGGCCGACGACCCCGCCGCCCGCGACAGCTTCCTCGCCGAGTACGCGGAAGCTCTCCGCGAGGCATATCCACGCGCCGCGGACGGCACGACGGCGTTCCCGTTCCGCCGGGTCTTCGCGGTCGCGGTGAAGCGGTGAACCGGTGAAGCGGTGAAGCGGTGACTCGTCGCGGTCCTGGCTGCGGTCGCTGTCGCGGCCGCGGCTGCGGTCGTGGTCGCTGTCGGGGTGCGGGGGAGGGCGCTAGGACGCCTTTCTGCCGGCGCGCCACTCCGGGGCGAGGACCGACCAGATCTCCATGTCGGCCCGCTTGCCGCGGTAGAGGAAGCTCTCCCGAAGGACGCCGTCCTTCGTCATGCCCAGGCGGCGGGCGACGGCGATGCTGGGCTCGTTCGCCGCGGACACGTGCCACTCGACGCGGTGGATGCCCCGTTCCTCGACGGCCCAGTCGATGATGACGCGTACCGCGCGGGTCACCAGTCCCTTGCCCACGGCTGAGGGTTCGAGCCAGCAGCCGGCCTCGGCGTTGCCCTGGGGCACGTCCATCGTGCGGAAGAGCACCCCGCCGACCAACTCGTCCTCGGCCGTCCAGATGCCGTAGATCCGCCCGGTGTCGGTGGCGGCCTTCTCGGCGTAGGACCGGAGGAAGGCGCGCGCCGACTCCAGATCCTTGTTGGCGTCGGGCAGCCCCACATGCGCCCCGATGAACTCCCGCCCGCGCTCGATGTGGGCGAGGAACTCCTCGGCCTGCCACGGTTCGAGAGGGCGCAGTTCCGCGCCGTCGTCACCCAGGGATATCGCGAACATCCTCGTCCTCCGCGGTCGAAGGTGTGCACACCTCGGCACACCGCGAGGGGAGCTTCCCACACGTTCCGTTTCGGACCGAGGGATTTTCGGCCCGCCGCGAAGAACCCTCAGAACTCGTCGAGCGCTTCCGAGGTGATGTCGATGTCGATGTCGAACGGCACGCTCACCTTGAGCCGGTTGTGGTGGATGCCGGTCAGCGCGTATGCCTTTGTGACGGGGTCGAGTTCGTAGACTCGTACGACGGGGTGCTCGTCGGCGCCCGCCTGGTCCACCAGCCAGAAGTTCGGGATGCGCGCTGCGGCGTACTTGTGCGGCTTGGTGTCGTGATCGCGGGCTTCCGATTCGGGGGAGACGACCTCTACTGCCAGTTGGACATTCTCCACGGCGTACCGCGTCAGACTCCGCTCGGTGACGGCATCGGCGTTCACCACACAGATGTCCGGCTCAGGAGCGTTCTTCCGGTCCAGCACGACTGCCATCTCGCGGCGCACCTTCAGCGTCTTCGGGACGCTGCTGCGCAGGCCCGCCAGCAAAAGGTCGATCACGATGCTGTGGTAATCCCGCTGCGGACTCACGAAAACCAGACTCCCGTCGATCAGCTCGGTGTGCGGCGGGAGGTCGGGCAGCGTGAACAGGTCGTCCACGGTGTATCCGTCCAGGGGCGGCCTCGGCCAGCGCCTGCCGGGTTCGCGCGCGGGTTGTGGCGCAGACTGACGCTCGGCCTCAGGCTGGCGCTCAGGCTCGGGCTCGTGCCCGGCGATCGGCTCGGCAGTCATTGTTCCTCCCATAAGTGGGATTCTCGGCCTGCGCTTCCACGGTAGCGGGCGGGTACGACGGAGGTCGTCCAAATGGGTGGCGGCCCCCGCAGGGGGGCCGATGGTTCACGACCTCCTGTGACCGATCAGGCGCGGCTTCTGCTCCAGCCCGTCCAGGCCGTGCCAGGCGAGGTTGACCAGATGCGCCGCCACCTCGGCCTTCTTCGGCTTGCGGACGTTGAGCCACCACTGCCCCGTGAGGGCGACCATGCCGACGAGGGCCTGGGCGTAGAGGGGGGAGAGCTTGGCGTCGAAGCCGCGGTTCTTGAACTCGCGGCCGAGGATGTCCTCGACCTGGGTGGCGATGTCGGAGATCAGCGACGCGAAGGTGCCGGTCGACTGGGGGAGGGGGGAGTCTCGCACCAGGATGCGGAAGCCGTCGGTGTACTGCTCGATGTAGTCGAGCAGCGCGAAGGCGGCCTGTTCCAGCAGCTCACGGGGGTGGCCCCCCGTGAGCGCCCCGGTCACCATGTCCAGCAGGCGCCGCATCTCGCGGTCGACGACGACCGCGTACAGGCCCTCCTTGCCGCCGAAGTGTTCGTAGACGACAGGCTTGGAGACCCCGGCCTTGTGGGCGATCTCCTCCACCGACGTTCCCTCGAAGCCACGTTCGGCGAAGAGGGTGCGGCCGATGTCCAGCAGCTGTTCGCGGCGCTCCTTGCCGGTCATCCGGCGACGGGCACGCTTCTTCGGACTGCTGGACGGCGGCGTCCCGCCGCTGAACGGCGTCGTCGGCGGCGTCGTCTCGTCGGTCGGCACAGAGTGGGCCTTCCCTGTCGTATGGCTGTCTCGGGACCCGGGGGCCTGGCTGGGCCCCTGGGTCAGCACAGCATCATGCCGCCTGGGCCGACCGGTCGGGACGGCGGGAGTCGGCCTCACTCGTCCCGTCGGTCGCCGGGTCCTGCTCGGTGCCGTTCGGGACGGGCTGCTCGGTCCTGCGACGGCGTGAACCGTCCGTGGAGCGCTTGGAGTCCAGCCGCTCGCTCTTCGGCCAGCGCACGTCGTACGCCCAGCCGGCCTTCTCGAACCAACGGATGATGCGCGCGCTGGAGTCGATCTGTCCCCGCTCGACGCCGTGCCGGGCGCAGGTGGGGTCGGCGTGGTGCAGATTGTGCCAGGACTCGCCGCAGGACAGGACCGCCAGCCACCACACGTTGCCCGACCGGTCCCGGGACTTGAAGGGGCGCTTGCCGACGGCGTGGCAGATGGAGTTGATCGACCAGGTGACGTGGTGCAGGAGTGCGACGCGCACCAGCGAGCCCCAGAAGAAGGCGGTCACCGCGCCTTGCCACGACCAGGTGGCGAGTCCGCCGATCACCGGCGGGATCATCAGCGAGATGACGGTCCACATCACGAACTGGCGGGAGACGGCGCGCAGCGCGGGGTCCTTGACCAGGTCGGGCGCGTACTTGTGCTGCGGGGTCTGCTCCTCGTCGAACATCCATGCGACGTGCGCCCACCACAGGCCCTTCATCAGCGCGGGGATCGTCTCCCCGTAGCGCCACGGGGAGTGCGGGTCGCCCTCGGCGTCGGAGAACTTGTGGTGCTTGCGGTGGTCGGCGACCCAGCGCACCAGCGGGCCCTCGACGGCGAGCGAGCCCATGACGGCGAGCGCGATCCGCAGCGGCCGCTTCGCCTTGAACGAACCGTGTGTGAAGTAGCGGTGGAAGCCGATCGTGATGCCGTGGCAGCCGATGAAGTACATCGCGACCATCAGCCCCAGATCCAGCCAGCTCACCCCCCATCCCCAGGCCAGCGGCACCGCGGCCACCAGTGCGACGAACGGGACGGTGATGAACAGCAGCAGCGCGATCTGTTCGGCCGAGCGCCGCTTCTCACCACCCAGCGTCGCGGACGGGAGCGGGGTCGGGGAGGCGGCACCTGCGGCCGGTCCGGGTGTGGAGGCGGCCTCCGGCGAGTCGGCGGGGGCGGCCTGTGGCGAACTGTCGAGCACGTCCGGGCTTGTCGTCATAGATGTCCCTCATTGGACCTCGGTATGGCTACGGTTCCGTAACCTACGGCGTCGTAAGTATGGCAGCCGTGAGTCACGGGACAAGAGGGGTGCGCGTCGGGGCGGTCCGCCGCGCTGCCCACCTCTCGGACGGGAGTCCTGTACCACGCTGGGGCCGACCTATCCTTGTTCCGTCGGACAGCGCGGTCCGCCACCTGCCCGAAGCACCCCCGCAAGGGAAGCAACCCCGCAAGGGAGCCGCACCTGTGAGCAGCGCCGACAGCAACCAGCGAACCCCCGAGCCGCCGGAGAACCTGCCCGGATCGAGTGACCCCGGGACGGCCGGAAGCATCCAGGGCGGGCCTGCTCCGGGCAGGACCCCCTCCGAGGGGACGGCCTCCGGTGGGGAGTCCGCGGGCAGTCACCCCCTCAGCGTGGACAGCGTGGACGCGGCCGAGGCCACCTCGGCCCTGCGTGCGGACATCCGCAGGCTGGGCGACCTGCTCGGCGAGACGCTGGTGCGCCAGGAGGGCGCCGAACTGCTCGACCTGGTGGAACGGGTACGCGCGCTCACCCGCAGCAACGGCGAGGCAGCCGCCGAGCTGCTGGGCGAGACCGACCTGGAGACCGCCATCAAGCTGGTGCGCGCCTTCTCCACCTATTTCCACCTCGCCAACGTCACCGAGCAGGTGCACCGCGGCCGTGAACTGCGCCAGCGCCGCTCCGGCGACGGCGGGATGCTCGCCCGTACCGCCGACATGCTCAAGGACGCCGACCCGGCGCATCTGGCGAACACCGCGCGTAACCTTTCGGTACGTCCCGTGTTCACCGCCCACCCCACCGAGGCGGCCCGCCGCTCGGTGCTGACGAAGCTGCGCAAGATCGCCGAGCTGCTGGAGGAGGCGGACGGCAAGCTGGGCGGCGCCGAACGCCGCCGCACCGATCTGCGGCTGGCCGAGAACGTCGACCTGATCTGGCAGACCGACGAGCTGCGCGTCGCCCGCCCCGAGCCCGCCGACGAGGCCCGGAACGCCATCTACTACCTGGACGAGCTGCACCGCGGCGCCGTAGGCGACGTACTGGAGGACCTGGCCGCCGAGCTGGAGCGGGCCGGAGCCCCGCTGCCGTCCGGCACCCGCCCGCTGACCTTCGGCACCTGGATCGGCGGCGACCGCGACGGCAACCCCAACGTCACGCCCGAGGTCACCTGGGACGTGCTGCTGCTGCAGCACGAGCACGGCATCACCGACGCCCTCGCCCACGTGGACGAGCTGCGCGGAGCCCTCTCCAACTCGATCCGCAACTGCGGCGCCACGCAGCCGCTGCTGGATTCACTCGAAAGAGACCTCGCCCGGCTTCCGGAGATCAGCCCCCGCTACAAGCGGCTCAACAAGGAAGAGCCCTACCGGCTCAAGGCCACCTGCATCCGGCAGAAGCTGCTCAACACTCGCACCCGGCTGGCCGAGAAGCTCCCGCACACCGACGGCTGGGACTATCTGGGCACCGGCGAGCTGCTGGACGACCTCGCCCTCATCCAGGACTCGCTGCGCGAGCACCGCGGCGGCCTGGTCGCCGACGGCCGCCTGGAGCGCGCCGTGCGCACGATGGCCGCCTTCGGCCTCCAGCTCGCCACGATGGACGTACGCGAGCACGCCGAGGCCCACCACCACGCGCTCGGCCAGCTCTTCGACCGGCTCGGTGAGGAGTCCTGGCGCTACGCCGACATGCCGCGCGACTACCGCCAGCGGCTGCTGGCCAAGGAGCTGCGCTCCCGTCGGCCGCTCTCCCCGAGCCCCGCGCCGCTGGACGCCGCGGGCGCCAAGACGCTCGGCGTCTTCGAGACCGTCCGCAAGGCGCTGGAGACCTTCGGACCCGAGGTCATCGAGTCGTACATCATCTCGATGTGCCAGGGCGCCGACGACGTCTTCGCCGCCGCCGTCCTCGCCCGCGAGGCCGGGCTGATCGATCTGCACGGCGGCTGGGCCAAGATCGGCATCGTGCCGCTGCTGGAGACCACCGACGAGCTGAAGATCGCCGACGAGCTCCTCGACGCGATGCTCTCCGACCCCTCCTACCGCAAGCTGGTCTCCCTGCGCGGCGACCTCCAGGAGGTCATGCTCGGCTACAGCGACTCCTCCAAGTTCGGCGGCATCACCACCAGCCAGTGGGAGATCCACCGCGCCCAGCGCCGACTGCGCGACGTCGCCCACCGGCACGGTGTACGGCTGCGGCTCTTCCACGGCCGGGGCGGCACCGTCGGCCGCGGTGGCGGCCCCACCCACGACGCGATCCTCGCCCAGCCCTGGGGCACCCTGGAGGGCGAGATCAAGGTCACCGAGCAGGGCGAGGTCATCTCCGACAAGTACCTGGTGCCCTCGCTGGCCCGGGAGAACCTGGAGCTGACCGTCTCGGCCACCCTCCAGGCGTCGGCCCTGCACACCGCGCCCCGCCAGTCCGACGAGGCGCTGGCCCGCTGGGACGCGGCGATGGACACCGTCTCGGACGCGGCGCACCGTGCCTACCGCGAGCTGGTCGAGGACCCGGATCTGCCCGCGTACTTCTTCGCCTCCACGCCTGTCGACCAGCTCGCCGAACTCCACCTGGGCTCCCGCCCCTCCCGCCGCCCCGACACCGGAGCGGGCCTGGACGGACTGCGCGCCATCCCGTGGGTGTTCGGCTGGACCCAGTCGCGGCAGATCGTCCCCGGCTGGTTCGGCGTCGGTACAGGACTGAAGGCCGCCCGCGAGGCCGGACTCGACAGCGTGCTGGAAGAGGCGCACACCCACTGGCACTTCTTCCGCAACTTCCTCTCCAACGTCGAGATGACGCTGGCCAAGACGGATCTGCGGATCGCACGCCACTACGTCGAGACGCTCGTTCCCCAGGAACTGCGGCACGTCTTCGCCACCATCGAGGCCGAACACGCCCGCACGGTCGAGGAAGTACTCCGTATAACAGGCGAGAGCGAGCTGCTGGAGGCCAACCCGGTCCTCCAGCAGACGCTGAAGATCCGTGACGCCTACCTCGACCCGATCTCCTACCTGCAGGTCACCCTGCTGCACCGCCAGCGGGAGGCCACGGCCCAGGGCAAGGAGCCGGACGAGAACCTGGGCCGCGCGCTGCTGCTGACCGTCAACGGCGTGGCGGCCGGCCTGCGCAACACCGGCTGACGGCCTCCGCGGCGTACGGGCCTGGGCCCTGCTTCCCTTCTGCGCGCTTCCCTTCCGCGCGTCAGAAGGTGAGCAGGGCCCAGGCCCCGCCCATGACCAGCGCTCCGCACAACCCGGTGACCACTGCCGTCTTCCGCATCCGCAGCCCGCCGGCGATCACCAGCGACGCCAGCAGCAGGGCCCCGCCCAGCGGCACCCACGCGTACAGGATCCCGGCCGGTCCCGTCCGAACGACGTGGTCGGTGCCGGGCTGCACGGCCACGTCCAGCGTCCGGCCCTCACCGCCGGAGACGAACTCGGAGACGGTCACCCGCTCCGGCTCGGACGTCTTCTCGCCGAGGAACGTCCCGGTGCACTCGTCGTCCCCGCACTCCTTCACGGTGACGGTGCCGCGCTCGTCGCCCGTCATGGCGGTGGCCGCCGTCTCCCACGACGTCCATACCCCGGCCACCACCAGCACCAGCGCGATCAGCGCCATCAGCCCGGCCCGCGCCAGCAGCAGCATCCCGAAGGCGCTCTCGCCGAGCCGCCGCATACGGCTGCGCTTGACTGTGGTCTGTGCGGCTCGTGAAGACATGGCGGAGATCCTGGCCACTTGACGGTAGCCGGTCAACCTTGGGTGACCGGCTTGTACGTGCTTGGGGCCGTATCGGAGTCGAGTCTTCCGGTACGGGCGTACGGGCGTACGGTCGGCGCGGTCGAAGCCGTCTCCAGGAGCCGCTGCCCCCTTCACCGCTGCCTCTCCTTTCCCCTTCCTTCCTTCCCTCCTCCCCCTTCCTTCCCAGGCCGCCCCTTCTCTCGTTCTCTCTCCGCGCGTTGCGGCGCCTATCGGGAAACCGCAACTCCACTGTGGGAACTGTCAGAACCGAGAGGGAGGCCAGACGACATGTGGCACGACATGATGACCATCGAGATCCCGGTCGTCGAGAAGATCCTGCGCACCGTCTTGGTGTACACCGTCATCGTCGTACTGTTCCGGCTGGCCGGAAAGCGCGGACTGGCGTCGATGAACACGTTCGACTTCGTCGTGATCTTCCTGCTGTCCAACGTCGTACAGAACGCCGTCATCGGCGACGACTACAGCCTGCTCGGCGGCGTGGTGGGCGCCGCCACCCTGGTGGGCGTCAACGCGCTCGTCAACAGGCTGCTGGCGGTCGAGGGGCACAGCGCCCGACTGCTGGAGGGCAAGCCGACCACCGTCATCGAGGACGGCCGGATCGTCCGCCGCGCGATGCGGCGCCTCGGACTGCGCACCGGAGAGGTCGAGGAAGCGGTACGGCTCCAGACCGGCGGCACCGTCGAGACCGTCGAGCACGGCAGCCTGGAGCCGGACGGCAGGCTGCTCGTCGTCCCCGGCGCCGAGGCGCAGCAAGCCACCCGAGCCGACATCGACCGTCTCGCGGACCGCCTCACGGCCATCGAGGAGATGCTGCGGGCGAGCCGGGGGAAGTAATCCCTCACGGCTGCGCCGGGCCCTCACCCGGAGCCCTCGAATCCTCTCCCCAGTCCGTCACATGTGCACTACAGTCACTGCGCGTGCCGCTACGTGACAGTAGAGACACACAGAGGCACACACAGAGACACACACCGTGGAAGAGAGCCGGGGATCGGACGGAGCGGTTGCTGGATGTCCTTCGAGCAGGAGTGGAACGACCTCAAAAGCAGCTCAGGCGGCACCGAATCGACCGCCATGCGCCTCAACCAGGCCACCACGCCGGACACCGGGCCGGGAGCCGGTAGTCGTCTCGACGGGTCCGGATGGCTGGTCGTCCAACGAGACGACCTCGGACGCGTGGGGCATGCCGCCTACAACCTCTGGCGCAAACTGCGGAAGTCGGCCGACCTCGGCGGGGGCGAGGACGGCAACGGTTCCGGGGCGACCGGACGCGCGGCCACACAGCTGAAGACGCACTCGTTCCTACTGGGCGAGGAACTGGCCCGCACCGCGAAGTTCTGGACCTCGCAGGTGAACACAGTGCTTCAAGGGTGCGCCCACATCTCCAACCACCTGGACTTCTCCAAGGACCACCACGGAGAAGAGGACCGGAAGATCGGTGCCCAGATTCTGGGTAAGGACGGAACAGAGCTCACGCCGTCACAGATCTCCAGACTGCTGCACTGAGCCATCGCCATACCGAGGGGGGAACGGCGGGGCATGAAGGAGTCCCAGATCACCTACACCGACCTGCTGTCGGTGGACTTATCCAGCTTCGGCACGGCAGCGGCGGACTGGAAGCAGATCCAAAGCGAACTCACGACGCGGGCTTCCGAGGCCGAGGACGACATGAACGCCAAGGCCCGGCAAGCGAGATGGGCCGGAGCCAACGCGGACGCGGTACGCCCCTTCGTGCGGAAGATCGCGGAAGAGGTCGAGGACCTGCGGCGCGAGGCCGAAAGCATCTGGAAACTGATGGACGGCGCGCACGAGGACCTGGTCGCCATCCAAAAGGACGTGGAGGCCGAGAAGGAGAAGGCCCGCAAACTCGACGTCCACGTCACGGACAACGGAAACGGCACCGTGTCCTGCGAGTTCCGGTACGGAACGGACGACGCCACGACGGCCAGCGGCTACTACATCGGCGGCACCGGCAAGAAACGCACCCCCGAGGAGCGGGAAGCCAGGGACGCCATCGAGACCCGGTTGAACTTCCTGATCGGCAAAGCCCGCGAGATCGACGCCACCGCCGCGCGGTACATCGGCAAGAGCCACGGCAAGGACAAGTACGACGCCGGCCACGCCACGTACAAATCCCTGGACGACGCCCAGGCCAAGGAGGCGGCCGGCCTCGCCAGGAAAGAGCTGGAACTGGCGGCACACGGCAAGGAACTCAGCACGCCGGACCTGCAGCGGCTCCGCGATCTGACCAAGTACAACGCGACGGACGCCGAGTTCGCCACCCGCTTCTACCGCGAACTGGGGTCAAAGAAGGCGCTGCGCCTGCACGGTCAATTAGGCATCGACGCCTCCACGGACGGCGGCGACACCCGCCGCGAACTCTCCCGAACCATCCAGAACTCACTGGACCGCGGCCTCGCGCTGGCCACCCATCCCGGTGGCGGCAAGGACGGAAACGTCACCCACCTCGGCAGCGCGTGGACGGAGGAACTGAAGAAAGTCGGCAAGGAGCCGATCTTCCTCCACGACCCGCAGAGCAACGAGCGGGGCAAAGGCGCCATGCCCCAGCAGAAAGTCCTCGGCTATCAGGTGCTGGGCAACATGCTGCGGCACGGCAAGTACGACGAGGGCTTCCTGAACGCGGTCGGCAACGACATGGTCGAGACCGAACGCAGGAACGAGTACGGCTCCGCCGGCTGGCCCAACCCCCACAACGCCCGACGCGACGGCGTCCTGAACCTCGACCCCAAGGGCGGCACGGGCTTCGACCCGATGGCCGGCCTGATGAAAGGGCTGAGCCACAGCCCGGACGCGGCGACCGAGTTCTTCAACGGCTACACCGGCGGCGACAAGCACGGCCCCGAGGAACTGTCCAACTTCGACTACTTCTTCGGTGACAAGAGCCGGGAGGAGCCGATCGACCCTCGCGACTGGCCGCCCGACGGAGACGACGACGAGTCAAAACGCGGCAAGGACGCCCTGGGCAGCGCAATTGAAGCAGCAACGACGGGACGCCCCCCGGGCGACGAGGGCCCGCCGCTGAAGCATACGCAGGAACAGGCGGACTTGTTCCGTCGCGTGGTGTCGCGGCTGGGCGGAGCGGAAAACGCTTCTTTGGTGGAGCACGGTGGAGAGTTGGAACCGCTCCAGCCGCACATGGGGAATATGGCTGCCGACTACATGCGCGATGTGCAGCGCGGCATCGTCCACGTTCCGGACGGCCTTATTGCCGAGCAGGGGAAGGTCGCAGAGGTCGGAAACCTGAAAGGCGACGAACTCGGACGCTTCCTGCGGGCAGCCTCCCAGGATGCGGACGGATACGCCTCCATTACGCACGCCTCTCACGCGGTCTCGGCAGAGATCCTGCGTAACGCGATGCACGAACCGCCTGGAGACAACAGTCTTTCGGATGCAGCGGTCAAGGGCGCGGAGCCGGGCGCGAAGGTTGCGGCTGCGGCAGCCGAAGGGAGAGCTGAGGGTATCGAAAAAGCGCAGGACAGAGTCGGAGCCGTCGAACGGTACAACGAATCGTTGGACAAGAAACAAGAGTTGGTCGGGGCGATTGTGGACATGGGCTTGGGTCGCCTCACCTACGGAGGCGAAGCCGCAGGGCAGATTGCGGGTGCGGTCCAAGAGGCAGTTTTCGATCAGTATCGAAAAGACCCCGAGGAAGTAGTTCGTCAAGTGGAGGAAGGACGCAGGGATTTTCTTGCCGCTGAAAAGATGCGGGAAGCAAAGGCGATGGAGGAGATCGCGAAAATCGCTGGAGAACGTGCGGGTGTGAAAGGTGAAGCCTTGGACTGGGCAGCTACCGACGTTGCGAACGCGGTGGCCGATGATTTCCCGGGAAAATGAGGGAGGTGGAGGAAGGTCGGAGGGCCCTGATGGGGAAACGGACGCTCGCGCTGTGCGCAGCGTTGGTCGTAGCTGTTCTTACCGCAACTGTATGGTGGCTCCGCCCCAGCAATGAAGAAGGTATTGCCATACCCGAACGTGTATGTGGCGGTACTTTTTCCGGTAAGAAATTGGAGCCGCTTCTCAGTGGAGGGGAGGGGGGAGTGGAATCGCATCTCGTTCGAAATTTCCCGGGAAGCCGCAGAATGTCTGACGTCCCGGTCTGCGAGCTGAGTGCCAAGGGGAGAAGTGTCAGCTTCCGGGTCGACTACTCGGGCTTCCCGAACGACCCCCTCGCCGAGCTGGAAAAAGAGAACAAATTTGTTGCGGAACTCGGTCCTGCTCGCGGAACGTACGACGAGTTCAACGGGACGGTCCACTTCGGCATCCCATGTCCTACTGCTGAAGGCCCCGACAACACCTTGTTCTTGAATGTAGGCGCGAGCAAGGCGCGTGATGCCGATGCGGCCGGCATGACGAAACTCGCAGAATTGACCGGTTACGCAGCCCGCACCCTCGCGCAGAACGTCTACAAATGCAAGGGCGCCGATGAGCTGCCCGAGGGGCCGGTCCACATCAAAAGAGGGGAAGGTAGCCGGTGAGCTCATTCACACGTGCGGTGATGGCGACGGCAGCGGTGTCAGGTCTGGTGCTGCTCAGTGCCTGCGGGAGCGGTGACGAGTCCGGGAAGGGTGACATCGAGGGGGCGAAGGACGGTAAGAAGTCGGCCTCGGCATCGCCGAGTTCGAGTCCGAGCCGGTCGAAGAGTTTGGGCGCGCCGAACTTAGATCTTCCCAAGGGTGTTCGTGTCGTCTTCGAGGACGAGGCGACGCGTGATCCGAAGAAGGCCAAGGTTCTACGGGATCACGCGTACGCGGTCAAGGCCATGGCGCTGGCGTACTCGACAGGTGAGCCGGATGTGCCGGTAGTTCACCGTTACTACCAAGACGCCGCGGGGCAGCAAGTCCAGTCGCGTGTCAAACAGTACCGTGCGGACGGAAAAGTGGGAACGGGCACGTACCGCTACTACGACCGCAAGGTCACCCTGGGGAAGAGCTCTGCTTCCGTCACCTTCTGTGAAAGCCAACGCGATGCTTTCGCCAAGATGGTGAAGACGGGAAAGGTGATTCGTACCAGGCCGAGCATCAACGATTTCGTCAGCGGGAAGGCCATCATGGAGAAGCGCGGTGATACATGGGTGGTTATTTCGATGGCAGGGAAAAGTGGTGACAAGAAATGCGCACGGTGAACAAGAGAACCGCTGCGTCGGTTCTGGCTGCCACGGCGATGCTCTTATCGTCGGCGCCCCCCGCCTTAGCCGGGAACGGCGGTGGCTGGGGCGGTACCACCGAACCCTCCCCACCTCCGCAAAACAACAAACCCAACGACATCGCCTCCCGGGTCGAGTTCTCCCTCCACAATGTGCCGAAGGCCGGGGGGACTCCCATGGCGCCGGTGCGGGGAGGGCAGTGGGAGCCGCCGGCGTGCTGGTACGAGCCCCGGTACTCGCCGGAGGAGTTCTCCGCGTACGCCACGACCGTTGATGTACGGCACGGGGAGGGGGCAAGCCGGGAGGGTGGGGTGCGGGCGAAGTACCCCGATATGCATATCGGGGACAAAGGTCAGTGGTACATCATGCGGTACGACACCAGCAGCACCGGTGGCACTCCTCAGAAGTGCCTCGATCAGGACGGCTTCGTCTTCGTCGGGCCCGACGACCCGGCGCCCACCGATGCGCCCGTGCTCGACCCGGAAATCCTCGCCGGGCTCGCTTACAAGAAGACGACGCTGCCCGCGCCGCCGTTGGCCCTCTCGCCGAAGCCGAAGCAGCAGGTGGTGAATCTCGCCACCCACGCCCGCTTCGCCAAGAAGTTGGGCCGGGTATGGGTGACCGCCGCCATTCAGGAGGCGGGGCTGGACCTGGCGGCCACCACGGTGGCCGAACCTGCGACGCTGCGGTTGGTGGCGGGGACGGACGACGCGGATCCGGCGTCGTGCACGTACGACCTGGCCGAGAGCGACGGTGGGGGCTACGCGGTGGACACCGAGGACGCCGACTGCAACATCACGTATCGGCGCGTCACCGCGAAGGGAGCGGCCCACACGCTCAAGGCGTATCTGACCTGGCGCGTCTCCTGGGCCGAGGGCGACAGCCCGGACGGAACGCCGCGCCATCAGATGCCGGACGGGGAGTCCGTCGACGAGGTGGCCGTCACCGTCAAGGAGATCCAGGCCATCAACCGCGACTGACCCGCGGGCCGCAATGCGGCGCGTCAGCTGTTGTACGTGCTCTGGGCGCGTTCCAGGCCGTCGGCGATCAGCGACTCGCACGCGTCGGCGGTGCGGTCGACGAAGTAGTCGAGTTCTTTGCGTTCCGCGGCGGAGAAGTCCTTGAGGACGTAGTCGGCGACCTGCATCCGGCCGGGGGGTCGGCCGACGCCGAAGCGGACGCGGTAGTAGTCGCGGCCCAGAACCTTGGTGAGGGACTTGAGTCCGTTGTGGCCGTTGTCGCCGCCGCCGAGCTTGAGGCGGAGGGTGCCGTAGTCGAGGTCGAGTTCGTCGTGGACGACGACGAGGCGGTCGGCGCCGATGCCGTAGAAGTCCAGCAGCGCCTTGACGGGGCCGCCGGAGACGTTCATGTAGGACATCGGTTTGGCGAGCACCACTCGGGTGCTGGTGGTGCCCGGGATCCCGATGCGGCCCTCGACCACCTGGGCGCGGGCCGCCTTGTGCGACTTGAACTTGCTGCCCATGCGGCCGGCGAGCAGATCGGCGACCATGAAGCCCACGTTGTGGCGGTTGCCGGCGTAGTCGGGGCCCGGGTTGCCGAGTCCGGCGATGAGCCACGGGGTGGTGGCCGACATACGTGGTCCTCCGGTCGTCAGATCGTGCCCGGCTGTGCGCCGGTCCCCTCCTGGGTTCCCGTGCCGCGGGCGCCGGACGGTGTGCCGGTGTCGGCAGTCCCGTCCGGCGCCCGCGGACCACGGGGTCGCGCCCCGAGCAGAGGCGCGCGGGCCCCTGCTCTGCGCAGTGGCGCGGGGTCCTACTCGGCGCTCTGGGCGGCCGGGGCCTCGCCCTCGGCGGCCTCCGCACCCTCGGCCGCGGGCTCCTCGGCCTGGGCGGCCAGGACCTGGATGACGGTCTCGTCACCCTCGATGGCGAGCGAGGTGTTGGGCGGCAGGGTGATGTCCTTGGCGAGGATCTGGTCGCCGACGTTCAGGCCCTCGACGGAGACGGTCACCGACTCGGGGATGTGGGTGGCCTCGGCCTCGACCGGCAGCGAGTTGTAGACGTGCTCGATCAGGTTCTGGCCCGGGGCCAGCTCGCCCTCGATGTGGATCGGGACCTCGACCTCGACCTTCTCGCCGCGCTTGACGGTCAGCAGGTCGATGTGGACCAGGAAGCCGCGGATGGCCTCGCGCTGGACGGCCTTGGGGATGACGAGTTCCTTCTTGCCCTCGACGTCCAGGTGGATCAGGACGTTCGGGGTCTTGAGCGCCATCATCATGTCGTAGCTGGGCAGGGCCACGTGGACGGGGTCGGCGCCGTGACCGTAGATGACGGCGGGGACCTTCTCCTCGCGGCGGAGACGGCGGGCCGAGCCCTTGCCGAACTCGTTGCGGATGGTCGCGCTGATGTTGACGTCAGCCATGCTGCGCTCCTCGTGAGTGACGGTGGTACGGGTGTCTGCGGTGCCACTCGGTCCCGACGGACCTGCTACGAAGAGCGCGCGTCGATAACGGAGCATCCGGTCCGGACGTCGGATCCCAGACGTCGAAGACCGGCCTCCCTCGCCGAGCGACTCGCAGAGTCTACGCGGCGAGGGAGGCCGGTCGGAAATCGATCAACGGGGAGCGGGCCTCACCCGCGAGCGGGCAAGCGCCTTGCCTCGGCGCGGCCCACCGCCGTGCCCCGGGGCGTCCCGCCATGCCCCCGTGGGGCCTAGGCCTGCTCGTCGAAGAGGCTGGTCACTGAGCCGTCCTCGAACACCTCGCGCACCGCGCGGGCGATCGTCGGTGCCATCGACAGCACCGTGATCTTGTCGAGCTCCAGCTCGCCGGGGGTGGGCAGGGTGTTGGTGAAGACGAACTCGCTGACCTTGGAGTTCTTCAGCCGGTCGGCGGCCGGGCCGGAGAGCACGCCGTGTGTGGCCGTGACGATGACATCCTCGGCGCCGTTCGCGAACAGCGCGTCGGCCGCGGCGCAGATGGTGCCGCCGGTGTCGATCATGTCGTCGACCAGGACGCAGACCCGGCCCTTCACATCGCCGACGACCTCGTGCACGGTCACCTGGTTGGCCACATCCGGGTCACGGCGCTTGTGGACGATGGCCAGCGGGGCGCCGAGCCGGTCGGCCCAGCGGTCGGCCACCCGGACCCGGCCGGCGTCGGGGGAGACGACAGTGAGCTTGTTGCGGTCGGTCTTGGCCGCCACGTAGTCCGCCAGCAGCGGCAGCGCGAACAGGTGGTCGACCGGGCCGTCGAAGAAGCCCTGGATCTGGTCGGTGTGCAGGTCGACGGTGAGGATGCGGTCCGCACCCGCGCACTGGAACATGTCGGCCATCAGCCGCGCCGAGATCGGCTCGCGCCCGCGGTGCTTCTTGTCCTGCCGGGCGTAGCCGTAGAACGGGACGATCACGGTGATGCTCCGTGCCGACGCCCGCTTCAGCGCGTCGATCATGATGAGCTGTTCCATGATCCACTTGTTGATGGGCGCGGTGTGGCTCTGCATCAAGAAGCAGTCGGCGCCGCGCGCCGACTCCTGGAAGCGGACGTAGATCTCACCGTTCGCGAAGTCGAAAGCCTTGGTCGGGACCACGCCGATACCGAGCTGTTTGGCGACCTCTTCGGCGAGTTCGGGGTGGGCGCGGCCGGAGAAGAGCATGAGTTTCTTCTCGCCGGTCGTCTTGATCCCGGTCACTGCTGTTGTCTCCCTGTGTGGTGCGCCGCACGGCGGCTCAGCGGGGGGCGGCGTCGGTTGGCGGGGCCGCATCGGTCAACGGGGGCGGCATCGGTTTTCGGCCGCATGGCCTGTCAGGCTCCCCATAACCGTACGCCCAGCGTCATACAACCGGATACCCGGTCTTAACCCTCTTCGGCGGGAACCTGCCCGGTCGCACCCTCGGTGGAACGGGTGGTTTCAGCCGCCTCCGAGGGGCTCTCGGACGATGCTCGGGAGGCTGCTCGGGTCGCATCCTGCGCGGCTGCCGTCTGCGCCTCGTCGGCTGACTGGGCCGCCTGAGCTGCCAGCGCGGAGGCGCTGCCCGGTCGTTTCCGGGCCACCCAGCCCTCGATGTTGCGCTGCTGGCCGCGCGCCACGGCCAGCGAGCCGGGCGGTACATCCTTGGTGATCACGGACCCGGCGGCGCTGTAGGCACCGTCCCCGACCGTGACAGGAGCCACATACATGTTGTCCGCACCCATGCGGCAGTGCGATCCGACCGTCGTGGTGTGTTTGCTCTCACCGTCGTAGTTCACGAAGACGCTCGCCGCGCCGATGTTGCTGTGCTCGCCGATCACCGCGTCACCCACATACGAAAGGTGCGGCACCTTGGTGCCCTCGCCGATCTCGGCGTTCTTCATCTCCACATAGCTGCCGGCCTTCACCTTGCGGCCCAGCCGGGTACCCGGACGCAGATAGGTGTACGGCCCGACCGAGGCGCCCTCGCCGATCTCCGCGCCCTGCGCGACGGTGTTGCTGACCGTGGCGCCCGCACCCACCCGGGTGTCCGTCAACCGCGTATTCGGCCCGACCTCGCTGTCCGGACCCAGATGTGTGCTGCCCAGCAGCTGGGTGCCCGGGTGGACCAGGGCGTCCGGCTCGTAGGTCACGCCCACGTCCAGCCACGTGGTGGCCGGGTCGATGACCGTGACGCCCGCCAGCATGGCGTCCTCCACCAGTCGGCCGTTGAGCATCCGGCGGGCCTCGGCCAGCTGTACGCGGTTGTTGATGCCCGCGATCTCGCGGTGATCACCCGCCACGGCGGCGCCCACCCGGTGACCGGCCTCCCGCAGGATGCCGAGCACATCTGTGAGGTACTCCTCACCCTGGCTGTTGTCGGTACGGACCTTGCCGAGCGCCTGCGCCAGCAGTCGACCGTCGAATGCGAACACCCCCGAGTTGATCTCCCGGATGGCGCGCTGCTCCTCGCTCGCGTCCTTGTGTTCCACGATCGCCGTGACCGCGCCACCGCCGCTCTCGCGGACGATCCGGCCGTAACCCGTCGCGTCCGGGACCTCGGCGGTCAGTACGGTGACGGCGTTGCCGTCCGCGGCGTGGGTGTCCGCCAGCTGCTGCAGCGTCCGGCCGGTCAGCAGCGGGGTGTCGCCGCAGGTCACCAGGACCGTCCCGGCGGGGCCGTCCTCACCCAGCTCCTCCAGCGCCATCCGGACGGCGTGCCCGGTGCCGTTCTGCTCGTGCTGTACGGCGGTACGGATGCCGGGGTCCAGCTGCGACAGATGCGCGGTGACCTTCTCCCGCGCGTGCCCGACGACCACGACCAGCTGCTCCGGATCCAGTGCTCGCGCGGCGCTGACGACATGGCCGACCAGCGAACGGCCGCAGAGCTCGTGCAGGACCTTCGGAGTCGCCGACTTCATGCGGGTGCCCTCACCCGCTGCGAGAACGACGACGGCTGCCGGGCGAGTGACGCTCACGGGTGTGCCCTTCGGCTTCGGGGGTGGGTGCTGTCCGCAGAATACCGGTGGGTCGGCGCACGCCGACGTCGACGGGTGCGCGCGTGGCAGTGGCGGCGGGGAGCGGGGAGAGCGCCCGTGAAGGGGAGTGGGCTCCCGGGGAGGGATTCGAACCCCCATCGACGGCACCAAAAACCGCTGACTTGCCCTTAGTCGACCCGGGATTAACTGTATGTCCGATATGCCGCTCCGGCTGATCGGGCACCCCATACTATGCCGCACGATCAGGTCCGCACGCGACGGTAATGGCGAGGGGCGGGGGTGTTGTCCCGGCGCACGCCGCCGCGCTGTCTCGCCGAGGGAAACCGTCCGGTCACGGACGAACGAGCGGAATGGGATGTTCCGGGGATCGGCAGGGCAAGCTGCCGGGGGGCGGTCGTAGGGTGGTCGGTATGACCGAGACGGGGGAAAACCGTACGCGGGGCGGGCCGTGGTGGTGGGAGAGACCACGGAGTGCGGTGCTCGACATCGCCCTGGGCGCGGCCTCCGCCGCGGAGTGTGCGCTGCAGGGTCAGGGCTTCGCCCGGGAAGTGGGGATTCCCAGTGTGCTCGCGGTGGTGCTCGGCGCCGTCGCGGGGGCGATGCTGGTGCTGCGTCGCCGCTGGCCGATAGCCGTCGTCCTGGTCGCCATCGCCGTCATACCGGCCGAGATGGGTACCTTCCTCAGCGTCGTCGGCCTCTACACGCTCGCCGCCACCGAGGTGCCCCGCCGGATCACCGGACTGCTCGCCTCGATGGCCGCCCTCGGCATGCTGGTGATCACCGCTTTCCGGCTCGATCAGAGCATCGGGCAGGACCCCGACTTCAACCCCTCGGCCTGGTTCGTCCCCCTTGTGACCGTCCTCATGTCGATCGGTGTGACGGCCCCACCCGTGCTGCTCGGCCTGTACGTGGGCGCGCGGCGGCGGCTGGTGGAGTCGTTGCGGGAGCGCGCCGACGGCCTGGAGCGCGAACTGTCACTGCTGGCCGACCGGGCGGAGGAGCGCGCCGAGTGGGCGCGCAACGAGGAGCGCACCCGCATCGCGCGGGAGATGCACGACGTGGTCGCACACCGGGTGAGCCTGATGGTGGTGCACGCTGCGGCGCTCCAGGCGGTGGCGCTCAAGGACCCGGAGAAGGCCGCCAAGAACGCCGCACTGGTGGGCGATATGGGCCGCCAGGCGCTCAACGAGCTGCGCACGATGCTGGGCGTACTGCGGTCCGGTGAAACGGAGCGTACGGAGCGGACGGAGCGTTCGGAGCGCGCAGATAAATCGGACAAGACAGACAAGGTGGAGCGGTCCCATGTGGCGGAAGGCTCCCGTCCCGGCTCCGCGACAGGTTCCGCCGCGACCGCCACCGCCGCGACCGGCTCGGCGGCCATGGGGGATTCCGACGCCGTCGACGGGCAGCCCGGTGACGGCGCCGCCGAGGCTCCTTCACGACTGGCCGAGTTCGCCTCGGCGGTCGCCGGGCGGGCGAGCACGGGTGCCGCGGAAGCCCGGAAGGAGGGAGCGCGGACGGGGGCGCACGACGGCGGGCCCCGCGCCGACAAGGGCGCCGCCTCCTCCGACGTGCCGGACGTGCCCTCCCTCGCGCAGCTCGACGTGCTGGTCGGACAGTCACGCGCCGCGGGGATGACGGTGGAGCTCAGCGTCGAGGGCAGCCCCGACGGCACGTGCCCTCCGCCGGTGCAGCAGACCGCCTACCGGGTGGTCCAGGAGGCGCTGACCAACGTGCACAAGCATGCGGCGGGGGCGGCCACCCGGGTACGGGTCGCGCACCGCACCGCCGAGGTCGCACTCCAGGTCGAGAACGATCCGGCCGCCGACGGCGCGGCCGACGCGGGTCTGCCCAGCGGCGGCAACGGCCTGGTGGGGATGCGGGAGCGGGTGACGGCGCTCGGTGGCGGTTTCGTCTCCGGGCCGACGGACGCGGGCGGCTTCCGCGTCTCGGCGATCATCCCGTACGCACGACCGTGAATCGCCCCGTGCGCACGACCGGAATCATCCCGTACGCGCGTTCGTGAGGCCCTCGGGGCCCGTGCTGCTCTCCGGCGGGGGAGTGGGCGGCGGGGTCGCGCTCAGCCGGGCCGGGACCAGCCCCATCAGCAGGGCGGAGAGGGCGGCGTCGAAGTCGGCGCCCAGATACCAGTCGCCGGTCGCGTCGATGCTGTAGACACGGCGCTCGGCGTCGATGGCCAGCAGCGCCTCGTCCTCGCCCTCGATACCGATCGGGCAGACCTGGGTGCCGAGCGCGCGGCCGAGATCGGAGAAGGTGCGCGCCGAGTGCAGCCCGGGGAGCGGGTCGATGTACACGGGTGAGGGGGCCAGATGCCGGCCGGGGCCCGTGGGGGTGATGTGCAGGGTGCCGAACTCGGCCCACACCTCGACGGCCGCGGGGAAGACCGCGTGCCGGTGGCCGCCGGGCGAGATGTGGCCGCGCAGGGTGTCGGCCCACTGTTCGGCCTGCCGGATGTCCCAGCGGCCGGGCTCCCACCCGGCGGTGCGCAGCGGGTCGTCGACGGCGACGGGGAAACGGGTGGTCACTGCGCGCTCTCCTGTGCCGGGTCGACGGCCCGCACCCCGAAGTGGGCCAGCAGCGCCCCGCAGGAGCGGCACGGCGGCGCGTAGCTGCCGTGCAGCGGGTCGCCGTCCTCCCGGATGCGGCGCGCGGTGAGCTTGGCGTGTTTGAGGGCGCGCTTGGCCTCGCTGAGCGTGAGCGGCTTGGTCGCCTTCCCGGTGCGGGAGGCCTTGCCGACGGTCCCCTTGCCGCTCCGCGCGTTCCTGGCGGCCTTGCGTCCGCCGCGCTTCTCCGCACGGACGGCCTCGGTGGCGGTCAGATAGCGCGACAGCAGTACGGCTTCGGGGCAGCGGCCGGTCTGGCGGGAGCGGCGCTCGGTGGTGAGGGTGTCGAGGAAGTCCTGCACCAAGGGGTGGTGGGTGGGTGGACGTTCGCCCTTGCTGCCCGTGCAGGTGAGGGTCTCGCCACGGATGGACAGGGCGGCGGCGACGGCCGGCAGGATGCCGTCGCGGCGCTGGAGCAGGACCGGTGCGGTGGCGCTGAGGGAGTCGACTGCGGCTATCCAGCCGATACGCGGGTCGCCGCTGCTGTACGAGCTGCTGTACGAGCCGTGCTGCGACTGCGGCGCTTCCGGCTGCCGCGGTGTATGCGCCTGTGGTGCCGTGTGCAATGGAGCTTCCTCCCAGAGTGTCCCCTCTGTGCCGGGGCTCGCCCAAGTATGCAGTGTGGCGCATGAGTCGATCATTCCGCCGGTGATGTCATGGAATTGTGGCGGTGGTGGCGACATCGTGAAGGGCGCCTTGTGGCGCCCCCCGGGGCGGCGGATGATGGCCAGCCTCCGCGACCGAGAGGGATGGCCATGACCCGCACGACCCGCACGACGCGGCCCGCGCGTCTCCGCGCGCCGCGCCGCACGCTCGTGGCTGCCGCCGCGCTGCCCGCGCTGCTGCTGCCGCTCACGGCCTGCGGTGGAGGAGGCGACGCCGACCGAGGGGGAAGCGGCGGCGGCGCGAGCAGTGACAGCAAGAGCGACAGCAAGGACGGCGGCGCCAAGGGCGGCAACGCCGAGGACGGCAAGGACGGCAAGGGTGACGCGAGCGGCAGCGGTGGTGCCGACGGCAGCGACAAGGCCGCCGCGAAGCCGCTCGGCGAACAGCAGTTGCGCTCCGCGCTCCTCAAGACCGGGGACATATCGGGCTATCGGGTCAATGAGAGCAAGACGGCGCTCAGTGAGGACGACGACGACACTCCGCGGACCGGCCCGGAGTGCCGCCCGCTGATCGATGTCTTCAGCTCCGACTCCGAGCAGAAGCGCTCCGCCTGGGCCGGTGCCGGCATCGTCAAGGGAAGTGAGGACGAGCTCAACGCCCGGAGCACCATTCACCAGGTACTGCTGTCCGCCTATCGGCCGGGCGAGGCCGAGGCGTTCATGGGCGATCTCAAGAGCGCCGCGCGGCAGTGCGAGCAGATCGTCGACAAGAAGGCCGGCAGGACCGAGAAGGTGACGGTCGAGGCACGGCCGTCTCCGGGCCGGGGCGACGACTCCGTGCGGTTCCTCATGGAAAATCCGGAAAAGAGGAAGACGGGGGTGCTGGTGACGGTTGTCCGTTCCGGTGCTCACACCATGAGCTTCATGTCCACCTCGCTGTCGGGTGAGCGGGTCGCGGAGCCGAAGCCGGTGGTGGACAAGCAGTTGGCGAAGCTGGAGGCCGCCACCGGGCGTTGACCGAGGATCGAATCCCTGGTGGTCGCGGGCTGGGCCGCCGGTGGTCGCGGGGCTGAGTCCCTGGTGGTCGCGGGGCTGACCACCAGGGGCGGTGTCTGCCTGCTGCGGTACCGCATAGGCTGTTCGGAACCAGCCAGAAGCAGCAGGGAGCCAACGCCATGACGACAGGTCGGCTTGGGGTGGGGGCACCTCCCGGCCCCCAGGGCCGGGGAGAAGCCCCCGCGCCACCGAACCGGGCGTACGCCGGGCAGGTCGTGAACTTCCCGGATCCCGTCAGGGCGGCCCGCTACCCCCAGGGGGTGCGGGTCGACCACAGCGGGTTCCCGGACTTCTCCGCGTACGCCCGTGCGGCAGCAGAGATCGCAGAGCCCCCGGACGGCTTCGGTGGCGACGAACTGCGCCTGACGGACTACGTGTCGGCCAATGCCGCGCTGCACGCCGAAGGGCACGAGCTGTGGGCGGATCTGCCGTCCGTCGCCACCCCGCACGGTTGGACGTGGCACCACGTGCCGTTCAGCCGCCGGATGGAACTCGTGCCCGTCGAGGTCAAGGCGCTGCTGCGGCACCACGGCGGTTTGACGACGGCGGGTGTCGACCACGAGAAGACCGGTACGCGCCCCCTCCAGGAGACCCGGCCCGCGCACTTCGCCGTCCCGCACGGCCCCGAGTCCGCGGTGAGCGAGCGGCAGGTGGTGGACGTCGAGGAGCGGCTGGGCTATCGGCTGCCCGGTGCCTACCGGACGTTCCTGAAGGTCGCGGGCGGCTGCGCGCCCCAGGGGGTCGCGCTCGACGCGGAGTTGGGCCTGCTGGTGGACCAGCCGTTCTTCACGGTGCGTGACGACGCGGCCGTCAACGATCTCGTCTACATCAACAAGTGCCTGCGCGACCACCTCACCAAGGACTACCTGGGGGTCGGATTCGTGCAGGGTGGGCTGATCGCGGTGAAGGTGAAGGGCGAGGCGCCCGGTTCGGTGTGGTTCTGCGCGTACGACGACGCCCGGGACGCCGACGGTATGCAGGTCCAGGAGCGGGTCGAGCGGCTGCTGCGGCCGTGCGGCGCGGACTTCGACGAGTTCCTGCTGCGGCTGGCCGGCAACCCGCCGGAGCTGGAGACCGTGGCGAACCTGATGGTGGACGGCGGCTTCGCCCGCGCCGTCCCTGTGGAGAGGTGAGAGCGCGATGGTGACCTTGGCGCAGGCCCAGGAGCGCGCCGAGCGCTGGGTCAACGGTGACGTACCCGGCTACCAGCACCGTGAGGTGTTGGTGCGCGAGTTCGACCTGGGCTTCGTCGCCTGGGCCGAGGACCGCGAGGGCGGACCGGTCTCGGACGGCGGCAACGTCCGGCTGGTCATCGCCCGCGACAGCGGCGAGACGACGCTGTGGCCCGCGCTGCCGGTGGGCGAGGTCATCCGCCGCTACGAGGAGGAGTACGGCGAGGAACCGGCCGTGGCACCTCCGCCGCCCCAGCAGCGGCTCGATCTGGAGGCGACCTCGTTCCTGCTGACGCCGCCCGAGTGGCTGCAGCAGGCGGCCGACAAGATGGGCATCCCGGACCGGCGCGCCGACGGCCCGGAAACCTCCGGTGCGCCCGGTCCGACAGCTGCGCCCGGTGCTCCGGGCTCCGCCGTGCCGGACACGCCGCCGGCCTCCCCTGCCGCCCCGGCTGCTGCCGCCGCCTCCGCCGGGGACTCGCTGGGCGGGAACCCGCCCGGGGCCAGCCCCTGGGACGGCGCCGACACCGGTGGCGCCGGAAGGGGCGAGGCGCAGGCGCCGCCCGCGACCGTGTTCGCGCCGCCGCTGATGGGCAGCGACGAGGACGACACCCCGCCGCCCCCCGGCTCCGAGGCGCGTACCGAACTGCTGCCCGAGGGCAGTGTGCTGCCCAGGACGACGGTGGCTCCCGCTCTCGACGGTCCGGACACCGACTTCGGTCACTCCCCGGCCCGGCCCTCCGGCGGGCCCTCCCAGGGCGGCGCGCCCGGAGGCGACCCCGGCGCGGGTGACACGGGAACGGGTGATCCCGGCACGGGCGACACGGGAACGGGCGGTGACACGGGCGCCGGCCCCGGGAGCGGCGGGGTGCACCATGCCGCCACCATGCTGGCCGACCCCTCCCAAGGCGGTCTCCAGATGCCGGGCGCCCCCGGGGCGCCCGGCACCCCCGGCTCCGGTGACGTCGCGGACGCCGCCACCAGCCGTGCCGCGCGCGGCTCCACCCCGGCCCAGCCGTCCTCCAGGGGTACGGGTCCCTCCGTGCCTCCGCCGCCCGGTGCTCCCGGCACCCCCGGAGCCCCCGGGGCCCCCGCAAGCCGTTCCGGCGGTGGCCACAGCACTCCACCGCCGCCCTCCGCGCCGGGTGCTCCCGGAGCACCGGGATCACCCGGTGCTCCCGGCGCGCCGGGTGGGCCGGGCGGCGGCTATGTGCCGACGCAGATGGTCTCGGCCGACGACCTCGCCGAGCAGATCAACCAGAGCGGGCAGCAGCCGAAGGCGGACGCCCCCGGCGACTCCGCCACCCCGCCCCCCGGCGGTACGGGCGGTGGCGGCGTGCACCAGGCGGCGACAATGCTGGCCGGCCCCGGCCCCGGCGGCCCCACCGTGCCCGCGCCCCCGGGTGCGCCCGGCGCACCCGGTGCACCTGGAGCGCCCGGCACTCCGCCGCCCGGTGCGCCCGGTACTCCCCCGCCCGGCGCCCCGGCTCCCGCCATGGCGCCGGGCCCCGGCGGGCCGCCGCCCGGTGCGCCGCAGCCGCAGCCCGGTCAGCCCACGGTCGGTCCCGGCTACATGGCCGTCCTGCGCTACCGCGCGCCCGACGGCTCCGAGCAGCAGCTCATCCGCCGTTCCGCGCCGGGCACCCCGCACCCGGAGTGGCAGCTGCTGCACGAGCTGCGGGCGATGAACGTGCCCCCGCAGCAGGTCGTCGAGCTCCACACCGAGCTGGAGTCCTGCGACCTGCCCGGCGGCTACTGCGCGCGCATGATCCGTGAGACCTGGCCGCAGGTGCGGGTGAGCCACACCGCCTCGTACGGCACCGACCACGCGTCCCGGCAGCAGGGGATGCGGCATCTGGTCGAGCACCAGGGCGAGCTGCACCAGGTCGCCGACGGCCCCGCGCGGCCGGCACCCCAGCGGGTGCCGCTGCCGCCTCCCGGTCAGATCCCGCCCGCGCCGCCCATTCCGCCCGACGCCATCGGGCAGGAGCTCATGCAGGCGTTCGGGCCGCAGGGGGTCTTCCGCTTCGATCAGCGGGCGGTCTCCCGGCAGGGCGTGCCCGACATCGTGGCGCAGACCCTGGTCTGGGCGGGCGTCCCCATCGACATGGGCCCCTTCTTCTGGGGCCAGGCCCAGCCAGGCCGCCCGGTGCCCACCCTGGCCGAGCTCGCCCAGGAGCGCGGTGTGCAGCCCGCTTCCGACGCGGGGTCCTACCTGGTGATGGGGACGGACTTCGGTCGGCAGCTGTGCGTGCAGTACGGGACGGCGAACATCGTCGCCGTGCCGCTGGAGGCGGGGCCCGGTGGCCAACCCGCGTCGCCGCAGTTCGTGAACACCGGGCTGCCGGAGTTCGTGCGGTGCATGGCCATGCTGGGGCGGATGTGGCGTCTGCGGTTCGGGTTGACGGCGGAGCAGGCCGGCCGGTGGACGGTCGACTTCCAGGCCCAGCTCGCGGCGCTGGACGCCGCCGCTCTGGCCTCGCCCGAGAACTGGTGGGCGGTCCTGCTGGAGCAGATGTGGGACGGTCTGTTCTGATCTTCCGTCCCCTCGCGGGCGCCCGGTCCCGCCGCGGGCCGGGGCCACACCGGCCCCGGCCACAGCTCCGCCCCCGCCCCCGGTCCCGTACGACGCCCGCGCACCCCGGGACCGGGTAGGGGCGGCGTCCGTCGGACGGGTCAGGGTGGCGGGCGGCCGCGGGCCGGGTGCGGGACCCTCGGTCCATGTACGGGGAGAGCAGCACCCTCTACCGCGCGGGCCGGCCGCGACGCCGCCGCCGATGGCCGCGGGCGGTGGCCCTCGCACTCCTGGTCCTCGTCCTGGCCTGCGGCGCGGCGGTCGCCGGGACCTATGTGTGGGCGGACGACCGGGTGCGGCACACTCAGGCGCTCGCCGACTATCCGGGCCGCCCGCCCCCGGGCAAGGGCACCAACTGGCTGATCATCGGCACCGACACCCGCGCCGATCTCAGCCGCCGGGAGCGCGAGGAGCTGCACGTCGGCGGGGGCGGCCAGCGCAACACGGACACGGTGATGGTGCTGCACTACGGCGCGGCGGGGCCGTATCTGGTGAGCATTCCCCGCGATTCGTACGTCACCGTCCCGGGCCATGGCCGCGACAAGATCAACTCGGCGTATGCGCGTGGCGGCCCCGAGCTGCTCACCCGGACCGTCGAACAGGCGACCGGGCTGCGCCTCGACCACTACGCGGAGATCGACTTCCTCGGCTTCACCCAGGTCGTCGACGCCCTGGACGGCGTGCGGATCTGCCTGAAGAAGCCGCTGCGCGACGAGAAGTCGGGTGCGGACCTGCGCGCGGGCTGCCAGACCCTCGACGGCAGGCAGGCGCTGGCATTCGTACGGGCCCGCTACAGCGATCCGGAGGGGGACCTGGGGCGGGTGAAGCGGCAGCGGCAGTTGCTGAGCGCTCTCATCCGGGAGGGCACGGGCCCGGGCACCGTGGGCAACCCGTTCCGGTTCTATCCGTTCCTCGGCTCCGCCCTGGACGCGGTCACCGTCGACAAGGGGAGCTCCGCGCTGTCACTCACACGAATGGGCTGGAAGATCAGACGGCTGACGGAGGGCGACGGGGGTACTACGACCGTCCCGGTGGCGAACCCCGGGCTCAGCGTGCCGGGTGCCGGAAGTGTGGTCGCGTGGGAGCCATCCGGGTCACGTTCTCTTTTTCATCAGTTGCGACAGGATGTGCCGATTACGGCAACCCCGGTGAAGTAGCGCATCCTGGGGCAGGCCGGTCCCGTTGCGTGAGCGTCGGGACCGTCGGATCGCAGAGAGTGACGGGACAGCTGAGATAAGGGGCTCGATATGAGTGCGTCGTCGCCGCACGGCTTCGTTGTCGTCCGGGGCCGCGGGTACCGGCCCGAACAGGTCGACGGCCGCGTGACCGAGCTGAACGCGGAACGCGAGGCCGCCTGGCACCGCACCGCGCAGCTCACCCAGCTCGCCCAGGAGCTGGCCGAGGAGGCGGAACGGCTGCGCGGTGTCGCCGCCGCACTGCCACCGCAGACCTACGAAGCGCTGGGCCCCCGCGCCCAAGGGCTCCTCGCCACCGCCGAGTCCGAGGCCACCGACGTACGGGCCGCGGCCGAGTCCGAGGCGCAGCAGCTGACCGAACGCGCCGAGGAAGAGGCCCGCGCCGTGCGCGACGCCGCCCGCGACGCGGCCTCCCGCCGCCGCGCGGACGCCGAGGCCGCCGCGACCAGGACCCTCGACGCGGCCCAGGACCGTGCTGACGAGCTGCGCTCCGAGGCGCGTGCGCAGGCCGAGAAGATCAGCCAGGACGCCTCCGAAGCGCTGCAGGAGATGTCCCGCAGGTGCGCTGTGCTCCTCACCGAACAGGAGAAGGAGCAGGCCGCCCAGGCGGACGCCTTCGAGCGGGAGCTGGCCACGAAGGAGGCCGACTTCCAGGCCTACGCCGCCGAGCTGGAGGAGCGCGGCCAGCGCGCCCTGGCCGACGCCAAGCGGGAGCACGCGGAGAGCGAGGAGGCGGCACGGCACCAGCAGGAGGACGCGGAGGCGCGCGGCGCCGAGCTGATCGCTCAGGCCCGGGTACGGGCCGAGGGGATCGAGAGGGAGACCGAACGGGTGCTGCGGGAGCACGCCGAGCGGGCCGAGGAGCTGCGGCAGCACATGGCGCACGTCCGGTCCTCGCTCGCGGCCCTCACCGGCCGCACTCCGGAAGACCCCGCCGTCCCCGCTCAGCAGTCAGCCTCAGCGGCGGACTGAGGGGGCTCCGTCCCCACCCGGTCGCAGCTCCCGGTCCGTGACGGGCGGGGGCGGTGTCACCGGTGCGGCGTACCCTGAAAGGGTCCCGGTTCGCTTGCGAACCGGGCTCTTCGTCGTGCGCGCCCAGCACGACACACCGCGCCCGCCCGGACGGAAAGCCGAAAGCGAAGCCCTCATGAGCCTGCACGGTCTGCTCGATGCCGTCACCAAGGACCCCGCGCTGGAGGAGGCCGTCCAGGCCGCAGCCGACGGCAACCGGCACCACGTCGACATCGTCGGCCCGGCGGCGGCCCGCCCCTTCGCCGTCGCAGCGCTGGCCCGCTCGGCCTCCCGGCCGGTGCTGGCGGTGACGGCGACCGGCCGGGAGGCGGAGGACCTCGGGGCCGCGCTGCGCTCCCTCCTCCCGGAGGAGGGCATCGTCGAGTACCCCTCGTGGGAGACGCTGCCGCACGAACGGCTCAGTCCCCGTTCGGACACGGTGGGCCGCCGCTTGGCGGTGCTGCGCAGGCTGGCGCACCCGGACCCGTCGGACCCGGCCACCGGCCCGGTCTCGGTCGTCGTCGCACCGATCCGCTCCGTGCTCCAGCCGCAGGTCAAGGGGCTGGGCGAGCTGGTGCCCGTCTCGCTCAAGCAGGGGCGGAGCGCCGATCTGGAGGAGGTGGTCGACGCGCTGTCGGCCGCCGCGTACGCACGCGTGGAGCTGGTGGAGAAGCGCGGGGACTTCGCGGTCCGCGGCGGCATCCTGGACGTCTTCCCGCCCACCGAGGAGCACCCGGTCCGGGTGGAGTTCTGGGGCGACGAGGTGGAGGAGATCCGCTACTTCAAGGTCGCCGACCAGCGCTCGCTGGAGATCGCGGAGCACGGGCTGTGGGCGCCGCCGTGCCGCGAGCTGCTGCTGACCGACGACGTCCGGCGGCGCGCGGCGGAGCTGGCGGAGGTCCACCCGGAGCTGCACGAGCTGCTCGGCAAGATCGCCGAGGGGATCGCGGTGGAGGGGATGGAGTCCCTGGCGCCGGTGCTGGTGGACGAGATGGAGCTGCTGCTGGACGTGCTGCCGGCCGGCAGCATGACCGTGGTGTGCGACCCGGAGCGGGTGCGTACGCGCGCGGCCGATCTGGTGGCCACCAGCCAGGAGTTCCTGCAGGCGTCCTGGGCGGCGACTGCCGGTTCGGGTGACGGAGATGGCGCCAAGGCCCCCATCGACGTGGGCGCCGCCTCGCTGCGCGGCATCGCCGAGGTGCGCGAGCACGCCCGCGAGCTGGGCATGATGTGGTGGACGGTCAGCCAATTCGCCGCGGACGCCGAGACGGAGGACGACGGGGACACCCTTCAGCTGGGCCTGCGCGCCCCCGAGTCGTACCGCGGCGACACGGCTCGTGCGCTCGCCGACACCAAGGGCTGGCTGGCCGACGGCTGGCGGTGCGTGTACGTCACCGAGGCGCACGGACCCGCGGCGCGCACCGTCGAGGTGCTGGGCGGCGAGGGGGTGCCGGCCAGGCCGGCAGGGCCCGAGCTGACGCTGGACCCGTCACTGGTGCACGTGGCGTGCGGCTCCCTCGACAACGGTTTCGTCGCCCCCGGCCTCAAGCTGGCGGTGCTGACGGAGACGGATCTGTCGGGCCAGAAGGCGGCGGGCAAGGACGGCACCCGGATGCCGGCGCGCCGCCGCAAGCAGATCGACCCGCTGACACTCCAGCCGGGCGACTACATCGTGCACGAGCAGCACGGCGTGGGCCGCTACATCGAGATGGTGCAGCGCACGGTGCAGGGCGCCACCCGCGAGTATCTGCTGGTGGAGTACGCGCCGGCCAAGCGCGGCCAGCCCGGCGACCGGCTGTTCGTGCCCACCGACCAGCTGGAGCAGATCACCAAGTACGTGGGCGGCGAGCAGCCCACCTTGCACCGGCTGGGCGGCGCGGACTGGACGAAGACCAAGGCGCGGGCCAAGAAGGCGGTCAAGGAGATCGCCGCCGACCTGATCAAGCTCTACAGCGCGCGGATGGCCGCGCCGGGGCACGCGTTCGGCGCGGACACCCCCTGGCAGCGGGAGCTGGAGGACGCGTTCCCGTACGCGGAGACGCCGGACCAGCTGACCACCATCGGCGAGGTCAAGGAGGACATGGAGAAGTCCGTCCCGATGGACCGGCTGATCTGCGGCGACGTCGGCTACGGCAAGACGGAGATCGCCGTGCGGGCCGCCTTCAAGGCGGTGCAGGACGGCAAGCAGGTGGCGGTCCTGGTGCCGACGACGCTGCTGGTGCAGCAGCACTTCTCCACGTTCACCGAGCGGTACGGCCAGTTCCCGGTCAACGTACGCGCGCTCTCCCGGTTCCAGACCGACACCGAGGCGCGGGCGACGCTGGACGGGCTGCGGGACGGCACCGTCGACGTCGTCATCGGTACCCACCGGCTCTTCTCCTCGGAGACGAAGTTCAAGGAGCTGGGCCTGGTCATCGTCGACGAGGAGCAGCGGTTCGGCGTCGAGCACAAGGAGCAGTTGAAGAAGCTGCGCGCCAACGTGGACGTGCTGACGATGTCCGCGACGCCGATCCCGCGCACCCTGGAGATGGCGGTCACCGGCATCCGCGAGATGTCCACGATCACCACGCCGCCGGAGGAGCGGCACCCGGTGCTCACCTTCGTCGGCCCGTTCGACGAGAAGCAGATCGGCGCGGCCATCCGCCGCGAGCTGCTGCGCGAGGGGCAGGTCTTCTACATCCACAACCGGGTCGAGTCCATCGACCGGGCGGCGGCGCGGCTGCGGCAGATCGTCCCGGAGGCGCGGATCGCCACCGCGCACGGGCAGATGAGCGAGCAGGCGCTGGAGCAGGTGGTGGTCGACTTCTGGGAGAAGAAGTTCGACGTGCTGGTCTCCACGACGATCGTGGAGAACGGCATCGACATCTCCAACTCCAACACCCTCATCGTCGAGCGCGGAGACACCTTCGGGCTGTCCCAGCTGCACCAGCTGCGCGGCCGGGTGGGCCGGGGCCGCGACCGCGGCTACGCCTACTTCCTCTACCCGCCGGAGAAGCCGCTCACGGAGACCGCCCACGAGCGGCTGGCCACCATCGCCCAGCACACCGAGATGGGTGCCGGTATGTATGTGGCGATGAAGGACCTGGAGATCCGCGGCGCCGGCAACCTGCTGGGCGGCGAGCAGTCCGGGCACATCGCCGGGGTCGGCTTCGACCTGTATGTCCGGATGGTCGGTGAGGCGGTCGCCGACTACCGCGCGGCCCTGGAATCCGGGGAGGCGGGCCAGGTCGAGGAGGCCCCGCTGGAGGTCAAGATCGAGCTGCCGGTCGACGCGCACGTCCCGCACGACTACGCGCCGGGCGAGCGGCTGCGGCTCCAGGCCTACCGGTCGATCGCCTCCGCCAACACGGAGGCGGACATCACCGCCGTACGGGAGGAGCTGACCGACCGCTACGGGCCGCTGCCCGAACCGGTGGAGAACCTGCTGCTGGTCGCCGGGCTGCGGATGCTGGCCCGCTCCGCGGGGGTCACGGACATCACCCTGCAGGGGAACAACGTCCGCTTCAGCCCCGTCGAGTTGCGGGAGTCGCAGGAGCTGCGGCTCAAGCGGCTGTACCCGGGTTCGGTCGTCAAGCAGACCGCCGGCCAGGTGCTGGTGCCCCGCCCCAAGCCCGCCACCCTCGGCGCGAAGCCCGTGACGGGCCGTGAGCTCCTGGCCTGGGTGGGGGAGTTCCTCACCACGATCCCGGGCGCCTGAGCAGCGGGCCGAGCCGGGCTGTCCGCCGCAGCGGAGCGCGGCGTCAGCGCACGACGCGCCCTCCTCCCACGTCCCGCCCGGCTCGTTCTGACCGCCCGGGCGGGTCGGAGCACCGCCGGTGGTAGACCACCGCACCCGGTCGTCGTTCAGTGGTCGTTCGGTGGTCACCCGGTAGGGGCAGCGGCTCAGTGCTCCTCCTCCCACTCCAGCTCGCGCTCCTCCTCCTGCTCGCGCCGGTGGGAGCGTTCACGGCTGCGGATCTGGCGGATGCGGCGCAGGACGGGGTTGCGCTCGCGCTGCTCGCGGGACTGGCGGTCCAGCTCCTCCCACAGGCGCTGGGAGCGCTTCTCCACGTCCAGCTCGTCGAGGAGGCGGTCGGCCTCGGCGAGCAGCGCGCCGTGGAGCTGCCACTGCCGGGGGTGCTCGCGGACCTTGTCGAGGAGCTGGAAGGCGACGGTGTCCCGGCTGGCGCGGCTGGCTTCCAGCTCCCGCACCAGCCGGTCCTCGGCCTGTTCCGCGCTGGCGCTGACCGGTGTGGTGATCAGTACGGCGAACGCCTCCACCGCGGCGGCCATATGGACGTACAGCTGCCGCATGCTGTCGGCGATCTCCTCGCTGAACAGCGGCTCGTCCAAGCGCTTCTTGGCCAGGTCGGTCACTGTCCGCGCGGTGGTGCGCAGCACGACGGCGCAGATCTCCAGGGCGTCCAGCCCGGTGCGCAGGACGATGCGGGACAGCAGGCCCTCGCGGACGCGCGGATTGAGCCGCAGGCTGTCCTCGGCGCGCCGCAGCTCGACATCGACCTCCACGATGTCGTGGTCGAGTTTGCGTGCCTGGTGCAGCCGGTCGGCGGCCTGGCTGACCGGGGTGAAGCCGCACACGTCCTCGCCGAGTCCCAGCAGCAGCCGGTTCATCCGGCCCGCCAGATCGATGACCGCGTCACCGGCGGGCTGCACCCACACCGGTGGGACGAACAGCACCTGGAACCCGAGTCCGACCACCGCGCCGATCAGCGTCTCCAGCACCCGGTCCCAGGCCATCTGCGCCACCTGGTTCTGGGTCACGCCCAGCACCAGCATGGCGCTGATCGCCGTCTCGGGGACGAACTCGCCGGCCTTCACGAAACGACCGATGATGAGCGCGGCGAGGATGACCACGCCCAGGCTCCACCAGGTCAGCCCGACCAGTGCGCTGAAGCCGCTGGCGACCAGCACCCCGGCCACGACCGCGTTGACACGGCGGATGCCCGTGCGCAGCGTCGTGTAGAGGGTCACCTGGGTGACCAGCAGCGCGGTGAGCGGCGCGGTCAGCGGTGCTGCCTCACTGCTGAGCTGCAGGGCGACGGCGTAGCTGATCACGGCGGCGATGGTCGACCTGGCCGTCTGGGCGACCACGGGCTCCCGGTGCCGCCGCACCAGGTTCAGCAGTGGGTCGGTGACTTCACGCACCCTGCGTCCCTCCCCGCTTTTCCTTCCGGTGCCACCACAAGAGCGCCGTAGGGGTGACGGTCGCGGTGCGGTCGGCGGCCGGGACGACTCCATCGGCCCCGGGTCACCCGGTCCTCCCGGTCCATGCCGGCCCGGCGGACCACACCGGACGGCCCCGCCGCGCCCCGAACCACCGCCGAGGGGTCGGCCGCGTGTACCGATGAACGGGAGAGCTACCCAACTGCTCCCGAATCGTTGGTCGATTTGATGTCGAACCGGTGGTCATGGACCCGTTCGACTCCCTACCATCGATCATCGCCAGGTCGTGCGAGGACGCGCGACCCTCGCCGCCGCCGGGAGGCCCCATGGAAAGCCGTCACCGCAGGTCCGCGCTCACCCTTTCCGCCGTCGCGGCACTGGTTGCCGCGGTACCGCTGCTCACCGCGTGCGGCAACGACGCGCACCCGGGCGCGGCAGCGCTGGTGAAGGGCGACCGGATCAGCATGGCGCAGCTCCAGTCCCGGGTCGGCGCCGTACGGGACGCGCAGCGCGACGCCCCGCAGGGCGAGCAGATGATCAAGCAGAGCGGCAAGCTGACCCGGGCGACGCTCGACGGGATGATCCGCGAGCGCATCGTCGAACAGGCGGCCGAGGACGCGGGAGTGGGTGTCAGCCGCCGCGAGGTCCAGCGGGTCCGCTCGCAGCTGGAGGAGCAGGCGGGCGGCAGCAAGCAGCTGGAGGCGGCGCTGCTGCGGCAGCAGAGCGTCGCGCCCGACGAGATCGACAACCGCATCCGCATGCAGCTGCTCGTCGAGAAGATCGCCGATGCCAAGGGCATCGACCCGATGTCGCCGAACGGCAACCAGCAGCTGACCGCGGAGCTGTCCAAGGTCTCCAAGCGCATGAACATCGATGTGAACCCGCGCTACGGCAGCTGGGACGCGGACCGCTCCACCCTCACCGGGGCGAAGACCCCGTGGCTGCGCGATGTGACCGGCGAGGCGGCGGAGCGCGGCCGGCAGATGTAGCCGGCCGGCACATGCCGTCGGGCCCTCGGGCCGTCCGGTGCCCTGGGAGCACTCGCCGCTCCCAGGGCCGTCCGGGTTAGGTTCGTAGGGTGAACGAGATCCCCGAGACCGGCCGTGTCGTCCTGCTCACCACCACCCACCGGGTGGCGCCCGGACTGCTGTCCTGGCCCGCCTGGGAAGCGCTGCGCACCGCCGATCGGGTGGTGTGCGCCGACCCGGCGCATCCGCAGCTGCCCTATGTGCGGGACGCGGGCGTCAAGGCGGAGGCAGGCGTCGAGCTGGACGCGCGGGCGCTGGTGGAGGAGTGCGCTCAAGGCGGCGGCCGGTCGGTCGTCGTACTCGCCACCGCCGAGGGCGAGCCCGCACTCACCGACGGTCTCGCCCGGCTGGCGGGCTCGGGACGGGTGGCCATGCCGGACCTGGAGCTGCTGCCGGGCTCCTACGACCTGCCCGGCGCCCGGCTGCTGGACGCCGTGCAGGTGATGGACCGGATCCGCCGCGAGTGCCCGTGGAGCGCGCTGCGCACCCACGAGGACCTGCTCAAGTACGGCGTCGAGGAGGTCTACGAGCTCATCGACGCCATCGAACGCGGCGACCGCGCCGAACTGCGCGAGGAACTCGGCGACGTACTGCTCCAGGTGGTCTTCCACGCCCGTATCGCCCAAGACGACCCCGACGAGCCGTTCGGCATCGACGATGTGGCCGGCACCCTGGTGGAGAAGCTGGTGCACCGTCACCCGCACGTCTTCGGCGACGACGTCGCCGAGACCGCGGCCGAGGTCGAGACGCACTGGCAGCGCCGTAAGGCCCTGGAGAAGAGCGACCGGTCCTCGGTGACCGAGGGCATCCCGCTGGGCCAGCCCGCGCTCTCCCTCGCCGCGAAGCTCGCCGGCCGCGCCCGTACGGCCGGTCTCCCCGCCCCCTCGCCGGAGTCCCCCGGCGAGGGAGTGGGCTACGCACTGCTGGCGCTGGCCGCCCAGGCCGAGCGGGAGGGCGTCGACCCGGAAGCGGCGCTGCGCGCCGCCGCCCGCGAGTACCGCGACCTGATCCAGCAGCGGGAGCAACGAGCGCAACCGCAGCCGGAACCGCCGGACCACGCCTGAGACCGCCTCAGCCTGGTCCCCCCGTGGTCGGGAGGTGACGGTGCCTTATGGCAGCCGCACGGGGACCGGGTTGTCCGGGGTGTCGAGCCACACGCATTGACCGTGCGGCGTGACAGTGAGCCCGTACCGCTCGAATCGCGGCTCACCCTGATCGCGCCACCAGGACATGACCGCCTCGGCCTCACTCCACAGGTGGCGCGGCCCGTACTCGGCGACCTCGAACTCGGTGCGCCCGGGTTCGTGGTCGGCCGTCGCCCAGGACGTGCCGCCCATGTCGAGCAGCCACAGCCGATAGGCACCGTCCTCGCCCCACTCCACGCGACAGAACATGTCCGGCACCTGCACTCCGAGCGTGAACATGTGATGCCAGGCGCCCATGTCATCCGGAGAGAGAGCCGTCGTGCGCCGGGACGCCGTACTCGGCCAGCTCCCCGCACCCGGAAACGCGTTCGTCGGCGGGAACGTGTCGCGCTGGTCACGTAGCCGCATGAACGCCGAGGACATCACGAACGAGCCCATGGCGACCCCGTCCTCACCGACCGTGAGCCGCACGATCGCCTGCCCGCCGTAGGGCGGCCCCCACGGGGCGACGATCACGGCCCCTGCCCGGGTCTGCTCGACCCACGCGTACGGCACGGTGGAGACCCCGCACGTGGCGACGATCCGGTCGTACGGTGCCCCGTCCGCGTACCCCTGCGCTCCGTCGCCGACGACGGACAACGGCGCGAGGCCGAATGCGGTGAACCGGCGCCGCGCCTCCTCGGCGACGGCCGGATCGACCTCGACCGTCACGACGTTGCCCGGGCCGAGACGGTACGCGAGAAGGGCCGCGTTCCAGCCCGTTCCCGTGCCGATCTCCAACACCCGGCTACCGTGTTCCACGCTCAGGGCGTCGAGCATCGAGAACACCATCTTGGGCATGGAGCTGGACGAGGTCGGAGAGCGGCCCTTGTCGGTGCCGGTGTGCGCGCCGTCGTCCCATTGCGTCGTGAGGGGAACGTCGCTGTAGACCTTCCCCCACCACCTCGCCGGGTCCGTGTTCCGGTCGATCATCTCGCCCTGCCGGTTGCCGCCCGCCGTGCCCGGCCACAACCGATCGGGCACGAACGCATCACGCGGCACAGCCTTGAACGCGGGCATCCAATCCGACGTGAGTGCAGCCTTCTCCAGCAGCACGGAGGCCAGCCTTCCCGGACCGGCCTCCTCCGCGCTGGGCGTTTCAGCGGTCACCTACTTGCCGTCCGCCGGTCCCTGGCCGTCCGAGGTGTTGCCCCCCTCGTCGGAGCCGCCGCCCCCGTGCTTGTTGCCGGAGTCGCTGTCATCCTGCGGATTTCCGCCGTCCGCTCGCGACATCCACGCAGTTGCGTCCACTGTGTACCTCCTGATCGGCCGTGCTCGTGTGGTGCTTCAAAATCCGCCTCGGCCGAGCGACGATCCATCGGGTGCGGCCGAGGCGGAGCCTACTCGGGCGCCGCTGAGCGGGCGTCCGATTCGCAGCGGAACACCGGGTCGATGACGTGCAGGAAACCGCCGACCTTCTCGACGCTCCGCGCGACCTCGTCGTACTCCTGCGCAATGGACGAGATCATCGAGCGCCGGGGCGTGAGTACCGCGCCTGCGTCCTCCTTCTCGACCAGTTCGACGGCGCGCGCCAGCCCTTCGCGCCCCTCCGGGGGGAGCAGGCCGACGCGGTCCTCGACCACATCCGCGATCTCCCAGCCGAACGCCGAGGCGTACTCGGTGCACTCCTTGCGCGGCCCCGCGATGTCGGAGTTCGCCGCCGCGCACAGGTAGATCACGACGCGGAAGCGGTCGACCTTCGTCGCACGGGTGGGCACGGGGCCCTCGCCGGGCACATGACCGGCCGCGTGGTCCGCGAGGGCCTGCCGCCGCTTGTTCTCACCCTCGGTTCTCCGGGCCGCAGACGGCCCTCTCTCGCGTCCCTGCTCGGTGCTGACCATGAGTAGATCGTGTCGCGCCGATCACACATGGTGAAGAGATGCAGCGTAGGCCCGACGGAACTTGTTCCGGGCCGACTCCTACGCTCGGTAGGCGTTATGCGACCAAGGGGACGCCGATCAATTCGCTGATGTGTCGAACGCGCGCCGTCGAGACCTTCGCGATGCGCCGGCCGATGACGCCCGGCAACGCCTGATGCCTCACCCACTCCGGCGCGTCGAGACCGACCTCGACCAGTGTGTCGCCGGCCTTGTCGTACAGGCCGGCCGAGCACTGCGCGAGGGCGACGTCGAGCTTGTATCGGTTGCGGGCGAGCTTGGGCATGGAGGGGGGCAGTTCCGTGCGCGCCGCCAGTTGCAGCGCCCTTCCGTGATTCCCGAGTGCCACAGCGATTCCAACGGCCTCGGTGCTCGCGGCAGTGGGGCCGAAATGCGTGCCGTACACCGCTTCGTCCCCGCCGAGCCGAGCAGCTGCCGCATGGGCTTGCGACAGATAGTCGTCCGCGGATACGGAATCGCCCCGTCGGGAGGCGGCTACGGCAGCCGAGATCATCAGCCGCCCGTACGCGAGCAACCGGGGACGGGCGGCACGACTGAATGAGGGTTCGATCCGCAGTGCTGCCTGCTCAGCAACCGTAACCGCCCGTGGAACCCGTGCGCTCCGCAGATAGATCCATGACAGCGTGGACTCCATGAGCGCGCTCAACACCTCGTCGCCGGAACTCTCCGCCAATTGACGCGCGGAGGTGAGGGCACTCAAAGAGAGGTCACGCTGTCCCAGGAGGAGCGCGGCGGACGAAGCGAACTGGTACGTGCTTGCGAGGAGCGAACCCAGACGCTCACGCTCGTGTCCCGTGGCGTGCGCGTACCGTGCCTGGCCTTCGAGCAGCACCTTGGAGACGAGTTCGCTCAACTCACCGTACGAGCCCCGCCAGTAAGCGGCACTCACGTGGTCGTGCGCCCTCGACAGTTCGCTGAGCGAACTGGGCTCCGCCACGCCTTCCCACCCGCCGAGCGCGCTGTCGTGCACCGCGTCGGAGAGCCGCCGTACAGCAGCCCTGGTGTCCCTGCTCATACCGCGGCGCGGTGCTTGCTGGCCGAGGACCACGGCAACATCCGTACGGAGCGCACCGGCTAGCTTGAGCAGGGAGCCGACGGACAGTTCGCCGCGGTCCTGCTCGGCTTTCTGCACCAGCGCGTACGAGACGCCGGCGGCCTCGGCGAGTTCCTGCTGTGTCAGATCGGAGCCTCGAAGAGCCTTGATGCGCTTACCAGTCGTCAGATCAGCCCAGTCGCTCACGTGTGCACCTCAGCAGGTTCGGGCGTGGTGGCGTCACTTCCGATGGTAGGGCCGTTCGGGCAGCCGCCCGTGTCGAACGGCGTACGGCAGCGCCCCCGGCGGAAAACGGCCGGGGGCCGCCATCCGGGCCCGAGGGCGCACGTCGTTGCTGGTCAGGGTCACTGACCAGCTGAGGCGCAAGAAAAGCCGATGCCGTCGAGGATGTCGTGTTCGCTGACCACGACCTCCTCGGCGCCGATCCGCTCCATGATGGTCAGCAGTACCAGGGCGCCCGCGTTGATGACGTCGACGCGGCCCGGGTGCATGACCGGGATGGCGGCGCGCTCGTCGTGGGTCGCGGTCAGCAGCCGGTCGGTGAGCTCGCGGACCCGGGACCGGGGGATGCGGGTGTGGTGGATGCGGGACGAGTCGTAGGCGTCCAGGTCCAGGGCGATGCCGCCCAGGGTGGTGACCGTGCCCGCCAGGCCCACCAGGGTGCGGGTCCGCTCCAGCGGTACGGTGCGGGCCACCTCGTCCAGTGCGGCCGACACATCGGCGCGGATCGCGTCCACCTGCGCCTCGGTCGGGGTCTCGGTGAGTGCGCCGTCCACGGTCAGATGGCGCTCGGTCAGCCGCACGCAGCCGATGTCGACGCTGCGGGCTGCCTCGACGCCCTCGGTGCCCAGTACGAACTCGGTGGAGCCGCCGCCGATGTCCACCACCAGGTAGGGCGGTGCGAAGGTGCCGGTGGACAGTTCCTTGGTGGCGCCGGTGAAGGAGAAGTCCGCCTCCTGGTCGCCGGTGATCACCTCGGGCTCCACGCCGAGGATGTCCAGCACGCCGCTGACGAACTCCTCCCGGTTCTCCGCGTCCCGGGACGCGGAGGTGGCGACGAAGCGGGTGCGCTCGGGCGGTACCCCGAAGGAGGCGATGACCTCGGCGTACCGGCGGCATGCCGCGAACGTCCGCTCCAGCGCCTCGGGTGCCAGCCGCCCGGTGCGGTCCACACCCTGCCCCAGCCGGACGATCTCCATCCGGCGGTCCAGATCCGTCAGCGCAACCGCCTCCCCCGCGCCGGAGGCGCTCTCGGACACGGTGAGATCCGCCACCAGCAGGCGGATGGAGTTGGTGCCGCAGTCGATCGCGGCCACCCGGCTCGTCGTCATGCCCGGCCCTCCGCCGTCTCTTGGGGGATCGTCACGCATGGGCCCTTGCGCCACCACTCGGGCAGCATCGCCAGTGCCTCGTCGCCCAGCGGATTGACGCCGGGGCCGGCGACCAGCGAGTGCGCGACCAGCACGTGCAGGCACTTGACGCGGTCGGGCATGCCGCCCGCGCTGGGGAAGCCGACCAGCTCCTCGATGGCGTCACGGCGCGCCAGATAGTCCTCGTGCGCGGCCCGGTAGGCGTCGGCCAGCTCCGGGTCCTCGCCCAGCCGGGCCGTCATCTCCTTCATCACGCCGTTCGCCTCCAGCGTCCCGATGGCGGAGGCGGCGCGGGGGCAGGTGAGGTAGTAGGTGGTGGGGAACGGCGTACCGTCCTCCAGCCGGGGCGCCGTCTCCACCACGTCGGGCAGCCCGCAGGGGCATCGGTGGGCGATGGTGCGCAGCCCGCGCGGCGGGCGGCCGAGCTGCTCCTTGAAGGCCGCGATGTCCGCGTCGGTGGGCGGCGTCGGCTCGGTCCGGGGCGGTGGGGTGTCCATGGGTGAGGTGCTCGTCGCTTCGCTTCGTCTCGTCGGGGGAGGGTGGCCGGGGGCCTATTCGGCCCGGTCCGCGCTGTCCACACCGTCCCACAGGTTCTGGTACCAGGCCCGGTCGGCGGGCCCGTGGGGGCGGGGGCGGCGGACGTCGGCCGTGCCGTCCCGCATGATGTAGCCGGTCTCGCCGGGCCGTACGAAGTGCAGGTGCTTCCGGGCCTGCTGCTCCACATACGCGGGGTCCTGCCAGCGCGCCCGCTGCTCGCGCAGCCGTTCGACCGCGGCCCGCGCGTGCTCGGCCTGCTCGCGCTGGTCGGCGATCTCGGAGCGCTGGGTGACGTACTGCCGCGTCGGGTAGGCGAGCGCCACGACGAGGGAGCACAGCACCAGGGCGAGCAGCGCGGCACGTCCGGTGAGCCGCCCCTTGCGCGGGGTGCGTACCGTTCTGCCCTGCGCCCGGTACACCCGCTCGGCGGCCTGGGCGCTGAGGGCGCGCAGGCGCGTCGCGGTGGAGAAACGGTCCCGGTCCGCTCCCATACCTCTCCCCTGCGGGTGATACCTGCGGTGCCGTACCCCCTCGGTCCCGAGGCGGGTACGGCACCGTCAGCCGGCCGACTGCTCAGCGCTTGTAGCGCGGGAAGGCCGAACGACCGGCGTAGACAGCCGCGTCGTCCAGGATCTCCTCGATCCGCAGCAGCTGGTTGTACTTGGCCACGCGCTCGGAGCGGGCCGGGGCACCGGACTTGATCTGACCGCAGTTGACCGCGACGGCCAGGTCGGCGATCGTCACGTCCTCGGTCTCACCCGAACGGTGCGACATCATGCACTTGAAGCCGTTGCGCTGCGCCAGCTCCACCGCGTCCAGCGTCTCGGTCAGCGAGCCGATCTGGTTGACCTTGACCAGCAGCGCGTTGGCGGCGCCCTCCTCGATACCGCGGGCCAGCCGCTCCGGGTTGGTGACGAACAGGTCGTCGCCCACCAGCTGGACCTTGTCGCCCAGCTTGTCGGTGATGGTCTTCCAGCCCGCCCAGTCGTCCTCGAACAGCGGGTCCTCGATGGAGACCAGCGGGTAGTCGGCGACGAGCTGCTCGTAGTACTCGGTCATCTCGGCGGCCGAGCGCTTCTGGCCCTCGAACGCGTAGGCGCCCTCCTCGTAGAACTCGGAGGCGGCCACGTCCAGCGCCAGCGCGATGTCCTGGCCGGCGTTGTAACCGGCCTTCTCGATGGCCTCGATGATCAGGTCGAGGGCCTCCCGGTTCGAGCCCAGGTTCGGTGCGAACCCGCCCTCGTCGCCCAGACCGGTGGCCAGACCGCGCTCCTTGAGCACGCCCTTGAGCGCGTGGTAGACCTCCGCGCCCCAGCGCAGCGCCTCGGAGAACGACTCCGCGCCGATCGGCGCGATCATGAACTCCTGGATGTCGACGTTCGAGTCCGCGTGCGAGCCGCCGTTGAGGATGTTCATCATCGGCACCGGCAGCTGGTGCGCGTTCGGACCGCCCAGGTAGCGGAACAGCGGCAGGTCGGACGCCTCGGAAGCGGCGTGCGCGACGGCGAGCGAGACGCCGAGGATGGCGTTGGCGCCCAGCGAGGACTTGTCGGCCGTGGCGTCCAGGTCGAACATCGCCTGGTCGATCAGGCGCTGCTCGGTGGCGTCGTAGCCGACCAGCTCCGGGCCGATCTGCTCGATGACGGCGAGGACGGCCTTCTCGACGCCCTTCCCCTTGTAGCGCGCGGTGTCACCGTCACGCAGTTCGAGCGCCTCGAAGGCGCCGGTCGAGGCGCCGGACGGTACGGCAGCACGGCCGGTGCTGCCGTCGTCGAGGCCGACCTCGACCTCGACGGTGGGGTTGCCTCGCGAGTCGAGGATCTCGCGGGCTACGACGACGTCGATGGACGGCACGAGGTTTCTCCTTCGTCTGGGACGACTTTCTCCGCCCCGAGCCTAACCGTCCCACCCAGCCCACCCGCGCGGCTGTCCCGTTTCCTCCCCGGGTGTCCCGTCCCGGGGCCCTCGTCCCGCACCGCCGACGGCGCGAGGGCGGGGGTCAGGCGGGGGTCAGAGCGTGAGGTGCCGGCCGGGGCGGAGGAGGTCGGGGTCGTCGCCGATCACTTCGCGGTTCCGCTCGTAGAGCGCGACCCAGCCGCCCTCGACGTCGTGCTCGGCGGCGATCCGGGAGAGGGAGTCGCCGGGCTGGACGGTGACCCGGTGCTTGCCGCCGCCTCCGGCCCGGTCGCGGTCCTCGCCGCGCGAGGCGCGGTCCTCGCCGCGCTCGTCGTCGGCGGGGCGCCCGCGGTGCTTGCCCTTGCCGGACCCGGCAGGCTTCCCGGCCTCCTCCGGCTTCTCGGCCCGCTCGGAGGGGGACTTGAGCCGGTCCGGGCTCGAAGGCCCCAGGTCCGACCAGCCGGACGACCCGGAGTCGGAGGTGTCGTCGTCGGACCCGCCGTCATCCGACGGCGGCTGCGGCGACGTCGAGGCCCCGTCCCCGGGTGTGTCGGAGGGCTTGTCCGACGGCGCCTGGCTCGCGTCGTCGCTCGGCTCGGCGTCCGGCGACGGCTTCGCCTCCGGAGAGCCCTTGCCGGGCTTTTCGCTCTTCTCGCCCTTTCCGGGCTCGTCCGATTCGCCGTCCTGCCGCGACTTGCCGCTTCCGCCGGACCCGTCGGCCGCGTCGCTCTCCTCGGACGGGGACGGCGAGGGGGACGGCGTCCCGGGAGGAGTCGGCGTCGCGTCCGGCTTCGCGTCCTGCTCGGCGTCGGGATCCACCCCGGGCAGCTCCAGGTCGTCCCCGCACTGCGGGAACGCCCGGGGACCCTCGGCCTCCAGGATCTTCTCGCCGACGGCTATCTGCTGGCTGCGGCTGGCCAGATCCGGCCGCTCGGCGTAGATCGTGCCGCCGTAGTACTTCCAGGTGTCCAGGTCCAGCTGGAGTCCGCCGTAGTACCCGTTCGAGTCGTTGGCGCTCCAGGCGCCGCCGCTTTCGCAGTCCGCGACGCGGTCCCAGGTGCCGGCGTCGGCAGCCTGGGCGCCGGTGGCGCCGAGCAGCGGAATTGCGATCCCGGCACCTGTGACCCCGGCGGTGACGAAGAGAGCGGGGGCCTGGCGGGGGCGGCGATGCCGACCGTTCCCGGAGCGCATGGTTGACCTCTCGTGGGAGACAAGCGGGCGGACGACCGAAGTCGGTGACAACGGTCGATGACCGAAGTCGGTGACCGAACGTAGCTGCGAACGCCGACAGTCACAAGCCAATGTCGTCCACATCACGCCACGGTCACATAAGTGATGCGCCGTCACATCGCCCTCACGTACGCCGGTCACCGGCCGTCGGCGGCGGTGAACTCCACCGGCAGCCTCCGCAGCCCGCGCATGATCAGTCCGCCGCGCCAGCGCAACTCCTCCGGATCGGCGGACAGCCGCAGATCGGGAAGCCGGTGCAGCAGTGTGGCCAGCGCCGTCTGTCCCTCCAGCCGGGCGAGCGGCGCGCCCAGGCAGTAGTGGATACCGTGTCCGTATCCGAGGTGCTGGTTCTCCTGCCGGGTCAGGTCCAAGGCGTCGGGGTCCGTGAACTTGGCGGGGTCGCGGTCGGCCGCCGCCAGGACGACCAGCACCGGTTCCCCCTCCCGCACCCGCTGTCCGCCGACGGTCAGCTCGCGGGTGGCGAAGCGCCAGGTCGCCAGCTCGACGGGGCCGTCGTAGCGCAGCAGTTCCTCCACGGCACCGGCGAGCAGCCCCTCGTCGCCCTCGGCGACGGCCTGCTGGAGCACGGCCCGCTGCCCGGGGTGGCGCAGCAGCGCGTACATACCGTTCCCGATCAGGTTGACGGTCGTCTCGAACCCGGCGAACAGCAGGATGAACGCCATCGCGGCGGCCTCGTTCTCGGTCAGGTGCTCACCGTGGTCGGAGGCGCGGATGAGGCCCGAGATCAGGTCGCCCGACAACAGCGCGTCCCCGCCCTCGGCGCGGGCCGCCTCGGCACGGCCGTCGGCGCGGGCCAGTTCGGCGCGCTTGCGGTGGATCAACTCGGCGAGATAGCCGCGCATCCGCTTGACCGCGCGGCCCACACCGCCGCGCGGACTGCCGGGCTGATGGATCATCATGCCCGCCCAGGTGCGGAAGTCCTCCTGGTCCTCGCGCGGTACGCCGAGCATGTCGCAGATGGCGTAGATCGGCAGCGGAAAGGCGTACTCGTGGATCAGGTCGGCCTCGCCGCGTGTCGCGAAGGAGTCGATGAGGCCGTCCGCGAGCTCCCGCACCCGGGGCGCGAAGGCGGCGACCCGGCGCGGGGTGAACGCCTTGGAGACCAGACGGCGCAGCCGGGTGTGGTCGGGCGGGTCGATGTTGAGCAGATGCGTCATCAGGTTCGCGCTGCGCTCGCCCGGGATGCCGACCTTGCCCTTGCCGTGTGCGCCCCGCTCCCCGTGGTGGTGCGGGTTCTTGCTCAGTCGCGGGTCGGCGAGGGCCTGCCGCGCGTCGGCGTACCGGGTCACCAGCCACGCCTCCACCCCGCTGGGCAGCTGCGTCTTGCGTACCGGTGCGTGCTCGCGCAGCCAGGCGTACGCGGGATAGGGGTCCGCCGCGAACCGCCAGTCGAACAGCGGCGGCATGGGCGGGGCGGAGGCGGACCCGGGGGCGGGCGCGGGGGTGGCGGCGGAAGCGGAGTCGGAGTCGTTCGGGTGGTGCACGTCTACGACGGTATGCGTCGGCGACGGCGGGCGCTCAGGACGGTTCGCGCTCCAGCCAGCCTGCCGTGATGAGGTACTGGCCCAGCAGATACCCCGCCATGATCAGCACCTCCTGGGAGGGGAATTCGTGCCCGGCGGCCTGGAGGCCGATCAGCGCGTCGGAGGCGATGAAGGACACCGCACCGGTGGCGACCTTGCCGCCCACCCCGAGCGCCGCGGCACCCATGGCCGCGAGCGCGAGGCTGTAGCCGGCCACCGGCAGTCGCAGCCGGCGCTCCAGCGTGGGTGCGAGCACCGCGTTGACGGCCCCCCACGCGGCGAAGGCCGCGACGGCGCGCCTGGGGCGGGCACGCAGCCCGCGTACGGCGCCGAGCCGGGCGGTCATACCCGCGGTGTAGCTGAGCTGGGTGCCGAGGAAGGCGGCCATCCCGGTCAGCAGCGCGCGGTGGTGGCGGTCCCAGAGCAGGGCGGTGTCGCCGGCGGTGGCGCAGGCGAGGCCGGCGAGCAGCGCGGCGGGAGGGCGGCCGGGCCGCGCGCTGCGGCGGGCGTACGTCGCGAGGGCCGGCATCAGCAGGGGCTTGGCCGCGCGTGCCGGGCCCCGCGGGGACTTCGCGGTGGCGTACAGGTCGGCGGCGGCCAGCGCGGCGAACGCGACGAGGGCCGTCGCCTCGCCGCCGGGGCTGTCCGTCTTGGGGCCCGCGCTCGTGGTGGCACTGCTCGCACTCGTGGCCGCGCTGCCCGGTCCCGTGGCCTTGGTGATCGCCATTCGGGCAGTGTTACCGGTGGGTAGAGTCCCGTCAACCCTGCGTACGGTTGGTTCCGGTGCGAGGCTCCAGGGGTCCTGCGGCTCTCACTTGAGCGGGGCGTCTCTCTGCTGATAGGTGTAGGCGAGGCCTCACAAGGGCTTGAGAAACGTACCGGCACACCAGTTACGTGAAATGTTTCACATGGGAAAGTGCCCGGTGAGCCCCGGTTTCCGGGTTGGAACGCAGGGTTCCGGATGTGCCCTCGCCGCCTCGGCCCTCCGCCGTCCGGTCGGTCGGACGGCAACGACTCGGCCGTCCGCGCGCGGTCTACTCGCTACACCGCCGATACCCGCAGCTCAAAAGGTGTCCCAACGGCTGACGCCGCCCGCTGGTTCCCCGTCCGCCGCACAGAATGGATGTGGGCTCGATCACGGGGCGGCGCAGTGTAGCAGAGGGTGCGCCCATGCTTGTGAAGGCCCTCACGAAGTGCCCCCCACCGGTGGGTGGATACTCGATTTCATGAGCACCACGGAGCGTCCCCGAATCCTCGTAGTGGGTGGCGGGTACGTCGGTCTGTACGCAGCGCGGCGCATCCTGAAGAAGATGCGCTACGGCGAGGCGACCGTAACGGTCGTCGACCCGCGGTCGTACATGACGTACCAGCCCTTCCTCCCCGAAGCTGCTGCCGGCAGCATCTCCCCCCGCCACGTCGTGGTCCCCCTGCGACGCGTGCTCCCCAAGGCGGAGGTCCTCACCGGCCGCGTCACCTCGATCGACCAGGACCGCAAGGTCGCCAACGTCTCGCCGCTGGTCGGCGACGCGTACGAGCTGCCCTTCGACTACCTGGTCATCGCGATGGGCGCCGTCTCGCGCACCTTCCCCGTGCCCGGTCTCGCCGAGAACGGCATCGGCATGAAGGGCGTGGAGGAGGCGATCGGCCTGCGCAACCACGTCCTCGAGCAGCTCGACAAGGCGGACTCCACACAGGACGAGGAGGCCCGCCGCAAGGCCCTCACCTTCGTCTTCATCGGTGGCGGCTTCGCGGGTGCGGAGACCATCGGCGAGGTCGAGGACATGGCTCGGGACGCCGCCAAGTACTACCCCAACGTCAAGCGCGAGGACATGCGGTTCGTCCTCGTCGACGCGGCCCCCGGGATCCTTCCCGAGGTGGGCCCCAAGCTCGGCGAGTGGGGCCTGGAACACCTCAAGAAGCGCGGCGTCGAGGTCTATCTGAACACCTCCATGGAGTCCTGCGTGGACGGCCATGTCGTGCTCAAGAACGGGCTGGAGGTCGACTCCAGCACCATCGTGTGGACCGCGGGCGTCAAGCCCAACCCGGTGCTCTCCCGCTTCGGTCTGCCGCTCGGTCCCAAGGGCCATGTGGACGTGGACGCCAGCATGCAGGTCAAGGGCATGGACTACGCCTGGGCCGCCGGTGACAACGCGCAGGTTCCGGACCTGGCCTCCGACAAGGAGGGTGCGTTCTGCCCGCCCAACGCGCAGCACGCGCTGCGCCAGGCCAAGGTGCTCGGGGACAACGTCATCTCCGGCATGCGCGGCTTCCCGCAGGGCAAGTACAAGCACGCCAACAAGGGCGCCGTCGCCGGCCTGGGCCTGCACAAGGGCGTCGCGATGATCGTCTTCGGCAAGACCAGGATCAAGCTGCGCGGTCGCCTCGCCTGGTACTTCCACCGCGCGTACCACGGCATGGCCGTCCCCACCTGGAACCGCAAGATCCGGGTCTTCGCCGACTGGACGCTCGGCATGTTCCTCAAGCGCGAGGTCGTCTCGCTGGGCGCCATGGAGCACCCGCGCGGCGAGTTCTACGAGGCGGCGGCGCCGGTGACGGCGGCCGCGCTCGGCAAGTCGACGGCGTCCGCGCCCGCCGACAACAGCAAGGCGACCGCCGACAGCCGGGCCGACAGCCCGGTGGACGGCAAGGGGGAGAAGGCGACCGCCTCCTCCTGACCCGTCACCGCCGACCCGCGGCAGGGTCGGTGGGGTCGGCAGGGCCCCGGCTGACGGCCGGGGAGTGCGCCGTGCACGTCCGAGAGGGGCGTGAGCCATCCGTGGGGCTCACGCCCCTCTCGTCGTTTCCGCCGTACCGAAATCACCGGTCCGTTGGGCACAGTGGGCATACACCCACCCCCGCCCGCGTTACGTGTACGGGGAATCCACCCCTTCCTGACACGGAGGTGTGCTCAATGGCCGGTGCCGCACAACGGATCGTCGCGCTCGCGGAGCAGCTGCTGGGAACCCCCGTCCCGGTCCGGGTGCGGGCCTGGGACCACAGCGAGGCGGGACCGCCCTCGGCCCCCGTACTGGTCGTACGCAGCCGACGGGCCCTGCGCCGTGTGCTGTGGCGGCCGGGTGAGTTGGGGCTGGCGCGGGCCTGGGTCGCCGGGGAGCTGGACGTGGAGGGCGATCTCTACCGGGCGCTGGACCTGATGGCCGGACTGATCTGGGAGCGGGACGAGCAGCCCGGCTCCGGCCCCGGGTCCGTAGCCGCCGCCAGGTCCGAAGCCGCGTCCGAGGCCGGCGAGAAGGCCGACAGCGCCCCCTCGTTCGGCCCGGGTTGGGCACGCGGCGCGCTGTCCCTCGCCCGCGATCCGGCGAGCCGCCGGGCCGCCGCAGAACTGCTGCGGCTGGCCGGCCCCGGACTGCCGCCCCCGCCGCCCGCCGAGGAGGCCCGCCGCCGCACCGGGCTGCGCCACACCCTCGGCCGCGACCGCAAGGCCATCAGCCACCACTACGACGTCGGCAACGACTTCTACGAGCTGGTGCTGGGCCCCAGCATGGTCTACTCCTGCGCCTACTGGCGCCCCGACGGCACCCTGGAAGAGGCCCAGCGCGACAAGCTCGACCTGATCTGCCGCAAGCTCGCACTGCGAGAGGGTCAGCGGCTGCTGGACGTCGGCGGCGGCTGGGGCTCCCTCGTCCTGCACGCCGCCCGCAACTACGGCGTACGCGCCGTCGCCGTCACCCTCTCCCGCGAACAGGCCGCCTACGGCCGCAAGCGGATCGCCGAGGAAGGGCTGGCGGACCGCGTGGAGATCCGCGTCCAGGACTACCGCGAGCTCGCAAGGGAGGAGGCGGGGCGAAGCGCCTCGTCCGGGGGCGACGGTCGGGCGACGGGCGGGCCCTACGACGCCATCTCCTCCGTCGGTATGGCCGAACATGTGGGCGCGGCCCGCTACCGGGAGTACGCCGACGACCTCTACGCCCTTCTGAAGCCGGGCGGGCGGCTGCTCAACCACCAGATCGCGCGTCGGCCGCTGGAGGACGAAGAGGCCTACGAGGTGGACCCGTTCATCGACGCCTATGTCTTCCCCGACGGGGAGCTCGCCCCGATCGGGCGCACTGTGGGACTGCTGGAGCGGGCGGGCTTCGAGGTGCGGGACGTCGAGTCGCTGCGCGAGCACTACGCGCTGACGCTGCGCGCCTGGGTACGCAATCTGGAGGCGGACTTCGCCCGGGCCGCGCGGCTCACCACGCCGGGCCGCGCCCGGGTCTGGCGCCTCTACATGGCCGCCTCGGCGCTGGCCTTCGAGCGCAACCGGATCGGTGTCAACCAGGTGCTGGCCGTCAAGACCCCCGAGTCCGGCGGCTCGGGGCTTCCGCTGCGTACCCGCCGCTGGACGGCGGACGCGACGGCGGACGCGACCGCGGACCCCGCCGCACGGGACTGACGGCGTACGCCTCGGCGCCTCGGCCGGTCCCGCGCGCTGGGCCGGCGGCGCTGCGCCGACGCGTCGCCGCGTCGGCTCCGGGGGCGGCTGTCGGCCCGGCAGCCGCCCCCGGGTACCAGCGCGCCCGCCCACCCACCCCTTCGGGGCGGATGGGCGGGCGGGGGAGTGCGCGGAGGCGGCGGGCCCCTGCCGGGTCACTCCGTCTTGATGGCGGCCAGCATGTTGAGTCGGGCCGCACGCCGTGCGGGCCACAGGGCGGCGAGTACGCCCACCAGCGCGGCGAGGGCGAGGAAGATGCCCAGCCGTCCCCAGGGCAGGACGAGCGTGTAGGTGTCCAGCGAGCTGCCGATCAGCTCACCGGCGGCCCAGCCGAAGAAGATGCCGAGGCCGATGCCGAGCACCCCGCCGAAGAGCGAGATGACCAGCGACTCCAGCCGCACCATCCGCTTGATCCCGCGCCGGTCGAGACCGATGGCGCGCAGCATCCCGATCTCCTGGCCGCGTTCGAAGACCGACATGGCCAAGGTGTTGATCACACCGAGCACGGCGACGATGACGGCCATCGCGAGCAGCCCGTACAGCATGTTCAGCAGGATGTTGATCATCTGCGCGATGCCCTCGGAGATGTCCTTCTTGTCCTGTACGAGGACCGCCGGGTTGTTGCCCAGCTGCTTCTCCAGGGACTTTTTGACCTGCTCGGTCGCGCCGTCCTTGGTCTTGGCGAGGACCTGCATGTCCGCGACCTTCTCCAGGTGCGGGGTGATGGCCTTGTTGTCGACGATGATCCCCTTGATCATCTCGTTGCCCTTGTAGAGCCCCGCGACCGACAGCCGGCCCTTCTCACCGTCGTCGTAGGTCACCTGGAAGCTTGAGCCGGGCTTCCAGCCGTACTGCTTGGCCGTGTCGGTGTCCACGACGACCTGCTTGCCGCCGGCGATGCCGGACCAGCCGCCCTTGGTGAAGTCCAGCGAGGTGAGCTGGGCGATGGTGGAGCCGTTGACACCGGTCAGGTATTCGGTGTCGCCGTCGATCTCGGCCGGCGCGTTGCGCAGCGGCGAGGTGGCGGTGACCTCGTCGGACCCGGCCAGCTTCTTCTCCACCTCGGGCGAGAGGGGGGTGAAGTTGGCCATCGAGACCGTGTAGTCGGCCTTCAGCGACTCGGACGCCATCTTGTCGACGGCCTTCTGCACGCCACTGGCGATGACCGTCAGCCCGGTGATCAGCGTCAGCCCGACCATCAGCGCGGAGGCGGTGGCCGCCGTGCGGCGCGGATTGCGTACCGCGTTCTGCCGGGCGAGCTTGCCGCTGACGTTGAACAACCGCAGTACCGGCGCCGCCGCCGCGATCAGCGGGCGGGACAGCAGCGGGGTGAGGACGAAGACGCCGACCAGCAGCAGAGCGGCGCCCGCGCCCATGGGCGCCTTGCCGCCGTCGTCCATCCTGGTCGCCATCAGCACCAGCACCGCACCCGCGGCGGACAGCAGCGCGCCGATGGTGTTGCGCACGATCAGCGAACGGGTCGTCGCGGGGGCGTGGACGCTGCCCATCGCCGCGACCGGGGGGATCCTTGCCGCACGCCGCGCGGGCAGCCAGGCCGCCAGCACGGTGATGACGACGCCGACCAGCAGCGAGATGACGACCGTGGACGGTTCGACCACCAGCGGCCCGTCGGGCATGGTGCCCATGGTGCCGACCAGGGCGCGGAGTCCGGCTCCGATGCCGATACCGGCCGCCATCCCGGCCAGCCCCGCGACGGCACCGACGGCCAGCGCCTCGATCAGCACCGATCGGGTGACCTGGCGGCGGCTGGCACCCACCGCGCGCAGCAGCGCCAGCTCCTTGGTGCGCTGGGCGACCAGCATGGTGAAGGTGTTGGCGATGATGAAGATGCCGACGAACAGCGCGATCCCCGCGAAGGCCAGCAGGCTGGTCTTCATGCTGGACATGCTGGTCTCGATGGCCCTGGACTCCTCGTCGGCCAGCGTCTTGCCGGTGACGGCCTCGGAGTCGGCGGGCAGGATCTTCTCGGCCCGCGCCTTGAGCGCGGCCTGGGAGACGCCGGGCTCGGCCTTGACCTGGATCTCGGTGTACTCGCCGGGCTTGGCGAACAGCCGCTGGGCCGTGGCGTTGTCGAACAGGACGAGGGTGCCGCCCGCGGCGACATTGCCGTCGTCGGTGGTGAAGATGCCGGTGACCTTCTCCGTACGCACCGGGCCGTTCACCGACATCCGGACGGTGTCACCGACCTGGTAGCCGGTGCGCTCCGCGGTCTTGGCGTCCAGCGCGATCTCGCCGGGCGCACGCGGGGCCGCACCGTCCTTCATCGGGTAGCGCGGGTCGGAGCCCTTGCCGTCCCGGCCGGCGTAGTAGTTGGCGCCCTCGGTGGAGAAGCCGTCGCCGACGAGCTTGCCGTCCTTGTCGGAGAGGGCGGCGAAGCCGGAGACGACGCCGGTCGCGGACTCGGCGCCGGGCAGCTCCTCGGCCCGGTCGAGGGTGCGCTGGCTCAACGGCGTGACGGAGTCCCGGCCCTCGGGCGCGTCGCCGCCGTCCTGGCGTATGGAGATGTCGACGTTCGCGTAGCCCTTTTCGGAGCCCTTGTGGAACGCGTCGGAGATGGTCGAGGTGAAGACCAGGGTGCCGGAGACGAAGGCCACGCCGAGCAGCACGGCGAGCATGGTCATCAGCAGTCTGGCCTTGTGCGCGAAGACGTTGCGCAAGGCGGTTCGGAGCATGAGGAAGTCCTGGAGGGTCCTTCTACGAGAAAGCAGCTGGGCGGGCGTGGCGGAGGCGCGGCGCGGGGAGCGGGTGGCTCAGCTCGTCCGGGCCTTGGCGTCGAAGGACTTCATCCGCTCCAGCACGCTGTCGGCCGTCGGGCCGGTCAGGTCGTCGACGATGCGGCCGTCCGCGAGGAAGACGACCCGGTCCGCGTAGGCGGCGGCCACCGGGTCGTGGGTGACCATGACCACCGTCTGGCCCAGTTCGCGGACGGAGTTGCGCAGGAAGCCGAGGACTTCGGCGCCCGCACGGGAGTCGAGGTTGCCGGTGGGCTCGTCCCCGAAGATGATCTCCGGCCGGGAGGCGAGGGCACGGGCGACGGCGACGCGCTGCTGCTGGCCGCCGGAGAGCTGGTTGGGCCGGTGCTTGAGCCGGTCGGCGAGGCCGACGGTCTGGATGACGCGGTCCAGCCACGCCTTGTCCGGCTTGCGGCCCGCGATGTCCATCGGCAGCGTGATGTTCTCCAACGCGTTGAGCGTGGGCAGCAGGTTGAACGCCTGGAAGATGAAGCCGATGCGGTCGCGCCGCAGCTGGGTCAGCTTCTTGTCCTTGAGCGAGGTCAGTTCGGTGTCGCCGATGCGGGCGCTGCCGCTGGAGATGGAGTCGAGGCCTGCCATGCAGTGCATCAGCGTGGACTTGCCGGAGCCCGAGGGGCCCATGATGGCGGTGAACTCGGCCTGCCGGAACTCCACCGATATCCGGTCCAGGGCCACGACCTGGGTCTCCCCCTGGCCGTAGACCTTGGACAGGTCCGTGGCCCGCGCCGCGGCGACGCCGGTGCTCGAACGGTCTGCGGTGGCTCCGGGGTACGGGCCGCCCGCGGGGTGGTGCTGGCGGGTGCTGGTCGTCACGGCGCGGTGCTCCTGTCGGATGTCGGTCGAATGCGGATCGGAACTTTCCCTGTGCCTCCATCGTTTCGTCGGATCCGCCTTCCGGGATCAGCCGCGACTCTTGTTTCCGGGACAGTCTTCGGAGGTAGCTGTCGGCCCGACGGTCATCCTTGGGTATGACGGCGGACCCTGAGACGGAGGAGGGGCGGCAGAGGAGCCGTGGCCCGCATGCGCCGCTGGCATATGACGCTGGTGGACTTGGGACGTGAGCGTGGGTGACTGAACGGCGACTTTCCGTCATTTCTGGCGAGCCGGACGCGCGAGGGAGACCGCTGCGAAGTGGCGCATGTGACACTGATGGCCCGTCAGTTGCCAATAAAATAAGACAACATCGGTCTGTCGATCCGCTGTTCGGGGGATGACCCTGGATAGGCTCGTCCCGTGCCCTGGGAAGGGCCGTCTGCGCCCAAGGGCGTACGACGCGGTCCAGGAGCCGGTGCCCGGATGGTGGAATGCAGACACGACGAGCTTAAACCTCGTTGGCCTTTAAGGGCCGTGCCGGTTCAAGTCCGGCTCCGGGCACTTCCTGCCCCCGGGTTCCCTGAGTCGTTTCCGGGGTTCCCTGATCCGGGGGTCGGCCTGTCGGGCCGCCCCGTTCCACTCGCCGCGGGGGCGCGCGGCGTATCGCGCCGCGTGCTGGTAGACCTTCGCGCTGCCCCGGTCAGGTGAGGCGGAGGCGGTGGTGGAAGGTGCGCAGGGTGTCACCGATCAGCTCGGTGGGCGAGAGGCGGAAGTGCCAGAGGGTGCCGGGGCGGAGCAGGCCGGCGCCCTGCCGCTCGACGCCCTTCAAGCCCTGGAAGAGGCACATCAGAAGCGGACGGTAGAGGAACTGGACTTCCGGGTCGGCGTCGTCCAGGGCGGCACGGGCGGCCTCGAAGGCGGCGCGGGCCTTGCCGCAGGCGTGGGCGAGGAGGGCTCGGACCGCGGGGGTGTCACGGCCGGCCTCCAGGTCGGCGCGGGTGACACCGAAGCGCCGCAGGTCGGTCTCGGGGAGGGGGAGGAAGCCGTCTCGCAGGTCCTCGGCCAGGTCGGCGAGATCGTCCCAGCGCTGGGCGGCGTCGAGGGCCAGTCTCGACGCGGTCTCGTTGCGCGGATGGCGCGGGACGCGGCAGGCGGCGAGCAGCAGGCGGGCGACCGGCATGTTGCTGCGGTCGACGTTGTCGTGGTGGTCCTGCTCGGTCGCGTAACCCGTCAGCCCCAGTCGGCAGGCCTGCCCCGCCAGGCAGTCGTGGACGTCGGCAGGATCGAGGGGGCGTACGTGCACCGTGTGCAGAAAGGCCCGCAGGAAGGGCTGTTCGGCGCTGCCGGTGGCCAGCCCCCGCCGGACCTGCTCCGCCCAGGCGTGGAAGGCCGCCGGGTCGCACTTGTGCACCGGCACATCCGCCAGGCAGTCGGCGTGGATGCCCAGGGCGGCCACGGTGAACAGGTGCGGCTGCCAGGCCGGTGGGACCAGGAGGCGAGCGGGGGGATAGGCGCCGGGGTACCGGCGGGCCACCACATGTGCTGCCGCGGTGTAGTCGCCGCGCAGTCGGCCGTGGGGGATCCCGGCCAGGTGCAGTGTGCGCTGCCAGGGCGTGGCCCGGGTCAGCAGTTGACGCAGCAGCGGCGGACCGGGCGCGGTCACGGCAGCCGGCTCGCGCGTTCGGGCTTCGTCGATTCGGCGGTGAGCTGGTGCAGGGCGAACCGGGCCGTCTCCCGCAGCCCGTCCCGCAGGGTGGTGCCCAGCTGGGAGGCGATCGCCGTGGGCAGTCCGAGCAGGGCCGTCGGGCCGGGCGGGGAGATACGGCCGCCGACCGCCACGGCCTCGGTGGCGCCGACCGTGTCGGCTGTCTCGGCCCCGCCGACCCTGTCGTACGCGTCGGCCGCGTCCGTCGCCCCCAGATTGCCGAAGCGGCGCCGGCGCTGATGGAAGAGCTCCATGGCGTGCCGGAAGTGCGAGGCGCGGAAGTCGGGCCACAGTACGTCGAGGAAGACGAGCTCGGCGTAGGCGCTGTGCCACAGCAGGAAGTTCGACAGCCGGTACTCGCCCCCGGTGCGCAGCAGCAGGTCCACGTCAGGGAGTTCGGGCAACTGCATGTGCCGGGCGAGGACCTCGGTGGTGATCTGCTCGGCCGGGACCTCCCGGGCGGCCAGGGAGCGTGCGGCCTCGCACAGGTCCTGGCGGCCTCCGTAGTTGAACGCCAGGCTCAGCTGGAGGGTGGTGTTGTCGCGGGTGAGCTCCTCGGCTTCGCGCAGCCTGTTGACCGCCTCTGCGGGCAGGCGGGGGTCCTCACCGCCCAGCAGCCGCAGCCGTACCCCGCGCTTGTGCATGCGCTGGGCCTCCCGACCGATCACATGCTGGGCGAGGAAGCGCACCAGGAAGCTGACCTCTTCCTCCGGGCGTGACCAGTTCTCCGTGGAGAAGGCGAACAGCGTCAACCACTCGACCTTCTCCTCCAGCGCGCTGTCCAGGATCGCTTCGAAGGAAGCCCTGGCGGCCATGTGGCCGTGGGTGCGCTCCAGTCCGCGGTGCTGTGCCCAGCGGCCGTTGCCGTCCATGATGCAGGCGATATGCCTGGGAGGAGTCCTGGGTGTCATCCGCCCTCCAGTGGGCACGCAGAGCAACTGTCCTTGTTCGGAGGGTAGATGCCCGCTGTGGGCGGTCGTATCCCTTCGCCACCGCGCTTCCCCTGATATCGGGACGGGCCGGCCCATGGCAGGCCGACTGCAGCGGATTCTCGGCGTGGTGCACGCCTGCCACGCAGCCGCCTCGACGGGGCGGACGACGTGACGGACCGTGCGGCGGAGTCCTGCGGCGGGGCCGGACTCGCCCGCGACGGGACGGAGTTGCACGGGCCGCGGGTCCCTGGCGGGGCGGCGGCCCAGTAGGGTGCGCGGCGTGACCGAGAACCCTTCCCTTCCACGCTCCTTCCGGCTCCTCGTCACGGGGGGAGGTACCGGCGGACACACCTATCCGGCCCTGACCGCGATCAGGACGTTGCAGGCGCGGCTGGCCGCGGACGGCGGAACGCTCGACGTCCTGTGGATCGGCACCCCGCACGGGCTGGAGGCCCGCGTCGCCCCGGCCGAGGGCATTCCGTTCACGACGGTGGCGACGGGCAAGATCCGCCGGGCCGCGAACCCGCTCAAGATGATCAGCCCGGCGAACGTCAAGGACATGGCGCGGGTGCCGCTCGGCGTCGCCCAGGCGCGCAGGATCGTGTCCGACTTCCGGCCGGACGTGGTCCTGGCGACCGGCGGCTACGTCGCCGTACCGGCCGGGCTCGCCGCCCGTATGTGCAAGCGTCCGCTGGTGCTGCACGAGCAGACCGTGCGGCTCGGGCTGGCGAACCGGAAACTGGCGTCGTCGGCCGCGCGGATCGCGGTCTCCTCGGAGTCGTCCCTGCCGCTGCTCCCGGAGGCGGTGCGGGGCTCGGCCGTCGTCACCGGCAATCCGGTGCGGCCGGAGGTGCTGAGCGGGCACGCGGACAAGGCGGTCGCCGCGCTCGGGCTGCACGGCTTCGATCGACGGCTCCCGACCCTCTACGTCACCGGCGGCGCGCAAGGCGCGCAGCAGATCAACGACGTGGTCCGGGACGCTCTCCCGTGGCTGCTGGAGCGCGCCAACGTGGTGCACCAGTGCGGGCCCGCGAACGTCGAGGCGCTGCGCGCCGGCGCGGCGGCCCTCCCGCCCGGACTGGCGGACCGGTACCACCTGGCCGGGTTCGTCGGCCCGGAGCTGCCCGACGTCCTGGCGCTCGCCGATGTGGTGGTGTCCCGCAGCGGCGCCGGCACCCTCGCGGAGCTCACCGCGCTCGGCAAACCGGCCGTCTTCGTGCCGCTGGCCTCCTCGGCGGGGAACGAGCAGGAGCACAACGCACGGCATCTCCAGGACACCGGCGCGGCCGTCGCGCTCACCGGCGATGTCACCGCTGACCGGCTCCGGGACGCTCTCGGGCCGCTGCTCACCGACCCGGCGCGGCGTGCGGGGATGGCGGAGGCGGCCCGGGCACACGGACGGCCGGACGCGGCGGACAGGCTCGTGGACGTACTCCTGTCCGCCGCCTCCGGCTGACCCGTCGGGGCCTCGCACCACGGGAGGGCCCGGGGTGCCCCGGCCTCGACGACAGGGACGACGTCGGCGAAGGCTTCCCGGTCCCCGCCCATGGACCGGGAACCTTCCCGCTCGCCGGGGCCGAGGCCGGGCCTCGGCCCCGGTGGCCCCTTCGGCCGCGCGGGGCCCGGCGTGCGCTCAGCGGGTCTCCAGGCGGAGCCGCAGCTGCTTCTCCTGGTCCCCGGCGACCTCCAGCACCTCCACCACACCGAACGCCTCCAGAAGTACGCGGTGCAGCCGTTCGACCGCCTGCGGGGACCCCTGCAGTTCCGCCGTCACCGGTGAGCCGAGCGGGACGGCGTCCGGTCGTCCGCTGTCGCGCGAGACATCGAACCGGCACAGCCACACATTGGCCTTGCGGCCCTCGGGCTGCAGCTCCGCCCAGTCCGAGGGGAACAGTCCGCCCAGCACCCTGAAGACCGCCTCGGCGTCCTCGCAGGCACAGTCGCTGAGCTCCACGGATACTTCCATCTCCCCTTCCGACATCTCCGCCGTCATGGTGCGGGCCTCCCTTTCTGCGGCTGGTTCTCGCGAATTCGCTCCAGGCCCAATATCTGCCCGCAGGTACCCGTTCGGCGTGATCCCAACCGGCGATTCGCCTGCCCGGTGTGGCGCGTACGCCCGGGCGGTGAGGAAGGGCGCAATGGAAGGTCTGTGCTCGCAGTCCCGCATCCACCGCCAGGAGGTAACCATGGCAACCACCCGAACGCTCGCGACCGTCACCGTCAGCCTGCCCGTCGCCGAGCGCATGGCGTCGTACGTCTTCTACCGGGACGGGCTGGGCCTGGAGGCCGTCGGGAAGCTCGCCGAGGACGGGGTCCCCGAGCCGCTGCGGTTCATCGTCAACGACGGACTGCGGCTCATGCTCATCCCCACCGGCGGTTTCGACTGGATCACCGGTGACCACGCCGTCGCACGTCCGGGGCACAGCGAGTGCGTCCTGGCCGTGCCCGTCGCCGAGGAGCGGGACGTGGACGAGCTGGTCGCCGCCGCCGTGCGCGCCGGTGCCCGGACGGTCAGCGAACCGGCACATCAGCACTGGGGCTACGCGGGCTCCTTCGCCGACCCGGACGGCCACATCTGGCTGATCCGGGCCGAGACGGCCGGCGACACCCGCTGAGGCGAGCGGGGACGAGCGGGGGGCGTGGGCGGACCCCGTGGAAGAGCGGACCCCGTGGAAAAGCGGTTGAGCGGGCCGGTGCCGGCTGTCACGGTGACGCGGTGATCGATCCTGGACTCTCCGGACGCACCGTGCTCGTGACCGGCGCCGTGGGCGGGATCGGCGAGGCGACAGCGCTCGCCTTCGCCCGTCTCGGGGCCCGGGTCGCCGCGCACTGGTACCCGGCCGACAGCGGCCCGCAAGACGTCCCGTTCGCGCACAGTACGCCGGGGCGCGCGGAAGCCGAGGCGCTGTTGCGGCGGCTGCGCACCGCGGGCGCCGCGGCGGCCGCGCTCTTCCCCGCCGACCTCGCGGACGGCGCGGCGGCCGGCCCGCTGCTCGACGCCGTCGCCGACCGGCTCGGCCCGCCCGACGTGCTGGTGAACAACGCGGCGCACTGCGAAGCCGTCGACGGCGCCGACGAGCTGACCCCCGCTCTGCTGGAGCGCACCTATCGGGTCAACACCTTCGCGCCCGCCCTGCTGACCGCCGACCTCGCCCGGCGGGGCCGGGAGGCGGCCGTGGTCAACGTCTCGACGGACGCGGCACGTGCCTTCCCCGGGCAGACCGCTTACGGCACCTCCAAGGCAGCCCTGGAGGCCGTCACCCGCTCGACGGCACTCGACCTGGGCCCGCGCGGCATCCGCGTCAACGCCGTCGCGCCCGGGCCGGTGCAGACCGGCTGGATGCCGGGCGAACTCGTCGAGCGGGTCGTCCCGCAGATCCCGCTGCGCCGGGTCGGGCTGCCGGACGACATCGCGGACGCCGTTGTCTTCCTCGCCTCCCGACAGGCCCGCTGGATCACGGGTCAGGTCCTCCAGGTCGCCGGCGGCCACGCGCTCTGAGGCAGCCGCAGGTGGGCGCGCTGTCCACGTGCCGGAAATCACTGGGGCGGCCGAGCCGGGCGCTTCTAAGCTGCGGGAATGACTCCCAGCACGCTCGCGGGCCCCGCTCCCGCCACCGCCCCCGCGCCCCCGCTCGCCGCCCGTGCGGCCTCCGTGGGCTCCTCCCCCGTACGGGAGATCCTGGCGCTGACCGAACGGCCCGAGGTGATCTCCTTCGCCGGGGGGCTGCCGGCGCCCGAGCTCTTCGCCGCCGAGCCCATCCGCGCCGCCTACGACCGGGTGCTCAGCCAGGAGCCGCGGCGGGTGCTGCAGTACTCCACCACCGAGGGCGACCCGGCGCTGCGGGGAGCCGTGGCGGGGCGGCTGGCGGAGCGGGGGCTGCCCACCGGGCCGGAGGAGCTGCTGGTGACCACCGGGTCCCAGCAGGCCCTCACCCTGCTGGCGACCGCGCTGCTGGAGCCGGGCGACACCGTGCTGGTGGAGGACCCGACGTATCTGGCCGCGCTGCAGTGCTTCGGTTTCGCGGGGGCGCGTGTGGTGCCCGTCCGCTCCGGCGACGAGGGCGTGGACCCGGTGGCGCTGGCCCGGGCGGTGGAGCGTGAGCGGCCCAAGTTGCTCTATCTGATACCCACCTTCCAGAACCCGACCGGACGCACCCTTCCGCTCGCCCGCCGCCAGGCGGTCGCCGAGGTCGCCGCGCGGTACGGGACATGGATCGTCGAGGACGACCCGTACGGCGAACTGCGGTTCGAGGGCGAGCACGTGCCATGGGTCGCCTCGCTGCCGCGGGCCGCCGACCGCACGGTGCTGCTGGGCAGCTTCTCGAAGGTGATGGCTCCCGGGCTGCGGCTCGGCTGGCTGCGCGCACCCGCCGCACTGCGCCGCGCCTGCGTCATCGCCAAGCAGTCGCTGGATCTGCACTGTTCCACGGTCGACCAGGCGGCAGCCGCCCGCTATCTGGCGGACAACGATCTGGACGCGCACCTGGCGCGGGTCCGCGACGCCTACCGCGAGCGCCGCGACGCGCTGCTCGACGGACTGCGCGGGGCCCTGCCGCCGGGCAGTACGTGGAACCACCCGCAGGGCGGCATGTTCGTGTGGGCGCGGCTGCCGGAGGGCTACGACGCGACCGAACTGCTGCGCGAGGCGGTCGCCGCCGATGTCGCCTACGTTCCCGGTGCGCCCTTCTTCGCGGGGCCGCCCGACCCGTCGTCGTTGCGGCTGTCGTTCACCACGCACACGCCGGAGGAGATCCGGGAGGGGCTGCGGCGGCTCGGCGGCGTGCTGCGCTCCGCAGCGCTGTAGTCGCCGGGGCCCTGCGGGGACCGGCCGCGGGGGAGGGCGAGGGCCAGTAGCGCGATGGCGCCCAGCACGGCCGTCATGGTGCCGAACACGCGCCCGTACGCCGTCCCGTCCGGCCCGGCGACCGCGAAGAGCGCGGCCAGCCCGAGGGCGCCGCCGAACTGCTTCGAGGTGTTCATCAGCCCCGAGGCGGCACCGGCGTCCTCGGCCGGCACCCCCGCGGTGACCACCGCCGTGGTGGGGGTGACGAACACGGCGCTGCCGAGCGAGAACACCACGGCGGGGCCCAGCACCCCCGCCAGATAGCCGCTGTCCGCCGACACCGTGCTCTGCCACGCGAATCCGGCTGCGCACACCACGGCGCCGCACAGGATGAGCGTCCGGTGCGCGAAGCGGCGCATCAGCCGCGGTGTCACCCACACGGCGACCGCCGCACCGGTCAGCGTGTGCGGCAGGAAACCCAACCCGGTGCGGAGCGCCGAATAACCCAGCACGTCCTGCATGTAGAACGTGAGGAAGTACCAGACGGGGATCTGCAGGCAGGCGCCCGCCAGCAGCACCACGGTGTTGCCCACCGCGACCGTGCGCTGCCGAAGCAGCCGCGGCGGGATCAGCGGCTCGGTGGCCCACCACCGCTCCACGGCGACGAAGACGCCCAGTGCGGCCGCACCGCCCACCAGGGCCCACACGGTCGCCGGGTCGGCCCAGGAGGTGTCAGGGCCGCGGCTGACGGCGAAGGTGAGCGCGGCCATGCCGCAGGTGACGGCGAGCGCTCCGGGCACATCCGGTCTGCGGCGCCCCGCTGTCGACCGTGCGTCGCCCCGGGGCAGATGGCGCAGCGCGGGCCACAGCGCAGCGCACCCCACCGGGACGTTGACGAGCAGTACGGCGCGCCAGGAGAGGGCGTCGGTGAGGACTCCGCCGAGGAGGTTTCCGGCGGCCCCGCCCACGGAGGAGACGGCCGTCCAGACCGCCAGCGCCCTGCTGCGGCGCGGCCCTTCGGGGAACGCCGTGGTCAGGACGGTCAGCGTGGCGGGTGCCAGTACGGCCGCTCCCACGCCCTGCGCCGCCCGGGCGGCGACGAGGAGGCCCGGTGCGGTGGCGAGGCCGCCCGCCAGGCTGGCCGCCGTGAACAGGGCGAGGCCGGCGGTGAACACCCGGCGGTGGCCGAACAGGTCGGCCAGTCTGCCGCCGGGCAGCAGCAGCCCGGCGAACGCCAGCGCATAGGCGGTGGCGACCCAGGAGAGCCCGCCGCCACCGGGTGCGAACCCGAGCGCGTCCCGGATGGCGGGCAGTGCGACGTTCACCACGGACACGTCCAGCACCACCATGAACTGCGCCGCACAGGCGAGCACCAGTACGGGTGTCGCCCTGGTCGTCATGGGACTCCTCGGGGTGGGGCGAGCTTTCCGATGTGGTCGCACTGTAAAGCCCACCAGAACACCTTTTCAATGTGGCAGCATTGGAAAGCCAACTGTCCGGCCACATCGCCCGGCCGGCGTCCGGCCACGACGAGAGGAACCGGCGAGATGTCCCCGCGCTCCAGCACCCGCACCCGCGGCCCCGGGCTGCACCACGACCGGCGGCGCACCCAGATCGCCGACGCGGTGCTCGACGTCGTCGCCGAGCGCGGGCTGCCCGCCGTCTCACTGACAGAGGTGGCCGCACAGGCAGACGTCTCGCCGGGCAGGGTCCAGCACTACTTCCCGACCAAACGGAAGCTGATCGAGGCGGCCTTCGACCGGGGCAACGAGTTGAGCGCGGCACGTATCCGCTCCCGGCTGGGCGCCGACCCCGCCGACGCGGCACCCGATGAGGTCCTCGCGGTCGTCCTGGACGAACTCGTCCCGTACGACGCCGCGTCGCGCGCTCATCTGAGGGTGCGCCACGATTTCAACGCCCGCGCCCTCGCCGACCCGGACATCGCCGAGCGCGTGCGGGCGCTCCACGCCGGTCTGCACCGGCGCCTGGCGGCATGTCTGGAGCAGTGCCTCGCCCCGGGCCGGCGGCCGGAGGGCGGCGCCGAAGGAGCGGTCGTCGCGCTGGTGGCCCAGGCCGAGGGCCTCGCCTATCACGTCCTGCTGGGAACGGTGCGCCCGGACGCCGCGCGGACAACCGTGCGCAACGCCTTGCGGGCGGCCCTCGCCTGAGGCCGGCGGGTCTTGCTTCCGGGGCCGGACGCCTCTTGAATGGGTGCTGTGTCGCGTGGCGCTGCCGCTGGTACGGCAGCGTCATGGAGGCACCATGACGTGAGGAGTGCATCGTGGGTACACACACCGCCGGGCTCGTCTGACACGTGACCTGTGACGGCCTGCGCACAGCGCAGCCGCCGGTCCGCGCCGCCGCCTGACAGAGCGGGCGCGCCTTCTTCTCTCTCCTTTCCTTCCTTGTCCCTGTACCGGGCCTTGTCCCTGTACCGGGCTCTCCTCACCCCTGGGCTCACCCGTGCGCGCGCTCGCGCGCCCCCTGTGCGGTCAGGAGCGCCCCTTGTCCATGGAGCTGATTTCTTGACCTCTTCACCCGTCCGGTCCACCCCGCCCCGCGTCACGGACTTCAACCGCGCCGTCGTCGAGGAGTTCCGTGCCAACTCCGGCCGGGTCGGTGGGCCCTTCGCCGGGGGCGACCTGCTGTTGCTGACGACCCGTGGTGCGCGCAGCGGCCGGGAGCAGACCTCCCCGCTCGGATTCGTCCGGGACGAGGACGGCCGTCTTGTGGTCGTCGCCTCGGCGGGCGGTGCGCCGCACAATCCGGCCTGGTACCACAACCTGCTCGCGCATCCGATGGTCCGGGTGGAGGTAGGGGAGGACGCGTTCGGCGCCGTGGCCGTGCCCGCCGAGGGGGCCGAGCGCGAGCGGCTGTTCGCGCGGGTGGTCCGGCAGCAGCCCGGATACGCCGACTACCAGGCGCGGACCGACCGACCGCTGCCCGTCGTACGGCTCGAACGCCCGTACCCTGAGACCCCGTTCACCGGCCTGGTCGACAAGCTGCTGGAGGTGCACACCTGGCTGCGTGAGCAACTGCGCCATGTGGCGGCCGAGGCGGAGGCGCACTTCGCGGCGCGGAGCCGGGCCCAGGGCGCCCCGCCCCCCTCGCTCGGGCTCCAGATCCGCCAGCACTGCCTCGCCTTCTGCGAGTCCCTGCACATCCACCACACCTCGGAGGACCAGGCGGCCTTCCCCGCGCTGGCCAGGAGCCACCCGGACCTCGCCCCGGCGCTGGAGCGGCTGCGTGCCGAGCACGGCACGGTGGACCGGATCCGGCGGGAGCTGGAGTCGCTGCTGGCCGATCTGACGACGGCCGACCCGGACCGCTTCCGTGCCGAACTCGCCCGGATGACGGCAGAGCTCGAAGCGCACCTCGACTACGAGGAGGAGGTGCTGATCCCGCCGCTGTCCGCCATGCCGCTGTCCTGACCCGCGGGGCGCAGCCGTGCGCCGACGCGGCCGAGCGCGTGGGCGAGGACGTCGAGTTCGTCGCGCTCCAGCACGTCTATCAGGGCGGCGCGGACAGCCGCCACATGGCCGGGGGCCGCGGCACGCAGCGTGTCGCGGCCCTCCGGGGTGAGCACCGCCAGGACACCTCGTACATCGGTGGGGCAGGAGCGGCGCTCGACCAGGCCGTGCTTCTCCAGCTGGCTCACCTGGTAGGTGAGACCGCTCTTGGAGGTGAACAGGCCGTGTGCCAGATCGGTCATCCGGACCTCGCCGCCGGGTGCCGCCGAGAGGCGGACGAGGATCTCGTACTGCGCGTGGGAGAGCCCCGCGTCCTCCTTCAGCTGCTGCTCAAGATGGCGGGAGACACGGCTGGTGGCCTCCAGGAAGCCCTTCCAGGCCGCCATTTCCCGCTCATCGAGCCACCTGGTTTCAGCCATGGCGTCCATCCTACTCGGTTGTTCAAATTCAAACATCCTTGTTACGGTCGAGCCCGTCCCAGTTCTTCAAATCTGAACCACCTGTCGGCCCGTCCGCCGTTCAGCCGTAGGAGGCTCCGCTCATGTCGTCCCCCCACGCTCCCGAGACCCCTGACAGCGCGCGACATCTCCAGCCGTCCCGCGTCCCCGGAGGATCCGACGCCGCTCCCACCGAGCAGTCGGGCCACGACGCCGGGCTGCTCGTCCTGCGTCTGGCGGTCGGGCTCACCATCGCGGCGCACGGTTCGCAGAAACTGTTCGGCTGGTTCAGCGGCGGTGGCATCGACGGCACCGCGCAGTTCTTCGAGTCCTCCGGTTACCCCTCGGCGAAGACGATGGCCGTCGTCGCCGGACTCACCGAGACCCTCGGCGGACTCGGACTCGTTCTGGGCCTGCTCACTCCGCTCGCCGGCGCCGCGGTGTTCGGCACCATGCTCAACGCCCTCGCGGTGAAGTGGGGCGGCGGCTTCTTCGCGCCCCAGGGGGTCGAGTACGAACTGCTGCTCGCCGCGGGGGCCGCGGCGCTCACCCTCACCGGCCCCGGCCGGCTGGCGGCCGACCGGGTGCTTCCGCTGCCGCGCCCGCACCGGCTCACCCACGGCGTGGGGGCGCTCGTCCTCGGGGCCGTGCTCGCGGGTGTCGTTGTGCTCACGCGCTCCTGAGCACCTCTCGAACCCTGGCGTGCGCACGACGCCACAGGTGTGAGATGGGCCGCACCCGGGTGAGGCCGGTGAACTGTAAGGGAAGTGGAACAATAGACAGCTTTCCTTCGTTCTTGACTCTGCACTAGCGTGCTGTTTTTGCTAACGCATTACGCTGGACCGCAAGGCCGCGCAGTGTGGCCATGGAGGAGTGAGATGAGGAGCAGCAACCCGGTCTTCTCGCGACGGGGGTTCAGCCGTTCAAACGGCTATGCCGGTTTCGACGCCCAGCAGCAGCAGCCGCCGCAGGCCGGGAACCCCTACGCGACGAACCCCTACGCCGCGAACCCGTACGGCCAGCAGACCAACCCGTACGCAGCCCAGCAGACCCAGGCCCCCGGTCAGCCCTACGCCCCGCCGGCCGCACCGCCGTCCGCCGGGCGGATGACGCTCGACGACGTCGTCGCCCGAACGGGTATGACCCTCGGGCTCGTCATCGTCACCGCAGCCCTCGCCTGGATCACCGGACTGTCGCTGCCGCTCGCGTTCGGCGCCGGCCTCGTGGCGATGGTGCTGTCGCTCGTGCAGGCGTTCAAGCGCAAGCCGTCGCCCGCGCTCATCCTGGCGTACGCCGCCTTCGAGGGCCTCTTCCTCGGCGCGCTGAGCAACTTCGTCAACCAGTTCGTGAACGGCGCCGCCATGCAGGCGGTGCTCGGCACGCTGGCGGTCTTCACCGCCGTCCTGGTGCTCTACAAGACCCGCATCATCCGCGTCACCCAGCGGTTCTACCGCTTCACGATCGCCGCAGCCATCGGCTTCGTGCTGCTCATGGCCGTCAACATGCTCTTCGCCGTCTTCGGCGGCGGTGACGGCCTCGGCTTCCGCAGCGGTGGCCTGGGCATCCTCTTCGGTGTCGTCGGCATCGTGCTCGGCGCGCTGTTCCTCGCACTGGACTTCAAGCAGGTCGAGGACGGCATCGCCTACGGCGCCCCCAAGGAGGAGTCGTGGCTGGCCGCCTTCGGGCTGACGCTCACCCTGGTGTGGATCTACCTGGAGTTCCTGCGGCTGATCGCCATTCTGCAGGGCGACAACTGATCGCCGGCCGGCAGTGGCGCACACTGCCGGCGGCCGGCGGCTGAAACGCTGCGAGGGCCCGGGAGGTGGCTACCACCTCCCGGGCCCTCGGCGTGCTCGCGTCCTTTGCGGCCTAGGGTCTTCGGCGGGGTCTTCGGACGGTCCATCCGGACCGGGACAGGAAACGCGGCCTAGCGGTGGCGCGCTGCGCGCCGCAGGTCGTGTTCGTGGATGATCGCTTTGGCGTGCCCGTAGGCGAGGTTGTGTTCACCGCGGAGCCAGCTCACCTTCTCCTCGAAGCGGAGCAGGGAAGGGCCCTCATCGACCGCGCGGAGCCATTCGGAGACTTCGCGACCAGTGCAGTGAGGAATGCGGGACAGCATGTTCCGGTGGGTCTCTTCGGAGAAGACTTGGGACATCGGCGCCTCCGGACGCTTCTGCAATGAGTCCTTGACGACACGTTGCCTGAGCGTTCGTGCGTTGGCAACAGTGCGGGGGCGCTGCACCGGCGCACGGACGCATAAGCTGGGGGCGTGCCCCCTGTCGACACCCGCCCTCTGAACGACGCCGTGGAACGGCTCGCCGACCGGCTGCGTGCCCTCCCGCAGAGCACCCTGCGGCGCGGCGCCGCCGCGGAAGGGCTCGCGCTCGCCAGGGAGTTGGCGCTGCTGGCCCAGCGGGTCGAGTTCCCCGAGGGCGGGATGTCCCGGGTGCTGCCCGACGCCGGCCTCTTCGCGGTCGGCGACCAACTCGCCGTCGCGGGTCACGATGTGGTCGCGGCGCTGGAGACGGCCCCCGGCGCCCTCGCCGAGTCCGCCCTGCGCGAAGCCCTCCAGCTGCTGGAGAGCTCTGCGCTGTCCTCGCGGGGCGCCGCCCCGCGAGGGGCTACAGGGGCGTGATGACGCGGTCGGCCAGCAGGTAGGCGGTCCGGCCGTCGGGGAAGCCGAAGGTGAGGGTGTAGGAGCCGGCGATGGAGGAGCCCCCCATCAGCACCGGGGGCTCACCCCGGCGCACACCGTCGGCCAGCGCCTCGCTCGTGGCGCGGTGGCCCGGCGACAGGCACACCGTCGTACCGTCCTCGAAGACATAGACGTCCAGCGTGCCCAGCGGCCCGGGGCGCACATCCGCCAGCGGCGTCTGCGCCTCGGCGAGTTCGCCCAGCCGCTCGACGGTGCGCTCGTGGTAGGTGACGGTCGGGGTCGCGGGTGACGGCGCGGCACCGGGGGCGACCGGCTCGCCGTTGAGGTTGTAGTCCGGCTGGGAGGGGTGGCGGCGACGGGCCGCGGCCAGCCCGGGGGACTCCGTCCCCGGGCTGTCGTCCTCGTCCGCCGAGCGGCCCGCCTCCACCGCGTCCAGGGCCGCGCGGGAGTCCTCGTCCCCGTCGGGTTCGCCATCCGTGCGCGCGTAGGGGGCCACGTCCACCTCGATCTCGATGTCCATGTCCCCGTCCTCCGGGCCCGGCTGGCGGGGGATGAACGCGGCGCCGGCGTCGGGGTCCAGCAGCTCGTCGAGTTCGTCGGTGAGCTCGTCACCGAGGTCGCCCGGTGCGACCTGGTACTCCGTGCCGTGGCCCGCCAGCAGCGAGCCCGTCCCGGGCTCCGCGTCCCGCGCCTCCTGCGCTGCCCAGAAAGCACGGGCCTCCGCCAGTTCGCGCTCGCGCTCGTCGGCCAGCGCGGCCGCGACGGCGGCGCGGATCTCGTGCGAGAAGTCGCCGGCCACCGCGGCCCGGCCCGTGCCGGGCTCGTCGGCCGACGCCTCGCGGGCCCGCGGGATCGCGGTGGCCGGGTCGGCTGTCGGTGCCGTCTCCAGTTGGGTACGCAGCGCCGTCAGCTGGCGGCGCAGGCCGCGCGCCGTGTGCAGTGCCGCACCGCCCAACGCGGTGGCCGCGGCCGCCGCGCACAGCAGGATGAGGGATATGGCGCTCACTGACTTGACTCCCGGTTCCGGTTCGGTCCCCTGATTCGGTCCCCCCGGTCATTGCCCCTGTCTTCCTACAACAGCGCTGTATTCCTACAACAGCGTTGCGGGGAAGGTTGTTCAAGGTTCTTCGACCGTAGTGCAAATCCCGTCGAACTGGACAGGGGAAACCGGGGACCTGTTCCGCACGCACCGCTGTGACCTGCGAGAACGTCACGCCCCCAGGGTGTATATCACATCCTGGGGGCGCTTCGGTCTCGTCGTTGTATAGGCGGTGCCCGCAAGCCCGTGACGCCGGTGGGTCAGCTCAGCCGCTCGAGCACCATCGCCATGCCCTGGCCGCCGCCGACGCACATGGTTTCCAGGCCGAACTGCTTGTCGTGCCACTGGAGCGAGTTGAGCAGCGTCGTGGTGATGCGGGCGCCGGTCATCCCGAAGGGGTGACCCACCGCGATGGCGCCGCCGTTGACGTTGAGCTTGTCCAGGTCGATGCCGAGGTCCTGGTAGGAGGGGATCACCTGGGCCGCGAACGCCTCGTTGATCTCCACCAGGTCGATGTCGCCGATCGACATGCCCGCGCGGGCCAGCGCCTGCTTGCTCGCCTCGACGGGGCCGTAGCCCATGATCTCGGGGGAGAGCGCGGACAGGCCGGTCGACACGATGCGGGCCAGCGGCGTGAGGCCCAGCTCGCGGGCCTTGGTGTCGGACATGATCACGAGCGCCGCGGCACCGTCGTTGAGCGGGCAGCAGTTACCCGCCGTGACCAGACCGTCCGGGCGGAACACCGGCTTGAGGCCCTCGACGCCCTCCAGGGTCACCCCCGGCCGCGGGCCGTCGTCCTTGCTCACGACCGTCCCGTCCGGGGTGGTGACGGGGGTGATCTCGCGCTCCCAGAAGCCGTCCGCGATGGCCTTCTCGGCGAGGTTCTGGGACCGGACGCCGAACTCGTCCATCTCACGGCGCGTGATGCCCTTGTGACGCGCCAGGTTCTCCGCCGTCTGCCCCATGGCGATGTAGACGTCCGGGACCTTCCCCTCCTCGCGCGGGTCGGTCCAGCCCTCTCCCCCCTGTTCGGCGCGGGCTGCGGTGCGGGCCTCGGCCTCGGCGAAGAGCGGGTTGTGGGTCTCGGGCATCCCGTCGGAGGAGCCCTTGACCGAGCGGGAGACCATCTCGACGCCCGCCGAGAGGAACACATCGCCCTCGCCCGCCTTGATGGCGTGCAGCGCCATCCGGGTCGTCTGCAGGGACGAGGAGCAGTAGCGCGTGATGGTGCAGCCAGGCAGATGGTCCATGCCCAGCTGGACGGCGACCACGCGGCCGAGGTTGTGGCCCTGCTCCCCACCGGGGAGGCCGCAGCCCAGCATCAGGTCGTCGATGTCGGCCGGGTCCAGCTGAGGCACCTTGGCGAGCGCCGCCTTGACGATCTCGGCCGTCAGATCGTCCGGACGGACGTCCTTGAGGGAGCCCTTGAAGGCGCGGCCGATGGGGGAGCGGGCGGCGGAGACGATCACTGCTTCGGGCATCGGGGCTCCTGGGAGTCGGCGAGTGGCTACGCAGCGGAAGCTACCCGCCCGTAGGGTGCGGGTCACGGCCCTGGCCATGTGATGCGGGCCTCTTCTAAGCGTTTGCTTTTTCCGCTCCGCGGTCAAGTGGCTGCCCGCCCGATGACCCCACTCCCTCCCGTCCCTCCCGCCACGACGGCACGGCACCCCCGCTCGGAGGGGCGCCGTGCCGTCGTGGGAGCCCCGCCCTCGCGGGGGCGGGGCTGTGCTCAGCGGGTCTCGGCGCTGGGCTGCGGCCTGGGGCCCGTCTCCTCCAACGGCGGCAGTCGGCGCCGTCGGCGGTGCTTGAGCAGGGCCCAGGGGCCGCGCATGCCGGCGACCTCCGTGCCGCCCTCGGCCGCCGCCTCCGCCGCGGCGCGGGCGACGGGCAGGATGCCTTCCCGCCGCCGGACGTCGGGCCGCTCGTCCTCGGTCGGCCACAGCCCCAGCGCGGCGCACAGTGTGGGCAGTATGGCCATCGCGGCCGTCGCGTACCCCTCGGCGGAGGGGTGGTAGTTGTCGGGGCCGAACAGCTCGCGCGGATTGGCGGAGAACTCGGGTCCCAGCAGATCGCCCAGCGAGACCGTGCGGCCGCCCTCCTCGACGACGGCGATGGTCTGGGCGGCGGCCAGTTGACGCGACAGCCGCCGCGCGATCCAGCGCAGCGGCTGTCCGACGGGCTCGACGCTGCCCAGGTCGGGGCAGGTGCCGACCACCACCTCGCAGCCGGCCGTGCGCAGCCGCGCCACCGCGTCCGAGAGGTAGCGGACCGAGCGCGCGGGGGGCATGCGGTGGGTGACGTCGTTGGCGCCGACCATGATGACGCACACGTCGGGTGCCTCGGACAGCTTCCGCTCGCTCAACAGCAGGGTGATCTGCCGTTCCAGATCGTCGGACATGGCGCCGGAGAGCGCCACGTTGCGCAGTTCGACGGGGCGTTCGGCGATGGCGGCCAGCGCCGAGGCCAGCAGCGCGCCGGGGGTCTGCCGCGGCCGGTGGACGCCCTGGCCCGCGGCCGTGGAGTCGCCGAGGAAGGCCAGGCGCAGCGGCTGTCCGGAGTAGAGCCTGCCGAAGGCACTGCCGTACAGACCGTCGGCCTGTGGCGGCTCGTCCTCGGAGCCGCCGATATGACGTTTCGCCAGTTGGAGCTCGGTGAAGAGCAGCCCGACCGCCGCTCCACCGACCAGGCCGAGTCCGCCGCCTCCATAGGCGGCCGCGGTCGCGATTCGCCGGGCTACTCTCGCGCTCGACGCCTTCGACATCGGCATTGTGCTCTTCCGCCTCCCGAGTTCTCGGTCCCACCGGTTTTCGCGCTCATGGGCTCATGGCTGCTGGGTCGCTTCTGTATGTTCGGTCGCGGTTGTCTGCGCATCGCGGTCGTGTGTTTCTCGTTTCGTGGCGTCCGGTGCCCGGTTTCGGGTTCCGTTCCCGGTTCCGGTCCGGCGTGCGCCGGGTGTGCGCCGGACCCGCGCGCCGGGTTCGCAACCTCCAAGACTGTGTTGCCCGGTGTGGCCCGCTCTGCAACGCACCTGGGGTGTGCACGTGTTGCCCCATAGGCTGTCGGGACGGGCTCGCGACCCCGCGGCCCTGCGACCACGACTACGCGCGGAGACCACGGTGCAGTATCACGAGTCGATGATCGAGCTTGTCGGAAACACCCCGCTGCTCAAGCTCAACAGTGTCACGGACGGCATCCAGGCCACCGTCCTTGCCAAGGTCGAGTACTTCAATCCAGGCGGTTCCGTCAAGGACCGGATTGCGCTGCGCATGATCGAGGCGGCAGAGGAGTCCGGCGAGTTGCAGCCCGGTGGTGTGATTGTCGAACCCACCTCGGGCAACACCGGTGTCGGACTGGCCATCGTGGCGCAGCAGAAGGGGTACCGGTGCCTCTTCGTCTGCCCCGACAAGGTCTCCATGGACAAGATCAATGTGCTGCGGGCTTACGGAGCGGAGGTCGTGGTCTGCCCCACGGCCGTCGATCCCGAACATCCCGACTCTTACTACAACGTTTCCGACAGGCTGGTCCGCGAAACCCCGGGCGCCTGGAAGCCCGACCAGTACAGCAATGCCAACAACCCCCGCTCGCACTACGAAACGACCGGCCCCGAGCTGTGGGAGCAGACAGGTGGCCGGATCACCCACTTCGTGGCGGGAATCGGCACCGGCGGCACCATCAGCGGCACCGGGCGATACCTGAAAGAGGTCAGTGGCGGCCGGGTGCGGATCGTGGGTGCCGACCCGGAGGGCTCGGTCTACTCGGGCGGTTCGGGCCGGCCGTATCTCGTCGAAGGCGTGGGGGAGGACTTCTGGCCCGACGCCTACGACCGGGACATCACCGATGAGATCGTGGCCGTCTCCGACAAGGACTCCTTCCAGATGACGCGGCGGCTGGCCAAGGAGGAGGGGCTGCTGGTCGGTGGCTCCTGCGGGATGGCGGTGGTCGGCGCGCTCGAGGTGGCCAAGCGGCTCGGGCCGGACGCCAAGGACGCAGTGGTGGTCGTACTGCTGCCGGACGGCGGACGCGGCTATCTGAGCAAGATCTTCAACGACGAGTGGATGAACGACTACGGCTTCCTGGAGGAGGGCGGCACCACGGGGGCCCGGGTCGGCGAGGTGCTGCGCTTCAAGGAGGGGCCGATCCCCTCCCTGGTGCATATGCACCCGGAGGAGAAGGTGGGCGAGGCCATCGAGGTGCTGCGGGAGTACGGCGTCTCCCAGATGCCGGTCGTCAAGCGCGGTGCGGGGCACCCGGATGTGATGGCGGCCGAGGTGATCGGTTCCGTCGTCGAACGGGAGCTGCTCGATGCGCTGTTCGCCCAGCGGGCCTCCCTCGACGACCCGTTGGACAAGCACATGAGTGCGCCGCTGCCGCATGTGGGTGCGGGGGAGAGCGTCGCCGACCTGATGGCCGTGCTGGAGGGCGCCGACGCGGCGGTCGTCCTCGCGGAGGGCAAGCCGAGCGGTGTGGTCAGCCGCCAGGACCTGCTGGCGTTCCTGGCGAACGAGGGCCGGTAGGAGCCGCCCCCGGGGTGCGGTGGCCTCCCCGCGCGGCGTGGGGCCCGCTTACTGCGGGCCCTTAGCCGCGGCGGGGTTCCTCGCCCGCGCTGTCGCGGGAGAACCAGGAGCGGCTCGCCTGGAAGCCGTTGACCGCGACGATGCCCGCCCAGCAGGTGACCAGGCCGGTGAGTCCGGCGTTGGCCACGGCTATCGCGGTGAGCGGGATCGCCAGTACGAGGGAGGCCACCGCCAGGCCCAGCCGGGCGCCGAGCCCGTCCGGGTAGGTGTGCGGCGTCTGCTGCTGCACTCCGGTGCTGTTGCCCCGTGCGACCACCATCTGCTGCTCCGCCATCTGGCGGCGCACCCGTTTGTCGACCACGTTGTCGAGGCGCTGCTCCACCTTCTCCAGGAAGGAGTCGAGCAGCTCGTCCTCGTACTCGGGGCCCAGTTCCCGGCGCGTCTGCAGCGTCGCGTCGAGTTCCTTCTTCAGCTCATGGTCGGGTGCGCTCATACCGTCACAGTACGGTCGCCGCTGGGGGCGGGGCAGTGGTGCTAGCACCACTTCTGGCCGCCCATCGGCCGTGCTTGCCGGGACGGCCCCGTCTGCATACTGTTATGCAGGGGAGGAGCGGGCTGAATGAGAGGTACGGGATGAGCAGCGCGAGCACGCGGTTGCTGAAGCTTTTCGAGGGGCACCGGCTGACACCGACCCAGCGTCGCATCGCGCACTGCATGGTCCGCAGGGCAGGTGACGCGCCGTTCCTCTCCAGCGTCGAGCTCGCCGAGCTGGCCGGGGTCAGCCAGCCCTCGGTGACGCGATTCGCGGTGGCGCTCGGCTTCGACGGCTATCCGGCGCTCCGCCGCCATCTGCGGGAGAGCGAGCCGCCCGAGGGCGCCGAGCCGGCGGCGGAGGGCGAGGGGCCCGGCGGGCTGAACGAGTACCAGCAGGCCGTGCACGCCGAGATCGAGAACCTGCGGCACCTGGCCACCCTGCTGGACGACCCGGCGCCCGTCGAGCGCGCCGGAGCGCTGCTGGCGGCCTCGCGCCCGCTGCCCGTGCTCGGGCTGCGGGCCGCTGCCGCACAGGCGAGCGGTTTCGCGTACTTCGCCGCCAAGGTCCACCCCGATGTGCGGCTGCTCACCGAGGGCGGCTCCATGCTCCAGGACCGTATCGACGGGTGTGTACGGGCCGGCGCCGGAGCTTTGATGTGCTTCGCGCTGCCCCGGCACCCGCGCGAGACGGTCGAGGCGCTGGACAGGGCGCGGGAGGCGGGACTGTCGATCGTCACCGTCGCCGACAGCGCCTTCGCGCCGGTCGCCCACCCCGGCGACCTGCTGCTGCCCGCCGCCGTCGGCACGGGCCTCGCCTTCGACACCGCCTGCGCCCCCATGCTGCTGGGACGGGTGCTGCTGGAGGCGATGTGCGACGGGCTGCCGGACGCACAGGCGCGGCTGGAGGAGTTCGACGCGCGGGCGAGCGAGCGCGGCCTGTTCGCGGAGTGACGCGGCCGCGCGCCGAGCCCTCAGCCGCTGCGGGAGGTCCCGGGGGCGCTTCGGGGGCGGGTCGCTCGCTGCAGCGGGCCGGCCGTGAAATCCGGGTGCCGGCCGCGGCGTTGTGCGCGTACCGTGCGCGGCCGTAGGCCATGCGACCCCTTGGAGACCCTGATTGGACGACTCCCGCCTTCCGGCCCCCGCGCACCCCGCAGCCGACCACCACCTCATCAGGACCTGGGTGACGGGCTGGGCCCTCTCCCGGAGCACACCCGCACCGGTTGAGCGCCCGTGGGGGCTCTACATGGAGATCGGCGAGAAGCTTCTGGTGGGGCGGCACGTGCTGCTGCACGCCGACGCGGCGACGGTACGCGAGGCCGCAGCCGCGGTGACCGTACCGGAGACCTGGCTGATGGTCTTCGCCGAGCCCGACCAGGTCGCCTCCTGGCTGCCGCCGGACTGGGAGGTGGACCACGCGGAGACCGGCCACCTGATGGCCGCCGACCTGCGGACGAGTGGACCCGTACCGCCCGACGGCTACACCCGTACGGTCGAGACCCGGGACCGCGTCACCTACGTACAGGTGCACGACGCGACAGGCGAGCCGGCGGCCTGCGGACAGACGGCCGTGCTCGGTGACGCCGCCGTCATGGACCGGATCCACACCGAAGAGGCGCACCGCCGCCGCGGTCTGGGCCGCCTGGTGATGCGCACCCTCGCCGACAGCGCGGTGGCCGCAGGGGCCACTCTCGGCCTCCTCGGCGCCACCCCGCAGGGGCGGGCGCTCTACGAGACGCTGGAGTGGAGAGCGCACACGATCCTGACCGAGTGCGTCTACCGGCCGTAGGCCGGATCGCGGCCCAGGAAGGCCAGCAGCCGGTCGCCGGGCGGCGCGTCCGGAGCGCTGGGCAGCCGCGGTGCGAACAGCGGATGCCGCGCCCCCTCGTGCGGCACCAACTGCCGGGCCACGGGCAGCAGCCGGGCTGCCAGTGGTGCGGGGATGGGGCGGTCGGGAGGGCCGGTGGCCCGCCCGATGTCCCATCCGTGCACCGCGATCTCGACGGCGCCCGTCAGCGCGAGAGCCGTCGCTGTCAGCGGCGCGTCGGCCACCACGACCCGTCCCGGCCCGGCGGCGGTCCACGCACCCAGCAGCCGTGCGGCCCGCAGCCGGAAGGCCGCCGCCGGGTCCGGGGCCCGCGCGGCGGCTCTCGGCGCGGGGGCCGCCGGGTGCAGGGCGACGGTGCCCTCCGTGACGCCCTCGTGCAGCGCCGCCAGCGAGTCGTCCACGTGGACCATCAGCCTGCCCAGGTCCCACTTCGCGCACGGCGTCGGCCGGTGCAGCAGTGCGGGGGTCACGGGCTGGGCGGTGCCCAGTGCGTAGCCCACCGCGTGCCGCAGCAGCTCCACCGCCCGCGCGGTGCTGTCCTCCGCGCTCCCGCCCTCCCGCACGCCCCCGTCCTCCTCGCGGAACACGGGGCTAGGAGGTCGAGCTGTCGTCGGTGGCCTCGAAGAGCTGGACGTAGTTGCCGTCCGGGTCCTCCACGGTGCCCAGCAGGACGTGCGGGTCCGCCGCCTCCACCGGGCGGACCCAGCGCGGGTTGAGCTGCTCGGTCAGCCGCCGGGCCATGCCGTGGATGTCGGTCACCTCGAAGTTGACCAGGATCCTGCCCGGTTCGACGGATTTGCGGCCCACGTCGTCCCTGCTCTCGAAGATGACGTAGGTGCCGCCCAGTTCCAGCCCCAGCATGGGGTCCTGTGTGTCGCCCGGTGCCGCGTGAGGCGCGAACGCGGTGCGGTACCACTCCCACAGCCTCTTCGGGTCCGTGCTGCCCAGTACGATGCCGCCCACCCGGGGGCCGCTCGATCCCGTCATGACGTCTACCTCCCGCAACCGTCGGACGCCGGGCGCGCTGCTCCGGCGCTTGTAGGAGATGGACCGGGCCGGGCCGGAAAACTCATCGGCGGGCGCCGCGGGTCCGGGCCGCCGTCCCCCGAGTGGACGCAAGGCCGTCCCTCCCGAAGAGGGAAATCCAAGAGCACCGGTTCATATCCGGCTGCGATACCGTCTTTCGCGGGACTCTTCCGGACGGCTGAGCCAGTGCGATCCCCTCTGCCCACGGGGTCATCGTCAGCCCCGCACAGAAACCAGGACCGCGCGTGGACAGATTCGCCGCCTTTCAGCAAGCGCTGCGCACAGCGCCGCCGCACGCTCTCGCCCAGATCGCCATCGCGGAGCTGCGGGAGGGCTACGGCGCCGATCTCGTCGAGCTCCGCATGGTCGACTACGGGGTGAAGTCGCTGCAGTTGGTCGACGGCTACGCGGCCAAGACAGAGCCGGTGTCCGTCCACGACAGTCCGCAGGGGCGCGCGTTCGGCTCCCAGGAGCCGTTCGTGACCCAGCAGCCGGGCGGCGGCGTCGTCGTCCATCTGCCGATCACCGTGCGCGGCGACCGGCTGGGCACGCTCTCGGTCGGCCTTCCTGCCTCGACCGACGCGAACGGCATGCTGCCGGCGCTGCGAAAGCTGTGCGAGATGCTGGGCCACGAGATCCTGGTCGCCGAGCGCGACACGGACCTGTTCGTGCTGGCCCGCCGCGCCTCCCGGCTGACGCTGGCGGCCGAGATGCAGTGGCAGCTGCTGCCGGGACGTTCCTGTGTGCGCGAGGAGTTCGAGGTCGGGGCGCATCTGGAGCCCGCGTACTCGATCCACGGCGACAGCTTCGACTGGGAGGCCTCCGAGCGGTTCTTGACCCTCTCCGTCACCAACGGCATGGGTGAGGGGATAGAGGCCGCGCTGCTGACCGGTCTCGCCGCCAACGCGCTGCGCAACGCACGCCGTGCCGGGCTGGACCTCGCGGGCCAGGCGACCCTCGCCGACCAGGCGGTCTTCGCGCAGTACCAGGGCTCGGCGTACGTCTCCGTGCTGCTGCTGCGGATCGAGCTGACCACCGGTCGGGTGGAGGCCGTGGACGCGGGCTCACCGAAGGTGTGGCGGGTGCGCGGCCGGACCGTGGAGGAGCTCTCCTTCGACCACCAGCTGCCGCTGGGCATGTTCGAGGACACCGTCTACACGGAGGAGCACTTCACCGTCCGGCCGGGCGACCGCCTGCTGATCGGCAGCGACGGCGTGTACAGCACCCCGGGCCGGGGCGGCGAGACCTACGGCGAGCGCGCTTTGAAGCGCTCGCTGCCGGGGCACCGGCTGCTTCCCGCCGGCCAGGTCCCCGTCGCGGTCCTGCGCGAACTGGCCGCCTACCGGGACGAGGCGCCGCTCCACGACGACGCACTGGTGATGTGTGTCGACTGGCACGGCCGCCCGGGGACCCCGGTCTGACCGCCTGCTGTGCGGCGTCGGGCCGACCGGTTGCCGGTGGCGGCTTGCGGCTCCCGGCCCCGGGGCCTCCCGGAGGGGTGGGTCTTGTCCCCACCTCAGGGCTGGACCGCGGCCGCCAGCTCCTCGAACTCCGCGTCCGTCAGTTCGATCCGGGCCGCCTGGGCGTTCTCCTCCAGATGCGTCAGCCGTGAGGTGCCCGGGATCGGCAGCATCACCGGGGAGCGGCGCAGCAGCCAGGCGAGGGCCAGCTGGGAGGGGGTGGCGCCGTGCTGGTGCGCCGCGGTCTCCAGTGGGCCGCCTGGGCGGGCCAGTTCACCGGTCGCGATGGGGAACCATGGGATGAAGGCGACGTCCTCCTGCTCGGCGTACTCCAGTACCGACTCCGCGCTGCGGTCGGAGAGGTTGTAGAGGTTCTGCACGGAGACCACGTCCACCAGCTTCCTGGCCTCCTCCAGCTGCGCCACCGACACCTCGGACAGTCCGATGAACCGGATCTTGCCCTCCTGCTGCAGCAGCGACAGTTCGCCGAGCTGGTCGGCGACCGGGACCTTCTCGTCGATGCGGTGCAGCTGATAGAGGTCGATGCGCTCCAGGCCCAAGTGGCGAAGGCTCAGTTCGCACTGCTGCCGCAGATACTCCGGCCGGCCCACCGGCCGCCAGTCGTCCGGGCCGGGCCGGGTCAGTCCGCCTTTGGTGGCGACGACCAGGTCGTCCGGGTACGGGTGCAGGGCCTCGTGGATGAGGCGTTCGCTGACGAACGGGCCGTAGGAGTCGGCCGTGTCGATGAAGTTCACGCCCAGTTCGACGGCGCGCCGCAGCACCCGTACGGCCTCGTCCGGGTCCTTGGGCTCGCCCCAGACGCCGGGGCCGGTCAGCTGCATGGCACCGTAACCGAGCCGGTTGACGGGCAGCCGGCCGCCGAGTGCGAAGGTGCCGGCGGCGCCGACGGGCCGGCCGGCGTGTACTGCCGGGGCTGCTGAGGAGTCGGGCACGAGTCGTTCCCTTCTTCGGTGACACCTGACTGTGTGCGGATCCGGTCAGCCGAGCATTTTGATGATCTCGGCGGCCACCGGCCCCGCCGAGGCCGGGTTCTGGCCGGTGACCAGGTTGCGGTCGACGACCACGTGCGGAGCCCACGGCTCGCCCGCGTCGAAGTGTGCTCCGGCCTCGACCAGCCGGTCCTGGAGCAGCCACTTGGCCTTGTTCGCCAGCCCCGTCTGCTGTTCCTCGGCGTTGGTGAAGCCGGTCATCCGGTAGCCGTACACCGCGCTGGCGCCCTCCTGGGTGTGGGCGGCCAGCAGTGCGGCGGGGCCGTGGCAGACGACACCCAGCGGCCTGCCCGAGGCGAGGGTCCGCACCAGCAGTGTGCCGGAGTCCGAGTCGGTGGCCAGGTCCTCCATGGGGCCGTGTCCGCCGGGGTAGAAGACCGCGTCGAAGCCGGCCGGGCCGCCGCCGCTGTCGATCCGTACGTCCTCGATGCTCAGCGGCTGGCCCAGCTCGGTGAAGGATTCCAGACCGGCGGCCACCCGGTCGGCGCCTGCCTGTCCGCCGTTCGCGTCAGCGCTGAGGCTGGCCTGGTCGACGCTGGGGACGACGCCGCCGGGGGTGGCGACCACGACCTGGTGGCCGGCGGTCTTGAACGCCTCGTAGGGCGCCACGGCCTCGTCGGCCCAGAAGCCGGTGGGGTGCTGGGTGCCGTCGGCGAGTGTCCAGTGGCGGGCGCCGGTCAGCACGAAAAGGATCTGCGACATGTGGTTCTCCGGGGGCTGCGGGGAGGGCTACTCGACGACGGTAGGCCGCGCCGGGCCGTCACGGCGGCAGACGTCACCGGGCGAGCCCGCCTCGTCCCCTGGGCGCCGCAGCCCGTGGGTGCCCGGCGGCCGCGCAGACCCCGTTGACTAGCTCTATTCAGTGCGTAAGGTTAGTGAATAGATTCGATACGCGGGCACCGGCATACGCGTACGACCGAGTCGAGGAGGCAGGCCCAGATGACCAGCACCGCAGGACCGCGCCCGGTCAGGGCAGCGCGTGGGAGCGAGCTGAGCGCGCTCGGATGGCAGCAGGAGGCCGCACTGCGGATGCTGCACAACAACCTCGACCCCGAGGTCGCCGAGCACCCCGACAAGCTCGTCGTCTACGGCGGCACCGGAAAGGCCGCGCGCGACTGGGCGTCGTTCGACGCGATGGTGCGCACCCTGCGCACACTGCGCGGCGACGAGACGATGCTCGTCCAGTCCGGCCGCCCCGTCGGGGTGATGACCACCCACGAGTGGGCACCGCGCGTGCTGATCGCCAACTCCAACCTGGTCGGCGACTGGGCCAACTGGGAGGAGTTCCGCCGCCTGGAGCAGCTGGGCCTGACCATGTACGGCCAGATGACCGCCGGTTCGTGGATCTACATCGGCACCCAGGGCATCCTCCAGGGCACCTACGAGACCTTCGCGGCGGTCGCGGCGAAGAAGTTCGGCGGCTCCCTGGCCGGAACCATCACCCTGACCGCCGGGCTCGGCGGGATGGGCGGTGCCCAGCCGCTCGCCGTCACCATGAACGACGGCGTCGCCATCGTCGTCGAATGCGACCCCTCCCGCATCGCACGCCGTATCGAACACGGCTATCTCGACGTGCGTGCCGAGAGCACCGCCGAGGCGCTGCGGCTCGCCGTCGAGGCCCGGGACGCGCGCCGCCCCCTCTCGATCGGACTGCTCGGCAACGCCGCCGAGGTACTGCCGCAACTGCTCGCCGACGGCGCCCCCATCGACATCGTCACCGACCAGACCTCGGCCCACGACCCGCTCTCCTACCTGCCCGTCGGCGTCGACTTCGCCGACATGGCCGCGTACGCCGCCGAGAAGCCCGCCGACTTCACCCGGCGCGCACGCGAGTCGATGGCCGCGCACGTCGAGGCGATGGTCGGCTTCCAGGACGCCGGCGCCGAGGTCTTCGACTACGGCAACTCCATCCGCGGCGAGGCACAGCTCGCCGGCTTTGCACGCGCCTTCGACTTCCCCGGCTTCGTCCCGGCCTACATCCGCCCGCTGTTCTGCGAGGGCAAGGGCCCCTTCCGCTGGGCGGCGCTGTCCGGGGACCCCGCCGACATCGCCGCCACCGACCGGGCCCTGCTGGACCTGTTCCCCGAGAACGCCTCGCTCGCGCGCTGGCTGAAGCTCGCCGGTGAACGCGTCCACTACCAGGGGCTGCCGGCACGCATCTGCTGGCTCGGCTACGGGGAGCGGGCCGCGGCCGGTGAGCGGTTCAACGAGATGGTGGCGGCAGGCGAGCTCTCCGCCCCGCTGGTGCTCGGGCGCGACCACCTCGACTGCGGTTCCGTCGCCTCGCCGTACCGCGAGACCGAGGCCATGCGCGACGGCTCCGACGCCATCGCCGACTGGCCCATGCTCAACGCCATGCTCAACGTCGCCTCCGGCGCCTCCTGGGTCTCCCTCCACCACGGCGGAGGGGTCGGCATGGGCCGCTCCCTGCACGCCGGTCAGGTGACGGTGGCCGACGGCACCGCGCTCGCGGGCGAGAAGCTGCGGCGGGTCCTCACCAACGACCCCGGCACGGGAGTGATCCGCCACGTCGATGCGGGGTACCCCGAGGCGGAGGCCGTCGCGGACAACCGCGGAGTCCGGATTCCCATGCGGGAGGGAGAGCAGCGTGGCTGAGGGCGCCCCCGGCTCGTCCTTCCACGCCATGTGGAAAGAGCTCCTCCCCCTGGGAAAGGCCCCCGGCGGCGGCTACCGCCGCTTCGCCTGGTCGGGGCCCGACCTGGAGTGCCGGGCGTGGTTCCGGCAGCAGGCGGAGGCCAGAGGGCTGGCGTACGAGGTCGACGGGAACGGCAACCAATGGGCGTGGGCCGGCGACAGCGGCGGCCAGGACGCGCTGGTGACCGGCTCGCACCTCGACTCGGTCCCGGACGGCGGCGCCTTCGACGGGCCGCTCGGGGTCATCTCGGCGCTCGCCGCGTACGACGAACTGCGAGCCCGGGGCACGGACTTCGCCCGCCCCTTCGCCATCGTCAACTTCGCCGACGAGGAGGGAGCACGGTTCGGACTGTCCTGTGTGGGCTCCCGCCTGCTGACCGGCGCCCTCACCCGGGAGGGTGCCCACGCGCTGCGGGACGCCGACGGGGTGACGCTCCCGCAGGCCATGGAGGCCGCCGGCCAGGACCCGCAGACGCTGGGCCCCGACGCCGAGCGCCTCGCCCGGATCGGCGCGTTCGTGGAGCTGCACATCGAGCAGGGCCGCGCACTGGCCGAGACGCGGCACCCGGTCGCCGTCGCCTCGGCGATCTGGCCGCACGGTCGCTGGCGGTTCGACTTCCGGGGCGAGGCCAACCACGCGGGCACCACCCGGCTGGAGGACCGCCGGGACCCGATGCTCACCTACGCCAACACCGTGCTGGCCGCCCGCAAGAAGGCGCGGCTGGCGGGAGCGCTGGCCACCTTCGGCAAGGTGGCCGTGGAGCCGAACGGGGTGAATGCCGTTCCGTCCCTGGTCAGCGGATGGCTCGACTCGCGGGCTCCGGATCAGGAGACGCTGGCGGGCGTCGTCGCCGAAATCGAACGCGCGGCCGGGGAGCGCGGCGGGCGCGACGGTGTGGCCGTCGAGGTCACCCGGGAGTCGGAGACACCCCTGGTCGAGTTCGACCACGTCCTGCGCGACCGGCTGGTCGCGCTGCTGGGTGGCGAGGTGCCGGTGCTGCCCACCGGCGCGGGACACGACGCGGGTATTTTGTCCGCTTCGGTGCCCACGGCCATGCTGTACGTCCGCAACCCGACCGGTGTCTCGCACTCGCCCGCCGAGTTCGCCGAGGAAGACGACTGTGCGGCGGGCGTCGGCGCGCTCGCCGACGTACTGGAAGGTCTGCTGCGAAGGTGAGCCGGTGTGACGACGAGGACTAGGACGAACCCCAACGCGACGGGCCCCGACCCCGGTGGCGCGCCGGCCGAGAAAGTCTACTGGTGCGAGCACGCCTGGCTCAACGGCACCGTCGAACCGGACGTCGTGCTGGAGGTGACCGCGCAGGGCCGGCTCGGCGCCATCCGCACCGGTGTGCAGGCACCGCCGCCCGGCGCGGTCACCCTGCACGGGCTGACGCTGCCCGGACTGGCCAACGCCCACTCGCACGCCTTCCACCGCGCACTGCGTGGCACCGTCCAGGTCGGCTCGGGCACCTTCTGGACGTGGCGCGAGACCATGTACCAGACGGCGTCGCTGCTCACCCCGGACAGCTACTACGCGCTGGCGCGCGCGGTGTACGCCGAGATGGCACTGGCCGGGATCACCTGCGTGGGCGAGTTCCACTATCTGCACCACGCGCCGGGCGGCGCACGCTACGACGACCCCAACGCCATGAGCCACGCGCTGGTCGCCGCCGCCGCGGACGCGGGCATCCGCATCACCCTGCTGGACACCGCCTACCTCGCCTCCGGCATCGGCCGCAAGGGCCGCGGTGAGCCACCCACCCGGCAGCAGCTGCGCTTCAGCGACGGCAGCGCCCAGGAGTGGGCCGAACGCCTGGGTGACTTCGAGCCGGACGGCGACCACGCACGGGTCGGCGCCGCAGTGCACTCCGTACGGGCCGTGCCCGCACGGGAGTTGCACACCGTCGCCGAGTGGGCCGAACAGCGGGGCGCGCCGCTGCACGTCCACCTGTCCGAGCAGACGGCCGAGAACGAGGCGTGCCACAGCGTCCACGGCCTGACGCCGACCGCGCTGCTGGCCGAGCACGGCGTACTCGGCCCCCGGACCACCGCTGTGCACGCCACCCATCTGACGACGGACGACATCCGTACCGTGGGCCGCACCGGAACGGGTGTGTGCATGTGCCCGACCACCGAACGCGACCTCGCCGACGGCATCGGCCCGGCACCGGCCCTCGACCGCGCCGGGGCCGGGCTGTCGCTGGGCAGCGACAGCCACGCCGTCATCGACCTGTTCGAGGAAGCCCGTGCCCTCGAACTGAACGAGCGCCTCGCCAGCCGGACGCGGGGCCACTGGACCGCCGGACAGCTGCTGCGGGCCGCCACCGAGGGCGGCCACGCCGCGCTCGGCTGGCCCGAGGCGAGTCGACTGGAGACGGGGGCCCTGGCGGACTTCGTCACCGTCGCGCTGGACTCGGTGCGCACGGCCGGCCCGATGGCACGGCTCGGTGCCGAGACGGCCGTTTTCGCCGCGACGGCTGCCGACGTCCGCCACACGGTGGTGGGCGGTCGGCACGTGGTGCGGGACGGCTCCCACGCCCGCGTCGACTCCGTCCCCAAGGCCCTCACGGAGGCCATCGCAGCGCTCCGCCCCTGACCGCGGTCGAAAGGCCCCGCCCGCCACGAAGGACGCCCGATCCGTAGGACGCCCGACCCGAAGGACGACCGACCCATGCCCGAAGCCCCCACCACCTGCTCCATCACCAACATCGCCGCCCTCGTCACCAACGACCCCGCCCAGGGCGACGGAAGCCCGCTCGGCATCATCGAGGACGCCGCACTCGTCATCGAGGGCGACACGGTGGCGTGGGTCGGCCCCACCCACCGGGCACCGGCGGCCGACCAGACGCACGACGCGGGCGGCAAGGCAGCCGTCCCGGGTTTCGTCGACAGCCACTCCCACCTCCTGTACGCGGGCGACCGCACCCAGGAGTTCAACGCCCGGATGTCCGGACGCGCCTATACGGCGGGCGGCATCCGCACCACGGTGCGGGCGACCCGCGAGGCCACCGACGAGGCCCTGGCGGCGACGCTGGCCGCCCATCTGCGCGAGATGCGGGCGCAGGGCACCACCACCGTCGAGACCAAGTCGGGCTACGGCCTCAGCCCCGAGCACGAGGCCCGTGCGCTGCGGATGGCCGCGCGGACGCCGGGGATGGAAGAGGTCACCTACCTCGGTGCACACATCGTGCCGCCCGAGTACGCGGCCGACCCCGACGCGTACACCGCGCTGGTGGCCGGCGACATGCTCGACGCGTGCGCGCCGTACGCCCGCTGGGTGGATGTCTTCTGCGAGCAGGGCGCCTTCGACGAGGACCAGTCCCGCACCATCCTCACGGCGGGCAAGGCCAAGGGCCTCATCCCCCGCGTCCACGCCAACCAGCTCACTCACGGTCCCGGTGTCCAGCTGGCGGTGGAGGTCGGAGCGGCTTCGGCCGACCACTGCACACATCTGACCGACGCGGATGTCGAGGCACTGGCGGGCAGCTCGACAGTGGCGACGCTGCTGCCCGGCTGCGAGTTCTCCACCCGCGCCGTCTACCCGGACGCCCGCCGCCTCCTGGAGGCAGGCGCCACGGTCGCCCTGTCGACCGACTGCAACCCCGGTTCCTCGTACACCTCCTCGATGCCGTTCTGCATCGCCATCGCCGTACGGGAGATGAACATGACGCCCGACCAGGCCCTGTGGTCCGCGACGGCGGGCGGCGCCCAGGCGCTGCGCCGTACGGATGTCGGCCGGCTGACCCCCGGCTGCCGGGCCGACATCGCGCTGCTGGACGCCCCCTCCCACGTCCACCTCTCCTACCGTCCGGGCGTCCCGCTGGTCGCGGAGGTCTGGCAGGCGGGCGTGCGCGGGTGAAGGGTGCCGGGCGGACGCCGACCGGCTAACCGGGGTCGGCGGGCAGGTCGAAGGCGGCCCGCAGGAGCCGCTCCCCGACCGGGTTCATGTCCGGCCCCTTGGCGTCGGTCGAGTTGAGGGAGTAGACCACGGTGCGGGACAGGTCGCGGGTACCGGCGATCACGGTGTTGTAGCCGGGCCGGGCCCCGGTCTTGAGCCACACCACGCCCTGTCCCGTGTCGTACCGCTGGAGCCCGGCGCTCATGGTGGCGCCCTCGATGTCGGGCACCGTGAACATCTCGCGCTCCAGCAGCGGCTGGGGCACGATCTCCCCCTTGAACAGGGCGAAGAGCAGCCGCTCCAGGTCGGCGGTGGTGGAGATCATGTCGCCCGCCGCCCAGCGGTCCGACATGTTCCACTCGGTCGCGTCCACCACCCGGCCGTCCGCGAGTTTCTGGTAGCCGCGGTTGTGCGGGCCGTGGATGCGCGGATCGGGGCCGCCGGGGAAGGACGTGTGCCGCATGCCGGCCGGGCGCAGCACATGGAGCCATGCCTGGTGCTCGTAGCTGTCGTGGGTGACCTTCTCGACGATCATGCCGAGGACGGTGTAGTCGATGTTGGCGTACCGCTGCTTCTTCCCCGGGCCCTCCCCCCTTCCCTGGTACGGGCCCTTGGCCACCGACGAGGCCACGACCTGTTCGGGCGTGAGGGTCTTGAAGCGGTTCTCGTACCCCTCCCCGTCCACCGGGCCGAGACCCTCGCCGGGCTTGAGACCGCTGGTGAAGGTGAGCAACTGCCGTACGGTGACGGGGTCGAACTCGTCCGTCAGCAGTCCCGGCAGATAGTGCTGCACGGTTCCGTCGAGGTCGATGTCCCCCCTGGACGCGAGCTTCAGCACCAGGGCCGAGGTCACCACCTTGGTGGTGGAACCAGCCCGGAACCGGGCGTGCTCCAGCGCCTTCCGGCCGGTGCGCAGATCCCGTACCCCGGCGCTGCCGTGCCAACTCCCCTTTCCGCCCACCCGCGCGAGTGCCGCGGTGGTGTCCTTGTCGGGCAGCCCCCGCAGCGCCTGGTCCAGCAGCGCCTCATCGGGGCCTTCCGGGTGCTGCCGTGCCACCAGCGCCTGCCCGCCGGGCGCCTGCGCGAGGGCGGGCACCGCGCCCACCGATCCGACCAGTCCACCGGCCACGAGGGCCGCCACCAGGGTGTTCCGTATGCGCACCTGCACCACTCACTCCGCGAGTCGGGATCCGAACCGATGGCGATCATCCTTCCGCCGCCCGGGGAGGTGTGGATCACCGTCGGGGACGACCCCGACCCTGCCGCCGCCCCGACGGGCGGTCCCCCGGGGCCAGGGCGGTGCTGGGGGAACGTCCCTAGGGGGTGCCGAGATCGTGGTCGGCACGCAGGGCGCCGGTGCGGAAGTCCTGTGGGGGGACGCCGTAGGCCGTGCGGAAGGCGCGGGTGAAATCGGCGGCGCGGGTGAAACCCCAGGTGGCGGCGATGGTCTGAATGGTGCGGTGGGCCAGTTTCGGGTCGGCCAGATCGCGACGGGCGCGGTTGAGGCGCTGGCGGCGGACCCAGGAGCTGACGGTGCAGCCCTGGCTGCGGAAGAGCCGGTGCAGACTGCGGGTGGAGATGTGGTGGGCGGCGGCAATGGTGTCGGGGCGCAGCTCGGGGTCGCCCAGATGTGCCCACACGAAGCTTTGGACCCGGGCGAACAGGGCGCGGTGGTGGTCGGCCGCCGCGCGGGGGCCGGGTGCCGTCGCCGGGGGCTGCTGCCGGCGGATGCGACGGACGGGCGCGCTCCGCGAGGCGGGCCGGGCCTGAGCGTTGGGCAGGGTGTGCGAGGTGAGCACGGTGTCGTCCCCCGATCGGTCACAAGCTGTTCTGACGAGTTGGACGATAGGAAGCCGCGGGCCGCGGCGAATCCCGTGCAGGTGCCAACTCCTGGGTCGAACCAGGGGTTGAGGCGGCCTCGGTGTCAGCCCGAGGCGGTAGTCGGTGGGTGGTTGTAGAGTCGCAACTGTTGTAGCCGCATAAACAAATGGGGGGCGGTCTTGCCCGATGTCGAACTGACGCCGCGCCGTCGGCTGCTGGTGCTGGCGATCTGCTGCATGTCGCTGCTGATCGTCAGCCTCGACACGACGGCCCTCAATGTGGCGCTGCCCGACATCCGCGCCGACCTGGGCGCTTCGGTGTCGGGTCTGCAGTGGGTCATCGACGCCTACACGCTGGTGCTGGCGGCGCTGCTGATGCTCTCGGGGTCCACCGCCGACCGGCTGGGGCGGCGGCGCGTCTTCCGGTGGGGGCTGGCGCTGTTCGTCGCGGGGTCGCTGCTGTGCAGCCTGGCGCCGGGGCTGGGTTGGCTGGTGGCCGCACGTGCCCTGCAGGCGGTGGGCGGTTCGATGCTCAATCCCGTCGCGATGTCGATCATCACCAACACGTTCACCGAGCCCCGTGAGCGCGCCCGCGCGATAGGCGTGTGGGGCGGTGTCGTCGGTATCAGCATGGCGGCCGGCCCCATCCTCGGCGGGCTGCTGGTCGAGGTGAGCGGCTGGCGGGCGATCTTCTGGGTGAATGTGCCGGTCGGTCTGGCGGCGCTGGTGCTGACGACGCTGTTCGTACCCGAGTCCCGCGCGCCCAGGGCCCGCCGGACGGACCCGGTGGGCCAGCTGCTGATGATCGTCCTGCTCGGTGCCCTCACCTGGGGCATCATCGAGAGCCCGCACCGCGGGTTCGCCTCGCCGCTGGTGCTCGGCTGCCTGACCGTCGCGCTCGTCTCCGTGGTCGGGTTCCTGGTCTACGAGTCGCGCCGGGCCGAGCCCCTCATCGACCCGCGCTTCTTCCGCAGCGTGCCCTTCGCGGGTGCGACGGCAACGGCGGTGTGCGCCTTCGCCGCGCTGGGTGGCTTCCTGTTCGTGACCTCGCTCTACCTCCAGGAGGTACGCGGGATGAGTGCCCTGCGGGCTGGGCTGTGCATGCTGCCGATGGCCTTGATGACGCTGGTCTGCGCGCCGCTGTCCGGCCGCCTGGTGGGTTCGCGCGGCCCCCGGCTGCCGCTGCTGGCCGCGGGGGCGGGGATGACGGCGGCGGGTGCGCTGCTGGCGCTCACCGCGTCGGCCGACCTGTCCTTGGGGGTGCTCTTCTGCGGCTATGTGCTCTTCGGTGTCGGCTTCGGGCTGGTCAACGCGCCCATCACCAACACCGCCGTCTCGGGTATGCCCCGCGCTCAGGCGGGCGTCGCCGCCGCCGTCGCCTCCACCAGCCGGCAGGTGGGCTCCTCGCTGGGCGTGGCCGTCATCGGAGCCGTCATGGCGGCGGGCGGCCTCGGTGCGGGCGGGGTGGTCGGCCTCCACGACGCCGCCGGGTTCCAGGACGCGGAGCGCACAGCGTGGTGGATCGTCTCCGGGTGCGGTCTGGCCGTGCTGGCCCTCGGCGCCCTCACCACCGGCCGCTGGGCCCGGGCGACGGCGCGGCGTGCGGCCCATCTGCTCGACGAGGGCGACGGGACGACCCGGCAGCAGGCCCAGCAGGCCACCGAGCGTACGAACAGCGGGGCGGCGGGATGACCGGGGAGGACGGCGTGAGCGGCGGGTCCGGTGCGAGTGGCGGGAGCGGCACGACCGGCGGGGCGGGGGAGACCGGCGCGGGCGAGGAGGCAGCGGTCCGGGTCTGGCGCGATATGCGGGCCCTCGTCCTGGAGGCGGCCGACATCCGCGGCCGGGTCACCCGAGCGCTCGGTATGAGCTTCTTCCGCGCCAAGGCGCTCCGGCACGTGGCCGAGGAGGGGCCGCTGACGCTCGGCGCGCTGGCGGCGGCGCTGTTCGCCGACGCCCCCTACACCACGCTGGCCGTCGAGCATCTGGTCCGGCGCGGTCTGGTGACGCGCGAGCCCAATCCGGCCGACCGCCGCTCCAAGCTGGTCGAGGTCACCGAGGCGGGGGCCCGGGCGGCGGCCGAGATGGCGCGGATCACCGACACCCCGCCACCGGCGCTCCGCGAGCTGGCGCCCGGGGATCTGACGGCGCTCGAACGGATACTGGCAGGCGCGCTGCGCGACCGCTCGGCGGACTGAACATGCCGAGGGCCCGGCCGGACGCTCATGGTCCGGCCGGGCCCTCAGCACGCGGAGAAGCCGCACCACATCGGGCGGCCCCCGCGTCACTCCTCGATCATCAGCCCCTTGCGGAGCTTGCCCAGGGTGCGGGAGAGGAGGCGGGAGACGTGCATCTGCGAGATGCCGAGCTCCTCACCGATCTCCGACTGGGTCATGTTCGCCACGAAGCGCAGGGAGAGGATTCTGCGGTCCCGGGCGGGGAGTTCGGCGATCAGCGGCTTCAACGACTCGACGTACTCGATGCCTTCGAGTCCGTGGTCCTCGTAGCCGATGCGGTCGGCCAGCGCGCCCTCGGTGTCGTCCTCCTCGGGCTGCGCGTCCAGCGAACTGGCGGTGTAGGCGTTGCTCGCCGCCATGCCCTCGATGACTTCCTCGGCGGAGATGTTGAGCCGGCGGGCCAACTCCTCGGCCGTCGGCGCCCGGTCCAGCTTCTGGGCGAGTTCGTCGCCCGCCTTGGCCAGGTCGAGCCGCAGCTCCTGGAGGCGTCGGGGTACCCGCACCGACCAGGACGTGTCGCGGAAGAAACGCTTGATCTCGCCGACGATGGTCGGCATCGCGAAAGTGGGGAACTCGACGCCGCGGCCCAGCTCGAAGCGGTCGATCGCCTTGATCAGGCCGATGGTGCCGACCTGGACGATGTCCTCCATGGGCTCGCTGCGCGAGCGGAACCGGGAGGCCGCGAACTTGACCAGCGCGAGGTTGAGTTCGACCAGGGTGTTGCGTACGTACGCGTACTCGTGAGTGCCCTCTTCGAGGTTCTCCAACCGCTCGAACAGCGTCTTGGACAGGGCCCGCGCGTCCAGCGGACCGACCTCGTCATAGGGTGGGATCTCAGGGAGCTGGAGTTGGTCGAAGAGGTCGGCTTCCACCGCCTCCGCGATCTGATCGGCGCTCGCCGGATCGGTGTCGGCGCTCGCCGGGTCGGTGAGAGTTTCGGGGACCAGGGACTGGGAATCCGGCAGCCGGTCCGTGCTGTGCTGCTCCGGAACGGCGGGAAAGGTCGCGACCTGCGTATGCGCGGGGTCGGATATCCCGTTGTCGAGCCGGGGTGACATGGCTGTCCTCCATGGTTTTCTCGGCATATGGCTGCCGAAGCCGTGCGGTGCACTACGGGGTGCGGCGCCTCCAGGGCCGACGTCGGTTCGGTATCCCTACTAGACCTACCTGCTTCTGCACAGCGAGGGCAAGCTCCTTATGTCCATCTGTGACCAATCTGTCCAATGTTCGGCTACCGGTGGGGCTGCCGAAGGCGTAGGGTTGCGAACCGCTCGACGGGGGAAGCAGTGAAGGCCCTCACGCGAAACAGAAGGGGTGTGCATGGACCGCGGAATGCCCGGCAGCACGAGCCAGGGCCGGCTGACGGTCGAGGTACGGCACGAGGGGATCAGTGCCGTGGTGACCCCCGAGGGTGAGCTCGATCACCACACCGCCGAGCTGTTGCGCGAGCCGCTGGAGCGGAGCGTCGAGGAGGGCTACAGCCGCCTCGTCGTGGACTGCTCGCGGCTCGAGTTCTGCGACTCGACGGGGTTGAACGTGCTGCTCGGCGCCCGCCTGAAGGCGGAGGAGGCCGGTGGCGGCGTCCATCTGGCCGGGATGCTTCCGGTGGTGGCGCGTGTCTTCGAGATCACCGGCGCGAGCGCGGTCTTCACCGTGCACGACGATCTCGCGGCGGCGCTGGGGCAACCCTCGGGCACGGAACAGCGCCCCGAAGCGTAATCAGGGCGTTGCACGCATCACACAGGTCCGGCTGAATCCGTAAGTGTTCTCACGGTGCGTCCGGGCAGGAGTCCAACGAATCTGTCAGACATTCGTGTGCGGCGCGTCAAGGTCCCGCGGGGCGCGGGACGGCGCGGAACGGCGAAATGTAACCGGTGATCGGTGAGGTGAACCACTGATGAGCACCACCCGGCCGCAACCGGCGGGCGACCGCGGTCCGGAGCCGGAGGGCACTCCGGCGACCGCGGCCCCGGGGTTCGCCGCGGCCGAGGGTGCTGACGCACATGTGCGTGCCGGTGCGGACACGGGGCGTGAGCCGACCCTCGGGATCTCGGATTCCGAAGGTGCTCAAGGAGGTGCCGATCCCTCCGGGAGCGCTTCCACGCCCACACCCGAACCCGAAGGGGGGAGCGGCGCCATGGGGACCGCTGCGGAGAGTGCGGCCTCGGCCGCCGCGGGGGCCACCCGCCAGGCAGGGCAGCCGATGCGGCAGGTCCGCAGGCTGCGGCTGGTCGGTGCCAGCGGCGCCGTGCCGCGCGCCCGGGACTTCACCCGCCGCGCCCTCCAGGACTGGGGCTGGCTGCCGGCGGCCACGGCCGATCAGCGCGCGGCGGCGGAGGACGTCCTGCTCGTCGTCTCGGAGCTGGTCACCAACGCGTGCCTGCACGCCAACGGCCCCGAGGAGTTGCGGGTCGGCGCCAACGCGAAGGTGCTGCGCCTGGAGATCGTCGACCTGGGCAGCGGCTCGCCGTCCCCCCGGACCCCGCACCGCGCCGGGCGCCCCGGTGGGCACGGGATGTTCATCGTCCAGCGGCTGTGCCTGGACTGGGGCGTTGTGCGCAACCCCGACGGACCGGGCAAGACGGTGTGGGCGGAGCTCGCGGCCCCGCACTGACCGCACCGGCCGACGCCGCTCTTTCGGGCCCGCACCGATGCGCTCGGGGCGGTGCGCGTTCGCTTCGACTCGGGATGCGGGGGCTCTTCCCTCTGTAAGGGGCTGGGGCTACTGTCGGCGCAAATCTGATGTGTCGTCAGTAACTTGCGAGTCCGGATGAAGGGGGAACCCCCGTGTCCCACAGCAAGAAACGCCACACCCGCAACGCCGCAGCCACGGCGGTGGCAACAGCCCTCGCCGGATCGGCCGTCCTGCTGTCGGCGCCCGCGGCGAGCGCCACCACGGTCGACGTCGACTACCAGTGCAAGACCCCCATCGGCGACAAGAGTGCCGTCTCGCCGATCGACATCAAGTCCACCAAGAGCGGCAGCGGTTACAAGCTGACCATGTCCTTCGAGAAGGGCGTCTCCTCCAGCCCCGTCGAACTCGGCAAGGGCGCGATGAAGCCCAGCGCCAAGATCAAGCTCGGCGGTGCCGAGACCGGCGACGTGCCGGTGAGCGGCCCCGGCAACGACAAGGCCATCCCGGCCAACACTCCGATCAAGATTCCGGACCTGACCGGTACCTACACACCGAAGAAGTCCGGCAAGGTCACCTTCACCGCCAGCACCCTCACCATCAAGGCGCTGGGTACCACCACCACCTGCAACCCGAAGAACAACCCCAAGCCCTCCCTCACCCTCGATGTGACGGCGGCCGGCGGCTCGGGCGGCGGCGACACCTCGGGCGGCGGTGACTCCTCGGGTGGCGCGGCGAGCGGCGGGGGCGACGCGTCCGGCGGCGCGGCGAGCGGCGGGACCACGCCCAGCGGGGGTGAACTGCCCAAGACCGGTCCCGCCGACTCCGCGGTCGCCCTCGGCACCCTCGGTGGCACCGTGCTGCTGGCCGGAATCGGCGGAACACTGTGGGTGACGCGGCGCAGGGCCGCGGTACGGCACTAGCCCGTGGTGGGCCGTAGGCCGCCCCGCCACGGCGCCCGCACCGCGCCGGCCCCCCGTACCCCCGCACCGCGTCCGGGCCGCACCCGGGGGGCGCTGGTCTGTGTGCTCGTCGCGCTCTGTGTGTCGACGGCGGGCAGCCCGGCTCGGGCGGCACCGCTCAGGGACGATCCCACATGGTCGGCCGCGCCGGCTCCGCCCGCGGGCACCCCGGGCCCGGACGCGCGCTCGTACTTCTACCTGGAGGGTGAGCCCGGCACCGTGCTCCGGGACTCCGTCGCGCTCACCAACCCCGGTGACGAGTCCCGTACCTTCCGGCTGCGCGGCGCCGACGCCTACAACGAGCGCGGTGGCGGGTTCGCGGTACGGGAGGAGGGCCGCAGCCGGGGGCCGGGCAAGTGGATCGCCACCGCCGAGGACACGGTCGAGGTGCCGCCGCGCACCCGGGCCGAGGTGCCGTTGAGCGTGACCCTCCCGGACAGTGCCGTACCCGGCGACCATCCCGCCGCGCTCGTCGTCGACGACGGCGAACGGAAGGTGGGGGTCAGGATGTATCTGCGGGTGAGCGGGCCGACCCTGGCCGCGCTGAGCATCGAGAACGTCTCCGTCGAGGAGCGGGACGACGGCTCCGCGGCGATCGGCTACACCCTGGTCAACCGCGGCAACACCACGCTGCGGCCCCGGCTCGCCGTCGACGCCGACGGGCTGTTCGGCTCGCTGATCCGGCAACCCGCCCGCGCCCTGCCCGTCGAACTGCTCCCCGGCCGGAGCGTCACCCGCCATGAGCGATGGCCCAAGCCGCCCTCGGTCGACGTGGCGCACGTCCGCCTCACGGTGACGGCGGAAGCAGGGGCCCGCGCCACGGCCACCACCACGTACCCGGCCGTGCCGGTCGGATGGCTCGTCGGCGTACTCCTCGTCCTCGCCGGGGGAGCGGTCGGCTGGTACGCCCGCCGCAGACGTGCAGGGGGCCGGGCGGACCGGACCCCCTCGCCCCCGGCCCCGCCGGAACGGCACGAACGAAGGCCTCGACCCCAGCCTGCGGCGCCAACCACGGGAGCGGCGAAGTGAGGACGAACATCCGGCGGACCGTAGGCCTGTTGGGCGCCCTGGTGGGCTGCCTCCTCTCGCTGACCGTACCGGTGGACACGCCCGCGGGTGCCGCGACGAAGCAGCAGCCGAAGGTCACCCTGTCGCGGAGCGAGGCGGGGGCGGGCGCGACCGTCACGGTCCGGGGCACCGGATGGCGTCCCGAGACCCTGCTCACCCTGCTGGTGTGCGGCCAGAACGCGATCGGCGGGACGAACGCCTGCGCCAACGCCGAGGGGCGGGCCGTCACCACGGACGGCGAGGGCCGCTTCCGCAAGAAGATCCCCGTCGCGGAGCCGCCGAAGCCGTGCCCCTGCGTCGTGCGGGCCACCACGGTGACCGGCGACCACGCGGCGGCGAACGCGAAGCTCCGGGTCGCGGGCCACCCGGTGGAGCCGCTGCCCGCCAAGCGGGCCGGCGGGCGGCTCAGCGTGCTGGCGGCCCGGCTGGAGGGCGACAGCGGGCTGCTCAACTGGTTCGGCGCCCCCGAGCAGCGCAAGCTGGTGCTGACGGTCGGCAATCTGGGCGCCGACCGCGCCCGGGACCCGGTCTTCGAGGTCGGCACCTCGCACGGCGTCCTCGCCCCCGAGTGGGAGCGTCAGCAGTGGCGCGGCACCATCGACCCGGGCGAGAAGGCGCGGGTCGAGCTGACCGTCGAGCTGGCCTCCGGCGCCCACGGCGAGTACACGGTCGCGGCCAAGCTCGGCAAGCGCGTACTGACGGAGCAGCCCTGGGACGTCGGCCGACCGTGGGGAGTGACCCTCTTCTGGGTGCTGCTGTGCGTGGTGGTCCCGCTGGCCGCGTTCCGGCTGGGCATGGCGCTGGTGGCGCGGGTGGCGCCGTTCTCGCAGCGCTCCGCGCGTACGGGCTCCCCCGGCGAGGGCCCGACCTCCGGCACCCTCCCCTGGTTCGCCCCCGACACGGCGAGGGCGGCCCTTTCGGACGACTCAGCTCCCGCTTCCCGTCGAGGGGGCACTTCCCCTGCCACCGCTGGGGATACGCCCGCCCGGACGGAGCCCGGGGGAGGCGGGGGCGACGAGGACGGCGAGGGTCCGGGGGCCTCCCGGCCCCAGGCCGGGGGAGGAGCGGCGACCCGCTGAGCGGATCGCCGCTCCCCGGACCCTCGCGTCGCTGGCTTCTCGTCGTCGCGGAGGGAGAACTCCCCGGCGACGAGGGGCAAGGGGCGAAGGGCTACTTCGCCTCGGACATGGTCGAGGCGATCTGCCGCCGGTACATGTAGATCGCGAAGCCCGCCAGCACGGAGAGGGTGGCTTCCGTGGCCACCACACCGGTGGTGCTCAGATCGGCGCCGCCGATCGACAGCAGGCCGGTGATGCTGTCGCCCGCCGTCACGGCGAGGAACCAGACACCCATCAGCTGGCTCGCGTACTTGGCGGGGGCCAGCTTGGTGGTCACCGACAGGCCCACCGGCGAGAGGCACAGCTCCGCGACGGTGTGCAGCAGGAAGATCAGGACCAGCCACATCGGGGTCACCTTCGCCCCGTCGGCGGCCATGCCCATCGGGACGACGAAGACGAAGAACGACAGGCCCATCACGACCAGCGAGAAGGCGAACTTCACGGTGGTCGACGGCTCCTTGCCGCGCCGGTTGAGCGCCAGCCACAGCGCCGCGAAGACCGGGGCGAGCAGCATGATGAACAGCGGGTTGATCGACTGGAACCAGGTCGAGGGGAAGTGCCAGCCCAGTATCTGGGTGGTGGTCTTGGCGTCACCGAACGCCTGCACGGTCGAGGCGCCCTGGTCGTAGATCATCCAGAAGATCGCCGCGGCGGCGAAGAACCAGATGTACCCGGTCATCCGGCCCTGCTCCGCCCGGGTGAGGTCCTTGTCGCGCTTGATCCGCACCAGCATGCCCAGCGGGATGAGCAGACCAAGGACGGTGAGCGGGATCATCGCCCAGTTGAGGGTGAAGGTGCCGGTGGCGACCACGACGCCGTAGAAGATCACCGCGACGACCAGCCACAGCAGCGCCTTGCGCAGCACGCCCGCCTTCTCCTGTGCCGACAGCGGCGAGGGGACCTGGCTGCTCTTGGGGTCCAGGTGGCGCGAGCCGATGAGGAACTGGATCAGGCCCAGGCCCATGCCGACGGCCGCCATCCCGAAGCCCAGGTGCCAGTTGACCGTCTGGCCGACGGTACCGATGGCGAACGGGGCGAAGAACGAACCCGCGTTGATGCCCATGTAGAAGACGGTGAAACCGCCGTCGCGCCGCGGGTCGTCGGGGCCGTTGTACAGGTCGCCGACCATCTTGGAGATGTTGGCCTTCAGCAGACCGGAGCCGGTGGCCACCAGGGCCAGGCCGGCGAAGAACGTCGGCTCACCCGGCATCGCCAGGGTCAGATGGCCGAGCATGATGATGCCCGCGCCGACGGTGACCGTCTTGCGGGGTCCCCACAGCCGGTCGCCGAACCAGCCGCCCGGCATGGTCAGCAGATAGACCATGGCGTTGTAGACGGAGTAGATCGCCGTCGCCGTGGCCAGGTCCATGGCGAGCCCGCCACCCTGGTGCCCGGCGCCGCCTTCACCCGCGTCGGGCCCGCCGGCCACGAGGTAGACGACGAGGAGTGCGCGGAGGCCGTAGAAGCTGAAGCGCTCCCACATCTCCGTCATGAAGAGCGTGGCCAGACCTCGTGGGTGGCCGAAGAAGGTCTTGCCGCCGGTGTTGCCGGGGGCGTCCTTCGTCAGGCTGGGCGCCATATCGGTGTTCCTTGCCATTGCGCTGCGGGTGCCGCGCTGCCCAGCGGCGATGCTCGCAGCGGGACCCGTACACGGAAAAGGACCCCCGGCCGATGGTGCTGTGGCGCCAGGAGTCCTCGACGTTCACTACATAAGTGCATTCACCATAGGTCACCGTGTACCGCACCAGGGAAGAGGTTGCGAGATACATCACAGGTGAATCGCGCAACCTGCCCGCGTATTCGTTGGTGTCGTGTCCATCTCACCTCATGATCGACAGTGTTCGGGGGAGAGCGCACCAGGTCACCACTGGCGCTCTGCCACGCGGACTACCATCGGTCCATGACCCGTGTACTGCTCGCCGAGGATGACGCGTCGATCTCGGAGCCCCTGGCCCGCGCCCTGCGCCGGGAGGGATACGAGGTCGAGGTGCGCGAGGACGGCCCCACCGCGCTCGACGCCGGGCTGCGCGAGGGCATCGACCTGGTCGTGCTCGACCTGGGGCTGCCCGGTATGGACGGCCTGGAGGTGTGCCGCCGGCTGCGCAACGAGGGCCACGCCTTCCCGGTCCTCGTCCTGACCGCACGCGCCGACGAGGTGGACACCGTCGTCGGCCTCGACGCGGGCGCCGACGACTACGTCACCAAGCCCTTCCGGCTCGCCGAGCTGCTCGCCCGCGTCCGCGCGCTGCTGCGCCGCGGTACGCCCGCCGAGCCGGCCCAGCCCCCCGCCACCCACGGCGTGCGGATCGACGTCGAGTCGCACCGCGCCTGGATGGGCGAGGAGGAGCTGCAGCTGACCGCCAAGGAGTTCGACCTGCTGCGGGTGCTGGTGCGGGACGCGGGCCGGGTCGTCACCCGGGACCAGCTGATGCGCGAGGTGTGGGACACCACCTGGTGGTCGTCGACCAAGACGCTGGACATGCACATCTCGTGGCTGCGCAAGAAGCTCGGCGACGACGCGGCCAACCCGCGCTACATCGCCACCGTGCGCGGCGTCGGGTTCCGCTTCGAGAAGAGCTAGGGCCGTCGGCGGAGAGTCGTACGTTTGGGGTGCGCCCCCTGCAACAGCTAGGAAAGAAGCCAGCACGTGCGCCGTCGGCTCATCCTGTCCATCCTCGCCGTCGTCCTCGTCGTCGTCGCGGTCTTCGGCATCTCGCTGGTGATCGTCGAGTCCCGCACGATCGAGAACAGCACCAAGGAGAACGTCCGCGCCGAGGCGGTCCGCGTGGTCTCCACCGTCGAGAGCCGGCTGCTGGCCGGGGAGCGGGTGACCAAGGAGTCCATCGGCGTCACCACCTCCAAGGACCGCTACGTCCGCTACATCCGCATCGAGCTGCCCGACCGGCGGCCCATCGAGGTCGGTGAGCGGCCCTCCGGCGATGTCGTCGAGGCCAAGGAGACCGGCGCGCACGGCGAGCACGTGACCGTGCAGGCGTCGCGTTCCGCGGTGCGGGCCGAGGTCGGCCGCACCCTGCTGATCATCCTCGCGGTCGCGCTGCTGGCGGTGGTCGCCGCAGCTGTGCTGGCCGTACGTCAGGCGCACCGGGTGGCGGCCCCGCTCACCGACCTCGCCGAGACCGCCGAACGCCTCGGCTCCGGCGACCCGCGCCCCCGGCACCGCCGCTACGGGGTGCCGGAGCTGGACCGGGTCGCGGATGTGCTGGACGCCAGCGCCGACCGCATCGGCCGGATGCTCACCGCCGAGCGGCGGCTGGCCGCCGACGCCTCCCACCAGCTGCGCACCCCGCTGACGGCGCTGTCCATGCGGCTGGAGGAGATCATCGCGATGGCCGAGGGCGACGAGCCGGGGGACCGCGCCGTCGTCCGCGAGGAGGCGACCATCGCGCTCGCCCAGGTCGAGCGGCTGACGGACGTGGTGCAGCGGCTGCTGACCAACTCCCGTGACCCGCGTACCGGGTCCGCGGTCAGCTTCGATCTGGACGAGGTCGTCAAGCAGCAGATCGAGGAGTGGAAACCCGCCTACCGCAGTGCGGGCCGGGCCATCGTGCGCTCCGGCAAGACCGGCCTGCGTGCCGTGGGTACGCCGGGCGCGGTGGCTCAGGTGCTGGCGACGCTGATCGAGAACTCGCTGATGCACGGCGAGGGCACCGTCGCGCTGCGCACCAGGGTCACCGGCAACCAGGTGGTGGTGGAGGTCACCGACGAGGGCCCCGGGGTGGACGAGGCGCTGGGCTCACGTGTCTTCGAGCGGACGGTCAGCGGCCACAACTCCACCGGTCTCGGCCTCGCCGTCGCCCGCGACCTAGCGGAGGCCGACGGCGGACGGCTGGAGCTACTTCAGCAGCTGCCGCCGGTCTTCGCGCTGTTCCTCAGCCGCGAGGCCGCCGACGTCGACGCGTCCGCCTCCGGCTGAGCCCGCCGGTTCCACGGCGAACCGGACACCGCCCGATCCGGCACCCGCGGGTTCGTCACCGGGCCGCGCCTCCCGGGCCTGCTCGGGCGCCGGGCCCGCGTCCGTACCGGCGCCGGTGTCCGCTGCTGCCCGCGCTCCCACCTTGAAGACCCAGGTGCGGTACGCCCAGAAGCGGAAGACGGTGCCGATGGCGAGCCCGATGACGTTCTTGGCGATGTTGTCCGCCAGCGGCGAGGTGTAGCCGAAACCGTAGTGCGAGAGGGCCAGGATGCCGTTCTCCAGCACCAGCCCGGCGCCGCTGAACAAGAAGAAGAGGACCGTCTCGCGGTGGATCCGGTTCTTGTCGATGTGCCGGTAGGTCCAGTAGCGGTTGCCCAGGTAGTTGGTGCCGATCGCGACGACCTGCGAGATGACACCGGAGCGGATGGGTGCGAGCTGGAACGTGTGGATGCACAGGTTGAAGATCGCGACGTTCACCAGGAAGCCCAGCGCACCGACGGCGCCGAACTTGGCCAGTTCGCGCACGAGCCGCTCCAGTCCCGGGCGCATCGTGCGCCATTCACCCATAGCGATACTGAGCCCCGTTCCGGTCGGCGTGTCGAAGGCTGCCCATGCTAACCAGCCGTGCATGAGCTCTGTAGGGCGATTGACGCACACCGGGCGGCGAGGGTTGAGCGCGGCCCGGCAGGGTGCGGCGGCAGCCGCTGGTCAGTCGGCGACGGTGATACGGAAGGTGACGTCGGTAACGCCGTGGTCCTCGTCGATCCGCTGGTTGCCGGTCCCGCACTGGAAGCACTCGCGCAGCCGGAGCCGGGTGCTGCCGGGCTTCTCGGCCCGGAAGGAGTACCAGCGCTCGCCCCGGTCGCCCGCGCTGTCCGGGTCGAAGCCGTGCGAGGAGGTCTCCAGCCGAGTGACGATCTTCGGGTCGGGGCGCTGCCCGCGGACGATCCACCGGTACCCCTCGCCGGGCCGGTAGGGGACCTTCAGCACGAACTGCTCGTCTGGGCGGACGTGGACACTGGTCTGCTCGACGCCGAACTCCCGCGGCCGTGGGACACCGCTCCCCCCGTCACCGCCGCTGTCGCTGCCCCCGCCGGCTCCGCCGCTCCCGCCACCGCCGCACGCCGTGGCGGCCAGCAGCACGGCGAGGGCCGGCGTGGCTTGTTTCCTCCGTCGCTTCGTACAGCGCATCTCGTCCCCCGTTGTGGACAGGTCCATATCAAGATCGGCCGGTGCCGAGGGTAGCCGGAGCGGTGGAAGGCGGACCTGGCGGGCGGAGCGCTCCGGCCCGCCCCGTACCCTGGAACCGTGACATTCCCGGTAGTCGGCATGGTCGGCGGCGGCCAGCTCGCTCGTATGACCCACGAGGCGGGCATCCCGCTCGGCATCAGATTCAAGCTCCTTTCCGCTACGCCGCAGGACTCCGCGGCGCAGGTCGCAGGCGACGTCGTCGTCGGTGACCACCGAGATCTGGACACGCTGCGGCGCTTCGCCGAGGGCTGCGACGTGATCACTTTCGATCACGAGCATGTGCCCACCGAGCACCTCCGCGCCCTGGAGGCGGACGGCATCCCGGTGCGCCCGGGCCCCGACGCGCTCGTCCACGCGCAGGACAAGGGGGTGATGCGCGCCCGGCTCGCCGAACTCGGCGTGCCCGCGCCGCGCAACCGGATCGTCACCGGGCCCGACGACGTGGCGGCGTTCGCGGCGGAGGGTGCGGGCGAGGACGGGGGCGACGGCTTCCCCGTCGTCCTCAAGACGGTGCGCGGCGGCTACGACGGCAAGGGCGTGTGGATCGTGCGCGGCGCCGACGACCCGAACGCGGCCGAGCCCTTCAAAGCGGGCGTCCCGGTGCTCGCCGAGGAGAAGGTCGACTTCGCGCGGGAGCTGGCCGCGAACGTCGTACGCTCCCCGCACGGACAGGCCGTCACCTACCCCGTGGTGGAGTCCATCCAGGTCGACGGCGTCTGCGACACCGTGATCGCACCCGCGCCCGAGCTGCCCGAGAACGCCGCCGTGCGCGCCCAGGAGATCGCGCTGCGCATCGCGCACGAGCTGGGCGTCGTCGGGCATCTGGCCGTCGAGCTGTTCGAGACCAAGGACGGCGGGCTGCTCGTCAACGAACTGGCCATGCGGCCGCACAACTCCGGGCACTGGACCCAGGACGGCGCCGTGACCTCCCAGTTCGCCAACCATGTGCGAGCCGTGCTCGACCTGCCGCTGGGCGACCCGCGCTGCCGGGAGCGCTGGACCGTGATGGCCAATGTGCTGGGCGGCGACTACCCGGACATGTACGCGGCGTATCTGCACTGCATGGCGCGCGACCCCCAGCTCAAGATCCATATGTACGGGAAGGACGTGAAGCCCGGCCGCAAGGTCGGACACGTCAACGTCTACGGGGACGACCTCGCCGACGTACGGGAACGTGCCGCACACGCCGCGGGTTACCTACGGGGCACCATCGTGGAGTGAGCACCCCGTGACGGCCGGCTGTCCCGCCGTGGGGGTGCGTGCCCTTCCCACCCGCCCCTCGCTCCCGCCCTGAGCCGTTTCTCTCTTACTAGGAGCCGCATTGAGTACAGCCAGCCCTCTCGTGGGGATCGTCATGGGATCCGACTCGGACTGGCCCGTCATGGAGGAGGCGGCCAAGGCGCTGGACGAGTTCGCGGTGCCGTACGAGGTCGATGTCGTCTCCGCGCACCGGATGCCCCGCGAGATGATCGCCTACGGCGAGGACGCCGCCGATCGCGGGCTGAAGGCCGTCATCGCGGGCGCCGGCGGCGCGGCGCACCTGCCGGGCATGCTCGCCTCGGTCACCCCGCTGCCCGTCATCGGCGTGCCCGTACCGCTCAAGTACCTGGACGGCATGGACTCGCTGCTGTCCATCGTGCAGATGCCGGCCGGCGTTCCCGTCGCCACCGTCTCGGTGGGCGGGGCGCGCAACGCCGGGCTGCTCGCCGTACGGATGCTGGCCGCCCACGACAGCGAACTGCGCGAGAAGATGCGCGACTTCCAGCAGGAGCTCAACGAGCAGGCCACCGAGAAGGGCAAGCGGCTGCGCGCCAAGGCCGCGGGAGAGACCGGGTTCGGCTTCGGCCAGGCGGGGGGCAACCGATGACCCGTCCCGACAACCCCAACCTTCAGCGCGCCCGGGCGCTGCTGACCGAGCACCCCGTCGTGGACGGGCACAACGACCTGCCCTGGGCGCTGCGTGAACAGGCGCGCTACGACCTGGACAGGCTCGACATCGCCCAGGACCAGCGCGAGAAGCTGCACACCGACCTCGCGCGGCTGCGCGCGGGCGGGGTCGGCGCGCAGTTCTGGTCCGTCTACGTCCCCGGCGAGCTGACCGGGGACGACGCGGTGAGCGCCACCCTGGAGCAGATCGACGCCGTGCGGCTGCTGGCGGAGCGCTACCCCGAGGACCTCCAGCTGGCCTTCACCGCTCAGGACGTGGAGGACGCACACGCCCAGCGCCGCATCGCCTCGCTGATGGGGGCCGAGGGCGGGCACTCCATCAACAATTCGCTGGCCGCGCTGCGCGCCCTCCACCAGCTGGGGGTGCGCTATCTGACGCTCACCCACAACAACTCGCTGGACTGGGCCGACTCGGCCACCGACGAGCCGCGCGCGGGAGGGCTGAGCCGCTTCGGCGAGGAGGTCGTCCGCGAGATGAACCGGCTCGGCATGCTGGTGGACCTCTCGCACGTGGCGGCCGAGACGATGCGGGACGCGCTGCGGGTCACCGAGGCGCCCGTGATCTTCTCGCACTCCTCCGCGCGCGCCGTCTGCGACCACCCGCGCAACATCCCCGACGACGTGCTCGCCCAGCTCCCCGCCAACGGCGGCGTGGCGATGGCCACCTTCGTGCCCAAGTTCATCCTCCCGGAGGCGGTGGCCTGGACCCGGGCGGCCGACGAGAACATGCGGGCGCACGGCCTGGACCACCTGGACCTGAGCGACGAGGGGCGCAAGGTGCAGCGCGCGTTCGAGCAGGCCAACCCGCGGCCGGTCCCGGACGCCGCCACGGTCGCCGACCACCTCGACCACATGCGCGAGGTCGCGGGCATCGACCACATCGGCATCGGCGGCGACTACGACGGCACCGCCTTCACCCCGGCCCAGCTGGAGGACGTCGCCGGCTATCCGCATCTGGTCGCCGAACTGCTGGACCGCAAGTGGTCCGAGGCGGACCTGGCCAAGCTGACGTGGACCAACGCCCTGCGGGTGCTGCGCGAGGCGGAGGAGGTGGCCCGCACGCTGCAGACCCGGCGCGGGCCCTCGATCGCCACGATCGGACAGCTGGACGGCTGACCGGCCGCCGGCCGAGCCGGCGTCAACTCCCCGCGGCCGGCGCCGACTCCCTGCGGGAGGCGGCCGTGGAGCAGCGGGCCCCGAGGCGGTGAGCGGTCTTGACCTCGCCCCCGGGGCCCGCGAGCATCAGCGGGCCCACTCCTTGTGTCCAGGGAGGACCATTGGCCACTTCGGAATCGTCCGGCTCGCACCCCACCCCAGCAACTTCCACCCCTTCCGATTCCCCCGGCGCCCTCGCCCGGCGCCGCCTCCTCCAGGCGTCCGCCGCCGCGGGCGGCGCCCTCGCCGTCTCGGGCACGGCCCTCACCGCACCGGCAGCCGCCGCACCGACGCCGACCGCCGCCCCCGCGCAGGCCGCCACCAAGGCCCGCACCGTCTCCTTCTCCGCCGCCACCAACGGCGCCGCCACGCTGGTACCCGGCAGCGACCGGATGATCGCGGAGATGCAGAACATCCTCTGGTCCATCCCCCGTTCGGGTGGCGCGGCGCGTGCGCTCAGCGCCCCGGGACTGGAGCCCACCCGGCCCGTGCTGGCCCCCGACGGCAAGACGGTCGCCGTGTGCGCCTACCACGACGGCGGCTTCCACATCTGGACCCTGCGCCCGGACGGCTCCGGCCTCCAACAGCGCACCGACGGGCCCTGGGACGACCGCGGCCCCTCCTGGTCGCCGGACGGCACCCGCATCGCGTTCGCCTCCGAGCGCGAGGGCGACCCGGTCAAGGGCAGCCCGTACCGCATCTGGGTGCTGGACGTACGCAGCGGTGAACTGACCCGCCTCACCGGCAGGAAAGGGCAGGAAGGGCCGCTCCAGGGCGGCGACTGGGAGGACTTCGACCCCACCTGGTCGCCCGACGGCGAGCGGGTGCTGTGCGTGCGCGGCAGCGTGATCGAGGGGGAGTCCGGCCCGCAGCTGCGGGCGCGCACCCTCGTCTCCGTCGCGGCCGACGGTTCCGGGGACGTCCGCACCGAGCACGAGGACCCGACCGAGGGCGTCGCCCTGATGACGCCCGCCGTCTCGCCCGCCGGCAAGGTCGCCTATCTGCGCACCACCGCCGCGCCCAAGGCGTCCTGCACCCTGGTGGTGGACGGCGAGGCGGTACGGGTCGACGGCGACCTGGCGCCGGTGCCGCCCCGCTGGGCCGACCGCGAGACGCTGCTGCTGACCGTCTCCGGAACCTTCCGGCTGCTGCGCCCGGCCCGCCCCGAGTCGGTCGAGCGCATCGACTTCACCGCCGAACTCCCCACCCAGCGCCCCCGCTACCGCGTCAAGGACTACGGCTTCGAGGCGCCCGGCAGACACCGGGTGCGCGGTGTGCAGCAGCCCGTCCTCTCCCCGGACGGCGAACACGTCGCCTACGTCGCCCTCAACGCGCTCTGGCTGGCCCGCACCGACGGCCGGGGCCGCCCACGCAAACTCGTCGAGGCCTCCGAGTCCCGCTACATCTGCGCGCCCTCCTTCTCCAGGGACGGCGAAGCACTGCTCTACAGCGACGACCGCGACGGGCTGCCGGCCGTGCGCCGCAGAGAACTCGACTCGGGGAAGGACAAGGAACTCGCCGCCGGTGGCCGCGTCTTCGGGGCGCTGTCCCCGGACGGCGACAAGCTGGCCTGCCTGGACATGGCGGGCAATGTGCTCGTCAAGGATCTGGACAGCGGCCGGGAGCGCACGCTGGCCGGGCCGCTGGGCGGCGGTGGCCTCCCCGGTCCGCCCTCCTGGTCGCCGGACGGCCGCCGACTGGCACTGTGCGACCGTAACCGGCTCAACCACCGCTTCCGCGAGGGCTACAACCTCATCCGCGTCCTCGACACCGACAGCGGCGAGGAGGCCCTGCACCCGCTGGCGCCGCACGCCTCGCTCGCCGACCGCTACGCCGCCGGGCCCGTCTGGTCGCCCGACGGGAAGTGGATGGCGGCCGTGTCCGAGTCGGCGCTGTGGGTGCTGCCCGTGGGGAAGGACGGCAGCCCGGCGGGGGAGGCGCGGCGGCTGTCCGACGAGAGCGCCGACCACCCCTCCTGGTCCGGCGACTCCGGCACCCTGCTGTATCTGTCCGCGGGCAAGCTGCGACTGCGCCAGGTCAAGGGCGGGAAGGCGCGTACCGTCCGGCTGGAGATGTCCTGGCGGCGGCCCGCGCCCAAGCAGACCGTCGTCCACGCCGGACGGCTGTGGGACGGCACCGGGGACGGCGTGGTCGAGGACGTCGATCTGGTGCTGCGGGACGGCCGGATCGCCGAGATCTCCCCGCACCGCGCGGGCCGCCGCGCCGAGCGCCGGCTGGACGCCTCCGGGCTGACGGTGCTGCCGGGCCTGTGGGACACCCATACACACCCCTGGCAGACGACCTACGGCGGCAGACAGACCGTCGCCCAGCTCGCCTACGGCATCACCACCGCGGTCTCCTTCGGCGGCTTCGCCTACGAACAGGCGCGGCTGCGCGAGGCGGTGGCCGCCGGAAAGCTGGCGGGCCCGCGGCTGCTGGCCACCGGCGAACTGCTGGACGGTGCCCGCGTCGCCTACAGCATGGGCAGGGCCCACCGCACGGCGGACGGGCTGCGGCGTTCCCTGGAGCGTGCGGGAGCGCTCGACTGGGACTTCGTCAAGACGTATGTACGCGCACCCGCCACGGCGATGCGCCAGGCGGCCCGCTACGCCCACGAAGAGCTCCAGGTCCGCTCCGGCAGCCACCTGTGCACCCCCGGCGTCCAGGTCGGCCAGGATCTGACGACCCACCTGCAGGCCACCCAGCGGCTGGAGTTCGGCCATGCCACTACCGCCACCGGGCGCGCCTACGAGGACGTCGTCGGCATCTACTCCACGCCGGGCGACTTCCACCTGGTCGCCACGCCCTTCACCGCCCTCCCGCTGCTGGGCTCCCATCCGGAGCTGGCCGAGGACGAGCGGGTGACCCGGCTGCTGCCTCCGTGGGACGTGCAGGCCGTACGGGAGCGGGCGGCCACCTCGCCCACGAAGGACGAGCTGGCCACCCTCGAGGTGGAGACGGCCGTCTACCGGCGCGTGCTGGCCGCGGGCGGCTATGTGGCGCTCGGCACCGACCAGCCGCTGGTGCCGGTCGGGCTCCACCTCCACCTGGCGCTGCGCGCACTGCACCGGGCCGGGCTCAAGCCGCACGAGGCGCTGCGTACGGCGACCGTGCTGCCCGCCAAGGTCTTCGGCGCCGAGCGCGAGCTGGGCACCGTGGAGGAGGGCAAGCTGGCGGACCTCACCCTGGTGGACGGCAACCCGCTGACCGACTTCGACTCCCTGGTGCGCACGGTGACGGTCGTACGCGGCGGCGTCCCGTACGAACAGAAGGAGCTGGTCGACGCCTACGGCGCCGAGCGGACCCGCGCCCACGGCGAGGGGCGGCAGTCGCACTGGCGGCAGGTGAGCAGCCAGCTGCGCCGGGACGGCTGCTGCGACATGGGGCACTGAGCCACCAGCATGCCTGAGGGCCGGCGTCCCAGGACGCCGGCCCTCCGATGCGTGCGCTGCGCCGTTACGGCAGGTTCCTCGCCATCACGATGCGCTGGACCTGGTTGGTGCCCTCGTAGATCTGGGTGATCTTCGCGTCCCGCATCATCCGCTCGACCGGGTAGTCACGGGTGTAGCCGTAGCCGCCGAGCAGCTGGACGGCGTCGGTGGTGATCTCCATGGCGGCGTCCGAGGCGTAGCACTTGGCGGCGGCGCCGAAGAAGGTCAGGTCCTCCTTCTCGCTGCCCTCCGAGACCCGCTCGGAGCGTGCGGCAGCCGCGTAGGTGAGCTGCCGGGCCGCCTCGATCTTCATGGCCATGTCGGCAAGCATGAACTGCACGCCCTGGAAGTCGCCGATGGGCTTGCCGAACTGCTTGCGCTCCTGCACATACCCCTTGGCGTAGTCCAGGGCACCCTGTGCGATGCCGAGAGCCTGCGCGGCGATGGTGATACGGGTGTGGTCCAGGGTCTGCATGGCGGTGGCGAAGCCGGTGCCCTCGGCGCCGATCATCCGGTCGGCCGGGATGCGCACGTTGTCCAGATAGACCTCGCGCGTGGGGGAGCCCTTGATGCCCAGCTTCTTCTCCGGGGCGCCGAAGGAGACGCCCTCGTCGTCCTTCTCCACCACGAACGCGGAGATGCCCTTGGTGCGCTTGTCCGGGTCGGTGACGGCCATCACCGTGTAGTAGTCGGAGACCCCGGCGTTGGTGATCCAGCGCTTGACGCCGTTGAGCACCCAGCTGTCCCCGTCGCGTACGGCCTTGGTCTTCATACCGCCCGCGTCCGAGCCGGCGTCCGGTTCGCTCAGGCAGTACGAGAACATCGCGTCGCCCTTGGCCAGCGGCGCCAGATAGCGCTTCTTGAGCTCCTCGGAGGCGGAGAGGATCACCGGCAGCGACCCGAGCTTGTTGACGGCCGGGATGAGGGAGGAGGAGCCGCAGACCCGGGCGACCTCCTCGATGACGATCACGGTGGCCAGCGCGTCGGCGCCGGCACCGCCGTACGCCTCCGGTACGTGCACCGCGTGCAGGTCGTTGGCCACCAGCGCGTCCAGCGCCTCCTGCGGGAACCGCGCCTCCTCGTCCACCTCGGCGGCGTACGGGGCGATCTTCGCCTCGGCGAGCGCGCGCACCGAGTCGCGGAGCATCTCGTGCTCCTCGGACGGCCGGTAGAGGTCGAAATCAGACGCCAAGGTGTCTCACTCCTTCGCCGAGCCCGCCAAGGCCTGGGGCTGCCGGGCTCGCTGGGGGTTGCCTGGGTGCTTGGTTGCCGAGTGACCCGGCACTGCTAATTACCGTTAAGTAACACTGATTTTAGTGGCCGAGGGCTCCCTGGGGGTACGTGAGGTTCACGACAGGAGCGGTCCCGTTATGCTCGCGGACAGCGTTCTGCCGTCACAAGGAGCTATCCGCATGGCCTCGCCCAAGATCACCGTGATTGGCCTCGGCTACCTCGGCGCCACCCACGCGGCCGCCATGGCCGAGCTGGGCTTCGAGGTGCTGGGGCTGGACGTGGTCCCGGAGAAGATGCGCAAGCTTGAGCAGGGGCAGGCCCCCATGTTCGAGCCGGGACTGGAGGAGCTGCTGCGCGCACACGTCGCCGGCGTGGAGGGCTCCACCGGGCGGCTGCGCTTCACCGACTCCTGGGAGGAGGTCGGCGCCTTCGGCGACGTCCACTTCCTGTGCGTCAACACCCCGCAGAAGCACGGTGAGTTCGCCGCCGACATGAGCTACGTCGACCGGGCCGTCGACTCCCTCGCGCCGCATCTGCACCAGCCCGCGCTCGTCGTCGGCAAGTCCACCGTCCCGGTCGGCAGTGCGGAGCGGCTCGCGGCCCGGATCGCCGAGCTGGCGCCCGCCGGGGACGAGGCCGAGCTGGCCTGGAACCCGGAGTTCCTGCGGGAGAGCTTCGCCGTCAAGGACACCCTCCACCCCGACCGCATCGTCGTCGGGGTCGGCGGGCCGCGCGGCGAAGGGCTGCTGCGCGAGGTGTATGCGCGGCCCATCGCCGAGGGCACCCCGTTCCTGGTCACCGACTTCCCGACGGCCGAACTGGTCAAGACCTCCGCCAACTCGTTCCTCGCCACCAAGATCTCCTTCATCAACGCCATGGCCGAGGTCTGCGAGGCGGCGGGCGGTGACGTGGTGAAGCTCGCCGAGGCCATCGGCCACGACGACCGCATCGGCCGCAAGTTCCTCCGGGCCGGAATCGGCTTCGGCGGCGGCTGTCTGCCCAAGGACATCCGCGCCTTCATGGCCCGCGCCGGTGAGCTGGGCGCCTCCGAGGCGCTGTCCTTCCTGCGCGAGGTGGACTCCATCAACATGCGCCGCCGTGCCCAGATGGTCGAGCTGGCGCGCGATGCGCTGGGCGGCGCGCTGCTGGGCAAGCGCATCGCCGTCCTGGGCGCCACGTTCAAGCCCGATTCCGACGACGTACGGGACTCGCCCGCACTCAACGTCGCCGGCCAGCTGCATCTGCAGGGCGCGCAGGTGACGGTGTACGACCCGAAGGGCATGGAGAACGCGCGGGCCGTCTTCCCCACGCTGGGCTACGCGGACAGCGCCCTGGACGCCGCCCGCGGGGCCGATGTCGTGCTGCATCTGACGGAGTGGTCGGAGTTCAAGGAGCTGGACCCGGCCGGGCTCGGTGACGTCGTCGCCACCCGCCACATCCTCGACGGCCGCAACACGCTGGACCCGGCGCTGTGGCGCAAGGCCGGCTGGACGTTCCGCGCTCTGGGGCGGCCGACGCTGTGACCCCGGCCGCCCGCCCGTAGCCTCGTAGCCGCAGGCGGCGGGCCCCTCCGGCCTGCTATCGGGCGCGGCGTGCCCGATAGGTGCGCATCTTGGCGCGGCTGCCGCACACGGCCATGGTGCACCAGCGGCTGCGGCCGGCCGGGCTGCGGTCGTAGTAGACCCACTGGCAGTCGTGTGTCTCGCAGGCCTTCAGGCGCTGCCAGCTGCCGTCGCCCGCCGCGGTGGCGATGCGGGCGGCGAGGTGGGCCGTCAGAGCGGGCAGCCCCGTGAGGCCGGGTGCCGCCTCCAGCGCGGCCTCGCCCCGCGCCTCGATCCGCAGGGCCAGCGGTGCCGCGCCCAGGTGCCGCTCCAGCGTTTCGGCGGCCTCCGGCGGTACCGGTGCACCGCTGGTGTGGGCCAGACAGGCGGCACGCAGCGCCTCGCGGAGCTCCCGCAGGCCTGCCAGGTCGGGTTTGCCCAGCCGCAAGCGCGTCAACCCGTGGTCGCTGAGGAACCGGGCCAGGCCCTCCGGGGTGGCGAGCTGGTCCTTGCCGGTCTCGATGTCGAGCGTGTTCACCAACTCCTGCACCAGAAGGAGTGGTTCCGGCGCCTGTCTGTCTCCCACCCTTGTGACGTTACCGGTATTCGTCCATCATGTGGTAACCCGACCGTTACCACTTGAGGCCTGGTACCGGTAACGGCCGATCGGTGGTCGACGGCGAGCAACCGAGAGGATTCACGATGGCCATCCCCAAGATGGGCGTAGTCGTACTGGACTGCCCCGACACCCGGCGTCTGGCGGAGTTCTACGCGCAGCTGCTGGGCTGGAAGGTGGACCCGGAGAGCGACAGCTCGTGGACGGAGGTGCTCGACGAGGACGGCCGGCGGCGGCTGGCGTTCCAGCAGGCGCCGGGGTTCGTCCCGCCGCAGTGGCCGAGCGAGGAGCACTCGCAGCAGTTCCACCTCGATCTGGACGTACCGCCGTCCCGGATCGAGGAGGCCGAACAGGAGGCACTGGCGCTGGGCGCACGCCTCCTGCAGGACGACGGGGACGGCGCCCGGGATTTCCGCGTCTATCTCGACCCGGCCGGGCACCCCTTCTGCCTCTGTCTGGTCGACCGCTGAGCCGAACGGCAGCGGCGGGCGGAAACACCGAGGCCGGGCCCTGTCCAGGGCCCGGCCTCGGTTCTCGGCTCCGCTCGGCTCACCGGCACGCCTCGGCGCCTGGCGTGTCGGCGGCCGGCACCGCAGCGCTTGGAGGTCAGCGGTCGGAGGTCACGGTCACCTTCTCGTCGTTGTTGAGCTGGCTGACCAACTTCTTGACCTTGGCCTTGTCCCACTGGAGGTTGCCGTTCGGGGCGTTGCCGGCGATCGGCATGTTCATGGACTTGCCGTCGCCGCCGGAGACGCCCTTCATGGCCCAGAACATCGAGGCGACGTTCCACAGGCTCATGTCCTTGTCCACCTTGAGGGTGTCCAGGCCGGCGCCCATCGTCGGGTAGAGCTTGAACGGGTTGAGGACGGTGCTCGGAGTCGCGGTCTGGTTCGCCAGCGCCGAGAGGAACTTCTGCTGGTTCTTGGTGCGGTCCAGGTCGCTGCCGGGCAGCGCGTAACGGGTGCGGACGAACGCGAGCGCCTGCCGGCCGTCGAGGGTCTGCTTGCCCTTCTGCAGGTCGGCGCCGGACTTCTCGTCCTTGATGTCGCGCGGGATGTCCATCTCGACGCCGCCGACCGCGTCCACGATCTTCGCGAAGCCGCCGAAGCCGATCTCCGCGTAGTGGTCGATCTTCAGCCCGGTGTTGTGCTCGACCGTACGGACGAGCAGCTCGGGCCCGTCCTCGGCGTAGGTGGCGTTGATCTTCGTCTGGCGGCCCTGCGCGGGGTAGTGCTTGCCGGACTCCGAGCCGGTGTAGGACGGAACCTCGACGTTCGAGTCGCGCGGCAGCGAGATCATGGTGTTCCCGTTGCTGCCCACGTGCAGAATCATGATCGAGTCGGTGCGGCCCTCGTCCGTGGGCCCGCCGGTGTGGAGCTCCTTCTTCTCCTCGTCGCTCATGCCCTCGCGACTGTCCGAGCCGACGATGAGGTAGTTGGTGCCGTCCCCGGCCTCGGGGCGGTCCTCGACGATGCTGAGGTCCACCTCCCGGCGCAGCTTGGAGTCGGCCCAGAAGTAGGTGCCGATCGACCAGGCCAGCACCACGACGACCAGCGTGATCAGTGTCCACTTGGTACGGCGGCGCCAGTCCGGTCGTGGCCGGCCGCCGTAGTCGCCGCGGTCGCCGCCCCGGCCGCCTCCGTAGACCTGGCCCTCGTTGTAGCCGGAGTCGTACCCGTCGTGCGGCCTTCCGTAGCCCGCGTCGTATCCGGGCCCCCCGCCGTAGCCGGACCCCTGGCCCGGGCCCCGGCTCTGCGGAGGGACGCCCGGGGCCGATGTATGGGGCATGACACGTGTGGGGTCGGGACGGGACGCGCCGCTGCCACGACCTTCCCGGCCCCGCGAGCTATCGGGCCACTGATTCATGCCCCGCAGTGTGCCTGCCCTGGAGGGGAGGAACACAGGGCGGGTACCACTTCGGGGTCAGGCTGTAGCAGTTCTGATGCAAATTGCCGCGGTCTGCGGGGCTTCCCCAGGCGGCGCGGGGCGGGGAGCGGGGCGGCCCGACCTCGGCGGAGCACGGGGCCCGGAGCCGTCCGCTTATGGTGGTGTCATGTCTGATCAGGGCCCTCAGTCGGCAGGGGACGACCTTCCCGGAAAGCCGACATCGGCGTCTCGCACGACGCTGTCGCACATCATGACGGCGGCCGACACCAACCTCCTCGGTACCGTCCACGGTGGCGTGATCATGAAGCTGGTGGACGACGCGGCCGGGGCGGTCGCCGGCCGTCACTCGTCGGGGCCCGCGGTAACGGCGTCCATGGACGAGATGGCGTTCCTCTCACCGGTCCGCGTCGGCGATCTCGTCCACGTCCACGCGCAGTGCAACTGGACGGGCCGCACCTCCATGGAGGTGGGCGTACGCGTCATGGCCGAGCGCTGGAACGAGTCGACCCCCGCACAGCAGGTCGGATCGGCCTATCTGGTCTTCGCCGCGGTCGACGAGGAGGGCAAGCCGCGCTCGGTGCCGCCGGTGCTCCCGGAGACCGAGCGGGACCACCGGCGGTTCCAGGAGGCGCAGATCAGGCGTACGCACCGGCTCGCCCGGCGCCGGGCCATCAGGGAGCTGCGCGAACAGCGCCCCGACCAGTAGCACCCGCACCCGGGCGGACGGCTACTCGCAGTCCACCTCGTCCCCCCGCATGGGTGCCTCGCCCGGGGAGCTGTCCACCTCCGGGGGCTCGACCCGGCGCACCCGTTGGTCCGGGTCACCGATCGTCACCTTCATCCGTGCGCCCCGGCGCTCGGCCTTCACCAGTTCGGCTCCGGGAAGCGCTGCGGCCAAAGAGCGGGCGGAACGGTTCCAGCGGGGGTCGTAGGTGATGGTCGTCCGGGGGCGGTCGGCGCGCGGAGCGTTGGTGGCGACCCCGGCGGTGGCGAAGCCGGTGCCGCGCAGCTGCCGGTCGATCCGCGCACCGAGCCCTTGGCGGCCCGTGGCATTGGCCACCTCCACCTTGATGTTGCGCGGGGCGACCTCGACCTGCGGGGGTCCGCCCCGCTTCGGCTCGGTCGGCCCGGACAGCGGACGGTCCTCGCGCAGCGCCGCGAACAGCTTGGCCGCCTTGCGCTCGTCCCATTTGACGGTCGAGCCCAGGCCGGGCACCCGGTGGTCGGTGTCGGCCAGCGGTACGGAGGCGAACTCCGAGGACGCCGGGCTGAAGCCGCGCATCGCCTGACCGAGGGCCATCATCTGCTCGGTGCCGAATCCCTGGTCGGCGCGCACCGACTCCAGCAGGGTCGCTGCCACCTTGTTGAAGCGCACCGGGTTCATCAGCACCCCGGTGTCGGTGGCCCGCGACATCACCGAGGCGAGGAAGTGCTGCTGCCGCTTCATCCGGCTCAGGTCCGAGCCGCCGTCCAGATGCCGCGCCCGGACGTACTGCAGTGCCTGTCCGCCGTTCAGCTTGGTGGTGCCCTTGGGCAGGTCGAGACCCGAGTAGCTGTCCTTGAGCGGCTTGGTCGTACAGACCGGCACGCCGCCCAGCACGTCCACGGTGCTCATGAAGCTGGTGAAATCGACCTCCAGGTAGTGGTCGACATGGACGCGCGTGAGCTTCTCCACGGTCCGCACGGTCAAGGGGGCGCCGCCCGCCGTGTAGGCGGCGTTCAGCTTGGCGGGTCGCTCGGCCACCCGCTTGCCGGTGGTGCGGTCCTTGTGCGGCGGCAGTTTTGTGTAGGTGTCGCGCGGCAGGCTGACGACCGTGGCGCGCTCCCGGTCGCCGGAGAGGTGGACCAGCAGCATCGTGTCCGTGCAGTCGCAGGCCGAGCCGCCCAGGTTGTAGCGCTCCTTCTGGGTGGCCGAGAGCCCGTCTCTGCGGTCGGTGCCGACGACGAGGAAGTTGACGCCGTTGTCGTCCTTGGGGCGGCTGTCGGTGTCCAGTCCGTCGAACGGGTCGACCCTGCGCACGTCCGAACTCAGTCCTGTCACCATCGCGTGCCCGACGCCACCGGCGGCCAGCAGCAGCACGGAGGTGCCCGTGGCGATCCGCAGGCCCCAGCGCGGGCCCTGACGGCGTCGGCGTGGGCCGTTGTGGGGGGAGGAGGCGCGTCGAGGCAAGAGTGGCCGCCTTCCGCAGAGACGAACAGAGAAAGTACTTAGGGTGACAATACGGTGACTTGAAGTTCCCACACTGTATGCCGGTACGATCTCCGGATCGTGCGTACACGCCGTCCCGTCCCGGGACCGGCCCCAGGAGGGGCGCGGGCGTACGGACCGTTCGCCCGATCGCGGTAACGTGAGCGCCGTGACTCGCGAGAACCGACGTCCTTCCCCGGACTCCCCCCCGGACGCAGCCCAGCCTCCCGTCTCCGTGATCATGCCGGTCCTCAACGAGGAACGGCATCTGCGCAGCTCCGTGCGGCACATCCTGCAGCAGCGCTACGACGGCGAGCTGGAGGTGGTCATCGCGCTGGGGCCCTCCACGGACCGTACGGACGAGATCGCCGCCGAGCTGGTCGCCGAGGACCCCCGCGTGCACACGGTGCCCAACCCCACCGGCCGTACCCCGGCCGGGCTGAACGCCGCGATCAAGGCGTCCCGGCATCCGGTGGTGGTGCGTGTCGACGGGCACGGGATGCTCTCCGCCGACTACATCGCCACGGCCGTGCGGCTGCTGGAGGAGACCGGCGCCGCCAATGTCGGCGGCATCATGCACGCCGAGGGCGAGAACGCCTGGGAGCACGCCGTCGCGGCGGCGATGACCTCGAAGATCGGTGTGGGAAACGCCGCCTTCCACACCGGCGGCACCGCCGGCGAGGCCGAGACGGTCTATCTGGGTGTCTTCCGCCGCGAGGTGTTGGAGCAGCAGGGCGGCTACAACGAGGAGTTCATCCGCGCCCAGGACTGGGAGTTGAACTTCCGCATCCGCGAGGCGGGCGGGCTGATCTGGTTCTCGCCCGAACTGCGGGTCTCCTACCGGCCCCGGCCCAGCGTGCGCGCGCTGGCCAAGCAGTACCGCAACTACGGCCGCTGGCGGCACGTCGTGGCCCGCTACCACGCCGGGTCCATCAATCTGCGCTATCTGGCACCGCCGGCCGCCGTGTGCGCCATCGCGGCCGGCCTGGTGGTGGGCGTCGCCGTCACCCCGTGGGGGCTGGTGGTGCCCGGCGGCTATCTGGCGGCCATCGTCGCCGGCTCGCTGCCCGCGGGCCGGGGGCTGTCGCTGAAGGCCCGCGCCCAGATCCCCGTCGCGCTCGCCACCATGCACATGTCGTGGGGGTGGGGTTTCCTGACCAGCCCGAAGAAGCTGGCCCGCAAGGTCATCGCGAGCCGGCGGGCGCCGGTGCCGGCCACGCAGTAGCGGCAGCCGGAGCGCACCGGCGGCGGACGAACGTATGTAAGGGGCGCCCTCCCTGGGAGGGCGCCCCTTACGCGTTCAGTTGCGTCCTACGCGTTCAGCCGCGTCACCCGCCGCGGGCGGCGTCAGCGCCTCACCACGTGTAGTTCGGGTTGACGTCCATGCACGCCTTCTTGTTGTCGCCCCGCAGCGCGTCCGCGCTGTCGGGCGCCTTCTGGTCGTCCTTCTTGCCGTCCGCGCCGCTGTCTCCCTTGGGATAGCTCGGCCCCTCACGCCAGTCGGCCCCGATGATGAGGGTGACCCGCTGCACGCCCGCGGAGTGCTTGACCAGCCGCTCCGGGATGCCGAGCGCCTTGGCGACGGCCAGCGCGTCACCGCGCTGTTCCTCACGCGGATAGCTGATGGTGGTGTCGGCGCGCGACTGGGGCGTCTGGTCGGCGGTGGCCTGGCGGAAGCCCTTGTTGGCCAGCGCGCCCGCGATGACGCTCGCCCGGCCGGTGACCGGCCGCTGGAGCGCGGTGCCGGTTCCGTTCATCACGCTGATCGGGATCTCGGCCTTCGGCTGCGACGGCTCGGTGGGCTGCGCCGACTTGCTGGCCTCGGCCTTCTTCTTGTCCTTGCCGTCGAGCGCCACGTCGTTGCGCACCAGGGAGAAGACCTTGTCCGCGTCGCCCTCCTTGGGCACCACATAGCTGCCGCCGGGACCGTACTCCCACGGCATGGTGGCCATGGTGATGCGCTTGGTCGGCACCTGCTTGAGATCGTTGCCAAGGTCGTAGAGCTTCTTGACCGAGCCGATGCCCTTGTCGACGGTGAGCGCCTTGGTGGCGGCCTCCGCCAGATCGCGCAGCTTGCCCGGGTCGGTCAGCTTGGTGCCCGCCTTGAGCTGGCGCACCATCGCGTTCATGTACATGTGCTGCGCCTTGGCACGCCCTATGTCCGTACCGTCGCCGAAGCCGTGCCGGGTGCGCAGCCAGCTGAGGGCCTGCTCGCCCTTGATGACGGAGGTGCCCTTCTTCAGTTTCAGTTTCGACTTCGGGTCGTGCACGTTCTCCTTGACGCAGACCGGGACACCGCCGACCGCGTCGGCCATGGAGACCACGCCTGAGAAGTCGATCATCATGAAGTGATCGATCGGGATGCCGGTCATCTCTTCCCAGGTGGCCACGGTGCACCCGGGGCCGCCGTGCTGCAGGCTGGTGTTGATCTTGTCGGTGGTCGCCGGATAGACCTTCCCGTCGTCCGGGTCGGTGCACTTGGGGATCGTCGTCCTGGTGTCTCGCGGTACGGAGATGACCGACATGTTGCTGCGGTCGGCGGAGACGTGCAGCAGCATCTGTACGTCCGCCAGCGGCGGCCGGTCGCGGTCGGCGCGGGAGCCGCCGAGCCGTACGTTCTCCTCGGAGGCGCGTGAGTCGGAGCCCAGCAGCAGGATGTTCATCGGCCGCTGTCCGGCGGCGTTGGGGTCGGAGCGGTGGAGCTTGTTGTCCCCGAGGTTCAGCTCGTCCTTGTCGAGGTTGCTGTTGAGGTGCTGGTAGTAGAGGTAGCCCGCTCCCGCCGTGCCGAGTATGAGCACCGCGAGGACGACCGCGGACCAGCGCAGCGCGCGTTTGCCCCGGCTCGGCCGCTTGGCACGGCTCACCGCTGCCCCGCCTCCGCCGCCCCGGCCGGCTCTGTTTCCCGCCCCGCTTGTCTTCTCGCTCCCGCGCTGTCCGCGGCGGCCCCGGCCGCCGTCGGCGCCGGGCGTATCCAGGGGTGCGGACGCCGCACCGGATGCGCTCTCGGGGCTCGGGTCCCGCTCTGCCGGGTGGGCCCCGTACAGGCTTTCGTCCCAGCCGCGGTCGGCGGCGGTGGGGGCGCCGCGCTGCGCCTCCCTGCCGCCGCCGGTGTCGTTCTGCCGCACGGGACCTCCCCGAGATGTTCAGGTTGTGCTGCCCCCGGGCGCCTGGCGGGACGTACCGGAGGGGTAGAAATCACTTCGCACACACGTTCTTGTCATTGGCACGGACCTTGTCGACCCCGGAAGGCGCCTTGTCGGGAGCGCCCGGTGACTTGCCCGGCTCGGAGAAGTCCTTGCCGAGCGTCAGCGTCATGCTCGATCCCGAGTCCTCGGTCTTCTTCAGCGCCGAGGCCGGCAGCTTGAGCATGTCCGCCAGCCTGGCCGCCTCACCCTCCTGCGACGGGGGGAACTCCAGCCGGGTCTTGGACAGCTGCTGCGCCGCGTTGCCGCCGGACGCCGCCTGCCCCACGCCCCTGTTGAGCAGCCAGTCCGCCGTTGTCGCCGCCGCACCCGAGGGGCCGCCGCCGTTCAGGATGGAGACGTTCACCTCGGAGGCCGGAGCCTTCTTCGCCTTCGGCTTGTCCGCCTTCTTCTTCTTGTTCTTCCCGGTCAGCGACTTGTCCTCGCGGACCATCTCGAACAGCGGCTCGGCCTTCTGGCGGTTGAGCACCACCGTGGCCGGGTCGTTCGGGTTGTCGACGACCGGGACCGTGGCGAAGGTGATGTTCTTGATGTTCACGCGCTTGAGGTCGTTCGCCAGGTCCATCAGCTTCTTGACGCTGCCGATCCCGGTGTCCACCGTCAGCGCCTTGGTCGCGGCGTTGCTCAGTTTGAACAGCTTGGAGGGGCTGGTCAGCGTGCCGCTGGACTTCATCTTGCGGATCATCGAGCTGAGGAACTGCTGCTGCAGCTTGATCCGGTCCAGGTCGCTGCCGAAGCCGACCGCGTGCCGGGTCCGTACGAATGCGAGGGCCTGCTCGCCCTCGACGACGTGCTTGCCCGCCTTCAGCTTCAGATGCGACTTGGGGTCGTTTATCGGCTTGCGTGTGCAGACCTCGACGCCGCCGATCGCCGTGGACAGCTCCTTGACGGCGTTGAAGTCCGCCATCATGAAGTGGTGGATCTGCACACCGGTCAGCTTCTCGACGGTGTCCCAGGTGCACTTCGGGTTCCGGTCCGCCTGGCCGAGGCTGGTGTTGAAGCGCACGCCCTGCTCACCCGGGATGATCTTCTTCTCGCCGTTCTCCAGCGTGGTCTCGCACTGGGGGATGTCGGTGATCATGTCGCGCGGGATGGAGAGCGCGGTGGCGTTGGAGCGGTCCTCGGAGACGTGGAAGAGGAGCGTGGTGTCCGCATGGCCGACACTGCCCTTGTCCCCGTAGCCGGTGTTCCCCTTGCCGGAGCGGGCGTCGGTGCCGATGACCAGGATGTTGACCGGACCGTCGGTGACGGCGGGGTTGTTCTCCCCCACGTCGATCTTGTTGATGTTGCCGTTGAGCTTCTGGTAGAGGACGGTGCCGGCGATGCAGCCCCCCACCAGGACGAGACCGACGACGCCGCCGCCGATGCGCAGCGCCTTCTGCTTGCCCGAGAGCTGCCGTTTGGCCTTTCTGCGCCCCCGGCCGCCGCCCCTGCCCGGCCCCTCCGCCGAGCCGGACCGCTCGGAGGCGCGGGCCCGCCGCTGGGCGGGAAGCTTGGCCTCGGCGCGCCGGGCCGAGCGTGAGCCGGGGCGGTCGGCCCGCTCACTCGCGCGTTCACCGGTACGGGAGCGCACACGATCCCCGGTGCGCCCCCCGGAACGCTCACCGGCGCCGGGCTCGGCAGGTGTGGAAGTGCGCTCATCGGGGGAAGAACTTCTCTGGCGCGGGGCGGAGGTGCGGCGGGAGCCGTACCGACTCTGCGAGTCGTCGGCGACGGGGTTCAGTCGCAGTTCGTAGCTGCCGGTGTTCGGGTTGAACACCCACTGATCCGCGGGATCGACATCTCCCGCGTGCCCACGGCCTTGCGCGTCCACGATTGCGTAAGTCCTCCATAGAACCGGCTGCTGATGCCGCCCCGGGGCCGACCGGAGCGCTCACACTATCCGGCAGGTTCTGCGGCTAGCGACGCTGGTGACAAATTCGGTGCACCCAGAAACGGTCAATTCGCCTCATTCCCAGCGTCATTCGTTCGCGCAGATGTCCACGTCTGCCGTTGTCCCGCGGTACGCCCCGTCCGGCTTCTCCTTTCCGTCGTTCTTCTCCGCGTTCTTGTCCCCGACGTGTACCGGGCGGTCCTCGCGCAGCTTGGTGAAGAGCTCGTCGGCGGCGGGCTGCACCAACTCGTCCCGATTGATGTCCAGTCTGTACGACTGCCGGGGCACCGTGAGAAATCGGATGTGCTCTTCGGGGATATCCCGCACGCTCCGCACCAGTTCGTACAGTTCGGAGAGGGAATCAAGACCGGAATCAGCGGTCAATGACGAGGTCGCCGCGTCCAGCACCGGATACGCCCGGGTGGGATTCAGCAGTACGCCGTTGCTGCGCACCTTCTTCACCAGAGATCCCAGGAATCTTTGCTGGCGCTCGATGCGCTGTGTATCGCTGCCGTTGCCCAGGCCGTGCCGGGCGCGGACGTATCCGAGGGCGTCCTCGCCGTTCAGCGTCTGCCGTCCGGCGGGCAGATCGAGCTTCGCCTCCCGGTCGTGCACCGGCTCCGCCAGGCAGACCTCCACCCCGTCCACCGCGTCCACCAGCTTCTTGAAGCCCTGGAAGTCCACGACCAGATGGTGATCCACGCGGATGTCGGTCATCTTCTCCACCGTGCGGATCGCACAGGCCGCGCCACCGGTCTGGAACGCCCAGTTGAACTGCGCGAACTGCGCCTGGCGGGATGAACCGTCCGGCCGCCGGCAGTCGGGGATGTCCACCATCAGGTCACGCGGTATCGACACCCCCGTCGCACTGCGCCCGTCGGCCGCTATGTGCAGCAAAATCGCCGTGTCCGAGCGCTGGCTGCCCTCGTCGCGGCCGTAGGCGCCGTTGCCGTCGCCGCGGTTGTCCGAGCCCAGGACGAGAATGTTGCGTGCTTTGCCCGCCGCCCGCACCGGAGTGGGGCGCTCCTTCTCGTACGGCGCCAGCGCCTGGGCGGTGTCCGAGTCGGTTCGGATGTTCCCGTCCAGCTTCCGGTAGAGGGACCAGCCGGTGGCCGCGACGGCCAGCACGAGGACCGAGGCCCCCAGGGCGCCCCAGCGCAGCCAGTGGCGCCTACGGGGGCGTACGGAAGCCGAACTGGACGCGCCGGGGTCGGCTTCGGTGGTGCCCGCTTCGGTCACGGCTGTTCATCCCTCGGGTGACGACGCCGGCGCACACGGAGTACAGGGCGTACACACGTACGGGTGCGCCGGTCATGAAGACAGACGCCCGAACCACTCGCAAGGTTGTACGGACCATCCGACTCACGCCGCGCACCGCCCTCCACCGACCCGCGACGTGGGCCATCCGCAGGCCCTGGATCGCGGTCCTCGCGCTCTTCAGTCGACGGTGTGCGTGACCCGCTCGTTCTCCTTGCGCTGGTCGAGCGAGGCGGCGTCCAGCCGCTCCAGCCGCGGCGCGAGCACCACCGAACCGCCTCCCGCCAGGGGCGCCAGCAACCCCGCGCTGACGCCCTCCCAGCCGTCGTACGGCAGTGCGGACAACAGCCGCCCACCGGGCCCCAGTCCGCGCGCGGCGGCGTCCGCCCGCGCCCGCTCCACCACCTGCGTACCCGTCAGCTCACTGCCGTCGGGAAGCGCCAGCGCGGGCGCGTCCGGGTCGACGGGGACATACGGTGCGAACTGGTCGCCCTGGCCCGGAACCTCCACCGCGTAGTCCACAAAACCCTCCGGCGGCTGCGGGAAGCGCCCGCCCATCGGGCGCAGGCTGAGCGCCACCCGGTCGCCGGAGCAGCCCCGGGCCGCCTCCAGCGTGTCCGGCCCGCTCACCACCAGATCGGCGCCCGAGGCGTCCCCGCCCAGATCGGCGACGACACCCACGGAGGAGCAGGCCAGCAGCCAGACGGCCGTCTGCCAGTGCACCGGCAGCAGCAGCGCGAGCCGGTCACCGGGCTCGGCCGAGAGCTCGTCCTGGAGGAGGTTCGCGGTCTTGGCCACCCAGTTGGCGAACGTCGCGACCGAGAGCTCGACACGTTCGCCCGTGGCGTCGTCGTAGTAGGTCACCAGGGGACGTGACGGGTCGTCGGACAGGGCGGTCCGCAGCAGGTCGGCGGGGGTGCGGTCTGAGTCGTTCATCCGCGCAAGCGTACGCCGGGCGCCCAGCTGGCGGTGCGTCAATAGACAGGAATGATCACATATGCCCATGATCATGGGTATGCGTGCCAATCTTGCTCAATCGATCGGTGTCGCGAGTGCGGCGGCCCTGCTGCTGCCGCTCGCTCCCCTCGCCACGGCAGCCGCGCTGTCCCCCTCCGCCCCGACCTCCCCGTCATCGCCGTCCTCGCGGTCCGCCGCCTCCTCCCCGGACGAGATCCCGGGCCACACCCAGTCGCTCTCCTTCGGTGACGCGGCAGCGGAGCCACCCGGCACCCGCGCCCCGGGCGAAGCGCGAACCTCGGTGCGGCTGGCCGCCCGAACGGTGCGCCCGTACTCGCTGCTCGGCGTCGTCTGGGACAGCGCCGACCAACCGCTCCCCGGGCGCGTCGAAGTCCGCACGCGTGACGCGGACACCGGCCGCTGGTCGGCGTGGCGGCAGTTGGACGTCCACCCCAGCGGCGCGGGGCGCACCGGAGAGGGCGCAGGGGCGCGCGGTGCGACGGCCCCGCTGTGGGTCGGTGCCTCCGACGGCGTCGAGGCCCGCGTACTGCTGGAGCGGACGGACGCCGACCCGGCGCTGCCGGAGGGGCTCCGTCTGGAACTGGTCGACCCGGGGCCGGGCGGGACGGCATCGGGCGAGACCGCCGACCCCTCGCAGGCGCCCGACGCGGCAGAGCCGGCAAAGCCCGCGGAGCCGACCCGGCGCCCCGGCGCCGACAAGGCCCCCGACCCGGGCCAGGTACCCGACCCGGACAAGGCGCCCGGAACCGGCTCGGAGCCCGGCACCGGCGCCGGGCCCGACACGGGCACCGAGACGGGACCCGGAACGGACACCGGAGCCGGAACGGATACGAGGCCTGGAGCTGACACAGGGCCCGGAACGGACACAAGACCCGGAACGGATCCGGGGGTCGGAACGGACACCGGAGCCGGAACGGACCCGGGAACCGGCGGGGGGACGGATGCCGGAGCCGAAGCCGGGGGTGCGGGCGGCCAGGCCGAGGCCGGCGCCGCCGTACTGCCCGCGCTCTCCAAGGAGGCGACCCGGAAGCAGTATCCGACCGCCGAGTCGTTCGTCGGTCCCCGCCCGCGCATCGTCACCCGTAAGGGCTGGGGCGCGGACGAGAAGCTCCGGGAGTCCGGTCACGCCTACACCAAGACGGTGAAGGCCGCCTTCGTGCACCACACCGCGATGACGAACCACTACAAGTGCGGCCAGGCACCCTCGATCATTCGTGCGATGTACCGCTACCACGTCAAGAGCAGCAAGTGGCGGGACATCGGCTACAACTTCCTCGTCGACAAGTGCGGCACCATCTACGAAGGCCGGGCCGGTGGCGTGGCCAAGCCCGTGATGGGGGCACACACCTACGGCTTCAACACCAACACCACGGGCATCGCCGTCCTCGGCTCCTACGACAAGACGGAGCCCTCCAAGCGTGCCGTCGACGCCATCGCCCGGCTCACCGGCTGGAAGCTGGGCCTGTTCGGAGTGGACCCGGCCGGCAAGACCTGGCTGAAGTCAGGCGGCGGAAAGTTCAAGAAGGGCCGGAAGATCAGATTCCATACGGTCTCCGGGCACAAGGACGGGTATGTCACCGAGTGTCCCGGCGCCCGCCTCTACGGCAAGCTCGGCGAGATCCGCACCGCTGCAGCCCGGCTGCAGGGCCGCTGACCGCCGGGCCGCCGACCGCCGGTGAACCGTCCGGCCGCCGAAGGCGTCTGCCGGGGACGGGCGCACAGGGCCGACCACGCGTCCGCAGGTGTCTGCATACACTGTCCGCCGACCACCCGAAGGGCGGTCGGCGGACCCCGGCAGGAAGCAGAGACAACAGGTGACAGAAGCGATCCTTCTGGTCGGGGGCAAGGGCACCCGGCTGCGTCCGCTCACGGTGAACACCCCCAAGCCCATGGTCCCCGCCGCCGGGGTGCCCTTCCTCAGCCACCAACTGGCCAGGGCCCGCGCCGCGGGTGTCGACCATGTGGTGATGGCCACCTCCTACCTGGCCGAGGTCTTCGAGCCGTACTTCGGGGACGGGTCCCAGTGGGGGCTGCATCTGGAGTACGTCACCGAGGAGGAGCCGCTCGGTACCGGCGGCGCCATCCGCAACGTCGCCTCCCGGCTCCACTCGCGCCCCGACGAGCCGGTGCTCGTCTTCAACGGCGACATCCTCTCCGGCCTCGACATCCGCGCCCTGGTCGACCAGCACACCCGGGCCGACGCCGACGTCTCGCTGCATCTGACGCGGGTCAGTGACCCGCGTGCCTTCGGGCTCGTCCCCACGGACAGCACCGGACGCGTGACTGCGTTCCTGGAGAAGCCGCAGACGCCCGAGGAGATCGTCACCGATCAGATCAACGCGGGCGCCTACGTCTTCACCCGTTCCGTCATCGACACCATCCCCGCCGGGCGGCCCGTCTCGGTGGAGCGGGAGACCTTCCCCGGACTGCTGGCGGCCGGGGCCGAGCTGCACGGCATGGTCGACTCGACCTACTGGCTCGACCTGGGCACCCCGGAGTCCTTCGTCCGCGGCTCCGCCGACCTCGTACTGGGCCGTGCCCCCTCGCCCGCCGTACCGGGCAGATGCGGGGAGCGGCTGATACTGGAGAGAGCAGCAGTGGCGCGGGACGCGAAGCTCACCGGTGGCACCGTCGCCGGGGCGGGAGCCGAGGTCGGAGCCGGTGCCCGGATCGACGGCAGCGCACTGTTGGACGGTGCGGTAGTGGCACCCGGAGCGCGCATCAGGGACTCACTGATCGGCGCCGGTGCCCGCATCGGCGCCGACACCGTGCTGGACGGCGCGGTCATCGGTGACGGCGCCGTCATCGGCGAGGGCAACGAACTGCGCGGCGGCATCCGGGTGTGGTGCCACGCCCGCATCCCGGCCGGTGCGGTGCGCTTCTCCTCCGACCGCTAGCCGCCCCCGGCGACCGGGCGGCCTGCTGTCAGAGCCGGGCCGTACGCTTGCTGCCCGTGTCACTGACCCGTTCCTGGACCCCGCCGGGCCCGTACGACCTGCACAGCAACCTCCGCGTGCTGCGCCGCGGGCCGCACGACCCGACGTACCGCACCGAGGGCGGCACGATCTGGCGCGGCACCCGCACTCCGGACGGTCCGGCGACGCTCGGCGTGTGCGTACGGCGCGGTGGAACGCACGGCGTCGTGTGCGCCCAGGCATGGGGGCCGGGCGCGGAGTGGCTGCTGGACGGACTGCCCGCACTGCTCGGCGCCCACGACGACCCGGACGCCTTCGTCCCGCACCACGACATCACTCACGAGGCGCACCGCCGCAACCCCGGGCTGCGCCTCATCCGCACGGGACGGGTGCTGGAAGCGCTGATCCCCACTGTCCTGGAGCAGAAGATCACCACCGATGAGGCGTACCGCGCCTGGCGGCTGCTCGTCCGCCGGTTCGGCGAGCGCGCCCCGGGACCGCACCCCGACCTGTGGGTGATGCCGCACCCGCGCGACTGGCTGCGCATCCCCTCCTGGGAGTGGCACCGCGCCGGTGTCGACCAGAAGCGCTCCGCCGCCATCCTGCGCGCCCTGCAACGGGCCGGCCGGATGGAGGAGGCGGCACACATGGATCTCGACGCCGCGCTGGCCCGTCTCCAGGCCATCCCCGGTATCGGTCCCTGGACGGCGGCCGAGGTGCTGCAGCGCTCGAACGGGGAGCCGGACGCCGTCACGGTCGGGGATCTGCATCTGCCGCGCCTGGTCGGCTACGCGCTCACCGGCGCACGGGGCACCGACGACGACGGCATGCTGGAGTTGCTGGCCCCCTACGAGGGGCAGCGGCACCGCGCCTCCCGTCTCATCCTGCTGGGCGGCCCGCGCATGCCACGCCGTCAGCCCCGCTTCCCGGTGGGGAACATAGCCCCGCTGTAGGGGTGCCCGGCGCTCCCGCTCACCGCTCGACGACGAAGTCGGCGGCGGAGCGCGCCGGGCGCTCCCGGGGCGGGGCCGCCGGGTGGCCGATGGCGACCGCCCCCATCGGGTCCCAGTCCGCCGGCAGCTCCAGCACCTCGCGCACCACCTCGCGGCAGAACATGGTGGAGGAGATCCACGCCGAGCCCAGTCGCTCTCCGGCCAGCGCGACGAGGAAGTTCTGGATGCCCGCGCCCGTCGCCACCACGAACATCTCCCGCTCGGCCGCGTTCCGGCGCTCGTCTGGGTAGGTGTGCGAGCCGTCCATGACCAGGCAGGGGACGGCCAGGCAGGGGGCGTTGCGCAGCACGTCGCCGCGCTTGACCCGCTTGGCGATGCTCTGTTCGCTCTTGCGGTCGCCGCGCAGGTCCTCGATCCAGGCGTCCCGCATGGCGTCCAGCAGCCGGGTGCGGGACTCGGCGCTCTCCAGCAGCACGAACCGCCACGGTGTGGTGTGGTGCGGGGCGGGCGCGGTCACCGCGGCGGCGACCGCACGCCGTACGGCCTGCCCGTCCACCGGCTCCGCGGTGAACTCCCGTACGGTCCGCCGCAGGGTCACCGCCTCGCGTACGGCCTCCGAGGTGCCCAGCCGGAACATGTCGTTGGCGGCGTCGCGCACCAGCGCCCGCGCCCCGCCGCCGTCGGCTGCCGCGCCGCCGTCGGGGGCCGCGCCGCCGTCGGGGGCCGCGCCGTCCGCGTGGTCGTGGCCCTGCCGCGCCGCGGGCAGCACATGGTGGGCCAGTCCGCGCACCACCGACACCGGCAGCCCGCTCGCCTTGCCCTTGACCAGCTCACCGGCCGCCGCGAGTTCGTCCCCGACGGCGGTGACGGTCACCCCCAGCGGATTGCCGTACATGTCGAAACTGCCGCGCAGATCGTCCAGCACCCGCACCCCGGCGGCGCCGATCGCCACATCGGTCTGCCCCTCGCGCCAGGGCCGGCCGAAGGTGTCGGTGACGACGACGCCGACGGTGAGCCCGAGCGCCTTCCGTACCCCGTCCCGCACCTGCCGGGCCGCCGCGTCCGGGTCCTCGGGCAGCAGCAGCACCGTGCCCTTGGGGGTGTTGGAGGCGTCGACCCCGGCAGCCGCCATCACGAAACCGTGCCGGGACTCCACGATGCGGGCGGCGCCGCGCCGGGCGACGACGCGTACGGTCTCGGCGTCGATGGCGGCCTCGCGGTCGTCCGCCTGCACGATGCGGCCCTCGGCCTTGCTGACGATCTTCGAGGTGACGACCAGCACATCACCGTCGACCAGCCCTCGTCCGCCGGGGGCAGCGGCGGCGGCCAGGATGAGTTCGACCAGGTCGTCGCCGGGCCGCACCTCCGGGATACCGGGCAGCGACCACACCTCGTACGAGCTGCCCTGCGCCGCCTCCGCGTACTGCGCCGCCTCCGCGTACTGCGCCGGCTCCGCGTTCCGTGCCGTCTCCGGGGGGCCGGCGGCCGGGTCCTTCGGGGTGTCGGCCGGGTCCGTCGTTCCCGTGGTCACCGCCGCCGTCACGCCCGTACCTCCTCGGCCAGCTCCAGCGCCTGCCGCGCCATCTGGGCCGTGGCCTCCTCGTCGCGCATCAGCAGCGGAACGGCACGGCAGCGGATGCCCGCCTCCTCGACGGTCTGCACGGCGCCCGCGTCCACGGTGTCGACCAGCCAGCCGTCCAGCAGCCCCGAGCCGTAGTGCGCGGCGACCGCGGCAGCGGTGGTCTCGACGCCGACGGCCGACAGCACCTTGTCCGCCATCCCCCGGACCGGTGCGTCCCCGACGATGGGCGACAGGCCGACGACGGGTACGCCCGCGTCGGCGATGGCCTCCCGGATGCCGGGCACGGCAAGGATCGTGCCGACGCTGACGACCGGGTTGGACGGCGGGAAGAGAATGGTGTCCGCCTCGGCGATGGCCTCCAGGACGCCCGGCGCCGGCTTCGCGGCGTCGGCGCCGACGGGCACCACGGCGTGCGCGTCCACGGAGGCGCGCAGCCGCACCCAGTACTCCTGGAAGTGCACCGCCTTGCGACCGCCCCGGCCGCCCGCGGTGTCCGTGTCGCCCTGGCCGTCCTCGGCGTCCGGGTCGTCGATCAGCACATGCGTCTCGACCCGGTCGTCCGTCATCGGCAGCAGCCGCACCCCGGGCTGCCAGCGCGCGCACAGTGCCTCGGTGACGGCGCTGAGCGGATACCCCGCGGAGATCATCTGGGTGCGGACGATATGGGTGGCGAAGTCGCGGTCGCCGAGTCCGAACCACTCCGGGCCCACGCCGTAGGCGGCCAGTTCCTCCTTCACGGTGAAGGTCTCCTCGGCCCGGCCCCAGCCCTGTTCCTCGTGGATGCCCCCGCCCAGGGTGTACATCACGGTGTCGAGGTCGGGACAGACCTTCAGGCCGAACAGATGGATGTCGTCACCGGTGTTGCCGACGACGGTGATCTCCGCGTCGGGCACCGCGGACCTGAGCCCGCGCAGAAAGCGGGCACCGCCGATGCCCCCGGCCAGAACCACAATGCGCTGCATGGGCACCAGTCTCGCAGCCCGGTGCTCGGCCCCGACATCAGGTCCGTGGCCCCGGCACGGGTGGCACGGCGTCAGGCCAGGGCCTCGTGGGTGGCATCGCGTGTGGTGGCGGGGCCGATGGAGCAGTGCTGCGGCATCTCGGTCAGCCCGGGTGCGTAGATGTGCACACTCACGACGGGTTCCAGCCCGTCGTTGACCACTTCGTGCACATATCCGGGAGCGAAGACCCGCACCGTTCCGGCGTCGAGCACACGTTTGGCTTCGCCGTGTTCGGTCAACTCGCCCTCGAGTACGCCGAACACGCCGAACGAACGCCCGTGGTCGTGTCGTCCACTGCCCTGCCCGGGCAGCCAGCTGAGCAGCCACACCTCGTAGCCGGGGCCGGTGCGCAGCCGGTGGTACCAGCGCAGGGTCGGGTCGTAGCGCACCAGCGGCGCCCAGGCGGCGCGGTCGGCGGCGAGCTCGCGGATGAGCCCGGCGAAGTCCGCGACGGTGACGGGATGAGCGGGGGCCGGGGGGAGGAGATGCGGAATGGCGAGCAGGTCGCCCGCGATTTCCAGGTCGCTGTTCACGTTCGGGGATGCCTTCGTCGGAGGGCCGGCCGGGGGCCGGACGGGAGCAGGGAGGGGCCGCTCCGGTGGGGGAGCGGGCACGGCACAGGGCGGGGGCGGGCGTGTCGAGAGGTACGGAAGGACGCGGCGCGCGACACGTTCAGCCGGAGCGGGTGCTCGACGGCGGGACTGCCGGCGTCCGGCTCAGACCGAGCCGGTCCTCAACAGCGGCACGAGCCGGACCTCAGCGGCAACAGCGCGCGTTACACCCACGCGGACAGCGACAGCGGCGGGGCTCCAGGACATGAGAGGCGGCGCGGGGGAGCACGGGCGCACCCCCGGCAGACCGCGCGGCGAGGGGGCCGCGGGTCGTACGGGTCTCAGAGGTCACTGCCATGCGCTCCAGAACAGCGCCCCCGTGCCCCAGGTGTCAACCTGTTGTCGCGTTTGTGGTGAATGTTTCATCCCTTCCGGTCCCCATGGCTGGCGAAAGGTTTGTGCCGTCCCGGGCGGGAGAGGTGGCGCCCGAGACCTGCCTGTACGCCGTTGCACTTCCGTGATCAGAGTGTGATCAGGGCCATCCGGGCGGTGGTGCGGAACGTGATCGCAGGTCATCGCGTTCTGCATACAGGAGTCGGGCAAAACGCCCCGGCTCCAGGCGCGAGTGTCATATTTCGTAGTGATTTGAACACTTACTGCGAAGGCTTGGTTCCGCCGGGTGAATAACGGGCTCAATAGCAGATCTCGGCTTGACTGCCCCGGATCGGCACACTTGTAATTTCACTCGTGTCGTTCAAGAGGGTTCGATAACGACAGCATCACGGGGTCGAAGAGACGGATCGAGGGGCGCACATGACCGAGCTGTTCCAACAACTGCTCGTCGAAGAGGCGGACGAGGAGCTGGGCTGGCAGGAGCGCGCCTTGTGCGCTCAGACCGACCCTGAGTCGTTCTTCCCCGAGAAGGGCGGATCCACCCGCGAGGCGAAAAAAGTCTGCCTTGCGTGTGAAGTCCGCTCCGAATGCCTCGAATACGCCCTCGCCAATGACGAGCGTTTCGGTATTTGGGGTGGCCTGTCCGAACGAGAACGGCGCCGCCTGAAGAAAGCCGCTGTCTGACCTGGTCCCTACCGGACAGGGTCGGCCGGCCGCAGCTCAGCACGGCCCCGGCAACCCGAGCCGTGCCCCCGCACCGCTCACCGGGCAACCAGGAGCCCGCCCGGGACAGTTGCGACGGAGCGCCGGACCCGTGAGGACGAGCCGTTAGTGTGGGGCCGTCCGCGACGCACCACCCTGCCAAGGGCGTGCGTTCACCGCTCCGATACGCGTCTTCCGGGGGCTTGCAGCCGACCGCGGCACCGCCGCGAGGCCCCGGCACCCCGGGGAGGGCCCCTACCTCGATGTCCGTGCACAGCCATATGGCGGCCCACTACGAAGCGGCCGCAGCAGGGTTGGCCACCTTGGAGCCGCCCGAGTTCCCCCGGCACGTCGTCACCGCCGTCATCGTCGCCCACGACGGCGCCCGCTGGCTTCCCGAGGCGCTGAGCGGGCTGCTGGAGCAGAACCGCCCGGTCCAGAACATCGTCGCGGCCGACACCGGCAGCGCGGACAACTCGGCACAGCTGCTGACCGAAGCGCTCGGCGCCGAGCGCGTGCTGCACATGGCGCGACGCACCGGCTTCGGCACCGCCGTCGAGGAGGCCGCCCGCGCAGCGCGCTGGCTCACCCCCGACGACCTGCCGTACCTCAAGCGGCCCAGCGGCTGGGACCCGGTCAACCGCACCTGGCGCGACGACGCCTACGACATGCCGGAACTGCCCTACGGAGAGCCGGTGCAGTGGCTGTGGCTGCTGCACGACGACTGCGCACCTGAGCCGGACACCCTCGCGCAACTGCTGCGCGTCGTCGACGCCGACCCGTCGGTCACCGTCACCGGGCCCAAGCTGCGCAGCTGGTACGACCACCGGCAGCTGCTGGAGGCCGGGGTCTCCATCGCCCACAGCGGCCGGCGCTGGACAGGCATCGAACGCCGCGAGCAGGACCAGGGCCAGCACGACCAGGTGCGCCCGGTACTGGCCGTCTCCACCGCCGGCATGCTCATCCGCCGCGACGTCTTCGACCAGCTCGGCGGGTTCGACCGCCGACTCCCCCTGATGCGCGACGACATCGACCTGTGCTGGCGCGCCCAGGCCGCCGGGCACCGGGTGCTGACCGCGCCGGAAGCCGTGATGCGGCACGCCGAGGCGGCCTCACGGGAACGCCGCCCCGTCGACTGCGTCGGCCGCGCCAGCCGCGGCGCCAGCCCGCACCGGGTCGACAAGGCGGGTGCCGTCTACACACTGCTCGCCAACATGCCGGGCGCACTGCTGCCATGGGTACTGCTGCGCCTCGTCGTCGGCACACTGCTGCGCACCCTCGCCTACCTCGTCGGCAAGGTCCCCGGACAGGCTCTGGACGAGATCGCCGGACTGTCCGGCACCCTGCTGCGCGGCGGAAGCGTCCTGACCGCACGCCGCAGGCGGGGCAGACCCGCCGTGACGCACAAGGAGCTGCGCCCCCTCTTCCCGCCGCCCGGAGCCACCCTGCGGGCCACCCTGGAACAGGTCACCAGCAATTTCACCGGCCGCTCCGAGCCCGATTCGTCCGCCGGAGGCCGGCACGGCGCCGTCGAATCCGGCCCGGGGGACGAGGACGCGGACTTCCTGGAGGTCGAACAGTTCGCGCGCCTCAAACGGCTCGCGCACAAGCCGGGTCCCGTCCTGTTCGCCGTACTGCTCGTCGTCTCCCTGGTGGCCTGCCGGGCACTGCTCGGCGGTGGCTCCCTGGCCGGAGGCGCGCTGCTGCCCGCCCCTGACGGCGTGTCGGGCCTGTGGGCACGGTACGCGGAGGGCTGGCATCCGGTCGGCACGGGCGGCACCGAGTCGGCGCCGCCCTATCTGGCCGTCCTCGCCACGTTCGCCACGCTGCTGTTCGGCAGCACGGGCCTGGCGCTGACGCTGCTGCTGGTGTGCTCGGTCCCGCTCGCCGGTGTCACCGCCTACTTCGCCTCCCGGCCGCTGGTCGACTCCCGTCTGCTGCGCGCCTGGGGAAGCGTCGCCTACGCCTTCCTGCCCGCCGCCACCGGTGCACTCGCCCAGGGCCGCATCGGCACCGCCGTGCTCGCCGTACTGCTGCCCCTGCTGGCACGCGCCGCGGTGGCGGCCGGCGGGCTGCGCGGAAAGAGCGGCTGGCGTTCGGCGTGGGCGTACGCGCTGCTGCTGACCCTCACCATGGCATTCACCCCTGTCGTGTGGCCGCTCGCCGCCGTGCTGGCACTCGCGGTGCTCGCGGTGCGCCGGGCGGAAGGCGCCTCCCTCGGTGCGCTCCTGGCCCGGCAGGCCGCCGTCCTGGTGACACCACTGGTGCTGCTCGCGCCCTGGTCGCTGTCGCTGTTCACCCAGCCCGACCAGTTCTTCTCCGAGGCGGGCCTGGAGTACGGCACGGGTGCGGCCTCCGCCCTCGATCTGCTGACCCTCTCGCCCGGTGGCCCCGGCACGACGGACGGGCTGTTCCTGGTCGGCCTGGTGTCGGCCGGACTCGCGGCACTGCTGCGCACCGAGCGCCAGCTGGCCGTACGGTCCGCATGGGTCGCCGCACTGGCCGGACTGCTGGCGGCGGCACTGTCCAACGGTTCCGCCTGGGCCGGGCCCGCCACGCTCGTCTACGGCCTCGCGCTGCTGTGCGCCGCCGCCGTAGGTGCCGAGGGCGCCAAGGAACGCGTCGCGGCACAGAGCTTCGGCTGGCGGCAGCCCGTGGCCGCACTGATCGCCGCAGCCTGTGTACTGGCACCGCTGGTGGCCGCCGCCGGCTGGATGGTGCGCGGCGCCGACGGACCGCTCTCGCGGCGCGACCCGGTGCAGGTGCCGGCCTTCGTCGCGGAGGAGAGCACCACCAGCGACCAGGCCCGCACCCTGGTGCTCGACCAGCCCGAGGGCGCCTCGAACGTCACCTACACGCTGGCGCGCGGCTCCGGCGCCCGGCTGGGGGACGCCGAACTCGCGGCGGCCGACGGGGACGACACGCGTCTGGACGACGTGGTCTCCAACCTCGTCGCGGGCTCCGGCGCCGATCAGTCCAGCCAACTGGGCGGTTACGCCGTCCGGTACGTCCTGCTGCGCGACGGCGCCTCACGCGAGACGAGCCGCACCCTGGACGCGACGCCGGGCCTGACCCGGCTCAGCCAGGCGGACGGCAGCGCACTGTGGCGCGTCGACCGTCAGGTCTCCCGCGTCTCCATCGTCCCCGGTGAGCAGGAGGACGGCGCGGGCGGTGCGGTGACCGCCCCGGTCGCCGTTCCCGCCGGTCCGGTGGAGTCGCACGCGACACTGCCGTCCGGCCCGTCGGGTCGGGTGCTGCGGCTCGCGGACCGGGCCGACAGCGGTTGGCAGGCCACGCTCGACGGCAGCCCGCTCAAGAGCGTCACGGTCGACGGCTGGGCGCAGGGCTTCGAACTGCCCGCCGAGGGCGGCAAGCTGGACCTCGGCCACGAGACCCCGCTCACCCACACGGTCTGGGTCTGGACGCAGGGCTTCCTCCTGCTGGTCGTCCTCGTCCTGGCACTGCCGGGCCGTCGGCGCGACGTGGACGACGACCTCCCGGACGCCCCGGTGGAACCCGACCTGTCCGCCGCCGGTGACGGCCGCAGGGCCCGCAGGCTCCGCGCTGCCGCCGAGGCCGCCCAGGCGCCGCCCGAGCAGTCCCCGCAGGAGCCGGTGCCGCCGCAGGCGCCGCCCTCCCCGCAGGACGTGCCCGCACAGCCGGACCACGACCCCTACGGTCAGCAGCCCTACGTCCCGCAGCAGCAGCCGTACGACGCCGGCGGGCAGGGGCACGGCCAGGGGCCGTACGAGCAGCCGGCCTACGACGCCTACGGCCGGCCGACCTACGGCCAGGTTCCGCAGCAGCAGTCGTACGACCAGCAGTACGGCCAGCAGTTCGACCAGCAGCAGTACGACCAGCAGTACGAGCCGCAGCAGTACGACCAGCAGTCGTATCAGCAGCAGCCGTACCAGCAGCCGCCCTACGACCCGCAGTCCGCGTACGACCCGCAGTCCACGTACGACGCGTACCAGCAGCAGGTCTCCTACGAGGAGTGGCAGGCCCAGCAGTACGCGGCCCAGCAGCATGCCGACCCCTACGGCTACCAGCAGGGCTACGAGGGCACAGGGGCGCGCCAGCCCGACGGCTACGACAGCAGGTACGGCAACGGCAACGGGAGCGAGCAGCAGTGAACCGCACAGTCCTCAGCTTCGGCGCCGTCGCTGTCGCGCTCGCCGCGGTGACCGGGGTCGCCGCACTCTCCGCCCCGGACGAGGCGGCGCAGGGCGGGGAGAGCGCCAAGCCGGCCGCTCACAAGCCCGTGGAGCGCTCCACACTGGTCTGCCCGCGGCCGAGTGCCTCCGATGTCGCGGAGACCTCCTACGAGGCGTTCACGCCCAAGGGCGGCACCGGCAAGAAGGGCAGCGCTGCGCTGTACCCCGCCGAGCTCGTCGAGACGGGCACGCCGCAGAGCCCCGACGACGAGGGGGGCGAGAAAGACAAGAATGACAAGGAAGGCAAGGGGGAGAAGGACGGCAAGGACGACAAGGGCGGCGAGAAGGGCGACAAGGGGAGCGGAAAGCCCTTCCTGCGTCTCAGCAGCCCTGGCACGCCCGTGACCGCTGACACGCAGGACCCGAAGGCGCCCGCGCTGACCGGCACGGCAGACGGCCCCTTCGCGCCCGGCTGGACGGTGCAGCAGACCACGAGTATCGGCGCCGGCGCGGGCCGCGGTCTGCAGGGCACCTCCTGCACGGCACCCGACACCTCGTTCTGGTTCCCCGGCGCCAGCACGGCCGAGGACCGACAGGACTACGTCCACCTCACCAACCCGGACAGCACCAGCGCGGTCGTCGATCTGGACGTGTACGGCAAGAAGGGCAAGGAGAAGGCCGGTGCGGGCGCCGGAGAGGCCATCACCGTTCCGCCGCACTCCACCGTCCCGGTCCTGCTGTCCACCCTGACCGCCGAACCGGTCACCAATGTGACGCTGCGCGTCACCGCGCGGTCCGGCCGGGTGGGCGCGCAAGTACAGGCGTCCGACCGCGAATTGGGCGGCGACTGGCTGCCGCCCGCAACCGCCCCGAGCCCCCGCCTGGTGCTGCCCGGCATCCCCGAGGACGCGAGCTCCGTCCGGCTGTCCGTCTTCGCCCCCGGGGACGAGGACGCCGACCTCAAGGTGAAGCTCGCGGGGCGGAACGGGCTGATCAGTCCGGCGGGCCATGAGTCCCTCCATGTGAAGGCGGGCATGGTCACCACCGTCGACCTCAAGGACCTCACCAAGGGCGAGGCCGGCTCGCTGGTGCTCTCCCCGGCCGAGGGCGGCGCCGACGCCCCCGACGTGGTGGCGGCGGCGCGGGTCCTGCGCGGCAAGGGCGACAAGCAGGAGACGGCGTTCATCCCCGCGACGGCGCCGGTGCACAAGCGGGCCACTGCCGCGGGCAACACGGCGACCGGCTCCACCCTGGCGCTGACCGCTCCGGAGACCGGGGTGAAGGTTCGGGTGACCGCTTCGCCGGGCAGCGACGGCGGCAGCCCCAAGAGCACCACCGTCACGGTCAAGGCCCACACCACCAAAGCGTTCACCCCACCGCGGCCCACCGGCAGCAAGGGCACCTACGCGGTGACGGTGGAGCGGCTTTCGGGCGGCCCGCTGTACGCCTCCCGCACGCTGGAGGACGAACAGTCCGGACTTCCGGCCTTCACCGTGCAGACGCTTCCGGACGACAGGAGCACGGTCGCGGTCCCCGGGTCGGAGCAGGATCTTTCGGTGCTGAACGACGAGAACTGAGCCGCACGTGTGCCAGGCGCTCGTGCCCACCGGTGGCACGGGCGCCCGGTCAGTCCTGCCCGTACCGTGGGTCGACGGACTCCGGCGCCAGCCCGAGCAGTTCGGCCACCTGCTCGACCACGACCTCGTGCACGAGCAGGGCCCGCTCGTCCCTGCTCCTGCTGCGGATCTCCACCGGGCGCCGGAAGACGATCACACGGTCCGGGTGCTCGCCGCCGCCCTCGGTGACCCGGCCGAGCGGCACGGCGTCGTCGCCCTCGCGCACCTCGCCGTTGTCCGACCGGGGCACTTCCTGGACGGCGAACTCGACGGTGGCCAGCTGCGGCCAGTGCCTCTCCAGCCGGGTCACCGAATCTCGCACCAGATCGTCGAACGCCTCCGCCCGGCTGATGGCGAGCGGCACTTGGGGAGGGGCGATGGGGCCGCGCATGCCACGGCCGTGGCGGTCTCGGCGGCGCGGCCGGGCGTCGGCCCGGCGCGGCGGTACGGGGCTGTCCATCACGTCCGAGCCTAGCCCGCCGCAGGTCGCACGCGGGGCACGACGGGCGGGCGCGGAGCATCTCGCGCATATCAACGCATGAAGCCTCTTTGCTCTTTCTGCCGCTCTGATCACCCTTTTTGATGGAACGGAGGGTGGGAAATGACCGTAATCAGGTGAATAGCGAACGCTTGATGATCGGACCGTGTCCGCCGGTCGTCGGCCAAGGGGCGCTCGCCCGCTCGACGCGCACACCTTTCAGCAGATCAGGCGTTTCCGGCGAACGCGGACGACACGGCAGGGTGACGTCATGGAGAGTCGTCGCAGCCCGCTCAAGAGTGCGGTACGGTCCAACGTCGTGAGCCCTGTACGTCGCTGTTCGCGCACCGCTTGCGGTCGTCCCGCCGTCGCGACGCTCACGTACGTCTACGCGGACTCCACCGCCGTCCTGGGGCCCCTCGCCACCTACGCCGAGCCGCACTGCTACGACCTGTGCGCCGAGCACTCCGAGCGGCTCACGGCGCCCCGCGGCTGGGAGGTGGTCAGGCTGGCCGTCGACACGGCCGCGGCCCGGCCCAGCAGTGACGACCTCGAAGCCCTCGCCAACGCCGTCCGTGAGGCGGCCAGGACACCGCGCCCCGAGCCGCCGGACCCGGGCCCCAAGGACCGGCTCAGGGGCCCCGGCGGGCGCGACGCCGATCCGATGGAGGTCGCCCGGCGCGGCCATCTGAGGGTCCTGCGGTCCCCGGAGCCGTAGCCCACCGTGCTGCCGCACCGCAGCCCTCACCCGCGCGGGTAGATTTGGGACCGTTGCCGACCGACGACCCAGGAGAGGCTGGCCGTGGCTGATCTGTCTCAGATCGTGAAGGCGTACGACGTGCGCGGTGTGGTTCCGGACCAGTGGGACGAGACGACGGCCGAGCTCTTCGGCGCCGCGTTCGTCCGCGTCACCGGGGCCTCGGCCGTCGTCGTCGGACACGACATGCGGCCCTCCTCGCCCGGCCTCGTCCGGGCGTTCGGACGGGGCGCGTCCGGCCAGGGCGCCGACGTCACCGAGATCGGCCTGTGCTCCACCGACGAGCTCTACTTCGCCAGCGGCAAACTCGATCTGCCGGGCGCGATGTTCACCGCCAGCCACAACCCCGCCCGGTACAACGGCATCAAGATGTGCCGCGCCGGTGCCACTCCGGTGGGCGAGGAGACCGGGCTGGCCGAGATCCGCTCCCTGGTGGAACGGTGGAGCGACGCGGGCGGCGCTCCGGCGGCGGACAAGCCGCAAGGCAGCGTCACCCAGCGGGACATGCTGGAGGAGTACGCGGCGCATCTGCACTCCCTGGTCGATCTGACGGACAGCCGCCCGCTCAAGGTCGTGGTCGACGCCGGCAACGGCATGGGCGGTCTGACCGTCCCCTTCGTGCTGGCCGGGCTGCCGGTCGAACTGCACCAGATGTACTTCGAGCTGGACGGCACGTTCCCCAACCACGAGGCCAACCCGCTCGATCCCAAGAACCTCGTCGACCTCCAGCAGCGGGTGCGCGAGGTCGGCGCCGACATCGGTCTGGCCTTCGACGGAGACGCCGACCGCTGCTTCGTCGTGGACGAGAACGGCGACCCGGTCTCCCCGTCCGCGATCACCGCGCTGGTCGCCTCCCGCGAGCTGGCCAAGGAGCCCGGCTCCACGGTGATCCACAACCTCATCACCTCCTGGTCCGTGCCGGAGGTCATCAGGGAGAGCGGTGGCCTGCCCGTCCGCACCCGCGTCGGCCACTCCTTCATCAAGCAGGAGATGGCCAGGACCGGCGCCATCTTCGGCGGCGAACACTCGGCCCACTACTACTTCCGCGACTTCTGGAACGCCGACACCGGCATGCTCGCCGCGCTGCATGTGCTGGCCGCGCTCGGCAGGCAGGACGGCACCCTCTCCCAGCTGGTCGCCCGCTACGACCGCTACGCCTCCTCCGGAGAGATCAACAGCACCGTTCGCGACCAGTTCAACCGCACAGCAGCCGTCAAGGCGGCCTTCGCCGGCCGTGAGGGCGTCACACTGGACGAGCTCGACGGACTCACCGTCACCGGCGTCAACTGGTGGTTCAACCTCCGCCCCTCCAACACCGAACCGCTGCTCAGGCTGAACGTGGAGGCCCGCGACACCGCCACCGTCGAGCGCGTCCGCGACGAGGTGCTGGCCATCGTCCGGGCGGAGGAGGAGCCCACCTCCGCGGTCTGACGGCCGCCCCGGGTACCGTCGGCCGCCCCCGGCGGTACCCTGACCGCACAGTCAGCACACAGCTGCCGCGCACCGCACCAGGAGGAACACATGCCGCTCGAAGCCGGACTTCTTGAGATCCTCGCCTGTCCGGCGTGCCACGCGCCGCTGCGCGAGGAGGGCGACGAGCTGCTGTGCACCTCGGAGGCGGAGTGCGGCCTGGTGTACCCGGTGCGCGACGGCATCCCGGTGCTCCTGGTGGACGAGGCACGCCGACCCGCCTGAGCCGGTACGGCTGAGCCCCAGCGCTCCCGCCGGGACGCGCTGCACGCGCCGTACGCCCAGCAGGCCCGACCAGCAGGCGTACCCGCAGCACCGGAAGCCGATCGGAGGCCACGGAAGATGCTCGACGAGACGCTCCTCGACACCCCCGAGGCTCTGGCCCGTGCCGACGTACGCGGCTTGCTGCGTGGCGCCGCACAGGCCGGAGCACGCGTTCGCACGGGGGTGCGCCAGGCCGCCGAGGCGGGCTTGGACAAGCTCCAGCCCGAGGGCCGGCCCCGCGCGCTCCTGGTCGCCGGGCCGGGTCCGGCGACCGCCTGTGCCACCGATCTGCTCGGCGCCCTCACCAACGGAGCGGTGCCCGTCACCGGGCTGCGTCCCTCCGGCGCCCTGGCGGCCACCGGTGCGCTGCGCTGGTCGCTGCCCGGCTGGGCGGGGCCGCTCGATCTGCTGCTGCTCGTCACCCCGGACGGCACCGAGCCCGGCCTCATCGCCCTGGTCGACCAGGCGTACCGCCGCGGCTGCACCGTCGTCGCCGTCACCCCGCAGGGCGCGCCGCTCGTCGACGCGCTCGGTGAGACGCGGGGCCTGGCCGTACCGCTGGCGCCCGGCCCGTACCAGGTCTACCCCTCGCCGGACGTCCCCGCGCACCCGCTGGACGTGGACGCTGCCGCCGCCCCACCCGGCTCGGACGGCTTCGACGGGGGAAGCGGCCTCGGCGGCGAAGGCGGCGTGAACGGCGGCGTCGACCAGGAAGGTGACCGGGACGGCGACCGGGAGGGGCGGCGGGGCGCCGGAACCCCGGCCGGGCGGCCCGTCGACGTCCCCGGCACCCTGTGGGCGCTGCTCACCCCGCTGTTGCTGCTGTGCGACCGCCTCGGACTGACGCAGACCGGCCCGTCGGCCCTCACCGCGCTCGCCGACCGGCTGGACGAGATCGCCGAACGCTGCGGCCCCGCCATCCCGCCCTACAGCAACCCCGGCAAGACCCTGGCCGTCGAACTGTCCGGCGCGGTACCGCTGCTGTGGAGCGAGGGCGCCATCGCGGGTGCCGCCGCCCGCCACTGGTCCGCCGTGCTGGCAGCGCTCTGCGGCCGGCCCGCCCTCCCGGCCGAACTGCCCGAGGCCATGTCGGCACACGGCGCACTGCTGGCCGGGCCCTTCGCGCCGGGCTCCGACCCGGACGACTTCTTCCGCGACCGGGTCGAGGAACCGGAGACGACGCGTGCCCGGGTCGTCCTGCTGCGCGAGGCGGCGCCCGGCGGCGAGTCCGCGACCGTGGCCGCCCGCGACCTGGCCTACGCGCACGAGGCGGCACTCAGCGAGCTGGAACCGGCCGAGGGCAGCAGCGCGCTGGAGGCCGCGGCCGAGCTGATCGCCACCGCCGATTTCTGCGCCGTTTACCTCACGCTCGCCGACAGCGACTCCCCTTGGGCGTGACCACCCCGTACCCAGTACCCCGTACTTCGCACAGGCCCTCTGAGCACGACAGGAACAGCGCACCTCATGGACCGTCTGGAGAACACCGTCAGGCCGTACGCCTGGGGTTCCACCACCGCCCTCCCGGAACTGCTCGGTGAGAAGCCCACCGGTCAGCCCCAGGCCGAGCTGTGGATGGGCGCCCACCCCGGCGCACCGTCCCGCATCGACAGGGGCACCGGCCCGCTCCCGCTGTCCGAGGTGATCGCCGCCGACCCGGAGCGCGAACTGGGCGTCCCGACAGTGCGCACTTTCGGGCCCCGACTGCCGTTCCTGCTGAAGCTGCTCGCAGCCGCCGCCCCGCTCTCCCTCCAGGTGCACCCCGACAGCACGCAGGCGGTCCAGGGTTACGCCGACGAGGAGGCGCGCGGCATCCCGTTGGACGCGGCCGAGCGCAACTACAAGGACGACAGCCACAAGCCCGAACTCGTCTGCGCCCTCACCCCGTTCGAGGGGCTGTGCGGCTTCCGGCACCCGCAGGAGGCCGCTGCGTTGCTGGAGGGGCTCGGCGTCGACGGCCTCAAGCCGTACGTGGACATCCTGCGCGCCCGCCCCGAGAGCGAGGCGCTGCGCGAGGTCCTGACGGCTCTTCTGACGGCCGACAAGGACGCGATGGCCGCCACGGTCGCCGAAGCCGCCGAGGCGGCGTCCGAGCGCTCCGAGTACGCGGTGTACGCGGACATCGCACACCACTACCCGGGCGACCCCGGGGTACTGGCCGCGATGCTCCTCAACCACGTCGTGCTGCGCCCCGGCGAGGCGCTGTACCTGGCCGCGGGCGTCCCGCACGCCTACCTCGGCGGCCTCGGCGTCGAGATCATGGCCAACTCCGACAACGTGCTGCGCTGCGGCCTGACGCCCAAGCACGTGGACGTGCCCGAACTGCTGCGCATCGTCCGCTTCGAGCCGGCGGAACCAGGCATCCTGCGCCCCGAGGCCGACGAGGCGACCGGCGAGGAGATCTACGAGACGCCCGTCGGCGAGTTCCGCCTCTCCCGTTTCGTCCTCGTACCCGGCGCCGCACCGCACACCCTGCACGCGTCCGCCGCGCAGATCCTGCTGTGCACCGAGGGAGCAGTCGTCCTGCACGGCGGACAGGAAGCCGGTCGGCGCCGCACGGAGGGCGGCGCCGACGGTGCTGCCGAAGGCGGTGCGGCGGACATCGACCTCGCCCCCGGACAATCCGCGTACGTTCCGGCAGGAGAGCCGGTCCGGATCTCGGGGGACGGTACGCTCTTCCGCGCCACAGTGGCCGTCTGACCGGACGGTCGCACAGCAGCAGGAAGGATCCGGGACTCGTGAGTGCATCAGGCGGAACAAAGGCGATCGTCGCCGCGCTGGGCGCCAACCTGGCCATCGCCGTCGCCAAGTTCGTCGCAGCCGGCTTCAGCGGCTCGGCCTCGATGCTGGCGGAAGGCGTCCACTCCGTCGCCGACTCCGGAAACCAGGCGCTCCTCCTGCTCGGCGGGAAGAAGGCCAAGAAGGCGGCCAGCGAGGAACACCCCTTCGGCTACGGCCGCGAACGCTACATCTACGGCTTCCTGGTCTCCATCGTCCTGTTCACCGTCGGTGGCGTCTTCGCCCTGTACGAGGGTTACGAGAAGATCGCTCACCCACACGAAGTCGAGCACTGGTACTGGCCGGTCGGCGTTCTGGTCTTCGCCATCATCGCCGAGACGTTCTCCTTCCGGACCGCCATCCAGGAGTCCAACCAGGTCCGCGGCAAGCTCAGCTGGGGCCAGTTCGTCCGCCGCGCCAAGGCGCCGGAACTGCCCGTCGTCCTGCTGGAGGACCTCGGTGCGCTCGTCGGCCTCTTCCTCGCCCTCGGCGGCGTCGGAGTGGCGCTGCTGACGGGCAACGGCGTCTGGGACGGCGTGGGCACCATGTGCATCGGTGCGCTGCTCGTCGTCATCGCACTGGTGCTGGCCGTGGAGACCAAGTCGCTGCTGCTGGGCGAGTCCGCCGACCCGGCCGAACGCGACAAGATCAACGCCGCACTCGTCGACGGTGAGACCGTCACCCGCGTCATCCACATGCGCACCCTGCACCTCGGTCCGGAAGAGCTCCTGGTGGCCGCCAAGGTCGCCGTCCAGCACGACGACACGGCCGTACAGATCGCCGACGCCATCGACGCCGCCGAGGGGCGCGTCCGCGAAGCCGTGCCGATCGCCCGGGTCATCTATCTGGAGCCGGACATCTACCGTGCGCAGGAGACCGAGGGCGAGTCGGTCTCGGAGCCGTCGGACGTGACCGGGCCGCGCGCCTGACCGCGAGCGGCCACCCGCTGCCGCGTACGGCCACAGCGTGACGAGGGCCCGCCCCGGAATCCCGGGGCGGGCCCTCGTCACGCTGTGGGCTCAGCCGCCCGACCGGCCCGGGGCCGTCACTCGATCTCGGCGAGCGCGTCCAGCACCGCCTCCTTGCCGGGGGCCTCCAGCAGCCGGGTGCGGAACGCCGGGTCCATCAGCTTGCGGGACAGCAGCGCCAGGATGCGCAGATGCTCGTCACCCGCAGCGGCCTCGGGCACGGCGATCATGAACACTAGCCGTGCCTTCGTCCCGTCCAGCGCGCCCCACTCGATGCCCTCGGCCGACCGTGCGAACCCGACGACCGGAGCCGTGACCGCGTCCGTCTTGGCGTGCGGAATCGCGATCTCCTCGCCGAGCCCCGTCGTGCCCTGCTCCTCCCGGGCGAGCGCGGCCCGTACGAGCGCCGCGCTGTCGGTGACCTTGCCGCTGCGGTCCAACAGCGCGGCCATCTCCCGGATACCGGCTTCCTTGTCGTCCGCTGCCAACTGCTCGCTGACGGTGTCCACCGTGAGGTACCCCGACAGCACTCCGGCCGCCCCGGCGGCTTTCCCCTCGACCCCGGCGGTTTCCTCCTCAGCCCCGGTGGCTTTCTCTTCAGCCCCGGTGCTCGTCTCCTCGAGCCCGGTCGTCGCCGGTTCGGCAGGGGCGGCCTGAGGCGGTACGACGGGCTCCTCGGCCGACGAACCGGAGTCGCTGCCCTGCGCGCCGGTCGCCTCGGTGGTGGCCGCGGCGCCTCGGGCGTCGGCGGCCACGGGGGCGTCCTGTTCCTTCGTACGCTCCGCAGCACGGCGCGCCCCCACCGTCACCAGTCCGGCCGTGGTCAGCCCGGTGACCGCCGTGCCCACCAGTAGCGCCACGAAGAACAGCGCCACTCCGTCGATCGCGCCCAGCACCGCCACGATCGGCCCGCCGTGCGGCACGTTGTCACCGACCGCGGCGAGCCCGGCGATGCCGCCCGCGACGGCGCCACCGAGCATGTTCGCCGGAATCACCGTGGCCGGCCGCGCGGCGGCGAACGGGATGGCGCCCTCCGTGATGCCGAAGAAGCCCATGAACAGCGCGGCCAGGCCGGTCTCCCGCTCCTGGTCGGAGTAGAACCGGCGGCGCAGCAGTGTCGCCAGGCCCTGTCCCAGCGGCGGCACCGGGATGGCCGCCGCGCACATGCCCATCACCTCGGGGCTCTTGGACACCAGCCCGGTCCCGAACAGGAACGCGGTCTTGTTGACCGGGCCGCCCATGTCGAACGCGATCATCAGTCCGAGCACTACGCCCAGCAGGGCGGCACTGGTACCCGTCATGCTGCCCAGGAAGTCGGTCAGGTTCTCGAAGACCCAGGAGATCGGCTTCCCGATGATGTAGATGAAGAACAGCCCGAGCGCGGAGGTCGCCACGATCGGAATCACGATGATCGGCATGATCGGCCGCACGAACCGGGAGACCGGCACCAGCTTGATCCAGCGGACGAGATACCCCGCCAGGAACCCGGTCACGATCGCGCCGATGAAGCCGGCACCCGACTTGGAGTCGTACAGCTCGCCCGTGTTCGCGATCCAGCCGCCGATCATGCCGGGTACCAGGGCGGGCCGGTCGCCGATCGCGTAGGCGATGTAGCCGGAGAGGATCGGCACCATCAGCGTGAACCCGATGGTGCCGATGTCGTTGACGTGCTTCCAGAAGCTCCCGTCGGGTATCACCAGACCGCCGTCGGCCTGTGGATGCCCGCCGAGGGCGAGCGAGAGGGCGATCAGCAGACCGCCGACGACCACGAACGGGATCATGTACGAGACGCCGTTCATCAGCGCCTTGTAGCCGACGCTGCGCTCGCGTCCCTTGGCCCCCGCCGGACCCTGGAGTCCGCCGCCCGCCCCGGCGCCGCCCGTGCCGGCACCACCTGTGCCGCCTTCCGGGCCGCCGCCGTCCGCGCCGCTGCCGTCGCCCCGGCCGCCGTCGGCCGCGTCGAAGACCGCACCGCCCTGGTGGACGGGCGCTCGGCGTACGCGGTCGAGGAGGCCGTCCGGGTCGCTGATGCCGTCGGCCACTCCGACGACCAGCACCCGCTTGCCCCCGAACCGGCTGAGATCCACGTCCTTGTCGGCGGCGACGATCACACCGTCCGCGGCATTGACATCGTTGTCGGAGAGGACGTTCTCAGCCCCGATGGAGCCCTGGGTCTCCACCTTCATGGCGATACCACGGGCCTGTGCGGCCTGGGTCAGTTTTTCCGCGGCCATGTACGTATGAGCGATACCGGTGGGACACGCCGTCACGGCGAGCAGTTTCAGCCCCGGCTCGGCCGGGGGAGCCGCTCCGTCACGGGGATCGGCAGGACTGGTCACGTGGGAACTCCTAGCTCGGCCAGTGTGTGGAGGGATGCGTTCTCGCGCCATCGCAGTCGCAGTCGCAGAGGCCGCAGGGTGCACCGAACCAGCCGGACGGCCAAAAAAGCAAGCGGCCGAAAACCGACCCCGAGGCGCACTTGCTGTCACCGCCGCCCGTCCGGTCCCCTGGACGGGCGGTGTAGATTCGTAGAGCCAGACGTCGCTGCTGATGGCGGTCGGGAGGCCCGTACCGCGGGCCACCGAGGGAGAGAGGGCCTCCGACGGACTGAGCTGCGAGCAGGGGACGAGTGTGCCCGGCGACGATGTGCGCCTCCGCGCGACCGGCACCACACCGTCCCGCGCCGCAGCACGGACCAGCCAGCCTTATATCTCGACACCGAGGAGCAGCTCGCAATGACGACGACCTCCACGACCGGCCAGGACTTCAAGGTCGCGGACCTCTCGCTGGCGGCCTTCGGCCGCAAGGAGATCACGCTGGCCGAGCATGAGATGCCCGGCCTGATGGCGATCCGCAAGGAATACGCCGCGGATCAGCCCCTGGCGGGCGCCCGCATCACCGGCTCCCTGCACATGACCGTGCAGACGGCCGTGCTCATCGAAACGCTGGTCGCCCTGGGAGCAGAGGTCCGCTGGGCCTCCTGCAACATCTTCTCCACCCAGGACCACGCCGCCGCGGCCGTCGCCGTCGGCCCCAACGGCACCCCGGACAACCCGCAGGGCGTCCCGGTCTTCGCCTGGAAGGGCGAGACCCTGGAGGAGTACTGGTGGTGCACGGAGCAGGCCCTCACCTGGCCGAACGCCACCACCGGCGGCCCGAACATGATCCTCGACGACGGCGGTGACGCCACCCTCCTCGTCCACAAGGGCGTCGAGTACGAGAAGGCCGGCGCCGCGCCCTCGGTGGACACCGCCGAGAACGACGAGCACCGCGTCATCCTCCAGCTCCTCAACCGCACCCTCGGCGAGAACCCGCAGAAGTGGACGCAGCTCTCCTCCGAGATCCGCGGCGTCACCGAGGAGACCACCACCGGCGTGCACCGTCTCTACGAGATGCACCAGGCCGGCACCCTGCTCTTCCCGGCCATCAACGTCAACGACGCCGTCACCAAGTCGAAGTTCGACAACAAGTACGGCTGCCGCCACTCCCTGATCGACGGCATCAACCGCGCCACGGATGTCCTCATCGGCGGCAAGACCGCTCTCGTCTGCGGCTACGGCGACGTGGGCAAGGGCTGCGCCGAGTCCCTGCGCGGCCAGGGCGCCCGTGTCCTGATCACCGAGATCGACCCGATCTGCGCCCTGCAGGCGGCGATGGACGGCTACCAGGTGGTGACCCTGGACGACGTGGTCGACACCGTCGACATCTTCGTCACCACCACCGGCAACAAGGACATCATCATGGCCTCGGACATGGCCAAGATGAAGCACCAGGCCATCGTCGGCAACATCGGCCACTTCGACAACGAGATCGACATGGCCGGTCTCGCCGCCATCGAGGGCATCGTCAAGGACGAGGTCAAGCCGCAGGTCCACACCTGGACCTTCCCGGACGGCAAGACCATCATCGTCCTGTCCGAGGGCCGCCTGCTGAACCTGGGCAACGCCACCGGGCACCCCTCGTTCGTGATGTCCAACAGCTTCGCAGACCAGACGATCGCCCAGATCGAGCTGTTCACCAAGCCCGAGTCGTACCCGACCGACGTCTATGTGCTGCCCAAGCACCTCGACGAGAAGGTCGCCCGTCTCCACCTGGAGGCACTCGGCGCCAAGCTGACCACCCTCCGCCCGGAGCAGGCGGCCTACATCGGCGTCCCGGTCGAGGGCCCGTACAAGCCGGACCACTACCGCTACTGAGCCGGACAGCGACCAGTGATCCCGCTACCGGTCCAGGTAGCGACCCGTTCATGACGCTCCGTCTCTGACCTGCCCGCGCCGAGCTCGGCGGCACAGCCCGCCGGGTCGGCCGGGAGGCAGCACGGTCCCAGGCCCCCGCCCCGGCGGGGGCCTGCCCGTCACCGCACCGACTCCGGACCTCGCCCATGCCCCGCGGCCGATACTCGCTTCACGATCCGCACGACCACACCTTCCTCGGCGAAGAGCACTTCCACTGCGCCACCGGCCCCTCCGGTTGGCGCTACTTCTCCCAGCTCACCACCCCCTCGGGCGAGCACGCGGGCTCCGTCGACCTCACCCTCGACGAGCTCGGCCGCCCCATCCGGCTCGAACTCCACGCCGCGAACTGGCAGGTCCGTGGCGCCGCACTGGACGGCGTCACCTGGGTGCGCTCGGACCCCACGGGTGAGCAGGCCCAGGAGGGCAACGTCGCCGCCCATTCCTTCACCGGGGCATCCCCCGCGTTCCTCGTCGCGACCTCGCGGCTGCTGCGCCCGGCTCCCGGTGACCGGGCCACTCGCGTCCGCCTCGTCGCGTTCACACCCCCCGTCCTCGCCCCCCGCACTCTCGACCAGTCCTGGGCGCTGCTGAACAGAGAAACACACGCCACCGACAACGGCTCCCTCGTCGTGGAGAACTACCAGGTCAACGACCTGGAGACGGGGGAGCAGCACGCCGTGCACCTCGCCGGCGACGTCGTCCTCGCAGCCCCCGGCATCGAGCTGGAGGATCTTGAAACACCACCGTCGACGTTCGGTTGACGGCCGACCCGCTCCGAGACTGCCGACCCGCTCCGGAGACTCACGTGGGCGGCACGAAGCCCGTGGCCGGCGGAGGTGGCCCACCCCCGTCCTCCTCGGGGACCGGCGTACCGGGCAATGAGGGAGCCGCCCCGGGCGCGGGGAAGGCGTGCTGCGCTTCCCGCCGCCGACGTTCCGCCACAACCCCCGCCAGATAGTCGGCGGCGGGTGTCCCGTACGGGGCCGATGTCCCGACCCACGCCCTGACGTCATCGGCCAATTGCTCGCCCATCGTGTGACGGACGGCCGGGTCCAACTGCCCCGCCCGCAGCAGGAACTGCCGTACCGCGAGCCACAGCGAGTCCGGAACACGCGACAGATCCAGCTCCGCGAACTGCTCGCCCAGCCACTGCGGTGGAGGCGGCACGAACATCTCCTGAGCCGCCGGAAGGCGCTCTCGGACCACCAGCGTCCCGGCGAACACATCTCCCAGCCGACGCCCCCGCTCGGAGACCAGCGACGTCACACAGGCCACCAGTCCGAACAACAACTGGATCTCCACCACGCCCAGCGCTCCCCGCACCAGTGCATGCCGGAACCGGATCGGCCCACCGTCGTCCCTGACGACCCGCAGCCCCGCTGCCATCTTCCCCACCGAGCGCCCGCCGGTGAGCGTCTCGACAGCGATCGGCACCCCGACGAGGACCAGGAGGAAGAGCCCCACCTGGACAGCCGCCAATGCAGCCACATCAAGAGAGGACACGGCGGTGAGCAGTGCGAGAGACAAAGCCAGATAGATGCCCCAGGCCAGCAGCAGGTCCACACAGATGGCCAACGCTCTGCTCGGCAGCCGCGCCGGACGCAGCCCGAGCACGACACCATCCCCTGTGACCAGCTCACTCATCCCACACCCCAGTCCCCGGCCCGTGTCGCCTGGCACCTGACACTTCATCCTCGGGCCCAGTCTTCCAGTACGACGATCTGCCAAGCTCTCTCCATGGACCTGGATGTCTTCGTCTCGGCCCACCGCGCCGAGTGGGACCGGTTGGACGAACTGCTGCGCCGCCACCGTCACCTCTCCGGAGCGGAAGTGGACGAGCTCGTCACGCTCTACCAGCGCGCCGCCACACACCTGTCCCAGGTCCAGTCGACTGCTCCGGACCCAGCGATCACCGACCGCCTCACCCGCCTCGTCGCCCGCGCCCGCAGTACGGTCACCGGAGCACGCACCGCCTCATGGCGCGATGTCGCGCACTTCTTCACAGCGGGCTTCCCCGCCGCTGTCTACCGCTCCCGCAACTGGTGGGTCCCCACCGCACTCCTGTCCACCGTCCTGGCCGCCCTCATCGCCTGGTGGGTGGCTACGCATCCGGAAGTCCGCGCCACCATCGGAGCTCCGGAAGAGTTGCGCGAGATGACCCGGCCAGGTGGCCAGTACGAGGCGTACTACTCGAGCCATCCCGCGACGTCCTTCGCGGCCCAGGTCTGGACGAACAACGCCCAGGCCGCCGCCATCTGTCTCGTCTTCGGAGCCTTCCTCGGCCTCCCGGTGCTCTGGGTCCTCTTCCAGAACGTCCTCAATCTTGGTGTCGGCATCGGTCTCATGGGCTCCGCCGGCCGACTCGACACTTTTCTCGGCCTGCTGCTCCCGCACGGGCTGCTCGAACTGACGGCCGTCTTCGTGGCAGCGGGGACCGGACTGCGCCTCGGCTGGACAGTCATCGACCCGGGCCCGCGAAGCCGACGCACGGCGCTGGCCCAAGAGGGGCGCGCCGCCGTCGGCATGGCCCTCGGTCTGGCAGCCGTCCTGCTGGTCTCCGGCGTCATCGAAGCGTTCGTGACCCCTTCCGGCCTGCCCACCTGGGCACGTGTGCTCATCGGGATCCTGGCGGAGCTGCTCTTCCTCGCCTACGTCCATGTGGTGGGCCGACGAGCGGCCAAGGTGGGCGAAACCGGTGACATCGCCGTGTCGGACCGCTCGGCCGAGGTGCCGACTGCCGCATGATGTGCGCGGACCGCAGGGAACCTGCTACTGTCCTCTCCGCCCCGGAAAACCGTTGACGCGGTGAACCATGGGCAGTAGATTCGAACAGTTGCCTAGAGTTGGACAAGCTCGGCAGCAGCAGTTAGATTCTTCTCCGCTTCGAGCAAAGAAATCCGGCAACGGAATTCTGCGCGAGAAGCACTCCGAAACTCGAGGCAGATTCGATCTGATAGAGTCGGAGACACCGAAAGGGCAAACGTCCGGAGAAACCAGTGAGATGGTTTCGAAGGAAGCGTCCGTTCCTTGAGAACTCAACAGCGTGCCAAAAG
>NZ_JAFFZM010000007.1 GCF_017676345.1 Streptomyces smyrnaeus | reverse complement strand
GCCGGTCCGGTGCTGGTGTTTCCGGGGCAGGGTTCGCAGTGGGCGGGGATGGGCGTTGAACTGTTGGATTCCTCGCCCGCGTTCGCGGCGCGGATCGCGGAGTGTGAGCGGGCGTTGAAGCCGCATGTGGACTGGTCCTTGGCGCAGGTGTTGCGGGGGGACGGGTCCGCGTTGGATCGGGTGGATGTGGTGCAGCCGGTGTTGTGGGCGGTGATGGTGTCGCTGGCTGCGGTGTGGGCCGAGCACGGTGTCATCCCGACAGCGGTGGTGGGTCACAGCCAGGGCGAGATCGCCGCCGCCTGTGTGGCGGGGGCGCTGTCGTTGGAGGACGGTGCACGGGTTGTGGCGTTGCGCAGCCGGGCGCTGCGGCAGCTCGCCGGGGGCGGAGCGATGGCCTCCCTGGGCGTCGGACGGGAGCAGGCCGAGCGGCTGGTGGTCGATGCCCCGGGTGTCGGGATCGCGGCCGTCAACGGCCCTTCCTCCACGGTGGTGTCCGGGCCGCCGGAGCCGGTGGCGGCGGTGGTGTCGGCGTGTGAGGCGGTGGGGGAGCGGGCGCGGCTGGTGGACGTGGACTATGCCTCGCACGGTCCGCAGGTCGATGAGATCGCCGAGGAGCTGCGCGAGGTGCTGGCGGGTATCGAGCCGCGTTCTGCGTCTGTCGCTTTCTTCTCGACGGTGACGGGGGCGCGCATCGACACCACGACTTTGGATACCGAGTACTGGGTGACCAATCTACGTCGCCCGGTGCGGTTCGCCGACACCGTCGAGACCCTGCTGGCAGAGGGCCACCGGCTGTTCATCGAGGCCAGCCCGCACCCGGTGTTGGCCCTCGGTATGGAGGAGACTCGTGACGGGGTCGGGGTGGAGGCGGCTGTGGTTCCCACGCTGCGCCGGGACCAGGGCGGGTGTAATCAGCTGGCGTATGCCCTCGCGCAGGCGTTCTGCGCCGGAGCGCCGGTGGACTGGACGGCATGGCTGGGCGAGCGGCCGCTGGTCGACCTGCCGACCTACCCCTTCCAGCACGAGCGCTACTGGCTGGACGGCCGCTCCGGCACCTCCCAGGACCCGGCCGGACTCGGTCTCGTACCCGCCGGGCATCCGGTGCTCGGCGCCACCACGCAGCTCGCGGACACCGGGGCCCGGCTGCTCACCGGCAGGCTCGCGCAGCGGTCCCAGCCGTGGCTGGCCGACCACCGGGTGCTCGACAGTGTGCTGGTGCCGGGTGCGGCGCTGCTGGAGTGGGCGTTGCGGGCGGCCGACGAGGCAGGGTGCGGCCGCGTCGACGAGCTGACGCTGGCAGCGCCGCTGCACGTTCCGGACACCGGTGGCGTACGGATCCAGGTCGCGGTCGGGGCCGTCGGTGACGACGGCCGTTGTGAGGTGGCCGTGTACGCGCGCACCGAGGACGGCGACACGTCGTCCGCCGACGAACGCTCGTGGGAGTGCCATGCACGCGGTGTGCTCGGTCCAGCGCCTGCGGCCGCCGACGAGGACGTGGAGGACGTGGAAGGCGTCTGGCCACCGGCGGGCGCCGAACCGCTCGATCTGACGGACTTCTACGACACGGCCGCAGCAGGCGGATACACCTACGGCCCGGCCTTCCAGGGCCTGCGCGCCGCCTGGCGGGACGGCGACGAACTGTTGGCCGAGGTCGAGCTGCCGGAGGCGGCAGGACATGCCGAGGGCTTCGGGGTGCACCCCGCCCTCCTGGACGCCGCTCTCCAGTCCGCGTTGCTGGACGGCGGGGCGAAGGAGGAGGACGAGGACCGGGTGTGGTTGCCGTTCGCCTGGAGCGGCGTCTCGCTGTGGGCGACAGGGGCGACGACCGTGCGCGTACGGGTCACACCGGGCGCCGGGAGCGCGGACGGTCAGGGCGAGCGGGCCGTGCGGGTCACCGTGGCCGACGCGGTCGGCGCGCCGGTGCTGACCGTCGAGTCCGTGGTGCTGCGCGCCGCCGACCCCGAACAGCTCAGGGCAGCTCGCCAGGACGAGGTCGACGGCCTCTTCCGTACGGACTGGACCCCGCTGTCCGCACCGCCCGAGGCCGCTCGGGAGCGGTTGATGGGCGACGGCGATTGGGCCGTACTGGGCGCGGGGCAGGCTTCTTACGGGAACCTCGCCGAGCTGACGGCAGCGCTCGACGCAGGGGCTGCCGTACCCCCCGTCGTATTCGCCGACCTCGCCGACCTCGCCACGGCGGACGGGCGGGGCGGGCGGGGCGCCGGTTGGGAGGCACCGGACGGCGGCCTGCGTGCCGGCGCCGACGTGCTCGCCCTGGTCCAGGGCTGGCTGGCCGAGCCGCGGTTGGCCGCATGCCGACTGGTGGTGGTGACCAGGGGAGCGGTCGTGGCGGACGACGCCGACGACGGAGCGGAACTGGACCCGGCGGCGGCCGCGGTCTGGGGGCTGGTCCGCAGCGCGCAGTCCGAGGAGCCGGACCGTCTGCTCCTCCTCGACCTCGGCCCCGAGCACGAGGTGACCGGTACCGCCGCCACCGAGGCGGTCGTACGGGCCCTGGCCGCCGGTGAGCCCCAGGTCGCCGCGCGCGACGAACGGGTCCTCGTACCGCGTCTGACGCGTGCCGGGGCCCGGAAGCGGCCACCCCTGCATGGTCCCTGGCGACTGGACGCGGGTACGGGCGCTGGTTCCGGCGCCGGTTCCACCCTGGAGGCCGTGGTTCCGGTCGCCTGTCCCGAGGTGGCGGAACCGCCGGCTCGCGGCCAGGTGCGGATCGCGGTACGTGCGGCCGGCGTCAACTTCCGCGACGCACTGGTGAGCCTGGGCATGGCGCCCGGCCAGACCGGGCTCGGCAGCGAGGGAGCCGGCACGGTGACCGAGGTCGGGCCCGGAGTCTCAGGGCTCGCGGTCGGGGACCGGGTGATGGGGCTGTTCGAGGGGGCCTTCGGACCCCTCGCGGTGGCGGACGCACGGATGCTGACCAGGGTGCCGGAAGGCTGGGGTTGGCGGGAGGCCGCCGCGGTCCCCGTCGTCTTCGCGACGGCCTGGTTCGCACTCGTGGACCTGGCGCGGCTGCGGCCCGGCGAGTCGGTGCTGATCCACGCGGCCACCGGCGGGGTGGGCACCGCGGCGGTGCAGATCGCCCGCCACCTGGGCGCCGAGGTGTATGCCACGGCCGGCCCCGGCAAGCAGAGCGTGCTGGAGCACATGGGGATCGACGCCGAACACCGCGCCTCTTCCCGGGACCTGCACTTCGCCTCGGCCTTCCCCCAGGTCGATGCCGTCCTCAACAGCCTCACAGGCGAGTTCGTCGACGCCTCCCTGCGGCTGCTGCGCGAGGGCGGCAGGTTCCTGGAGATGGGCAAGAACGACATCCGTGACGCGGAGGAGATCACGGCCGCGCACCCGGGCGTCCGCTACCGGGCGTTCGACCTCATACCGGACGCAGGTCCCGACCGTATCGGGGAGATGCTGGCCGAGCTGGCGGAGCTGTTCGCCGCCGGTACGCTGCGGCCCGCTCCCGTGCGGGCCTGGCCGGTGGCGCGCGCCCACGAGGCGCTGCGCTGGCTGGGCCGCGCCCGGCACATCGGCAAGGTCGTGCTGGACGTGCCCCAGAGCCTGGACCCCGACGGCACCGTCCTCGTCACCGGCGGTACCGGCACCTTGGGCAGCCGTGTCGCCGAGCACCTCGCCGAGGTCTGGGGCGTGCGGCATCTGCTGCTGGTCAGCCGTCAGGGGCCCGAAGCACCCGGCGCACGAGAACTCGCGGCAAGACTCGCCGACCTGGGCGCCGAGGCACGCATCGTCGCGGCCGACATCACGGAGCGGGAGGCGGTGGAGCGGCTCGTCGCGTCGACCGGCCCCGAACACCCGCTCACCGGGGTGGTCCACGCCGCCGGTGCGCTGGACGACGGGGTGGTTGCGGCGCTGACCCCGGAACGGCTCGCGAGGGTGTGGGCGGTCAAGGCCGCCGCCGCCCACCATCTGCACACCGCGACCGCGCATCTGCCGCTCGGCATGTTCGTGCTGTTCTCCTCCAGCGCGGCGACGCTCGGCAGCCCCGGGCAGGCCAACTACGCCGCCGCCAACGCCTACTGCGAGGCCCTTGCCGTGCGTCGGCAGGCCGCCGGGTTGCCCGGTGTGGCCCTGGGCTGGGGCCTGTGGGCGGAGGCCAGCGGCATGACGGGGCAGCTCACCGACACCGACCTGGCCCGCATGGCCCGTACGGGGCTCGGCACGCTCACCACCGAGCAGGGCCTGCGCCTGTTCGACGCGGGGCACGGGCACGGTGCCCCGCACCTCCTCGCGCTGCGCCTCGACGTCCGTACGTCGGCCGCCCGGTCCGCCGACGGCCCACCGCCGCTCTTCCGCGCGCTCGTCACCGAGCCGGGAGGCGCGGCGCGTCGGACAGCGGCCGGAGCCGGCGGGCCCGCCGTCGCCGATCTGGGCAGCAGGCTGGCGGCTGTGCCGGAGGACGAGCGGCGCCGCGTGCTGCTCGACGTGGTGCGGTCGCACGCGGCGGCGGTCCTCGGCCATGCCGGGGCCGAGGCGATCGGTGCGGAAACCGCGTTCAAGGACGTCGGGTTCGACTCGCTGACCGCCGTCGAACTCCGCAACAGGCTGGCCGCGGCGAGCGGTCTGCGGCTTCCTGCCACGTTCGTCTTCCGCCACCCGACGCCCACGGCGGTGGCCACGTATCTGTATGACGAGCTCGGCCCCCGCACCGCGGGAGAAGGGAGCAGCGGCGGCGCGGCGTCCGCGCGTGCGCATCCGGTGTTCGCCGAGCTGGAGCGGCTGGAGCGGGCCATGGCACAGCACGCACCGGGCGACGACGCCCGCGAACGGCTGCTGCGCCGGCTGGAGGCCCTGGTCTGGCGGCTCGGCGACGACCGCACCGACCCCGGCGGCGCGAGCGGGAACGGAGAGGTGGCGGACGATGCCGCACTGGAGACCGCCTCCGACGACGAGCTGTTCGAACTGATCGACAGGGAAGTGCCGTCCTGATGGGGAGCGAGGACCGAACGATGCCGGGGACCGAAGTGCCGGGGACCGAAGCACCGAGGAACGATCTGCCGGGGACCGAGGACAAGCTCCGCCAGTATCTGCGGAAGGCCACCGCGGACCTCACCCGTACGCGTGAGCGGCTGCGCGACGCCGAGGAGCGCAACCGCCAGCCGGTGGCCATCGTCGGCATGGCCTGCCGCTACCCGGGCGGCGTCCGCTCCCCCGAGGAGCTGTGGGACCTGGTCGCCGAGGGCAGGGACGCCATCACCCCGTTCCCCGAGGACCGCGGCTGGGACCTGGACGGACTCTTCCACCCCGACCCCGACCACCCCGGCACCAGCTATGTGCGCGACGGCGGCTTCCTGCACGATGCCGACCGCTTCGACGCCGATTTCTTCGGGATCTCTCCACGTGAGGCGTTGGCGATGGACCCGCAGCAGCGACTGCTGCTGGAGGTCTCCTGGGAGCTGCTGGAGCGCGCGGGCATCGATCCGGGCGCGCTGCGCGGCACCCGCACCGGCGTCTACGCGGGAGTCTCCAGCCGCGACTACATGACCCGGATGCCCCACGTTCCCGAGGGCTTCGAGGGCTACGCCACCACCGGGACCCTGACCAGTGTCGTCTCCGGCCGCGTGGCGTACACCTACGGTTTGGAGGGCCCGGCCGTGACGGTGGACACGGCGTGCTCGTCGTCGTTGGTCGCCATCCACCTGGCGGCGCAGGCCCTGCGCCAGGGGGAGTGCGCACTCGCCCTCGCGGGCGGTGTCACCGCGCTCACCACCCCCACGGCTTTCGCCGAGTTCTCCCGGCAGCGCGGCCTCGCCCCCGACGGCCGCTGCAAGTCCTATGCGGCCTCGGCGGACGGGACGGGCTTCTCGGAGGGTGTGGGTCTGGTGCTGCTGGAGCGGCTGTCGGATGCGCGCCGCAACGGTCACCGGGTGCTCGCGGTCGTCCGGGGCTCCGCCGTCAACCAGGACGGCGCCAGCAACGGGCTCACCGCGCCCAACGATGCCGCACAGGAACGCGTCATCCAGCAGGCGCTCGCCCATGCGCGCCTGACCCCGGACCAGGTGGACGCCGTGGAGGGACACGGCACCGGCACCACCCTGGGCGATCCGATCGAGGCGCAGGCACTGCTGGCGACGTACGGGCAGGAGCGCGCGGCGGAGCGGCCGTTGTGGCTGGGGTCGGTCAAGTCCAACATCGGGCACACCCAGGCTGCTGCCGGAGTCGCCGGGGTCATCAAGATGGTGCAGGCGATGCGGCACGGTGTGCTGCCAGCCTCCCTCCACCTGGACGAGCCCTCGCCCCACGTGGACTGGTCGGCCGGTGCCCTGCGCCTGCTCACCGCCGCCACGGAGTGGCCGGTGGGGGAGCGTCCGCGCCGCGCGGGTGTCTCGTCGTTCGGGATCTCCGGGACCAACGCCCATCTGATCGTCGAGGAGGCGCCCGCACCGGAGCCGACGGCGGCGCCCGCCCCCGCCACGGACGTGGACGCGGACCAGGGCATCGTGCCGTGGGTGCTCTCGGCGCGGAACGAGGGCGCGCTGCGGGAGGCGGCCGGACGGCTGAGCGGAGTTTCTGGTTCGCCTGCCGAGGTGGGTTGGTCGCTGGTGGCGTCGCGGTCGGTGTTCGAGCAGCGGGCTGTGGTGCTGGGGGAGGAGCGGGAAGAGCTGACGGCGGGCCTGGTGGCGTTGGCGTCGGGTGAGCCGCATCCGGGGCTGGTGTGCGGAGAGAGGGCGGTGCCGGGGGCGGATGCCGGTCCGGTGCTGGTGTTTCCGGGGCAGGGTTCGCAGTGGGTGGGGATGGGTGTCGAGCTGCTGGATTCCTCGCCCGCGTTCGCGGCGCGGATCGCGGAGTGCGAGCGGGCGTTGAAGCCGCATGTGGACTGGTCGTTGGAGGACGTACTGCGGAGTGACGGCACCGAGCTGGCGCGGGTGGATGTGGTGCAGCCGGTGTTGTGGGCGGTGATGGTGTCGCTGGCTGCGGTGTGGGCGGAGTACGGGGTGCGGCCCGCGGCCGTGGTCGGTCACAGCCAGGGTGAGATCGCCGCCGCCTGTGTGGCGGGGGCGTTGTCGCTGGAGGACGGTGCGCGGGTTGTGGCGTTGCGCAGCCGGGCGCTGCGGCAGCTTGCCGGGGGCGGAGCGATGGCCTCGCTCGGGGTGAGCAGCGACGAAGCCCGGCGGCTGATCGACCAGGCGGGGCCGGGCGCCGGGGTCGCGGCCGTCAACGGCCCCTCCTCGACAGTTGTCTCGGGCCCGCCGGCGGCTGTTTCGGCCGTGGTGGCAGCCGCGCGGGAGGGGGGAGCGCAAGCGCGGCTGGTGGACGTGGACTACGCCTCGCACGGTCCGCAGGTCGATGAGATCGCCGAGGAGCTGCGCGAGGTGCTGGCGGGTATCGAGCCGCGTTCCGCGCCCGTCGCTTTCTTCTCGACGGTGACGGGGGCCCGTATCGAGACCACGACTTTGGATACCGAGTACTGGATCACCAATCTACGTCGCCCGGTGCGGTTCGCCGACACTGTCGAGACCCTGCTGGCAGAGGGCCACCGGCTGTTCATCGAGGCGAGTGCGCATCCGGTGTTGGCTCTGGGTATGGAGGAGACTCGTGACGGGGTCGGGGTGGAGGCGGCTGTGGTTCCCACGCTGCGCCGGGACCAGGGCGGGTGTAATCAGCTGGTGTATGCCCTCGCGCAGGCTTTCTGCGCGGGCGCGCCGGTGGACTGGACGGCATGGCTGGGCGAGCGGCCGCTGGTCGACCTGCCGACCTACCCCTTCCAGCGTGAGCGCTACTGGCTGCCCGACGTAGCGGCGTTCGACGGGTCCGAGGGCGACGAGGACGTGCCGGCGGTCACCGAGGAGGAGACCCGGTTCTGGAGCGCGGTCGAGGGGGGCGATCTCGACACGCTCACCGGCGAACTGCGGCTCGCCGACGACGCCGGTGCGCGCGACTCGCTCGGAACGCTGCTCCCCGCGTTCACCGGCTGGCGCCGGCGGCTCCGGGAACGGTCCGCCGTGGACTCCTGGCGGTACCGCGTCCGGTGGGCGCCGCTGCCGGAGGCGACCACCGAGGACCTGGGCGGGCACTGGCTCCTCGTACGGCCGACGGGTGGCGCCGAGGACTGGCTGAGCGTGTGCACCGAAGCGCTGGGGGACGTCCGCACGATCGAGGTCGACGCCGAGACGGGCCGGGACGAACTTGCCGCTCTCCTGAGGGAGTACGACCGTGACACGCCGCTGACAGGAGTGCTCTCGCTGCTGGCACTGGACGAACGGGGGCCGCTGCCCGGCGTGGCGCGCGGTCTCGGTGAGACCCTCACCCTCCTCCAGGCGCTGGTCGACTCCGGCATCGGGGCGCCTGTGTGGTGTGCGAGCAGGGGAGCGGTCGCCGTCGACGACGGTGAACGGCTGGACTCGCCCGAGCAGGCGCAACTGTGGGGTCTGGGCAGGGTGGCGGCGCTGGAGCACCCCGAGGAGTGGGGCGGACTGATCGATCTGCCGCCGGGGCCGCGAGGACTGGAGGCGGCTGCGCTGCGTGCCGCGCTCAGCGGCCCCGACGACCAGGTGGCGTTGCGGCCCTCCGGTATCCACGCGCGCCGCCTCGTGCCCGCCCCGCACGGTGCCGGCGACGGCGCGAGCGACGGCACCACCGGGTGGACCCCCCGCGGTACGGTCCTGGTCACCGGCGGCGTCGGGGGGCTGACGCCGCATCTGGCCCGCTGGCTCGCCGAGGGCGGCGCCGAACGCGTGGTGCTGTTGGACAGCGAGGCGGACGCGGCGCCGGGCGCCAAGATCCTCGCCGAGGAACTGGCCGAACTGGGCGCCGTCCTGGATGTCGACGACTGCGACCCCGCCGACCACGCGGATGTGACGGCCCTCGCCGAACGGCTGGCGGCAGAGGGTGCGCCCGTCGGCACGGTCTTCCACACCTCGGCCTCCGGCGAGCTGGCCCCGTTGGCGGAGCTTACGCCCGAGCGGCTCGCCGACGCGGTGCACGCGGGACAGGCCGGCGCGGCCCCCTATCTGGACGACCTGTGCGGTGCGCATCCGGACGGCACCGTCGTCTACTTCACCTCCGTCGCCGCCGTCTGGGGCAGCCGCGACCATGGAGCGTACGCGGCGGCGCACGCGTACATGGAGGCGCTGGCCCAGCGCCGCCGCGCCGACGGCGGCCGCGCAGTCTCGGTCGCCTGGGGGCTGTGGGATCTGCCGGAGAGCACCGGGGAACGCGGCACGGCAGCCCGACGGCAGGGTCTTCCGCCCCTCGATCCCCGGCTGGCGGTGACCGCGCTCGGCCGCCTCCTGGAGCAGGACGTCGCGCGGACGGTCGTCGCCGACGTCGCCTGGGACACCTTTCTGCCGCTGTTCACCCTGGCCCGGCCGAGCACGCTGTTCGACGAGGTGCCAGAGGCGCGGCGCGCACGGCGGCACACCGAAGCTGCCGGCACGGTGGCGGCCGGCGCGGACGAAGGGGCGGCCGTCGACCAGCAGTCGGCGCTCCGGCGGGAGATCGCGGCCCTCCCCGCCGCCGAACGCGGCGCACGGCTGCTCGCCCTCGTCCGGACGCACGTGGCCGCTGTTCTGCGCTACCGGTCGGCGGATCAGGTGGGCCCCGACCGTCCGTTCAAGGAGCTGGGCTTCGACTCCATCGCGGCGGTCGAGCTGCGCAACCGGCTGCGCGCCGCCACGGGCGTCGGCCTTCCCGCCACGGCGGCCTTCGACCACCCCACCCCGGCCGCCCTCGCCGACTGCCTGCTGAGCGGCCTGTTCCCCGAGGACGGCGCGGTCCACGCCGACGGAGCGGCGGACCACCTCCGAGAGCTGGAAGCGGTGCTCACCGCGCTGCCGCAGACCGATCCCCGCCGCACCGGCCTGGTGAACAGGCTGCGGGCACTCCTGTGGCGCCACGAGTCGGCGGAGGGCGAGGGCGGAGCGGACGAGGGGACGGTGGACGCCACGGCCGACGTCGGGGACGATCTCGCCGCGGCCACGGCCGACGACATGTTCGCGCTCCTGGACCGGGAACTGGGCGCCTGACACCGGTGGCGGCCGGGTCGCCCGACCCGGCCGCCACCGGTTCCCTCACTCGTGCCCTCCGTGCCCTGAGCGCGTCAGCTGTCCCCGTACGGCAGCGTCGCGAGGCGGCCGTAGCCGCCCCGGTAGAAGAGCAGCGGACGGTCCGCCTCACGGGCCCCCAGGTGCCGGACGCGCGTCACGACGATGGTGTGGTCACCGGCGGGGTGCTCGTCGTCGAGGGCGCACTCCAGCCACCCGATCGCCCCGTCGATGAGGGGCAGCCCCGAAGGCGAGGCCGACCACGCCAGCCCCCGGAACTTGTCGCTCCCGGCGGCGGCCATCCGGCGCGAGACGTCCCGCTGGTCCTCGCGCAGGATGTTGACGCAGACCAGCCCGGTGCCCCGGATGCGGGGCCAGGTCCGGCTGGTGCGGGCGACGCAGAAGGAGACCAGGGGCGGGACCAGCGAGACGGAGGTGAACGAGTTGACCGCGAGTCCGGCGGGCGAGCCCTCCGCCAGTCCGGTGACCGCGACCACTCCGGTCGCGAAGCGGCCCATCACCTCGCGGAACGCGGCCTGTTCCGGCGCGGTCGGTGTGCCCGGAGTTCGGATCGTGTGCGGCGTCATCCCGGCCTTCCCTCCGGTGGACGTGCGCGGCGGTCTTCCCGCTCTGCCCCTCACATCACTTCGCTTCGGCCCACCGACTCCGCCAGTTCCAGCAGGTGGGTCGCGACCCGGTCGGGGTGCTGGGCGTGGAGATCGTGGTCGGCGCCCTGGTACTCGTGGACGGTCGCGTGCGGCAGCCCCTCCGTGGCGCGGACCAGGGAGGCACGCAGCTGCTCGAAGAGCGCCAGCACATCCGGCGCTATCCGCCCGTTGTCCGGTACCGGGGTGGCGGGCAGCAGAGTGACCGGCTGGGTGATCCCGGCGTACAAGCGGCTCGGTGGGCAGCTCCACACGCTGCGCAGGATCGCCGTCCGCTGGCGCGGGGACAGCCGAGGGGACAGCGAGCCGTCGGCGCCGGTCCGGAGGGAGGACAACGACGCCTCGATCGCGCTGTCCGACCAGTCCGGGTGCATGGCGCGCAGATAGCCGCGCATGTCCTCCAGGGTGACCCCCTCCAAAGCGGGCCCGGCCATCGACATCATGGAGACGAACCGCTCCCAGGTCCCGTAGAAGACGGTCGCGTCGGTGTAGCCGCCCTCCACCAGAGCGAGCCCGGCGACGAAGGAGGGGTGCTCGGTGGCGAGGGTCAGCGCCACATCGGCGCCCCAGGAGTGGCCGCCGACGATCGCACGGGTCAGCCCGAGCTGTACGCCGGCCGCCAGCACGTCCGCCGCCGCGGCAGCGGTGCCGTACGTGTCGTCCTCGGGTGCCTCGGTCTCGCCGTGACCGCGCAGATCGACCGCGTAGACGGCGTGACCGGCGGCGCACAGCCGGGCTGCGACCTCGTCCCACAGCCTGGCGTTCGACGCCAGCCCGTGTACGAGGAGGAAAGCAGGGTCCGCCGCTCCGGGACGGTGGCGTACGCGCAGCGTCACCTCCTCGTCCAAGCGGACGCGGAGGTCCGTCGGCGCGCGGTCGGAGTCGGTCGTCCCGGCCTGCTCTGCGGTGTGCTCTGCCATGGCTCCTTCTCCGGACGTGACCGCGGTGCCCGGGCTGTCCGCCTCAGCCGCGCGGGTCCCGGGGTTTCTCGGCGGAGGCGAGGACGTACTCCCTCGTCGTCGCGCGCAGATCGGTGAGCTTGACGTGCCAGGTGATGCTGTTCTTCTGCTTGGAGGAGCGGTAGCGCGGGTCCCGGAGCAGCTTGGCGCACCGCTCACGCACGTACTCCGCGTTCGGCACCAGCACCCGGTCGGTGACGTCCCGGACCGTCACCGGGGCGAATCCGGCGCTGGTGAGCCGCTCCGCGTACACCTGCCGCGAGTACCAGTTCTCGTCCGGGATGACGCGCTTGCGGCGCCACTCGTCCAGCCGCCCCAGCAGGCTCTTCCCGCCGGTTCCCGCGGGCGCGGGCAGCGGGTCGGTCGTGGCGAGGATGCCGCCGGGCCGCAGCACCCGGAAGGCCTCGGCGAAGAATCGGTCGCGGGTGTGGAAGTGGGCCGATGCCTCCAACGCCACCACTGCGTCGAACGAGCCGTCCTCGAACGGCAGCGAGGTGGCGGAGCCCACCCGCAGGTCGAGCCGGTCGGCGAAGCCCAGTTCCTCAGCGCGCTGCTGTGCCGCCGCCACCTGGCTCGGTGTCACATTGATGCCGACGATCTCCCGGGGCTTGCGGGTGCGCAGCCAGTGGAAGTCCTGTTCGGCGAAGCCGAATCCGACGTCCAGCACCCGGTCGCCCGCTCCGATGCCGGCCGCCTCACCCAGCTCCTCGGCCAGGGCCTGGCACGCGTCGTCGTGGTCCGTGCACCCGGGAGCCCAGTAGCCGTAGTTCATATAGAGGCTGTCGTTGCCGAGGATGTCGCGGTAGAAGCCGTCGTCGCGCATCCGGTCGAGGACCTCGTAGAACGAGCGCACCCGGTCGTCGGGCGTCTCGGAGGAGCGGAACATCCGCCGGACCTTCGCCAGCTTGCCCTGGGAGGTGCGGCTACGTTCACCAGTGATCGGTTGATTGCTCATCTTCGCCCTTCTACGAAGGTGTCCCCAGCGTCACGGGCAGGTGAGCGAGCTGCCGGATGAGTGGGAGCGGCTTCCAGTCGAGTTGTTCTCGGGGTACGGCGAGCGCCAGGTGGGGGTAGGTGCCGAGGAGGGCCGTGAAGGCGACCTCGGCCTCCTGGTTGGCCAGTGAGGCGCCCAGGCAGTAGTGGGGGCCGTGGGAGTAGGCGAGATGGTGCGCGCCGGCGGCGCCGGCGGGACGGGTGATGTCGAGGCGGTCCGGGTCGGGGTAGCGCCGCGGATCGTGGTTGGCCGAGCCGAGGACGACCTGCACGCACTCGCCCTGCCTGATGAGTGTGTCCCCGACCGTCACGTCCTCGGCCGCGTACCGCAGCATGCCCACGACGATGGGGCTGCACCAGCGCAGCAGCTCCTGCACGGCCCCGGGCATCAGTTCCGGACTCCCGCGGAGCAGCGCGAGCTGGTCGGGGTGGGTCAGCAGCGCGACCAGGCCGTTGCCGAGGAGATGCGCCGTCGTCTCATGACCCGCGATCATCAGCGTCAGCACCATGGTGATCAGCTCGGTGTCCGACAGCCGGCCGTTATCCTCGTCGTGCGCCTGGAGGAGGGCGGTGAACAGATCGTCCGTGGGCTCGGCCCGCCGCTGCTCGGCCAGTTCGCGCAAGTACGTGCTCATGGCGGCGAGCATCGTGTCCATGCGGCCGATGTCGGCGCTGGTGTAGTCCTCGCTCCAGGACCGCCACCGGGGCCGGTCGGACGCGGGCACGCCGAGCAGTTCGCAGATCACGGTGATCGGCAGCGGATAGGCGAAGTGCTCGATGAAGTCGACGGTTCCGTCCGGGCCGGCATGGCCGGGCAGTGTGGTGAGCAGTTCGTCGGTGAGGACGCGCACCCGTGGGCGGAGCTCTTTGACCCGCCGGGCCGAGAACGCCCGTGTGACCAGCTTCCGCAGCCGGGTGTGGTCCGGTGGATCGGTGTGCACCAGGTTGCCGGCCAGATAGGGGACGCGGTCGCGGGAGACTCCCATGCCCACGAGCGTCTCCGCACGGGCGTCGACGGTGCTGCCCGGGAGGGAGAGGGAGTTGTTGACGAAGCGCCGGTCGCCGAGCACCGTGCTCACGTCGTCATGACGCGTGACGATCCAGACGGGTCGGCCACCGAGGTCACCTCGTGCGACGGGCGCCTCCTCCCGGATGACCCCGAAGCCGCCGTATGGGTCGTCGATCAGTCCGGGGTCGCTCAGGGAATAGATGTGCGTGGTTTCCATCAAGGGCGTCCTTGTCGCACTGAGCGGCGGCCGGTATCGGCGGACGCTCGTCCCCGGCCGCTCGCCGGTCGAGTTCGAAGAAGGCGGGTGGATTCCCTTCTCTCCGGTCGGGTGTATTCCGCCGGATTGCAGCCTCGCGCCCGCCTCTAAAGCCGACCTAATCTGTGGCCTGGCTCCTTCCGCGGTGCCCCGGAATTGCCGCGGACCGGCTTCCGTCCAGCCGCTTTAGAGGGGCGTTATCGGGGCTCGTATGGTCGCTGCGCTGGTGTACTCCGGGCAAGCTTTCACGACCTGTCCGATCTCCGAGCACTCAGAAGGAGTGTTATGACGTCCTCATCGCTCAGGCCGACTCCCGATCAGATGACCGACTACTACGACGGGATGGGGGCGCTGCTGCAAGTCGCCTGGAACGACAATCTGCACTTCGGGTACTGGGACGGGCCCGAGGACGAGAGCTCGATCGAGGAGGCCACCAACCGCTTCACCGACATGCTGGCCGCGCGGCTCAGGGTGGGGCCCGGCGACCGGGTCCTGGACGCGGGCTGCGGTATCGGGAAGCCGGCGATCCAGGTGGCTCGCACGACCGGTGCCGAGGTGCTGGGCATCTCCATCAGCCCGCACCAGGTCGAGCAGGCCGGTGAGCGGGCCGAGCGCGAGGGAATGACCGACCGGGTGTCCTTCCAGCATGTCAACGCGATGGACATGCCCTTCGAGTCCGAGTCCTTCGACGCGGTGCTCGCCTTCGAGTCGATCATCCACATGGACCGCCCCGCCGCGCTGCGCGAGTTCGCCCGGGTGCTCAAGCCCGGTGGCCGGGTGGCCCTCACGGATGTGACCGTCGTGCAGGAGGACCCCGGGAACATCGAGTTCTTCGAGGGGTTCCCGCGCAAGCAGCCGGCGAAGAACGAAGCGCACATCGCGAGCGTCGTCGAGCCCGGTGACTACCCCGGGTTGATGACGGACGCCGGGCTCCAGCTCGACGAGTTGCTGGACGTCACGGAGAACACCAAGCGGACCTTCAACCTGCTGCTCGACGGTGTGATCAAACACCGCAGGGAGTTCGAGCGCAAGCACGGGATCACGGCCGAGGAGGTGCTCGGCTCGTCCACCGTGGAGGACCCCGGAAAGGGCCCGGGCTGCGTGGTCGTCACCGCCCACAAGCCGTAACAGCCCGTCGATCCAGCCCAGGTCACCCGACAGGAGGTGGGCCGCTTGCGTGTGCTCTTCGTGACGTTTGCCTGGAAAACGCACTTCTATCCGATGGTGCCGCTCGCCTGGGCACTGCAGGCAGCCGGGCACGAGGTGCGGGTGGCCAGTGAACCGGAACTCCTCGACACCGTGACGGAAGCCGGACTCACGGCCGTCTCCGTCGGCCCCGAGGAGACCCTGGAACAGCGCATCCGGCGCACCCAGGAAGAGGGCGATCTCCCGAAGGGGCCGATCGTTCCCCCCTTCTCGACCGACTCCCTGTACGAGATCGGGGACGGGTACCGGGAAGGGCTGCCCTGGGAGGACATCACCTGGCTGTTCGACAACGTCGTGGTGCCCCGGACACGGTTGCTCAACGACGGCATGGTCGACGATCTGGTGGCGTTCAGCCGCTCCTGGCAGCCCGACCTCGTGCTGTGCGACGTGGTGACCAACGCCGGCGCGGTGGCCGCCGATGTCGTCGGGGCCGCGCACGGGCGGCTGCTGTTCTGGCTCGATCTCAGCCTCAGGATGCGCCGCGATTTCCTGCGCGCCAAGGAGCAGCAGCCGCTCGCCGCTCGTCCCGACGCGCTGCGCGACTGGTACGCGGGCTGGGCGCAGAAGTACGGGAGCGACTTCTCCGAGGAGCTGGTCACAGGGCAGTTCGCGATCAACGTACTGCCCGAGCCGTACCGCTTGGAGCCCCACGCGCACACCCTGTCCATGCGCTACGTCCCGTACAACGGACGCTCCGTCGTGCCGCCCTGGCTTTACGAGCCGCCGCGGGCGCCGCGGGTCCTCATGACGTTCGGTATCTCGGCCAGGCAGCTGGCCGAGCTCCAGGTCATGTCTGTCGAACAGGTGCAAGGCATCCTGGACGCGCTGGCGGACCTGGACATCGAACTGGTCCTCACACTCCCCGAAGAGGCACGACAGCAGCTGGACAGTGTTCCGGACAACACCCGGATCGCGGACTTCGTCCCGTTCAACGTCGTCGCTCCCACCTGCTCCGCCGTGATCCACCACGGCGGTGCGGGCAACTTCAACGGCACGCTGCTGCACGGAGTTCCGCAGCTCCTGGTGGACAGTGCCGTCGACGCGCCGGCCAAGCGCATCGTGCTCGAGAAGACGCGGGCCGGGCTCTCCGTCTCACCGGACGAGGCCACCGGGCCCCGGGTCAGGGAAATGCTGGAGCAACTGCTGGGCGACGGGGCGTTCCGCGCGGGAGCGCAGCGACTGCAGCGGGAGGCCCTGGACCAGCCCACCCCCGGCGCGCTGGTCCAGGAGCTGGAACGGCTGGTGGCCGGAGACCGGGAGTCGCGTCCGCGTCCGTGACCGCTCCACACGCACCCACAGGTGCCCGGACCCGAGTTCGCTTCGGGACCGGGCACCTGTGGGTGCGCAGGCGGTGGGAGGTCAGTCGATGCTGTGGCACTCGGCCGTGTGCGGGTAGTCGCCCCCGCCCGGCAGGGAGACCGTCGAGGTGACGTCGAAGCGCCCCGGCCCGATCCACTTGTAGTCGTCCGTGAGCTTCATGTGTGCGCCCTCCGCCTCACCGTCGGGGTCGGGCTCGGACACGCCGATGAACTCGCCGGTGAAGACCAGGTGCCCGTCCTTCCAGCCCGGGGAGGTCGTGATGCTGGTGGTGCCCCAGTTGTCATGGTATTGCCGGAAGTACACACGATCCACCGGGTTCCAGCCCGTGACGTCCCGTGCCCTGATGGTGCCGGGCTCGATCGAGATGGTGCTGTAGGAGAAGTGTCCGCCCATGGCCTTCTTGACCTTGACGTACGACACCGTCTTCTCGATCCCGTTGGGCGGCGGCGGGGAGACCTCGACGCACTTCCACGAACCCAGCAGACGCTGCATCTCCCGCATCTGCGGCGGGGGCGGCAGCTTGCCGCGGGGCTTCTTGTGCGCGGCGGTACTCGACTTGTGCGCGGCGGTCTTCGACGCGGACGCGGCGTCCGGGCCGCCGTTCCCGTCCCGGGTGCCGGCCGACGAAGGGCCTGCCAGCAGCGCGGTCATCCCCAGTGCCAGGCCGGCGGCGCCGACCGTGCGCAAGGATGTACCGCGCCGCCGCTGACCAGCGGTGCGTGTGCTCATAGTCAACTCCAGTCGGTGTTCTGGTGCGAGCGGTCGGCCGTCATGGCCGGGGCGCCCCGAGCCTGACGGGCAGTCGGGTCAGCACCCGGGTGAAGGGGAGCGGCTTCCACTTCAGTTCCTGTGGCGATACGGCCAGGGCCAGCCCGGGACAGCGGGCGAGGAGAGCCGTGAAGGCGACCTCGGCCTCCTGGTTGGCCAGCGAAGCGCCGAGGCAGTAGTGCATTCCGTGGGAGTAGCCGACGTGCTGAGGGGCACGGCCCTCGCCGGCTGTGCGCCTGATGTCCAGCGTGTCGGGGTCGGCGAAGCGCGCCGGGTCGCGGTTCGCGGTGCCCAGCACCGCCTGCACCCGCTCGCCCCGCCGAATGCGGGCACCACCGACCGTGGTGTCCTCGCGGGCGTAGCGGAGCATGGCGGTGACGGCCGGGCCGCACCAGCGGATGAGCTCCTGCACGGCACCCGGCACCAGGGCCGGGTCGTCCCGCAGCAGAGCCAGCTGCTCCGGATGGGTCAGCAGCGCGGCGAGACCGTTGCTGATCAGGTGCGCCGTCGTCTCGTGCCCCGCGATCACCAGGTTGAGCACCATGGCGATCAGCTCGGTGTCCGAGAGCCTGCCGCTCTCCTCGTCCCGGGCCTGGACGAGCGCGGTGAGCAGATCGTCGGCGGGCTCGGCACGGCGCTGCTCGGCCAGCTCCAGGATGTAGGAACTGATGTCGGTGAGCATCGGGTTCATCCGCCGGGGGTCCATGCTGCCGCAGTCCACGCTCCACCGCCGCCACAGGGGGCGGTCCTGGGCGGGTACGCCCAGCAGTTCGCAGATGACCGTGATCGGCAGGGGGAACGCGAAGTGCTCGACCATGTCGACCGCGCCACCGGCGTCCACGGCCTCGGGCAGCGTCCGCAGCAGCTCCTCGGTGACCGTCTCGACGCGGGGCCGCAGCGCCGCGATCCGGCGCGCCGAGAAGGCCCGGGTGACCAGTTTCCGCAGCCGGGTGTGGTCCGGCGGGTCGGTGTGCACCAGATTGCCGGCCAGATAAGGGGCGAGGTGTTCCGCGACGCCCAGCTTCACCAGCATCTCGGTGTGGACATCCATCCCGCCCGGTGGGGGAGCGGGCCCCATGGCGAGGCGGGGATCGGACAGCACCTCGCTCACATCGTCGTGGCGTGTGACGAGCCAGACGGGGCTGCCGCCGTAGGGGTCCTCGACCAGCTCGGGATCGCCCGGCGGATACGTATGAGCCGTGTACTCGAGAGTCAACGGCGGCCTCCTTGGACCCTGGTCGGAATCGGCCGCGGCAGCCCCGGCGGGCGCGGCACGGCGCCCGTCCCCATGCCGCCGGCCCTGGCCTGTCCCTAGGCGGAACCGTCGCCCTCGTCGAGAGTGGTGGCGATGAACCGGGCGAGCTGGGTGGGCGTGGGGTGCTCGATGATGGCGACGAGCGGGATTTCGACATCGGTGAGCGCCATGAGATTCCGGGTCAACTCCAGCGCCTTGAGCGAGGTGAGCCCCTGCTCCAGGAAGTTGCTGTCCGCATTCAGGGCACTCTGGTCGAGGACGTCGGCGGCCTCCTTCCGAACGGTGTCCTGCAGGATGCGCTCACGTTCCTCGGGCCCGGCCGCGCTGATTTTCTCCCGCAGCGAGTTCTTCTCCTGAACGGCCTGGTCCGTACCGGTCGCTTCTGGCGTCATGGCGTCGAGTCCTGTCTCTCCGGATGAGTTGTCTGGCGCACTGCCGTTCATCGTGGGTCACGGTTCTAAAGGCACGCCAAACGACGGCGTGTGCGGCTTTAGCGCGACGCAATCGAGGCGGGGAGCATTTCCGGTGAGATTGTGTCTTCCCGCCCCCGCAGGATCGTCGAGAGATCGGGAGGAGTTCCATGAACTCTCCACCGGCCGGGCCCCCCGCGTCCGACCTCATGGCCGACTATTACAGGTTGCTGGGAGAACTGCTTCAGATGGCCTGGGGGGACAATTTCCACCTCGGGTACTGGGAAGGGCCCGACGACACGAGTTCGGTCCAGGAGGCCACCGACCGGCTCACCGATGTGCTCGCCGCACGACTGCGGGTCGGCCCGGACTCCCGTGTCCTCGACGTGGGCTGCGGCATCGGAAGCCCCGCGCTGCGGGTGGCGGCCACCACGGGTGCCGGCGTGCTCGGCATCACCACGACCCCCGAGCACGTGGAGCAGGCCGCGGAGCGCGCCCGCGAGCAGGGCATGGCCGACCGGGTGACGTTCCAGCAGGCGGACGGGATGGACATGCCGTTCGAGTCCGGTTCCTTCGACGCCGTGCTCGCACTTGAGTCGATCATGCATATGGAACGGCCCACCGCGCTGCGTGAGATGGCCCGGGTACTGGCTCCCGGCGGGCGGCTGGTGCTGACCGACGTGTTCCCGCTCGCGGAGGAGGCGAGCGACAACCCCCAGGCGTTCGGCACCCTCTTCGGCGACGCGCCGGTCAGCGAGCAGGACCCCGGGATGGCCTCTCTGGCACGGTTCGAGGACTGGCCGGACCTGGTCTCCGCGGCCGGGCTGCGGCTGGACGAGTTGACCGACATCACCGAGAACGTCCAGAACACCTTCCCCCGGATGCTCGACGGCTTCATCGACCGGCGCCGGGAGTTCGAGCGGCGGCACGGCGTCAGCGTGGAGCAGGTGCTCGATCACACGCGGCAGGCCAACCCGGTGGCCGCCGGCTGCCTGGTGATGGCCGCGCACAAACCCTGAGCGCGGAGAGACTACCGAGGTGCGGCGGCGGACCCCTCCTGTGCGACGGGCCCCGCCGCACACCACCGCCAACCGTCCCGTGCCGACTGCCGACCGGCTCACCGGCCCCACGGCCGCCCTGTCCCGAAGCCCGGCTGGGCCCCCGGCGGCCCGGCGGTCGCTCAGGCGGCCCTGGCGGTACCCAGCGACAGCGGGAGCCGGACCAGGACCCTGGTGAGCGGCTGGGCCTTCCACTCCAGACGGTCCTCCGGCACGCCGAGCGCGAGGTCGGGGTACCGGCCCAGCAGCCCGGCGAGCGCGACCTCCGCCTCCTGGTTGGCCAGCATGGCGCCGAGGCAGTAGTGGATACCCTGTGAATATCCGAAGTGGTGCGGCCCCGAGGCATCGGCGCCGCGGGTCACGTCCAGGCGGCCGGGATCGGTGTACCGTCCCGGGTCGTGGTTGGCCGAGCCCAGCACCACCTGGACGCAGTCACCCTGCCGGATCAGGGTGCCTCCCAGGGTGATGTCCTCGGCCGCGTACCGCAGTTTGCTCACGACGGCGGGGCCGCACCAGCGCAACAGCTCCTGCACCGCGCCGGGCATCAGACCGGGATCCTCGCGCAGCAGCGCCAACTGGTCCGGGTGGGTCAGCAGTGCCACCAGGCCGTTGCCCAGCAGCTGGGAGGTGGTGGGATACCCGGCGATCATCAGCGCGAGCACCATGGTGACCAGTTCGGTGTCCGAGAGCCTGCCGTCCCCGTCGCGTGCCTGGACGAGTCCGGTGAGCAGATCGTCGGTCGGCTCGGCACGGCGCCGGTCGGCCAACTCCCCGATGTAGGCGGCCACCTCGGTGAGCATGGTGTTCAACCGCCGCGGTTCCATGCTCATGTAGTCGCTGCCCCAGCCCTGCCACCGCGCCACGTCCGTGCGCGGGACGCCCAGCAGCTCGCAGATGACCATGATGGGCAAGGGGTGGGCGAAGTGCGCGATGAAGTCGACCGAGCCGTCCTCGGCGGCGTGGTCCGGCAGCCCGGTCAGCAGCTGGTCGGTCAGGGCCTCGACACGCGGACGCAGCTCCCTGACGCGGCGTGCCGAGAACGCCCGGGTGACCAGCTTCCGCAGCCGGGTGTGTTCCGGCGGATCGGTACGCACCAGCTCGCCGGCCAGGTACGGAATGAGATCCGGCTCGATGCCCATTTTCTCCAGCACCTCGGCGTACTCGTCCGTCCGCCCCGGTACCGAGCCCGAGTTGGTCACGAAGCGCCGGTCGTTGAGCACCGCGCTCACATCGTCGTGCCGGGTGATGATCCACACCGTGCTGCCGTTGAGATTCCCCTGGGCGATCGGGTTCTCCTCGCGCAGCCGGTTGAACCCCCCGTAGGGGTCGTGCAGCAGCTCGTGGGCCGTCAGCAGATATCCGTGTGACAGGTGTTTCGTGGTCATGAGCCCTCCTCGTCGACGGGCACGCTCTCCGCCAGCCAATAGCGCTGCCGCTGGAAGGCGTAGGTGGGAAGGGGGACGGTGCGCGGGCGGCCGGCTCCCTCGAACAGCGCTGCCCAGTCGACCGCCACCCCCTGCACATGGGCCCGCGCCAGGGCGTTGAGCAGGGCGCGCTCCTCGCTCTCCCCGGCGTCCGGACGGGCGCAGGTGTACAGCAGTCCCGGCGCGGGGGCCCCGGGCACCGGGCCGAGGTGCAGCAGCGGTCCCTCCGCGGCCTGTACCGGCAGGACCGGGCAGGGCGGCGCGGGCCGCGTCAGCTGTTCCAGCCAGTACTCCGGGGCGGCGGCCCGTTCACCCACCGGTTGCCCCGTCGGGTCGCAGACGAGCGGAACGGCCGGCTTGTCGAACGTCACCGTGCCCAGCAGCTCGCGCAGCCGGGCCTGTACGTCCGCGTCCTGCGGCGTGCCCTGCGGGCCGTGCAGCGCGGCGCGGGCCGCGACCAGCTTGCCGGCGTCGTGCAGCCCGAAGACACCGGCGAGATGTGCGGCGGCGATCTCGCCCACGCCATGACCCACGAACGGGCCGGTACCGATCCCGGCGGCTCCCAGCAGCCGCGCCAGGGCGACATGCAGCGCGAACACCGCGGACGCCGCATACACCGGCTGCTCCCGCAGTTCGCGGCCGCCCGTGAACAGCGCCTCCCGCACCGGGCGTGCGAGCTCCGCGTCGAACTGTGCGCACACCTTGTCGAAGGCGGAGGCGAACACCGGGAAGCGCGCGTACAGCCCGGCCCCCGTACCGGGGTGCGGACCGGTCCCCTCGCCGAACACCAGGCCCGCCTTGCGGGTGCCCGCGCCCTGCGGACCGCCCGCGGAACCTTCACCGACCACCACCTGCGGATGGGCCGTGCCGACGGAGAGCGCTTCCAGCCCCGCCAGCAGTTCACCGCGGTCCTCGCCGAGTACGACGGCGCGGTGCTCGAACACCGATCGGCCCGTGGCCAGTGACCAACCGACGTCCAGCGGCGTCAGCCCGGGATCAGCGGCCACATGCCCGGCCAGCCGAGCCGCCTGTGCCCGCAGCGCGGAGGGGCTGCGGGCCGACAGCACCCACGGCACGGCACCGGCCGAGCGGTCGTCCCCGGGATCCGCGTCCGGAGCCTCGGGGGGCTCCTCCAGGATCAGATGGGCGTTGGTGCCGGAGATGCTGAACGCCGATACGCCGGCCCGGCGCGGTCCGTCCCGACGCGGCCACTCCACCGGCTCACCGGCCACCCGTACGGCCCCGGACCGCCAGCGGACCAGCGGCGTCGGCCGGTCCACACCCAGCGTCGGGGGCAGCACCCCGTGCCGCATGGCCAGCACCATCTTCACCACGCCGGCCACCCCGGCGGCCGCCTGGCAGTGCCCGACGTTCGGCTTGCTGGAACCGAGCCACACCGGCTCCCCGTCCGGGCGGTCCTGGCCGTAGACGGTCAGGACCGCCTGGGCCTCGATCGCATCGCCGATGGCGGTGCCGGTGCCGTGCCCTTCGACCGCGTCGACGGCGCCCGCCCCCAGCCCGGCGTCGTCCAGAGCCTGGCGGAACAGCTGCTGGCGGCCCGGCCCGTTGGGCGCCGCCATGCCGGTGCTCGCCCCGTCCTGGTTGACGGCCGAGCCCCGGATGACGCCGAGAATGCGCCGTCCGTTGCGACGCGCCGCCGACAGCCGCTCCAGCAGCACCAGGCCGGCGCCCTCGCCCCACACCATGCCGTCCGAGGCCGCAGCGAACGGTTTGCACCGGCCGTCCGGCGCCAGCTGGCCCTGGTGGGCGGAGAGGAGGAGAGTGTGCGGGGTGTACATGACGGCGGCGCCGCCGGCGAGCGCCAGCTCGCACTCCCCCCGGCGGAGCGACTGGCAGGCGAGATGCATCGCGGTCAACGACGACGAGCAGGCGGTGTCCACCGACACCGCGGCGCCGACGAGCCCCAGGGCGTACGCCACGCGGCCGGAGGCGACGCTCGCGGCGTTCCCGTTGCCCAGGTGCCCCATCAGCTCGGGAGGCAGCGAGCGCAGCCGGGAGGCGTAGTCGTGGTACGACACGCCCGCGTACACCCCGGTGGAACTGCCGCGCAGCGTACGCGGATCGATGCCCGCGCTCTCCACCGCCTCCCAGGCGACCTCCAGCAGCAGCCGCTGCTGCGGCTCCGTCGCCAGCGCGTCCTCCGGGCTCATGTCGAAGAACTCGGCGTCGAAGTCGGCCGCTCCGTCGAGGAAGCCGCCCCTGGCCCGTATCCCGGCCCCGGACAGCCACCGAAGGTCCCAGTCCCGGTCCGAGGGGAGGTCGCCGAGCGCCTCCCGCCCGTCGGCCAGCAGCTCCCACAACTGCTCCGGGGTGCTGACGTCACCGGGGAACCGGCAGGCCATCCCGACGATCGCGACGGGTTCTTCGGCGCCCGATTCCGCCTCGCGCAGCAGCTGCTGCGTACGGTGCAGTTCGGCCGCCGTCCATCGCAAGTACTCGACGACTGTGCTCGTGTCCGTCATGCCCGGACTTCCGTCCGTCACCGCGCCACGGCGCCGCGCGCGCCGACGGCACTGCGCGGGCGCAGGCCCACGAGATCCATCTCCTCCTGGCTCAGCGGTGGCTCCGCCAGGTCGGGACGCATCCCGTCCGAGTGCAGCAGCGCCATGAAGTCGCTGGAGCCCAGCGTGGACTGGGGAGACGTCATGCTCATCACGTCCGTCACCACGTCGGACACCTCGGGGGAGCGGATCGACCGGCCCGCGACCAGATCGGCGAACGTCTGCCGTGCCGTGGCACCACCGGTCAACCGGGGATCGGTGGCGTTGTTGCGGCAGTTGACGAACGCGATGTCCTTGGAAGCGGCCATGATCCACGGATCGTCCACGGCCGCGCTGATCGCCCGCTGCGCGCGGTGCGCCGCACCCGGACCGAACGGCCGGGACAGCTGCTCGTCCAGCGCGGCGGCGCCCCGCGCCGCCGCGCTCATCCCGTGCCCGTAGATCGGGTTGAAGACGGCGAGCGAGTCGCCGAGCACGACCAGGCCGTCCGGCCAGTGTGCCAGGCGCTCCGGATACAGCCGCCGGTTGATACCGAGCCGCGAGGCGGACACCGGGGTCAGCGGCTCCACCTGGCTGATGAGGTCCTTGACCAGTGGATCGCGCAGTGTGTCCGTGTAGGCGAGGAAGTCCTCTTCGCGCGTGGGCAGCTGACCGCCCCGGGTGCACGAGAGGGTGACCATCCACTGACCGTCCTCCTGCGGATACACCACACCGAACCGGCCCGGCTTCCGCTCACGGTGGTCCGCGGCGACGTTGACCGCGGGGAACAGCTCCGTCGCGCCCTCCGGCGCCCGGTACATCCTGCTGGCGTAGGCCATGCCGACATCGACCACGTCCTCCTCCACGGCGGGCAGGCCCAGACCCGTGAGCCAGCGCCGCACCCGGGAGCCGCGCCCCGAGGCGTCCACCACGAGATCCGCCTCCAGCGTCTCGCGGACGCCGCTGTCGATGTCCCGTAGCCCCACCCCGGTGACGCGTCGTCCGTCACCGGCCAGCTCCAGGACCTCGGTCCGCTCCCGCAGTGTGATCCGCCCGCCGGCCAGGATCCGGCGGCGCACCGTCCAGTCCAGCAGCGGGCGGGTGCACATCAGTCCGAACTGGCGCGGCGGGAAGCGGTGCTGCCAGCCGTGCGAGGTCAGCGTCACCAGGTCCGTCTGGAAGCGCAGCTTGCGCGCCCCGGCCGCCAGCAGCTCCTCCGACGTGCCGGGCAGCAGATTCTCGACGATGCCGGCGCCCTCCGACCACAGGATGTGGCCGTGGCGCGCCTGCGGCGTCCCCTTGCGGTGCCTGGGCTCGTCCGGCAGGGCGTCGCGCTCCACCACGGTGACGCTGTCCAGATGGCGGGCCAGCACGTGGGCGGCCAGCATGCCTGCCCAGCTGCCGCCCACTACGATTCCATGTCCGGGTCGTGTCACGATTCCCTTCCTTCGCGTCGCTGCGCCCGACGGCCGGCCACGCGCCCTAGGCGGGCCTGGCCCGCTCCCTGGCCGCCCGCCCCATCTCCGTGAGCTGCTGGGCGACTTCCGCGTAACTCCCGACACCCGCGGCCCCGGGGCCGTCACCGACATGGGCGTCGGTCATGCCCCAGAACGCCTGCACATGCCTGCTCAGACCGTCCTCGCCGACCTCCATGATTCCGATGACCTTGAAGGTCATCCGGGTCGGCTCCTCGACGGTGATGGTGGACGGCACCACCACCCATCGTTCGTCCATGGACGTGACCACCCGGCCCGGTGTCTCGTGCACCCCGCCCGCGACCGCCTCGGCGATCCGCTCGCGCAGCTCGGCCCTGCCCCGCAGCGGGCGGGCACCGACCGGGTCCTCGAACACCACGTCCTCCGTGAACAGTTCGAGCAGCCCTTCCACATCCCCCTCGTTGATGCGCCGGGCGTACTCGTGGACCATGTGTTTTCTGCTCGCTTCGTCTGGCATGCCGCCTCCCGCGCGGACCGATCGGTGATGTCACCTGGTGAGTTCGAGGTCGGACCGCCCCCAGAACGCCCGCAGGTCCTCGATGAGGCCACCCACTCCGGTGCGCAGCACGAGGACGTACGCGCAGGCGAGCCGCCTGCCCTCCGCATCGGGCGGTGGAACGAGCCAGCCGCGCTCGGCGAACGCGGGGCCCTTGGGGAGGTAGTCCATGACGGCGAGAACCGGCACCAGTGCGTGCAGGCCGTCCTGGCCCGCGACCGGCTCTCCGACGGTCTCGCTGATCCCGGCCTCCACGCACTGCGCGAAGTGCTGCCGCAGCGTCTCCCGTCCCCGCTGCCTGCCCGCGCCGACGGGGTCCTCGAAGGTGACGTCCTCGGTGTACATCTCCATGAGACCGTCGAGATCACCGGCGCTGAGCCGCCGGCTGTGCTCCACGACGATCTTCTTCCGCGCGATCTCGTCAATCACCGCTGCCCTCACCGTGCCGTTCGAGGGCGGACTTGCGCAGCATCCCGATGTACGGCAGCCCTTGCAGCACCGCCTCGTCCTCGACGCCGAAGTCGATGAGGCAGGCGATCTCGTCCACGCCCGCCGCCAGCAGCCGGTCGACGACGGGAAGCGCCGTCTCAGGAGTGCCGAACAGGCCGTTGTGCGTGTAGTAGCGCTCGAAGGCGAACTCCGCCAGGCTCCGCTTGCCGGCCGCGTCGGGTGCGTTCGGATGCCCGCTCGCCTGACTGATGTGCGTCTCGATGTACTGGACCAGCGGCTCGTGGACGGTGGCGCGGACCTCGGTCTCCGACGGGCCGAGAAAGGTGTGGATCATCATGGTGACCCGTCCGGCCTCCGGCGCGTGACCGCTCCTGGCGCGGGCCTCGCGGTAGGCACGCACATGGCCCGCGATGTCGTCGAGGGTGGTGGCGACCAGCGCCGTGAGCACGTGGTAGCCGCACTCGCCCGCCCGCACCCAGGTCTCGCGCGTGCCGACGGTGGCGATCCACGTCGGCAGCTCCGGCTGCACGGGCCGCGGATAGGTCGTGCGCAGCAGCTGCTCACCGGCGCCTTCCCGGGCACCCGGCGTGCGGACGTCGACCGGTCCGCCGCGCCAGAGCGCGCGCACCGTGTCGATGCGCTCGAAGGTCTCCTCGCGCCGTCGGCCGTAGTCCGCGTCGGAGAGGAAGAAGTCGCCCGGCGACCAGCCGGAGGCGGCGGCGATACCTACCCGCCCCCGCGACAGGTTGTCGACCATCGCCCATTCCTCAGCGATGCGCACCGGGTGGTGGAGCGGCACGACGACGCTTCCGGCGCGGATACCGACGCGCTCGGTGACCGTGGCGATGCCCGCGGCGAGCACCGCGGGGTTGGGGTAGGGCGCGCCGAACTTGTTGAAGTGCCGCTCGGGCACCCAGATGCTGTCGAAGCCTTCGGCGTCGGCGAACTTCGCCGCCTCCAGCACGAGGTGGTAGCCGGCTTCCTTGCTGCGCTCGCGGTCGTCGGAGAAGAAGAACAGGCTGAACGACGGCTCTCCCCCGGCCGTACGGGGATCGGGACGGTCGGTCACGACGGGTGGCCCTCCTCACTGACGGGGCGTGCGGAGCTGACGGAATCGGCGGTGGCGGCGAGACCGTGCGGGGTAGCGGCGGTGGTAGCGGGAGCGCGGGCCCCCAGGTTCACCAGAGCCAGCTCTTCCGCGCTCAGCGGGGGAGCGGCCAGTTCCGGCCGTAGCTCGTCCCGAGACATCAGGGCCAGGAAGCGGCTCGTGCTCAGTTCGGCCGGGGAGACCGAGAGGCTGGCCACGTCGGTCATCACCGCGCTGACAGCCGGGCTGCGCAGCGCACGCGTGTCGATGAAGGCGGAGAACTGGTGCCGGTCGGCCGCTCCGCCCGTCAGCCGCGGGTCGGTGACTCGCACATGGCAGTCGACGTACTCGATGTCCTTGGAAGCCGCCATGATCCACGGATCGTCGACGCGCTCGCTGATCGCGCGCTGCGCCTCCCGGGCCGGGTGCGGGCCGGGCTTGGCCAGCTGCTCGTCGAGCGCGGCGACCCCGCGTGCGGCCGCGCTCATCCCGTGCCCGTAGATCGGGTTGAAGACGGCCAGCGCGTCGCCGAGCACCAGCAGCCCTTCGGGCCAGGCGTCGAGCCGTTCCGGGTACAGGCGGCGGTTGGCGCCGAAGCGCGAGACCATGACGTCGCTCAGCGGCTCGGCGCCTTCGATGAGGTCGGCGACGAGCGGGTCGCGCAGGGTCCGCGCGTAGGGCACGAAGTCCGCCTCGCGGGAAGGCAACTTCGCCCCCCTGGTGCCTGCCAGGGTGACGATCCAGCGCCCGCCCTCCTGCGGATACACCGCACCGAAGCGGCCCGGCTCGCCGCTGTGCGGATCGGCTGCGATGTTCACCGGCGGAAAGCCGTCGGTGGCACCGGGCGGGGCCTGGTACAGACGCGAGCAGTAGGCCATCCCCGCGTCGACGACGTCCTCCTCCAGCGGAGGCAGTCCCAGGTCGGCGAGCCAGTTCGCAAGCCGGGAGCCCCGCCCGGTCGCGTCCACGACCAGATCGGCCCGGAGCGTGGTCTCCGCCCCGCTCGTCGTGTCCCGTACCCGTACACCCGTGATCCGCTCCGGCTCACCGAGGAGCTGGACGGCCTCGGTGTGCTGCCGTACGTCGATGCTGCCGGTGGACAGCGTCTCCTCCCGCACCACCCAGTCCAGCAGCGCACGACCGCACATGATGCCGAACTGCCGGGAGGGGAAGCGGTGCTGCCAGCCGTGCGGGCCCAGTGTCACCGCGTCCCGCTGGAAGACGATGCGCCGCGCGCCCGCGTCGGCGAGCCGGTCCAGTGTGCCGGGCAGGAACTCCTCGACGATGCGGGCGCCCCCGGACCACAGGATGTGGCTGTGCCGTGCCTGGGGCGTCCCCTTGCGGAGGCGGGGTTCGGCCGGGAAGACGTCGCGTTCCACCACCGTGACATGCCGCATGTGCCGGGAGAGCATCCGGGCAGTGAGCATGCCGGCCCAGCTGCCACCCAGAACAATTCCCCGTTCGGGTTCGGTCATGGATTGCCTCTCGTCGTGTTTCGAGGCGGCGCGACGCCGTCCGGTCATGGTTGTCGCCGCCGCTTAAGCGGACCTAGCGCCGGCCTTACCGGCAGCTGCTCTGCCGAGGGATTCGTCGACGAAGGTGAGAAGTTCCTGGAGGGAAGCGGATTCCAGTTGCGCGCCGGCGCCGTCCCCTCTCGCTGCCGCCCGCGATTCCTCCACCTGCGCCAGCAGGGCCTTGAGGCGTCTCTTCAGCGCGGCCCGCCCTTCGCCACCGTCTTTGAGCAGGCCCGGGAGTGTGCTCTCCAGGCGGGCGAGTTCGTCGCAGACGGAGGTGATCGAGACGGCGTGCCGGGGAGTGAGTTCGGTCAGCAGGAATTCGGCGAGCGCCGTGGGATTCGGATGGTCGAAAACAGCGGGTGTCGTCAAGAACAGCCCCGTTGTGGCGGCCAGTTTCTCGGCCAGTTCCGTCGCGGTCAGCGAGTCGAAACCGATGTCGAGAAATCCCCGGTCGGCCGGTACCAGTTCGGGCCCTTCGTGACCCAGCACTTCGGCGGCGTGGCTGCGTACGAGGTCGAGCAGCAGCCCCAGTCCTTCCTCGGGCGGCAGCGAGGTGACACGGGCCGCGAAGGCAGCGGACTCCGCGGCGCCCTCGTCGGTTCCGTCGGCCGGGCCGCCCATCGCGCCGCCGCTCGCCGCGGCGGGCCGCGCGGGGTGCCGTGCCTGCGGCGCGCTGCCCCGGGCGTCCGCGGACCGCGCCACCCGCTCGCTCGCCGCGCGCAGCCTTTCGGTGTCGACGGGACGCCACCGTACGGTGTCCGCAGTCAGCACCGGCCGCCCGGCGGTGTCGGCCAGCGTCAGCCGGGTGCCCTCGGCGCCGTCCGGGAGGGGCGCGAGCCGGGCACGTACGGCCCTGGCCCCGGTGGCCCACAAGACCACCTCCGACCAGGAGGACGGCAGACGTGGAAGGTGCCCTTCCCCGGTCTCTTCACCGGCCCCTTCCCCGGTCTCGTTCTCAGCCCGGCCGGTGGCCCCGGCCAACAGCGCCGGGTGGAGGGCGGCCTCCAGCAGCGCCGGGTGGAGGGCGAACCCGGCCGGTGTGTCGGTGGCTTCCGGCAGCGCGACGTCCGCCAGCAGCGTCTCCCCGTCACGCCACGCCGCGCGGACGCCCTGCAGTGCGGGCCCGCAGTCGTGGCCCGCCTCGGCGGCCGCCGTATACAGCGCTTCGATGTCCATCGGCTCCGCGTCGGGCGGTGGCCACGCCTCGCCCAGGTCCTCCCGCCGACCGGGGTGTTGCGGTGACGTCGCGGTGAGTACGCCTTCCGCATGGCACGCCCACCCGGCCGACGCACCGTTCGGGTCTTCCGCCTCGGGGCGCGTGTCCACCCGTACGGAGCGGTGGCCGTCGGTTCCGGGTGCGCCCACGGCCACCTGGACCAGGAGCGCCCCGGCAGCGGGCAGCACGAGCGGCTCACGGAACGTCAGCCGGCCGATTCCGCCCGGACAACCGGCCTCGTCGGCGGCGCGCAGCGCCCAGTCCACCAGCGCGGCGCCCGGCGCGGAGGCGATCTTCGCCACCCGCTGCCCGTCGAGCCAGCCGGCGCCGTCGGCGGTGACACGGCCGGTCAGGAGCAGCCCCCCGTCGGGAAGTTCCCAGGAGGCCGTGAGCGACGGGTGCTCCATGGGCCGCAGCCCGGTCCCGCTCACCTCGCCGGTGCGGCGGCCGGGCGTGAGCCAGTACCGCTCCCGCTGGAACGCGTACGTCGGCAGCGGCACGGTACGGGGACGGGCCCCGGCGAAGAACGGTGCCCAGTCGACAGGGTGGCCGTCGGCGAACAGCGCCGCCAGCGCCCGTGCCAGGGACAGTTCCTCGGGCTGCTTGGCGGACAGGGTGGGCAAGGTCGCAGCGCGTCCTCCGCGCTGCCGCGCCGGGGGGCCGTGCTGGAGCGTCTGCCGGGCCGCCGTGCTCAACGTACGGTCGGGGCCTAGCTCCACGAACGCCTGTGTCCGTGCGGCGATGTGTGACACGGCGGGGTGGAACAGCACGGGCCGGCGGATCTGCTGGACCCAGTAGTCCGGGGTGGTCAAGAGCTCGTCGGCGGGTTCCCCGGTGAGGTTGCTCAGCAGGGGGAGGGCAGGCGTGCGGTAGGCCAGACCGCCGATGGCCGCTGCGAAGTCGTCCAGCATGGGCTCCATCAGCGGGGAGTGGAACGCGTGGCTCACCGCCAGCGACTTCGTCTTGCGCCCCCGCTCCGCCCACGCGGCCGCGATCCGGGAGACCAGTTCGGCGGGCCCCGACAGCACGGTGGTGCCCGGGGTGTTGAGTGCGGCGACCGAGACGCGGCCTTGGCAGACCGCCAGGTCCTCGGCGAGTTCCTCGGCCTCGGCCTGGACGGCGGCCATGGCGCCCCCGGGTGCGAGACGGCCCATGAGGCGGGCCCGCGCGCCCACCAACCGGCAGGCATCGGGAAGATCGAACACCCCGGCCGTGTGCGCTGCGGCGATCTCGCCGATGGAGTGCCCGATCACCGCGTCGGGGCGTACTTCCATCGACTCCAGCAGCCGCACCAGCCCGACCTGCAGTGCGAACAGACCGGCCTGCGCGTAGGTGGTGTGGTCCAGGACGTCACGCGGCCCGGAGAAGACGACGTCCCGCAACGGGTGTTCCAGGTCGTCCGCCAGATACGCGCACACCTCGTCGAAAGCCGCGGCGAACTCCGGGAACCGCGCGTGCAGTCCGGCACCCATGCCGACCCGCTGGCTTCCTTGACCGCTGAACAGGAACACCGTCCGTCCGCTGCGGTCGGCCGGACCGGGCTCCGCACCCGAGGTGAGTACGCCTTGATGCTCTTCGCCCGCCGCCAGCGCGCGGACGGCCGCGAGGAGCGCATCGCGGTCCCGTCCCGTCACCACGGCCCGGTGCTCGAAGGCGGTGCGGGTGGTGGCGAGGGACCAGCCGATGTCGGTGGGGGACTGCTCGGGGTGGGCGTCCGCGTGTGCGGCGAGTGCCGCGGCCTGGCCGCGTACCGCCGCCGCGCTGCGGGCGGACAGCACCCAGGGCAGCGGGAGCCCGGCGGTCCCGCTTCCCGGGCCCGCGTTCGACGTCCTGGACCGTTCCGTCGGGACTGCCGGAACGCGGGCCGGGGCGTGGACCGGGGCGTGGGACGGGGCGTGGGCCGGATCGTCGGCCGGTTCCGCACCACCGGCCTCAGTCGCCTCCTGGAGGATCAGATGCGCGTTCGTGCCCGAAACCCCGAACGATGAGACACCGGCTCGCCGTGGAGCGTCCCTCGCGGGCCACGGCTCCGGCCGGTCCAGCAGACCGATCCCTCCGCTGTCCCAGTCCACATGCGAGGTGGGCGCGTCGAGGTGCAGGGAGGCGGGAAGCGTGCCGTGCCGCAGCGCCATCACCATCTTGATGACGCCCGCGACTCCGGCGGCGGCCTGGGTGTGGCCGATGTTGGACTTCAGGGCGCCCAGCCGCAACGGCCGCTCCGCCGAGCGCCCCTGGCCGTACACCGCGAGCAGCGCCTGGGCCTCGATGGGGTCGCCCAGCGTGGTACCGGTGCCGTGTGCCTCGACGGCGTCCACGTCCTGCGGCGACAGTCGCGCATTGGCCAGCGCCTGCCGTATCACCCGCTCCTGGGCCGGGCCGTTGGGCGCGGTGAGGCCGTTGCTGGCACCGTCCTGATTGACCGCGGAGCCGCGGATCACCGCCAGTACGGGGTGGCCGTTGCGCTCCGCCTCCGACAGCCGTTCCAGCAGCACCGTGCCGACGCCGTCCGCGAAGCCCGTACCGTCCGCGGCCTCGGCGAACGGCTTGCAGCGGCCGTCGGCGGCCAGCCCGCGCTGCCGCGTGAACTCGACGAAGATGCCCGGCGTCGCCATCACCGTCACCCCGCCGGCGAGCGCCAGCGCGCACTCGTCCTGGCGCAGCGCCTGACAGGCCAGATGGATGGCCACCAGGGACGAGGAGCACGCGGTGTCCACCGTCAGTGTCGGCCCCTCCAGCCCGAAGGTGTAGGCGACCCGGCCGGACAGCGCGCTGCCGCTGTTCCCTGTGGCGATGTGGCCGGCGACGTCCTCGGAGACGGTCTCGCCCGCGAGCGTCATGTAGTCCTGCGAGGCGACGCCCGCGAACACGCCCGTACGGGAGCCCGCCAGCTCCTCCCGGACCAGGCCCGCGCGCTCGAAGGTCTCCCACGCGGTCTCCAGCAGCAGCCGATGCTGCGGGTCCATCGCCACCGCCTCGCGCGGGCTGATCCCGAAGAAACCGGCGTCGAACAGGGGCGCGTCGTGGAGGAACCCGCCCTGGTCCGTGACGCTCCTGCCGGGGCCGTCCGGCCGGGTCAGCGTCTCGAGCGGCCAGCCGCGGTCGACCGGGAAGGCCGAGACGGCGTCCACGCCGTCCGCCACCAGCCGCCACAGGTCCTCGGGGCCGTGCACCCCGCCCGGTAGGCGGCAGGCCATACCGACGATCGCGATCGGCTCCCGCGCCCGCTCCTCCAGTTCGGTGACCCGCCGCCGGGCCTGCCGAAGATCGGCGGTGGCGTGCTTGAGATAGCGGCGCAGCTTCTCGTCGTCGGCCATGTCCCTCAATCCCGCTCGGACGGCGTGTCGTGGTCGGCGGCAGCCGGGTGGCCGTGCCCGCTCAGCTCGCTGTCGAGCATGTCGAACAGCTCGTCGTCGGTGGCGGTCTCCAGCCGCACATCCTGGTCGGACTGCGCGGCGGTATCCGCAGGTCCCGCTAGGCTCCGCAGCAGCTCCTGAAGCCGGGCCGCGACCCGCTCCCGTCCGCCGTCCGGCAGCGCGGTGACGGCGGTGGCGACCGTGTCCAGCTCCGCGAGCACCGAGGCGGCGGGGTCGTCGTCCTCAGCCAGGCGCTCGTCCAGCACCTCGGCCACCGCCGTCGGGGTCGGATGGTCGAAGACGAGCGTCGCGGGCAGCCGCAGTCCGGTGGCGGCGGTGAGCCGGTTGCGCAACTGGACGGCGGCCAGCGAATCGAAGCCCAGCTCACGGAAGTTCCGTGTCGCCGGTACGGAAGCCACCGACTCGTGCCCGATCGCCGCCGCCGCGTGCGCGCGCACCAGATCCAGCAGGGTGCGGTGCCGGTCGGAGCCGGACAGCGTGGCGAGCGTACGGGCCAACTCCTGCCCGCCGCCCGCGCCGCCGCTGCCGCCGCGCGGCGCCGAGCCGCGCACCAGGTGCCGGAAGACGGCGGGAACCCCCTCGCCGACCCTGCGCCGCATGCCCGGCAGATCCAGCCGTACGGGCACCAGCAGCGCGTCGTCCCTGCCCAGAGCCGTGTCGAGCAGCGAAAGTGCCTGCTCGGGGTCCAGCCCCAGATCGCCTGCCCGGGCGTTGCGGGCACGATCGGCTTCGGTGAACGCCCCCGACATGCCCTCCTGGAGGTCCCAGAACCCCCATGCGAGCGAGGTCGCCGGCAGCCCCAGCGCGTGCCGGTGCTGCGCCAGCGCGTCGAGGAACGCGTTCCCGGCCGCGTAACTGGCCTGCCCCGCGCCGCCGGCCAGCCCCGTCACCGACGAGAACAGCACCAGCGCCGACAGGTCCATCTCCCGCGTGAGGTCGTGCAGCTGCCACGCCGCAGCCGCCTTTGCCCGGAGTACGTCGTCGTACTGCTCCGCAGCGGCCGACTGCACCGTGGCGTCCCGCACCACGGCCGCGGTGTGTACGACAGCGGTCAGCGGATGTTCCGCCGGTACCGACGCGAACAGCTCGGCGAGCTCGGCCCGGTCGCTCGTGTCGCAGGCCACGATCCGCGCCTCGGCGCCGAGTTCGGCCAGTTCGGCCGCGAGCGCCTCGGCTCCGGGCGCCCTGTCCCCGCTCCGGCTGGCCAGCAGCAGTCGCCGCATGCCGTGCCGCCCGGCCAGATGCCGCGCCACGACCCGGGCGAGCGCCCCCGTGCCCCCGGTGACGAGCACGGTGCCGTCGGGGTCGAGCGGAGGGCGGAGGGTGAGGACGGGGACCGGGCCACCCGGGCCGGGGAGGTCCTGTGCCGGCTCGGGGGCGTGCCGCATGTCCCGTGGGACGACCGGCAGGGGGCGCAGCGCCTTCTCACTGAGGAGTGTGAGGAGCGCGCCCGTCGCGTCGGCCTCGCCCCTGGCCCACAGATCGGCCAGGCCGGAACGCCAGTGCTCGGACAGCTCGTCGGCCGCCAGGTCGCCGCTCCCGCTCTCCGGCTCCGGCTCGCGCCGGCCGCTCTCGGCGAGTGCACGGCACGCGGTCAGATAGCCGGAGAGGGAGCCGGCGGCCTGGGCGCAGGTCCAGCCGTCGGGCAGTGCGGTGAGCAGGTGGGCTTCGGTCGCGGCCTCGGGGGAGAGGGTGGGGAAGAGCCCCAGCACCCGGTCGCCCGGGGCGAACGCGGGGGTCCCGGGGCCGACGGCGGTGACGACGCCCGCTCCGTGCCCGTCCGGTGTGCCGGCGCGGAGAGCCACGCGTATCTGCCCTGCGGACGGCGGAACGTCGTGCTGGTCCGCGCCGGTCTCCGGGAGGGCCGACGGGTCGGTGGGCTCGTCGTGGACGAGGCGCGGGACGAACAGACGGCCGCCGCGCAGGGCGAGTTGGGGCTCGTCGACGTCCGGTGACGCAGCGCCGGGCACGGCGGCCGACGAGGTGTCCGTCCCGTCGATGTCGAGCAGGACGAAGCGGTCCGGGTGCTCCGACTGGGCACCGCGCACCAGCCCCCACAGTGCGGCGCCCGGGAGGTCGCCCACCCCTTCCCGGCCGCCCACGTCCACGGCGCCGCGGGTGACCAGGACGAGCCGTGCGGCGCTCTCGGGGCCGGCCAGCCACTCCTGGAGCAGCGACAGAGCCTCCCGGCCGCTCGGGTACAGCCGCCCCACCGGATCGTGCCCGGCGGGGGAGGGCCCGAGCGGAGCCAGCACGGTGTCGGGTTCGGGCTCCCCGGCGGCCACGGCGGCGCGCAGCGCTGAGAGATCGGGGTAGCAGGCGGCGCCCGGGAGGGCGGCACGCAGCGCGGCGGCCGACGGGTCGGCGGGGTCGGCGACCAGGAGGGCCGGTCGCTGAGGGGGCGCGGCGTGGGTCGGGGCGAGCGGGTGCCAATCCAGCCGGAAGAGAGTGTTCCGGGCCGCCAGGCGGGCCTGGGCCAACTGCTCGGACCGCAACGGACGGAGTGTCAGGTCCGCCAGCGCGAGCACCGGCGCCCCCGTGCGGTCGGTCGCGGTCAGGGCGAGCCGGTCGGGTGCGTCCGGACTGCGCGTGATGTGTACCCGCAGGCTCTCCGCGCCCGTTGCGTACAGCCGCAGCCCGCTCCAGGAGAACGGCATCCGGATCGCGTCACCTCCCACGTCCCTTCCGCCGTCCCCCTCGGCGTCCGTGAGTGCCGCTGCCAGAGCGTGGGCCTGGAGCGCGGCGTCGAGCAGTACGGGGTGCACCCCGTAGGCGTCCGCCTCCGCCCGCGCGTCCTGGGGCAGCTCCACCTCGGCGTAGACCGAGCCGTCCAGCCGCCAGGCGGCGGTGAGCCCCTGGAAGGCCGCGCCGTAGCTGGAGCCGCGGTCGGCGAGGTCCTGGTACAGATTCTCCGTCGGCAGCGGCTCGGCCCCCGGGGGCGGCCAACTCCCGGCCGGTGCGGTACCCCCCGCCGGCTCCGTGCTGCTCATGGTGGCCAGAACGCCGGAGGCGTGCCGCGTCCAGGGTGGTGCTTCCTCCGTGCAGTCGTCGCCCGGCACCGGGCGGGAGTGCACGGTGAGGGCACGGTGGCCGTCCTCGTCCGGGGCGGCGACGGCGAGCTGCACCTCGACAGCGCCCTCGTCCGGCACGGTCAGCGGGTCGTGCAGGATCAGCTCCGCCACCTCGGCGCAGCCCGTCCGGTGCGCCGCGTGCAGCGCCAACTCGGCGATCGCCGTACCCGGCACCAGTACGGTGCCCAGCACCCGGTGTTCGGAGAGCCACGGCCGGGTGTGCGCCGACAGGCGGCCGGTGAACAGATGGGTGTTCTGCTCGGCGAGGTGCGCGGCGGCGCCCAGCAGCGGATGCCCGGCGGACGCCAGACCGAGGCTCGCGGCGTCCTGGGGCGTGCTGTCGCGCTCGTCCAGCCAGTAGCGGCGGCGCTGGAAGGCATAGGTGGGCAGGTCGACCACGCGTGGTGTGCGTCCGGTGGGGAACCAGCGGGCCCAGTCGAGGGCGACCCCGTGGGTGAAGCCCGAAGCGAGGGCGCGCGCCAGCTGCTCCGGGCCCCCCTCGTCATGGCGCAGTGTGGGCACGGTGACTGCCTCCGCGCCGCACGCCTGAAGCGTCTCCTCCATACCGAGGGAGAGGACCGGGTGCGGGGCGGCCTCGATGAAGACGCGGTGCCCGTCGCGTACCAGCGCCTCGACGGTCTCGGCGAACCTTACGGGCTCGCGCAGGTTCGTCACCCAGTAGCCGGTGTCCAGCGACGCGGTGTCGACTCGGGCGGCGGTCACGGTGGAGTAGAAGGCGACCGACGCCGTCCGGGGCTCGATGCCTGCCAGTACCTTGTGCAGTTCGTCGGTGATCTCATCGACCTGCGGGCCGTGCGAGGCGTAGTCCACGTCGATCAATCGGGCCCGCAGCCCGTCCGCCTCGGCGCGCGCCACGAGGGCCGCCACCTCGTCGGGCGGTCCGGATACCACGGTGGCGGAGGGGCCGTTGACGGCCGCGACCCCGGCGCCCGGCCCCGCCTGGTCGATCAGCCGCCGGGCTTCGTCGCTGCTCACCCCGAGCGAGGCCATCGCCCCGCCCCCGGCGAGCTGGCGCAGCGCCTGGCTGCGCAGCGCCACGATCCGCGCTCCGTCTTCCAGCGAGAGCGCCCCCGCCACACAGGCGGCGGCGATCTCGCCCTGGCTGTGACCCACCACCGCTGTCGGGATGACACCGTGCTCGGCCCACACCGCGGCCAGCGACACCATTACCGCCCACAGCACCGGCTGCACCACATCCACCCGCGCCAGCTCGGTGCCGTCACTCCGCAGTACGTCCTCCAACGACCAGTCCACATGCGGCTTCAACGCCCGCTCGCACTCCGCGATCCGCGCCGCGAACGCGGGCGAGGAATCCAGCAGCTCGACACCCATCCCCACCCACTGCGAACCCTGCCCCGGAAACACCAGCACCGGACCGGTCCCGGTCGTCAGGGCCGGGGTGCCGGGGTGGACGAGAGCGGGGTGCGGTTCTCCGGAGGCAAGCGCCCGGGTTCCGGCCAGGAGTTCGGCACGGTCGCGGCCGACGACCACGGCGCGGTGTTCGAAGACCGAGCGCGTCGTGGCCAGCGACCAGCTCACCTCCGCGGGGGTGAGCTCGGGCTCGGTCCGCAGCCGTTCGACCAGGGCCGCCGCCTGGCCGCGCAACCCCTCAGGGGTACGGGCCGAGAGGACCCACGGGACGGGCCCGGTCGTCCGCGCGGGCTGGGGCGGCGCGTCCCGGTCCTCCGGTACCGGCCCGTCCTGCGGCGCCTCCTCGACGATCACATGGGCGTTCGTGCCGCTGATGCCGAAGGCCGAGACGCCGGCCCGCCGGGGCCTCTCCTGACGGGGCCAGTCGGTGCGTTCGGTCAGCAGCTGTACGGCGCCCGCGTCCCAGTCCACGTGCGGGGAGGGCGCGTCGAGGTGGACCGTGGCGGGCAGCACCCCGTGCCGCAGCGCCATCACCATCTTGATCACGCCTGCGGCTCCCGCAGCCGCCTGGGTGTGTCCGAGGTTGGACTTGACCGAGCCGAGCCGCAGCGGCCTGTCCGCCGGTCGGCCCTGGCCGTACGTCGCGAGCAGTGCCCGCGCCTCGATCGGGTCGCCCAGGGTGGTACCCGTACCGTGTCCCTCGACCACGTCCACGTCGGAGGCGGTCAACCGGGCGTTGGCCAGAGCCTGCCGGATCACCCGCTCCTGCGAGGGTCCGTTGGGCGCGGTGAGGCCGTTGCTCGCGCCGTCCTGGTTGACGGCGGACCCGCGGAGCACCGCGAGCACCCGGTGACCGTTGCGGCGCGCGTCCGACAGCCGCTCCAGCACCACCAGTCCGGCCCCCTCCGACCAGCCGGTCCCGTCGGCCGCCGCCGCGAAGGACTTGCACCGCCCGTCGGGAGCCAGCCCCCGCTGCCGCGAGAACTCGATGAAGGCTCCGGCCGTCGCCATCACCGACACCCCGCCCGCCAGTGCGAGGGTGCACTCGCCCTGGCGCAGTGACTGGCAGGCCAGGTGCATCGCGGTCAGCGACGAGGAGCAGGCCGTGTCCACCGTCACCGCCGGCCCCTCCAGACCGAGCGTGTAGGCGATGCGACCGGACACCACGCTGCCGAGGTTGCCGGTGCCGACGTACCCCTCGACATCGCTCGTCAGGTCACCGATGAACGACAGGTAGTCGTGCGAGCTGACCCCCGCGAAAACCCCTGTCTCGCTGCCGCGCAGCGCCTCGCGGGGCAGCCCCGCCCGTTCGAACGCCTCCCACGCGGTCTCCAGCAGCAGCCGCTGCTGCGGGTCCATCGCCACCGCCTCACGCGGACCGATGTCGAAGAACCCGGCGTCGAAGTCGACGGCGTCCGCGCAGAACCCGCCCTCGGTGACGTACGTCGTGCCGTGGTGGTCGGGGTCGGGGTCGTGCAGCGCCTCGGCGTCCCAGCCGCGTTCGGCGGGGAAGCCGCCGATGGCGTCGCCGCCGTCGGCCACCAGCCGCCACAGGTCCTCGGGGGACCGGACGCCGCCGGGGTAGCGGCAGGCCATGCCGACGATCGCGACCGGCTCGGGCTCGGCCGCCGACGCCTCCCGCAACTGCTGACGCGTCCGGCGCAACTCGGCGGTCACCCACCGCAGGTGTTCGAGAAGCTCTTCCTCTTTCGGCACGGAATCCACGCTCCTCAGGACTTGCCGAACTCGTCGGAGATGAGGTCGAAGATGTCTTCGGCCGTCGCCGTCCGCAGGTCGCCGTGTGCGTCGGAGTGCTCGGCGGCGGAGCCGTTGTGGGTGTCGCCCCACTTCGCCAGCAGCAGTTCCAGCCGCTGCGCCACGCGGCGTCTGGCGGCGCCGTCCAGCGTCTCGGGGGCGCACGCCGCGTCCCACCGGTCGAGCCCGGACAGCAGATGGCCCTCGGACGCGGCCTCGTCGTCGACCAGATGCTCGCGGAGCAGGTCGGCCAGCGCGCTGGGCGACGGATGGTCGAAGACGAGCGTCGGCGGGAGGGCCAGACCGGTCGTGGCGTTGAGCTGGTTGCGCAGTTGGACGGCGGTCAGCGAGTCGAAGCCCAGCTCCTTGAACGGCCTGGCCGGCGACACCTCGTCCGGGCCTCCGTAACCGAGCACGGCCGCCACATGCGTCTGGACGTGCCGCAGCAGCAGATACCGCTGCTGCTCGGGCGAGCCGCTGTCGGCGAGTTGGCGGCGCAGCGGCAGATCTGCGGGTTCCTGCCCGCCCTGCCCGTCCTGCGCCCCGGCGCCGGGCTCGCCCCCGGCAGGGCTCGGCCGAGCCAGGTCCGCGAGCAGCGGACTGGGGCGGCGCGTGGTCAGCGCGGCGGCGAACCGCTCCCAGTCGATGTCGGCCACGGCCAGGGCCGTTTCCCGGTTGTCCAGTGCCTGCCCCAGCGCGGCCAGCGCGTCTTCCGGGGCGAGCGGGGCCAGACCCCGGCGCCCGAAATAGGTGACGGCGGTGTCGTCGGCCGCCATCCCGGTGTCACCCCAAGGACCCCACGCAACGCTGGTCGCGGGCAGCCCGAGGGCGCGGCGGTGCTCGGCGAGGGCGTCGAGGTAGGTGTTGGCTGCGGCGTACGACCCCTGCAGCCCGCTGCCCCACGCGGCGGCGCCCGAGGAGAACAGCACGAAGGCGCTCAGCTCCTTCTCCCGCGTCAGCTCGTCGAGCAGAGCCGCCGCCTGCGCCTTGGGCCGCAGGATCCCGGCCATGTGCGCCGGATCGAGGTCCGGGAACGGCATGTTCTCCGGGAGCCCGGCGGCATGGAAGACGGCGGTGAGGGGACGGTCATCCGGTATGCCGTCGAGGAGCCGCTGCACTGCCGCACGGTCGGCGACGTCGCAGGCGGCGAGGGTGACCTCGGTGCCCGCCCCGCGCAGCTCGGCGGCGAGTTCCCGGGCCCCGGGGGCGTCCGGGCCCCTGCGGCCGACCAGCAGCAGATGCGGCGCGCCGTTCCTGGCGAGCCAGCGGGCCAGATGCGCGCCGAGCGCGCCTGTGCCGCCGGTGACGAGCGTCGTGCCGGACGGCTGCCAGGCGGCGGCTCCCTCCGGTCCGGCAGCCGGGGCACGGTGCAGGCGGCGGCAGTAGGTGCCGGTGGGCCGGATGGCCAGCTGATCCTCGCCAGTGCCCTCGGCGAACAGCGCCGCCAGCCGGTCGAGGACATCCTCGTCGGCCTCGGCCGGCAGGTCGACCAGGCCGCCCCACCGCTGCGGCTCCTCCAGCGCCGCCACCCGGCCGAGCCCCCACGCCTGCGCCTGCACGGGGTGGGGGAGCGGATCGTCCGCCGAGACGGCCACCGCACCCTGCGTCACACACCACACGACCGCCTCGACCTCGATGTCACCGAGCGCCTGGACCAGGGCCGTGGTCGCGGCCAGTCCCGCAGGTACCTCCGGGTGCTCCGGGTGGGGGTCCTCGTCCAGCGCCAGGAGGCTGAGGATCCTGTCCGGCGGCCGGCTGCCGGCGGCTTCCGACAACCGCTCGGCCAGCTCCTCACGGCAGGCCCCGGTGCGGGTGTCGACCGACCAAGCCTCGGCCGCCGCCCCGCACCGCCGCAGCGCCTCGCCGACGGTCCGTACGGCCGGGTGCGCGTCGAACCCGGCGGGTACCAGCAGCAACCAGCCGGCGTCCGGGCGTGGCCCGGTGGCGGCATCGTCCAAGGCCGGTACCGGCACCCAGGTGGCGCGGTAGCGCCAGGAGTCGAGCCGGGCCTGTTCGCGGTGGTGGCGTCGCCAGTCGGACAGGATGGGGAGGGCTGGCAGCAGACTGGCCAGTGCCTCCCCGTCGCCGTCGAGCCGGAGGGTGGAGGCGACGGTCTCGGCGTCCTGCTCCTCGATCGCGTGCCACAGCCGGGACTCCGCCGCGTCGCGCAGCCCGTCCGCGGCACCATGCCCGTCGGCGCCGAATCCCCCGGCCGGCGGCGCCACCCAGAACCGGCGCCGCTGGAACGCGTACGTCGGCAACGGCACGAAGCGCGGACCCGGTTCGGCGGGGAAGACGGCCCGCCAGTCGACCCGGGCCCCGGCGGCGAAGGCGCCCGCCACCGCGCGTACCACCTGGGCCGGATCGCCCCGGTCGCGGTGGAGCGTGGGCACGGCCGCCGCTGCCACCCCCGCCTCCTCGAAGCACTCCTGCATCCCCATGGTCAGCACGGGATGGGTGCTGACCTCGATGAAGAGGCGGTGCCCGTCGTCGAGCAGGGCGCGGATGGTGTCGGCGAACCGCACGCGCTCGCGCAGATTCGTCACCCAGTAGTCGGCGTCCAGTTCGACGGGGGCCAGCGGTCCCGCCGTCACCGTGGAGTAGAAGGCGACATCGGCGTCGGCCGCGGGCAGGATCCCCGAGAGCGTCGCCGTCAACTCGTCGCCGATCCGGTCGACCTGCGCGCTGTGCGAGGCGTAGTCCACATCGATGAGCCGGGCGCGCACCCCCTCGCCGTCGGCCCGTGCCACCACGTCGGCGACCGCCTCCGGCGGCCCCGAGATCACCGTGGACGACGGCCCGTTCACGGCCGCGACACCCACCGCGCCGGTGTGCCCGTACGCGTCGATCAGCTCCGCCGCACGCTCTTCGCCCACGCCCAGCGACGCCATCGCGCCGCTGCCCGCCAACTCCCGCAGGGCCTGGCTGCGCAGCGCGACGATCCGCGCACCGTCCTCCAGCGGCAGCGCCCCGGCGACGCAGGCGGCGGCGATCTCGCCCTGGCTGTGCCCGACGACCGCCGCCGGGGTCACCCCGTGGTCCGCCCAGACGGCGGCCAGCGACACCATCGTCGCCCACAGCGCGGGCTGCACCACCTCCACGCGCTCCAGACCGGTTCCGCCGTCGCAACCCGTCAGCACCTCGGTCAGTGACCAGTCGACGTACGGCGACAGCGCCCACTCGCACTCGGCCATGCGATCGGCGAACGTCGATGACGACGCCAGCAGTTCGGCCGCCATGCCGACCCACTGCGAGCCCTGCCCCGGGAAGACCAGCACCGGCCCGCCCGCGTCCGAGGACACCGCTGGGGCGCCCGGATCGAGCACGGCCGGATGGGGCAGACCGGCCGCCAACGCCCGCAGACCGGCGGTCAACTCCGCGCGGTCCTCGCCGACGACCACGGCGCGGTGCTCGAACGCCGACCTGCCGGCCGCCAGCGTCCAGCCCACGTCGACGGGGGACAGGTCCGGCTCGGCGGCCACCCGCGCTGCCAGCGCGGCAGCCTGCCCGCGCAGCGCCTCGACGCCGCGCGCCGAGACGGGCCACGGGACCAGGCCCGGCCCGCCCGCTCCGGCCGATTCGGCGGGCACCGGCTCTGCCGCCTCCTCGTCCTCCGGCAGCTGCGGCGCCTGCTCCAACAGCAGATGGGCGTTGGTGCCGCTGATACCGAAGGCCGAGACGCCCGCCCGGCGCGGACGGCCGCTGTCCGGCCACTCGGCCCGCTCGGTCACCAGCCGTACGGCACCCGACTCCCACTCGACCTTCGGGGTGGGCTCGTCGATGTGCAGCGAGGCGGGCAGCACACCGTGCCGCATGGCCAGCACCGTCTTGATGACCCCCGCCACTCCCGCCGCGGCCTGGGTGTGCCCGATGTTGGACTTGACCGAGCCCAGCAGCAGCGGCCGGCCCGCCGGCCGGTCCTGGCCGTACGTCGCCAGCAGCGCCTGGGCCTCGATCGGGTCTCCGAGCGCCGTGCCCGTGCCGTGCGCCTCGACGGCGTCCACCTCGGACGGCGTCAACCGGGCGTTGGCCAGCGCCTGGGCGATGACCCGCTGCTGGGCAGGCCCGTTGGGGGCGGTGAGGCCGTTGCTGGCACCGTCCTGGTTGACCGCCGAGCCCCGGATCACGGCCAGCACCTCGTGCCCGTTGCGCTGCGCGTCCGACAGCCGCTCCAGCAGCAGCAGCCCCGCGCCCTCGCCCCACACCAGCCCGTCGGCTCCTGCCGCGAACGCCTTGCAGCGCGCGTCGAACGCCATCCCGCGCTGCCGTGAGAACTCGACGAAGGCACCCGGCGTCGCCATCACCGTCACCCCGCCCGCGAGCGCCAGTTCGCACTCGCCCTGACGCAGCGCCTGACTGGCCAGATGGGTGGCGACCAGCGAGGACGAGCACGCCGTGTCCACCGTCACGGCCGGGCCCTCCAGCCCGAAGGTGTAGGCCACCCGGCCCGACACCACACTGCCGATGTTGCCGGTGGCGACGTAACCCTCCACATCGCTGCTGGTGATGTTCGTGAGCGACAGATAGTCCTGCGAGGTGACACCCGTGAACACGCCCGTTCCGCTGCCGCGCAGCGCCTCACGGTCGATGCCCGCGCTCTCCAGCGCCTCCCACGCGGTCTCCATGAGAATGCGCTGCTGCGGATCCATGGCCAGGGCCTCGCGCGGCGAGATGCCGAAGAAGGCCGCATCGAACCCGGCGGCGTCCTGGAGGAAACCGCCCTCCCGCACATAGCTGGTGCCGGGGTGGTCCGGGTCGGGGTCGTAGATCTGCCCCAGATCCCAGTTGCGGTCGGACGGCATCGGTCCGATGGCGTCGCGTCCCTCCACGACCAGCTCCCACAGCTCCTCGGGGGAGTGCGCGGAACCGGGGAACCGGCAGGCCATGCCCACGATCGCGATCGGCTCGTCCTGCGCGACCGTGCCGACATCCGCCGCTGTTCGGGCCACCTCCGTACGCCCGCCGGTCAGTTCCTCCCGGAGATACGCGGCCACCGCCTGCGGCGTGGGGTGGTCGAACACCAGCGACGCCGGCAGCTCGAGCCCACTGGCAGCGCTCAACCGGTTGCGCAGCTCGACGGCCGTGAGCGAGTCGAAGCCCAACTCCTGGAACGGCTGCCCGGACGGTACGGCGTCCGGGCCCGAGTGCCCGAGCACGGCGGCGGCCTGCGCCCGCACCAGGCGCAGCACCAGATGCTGCTGCTGAGCGGGCGAACTGTCGGCAAGCTGCCGCTGGAGCGGGTGAGAGCCGCCGTCGTGGACCGCTCCAGCGGTGTCCTGACTCCCGTCGCCCTCGCCGGGCAGGGAGAGATCGGCCAGCAGCGGACTGGGCCGCTGCGTGGCGAAGGCGGCGGGGAACTTGCGCCAGTCGATGTCCGCGACCGTGACGGCGGTGTCGCCGTGCTCGACCGCGAGCCGCAACGCCGCCACCGCCCGATCGGGGGCCAACGGGGCGAGACCCAGATGCTCGAAATAGGTGACCGCCGCCTCGTCGGCCGCCATCCCCGTGTCACCCCAAGGGCCCCACGCCACACTGGTGGCGGGCAGCCCGAGACCACGGCGGTGCTCGGCGAGGGCGTCCAGATAGGCGTTGGCGGCGGCGTACGCGCCCTGCCGGGCACTGCCCCAGACAGCGGCCCCGGAGGAGAACAGCACGAAGGCGCTCAGGTCCAGGCCCAGATCACGGGTGAGCTCGTGCAGCAGGGCCGCCGCGTGCGCCTTCCCCCGGAGCGCCTCCGCGAGCTGAGCGGGCCGCAGCTCGGCCAGCGGCGCGATGTCCGCCACACCCGCCGCGTGGAACACGGCCTTCAGCGGACAGGCGTCCGGAACGGCGGTGAGAAGCTGTCGCACCGCCTCCGGGTCGGAGACGTCACAGGCCCGGACGGTGACCTCGGTACCCAGCGCACGCAACTCGTCGACGAGTTCAGCAGCGCCCGGAGCATCCGGACCGCTGCGGGAGGCCAGAAGTACATGCGGCGCACCGAACTCCGCGAGCCGGCGCGCGAGCAGCATGCCCAGCGCCCCGGTGCCGCCCGTGATGAGCGTGGTGCCCTCGGCACCCCAGACGCCGCTGTCGCCGTCGCCCCGGGAAACCGGCGCGTGCTGCAGACGGCGCGCGAGGATCCCACAGGAACGGATGGCCACCTGGTCCTCGGGCTGACCACGCGTCAGCACTCCTGCCAGCCGCGTATGCGTACGGTCGTCGACGGCCACCGGAAGATCGACGAGCCCGCCCCAGCGCTCGGGATGTTCGAGCGCGGCGACCCGGCCCAGCCCCCACAGTTGCGCCTGATCCGGGTGCGGCAGCGGTTCACCGGGCAACGCGGAGACCGCGCCCCGGGTCAGACACCACAACGGCGCCTCGATCCCCGCGTCCCCGAGCGCCTGGACCAGCGCCGTCGCCGCCGCCAGGCCGGCGGACAGCTCCGGATGCCCCGGGAGCCGGGACCGGTCGAGCCCGAACAGGCAGAGCACTCCCGCCGGAGTGTCCTCCGCCGCCAGCGTCGCCGCCTTGTCGACCAGCAGGTCACGATCGGCTGCCGCGACATCCACCTCACAGACGCGCGCCTCGGCACCGTACTCACCGAGGGCACGGACAACCGTCCGGGCAGCCTCTTCCTGCGCGGCGGAAGTGAACACCCACCATGTGCCGCTCAGCACAGGCGCGTTCTCCTCCGGCAGCTGCTTCCAGTCGACCCGGTAGCGCCACTCGTCCAGCACGGCACGCTCGCGCCGCCGCTGCCGCCATTCCGCCAGCACGGGCAGCAACTCGCTCAGCATCGGCTGCTGCTCCTCGGACGAGCCGAGCGTGTGCGTCAGAGCTTCGAGATCCCCACGCTCGACGGCATCCCAGAGCGGCGAGTCGTCCCCCGGCCCGGCTGCCTCGATGTCTTCGGCGGGGTGTCCGGGTGCGAGCCAGTAGTGCTGGCGTTGGAAGGCGTAGGTGGGCAGGTCGATGGTGGGGCCGGGTGGGAACCAGGGGGTCCAGTCGATGTCGTGGCCGTGGGTGTGGAGCTGGGCGAGGGTGTGGGCGAGGGCGCGTGTCTCGGGTTGTTTGGCGGTGAGGGTGCAGAGGGTGAGGGGGTTGTCTTCGAGGGTGTGTTGGGTGGCGGTGGTCAGGACGGGGTCGGGGCCGAGTTCGAGGTAGGTGTGGGTGCCCAGGTGGGTGAGGGCCGGGGCGAAGTGGACCGGCTGGCGGATGTGCTCGCACCAGTAGTCGGGGGTGGTGATGCGCTCGTCGGCGGGCCGCCCGGTCAGGTTGCTGATCAGCGGAAGCGTGGGCTGGTGGAACTGCAGCCCTTCGATGGCCTGGCGGAAGTCCTCCAGCATCGGCTCCATCGACGGGGAGTGGAAGGCGTGGCTGACCGCCAGCCGCTTGGTCTTACGCCCCCGGGACTTCCACTCCGCCGCCAGCTCCAGCACCGGTTCCTCCGGACCGGAGATGACGGTGCTGGTGGGCGTGTTCAGCGCGGCAACCGCCACACCCTCGGGCAGCTCCAACTCATCGGCACCCGCCTCCACCGCCACCATCGCTCCGCCCTCGGGCAGGGCTCCCATCAGCGTGGCGCGGGCGGCCACCAGCGTGCACGCGTCCTCCAGCGAGAACACCCCGGCCACATAGGCTGCCGTCACCTCGCCGATGGAGTGGCCCACCACCGCATCCGGACGCACCCCGAACGAACCCAACAACCGCGCCAGCCCCACCTGCAGCGCAAACAACCCCGCCTGCGCACACGTCGTGTGCTCCAACCGCTCCGCACTGCCCTCGAACACCACCTCCCGCAACGAAACACCCAACTGCGGGTCCAGCAACCCACACACCTGCTCGAAAGCCTCAGCGAACACGGGAAAGCGCGCATACAACTCCGCGCCCATGCCGACGCGCTGGCTGCCCTGGCCGCTGAACAGCCACACCAGCCCACCGTCGCCCACCCGCTCGCCCGGGCCGACCACATCCGGGTGCGGCTCACCAGCAGCCAGCGCCCGCACACCCGCAAGCAACTCCTCCCCACCCTGCCCCAGCACCACCGCCCGCTGCTCGAACAACGACCGCGAGGTCACCAGCGAACGACCCACCGCACCCACCGCACCCGACACCTGGGCCAAGGCTGCCGCCTGCCCCCGCAGCGCCTCCGCACCCCGCGCCGAGATGACCCACGGCACCACCCCGGTGACATCGGCCCCCACCTGTGCGGGTTCCGCGACAGGTGGCTCTTCCAGGATCAGATGTGCGTTCGTGCCCGAGATACCGAACGAGGAGACACCCGCCCGGCGCGGACGCTCTCCTCCCGGCCACTCCACTTGCTCGGTCAGTAGCCGTACTGCTCCCGACTCCCAGTCCACGTGCGGCGAGGGCTCATCGATGTGCAACGACGCGGGCAGCACACCGTGCCGCATCGCCTGCACCATCTTGATGACACCGGCGACACCGGCAGCAGCCTGGGTGTGCCCGATGTTGGACTTGACCGACCCCAGCCACAACGGCCGCTCCGCCGCCCGCTCCTGGCCATACGTCGACAACAACGCCTGCGCCTCGATCGGGTCACCCAGCGTCGTCCCCGTCCCATGCCCCTCGACCACATCCACATCAGCAGCCGACAACCGGGCACCCGCCAACGCCTGCCGGATCACCCGCTCCTGCGACGGACCGTTCGGCGCCGTCAAACCATTGCTGGTGCCGTCCTGGTTCACGGCCGAGCCCCGCAATACGGCCAGTACGCGGTGGCCGTTGCGCTGGGCGTCGGACAGTCGTTCCAGCAGGACCAGCCCGACGCCCTCGCCCCAGCCCGTGCCGTCCGCCCCGGCGGCGTACGGTTTGCAGCGGCCGTCCCGTGCGAGGCCGCGCTGGCGCGAGAACTCGACGAATGTCGCAGGCGTGGCCATCACCGCGACGCCACCGGCCAACGCCAGTTCGCACTCGCCCTGGCGCAGCGCCTGGGCCGCCAGATGCATCGCGACCAACGACGACGAACACGCCGTGTCCACCGTCATCGCGGGCCCCTCCAGGCCGAAGGAGTAGGCGAGCCGGCCGGACATGACGCTCGGTGTGCCGCCCGCGAGCAGGAAGCCCTCGACATCGGGGGCGGCCGCACTGCCGCCGGAGCCGTATCCCTGGAAGGTGCCGCCCGTGAAGATCCCGGTGTTGCTGCCCTGGAGCGAGGCGCGGTCGAGGCCGGCGTTTTCGAAGGTCTCCCAGGCGGTCTCCAGCAGCAGTCGCTGCTGCGGGTCCATGGCCAGCGCCTCACGCGGGCTGATGCCGAAGAACGCCGCGTCGAACCTGGCCGCGTCGTGGAGGAAGCCGCCCTCGCGTACGTAGCTGGTGCCACGGTGGTCGGGGTCGGGGTCGTAGACCGCGTCCAGGTCCCAACCGCGATCGGTGGGCAGCCCGGATATGGCATCCCTGCCCTGCGCGACGAGGTCCCACAGTTCGTCCGGTGTACGGACGCCTCCGGGGAAGCGGCACGCCATGCTCACAATGGCGATCGGCTCGTCGCTCGGTGCCGCGTCGGCTGCCGAGCCCCGCCGTCCCTGAGCGGCCGCGGCGCCGGCATCTGTCGTCGTACCGCACAGCCGTGTGCGCAGGTATCCGGCGAGTGCCTGGGGCGTGGGGTGGTCGAAAACAGCGGTGGGCGGAAGGTTCTCGCCGGTCAGCGCGGTGAGCTGGTTGCGGAGCTCGACGGCGGTGAGTGAGTCGAAGCCCAGTTCCTGGAACGGCCGGGAGGGTGGGAGCGCCGTCGGGTCCGGGTGGCCCAGGACCGTGGCGGCACGGGCCTGGACGTGCTGCAGGAGGATCCGGAGCTGCTGCGCGGGTGTGCTGTCTGCGAGTTCCCGGTGCAGCGGACCGTCGGGCGAGGCATTACCGGAGTTCCCGAGGGCCTCGGAGTACTGCTCCGTGCCGGTGCCGGTGGTCGTGCCGGTGGTCGTGGTCAGACCGCTGAGCAGCGGGCTGGGGCGCTGCGCGGCAAAGGCCGCGGAGAACTTCTCCCAGTCGACGTCGGCGACAGTCAGAGTGGTGTCACCGCTGCTGAGCGCTTGGTGCAGACATGTGGTGGCGAGACCGGGGTCGAGCGGCGCGAGACCGCGTTTGCTGAGGTAGGCGAGTGTTTCCTGATCCGCGGCCATGCCGATCTCGCCCCAGGGGCCCCAGGCCACACTGGTGGCGGGCAGTCCGAGGCCGCGGCGGTGTTCGGCGAGGGCGTCGAGGTAGGTGTTGGCAGCGGCGTACGCGCCCTGTCTGCCGCTGCCCCAGGTCGCGGCGTTGGACGAGAACAGCACGAAGGCACTCAGGTCCAGGTTCCGCGTCAACTCGTGCAGATGCGCCGCCGCCAGGGCCTTCGAGCTCAACTGGCGGTGCAGGGCCTCCGCGTCCAGTTCGGCCACGGGCCCGATCTCGGCCGTACCGGCGGCGTGGAAGACGGCGGTGAGCGGATACGACTCGGGCACGCCGTCGAGCAGCCGTCGCACGGCCTCACGGTCGGACACGTCACATGCCTCGACGGTGACCTGGGTGCCCAAGGCGCGTAGCTCTTGGACCAGTTCGGTGGTGCCGGGTGCGTCGGGCCCGCCGCGGGAGACGAGAAGGAGGTGCGGCGCGCCGTGCTCCGCGAGCCGGCGGGCCAGGTGGGCCCCGAGTCCGCCGGTGCCGCCGGTGACGAGTGTGGTCCCCTCGGGCCGCCACGTGGCGTCGAGGCCCTGCGAGGCGGGTGCCCGTCGCAGGCGTCGCACGTAGCTGCCGGATCCCCGAAGGGCCACCTGGTCCTCGGACGGTTCCTCGGCACGGTCTTCGGCAAGCAGTGCGGCCAGTCGGTCGGCGGCTCGGGAGTCGAGTTCCGTCGGCAGGTCGACCAGACCGCCCCAGCGCTGGGGATGTTCGAGTGCGGCCACCCGGCCCAGGCCCCAGACCGGCGCCTGGGCCGGGTGGGGGAGCGGCTCAGCAGGCGAGACGGATACCGCGCCCTGCGTCACGCACCACATGGGAGCTTCGACCCCCGCGTCGCCGAGAGCCTGGAACAGTGCCGTCGTCGCCGCGAGTCCGGCCGGGACCGCCGGGTGCTCCGGGAGGAACGCACCGCCGTCCAAGGGCAGCAGGCACAGCACACCCGCCGGTGAGTCGTCGCCGGTCGCTTCGGTTGCCTCGGTGGCGGCCTCGGTCGTCCCGGTCGCTTCGGTCCGCGCGCTCCTCAGCTCGGCCACCTGGGCGGCCAGCACGGCACGGTCGGCCGTCGCGACATCCACCTGGTGGACACGCGGCTCCGCGCCGTGCTTCCGCAGCGCCTGCACGGACATCCGTACGGCCGGGTCCTCCTCGCTCCCGGTGGGGACGAACACCAGCCAGGTACCGCGCGGGCCGGTCGACTCCTTCCGGTCTCCGGCAGGCAGCGGCGACCAGACGACCCGGTACCGCCACGAGTCCAGCCGTGCTTCTTCCCGTCGCCGACGCCGCCAGTCGGCCAGAATCGGCAGCGCGGGGCGGAGCGTGTCTACGGCCTCGCTGTCGTCACCGAGCCGCAGGCCGCTCGCCAGTGCCTCGACGTCCAGCTTCTCGACGGCCTGCCAGAGCTGTGCCTCCTCCGCTTCCAGTTCGCTGCCCCGCGGGGCGTGCACGCTGGGCGGCGCCAACCAGAACCGCTGGTGCTGGAACGCGTATGTCGGCAGTGCGACGGCACGCGGACGCCGCTCCCCGCCGTGGCCGTCCACGACGGTCGCCCAGTCCACGTCCGACCCGGAGGCGTGCAGCCGGGCCAGGGCGTGCAGGAGTCCGGTCACCTCGGGCCGCCTCCGGGACAGGGTCGGCACGACCGACGGCTCCAGCCCGTCGTCCCGGCTGTCGGCGACACGGTGGTGCCGGAGCGTGTGCTGGGTGGCAGTGGCCAGTACCGGATCGGGGCCCAGCTCCAGATAGGTGCCCGCGTCGTGGGCGGTCCGAGCGATGGCCGGGGCGAAGTGGACCGGCTGGCGGATGTGCTCGCACCAGTAGTCGGGGGTGGTGATGCGCTCGTCGGCGGGCTGCCCGGTCAGGTTGCTGATCAGTGGGAGGGAGGGTGGCTGGTAGTCCAGGCCCTCGATGGCCCGTCGGAAGTCCTCCAGCATCGGTTCCATCAACGGGGAGTGGAAGGCGTGGCTGACCGCCAGCCGTTTGGTCTTTCGGCCTCGGGACTTCCACTCCGCCGCCAGCTCCAGCACCGGTTCCTCCGGGCCGGAGATGACGGTGCTGGTGGGCGTGTTCAGCGCGGCAACCGCCACGCCCTCGGGCAGGTCGAGTTCGTCGGCGCCGGCTTCGACGGCGACCATCGCTCCGCCCTCGGGCAGCGCCCCCATCAACGTCGCCCGGGCCGCCACCAGGGCGCAGGCGTCCTCCAGCGAGAACACCCCGGCCACATAGGCCGCCGTCACTTCGCCGATGGAGTGGCCCACCACCGCATCCGGACGCACCCCGAACGAACCCAACAACCGCGCCAGCCCCACCTGCAGCGCAAACAACCCCGCCTGCGCACACGTCGTGTGCTCCAACCGCTCCGCACTGCCCTCGAACACCACCTCCCGCAACGAAACGCCCAGGTGCGGGTCCAGCAGTCCACAGACCTGGTCGAAAGCCTCAGCGAACACGGGGAAGCGGGCATACAGCTCGGCGCCCATGCCGACGCGCTGGCTGCCCTGTCCGCTGAACAGCCACACGAGCCCACCGTCGCCCACCCGCTCGCCCGGGCCGATCACATCCGGGTGCGGCTCACCAGCGGCCAGCGCCCGCACGCCCGCAAGCAGCTCCTCCCCACCCTGCCCCAGCACCACCGCCCGCTGCTCGAAGACCGAGCGGGTGGTGGCGAGCGACCAGCCGACGTCCTGTGCGTCCGGACCGGGGGCCGGACCGGGGGCCGGGTCGGTGGCCAGCCAGTCGGCCAGGCGCCGAGCCTGGCCCCGCAGTGCGTCCGCCGTACGCCCCGACAGGACCCACGGCATCACTTCCGCGGCCCGCTCGGACGCATGGCCGGACGGTGGCGATCCGAGGTGGGCGGGTGACGAGGGTTCTTCCTCGTCGGCCTCCTCCAGGATCAGATGGGCGTTCGTGCCGGAGATGCCGAACGACGAGACGCCGGCGCGGCGCGGGCCCTCCCCGCGTGGCCAGTCGCGTGGCTCCGTCAGCAGTTCGACAGCCCCCGAGCTCCAGTCCACCTCGGGGGTGGGCTCGCTCAGGTGCAGGGAGGCGGGCAGCGTCCCGTGCCGCATGGCCAGCACCATCTTGATGACACCTGCTGCCCCGGCGGCCATCTGGGTATGGCCGATGTTGGACTTCACCGAACCGAGCCAGAGCGGGCGTCCTTCCGGCCGCTCCCGGCCGTAGGTGGCGAGCAGTGCCTGGGCCTCGATCGGGTCGCCGAGGGTGGTGCCCGTGCCGTGGGCCTCCACGGTGTCGACGTCGGCCGCCGTCAGCCGCGCGTCGGCGAGTGCTTCGGTGATGACCCGCTGCTGGGCAGGCCCGTTGGGGGCGGTGAGGCCGTTGCTGGTGCCGTCCTGGTTGATCGCGGAGCCGCGTATGACGGCCAGCACCTGGTGCCCGTTGCGCCGTGCGTCCGACAGCCGCTCCAACAGCAGGATGCCGACGCCCTCGGACATGGTCATACCGTCCGCGTGCGCGGAGAACGCCTTGGACCTGCCGTCGGGTGCGAGCACACCGAGGTCGGCGAAGCCGACGAAGGGGGCGGACGAGGACATCACCGCGACCCCGCCCGCAAGTGCGAGGGAGCATTCCGACTGCCGCAGCGAGCGGGACGCCAGGTGGAGGGTGACGGAGGCGGAGGAGCAGGCGGTGTCCACCGTGACCGCTGCGCCCTGCAGGCCGAGGAGGTAGGCCACCCGGCCGGACACCACGCTGGCGGTGTTTCCGATGGTGAAGTAGCCGGCGGAGCCGTCCGGTACCTGGGACGGGTCGGAGTAGTAGTCCAGGTGGTCGCAGCCGATGAAGGTGCCGGTGCGGCTGCCGCGCAGCGACTGCGGGTCGATGCCCGCGTGCTCGATGGCCTCCCAGCAGGCCTCCAGGGCCAGCCGCTGCTGCGGTGCCATGCCGATGGCCTCGCGTGGCGATATCCCGAAGAACGCGGCGTCGAATCCGGCGACGTCGTCCAGGAAGCCGCCCTGGGTGGTGTTGCTGGTGCCGGGGTGCTGCGGGTCGGGGTCGTAGAGGGCTTCCAGGTCCCAGTTGCGGTCCTCCGGCAACCCGCCGATGGCGTCCCCGCCCCGTGCCACCAGGTCCCACAGCTCCTCGGGCGAGCGTACGCCGCCGGGGAACCGGCAGGCCATGCCGACGATCGCGATGGGCTCGCGGCCGGCTGCCTCGACCTCCTTCAACCGGCGCTGTGCGGTGCGCAGATCCGTGGTGGCGCGCTTGAGGTAGTCGAGGAGCTTCTCTTCGTTGTTCGCCATGGCCCGCCTTGTCGCCACTCCGCTGATGGTCGGGTGCTGGTGTTGTGGGACCACCACTCTCGGTGCGGTTCTAAAGGGCGGCTAACCCGGTGCTTTGGCCCGCCGGTGCCGGGCTGCGCCGTCGTGGCCGGTGGCTTCCGGCGGAATCCGGGGGTTAGACGGGCTTTAGGAGCGGCGGTGACGCTGGGCGGCAGGCAGCCGAGCGGCGAGGGCGGGAGAGTGGGATGGCACAGGGTTTGCAGGCGAGTCGGCAGTGGCAGCGCATCAGCGAGCTGTGGGTCACCGAAGAGGCGTCCGCCGATCTGACCGACTTCAAGTCGGACCCGAGGAATTTCCATCTCGCACTCTGGGACCCGACGACGAACGGAGTGCGGTATCTCAAGGCGCTGCTGTACGAGCTGGCCACCCGGCTGACCCCGGAGGAATGGGCGAGGATCGAGAAGGTGCGCAACCGCGAGGTGGGGAACCCGATCGCGGTCCGTATCGACGGAAAGTCCGTGTGCCTGGACTACCTGCAGGCCTCGCAGGAGCTGGGATTCATCGAGAAGGCCGTCGAGTTGCGCGGCGCCCGCGTCCTGGAGATCGGTGCCGGGTACGGGCGGGTGTGCCACGCGATGCTCTCCAACTACGACCTGGCCGAGTACTGCATCGTCGACCTGAAGAACACACTGGGACTGAGCCGCCGCTATCTGCGCGAGGTGCTGGACGACAAGCAGTTCGCGAAGGTGCGGTTCATCCCTGTGGACGACGACGTGGCAGCCGCGCTGGAGTCGTCCCGCTTCGATCTGTGCGTCAATGTGCACTCGTTCACGGAGATGGCTCCGGAAACGGTGACGGAGTATCTGAGGATCATCGACCGTGTCTGTACGGGGTTCTTCGTGAAGAACCCCGTCGGGAAGTATCTCGACAAGAGCATGGACGGTTACCGGAAGGGCGATGAAGCCGTGCAGATGGCGCTGGAGAACGGGCCTCTTCGGCAGCTGCTCGACATTCACGACACCGAGGCCGTCAAGGCGGCCGTGCCCGCCTTCCTCGACGCCTATCGGCCCGGTGACGCGTGGACCTGCGTCAGGGAGGGCCGCGGTATTCCGTGGAGCTATTTCTGGCAGGCCGTCTACGCGAAGAACGCCGGTGGCACCAACGGCGAGGGCGGCCCGAATGGTGCGGGCGGCGGCAACGGTGAGGGCGGCACGAACGGCAGCGCCGGCCAGTGACCGGTGGGCCGGTCCTCGTACTGGGTGGCTCCGGCTATCTGGGACGGCACATCTGCACGGCGTTCACCTCGGTCGGTGCCACCGTCGTAAGGGTGTCCCGCCCCGCATCGCAGGACGGGCCCGGCACGGCGGGCCTCAGCACCGTGCGGCTGGATCTGGCGGCCGCCGACACGGCCGAGTTGGCCCGACTGTGCGCCGACACCGGGGCCCGGGTGCTGGTCAACGCCTCCGGCGCGGTCTGGGGCGGCACCGAGGAGGAGATGGCCGCGCTCAACGCCGACCTCGTCGACCGGCTGGCCGACGCGGTCGCCGGGCTGCCCAGCCCGCCGCGTCTCATCCAGCTCGGCAGCGCCTACGAGTACGGACCGGCCCGGCACGGGCAGGCGATCGACGAGAACTGGCCGCTGGACCCGGCCACCGCGTACGGGCGCACGAAGCTGCGCGGCTCGCAGACGGTGCTGCGGGCCGCGGCCGAGCGGGGCCTCGACGGAGTGGTGCTGCGGGTCTCGGTGGCCTGCGGGCCGGGTGCGCCCCGCGCCGGCCTGCCCGGTCTGGTGGCCGCGGAGCTGGCCGCGGGCAAGGAGGAGCTGCGCCTCGCGCCGCTGCGTGCCTACCGCGACCTGGTCGACGTACGCGATGTCGCCCAGGCCGTGCTCGCGACCGCGCGGGCACCCGCGCGCACCGTCGTCGGCCAGGTCGTCAACATCGGGCGGGGAGCGGCCGTTCCCGTGCGCCGGCTCGTCGATCTGCTGATCGGCTACAGCGGCCGCCCGCTGCGGGTCGTGGAGGAGCGGACGGCGGCGGAGTCACGCTCCGACCTGCCCTGGCTGCTGCTCGACGTCTCACGCGCGCGGCGGCTGCTGGGCTGGACCCCGCGCCGCAGCCTGGAGGACTCACTGAGGGATCTGCTCGCGGACGCGGGCGGCCAAGGGAGGGACGAACGATGAACGAACGGGCCGCACACATCCTCGACGAGGTCCGCAAGTACCACCAGGACGTCCAGGACGGGGGCGGCTTCGTCCCGGGCGTCACCGAGATCTGGCCGTCCGGCGCCGTGCTGGACGAGGAGGACAGGGCGGCACTGGTCGAGGCGGCCTTGGACATGCGGATCGCCGCCGGACGCAGCTCGCGCAGGTTCGAGTCGGCCTTCGCCCGCAGGATGAAGCGGCGCAAGGCCCATCTGACCAACTCCGGCTCCTCGGCGAACCTCCTCGCGGTCTCCTCGCTGACCTCCCCGCTGCTCGGCGACCGCAGGCTCAGGCCCGGCGACGAGGTGCTGACGGTCGCGGCGGGCTTCCCCACCACCGTCAACCCGATCCTGCAGAACGGCCTGGTGCCGGTCTTCGTCGACGTCGAGCTGCGGACGTACAACACCACCGTCGAGCGGCTCGAACGGGCCATCGGGCCGCGCACCCGGGCCATCATCATGGCGCACACCCTCGGCAACCCCTTCGAGGCGGCGGAGGTGGCCCGGCTCGCCGAGGACCACGACCTGCTGCTGATCGAGGACACCTGCGACGCGGTGGGGTCGACCTACGACGGACGGCCGGCCGGCACGTTCGGCGATCTGGCCACCGTCAGCTTCTACCCGGCCCACCATCTGACCACGGGGGAGGGCGGCTGCGTGCTCACCTCGAACCTGGTGCTGGCCCGGATCGTGGAGTCGCTGCGGGACTGGGGCCGCGACTGCTGGTGCGAGCCGGGGGAGAACGACACATGTCACAAGCGGTTCGGCTACCAGATGGGGACCCTGCCGGCCGGCTACGACCACAAGTACATCTTCTCCCACGTGGGCTACAACCTGAAGGCCACCGATCTGCAGGGCGCTTTGGGGCTCAGCCAGTTGGACAAGCTAGACCACTTCTGCTCGGTGCGGCGCCGCAACTGGCGGCTGCTGCGCGAGGGCCTGGACGGACTGCCGTGGCTGGTGCTGCCCGAGGCGACACCGCGCAGCGATCCGAGCTGGTTCGGGTTCGCGCTGACCGTCGACCCCGAGGCTCCGTTCAGCCGTGCGGCGCTGGTCGACTTCCTGGAGTCGCGCAGGATCGGCACCCGCAGGTTGTTCGCCGGGAACCTCACCCGTCACCCGGCCTACATCGACCAGCCGCACCGGGTGTCGGGCGAGCTGACCAACAGCGACACCATCACAGAGCAGACCTTCTGGATCGGTGTCTACCCGGCCCTCACCGAAGAGATGATCGACTATGTCGTCGCCTCCATCGCGGAGTTCGTCAGGAGCCACGGGTGAGCGCCCCGACGCGCGTACCCGCCGCGGCGAACACGCGTACCCCGCTCCGGGCCCGCCAGGACACCGGCCTGGCGGCTCGTGTCGCACGCTCGGCTGCCACGGCAGCGGGCCCGGCGGCTGACCTGGACGAGATCCTCGGATGGCTGGAGAGCCGGCGCCGGGCCGTCCCGTTCGCCGTGGACCGTATACCGTTCGCCGAGTTGGACGGCTGGTCGTTCGACCCCGACACCGGCAACCTGGTGCACCGCAGCGGCAAGTTCTTCACGGTCGAGGGGCTGCGGGCCGCGGTCGACGACCGGCAGTGGTGCCAGCCGATCATCTGCCAGCCGGAGGTCGGCATCCTCGGGATCCTCGCCAAGGAGTTCGACGGCGTGCTGCACTTCTTGCTGCAGGCCAAGATGGAGCCCGGCAACCCCAACCTCCTCCAGCTCTCGCCGACCGTCCAGGCCACCCGCAGCAACTACACCAAGGTCCACAGGGGCGCGTCCGTGCGCTATCTCGACCACTTCACGGCCCCGGCCCGGGGCAGTGTGCTCTCCGACGTGCTCCAGTCCGAGCACGGCTCGTGGTTCCACCGCAAGCGCAACCGCAACATGATCGTCGAGGTGACCGACGACATCCCGCCGCACGAGGACTTCCGCTGGCTGACCCTCGGCCAGATCGCCGAGCTGCTGCGCCACGACCTGGTGGTCAACATGGACGCGCGGTCCGTGCTCGCCGGAGTGCCGGTGCAGGCCGCGCCGCGCGCCGCGTACTCCGACACCGAGCTGCTCTCCTGGCTGGTGGAACAGCGCGCCGCGATCCAGGCATCGGCCGAGCGCTTCCCCCTCGCCGAGGTGCCCGGCTGGCTGCGCGCACCGCACTCGATCGACCACGAGGACCACCGCTACTTCCGGATCGTGGCCGTCTCGGTGCGCGCGAGCAGCCGCGAGGTTGCCGCGTGGACGCAACCGCTCCTCGAACCGCACGGCCAGGGCCTCGTCGCCTTTCTGCGCCGTGACTTCGGCGGTGTCCCGCACGTGCTCGTCAGCGCCCGCGCGGAGGGCGGTCTGCTCGACACCGCCGAGCTGGGTCCCACCGTCCAGTGCACCCCCGGCAACTATGCGCAGCTGCCGGCCGGACAGCGACCGCCGTTCCTCGACACGGTGCAGACGGCCGACCCCTCCCGGATCCGCTACTCGGCACTGCACTCCGAGGAGGGCGGCCGGTTCCTGGACTCGGTCAGCCGCTATCTCGTCGTCGAAGCGGAGGACGCGCACGAGCCGCCCGGCTTCCGCTGGATGTCGTACGGCCAGCTGGCCGCGCTCGCCCAGCACAGCCACTACGTCAACGTCCAGGCCCGTACCCTGCTGACCTGTCTGCACGCGACGCCCTCCGACGAGGGGGCGAACGGAGGGCCGAACGGATGGGCCGCGGTACGGTGACGGTCCGCGCGCAGCCGTGCGCCGTCACCGCGTGATCCGCACGGCCTTGCGCTCGACCTCCGCGACCAGCCGCGCCTGCCGCAGGCTCGCCCGGGCGTCGTCGTCCGGCCCCTTGCCGGAACGCGGCGTACGGACGGCCTGCGCGAAGTAGCGCACCACGTTGGCGAACTGGTCGTCGGCGCGCAGTGTGATCTCCTCGCGGTGGTCCTGCCGCTCGACCCGCAGGACCGGCTGGTGGGCGGGCGGCGGCGTGAAGGCCCGGTCCAGCGTCAGCCGCCCGTTGCTGCCGGCGAATTCCAGGCTGGTCCGGTAGGAGTGCTCCATGCCGAAGGCGAGATCGGCCGTCACCCCGCCGGCCGTGCACGCCAGGATCCGACCTGCCACCACCACACCTTTGCTCGCGTCGAGGCGCAGTACGGCGTGCAGGACACCGACATCGGGCCCGAGGTGGTGCAGCGCGGCGCGGATCGGGTAGACGCCCATGTCCAGCAGGGCACCTCCGCCCACGTCGGACCGGTAGCGCATGTTCTCCGCGGGCAGCGGCGGGATGGTGAAGGAGCCGGCGAAGTCGCGGACCTGACCGATGGCGCCGTCGGCGAGCAGCTTCCGTACGGTCGCATGCTGCTCGTGGTGCGGGAAGGCGACGTTCTCCAGCAGCACCAGCCCCCGCTCGGCCGCCAGCCGCAGCAGCCGCTCGGTGCTGTCCGGGTCCGCGGTGAGGGGCTTCTCGGCCAGTACGTGCTTGCCCGCGCGGAGCGCTTTCTCGATCCATGCGGCATGCAGCAGCGGAGGCAGCGGCACATACACGGCGTCGACGCAGGGGGAGGCCAGCAGCTCGTCGTAGCCCGTCACCGCCTCGCAGCCGAACGCTGCGGCGAACTCGGCCGCCTTCGCCGCACTGCGGCTGGCGACGGCCACCGGCTCGACATCCGGGACGGCGGCGAGTGTCGGCAGCATCCGGCGCCTGGCGATGTCCGCGCAGCCGAGTATCCCGCACCGCAGTGGCCTGTCCGGTGGTGTCGGAGCTCCCATGAGATCCCTGGGTCCCTTCCGGGGGAGCTCGTCACGTCCCCCCCCTGACGGCGCGGTGCGAGGCGGTCATCTCCCGGTCACGCGGTCATCCGGCTCTTGAGCGGCTCCCACCAGGAGCGGTTGTCGCGGTACCAGGCGACTGTCGCGGCGAGCCCCGAGGCGAAGTCGTGGCGCGGCCGGTACCCCAGCTCCCTGCGGGCCTTCGCGTCCTCGATCGAGTAGCGCCTGTCGTGCCCCCTGCGGTCCGGTACGTGGCGTACCCGGCTCCAATCGGCGCCGCAGGCCGCCAGCAGCCGCCTGGTCAGTTCCTCGTTGCTCAGCTCGGTTCCGCCACTGATGTTGTAGACGGCGCCGGGGGTGCCCTGTGTGCGGACCAGCTCGACGGCCCTGCAGTGGTCCTCGACGTGCAGCCAGTCGCGCCGGTTGAGCCCGTCGCCGTAGAGCGGGACGTCACCGCCGTCGAGCAGGCTGGTGATGAACAGCGGGACGATCTTCTCGGGGAACTGGCGCGGCCCGTAGTTGTTGCAGCACCGCGTGACGCGTACATCCAGCCCGTGCGTGCGGTGGTACGAGAGCGCGATCAGGTCCGAGGCGGCCTTGGACGCCGCGTAGGGCGAGTTGGGGGAGAGCGGGTCCTCCTCCACGCTGGAGCCGCTCTCCACCGAGCCGTAGACCTCGTCCGTGGAGACGTGCACAAAGCGCTCGACGCCGTGCCGCAGTGCCGCGTCCAGCAGAGTCTGGGTGCCCGTCACGTTCGTACGGACGAACTCACCTGCGGCCGCGATCGAACGGTCCACATGCGACTCCGCCGCGAAGTGCACCACCTGGGACGCCCGCGCCATCAGTCTGTCGACCAGCTCGGTGTCGCAGATGTCGCCCCGCACGAACGTCAGCCCGGGGTGGGTGAGGTCGAGGTTGTCGAGGCTGCCGGCGTAGGTCAGCTTGTCCAGCACCGTGATCCGGGCGGCCCCGGACGCCTCGGCGGCGCCGGGCGCCAGCAGCATCCGCGCATACGCGGAGCCGATGAACCCGGCGGCCCCGGTGACCAGGAGATTCATATCTCCTCCATGAACTCGACGGGCGGCAGCCCCAGGCTGAAGTCGCGGGCGCGCTCCATGACGTACTGGCCGTAGGGCGAATTGCCCATCCCGGCGCCGAGCGCGTGGCAGTCCTCCGGCTGGATGAAGCCCATGTACATGGCGATTTCCTCGATGCAGCCCAGCCGGGTGCCCTGCCGGTGCTGCACGTCCCGTACGAACCGCGCGGCGTCCAGCAGCGTCTCGTGGGTGCCGGTGTCCAGCCAGGTGACGCCCCTGCCCAGCCACACCAGCTCGGCCGTGCCCTCCTCCAGATAGGCGCGCAGTACGTCGGTGATCTCCAGCTCGCCACGCGCGGAGGGCGTGAGGCCCTTGGTGACGTCCACGACCCCGCCGTCGAAGAAGTACAGTCCGGGAATCGCGAGGTTGGAGCGGGGCCGCTCCGGCTTCTCCTCGATGGAGACCAGCCTGCCCCGGGCGTCGATCTCCGCGACGCCGAACCGCTGGGGGTCCGCGACCTGATGCCCGAACAGCACGCAGCCGCGCAGCTTCCGTGCGCTCCGGCGCAACAGGGAGGGCAGGTTCGCGCCGTGGAAGAGGTTGTCGCCGAGTATCAGCGCGCACTCCTCGCCGCGGATGTGGTCGGCGCCCACCCGGAAGGCGTCCGCGATGCCACGCGGTTCGTCCTGTCCGGCGTAGTCGATGTTCAGGCCCAGTTGCCGCCCGTCGCCGAACAGGGAGCGGAAGACGGGCAGCTCGGCCGGGCGGGTGATGATGAGGATGTCCTGGATGCCCGCCAGCATCAGCACCGAGAGCGGATAGTAGATCATGGGCTTGTCGTAGACCGGGGCGAGCTGCTTGGAGCCCACGAAGGTGAGCGGCTGCAGTCGCGTCCCGTTCCCACCAGCGAGAATGATGCCCTTCATCCCCTCCGACCGCTCCCTTCCCGCTCGTCCTCCGGCATCGTCGGGGACCGGCCCAAAGCCCGCCTGACGCGTGGCGGAACGGCGGCGTGTGCCCTCATGCGCCGAGGGGCTTCCGCGCGACCGCGACCAGGCAGCCGACGGCCTCGGCCCCGCCCTGGGTGGCCACGTCCGGGTGTGCCGGCTTCAGCGAGTCGAGGATCTCCTCGACGCTGACGCCGTGTTCCCGCTCGAACTCCCGGCGGCAGCGCAGGATCCCGTCGATCACCCGCATGAACGTGTACTTGGTGTGCTCGGTGACATCGGTCAGCTCGACCAGTTCCAGACCCGCGCCCTTCACCAGTTCGGGGTACGCCTCCAGCCGCCCGATCGACGCGACTTCGCCCGCGTCCGCCGTGGCCTGCGTGCCGGGGGTGGAGGGCGGATTCCCGGGGCCGTCACCCAGGGCGAAGGTGTCGGTCAGTACGATCCGCCCGCCGGGGCGCAGCACCCGCGTCATCTCCCGCAGTGCCGTGAGCCGGTCCATGTGCACGATCGACTCGAAGGCGAGCACCGCGTCGAACGAGCCCGCCGGGTGCGGCAGGCGCATCACGTCCCCGTACTCGAACCGTACGCTCTCCTCCTGCCCCGCCTCGCGAGCCAGTTCCCTCGCCCGGGTGACCTGCTCCTGGCTGATGGTCACGCCCAGCACCTGCGCACCCGTCGCGGAGGCCACGCGCAGCGCCGGCCTGCCCACTCCGCACCCGGCGTCCAGTACCCGCTCGCCGGGGCGCACCCGCAACCGGGCTGCGAGCAGGTCGGTGAACCGGTCGGTGGCCTCCTCCGGGGAGCTGCGGTCCGTGGGGCCCTCCCAGTAGCCGAAGTGCAGGTTGTCGCCCCATGCCATGCGCAGCAGCGGGCCCAGCGCGCTGTAGTAGTCGGTGATCTGTTCGCCCGTCGGAGACGTGGGCGGCGGAGCTGATGGGAACGTCATGCAGTCCTCCCCGGGGCTGACGGTACTGCTCGGCATGCCGTGCCTAGACCCAGTCAGTGCGGGCCGAAGCCCCGGCAACGCCCGGCTAAAGTCCGAGGTCGCAGGGGTGGCTGTGGATGGGTCCCGGTGGGCTCAGTAACTCTTTCGCGTTCTTGACGCGGGCTACCCTTGCGAACAGTTGGCTATACGTGCGTACAGTGGGCTGTGCGCCTGGGCAGTAACGTCGGCCCGCGGCAGAGCTCGCTCCTGCTCGCGGACACGACGGGAAGAGGACAGTGAATGATCAGCTTCGGCGGTCGACCGGCGGCGAAGGACCTCACAGCGCGTGCCCGCATTCGGGACGCCGCGCTGAAGCACTTCGCCGAATCGGGCTTCTCAGGGGCGACGATCCGGGAAATCGCCAAAACGGCCGGAGTGTCGCCGGGCCTTGTCCGGCACCACTTCGGCTCCAAGGAGGGGCTGCGCCGCGTGTGCGACACCTATGTGCTGGAAGCGCTGCACCAGTTCAACGACCGGGTCCTGCAGGAGGAGGCACCAGGTGACAGCCCACTGACCGCCGACGACAAACGCGCACTCGACCCCTTCCAGCGCTACCTGGTCAGCACTTTGATCGAGGAGTCGGAAGTGGCGGCCCCGCTCTTCGACGAGATGGTCAAGATGATCGACCGGTGGCTGGTGAAGGCCGACGAGAGCCGCGCCGATCCGCCCATGGTCGACCGCACCACCCGGGCGGCCCTGATGGTGGCACAGACGATGGGCATCGCCGCCTTCCACAAGCACGTCTCCCGGGTGATCGGAATGGACGTGCTCTCCGACGAAGGCGACCAGAAGGTGGCCCTGGCGATGCTCGACATCTACTCCCACAACCTCATCAGCCCCGAGTACGCGGCCTCGGCCCGCGAGGGCATGGCCCAGACGGCCCCGGCGAGCGAGACGAGTAACGACGACACGATGGAAAGGCACTCCGATGACTGACGCCATCTCGGTGCGCGGCTTAGTGAAGGACTTCGGCCCCACGCGCGCACTCGACGGCCTCGACCTGAGCGTGGCCACCGGCGAGGTGCATGGATTCCTGGGGCCGAACGGTGCGGGCAAGTCCACCACCATCCGGGTGCTGCTCGGTATGCTCCGCGCGGACAAGGGCGAGGTGACGCTGCTGGGTGGCGATCCATGGGCGGAGGCCACCGAACTCCACCGCCGCCTCGCCTATGTCCCCGGCGACGTCAACCTCTGGCCCGGCCTGTCCGGGGGAGAGGTGATCGACCTGCTCGGGAGGATGCGCGGCGGGCTCGACAAGCAGCGCAAGAACGATCTGCTGCAGCGCTTCCAGCTCGACCCCAAGAAGAAGGCCCGCACCTACTCCAAGGGAAACCGGCAGAAGGTCGCCCTCGTCGCGGCCCTCGCGTCCGATGTGGAACTGCTCGTGCTCGACGAGCCGACCTCCGGACTCGACCCGTTGATGGAGGAGATGTTCCGGCAGGCCGTCCAGGAGGAGCGCAGGTCCGGCCGCACCGTGCTGCTGTCCAGCCACATCCTGTCCGAGGTGGAGGCGCTCTGCGACCGGGTGAGCATCATCCGCGAGGGACGGCGGGTGGAATCCGGGACGCTGGACGAGATGCGTCACCTGACGCGCACCTCGATCGACGTCACCTTGGAGCAGGAGCCCTCGGGGCTCGACGCGCTTCCCGGCCTCCACGATGTGCGGGTGGAGGACACACGGGTGCGTTGCGAGGTCGACCCCGACCGCCTCGATGACGCGCTGCGGCATTTCGTCGCCCTCGGAGTACGCAACCTGATCAGTCAGCCGCCCACCCTGGAGGATCTGTTCCTGCGGCATTACGAGGCCGACGGCCGCCGCTCAGGGGCGGACGCGGCAGCAGACTCCGGGGCGAACGCGGGAGCGGGCCGGTGACGTCGCTCAAGGGAACGGGCAAGCTGATCCGGCTCATCCTGCGCAGGGACCGGTGGCTGCTGCTGGTCGTCGTGCTGTGGCTGGCCGCCGCCCCGGTCGGCCTCGCCGACACCTACCAGAGCCAGACCGCCGCCGAGCGTGCCGAGTACGCGCGGACCAGCGGCTCCAACCCGACCTTCCTCGCACTGTACGGCCCGCTGCACAGCGAAACCGCCGGCGGCATCGTCGCCCAGCGGGTCGGTGCCATCCCGCTGTTCATCGGACTGATCAGCCTGCTCTTCGTCATCCGGCACACACGCACCGAGGAACAGGCCGGACGACGCGAGCTGCTGAGCGGCACCGTGTGCGGACGGCACGCCGGACTGACCGCCGTACTGAGCGTGGCGTTCCTGGGCAACCTGCTGCTCGGACTTCTCGTCGCCTCCGGACTGAGCCAGAACCTGCCGGGCTCCGGCGCCCTGGCAGTGGGCCTCGGATTCGCGGCAGCAGGGTGGATGTTCGCCGCACTCGGCGGTGTGGCGGCACAACTGACCGAGAACGCGGGCGGCGCCCGGGGCATCGCCATCGGCTCGCTCGGAGCCTTCCTGCTGATCCGGCTGGCCGCCGACACCGGAGGCCCGGGCAACGACCTGTCCTGGCTCCACTGGCTCTCACCTCTCGGCTGGGTGACCGAACTGCGGCCCTTCGCCGACGAGCAGTGGTGGGTGCTGCTGCTGGCCGTCGCCCTCACGCTGCTCGCCACCACCTTGGCGTTCGCGGTCTCGTCCCGCCGGGACATCGGCGCCGGGCTGCTCCCGGCCCGGCTCGGCCCTGCCGAGGCCTCGCCCGCGCTGGGCGGCCCGCTGGCCCTGGCCTGGCGGCTTCACCGCGGGCTGCTGATGGGCTGGCTGATCGCGTTCACCGTGCTCGGCGGGGTGTTCGGCGGTATCGCCGAGGGCGTCGGCGACATGATGAAGGACAACAAGGACCTTCAGAACGTGTTCTCCAGGATCGGCGGCCAGGAAGGCCTCATCGACTCCTACATCGCGTCGATGATGAGCCTGATGGGACTGGTGGCGGCCGCCTACAGCATCCAGGCGGCCCTTCGCATGCGAGCCGAGGAGGAGAACTCCCGCGCCGAGTACCTCTTGGCCACCGGAGTCAGCCGACTGCGGTGGATCGGCGGCCACCTGACGTTCGCCCTGCTGGGGCCCGTGGTCGCGCTGGCCGTCGGCGGTCTGGTCGCTGGCCTCGTGCACGGCGCCAACATGGGAGACGTCGGAGGCGAACTGCCGGGCATCCTGGGCGCCGCCATGGTGCAACTCCCGGCGGTCTGGGTGCTCTCGGCGCTGACACTCGCGCTCTTCGGTCTGCTGCCCCGGGTGACGGCCGCCGCGTGGGGAGGCCTGGCACTCTGCTTCACGCTGGGACAGTTCGGCAGGGCGCTCGACTTCGACCAGAGTGTGCTGGACGTCTCGCCGTTCACCCACATCCCCCAGGTGCCGGGAGGTGACTTCACCGCGGAGCCGTTCGTCTGGCTGCTGGCTGTGGCGGCCGTGCTCGCCTTCGCCGGGCTGGCCACCAGCCGTCGGCGCGACATGGGCGCCGCGTAGCACAAGCACAACGGCACCCCAGGACTTGACAGTCGTCTCCCCGGTCGACTGTCAGGCTGCGGCCGGTCAGCGCTTTCGGGATCCCCCGTCCCCGTGGCGCTGACCGGTCAGCGGTGTCTCCAGCGCCCCGGTGAACTCCCGCACACTCCCGCCGGTGCTGGAGCGCCGCTGTCGGAGCCCGCTGCTACCTTCCCGACATGAGCACCTCGGAAGACCTCCTGCATCGGATCGAGACCGACCCCGCCGTCGCGGAACTGCTGGTGTGGCCCGGCGACTTCGACATCGAACGCCGCGATCCCGTGGAAGACCTTCGGCTGCCGACCGGTAGCCCGCTGCACCCGATAGCGGGATGTGGGGCGGGAGGCACCTATTTCCTGTGCGGCGAGCCAGGAGCCCGGCAGCGTCCCGTGCTGTACGCGGACTCCGAGGGCCAGGCCACGCTCATGGCCGAAGACCTCGCCGAGGCCGTCAGGCTGATCGCTCACTGCCCGTACTGGAGGGACCTCGGTGCCGGCTTCCCCCAGCACGAGCTGGAGGAGCAACTGCGCGACGACCACCCGGACTTCCCGGAGCGCCGGGACCGATTGCTGAAGGCCCTGGATCTGGAGCCCCTGACCGCCGCGGAAGCGGTGGCCCGGCTACGGGCCACCGCTGCGCGCACCTCCCCGGATTTCGTCCCGCGAGCGACGGCGGACGACTGCCTGCCCTACGAGTTGCTCTTCGAGCGGGAACAGTAGGGCCGCAGAAAGAACGAACGCCTACTGCTTACCGGCCGCGTGCCACGTCATCCCCCAGCCGTACTCCATGTCCGCGGCCTGCTGCTTGAGGATGCCGGGCGGCCGGACGATGTACTTCGCCTCCCGCCGGACGACCAGTTCCCCGTCCACGTTCTCGATCAGCGCGATCGCGGCGACCTGCGAAGGAACGGTGCACTCGTCCAGATGCATCTCGACCGGCGGGCCGGCCGGCGGGTACAGCGTGGCGACCCCGTCCAGGCCCGCGAAGCTCGACGCCCCGGCGTAGATGACCACGAACACCAGGAGGCGCTTGATCTCGGCCGCGTGGTCGAGGTTGACCACAAGATTCTCACCCGCGCCCGAGCCGGTCCGGTCGTCCTGGTCCAGCCGGATGTAGGGCGGCTGCTCGAACGAACCGAACTGGTTCTCGATGGGATGGACGATCCCCTTCGCCCCGTTCTGGAGCTCCCACAGACAGGAGAGGTCCAGATCGACGTCCTCCAGCCGAACAGCACCCTTCCCCTTCTTCAACCAGCCACGCGACGGCTTGCGCGCGCTCCACGCCAGATGGACCCGCATGGCCCCTGAGGTGGCGCCCTGCTTGGTCAGCGACACCGCGGGCGCCGCCTTCGTCAACGTGACTTTCGACAGCCGCACCGGCTGTGCGGGGGGAGCGGGAGGGACAGGGGCGGAGGGAGACGGCGGTACGGCCTGTTGTGCCGGTACAGGCGGCACGGGCGGGGGTGCGGGGGCGGCGGCCGGGGGTGGTGCGGCCTGCTGCGTCGGCGGGGGTGAGGTCGGCTCCTCGACAGTGATACCGAAGTCGGTGGCGAGCCCTTCCAGACCGGAGGAATACCCCTGGCCCACGGCACGGAACTTCCACGCGTCGTTGCGCCGATACAGCTCCCCGAGCACGAACGCCGTCTCCGACGTGGCGTCCGAGGCGTCGAACCGTGCCGTCTCGGTGCCGCTCCCGGCATCCAGTACGCGCACGAACAGGCCGGGGACCTGACCGAACGTGCCGTCCGTGGAAGCCGCGATCACCACGGTGGCGATCTCCTGCTCCACCGCAGACAGCTCCACCAGGATCGTCTCGATCGTCCCTGTGCCGTCCGGGCGCCCGCCCTCGTGGCGCACCGCACCACTGCGGTGCGCCGGCTGGTTGTAGAACACGAAGTCGTCGTCCGACCGCACCTTGCCGACCGCTGTCAGCAACAAGGCGGACACGTCCACATCAGGCACCTCGGGCCCTGTCCGCCACCCCAACTCCACCTGGATCCTGGTGGCCGGCACCGGCACATTGGCGCCCTTTTGCAACGACATCTAGGTCTTCCCCCTTCATGACCTTCCAGCCTGCAGCTTAGGGCTACAGCACACCCGCCGCACCGGCCGGTGGTCCCGGTGGTCTCACCGCCGCCAGAACAGGTGGTGCGTCACACCGCTCGGGCTGGGCACGACATCCTGGTGGAACCGGTCGAGCAGCTCGTCGGGGGACTCCCACAGCCGTACCCCGGAGCCGAGCTTCACCTGCGAGACCGCCACATGCATGGTGTCGACGAGGTCGGCTTCCAGGAACTGCCGGATGGTGGTGGCCCCGCCGCCGAGTCGGACGTCCTTGCCCTGCGCGGCATCCCGCGCCTGTTCCAGGACCGAGGCCGGATCGCCGTCGACGAAGTGGAACGTGGTGTCGGAGAGCGTGAACGACGGGCGCTCGTGGTGGGTCATGACGAACACCGGGGTGCGGAACGGGGGCTCCTCGCCCCACCACCCCTGCCACTCGTGGTCCTGCCAGGGCCCGTGCTGGGGCCCGAACTTGTTGCGGCCCATGATCTCGGCACCGATGTTGCGGGTGAAATCCCGGGTGAAGTAGTCGTCGAGACCGCGGCTCCCACCGGGTTCGCTGCGCATGGGCCAGCTCGCCGTGGCGCCGGCCCAGGCGAACATGTCACCGGGGTCGGCGTGGCCGAACGGTCTCTCCAGGCTCTGGTGCTCACCGGCACCGTATCCATCGCTGGAGACGTTGAAGTTCTGGACCCTCAGCAGCTGATTCATGTGGCTCCTCATACCTGGCCGACAAACGTGGTCTGGGGGTTGGACCACCCAGGCGGGCCGAACTCATCGCCGCTGCCGAGAATGGCCGGTCACCCGGTGGCAGGCGGGGGGCGCCATCCGGTCGTGCCGGGGCGCGCTCAGCCGGCGTTGCCTGCCGGCTGAGTCAGGTGCCTCCAGGTCCGCACCAGCTGGCTGAACTCCTTCACCTGCACCAGAACGTGCTCGCGAGCGGCGTTCTCCGCGGTTTCGGCGTCGCCTCTCGCGATGGCGGCGGCGATGTCTCCGTGTTCGGTCAGTGAGCGTCGCATGCGGTCCGGCACGCGCAGCTGCAGCCGCCGGTACGGCTGCAGGACCCGTTTGAGCGCATGCGCCTGCTGCCGCAGATACTCGTTGCCGCAGGAGTCGTAGACGATGCCGTGGAAGCAGGCGTTGGCGTAGTAGTAGCGATCGGCGTCGCCGGCCAACGCGTGCTTCTCGCACTCCTTCAGCGCGCGTTGGAGCTCGTCCAGCGGTTCCTGCTCGATACGGCGGGCGGACAGCCGTGCCGCCATCCCTTCGAGCTCGGCCATGACTTCGAAGCGCTCGGCCAGCTCGGAGACGCTCAACTCGGTGACGTAGGTGCCCTGCTTGGCGCGGATCTGCACGAGCCCTGAGCGCTCCAGCGCCTGGAGGGCTTCGCGGACCGGTGTACGCGAGCAGCCGAACTCCCTCTCCAGCTGGGCAGGGTCCAGTCGCTCGCCGGGGCGGTAGCGGCCGTCGACGACGGCGTTCTCGAGCGCGTCCCGTACGCGCCGGGATTCGGGGATTCGGGCCATGCGCACCTCCGAACGCTCAGGCTAGCCGGTTGTTCGTTCCGTTCCAGGGGGTAGACCGCCGCACTCCTGTGACCTACGGTGCGGCTGTTATATACATCACGCCCCATGATGCATATGGCAGGCGGAGGCGTGAGGAGGAGCGGGGATGGAACACCATGACGGCTGGCTGCTGACCGATCTGTTCAGGGCGCTCGGCCGGCAGCAGGCCGACGAGCCCGGGGCCGGGGAGCCTCGGCACTCTCCGTTGGAGCAACTGCTCGTCGCCTGCGAGGTCCTGATGAGCGACGTGGGCGAGGCCTCGATGCGAGCGGTCGCCGCACGGGCCCTCGCCGCCTACGGCGAGCTCGGCGACACCGGCAAGCTGGCCTTCTTCACCCACATCACCAGGACCTACGATGTCGACGCCGATCAGGTCCGCGAGGCCTTCCGGCGCTGGGAGGCGGCCAGGGACGGCGGGTCCCAGGGCGAGGAGGAGCTGGTCCGCCTCTTCGATGTGGTCGAACCGGCCCGTCAGCAACTGCTCCGCCGGATGAATCACGCGCCGGACGCCACACTCTCCCTGGTCGGCATGCGCGCCGACCTGCGGCGGCTGATGCGCCGTGACCCGCGGCTGCGCCCCCTCGACCACGACTTCCACCATCTGCTCACCTCCTGGTTCAACCGCGGGTTTCTCCGCATGACGGAGGTCACCTGGGACGCACCGGAGGAACTGCGCCGGCAGCTGCTGCGGGGCGAGAAGGTCCACCCGATGGCGGACAGCGGCGAGCTACGCCGCCGTCTGGAGCCGGAGGACCGCCGTGTGTACGCCTTCTTCCACCCGGCAACCGGGGACGTCCCGCTGATCTTCGTGGAGGTCGCCCTGGTGCGCGGTCTGCCGGACAGCATCGCCCCGCTGCTGGAACCGGGCCCGGTGCTCAGCCCCGCCCAGGCGGACACCGCCGCGCTGTACTCGATCAACAACGCCCTGGACGGGCTGGCCGGCGTCTCGTTCGGCAGCTTCCTCATCAAGCAGGTCATCGAGCACGTGGGGGAGCAGCTGCCGCACCTGACGCAGTTCGCCACGCTCTCACCCATCCCCGGGTTCCGGCGCTGGCTCGAGCAGCAGGCCGGGCAGGAGGCCGAGCTGCGGATCCTCGTCGAAGAACTGGCCGCCGTGGCGAAATCCGCCCCCACGAATCCCGCGAACCCCGCGAACCCCGCGGACCTCGCGGCGGCCGACGCCGAGCGGATACGTGCCCGGCTCTTCCCCGCCCTCGCCCGGTACATCGCCGTCGAGCGGAACGACGACGGTCGCCCGCTCGACCCGGTCGCCCGCTTCCACCTGGGCAACGGAGCCGCCGCCTGGCAGCTGAACTGGCCGGCGAACAACTCCGCCGAGGCCTGGCGGCAGTCCTACGGCGCGATGATCAACTACCGCTACGAGCCAGCACAGTTGGAGCGCCGGCACGAGGACTTCGTCCGCCGCCGCACCGTGGTGCTCGGCGGGCCGCTGCGCGACGCCTTTCCGGAGGCTGCGGTCGCGCCGCCCCGCGCCCGAGGCACGTCCACGGCCTCGAACCACCAGACCTCTCCGGGAACGAAAGGAACACCCCCGATGGGACCCCGCACGACGCCCTTCCCGACCATCTACCACTCTTTCGCGGAGCAGGCGGAGCGGCAGCCGGACAAGGCGCTCTTCGAGCTGCCCGACGGGCGGGGTATCACCTACCGCGAGACCGTACGGACCGTGCAACGGATCGCCGCCCGCCTCACCGCCGACGGCGTCACCCCAGGTGACAGGGTCGCCATGCAGGTGGAGAAGTCCCCGGAGGCCATCGCGCTGTACCTGGCCACCCTGCAGATCGGCGGTGTCTTTCTGCCGCTCAACACCGCCTACACCGGCGCGGAGATGGATTACTTCCTCCGGGATGCCCGGCCTCGCGTACTCGTCTGCTCCCCGGAGCGCCTGGCCGACCACGCCCACCGGGCAGGAACCGAACTCGTCGTCGAAACCCTCGGCACAGCCGGCGACGGCACCCTCCTCGAAGGCGACGGCCGCCTCGAACAGGTCCACGACGTCTCGGCCGACGACCCGGCGGCGATCCTCTACACCTCAGGCACCACCGGGCGCTCCAAGGGCGCGGTGCTCTCCCACGGCAACCTCGCCTCCAACTGCCGGGCACTGTTGGAAGCCTGGGAGTTCACCGCCGAGGACCGGCTGATCCATGCGCTGCCGATCTTCCACATCCACGGGCTCTTCGTCGCGGCGAACATGACCCTTGCGGCAGGTGCTTCCATGCACTATCTGCCCAAGTTCGACGCCGGGGCGATCATCGATCTGCTGCCGAGGGCCACGGTGCTCATGGGGGTGCCCACGTTCTACACCCGACTGCTGCGGAACGAGCGGTTCACCCGGGAGGCCTGCGCCTCGATGAGGCTGTTCGTCTCCGGCTCGGCCCCACTGCTCGCAAGCGACCATGAGGCCTTCGAGGCCCGTACCGGCCACGCCATCCTGGAGCGCTACGGGATGACGGAGACCGGTATGAACACCACCAACCCCTACGACGGCGGACCGCGCAAGCCCGGAACCGTCGGCAAACCGCTCCCCGGCACCGAGATCCGTGTGGTGGACGGCGAGACCGGCCGGGAACTGCCCGACGGCGAGATCGGAAGCATCGAGGTCCGCGGCCCCAACGTCTTCACCGGCTACTGGCAGCTGCCCGAGAAGACCGCTGCCGAGTTCCGTGCGGACGGCTTCTTCATCACCGGCGACCTGGGCCGCGTCGACGAGGACGGCTACTTGTGCATCGTCGGCCGGGACAAGGACCTCGTGATCTCCGGGGGGTACAACATCTACCCCAAGGAGATCGAGGAACTGCTCGACGCCCACCCCGAGGTGCTGGAGTCCGCCGTGATCGGCGTCCCCCACCCGGACTTCGGGGAGACGGTGGTGGCCGTCGTCGTCCCGGCACCCGGCAAGCAGCCCCGGGCCGAGGAACTGCTCGACTTCATCGCCGGAGATCTCGCCCGTTTCAAGCACCCCCGCGCCGTGCGCACCGTCGAAGCGCTGCCGCGCAACGTCATGGGCAAGGTGCAGAAAGCCGAACTGCGCAAGCGCTACAGCGACCTGTTCGTGGGCGCGCACACCTGACCCGGCCCTCCACGGGCCGGGCCACGGCACTGACGTACGGGCCGGCCGGCCCACCCCTTCAGTCCCCCCCCATTTCCCGGCCCCACTTCCTTCCCCGTCCCCGCTTCCCCCGTCCCCCGTCCCCCGTTTTTTGAGTCTCTCAGTGTGGAGAAGACGATGGTCATCTATGGAGTGGCAGCACTGGCGCTGTGCATGCTCGTGGGCACGCTCGTCGGTGAACTGCTCGGCGTCGCCGTCGGTGTCGACGCCAATGTCGGCGGAGTCGGATTCGCCATGATCATGCTGGTGCTGGTCACCAGCTGGCTCCGCAGCAAAGGCAAGTTCCCGGCAGCCAGCGAGCAGGGCGTGCTCTTCTGGAGCGCGATGTACATACCGATCGTCATCGCCATGGCCTCCACCCAGAACGTGGTCAAGGCGGTCACCGGAGGACCGATGGCCATCTTGGCCGGCCTCGCCGCGCTCGTCGCGGGAGGCGCCCTGGTCCCCGTGCTCACGCGGATCGGGAAACCGGCGCAGCCGCTGGCGCCGCTGACCGCCGAAGAGAAGCAGGAGGCCTGAGATGGACGTGTTCGCCTCCGTCTTCGAGGACAACGGCCTGCTGGTGGCGTTCGCGCTGATCGGTGCACTGATGCTGTTCTCCGGGTGGCTGTCCAAGACGCTGACCCGCGGCCGGCTGCAGGGCTCCGCCATCGCCATTCTGCTCGGCCTGATCCTGGCCTACTGGGGCGGTGCGGTGACCGGTGGCGAAGACGGACTGGCCGACTTCGCCGCCCTCTCCGGCCTGAGCCTGATGGGCGGTGCGATGCTACGGGACTTCGCGATCGTCTCCACCGCGTACGGCGTGGACCTGCGGGAGATCAAGCGGGCCGGGCCGGCCGGCGCGCTCTCCATCCTCCTGGGGGTACTGGTCTCGTTCGCGGCCGGGTCGGTCATCGCCGCGGCCTTCGGCTACACGGACGCCGCCTCGATGGCGACGATCGGCGCCGGTGCGGCCACCTACATCGTCGGGCCGGTGACCGGCACCGCGGTGGGCGCGAGTTCGGAGGTCATCGCGTTGTCCGTGGCGGCCGGTCTGGTCAAGTCGGTCGTGGTGATGGTGGGAACACCACTGATCGCCCCGCTGATCGGTCTGAACAACCCGAAGGCCGCCATGGCGTTCGGCGGGCTGATGGGTACGACCTCCGGCGTGGCCGGCGGGCTGGCGGCCACCGACAAGCGCCTTGTGCCCTATGGAGCGATGACGGCGACCTTCTACACGGGCGTCGGCTGCCTGCTCGGCCCGTCACTGCTGTATGTGACGCTGCGGGCGCTCGTCGGTGGATGAGCCAGGCGGCCTCCTCACTGTCCGGAGGCGGGCGATGCACCGCTCGGCGGCGGCCGCATCGGCCCTACGGGGATGGGGTCACCGCCCGAAGACCGCGTCGGCGCAGGCCAGCGCCTCGAAGGCGGGTGCGTTGCCTGAAGGCGGATGCGTTGCGCCCTGTCGGACGGAAGAACCTGGCCGATCGGCCAGAAAGCATGGCCGGTCAGCCGAGGCCGAGCCGGAGAGTGCGGGCTAGCGTCCTTCTCAACAGGTAGCACCACGGAGGGGAAGGCGCCCGATGGATCAGCGAACGTCCGACAGCAACGCCGGCGTGACCACCGAGTTCGAAAGGGACGTCGTCAAGCTGTTGCTGGAGGCGATGCGCGCGGTGGCCAAGCAGGAACGCGAGGACGTCGGTACGGAAAGCGTGCTCTACGCGCTCGTCTCGGGCGACTCGGCCGCGGGTTCCGCGATCGCCCCCGGTATGAAGGCCTCTGGTTCGCTCGGCGGCTCGATCGGATGCCGGGGGACGTCCGTGTGGGTCAGTGACGACGCGGGCGACGGCGCAGCGGGAAGCCCGGACGACGAGCGGGAGATCGACGCCTTCTGGCGGGAGGTCCGGCACGAGGAGGCCAAGAGACTGCGCTGGAAGAACCGGAAGAAGAAGGAGGAGGAGAAGCAGCAGGGAGGCGTCGAACTCCCGCCGCTCACCGGCGCGTTGCGGACCTGCCTGCGCAAGGCGCTGGAGATCGCACGGGAGGAGGGAACCGTCTCCGTGCGCGTCCGCCATGTGGCACGCGCACTGGTCGAACTGCCCGACACACGTGCCCGCGAGGCCATGGTGCTGCAGAAGCTGGATGTTGCGGCTGCCTCGACTGCGCTCGACGCGTTGCGGGGGAGCGACGAGGCGCCGGAACCCGGCTCGGTGTTGATGCTGCGCAAGGCGGGGACGTTCGGTAGGAGCGGTAATCCGCTGACCCGGAAGTTCACCGCCTGGATCTTCGGGGGCGGCGCCGGGTTCGGCTCCGCTCTCGTGAGCGCGGTGCGCGCGGAGGCACCACGAGTGGCGGTGCGGCGCGGGGCGTCGGAGATGGAAGCCGTCGATGTGCTGCTGGGAATCCTGGCGCTGGACCGGTCGTTGACCGTCGCGGAACGTGAGCTGCCCGAAGAGCTGACGGGAGCGAACCAGGGGGCGGCGCTCCTGCACCGACACGGCGTACGGCAGGATGCTCTCGCCCGAGTGCTGCTTCCCACCACCGGGGACGCGGAGGAAGAGCCCCCGGAGATCCGCGGCTCCGCCGACTTCGAACGACGCCTCCTGCATGTCACAGAGTTCACTGCCGCCGCTCGTAACTCGCCCACGGTCGGCACCACCCACCTGCTGGCCGCGCTGCTGGACAAGGCCGGGACGAACGCGGAGACCGCGGCGGAGATCGAGCGTGTGCTGACCGAGAGCGGTGCGGACATCGCCGGACTGCGGGCGGAGCCGGAGCTCCGGCTCCCGGCGGGAGCGGCACGTGCTGCCTGAGTCCGCAGTGGTTCGCCGACACGTACGACCGGAGCAGCCGTTGAGAGCGGAACCCGCACGGAGGAGACCTTGAGCCCGGCAGCGCGACTGTGGAAGCGGATGCGCCGCGAGACCACCGCGGTCCGGAACGCGATGCGCACCGCGCCCCGGCGGACGGTCGTCATCGAGTCCGTACTCGCCGGCCTGGTCCTGCTGTGTTCGCTGGTGCCGCTTCCGCTGATACCGTCGGCCCACCCGGTGGGGGTTGCCGTCATGGGCGTGTGGACGGCGCTGCTCGTGCCCGCGCGGCGAAGGTACCCAGCCCTCACGGTGTTGGGCTGCATGCCGGTGATCGCGGGGGAGAACGTGTGGTCGACGGTGGTGGTGCCGTGCGTCGTGTGGTCCGCCGTACGCCGCATCACTCCCGCACGGCGTGCTTGGGCAGTGGTCGGGGCGAGCGCTGTCGGCGCCGTGCTCCTGTCGATAGCCGTCCAATCCCTCAGCGGGCTCCCGACGTTGCCGTACCTGCTCGCCGGTGCCGGCGTGGCTGCGCTGTTCATCCTGCTGCCCGCGCTGTCCGGCATGGTGCTGGGGCATCGCCGCCCGCTGAAGGGGCTGCTGCGGGAGCGCAATGCCTACCTCGAACAGACCCGCTTGCTCACCGACGAGGCGGCCCGCATGGAGGAACGGGCGCGCATCGCCGCCGAGATGCACGATCTGCTCGGCCACCGCATCGGCCTCATCTCGGTGCACGCCGGAGCCCTCCAGCTCGCCGCCGAACGACAGGCGCCCCCGCTGGCCCCCCAGGCCGAACTTCTGCGCACCACCGCCGGAACGGCCATGGACGAGCTGCGCGGCATTCTCGGCGTCCTCCGGCACCAGTCCGGCGAGGACATCGGCGAGCGGGGGACACGCGAGTCCCTCTCGGCCCTGGTCGCGGATTCCCGGAACGCGGGGGCCGACGCAGAACTGCACTGGAACGCGACCGGGGCGACGGATGCGGACGCCCGCACCCGGCAGGCCGTCCACCGTGTCACCCGCGAAGGACTCACCAACGCGCTGAAGCACGCGCCTGGCGCACCAGTCCGTGTGACGTTCCAGGACGAGGGAGACACGGTGGTGGTCGCCGTCGTCAACGAGGCGCCGCCGGTCCCGCGTCCGCCCGGGGACGGGAACCGCAGCGGACTCGTCGGCCTCCAGGAAAGGATCAACCTGCTCGGGGGCGCTCTCCACGCCGGACCGCGCCCGGAGGGCGGCTTCGTCCTCTCCGCCCGTATACCCGTCCGGCCCGATGTGCCGCCTGTGTACGCCACTTCTCCCGGGCCGGTCTCCGACGGGGCGGGCTCCCGGCCCCCGCTGTCCACGGAGGTCCTCACATGGCCCCGCCTCCTGGGAGGCGGTTGCGCGGCGCTGCTGGTGCTGCTGCCGACGGTCAGCGCCACCATCGCCCTGCTGATCATGGCAGTTCTAGACTGAGCCGATGATCCGAGTCCTGATCGCCGACGACGAGGCGCTGATGCGCACCGGGGTCCGCCTGATCCTGGAGAACGACGACGAGATCCGTGTCGTGGCCGAGGCGCAGGACGCCCATGAGGCCGTAGAAGCCTGCCGCACCCACCCCGTCGACGTCGCCCTCCTCGACATCCGGATGCCCGGGGACGGCATCACCGCTGTCACCGAGATCACCCGGCAGTCGTCCCGCACCCGAGCGGTGATGCTCACGGCCTTCGGCGAGGAATCGACCGTCGCCGGCGCTCTGCGCGCCGGAGCCCACGGCTACCTCCTCAAGGACACCGGCCCCCGCGACCTCATCGACGCCGTACGCCGCGCCGCCGCCGGAGAGCCCGTCCTCGCCCCGCAGATCACCCGCCAACTCGTCGACTTCCGGACCCGACTGGGCCACGGCAGCGAAGCCGCCTCACGTCGGATCGCCGATCTGACACCGGCCGAGCGGGACGTCCTGCGGCTGCTGGGCACCGGTCTCTCCAACGCCGAGATCGCCGCACAGCTCCACCTGAGCCCCGGCACGGTCAAGGCCCACATCAGCAGCATCCTGACCCGCACCGACTGCACCAACCGGGTCCAGGCGGCGGTGCTGGCGCACGAGGCGGGGCTGCTCGTGTGACGCCCGGCCACCTGGCCGGGGACCTCGATGTCATTCGTCCAGCGGGATCAATCGGGTGATCCGAACGACGAGACCCAGCTGTCAACGCGGGCCCAGCTGTCAACGTGGCGCCAGCCGGTCGATTTCGGTGAGCACGGCGTCCGCGTACGGACGCACCTGCGCCTTCAACTCGCGGCTCCACCTCTCTTCGGAGTAGCGGGAGGTGAGATACAGCTGTCGAGCATGTTCCAGTACAGGGCGGTGTTCCGGTGGAAGTCGCGCCAGGGCCCAGTCGGCGGCGGAGTCCTTCGGCCTGCTCTCCCCGGTGGCGAGCGTGGTCCAGATGCGGGCCAGGGTCAGCACGACGTTGCGGGTGTCGCTGTCCAACTCGTCGAGCAGCGCCGGAATACCCGACACGCCCGCCCGCACCAGGTCCTCGTGCGGAACGCGCTCCAGCACCTGCGCCGGCGGCGGGCCACTGAGCGTGTGGTCACCGGACAGCGCCATCGTGATGAGCAGGGCCAGATCCGGCATCGGCTCCGGCTGGGGGAGCATCCCTGCCTCGAACTCGGCGCGCAGCCACTCGCCGTACTGGAAGTCGCAGGTCGGAGGGTACCGCCACGGGCGGACCTCGGACTGGACGACGACAGTCAGCTCGACCGGGCGGAGGCTGCCGGGCGAACCGGAACCGGAAATGCGCAGCAGCCCATCGAGAAGTGCCTGCCGTTCCCGGTCGTTCATACGGCGCCGTGAGACGACGAGGACGTCCACATCACTGGCCGGTCGAAGGCCGCCGAGCACCCATGATCCGTGCAGGTACGTCCCGATGGCCTCGCGCCCCAGCGCACCGCCGAGAAGGCCCGCGATCTTCTGCAGTTGCTCCATCGCCCCAGGATGCCGCCCCGGCGCATGCAGCCGCACGCACTTACGTCGGGTGCCGCTGCGGGCTTCGAGACGTGGTCAGTGCGTCAGTTTCAGACCGGCAACGCAGCCGACGATGCCGACCAGCAGCAGCAGCTTCACCGGGCCGGCTGATTCACCGTCGAAGAGCATGGCGTAGGTCGCGGTGAGCACCGCTCCGATGCCCACCCAGACCGCGTAGCCGGTGCCCACGGGCACCGTCCGCAGCGCAAAGGCCAGTCCGGCCATGCTCAGCACCAGCCCGAGGCCGAAAACAATGCTCGGCAGGGGACGGGTGAAGCCTTCCGATTTGCCCAGCGCCGTTGCCCACACTGCTTCCAGCACTCCGGACACCACAAGAACCAGCCATGCCATGACAGACACCCTTCGCGTCGTCTTGTCATGACTGGGTACGGCGCACCTCGTCCAGGAGCCTGTCGGGCTCTGCCGTCCACGATCGCACATCCACTCGTGCCTGTGGCAACCAGCGTGGTGATCGCTGTCACCCTCGAACGTCAGGTGGTTCTGCTGGGTCCGTCGTCCTCGGCAGTGGTGGCTGCCCGTCTGCGGGCTCGATAGGCGGCGGCCTTGACGCGGTTGCCGCACGCGTCCATACCGCACCAGGTGCGCCGGGCGCCCCGCGAGCGGTCGAGATAGATGCGGGTGCAGCCGGGGCGACCGCACTCCTTGAGGCAGGCCTGGGGGTCGGCCAGCACGGAGATACCGCTTCTGGCTATGTGCGAGAGCACTGCGCGCAGGTCTCCCGACATACGCAGCCCCGCGTCGCTCAGCTCCATCTTGGGCACCGGTCCGGCGGCCGCGTCGTTGACGATCCGGAGGCCGGCCGGGTCGAAGCGCCGATCGAGCACGCGGTCGAGAGCGAGCTGGTAGAGCGCCTCCCGCAGCGACAGCGCGAATTCGAAGGTCGGGAAGTCGGCGGTGACCCGGTCGGGAAGCTCGTCACATGCGGCCACCCAGCGTTCGAGGTCAGCAGGAGTGGCAAGGGTGTCGTCGGGCTCGTCCCGACGAGACCCCACGGTGCCGGCCAGGTCGAGGGCTGCGTTGCCGCTCACGTACGCGAAATTCACATCACCATCTTGACCGGTGACGAGCCTGGCGGCAATATCGTCACCTGTTGAACCGGTGACGCCAGAGCGAAGGAGCACGCATGGTCGAGATCTGCGACATCGAGGTCGTCGTCTTCGACATCCTCGGAACACTTGTCGATGAACCCGGCGGCCTCCGAGCGGGCATCCGCGACGCGGTGCCGACGGCCGACGACGCGGCCGTCGACGAGCTGCTCACCGTGTGGCAGCAGCATGTCGAGCTCGAACAGCAACGCATCGAGCAAGGGAGTCGCGCGTACGTCAGCAGCGAGATCATCGACCGAGAGGCTGCTCATCGGGTGGCCGACCGTGCCGGTATCGCCGATCCGGCGACCGTTGCCCGGCTGGCAACAGCGAGCCGGCGGTTGCCCCCTTGGGGAGACTCTGTCGCCGGTCTGGAGCGGCTGGCGCGGCGGTTTCCCGTGGTGGGACTCTCCAACGCCGCCCGGACCGTTCTGCTCCGGCTGAACGCGGATGCCGGGTTGCGGTGGCACCAGGCCTTGTCCGCCGAAGCCGTCCAGGCCTACAAGCCGGCGCCGGAGGTCTACCAGCTCGCCCTCGACACCGCCGGTTGTCCACCGGAGCGCGTGCTCAAGGTGGCCGCCCACGCCTGGGATCTGCGCGGAGCTCAGGCGCAAGGTATGCGGACCGCCTACGTCCAGCGGCCGGTCGGGGACCCGCCGACGAGCACCGATGTCTTCGACTGGCGGTTCGACGGACTCGATGAACTGGTCACCGCGTTGACGGAGACCTAGCCGATCCGATCGGCCCCGCCGCGTCCGGTGACGTCAGTCGGGGGCTTTCGGGGCGTTCGGGGCGTTCGGTGCTTTCGGGTTGCTCCGGGATATCGGCGACCGCGTCGGTGTCACGCACTTGAGCCCACGCTCACTCGACACCCGTCCTCAAGTCCGGTGGGACAACGGTCTCTACTCGGCGTGCAGGGTCTGCCTGGCGGCTTCGGTGAACCGGGTGAGGGCCGCCCAGAACGGTCTGTACCGGTTGTCGAAGTCTCTCTCGGCGCCTGCCTCGTCGGCCAGCAGAGCCTTGAAGGCCGCGTAGAAGTTGCTGACCTCATCCTTCAACGCCTCCGCTGCCGCGACCACGTCTGGAGGCCCCTCGAGATCGATCACGCGTACGCAGCGTCGAAGCTTGGCGTATTCATCGCGTTCGCGGTCACGCAGCTCGGTACGGGCGGCGAGGCGTTCGCCGGCGTCGCTGATCTGCCGGGTGGTCGATACCTCCCAGTACAGTTCCGCCATCCGATGGGTGTGCTCGATCAGGTCGATGTATGCCGCACGTCGGCTCTCACGTAGTTGATGCATTCGTTGTGTCTCTGCTGCGGAGTCCGCCTGTATCCGGGCCGCCTTGGCATTGCCTTGGTTCGTCACCCAGCTGGCGAGGACAGCCGTGCCGCCGGTCAGGGCAGCGATCCAGAACGCGTTGTCCACCACGCGACAATATGCTGTCGCAGCCGTCATGGTCGGCCCACGCGAGCCGAGCCGGAATCGCAATTCCGGACAATCCGTGAATGCCCGTGACAACCGTGATCGCGCATCGCAGTGCGCTGCAGTGAGCCTCCGCCAACTTGGAATCACAGGTCACAGGGCTGGTGTGACCGGCTCTCGGGGTGTTCGTGCTGGTCGTCGGCGGCAGTTTGCGCGGTAGATCGTTTGCCAGAGCTGGAGGGGTTCGCTGATTCCTACTCGCTGGAGTCAGGCGGCCTTCTACCTTCCGAGGCATGGATCCCGAGCTGCTGAAGCGGATCACCGTGCGGCGTGTGAAGCTGGACGAACGTGAGGAACTGCTCGCCAGGGAGTTGGCGGAGATGCGGGCCGAGCGGGACGAGTTCGCTGTCGCGTAGCGGGTTCTTGAGCGGGTGAGCGAACAGCTCGCCAACGAACGCGCCTCGGCCGCGCCGGCGCCCGGGCAGGTGGGAGGACGAGCGGTGATGCTGATCCCGCACCGAACACCAGGCATGGAGGAGACCGTGCTCCCGCCGGACTACCAGCGCATCCTGGCCACCGTGCGGCAGGCGGCCGGACCGGTTCACGGCCCGGCAGGTCGGCGACGCCCTGGGGATCGATGTCAGCGTGCGGTCCAAGTTGGAGCCGCTGCGCGGGAAGCTGGTCAGACTCGTCGACCGCGGCTTGCTGCGTAAACTGCCCGACGGCCGCTTCACCACCCGTTTGTGACCTGCCCCGCCACCTGCGACCGCGCGGCGCGGGCGTAACCACGGGGCATGCCGTGCTGCGCCACGACCAGCGCCTGGCCGACATGGCCGGCGGCAACAACGTGTCCGGGTCCACCGTCCGCCGCTGGCGCGACGAGCTGATCACCTTGCTCGCCGCGCAGGCACCGCGCCTGGACCGCGCTCTGAAGACGATCGCCAGGCAGGGGCGGGGAGGTGGTCTTGATCGACGGTACCCTCATTGCCACCCAGCGCCGCACCGGGAAGGCCGACCGGCGCAACTACTCAGGCAAACACCACCGGCACGGCCTGCCCTTCCTCGCCCTGACCGACGAGCGGGGCCGGCTGATCTGGATATCCGCCGCCCGGCCCGGCCGCACCCACGACAACACCGCCGCCCGCCACGATCACGTCCTCGCCGTCGGACGCGCACCGGTCGAGCACGGCTTCGCCCACCTCAAGAACTGGCGGATCCTGACCAAGCTCCGCACCGACCCCGCCCGCGCTACCCACCTCCTGCGCGCCCTGCTCGTCCTGACGAACCTCGAAGTCAACCGCTGAGACAATGTCCGGCCCCGTCCTGTACCCAGCCTGCGTGTATTGGGAGGTTGGAGGGCCTGCGCCGCTCGTGCGGCAAGCCCTCCAACTGCTGCAGAAAGGATCGATCAGGACCTCGGACCGCGACATGCTGTGGAGTCGCTGCGTGTACCTGGGTCGCCGTCCTGCTGCCACTGCTGGACCAGGAGCCATGGCGTCAGAATCGCCGCCGAGAGCGGCTGCACTCCCGGGGCATTGACGTGGCGGTTGGGGAACGGCTCATGGAGGTCTTGGCGTCCTTGGCCGCTCACGCTGTCGCGGTGGACGCTTCCTTGTCCGCTTCAGAGTTCGAGACCCTGCCCCTCAGTGTCGTGGCCGACGCGGCGACCGGCAAGCAAGACTTGGAACTACTCGCTGGCCTCCCAGACACCTTCGCTGACGACCGCGACAACGTTGCAGTCAAGGTTTTCCGCTTGTACGCCGGTACTGACCTCTGCTCGTCGGGGTGAACCGTGGGGAAGTTCCCGAGGTGATGTCGTACTGTCGGCGCCTCGTACCACCTCGTTCGTGCGGGACCGTCACTCGCCTGGGGAATGTGCGGCATTTACGGACGGATACGGCTCCGCCTGTGTGTAAAGCGAAGTCGTCTGGGGCCAGGCCCCCTTCTTGAGGGCTTGGAGACCATTCAGCCCCTGGCGTGAACCGGTACGAGGGGACCGTCCGGGGTCAGCTCACCGGGTCACTGGCAAAGGGCCGGTACACCCGGTGTCGGGAGACTTGAATTCATGGAACGCACCGAGTGGGCGCACGGATCGTCCCGGCGGTGTCGTCCACTCCCGGACGATGTCATCCGCTCCTGGGAGCTTCGGCACGTCGCCGGTGTCAGCCGGTTTGTAGACCGTCGAGAAGAACGGTCAGCACCAAGTGGTGACCCTGTGCAGGGTCAGGCTCGAGTCCCAGCACACATCCCTGTACCGCTGGGGCGCCGGTCAGCCGCAGGACTTCCTGCCAGGCCAGATCCCGGCGAAGACGTCCCTGGTCCTGGGCGCGTTCGATGACCCTCCGGGTGAGGTCGAGGAGTTCGTGGCGCTGCTGGGCGACAGTGGGTCCGCCGTGCTGGTCCAGGGAGCCGGACAGTCCCGCGTTCTGTGCGGTGCGCAGGGCCAGGCCGGTGAACAGCAACGAGAAGCCCTCCCAGGCGTCATCGCAGTCCAGGGCCTGGTGTGCGGTGTCGATCAGTTCGGTGAGGATGTCGCTCAGCACCGCCGCCATGAGGTGGTCGCGTTCGGGGTAGCGCCGGTAGACGGTGCCCACGCCGACGCCGGCCTCCCGCGCGATCTCGTGGTAGCTCACGTCCAGCCCGGTGGAGGCGACGGCACGACGCGCGGCCGCGAGTACCCGCGCGGCATTGCGCTGGGCGTCGGCGCGCACGGGCATCGCCGTCCTTTGGGTCGCCACAGGTCGCTCCGTGTTCATCACCCCATCTTATCCATAAGTGGACAGCTTCTGTCCGCCTCCTCTACTATCGTGGAAGCGGACAAGATCGGTCCGTTTTTTTGGCTCGTGCGAGAGGTGCGAAGCATGGAATCCCGCGTGTGGCTGGTCACCGGCGCGTCCGGCGGGTTGGGCCAGGCCCTGGTCAGTGAGGTTCTGAGTTCAGGTGAGCGAGTGATCGCGGTCACGCGTGGCGACGGGCCGCTGCAACCGCTGACCGCCGCCTTTCCCGGGCGGCTGCGCACCGTGAGCGTGGACATCACCGACGCCGGTACGCGGCGTCCGGTCCTGGATGACGCGATCACCAGGTTCGGCCGCCTCGACGTCGTCGTCAACAACGCCGGCTACGCGCTGGCGGGCCCCTTCGAGGAACTGGACGACATGGAGTTGCGCGCCCAGTTCGAAGTGAACTTCTTCGCCGCCGCCAATGTCCTGCGCGCCGCTCTGCCCCACCTGCGCGCGGCGAAAGCCGGCCGTGTGCTGCAGATAAGCTCCCTGGCAGGGCAGACCGGTGTCCTAGGGATGAGCGCCTACACGGCCGGCAAGCACGCCCTCGAAGGTCTGAGCGTTTCACTGGCCGCCGAACTCACCCCGCTGGGCATCCGGACAACGATCGTGGAGCCCGGAGCAATCCGCACCGACTTCCGCGCCAACTGGGCGAGCCGGCTGCCCAGCGGCGCCGCCCTCCCCGATTACCTTCCCGTGCACGAAGCGCTGGCGCGCTCCGCCGCCACTGCGGGAGGCCAGATCGGCGACCCCGCCCGCATGGCCCAGGCCCTCGTCGCCCTCACCGATATGCCGAGCCCCCCGCTGCGCCTTCCTCTCGGCAGCGACGCCCTCGCCGGCATCGAAAACGCCCGCAGCGACCAACTCCAAGAGCTACGCCGATTCGCGACCCTGAGTGCTTCCACCGACCACACAACGGCGATCTGACATGACCGAGCACCGCACCACCAGTCGTTTCGCCGTCGTCACAGGTGGCAGCGAGGGCCTTGGCCTGGCCATCGCCGATGCCCTCGCCCACGACGGCGCGAACCTGATCCTTGCCGCCCGCAACCGCGACAAACTCGAGACCGCCGCCAAGGAACTTGGCCGTCACGGCACCATCGTGCACACGGTGTCCGCGGACCTCTCCGCGCCCGAGGCCCCCGCCCAGATCGCCGCGCGCATCGGAAACCTGACCGACCGGGTCGACACCCTCGTCAACAACGTCGGCACCGCCCACTTCGCCTCCCTTGCCGACACCACGGTCGACCAGATGAACACCATGTGGCACCTCAACGTCCAAGTGCCGCTGCTGCTGAGCCAGCAACTCCTGCCCGCCCTCGTGAACGCTCGGGGAAGCATCATCAACATCAGCAGCTACTGGGCCCGCAAAATGGTCGCAGGCCGTCCTTCGGCCGCCTACTCCGCCACCCGCGGAGCGCTCAACTCCATGACCCGGGCGCTGGCCAGTGAACTCGGCCCCCAAGGAGTCCGTGTCAATGCCATCGCTCCCGGCGCCGTCCGCACTCCCAAGTACGAACGCTCCTATATCGCCCCCATGACCGCAGAGGAACGCACTGCACACGACGAGCAGATCGAGCACTCCTACCCCCTGGGACGTCTCGGCACTGCCCAAGACGTCGCCACCGCGGCCGCCTATCTGGCCTCGGCCCAGTGGACCACCGGCACCATCCTCGCCGTCGACGGCGGGCTCACCATCCGCTGACTTCCGCAAGGTTCCTGAGGCTGCGTCAATCTGACGGCTGGTCCTATTTGTTGAGTGTTCAGTTGTTGTTCGGGGGCAGGCGCCCCCGGAGGCGACCTGGAACGCGTTCAGTGGAGCCTTCCAGCGCATGGACCACCACTTGCCCCTTGCCACGTGTTTCTGGCGGCTGCGGTCGACCGCGCGGTGACGTCGGGTTCTGCGCGAAGGCGTGCCGGGGTACGTGCCTCAGCCGTGGTCCCGCACCGCAGCGAGGCACTGGTCGTAGAGGTCTGCCAGGTCGATCCGTCCGTCATGTTCGGCCCAGAGTTCGGTTGCCGTGTCGATACAGGCGAAGACCGCCGCGACGATCGCCTTGGCCTGCGCGTCGGGAGCCAGCCGACCGGAGCCGTTGCCCAGTCGCGCCCGGATGACGGGGACGAGTTCGGCCTGCCAGCGCAGTCGCTTCTCGACGTAGCGGGCACGCAGCGAGGGCGTGTCGAAGATGAGGCGGGACAGTTCCAGCGCGCGCTCAGGGGGGTGGTTGGCGGTCAGAATGACCTCGAATCCGGCGCGTAGGGCATCCCAGGCGGACATCCCGGCCGGTTGCTGCTCGACCGTCCTTTTCAGCAGCTCGCCCAGCGCCTCCTGGTCGCCGCAGACCAGGTCCTCCTTGGTTCCGAAGTAGCGGAAGAGGGAGCGCTGCGAGATCCCCGCCTCCCGCGCGATCTGGGCGATCGTCGTCTGCTCGTAGCCCTGCTCGGCGAACAGGCGTACCGCCGTATCCAGGATCGCCTGGACGGCGACCTGCCGCGAGCGCTCCCACAAGGTCGTCATGGACGTCAGGATACCCCTCTGGACAGCGACCGCCTACTTGGCATTAACTGCCAACAAGGCAGCTACTGAAAGAAGGATGACCATGTCGACCGTCGACTACCACGGACACACCACCCTCATCACCGGGGCCAGTGCGGGCCTCGGCGCCGAGTTCGCCCGCCAGCTCGCCGCCCGCGGCTCCGACCTGGTGCTGGTCGCCCGCCGCAGGGACCGCCTGGAGAAGCTGGCCACCGAACTGCGCGAACAGCATCGGATCCAGGCGCACGTGGTGGAGATGGACCTGGCCACGGAACACCCCGGGCAGGCGCTGGCCGCGCAGGTGGCCGAGCTCGGCCTGCACGTCACGAGCCTGATCAACAACGCCGGGTTCGCCACCTTCGGCCCTTTCCACCAGGCGGACCCGGACCGGCTGCGCCGGGAGATCGCGGTCGATGTGACCGCGGTCGCCGACATCAGCCGTGCCTTCATCGGCCAACTGCGTACCGCGGGCCGCGGGGTACTGGTCAACGTGGCGAGCATGGCCGCCTACCAGCCCAACCCGCGCATGGCGCTCTACGGGGCGACCAAGGCGTTCGTGCTCAGCCTCACCGAGGCTCTGTGGGAAGAGTCGCGCGGCACCGGTCTGCGGGTGCTGGCCCTGTCCCCCGGCGCGACCCGGACCGAGTTCTTCGACGTCGTGGGCACCCAACAGGCCGCCGGAGGGACCAGGCTCGCCTCGCCCGCCGACGTCGTCCGCACCGCGCTGGCCGCCCTGGACCGCAGGAACCCGCCGCCCAGCGTCATCGCCGGCCGCACGAACCGGGTGATGGCCTTCCTCGCCCGACGCCTGGCCACCCGGCGCCAGGTCATCCGGGCCATCGGCCGACTCACCGCCAACGGGGCATGACGATGGGCGGCCCTGCCGACGAGCCGACAAATCCCAGACAGGGCAGTCGATGAAGTCAGTCAGTAAGTGAGTCAGGCTCACCAGTAGGACTACCAGCCACATTCTCACTGTCAGTAAGGGCGGCCAGATCAGTCTTCAGCTCTTTCGGCTGGGCACGGAAGTGCGTCATACGCTGACCATCCTCGACGCCCGCGAGTCGGTGCCGCCCTGACGCGCAGAGACATCTTCGGCCGGGCGGACGAGGCTCACCTGCCGCTGTAAGTAAACCCGCTCCGAGTGCCGCCGAAAACACAGCCTGACGGATGATCTACTCCGCAGACAGCCGCCCCCGACCAGCGTGAGCACTCCGAGAACCGGTCACACCAGCCTTCTGAACTGCGGTTTCAAGTTGGCGTAGGCACAGTGCAGTGCAGTGCAGTGCAGCGCAGTGCACTGCAGCGCCACGCCGACCCGCAGTGGCGACGCCAGAGAGCCAGGGGCGGGGGAGTGCGTAGCCAAGGACTTGCAGAGCTATCACTGGCGCCGTCGGGTGTAGATGCACAGTGCCGGGTCACTCAGGGGGTGACCCGGCACAGGAGTGACGTAGGGAGTGCGCCGTGCAGCACAGACCGCCCGAAGGCACTGCGGAGATCCTGTTCATCGGTAACGCCACGCTGCTGATCCGTTACGGGAAGCTCGCGCTGCTGACCGACCCGAACTTCCTCCACCGCGGGCAGCTCGCCCACCTCGGCTACGGTCTCGTCTCACGTCGGCTCACGGAACCGGCCGTCGACATCTCCGAGCTGCCCCACGAGGACCTGGACGCGGTCGTACTGTCCCATCTGCACGGCGACCATTTCGACCGCGTGGCCCGGCGCGGCCTGGACCGCGGCCTGCCCTTCGTGTCCACCCCACACGCCTCACGCCTTCTGCAGGGCTTGTTCGGGTTCCATCGTGCAGTGGGTCTGAAGACATGGCAGAGTCACACCCTGCTGCGGGGCGATTCCCTGGTACGAATCACTTCGCTCCCCGGACGCCACGCGCCGGCCCCGGCGCGCGCCCTGCTGCCGCCGGTGATGGGCAGTCTGCTGGAGTTCGGCGACCGTTCCGGCGAGATCCGTCTCGTTGTGTACCTCACCGGCGACACCCTGATGTACGACGGTCTGCGCGAGATCGCCCGCCGCCATCCCGACATCCACCTGGCAGTCATGCACCTGGGCGGTACCACCCTGCCCGGCGGGATGGTGGTCACCATGGACGCCGAACAGGGCGCCGACCTGCTCGACCTGATCCGCCCGCGTCGAGCGCTTCCTGTCCATCACGAGGACTACACCGTCTTCCGCTCACCGCTCTCGGACTTCCTCGCCGAGGCCGGGCGCCGTGGGCACGATGCGCGTATCCTGCGGTGCTCCCCGGGCGAGCGGGTCACGGTCGGCTCGGAAGTCGCCGCCTGAGCGACCCGCGGGCAAAGCGACCCGCGGGCAATGGGCGGCCGGTCCCGCGACACGGCACAGGTCAACCAGTAACGGTGCGAGGCCTCCGCCCTCCCGCAAGGGGACTCCCCGTTGCGAAGGGCACGTCGGAGGGGGATCTGGCGCCGCCGTCAAGGTGTCACGCCCACTTTCCCTGATACCCAGGCCAGGTGCGCTGCCTCAGCGGTGCATTCCGGGGTCAGCGCTCCCCGTAGCACTCATGGGTGGCCTTGAGGGTCACCTCGTACTTTCCGCTGCCCTTCGCCTCGTGGCCGTCAGGGGTGTACTGGACCACCAGGACGTTGAAGCTCCGTTCGTCCCTGATATCGGGGCCCCAGGGGCCGAGGAAGTTCTGCCCGATGTAGTCGTCGTGCCACCATTGGGTGAGAAGACTGACGATGGCCAGGATGATGCCGCCGATCCCCTTGGCCATATCACCCTTCTTGGTCGGGTCCTTGACGCCCTTGATCAGCTTCTCGCTGATGTCTCGGGCTTTCTCTCCGATCTTCTTCACCAAGTCACTTTTACCGTGGTCCTCCTCCCACCCTTGGATGGCGATCCAGACGTTGGTGACGGGAAGTTCGTCCACCTCGTCGTCGTGCATCCACGCCACGACAGGCTGGTTGTAATCCTTGGTGACGCCCTTCTTGAAGCCTTCGACTGTCTTGGTGGTCCGGTCAAAGGTGTAGTCGGGATCGCCGTCGGTGACCTGGAGAGTGAAATAGACCTCGTCCGTGCCCGGCTCGCCCCAGGTGTGCTCATGGCACTTCGCCCGCACGACGTGCACTGTCGCGCACATCGGGTCACGCGAGGCATCGGCAGCACCGACCGGGCCCGAGGCCGCTTGCCCTTTCCCGCGACCGGCCTCCGGCAGGGGGCGGGGCGGGATGATCCGACTCCACCCGTAGCGCTGCACCACCTCACCCGACGGCATGTCCTGCGGACGCATACCCGGCTCATGGAACGCCACATTGGGCAACTGGCTGATGACCGGCCAATAGTCCGCCACTTCCTGGGAGACCTGCTCGTAGGTGCACGAGTCCTCGATCGTCAGCTCAGCAATGCGGTCGGGGAACAGAGCCGCGCGACCTCCCTCACCCAGTTCCGTGTACGCCGTCCCGTACCCGAACAGATCGCTGCGGGTCGGAGCGGCCAGACGTGCCAGGTCGAGCAGGTCACTTTCCAGATCGGTGAGGGGATTTCCCGCTTCGGCCTTGCGGCAGGCGTTGAGCATGATCGGGGTCAGATGGTTGATGTCGCGGTTGGCGGCCAGCCTCTCGGGCAACAAGTGGTGCTTGCGTGCGGCCCGCTGTTCAGTCGTTTCACCCTCCTGCGGCAGCAGAGCGGAAGAGGGCATGGGAGCGCTCGTGGCCTCTACGGCCATGGCCAAGGAGCGGTGCAGGGAGGAGGCGGTGGAGGTCATGTCGTTGCTCCGTCTCGAAGAATCTCCCCAGGAACTACTGTCCCCGGGCGGGCCGAGACGCACGGCCCACTTCCGTCCCTTGCCCACCCCTGGCGCGCGCTCCCGACCACTATCGAGTGGCTGTCAGGGCGCACCGATGTGACCGACAGACCGGCGACGCGCCCCACCAACACCGTTGTGCGCCCTGCCCTGTACCAGGGAAGAAGCCGCCGCGGGAACCTGTCGGAGGACGACGACCAGTGCCCGGCTCCCGACGCATCGCCCGGCCGCGATCCACGAGCCAAGACCACATTGGCGCCAGACCCTGGCGGGCAGGGGTCGTCACGGATGAATATGCAACGCATGAGTGACGAACCCGCGAGATGGAGTCGGGCGACCATCTACCCCGACATGTGGACCGACCCGGACGACGACCCCCGCAACAACGACGGGCCCAGCCCGGAGGGTGAGCTGGAGTCGCTGGAGGACGCCCTGACGAACTACCGCATGACCCTGCGGATGAAGTGCGAAGGTCTGGACGCGGAGCAGCTGGCCCGTCGATCGGTCCCGCCGTCGACGATGTCGCTGCTGGGTCTGCTTCGACACCTCGCCGAGACGGAACGCGACTGGCTCAACTGGATCAGCGACGGTGAGCCGTTGCCGAAGCTGTACGGCGAGAACGACGGGGACTTCGACGGAGCGGTCGCCGAGCAGGCCGAGGTCGACGCTGCGTATGCCGCGCTGGCCCGCGAGCAGGCCGCGACCGATGCCGCGCTGGCCGAGCACCCGGACCCGAGTGAGCGTCTGGGGAAGGACCGGATCGCAGTTCGGGAGCTGATGGTGCACAGGGTCGAGGAGTACGCCCGTCACTGCGGGCATGCCGACCTGTTGCGCGAGTGCATAGACGGACGGGTGGGGCAGTGACGGAGGCCGGGTATTGCATCCACCGACCGTCCACCGACCTCCACCGGGCCAACAGAGCGCCCCGCCCTCGTGACGCCCGATATTGCCGCTGATCGGGACCGGAACGGATAGGGGGTGGCGGTCGGTCGGCGGCGGCTCAGTTGCGCGCAGGAACTGGGCCGCTGCGGGGACGACTTGCCGCGCTGGACATCTCGTGGGCCGGGACAGTGCTCTGCCCCGGCCCGCACAGGCATGCTGGTTATGTCTCCGGCGATTGTGCGAAGCGGACGAAGCCGGCGACACGGGGGGAGAAAGTGAGCGGGCACTGATCGCCCAGCGCCGAACGCACGCTCTCCACCACGTCGGCGTCCGGCTCACCGAACACCTCGAAGCGCTCCACTCGGCAGTGCTCCATCACCTCCTTGATGTACGGGTCCGCGAGCTGCCAGTGCAGGCGGACCGCGTCGGAGTCCCGGTAGAGCTGGAAGCTGTGCGCGAGCATCTGCTCCTCGTCCACGAAGGTCTCCACCATCAACTGCGGCCCGTGCTGCTGCGCGAAGTCCACGGCTCGGGCGATGGCGTCGCGGAAGCCGTCCAGGTGGCCGTCGTTGATGCGCATGGTGTTGCGGAAGAGGAGGATCGCGCTGTTCTGTGTGGTCATGGCGCAATCCTGATAGTTCAACCAAACTTAAAGTCAAGTATCTCTCCGCCCCTTCGGTCTCCCGGTAGCGGCCGGGTTTGGTGGAGCCATGGCCGTGACCGCAGGATCGCGCAGCAGAGTGACATGTGGCGGCTCATGCGCCAGGACGTACTGATCGACACGATCACCATGGAGGAAGTGGACTTTCCCTGGCTGCGTGGCGGACGACTTCGAACGGTTCGTGGCGAGAACAACCGACCCGGTTCGGCAAGTGGCAGACGGCGTATGGCCGCCATCGCAGGTGGTCGGCGGACGGAACCTGCATGAGCCCCGGCAAGCGAACCGCCCGGCCTGGCACCGCACGGGTGAGCTCTGGGGTGATCCCGAGGCGGCCCGACGGCGGAGCTCCATCTGACCGGTGAGGGTGGTCGGCGACCACTGGCCTTGCTGATCATTTTACGGACAGTTCCCGGCTTCGCCTGCGGCTCGGCCCACCAACTTCCTACGACCGGTAGCAAGAACATCACGTCACGGCGATCGGGGAGAAGCCCGGAGCGTTGGAGAGGATCACCGCGCGCCGTGCCGAACTGGACGCGCTGGCCGACAAACTCGCCGAGCTTGCGAGAAGTGATTGCAACCTGTAGGTTGCCATCGATGGCAACCTACAGGTTGCGATAGGAAGGTGGCAATGGTTTCGGACACGATCGAGCGGGTGGTGGTGCTGCGGCACCCCATCGAGCGGGTGTGGGCCACGCTGACCACCGCCGAAGGGCTGTCAGGATGGTTCGGCTCGGTGGCTGAGATTGATCTGCGCCCCGGTGGGCGGGCGTTCTTCCGGTGGGACGACCTGGGCGATGAATCGACCGCCACGATCACAGTCGTTGACCCGCCCTACCGCTTCGCCTTCAGATGGGCCATGGAGGGCTTGCCGCAAGACAGCGCGCCCCAGACGTTGGTGGAGTTCACCCTGAAGCCTGTGGCCGAGGGCACGCGGCTACGCCTGGTGGAGAGCGGGTTCGCCCAAGTCGCCGTCGACATGGCTCGATCCGCACACAAGACCAACAGCCAGGGATGGGACGCCGAACTCGCTGACCTTGAGGCCTACCTCGATGCGGCCACCTGACCCGGACCGGCAGGCCATTGCAGTGTTCGCAGCGCTGACCGAGCCGATCCGGAGAGCGCTGCTGGACGAGCTGGCTCGTGCTGGGCCGGCCACGGTGACCGAGTTGGCGCGGCGGCTGCCCGTCAGTCGGCAGGCGGTGGCCAAGCACCTCGGCCAGCTCACCGAAGCGGGCTTGATCAGCCTCGGCGAACCAACCGGCCGCCGTCACCCTTACCGGCTGGAACCGGCCGCCATCCGCACCGCCCAGGTGTGGCTGGCCACCCTCGCCAATCGGTGGGACGAGCGACTGGCCGCGCTGGAACATGCACTTGACGCCACCGACCCCAACGATGGAGACACTCGATGAACGAGCCGAGATTCACCGCCGGTCTGAACATCGCCATGAAGATTCCCAAGGCACAGTACGACGCCACTGTGGCGTTCTACCGAGACACCCTGGGCTTCGATGTCAACGAAGACGACGTCTCCTACGCGCCGACCGTTTCCAGAACCCACTCGGTGCGGTTCGGCCCCAACACCCTGTGGCTGGACTGCGTCGACAACTACAGCCAGCCCGACTTGTGGCTCCAGCTCCACACCGATGATCTCGACGCCGCCACCGACGAACTCGCCCGCATCGGCATCCGGCCATGTGACGAGGTCGAACCTTTGGAAGACCCCGAGACCAGAACCCACTGGATCAAGAACCCAGCCGGTGTCATTCATCTGCTCGCCGAAACCACCTGACACGAAACGGACCGACCAAGCTCGAAGGATGTCCGCGCCCCTCCCCGATCGACGTCGTGTGGCCGCCGACGGCTGCTCCAGGTCCGACGCCGTCCGCCCCTTGGACGGGTAGCCCTTCGCGGATCCACTACTCGATCCCGCCGATCATCTCCTTGACGCGGTAGCCGAGCTGGGCAAGGGCGAGCGCAGCACGGGTCGCGCCGTCACAGCCGGGCCCCCAGCAGTACGTGATGACCGGAACCGCCGGATCCAACAGGCTCGCGGCGCGCTCCGGAATCTCAGCGTTGGGCAGGTGCACCGCACGCGGCACATGCGCCTGCGCCCACGCGGCATCTCCCCGCGAGTCGACGAGTACGAAGCCCGGGTTGCCGGACTCCAGCGAGACATGGACGTCGGACACATCACGAGTCCGACGGCTGGAGGAGCACGGAGTCGTCTCCGGCTACTCCGCCGTCGTGAGCCCCGAGGCCCTGGGGCTCGAGGTTCTTGCTTCCGTCCGCCTCCGCTACCGCGACCTGGAACGCACCACGGGCCGTATCGCCGCCCTGGGCTCAGTCACCACGAGCGTCGTCTACTCCAGCCCGCTTCCAAACCGCTCAGTAACCTCTGCCGCGTCCCAGGAACCCCCCGGCGCGTCCGGCGACTGACCCGTCAGACGGACCTCGCTGCCGGTATTTGCCGGACACCGGCCTGGCCTGCCGGTCGGTGCAGGCGCGCGGTGGAGGGCTTTCCATCGGTCGGCCGAGCGCAGGACGAATGAAGCGCTGCCCTTCATCGTTCACAAGATTCTGACGGGCAGCTCGGGTGAGGAGGAGCGCTTCCCGGCCACCGCCGGTCCGCCGCCCGGCAAGGCGCGGTGGACACCGGACGAGGCCATCCGGCCCGAGCAGTAGGCACAGGCCGTCTGGCTACTCGTGGACATCCGGACCCTCCTTCTCGCACCACTCCTCTTCGAGGATGCTGAACATGTCGGAGTCCCGCCAACCGTCGCGGATCAGCGCAGTGTGACGATGACGTCCTTCCCAACGCATGCCGAGCTTGCCGAGAACCTGTGCCGACCCGAGATTCCGCGGATCACAGGTGGCATAGATGCGGTGGAGTTCAAGATCCTCGAACCCCCGCGCAAGTAATCCCTTGCCGATCGCCGTTCCTACGCCTTGACCCCAGGCCCGAGGATGCACGGCATAGGTGATCTCGCCTTGACGTTGCACTCGACTCCGGACGTGGAGCTCGCCCATGCCGACCACGTCGCCCTTGACCCGGGCCGTGTAAGCGAACCGCTGTTGCGGCGAGTGTGCCCAGGCCTCGACCGCAGTCGCCACGAACGCGCGCGTTTCCTCTTCGGTGTTCGGTCCCCACGCCTGGAAGCGACAGACCTGGGGGAGGGAGGCCCAGGAATGGACAGCTCGCCAGTCGGCGAGCTCGATTCTGGCCAAGGTCACCGAGGGGCGAGACACAAGCTGATCTTGCCAGATGCGGTCGTTCACCGACCTTCGGTTCACGAACTGACACCCTGCAGACACCGAGACTCGGCGGATTTCCGAACCACCGTGAAGCGGTCGCCGGGGGAGTGCCCAGGCTGCCAAAGGTCGGCGCAGGGGCGGAAGGCCGGAAGTCCGGGACGGTTCGACGCACGGGCGACGGACGTCGGTCACCAACTGGTCGCTGACGGTCACGCTCCCGGCGGAGATCAGTGGCGTTGTGGGGTCTGGCATGATCGAGGGATGCCAGAACGTATGGTCGCGGCCTGTGACGGTGCCGCCAAGGTCAATCCCGGGCCTGCCGGCTGGGCCTGGGTGCTTGCTGACCCTTCGGGGAGCCCGCAGCGTTGGGAGTCGGGCCCGCTCGGCCGCACGACGAACAACGTGGCCGAGCTGACCGCGCTCGCGGAGCTGCTGGAGGCCACCGATCCGGCCGTGCCGTTGGAGATCCGGATGGACTCGCAGTACGCGATGAACGCGGTCACCAAGTGGATCGCCGGGTGGAAGCGCAACGGCTGGCAGACCACGTCCAAGAAGCCTGTGGCCAACAAGGATTTGGTCGTTCGCATCGACAGCCTGCTGGAAGGTCGCGACGTGACCTTCCAACACGTCCTCGCCCACCAGGTGAACGGCGACCCGCTCAACGCCATCGCCGACGCCGCGGCCAGCACGGCGGCCACCGAGCAGGCTCCTTCCGGCACCGCTCACGGCGCCGCCGGCTTCCCCCAGCCGAGCCCTGAGACCGAGGACAAGCCGCGCGCGACCCGCTCCGGCAAGGCGCGCTCGCGCCCTCGGTCGGGTGGCGGTGGGGGACCGGTGATCAAAGCGAAGTTCCCCGGCCGCTGCGGTCACTGCGCGTCCCGTTACGAGAAGGGCGAGGAGATCACCAAGGTCGCATCGGGTTGGGGCCACCGGTCCTGCCTCGTGGCGCAGGCATGAACAGTGCTCTCTGCGGCCGTGACGGTGTCCTGCGAGAGGGATGCGGCGGCCCCAGCTACCAGCTTGCCTTGACCACGGACGCATAGCCCTGAGCCCTCCAGCTGTCTCGGCAGATGGATGCTCACCGCTGTGGGAAGGTGCGACGAGCGAGTGCCCGAGCGCCGGACGGGGACGTAGGCCGAGTAGCCCGGGGGCAGGAGGCGGACAGTGGACGAAGTTGCGGTGGTGCGTCGCCAGGGTGAGGGGGCAGGCACACCACAGACCGGAAGCGACAGCGCCCGTACGGCCCAGGATGCGGGCCGACCCGCCCTGGCGCACTCTGGAGCCATGGCTGCACCCGTGGTCGTCCACGCCCCCGACAGCCAAGGTGGTCGGCGCGTCCTTGCTCACGGTCGGATACTCGGCGTGGCGTACAACGCCATGGAACTGCTCGACCTGCTGGAAGAGGCAGGCATGGAACGTGAGCACATCCACTTGGACGACGCCGACCTCATCGACTGGAAGGGCGGCGGGGCGTGGGAGTGGGGGCCGAGCAAGCCCTGATCTCCTCACCAGCCTCCTGCAACGCCTTGCCAGGCCTTTGCAACGCCGCGCGAGGCTTCTGCAACGCGTCGCGAGGTTTCTGCGACGTCGTCCGGCAGCAGCGCGATGGCGGTCAGTGCTGCCGGGCACCCTTGGTGCACGTCCTTGGCGTTCTCGGTCCATGGCTACCTCCTCGTTGACGACCGTAGGCGGGTCTCAGAAGGCGTGCGGTGGGTTGTCCACAGGGCGAAGAGATAGTCGGATAAGCGGCCTGCGAAGAGTCGCCCGAAGCTCGACCGCGACCAGTCGGGCACGGAGGCAATCGCTCAACGGTTCGACCCGTGGCATGATCGGCACATGGGGCAGGACAACGGGTACCTTCTGGACAACGCGCAGGTCGAGGCGGGTGCACGGTTCGACGCGCTGTCGGCCCTCTTCGACGCCTCGACGTTCCGGCACTTCGAGACCGTCGGAGTCGACAAGGGCTGGCGGTGCTGGGAGGTAGGGGCCGGTGGGCCGACCGTTCCCGGGTGGCTCGCCGAGCGCGTCGGGCCTCGCGGGCGTGTGCTCGCCACCGACATCGACGTGTCCTGGACCGAGACCGCCACCGCCGAGGGGGTCGAGGTGCTCCGTCACGACGTGGCCCTCGATGAACCCCCGGTCGGGCCCTTCGACCTGGTCCATGCCCGCCTCGTTCTCGTCCACGTCGCCGACCGCGACGCCGCGCTCCGCTCCATGGTCCGGGCGCTGCGCCCCGGCGGGTGGCTGCTGATCGAGGACGCGGACCCCGCCCTGCAGCCGTTGATCTGCCCCGACGAGTACGGCCCTGAGCAGGAGCTGGCCAACCGGCTGCGCCGCGGCTTCCGTCAGCTGCTGCAACAGCGCGGTGCCGACCTCTCCTACGGCCGCAAGCTGCCACGGCTGCTGCGCGAGGTCGGCCTCGCCGATGTCGAGGCCGACGCCTACTTCCCGATCACGTCGCCCGCGTGCGATGTACTTGAGGCGGCCACCGTCCATCAGGTGCGTGACAAACTCACCGCCGCGGACCTCGCCACGGACGAGGAGATCGAGCGGCACCTCGCCAACGTCGCGTCAGGACGCCTTGATCTCGCCACCTCGCCGATGATCTCCTCCTGGGGCCGCCGCCCCTTGGAGGACGACCTCTGACCTTGTTGGCCGAGTGGCTGATCTGAGCTGGTCGGTGGCGCGCGAGCAGCCGGCCTTGGCCGCGATTCAGCCTTCGCCTCCGCCTTCTCGTCCGTCTTCGCCTCCGCGTCCGCGTCCGCCTTCGGCTTCGACTCCGTGGCGAGCCTCCAACGGGGACCGACTCCCAGCACGGTCGTGAGTTGGTTTCCGCCGACCGGCACTTCGGTCTTGGCGCGTAGAGATCTTGCGGGAGGGGAAGGCCAGTTGCCGGAGCGGAGTATCCCTGCGCTGCATCGTCGTCAGCCCGGCGGCGCCCAAAGGCCGCCCGGCGATGCAGGCCGACTTTCGTCGGCGGGAGAGAGCCCCATGGCACTGTCATGGCCTCGGAGGCTCCGCATGCTTCACTACCTGTTTGCTGCTGTCTTGGGGTGTTGGCTCCTCATCGCCCTGTTGTTGTTCGGCATCGTTATCGCTCCTGCGGTGTGGTCGCGGGTTCCGGCCCGTCGTCGGCAAGCCCTGCGGGTGATGCAGGAGCTCCGGCACTGGCTTCCTCGCCTGCTTCCTGCCCTGCGAGGACGGCCTCGCCGTCGGTGAACCGGCCGATGCCTCGTCCTGCCGCTCGTCCTGCCGCCTCGTGCAGGGCGGCAGCCGACGGGCCTGTCGGCAGTTGTCGCGAACTGTCTGCACGGCCTTCGCGGACGGTTTCCACCTGCATCGATGAATCAACGCGTACCTCACGCATTCAGCCTTTCGCGACGGTAGGACGTCCGCCATAGGCCAAACGGAAGAGCAGTAACCGTGGCCAGAGTGACCTCGCTGCCCGCAACTGCTGAGAACCGTGACTTCGCCGGGCGCCTGGTGCCTGGCGCCCGGCGCTGGGCGTGGACGTGGGCGTGCAGGCGGACGAACATCCACCGGTGACCGTTCGGCGCAGGTCGCCGTCGTCGTACAGCTCAAGGTCGAAGTGCAGCCCGATGGGTCTCACCTCCGAACTTCACGCAAAATATGTTAACAATGCATCGCTCATCTGCTAAGAATGGTGCTCGCTGATGTTCATGTCCGTCGAACCGGTCAAGGGACGCATCGCCATGCCACTTCTCCGGCCACCCGAACGCCCGTCGCCGTCGGTCGCCGCCGCAGCTGAGCCGTCGGTCAGTGCTGCGCGAGTCGGCCTCGCCGAACGCCGGTGGCTGGTCACCGGCCCGACCATGGGAGCCGTGACCGGAGAATGACGCCTCACACCCTGCCCTCACACATCCCCTCCACCATGCGTGCCGCAGTGCTCCGCGCCCCGGAGGAACTGGAGATCCAGGAGCGCCCGGTGCCCGTACCCGGCCCCGGCCAGGTACTCGTCCGCGTCGAAGCGGTCGGCATCTGCGGTTCCGACGTCCACTACTACCGGCACGGCAGGATCGGCGACTTCGTCGTCCGTGCCCCGATGGTGCTGGGCCACGAACCCGGCGGAACGGTCGTTGCCCTCGGCCCCGACACCTCTCGCCACCAGGTGGGGCAGCTCGTCTCCCTGGAGCCGGGCGTGCCGTGCTCCCGGTGCGCCCAGTGCCGCCGGGGCCGCTACAACCTGTGCCCCGACGTCTCGTTCTACGCCACGCCACCCGTCGACGGCGCCCTGTGCGAGTACGTCGCCGTCGACGAGGACTTCGCCCACCCGGTCCCCGCTCCGCTCACCGCCGAGACGGCGGCGCTGCTGGAGCCGCTGTCGGTGGGCGTATGGGCCTGCAGCAAGGGCGGCGTCGGGCCCGGTTCCCGGGTTCTGGTCACCGGGGCGGGCCCCATCGGGCTGGTGGCCGCGCAGACCGCCCGCGCTTTCGGTGCCACCGAGGTCGTCGTCACCGACGTCGCCCCTCATCGCCTCGAACTGGCCCGCCAGTCGGGGGCCACCACGACTGTGGACGTACGCTCGACCGGCCTCTCCGACACCGGCTTCGCCCCCGATGTGCTGCTGGAGTGCTCGGGCGTCCCCGCCGTCGTCGACGAGGCGCTCCGCACCGTGGGGCGGGCCGGCCGGGCCGTACTGGTGGGCATGGGCGGGGACACCGTCCCGTTGCCGCTCGCCCATGTGCAAAACTTCGAGATCGAGGTCACCGGCACCTTTCGCTACGCCAACACCTGGCCGACCGCCATCGCGCTGGCCGCCTCCGGCGAAGTGGAGTTGGACCGGCTGATCTCCCACCGATACCCCCTGGAGGCGGCGGAGAACGCCCTCACCGCCGCCGATCGGGACAGCACGACGGTCAAACCCCTGGTCCGTCCGACCACGGGATGACCACCGGGCCCGGGGCCGGTCGCCCTGGCCGCCCCGGGCCGCCATCGGCCGCCAGCGGTCGGCGAAGGGGAAGGAGCACCACGTTGCCGACCAAGCCACGGCTGTCCCAGGCCGCCGTCGAGCAGCGCCGACAGGACGTGCTCAAACACGTCGCCGAGCACGGTGAGACACGTATCGACGACCTCGCCGCACGATTCGACGTCAGCCTCATGACCATGCACCGGGACCTCGACGATCTGGCCGCCCGCCATCTGCTGCAGAAGGTGCGCGGGCGGGCCGTGGCCTTCCCCGCCCTGACCATGGAGACCGCCACCCGCTTCCGGGAGGGCACCAACCTCGCCGTCAAGACGGCCCTGTGCGCCGCGGCGGCCACCCGGATCACGCCCGGAAGCACGCTGCTGATCGACGATTCCACCACGCTCTTCCCGCTGGCCGGAATGCTCGCCGACATCGACCAGCTCACCGTGGTCACCAATTCCGTCGGTCTCGCCCAGCGCGTCGGCTCCGTACCCGGCGTGGCCGTCACCCTGCTCGGCGGCCACTACCACAGCGAGTTCAACTCCTGCACCGGTCCCGACGTGACCCGGGCGCTCGCCCGCCTCCACGCCGACCTGGCCCTGACGTCCGCCACCGCCGTGCGGGAAGGCCGGCTCTTCCACCCGCTGCGCGAGTACGCGGAGGTCAAGGAGGCGATGCTGGACTCCGCGAGCACGGCCCTGCTCCTGGCCGACCACTCCAAGTTCGGCAAGACCGCCACCCACGCCTATGGCACCGCCGCCCTCTACCAGCAGGTCGTCACCGACACGGGCACACCTGCCGAGGAGGTCGCGGCCCTGCGCTCCCTCGGAGCCGCTGTGGAGACAGTGGAGCCCGACGACGCCGGGGACATCGCCCGGTAAGGGCACAACGCGGACAACGCAGTCCTCTCACACCCCGCGGCGGTCCCGGATGCCCCGGACATCCCGTCCCCGGACCCCGAGGCCCCGCGCCCCCGAGGTCTCCGGTCCCCCGGGGCCACCGCTGGTGGTCCGGGCCGCAGCAGTGGCCCGCTCCAAGGTCCCGGGGAGCTGTATCAGCCTCTGCTCCGGCCTCGGACTAGGAGTTCTTCATCACCAGTTCATAGGAACGGACACGGTCTCGGAAGTCGTAGACGGGCGTGGTGAGCATCAGCTCGTCTGCTCCGGTCTCATCGGCGAGTTGCGTCAGTCGGCGCACGACGGTCTCGGGCGTCCCGGTGGCCTGCTGGGCGCGGAAGCCGGTCAGCGCCTGTTGTTCCTGCGTCGTGAAGGTATGGGCTGCTGCCTGTGCGGGGGTGGGGAAGGGGATCTCACTCGCTCCCTTGAGGAGCCCGGCTTTGACGACATCCATCGGTCCGGCCAGCCGCGCGGCTTCTTCCTCCGTCTCGGCGCATATGGTCTCCACGCACACCAGCACCCGGGGGCGCTCGCTCCAGCGGGACGGGGTGAACGCCGCCCGGTAACGGTCCAGGGCGGCATGGGTGTTGTCGGGCCGGATGTGGTGCGCGAGGGCGACCGGCAGTCCGAGTTCCGCGGCGAGCGTGGCGCCCGAGGTGCTGGAGGCCAGCAGCCACGGCTCCGGCAGCGGTCCGAGTGCGACTTCGTCGACCAGGTAGGACAGGATCGCGGCTATGTCGTCCCGGTACTCGGCGTCCGTCGTCGGTCCGGCTCCGCGGCGAAGAGCCCGCGCGGTGGCCTCGTCGAAGGTGCCGGGACCGCGGCCGATTCCGAGGTCTATACGGTTCTCGTGCAAGGCGGCCAGCGTTCCGAACTGCTCAGCCAGCATGAGCGGCGCGTGGTTGGGAGCCAGCACTCCGCCCGAACCCAGCCGGATCACCGAGGTCGAAGCGGCAGCGTGTGCGGCCAGCACCACCGGTGGGAACGCGCCGATCGCGGGCGAGTGGTGGTGCTCGGCGTACCAGATACGGCCGTAGCCCAGTCGCTCCAACTCCTGTGCGAAGGCAGCGGTGTCCCGCAGGGTGTCCACGGCTCGGGTGTCGGCCTGGACCACCGCGACTTCCAGCGCCGAAAGAGGTATGTCCGCCATGTCGTCAGCATAGTGATCACACCTCATGGGCCCGACGCCGGGGATCGGCGCCGCCGCCCTGCCGAACTGCGGCGGCCCGGTTGCAAGGTGATGCCGCCGGCCGTCCGCGGCGGTGGGGAGTGGCCCTCTGGGTCGGCGCGGCGGTCGTCCTGTCGGAACCGCCCGGACGAGTCCTGGTCACGCCGGTTCACGGCAGCCAGCACGGCGCAGCACAGCACCGCCAGGACGGCCCCCGCACCCAGCAGCGACGGCGCGGCGAAAGTGCCGGACAGCAGGGTGACGACGTACGGCGCGAACATACCGAGATAGGCCAGCGTCCACACCAGCGAGCCGACCCTGGCCAGCCGCTCGGGCGGGGCCACCGTCGCCGCCTCGGTGAGCGCGTAGGTGAGCGTCAGCCCGTAGCCCGCGCCGAGGACGGCCGCCGCGAACAGGGCGAGGGCCGGGCGTTCGGCCGAGACGGCGGGCACGGCGAGCAGCAGCCCGAGGGCGATCACCAAGAGCCCGGTCGCTCCGGTGGCGATGCGGTGCCGCCTCGCCAGGTGCCGGGCCAGCGGATGGACGGCCATCCCGGCACCGGGCACGACGGCGGTGGCGACTCCCGCGTAGACGGTCTCCCAGCCGTCGAGGTCGCCGCCGACCAGCCCGGGCAGGGTGACGAAGCCGAGGGTGGGCGCCGCGAAGATCCACGGTGCGAGCGGGAGGAGGGCGCGACGGAACCGCCGCCAGTCGACCGGGATGGCCGTCCGGCCCTCCTCGGCGGCCACCGTGCCGGGCCGGGTCTCCGGGGCGCCGCGCGTGGCGACCCATGCGGCGGCGCCGAGCAGCAGATGCGGCATATACGCGGTGACCCTCGGGCAGGGCGCCCACTGGGCGATCAGCGAGGCGACGAGCCCGCCCGAGGCGAACCCGGCCGAGACGAAGAGTCCGGAGCGCTTGGCGGCGGTTCCGGGCCCGGAGGGGTTCTCGTGCGGTGGGCCCGACAGCTCCTTGACCCACGCACTGCCCGCCGCGAGCAGCGCGCCGGCACTCACGCCGGTCAGGAACCGGCCGGGGAAGAGCCAGCCGGACGCTGCCGAGCCGGCCATGAGCAGGATGGTGGACAAGAGGTTGACGGCGAGCGCGGCCAGGGCGAGCGGGCGGCGTCCGTGCCGGTCGGCAAGCGGGCCGCACACCAGCAGCCCGGGCACGAGACCGAGGACGTAGAGGGCGAAGAGGCCGGTGACGGTGGACTCGGACAGTCCGGCCCCGGTGCGGTAGGAGCCGAGGAGCGCGGAGAACTGGTTGGCGCTCCAGCCGGAGGCCGTCATGATCCAGGCGGCGCGCAGCCCGTGGCGCCGTGGGGGCGAGGCGAGGGTCGGGGTGGTGCTCATGAACGCCTGTTCTACGAGCTGCCCGGGGCCCGGCGCCGCCCGCGTTCAAGACTCGTGAACGCCCGTGGGGGCGCTTCCGCGCGACGTCGTACGCTGGCGGGATGGATCTCCGTCTGCTGTCGTCCTTCCTGGCGGTGGTGGAGGAAGGTCACTTCCGCAGGGCGGCCGAGCGACTTTTCCTCTCCCCGGCGGCCGTCACCCAGCACGTGGCGCGGCTGGAGAGTGAGCTGGGCACGCGGCTGCTGCACCGAGGGCCGCCGGTCCGCCCCACCCAGGCGGGCGAGCGCCTGACCGGGCATGCGCGGACGCTGCTCACGGCCGCCGACGCGGCCCGCGAGGACCTCGCCGGACTGGTCTCCGGACGGAGGGCGACGCCCGCCCCGCTGCGGGTCGGGATCATGGGCCACGGCTCGGCGGAGCTGACTCCGGCGGCGGTCAACGCCTTCCGCAGAGCTCGCCCGGAGGTCCCGGTGGAGATCCGACAGCTGGACTTCACGGAACACTCCTCGGCGCTGCTGGAGGACCGGGTGGACGTCGCGTTCGTGCGTCCGGCGCCGGACGACGAGCGGGTGACCGCCGACGTCCTGACGACGGAGCAGCGCATCATCGTCGTACCGGAATCCTCGCCGCACGCGGCGGCGCGGGACGAGGGTGTGCGCGTCGCGGATGTGATGGATCTGCCCTTCTTCCGCGTACCGCCGCACACGCCGCGCCCCTTCACGGAGTACCTGTACTTCGGTGACGAATCCCCGCGCCGCAGCACCGAGTTCGCGCTGACACCGCAGGAGGTCCTGACAGGGGTGGTCGCGGGCCGTGCAGCCGGCTCGGGGCTGAAGTCCTTCGCGCGGTACTACGCCTGGCCGGGCGCGGTCTTCGTGCCGGTGCTGGACGCACGGTGGGAGAGCAGCTACCTCGCGGTGCGAGCGGTCGAGCCCGGCTCCCGTCCCCCGCACCCAGAGGTCGCGGTCTTCCGCGCGCTGACGCTGGCACTGGCGCGCGAGCTGGGCCCTCGGATCTCGGCGGCCTGAAACTGCCTCGCCGCCGACAAGACCCTCGCTGCTGCGCCGACCTGGTGCCGAGTTGGAGACGGTCGGCGACGAGTCGGCGCTGACGCGCCTACGATTCGACGCTGATATGGCCTACGACCTGCCTGCCGGAACGTCGGCGGTGAGGTGGGCCATCAGCCGGGCCGGCGCGTCTTCCTGGAGCAGGTGGCCCGCGCCGTCGACCCAATGGAGCTCTGCATGGGGAATTCGCTCATGTAGCCACTCGGCGTACTGGGGCGGAAGAATGCGGTCCTCACGGCCCCAGATCAGACGCACGGGAATGGAGATCTCACCCAGCAGGGGCTCGTAACCGACCGTATCGGCCTGCTTGATCTGGCTGTACTGACGGTAGAACGCGGCCTGCCCTTCCGCGCCCTGCCAGGGAGCGAGGAACGCCTCCAGGACACCGGGGCGAAAGCCGATGTGCGTGGCATTACGCAGATGGCTGACCACCAGGGCCTCGTGAGCGTAGCCCGGGAGTTGATGAAAGACGTCCGAGTGCTGAAGGATCAGTCGGAAGAGTCCCCTCTCCCATTCACCACCACTGACGGCGTCGAAGAGCGTGAGGTCCGAGTAGCTCGCTTCTTCCAGTAGCAGCGCGCGCAGTGCCACGGCTCCGCCGATGTCATGGGCGACGACGCTGGGGCCGGACAGTTCCCAGTGCTGGAGGAGGTGGGCGAAGTTCCGCGCATGAACCGCGAGGCTCAGGTCCTGCCCCTCACGTTGGTCCGACTGACCGAACCCGAGGTGGTCAAAGACGAAGACCTGTCGGCGGAGAGCAAGCGCCGGTGCGATCTCCCGCCAGAGGAACGACGAGTACGGGGTGCCGTGCACAAGCACCATCGGCTTTCCGCTGCCGAAGACCGACCATCGGATGGTCCCCTCGGGCGTTTCGAACTCTTCGCCGAGCTGCCAGTTCGTTGTCACGCTTCCACGCTCCCTGCTCTCGCCCGAGTCGGCACTGTCGTCGCCCTTGCGGACGCAGCACCGCACCGTTGAATCCTGCACAGTACCCAGCTCGGACATGACGGGGTGCCCGTCCAGGGTCCGCGTCAGGACGGGGCGAGGACGCAGAACTCGTGGCCTTCCGGATCGGCGAGGACTGTCCACGGGACGTCGCCCTGGCCGAGGTCGAGGTCGGTGGCACCGAGGGCCCGCAGCCGGGCCACCTCCGCCGCTTTGTCGTCACCGGGGTACGGCAGCAGGTCAAGGTGGACTCGGTCCGGCACGGCCTTCGCGCCGGGCGTGCGGAGGAACTCGAGATACGGGCCGACACCCTTGGCGGAGCGCATTACCGCAAGTTCGTCAGTCACCTTGTGCAGGGCCCAGTCCATCGCCTCGCCCCAGAACCGGGCCATGGCCCGTGGGTCCGCACAGTCGACCACCACCGCGGCGATCGGCCCGGTGTCCCGGTAGACCTCCCGGGGCTCCAGCACGCAGAACTCGTTGCCCTCCGGGTCGGCGAGGACCGTCCACGGCACCCTTCCCTGACCAACGTGGGCGGGCGTGGCACCGAGAGTCTGAAGGTGCGCGACCAATTCCGCCTGATGGGCCGCAGAGGTGGTGGCGAGATCGAGGTGTACGCGGTTCTTTGTCGTCGTCCTGGCTTCCGGGACGGTCACGACGTCGATGCCGACGGCTACCGGGTCCGGCCAGACGAGGCCGCCGACGGGTCCGACGTAGGTGGTCACCCCGGACCCCGTGCCATACATGCTCCAGCCGAGCGCCTCCGCCCAGAACCGGCCGACGGCAGTGACATCAAGAGCCTTTATGTTCACCTGAACAGGTCGCAGCGCCATGTCGGCGATCCTATGCACCCGCTCTGCAACGACGTATGCACCGCTGCCGACGCGTGTACCAGGACGTGCTGCTGTGCCGCTGGCACAACGTGCTGGGACGCACGATGTGGGACTTCGCCGGCGGCCGGGCCGGTGGCAACCGGTACCTGGTGCTCGGCCTCGGCACCGGGCAGACCGTCGACCTCCCTTGCCCACCGACTGCGACGAGCTGATCGTCTACGGGCCGCTGCTCTCCGACGACGGCACCAGCTGGCCGGGCACTGCGGTGCTGGTCCGGGCGCCGGACCCGAACACCGCACGCGTCACCCTGCCTTCCGACCATTACGACCATATCGAGGTCCACACCTGGCAATTCGGCGGAAGACGCTGATGAACTGAGCCGCAAGAACATCCCCGAAGCCTGTTGCTGCAGTCACAGCAACAACTGGGGCTGGGCCGTCAGGCCGAGCACGTAAGTACCTGGTGAGGATGGCGAAGCGCCCATTTCCTGATCCAGAATGATGGGATGGTCACGCTTGAGACCCCCCGTTTGATCCTGCGTCGCTGGCGTGAGGAAGACGTTGCGCCCATGGCTGCCGTCAATGCCGACCCCGAGGTCATGCGGTGGATCCGTGATGGCAGCGTCCGTGACGAGCAGCAGACTCGTGGTGGGATCCAGGCGTGGGAGAGCGAGTGGGAATCACGGGGCTTCGGCCTGTTCGCCGTGGAGATCCGGTCCACTGGCGAGCTGGCCGGGTTCACCGGCCTTTCGGTGCCCGACTTCTTGCCGGAGGTGCTGCCGGCGGTCGAGGTCGGCTGGCGGCTGGGACGTTCCCACTGGGGGCAGGGCCTGGCCACCGAGGCCGCTGCGGCCGCAGTACGGTTCGGGTTCGAAGAACGAGGGCTGGAGCGGATCGTCAGCATCGCCCAAGTGGGTAACGACGCCTCCGAGCGGATCATGACCAAACTGGGCATGCATCCGGTCCGTGAGACGGTCAATCCCACCTGCGGTCGGCGAGTACGGGTGTTCGAGTTGTTGTCGGAGCAGTACGCAGACCGACAGCCCCGTCGATGAGCTCACGGACCATGTCGGCGTGGTGCCTGCGTGCCGGTGGGTCTCGGCAATCATCTGTACCAGGAGCCGGCGGGGCGTCGCTCGCATCGGTCGTCCGTCCGGTCAACCGAATGTCCAGCCGGGTTTCGAGGTGGCGTGCCCCGGTCACGGTGCGAGCGCGGTAGCCACCCGGGACAGCCGATCGGCTGACAGCGCGAAGCGGTTGGCGGGATTACGGAACGAGTACTCGCCGTCGTTGACGGAGAAACCGTGCCCGGCTGTCGTCCAGCGCGCCGGGCCGGGAGCTCCTTGGTCCGCCAGGAGAGCAGAGGCCAGGGTCTCGGGGGCTTCCACGCTCGTACGCGCGCCGAGTGCGACCGTCAGTCGGACAACAGCATCGTCGGGTACCTCGGCGTCACCGAACGCGGGTAGCAGGAGCAGCAGGCGGGCGTCGGGATCGGTGGTGCTGCCGCCGGGCAGCTCGTTGTCCGCGGCTGTCACCAGCTCGGGCCAGGACAGGCCCGGCCCCATGAAGTGCCCGTCGTCCCGGGCGAGGAGCTCGGCCTGGTCCCAGTCGGGGTGGTGGAGGAAGTAGTCGGTGCCGGTGTCGTCCCCGACAGTGCGGTGGACAACGTGGAGACGGTGATTCTCGGCGAGCGGGACAGTGAACGTCGGCCAATCGCCCCGGTCCAACAGGCGCTGCCGGTAGTCGCCGGCCGCGTCGTAGTCCGCGCCGAACAACAGTTCCTCAGTCTCCTCGCTCTGGGCACGGGAGCAGAGGTGCCCGAGCCAGAACAGGGGCTCGTCCAGGAGCCCGGCCTGGTATGTGAGGGGACCACCTTCGTACCCCGGTATCCAGGCAGCAGGACGCAGGTCAGCGCTGTTCATCACGGAGGACATCATGCCGCCCAGGCCCGGTGCCTGGTGCAGCGGCCTTGCCGCCCTTTGCAGCTCTCCGGAGAGGTGTCGGAAGACTGTCGGCGGTGGCCGTGATCTGCCGGCGGTATGTCGGTGGAGGTTGCGACCTTGGACGGGTTGGTGTTCCGCATGAGCACGCTGCCCCGAACGCCAGGAGCCTGTCATCGTGTCCTTCGCGTCCCAGAGCCGACTGTGGGACGTTCACCGGCTACCGTCCGCCGAGGGCAGGATCTTCCTGGTCACCGGGGGCAACGCCGGGATCGGCTACTTCGTCGCGGAGCAGCTTGCCGCCACCGGCGCCGTCGTCGTGCTCGGCAGCCGGGACGCGGCGAAGGCCGACGCCGCCATGGCCGCGATCCGCTCGCGCGTCCCCGACGCACACGTGCGACAGCTTCAGCTGGACCTCGCCGACCTGTCGTCCCTGACGGCCGCTGTCGACAGGCTGGGCCTCGATCATCTCGACGCGGTGATCCATAACGCAGAAGTCGCGCTCGACGACCCGCCGCGCCGCGAGACCGGGGACGGCCACGACCTGATGTTCGGCACCAACCACCTCGGCCTCCGGTAGTCGCAGAGCCGCGACCTAGGAGGCCGTTCAGCAGTCAACCGCGGTGCCCATCCCTCGAACCGGCACGCCCGCATGTCTTCATGTGAGCGTCAATGTCGCAAGTGGAGACAGGTCTTGGTGCGGGCGCTGAAGAAGGGGGTTCCGTTCGGTGCCGTCGTACTGCGGGGTCCCGTACAGCGTGGACCTGGGAGCGGGCTACGAGCTCTTGTGGCGTTTCGTATGTCTCATAAGGCGGTCTTGCGGAGATTTGGTGGCGAAATAGTGTGCTGTGCGGAACATCTGACCGACAGGAGGGGGCTTCATGCGTGTCAGGCGGAACGTCGTTGCCTTGTTGGGGGCGACGGCTTGTCTGGTGGGAGGCACCATCACAGGTGCTTCAACTGCCGGCGCAGCTGACAGTGAAGGGCCGAGCGCGGCGGCCAGTCCTTGCGACTACCAGTCGTACAGGAACAACTCGTCGGCGTGGGGGTACTTCAACGGCACCTACAACCTCAAGACGCGTCCCGCGGCGGAGTGCGGCAACGTCGCACGCATCAGCAGCGGCACCAAGTTCTACGTGTGGTGCTACACGTACAACTACTACGGCAACGTCTGGGTGTACGGGAGGAAGGCCGGGACCGACACCCGAGGCTGGACGTCCGGGGACAACGTCACCTACGAGGGCGGCTCCCTGAACCACTGCTGACAGCTCCGCTGCACACGGCTGAGGCTCCGAGTCGGAGCCTCAGCCGTCGCCGGATCGGGGAGGCAACAGTGGATCGGGGCGGCAACGGTGGTGCGGGCGGAAGGCGAGGTCTCAGTCGAGTGCCCCGGGCAGCGACTCGCCGAGCGCCCCTTGGGCGAGCAGGGCTTCGGTCTCCTCGCGTCGGGCCAGCGACGGCTGCGCCCCGGCGCGTGTGGTGCTGATGGCCGCTGCCGCTGCCGCCCATCGAGCGGCCTGCTCCAGCGACCGTCCTTCGGCCAGCCCCACGGCCAGGGCGCCGCAGAACGAGTCGCCTGCCGCCGTGGTGTCGACGGCTGTCACGGGGAAGGCCGGAATGTGCAGGCCGGCGTTTCCTTCGCACAGCAGGACGCCGTCTCCGCCGAGGGTGACGACGACGGCGCCGACTCCCAGGCGACGCAGTTGTCGCGCCGCCGCCGAGACATCGTCGAGTGTCTCCGGCGTCGAGGAGAGCCCGGCGAGCGCGGCGAGCTCGGTGCGGTTGGGCACCAGCAGGTCGACTCGGGAGGGGAGTTCGGCTCCGGTGACGGCGGGCGCGGGGTTGTACAGCACGGTGCCGCCGGACAGCCGCGCTGCCTCGTGGTTGGCCTCGTCCGGTACCTCCTGCTGGAGTACGGTGACCCGCGCCCGGCCGAGAGTGTCGGCCGCGGCGGCGCAGTCGGCGGCGCTCAGTCGGGAGTTGGCACCGGGGCTGACGATGATGGTGTTCTCGCCCTGCGGGCTGACGGCGATGAGGGCGCGGCCGGTCGGCGTGCCGGAGGTCCGCCGGATGTGGCCGACGTCCACGCCCTGATCGCGGGCGGCGCTCAGCATCACCTCGGCATCGTCGTCGTCACCGACCCGGCCGACGAACGAGACCTCGCCGCCGAGCCGTGCCGCGGCCACGGCTTGATTGGCTCCTTTGCCACCGGGGTGGCGGACGATGTCCCCGCCCAGCACCGTCTCGCCCGGTACCGGGTGATGCGGTACCGAGGTGACGAGGTCGAGGTTGAGACTGCCGACGACTGCGATCACGGGGCTGCCTTCGAGGAGAGAGGGGCGGAGGGGGAATCGGTGGACCGCGGGGCGGGGGTGGTGGCGTGGCGTACCGGATCCCCGGCAGGGCTCCCACCAGGGGCGCCGGAGGCGGCCGGGCCGTTGCCGGTGTCGCCTCTGGCTCCGAAGGGCCCGAAGGCTCCGGTGGCTGGTGGCGGGGCGGGCGCCGTCGAGGCCCGGACGACCAGTTGCGGGGCGAGCCGTACGGCGTGCCGCGTCCTCGCTCCGCTCGGCGACACGGCCACAGAGGCTCCGGGGCGGGCGCTGTCGGCTGGTCCGCCGTCGACGGGTGCGTTGTCGACCGATTCACCATCGGCCGAGTCGCCACCGAACGATCCGGCGTCAGCCCGTTCGCCGTCGGTCGGTTGGCCGGCGTCGTGCCCGGAGGCGAGGTGTCGTTCCAGCAGCCGCACCGCTTCGACGGCGATGTCCCGCACCGGCTGCCGCACGGTGGTGACGGCCGGATCGGCGAGATCGGCGGGTGGGACGTCGTCGAAGCCGGTCACGGCGACCTGGCCGGGCACGTCCGCGCCGAGCTGCCGTAGCCGCTGGATGGCACCGAGCGCGATGAGGTCGTTGCCGCACACCACGGCATCGAAGGCCGGACCGTCCCCGCGTCGCCGTTCGTTCCACAGCCGGTCGACGGCCTCCCGGCCCCAAGCGGCGGAGAAGTCGCCGAGAGCGAGCAGCGGCGGCTCGCCGGGGGTGAGGGACTCGACGCCCGTCTCGTAGGCGGCGCGGCGTTCCGCGGCGGCCGAGGCGGTGCCGTCAGCGCCGATGTAGCAGGGCCGGCGGCGGCCCTGCGCGGCGAGGTGGTCGAGTACCAGCGCCATTCCCGCGGCGTTGTCGACGGCAACGAGGTCGGCGACGCCGGGCCCGCAGCTGCGGTCGAGCAGCACCAGCGGGACGCGCGCGGCGGCCGCGGTGACGGCAGGGCGGCTGCGGTGTTCGTCGACGGGCACCACGAGCAGTGCGTCGACCTGCCGGGCGAGCAGGGACTCGATGCGTGCGGCCTCCTTGGCCGGATCGTCGTCGCAGTCGGCGAGCAGTACGGCTCGGCCGCGCTCGTCCAGTACGTGTGTCAGCTCCCGGACCAGTGTCGGGTAGAAGGGGTTGGTGATCTGGGGGAGGACGAGTCCGACGGTGGCGGTGCTTCTGCTGCGCAGGGCGCGCGCGACCTGGTTGGGCCGGTAGCCGAGGCGTTCGGCGGCCTCGCGGACCCGGCGAGCGGTGCCGGCGCCGACGGGCCGGGAGTTGGCCAACACCCGGGAGACGGTGGATACGGAGCAGCCTGAAGCGCGTGCCACGTCGCGCAGTGTGACGTCTGAGCCAGGGTTCACGGCGGCCACCACTTCTTCGTCGGAGTCCGGCGGGCGGATCCTATCGCGCATGCCAGGTCGAAGGTCGGCAAACGTTATCAGGGCGAGTTCCATCCGGTTCAGCCCCAGGTGAAAGGGGTGTGACGCAGTCCTCCATTGACATCCGGTAGCCCGCTACGCAAAGTCTTGGGAGAACGTTTTCCCACCAATCCCGTCGCTCCTGCAACACGCATCCCTGCCCTCCCGTCGCGCTGCCGCCAGGGGGCGGCGGGTGGGGCGAGGGAGGGCTGAGCAAAGGGGCTCTTCGTGGCCAGAAAGATCATCCTCGACTGTGACCCGGGGCACGACGACGCGATCGCGATGTTGCTCGCGCACGGCAATCCGGATGTCGAGCTGGTCGCCGTCACCACCGTCGTCGGCAATCAGACGCTGGAGAAGGTGACGTACAACGCGCTCGCCGTGGCCCGGATCGCAGGCATCACCGGCGTCCCCTTCGCGGCCGGCTGCCCCAGGCCGCTGGTGCGCACGGTCGAGACGGCGGCGGACATCCACGGCGAGTCCGGTCTGGACGGCCCCGAGCTGCCCGAGCCCGCGTTCGACGTGGACGAGCGGCACGCCGTGGACCTGATCATCGACACGGTGATGGCCCACGAACCCGGCGAGATCACCCTGGTGCCCACGGCCGGCCTCACCAACATCGCACTGGCCGTGCGCAAGGAGCCGCGGATCGCGGAGCGGGTGCGCGAGGTCGTCCTGATGGGCGGCGGCTACCACCAGGGCAACTGGAGCCCGGTGGCCGAGTTCAACATCGTCATCGACCCGGAGGCCGCGCACATCGTCTTCAACGAGCGCTGGCCCGTCACCATGGTCGGCCTCGATCTCACCCACCAGGCGCTCGCCACTCCGGAGGTCACCGAGCGGATCGCACAACTGGGCACCCGCCCGGCGACCTTCGTCCGAGAGCTGCTGGACTTCTTCGGCGCCACCTACCTGGAGAGTCAGGGCTTCGCACACCCGCCCGTGCACGACCCGTGCGCCGTCGCCTACGTCATCGACCCGGACGTGATGACGGTGCGAAAGGCACCCGTCGACATCGAGCTGCGCGGCGGACTGACCCTGGGCATGACGGTCACCGACTTCCGCGCGCCGGCGCCGGCCGACTGCCGTACCCAGGTCGCCGTCGACCTGGACCACGCCCGGTTCTGGGACCTGGTGATCGACGCCCTGGAGCGGATCGGCGAGGGCGGCGGCGCCGAGGGGACGCGGTCGGCGGCCGAGGACTCCTCGGGCACGGTCGGCGCCGCGGCCGAGGCGACCGCGCAGGAGACGACCGGCGCACCGGCCACCGCATCCGACGAACGGGTGGGACGGGCATGACCGACGTCTCCACCACCGCCCCGGCCCCCGAGGGGCACCTGCGCCAAGGCCGGCCCGTGCGGGTCGGCGTGCTGATGACGGCGCTGCTGATGGCCTGCTTCGCCTTCCAGCTCAACGCGAGCATGCTCAGCCCGGCGCTCAGCAGCATCGAGCGCTCCCTGCACGCCAGTTCCGCCGAGGTCGGGATGACGCAAACGGCGTTCTTCACCTCGGCCGCGCTCTTCTCCCTCTTCCTCCCGCGCCTCGGCGACCTCATCGGCCGCCGCAAGGTGCTGACAGGCATGCTCGCGCTGATGGCCGTCGGCTGTGTCGTCGCCGCGCTGGCGAACAGTGTGCCGATGCTGTTCGCCGGCCGCGTCATCCAGGGCGTTTCCGGGCCGACGGTTCCGCTGTGCCTGATCATGCTGCGGGTCGAGGTCACCGAGCCGAAGAAGTACGGCACCCTGCTGGGTGTCGTCACCGCGGTCAACGGCGGTATCGCGGGCATCGACTCGCTCGCCGGCGGCTACCTGGCCGACCACCATGGCTTCGCGGCCGTCTTCTGGACGATGGCCCTGGTCGCCGCCCTCGGCACCGTTCTGGTGGCGACGCTGGCACCCGAGTCGCGTGCCGCCTCCGGTACCCGGATGGACTGGCCGGGCGTCGCCCTGCTCGTGGTCTCCGTGGGCGCGATGCTCATCGCGTTGAACGAGGCGGGCAAGCTGGGCGCCGCGAACTGGCCCTTCGCCGGCGGGCTCGTCGCGGTCTCGGCGCTGGCCTTCGCACTGTTCTGGCGCGTCCAGGACCGCGGCACGCACCCGCTGGTGGCCACCCGTCATCTGCGGCGGCGGGCCACCTGGGCGACGCTGCTGACCACGGTGCTCACCATGACCGGCGTCTTCGCCATCATGAACGGCCTGCTGCCCGCTTTCGCACAGGACGCCGAGGCCGGACTGGGCATGTCGGCCGAGCAGTCCGCCTGGTGGACCCTCACGCCCTACGCGCTGGCCGGCCTGGCCATGGGACCGCTCGCCGGCCGGCTCGCCGCCACCCACGGCTACGGCCGCATCCTGCGTGCCGGACTCGTCGGCGCCGCCGCGACGGTCGTGCTGATGCTGCTCACGCTGGACGCGCACTCACGCTGGCTGCTGCTCGCGGCCTCGATCCTGGTCGGTGTGGCGTACGCGGGCGTGGCCAACATCGTGCTCAACGGATTGGGCATCGTGCACTCGCCGCGCGAAAACCCCGGCTTCCTGCCGGGGCTCAACGCGGGCGCGTTCAACCTCGGCTCGGGGCTCAGCTTCGCGGTGATCTACGCCGTGCAGACCGCGGCCCTGCCCGAGGACGCCTCTTCGTCCACCGGGTACGCGGCAGGCATGATCGCCGGTGTGGTGCTGCTCGCCGTCGCGTTCGGCACCTCGCTCCTCATCCCCAAGCCGGTGGCGGCCGAGTCGGAGTGAGTCCCAAGAGCCTCCCTGGTGCTGAGCTGCCGTCGGCACATTGCGTGCCACTGATGTCGGCCGGTCGCACCCGGGGGGCTCTGGACTCCCTCGGGAGACGCCCAGAGGGCTTCCCGCTTCGTGCGCGGTCAGCAGGAGCCGAGTCCGCTCAGAAGTGTTCTGCTTGAGGCCTTCGCCCCCGCCGTTCGTCTGCGAAGAGCAGGACGTACAGATGCCGACTGAGAGCCGTAGCGAACTGGCGTGCGTCCCGGTGCAGTTCGGTGTAGCTGCTGCGGCGGAGTGCGCGATCCTCTCGCGCTTCCTCGATGGCGCGGCTCAACTCCAGCTCCCGCTGCTTGGCCCGGTCCGCGCCGCGCTGGGTGAGCAGCGCGCCCCCGAGTGTTCCCGCGACGCCGGCTATTGCGATCAGCACCGCCCCCAAGTCCATGAACAGCACTGTAGAGCTCGCGCGCACAGGCGGACGACGCACCCACCGCCCGTCCGCGCGGACCACGCCCGTCCGCGCGGGGTCTCAGCCCGGTTGCTTGATGCTCTCGATGATGCGGGCGAAGCCTTCCTCTCCGTGGCCCGCGTCGATCTGGCGTTGGACGAGTCGCTGGACCATGGCGACCACCTCGGTGCTGATGCCCTGGGCGGAGCTGGCCGCCAGGAGGTCACCCAGGTCGGCGAACTGCAGACTCTGTTGCCCCTCGACGGTGTAGTCCCCGCCGTCGATGACTGTGGCGAACTCTTCGAAGGCGCCGGTCATGGCGGTCAGCCAAGGTGTGGCCATGGACGCGAACTCGCCCGCCGTCACACCGGCCGGCGCGACCATGGCGGCGCCGTGCATGAACCCGGCGAACATGACGTACATGCCCGCGAGCAGGGCGAGGTCGTACAGGGACGCCAGCCCGGCATCCTCACCGAAGTAGGTGGCGGTTCCCCACAGGTCGAGCAGTGGCTTGTGCTGATGGAAGGCGTCGGCCGATCCGCTGCAGAGGATCGATGCCCCGGGCCGGCCGATCATGGACGGTACGGCCATGATGCCGCCGTCCAGATAGGTGACTCCGGCTCGGGCGGCCCAATCGGCCAACTCCCGTGACTGCGCAGGAGACGTCGTCGTCACATTGACCAGGGTTCGTCCGGCCAGCTGATCGGAGAGCGGATCGAGCACCTCGTGGACCGATGCGTGATCCAGCAGGCATGCGATCACCAATTGGCCGGCCCGGACCGCGTCGCCGGCCGTGTCGGCAGCTTTGGCGCCCCGCGCAACGAGATCGTCCGCCTTCCCCGGTGAGCGGTTCCAGCAGGTGATCTCGTAGCCGGCCTTCACCAGGGCGTCCGCGAGAGCGCTGCCCATCGCCCCCAGCCCGAGAACACTCACCTGGACGCTGTTGTCACTTGTCATTTCGGTGCTTCCCCTTCTGTTCGTCCTTCGGTCCGATCCTGGCCGCAGCCAGTAGAGTTGACCAGTACGGACTAATTAGTCGGGTACTCACCCGCGAGTAAGTACCTCTTGGAGGCCGAATGGCAACCGCAGCGCGGCGTGGTCCCTATTTCTGCGGCATCGACGCGGCGATGGACGTGGTCGCCGGCAAATGGAAGTCGCTCATCCTCTGGGAACTGCACCACCACGGGACCCGTCGGTTCGCCGAACTGCGACGCGGACTGCCGGGCGTCAGCGAGAAGATGATGATCCAGCATCTGCGGGAGATGGAAGAAGACGGGCTCGTGCATCGTGAGGTGTACCGCGAGGTGCCACCGAAGGTCGAGTACTCCCTGACGGAGCACGGCGTCTCACTCAACGCCGCCCTGGCCTCCCTGGGAGAATGGGGCAGCGAACGCATGCGGCGGATCGGAGCGGAAAAGATCGTCGCCGACTCGGACACGACAGCTCGCCGATAGCGGCGGTGGGCCTGGACATTGGGCACAGGTCTTCCGGCGAACACGGAGCATCGCGATTCGTGACCGCAGCAGACCGCTGGTGTGCGGAGAGTCAAGCAGCCCACCGGCCGGCTCTCAGATCCGGAAGACTGCCCCTCCCGTCGAGCGCACCGCAATACATCGATTGCTGAAGACCTTGCCGAACAGGCGGGGCTCGCCCTTCCATCGTCCTTCAGCCACTGCGTAGACGGGGGCATTCTCCGACGAGCAGGGACCAGAGGCCTCGGGGACGAGATCGATGAAACCGTTGGCGGCACGCAGATCGTCGCATGCCGCGCGGGGCGCCCGGTGCGAGCCACCATCCGGACCACATCGCAGGGTGCCGCTCGCGATCCTGTGGAAGGGCGCGTCGGAGTCGTAAGGGGTCCCCTTCACCGCGTACAGGGTGAGGGTGTAGGAGCCCTGCTCGCTGAAGGAATGCGCTGCGGCAGGGGCTGATGCGAATGCTCCCCCCAAGGCGACGCAGATGGCCATCACTCGCATCCATGAGCGGATCATTTCGGGGACCCCCTAGCGCATTGAGCCGCAGTCGCAAGGTATCCGCGGTGGGCGCCGCCGGGTCCCGACACCCCGCGATGTCCACTCTTTCGGGTACCCGGCGAGGTGGCCGAGCGGGCCGTGGGGTACAGCAGAGGGCCAGGTGTCCGTCCCGAACGTGCGCTCTCGTGCGATGCCTTCCCAGTACCCCCGTCGTCCCGGCACGGGTATCGCGACCCCGCAGTCGGGGGACACCGGGCGGGGAACACCGGGGCAGCGAGCGGTGGCCCTCGACCGTGAGCGTGGTCGGGGGCCACCCTGGTGGCTGCGTGGGTTACGGCAACGGACCGATGGCCGGCCGGCCCCAGGGGCCGGCTGGGCCCAGTGCTCGGCGACGAACAGGGCTCAGTGCTCGGCGACGAAGATGTGCGCGGCGGTCTGTGCGGGGAGTTCGGCGTTCTTCGTGCCGCTGCCGACCAGCACGCCGCCGGGCGTCGAGGTCACGCTCACGAGCGCGCCGGGCCGGACCCCGGCGTGCCGTAGTGCGTACAGCAGTCGGGAGTCGGTCTGCGCCGGTTCCCCGATGCGCCGTACGACCGCGCTCGCGCCGTGCGGCCCGGGCTCCAGGTCGCTGAGGCTGACCATGCTCTCGTCGAGGAGCGGCTCGGTGGTGCTCTTCTCGCCGAGTTCCGCCAGGCCCGGGATCGGGTTGCCGTAGGGCGACTGTGTCGGGTGGCGCAGCAGTTCCACGACGCGGCGTTCGACGGCTTCGCTCATCACGTGCTCCCACCGGCAGGCTTCGGTGTGGACCTGCTCCCACGCCAGCCCGATCACATCGACGAGCAGGCACTCTGCGAGCCGGTGCTTGCGCATCACGCGGGTGGCGATCCGGCGGCCCTCCTGCGTCAGCTCCAGGTGCCGGTCGTCGGCCACATGCAGCAGGCCGTTGCGCTCCATGCGGGCGACGGTCTGGCTGACGGTGGGACCGCTTTGGTGCAGGCGCTCGGCGATGCGGGCGCGAAGAGGGACCACGTGCTCCTCCTCGAGCTCCAGGATGGTGCGCAGATACATCTCCGTGGTGTCGATGAGGTGGGTTGCGCTGTGCGTCATGCGGGAGTCTCGGCGGTGGTGGTCAGGACGGCGCGGCCGAGGATGTGACCGGCCATCGTGAAGCCGAGGACGGCCGGGGTGGCGTCGGTCGGAACGCCGATGGAGGCGACGTCGAGGGCGTGCACCACGGTGAAGTAGCGGTGCGGGCCGTGCCCGGCCGGTGGAGCGGCACCGATGAAGCGGGCCGCGCGGGCGTCGTTGGGCAGTTGGAAGGCGCCGTCGGGCAGGCCCGAGCCGATGTCGTCGCCGGCTCCTTCGGGCAGTTCGGTGACGGTGGCGGGGATGTCGGCGACCGCCCAGTGCCAGAAACCGGACCCGGTGGGGGCGTCGGGGTCGTAGACGGTGACGGCGTAGCTCTTGGTGCCGTCCGGGGCGCCGCTCCATGACAGCTGCGGAGAGATGTCCTTCCCGCCGGGGACACCGGAGGAGAACTGCTCGGGCGGCCAAGCGGCGCCGTCGGTGACGGTGGTGCTGGTGACGGTGAAGGAGACCGCCTCGGGGAGACGGGCGAAGGGGTCGTTGGCACTCAACGGCGTCGTTCCTTTCAGGTCGTGCTCTGGGGTGGTGGTGCGGGCGAACGGAGGGAGGGCAGCAGCGTCGTGCAAGGACACCGCTGTCGCCGCTGTCCCTCGTCGTCAATCGACTGTAGCACCAATAATCGATTATTCGCCGGATCGTCTATGGTGGGTGTATGACTCAGACCGGCCAGCGCTCGACCTCGTCGGGCAAGCAGATGCTCTCCGAGCAGGTCCACGCACAACTGCGGGACGCGATCATGCGCGGGGACCACGTCCCCGGCGACGCGCTCAAACCGCAGGACCTCGCCAAGGAACAGGGCGTGAGCCTGGCCGTCGTGCGCGAAGCACTCGTGCGGCTCGCCGGTGACGGCCTCGCCGACCGGCTGCCCAACCGTGGCTTCGCCGTCCCGGCCTTCTCCGACCGCCGCTGGCAGGAGATCGCGGAAGCCCGCCGGGCCGTCGAACCGGTCATGTTGCGCATGTCCATCGAGCGCGGCGACCTCGACTGGGAGGCCCGCGTGCGAGCCGCCCACCACCGCCTGGCCCGCACCCCTGCGTATGTGCCGGAGGAGGGTGCGTACTACAGCGGCGCGTGGTCCGAAGCCCACCGGGTTTTCCACCGCACCCTGCTGGAGGGGTGCGGCAACCCCGTCCTGTTGGAGACCTTCGACCGGATGTGGACCGCGAGCGAACTGGCCCGCCGCTGGTCGGCGCACCGCGACCCCGCCCGGGACGGTGCCGCCGAGCACCGCGGGCTGGAGGAGGCGGCGCTGGCCCGCGACGCCGACACCGCCGCCGCGCTGCTGGCCCAGCACCTCACGCTGACCGCGGCCGGACTGATCGGCGGTGCCCACCCCGAAGACGGGTAGTCGGCCCTCCCGCGGGTCTTGTCACAGTGGCCGCGTCGTGTTCCGGCTCTGCTCAGCTTGTGACCATATGTTGCTCACTCGGGGCGGCAGCTGTCTGTTCGGGGCCCGTCGATGTTTGACTGCTGGCTGCATCGAGTGAGAGGGGCGCAACCCACCACGGCTGAAACCCCGTCGGTCAGCGTTGGCGGCGTGACCTGGCGCGTGACCGCCGTAGTACCTGGTCAACGCCTCCTCCAACACGGCAACCACGGCGGCTGGATCGGTGCGGCTTCCTTCGCCTGGAAGGGTGTGCAGGCCTTCCTGGGAAGGATCGGTCTTCCGCAGCAGCGGACCACGGGGGAGCCGGTATCGCCCGCTGCCCCTGGCCCCGCTGTCCCGCCCGCGGGTGCGCCCGGTGGTACTGCTGCGGTCTCCTACGACGAATGTGGGAGGTGGACGGGACAACTTTCGCGGACGACGGCGGCGCCGAGTGAGACCCGGGCCTGGCCGGATCCCCGCCAGCCGGTCACCGGCGACAGCCTGCACCCTGCCGATTCTGCTCGGCGGCGGGCGGGCCCGGCGCCGAGGGCTCTCATGTCCCTACGGCGAACGGGTTGCCGTGCCCAGGAAGCTGCCCGCTCGGTGGTACGTACCGCATCCGCCCTTCCTGGTCGGTCACCTGTGTGAACCCGGCGCCCTCCAGAAGAGCGGCGTGCTTGTCCCTGTGGCGCCGGTTGACGGCGAACCCGACGGGGACGAGCGCCATCAGCGCGGCCCAGGCGGCCCCGGCGACAACCACGGCAGTGGCGCCCGCGCTGACCAGGAAACCGATGGGCACGGCCAGCGGAACAGCGCCCACACCCGCGAGTACAACCAGCTGCTTACTGGTGTACATGGTGGTGATGTCGAATGTGATGCGGGCCTTCAGGAGCTCGACCTCCGCAGGGGCGAGGGGCGGCAGCGCGCCCCCGTCGACGGCGTTCGGGTACCGCGCCCAGTTCTGCGCCGCCCGCTCGCGGGCCTGCGGGCTGGGGTCGGGCACGAGCAACATCACATACCCGTTGCCCTGCGGCCCGCCCCCCTGCCGTACGTCTGCGTATTCGTACCCGAACTGCTGGGCGATGAAGGCGAGGCGGGAGAGCTTCTTCATCGATCCCAGGGCGGGGGCTACCTCGACGGGCTCCCCGCTCGCCATCTGCCGCAGCATTTTCCGCACGTGCCGTCCACCCACCGGTTCCCCCGTCACCCACACGGCCCCGGCAGGGGCCGACAGCCCCATTATTCCTCACGAACACCCATACACCTGCCGATCACCGATTGCCACTGGCGGTGGGACTCCGCCCACGCAGTCGGCCGGGACGCGCACGCCGAGCGAGTGGAGGCGGCAACGGGCAGGCGAGCCACTTCCGTCGACCGAACACAGGATCGATCGCATTGCGCACAAGGCCCGTGAGCTGAGCGCGTCGCAGGTGTGTCCCTCACCCAGCGCGTGTGTTGCGCCGAGGACCACAGCACCTGCTGCGAAGATGGCGGCTGTGGCCAAGGAGCAGATCGCCGAGGCGGCGCTCCTGGCCGCAGCAGCCTGTGCACCCGCGCCACCGATGCACACCGGACCTGGCCCCCAAGCTCATCGACGCGGCCGAAGGGCTGCGCGCCCGACGCTGCCCCCGGCATCGGTCGAGCCTGTCATCGAACAGGACCCGCTGACTGGACCCGGCCAGAGGTGACCTGACGCGACGCCGGGCGTTTCGAAGGAGGCTCGATGACCGACTACTACTACGATCTCGGCCGCTGCTCTCGACAGGTGTCGACCGGGGTGGGGGAGGCGCAGACCTGGTTCGACCGCGGGCTGGTGTGGAGCTATGCCTTCAACCACGAGGAAGCCATCGACTGCTTCGAGCGCGCCCGTGAGCTCGACCCGGAATGTGCCATGGCCTCCTGGGGCATCGCCTACGCCCTGGGCCCCAATTACAACAAGCCCTGGGAACGCTTCGACCCTGCCGATCTCGAATCGAGCATCTCCCGGGCGTTCGAGGCGTCCGCCCGGGCGGAACGTCTCGCGCACCGGACCATGCCCGTCGAGCGGGCGCTCATCGGCGCGCTGCGGCATCGATATCCGCAGCCGGAGGCGGCGCCGGACCTCTCGGTGTGGAACCACCGATATGCCGAGGCGATGCGCCTGGTGTATGCCGAGCATCCCGACGATCTCGACGTGATCGCGCTGTTCGCCGACGCGCTGATGAACCTCACCCCGTGGCAGCTGTGGGACCAGTGGACCGGTGAACCGTCTCCGGGTTCCTTCGCCGTGGAGGCGCGTGCCGTACTTGATCACGCACTGGGACTGCCCGGCGGTCCGGACCACCCGGGCGTGCTGCACATGTACATCCACCTGATGGAGATGTCGTCCGTGCCGGAGCAGGCCCTGCCGATGGCTGACCGCCTGCGCGATCTCGTCCCCGATGCCGGCCACCTCCAGCACATGCCCACCCACCTGGACGTCCTGTGCGGTGACTACTCCAAGGTGGTGTCCTCGAACACGCGGGCGATCGAGGCGGATGAGAAGTTCGTGACGCGTTCCGGCCCGATGAACTTCTACACGCTCTACCGCTGCCACAACTTCCACTTCAAGATCTACGGCTCGATGTTCCTCGGGCAGCGTGCAGCCGCGCTGCACACGTGCAGCGAACTCGAGGCGGCGGTTCCTGAGGAGCTCCTCCGCGTCCGGGTGCCACCGATGGCGGACTGGCTCGAGGGCCTCCTCTCCATGCGCATGCACGTGCTGATCCGTTTCGGCATGTGGCGGGAGATCATCGAGGCGCCCCTGCCGAGAGACCCGGAGCTCTACTGCGTCACAACGGCGATGATGCACTACGCGAAGGCCGTCGCCCACGCCGCCTCCGGCCGGGTGGAGACGGCTCAGGCACAGCGGGCGCTCTTCGAGGACGCCGTGGCGCGGGTCCCGGAGTCGCGCACGCTGTTCAACAACACTTGTCGGGACATCCTCGCGGTGGCAGCCGCGATGTTGGAGGGCGAGGTGGAGTACCGCAAGGGAAACGTCGACGAGGCCTTCGCCGTGCTGCGGCGGTCGATCGAACTCGATGACAACCTCCCCTACGACGAACCCTGGGGGTGGATGCAGCCGACCCGGCATGCCTACGGGGCGCTGCTGTTGGAGCAGGGCCGTGTCGAGGAGGCCGCAGCGGTGTATCGGGCCGACTTGGGCCTGGACGGCACCGTCCCACGCTCCCAACAGCACCCGGGCAACGTCTGGAGCCTGCACGGTCTCCACGAGTGTCTGGTCCGGCAGGGGCACAGCGGAGAGGCCTCCCTCGTCGAGCAGCAGCTGCGCTTCGCCCGGGCCAGGGCCGACGTATCGATCCATGCCTCCTGTTTCTGCCGACTGTCGGTTGTCGGACAATCCCCCTCCGGCACCGGGTCCGCCGGACACTGCCACTGACAGGCCGCGCTGCGCGGAATGAAGAATGAGAGAAACCGCTGCTTCGTAGGAGGTAGCGCGCTTCCGGTACGGGTGTGGCCGATGACGCGCTTTCTCGGTAGCCGCGAAAACCTGCGCTGCATGCTTGGCCACTCGGGGAGTCCGAGCGGAGATCAGCGGTAGCCGTCGGTGGACCGGCCGTCCAGAACACCGTGTGGAGGGCATCGGTCTTTGCGAGGGCGATGGCCGGGCGGCAGCCGCCCTTGCTTCCTTCAGCCTCGGCGGCCCGTCGTGGGGCGGGCCCGCGGCCGAGTGCCGCGGGCCCGTGACTCGCACGCGAGGGGGCACCCCCGTGGCCGCCTGGCCCACCTACGGCCGACGTCTCAGCCCGGCCTCCCACGTTTCCGGACTCGGCCCAGCGCGCCGAACAGCAGTAGGACGGTCACGGTGCCCAGGGTGAAGATCTCGAAAGTAATGCGGGAGACGCCCCAGGTGCCGTGGAAGTCGTAGGACACTCCCAGCAGCGGTTCCAGAGTGCCGGGAAAGAGGGCACACCAGGAGCCGAGCACGATCCACAGATAGACCAGGGAAGCGCTGAGACGGAAGCCCAGTCCGCCGCCGGGGACCCGGTAGGGGCGTGGCACCTCGGGCCGTTTGCGGCGCAGCGTGACCAGGGCCGGGACGATCACCAGGTAGGAGAGCAGCAGGGTGGTGACGGCGACGGTGAGGACGACGGCGAAGACGGCGTCGGCGTCGCCCTGGTGGGCCAGCGCCATGGCAGCGCCCATGAAGGCTGTCGCGGTGACACCGGAGAGCAGGTTCATCCGCACCGGTGTGCCCAGCCGGGGGTGGAAAGCGCCCAGGGCACGGCTGAAGAAGTCGCCCTCGGCGGCAACCATCGCCTGCATCCGGTCGCTGACGATCATCCAGGCGCTGCCCTGGGTGAGCAGCGCGAAGACGAACATCAACGCGACCGTCGTCAGCAGCGGTTCGCTCCAGCTTCCGTAGATGTCGAACACCAGCCGGGCCGCCTCCATGAACCCGCCGATCCCCGTGATCTCCCGGGCCGGGGTCACCGCCAGGATCGCCAGCACCGGCAGCAGGTAGCAGCACGCGGCGACCGCGGCCGAGACGCCGACCGAGACGGGGACGTCCCGCTGCGGGTTGTGCATCTCTTCTCCTGCCGCGCTCGGCGCCTCGAATCCGACGAACGCGAACAGCAGCACCGGGACGAGCGCCAGGAACCCGGCCGCCGACGGCGCGAATCCGGAACCGGAGGTGCCGAGCCCGGGAAACCCGTGCTGGAGGCCGTACACCAGGGCCGTGACTGTGAACAGGGCCATGGCGCCGACCTTGACCACCGCGCCGGCCGTGGTGATCCACTTGCCTCTCCGCAGCGAGACGACGGCGGTGAGGATCGAGCACCAGATGAAGGTCAGCTTGAAGGTCCAGTCGGCCGGGGTGCCGTGACCGAGCGGGGTGAGAAAGTCGTCCCAGGTCTCGGCGGCCAGGAACACCAGAGATCCGCCCAGCCACACCGGGTTGGTGACCCAGTAGAAGAGGGTCGTCAGCGCGGCGGCGCCCCTGCCGAAGGCCAGCTTGACCCAGACGTAGGGCCCACCTTCCTGTGGGAAGGCGGCGCCGGTCTCGGCGAACAGCAGCGCATAGGGCAGCAGGAAGAACAGCACGATGGCGGCGATCCATGTGACGGCTTCACCGCCACCGGTGGCGAGCTGCCCGAGGACGTCGAACGAGATGACCGCGGCGACGCCCATCGCGACGATGTCGAATCGGCGCAAGGAGCGCCGCAGGTGCGGAACAGCGCCGACGGCAGGGGGCGACGGCTCGCCCAGCCCGTTGGGACCGGGGCGGGCGCCCGGGCCGGGGCGGGCCTCGGTGGTTTTGTCGGTGGCGTCGGTGGCCTCGTTCACGCTGTGCTCGCAGCGGCCTCAACGATCTCGCCGTCCGCGCGGGTGCGCTCCAGTACGGTGCGCATGCCGGCCGCGATCTCCTTGGCCTCGGCAGGATCGAGTATCAGCGGTGGGGAGAGCACGAGACTGTGGGCGGCGTCCCGGACGATGACGCCGGTCTCCCGGCGGATCACGTCGTGCGGCATCCGCTCCGGCCGCACCGGCAGGGGGGTGCGGCTCTCCTTGTCGGTGACCAGTTCCACGGCCAGCATCATGCCCACCGAGCGGATCTCGCCCACCACCGGCAGGTCGCCCAGGGCCGCCTCCAGTCCGGCGTGCAGCCCGGCCCCGGCCTCGACCGCGCGGGCCAGCAGCCCTTCGCGTTCGATGATGCGGAGGTTTTCCAGCGCCACGGCGGCGGCGACCGGATGACCGTTGTAGGTGTAGCCCATGGGGAAGCCGTCCCCCGCGGTCAGCTGGTCGGCGACGTGGTCGCCGACCAGCAGCGCGCCCAGCGGGATGTAGCCGGAGGTCAGCCCCTTGGCGGTGACGATGATGTCGGGAGTGACGCCGAAGTGCTGGGCGGCGAACCACGATCCGGTGCGTCCGTAGGCGGTGACGACCTCATCGAAGATCAACAGGATGCCGTGCCGGTCCAGCACCTCGCGCACCCGGGGCCAGTAGTCGTCCGGCGGCACCAGCATCCCGCCCACGCCCATGATCGGCTCGGCGAGCATCGCGGCGATCCGGCCCGGGCCTATCTCGGCGATCCGTTCCTCCAGTTCGCGGATCAGGAAGTCGGCCGGGTCCTGGCCGCCGTACAGCTCGCTGCGGTACGGCCACGGCGGGGTGAGGTGGCTGACGTGCGGCACCATCGGCGCGAAGCCCTCGTGGTAGAGGGGGAAGCCGTTGGCGGAGCTGCCGCCGTAGCCGACGCCGTGGTACGCCTTGTGCCGGGCCAGGATCCAGGTGCGCTCGGGCTCGCCACGGCGGTGGTGGTAGTAGCGGGCCATCTTCAGGGCGGCCTCGTTGCCCTCGGAGCCGCCCGAGGTGAAGTAGACGTGGCCCAGGCCATCCGGCCCCAACTCGGTCAGGCGGCAGGCCAGTTCGACGGCGCGATCGTTGGAGAACTCCCAGAAGCTCGTGAAGTACTCCAGCCTGCTCATCTGCTCCTGCGCCGCCCGGGCCATCTCGGCGCGGCCGTGCCCGATCTGGGCGAGCCAGAGTCCGCCGGTGGCGTCCAGGTAGCTGCGTCCGTGCACGTCCGTGACCCGGCAGCCGGAGCCCTCGGTCATCACGACCCGTTCCTCGGCGGATGCCGGGAGATAGGGGTGGATGATCCGGGCGCGGTCGGCGGCGACGAGCGCGTCGGGGGTGGAGGTGGCGGGGGTGAAGGTCATGAGCGGGCTCCTTCGGGTGCGGTGCGGGCGGAGGCCGGCGACGTACCGGCCCCTTGAGGTGTGGTGAGGGCGACGGCGGCCAGTGCCAGGGCCTTGGCCGTATCGAGCAGGTCGGCGAGCTCGGCGTACTCGTCGACGGTGTGCAGGGTGGCCGAGCCGTCCGGCCGGGTGGCGGTCGGCCCGAGGCAGACGGCGGGGGTGCCGCCGAGCCGGGTGAGGGTGGCCGCGTCCGTCCAGGAGGGCTCGCCCACGGGTTCCGAGGCGCGGCCGTACGAGGCGGCGGCCCGGACCAGCCGGCCGACCAGTGGGTGATCGGCGGGGAGCTCGGCGGGCGGGAGTTCGGTCTCCCAGGTGAAGACCGGCGGGTGTGCTGCGAGCCAGCCGTCGTCGGCGACGGCGGCCCGCACCTCCCTCTCGATCCGCTCCCGTATCCGGGAAGCGAAGCCGTCCGCGTCGGCGTGCGCGGGTAGATAGGTGACGTCCAGGTCCATGGAGCAGGAAGCCGGGTAGGTCACCCACCATTCGCCGCCCCGGATCGTGGTCGGTACGAGCGAGGGTGGGGGCAGCAGCGGGTGTGCGGAGTCGGGTTCGGCGGCCCACGCCTCCCGCAGCGCGGCCAGCGCCGCCAGCACCGGCACGGTCTTCTCGATGGCGTTGACCGCGCCGCCGTGCCGCCAGTCCCCTGGCGGGTATTCGGCGTGTCCGGGGCGGCCCTGCACGGTCACGGTGCCGCCGAGGATGCCGCGCTGGGCGATCACGGTGTCCAGGTCGGTGGGCTCGGGCACCACGGCGGCGTCGGCGCAGATCCCGTACCCGACCGAGGCGAGGGTGCCCGCGCCGTTCCACTCCTCGTCGGTGACGGTGTTGAACAGCAGATCACCGGCGGGGGTGAGACCGAGAGCGGTCAGCGTCTCGACGGCGAGCACGGCGGCGGCGATGCCGCCCTTCATGTCGCAGCTTCCCCGTCCGTACAGCCGTCCGTCCCGTACCTCCGCTCGGAACGGGTCGCTGCGCCAGCCGTTGCGCGGCTCGGCGGACACGACGTCGATGTGTCCGTTGAACAGCAGGCTGGGGCCGTTCCCTGTACCGGGCCGCCGGGCAGCGAGCTGCGGCCGTCCGGCGAATCCGAGGCCCTCCGGAGTCTGCGGGGTGCGGGGCAGGTCGCCGGGGCGCGGCGTGAACACGTCCACGGTGAAGCCGGCTGCGCGTAGCCGCTCTGCCAGGTACTCCTGGCAGTCGGCCTCGTCACGGGCCGGCTCGCCGGGGGCGCCGCGCACGGTGGTGTCGAAGGCGATCAGGTCGCTCGCGAGGCGGACCAGGTCGCCGGAGCGGGCGTCGAGGTGCGCGCCGATGCGCGCGGCCACGTCCGCTTCTTCCGGGAATCGTGTGGGGGTCTCTTCATGGGACTGTGCGGGGGTCATCGGTAGCTGATCCAGGTCGTCTTGAGGCCGGTGTACTTGGCGAAGGAGTGCGCGGACAGGTCGCGCCCGTAGCCGGACTGCTTGAAGCCGCCGAACGGGGTGCGCGGGTCCAGTGCGTCGACGGTGTTGACGGAGACGGTGCCGGCGCAGAGTGCGTCCGCGACGCGGTGTGCGCGGGACAGATCGCGCGTCCAGACGGAGGCGGCGAGGCCGTACGGGGAGTCGTTGGCGGTCCTGACCGCTTCGTCCTCGTCTGCGAACGGCAGCACGGTCAGCACCGGTCCGAACAGCTCCTCGCGTGCGAGCCGGTCCTCCGGGCCGAGCCCGGTGACCACTGCGGGTTCCAGATAGGCCCCGGTCATCCCGGGGCGGGTTCCGCCGTGCACGGTGCCGCCACGCTCCCGGGCCCCGGCCAGCTCCCCGGCGAGCCGAGCGACCTGCGTCTCGTCGACGAGCGGACCGTAGGCGGTACGTGGATCGAGCGGGTCGCCGGGGGCGAGGGCCGCAGCGTGTGCGACGACACGCGCGGTGAATTCCTCGGCGATGTCGGTGTGCACGAGCAGCCGGGTGTTGGCGGAGCAGATCTGCCCGCCGTTGCAGGTGAAGCCCCAGGCGGCGCGCTCGGCGGCGGCCTCCAGGTCGGCGTCGGGGAAGATCAGGTTCGGGCTCTTGCCGCCGCACTCGGGCCATACCTGCTTGAGGTTGGAGGCGGCGGCGTATCCGAGGAAGAGTTTGCCTACGGCGGTGGACCCGGTGAAGGCGAGCGCGTCCACGTCCGGGTGCAGCCCGAGAGCCCTTCCGGCTTCCTCTCCCCGGCCCGGTACGACGTTGAGCACCCCGTCCGGGAGTCCCGCCTCACTCGCCAGCGCCGCCAGTCGCAGCGCGGAGAGCGGGGACTGTTCGGCGGGCTTGAGCACCACGCTGTTGCCCACCGCCAGCGCGGGTGCGAGCTTCCAGGCGGCCATGTCGAGCGGGAAGTTCCACGGGACGACAGCGCCGATCACGCCCAGCGGTACGCGGCGAACCAGGGCGACTTCGCCAGGTGGCAGGGGCGCGGTCTCGCCGTACAGCTTGTCGGCGGCCTCGGCGTGCCAGCTGAAGCAGCCGGCGGCGCCGGGCACGTCGCCGCCGAGGGTGTCGGAGATGGGCTTACCCATCTCCAGCGTGTCGTACAGCGCGAGTTCGGGGCCGTGTTCTTCGATCAGCGCGGCCAGGCGCAACAACACGCGCTTGCGCTCCTCGGGTGCCCGCCGCGACCAGCGCCCGTCCTCGAAGGAGGTGCGGGCCGCGCGCACTGCCAGGTCGACCTCGGCCTCCGTACAGGCGGCGACCTCGGTGATCGTCTCGCCCGTGGCCGGGTTGACCGTGGCGAAGGTGCGGTCGGTCGCGGGCTTGTGCTCGGCGCCGTCGATGAAGGGGAGGGTGGGGGGCCGCAGCGCGTGGGCGCGCGCGTGCCAGCCCTCGGTGGTGGTGGGGGTCTCGTCGGCGGGCGTGTGGCTCATCGGGCGGCTCCGGTGGGGCTGTCAGGGCTGGTGGGGTTGTCGTGGCTGGCCGGACCTTCGGGAGTGAGGAGGGGCTCAGGGGTGCCGGGAGGGACGGTGTGCGGCGATCCGGCGTCCCGCGCCGCCCGGGTGCGGCGGGTGGCGAGCAGATAGGCGGGCAGCGTGAACAGAAGCCCGGCGAGCCAGCCGAGATCGGTGTCGCCGAGTGTGGCGGCGACGGGGCCGGTGTACATCTCCTGCGCCATGAACGGGAACTCGACGGCGATGCCCAGCAGGTACACGCTCAGGGCGGGCCGATTGATCCGTCCGTATGCGCCGCCGTCCCGGGCGAAGAACGCGGCGACGTCGTAGTGCCCGCGCCGCACCAGGTAGAAGTCCACGAGGTTGATCGCGGTCCACGGGATCAACAGGTATTGCAGTACGTAGAGGAAGTTCAGGTAGCGGTCCATGAAGCTGCCGGCGAAGGCGAGCGCGAGTACGGCGGACAAAGCGCACAGGGCCGCACCGAGCAGAGCCCGGCCGGCGGCGCGCGGCAGCCAGCGGACAGCGAAGGTCTGCACGGCGGTGACGACGCAGAGCACGGCGCCGTACAGGTTCATGGAGTTGGTCAGCATGGTGACCAGGGCGAAGCACCACAGGGTGAGCTGTGCCAGCGGTGTGCCCAGCAGCCCCGTCTGTGCGGCCACCGGGTCGGAGCCGGGCACGGCCAGCCCTACAGCGGCGCCTACGGTCATCGGCAGCAGGCTCCCGAGGACCGTGCCCCAGTACGTGCACCACAGAGTCGAGCGCACTCCGGCGGTGGAGGCGGGCATGTAGCGGGAGTAGTCGGAGACGTAAGGCGCATAGGCGACCTGCCACAGTGCGCCGACCGACACCATGCCGAGGAATCCACCGAGGCTGAACTCGCCCCGGGACAGGAAGTCCCCGGGCAGCCCGCCGCACAGCAGCCACGCTGCACCCGCGATCTGCACAGCCCCGAAAACCCAGCTCGACAGAGCCCCGATGCGGTGCATCAGCCGGTAGCCGACCACTGCCACGACGAGACTGACGACGGCACCGCCCATGATGCCCGCATCCAGCGGCACTCCGGGCAGGACCTCCCGCAGCGACTGGGCGCCGACCACCAGATTGGAGGCGAAGAACCCCTGATACATCACCAGGACCGCGAGGACGACGACGAGCGCGCCCACTGTGCCGAACTGCCCCCGACTCTGGATCATCTGCGGCACTCCGAGCTGCGGCCCCTGGGCCGAGTGCAGCGCCATCAGGAAGCCGCCGCCGAGGTGTCCGGCCAGCAGCGCAACCAGGCTCCACCAGAAGGAGAGCCCGAAGGCGGTCGGGGCCAGCGCTCCGGTCACCAGGGTCAGCGGCCCCAGGTTCGCGGAGAACCAGATGGTGAACAGGTCACGGGTGCGCCCGTGCCGCTCGTTCACCGGGACGACGTCAATGGTGCGCCGTTCGAAGACTGCGGACGCAGTGGCGGGTCCGGGTTCACTGTGAGGGCCTTGCCGGTCCATCGCACACCCCTCTCGGGGACGGGAATCGCGGTGCGGTTCGGGGACGACGCAGGAGGGACCTTCGGGCGAGATCACTTGCCCTCGGTTCTTTGATGCTGGATTCAAACAACGACCCAACCCGCCGTCAAGGCTTGCACGATTCGAATCTTGCGATTCTTGATGCCGATAACAGAGAATCAATCTCATGGGGAGACCGAAGAAGCAGGAAGCACGCCGGGAGGCGCTCATCGACGCGGCGGGCCGGGCCATCACCGCGCGTGGGCTGGCGAGTCTGCGCATCAAGGACATCGCCGCCGAGGCCGGCGTGTCGGCGGGCTCGGTGCTCTACTACTACCCGGAGCTGGACGAGCTGGTCCTGGAGGTGCACCGGGGTGCCGTCGAGCGCTATCTCACGGGCCGGCTCGCCCGCACGGACGGGGTGCGCGATCCTGTCACCCGCCTCAGGGAGGCCGTGGAGACAGGCCTCCCGGACCGTGGTGACGACGCGACCCACGCACTGTTGTACGAGCTGCACAGTCGAGCCGACCGCAGCGCGGGGCACGCGGCACTGATGGCCTCGCTCTTCGCCCGCGAGACCGCCCTCTACGCGACGATCCTCGAAGTCGGGGCCGCCACGGGCGACTTCACCCTCGCCGCCCCGGCTGTCGACCTGGCCCGCACGATCGTCGCCCTGGAGGACGGTTACGGCCTGCACATCGTCAGCCGCAACAAGGAGCTCACCCCGTCGGCGGCTCGCGCATTGGTGCTGGGGTACGCACGGCTGGCGACAGGGTGCGTGCGGTTGTAGCGGACGCGAAGCGGCCCCTCCGGCTCAGCCAGCATCCGCCTCCGCAGCTCGCACCGGCCATTCCGTGCCAAGACCTGGGCACCGCATGAAAGACGCCCGCCAAGTGGAGACCGGCCAGGTAGATCGCCGCGGTCTCCACCTAGCGCGCGGCGATCTCCCGCAGCAGTCCCATCACCGCCAGGGCGCGGGCGCTTTGTGTCATGCCTGCCATGGAGGCGAGCTTGACTTCGAGCGCAGGGCTGCCGTCCCGCAGCTCCAGTTCCGCGATCTCGCCGCCGCCGTAGGTCTGGCTGGTTGCCGGCCGCTGGTTCAGCACGGAGAAACCGAGCCCTCGGGCCACCAGGGAACGCACGGTCTCATAGCTCCGGGTGCGGTAGCGGACATCGGGAGCAGTGCCGGTGGCGGCCACCAGTGAGCGGAAGTAGTCACGGCTGTGGGGAAGGTCCAGCAGAACGAGGGGCTCCGTGGACAGCTCTGCCAGCCTCACGCTCTCCTGGCCGGCCAGCGGGTGATCGGCCGAAACGATGACATAGGCGGGGGCGCGGGCAATCGTCTCGCTGCTCAAGGCCGGCTCGGCTGCCAGGCCGAGGCCGTAGGTGAGGGCGAAATCGATGCGTCCCGCGGCCAGAGCATGGACGAGCTGGTCCGTCTCCGCCTCCACCACATCGATCTCGATTCCCGGATAGCGTTCGGTGCACTCGGTGAAAAGGGTCGGCAGGTAGGAGGGGGCCAGGGTCACGAAACAACCGACGGCCACCGGCCCGGAGATGGTCTCACCGTCTCCCCGGGCCTCCCGTTCGAGTTCACGGGCGCGGACCAGCAGATCCCGCGCCTGTTGCTGGAGCCGCTCCCCGGCGGGTGTGAGGGTCAGGCCTCGCCCCCGTCGACGGATGAACAGCTGCACCCGCAAGTCCCGCTCCAGGTTGTAGATGGCCGCTGACACAGCAGACTGCGCAATGTGCAGCTCCGCCGACGCCTCCGTCATCGAACCGCGTTCAGCCGCGATGAGAAAGTAACGGAGCTGAACGAGAGTGAAACCCACTGGTGACGTCATTCATGGCCCTTGCGCTGGTGGTCCGGTCCGCCCCGACTCTAGGCGGCGTCGCTCGACGGCGCCCTGGAGGGCAGGTCAGAAATGTCCTCGGGGCGCAGCAAGGTGGAGCCGACGGTCTCCCGCAGGGACAGGGCGGCGATGAGGCCACCGGCGGCGAACACCATCAGGTACGGGCCGGGCACCAGGGTGCTGCCGGTGGCGGAGATGAGGACGGTCATCAGGTACGGCACTGTGCCCGCGAACAGGGCGGCGGTGAGGTTGTAGGAGATGGACAGCCCGCTCTGACGTGTGCGGGTAGGGAAGACCTCTGCCGACCAGACTGCGTAGGTGCCGAGGATCGCCGCCAGGATCGCGCCCAGCAGCAGGCCGGCCGCCCAGGTTCCTGCCGGTCCGGTGCGCATCAGGAGGAAGGCCGGGGTGGAGACGACGAGCAGAGCGGCTGTCGCGCCGACGAACACGGGCTTGCGTCCCACGCGGTCGGACAGCAGACCGAACAATGGCACCAGCGCCAGTCCCAGCAGCGATATCACCGTGGACAGCAGGGCGGCACTGCCCGCTGAGTGGCCCAAATGGTCGGTCTCGTAGGTGACGAGGTAGGTCAGAACGGCATAGAAGGGCACGTGCATGGCCGCCATCAAGCCCGACGCCTGGAGCAGGTGTCGTTTGTGGGAGCGCAGCAGTTCCCGCACAGGACTGCGTGGGACGGTGTCGTTCGCCTCCATGGCCCGGTACTCCGGGGTGTCCTCGATCTTGTTGCGGATGATGAAGCCGATGACGCCGAGCGGCGCAGCGATGAGGAAGGGGAGGCGCCAGCCCCAGGAGGTGAGCCGGGTGTCGTCCAGCGTCGTCGACAGCAGGAAGAAGACGAACGACCCTGCGAGGAAGCCCAGCAGGGAGCCGACCTCCAGCCAGCTGACGCCGAATCCGCGACGGCGTCGGGGTGCGCTCTCGGCGAGGAAGCTGGCCGCGCTGCCGAACTCGCCGCCGGCGGCGAAGCCTTGGAGCAGGCGCAGGATCACCAGGAGTATCGGGGCGGCCACACCGATCGACGCGTAACCGGGGAGAAGACCGATGGTGAGGGTCGCGCCGGACATCATGAAGATGACCAGCGACAGGGTGCGCTTGCGGCCGATCCGGTCGCCGAGCGAGCCGAACACCAGGGCACCGATCGGCCGGATGCCGAATGACACGGCGAAGACACCGAAGACGGCGAGCAGCCCCGTGGTGCTGTCCTCGGCCGGGAAGAACACGGTAGCGACCGTACCGGCGAGGTAGGCATAGGCGGCCCAGTCGAACCAGTGCACGAACACGCCCACGGCGCCCGCGGCAACGCTCCTGCGCAGTGACATCACATGGGTGGCCACCTCGACCTCGGTCGTCCTGGCGCCGCTGTTACAAGTGCGCATGCGCGCCTCCTTGTGAAGGTGGTTGGAGAAGCCGGAGCCGAGCGGGACCCCGGGCGCGGTCCTCAGAGGGTGGGTCGGCCGGTCAGGGCGGCGGGGCTGGTGAGCTCGCGGAGTTCGGCGTCGGTCAGCAGCCCGCGCTCGCGGATCAGGTCGAGCGCGGGCTTGCCGCTGTGGTGCGCCTCCAGCGCGATGGCACAGGCGGTCTCGTAGCCGATTGCGGGGCTGAGCGCGGTGACCAGCCCGGTGGAGGCGGCGACGGTCTGGGCGAGCCGGTGGCGGTTGGCGGTGATACCGCGCACGCAGTGCTGGGTGAGGACAGCGACACCGGCGGCGAGGTGGTCCAGGCCGGCGCTCAGGCTCCGGTAGATGATCGGCTCGAAGGGGTTGAGTTGGAGCTGACCGCCTTCGGCGGCGAGAGTGACGGTCATATCGTGGCCGATGACTTCGAACGCGATCTGGTTGACCGCTTCGGCGATCACCGGGTTGACCTTGCCGGGCATGATGGAGGAACCGGCCTGGCGTGCGGGGAGGGTGATGTCACCGAATCCGGTCTGCGGTCCCGAGGACAGCAGGCGCAGGTCGTTGCAGATCTTGGAAAGTTTCACAGCGACCCGCTTGAGCACGCCGGAAAGCTGGACGAAGACTCCCGCGTCCTGCGTCGCCTCGATCAGGTCGGGAGGGGACACCAGCGTGGGGATCCCCGTCACCCGGCGCAGGTGCTCGACCGCGTGCTCCCGATAGCCCGGGCGGGCGTTGAGGCCGGTGCCGATCGCGGTGCCGCCGAGATTCACCTCGTGGAGCAGGGGTCGGACCTCGGCGAGGCGCTGCTCGTCCTCGGCGAGGGTGGCGGCGAACGCCGCGAACTCCTGGCCCAGCGTCATGGGTACGGCATCCTGTAGCTGGGTGCGGCCCATCTTCAGTACGTCGGCGAACTCAGCGGACTTGACGGTGAAGGCTTCCCGCAGACCGGCCAGGGCGGTGAGCAGCCCGGCGAGGTGTGCGTCCAACGCCAGCTTCACGGCGGTCGGATAGACATCGTTGGTGCTCTGTCCGAGGTTGACGTGGTCGAGGGGGTGCAGGACCGCGTACTCCCCCCGCTGCCGGCCGAGCAGTTCCAGCGCTCGGTTGGCGATCACCTCATTGGCGTTCATGTTGGTCGACGTGCCGGCACCGCCCTGGATGAGGTCGACCACGAACTGCTCGTGCAGCGCTCCGCCCCGGATCTCGGCGCAGGCCTCCACGATCACCGCGGCCAGGGTGCCGTCCAGCGTGCCGACGTCGGCGTTCGCGCTCGCGGCGGCCTGCTTCACCGCCACCAAGGCGCCGATCAGGTGCGGCCGGGTGGTGAGTGTCTCTCCGGTGAGGGGGAAGTTGGCCACCGCCCTGGCGGTGTGCGCCCCGTAGTAGGCGTCCGACGGCACGTCGATGTCGCCGAGCATGTCATGCTCCGTCCGCCGCCGGACCTCTGCCGGGACGGTGCACTGAGGGCCTGGGGTCGGGGGCATCGGTGTCCTCCGGGTCGTCGGGATGGGGGCTGATGAACGACACGCTGAGACGGGGTTCCGGCAGCCGTGCGCATGCGCACCGGACGCGTGGCCGTCGGATTCGGGTTCGTCCCTCCGGCCCGAGCACGCCGGCCGTCACCGCGTCATCGGCGGCACCGGGCCACCCGGAGCCGGGCGTCGGGCGTCGGGTACGTCGGACAGCAAGCTGTCCGCGCCTGTGGTCGGCCGTCACGGGTAAGGGCGCCCGGGCGGCCGGGCGGCGCGCACCCCGGCGCGCCCATTCGCTGCTGGGGGTCGCCCGGATGACCCGGTCACATCGCTGTTCCCTGGCCCGACATGCTTCGGTCCACGCCCGTCCAGGCCAGGGCGATCGCCCCGTCGAGCAGGGCCCGCTGTGCCGTCCCGCCCACGCAGTACGCGGCGAACTCGTGCTGGTGGTTGGTGGCGGGAAGGGAACCGATGCCGATGTAGGGGTGGATGGCCGGGACCACCTGCGAGACGTTGCCCATGTCGGTGGAGGCGCGGTTCATCCGTGCGGCCTGGCCCGGTGGCGCGAATTTCCGGCCCAGCGCAAGGGCGTTCGCCCGGTAGTGGCCAAGGGCGGTCTCGTCCGTGCGGAACTCCGCGTACGGTTTGCTCTCCGGCTCGATCTCCAGGTCGCAGCCGGTCGCCAGGGCACCTGCCTCGAAGGCCCGCATGACCCGGGGCTCCAGTTCGGCCAGCTCGGCCAGCGTCTCCGCCCGCACATACCACCGTCCGGTCGACTGTTCCGGGATGGCGTTCGGGGCGTCCCCCGCGTGGGTCACCACGCCGTGCACCCTGGCCGAGGCCGGCAGCTGCTGGCGCAGCAGCCCGATGGCGACCTGGGCCACGGTGAAGGCGTCGGCCGCGTTGACCCCGGCCTCCGGATATGCCGCGGCGTGCGCCGACTTTCCGGTGTAGGAGATCTTGGAGTGGCTGACCGCGAACGGGCGGGCCTCTGCGACATCGACCGGCGCCGGGTGCACCATCATCGCGAGGTCGGCTCCGGCGAAGGCTCCGCGGTCCAGCATCTCGATCTTGCCGCCGCCGCCCTCCTCGGCCGGAGTGCCGTAGACCTCCAGGGTGAGGCCGGCGTCGTCGGCCACGGCAGCCAGACCGAGTGCGGCACCGACCGAACTGGCCGCGATGAGGTTGTGCCCGCAGGCGTGGCCGAGGCCGGGCAGCGCGTCGTACTCGGCGCACAACGCGATCCGGACGGGTCCGCTGCCCGACCGGGCGAGGAAGGCGGTGTCCAGGCCCAGGTAGGACGAGGTGACCGCGAACCCGGCGCGGTCCAGCAGCTCCGGTACGGCGGCGGCGGCCCGGTGTTCCTCCCAGGCGGTCTCCGGGTCGGCGTGCAGCCTCTCGGACAGTCCGATCAATTCCTCGGTATGACGCTCGACAGCCTGCCGCGCCGCTTCCTTCAGGGCGCTCATCACAGGTCTCCCGGGACGCCGTACGAGGGGGAGGTGGCGGGGTCGAGTCCACGCCGCACGTAGTCGTCCCGCTGTGGCAACCAGACGTCGAGGAGCTCGCCGAGCCGGTCCACAGGATCCTCGGCCCAGTCCACCCGCAGATCGGTCACCCGCCAGCCCACGTCCGCGACGACCGCCAGGCCCGCGGAGTACACCGGCCCCTCCTCGCCGCCGGCCGCGACGGCCGCCTTCATGGCTGTGATCAGCCGCTCTTCGAGCTCCCCTGTGGCGGTGGAGTACGCGTCGAGGAGGACGCCGGGGATGTGCTCGCCGGAGAGCATGTTGCCGGCCGCCACCGCGCCCTCCGCGGTGGCCGAGGCGTGGCTGCCCAGTGTCAGCGAGCCACTGTAGGCGCACCCGGGCCCGGAGCGGCCCAGCACGGTCAGCTGACGGTAGGCGATGGTCTTCGCGTTCCGCGCCGCGCCGGTGACCTCGGCCAGGGCGCGTTCCACATCGCCGTGGTCCGCCAGCGCCTCCAGCAGCTCCGTGCCGAGCGTGGGGTCGGTGATGTTCTGCGATGTCGCCGCTCCGACCCCGGGCCGCAGATGGGCGACCCGCGCTGCGACCGCCGGACTCGACGAACTGGCCGCGATGCCGAACCGTTCACCGTCCCGGACCACCAGGGAGAACGTCATGCCCGGTCCTCCTCGGGGAGCACGGCGACGGCGTCGATCTCGCACAGCCACTCCGGGCGGGCCAGGGCCGATACCACCAGTCCGGTGGAGATCGGGTGAACGCCCCTCGTCCAGCGGCCCACAGTGCGGTAAACCGCCTCCCGGTAACGCGGGTCGACCAGATAGATGGTCAGCTTGACCAGATGCTCCATCCGGCTGCCCGCCTCTTCGAGCAGCAACTTGATGTTCGCCATGGCCTGCTCGGCCTGCGCCTCGGCGTCACCGATACCCACCGACTCGCTGGTGTCGAGGTCCTGACCGATCTGGCCACGGACGTACACCGTGTCGCCGGCGACGACGGCCTGGCACAGGTCGTTGTCGAGGTTCTGTTCGGGGTAGGTGTCGCGCGTGTTGAACGGACGGATGCGGGCGTGCCCGCCCGCGACGATCGGGGCCTTCGCTGGGCGGCCCCCGCTGGTGGAGGTCATCATCTGCTCCTCAGTTCTTCCGGGGCGCCTGCGTGGCGCCGGGCCGGCCGGTGGTCTCGGTGGTGCCGTATGCGAGGTAGGTCCGCCGGGTCGCTATGTGGTCGGCGACGTACCGGGCGTCGTGCCAGACACCCCAGATGAAGCTCGACCCGCGGCGCGAGAGCCAGGGAAGGCCCATGAAGTAGACGCCGGGCTCGCGGGACACTCCTCGCCGATGGTCCGGCCGGCCGCTCTCGTCGAACGCGTCGACATCGAGCCAGCCGTAGTCGGTGGCGAAGCCCGTCGCCCAGACGATCGAGGCGACACCGGCCTCGGCCGGATCGAGCTCCAGCCGGGGGTCGGTCACGCATTCCGGATCCGGCCCGAGGACATGGGCCTCCGGCTCCTCGGGAAGGTCGAGCCCATTGCGTTCGACGTACTCGTCGGCTGCCCGGAGGAGCGCGAGGTACTTGGTGTCGCCGAGCGCGATGTTCCTCGCGAGATCCGGTGCGAAGCGCAGCACGCCGCCGTCGAAGGACGCGGTCATACCGACGAGTTCGATGCCATCGGCAGCCATGGCACGGAAGTCCACCGTGTGGCCGCCGCGGGCACCGCTGACCGCGATCGTGACATGTTCGGCGCCCTGGGGAGGCGTCTCGGCGTCCCAGAGCCCGAGCACACCGAGCCACCAGCAGAAGTCACGTCCGCGGTACCGGCGGGGAGGGCGGTCGTGCGGACCGACCGAGAGGAGGACCCGGCGGCCGGAGCGACGCAACTCGTCGGCTATCTGGACCCCCGAGGAACCGGCCCCGACCACCAGGACAGCGCCCTCCGGCAGTTGCTCCGGGTTACGGTAGCCGCTGGAGTGGAGCTGCACGGGGACGGCACTGTCCGGGACGATGGGTGGGATGACGGGCCGCTGGAACGGCCCGGTGGCCGCTACGACGAAGCGCGCGTCGATGGAACCCTCCGACGTCTCGACCCGGAAGCCGGGCCGGCCGGTGTGCCTGCGCACCGACGTCACCTCGACACCGCACCGGATCGGCGCGCCGACCTTCTCGGCATACGCGATGAAGTAGTCCGCGATCTGCTCCTTCGAGGCGAAGGCGTCGGGGGGAACATCGGAGAACTCCAGCCCCGGGAACCGGTCGTGCCACGCGGGCCCGTTGGCGACCAGGGAATCCCACCGCTCCGAGCGCCACCGCTCGGCGATGCGGTGCCGCTCCAGGACGACGTGCGGTACACCGTGGGCGCCCAGGTGCTCGCTCATAGCCACGCCTGCCTGGCCCGCCCCGACGACGACCACTTCGGTCTGTTCACTCGGCATTTCAGCCTCCCTCTTGCGGCAGTCCATCCCGGTGCCGCGTCGACCGGGCCGCCACACGGGACATCCTTGAGATGACTCGGACAGCTGTCCAACAGAGGTTTCCGCCTTAGGTGATCTGTTTTTCAGATTTGAGATCTCGGCGGGGCGCGTAGCGTGCACCGACCGGCCCGGCACGCGGCACGACCGTCGGGCCGAACGGCGGGTGATCGGCGTGCGCTGAGCTCAGTCCACGGGCCCTACGTGGAGGCATTTCCGGTCGAGGGCACGTCCGGCGCCTCGTCCGGCAGGGGGAGCAGTACGCGGGGCTCGCGGATGACGTATCCGATGCCACGCACGGTGCGGATGAGCTTGGGCTCGCTGGTGTCGGCCTTGCGCCGCAGGTAGCTGATGTGGGTGTCCACGATTCTGCGGTCGCCTCCGAGGTCGGAGTCCTAGTGACATGGTGGGCCTCGGAGTCCAGTTCCAGGTCACCGACCACCAGCCCGGCGCGGGGCTCCGCCTTGGTGCGGCGCAGCACCGAGTGGAGGGGCGGCGCGGCGCGCTGCCCGGCGTGCGCGCAGCCGGCTGCCGCAGTAGCCGACTGCGCCGCCCAGTATCGCTGCGGTGAGGGCGCCAACCCCCGCCACGCCCTGCAGGCCGACCGTGAAGTACCAGACAAAATGTATGGTATCGGGCTCCTGCCGTCTCGGTGAGCCCGGTCCGGGAGCCGTCGGGCAACACCTTGAGTCGGATCAGGCGGTGATCGGGCGCCGGCGCCCGGCCTCGTTCACCGATGAGCGGCCAGCACTGCCGCGAGGCCGTCTTGCAGGTCCTTGACGAAGTACTCGGGAACCTCCAGCGACGGGAAATGCCCCCCGGCTTCGGGCAACCCCCATCGGACGATCTGCCGGTACCGCTCCCGCGCCCAGGGGCGCGGGCACTTCTCGACGTCGCGGGGATACATGGTGAGTGCTGACGGGACGTCGACCCGAAGTTCGGGGTCGAGCGAGTTGTGGCTTTCGTAGTAGATGCGGGCCGCCGATGCGCCGGTTCGCGTCAGCCAGTACAGGGTGACGTCGTCGAGAAGGCTGTCTATGGAAATCGTCTCGAACGGGCTGTCTTCGGTGTCCGTCCACTCGGCGAACTTGTCGAGGATCCAGGCAAGCAGCCCGACCGGAGAGTCGACGAGCGAGTAGCCGATGGTCTGCGGTCGGGTCGCCTGCTGCTTCGCGTATGCCGCGCGGTAGCGCCAGAAATCGCGGGTTTCCTCGACCCATTTGCGCTCGACTGCCGTCAGCCCGTCCATTGTCAATCCGGGGGGTGCCTCCGCGAACGTCGTGTGGATGCCGAGAACGTGTGACGGAAATCGGCCGCCGAGAACCGTGGTGATGTTGCCTCCCCAGTCGCCGCCGTGGGCTACGAACTTGCTGTACCCGAGCCTTTCCATGAGCTCCACCCATGCGGCCGCGATCTTTTCGGTTCCCCACCCGGTGGTGGTCGGCTTGTCGCTGTAACCAAAGCCTGGCAGCGATGGAACCACGACGTGGAACGCCGGCGTGTTCGCATCTTTCGGATCTGCCAGCTCGTCCACTACGTCGATGAAGCGAACAATGCTGTCCGGCCAGCCGTGCGTCAAGAGCAGAGGAGTGGCGTCGGCGCGCGGGGATCGGCGGTGCAGGAAGTGGATTCCCAGATCATCAATGGTCGTGCGGAACTGGCCGATCCGGTTGAGGCGCTCTTCGAAGGACCGCCAGTTGTACCCGGTGCGCCAGTAGTTCACGACATCGACGAGGTCGGCGAGCGGAACGCCCTGTTCCCAGCGGCGGGGATCGGGCGCGGCGCGACGGACCGTCTCGGCCTCCGGAAGCCGCGCCGCGGCCAGTCGCGCGCGCAGATCGTCGAGGTCGGCGTCAGCTGCGTGGGCTTCAAACGCTTGCACGTCGGTGGTCGGACGGGGCATGAGGACCTCCCGGTCGTCGCGGTACCGGCTACAACCTGTTGCGAACCGGCTAAGACGGTTCTAGCAGGTTGCCGAGTCGCACCGCAACCGCCTAAGGTGGTTCCATGCGTACTGGGTTCCCTGACTTCCGCCTCGGCAGCGTGCTGGCGACCAGCTTCACGGGGACCCTGTCGGAGCGTCATGGCGATGCTGTGGAGCGCATTCCCACGCCGCAGCGCCTCGTCGACTGGCTGGCGGTGTACGGCCTCGCCGTGGACTCCTGCACCGCTGACCAGCTCGACCTCGCTCGGGAACTGAGGGAGTCGATTCACGCCGCCGCGACAGCTGCCGCGATCCAGGACCCTCTCCCTGCGTCTGCTGTTCAAGTCATCAATGACTTCAGCGCTCGGGGTCGTGCCGCGGCCGTCCTGACGCCCGAGGGTGATCGTCAATGGCGGCTCAGCTCGGCCGCCTGCGTGGAAGATGCCCTCAGCGTGATCGCCGCCGACGCGATCAGCATCATCGCAGGCGAACGGGACGGGCAATTGGCCCTGTGCGCATCGCCAACCTGTCGAGCTGCCTTCTTCGACACCAGCCAGAGCCGCACTCGCAAATGGTGCGACATGAACACGTGCGGGAATCGTCAGAAGAAGGCACGCTTCAATGCCAAACAGCGCAAGGATCCCAGGTCGGCGAAGTGATCGTTACCCTGGGTGAATCCAAGTGTGCCCCACGCTTGCGACACATCTGTCGCGTTGAGTGCGCGCCGGCGGCACCACTAGGAGCCACCCGTTGCCTTGGAACAGCGTTCTCGATCAATGCGCCTACGCTTACTGATCGGCGACGTTCATAGGCTCTTCGCAGTCATCGGGCAAGGCCTTGAGCCGGATCAGGCGGTGAGCGAGTGTCGAGCTCCCCGAACCGGATCCGTGGTGCCGGACGTAAGGGGCGGAGGGCGGGGGCGCGCCAACAGTCATGCGGCAGGTGGCCGACGCATGACCGTGCGGGCACCACCCCGCAGGCGAAGATCTTCCAGGGCTGGACCGTCGCTGCCTACCGGGAGCCGGACAAGGCCAAGGGCAAGCCGATGTAACGGATGCCTTCACAGAGGCCTGTCATTCCACGGGCCACTTTGCGTATGGGCGCTGTCGTCGTTGTTCTCCCGGGCAAGAATCTCTCGAAGGCCAGTGTTTGGCGATGCCTGCCGAACTGCAGGCCGACCGCATCACAACCGCCTTCACGGATAAGACCCCGGGTGCCAAGAAGCCGTCTCATCAATGGCTTGCGGGGTCCGCATCACCACTCAGCGGGGCCCGTCGCGCAACGAAAACCGTCACCGGTTCCGGCCGGCGATTCGGTTGTGCCCCAGCAATCGCGCCTGCTCGTTCTTGAGTCGGGTGAACCGGTCGCGGATGTACTCCCTGAGCTCCCGGCCGGGGAAGGATATGAGTGACAGGTGCTCCTCGTAGTTGCCTTGGGCCCAGCGTGCAGCGGTGATCTCGTAGCCCGCAACGTGTGCGCACAGTTGGAGCAGGACATGGGGCATCTCCTCCTCGATGAGGAGGTCCGCTTTGGTGACCACCACGTCGCGCATGGACTGGATGTTGGGAATGAAGACGGTTGTGGCCCAAGTGCGCCACTCCGCAAGCTCCTGATCGGTGGGAGGCGTCTCGTGGCGGAAAGGATCACGACCGTCAGGGCGGGCGTACTTCTCCGAGAAGGCGTCATAGGTACGGCCGTTGGCTTCCATCAGGGCGAACAGCGGTCCGTAGAAGTCGCTCAGCTGCTCATTGACGCGGGTGAGCCGGGCCTGTCTCTGCGCAAGCCGCAAGCCGTTCAGGTAGGTCGCGAGGTAGCCGATGAACGCCAGCCCGACGGTCACGATCACTGTAGCCATGACAGGCGATGCTAGGGGCTGGTCAGGGACCGAGTGGAAGCACGTGCAGGTGGGGACCCCCTTTTCGCGCGGACAGAGGCTGCGTCAACGGTCGCCGAGGTTCAATCCCCCTCGCCCCTGGCCCCGAGTTCGTCCAGCACCGCCCGGTGCAGCCGCCGCCACGAGCCGACCTCGGTCCATACCGTGAAGCGATCGAAGCTGTCTGGTCGGCACATGCGAGGCGCATCGCCTGTCAGTCCCTCATGCGGCAGCATTCATGTCACCGGCTACGGAGGGTGTGTGACAGGCCCGATGGCTCATTGGATCAGGTCGGTGTGCGGATGCTCGGGGGAGGCCGGACAGACGTAGAGCTGCATGTTGTCGGTGCTGCCCACTTCGACCGCAGTCGGTTGCGAGGGGTCTTGGCCGGCGTAGTGGGCGGCGTAGGCGGCGGCCTGGTCTTCGCACGGCGCCCAGCTGCGTCCCTCACCACCGTCCCATTCGAAGGAAGCGATGGTCAGCAGCGGGACCATCTGCACATCGCAGACAGCGCAGTGTCGGCGATACGGGTCGGTGCGGCCCCACGGGGGCCAGCCGCCGACCTTCCAACCGGGAGCGTCAGCCAGTTCGCAGTCGTAGAAGTCCCGCGGGCAGTCCCCGTAGGCGCTGTCCACCTCGACGCCGGCTGCCTGCCATCTGCTCCGGTCCTCCACCATCAGCCTGATCTCCGGGCTCAGATCGAGGCTGACGGGGTACTCGGTGATCGCTTCTGGTGCCAGCACGCACGGTTCCGGCACATAGCCCCGATAGTTCACCTCGTACGGTTCCGGCGGTGCGGCGAGGATGTCGACGACCGCGGTGGCGGACCGCCAGAACAGCGCGGTCGACGGCTTGTAATCCGGTTCGTGATCGTAGGGGCACCAGAGAATCTGGAGTAGATCGGCCTGGCCGGGCGGTCGCAACAGGGGTATGTCGCGCAGATACAGCTGAGCCACGGGCAGCATGGGGACCGGGCAGTCCGCAGGCCACGGAGGGCCGGCGTCGAGTCGCTCCGCGAGCCGCGCGGCGCTCCGTTCCTTGAGCGCCGCCTCCTCGGGCGTCAGCCCGACATCACCGGAATCAGGGTGCCATCGGGCCTGCATGCGTCTCTCAAGCCGCACTATGACCGGCGACTGGCGGAACCCACTGTCACGGTGCAGGTGCGAGCTTTCGCAGTGCGGCCACGGCTCCTCGGCCGGCCACAGCAACGGCCCCCCGACCGAGCTCTCCCTGACCGAAGGCGACCCCGGGCGGGGATGCAGCCGAATCGCAGGACGCGCCCAAGAAGCCAGCTCAGGGAAGACCTCGGACACCTCTACAGGCCGCGGCGGGGTCGTACGTACAAAGACCATGCCGGAGATCCTGCCACCAGCCACCGACAGTCCCCGTGCCCCCTCAATCGACGTCGCTGGCTTCGGTGTTCAGCTGGTCAAGTCCAACGCACGCAGACTGGGCCACGGTGACAGCAAGCCCGCCTGTGCGACACCTGTCGTGCTTCGGCTCACCACACGAACATCACACCGCATGAGACGACCTCATTATGGCCGGCTCGGCGCCAGGCCCCGCTGAATGAAAGCCTTTGCGCCTGCCGCCGCCGGATGATGAGGTGGCACGGTGACCAACTCCGGTGAGGTGGCGGTTGTCCGACCGCTGACGCTGGCTTGGGTGACCCGGCACCTGGAGGTCGGCGAACGGGTCGTCCGAACCGAGGCGCTGCGTGGCGGCATCACTGCCGAGATGCGGCGACTGACCGTCGGCAGGCGGGACGGAGGCACCCGTGACCTGGTGCTGCGGAGCTTCGTCGAGCCGTTCTACCTGGAGCACGCCGAGGAGTCGCTGCACAGGGAGGCCGGCGCCCTGTCCGTGCTCGCGGGGACCGGCGTTGCGGCTCCTGAGCTGGTCGCGGTTGATCCGACCGCCGTGCACTGCGAATACCCGTCGCTCCTGATGACCCGTCTGGCGGGCCGGGCGGTCCTCGAAGATGAGGGGTTGGAGGCGCGCATTCACCTGCTGGCCCGCCAACTCGTGGCGATCCACGCGTTGCGGCCCGCCGAGCGGCCCCGGGAGTACGTGTCGTTGACGACCGCCGACACTGCCGTGACTCCGAAGGGCGCCGACGCGGCGGTATGGGACGCGGCGATCGACGTGATCCGCAAGCCCGCGCCGCCCTACGAAGGGCGATTCCTGCACCGGGACTTCCAGCCCGGCAACGTGCTGTTCGATGTGCCGTCCTCCGGGCCGGCAGGCGCCCGGATCACCGGCGTCGTCGACTGGGCAGCGACCTCTTGGGGCCCGGCGGATCTCGATGTGGCGCACTGCTCGGCCATCCTCGCCCTTCTGCACGGCCCGGCGTGGGGTCTGCGCTTCCCCGAGGCGTATGAGCAGGCAGGCGGGGCGCTGGCTGCGGAAGCGAGTGAGCGGCTGTACTGGCAGGTGCGCGACGGACTGGCGTGCTCGGAGGAAGTGCAGCAGGTGGCGCAGACATGGCGGGAGGCAGGGAGGACAGAGCTGACTACGCGGCTCGTGGAGGAACGGCTGGACGCCTATGTCACCGCCCTGATGGACCCCGGCCGACCGCCGCGAGAATGCGGTGAACCTCACCGCTGAGGGCGAGTGGCGCTTGGAGGACTGCACCAAGGCGGGGCAGCAGGCCAACGACGACCTCCTGGCCCCGCTGTCGGCAGCCGAACGGGAGCAGTTTCTGGAGTGCTCCGGAGGATCGACGGATGCGCGGGGATCAGGCCGACATGCGTAAGCGTCTCCGGTGCGGCAAGTCAGCTCCGGCTCCGTACATGATCCGCCGGACGCGACCTGGGCCGTGTCTTCGAAGTGGGTGTGTTCTGTCGGGTGACCTTTACGGGACAGCGTTTAGGAGAGCTTGAGGAGTAGTTCGCTGAGTTCGCTCGGCATGGTGATCATGCAGTCGTGGCCGGTCGGCAGCTCCCAGACCTGTGCGGCAGTGCCATTGGGTTGAATCGGGGGGACAGGGCGACGGGTGATGCCTGCCGGCGCAGCGCCCACATTGTGGATGTGCGTGCGCGGGATCGCGTTGACGGCTGGATTGTCCAGTCGCACCGGCTGCTGCAGACAGCGCACCGGCTGGTCCGAGAGCATTCCGCGCAACCAGGCGACGTCCGCCGGATCCGTGACGCCGAACAGGCCGAAGGGCGCGGGCTGCTCGGGCATCGGCGGCACGCGCCAGCCGTCCCCGGACTTCTCGGCGAGCTCGATCAGTTGCCGTGTCACCGGTTGGACGTCGACCGCGGACTCGCCGTCCTCCGGAACCATCGCGTCGAGGTAGACCAAGTGCGCGATGCGGTCCGGAATCCGGTTGGCCGCCGAGGAGATCACCAGTCCCGCGTAGCTGTGGCCGACGAGTACGACGTCGCTGAGGTTCTCCTCGGCGATCAGCCCGACCACGTCGTCGACGTGGGTGTCGAGCCCCACCTCCGGACCGAGCAGGTGCACTTTGTCGCCATAGCCGGTCAGGGACGGCGCGAACACCCGGTGCCCGGCAGCCTCCAGTAGCGGCACCACCCGGTCCCAGCCCTGTCCGCTGTGCCATGCGCCGTGTACCAGCAGGAATGTGGTCATGAGTGAATCAATCCTCCTTCGTAGAAGCAGAAGAGCACGGTCACGCGCATGCCGTCGGTTCGCGGCTCTGGCGGTTACCTTTTGTGCCTCGGTACTGTTTGAGTACTGAGAGCATGCTGGTGCACGCGATGCACCGCAGGCAATAAGGCACTTTTCGGTGCCCCGGTTCTCTGGAGGTAACCATGGACGCGGCACAAAGCGAGCCACGGCCCGCGACGCAGTCGGACGATGCGTGCCGGACCCGAGTGGTGCTCGACATCGTCGGGGACAAGTGGTCGCTGCTGGTCGTACGTCATCTCCGGGAGGGACCGCGCCGCTTCACCGAGCTCAAGAAGGCCATCGACGGAATCAGCCAGCGCATGCTCACCGTGACACTGCGCAGCCTGGAGCGTGACGGAATCCTGACCCGCACCGTTCACGGCGTGATGCCGCCGCACGTCAGCTACGAGCTCACCGAGATGGGCATCACCCTGCGCGAGGCCACCGCGCCCCTGCTCGAATGGAGCGTCGCGCACCTCGCCCGGATCGACGAGGCCCGCGCCGCCTACGACGCTCGCACGGGCCCGTCAGCGGCCTCGTAACGGACGGCGGGCGGGGCGAGTGTCACCCGGCAACCCGGCTCGAAGGCACGGCATGGTTCCCCTTGCGAGCTGGAACGGCTGCCTATCAACACGGCCACGCGGGAGCAACTGGCAAGACTGTGCGAGTGGTACGAGTCGTCCATCGACTGGGAGTACCCACCGGGTCCGTCGCCGTGGGCCCGAGGAGCAATGGCTCTTTTCCAGGCAGCAGGCAAAAGCCGCACGGCCGCTCTGCGCCGCGAACTTGGTGACGACCGGGAAGTCGAGGCCTGTCGCGAGAGCTCACGACACGAGTGCCCGACAGCGAGCTGCGCTACGACAAACTCGACGTCCGCTATGAAACGACTGGATCACTATCGCGGCCTACGAAAACCCGCCGGGGCACCTCCGGCCCATGGCGGCCACCCGCGCTTGACTGCGAGAGCGCGGCATCGACTGGATACCCTTCGAGCGGGACGAGATGCAATGGGGGGTTCTGGGCTGTGGCATCGGCCCGGATGGCTGCTGGCACGGTTGGTTCGACATCCGCGTCCACACCGACGCGCTGCGACGGCTCGGGCTCCATCCCCACCAGCCCACCGCCGTCCCAAGAAGACGGCGCAGGCGGCCTCCACGCTGCCTTGCTGTGCCTCCAGTGCGCTGGGGCAGCCCAACGGTCACTGGGCGCGTCCGGCCGAAGGTGTCGGCCTTCCGATCTTGCGTGGATCACTCGCCGATGAGGGCGCCGCACCGCTCAACGGTCCGCATGTCCTGGGCATTCCGCGGGAGGGTGGCGGAATCCTCGCGTTCGATACCGCCACCCTCCCGTCCGCCTCTTAGCTGGTGTAGTCCTTGATCCAGTAAGAGCAGTCGATCCACCCCGGCAGGTCGCCGCTGAAGTCCTTCGCGCAGGCCTTGAACTGGACCTCGGTGTTGCGCGGGATGTTGCTGATCCGGCAGTACTCGAATCCGTTGTTCGCACCGTTCCGGTCGTCGCACGACGTGATCTCGGAGCGGCCGGGGAGCTTGATGCGGAGCACCATGCTGTAGCCGTCCTTCTTGGTGTCCGCGATCCGGAACTTGTTGTTGTCGCCGCTGTTGAACGCACCGGTTCCGCGACCGTTAGCCGCATCCGCGATGTGCCAGGACCCGACAGCGTTCGCCGGGGCCTGCGCCAGGGCGACACAGGCGGCGGCGCCGACCGCCACGGTCAGAACACGCTTGATACGGGACATACGCCCCCCACTCTCCTCACTTACAGCTCCCCGAACGGCGAACCCGTCGGGTGGTCAAGAGGATCATGCCCCGGACAAGCGCGATTTGCCAGAGTTGCATGGGCACTTCTTTGCCGACGCACTGTGTGCGGTATGTCGAATAGGTGAGTTCGCAGAGGCACGCATGCGAAGTGCCCGGACGCGTCCGCGTCCGGGCACCCTGCGGGCAGGCGACGGGCCTCCGCGCTGCGCCCCGCCCGCCCTCTGCACGGCCGCGCCGCGCCGCCGTTCCGCGGTGGGCCGGTACTTGCCGGGAGCTAGGTCGTGTCCCGTTCGGCTTGATATGGCCGTAGAGCTTGTCCTTGACCAGAGCGTAGGCAGCAAAGAGGTGCCGGACCCCGTGCGGGTGGGTGTAGGTCGTCCGCCATCGGGGCCTGGGCTCCCGGTCGGGTCCTTGTGCCGTCCGCCGCGCTCGGCCCACTGTCGGCCGGGGTGGACTTGCGATCTTCTTGATCTCCCGGCGCTCGGGGGGCGGGGTGAACGCCTTGGCCGACCGCAGCAGCACCATCTGCGCCCGTCGCCAGGCGACCACCGACCCGCTGCCGCCCCGACGGATGATCCGCAGCGGGCGCTGCCCCTCGTCGTCATCGAGTTCGCGGACGCGTATTCGCTCGGCCACCAGCACAGCTTCCCTGCCGTGCGCTGCCGGCGATGGTCATTCCGTCGGCGTGCCGATTCGCAGCCGATTGCCGTCAGGGTCACGCAGCTCGATCTCACGCGCCCACGGGGCGTCCTTCGTCTGCACACCGAACTCGGAGGCGATGGCCTCGACATCACGAACGCGGAGGTAGACCAACGTGTCGGGGCGGGCATCGCCCTTGTGCTCCGACAAGAACAACCGCACCTCGCCCCGGGCGACCTCGACGAACGCGGGAAATCCCGGTTCGAAGCGGTGTTCCCACTGCTTCGCGAAGCCCAGCCGCTCGTACCAGGCGACCGCCCCCGCAGCGTCCTCGACGCGAAGAATGGGAATGACTTCCTCGTCCATGGAGTCATCGTCGCAGACCGCCCAGGGCGAATGTTGCACGATGCGGCGCTAGGCAGCGTCTGAGAAGTAGCCACCGAGCACACCAACCACACGGTCGGGGTGGCCTCTGTCGTCTGGGCAAGCTGCCCCGGCCTGGGTTGTGCACCTATGGCTTCGGTGACCTCCGAGCAGGAGCACATCGGCGCAGTTGCCGCTCGGATGGTCAGCGGCCCGACCATCGGCGCAGGCGGCGCCTGCCTGGTCGGCGGGATCGCCGCGTCCGGGCCGTGCTCGTGCCCGCTGCGGGGTGGCCGGTCCACCCAGGGTCGTCGGAGACGACCGGTGTCCGGCGGTCGGCCTGGGCGCGGATCTCGATGTGGGACTCGTGGGAGGTGATGCGCATGGCCTCCTCGTAGGAGGCCAGCGCGCCGCGCAGAGCGGACCCGGCCAGTCCGCGGCGGAGCATCAGGCGCTTCAGCCAGGTGAAGGACACCATCACCGCGATCAGGCAGCCGGACACCACCAGGTAGGGGACGACTGCACTCATTGCGTCGTCGCCTTGCCGTCTGCGCCCATGGTCTTGTCCCCGCCGCCCTTCATGTCATCTCGGATCCGTATCGTGCCGGCGTCCAGGTCGACGTCGAGGGGCGGCTCTTCGGCAGGCCGTACGTTCTTACGTGTCCGCTCGTCCTGCATCGCCCGCTCGAGGGCTTTCGCCGCGGGGGAACCTTCCAGCATCAGATCCACTCCCATGGCTTTCAGCCCTTTGCTCTTTCGCCAGTACACCCAGCCCCGGGCCTCCAGCCACAGCAGTGCACGGTCCGCCACCCAGCACAGCACTGTCAGCGCGCCGACGGCTCCCGCGGCGATGGCCACTGTCTCGATCATTGCGAAGCCGACTCCTGCCCTGTCCGATGCGCCGAGCGCCCTCACTATAGTAACGAAGTGTTTCTGGAAACATGCTGTTACTGAATGGACGTGGGTCAGGTGAATCGGGTGGGCAGGTTGACACGGGCCGAGCAGCAGCAGGTCACGCACGAGCGGCTGCTGGAGGCAGGCCGCAACGTGCTGCAGCGCCGGGGGTTCCTGGCGGCGACGGTCGACGAGATCGCCGAAGAGGCCGGCTACACGCGAGGCGCCGTGTACAAGCACTTCGGAGGCAAGGAGGGCCTGTGGCAGGCGGTCGTCGATGCCCATACGGAGGCGCATCTGCAGCTGCTCGGCGAAACCCTGGACCGGGTCTCCAGCCGGGGGGAGCTGATCGCCGCACTGATCCCCAGTGCCTTCACCGATGACCAGGACGCGGCACGGTGGAGCACCGCGGCCATGGAGTTCATGGCCGCGGTCACGCGTCACCCCGAGGCCGCGGCCGCCTCGGTAGCCGCTCAGCGCCGCCATGAGGAGCAGATCGTCGCCTTGCTGGAAGGCGCTTGCCGACGCCTGCAGATCCAGCCGGCCATACCGCTGGAGCAGGTAGTCGTGGTGCTGGGCGCACTGGGCGGCAGCCTCAGTCTGCGGGCGGCGATGGACCCCGCCACAGATGTGGCGGCCCTCGCCGCCGGGGTCATGACGGTCATGTTCCCCGAGCCGACGGAGTGAGATCCCCCGGCGGGAATCCTCAGGGACGTTGAGCCTGCCAATGGCGCGATCTCGGTACGGGCCGGGGGAGACCGTGTACTCGGTCTTCCGGCGCCGGCAGCTCGACGGGATCTGGGCCCCCGCATCCTCGAAGGGCCCACAACCGAATCACCGTCCCTTGGCCCTACCGGGAGTGGGTGCTCGGCCTGGCTGATCAGGAGATGGTGGCGGCGGGCGGCGTCCATCGGTGGGTGCGGGGCACGGTGCCCGAGATGCCGTAGTCCTTCTTGAGCTGCTCGGGGATGGCGTAGTGCATGACACGTCCGCGGGTCAGGGAGGACAGCTCGAAAATACTGGTGAGATGGCCGAGGCGGTCCAGCGCCCAGGCGCCGACGGGGGAGCGGTCCTCGATGGTCTCCAGTACGCCGAGCAGATGGGGCACGGCCTTGACGACGGTGTCCCATGGGGTGCGGGGAACCTGGAGCCAGTCGGCGCAGGTGTCGCCGACCAGGTGACGGATCAGGGCGGAGACGATGGGGTCGAAGAAGGTGCCGGGCACAACCTCCTCGTAGAGGTCGATGAGCTGCCGGGTCAGGTGGGCGCCTTCTTCGGAGGGGCCCATGTGCCGGAGCATGTACAGATCGAGGAAGGCCCGGGCCTCATCCAGCGTCTTGGGAACGGCGTCCTGGTCGACGCCGAGCATGGCGCCGACCACACGCCAGGCGTAGAAGTACGCCTCGGCCCCCTCGACGCTCATGTGGATACCGAGCCGGTGCAGGCTGTCCAGGACGAGCAGGGAGAAGAACAGCTGCCCGCCGATCATGTCCTCCTGGCAGATCGGCACGCCCAGGGCTTCGGTGTCCCAGCGGTTCTCCCGTTCGAGGTGGTGGCGGATGGCTGCGTGCAGGAGGCGGACTTTTTGGGCGGCGGGGATGAAGCGGCTGTTCGCCTCGAAGGCGTCGGGCTGCATCAGGTGGACGGTGAACTGTCCGGTCTCCGCCATCCTTTTGGACGGGTAGTTCAACCCGTGGGTGGTCGACAGCAGCTTCGCCACATGCGGCACGAGAAAACAGGCGGGCATGGAGGTGAAGGACAGCGCGGTGGAGACGTGCACGTTGTTGTCGATGAAGAACAGCCTGGCCTTCTCCATCTCATCCCAGTCCACCCATGTCGGCGGGGCGCTGGTCGCCTGCAGGTACTCGCGGGCCACCTTGGGCAGCCCGTTGGGCAGCGGCGCGTTGACCGTGGAGACGTAGCGCATCAGGGTGTTGAACTTGCCCACTTCGCCGCGCTCGAACAGGGTGGCGACAGTGGCGTCGGCGAGCTCGTCACCGGCCTGTCGCAGGGCGTCCATCGATGCGTCGGTGAGGGTCATGGCAGAACTCCTTGTGCGAAAGGGATGTTCGCGAGGCGGGGCGTCGGCCGCCCGAGAGCACGGACTGCCCCTTGCAGGTCAGGACAGGCGGACCGCCGCGGAGTGCGCCAGTGCGGTCAGGGCCGCGGCGGCGTGAGCGGGAGTGTCCAACTCGTGCAGAGCGTCAAGAGCCGTCTCGACCCGCGCGGTGATCATGTCTTCGATGCGACCGGGCGTCTCCAGCCGGCGCATCACCTCGCGGACGGCGTCGAGACCGTCGGCGCTCAGGCCACGTCGGCCGAGCAGCGCGCGCAGCTGCTCCCGCTCGGCTTCACCGGCGAGACGCCAGGTCTCCGCCAGCAGGGCAGTGGGCCGGTAGCCGCTCACATCGTCGGCGTTGGCCTTGCCGGTGCGTTGCGGATCACCGAACAGGCCGAGCAGGTCGTCCCGCAGTTGGAACGCCTCTCCCAGCGGCAGCCCGTAGGCGGAGTAGCCCTCACGCAGCCGCCCGTCGGCCCCGGCCAGCGCGCCACCGATCAGCAAGGGCTGCTCGACGGTGTACTTGGCCGTCTTGTACCGGACGACCTTCAGCGACGCCGCGGTGTCCGGCTCGGCCCCGGTGCGCAGAATCTCCAGACACTCACCGGCGATCAGTTCCCGCGCCAACACCGCCCACGAGGGACGCGCCCGTGCCAGGTACGCCGCGGGCAGCCCGCTGGTGACGAACAGCTGCCCGGCCAGCGACATCAGCAGGTCCCCCACGAGCATTGCCAACGACCGGGCGGCGGAGGCGGCACGCGGGCGACGACGTACGGCCGCGCGCAGCGCTACATGCGCGGTGTGTCGGCCGTGCCGCAGCGGGCTGTCGTCGATGAGGTCGTCGTGCACGACGGCAGCAGCGTGCACCAGTTCCATCGAGGCGGCCGCCCGCACCAGCGCTTCACTGTCCGGTTGTCCCGCCGCCCGCCAGCCCCAGTAACAGAACGCTGCCCGCAGCCGCTTGCCGTCCGCGACCACCGCCGCCAGCTGCTCGGCCACCGGCCCTAAGGCAGGGTCGATCGCCACCAACTGGTCGGCTTCCCGGGCGACGAAGTCGCTCAGCACTTCGTCGACGCGATCCTTGAACGGGCCGGGCCTCCACCGCTCAGGCATCGCCCGCGGCCCGCCGTGACCGGGCGTGCTGGGCAAGGATCTCCAGGTGGGCCGGAGGAACGGCCGCGTACCGGTCCAGCGCCAGGCGCCCGCGCGCCGCCAGGTCCCGCTCGGCCTCCGCGGCAAGCTCCGCGGCGTCCGAGCGGCGCAGCAGCCCCCGTACCGTTCCCAGGGCCGACCCCAGGGTGCTCACCGCCAGATCGGCCAGCCCGGCCACCAGCAGCACCGCCTGCTCGTCCAGGCCGCCGGGCCGCCCCGCACTCCGCGTCATGCCGTTCCCCTCACCGCTCCCACGCCTCCCGGCGGCACCGCTCACATGCCGTCCCGTCCTGCACAGAATCGGGTCATCCCGTGATCCGAACGGGCGGAACTCACGATCGAGTGACTTCTCGGCCTCCCGTTCGACGCTCCCTGCCTCGGGCCGTGCCGGAGTCCTGCCGGTGCCCTACCGGTGCCCTACCGGTGCCCTGACGGGGTGCTGGCGGGCGCTCGCCCTTCGGCTTCAAGTGCTGGTGAAACTGCCGTGCCTGCTGCGTACGCACCCATACGCGCCATACGCGCCCGTGCACACCGGATCATCGAACGCCCCGGAGCCCCGGCAACCTGCCCGGGAAGCACCTCACGCAGGGTCCGGCAGTCCCATCAGCGCGAGCTTGGCAGGGTCGACCACGATCAGGATGTCGGCGATCCGTCCGTTGGCGACGGTGAACGCGACGACCGAGAGAGGAGTGCCGTCAGCGCGCCAGGAAACGATCCCCGGTAGGCCGTTGACGAGCGCCGCCCGCCCATGCGCGGCTGCGCCGGCGGACAGTTGCGCGCCGGCTGCGACCTTGGTGGCGCCGAGGGTGACGACGACGCCGGACGGCGTGTCGACGGTCAGCTTCACCTCGGGGTCGAGCACTCGCAGCAACCCCTCGAAGTCGCCGCCGCGAGCCGCCGCAAGGAAGGCCTGGACCACCTCTCGCTGCTCCCGTCCGACATCGGCCGGTCGCTCGGTCGCCTGCACCTTCCTGCGGGCACGGCTGGCGAGCATCTTGGCAGCGGCGGTGGACTTGCCCAGGATCTGCCCTATTTCCTCGAACGGCACCGCGAACAGATCGTGCAGCACGAACGCCAGCCGTTCGCTCGGCCCGAGCGACTCCAGGACCACCAGCAGTGCGAGTCCGACCGAGTCGGCGAGCACTGCGTCGTCCTCGGGAACAGGACCGTCGTCGAGCGTCACGACGATCTCGGCCCCGTCGCGGTCGTCGTAGGACGCCTCCGGGCGGGCCTGGCGCGCTCACAGGAGATCGAGGCTGATCCGGCCGACCACCGTGGTCAGCCAGCCGCCGAGATTGTGGATGGTCGCCGTGTCCTGGCGGGAGAGGCGCAGCCAGGCCTCCTGGACCACGTCCTCGGCGTCGGCGTGCGATCCGAGCATGCGGTGGGCGACCGCACGCAGCCGGTCGCGGTGGGCCTCGAACTCCTTGGCCGTCGGGTCGGCCGGACTGGTGTCGGACATGTTGTTACCTTCCTCGGCTCTGCTCCGTCATGGGTGATGACGGACCCGAAGGGGCTCAGGTAACCGATGAAGGAGCAACATCGATGGAAGCACGTATGAACGGCCAGGCGAATCCCGACGTGACCACAGCGATCCAGCACCTCTACAAGGCGATTCACGCCGGGGGCGTCGATGGGCGCCTGCTGTCGCTGGTCCATCTGCGTACCAGCCAGATCAACGGCTGCAGCCCGTGCGTTTTCGCCTCGATCGAGTCGGCGCACAAGGCTGGTGAGACAGCTGAGCGGCTGCACAACGTGGTCGCGTGGCGCGAGACGCCCTTCTACACCGATGAGGAGCGGGCTGCCCTCGCCCTGACCGAGGCCGCCACCCGGCTCCAGGACGGCGCACCGGGCGTGACCGACGAGATCTGGGACGCCGCAGCCGACCACTTCAGCGAGGAGCAACTGAGCGCGATCATCTTGGAGATCGCGATGACCAACTTCTTCAACAGAATCAACCGCACGGTCCGCGAGCAGGCCGGCAAGACCTGGTGAGCCGGGCGGGGCGTCATCCCCCTGGAAGCGCCGCTTCCTGACGTCAGGGGATGACGCCCTTTCCCCGGGCCGCAGCTCCGGGGCCCGTGGCGCTACAAGGCGATCAGACCGGCCGTCGTCTCTTTGAAGCCGCATGCGTTGAAATAGAACGAACGCAGGTGCTCCTCGAAGTCGACGTGGAGCCATTCGCACTTCGCGGCGCGGGCCTCGTGCGCCGCGGTGGCCACCAGGGCGGCACCTACACCTCTTGAGCGGTAATGTCGGGAGACCACCGTGTCCAGGAGGAAGGCGTGCACTCCGCCGTCCCAGGCGACGTTGACGAAGCCGATCAGCGAGTCTTCCTCCCAGGCGCAAACCCAGCCGAGACTGTGGTTCTCAACTTGTTCCCGCCAGTCGGTCTGTGCGATCGGGTGCCCGAAACCGTCGGCGTGCAGCGCGTTGAGGGCGGTGTTGTCGAAGTCGCTCCGCCACTCATATCTGATCGTCACTCATCGATCGTAATGTCCGTGCCGGACCAGGCCTCACGGTCGAGTTCCAGGGATACGAAAGGCGGCGAGGGGCTACGAGAGGCGGCGAGGGGCGCGCCGGAGGTGGCACGGGTCGACCGGTTGCCCGCGTTGATCGAGGTGGCGCTTTTCGACGTCGTCCCACGTGGTGCGGCCTGTCAAGGCCCTGCAGCGCACGCGACACCCGCGCCCCGCGCTACCGGTCGTGTTCCGACGCCGTGTGGATCACGTCGTCCAGCACCCCGCGGGAGGTGGTCAGCTCGGTGATCACGCGGTCGATGCGGTCCCGTTCGGCGGTAAGTTCGGCGATCAGCTCGGGTGTGGCCTCTTCCGAGGGGCCGCCGTCCGCGTCTCGCATGCACGGAAGCAGCCGCGCGATCTTCTTGCTGTGCAGTCCGGCAGCGAAGAGTTCCTGGACACGAATGACCCGGTCCACACTCTGCTCCGGGTAGTCACGGTGTCCACCGGGGGTGCGGTCGGGCGAGAGCAGGCCCTGTTGTTCGTAGTACCGCAGGGATCGCTCGCTGACTCCCGTGCGCCGCGCAAGCTCACCAATGCGCATCTCGACCTCGCTCTCGGCTGCCGACCCGGTAGTTGAACCTGACATTGATGTTAACTTCTACCGTGTCGGCATGACGAACACCACGGAGAACGAGCTCTTCGACTACAGCCCCATCACCGAGCGCCCGCGGATCAGTTGGCCCGGCGGTGCCAGAGTCGCCGCCTACATCGGGCTCAACATCGAGCACTTCCTGCTCGACCGCCCCTCCACCAGCCTCTGGCCCGGCACGGCGGACCTGGTCCCCGACGCGCTCAACTACGGCTGGCGCGACTACGGTGTCCGCGTCGGCATCTGGCGCACGATCGAGAGCTTGGACCGGCACGGCATCCGGGCCAGCGCATTGCTGAACTCCGCCGTCGCCGACCACTATCCCCAGATCATCGAGGCCGGGCGGGTCCGCAACTGGGCCTGGCTCGCCCATGGGCGTACCAACTCGATCCTGCAGACCGGTATGGGCCGCGACGAGGAACGCCGCTTTCTTACGGAGATCGTCGAGACCATCGCCGCCGCCACCGGTCAGCGACCGCGCGGCTGGATGGGGCCGGGGCTGACCGAGACATTCCACACCCCGAGCCTGCTGGCCGAGTTGGGCCTGAGCTACCTGCTCGACTGGACCAACGACGATCAGCCGTACCGGCTGAATGTTCCCGGCATGCTCAGCGTTCCGTACTCGGTCGAGCTCAACGATCTGCTGCTGTTCGGCAAGGGCGTCACCGGGCCGGAGTTCGTACAGATCGTCAAGGACCAGTACGAGCAGCTGCACGCCGACTCCGCACACAGTGGCCGGGTCATGGCGCTGGCCCTGCACCCGTTCGTCATCGGCCAGCCGTTCCGACACAAGTACCTCGACGAGGCGCTGGAATATCTCGCCACCCAACCCGATATCTGGCTGACGACCAGTGACGAGATCGCAGAGCACTACCAGCGCACAGTCAGCGACAGCGCATAAGGCCTCTTATCCCGGTGGAGGCCGAGCAGACCGGGGGCACGTCCGTGTCCGGGCGCGGCTCGCTCACCTCCCGCATCCCTCGTAGGCCCGCGATGCGGGGTGCTTCCCAGCGCGCGAAGGCGCCACGAACGCCTGCTCAGGGCGGGGCGCGGGAACGGCGGCGAGCGCGAGGCCCTGCTTCCACACCCCGCCGGGAGGCGGTCGGCGGGGAGTCGGAGCCGATCTGTGTGCTCAGGCGGGCTGACGGAGTGCACTGACCAGTGCGCGCGGGTCGTCGGCGTGGAAGCGGATGGTGTGGGCCTCTTCCGTCGCACCGAGCGGGCGGGTGAAGGGGAGGGGCCGACTCAGTTCCAGGGTCACGGAGGTCTGGCCGCCCACGACGAGGTCGAGCACCCCGCCCTCGGAGAGGGTGATCAGGCCGCCCCCGGGGTATCGCCGGTCGATCCGGACCGAGGCGACCGCGTCCGGCGGTACGTCGAGGTCGAAGAGGGCTCCGTAGCGGATCCGCAGAGAGCCGTCAGGGCGTACGACGTGCGGTCGGGTGACGCAGGCGGCGTGCAGGGCCAGCACGAGGACGACGCCGTACAGGTCGAGTATCAGGATCACCCGGTGGACCGCAGGCCATGGGATGAGGAAGGCCAGGCCCACCGTTTCGACGACCATGACGAAGAGCAGTCCGTACATCATCGCGGTCTGGGGCCCGGTGTACGCGGCAGCGAGGTCCCCGGGGCGCACCCCGTGGGTGCCGCGCCGGGCCCACCGCCCCAGGGAGGCGAGGGCGCGCAGCTCGTGGAGGAGCAGGCGGCGGACAGTTACTGGCACCGCCTCCTGTACGGCAGCTCGCCGTGCCGCCCGGCGGTCCGCGCCGCGGGCGCGCGCGGCGACATACAGCGAGCGCAGCACCCATGCTTCCAGCAGCAGCACCGCGCCCGCCAGCGCCTCGGCGCCCATCAGCGCCCACCCGGGCGGCCGGACCCCGGTCACCAGGCAGGTCGCCAGGGCCAGTTCCCCCGGCAGTACGGCGGCGACCGCGATCCGCGCCGCCCGTACGCCCCTTGGCCGGCCGCTCATCCCCTGCCCCTCTCCATGAACGCGTCCATAAGCCGGCCCACGACTTCCGCCTGCGCAGGGGCGTACTCGGCGAGCAGCGCTTCCTTGAATCCGGTCACGACCACCCCGTCCTCGGGGATCGCGGCGAACAGCTCCTCGGGGACGGCTGCCATCAGGTCCGCTGCCAGGGGTGCGATCCGCGGATCGTCGACGGGGGCTTCGGCGAGCGCGTCGAGGCGCTCATACAGTTCGACGACCGCGGGATCGGCGACCAGTGTTCCGAGCAGCGTGAAAATCTCTTGGCTGCCGGAGTTGGTGGCGTCCATCAGCGTGAGGTGGTCGCGGTCCTTGGCCGCGCTCGGCGAGTCCGTCCTGGGGGCCTGTGCCAGCAGTGCGGCGAGGGCGGGTGAGACGGGGCCGGTCGCGTCGGGCGGCTCGGAGAGCAGGGCGCTGAGCCGACAGCGCCGCTCCCGGATGTCGGCTTCCTGGCGGGCCAGATCGGCGTCGAGTTCCTCCAGCACCTCGGCCGGTTCGCGCCCGGCATCCTCGGCGAGGACGTCGCGCACTTCATCGAGGCTGAGGCCGAGTTCGGTGAGCCGGCGAACCCGGGCGAGCAGTACGGCGTCGCGGATGCTGTAGGCGCGGTAGCCGTTGGGGCGCCGCTCCGGCTCCGGAAGCAGCCCGACATGGTGGTAGTGCCGGATCGCCCTGGTGGTGAGCCCCACGAGCGCGGCGATCTCTCCGATTCGCATGCCGCCAGTAGAAACCCTGCCGTCGCGTCAAGGTCAAGCGCTGAAACTGTCGTCGGGCGCAAGGCACTTCGCCTGCGGCCACATGCGAGCCCACCAGCCGAGGCCGGATGAGGTGCGTCGCTCCTACCCACCCGCCCGGACCGCACTGTGCTCAAGGGGCACCGGTGATCGCCTGCCTGCGGCCCCCTTGCGAAGCCGAGAGCGGTACTCGCCCGGGGGCATGCCTCGGGCACGTCGGAAGGCACGGCTGAACGCGTGTGGCGAGGCGTAGCCGACCGCGCCGGAGATCGACTCGACCGGCTCGTCGGTGTCGCGGAGCCGGACGGACGCCAGATCCATGCGCCACTGCGTCACGTATGCGCCCGGCGTCTGTCCGAGCGCGGACCGGAAGTGCCTGGACAGCGTCGTCCGGGACACCGCCGTCGCGGCCGCCAGGGACTCGGTGGTCCAGGGGCGTTCCGGCCGGGCGTGGACACATTCCAGGGCGTCGCGCACGACCGGATCACGCATCGCGCCCAGCCATGAGCCGGACTGCTCCTCCGGGTGGCGGGCCAGCCAGACGCGTACGAACTGGATGAGCAGCAGGTCGACGATGCTGTTGACGGCGGCGGTGGTGCCGATCTGCGGTTGCGCGAGCTCCGCCGTGAGAAGCTCGACGGTCTTTCTGAGCTGTGGGTTCTCCCGGCTCGTGACGTGCATCGGCCGGACGAGGGAGGTGAGCACCGGCGTGCTCACCTCCGGGTCCTGCTCGTAGCGCAGGACGAGCACTTCCGTCTGCGCCGGCGTCGAGCCCAGGTGCAGGGCGCTGCCGTCGGTGAGGGCCTGGTCCGTCGCCTTCCGGTCACAGGGACCCATCGTCATACCGGACCCGCCGGCTATCCCGTGGGCGGTGCCCGGCGACAACAGGACGGCGTCTCCTGCCTGCACCTGCAGGGGCCTCCCGCCCGGGACGTGGAGCCACATCGTGCCACGGGACACCACGTGCAGTGCCGCTCCCGGGTAGGAGTCCAGCCACAGGCCCCAGGTTCCTCCGGCCTTCAGTACGACCCCGAGCGCCCCTCGCGCACCCGATACACGCAAGGCTTCCGCGAGTACGTCCATTTTTTCCATTCTCGTCGACGGACGACCTACGTCAGACCACGTCAAGAACGATCTTCCCGTGCACCTTCCGCGCGAACAGTGCCTGGGCGGCCTTGTCCACGTCGTGCCAGTCGCCTCGCAGTCCGACCGGTGCCGAGAGCCTCCCGGCGGCCATGAGGCCCAGCAGGTCCGTCAGCTCCCCGCTGGTCGGCGTCATGTCGCCGTAGGTGGCGATGCTGCGGGGTTCGCCGAAGCCGAACAAGGTCCCTGACGGGAATGTGGTGTCCTGCCCCGAGGAGTAACCGACCAGGTGGATGGTGCCGCCTTCGGCGAGGGAACTCCACGCCTGGGCGATCAGCGGCCCACCGACCGTGTCCAGGACGAGGTCGAACCGGTCCTCGGTCCCGGCCAGGTCGGTCAGGACCTTGTCGGCCCCGAGTTCGCGGAGTCCGGCGGCCCGGTCCGGCGTACCCACGAGCGCCGTCACCCGGGCACCCGCCAGCGCCGCCAACTGGACGGCGAAGTGCCCCACGCCCCCGCTGGCGCCGGTGACCAGCACGTCGCGCGCCAGCAGGGAACGCTTGCGCAGTACCCGCAGAGCGGTGACTCCCGCGATCCCCAGCGCGGCACCGTCGGCCAGCTCCACGCCCTCGGGGACGGTGCCGAGCGAGGCGGGGCTGACTGCCACCCGCTCCGCCCACGCATGGGATGACATCCCCAGCGCGACGCGCGTACCTTCGGATGGCCCTGAGCCGTCGGATGCGGCGCGCACCACGACGCCGGCCGCGTCGTGACCGTGCACAACGCCGGCCGGCCACTGGTGCACGTAATTCAGCTCTCCGAAGTTGAGACCGATGTGCCGTATCTCGACCAGCGCCTCGTCGCTGGACGGTACGGGCTCATCGACATCGGCGAACCGGACGGGTCCGGCCTCGCCGTGATCGACCACAAGGGCGCGCATGGGTGTGTTTCCTTCTCTCGCGGATGCGCCTGAACACTCGGCGCGGCAGTGGACGGAGTGCGCGAATGCCGCACTGCCGTCTTCCTGAAACCCTACGCAGGAACAGCACAGCGACCAGTCCCGTGAGAGCCGATCAGTTGACGATCTGTATCAGTGGTCAACAGCACCCCCAGGGGGCGTCGCCTCCTCGCGTGCGCGCAGATCCCCGTGGAGACGGGCGAACACCGCGCACACCACAGGCATGATCACCGGAGGCAGCAGGAGAAGGGCCACGGCGGTCGGCAGGATCTCCACCAGCACGCCGGTGATCCACACGTTGTCGTCGCTGAGCCACAGCATGCCGAGTCCGGCGAAGTGCGCGAGCGGGGCCGCCGCGTACCGGCCCACCCAGAAGACGAGCACAGCGGCCGCAGTGACCGCCGTACCCATACCGAGGGTGCGCCACCGCGCGCGGCGGGTCAGCACCCAGGAGCGGTACAGCGCCACGAAGGGAGAACGGCGCTCGACCACCGTCTCGGCGGTCGCCCCCGAGAGGCGGAAGTACATCAGCGGGCCGAGACAGCAGACGGCGATCGGCAGCATCCATCCCACCAGCGTGTACTGCGGGGTCGCGGTTCCGTGCAGTGGCGTGGGCTCGACACCGGGCACCCTGCCCCTGTCGACGAGGTCCCACAGCACCAGGCCTGCCATCGCCATGGCGCCCACAACCAGCCCGGCCAACGCGTTGACCATGAGGGCGGCGGGCAGGCGTCGGCGGATGCGGCGCCACAACTCGCGGACGGCGAGCGGGCCGCCGCCGCGCCTGGCGTGGGAGTCGGCGACGGCGTACGCGGCGTGCAGGACGGAGACGACAAGAAGTGCGAGGACGAGCAGCAGGAACGACACCACCGCACCGGCCCGTAGCAACGGCGGCATACTGCCGTCGGCGTAAGCCACATAGGAATCCTCGTTGGCGATGTTGAAGTCCGCGTAGTCCCGCACGCCCTCGAAGGTGTCCCAGGTCGCTGCGAATCCCCCGGCGACGATCGCGCAGCCGAGCACGGCGGTCAGGGCGGACACGCCGAGCGTGAAGCCGTACAGCGTGCGGCGGTGGCGCCGGAGGACGTCGAGAGCACCGGCGATGCCGCCGCTCGACTGCTCAGCGGGATTGTCACCGACGTCGTCGGCCGCCTGATCGGTCGACTGGTTCTCCTGGTCTGCCATGACTGGGCCTGACTTCCGTGCGGTTCCATGGGCGAGCGACAGCGGCCAAGACGCAGCGCGGGGCGTGAGCGGCCGAACTCTTCGTTGCCGTTGGGCTGGTGAAGGTGCTCGCATCGCGAGCTGCGCTGAGACGGGCTGTACGTGGTCTGCTCAGCGGCGGGCGGGGCGGGCGCAGCGCACCTGCCCCGATGCGAGCGCGTCCCGGGGCAGGGACAGGCCGAAGGCTCGTTCCAGCCCGGCGAAGAACAGCGGAATGCCGTCCGCCCAGTCGGTTTCTTCTTCCGCGCGGCGGATGTGCGGGTTGAGGAAAGCCAGCGGCGCGTTCGGAGCGAATGGTGTCTCGCCCGGCGTGTACCAGATGAGCTCGTCCACGGAGCGCAGCTCGGCCACGACCACCCGGTCCCGTGCGAACGTCATCCGCAGGCCGTCGGCGTGCACATATCTGATGTAGGGGCCCCGCTGCTCCGGGCCGACCGGGCGCTCCCGTATCACCCGTGGTCGCGGTCTCGGACCGCCGTGGACCCGTTGCGCAAAGTGCTCCAACTCCGCCAGCTCGGCCGCCGGGAGGAGCACGCCCACTGGCTCGCCGCCGTCGGTGACGGACACCCGCTCGCCAGTCTCCTCGACACGGCCGATCGCGTGCCCGAAGACCGTTACGAACTCGCACAGTTCAACGCTGTCCATACGTCCGCACACTACCGGCAGCCCCGCCCGCACCAGGACTCTCGCACAACCTCATGCCGACGAACCGAAGCCGTGTGCTGCAGCTGCGGTGCGCGCTATCGATCCCGACGGCAGCTGCCGGTCCCGCGGAGGACGGCCCCTAGAACCAGAGAGCCGGTACCCACCACGCCGAGAGCCCGCCGAGTTCGCTGGCGAGAAAGACATGCCGGCCGCCCGTGGCCGGTGCGGTGGCCAGCGCTCGGATCGAGCTTGTTGCGCACAGCACGGTGGACCTGCCGTCGTGCTGCCAGATCCGTACGTGATCGGAGTCGCCCGCGGTGACAAAGCGCCCGTCGGTGAGGGCGGCGGCTGCCAGATCCCGGCCGTGGTGGCCGATCTTCCTCGGGTGCGGGAACGGTTCGGTCAGATCCCACAGGTAGAGATCGCCTGGGCCGGCGCCCACTGTGAGCAGGGTGGTCTCGGTCAGCGCCAGCATGGTCTTGACCTTCCGTCCGAGTCGGCCGAGTTCGAACGGTCCGTCCGCCGTTGTGAGGTCCCACAGCAGCAGTTGGCCGTGGTCGCCGGACGCGGTGATGACGTGACGTGCGGAGACTGCGAGCAGGTGATCGACCGGCTCGACGAGCCCGGCGACGACCGCGGGGTCCGAGCCCGGAAGCGTGTGGTCCCAGACCGCCAGCCCGAGCCGCCCGCCCGCGGTGACGACGTACCCGGTCGGAAGCACGACGAGCGGAACGGCGTGTGTCCCCACGAACCCGAGGGACCGCGGAGGCTCCTGCGATCTCGCGGGGTCCCAGATCAGCAACTCCGCCGGCGCTCCGGTGCGGGCCGCGGACTGGGTGACGACGTGTCCGTCCGGCAGCACCGCGAGGGCGTCGACGTGGGCGCCCGCGCTGCCCAACGTGGTCGGTTGCCGGCCGCCATCGGCCGGGTCCCAGATCAGCAGGTCGCCTTTCCAGCGGGAGGCGCTGACCAGCCGCCCGTCGGGCAGGGCGGCGAGCGCGTGGACGGGTTCGTGGTAGGCGGAGCGGTAGCTGTACAGGAAGGTCGCGTCCCACCCCAGCAGTCGGCCGCTGTCACGGCCGGCGCTGATCAGCCGGTCGTGGGACACCGCCGACAACTGGCGGACGGCCTCACCGTGGAAACCGAACGGGACCGGCTCGCGGTTGAGCCGCATCGAATCCCAATTGATCTTCCGTCCACGAGGCCCCAGGGAGTATCCCGTCGCACGGAGCCACCAGACGAGCAGCCGGCCTTCGGGGCCGGATGCCGTCACCAGTTCGCTCGGAGTGATCGTGCCCACTGCGTGCACGGAGTCCGGGTGCCCCTGGTCTGGGTGGTCGCCGTGCCTGCCCAGCTCGAACGGCGTCGTACCGGGCTCGGTCGACTCCCACAGCAGTACCCGTCCCTCACCTTTGCCGACGGTCGCGAGGAGCCCGTCGCACAACAGGGCCATGCCGGTGATCCGCTCGCCGTGCGCGCCGACGCGCAGTGGCCGCTGCTCCGGCTGCCCGGCGTGCGGCTCCCAGAGATCCAGCCGGCCTTCGGGTCCGGATGCCGTCAGCACCCTGCCGTCAGGCAGCCCGAGGACCGCGTCCACAGCGTCGTTGTAGCGGCGTAGCGGCATCGGGCCCTGCGCCGGTGCGGTGAGGTCCCACACCAGCAACGGCCCGGCCTCCCGGGTCGCGCTCACCAACCGGCCGTCCGGGAGCACCACCAGGTGCGCCACCGAGCCCGCGCGTGCGGAGAACTCGAAGTCCGGAGCACCCTTGGAGGTCCGGCTCCAGAGGAACATCCGGCCGGAAGCCGTGGCGGCGACGATCGCGTCCTCCGGCGTACTGGTCATCGCGGTGACGCCCAGGCCGTGCTCGCCCATCTCGCGTGGCCGGGAGCCGGGCAGCGTCGGATCCCACAGCAACAGGCTGCCGCGGGCACCGCCCGCCGTCACGATCCGGCCGTCCGCCAACACGGTCAGGGCGGAGACCCCGCCCGGATGGATACCGAGCTCGTACGCCAGTGCGGGGTTGGTGCGTCGTGCCCACAGCGGGAACGGAACCTCGCGATCGAGCTCCTTGAGGCGTTCCCGGCCGTGCCGTTCGGTCGGCGAGTCGTGGTCGAGCTGGGCCTGCAGGATCAACTGTCCGACGACGTAGCCGGGTCGCTCGACAGGAAGCGGAGGACGGAGATTGTGTGCTTGCGCCACGATCAGCTTCTCCGAGATCGAGCTCCCCGCCTGCGTGACGAGCCGGGCCTTGCGCATATGAGGGAGCACAGCGTCGACGCCGATGCTGCGAACGGCTGTGTCCTGCCAGCGGATGTCCGTGACGAGGAGGCGGAACTCGTCCCGGTCGAGGGGGGCCAGCACGGTGGGGTAGGAGTCCAGGAGATAGCGAGGGGTCGTGTCGACCGGCCAGCCCTTGGCCTGCCACTCCCGCGCCCAACGGTGAATGCGGGCCCAGAACTCCGGCTCACTGGTGTCCTCGCTGTTCGCGCAGTAGTCGAGCAGGGCAGCGTGCGCGAACTGGTACCGTCGCTGCCCTTCCGCGCCCACCGGCTGCAGGCTGCGTGCCGCGCGTTCCGTGACGAAGCGCCGGACGGTGCGCGGACGTTCGCCGGTCAGAGCAGTCAGATCGTCGATGGCCAGCGGCCCGGACGCGGCGGCCAGCAGGCCGAGGACCTCGACAGCCAGGTCGACCTGCGGATCGGTGCCGCGGAGGAGCTCTTCGATCTCCTGCCTGGCCCGCTGCTCCACCGCCCGTGCCTCAGCGCTCTGCCGGACGGGCACCGGGGTGACGCCTCGCAGCGGATGGTCGACCGGGAGATCGGTCGGCAGATCGGGGTGCGGGCGGCTGGTCACCAGCACATGCGCGGCTCCGCCCGCGAGCGAGGGCAGAAGAGCGGCCACACTCGGCGACCCTTGCGGCTGCTGGTCCTCATCGAGCGCATCGACGACCAGCAGGAGATGGCGGTCGTGTCGGGCGGCCCACGCCGTCGCCCGTTCCCAGAGCGCCCGGAACACATGCAGGTCGGGGTCCGGCGGGTCCTCGTCGAGCAGATACGCGAGCTGCGGAACGACCGCGGCGAGGAAGTGGTTGCTGTCGGCGTCGGCTTCCCGCCGGGACAGGAAGTACGCGACCACGCGGACCTGCGGCGGCATCGCGCCCAGCACGACCTCTGCTGCCAGCGAGGTCTTCCCGGCCCAGGCACCACCGACCAGCCAGCGGTAGCTCTGGTCGCTGACGGCGAACGCCGCGATGTCGGCGAGCTCACGCTCCCGGTTCAGCAGCAGGGGAGTACGCGCGTGGATCTCGCGCAGGGTCGCGGTGTAGGCAGGGCGCTGCCGCTCGCCGCCGGGCACGGGCAGGCGTACCAGCCCGGCCGCGCTCTCCACGCCGAGCCTCTGCCACCACAGCTCCGCGTTGCTCAACCGTTCGAGGTGTGCGAGCGGCGTGACGGTGAGCGCCGACGCCCCCTCACGAGGCGAGTGCTCGGTGACGACGCCGACGAGGTACTCGCCGGCCCAGACAGGGGCGCCCGACTTTGCCGGACCACTCCGTTCGGGCCAACGACTGCCCGTGCTGCGGCAACGGACGAGGGGACGCGGTGACGTGCAGCGTGAGCAGTTCGCTGACCAGGTTCGCCAGCACAGAGATGTGCCCGCCGACGCCCACGGTGTCCCTGACCGTCACCCCGTGCGCCGTACGCTCCTTGAAAGCCGGGTAACCGACGATATGGCAGCGATCGATGACCTCGGGTACGGCACTGCAACGGTCCACGACGGCAGCCGGCAGCGCCGGGAATGCCGTGTCCTCGTCGAGCTCGACCAGCGCGAGGTCGACGGTTTCCGGATCGCCGACGAACGCGGGATCAACGCGGGCTTCCAGCCGCCGTTTGTCGCGGCCCCGTACCCACACCGAGTCGGCGCCCGCCACCGCGTGCGCCGCAGTGAGCACGGTCCGCCCGGACATGACGCAGCCGGAGCCGTACCGGTATCTCGGCGAGGCGCTCGGGCCGAAGTCGCTGACAACTTCGACCACCCGGTCCGCCAAGGCCACCACGACGCGGCTAACCCTTCAGCTCATCCCCGGCCGAGACCACTCTGACCGGGTTGCCGGCATGGTCGACGGGCGCGTCGAACACCACGGTGACCGTCTGCAGGTGCTCCTTCTGCCAGCCGGTGCCCGCGCCCAACTCGGCGTTGACGAACGGGACCTTGAAACCCGCCTTGCCGTCCGCCGAGCGTGTGGCGGCCACCTGCAGCTCGATGGTGATGTTCTGGATCGGGAACTGGATGTCCTGGTGACTCGGGTCGCGCTGAGCGGCGAGCAGTTCGGCGCGTAGCGTCTGGACGGCCTCGCTGAGTCCGATTCCCGGCACCTCTTGGTCGTCGCCGCCCATCCAAGCCCTCCACTCGGCATTCAGTGTGATCCTGAACCAGTGCTGCAGCGACCAGTGTTGCAGGCCTGGCCGACAGCGGATCGCCGAGTGCGCGTACTCCTGGAGCACCGACCGGCATGGCCCTCATGGTCGCCGTTGTTGTCGCTCCCAGGGTCACCTCGCGCGCCCGCCTTCGAAGGGCCGGTGAACTCGGTGGAGACGCGGTCGAGTGAGCCGCATCGAACCCCTGCAAGAACAGAGCGGCATTGGGGGGCTCGGAACCCGGATTCTGCGATCGGGCCCGTGCTTACTGATCTGCTTCCCTACTGTCAGCAGGTGACGTCTGCTGTGGCGCTACGCGCGGAAGGATTCCGGAAATGGTGAGAACGGTGGCAGTCCTGTCCGACATCCATGGGATGCTCGAACCGCTCGATCAGGTGCTCGCAGAGCCTGCGGTGGTCTCCGCGGATCTGATCGCCGTGACAGGGGACCACGTCTGGGGGCCGGAGCCTGCCGAGGTGTTGGACCGGCTGGTGAGCCTCGGCGACCGAGCGGTCCTCCTACGTGGCAACGCCGACCGCGAGCTGCTGCAGATGTCACGTGGTGTCGACGTGGGCCTGGACGACGACCCCGTGTCGGTCTGGGGAGCAGAGCAGCTGCGGCCCCACCACCAGCAGCTCCTGGACGCCATGCCGGAGCAGGTGACCATGGAGATCGACGGCTTCGGTCCCGTCCTGTTCTGTCACGCGACGCCCCGCGACGACCAGGAGGTCGTGCTCGTCGACAGCCGCATCGAGCGGTGGAAGGAGGTCTTCGAGGACGTTCCACCGTACGTCTCCACCGTCGTCTGCGGCCACACCCATATGCCGTTCATGCGGCTGGCGGCCGGACGGACCGTCGTCAACCCGGGCAGCGTCGGCCTCCCGTACGGTCGGGCGGGCGCCCACTGGGCTCTGCTGCACGACGGCGCCATCACACTGCGCCACACTTCGCTGGACAGGGAGAAGCTGATCTGGGAGACGGCACGGCGCTCCGCCCTGCCCGGAGTCGAGCAGTGGCTCGACGATTACGTCGGGACGCCGGCCGACGACGTCGAGGCACTGATGACGTTCGGACCGCGCGATGGCCGGCCTCCGGCTCAACGGACACGGCTCCCCGGCGTGTAGCCGAACGCAGTCTTGAACGCAGTGATGAACGCGCTGGCCGACGACCAGCCACACCGGTGCGCAACCGTTGTGACGGGAAGCCCGTCAGCCAGCAACGTCAGCGCGTGGTGCAAGCGCAGTCGCACTCGCCACTGCGAAAAGCTCATCCCGACATCGGCCTTGAACAGACGCGAGAGCGTGCGTTCACTCGCCCCTACGGCCCGGCCCAACTCCGCGAGTGTGCGGGGCTCCGCCGGGTCGGCGAGGAAGAGGCCGGCGACGTCGCGGAGTACCGGTGCCGTTGGCGCGGGCAGGAAACCGGGCAACGGCTCCGCGACGGCCAGCTGGTCCCGCAGGACCGCACGCATCCTTCGGCGCTCCGGCTGCTCGGCGTTCTCGTCACCGGCGCATTCCTTGATCAGTTCCCGCAGCAAAGGTGTCACTCGAAGGACTTCCGGCCGACCCGTACCGAGCGCACCGGTGCAGATACGCGTCCCGCGCATCCCGACCAGACGGAGTTCGACCGACCCGTAAGCAGTGTGCTCGTGTGCAACTCCGGCAGGCACCCAGATCGCACGATCCGGGGGAGCGATCCACGAGCCCGACGGGGTTCGGATCGCCAGGATGCCTCGGCTCGAGTAGACCACCTGGTCTTCCTCATGCCGATGTGCAGCGATGCACGACCCTGGGCTCAGGACTTGTGACCTGGTGGGTGCAACTCGTTGATGAATCACCGCTGTCATGAGACACCGCCGCGCTGCTCGGTCCGGACCTCCGCCCCGGACCACTGCCCGGGGGTCCGGACCGACTCGACCAGGAGTGGCCGGTTGGAGGCATTACCCGGCAGATTATCGATACCCGCCGCGAGGTGACAGCCTCAAGGATGATCCGCATGCAACGGAACATCATCATCCTGCTGTGCATCGGGCACGCCTGCGTCGACGTCTACCAGGGCTCAGTTGCGGCCCTGGTTCCCCTGTTCATCGCCGAGCGGCACTACGAATACGCGGCCGCGTCAGGCATCGTCACCGCCGCCTCGCTCCTGTCCTCAGTGACTCAGCCGGCCTTCGGCGCGCTGAGCGATCGGAGGCGGATGCCGTGGCTGCTGCCGGTGAGCACCGCGATCAGCGGGGTCGGGATCGCCGTCAGCGGGATCGTGGGCGAGTACGGTCCGACCCTGGTCTTCATCGCTCTCGCCGGGATCGCGATCGCCGCCTACCACCCCGTCTCCACGCAGTTGGCCCGGACGGCGAGTGCTGGAAGCCACCGTGCGATGAGCTGGTTCTCGCTGGGCGGGAACCTGGGCTTCGCGGCGGCCCCACTGATGGTCGCAGCAGTGGCGGCGTCGGGCGGGCTACGGTTCACACCCCTGCTGCTCGCACCGGCAGCCATCGGCGTGCTGACATGCGTGCCCGTGATCCGCCACCTCGGCCGGACTTCTCGGCCGGCTTCCCGGAGCGAGACAGCACCCCGCACGCGCCGCCAGGACTGGCGCTCCTTCGGACGACTGACGGTGGCGGTGGCCTGCCGCTCCATCGTCTTCGTCGGTCTGAGCACGTTCGTCGCCCTCTACGCGCAGCAGAAGGTCACCGGAAGTGTTGCCGGTTCGGCGGCCGTCTTCGCGCTCTACGCCGGTGGCGCGGTCGGGACCCTCCTCGGAGGGAGGCTTGCCGGACGCTGGGACCGCATCGTTGTGAGCAGATGGTCCTACATCGGTGCCGCAGCGTCGGTCGGCCTGCTCCTCCTGGCTCCCGGTGGGCTGATCTACCCCTTCATCGTGCTGACCGCCGTCGGGCTCTACGTCCCGTTCTCCCTGCAGGTCACTCTGGCTCAGGACTATCTGCCCAGGAACGCCGGTACGGCCAGCGGCGTCACCCTCGGACTCGCCATATCCGTCGGTGGCGTCTTCACACCGCTGCTGGGCCTGCTCGCCGACCACACAACGCTGCACACGGCACTTCTGCCGCTCGCCGCGATGCCGCTGTTGGCATGGCTGGCCCTTCGAGGCCTCCCTGAACCCGAAACTCCCGGAGCAGCCCGGGCGAGCAGCGAACGCAGCCCTGGGGAACAACGCGGCGCTGGGGGACATCGAACGGCAAGAGCCCTCCCTCGCCCCGTGCCCACCGACTGCTCCCTGCCCACAGACCGAGCCGCTACCAGCAACGAAGACTCGTGACGCTCATCCCTGATCCACCTGTCCTGGGGTTCCAGCGCAACGTGGTCGTGCAGCCGAGGCTTGACATCGCAGGTGTCGAGCAGCGCCTCGTGCTTCTTCTCGCGTGGTGCTCATCCGCGGAGCAGGCACGGTCCGTCCCCTGGCCGGTGCCACCCGGACCCGGCCGTGGCCGTGGCTTACGCGGTCGTTGAGCTGAACGAGTGAACGCGAAAGGCCCCGGCGACGGGTTGAGGTCCATGCAGGAGGCCGCTGGGAGGGCGCGGGATCTGGGGCCTGGGCAAGGTCTTCCACCACTTCACGCTGAACAGCGAGGAGACCGGCCGGCTGCGCAACAAGACCGGCGCCACCCGACTCGGCTTCCCTGGCGGTCGACCTTTCAGGTGAATGTTCGATCCGATCGCCATCGCAGCTCCGCCCGGAGCCCATCAGTCGGCCACACTCCATGTCGGTAGGCCGCCCGTTCCGCAGATTTCCCCACCCCCTCCGGAACCATGCTGAGAGGAATGCGCCCCGTGATGCCACTGATGATGCTCTTGGGGGCGGTGGGCGGAGCCGCATTGCGTTTCGGCCTCGAAAAGGGGCTCTTCAAGGTGTGGCCCGGCGAACCTGTTCCGTGGGCCGCCTTTGCGGTCAATTTCAGCGGCTGTATCGCGCTGGGCGTCTTTCTGGGGAAGGTGGTCGCCAACGACCTGCCCAGTCCGATGTTGGTGCTCTTGGGTGGAGCCATTACAACGTTCAGCATCTTCGGGCACGAGCTCCTGAAATTGACGCAGGGCGGGCTGTACGGGACCGGGCTGCGAGTGTTCACCGGCTGGGTGGTCGGTGCAGGGGCAGCCGTCGTGGGGGTGTTCGTGGGAATGCACGGAGCTTAGGCCGCCCCTGCCCGATCAGCTTGCGGAGCCTTCTGGAGCAGCACCGGCCTGCGGCGAGTCCGGGAAAGACCCGCCGCCACGGATTGCGCCCGCCATCGCCGGACTCCTGACCGGCAGCCTCACGCGGGCTGTTGCGCTGTTTCTGCCCGCACATGTCGAGTCGCGGTCGCCGCGGCGCGGATTTACTGTGGCGACGCGGTTGACGCGAGAAGGGTGGCGGGAAAGCAGGCCCGTGCCTCCCGTATCCGCCGCATCACGGCGCGGGCAGCTGTGCCAGGACGCGACCGGACGAGTGTGGGAGGATCACATGGCCGTCGAAATCCAGCCCCTGCTGAAGTCCTCTCGGCTGAAGCGCCGCGGAGGCCTGTGGGGTGAATGTCTGGCGGAGTTCCTGGGAACGTTTGTCCTCGTCTCCTTCGGCTGCGGCGTGGTGGCGATGGCGGTCGCGGCGCTGCCGGGATCAGGGCGCACTTCAGGGCCCACGACGTTCTTTCTCGGCGCCGGGGACTGGCTGCTGATCACGTGGGGCTGGGGAATGGCCGTGGCGCTGGGTATCTACGTGGCCGGCGGCGTCAGCGGGGCCCACATCAACCCGGCAGTGACGCTGGGTTTCGCTGTTCGGCGTAAATTCCCCTGGGCGAAGGTCGTCCCCTACTGGGCGTCGCAGGTGCTCGGTGCCTTGGCCGGGGCGGCGCTGGTCTACGCGGTGTACCACGACGCCATCGACACCTTCGATGCCGCCATGAAGGGCCCCAAGACGGGCGGGCACACACTCGCGTCGTTCTCCATCTTCGGCACGTTCCCGGCGCCGTACTTCCATGGCGGGATCTGGGGGCCTCTGGTCGACCAGGTCGTCGGCACCGCCTTCCTGGTCATGTTGGTGGTGGCGATCATCGACCTGCGCAACACGGCCGTGAAGGCGAATCTCGGCCCGCTGATGATCGGGTTCGTGGTGGCTGCCATCGGCATGTCCTTCGGGGCCAACGCGGGATACGCCATCAACCCGGCCCGCGACTTCGGCCCGCGCTTGTTCACCTGGATGGCGGGTTGGAAGGACCTGGCATTTCCGGGCAGCATGCCCGGTTCGTTCAGCGGCTACTGGTGGATTCCGATCGTCGGGCCGCTGGTCGGAGGAGTAATCGGGGTACTGGTGTACGACCTGCTCATCGGGGACGTCTTGCACCTTCGCGCCCAACGGGCCGAGCCGCCCGAGCCCGGCCGGACACGCCCCACCACCTCCGACGAAGGGTAGCCCTGGTGCTGTGACCGGCATGGTTCGCCGGGGGTGATGAGCGGGGCAGTGGCGCTGCTGATCGAAAGACATTTCGAGCAGGGTGACCTCGGTAGCGGTCACGGCCGGCGTTTCGCCGAGGCCGAAGGTCTGCCGGAGCAGCCGGCGGACTGTAGCGCCTGCCGCACGATTGCCTCGGCACTGCTGCTGTGCTCCTGCACGCGGGTGCCGGACTGCACCGACGTGGTGCCGTTGCACGACACCCCCCCCCACGCACCGCACGGCTGGAGTTACCGCCGAGCCTCTTCTGGAGCCACCCGCCGAGCGAGGGCGTGGCGCTGCTGGCGGCGCGCTGCCTGCGCAGCTGCTTTACTGCGGAGGCGGGCTGGTTCGAGCCGTGGGTCAATGGGATGGCCACGGCAGAACAGGGGGGTCTCGCCGTGCGGGGCGGCCGGGATGGCTGGACATCTCGGTTGGGTTTCGAATCGGGCTCCGGCGTGCAACTTCTCCGTCGCCGTACCACATGCTGTCGACGGAAGTCATCTCTCCGTTTCTTCGGGATGGCTGGTTATCATCGTCATCCCCCACGCCGTGCCGAAGCCGAAACCGGACTTCCCCCGGTCCGCACCCCAGGACCGCGTCCGGTCTCGGCCGTTGAGCCGTACCCGCTGTTTCACCGCTCCCGAGGACTGATGGCTCCCATAGAACCCGAAGGCCCGCGAGGGCAGTCGACGACTCGTCGGCGCCGTACCGTGCGCCTGCGCACACTGCTCATTTGGCTGGCAATCGTCCCCATCCTGGCCATGAGCGCCCAAGTCTTCCTGACCGCACAGCCGTTGCTGGAGGAGTCGGACCATCTGCGCACCGACGTGGCGGTCGGTGAGCGGGTCGGCGTACCCCTGTCCAGGCTGATGGTCGAAGTGCAGGCCGAGCGGACCGCGACCGCCGCACGGTGGGCGGGCGGCTCCGTTTCCAAGGACGAGCTGCGCGACCAACGCGCGGCCACGGACCGGGCCGTGGACGAACTGATCCGATCGGCGGACGGGGTCCCGGCCGAGCGGCGCGAGGACCAGAGTCTCCTCGCGAAGCTGAAACGCGATCTCGCGAACCTGGCCGCGTACCGCGAGCGCGCGGACGCCCGCAGCGGAGGCGCGGAACGGACGATCGGCTACTATTCCGGCCTGATCGACCACATCATTCACCTGTATCAGGACGATTTCAGCCACGCGCAGGATGCCGAGTTCATCCAGGAGAGCGGCCTGGTCGTCACGATGTTCTCGGTGTCCGAGATGGTGTCGCGCGAGACCGCCGTCCTCTTGTTGGCCGGGCCGTCCAGGCAGATAAGCCCCTCCGCGTTCACCGAATTCGTCGACTCGGTCGGCTCCCAGCGGTACCAGTACTCCGAGTGGGTCGAGCCGTATCTGACGGCCGAGGACAGAGCGGACTACAACCAGATCCTCGGCTCGGACGCCTGGAAGACGAAGGTCCGCATCGAGAACGCGGTCATCTCCGACCACCGGAACGTCGCGTCCGGCATCAAGCTGCCCAGGGAGATCGACGACTGGCAGGCCGCGCACGAACAGTTCGTGGGGCGCCTTGACGCGCTCAATGTGAAGCAGGCGCGCGCCGTGATCGCACGCGCCGACGCGAAGGCTGCGGACCTGGAGAACGAGGCCATCTGGCTGATCGTCGGAAACGGCGGAGCCGTGCTCGCCGTGGTGGCCGTCATCGTGCTCACCACCCGCTCCGTGCTCCACCGTCTGCGCGCTCTGCACCGGCGTACGGTGGCCATCGCCGAGGACACGCTGCCGGGTGTCGTGGCCCGGCTTCAGCGCGGACAGCCCGTCGACGACGACGCGCTGCCCGCGGTGAGTGGAGACCAGGACGAGGTGGGACGTATCAGCGACGCGTTCGCCCGGGTCGTCTCCGTATCCGTGGACGGACACGCACAACTCGCGGCCGAGCGGCGGGGCTTCGGTATGTTCGCCGCGGGCATCGCCTCGCGGACCGGAAACCTGGTCAGCCGCCAGCTGGCCCTCACCGACGAACTGCAGGACACCTTCGGCCATGACGAGGAGCTGCTCGCCCGGTTGATGCGATCCGACCAGTTGACGGTGGGTATGCGGCGGCAGATCGAGAACCTGCTCATCCTGGCGGGCGGCGAGATCCCCGACCCGCACACCGAGCCCATGCGCGTCGCCGACCTGCTGCGTGAGGCCGCCGCGGAAGTCGAGGACTTCCGGCGGATCGAGCGCCAGTCCCTGGACGAGATCAGCGTGACACCGCGGGTGATCAGCGAGATCAGCCACCTCCTGGCGGAACTCCTGGACAACGCCACCCGGTTCTCCCCGCCCAGGTCGAAGGTGGTCGTACGTGCCGAACTGGTGACGGACGGTCTGTCGGTGGAGATCGAGGACCGCGGACCCCGGGTGACCGCCGCGACCTACGAGGAAATGAACGGGCGTCTGCACTCGGCTCCGCCGTACTCCGTCCTGGCGGAGAACGCGCACCGGCTCGGACTCTTCGTGGTCGGCCATCTCGCCGAACAGCTCGGCGCCACGGTGACGCTGCGCCGCTCGGTGTACGGGGGGACGTCGGCCGTGGTGGTCCTTCCCGAGCGACTGCTGGTGCCGACCGAATCGGTCGGGGCAGAAGCCCGGGCGGGCACAGAAGAGCGGCGCGCGTCGGCGCCGTCCGCTCCGGCACCGGTCCTTCCCGACGAGCGCAAGGACGAGCGCAAGTCCGGGTTGGTCCTGCACACCGAGACCGGACTGCCCAGCCGTGGGACGCCGGCGCGCTCGCCCGACCGGCCGGTGGAGAGCGAGCCTCCGGCCCTGCCCGTGACACGGGACGGAGACACGAAGAAGCCCGCCCTCCCCGAGCGGGTCCCGCAGGCCCACATCGCCGAGCAGCTCCGCACGCCGAGTGCAGCAGAGACCGACGCCCGTCAGGACGCGGCGACGCCCGAAGAGGTGGCCGACGCCTGGGCGGATTACGAACACGGCACCCAGATGGTGGAACAAGAGCTCCGACAGGATCAGCCATGACGACAACGAATGACATGATCTACAGCGTCCTGGACAACAACCTGAGCAGGATTGCCGGCGTCCAGGGAGCCGTACTCCTGTCCAACGACGGGATCAGGCTCAGCTCGTACGAGATGGAACGGGACCGGGCGGAGCGCGTAGCCGCCGCCGCCTCCGGTATCGCGGCCACCATGAAGGCGCTGTCCAGAGAGGTCGACGGCGGCCGGGTGATTCGCCAGCTGGTCGAGATGGATGACAGCTATCTCTGCATCGTCGGGTGCGGGGAGGGCAGCACACTCATCGTGGTGACCTCCCGCAAGGCGCGGCTCGGGGAGCTGGGCGGTGAAGCCGTGCGGACTGCCCAGGCGCTCGGTGAGTGGCTGAGCACGCCTGAGCGCAGCGGGACGCAGCCGTCGTAATGGCGGACGAGCTCGAGCCGCGACAGGGTGGCCGCCGCCGGACGCGGTTGTACGCGCTGACCGATGGACGTACGGCGGCTACCCACACCGTCCTCACCATGGAGACCACCGTCACGGCGGTGCCCGTCGCGGACGGTCACGCCGGTCTGCCCACCGAGTGGCAGGCCGTCCTCGCCATGTGTCCGCCGCCGGGCGGCCTGGCAGTCGCCGAGATCGCGGCGCGCATGCATATGCGTCTCACTCCGACGACGCTTCTTCTCGGTGAGCTCGCGGACCGGGGGCTGATCGAACACCGGTCGCCCCTGGAGGCAACCGAGACCAGCAATGTCCACCTGCTCATGAGAATCAGGGACAACCTTGCCCGGATATGACGCCCCTGCCCAGGAAGCCAACCCCGTCAAGATCCTCATCGCCGGGGGATTCGGAGTCGGCAAGACGACCCTGGTCGAGACGGTCTCCGAGATCGAGCCGCTGCGCACCGAGGAGCGGCTGACGAGCGCGGGCGTCGGCATCGACGACCTCGACGGCATCGAGTCCAAGGCGGTCACCACCGTCGCGATGGACTTCGGCCGCATCACCCTCCCCGACGCACAGGTCGTCCTCTACCTGTTCGGCACACCGGGCCAGGAGCGCTTCTGGTTCATGTGGGACGACCTTCTGAACGGGGCCCTCGGGGCGATCGTGCTGGTCGACACACGGCGCCTCGACCGCAGCTTCCCGGCCGTCGACTTCTTCGAGAACCGAGGACTTCCGTTCGTGGTCGGCGCGAACTGCTTCCACGGCGAACAGCCGTACACCGCCGAGGAGATCCGAGCGGCGCTGCATCTGCGTGAGCCGAACACACCCGTCCTCATGCTCGATGCCCGCTCCCGGGACGACGTGCGTGGCGCGCTGCTCTCGCTTTTGGACATGCTCATTGCCCAAGCGGACGTCGTGGCGCCCGGCTGACAACCCCGCCGCGTCCGAGGTGGGGGTGGCACGAGGGAGCGGGACCTCCGCCGCGCTCCGGCTCCGTGGAGCCACGAGCCGGACAGCGTGCGCGTACGGCGCAGGGGCGGGCACAGCGCTTACGCGGGAGGAGGACCCGTTCGGCGGCCTTGGCAGGCCGGGCGATCTCTTCCGCGGTCGGAGTCGTACGGCCTCGGGAGCGCAGCACGGCGGGGAGACGGCGGGCCGCGACGACGAGGACGCCGTCAATCCCGAACGCGCCCCGGCGGCCGACGGGGGCACCGGGGAGGGCGAGCACCGGCCCGACGTCGACGCGCCCGCTCGACTCCCGGCTCAGGGGCGGCGAGGGGATCGGAAGCGACTGCGCGGAAGCCCTTTCCCACGGAGCGGGTCGCCTGCCGTGGCGGAGCGCGCTGGTGGCGACGTCGCGGTTGCGATCCCTTGTTGTCGCCCGGTCGCTCATCGCCTGGCTGTCTGGCTGCCTTGCTGCCTTCGTGGCTCGCGCAGATGCGCACAGGTCGAGAAAAGTTTCCGTCCGGCGTGAACTTTTGCCCCCGGTCGGCCATCGAACCCCTCGTACGGTCAGGCATTACCTCACGAGGAGATACATGCGTAAGAAGCTCACGAAGGCAGCCCTCGTCGTGGCCGGCGTCGCCGCCTTCTCGGGCGTGGCCGCCGGACCCGCTCTCGCGGCCGACGGCCCCGGCAAGCCCGGGGACGGCATCGCCGACGCGACCTACAAGGTGGGAAGCATCGACGAGTGCAGGTCGTGGGGCGAGAACATGGTCCGGTGGGACTCGAACGACTACGTCGGCTACGCCTGTTGGCAGGACGAGCATGGGCAGTGGTACCTGGACCTGATGCTGTGATCCTTGCGGCCGACACGTAGGACGCGCTTCCGGCACCCTTTTGAAGAGCCGGGAGAGCCGGGAGAGCCGAGCGGGCCGGGCCCCCGAGGCCCGGCCTTCTCGGTCGCGACCGGCTGCTGGACCAGATGGAAGACGGCGAGGAAGTGCTGTTCCTCAGCTCCACCGCCCCGGTCGCGCAGTTGGTCGACCCGGCCGAACTGCGCAGCGTGGCACAGCGGAAGCAGTCGGCGGCGACGGCGACCGAAGAAGGGGTCGGCCCAGCCAGGTGACCGCGTGACAGCTTCTTAGGGGCTGGGCCCCTGACCAGCCATGTTCTGCGCGCCCCGGCAGGAGCCACAAATCATGGCCGGTCTTTCGCAGGGAGGAGTGCGGTGACCTGCGTGTGTTCGCGCCGTGGCGGCGACGGAGAGACGGACGCGGCTCGTGTCGCTCGCCTACGGAGTCCTGCCGGAATGCAGGGAGTCCCTGGGTGAGGGTCACGCACCGAGCGATTCGGACGAGCGCCTCGTGCACGTCGTCTCGGGCCTCCTGGCGCACCATGACCCATGCCCCTCTTATCGCGTGGTCGATGTCACGGGCGCATGGGCGCACGGCGTGTGCGGGTGGTCGCAGCTGGGGACCGGAGGCGGTGAGCGCGCCTCCGCCACTGCTCGGGCCGCCCCGGTTCTCGGTCCTCTTCGGAAGGCGCGGTGCGGAAGGTGCGGGGGCGGGACAAGGTACGGCACAGCGGCCAGGGCCGTCGGTGCCGAGCGGGCTACTCTCTCCGCGGGGCGACCGGCGCCGGGGTCTCCGCCGTCGGAGGAGCGGGAGATCCGCTGACGCTCGGGGGTGAGGCCGGCGGCGTGTTCGCCGGCCTCGGCGGATCGTCGTGGGACAGCAGATGCGGCAGGACGAGCACGACGGTCGCCACCACCGCGACCAGGGCGACTACCGCGGCCTTTCGCAGCCCAGTGCGCACGCCCGTCCGGCGCCCGACCGGTGGACGACGGGACGGCCCGACTTCCGTGACCTGGTTGGCCCGGGCACTGAGTGCGGCACGGAGGCGATCCTCGACGGCTGTCACGGCGTCTGCTCCAGTCTTCTGGCCAGAGCGGCAAGCGCTCGGCTCGCTGTGGACTTCACCGCACCGCGGGACAGCCCCAGCGTCGCGGCGATGTCCGCTTCCGACATGTTCGACCAGTACCTGAGCACAAGGACCTCCCGCTGTCGCACGGTGAGCAGTCTCAGCGCCGCCAGCACCTCCTGGTGCTCTTCCTTGAGGAAGACCTCTTCTTCCGGCGGCGGCGTGGGCAGCACACGCGGGGGCACATACGCGCGCACCGTACGGCGCCTGCGCAGCACGGACCGGGAGGCGTTGACCACGCTGCGCCGTACGTACGCCTCGGGGTCGGCGACGCTGTCCAGTCCGTCGCCGTGGCGGCGGTAGAGGGCGGCGAATGCCTCCTGGACGACGTCCTCGGCCGTGGGGACGTCGTCGACCAGGAGTACCGCCAGGCGCACGAGGTCGAGCCTGCGGTGGCGGTACAGCATGACGATCTCGTCCGAAGCCGCGCTGTGAGGCCGGCCCCGGGAGGCGGTTCCGCCGCGGCCCTGGGAGAGGCGGGACAGCAGCCACCGCCACCCGCCGCGGGGGAGGGCGTCGTCGTGCAAGGCGGCACCGGCGGTCAGCACCCGACCCCCACAGCCGGGAAACGGCACCGGCCCCGTCTTTGAACAACTCGTCCTTCCTCAGGAGGCCGAGGAGCCGCTTCGTCGGGGGGATGGGCGGGTGCTGGCGGGACGCGGTCGTAGCGCACCTTCCCGCAGATCATTTCTGGCATAAGGGCAAACCTGTCGGATGGATCGTGCTGTTCAGGGCCTTGGGAACGGGCCCTCTCGCGATGAAAGACGTGCAAAGGCGCCGCAGGTTGCAGGAGCGTCGCCCACCAGTCGCTCTCGACGCCTTTTCCCGTGGCGGCCCCGGGTGCGGTCACCGGGGGACAGCCCTCGTCGGCAGCCCTACTGCAACCTCGGGCGGAGCCGCACGTCTGTCAGGGCGTAAGGCGGAAAACGTAGACCGGCCTGTGACGTGGAGGCCCTGCCCGCAAGGCGTCCACGCACCCGCGAGATCCGAGGAAGACCGTGAGGAAACCAGGAGTCGTCGCCGTGGCGGCGTTGGCGTGGCTGAGCGTGGTGACCGGATGTTCCAGCCCGGCCGCCGAGTCCGGCGGCAACAAGGCGTCACATGGGGGAAGAAGCTCCCCCGCCCGGACGGAGGATGGCGCCCACAGCCGGGCTCCCGAGTCGCCGCCGGACCACGATCCGGTCCGCTACACGCCCAGCTGGCCCGACCGAACGGTCCGCACGGCCCGCGGCCATCTCGCCAACAGCTGTGTGCCCAAGGACCTGAGGGACAGGGCCACGACTCTCACGACCAGCGACGGGGTCCATCTGTCCGCCCTGGTGCTCGGGAGCGGACCGGACGGCGTGCTCCTCGACCATGAGCAGGGATACAGCGTCTGCTCGTTCCTCGATATCGGGAAGAAACTGGCAGCCGAGGGCTATCACGTCGTGATACCTGAGTACCGCAACCACGGTGCCTCCCAGAAGAGCGCGGACAACGAGCACATCGACCGGGATGCCCGCGCGGCCCTGGCGGAACTGCGGCGCGTGGGCGCCGAACGCGTCTTTCTCGGCGGCGCCTCGTGCGGCGGTACCACCGCAGCCGTCGCCGGCCTCGACACACCGCTGCGTGTGACGGGACTGTTGATGATGTCCTCTCCGGCCCGGTGCGGCGGCGTCGATGCCCTGGCGGCGGTGAAGAAGATCAAGGCGCCGACCCTCCTGGTGGCTTCCCCCGGTGACATGAACGGCAATATCGAAGAGGAAGCCCGGAAGGTGTACGCGGCTTCCGCCGCGAAGGACAAGAAGCTGGTGATCGATCCCAGCGGATATCACGGTACGGACATGATCCGGCGCGCGGGGGCCTCCGGGGCGAAGCTGCGCGCCCGTGTGGAGAAGTTCGTCGTCGCTTCCTTCTCCCGGTCCCGCTGACCCCTGAACACCCGCCCCCGGTCACGCCCCGGGCGTGGCGCGTCCCCTTCCACCGGAGAGCATCGTGAAACACCGTCCGCACACCCTGGTCAACCGCAGATCCGCTCGCTTTCGGACCTGGCTGTCCGCGCTCGTCCTGGCGGCTGCCACGGTCGGCAGTACGGGGACGGCGAACGCCGAGCCGGAGACGGCGCCCGGCACGACGAAAGGCGCCGCTGCCCAGCCCACCGCGTCGGTCACCTACGACCTGGGGGACGAGGTCTACCGCCTCCCGGGAACCGGCGAGCCGGTCGAAATGGCGGGCGCGGTGCGCTATCCCGCCGACCTGGCCCATGGCCGTCACCCACTGGTCGTCCTGCTCCATGGATGGCACGAGACGTGCGCCGACCCCGAGGCGGAAGCGGCGCGCACGGCCGCGGAGCAAGCAGATGACACGGACGCCTACACGGCAGCGAGCAAGAAGCTGTTCAGCTGGCCGTGCGCGGCCGGAACTCCCGCCCTGCCCAGTTTCCGGGGATACGACTACCTGAGCCGACGCCTGGCGAGCCGGGGGTTCGTGGTGGTGTCCCTCAGCGCCAACGGCATCAACGCCTCCTCGGTTTGGGGCGACGACAACGCGGCTGCCCGAGCCGATCTCATCAACCGGCACCTGAAGCTGTGGCAGCGAATCGACCGCGCCGGAACCGGAGCCCTGGCCGGCGCGTTCAGGCATGCGGCGACCGGCCAGCGGGAGAACGTCCCCTTCGCTCACCATCTGGACATGAAGAACGTCGGCATCGTCGGGCATTCGAGGGCCGGAGCGGCGGTCACCTGGCAGGCAGCCGACAGACACCGCAGCCGGTGGCCCGCCGGTGTCCGCGTCACAGCGGCGGTGGCGGTGGCGCCCGCCTACAACGTGATGACCGAGAACATGGCCGAGTACACCGTCACCCGCCTTCCGCTGGCCGTCCTGCGAGGTAGCTGCGACGGGCAGGTCGGCGAGGAGGCGCTGACCTTCGCAGCCGAAGCCGCAGCCGGGAACCGGTACGGCTTCCGCCGGCTCCGCGTCCAGGGTGCGAACCACAACTTCTTCAACACACAGTGGTCCCCTCAAAGCGGTCAGGTCGCCGCATTCGATGACGCCGTGCAGGTCGACAAGCAGCCCGGCTGGTGTACCGACCGCGACGGCGCTCCCGCCGCGCGCCGGCTCACCGAGGCGCAGCAGCGCCGCGTCGCCATCAGCTACATCGACGCGTTCATGCGCCGCAGTCTCCAGATGCGGTAGTCACTCGAAGGTTCGAGACGTCGGAAGCCCCGGCCAGCGTGTCCTGGCCGGGAAGGAACCTGCTTCGTCGCCGTGCATGGTGTGGTCCCCGGCCGTGGGCCGGGGACGTTGGCCGCGGTGGTGATGACCTTTGTGGGAGCCGTCCCCACAGGCCCGCGACCAGTCGATTTCCTCGGCCGCGTTCAGTTCCCCCTGCGTACCGAGCGCTTGGCCGTGCCCCGCGCGGTTCGGGTGAGGCGGTCGCGTTCTCACTTCGCCCCGGCGCACGCTTCCGCCTCCGCCAGGTACCGCGCCACAGGGCCCAGGGTCAGCGTTCCGCTGGCGGCGCCGGCGTGCTCTGCGCGGGCATCGCGCAGGGCGGTCGCGGCGCGTGCGGCGATCGCGCGCTCGCCCAGACGTACGGCGGCGTGCGCGGTCAGACTCCACAGAGCCTCCTGCATGTGGTCACACGGTGGTTCGGACGCTGCCGCGAGGGCGGCACGGGCCTCCTCGACCCGGTCTTGGGCGAGCAGCACAAGGGGCAGTACCCAGGGCCGGTACGGGCCCCAGTCGAGGTGTGGGTCGGTGGGCGCGGGCCGGTCGTGCAGCAGGCGCAGTCCCAGCAGGGCGAGCGGGAACAGGCCACGGTGCAGCCCCGGCATTCCGGCCGTCCGGAGGGCGTCCTCGGCAGCGCGGTAGTGCGCTGCGGCCGTGGCGGCGGTCGGTCCGCCGGGTTCGGTGCTGCGGGCGGCCGTGACCCGGGCCCGGAACCACTCGGTGAGGACGGAGACGAGTGGCGCCTCTGTGGTGGCGGCGAGCTGTTCGGCGGCCTCGGCGTGCGAGGCGGCGGCGTCGAGGTCGCCGAGAGCTGAGGCGGACTGCAGGCGGACGAGTCGGCCGAGTACGGCGAAGTTCGGCAACTCGTGCCGGGTGGCCACGTCGAGCATCTCCGCGCCGATCGTGTCCCGTACTGCCGCGAGCCCGGGGCGGGTGAAGGATTGCAGGAACACCCCGTTGAGGGCGAACACCAGCAGGGCCGGATCGGCCAGGTCCCTTGCCAGCGCCTCGGCCTGTCGCGCCGCCTGCTGCGCGCGTTGCAGCTGGCTCCCGGACAGATCGGCGCTGCGGCTCTCGACGGCGACCGTGGCCAGGAGGCGGGCACGCAGGTCGGCGGGACCGTCGGGGCCGAGCGCGGTGAGCGTGCGCTCGGCAGCCGCCACGACGGCGCGGGACTGCTCGGGGTCGTCGGCCCGGCTCCAGATGGCGGGCACATCGTAGGCGCCGATGATCCGGGCGGTCAGGGAGCAGTCTCCGGTGCGCTCTGCCGCCTCGATCGCGGCGAGGCGGTCGCGCCGCGAGTGGACGAGGGCGTCGCCACCCGCCAGCGCGAGGGTGCGGGCCAGATCCACGGTGGTGCGCGGGCCGAGCCGGACCCCAGGGCCGGTCCACGCGGTGCGGGAGCCCTCCAGGGGTGTGGACCCGTTGAGAATGTCCGTCTCCAGGCGCTGCAGATCGGCACCGGGGTCGAGCCCGAGTTGGTCGACGAGCATCGCGCGGGCCCGGCGAAGGGTGGCCAGCGCGTCGGCCTGGCGGCCCGCGCGGTGGAGCGCGCGGGCGAGCAGCCCCCAGGCCGGCTCGCGCCACGGATGTTCGGCGACGTGGGTACCCAGTTCGGCGATGAGTTCGGCCCCTTCCCCGGAGTCGAGGAGGATACGGGCGCGCAGTTCCACCCCCTCCAACCTCAGCTCCTCCAGCCGGGTCCGCTCGCGCTGTGCCCACGCGGAGTCGAGTACGTCGGCGTAGGCGGGTCCGCGCCAGGCCGCGAGTGTTTCGCCGAGGTCCGTCACCGCGTCGGGGTCGCGCCGGGCACGGGCCAGAACGTCCTGGAACCGATGGACGTCCACATCCTCGCGCGGCAGGCGCAGCGCATAGCCGGGACCCTCGGTGACCAAGACGCGGGGCGGCTTGCGGGGCGGCCGGTCGGGTTCGAGAGCCCGGCGCAGCGCGGCGACGAACGTACGCAAAGCGCCCACGGCGCGGACCGGCGGGTCGGTCCACAGGTCGTCGACCAGGCTGTCGGTGGTGACCATCCGCCCCTCGGCGGCGACGAGCCGGGCCAGTACCTCGCGATGGCGGGGTCCGCCCAGGTCAATCGGGGTGCCGTCGTCGCGGAGGGCCCGCACGGCACCGAGCACGTCGATTCGCATACCCCCATCTTCTGCGCCGGGGGCCGGCCGCGCCCAACCGTACTGATCGGCTGCTGATCGCCGTCGCCCAGGCTGATCCCGTCAATCCCCACCAGAAGAGATGGCCTTTCATGACGCTCACCATTCCCGGCTTCGAGCATGTCCGCCTGCCCGGCGCGAACGGTGTGGAGCTGGCTGCCGCTGTCGGCGGCAGCGGCAGCCCGGTCGTACTGTTGCACGGTTTTCCCCAGACCCATCTGATGTGGCGCCACGTCGCCGAACGGCTCGCCGACGAGCACACGGTGATCTGCCCTGACCTGCGGGGATACGGCGCCAGCGACAAGCCGGCGGCCACCGACCCCGACGTGTACGCCAAGCGCACCATGGCAGCCGACGTCGTGAACCTGGCGACGGCGCTGGGCCACGAGCGCTTCGCCCTCGTCGGCCACGACCGAGGCGCCCTGGTCGCCTTCCGAGCAGGGCTGGATCACCCCGAGACCCTCACGCACCTGGGCATCCTCGACATCGTGCCGACGCTCGACATGTGGAACGTCCTGCACGGCGTCTCGGCGGCGGTCGGCTACCACCTGTTCCTCATGGCGCAGCCGCCGGGCCTGCCGGAGCTGATGATCGCCAACAGCGCGGACGCGTTCTTCGGCTCCTTCCTCGACGCCTGGGCCGACGACCCGACCGCCGTACCGCCGCAGGTGCGTGCCGAATATCTGCGGGCGAGCGCCGCAGCGGTGACTTCGATCGTCGCGGACTACCGCGCCTCGGCGGGCATCGACGTCACCCACGACCAAGCGGACCTGGACGCCGGGTCGCAGCTGGCCATGCCCGTGACGGTCGTCCAACAGGACTGGGGCGCGCAACTGGGCTACGACGCCGCCGGGGTGTGGAAGGCGTGGGCGCCCGACCTGGACCACCGGCTGACCCGAGCGGGGCACTTCATGGCCGAGGAGGCCCCCGACGAGATCGCCGCGGTGATCCGCGACCTGCTGACCCGCTGAGTCTCCTGCCCTCGACCCGCCCGCCGGGCCACGGTCGCCCGCCGGGCCCGGGGCTCGGCGGGCGACCAAGGACGCCTGCCCGACGGTCCGGGCCCGTCCATGCGAACGTTTCCTAGTTCTGCTCCAGGGAGGTTGGTTTCCGGCGTGACGCGGCGTACGGCCGGGGCCTGCGCTTCGGCTCCTGCTGCCGCGAGTGCGGCTCATGACCCTCACGTGACGTCAGGCTGCACAGTCGGTGCCGTGGAAGATCACTGGACCCTGGCCATCGGCTCCTACGAGCCTGCTGGTCGGGACGTGATCGTGGTGGAGCCATCGGCGGGCATGCGGGAGCAGCGGCCTGCCGGCTCGGCTTCACCGTTCACCACTGGGGGGACCCGATAGCGGGGCTGCGCGAGATGCGGCGTGTGGCCCGCCGTGTGGTGGTGCTCACGTTCGACACCGACGAGCCCGGACGGCAGAACCGGTTCCGGCTCAACCGCGACCACCTGCCCGAGTTCGCCGCCGTCCTCGCAGGATATCCCTCGCTTGCCGGGATGGCCGACTGGCGCCGACCGGCAGCGCATCCGGGGGATCACGTGCGCCGTGCGTCGTCGGTGTGGACGAGGGTCGGTCCTGAGGCAGAGCAGCGGGCGGTGCGCAGCCTCAGCGACGACCTCGACTCCGGCCGGTGGGCCGAGCGCAACAGCGACCTCGTCCACCTCGACGCAGCAGGCCTCGGCCTCCGCCTGCTCATCTCCTGATTGGACGCCGGTCGCGCGACTCCTGACCCGGCAGCCGTCAGTTCAACGGTGGCGCGCTCCTCCTGCCGGTCGCGATGCTCCACTGCCACCCCGCCAGTCCTCCGCCTCCCCGTCCTCGTCACCGGGTCGGGCCGCGACCGGATCGCGCAGCGGACGCAGACCGCCGTCGGCGTATGCCTGCATGATCTGCTGTCCCAGCTTGCCGTTGCAGTTGCCCCGCGTCTGCCCGTCCGCCGCGAATGCCTACCGCAGCGGGGGCGGCCGTCCCTCGCGGCCGAGCAGCCGCAGGAGGTCGTACGCCCGGACCCCTCCACCGCGGCTGGCGCAGCCTCCGCGTCCAACGCGCTCGTCGGTGCCTCGCGTCCGCCGGCTCCGTTGCGTCGGCCATGAGTCCTCCCGCACAGGTAGCTGAGCACTCATTTAGTTGACACTCACGCAACTGATGTTAGCTTAGTACTCACTTAATCGGCTCTCACCTAAGTGTCGGGGGTGCCACTCACGGCTGTCCATGACTCCGCGTCCACGGCCAAGCCGACGCCCGCCCCGGCTACCTACCGCTCGGGTTCCTGTGCCCGACCTGCCGCACGTCCGAGGAGGAACCGTGTCCTATCCCGATCCGCGCTACTTCGGCGAGCACGGCGAGATCAGTGCCACCTTCCGGCCCGCGACCACCGCGCCCGACTTCGTCTCCATGCCCACCACCACCTGCGATCCGGGCGACCTCGGCGATCCCGGCAGCTGCGATGCTCCCCGGGGCACCGCCTACCACTACTTGTCCACCACCGTCTCCACCGGCGGTGAATACGGCCTGTACCGGGTCGACATGGGCCCGGAAGCCGGCGGACCCGGTACGCACTTCCACAAGGCCATGTCGGAGTCGTTCTTCATCCTGTCCGGCACCATGCGCCTGTTCGACGGTCGGCGCTGGGTGGACGTCACCTCCGGCGACTATCTGTACGTACCCGTCGGCGGACTGCACGCCTTCCGTAACGAATCCGGCGAACCCGCCTCCATGCTCATGCTCTTCGCCCCCGGCGCACCGCGCGAGGAGTACTTCGAAGGCGTCACCCAGCTGGCCGACCTCAGCGAGGAAGAGCGCACGGAGTTCTTCCTCCGCCACGACAGCTATTTCGTCTGACGCCGCTCCGCCTGCCCCGGCGAGTCTCACACCCGCCACCCACACCCGCCACCCACGGCCGGTCACCTACCACCGACCACACCGAAACCATCTATCGAAGGACGAGGTTCCCCATGATCAACGTCGCGGTCATCTACTACTCCTCCACCGGCAACATCCACACCATGGCGACGGCCGCCGCCCAAGCGGCCGGGAAGGCCGGCGCTGAGGAGGTCCGGCTGCTGAAGGTAGCCGAATTGGCGCCCGCCGCAGTCATCGAGAGCAACCCGGCCTGGGCCCAGCACGCCGCTGCCACCGCCGACATCGCCGAGGCGACGCCGGCCGACCTGGAGTGGGCCGACGTCGTGCTCCTCGGCACTCCGACCCGATTCGGCCTGCCCGCCGCACAGCTCAAGCAGTTCATCGACACCACCGGCGGCCTGTGGGCGGAGGGCAAGCTGGTGAACAAGGTCGTCTCCTCCTTCACCTCCACCTCGACTGCTCACGGCGGTCAGGAAAGCACCCTCCTGGCGTTGAACAACACCTTCTACCACTGGGGCTCGATCATCGTCCCGCCCGGCTTCGCCGACCCCGTCCAGTTCGACCCGGCCAACGGCAACCCCTACGGCGCCAGCAGCATCTCCGACAACAGCCCGGACAACGTGGCCTCCGCCAATCTCGCCGCAGTCGAATTCCAGGCCCGCCGCGCCGTCGAGACCGCCTCCGCACTCAAGCGCGGACGCCTCGCCGCCTGAACAGCACTCCAGGCAGGGCCGACGACCCCCGCCCTCGCCACCGATCCGCGCCGCCCGATGTGTTCGGCACTGCATCCGACATGGACCAAGCCGTTCGCATCGGCCTGACCGGCCTGGGCGGCGCTGACCTCACCGGCGTACGCAGCCGGATACACCGAACAACAAAGAAGGCCTGACTCACATCATGCGCATAGGAATCCTGGGCACCGGCAACGTCGCCCGAGCACTGGCCCATGGGTGGCGCGTCACAGGACACGACGTCCTCCTGGGCTCGCGCAGTCCCAGGGAGCGGACCGACCTCGGTCTGTCCGTAGCGGGCCTGAACGAGACTGCCGCCCATGCCGAGGTGCTGGTCAACGCCACGCCGGGAACGGTTTCCGTGGACTTGCTGCGCTCCATCGGGGCACCGGCGTTGGCCGGTACCCTGCTGATCGACATCGGGATCGGCCTCTCGGACGACTACACCGAGCTTTCGCACCCCAACAGCAGCCTCGCCGAGCAGATCCAGGAAGCTTTCCCCCGGACCCCCGTCGTCAAGACGCTGTGCACCATGGACTCCACCGCGATGACCGCTCCGGGAAGTCTGGACGGTCCGAGCACGGTCTTCCTCTCCGGCGACGCCGCCGAAGCCAAGAGCACGGTCGGGCGACTGCTCACCGACCTGGGCTGGCCCCCTTCGTCCCAGCTGGACATCGGCGGTATCTCCACCGCACGCGGGCAGGAACACTTCGCCTTGCTCTTCATGGGCATCGCAAACGGGCTCGGGTCCCACACGTTCAACATCAACGTGGTCCCGCGCTCCGCTGCCCAGCACCCGTCCATGTGACCAGCACCGGGGCGGGCCCGAGCTGGAGGAGCAAGGCTCGCATGTCCCAGTACTGCTCGGCCAGGTCGTCGTGGCGTGGTCGACGACCTGGAACCCCCGCGGTCGAACCCGCGGGGGTTCCCGGCTTGGGGGATGAATGTGCTCTTCCCGATGCGGACGATGGTTGCGCCGACGGGGAGAGGGGCGGGGGCAGAAGCCGTCGCGGTGGCGAGGGCCGGCACGAGCGCCGAAGGGCCACGCGATGTTTCGAAGCGCTGGAGCCCGGTCACGGCGGGGAAGGCGGAGGTGCCGTTCGGCCGGGACGTGCCGACCGGACGCCGCAGGATATCCTGCGATCGCGTGGTCAATCCGGTGTGACCGGCCGGCAGTGGAAGCGAGAGCAGGAGGTGGAGCTTTGATGCTCAGTGAACCTCCTAGTCCGTATGCCGCGTAGCACCGCCCGGCCGCCGCTGTAGAAGCGGCGGCGCCGATCGGTGCTAGCGCGCGGTCGCTCGATGCCCGACGTTCGATCCCACTGCTGTGTTGAGGACCTTGCCATGCCGCAGCCGCACCTGTCCCCAGAGCCGAGCGCGGAGCCGGCCGAGTCGTTGCGCGACCTCGTCCAGGGTCATCGGCTGGATGCCGCCCAGGAGTGGCTGGAGACCTACCCGCCACATGTGACCGCCGACGAGCTGGCACGCATGGACGCGGTGGACGCCGGGGTGGCGTTCCGGTTGCTGGACAAGGACCGGGCGCTGACGGTGTTCGAGGAGCTGGAGCCGGTCGACCAGCAGCAGATCCTGGAGGGGCTGCGGGACCGGTCCTTCCTGGACCTTGTGGAGGGAATGGATCCCGACGACCGGGCCAGGATGCTGAAGGAGGCCCCGGCCAAGGTCGTCAAGCGAGTGCTGGCCGGGTTGAGCCCCAACGAACGGCGGATGACCTCCGCGCTGCTGGGCTATCCGGAGGGCTCGGTCGGCCGCCACATGACGCCCGAGGTGGTGGCGCTGCCGCAGGATCTGACCGTCGAGCAGGCGCTGCGGACCGTACGGGCGAAGGGAGCGGACGCGGAGACGGTGTACACGCTGCCCGTTGTGGACTCCGGCCGCCGGCTGACCGGCATCGTGGAGCTGCGCGAGCTGGTCCTCAATCCGCCGGAGACACTGGTGTCCAAGCTGGTCGTCACCGAGCCGGCCTCCGGATACGCCACCGACTCCGCCGAGGCCGCTGCCCGACTGATGCGGGAGACCAACGACCTGAACCTTCCGGTGGTCGACAGCGAGGACCGGCTCGTCGGGCTGTTCACCATCGACGACGCCGTGGAGGTCATCGAGGCGGCGGACACCGAGGACGTCGCCCGTCAGGCCGGTGCCGCCCCCTGGGCCGGCCACTACATGGCCGCCTCCGTCTGGCAGCTCGCCCGCTACCGGGCGCTGTGGCTGAGCCTGCTGCTGGTCGCGGCGACCTTCACGGTCGGCGTGACCCGGGCGTTCGAGGCCACGTTGGAACAGGTCGCCTCGCTCGCCCTGTTCATCCCCATGCTCATCGGGGCGGGCGGCAATGCCGGTGCCCAGGCCGCCACCGCATGTGTACGCGCTCTGGCGGTCGGCGAGGTGCGCGGCTCGGACCTGCTGAAGGTGATCTGGCGCGAGTGCCGGGTGGGCCTGGTGCTGGGTTCGCTGCTGGCCGCGCTCGGCCTGGTGGTGGGCACGATGTTCGTCAGCGCGAAGATCGCTCTCGTGGTCGGCATCACGCTGGTGCTCATCTGCGGATGGGCGGCGACCATCGGTGGCACCATGCCCCTGCTGGCCAAGCGGCTGCGGATCGACCCGGCAGTCGTCTCCGCCCCGATGGTCACGACCCTGGTGGACGCCACCGGTCTGATCCTCTACTTCCTGACGGCCAAAGCCGTGCTGGGCGTCTGACCCGCCCACCGGTCGACCTCGTCGAACCTTGCGCAGCCCCCCCACCGCGGGGACACGGTGTCAGGCGGGCGGACGGAGCGGACCGCACCGGTCGGCATGCCTGCTGTGCGAACTGCCACAGCAGTGGTCGGCCCCCGCAGAGGTGTGCGGGTCCAGATGTCGATACGGGGCTCCGCTCTGCCTGACAGGGCCGGTGCGCCGCCGGCTCTTCCGCGCGACGGTGAACATGGCCCAAGGGCGCCGGTCGGAACGCGCCGGTCGGAAACGCTTCGACGGTATAAGTGGTTGAATTTTCAGAGGAATTGAGCCTCGGCGGGGGATCGTTCGGCTCGGCGGGTGTCTTGACCCTCCGTCGGCGACGGTGCGAAACTCGCACTGCTCCAGACATCACCATGCACGGAAACTCGCCGGCCGAGATGGGGCGGGTTTCCGCACCCGCCTCGCGGGTAACGCCCGGGTCGGTCGCACTGCGGGGAGAGCCGCGTAGGGGGCGTGACGGGGAACGTGAACGGCAACGCATTTCTGTCTGTCGAGAGGCATTCTCCGCGTCGTCCCCGGATGAGAGGCCCGGCGCGGACAGTGGGCGCCGAGCGGAGCCGAAGAATCGATGAAGCGACCACATTTCCGCACTCGCTGTCTTCTGCTGCGCCATGAGTGATCCGGCGCCGGGGTGTGCCGCCTGAGGGTGCCGCGGTGGGGCGAACTCCCTCGTTCCGGTTGCTGTCCGACGTGGTTGCGGTTGCGGTTGCGGCTCCGGCCGTGGCTGCGCCGGGGGCGCCCGGAGGTCCGCCGCTTCCCGCCGGTCGGAGCGCACCCCGCCGGTCCGCCGATTGTTGGCCCCGTTGTCCGAAGTGCCGGTCGTCCGTAGCGGCAGCCCTCGTGGTCCGGGAGTGCCCTGCGAGTCGGTGAGAAGAGTTTTCCTTGACATATGCGGTCGAGAGCGATCAGACTCGTTGCCGCATGGCAATCAGGTGATTGACCTGTGTCTTGATGGGGGGAGCGTTGAACGTGCGAAGTCCTCTCGAATCGGTGCTGGAGCAGGCATGGAGAAACCTCGCCGGGCCGGTCGATTTCGCCACCGCAGTGGCCGTTGACCGGCAAGAGGGGCAGTCGGACCTGGTTGCCGAGTACGGCTCGGTCCTGCGACAGGTCTTTGGTTTTGATATCGCTGCAGCAACTATCTCTGCTCACGACAGCCTGACAGGGCTGGCAAGCTGCCTCGAGCGGCTCCGAGAGGGTGAGCAACAGCAACGGGGTGAGGCACCCGCATCCGCGCCCACCCCCGCCGCCTCGCACACCGACGCGGCCGAGGACTCACCGCCGGCCTCCTACGGGCAGGCCGGACTGTGGTACATCGACCAGTCCGCCGTGAACCCCGCGATCTACAACGCCCCCCTCCTTCTGAAGCTGGGTTTCGCGGCCGATCCGGCTCTGCTGGAGAAGAGTCTGCGCCGCGTGGTCGCACGGCACGAAGTGCTGCGCACCACCTTCACGATGGTGGACGGTGAGGTGGTCCAGCGCATCTCTCCGGAACCGCAGGTCGATTTCTCGGTGGCGAGGTATGTCGACGACGCGGAATACCACGAGATTCTCCGACGCGTCATGGATACGCCGTTCGATCTGGAAAAAGGCCCGCTGCTGCGAGTGGTGTGCGCGATCGACCGGGAAGAGCGCATCCACGTGATGTGCAATGTGCACCACATCGTCTTCGACGCCACATCGGTCGGACTCTTCCTCGAGGACTGGTTCTCCGCATTCGTGAAGCTTCGCGACGGCCTTCCGGACACTGCGGAGCCACCGGCGGCCCAGTACCGGGATTTCGTGCGCTGGCAGCGCGAACGCCTGGATTCCGCCTCGCTCGACCGCATCCTGGACTACTGGCAGAAGAAGCTTTCCGGGCCGCTTCCCCTGCTCGACCTGCCGCTGGACAAGCCGCGTCCCTCTTCCCGCACCCGCGAGGGCGACGTCAGCCGTTTCCAGGTTCCGCCCGAGCTGGCCGACAAGCTCCGCAAGCGGGCCGCCCAGGAGGGCGTCACCCTGTACATGCTGCTGCTGTCGGCCTACGCGGTCTTCCTCCACAAGTACACGCGCCAGTCGGAAGTGCTGATCGGCAGCCCGGCCTCGCTGCGGGACACACCGCAGACGCAGCAGATGCTCGGCTACCTGGTCAACATGATCGTCCTGCGCCAGCGGATGACCGCGGACATGACGCTGGCCCAACTGCACCGGGCCGTGCGGGAAGACGTCATCTGCTCGCTCCAGCACAAGCACGCCCCGTTGGACAAGATCATCGAGCGGGTGCAGCCCGAGCGGAGCACCGGCCACTCGCCACTCTTCCAGACCATGTTCGTGATGCCGAACAGCGACGCGACGACCCTCGACCGGCTCGGAGTGGACGTCCAGGTCGAGCTGTACGGCAGCCACAGCGCCAAGTACGACCTGTCCCTGATCGTCGAGGACCGCGACAGCGACGGCGGCCTCAGCGGCATCTTCGAGTACGACACCGGACTGTTCCACCGCAGCACCGTCGAGGCCATGGGGCGGCACTTCGTGCATCTGCTCCAGCAGTTCGCGGACACCTCCGAGGCCCGACTCGATCAACTGCGGCTGCTCGACCAGGAGCAGGAGGCGGCAGCGGTACGCTGCTGCAGCCGCGAACGCGGGTCGGCGGACATCCGACCGGTCATGGACCTCTTCCGCGAGCAGGCGCTGCGGACACCGGACGACATCGCCGTCGAGTACGGCGGACGGCGGCTGACCTACCGGCAGCTCGACGAGCGCTCCAACCGGCTGGCGCACTACCTGCGCAGCCGGGGCGTCGCCGCGGGCTGCCGGGTCGGGATCTTCCTGGAGCGCTCCGAGGAGCTGGTGGTCGGCCTGCTGGGCGTGCTCAAGTCGGGGGCCGCCTATGTGCCGATCGACCCCTCCTATCCGCAGGACCGCATCGGCTACGCCCTCGGGGATTCCGACGCCCGGCTCGTCCTCACCCAGAAGGACCTCGGCCACCGGCTGCCGGCCGGTCAGGAACTGCTCAACCTGGATGAGGCGCGGGACGCCGTCGCCGCGTTCCCGAGCACCGACCCCGGGCCGGTGAAGAGGCCGCAGGACGAGATCTATGTGATCTACACCTCGGGCTCGACAGGGCTGCCCAAGGGCGTCGTTCTCAACGACGCCACGATCGCCAACCTCGTCGAGTACCAGCTCGACGTCACCGCGGTGGGGCGGGGCGCCCGCACTCTCCAGTACATGAGCCTGTCCTTCGACGTCTCCCTCCAGGAGATCCTGGGCACCTTGTGCGGGGGCGGGACCCTGGTGCTGATCCCGGACGAGCTGCGCAAGGACCTGCACCGGCTGGCGGAGTTCATGCGGCGCGAGCGGATCGCCAGGGCCTACTTCCCCTATATCGCCCTCCAGCACCTGGCGGCGGTCGCCACCGGCGCCGGCCTGCGGCTCGACGCGCTGCGGGAGGTCGTCTCCACCGGCGAACAGCTCGTCGTCTCCCCGCAGATCAGGGAGTTCTTCGCCGCTCACCCCCGCGCCCGGCTGTGGAACATGTACGGGCCGTCGGAAACGCACGTGGTCTCCGCACACCGGCTGCCCGACGACCCCGCAAGCTGGGGGGAGACCGCCTCCATCGGCCGGCCGCTGCCGGGGTTCAGCATGCTCGTGCTGGACGCGGGCGGGAACCTGGTGCCGCCCGGCATCCCGGGGGAGCTGTATCTGGGCGGCGAGCTGATCTCCCCGGGATACAACCGGCTGCCGGAGGAGACCGCCCGACGGTTCGCCGTCCATCCGCTGCTCGCCTCCCCCGACCGGCCGAAGGGGCGCATCTACCGGACCGGCGACCTGGTGAGGGTCGATGCCGAGGGCAACTTCGAGTACCTGGGCAGGGTCGACGACCAGGTCAAGATCCGCGGCTACCGCGTCGAGCCGGCCGAAGTGGAGGCGGCACTCAACAGCCTCCACGTCGTGGACGCCTCGGCCGTCGGCACGGTACGGCTCGACAGCGGCGACACCCGACTCGTGGCCTATCTGGACGCCCGCGAGCGGATGGACGACGGAACGCTCCGAGAGCTGCTGGCCGGTCTGCTGCCCGACTACATGATGCCCTCGCACTTCGTGCACCTCGACCGCATCCCGACGACACCGAGCGGGAAGATCGACCGCAAGAAGCTTCCGGAGCTGTTCGAACCGACCTCTCCCGTGGCCTCCGCGCCGCCCACCACACCGACCGAACGGGAGATCGCGAACCGGTGGAGCGCGCTGCTGAAGACCGAGGACATCGGGGCGCACGACGACTTCTTCGCCCGGGGAGGCCACTCGATCCTGGCCACCCAGCTCGTCTACCAGCTGCGCGACCACTTCGGCGTCGACGTCCCGCTGCGCGAGCTGCTGGACCGTCCCACCGTGGCGGGCATGGCCGCCTGCATCGACGCGCTCCGCGCCGCCCCGGCCCAGGCCGGCCCGGCTCCCACCGCGCGGTGTCGGCAGGACCTGCGTGCACAGATCCGGCTGCCGGAGAGCGTCCGGGTGCCCGCCGGGTACCGGCCTGCCGAGGAAGGGGGGCGCAGGACACGCGAGGCGCGGGACGTGCTGCTGACCGGGGCCACCGGTTTCCTGGGCACCTATCTGCTGCGGGATCTGCTCGCCCACACCGATGTGCGTGTCCACTGCCTGGTCCGGGCCGCGAACCATGCGCAGGCCCGGCAGCGGCTCAAGGACGCCGCCCTCGGCTACGACCTGCGGCACGACCTGGACACCGACCGGGTCGTCCCGGTGCTGGGCGACCTGTCCCAGGAACATCTGGGGCTCGACCGCGGGACGTACCGGGAGCTGTCCCGTTGCATCGACGCGGTCTACCACGCCGCAGCGCACATCAACTTCGTGGCGCCGTACGCCTCGGTGAAGCCCACGAACGTGGACGGGATGGCCGCGGTCCTGCAGTTCTGTGCCGAGGGGCAGCCCACGCCGTTGCACTACGCGTCCACCATCGCCGTCTTCTCCCCGGCGGAGGACCGCGAAGTGATCACCGAGAGCTGCGTCCCCGAGGACCACCGGCAACTGGGCATCGGGTACACACAGAGCAAATGGGTGGCCGAACACCTGGCGCAGGCGGCACGGGAGAGGGGACTCCCGGTGAGCGTCTACCGGATGGGCCGGATATCCGGGGACGCGGCCACCGGCGCCTGTCAGGCCGACGACTTCCTCTGGCGGCAGATCAAGAGCTTCATCCAGCTCGGTACGGCGCCTCCGCCCGAGCAGTTGACGACCGACCTGCTGCCGGTCGACTTCGTCAGCCGTGCCTTCGTTCTGCTGTCGCGGCACAGCGAGGGCAACGAGACCTTCCACCTCTTCCACCCGAGCCCCGCCACCTTCGACGTGGTGCACACCGCCATCCGGGAGGCCGGATATCCGCTGGAGGTGGTCTCCTCCGAGCAGTGGTTCGCCTCCCTGGAGGCCGCCGCGGCCCGCGCCGGGGACAACGCGCTGGCCGCTGCGGTGCCCCTCTTCCAGGAAGGCGCACTGGAACTCGGGGAGAACGTCTACGGCAACGACACGACGCGCCACGCGCTCCAGCGCCTGGGCATGGCGTTCCCACCGATCGACGTCGAGGCAGTGTCCCGGATGATCGACTACTTCCGACGGGGCGGGGGAGCTGCCATGAGCCGTCCGTGCTGTACGTCCCGCAGTCCGCGGCCTGCGCGGCACCGACAGAAGATGAGGGGACCAGACGGTGAGTGACAGCGCTTCCCTCGGCGTCCGCCATCAGTCCGGCCTCGAACCCCTCACAGCCCTCACCCGGCCGGCGGCCCAGCAGCCCGAGTGGCCGGACCGGGACCGGGCCGGGTCGGTCAGATCAGCTCTCGCGACGAGCCCGCCCCTGGTCCGCTGGGAGGAGGTGCGGGAACTCGGGACGCTCCTCGCGCGGGTCGCCGAGGGAGAGTTGTGTGTACTTCAGGCAGGGGACTGCGCCGAGGACCCCGCCGAGTGCGGCGCCGCCGACGTCGCACTCAAGACCGAGATGCTCGACGTGCTGGGCGACATCATGCGGGTGGGCGCCGGACGGCCCGTGGTGCGGGTGGGGCGGCTCGCCGGGCAGTTCGCCAAGCCGCGTTCCCGGGCGCACGAGACGGTCGACGGTGTCCGGCTCCCGGTCTTCCGGGGGCCCATGGTCAACGGGCCGGAGCCCACGCCGGAGGCTCGCCGCCCGAACCCCGCGCGGCTGCTGGACTGCCGCGCCTCCGCCGAGCGCAGCCTCCGCGCGCTGGAGGCCCTCGGCAGGGGCGCCGGCTGCCACCCGCGGGAGCGGGTGTGGACCAGCCATGAGGCCTTGCTCCTCGACTACGAGGGCCCGCAGGTGCGCCCGACGGGGGAGGGCGGCCACTATCTGTCGTCGGCCCACTGGCCGTGGATCGGCGAGCGGACCCGGCAGCCCGGCAACGCGCATGTGCGGCTGCTGGCGCGACTCGGGAACCCGGTGGCGTGCAAGGTGGGCCCGGAGGCGACGGCCGAGGAGGTGCTGGAGCTGTGCACCCTCCTCGACCCGCGCCGCATCCCCGGCCGGCTCACTTTGATCGCGCGCTTCGGCGCGGGGGCGATCGGCCGGCTGGCGCCGCTGGTGCGTGCCGTGCGCGGGGCCGGTCATCCGGTGCTGTGGATGTGCGACCCGATGCACGGGAACACCGTCGCGGACGGCACCGGTTTGAAGATCCGGCACCTCGACGCCGTCATGAACGAGCTCCGCGGGTTCCTGTCCGTGGTGGCGGACGCCGGGGGCAGGTGCGCGGGCCTGCACATCGAGTCCTCGCCGCTGGACATCAGCGAGTGCGCGGGCGCGGGTGTCACCCCGATACGGGGACCGCGCTACCGGACACTGTGCGATCCGCGGCTGAACCTGATGCAGGCCGTCGCCGTCGTAGCCCACTGGCAGCCGATCACCCGGCCCGGTGTCCAGCCCTCGGCGACGTGAGGTCAGGACGGGTGGACCGGTTGCTGTACGTCCTGGGCGGCCCGTGAACCGTGCTCCTCCGGCCGCTCGTGCAGCAGGTCGTTGATGGAGTCGGCGACCTTCTGGCACATCTCGGCGAAGAGGGCCTGCTCTCCCGGGGAGAGCACCGAGGCGGCGGCGTGGACGTTTTCCCGATGGCTACGAGCTGTGCGCGCGAGGAAAGCATGCCCCTTGGAGGTCAGCGACGTCGTCTGCTCCCGCTTGTCCTCTCCCAGCGAGGCCTGCTCGACCAGTTCCAGATCCTTGAGGACGCGCAGCGCCTTGGAGGTGGTCTGCCGGGAGATCCCCAGGGACTCGCTCAGCAGCGAGGGGACCATCGCCCCGCGGATGCGCAGCGTTTCCAGGACGTCGTACTGCTGCCAGTTGATGACATCGGGGTTGGTGCGGGTACGGCGGGCGACCAGCACGCACTGCAGGAAGGACAGCGCGTCCTGCAGCGCGGGCGGCGGATCCACCGGCTGGTCCGGGGTGGCGACCTGCGGGTCGGTCATGTGTACTACTCCACTTCGGGGTATGAGCGGGGCCGGCCCGGCAGGCCGGGCCGTCGGTCTCTCCTACCCCATTTCGTTTCCCTAAAGAAAATATGTTACCGCAGGAAGCCCTTATGGCGTCCGGTGGGGTGCGGGGGCGGCCGCCGGTCGGCAGGCGGTCCGGAGCAGCCGGAGCAGGGCCTCCGCGCCGGACGGGCTGAGGACGGATTCGGGGTGGAACTGCACTCCGGCCACCCGCGCCGCACGCAAGGCCACCACCTCGTCCGTCTCCGGGCAGCGGGAGAGCTCCACCCCGTCCGCGGCGAGCGCCGCGGTCTGTGCACCGTCGGCGCGGACCCGGAAGGAGTTGTAGAAGCCGGCGGTCACCGGGCGGCCGAACAACTCGACCGTCTGCTGCATCCCTTGGTAGGGGCGGTCCCCGCGCACCACGGGCAGCCCCAGGGTGGCCGCCAGGAGCTGGAAGCCCAGGCAGATGCCGAGGACCGGGTTCCCGCAGTCACGTGCGTGGTCCAGCAGCCCGGCGGCCAACTCGCGCAGGGCGACGATCCGCGGGTCCATGACGCTGTTCGGATCGCCGGGGCCGGGCCCGAGGATGACGGGCCCTCGATGTTCGTCGAGTGCGGACCGTATCCGGGGGTCGTCGTAGGCGCACACCAGGGTCCGCGCACCCGTGGACCGGAGCAGGGCCGCCAGCATCGCGGTGAAGTCGTCCTCGGCGTCGACGATGAGCACCTCGTCCGGCACCCCGATCTCGTCCGCCCGGCCCCGCAAGGACCGCAGCTGGGCGGGGTCGAGCCAGTGGCCGGCGAGGCTGTGGCGCCGCCGGGCCAAGGACGCCAGTACCCGGGGCGAGCACAGCGACGGCGTGTGGCGGGGCCGTCCGGCCGGGGCGCCGGGCCGCTCTCCCGGTCCCTCCCGGAGTCCGAGGGCGCTGAGTACACCGGCCAGCTTCGCGTGTGTCTCGGCCACTTCGGAGCGCGGGTCGGAATCGCGGACCAGGGTGGCGCCGACCGGTATCCGCAGCGTGCCGTCGGGGGAGATGTCGGCGGTACGGATGAGGATGGGGGAGTCCATCCAGCGGCCCTGCCGGTCATGTCCGAACAGCGCCAGCGCCCCCGCGTAGTAGCCCCGCCCGCTGCCCTCGTACCGCCTGATGACCCGGCAGGCGTTCTCCAGCGGACTGCCGGTCACGGTGGCGGCGAACATGGTGCGGTGCAGCACGTCGCGGGCGTCCAGGGAGCTGCGCCCGCGCAACTCGAACTCGGTGTGGGCCAGATGGGCCATCTCCCGCAGGTAGGGGCCGTGCACCCGCACCTGGCTGTCGGCGACCGCGCAGAGCATCTTCAGCTCCTCGTCGAGCACCATGTGCAGCTCGTCGATCTCCTTGCGGTCCTCCAGAAAGGTCAGCAGGCCGGCGCTGTCCGGTCCGGTGGGCGGGTACCGGTAGGTCCCGCTGATCGGGTTCATCACCACGTCCCCGTCCCGGACCACGACGTGGGCCTCCGGGCTGGCGCCGACCAGGGTGCGCCCGTCGCCCCCGGCGGCTGCCGGCCCGGTGTGCACGCAGAACGTCCAGTAGGCACCGGCCTCGGCGGACACCAGGCGCCGGAACAGCGCCAGCGCTGTGGAGGTGCCGTAGCTGTCCAGCCGGGCGGTGAAGTCGCGGCGGATGACGAAGTTGGCCCCCATGCCGGGTCCGATCTCCTCGCGCAGGATGCGTTCGACGACGGAGGCGTACGCGTCGTCGTCCAGGTCGAACGCCGCGTTCCGCAGCGTGATGGGCTCGTTCGGGAGGGCGGCCAGCACTTCCTCCGTCTCCAGTACGTGGCTCTCCTCGACCACCAGGACCCGCAGCGGGGTGCAGTCGTCATGACAGGCGAAACCGCGCTCCCGGATCTGACGGAAGGGGACGAGTGCCAGCGCCTGGGGGCCGCCGCCGGATCGGGGGAGAGGGTCGGCGAGCGGAATGTCGGAGATCTGGTCGACTTCCCGTACCGATCCGAGCAGGAGTTCCACCGGGCCGGGTTCCCGACTGTCGGGTGCTGTTCGCCGCAGAAGTGCGAACGGCGGCGCTTCGTGAGAGTTGAGAAGCCGGTCGACGAGTTCGGCGGCCGTGGTGGCGGAGGCGGTCGCGTCGTGCGGGTGGGGCCTGGGCATGGCGCACCTCTCGAAAACAAGCGGAATGAGGTTCCCGGCGGTTTCGTGCACTGGGTAGTTTCTCAATGGGTAGTTTCTCGATGGAAATCAGATGCTAGCATCGGTCCCCGTCGATGCCCATGTCCGCACGGGTGGAGCTGCGCCCCGAGGACGCGGACGCGCCCGACCGATGCTCCGTCCGGTACGGGGCCGTCCGGTACGGGGCCGGTCGTGCCACCCGAGGTGAAGGAGGAGGCGAGCGTGCGGATCGCGATTGCCGGGGGCGGGCCCGGGGGGCTCTACCTCGCGGCGCGGGTCAGACATCTGATCGCGGACAGCGAGGTGACCGTCTGGGAGCGCAACCACCCGGGGGACACCTTCGGGTTCGGCGTGGTCTTCTCCCAGGCGGCCCTGAACGGCATCCGGGAGGCGGACCCCGAACTGCACGAGGACCTCGCCGCGCACTTCGTGCACTGGCCGGACATCGCCGTGCACTACCGGGACGAGATCGTCACCTCCAGCGGCCACGGGTTCGCCGCCATCGGCCGCAAGGAGTTGCTCGGGCTGCTGCGGGAGCGCTGCCGGAAGGCCGGTGCCTCAGTGCTCTTCGGGGCCCAGGCCCCGCCGCTGGACCGGCTCGTGGCCGAGTTCGACCTGGTGGTCTGCGCCGACGGTGCGCACTCCCAGACCCGTGCCCGGCACCGGGAGGTGTTCGGTACCGAACTCGATCCCCGCACTTCGCGCTACATCTGGCTGGCGACGGACAAGCCCTTCGACGCGCTCACCTTCCTCATCGCGGAGACGCCGTACGGGCCACTGCACGGGCACGCCTATCCGTTCGACACCGGTCGCAGCACGTTCATCGCCGAGGCCGACGAACGCACCTGGCGGGCGGCGGGCTTCCCCTCCGGCGACGAGGCCCCGCCGACGGCGGACGGCAGCGACCGGTGGGCGATCGGCAGACTGGAGGAGATCTTTTCCGCCGCCCTGCAGGGGCATCGGCTGAGGGGGAACCGGTCCCGGTGGCGCCGGTTCACAGTGGTCCGCAACCGGAAGTGGTGGCACGAGAACGTCGTACTGCTGGGGGACGCGGCACACACAACCCACTTCTCCGTCGGCTCGGGCACCAAGCTCGCGCTGGAGGACGCCCTGTCGCTGGCGACCTGCCTGCAGCAGTGCGGTTCGGTACCGGAGGCGCTGGCCCTGTACGAGGCGGAGCGCCGCCCGGCGGTGGCGGCGACGCAGCGCGCCGCGCAGGTGAGCCTGGAGTGGTTCGAGGACATCGGCCGGGTGATCGGACTGAGCCCCTCGCGCTTCGCCCTCGAACTGCTCACCCGCAGCGGCCGGTTGACCTACAGCGACTTGACAGCGGCAGCTCACACATCCAATAGTGATTGCCAAACAGAAATCAAGTAACTGTTCCGTCGCAGCCGAACGCCTGCGGACCCGGGGAATGCACACCGCGTTCGCCGCCATGCGCCGGCTCTCGTTCTCGAAAGGTTCCGGATCGACCACTGCCACCGGCAGGGGAAAGGAGCGCGGGGAATGCGCAGCGTCACAGGGGGACCGGGGTCAGGACCGGAGAACAGCACGCTTCCGGAACTCTTCGGGGAAGTGGCGCGCCGGTACCCGGAAAGGACCGCCCTGGTGCACGGGCCGGAGCGGCTCACCTACGCGGAACTCGACGCACGCGCCGACAAGGTCGCCCACGCCCTGCGGGAGTGCGGCGTGGCGCCCGGCACCTTCATCGGCCTCCACCTCACCCGTTCCCTTGAGCTCTATGTGATCACGCTGGCCGTACTCAAAGCCGGCGGCTGCGTCGTCCCGCTGAACCCCGCCCACCCTGACGCAGTCGTCCGGCGCATCGTCGAGGAAGCGGATGTTCGGCTGCTAGTGCACCAGGGCCGGTGGCCCGCGCCCGAATCCGGGGACGGCCCGCGCCGGGTGACCACCACCGCCCTGATCGAGCGCGCCCGCGACTGCGACGGCGGCGCCCTGGAGGCCGGGTCGGACCCGGAGGGCCCCGCGTTCGTGATGTTCACCTCCGGCTCCACCGGGAGGCCGAAGGGGGTGCTGGTGCCGCATCGTGGGCTGACCCGGCTGGCCGTGCACAGCGACGAATTCGAGATCACCGAGAACGACTGTTTCGTACAGCAGGCGGCGCACTCCTTCGCGGCGTCCACCATCGAGATCTGGCAGAGCCTGCTGCACGGCGCCCGGCTCGTCGTCCTGCCCCCGCGGACCCCGACACTCACGGATCTGGTGGAGGCGATCGAGCAGCACGGTGTGACGTTCCTGAGCCTGCCGTGCGGCCTGTTCAACCTGCTGGTCGACCAGGAGCCCCGGAGCCTGCGGAACGTGCGCGTCATCACGGTCAGTGGGGACTTCCCCTCCGCCGCCCACCTGGCGAAGGCGGCCGCGACCACCTCCGCGAAGGTCTACAACTGCTACGGCTGCACGGAGGGTTCCTCCCTGGTGGCCGTCTACCGCGTCCGCGCGGACGACCCGCCACGGGCCGGGGAGCGGGTGCCGGTGGGGCGTGCGATGCCACTGATGACAGCCGACGTCCTCGACGCCCGGCTGAGGCCGTGCGCACCGGACGAGCCCGGCGAGCTGTGCATCGGTGGGGCCGGGGTCGCCCGGGGCTACCTCAACGACTCTGCGGCGACTGACGAGAAGTTCGTGCCCCACCCCGCCGACCCCGGCCGGGTGCTCTACCGGACCGGTGACCGGGCCCTGAAGACACCGGACGGCAACCTCCTGCTGCTGGGCCGGTCCGACGGCATGGTCAAGATCCGCGGCTACCGCGTCGAAACCAGCGCGGTGGAGCTCGCCCTGCGCGCGCACGAGGCCGTCGACCAGGCGGTGGTCCGCGCGTTCGGAGACGAGGTCACCCAGCGCCGACTGGTGGCCTTCTACACCACCCGCGACGACGCGGCCCTGCGGCCCTCACACCTCGTGGACCACCTGCGGGAGCTGGTGCAGGACTACATGATCCCCTCCGACTTCCGGCACCTCGACGCCATGCCCCTCAACGTCAACGGAAAGATCGACCGGACCTCTCTCACGGACCCCGGGACCCAGACCGAACGACCGGAAAGCGGTGAACGCATGAGCAGCCCACTGGAAGCCGCGGTTCTGCACACCTGGAAGGACATCATCGGCGTCGACGACGTCACGGCCTCCGACGGTTTCCTGGAGAACGGCGGGAACTCGCTGCACTTCGTGCAGCTGGCCTCCAACCTGAAGAAGGTGCTCGGTATTGACATCAGTGTCGAAGAAATCTTCCGGCATGACAACGCCGAGAAGCTTGCGCGGCACATCGAGGACCTGCGCGCCGCCGGCTGAACCGCCGTCACCCGGCGCGGGCGCGGGAAGGAGTGCGGACCGAGCAGCGGGCGCCCCGGAGACGGGCGGCCCGGAGACGGGCGCACCGGAGACGGGTGCACCGGAGACGCGCGGCCCGGATACGGGCGGTCCCGGGCCGGTGGCCGTCGACCACCGGGAACTGCGCGCCTGCCTGGGCAGCTTCCTGACCGGCGTCACCGTCGTCACCTTCCGGAGCGGCACCCAGGTGCACGGCATCACGGTGAACTCCTTCACCTCCGTCTCGCTGGACCCGCCACTGGTGCTGGTCGGTCTCGACCGCGGCAGCCGGGCCGCCGCGCTGCTCGGCTCCTGTCCATACGCCATCAACGTGCTCACCGAGGGGCAGCGCGGCGTGGCCCTGCACTTCGCGGGCCGGCCGATGGCCGAGCCCGTCCGCTGGGCCGCTCCGGGACCGGACGAAGTGCCCCTGCTCGCCGACACGGTCGGGCACCTCGTGTGCCGGCCGTGGCGCCGGTACGACGGCGGGGACCACGAGCTTCTGGTGGGCAGCGTGGTGGGCTTCCACGTCACCGGGGGCCCGCCGCTCGCCTTCTTCCGCGGCGGGTTCCCCCGGCTCGCCGCGGACAGCCGTACCGAACCCTGGTCCGGATCGCTCGACGACCCGGCCAATGCGCAGCGTCACCAACCTGCCCACCCCATGACCACGGAAGGTCGGACATGACGGAACACGGCCGCGGACCCACCGCCGATCAGAGCGCGCAGCCACGTGTCACACGGCCGCTGACGGGCGACGAGTACCTGGAGAGTCTGCGCGACGGCCGGGAGATCTGGGCCTACGGGGAGCGGGTCGACGACGTGACCAAGCACCCCGCCTTCCGCAACACCGCGCGTATGACCGCCCGTCTCTACGACTCGCTGCACGACCCCGAACGGGCAGGAGTGCTGACCGCCCCGACGGACACCGGGAGCCAGGGCTTCACCCACAAGTTCTTCCGTATCCCGCGCAGCGTCGAGGACCTCGTCGGCGACCGTGAGGCCATCGCGCAGTGGGCCCGTATGAGTTACGGGTGGCTGGGGCGCAGCCCTGACTACAAGGCCAGCTTCCTGGTGAGCCTCGGCGTCAACCCCGAGTACTACGGCGAGTACGCGGACAACGCCGCCCGCTGGTACCGCGAAGCGCAGGAACAGGTCCTCTACTGGAACCACGCCGTCATCAATCCCCCGGTGGACCGGCATCGTCCCGCGGACAGCAACGACGTCTTCGTGCACGTGGAGGAGGAGCGGGACGACGGCCTGATCGTCAGCGGCGCCAAGGTCGTCGCCACCGGCTCGGCGATCACCCACTGCAACTTCATCGCGCACTACGGGCTGCCGGTCCAAAAGCGGGAGTACGCGCTGGTGTGCACCCTGCCGATGGGCACCCCGGGGGTGAAGCTGATCTGCCGCCCCTCGTACGGCGTGATGGCGGACGCGGTGGGCAGCCCCTTCGACTACCCGCTCTCCAGCCGGATGGACGAGAACGACACGATCTTCATCCTCGACCGGGTGAAGGTCCCCTGGGAGAACGTCTTCATCTACGGCGACACGGCCAAGGCGGGCACCTTCCTCACCTCCTCCGGGTTCACCCACCGGCTGACGTTCCACGGCATCACCCGGCTCGGCGTCAAGCTGGACTTCCTGGCCGGCCTGCTGCTCAAGGGCGTCGAAGCCACCGGCACCAAGGACTTCCGCGGCATCCAGACCCGGGTCGGCGAGGTCCTCGCTTGGCGCAACATGTTCTGGGGCCTGGGTGACGCGATGGCGCAGAACCCGGACACCTGGCACAACGGTGCCCTGCTGCCGAACCTGGACTACGGCATGGCCTACCGCTGGTTCATGACCATCGGCTACCCCCGCATACGCGAGATCCTGCTCCAGGACCTGGGCAGCGCGCTGGTCTACTTCACCTCGCACGCCAAGGACTTCCGGCAGCCCGAACTCCGCCGCCTGCTGGACAAGTACGTGCGCGGCTCCCACGGCTACGACTCGGTGGAGCGGGTGAAGCTGATGAAGCTGGTCTGGGACTCCATCGGGACGGAGTTCGGAGGCCGGCACGAACTCTACGAACGCAACTACTCGGGCAACCACGAGAACGTCCGCATCGAACTGCTGCTGGCGCAGCAGAACTCCGGTCTCGTCGACGCCTACAAGGGGTTCGCGGAGGAGTGCATGGCCGAGTACGACCTCGACGGATGGACCGCTCCCGACCTCGTCAACCCCAGCCTCGCCTAGCGAGCGGGGCGAGCCCGGGGCAACGGCCCCGGGGGGATCAACCGGCCGAGGCGTGGCGAGCCGCCTCGGCCGGTCGCAGTGAAACGGAGTCACATGCCTTACGCCATCGTGGTCCTGGGGATCGGCGTCTTCTGTCTGAACACGACGGAGATCATGGTCGCCGGGCTCCTGCCCAGCCTGTCGTCCGAGTTCGACGTGTCGGTCTCCACCGTCGGGTACCTCATCTCCGTCTACGCGATGGGCATGGTCGTCGGCGGCCCGGTGCTGACGGTCGCCCTGCTGCGGGTACCGCGGAAGAAGGCGCTGCTGTGGCTGCTGGCCACCTTTGTCGCCGGCCAGCTGCTCGGTGCCGCGGCGCAGGAGTTCTGGGTGCTGGTGGCCGCCCGGGTGATCACGGCGCTCGCCGCCTCAGCGTTCTTCGGTATCGCCGTCGCGGTGTGCGCGCAGCTGGTGGACAAGGACCAGCGGGGCCGCGCTCTCTCGGTGCTCTTCGGCGGGCTGATGGTCGCCCAGGTCGTAGGGCTGCCGGCCGCCACCCTGATCGACCAGCACTTCGGCTGGCGGGCCAGTTTCTGGGCCGTCGGTGCGCTCGCGGCCCTGAACGCGCTGGCCGTGTGGCGGAGGGTGCCCACCACCCCGATGCCGGAGCGGATGCGGCTGCGAGGGGAGATCTCCGCCTTCCGCAACGCGAAGCTGTGGGGGGTCTACGGCACCAACGCCCTGGTGATCGGGGCCATCATGGCGGCCAACAGCTACTTCTCCCCGATCTTCACCGAGATCAGCGGATTCGGATCCGGTGCGGTTCCCTGGCTGTTCGCCGTGTTCGGCGCCGGCACCATCGTCGGCAACGTCGTCACCGGCCGTCTGGCCGACCGGTACATGCTGCCGCTGCTGGTGTACGGCTTCGCGGTCGTCACCCTCGTCCTGGTCGTCTTCGCGCTGGTGGCGCACCACCGGGTCCTCACGGTGGCGGCGGTGGCCGTGCTCGGGCTGACCGGGCTGCCGCTCAGCCCCGTCATGGGTGCGCGGGTCCTTCGGGTCTCCAACGACGGTCCGCTGGTCAACACGGTGAACGCGTCAGCCATCAATGTGGGTGTCGTCGTGGGCCCGTGGGCCGGGGGAGTGGCCATCAGCCTGGGGCTGGGACTTCTCTCGCCGCTGTGGATCGGTGCGGCCATGGCCGCGACGGGGCTGCTCGCGATGGTCCCGGCGGCTCTCGCCGCCCGCCGCGCCCGCCGCGACCGCCGCGCACGGCGTGGCGGTCCGGTCTCGCCGACCGGCCCGGAAAGGGCGGGCGCCGAAGACGCCGGGGCCGCAGCCGCCCGGACGGAGGGGACCGGGGGTGCAGCGGCCGAGGACCACCGGGCGCCCTCCCATGGCGACGGGGCACGGACGCGGCCGTGACGCCCGGCGGCCGGGGCCACAGCGGTGTCCGGCCCCGGCCGCCTGCGCTGCCCGTCCACGGGGAGGAGTGGACGGTCATTCCCCCACGACTGCGAGCGTGAACCCGTCGTAGCCCTTGGCGCCCACGGTCTGTACCGTCGTGGCGCTCACCCGCGGCTCGGCGGCGAGCATGTCGTGGAGAGCCCTGGCGCCGTCCACCGCCGGGTCCGTGCCGGCCGATTCGACGAGGGATCCGCCGAGGACCACGTTGTCGACGACGATGACGCTGCCGGGCCGGGACAGCGCGAGCGCCCAGCGAAAGTACTCGGGCATGCCGGGTTTGTCGGCGTCGATGAAGCACAGGTCGAACGGCCCGGCCCCTTCCGCGGCGAGCTGCGGCAGTACGTCGAGCGCCTTGCCGACCCGCTGGTCGACCAGATGGGCGAGCCCGGCCTCCTCGATGTGGGCCGCGGCTGCCTTGGCGAACAGGATGCCGGACTCGATCGTGATCAGCTTCCCGTCCGCGGGGAGGGCCCGGGCCAGCCAAATGGTGCTGTACCCGCTGAAGGTGCCGATCTCCAGGACGGTGCGCGCACCGTGGACACGGGCCAGCAGGTGCAGCAGCTTGCCCTGGTGGGGGGAGACCTCGACATCCGGCAGGCCGGCTTCCCGGCTCGCCCGGGAGGCCCGCTCCAGGGTGGTGTCCTGCGGTATCAGCAGCTTGCCGGTGTAGGAGTCGACGGCTGTCCACTGCTCCTGGCTCATGGCTCCTGCCTCTTCGAGAAGGGGGAAGGGACGAAGACGACGTGCGCACCGCGGGGCGGCCGCCGCGCTGGGAAGGGCACGGCTTCGCATAGAGAGGTGAAGATTGCGATTCGGAAATCATGCCGAGCATATGCCGCGGGAGCCGGGCAGGGAAGAGGGCGGCTCGCGACGCCTCGGAAGGGCGCACGGGCGAGGGTGGCCGGTGGCGGTTATCGCCGGCGGGCCGCCACCTCGGCCAGTCTCCGCATGGTGTCCGGGACCGGGGCCGTGACCGCTGCGGTGAAGTCCGCGTCGTGAGCGGAGGGTCCGTCGATGTCCACCCGGTGGGTGAGGCGGGCGCCCTCGGCCAGCGCCTCGATCCGGTGGGTGAACCGCAGGAGGGTGCCGTCCGGGGTGCGCGTCTCGGTGCTCAGGCAGCACTCGGGGACTGCCTCGACGATGGTGATCGGGGCGGGCGGCCGGCCGTGCAGGGTCAGGGTGCCGCGGGTTCCGGCGGCCGGCGGGCCGGAGAGGGTCAACCGGGCCACCTCGCTGTCCCATCGGGGCCACTGCGCCGGATCGGCGTAGCAGTTCCACACCGCCGCCGGGGTGGCGGTGGTGGTGCGGGAGTGTTCGTAGGTCCACATGTGCGGCGGCTCCGGTCTGTCGGTGTCGAGGGTCCTCGTGAGGACAGTTAGTGATTGCCGCCAGGAAATCACATTGCTAAGGTGGATCGCGACAGGGCCGTTGTGCCGGGCGGACGTTGGGGGAGCAGCATGGAAGGACGGGGGCACTTCAGCGGAGACATCGTTCTCTCGGGCGCCCGCGAGAACAACCTCAAGAACGTCTCCCTGACGATCCCGAAGGGCACGCTCACCGTCTTCACCGGAGTCTCCGGCTCCGGCAAGTCCTCGATCGTCTTCGACACCATCGCGGTGGAATCCCAGCGTCAGCTCAACGAGACCTTCCCCGCCTACGTGCGCAACCGGCTGGCCCGGCACGCCCGCCCCCGGGCCGAGGTCATGGAGAACCTGTCCACGGCCATCGTGGTGGACCAGAAGCCGTTGGGCGGCAACTCCCGCTCCACGGTCGGCACCATGACGGAGATCCAGCCCATGCTGCGAGTCCTGTTCTCCCGGCACGGGCAGCCCAGCGCGGGACCGTCCAACCACTACTCGTTCAACGACCCGCACGGCATGTGCGAGACGTGCCACGGACTCGGCCGGACCGTCACCGTCGCACTCGAGCGCCTGCTCGACGAGACCAGGACGCTGAACGAGGGCGCCATCACCTACCCCTCCTTCGCGCCCGGCACGGCCCAGTGGCAGCTCTACGCCGAGTCCGGCCTGTTCGACCCCGACAAGCCGATCAGCAGCTTCACGGAACAGGAGCGGGAACTGCTGCTGTACGGCGGCGGATTCAAGGTGGACCGGCGCAGCAGGGACAGCGTCTACAAGAACGAGTACGAAGGCGTGCTCGTCCGCTTCACCCGCCGCTACCTCAACCGGGACGCGGACTCCCTCAGCCAACGGGACCGCAAGGCCGTCGCGGAAGTCACCGAGGAAGGCATCTGCCCCGAGTGCGCGGGCGGCAGGCTCAACAGCGCGGCGCTCGAATCCCGGATCGGCGCACACAACATCGCGGACTACTGCGCCATGGAGGTCAACGACCTCATCCCCGTCCTGGAGGCGCTCCACGACCCGGTGGCCAAACCCGTCGCCCAAGCCGCCCTCGCGGCCCTGCGCCGCATCCAGGCAGTGGGCCTCGGCTACCTGAGCCTGGACCGCGAGACCTCCACCGTCTCCGGCGGGGAGGGGCAGCGCCTCAAGACCGTCCGCCACCTCGGCAGCAGCCTCACCGATGTGACGTACATCTTCGACGAGCCGAGCGTGGGCCTGCACCCGCGCGATGTCGAACGCCTCAACGCACTGCTGCTCGCCCTCCGGGACAAGGGGAACACCGTCCTCGTGGTCGAGCACGACCGCGATGTGATCGCGGTGGCCGACCACGTCGTCGACATCGGCCCCGGCGCGGGAGCGCACGGCGGTGAGGTCGTCTATGAAGGCACCGTCGAAGGGCTGCGCCGGTCGGACACGCTCACCGGGCGATGGCTGCGGCAGGTGCCGGGCCTCACGCGCAACCACCGCACACCGAAGGGTGCCTACGTCCTGCGGGAGGTGAATCTCCACAACCTCAAGAACCTCACCGTCGAGGTGCCCTCCGGTGTTCTGACCGCGGTCACCGGGGTGGCCGGATCCGGCAAGTCCACGCTCGTCACCAAGGCCCTCGCCGCCCAGCAGCCGCACGCCATCTGCGTCGACCAGTCGGCCATCGGCATCTCGCCCCGCTCCACCCCCGCCACCTACGTCGACATCATGGACACGATCCGCAAACTGTTCGCCGCGGCCAGCGGCGTCGAAGCGGGTATGTTCAGTTTCAACTCGACAGGCGGCTGCCCCACCTGCCGGGGCCGCGGCGTCATCCAGACCGATCTGGCCTTCCTGGAGCCGGTCACCCTCACCTGCGAGACCTGCGAGGGGCGCCGCTACCGCGAGCAGACCCTGCGCCATCGCCTCGACGGCAGGAACATCGTCGAGGTCCTGGAGCTCACCGTCGAAGAAGCACTGGAGTTCTTCGCCGAGCCGGGCGTGCTGCGCAAGCTGCGCAGGCTCCAGGAAGTGGGGCTCGGCTACCTCACACTCGGCCAGCCGCTTTCCACCCTCTCCGGCGGCGAGCGGCAGCGGCTGAAACTGGCCGACCGGCTCCACGAGTCGGGCGGGCTCTATCTGTTCGACGAACCCACCACCGGGCTCCACATGGCCGACGTGGCCGACCTCCTCACGCTCCTCGACCGCCTGGTGGACAGCGGGAACAGCGTCGTCGTGGTGGAGCACGATCTCGACGTGGTCAAGCGGGCCGACTGGGTCATCGATCTCGGCCCCGAAGCAGGCCACCACGGGGGCCGGATCCTCTTCGAAGGGACCCCGGCCGCGCTGCTGTCGGCACCGGACTCGATCACCGCCGACCACCTCAGGAAAGACCTCGCACAGGGCGCCGCACCGCGCTGAGCCTCCGTACTCGCAGCACGCAGCACGCAGCACGCAGCACGCAGCACCTGACGCACGCAGACGCACGCAGCACCAGCACCCCGTACCCGCAGCCGGAGCGGCAGCGGCAACCGGCCGGTGTCCGTGGCCGGCCGCGCGTGTCCGTGTCACGGCTTCGCCGCAGTAAGGACGGTCATGACAGAACCCACGCAATCCGACACCCGGCGCGCGCTGGAAACAGGGCTGACGGGCCTCACCTTTCCCCGGAAGGTCATCGTGGTGGGCGCCGGCCTCGCCGGACTGGCCATCGCCTACGAACTCGCCCGGCACGGCAGCCAGGTGACAGTGCTCGAGGCCACGGACCGGCCCGGCGGACGGGCGTACACCCTCCGCGAACCCTTCGCCGACGGGCTCTACGCCGAGGCCGGAGCCATGACCGTCACGCCCTACTGCCACTACTCGATGCACTACCTGCGGGAACTCGGCGTCGGCCTGGAGCGCTCCGACCTGCTGGACCCCGACTTCGCGTACTTCATCGACGGCAAGTTCGCCACCACCGACCGGGCGTCACTCGCCCGGCTCGGCCTGCCCCTCACCGACGAGGAGCGGGGCATGGACGTCCCGGAGATGATCGACACCTATGTCCAGTCCGTCTGCCGGAAACTGCAGCCGGGCATCGACGCACCTGAATGGTCCGTGACCGAGCGCCTGGCTCCGTACGACCGGCAGTCCGTCCACGAGGCCCTGCGCACGGCAGGCGCCTCCGAGGCCGCGATCGACCTGATGGACCCCTTCTTCCTGGAGATGCGGGGCGGCGACCTCAAGGCGGCCTCTGCCCTCTCCTGGCTGCGCCACGAGGCGAGTCCGCATTCCATGGTCAGGGCCGACGGGCGCTGGTCGAAGATCGCAGGGGGCACGGACCGGTTCCCACGGGCCTTCGCCGAGCGCCTCAAGGACCGCATCCGCTACCGGAATCCCGTCGTGCGGGTCACCCAGGACGCCACCGAGAGCCGCGTCACGTTCGTCGACCACGGCACCTTGCAGACACTCGCGGCCGACCACGTCGTCATGACGGTGCCCTTCAGCGCGATACGACACGTCGACTTCTCCGAGGCGGGCCTCTCGGAGGCCAAACAGGACGCCATGCGACGCCTGCGGTACTCCTCCGTCGTCCGCGTCTACCTCCAGATGCGGCGGAAGTTCTGGCACGAGGCCAACCTCAGCTACTCCACCGACCTGCCCATCCGGTGGGTCCGCGACGCCACACCGCACATGCCCGGCCCCCGCAAGATCATCGAGTGCATGATGACGGGCCGTCGGGCCCGCGCCGTCGCGGCGATGACCGACGAGGAGCGGCTGCGTTTCACCCTCGACCAGCTCGAAGAGCCGCTGCCGGGAGCCGCGGAACACTTCGAGACCGGCACCTCGGTCGTCTGGGACCAGCGCCCCTACGCCGAAGGGGCCTACATCTTGCCCGAGAGGCACCACAGCACGCTGATGCCCGCGATCCGCAAGCCCGAGGGCCGGATCCACTTCGCCGGCGAACACGCGGCCTTCGAACCCAACGGCGGCGCGATGACCTTCGCCCTGGAATCCGCCGTACGCACCCTCGTCGAACTCGGCCACGGCGCAGACCCCGCCTGAGGGCCTCCTGCCGACGGGCTACTGCCACCCGGCGGCCTCTCCCTCTCGTGGGCCTCGCCGTCCCGACGGCCCTCCCTCCACCGGCACGGGTCCCCCCGGCCCCTCGCTTCCGACACACTCGCAGGAGGAACAGCGTGATGAAGGACGCCCTCGTCGAACTCGTCAGCACCGGCGGGCAGCGAGTACACGCCCAGACCGATCAGCTGAGGGCCGCGGGTCCGGCCGTACGCATCCGGCTCCCGGAGGGAGTCGTCGCCTGGTCCGTCACCCGCGGCGAACTGGCCAAACGACTGCTCGCCCACCGGCACGTCTCCAAGGACGCCCGCAAGTCGTGGCCCGGCTACCGGCCGGGTGCCATCCCCTGGCTCAACCCCTGGGTGGACGTCATCTCCATGTTCACCACCGACGGGGAGGACCACGACCGGCTGCGGCGGCTGGTGGGCAAGGCCTTCACACCGCGCCGTATCAACGACCTCCGCCCTGCGATCGAGAAGATCGTGGCGGACCTCCTGGACGATTTGGCCGCCCACGAGAACGACGAGGAGCCGGTCGATCTGCGTGCCTGTTTCGCCCATCCGCTGCCGACGCGCCTGATATGCGACCTCTTCGGGGTACCGGACGAGCAGCGGCCGCGGATGCTGCGCGCGATCGAGGACTCGCTCGACACCGATGTCACCGAGGAACAGGCCGCGGCGACGCGCGACAGCCTGTACGAGGCCATGCAGACCCTCGTGGAGTCCAAGCGCCGGCAACCGGGTGAGGACATGACCAGCCTGCTGGTGACCACTCACCAGGACGACGGCGACCGGCTCAGCGAGGACGAACTGATCTCCACGCTGATCAACATGATCGGAGCGGGGTCGGAGACCACCGCCTCCCTCGTCGACCACGCCGTATGCGAACTGCTCACCCACCCCGACCAGTTGGAGGCCGTACGTCGGCAGCCCGAGCTGTGGGAGGAGGTGGTCCAGGAGACGCTGCGGCTGCACGCCCCGATCATGCACCTGCCGCTGCGCTACGCCACCGCCGACATCGACCTCGGGGACGGCGTCGTCATCCGCAAGGGGGAGACGATCGTCATCAACTTCGGTGCCCACGGGCGGGACCCCGGGCTCCATGACGCTCCCTCGACGTTCCACCTCGACCGGGAGGACAAGGCCCACCTCGCCTTCGGGCACGGAATCCACTACTGCATCGGCGCACCCCTCGCCAGGCTCGAAGCGACCATCGCGCTGCCCGCGCTCTTCGACCGGTTCCCCGACCTCGACCTCGCCGTCGACCACGCCGACCTCCGGCCCCAGGCATCCTTCATCGGCAACGACTTCCTGGAGGTCCCCGTCCACCTCCGCAAGCACCCCGTGCGTGCCGGTTGACGGCCCGCGGCCGGGGCCGTGGCAAGGGCCGGACCGCGGACGGGGCGAACGGGAAGATCCGCCACGTCCCGGGGCCCCCGCGTGCCCCGGGGTGCCCCCCCCCGGGTCCGGTGCCGTTCCGAGGGCCGACGCCCGGGCTCGGCCACACCATTCCGTAAATGACCAACCAGCAACAGCACCGCACCGCCGCAACAGAGGCCGCCGCGGCGGGCGGCCACCCGGATTCGCCGCGAAACCTACCGTCGTCGCAATGCCGTCGAGCACTGCTTCTACGCGCGGAAGTACTGTCCCGGCATCGCGACCGGACACCACAGGACTGCTGCGGATGGCGCAGGGTTGCTGCGAACGCGACGTCTGAAATCCGCCAGCATGCTCGCGGTCGGTCGGCTGAGAATCCGTTCATGATCGCTGAAGCGCAGGGAATCCGCATCCGGCATCGCGGGCATGTACCGCAGGTCCATCCCACCGCCTACGTCGCCCCGACGGCCACGCTCGTCGGTGATGTCCGGGTGGGGCCGAGGTCGCGGGTGATGTACGGTGCGGTGCTCGATGCCGAGGGGTCTCGGATCGAGGTCGGGGAGGCGGCGGTGATCTGCGAGAACGCGGTGTTGCGCGGGTCTGCGGTCGCCGGCGATCAGCCGGTACTTGTCGACGACCACGTCTTCGTGGGGCCGCATGCCACGCTGCTGGGCTGCGAGGTCGGCAGGTGCGTCTATGTGGCGACCGCGGCGACGGTCCTGCAGTGCGCACGGTTGGGGGCCGGCTCGGTTGTCGCTGTCGGCGCGCTCGTCCACGCGCGCACCGTGCTGCCGGACGAGTACTTCGTGCCGCCGCACACCGTGGCGCTTGACGCGCCGGTGCGGCTGCTGGCCCCCGGCGATCCAGGCCTGGCCGAGGCCGTCGGGCGGGTGGGCTTCGCCCAGGTGGCGTTCGGTGTCGACGCGGAGTGGACCGACCGGATCAGCCGGTACGAGCACGTCGCGGAGGTGCGCGTCGCCGAGTTCGGCACGCACGCGGACGATGAGGTGCTGAACCCGGGCCAGTGATTCCGGCTAGTGCCGCATCAAGCAGTGCTCACCCTGTCGCAGCGGGCACCCTGCCAATTGCCACTCCCCACTCATTTCGTTCTCGGCTTGCGGCTTGCGGCTCGGTTCTTCGCGATGTTTCGTGTCTTCTTCCTGTTGCCTGACTCTGCGAGCAGGGCGAGTACCGTCGGCGACGTCGACTCCTGGGCGAGGACGCGCTGCATCCAGTCCGTGACCTGCGCCAACTCGGCCGGTGCCGGCACGTGACCCTCCTCGATGGACAGGTAGAACAGCCAGTCGTGGATGCGGCGGCGGATGAACTCGCGGTACCCGTCCGTCTTGAGCTGGTCGATTTCTGGCAAAAGTTCGGCCGACCACTGCCGGAACTCGCCAGGACCGGACACCTTCATCGCGATCCTGTCCACGAGGGTGACCACAGCCGTCTTGGACCCCATCTCGTTGGGGTCCCGCAGAATCGTGGCCACGATCGCGCGGTCTCGGTCGCGGCTCCGCGAGGAAGCGGCCACCGAGACGACGCGTCGGTACGCGGACGATCGCACGTGCTCGTCCGCGACGGCATCCTCGACGTCCACATCGAGGATGTCGGCCCCCGCCAGCAACTCGGCCACATCGGAATGCAATGTCATCGCTTCATCTCTTCTCGCAGGGCCGGACTCCACACCGCGGGCATCCTCCTGCGGTCCGGACGCTGCTCCAAACGGCAACGGCCCGGATGACGCACCCGCCGTCAGGCGTGGTTGCGGCATAGAGCCGCGGAACGATACGGCCCCGACCGGCACCCACCCGTCGCATCACCGTCCGGCTCACAGCTTGCTGATCACCGCTCACCCGGCGGCCGGATGGCCGACGACCCGGGGCCGGCGGTCCGCCTCCGGTCTCTGGCCTCCGGATGGCGGCGCTGAGGCCGTCAGGAAATTGCATGCACCTGTCCGCCAAGCGGCCGGGCGTCGGTGAGCTGCGCTCAGTTCCCCACGCCGAGACCGGACATGAACGCGGACGGGTACCGGTCGCCGCGCGCCGCGCCCGGCGGCACCGCCTTGTCGATCTCGGCGAAGTCGTCCGCGGTGAGGTCCAGCTCCATCGCGGGCAGCGCCTCGGCCAGCCGTTCGCGGGTGCGAGCGCCGACCAGCGGCACGATGTCCGCGCCCTGTGCAGCCACCCAGGCGATGGCCAACTGGGCGACGGTGCAGCCCTTCGCCTCGGCGACCCGTCGCAACGCCTCCACGAGGGTGAGGTTGTGTTCGACGTTCTCGCCGGAGAATCGGGGACTGCGGCTGCGACTGTCGTCGGGGTCGGCGCTGCGCTCGGCCGTCCAGTGCCCGGAGATGAGGCCGCGGCTGAGGACACCGTAGGCGGTCAGGCCGATGCCGAGCTCCCGCAGCGTGGGCAGGACGTCCGCTTCCACCGCGCGGGAGATCAGCGAGTACTCGATCTGCAGGTCGGCGATCGGGTGCACGGCGTGTGCCCGGCGGACTGTCGCCGCATCGACCTCCGAGAGGCCGATGTGCCGCACGTACCCGGCATCGACCATTTCCTTGATCGCGCCCACGGTCTCCTCGATCGGCACCGCCGGGTCGAGTCGGGCGGGACGGTAGATGTCGATGTGGTCGGTGCCCAGCCGGGTCAGCGAGTAGGCCAGGAAGTTCTTCACCGCCTCGGGGCGGCCGTCATACCCTCCGAAATCGGGCCCCGGCCCCCGCAGCATGCCGAACTTGACGCTCAACTGGTAGCTGTCGCGGTCCCGGCCCCGCAGCGCCTCGGCGAGCAGGAGTTCGTTGTGGCCCATGGCGTAGAAGTCGCCGGTGTCGATCAGCGTGACGCCGGCCTCCAGCGCGGCGTGCACGGTGGCGATGCTCTCCGTGCGATCAGCCGCGCCGTAAGCGCCCGACATGCTCATCGCACCCAGGCCCAGTGCGGAAACAGCCGGGCCGGTGCTGCCCAGGGTTCGCCTTTGCATCGCGTTCTCCTTCGTCGTCGATCCGGGCACTCACTGTGCCCCTGCGCTGCGACGCACGGGAGCGGAGCGTTCATCCTGGGAGAGCCGCTCCCTGGATCCGGCCGCCACCGCCAGGGACGATGGGGGCATGCAACGTGACCAGCTCGCCGATTTCCTGCGCCGCCGCCGTGAGGCGATGCGCCCGGCCGAGGTCGGCATCGCCGACGGCCCCCGCCGTCGCACCGCCGGCCTGCGCCGGGAAGAGGTGGCCACGCTCGCCGGCGTGTCGGTGGATTACGTCATACGCCTAGAGCAGGGCCGCAGCAGTCGCCCATCGGTCCAGCTGCTCGGCGCGCTGGCCCGGGCGCTGCGTCTGTCCGACGACGAGCGGGACCATCTGTTCCACTTGGCCGGCCACCGGCCTCCACTGTCCGACGGGGTGGCTCGCCTCGCCCGCGCCGGTCTGATCCGCATGCTCGACCTGCTCGGCGACACCCCGGCCCTGGTGCTGTCCGACCTGGGGGAGATCCTCGCCCAGAACCGGGCCGCCCTCCTGCTCACGGGCGACCACACCGGCTTCTCCGGCGACCGCCGCTACGCCGCATACCGCTGGTTCACCGACCCGGCGGCCCGCGCCGCCGCCCCGCCCGAGGAGCAGGAGCGCCACGCCCGCCAGCTCGTGGCCGATCTGCGTGCGGTCGCCGGCCGCCGGTCCGGCGACCCGGAGGTCGCCGGGCTCGTCGACCGGTTGCAGACCGCGAGCGCCGACTTCCGCCGGCTCTGGGACGAGCATGAGGTGGCGGTCCGGCGCGCCGACCGGAAGACCTTCCTGCATCCACGGGTGGGCCGCCTGCGAATGGAATGCGAGACCTTGGTCACCCCCGACCAGGGGCAGCAGCTGCTGGTGCTCACCCCGGCGGACGCCGAGACCCGCGAGCGGCTGGAGCTGCTGCAGGTACTCGGCATCGAGGAGTTCCCCACGGGGAGGGCGGGCACGCCTACACGGTGAAGCAGCAGGCGGGCGGGGAACCGGCTGGATCTTCGGCGGCCCGGTCGACGGGAGCGCTACGGCGGCATGCGGGTCGCCCGGCGGTTCAGCCCACGGGCCGGGGCCCCAGAGGTATCGCCTCCAGGACCCCGGGAAATCAGCTCCGGTCGAGGTGCATACGTGTGACCGTGAACCGGGCTGCGTTCTCCTCGGTGCTGGCCCACCGGTGGAAGCCTGCCTTCTCCAGTACTCGGACCGAGGACGGGTTCGACAGCTCCACGTCGGCGGACACCGTGTGGACATCCGGCGCCGTGAGGGCGAACTCAGTCAGAGCCCGGGTGGCTTCGGGGGCATAGCCCTTGCCACGGCGGGAAGCCACGATGCCGTAGCCGATCTCGATGATCCCCTCGGCGGGCGGCCAGAACAGGCCGATCGAGCCCACCAGCAGGCCGCTCTCGCGCTCGATGATCAGACGGTGACCGTAGGCACCGAGCCAGGCGGGGTTCTGGTCGAAGAGGCCCGCGACCACCCGATCGCCGTCGGCGGGGAAGTCGTCCGCCCAGTGCGCGGACCTGGTGTCAGTGAGGATCGCGGTGATCTCGCTCGTCGTCCAGGGCCGCAGGATGAGGCGCTGGGTGGTCAGGTCGGCGTGAGCGGGTGAAGTAGAGGAAGACACGTGTCTCTCCTGGTCGTTGGAGCGACCCGGGCCGCGCTCTGCTGTCGCGCGGGCCGGATGAGGGCATGCCGATGAGGGCCGACGGCGGCCATATTCATCAACCTCCCCATCCCGTGATCACGCGTCTGTCGCGCTGGCGTGAAGGTAGAAGCTGCTCCTCAGCCGACGCAACACCATTTCCTCACGACGGTGCTGGCCGCGGTCCTCAACGAGGGGCGTGAGCCGGCGCGCCGTGGTGGTCGGCCGAGGCGATGAGCTGGTCGAGTCGGAGGAGAGTGCGGGTCATTTCCTCGACCTTGGCCGCGAGGCGGTCGCGTTCGGCACGCAGCATGCGGCGCTGTGCGGCGGTGGTGCGACCGTTGTTCACGCAGGGCAGCAGTGCCGCAATGGCGCGGCTGCTGAGGCCGGCCGCGTAGAACTGCTGGAACAGGCGTACCACCTCGACGGTGTCCTCGGTGTAGCGGCGCTGTCCCGAGAGCGTGCGCTCCGGGCTCAGCAAGCCTTGTTCCTCGTAGTAGCGCAACGCGCGCACGCTCACACCGGCCCGCTGCGCGAGCTCTCCGATCTTCATGGCCTCGTTCTTCACCGCCTCGGTGCCCCTTCCTGCACTTGACTCTCACGTCGACGTGAGGTTTTAGCGTAGCGGGCATGGACATTCGAAATGAGATTGCCCTGGTCACAGGGGCGAACCGGGGTATCGGGCACAGCTTCGTCACCGAGTTGCGGCGCCGGGGTGCAAAGAAGATCTACGCGGCCGCTCGCCGACCGGAGACCGTCCCCCAGCTGCCCGGTGTCGTCCCGCTGACGCTGGACGTCACCGACGACGCCTCCGTGCACCAGGCTGCGGCAGTGGCCGGCGATACGACACTGCTCGTCAACAACGCCGGGGTGTCGACCTTCGCCCGGCTCACCGATGGCGCGGAGGAGGACATCCGGCTGGAGATGGAGACCAACTACTTCGGCCCGCTGCGCATGGTGCGTGCCTTCGCGCCGGCCCTGCGCACCAACGGCGGCGGTGCCGTGCTGAACGTGCTGTCCGTCATGGCCTGGATGGCGTACGAGCACTCCAACAGCTACGGGGCGTCCAAGGCTGCTGCCTGGGCGCTGACCAACGGCATCCGGTACGAACTCGCCGGTCAGGGAACCCAGGTGACGGCGCTGGCCATGGCGAGTGTCGACACCGAGATGATGGCCGGCATCGAGGACGAGAAGTCGGACCCCGACGTGATCGCCAGGGCGGCACTGGACGGTCTTGAGGCCGACTCCCTCGAAGTGCTGGCCGACCGGCGGACGGCCCAGTGGAAGTCCCGGCTCGGCGAGGACCCGGCCCTCTTGTATCCGCACTTGTCCGCGCAGGAAATCGTCGAGGCGTAGACCCGGCACCGCCCGGGACGGAATGGAATCCCCCACCGTCCCGGGCCCAAGCACCGCTTCTCAACAGCGCTCTATGAGACAGGCTTTGGCCCACCAAGGCCAACCACTCAGCGCGACCAGCTGTCCTGAGGGGCTGTCCGCCTGTACTGACATGGACGTCCCTGTCCAGGGGCGGCCGGTCAGCAGGTCAGCCAAGAGTTCGGGACTCAGATGATGCCGCTGGTGTAGATCTTCGTGTACGACTGACTGCCGATGAAGGGGTTGTTGACAGCCCAGAGCCGGCCGTCCTGGTACTCCGGCACGTCGAAGTCGCACATGACCCAGCCGCCGGCCTTGCCGCGGCTGTTGAAGCACTCGCGGCCCCAGCGCTCCGGAAGCGTGGACTTGATCGTTCCCGCGACGGACTGCCCGTTCGCTGCCGTGTCCTTGACCCAGACACGGTCTCCATACGCGGCGAAGCACGCCTTCGCGCCGGACGTCGACACGCACGTGGCACCGGACGGGGGTGCGCCACTGGGGGCACCGGTCGCAGCAGACGCGACGGTTGCCGTCCCGGCGGTGAGGAGAACGGCTGCCGCAGGAACCACCAGCAGCGCGCGTCTCAGCTTCTTCATGTGCTCTCCCTTTGTACGAAATCCTTCGTGCCGCATCGGCTCGCGACATTCAACATCATGCGGCCGCAACCCCTGCCGCCCCCGCCCTCCTCGGCGAGGCCCGCGAGTTGGGGGAGGCGTGGCGTCGGCTGGACGGCATGTCATCGCCGGGGTATCACTTCTCTTCTGGCGGCTGCTGACCCTCTTCTCCCTCCCATACTCGGACCGGGGGAAGCGCACGCTTCCCCCGGTCCGGCCACGTCCAGCATCGCCTCGGAGCATCATGAAACTACGCACACGCATACGCACGAGCAGCGCTTTGTGGGCCTCCCCGCTGGTGGTCGCATTCGCCCTCTTCTACGCGGTGCACGTCTTCGGCATCGACTACCCCGCCTCGCGGAGCGTTCTGCCGTATGCGCCGGAAGTTGTCTCCTTCGCGTTGGGACCCTTCTACGGTCTTACCTACGCCGTCGTCTCAGCCCTGAGCGCGTGGGAAGCGGGCCGTCTCAAGCAGGACGGGGTATGGCGACTCGCCCCGGTGCGCACCCGATTCCGGATTGCGGCCGGTGTGCTGTGGCCGGTGCTGGCGCTCGGCTGGCTGATGTTGGTACTGGCGGCCGGTCTGGCCCTGGTCCAGGAGGGGGTGGCTCCCACTCTCGGGTCGCTCCAGCTCCCCGCCATGGCAGCCGTTCTGGCGCTCGGGCACTGTGTCATCGGCTTCGCCGTGGGACGCCTCGCTCCCCGTCTGCTCGCCGCACCTCTGCTGGCCGTAGGCGTCTTCTACCTCGTCGCTTTCGCCGGGGCCGGGCAGTTCAGCGACACCGGCGCGAACTGGTCCCGTCACCTGTCAGGTTCCTACTCAGGGTTCTTGGCATTCGGCGAACTGGCAACGTGGTCTTCCCTGGCCGCTCATGTCCTGCCCACGGTCGGTCTCGCCGTCGGGATCGGGCTGCTGTGGTGCGTCAGCAGATCAACGGTCACGCGTGCGGGCGCCGTGGTGGCAGCCTGCCTCGTGACCGTTGGCACCTCCGCCGTCGCCTACCGGATCGCCTCCGACTGGGAAGAGACACCGCCCACCACCCGCGCCCAGCTGCCCGTGGCCTGCGTCGGCAAGCAGCCACAAGTGTGCGTTCCGCGCCAGTCGGACCAGATCCTCGACCGAACCCGGCACACGATCATCGACGTCACCACCACCCTGCGCACCGCCGGCGTTCCGGTCGACATGCCCCGCAAGGTGACCGACTCCCTCCTGGAGGGCAGGTACCGCACCACCGGTACCGAGTGGCACCTGCCACTCACGCAGGCAGAGCGTGACGGCGCGCTGCGGTACCGCGTTCTGCGCGCCGCAGGCACCCTGCCTTGCGCCGACCCACGCCCGGCCGACGCTTCCGCACTCCGCCTCTGGCAGGCACACCAGGTCGAGGAGGACAAGCGCTACCTCAAGGCGCTCCGGGGCGACGTCCTCGACCCGGGGGACGACAAAGACCTGGCCCGGATCCAGCGAGCCGAAGACGCACGCGTGGCACGCGTGAAAGCCCGCGTGAACGCGGTACTGAAACAGTCGAATGCCCGGCAGCGCTCCTGGTACCGCGCCACACTCGCCGACGTCTGCCCGACCCGAGGCGGCACACGATGACGTGGTGGATCAAAGCACGACGTGCCCACACAGTCCTGCCCGCGCTGTTCCTACCGTTCTGCCTCCTGGCCCTGCTGTGGCGGGACACGGTGCTCGACCTGCCCTCATTCCTGGCCGGAGCAGTGTCCGCGCCGGTCATCGCCCTGCTCCCCATCCTGCTGTGCGCCGCGCTGGCGCTGTGCCTCGACTCCCGCCTGCCGGCAGCAGAGGCGACCGCGACCCGGCCCGTGGCCTGGATGGACACCGCGCTGGCCGCAGGCACGGTCCTGGCTGCCTGCGCGACCGCGCTCCTGGCGTGGAAACTGGGCGGCGCCGACGCCGGACTCAACCTCGGACGCGACACCGCATTTCTGGTGGGGCTGATGCTGCTGGTGCGGTCCCTGGCCGGCTCACGGGCTGTCCTGGCACCTGTTGCGTGGGGATTCGTCGTGCTGTTTCTGGGCCGCGGCCCGGGCGGCCACGTCTACTTCTGGACCGTCCTCCTGCGGCCCAGCACCGATCCCGTCGCCGCCACAGCTGCCCTACTTGCCTTCGCCGGCGGTCTGGCAGCGCTGCTGATCCGACCTGCCACCGAATCCGACCCTGACTGACCGACGCCGGCCTCCCACAGCCGCGACTCACCTTCGGAAGCCTCCATGACGTTGACACTGACCCGCTGCACCTACGCCTACGGACTACGTGCTCGCCCCGTGCTCGACAACCTCGACTACACCCTCCCCGACGGCCTCACAGTCCTGCTCGGCCCCAACGGTGCCGGGAAGACCACCCTCCTACGCCTCGCCGCCGGCGTGACACAACCTCGCCACGGCAGCGTCGAACTCGACGGAACCGACTCCCGGCGCAAGGCCTTCCGAGCCGCCGTCGCCTGGATGCCCCAGCAGATCACCGCCATGACTGGACTGACCGCCCGCGAACAAGTCGCCTATACCGGCTGGCTCAAAGGCATGAGCAAGCGCGACGCCTGGGACGCCGCTGCCCGCGCCCTGGCGCGCGTCGATCTGACCGACCGCGCTGCTACGAAGACCAAACAGCTCTCCGGCGGCCAGCTGCGCCGCGTCGGTGTCGCCTCGGCCCTCGTCCACAACGCCCGCGTCCTGCTGCTCGACGAACCAACTGCCGGCATGGACCCCCAGCAGCGTCGCGTCTTCCGCGACGTCCTCGCCGCTCTCACCGACGACGTACGCGTACTGCTGTCCACCCACGACATCGCCGACCTGGCCGAGGAGTCCCAACACGTCACCGTCCTGCACTCCGGACACATCACCTACACCGGCAGCACCGCGGGCTTCCTCGCCCACGCTCCCGCAGACGCCGCCCCCGGCCGGGTAGCGGAAGCGGCCTACACCGCACTCGGCACCCACTCGGCACGCAACGGGCCCCAGCAGCAGTGAGGGCGTCGATCGAGCCGGGCTCGGAGGGTGAACGTGTGACGCCCCGGCGCTCCACAACGTGCACGTACCGGAGCTACACCGGCTGCGTGGAGAGCAGGGCGAGAAAAGTACCTTCCGCGCGCCCGGGCTTGGTGCCGGGCACTTGACGGTTCGGGCCGGGAGCAGAGTGCCGCAGAGCGGATCGATGAGGACGGCGCCCGACGGGAAACTGCTCGGCTGCTCTGCGTACCGAGACGATCAGCAACTCCGTCGCCCAGGTGGCGTGACTTCCCGGCTGTGTGCCCAGGTGTATTGCTTCGGCCGGTTGCAGGCGGCATGCGCCGGCCGCGTGTTCCGGCCACGGGCGGGCTGGGGGAAGACGGTTCCGATCGCACCCGGAGATGACCCCGTCGAGCCAGATCGTCAGGGCGGTGCGGTGATGTCACAGGACTGCATTCATTGTTACGGGACTGCTCCCCATGGCTGCCTGAGCAGGGACGATGTTGTCTTTCAGGGTGCTGCGGTGTCAGGATGCGAGCGTTCGTCGAGAGGGATCAGGAGTTCGGGAGAGGCACGATGGTGCGACTGGCGGACTTGGTGGCTTCCGAGCACGTGGCTGCCGAGGTGTCCACAACGTCCCGACAACGCTTCCAGGACTTCCTCGCCGAGTTCCGAGCGTCCGTGGTGCTGGTGCCCATCGACGACAGCGGAGGACTGTTCTCGACCCGGTTGGGTGGCATCCGCTGGATCATGGCGTTCTCCAACGAGGAAACGCTGTCCCGCTTCCTGCTGATGCAGAACCTGTACGGGGAGCGCGGCTACCGAGCTGTTCTCGGTGCGCGGCTGCTGGATGCCGTCGCCCCAGCCGTACCCGGCCCGTGCGGCATCGCGCTGGACGCCGGAAGTGAGGACGGCTCCGTACTGCCGCCGGTGGCGGGTGTCGTACCGGAGCAGGCGACGGTGGAGCAGCGCCTGCGCTCGAAGGTGAACGGATCGCGAGGGGGGAGCGCATGAGCGGCAAGGAACCGGAGCTGGCGGCGCCGAAGCCCGCGCTGAAGCTCATCACCAAGGGGATCAACGACGCCCTCGCGGAGTTGGAAGAGCTCGGCATGGTCGGGGAGGCCGGGGTGGGCAGGGGCTTCTCCGAAGTGGCGCTCAACAGCCTCCAGCTGGGGCACGGCGGGCTGACTTCGGCCTTCGGTGACTTCTGTGACCGTTGGGAGTGGGGCGTACGCGCCTTGGTACAGGAAGGGAACTCCTTCGCCGAGGGGGTCGGCCTCTCCGCGGGGACGTTGCACCAGCAGGACCAGTACATCCAGGGCGCCTTCAAGGTCGCGGTGAACGCCGGGATGGGCAACCCGTACGCGACCGAGGAGGAGATCACCGGCAAGGACTGGGGCGAGGTGCTGTCCAACAACGCCTACACGCAGATCCGCGACGCCGACTACAGCTCCGAGTCCTTCCAAAAGGCCCGCGAGACCAGCCTCCAGGCGTGGAAGACCGCGGCCTGGGACGCCAGCACGGCGACCGCCTCTCCCGTGACGGACGTCATCGACGCGGCCGGGCTGCGCGACGACGTCGACGCGAAGCTGCGCGAGACGATCGGCCCCCCGCCTGCTGAGCAAACCACTCAGCAGCAGGCAGCCACCACGGACAAGCCTTCGTCGGCGGGTGCGGGCTGATGGGGTTCACCGACACCCTCGGCGACATCGTCGACGGCGGGAAGTCACTCGCCAACGACGGTCTCGGTGCTCTTGAGGAAGGTTGGGAGAAGGGCAAGCGCGGCGTCGGCGAGTTCGTCGACTGGGGGACGAACCATACCGGGCGCGCCCTGGACGCGGTCGGCGCGGAGGGCGCGGCCGACGCGGTGGAGGACTGGGGCGACGACGCGGCTGCCTCACTGGGCGCGACGGTCGGTGAGCAACAGCTCGGGCAGACCGAGGAGGCGAACGAGCTGGTGCACGGCTCACCCTCCGACATCCGGTCCTCGGCGAAGCACCTGCGGGACTTCCAGAAGGCCTTCGACCTCGTCGGCAAGGGCATGCGCAAGCTCGACTCCTCGCACTGGAAGGGCGAGGCAGCCGAAGCGTTCCGGGACACCTTCCCGATGCATCCGGTGAAGTGGATGCGCGCGAGCGACGCCTGCGAGAAGGCCGCGGCGGCCCTGGAATCCTTCGCCGACACGGTCGGCTGGGCGCAGCGGGAGGCCAAGCGCGCGGTAACGGAGTACAAGAAGGGGGAGGCGGCGTCGAAGAAGGCGCGGGGTGAGGACCCGCCGCCCGACAAGGACCCGGGTGACACCCACCGGGAGGCCGCCGAGGAGATCCTGGCGCGGGCGCGTGACCAGCGCAACGAGGCGGCACGCAGCGCGGCGAAGTCGGTGCGCGAGGCACTCGTCCACGCGCCGAAGGAGCCGCCTCCACTGAGCAGGGCCACCGCCACCTACGTGGACGGCATGCAGGCTGGTGCCATCGAGTTGACCCATGTCGCGGGCGGGGTCATCAAAGGCGGTGCGGGCCTCGTCAACTTCGCCCGCGGACTCAACCCGCTGGACGTCTACAACCTGACGCATCCGGCCGCCTACGCACAGAACGTGAACACCACCCTCGCCGGTCTGGTCTCCACGGCGGCCCACCCGGAGCGCATCCCGCAGGCGCTGGTGGACAGCTTCAAGAAGGACCCCAGCGAAGGGGTGGGGCGTCTCATCCCGGAACTGCTCGGTACCAAAGGACTCGGCGCAGCTCGCACCGGAGCGCGGGTGGCCGCCAAGGAGGGGGCGGAGGCAGCCCGCTACGGGGCTCCTGCCGGCGCGGAGGGCGCCGAGGCCGCCGCCCGCACCGGAGCCCGGGAGGCTTCCGGGGCGGGTCGGGACTGGGGCGACCTGGCGCAGTCCACCGAACGGGTCCAGGAGCGGGCCATCCACTACGACTCGGTCGATCCCGCCAAGGCGCAGGAGTTCCTGGACGACCAGTTCCCATGGATGCGGGACCTGAACAACCGCTGGGAGCCGGGCTACACCCACAATTGCCCCAACAACGTGGTCACGGTCGACCGGCGGCTGGACGGCCACGAGGTGTCCGCGGCTCCGCTGCACGGCGGGGGCGACATGCCCAACTCCGCGTTGGGCAGCGGACATCCGGACGGCTTCAAGTACTACATGAACAGTTACGACGACATCATCCGGGACATGGAGCAGCGCGGGCCCGACGCGCGCGGTGCCGTGAGCATCCGCCGCGACGACGGCACCGGACACTTGTTCAACGTCATCAACACACCGCACGGTGTGGCCTTCCTCGACGGCCAGACCGGCACGCTCGCCAGACTCGAACAGGACGTGATACGCATCGGATACATGCCCTACAGAAGTTGACCCGGCCCCTTCACCTGGCTCCCGTCACCAGCCGCCGACCTGTTCGCCCCATCACCCGGAAGCACATGATGATCTCCCACGACGACGCTCTCGAGGCTGCTCGCGCCTTTCTCCGTACCTCTCCGTACGCGAACCAGTTCACCCTGGTCCTGCAACCGGATCTGTCACGTGAGTACGAGAGGGCCTGGGCGATCCGGTTCGACTCCCAGGAGCACCTGGAGACGGGGGACGAGACGCGGGCGCCGTTCGTCCGCGTCGTCATCGTGCCCAAGGACGGCGCCGCGCCCCACCTGCCGCCGACACACCTGCCGGTGGCCGAGTACGTCCGGAATCTCGACCCCGCACAGCCTCCGGCCGGTGCCTGACCCAGCGCCAGGACAGACACGTGGACCAGGACAACGCACGAGAGGCCGCCCTCGACTGGCTGCGCGCCACCTACGGGGGGCTGGTCGAGCTGCGAACGGACGAACCGGTCGCCGAGGACGAAGCGAGCCGGCTCTTCGCCTGCCGGGCGGTGCCCCAGCCCGGCTATCCCGGCAGGCCGATGCTGGCCGCCTCGGTCGCCGTGCCCAAGGACGGTGGCAGCCCCTTCCATCCCGCTTCGCACGACCTGTGGGGCGACCTGGCCGAGTTCGCCCGTACGCGTAAGCCGCGTCCGGTCGAGGAGCAGGGGCGTCGGCTCAACGCGCGGGGCTGCGTCGTCGCTGTGGAGTGCGGCCTCGCCGGCACCCCGGCAGTGCCGTTGCCCTGGTCGCCCGCGCACGAGGCACCGGGCTGGTGGGACCTGCTGCTTCGCCGGTACTTCCCTGACGCCGACCGGCTGACCTGCGGTGACTGGGACGAGGTGATCCGCGCGACGCAGGAGTCGGGACCGGGCACCCGCGGCGTGGTGTGGATCCGGCGACAGGCGGCCGGAGTGGAGGTCTCCGGGCACCTTGTGCACGTCCACAACGACGACGGGAAGGTCCTCTTCCTCGACGGTATGACCGGCCGTCTCGCACAGCTGGAGACGGCGGGCGTCCGGTTCCTGAAGTACGCCCGCCGATCCCCCTCGCCCGACCTCCCTCCCGCCCCGCCCACACCTGCGTGGCAGCGCCCCGCCGACAGCTTCACCACAGCCGTGGTCAAGGCCGAGACGTGGCTGGCGCACACCTACGGTGAACCGGTCGAACTCATCGAGCCGTCCCCTGACGACGAACAGCGGCGCGGCTGGCTGTTCGCCTGCAACACGACGGCATTCCTGGACGGCGGCGACTGGAAGCGGGCCATGCTCGACGCCGCGCTCGTCGTGCCCAAGGACGGATCACCTCCCTTCAGCCTGCCGAACGCCAACCCATGGCGATGGTTCGACGCCTGGGACCGGGGCGCCGAACCCGGCGAGGACGGCCTGCCGGTGCCCCCGAGCCCGACCACCGCTGCATGGCTGCCGCCCACGCTGGAGCAACTCGGCGAACTGCGCTCGGTCTCCACGCACACCGATCTCGCAGCCGTGCTGGACGAACTGGCCACCCTGCCGCCCGGCGCCCGCGCACTCGTGTGGGTCCGCCGCCTCGATGCGCGGGGCCGGGAGAGCGTGGGGCTCCTGCTGAACGCCTTCCGCACAGCGGAGGGCCGCACGGCTCTCGTCGACAGCTCGTCGGAACCGGTGACGGACCTCAACGCCTTGGACGCCTGCGGTTTCCGACTGCTGCGATACCGCTGACCGCCCGCTCTCACTGGAGGAGGTGGACCACCTGTGCAGCAGTACGGTCGCTGCCGGGGCGTCCACGAGGCCACTCACCCTCCGCGGGGGCGGGGCACGCTGCGGCGACCGCCGCCTCCGCCGATGAAGAGTGCGGAGTGGCGGGTCCTTCCCCGGATTGGGCTGAATGTGCCCGTATGGTGATGCTCGGGAATGGCCACTCCTGTGTTGGACCCCGTCACACTGTGCTGCAACGCGATCCGAGGAGCGTGCATGGGCCGGGCGGCATACCACTTCACCATCGTCGGCGGTGGCTCCGCGAGGCGTGCCCCGGCGAACCGGTTGAGCGCGGGCGCCTTGACGAGGCCGGTCGAGGAGTCCACCGAGGTGGCCCTCGGCGACGCTCGGCTGCCGCCGTCCACCGCCGCCTGCCACCGGAACCGCGCAGCGGAGGTGTGAGACTTTGTCGACAGACGGAGACAACGGCCCAAGCGGCGAAGACACCCCCCGGACGAAGCTGCCGACCGCGGTCACCGAGCCCGGCGACGGCATCCGGCTGAAGCCGACCGTCTTCTTCGGGGCGTCCCTGCTGATCCTCGCCATCTCGGCCTGGGCGATCATCACGCCGTCCGGCGCCGAGAACGCCCTGGGCGTGACGGTCGAGAAGATCTCGTCCTGGTTCGGCTGGTACTACTTCCTCGCCGCCACGCTGTATCTGGTCTTCGTGGTGGTCGTGGGCTTGTCCCGGTACGGCGGCATCAAGCTGGGGCCCCAGCAGTCCACCCCGGACTACGGGGTGTTCGCCTGGGCGGCCATGCTGTTCGCCGCGGGGATCGGCATCGACCTGATGTTCTTCTCCGTGGCCGGGCCGGTCACCCACTATCTCGCTCCTCCGGAGGGAGAGGCCCAGACCATCGAGGCGGCCCGGCAGGCCGTGGTGTGGACGCTCTTCCACTACGGCGTCACCGGCTGGGCCATGTATGCCCTGATGGGCATGGTCCTCGGCTACTTCGCCTTCCGCTACCGGCTGCCCCTGGCCATCCGGTCCGCGCTCTACCCCATCATCGGCCGGCGCATCCACGGCCGGATCGGCGACACGGTCGACCTCGCCGCGATCATCGGCACGGTCTTCGGCATCTCGGTGTCCCTGGGCATCGGCGTGGTCCAGCTCAACTACGGCCTGGACTACCTCTTCGGGGTGGACGAGGGGCTGCCGGCGCAGATCGGCCTGATCATCGTGGCCGTGGCGATGGCCACGGTGTCCGCCGTGGCGGGCGTGGACAAGGGCATCCGGCGGCTGTCTCAGCTCAACGTGCTGCTCGCCATCCTGCTGATGCTCTACATCCTCTTCGTGGACAGCCCCATCCGGCTGCTGAACGCGCTGATCCTCAACATCGGCGACTACGTCAGCCGCTTCCCCTCGATGACGCTCAACACCTTCGCCTGGGACCAGCCGACCGACTGGCTCAACTCCTGGACGCTCTTCTTCTGGGCCTGGTGGATCGCCTGGGCGCCGTTCGTCGGGCTCTTCCTGGCGCGGATCTCCCGCGGCCGGACCATCCGGCAGTTCGTGGCGGCCACGCTGGTGATCCCGCTGCTGTTCACCCTGATCTTCCTCTCCGTCTTCGGCAACAGCGCGCTGGGTATCATCCGGGACGGCAACACCAAGTTCGGCGAGACCGCCATGGCCGCTCCCGAGCAGGGCTTCTACGGGCTGCTCACGCAGTACCCCGGGGCGACCTTCAGCGCCGGGCTGGCCACCTTCGTCGGGCTGCTGCTCTATGTCACCTCAGCGGACTCCGGGGCGCTGGTGATGGGCAATCTCAGCTCGCATCTGCCCACCCCGATCACCGATACCAAGGCGTGGCTGCGGATCTTCTGGGCTGCGGCGACAGGCCTGCTCACCCTCGCCATGCTGATCGTCGGCGGTGTGGACGCGCTGACCAACGCCACCATCGTGATGGGCCTGCCGTTCTCCTTCGTGATGTTCCTGATCATCGCGGGCCTCTACAAGGCACTGCGGTTCGAACATATGCGGGAGACCGCACAGCTCACCGCAATGCCGTCGTCGCTCTCCGGGCGGACCACGCACCACGGCGCGGTCGCCGAACGGCACTGGCGGCAGCGGCTCGCCCGGGCGATGAGCTTCCCCAGCCGCCGTACGGCCTCGCGGTTCACGGACGAGGTGGCCCGCCCGGCCCTGGAAGAGGTCGCCGGGGAACTGCGGGTCCAGGGTGCCGAAGCCACGGTGGAGGAGGAGCGCGACGAGGAGATCACCCTCCCGAACCTGGGGTTGCGGGTGCCGATCGGCGAGCAGGAGGAATTCAGCTACTGGCTCCGGCCGGTCGAGGTGCCGGCCCCCGCCTTCGCCACCCGCACGGTCACCGAACACGACACCTACGTGCGGTACGAGGTCCATCTGCCGCAGGGCAGCCAGGGCTACAACGTCATGGGGTACAGCCGGGAACAGCTCATCGGGGACATCCTCGACCAGTACGAGCGGCACATGGAGTTCCTGCGCCTGCACCGGGAGGCGGCCGCCCGCTCGACCATCCCCGGCCACCGGCCCGACACACCGGAGGCGGAGGCACCCCCGGAGGAGGGGTACTGAGCCGACACCCCCCTCCCCTCCACTGGCGTGACCGCATTGGGCCGCGTCACCGACACGCAAGAACGGGTATCAGCCCGGTGGGCGCAGACCAGCTACGGACGTACTGCCACCGCGTCCACCTCGAACAGCATTCCCGGCAGCGCGAGCGACGCCACACCGCTCAACGTCTGGGCGGGAAGCCTGTCGCCGAAGCGGGCGTGCAGCGCCTTGCCGAGGATTTCCAGCTTGTCCAGGTCGTGGTCGACGATGAAGGTGCCGAGGCGGACCACGTGCTCGAACCGGAGACCGACCCCCTCCAGCGCCGACCGCAGTCGGTCGAAGGCCAGGTCGACCTGGGTCGCGAAGTCTCCGGGCACGGGAGCGCCGGTGGAGTCGGAGGCGTACTGGCCGCCGATGAAGACAAGCTCACCGGGGGCTGAGACCGCATGGCTGTAGCCGAAGGACGTCGGGTCGTGGAGGGTGGGCGGGTTGGTGATAGCGCGCTGATCAGTCGTCATACCTGTGTCGAACATCCGCACGGGTCCTCCCATTCCACGCCGCAGGCCCTCCGCGTATCGAGCTGAATCCCGCTGCCCCTCCAACGTGTGCAGGAAGAGGGGCCCGCGGTCGGAACTGCCCCGTCACGGCCAGGGGCGGACCGCGCAGCCGCCACCGTTTCCGAACGGGCGTCAGCGGGGTGGGTCCCGGCGGGTAGTGCCATCCCGTTTGCAGCGGAGGGGGAGCGACTCCGGGATCACGGCGTGCGGCCGGTGGTGGCCACGATCTGATCGAGCAGGGAACTGTCCGGCGGTGTCCCGCAAGCCGTTTCGTCGGCCATCCGCACCGTCCATCGTCTGCTGGGAGGCGGCGCTGACCGTGGCCGACTGCTCGCTGCTGTCCGGAGAACTCATCGGTGGTTCGCTCAGGAACGCACTGCCGGCTGTCGAATCTGGTGCGGCGCCGCTTCGCGAGCGAAAGGGTGGCGCAGTTTCTTATGCGTCTTCGTGCCGTTCGCCAGTCAGGGGTCGTCTCAGTGGCCGGTACGGCGGCGAGCCGACGAGGGCCGTGGAGTTCGCCGGAGTGGCCACCGCCAGGTGATCGATGGTGCCCAGGCCCCAGGTCCAGGTCCGGGCGCGGTGGCCTGACCTGCCGGAGCGGTAAGGACTGAGACAGCTCGGTTGACCATGGCTCTAACTGCAACTAGGTTGGTTCCAGTTGATCGGTGGAGACGGCAGGAGCAGCAGATGGCGGGGCTCAGCAGCAGGAGCGCGGTCGCGATTCACGCGCTTGCGATGCTGGCGCACCGGCGTGGGGGTTCGTTGACGTCCGCGGAGATCGCGGACAGCCTTGAAAGCAACCCTGTCCTCGTGCGGCGCATCCTCGGCCGCTTGCGAGACGCTGACCTGGTGTGGTCCACCGAGGGGCGAGGGGGTGGCTGGTCCCTTGCGCGTGCCCCGCGGGACATCACGCTCCATGACGCGTATGCCGCCGTCGAGGAGGGGCAGATCTTCTCGCGGCACACCCATCCGCCCAGCGGGGCGTGCGAGGTCGGACGCAACATCGGCGACCTGCTCGACGTCGAGTTCCAGAGCGCGGAACGAGCTTTGGAGGAACAGCTCGGCAGGACGACGATCGCCGATCTGCTGCAGCGGATACTGGCCTCCGACAACGAGGCAAAGAGCCACTGATTCAAAAGTGACGCATACACGCCCCGCGTCATGACGCACGCCCTAACTGTAACCAATGTAGTTGCAGTTTTTCGTTCGTTCCGGGGTGGGCGCTCCCGGCGCGGCTCTCTCGGCTCCCGATGTCAGCGGCCGCACGATCCATCCGGGCGCCCCACAGCCCGAACACCTACTCAGACACAGACGTACCAGGAGTGAGAGCGGTGCCCCAGGAATCCGAAGCAATTGCCGATACCGAGGCTCATGGCCCTGCGACCTACGACCTCGTGATCAGCCGCGTGCATGTCTTCGACGGCCGCCGGACGCTCGCCGGTCTGTACGACGTCGCCATCGACGGGGGAGAGATCGCATCCGTATCGGCAGAGCCGCTCAGGGGCAGACGGGAGGTGGACGCGGCCGAAGGATGGGTCATGCCGGGCCTGATCGACACTCATATCCACTTCTACGACGTGCGTGCGGTCTCCGATCCCGATTCGATGCGGGCCTTCGAGGAGAACGAGCTTCCCGGGCGGCTCGGGCTGTTCCTCGACCACGGAGTCACCACCATCAAGTCGGTGGGCGATCCGACCGGCGGAATCCTGGAGACTCGGGCCAAAATCGCCGAAGGCACGCTGCGGGGCCCGCGACTGCTGGCGACCGGTTGCGGTATCACCGGACGTGACGGGCACCCCGCCGCCACCGTCTTCAGCGACAACCCCTGGGCGCGCGAGCGCTTCACGGGAGAGGTCGACAGCGTCCAGCAGATCCGCGACCTGGTGCACCACCTCGCTGACCGCAAGGTGGACGCGATCAAGCTCCTGTCGGAAGGCGCGTGCGCACACTCCGGTGGGCCGAAGTATCTCTGGCAGAACCCTGCCTTTCCGGATGGTGTCGAGTTGGAACGGCTTCCGCTCGATCTGCTTCGGGCAGGTATCGAGACGGGGCACGAGCGGGGCCTTCGCGTCACCGTCCATACCACCCAGCAAGCTGCGGCACGCGAGGCGATCGAGGCCGGGGCGGACGGCCTGGAGCACGGTGTCACCGTGGAACCCCTCACCGACCACTCGCTCATCGACCTGATGCTCGAACGCGGCATCACCTACACACCGACGCTCTGGATCGACGACGCCCACCCGGACGCCCGTGGCAATCTCCAGAAGGTCGCCGAGGCCGGCGTGCACATCGCGCTGGGCAGCGACACCTTCAGCGGCCGGGGTCTGTTCGGAGCCAATACCCTGGAAGAGGCCGAACTCATGGTGGCGGCCGGGATGACGCCCACCCAGGTGCTGGCCGCCGGCACCAGCGGCGCGGCACGGCAGTGCGTCCGCTCCGACCTCGGCGCGGTGGCTTCCGGCAGGCGCGCCGACCTGCTCGTGCTGAACGCCGATCCCACCGCGGACATCGGCAGTCTGCGCGACCTCAGCATGGTGATCCTGAACGGCGAACTCGCCGTCGACAAGCGCTGGCCGCGCGGGTGACGGGTCCTCCGATCGCCGTCGGAACTGCACCCGGCCCGGGGGGCTGGGGGTGGGGGGAGGACTCCGTTGCTGTCTGTTTCGTTCCTGCGGGCCGGTGCGGCTTTCGGTCAGGCCCGCAGTGCGTCGATCGCGGTGTCGATCGCGGCCAGGGCCGCGGTTCTGTCGAGACCTGCCCTCGATACGAGCGAGAGTCCTTGGACGACGTAGAGCAGTAGTTGCGCTTGGGCCTCGGGGCGGGCGGTGTCGGTGACTTCACCGGCGGCCTGTGCGCGGCGCAGGGCGTCGGTGAGGATGTCCGTGAACCGGCGATACGAGCGGGTGACGACTTCTGTGGCTTCGCTGTCGTGGGGGACGAGCTCCGCGGTGGTGTTGCCGACCAGGCAGCCCTGCGGTACGCCCATGTCGGAGATCAGTTCGTCCAGGCGTGCCGGGTGGGTCAGGATCTCGCGCAGCGCCGGCAGGAGCGGGGTGGTGTCGAGCGCGGCGATCAGGTGTCGCTCGTAGACCTCCCAGTAGAGCCTGACGGCGTCGAGGTAGAAACGGCGTTTGTCCCCGAACGTTCCGTAGAGGCTGCCGCGCTCGACGGCCAGCGCGTCGACCAGGTCCTGGATCGATGTCGCCCCGTATCCCCGGGACCAGAACAGTTCGAGTGCCCGCGTCAGCGTCTGGTCCTTGTCGAATCCGCGGGGCCGTCCGGTTCGTGCCACGTGTCCGACACTACAACTTCTTGACAGGGCGTTCAAGAAGTCATAGCTTCCCTCGCATGACTTTTGGAACGGCCGCACAGAAGTCGGCCGACCACCTGCCGGCCGCGAAGGGCGCAGCAATGGAATTCGCAGGAAAGACAGCACTCGTCACCGGGTCCGGTGCGATCGGCGGACTCGGACACACGACGGCCGGCGTACTGGCCGCCGGGGGAGCCGACCTGATCCTCACCGGCACCGATCCGGAGCGCGGAGCCCGGGTCGTCGAGGACCTTCGCGCGGCCGGTGGCGCAGCCACCGGAGCGGTGCGATTCGTCGCGGCCGACCTGACCGATCCGTCAGCCGTGCAGCAGCTGGCCGAGGACGCCGGAGCTGTGGACATATTGATCAACAACGCGAGCGTCATGACGTTCGGTCCGACCACCGAGCAGGACCTGGCCGGCCATGACGCCGCCTTCGCGGTCAACGTGCGTGCACCGTTCCTGCTCACCGCGCTGCTCGCGCCGAAGATGGCCGCCAATGGCGGCGGCAGCATCGTCAACGTCAGCTCCACCGCGGCGGGCCTCGGCATGCCGGGAATGGCCGTGTACGGCGCCACCAAGGCGGCGGTCGAGTCGTTGACCCGCACCTGGGCGGCGGAGTTCGCCCCGTCGAACGTGCGGGTCAACGCTGTCGCTCCCGGCCCGATGCACACCTCGAAGGTGGTCGCGGCGATGGGCCCGGACATGGGCGGCATGGGCCTGACCACCGCGCTCAAGCGCACCGCCGATCCGACCGAAGTGGCGCACGTGGTCGCCTTTCTCGCCGGTGACCGAGCCAGCTATATGACCGGAGCGGTCGTGGCCGCCGACGGCGGCCGAACCGCGATCTGAGCCGAGGCCGACTGCCGCCTCACCAATGCCGCTGTCGACGGTGACAGCCCGTCGTCGCGTTGATTCACGCGCCACGGCGCCGAGCGAAGAAAAGGAAATCATGGGTCGTCTTGCGGGAAAGTACGCACTGATCACAGGAGGGACGAGCGGCATAGGACTGGAGACCGCGCGTGAGTTCCTCGCCGAAGGAGCGACCGTCGCGATCACCGGCCGCTCGCAGGAAAGACTGAAAGAGGCGGCCCGGCAATTGGACGGACCACTGCTGTCCATCGTCAGCGACGCCGGCGACGTACCCGGCCAGGCGGCGCTCGCAGCGCGGCTTCAGGCGGAATGGCCGAAGCTCGACATCCTGATGAGCAACGCCGCCGACATCACCCATCTCCCGATCGAGGAATGGACCGAGGAGGCGTTCGACAGACTCCTCGCCACCAATCTCAAAGCGCCGTTCTTCCTGGTCAAGGCCCTGTTGCCGCTCTTCTCGCAGCAGTCCTCGGTCATCCTCGTCGGTTCGGTCTCCGCATTCGTCGGACACGAGAACGCGACGGTGTACGGTGCGGCCAAGGCGGGTCTGCTGTCCTATGCCCGCGGGCTGACCCACGAGCTGAAGGAGCGGGGCGTTCGCGTCAACGGACTGAGCCCGGGGCCGACTGTCACCAATGCGTTCTCGCCGCTCGGTGCGGAACGGCAAGCCGCCGTTTACGAGGAACTCCGGCGGACCGTGCCGCTTCACCGGCTGGGGACCGCCACGGAGATGGCGAAGGCAGCTGTGTATCTCGCCTCGGACGAGTCCGCCTACACCGCCGGCACCGTGCTGCGTGTCGATGGCGGCATCGGGGAGCTCGCCTACTGAAGCGTGTGGGGAAAGGCCGGGGGCCGGGGGCGAGCTGCCGGCTCGCTGGTATCGGTGTCCGGCCACCGCTCACACCGGGGCCAGGCCGCGCCTGACGGGCGGGGCCTGGCCCGTTGGCTGTCCGTGCTGGACCCAGGCGGGTAGCTGTGCACGCTGAGCTCACTCAGGCGGCGGCGCCGTGCTCTTTCTGACGATCAGGCTGGTGGCCAGTTCGAGTCTGGTGGTCACCAGTTCCTGTGCGCGCAGGCGCAGCAGCATATGGACCGCCTCCTCGGCCATCTGCCGCAGCGGCTGGTGCACGGTCGTGAGTGCCGGGCTGGACCACCGGGCGACGGGGACGTCGTCGTAGCCGACCACGGAGAGATCGTGCGGGACGCGCAGGCCGCTGACCCGTGCGGCCTCCAGGGTGCCCAGCGCCTGAAGATCGCTGCCCGCGAAGACGGCGGTCGGCCGCTCGGGGAGGGCGAGCAGCTTCATGGCCCGGTCGTAGCCGCCCTCGACATGGAAGTCCCCGTACTGGACCAGGGCCGGGTCGGTCTCCAGTCCCGCCATGCTCATCGCCGAGCGGTATCCGTCGAGGCGGGCCAGGGAGCAGAGCATGTCGTCGGGTCCGGTGATGATGCCGATGCGGCGGTGCCCGGATTCGATGAGGTGCCGTGTCGCTGCGACCCCTCCGCTCCAGTTCGCGGAGCCGACCGAGGGTACGTCGGGGTCGGGATCCCCGGCCGGGTCGATGATGACGAACGGGATGGCACGTGAGTGCAGCTGCTGCTTGACCTCGGCCGGGAGGGCTGAGAAGACGAGCACCACGCCGAGCGGTCTGCGTTGCAGCACCCCCTCGATCCACTCGGGGCCGGGAGCGTGCCGGGTGCCGCTCTCGGTGAGAACCACGCTGGCCTGATGGGCCTTGGCGACGTTCTCCACGCCGCGGATCAGCTCCATGGCCCAGTTGCTGTCGAGTTCGTGGAAGACGAGCTCGATGAGGGGGGCCTCCCGGGCCGCACGTGTGGTGCGCCGATAGGCATGGGTCTCCAGCAGACGCTCAACCTTGACCCGTGTGGGGGCGGCGACATCCTGGCGCCCGTTGAGCACCTTCGAAACTGTCGAAATGGAGACACCGGCCTTCTCGGCCACCTGAGCCAGGGTGATGCGGCCCAACTCCTCGTCATCGCGCATGGTGAGGAGCATAGGCCACACTCAACTCCCGCCGCAGCATAACGAGTTAGTAACTGGGTGAGCGAGGGTTGACCCCCTGGGGGCCGCGCTCTAGCGTCCCGACGCAAGAAGTTTCGGTGTCAGTATCGAAACATTTTCGAGAGGCGATGCGATGAGGCAATGCGCACGGTTCCCGAGGTCCTCCGCCGGTGCCGCAGCCCTGGCCCTGGCGCTTTCCCTGTCCGCGTGCGGGGGAGGCACCGGCTCGGCGGGCGGGGACGACGGCAGGATCCACGTCCTGGTCTACGGCGACGCCACGAACAAGGTGGAGAAGCAGCTCATCGCCGACTTCAACAAGACCTCGGACGTCAAGGCGGTGCTGGACACCATCCCCGGCGCCGACTACCAGGCCAAGCTTCAGACGATCATCAACAGCAAGCAGGCACCCGACATCTTCTTCAACTGGGGCGGCGGCAGCATCAAACCGTTCGTCGAGGCGGGGCTGCTGCTGCCGCTGGACGACTTCATCGCCAAGGACCCCGGCCTGAAGAAGAAGTTCCTGCCCTCGGTGTTCAACAGCGCCGTGGTGGACGGCAAGGCGTACGGCATCCCCATGCGCGGCACCCAGCCCGTGCTGCTCTTCAGCAACAAGAAGGTACTCAAGGACGCCGGCGTCCGGCAGCCGGAGACCTGGCAGGACCTGCTGGCCGCCGTCAAAAAGCTCAAGGCCGAAGGTGTCACACCGATCGCCCTGGGCGGCGGGGACAAGTGGCCCACCCTCATGTGGTTCGAGTACCTCTACGACCGGGTGGCAGGACCGGGGCTGTTCCAAAAGGCCCTGGACGGGGACAAGGAGGCCTGGGCGGGCGCCGGGAGCAGGAAAGCCCTCGGCATGCTCCGGGACCTGGCCGATGCCGGAGCGTTCGGCACGAACTACGACTCGGTGAAGTTCACCGACCAGGGCTCACCCACTCTCCTGGCCAACGGCAAGGCGGGCTTCGAGCTGATGGGTTCCTGGGAGTACGCCACCCAGCAGGACTCCCATCCGGAATTCGCCGAGAAGAACCTCGGCTACAGCGCTTTCCCCACCGTCGAAGGCGGCAAGGGCGACCCCCGGAACCTCGTCGGGAACACCAACAATTTCTACTCCGTCCTGAAGAAGACGAAGCACCCCGAGGCCGTCGCGGAGTTCCTGAAGCTCCAGTACTCGGACAAGTTCGTCAAGGCACAGCTGGGTGTCGGCAACCTGCCCACCACGACGAACACCGAGAAGTTCCTGGACACCGCCGCCAGCCCCCACTTCGCGCACTTCCAGTACGACCTGGTCAAGAAGGCCCCGGACTTCCAGCTCTCCTGGGACCAGGCGTACCCGCAGAAGGCGACGACATCCATGTACCAGGCCGTACAGCGGTTCCTCAACGGAGGGCTCGACGAGGACGGCTTCATCAAGGCGATGCAGGCCCTGCCCACCTCCTGACCGTGCGCCGGCCCCCTGACTTGGATCACGTCATGACGACCACCAGCCTCACCCCACCAGCCACGCAGCGCCGCCGGGCAGCATCGGGCGGACGGCCACCAGGCCGCTCCGGCACCGGTACCAGCCGCCCGGGGTCCGCCTGGGCGGCACCCGCCGCCGTCTTCTTCGCCCTGTTCGCGCTCGTCCCGCTCGTCCTGGTCGCTGCGCTCTCCCTCAGCAGCTGGGACGGGCTGAGCGGACCGGAGTTCGTGGGACTCGGCAACTGGAAGAAGTTGTTGGACGACCCCGTCATGCTCAAAAGCCTCTGGCTCAGTGTTCTGCTCACGGTGCTGGGGGTCGCCATCCAGACCCCGCTGAGCATCCTGCTCGGCGTCTGGGCCGCGGGCCACCAGCGCAACAGGGCCGTCCTGTCGGCGATCTACTTCGTGCCGCTGCTGCTGTCGGCCACCGCCGTCTCCGTACTGTGGCGCGCCGTACTCGACCCCAACTTCGGGGTGCCGGCGCAGGTGTCCTGGCTGTTCGGCGACGGCAACCTGTTCGGCGTGCAAAGCAGCGCCATCGGTGTTCTCGTCTTCGTCAGCGCCTGGCAGTTCACCCCGCTGCACACGCTCATCTACCAGGGAGCGGCGCGCGCCGTGCCGCAGGTGCTCTACCAGGCGGCACGGATCGACGGCGCGGGCACCGTGCGGCAGTTCTTCCACATCACGCTGCCCCAACTGCGCAACAGCATCATCACCTCGATGATCCTGATGGTGGTGGGCGGCCTGACGACCTTCGAGACCGTCCTCATCCTCACCCAGGGCGGCCCGGGCACCGACACCACCATCAGCGCCTTCTACATGTACCAGAAGGCCTTCAAGAGCTACGACTACGGGACCGCCTCGGCGATCGGCGTGCTGCTGGTCCTCGTCGCCACGGTCATCTCGCTGATCATGGTGCGACTGTCGGGCTACGGCAAGATGCGCAGCACGATGGAGGGCCTGTGATCAAGCGCCGTCCCAACTACCTCGCCGGTTTCGGGTCCCTGGTCTGGCTCTTCCTGGTCGGGCTGCCGCTGTACGTGATGCTGACCGCCACGTTCCAGTCCCGCTCCGACTATGCCGAAAACGGTCCACTGGCGCTGCCGGACAGCTTCACGCTCGACAATTACCTCAAGAACCTCGACAACACCGAGAGCGGCTTCGGGCAGTACTTCCTCAACACGCTGATCGTCACCGTGTGCGTAGTGGGCATCGTCCTGCTCCTGGTGCCTCCGCTCTCCTACGCCATCGTCCGCAGCCGCAGCCGGCTGACGAACACCGTCTTCCGGCTCTTCCTGCTCGGCCTCGCCATCCCGTCGCAGGCCGTGATCGTGCCCATGTTCTACGTCATCAGCCAGGCGGGGCTCTACGACAACCTCGTCGGCGTCATTCTGCCGACCGCCGCCTTCGCCATGCCGGTGTGCGCGCTGGTCCTCACAGGAGCGATGCGCGACATCACCCCCGATCTGTACGAGGCGATGACCGTGGACGGTGCCTCGTCCCGGCGGATCTTCTTCCGTCTGGTGCTGCCGCTGTCCCGCGGCGGCCTTTCGACGATCGTCGTCTTCTCCGCGCTCCAGGCGTGGAACGGGTTTCTCTTTCCCCTGGTGCTCACCCAGTCGGCGGAGACGAAGGTGATCACGATGGGGCTCTACGACTTCCAGACCGAACACGGAGTAGACACCCCGGGCCTGTTCGCCGCGGTCGTCCTGTCCATGCTTCCCATCCTGCTCGTCTATCTGTTCGCCCGCCGCGCCCTGGTCCAGGGGCTGATGGGCGTCGGAGGAAAGTGACCGGCCACGTGACCGTAGAGACCACACGCCCCGAGGAGTCCCATGTCCCGCTGTGGAGGGACAAGGACCGCACTCCGCAGGAGCGGGCCGACGCCCTGCTCGCCGAGATGACCCTGGAGGAGAAGACCGCCCAACTCGTCGGGGTGTGGGTCGGCACCACCGACGAAGGAGCCGAGGTCGCCCCGCACCAGCACGACATGGAAGACCCCGTCCAGCTCGGCGACCTGCTGCCGTACGGACTGGGACAGTTGACCCGGCCCTTCGGGACAGCCCCCGTCGACGCCGCGCTGGGCGCCCTCGCGCTGCTGCGTGCCCAGCGCAGGATCGCCGGCGCCAACCGGTTCGGCATCCCGGCCCTGGCCCACGAGGAATGTCTCGCCGGCTTCGCCACCTGGGGCGCGACCGCCTACCCCATACCGCTCTCCTGGGGCGCCACCTTCGACCCCGCGCTGATCCAGGACATGGCAGCGGCGATCGGCCGCGACCTGCGTGCGGTCGGCGTTCACCAGGGTCTCGCCCCGGTCCTCGACGTCGTGCGCGACGCCCGCTGGGGCCGCGTCGAGGAGACCATCGGCGAGGACCCCTACCTCGTCGGCACCATCGGCACGTCCTATGTGCGCGGACTGGAGTCCGCGGGCATCGTCGCCACCCTCAAACACTTCGCCGGATACTCCGCCTCCCGCGCGGGGCGCAACCTCGCGCCCGTCGCCATGGGGCCCCGCGAGCGCGCCGACGTCATCCTGCCGCCGTTCGAGATGGCCGTACGCGAGAGCGGCGCACGGTCGGTGATGCACGCCTACACCGACACCGACGGCATCCCCTCGGCGGCCGACGAACGTCTGTTGACCGGGCTGCTCCGCGAGACCTGGGGGTTCGACGGGACCGTCGTCGCCGACTACTTCGGGATCGCGTTCCTCAAGACGCTGCACGGCGTCGCGGGCAGCCTCGACGAAGCCGCAGCGCGGGCACTCATGGCCGGGGTCGATGTGGAACTCCCCACCGTGAAGGCCTTCGGCGAGCCGCTGCGCCGCGCCGTCCGAGACGGCCTCGTGCCCGAAGCCCTCGTGGACAGAGCCGTGCGCCGGGTCCTCACCCAGAAAGCCCAGTTGGGCCTCCTCGACGCGGACTGGGACCCGGTGCCGCCCGCGCTCGCCGGGAGGGCCGAAGAAGCGGAGGGGGATGCGGACAGGCCGGAAGCGGGCACGGACGCCGCGGACCCGCGCGGCACCGTGGACCTCGACACCCGCGCCAACCGCGCGCTGGCACGCCGCGTCGCAGAGCGTGCCGTCGTCCTGCTCCACAACGACGGCACCCTGCCCCTCACGGCGGATGCCGCGCCGGCCCGCATCGCGCTCATCGGCCCCAACGCCGACGTGCCGACAGCGGTGCTCGGCTGCTACTCCTTCCCCGTCCACGTCGGCACCCAGCACCCGCACAAACCGCTCGGCATCGAGCTGCCGACCGTGCGCGAGGCCCTGGCGGCCGAGTTCACCGGCAGCGAGATCGTCAGCGCGCCGGGCACGAGTGTCGACTGCCGCGACACGGACGGCTTCGCCGCTGCCGCGCAGCTGGCTCGCGGAGCCGACCTGGTGATCGCCGCGCTGGGGGACCGGGCGGGGCTCTTCGGCCGGGGCACCAGCGGCGAGGGCTGCGACGCCGGTTCCCTGGCCCTGCCTGGGGCACAGCAAGAACTGCTCGACACACTCCTGGACACGGGCACACCGGTCATCGTCACACTCCTGGCCGGCCGCCCCTACGCCCTGGGTAGTGCGGCAACACGCGCCGCCGCCGTCGTACAGACCTTCTTCCCCGGCGAGGAGGGAACGCGGGCGCTCGCCTCCGTCCTCAGCGGACGGGTCGCCCCCTCGGGACGGCTGCCCATCAGCGTGCCGAAACTCCCCGACGCGCAGCCCGCCACCTATCTCGCAGCCCGGCTCGGCCACACCAGTGACGTCTCCAGCGTCGACCCGGCACCGGCCTTCGGCTTCGGACACGGACTGACCTACACCACCTTCACCTGGTCAGAGCTCGACGTGGCAGCGGAAGAGGCCGGTACGGACGGTGAGTTCGCGCTGGCCTGCACCGTACGCAACACCGGCACACGCACCGGCACCGAGATCGTCCAGCTCTATCTGCACGATCCGGTCGCCTCGGTCGTCCAGCCCGAGCAGCGCCTCATCGGGTATGTACGCCTCGAGCTGGCGCCCGGTGCCGCGGCGCGGGTGCGGGTGACCGTACCGGCCGACCTCGCGTCGTTCACGGGTCGCGACGGGCGTCGCATCGTCGAACCCGGCGAACTGCACCTGCGGCTCAGCGCCTCCAGCACCGACCCGCGACTGACGGCCAGGCTCCGGCTCACCGGTGAGGCGCGCACGGTGGACCACGGGCGGCGGCTGCACCCGGAGTTCCGAGTGGAGCACCTGCCACTGCCATGACCGCCCCCATGCGGCCGGGTGGTATCCGTGCGGCGCCGCACCGGGGCCCTGGCAGGCGGTGGTGACACCGTCCACCAGGGCCCCCACAGTTCACGACGCGGTGCAGCCACCGAGGGCGGGCGGTGCGGTGTTGCCGCCCGTCATCACGGTGAACCCGAAGCTGGTCGAGGCTCCCGCAGCGAGACTGCCGTTGCCGTTCGGCCGCATCGTCATGACCATGCCACTGCTGTCCCAGCTGGGCGTACCGTTCCACGTCGCAGAGATCCGCTGCCCCGAGCCGACGGTCACCGGCACGCTCCACGCGCTGATCGCGGAGGACCCCGCCGTCACGGTCACTTTGCCGTTGTAGCGGTCGCCCCACTGCTCCTGCTTCGCGAACGAGACGGTGCAGCTGCGTGTACCTCCACCGTCGTCGCTTCCACCGAGCGCGGTGAGCACGGCGTGGTACGCGGGCTTCTTGTTGTAGTTGTCGTCGAAGAGCAGGGGGGTGCCGCTGCTGCGCCAGGAGTACTTGTCGGTGACGCCCCAGGTGGTGATCCCGGTGCAGCGGGAGACCGCGAGACACGCCCTGACCACGTTGCCGTAGCTGGTGGCCTGGGCCGAGCCCGATCCCTCGATGTCCAGCTCGGTGATCTGGACATCGACGCCGAGGTCAGCGAAGCGCTGCAGATTCTGCCGGTAGTCGCCCGGTACGGGGGAGTTGCTGTTGAAGTGGCTCTGGAACCCCACACAGTCGATGGGGACGCCGCGCTGTTTGAAGTCCTTGACCATGTTGTAGACGGCGTTGGACTTCGCGTTCACCCCGTCCGTGTTGTAGTCGTTGTAGCAGAGCTTCGCTGCGGGGTCGGCCGCGCGGGCAGTGCGGAAGGCCTCCTCGATGTAGCCGTCACCCAGCTTGTTCTGGAACGGCGAGCTGCGCCGCTCGCCGCTGCCGCCGTCCTGGAATGCCTCGTTGACGACGTCCCAGGAGTGGATCTCGCCCTTGTAGTGCCGCATTACCTCGGTGATGTGCGTGTTCATGGCCGCACGCAGGTCGGCGGCGCCCAGGGTGCCCACCCAGCCGGGTAACTGGGAGTGCCATACGAGCGTGTGCCCACGGACTTGCATGCCCTGCTGCTGGGCGTGCGAGACGATCCGGTCGGCTGCGCCGAAGGTGAACGTTCCCCGAGAACTTTCGAGTGCGTCCCACTTCATCTCGTTCTCCGGGGTCACCGATGTGAACTCGGTGTTGAGCGTGTTCACATACGGTGTTTCGCCGAGATGGTTGGCGGCGACCGCGGCGCCGAAGTAACGGCCCTGCGCGGCGGCGGAGCCACCCAGGGTGCTCGCGGCCTGAGCGGGACCGGAGAGCGCAACGACCCCCGTCATGCTGAGGAGCCCGCCGACGCCCAGGGCCAGAAGGCGGCGGAAGCTGTTGCGGCGGACCGTGGCGCGTGGGGAGAGGCGCGATCTGCTTCTCGCGCCTGAGGCTGTACTGATCATCGGCTGCCTCTCTTCGTCAGTGAGGGGACGGGCGTGGTGGATCCATGCCTCGGACATGTACCTGCCAACTCGCCCACGCCGGACCGCATGGGCCCGGGTTCGCGATGGTGGGACAGATCCTGGTGCATGACGCGCCGCCGAAACAATGGCGAGATACAGCCGAAAAGTTTTCGGTTCGGGAGTGACGGGTGATACGCGCTGCACGGTTCCTTGTCCCGCTGACTTGCGGCCCGGATTCGGCTACTTCCGTCGAGGAGCCATAGACCTTCGGCTGACGACGCGGTGCCCGCCGGCCGGGAGGCTCAAAAGCATGGAAGTACAGGAGAAGGAGACCACGGTCGCCCAACCGCGCTGGCTGGTGCCCGGATTCGCCGCGGCGGGCATGATCGCCGGATTCCTGGCGAAGTTGGCCGCCGGGTGGGTCGTGGAATGGCCCTGGGTGCCTTTCGAAGGACCGCTGAGGATGCTCGTGGGAACCCCCGAACCCTGGCAGAGCCTGTGTGCCGTGGCAGTCGGGACGGTCGCAGGACTGGTCGTCGGACTGATCGGTCTGCACGAGTCGCTCGCCCTGCGGGTGTCAGGGTCCCGGGTGGAGCTGAGCGTCAAGGACGCTACGTGGGAGTTGGGGCGGGACCGGGTCCGGGCGGCCTTCCTGGACGGTAAGGAACTCGTCGTACTGAGCACCGACGGCACGGAACTGGCCCGGGAGAAGTGCGACCTCGACGCCGACCGGGTGTCCGCCGCCTTCACCCGGCACGGATACACCTGGCTGGACACGGACCCCTTCCACAGCGACTTCCGCCGCTGGGTACCCGGCGCCACCGGCCTGCCCCCGGGTGCGGATGCCGTGCTCCGGGCCCGTGCCCAGCTGCTGCGCAAGGGCGGTGAGGAGGACGACCTGCGGGAGCTGCGGGAGGAGCTGGCGGCCCTCGGAATCGTCGTACGGGTCGAGAACAAGCGGCAGTGGTGGCGAGCCGTCGCAGGCCACGCGCCGGATGGGACCGACGAAGGTCCGGCGTCGGACGAGCGGTAGTGCGCCGTCGAGCCCGGTCCCGCGACTGATGTGCGCCCAGTGTCACAAATGCCTTGAAAGCCGCCGCCACGACTGACGCAGAGATCAGAATTCAACATCAATCACTCTTGTCCGAAAAGAATCGGACAGTTAACCGCACAAGCTGTCATGCTCTTCGACGGGGGCAGCCATACGTGCACCACGTGTGGCCGGCCCTCTTCGGAATTCTCGTTGTGGCTTGTCGAGCTGTCCGCCACGCAGCACAAGGGCAGCCTTGACGGTCTCACGGGGGGACAGCGAACCGAGGAGTGACATGAAGTTGACCAAGGCCCTGACGTTCTGCGCGCTGGCGGCGGGGGCGGTGTTCGCCACAAGTGGCACCGCCACAGCGGCGTCTGAACAGAGACAAGCCATACAGGGCACATGTGAGTTCCAGATCTCCAGCAACAAGGTGACCGGCTCGACGAAGTGCTCCGGAGTCGACAGCTATCGGGTCCAGATCAAGTGCTCGGACGGGACCACGCACTACGGCGTATGGCGAACCTCCGGATGGTCGATCGCCTCCTGCAAATTCCCGCAGGCCATCACAGGTATCGGAGCCCAGGTCAGCTGATCCGTGCGGAGTGCGGACCTTCTCTCCCGCTTAGCACAGATGCGGTAGCCGGGGAGGAACTGTTCTCCTCCGCCAGGTCGGGAGCAGGGTCCGGCCGCCCACGCGACAGCGCCGGACGACTGGACCCGTACTCCGAAAGCCACCGTTGAAGCGGTACTCGATCGCGGTCAGCGCCGTGTTACCGCAGTTCACGCCGAGCCGGCGGGCCGGCGGCGCTTCGAGTGCGTCCCGGACCACGGTCGGTTCGCCCCACGCGTCGGCGGCGCCGTGCCGCGGGACGCCAGCGCGGCGTGGGCTGCGGCGAGGCGCTGGGACTCGCTGCGTTCCGAGTGGTCGCCCGAGACCTCGTCGGCCCAGGCGAGCAGTCGGTTCAGGTGGTCGCCGGCCGGGTCGGCGACGATGCGGGGGCGGCCGAGGGCGACCTCACCGCTGGACCCGTCGACGGTGACGAAGGTGCCGTCGTCGAGGGAGAGACCGTCGGCCGTCACGGCGCCGGTACCGGGGTCGAAGGTGAGACCGGCGGCGCCCACGACCGCGGGCTTACCCATGGCGCGGGCGACGACCGCGGCGTGGCTGGCCGGTCCGCCGCGCGCGGTGACGATTCCGGCGGCGGTTGCGAGGCCGTGCATGTCGTGCGGGGAGGTCTCCGGGCGCACCAGGACGACCGGGGCGTCCCTGGCCATGCGCACCGCCCGATCGGGGGTGGTCGCCACCCGGCCGGTCGCGACGCCCGGGCAGGCGCCGACCCCCCGGGCGAGGACGCGGGTCTCCTCGTACGAGGCGATGCGCGGCGTGCGGACGTGCCTGAGGTGCTCGGTCGAGACCCTGCGCAGCGCCTCATGGCGGCTGATGACCCGCTCGTCGACGAGTTCGGTGGCGAGGCGGACGGCTGCGCCGCCGACGAACCGGCCGGGCCTGACCTGGAGGAGCCACAGTTCGCCGGACTGGTAGGTGAACTCGACGTAGCAGGCGTCCCGGTAGTGCCCCTCGATCCGGCGCAGGGCGCCGTGCAGCTCCGTCCACACCGCCGGCTCCCGGTCGGCGAGAGCGCGCAGCGGACTGGTCGCCGAGGCGCCGGAGACGACATCCTCCCCCTGGTGTCCGAACAGGACCTCGCCGTACGGGATGTTCGCGCCGGTGTTGGGGTCGCGGCTGAACGCGACCCCGGTGCCACTGTGGGCGTCCCGGTTCCCGAACACCATCGACTGGACGATCGCGGCCGTACCGAGGTCGTGTGGAATGTCGTGCACGGCGCGATAGGTGCGGGCGCGCGGCGCGTCCCAGGACGAGAACACGGCCTCGATCGCCAGCACCAGCTGTCGGTCGGCGTCGTCCGGGACCGGCGCGTCGTCGGTGGTCGTGGCGGCGAGGCTCGACAGGAGACGCTGCCGCGAGTCCTCGGCGAACGCCCGGTCACCTGTCTCGGCGGCCAGACCGGCGGTGGCCCCTGTGGTGAGGCCGAGGTTGAGGATCGTGCTCATCATGCCGGGCATGGACACCCCGGCTCCGGAGCGCACGGACACCGCGAGCGGCTGCCGCGGCCCGCCGAAGGAGCGGCCGGTGGCGAGTTCGAGGCCGGAGACGGCGGCCGCGAGCTCGTCGCGGAGCCCGTCGGGCAGGCAGCCGTCCCGCAGAAAGGCGCGGCACGCCTCCGTGGTGACGACGAAACCGGCCGGCACCCGAAGCCCGAGGCGGTGCAGGAGGGCGAGGCCGAGCGCCTTGCCGCCCAGTGCGTCCATGTCCGCTCCCTCGTCGAGCTCGGCGGAGAGCGCGCGGATCCATCTCATCGCTGCTTTCCCAAGGTGGCGAGCAGGTCTTCGTGCAGCTCCGCCCACACGGTGTGATAGGAGGCGAGGTCGTCGGTCACGTACTCCAGCTCGCCGGCCGCGGCGCGGTCGAGGGCGCCGGCGAGCCGGATCCGGTAGCGGCCGAAGCGGGACAGGGCGGCGGAGAGTTCGGCGCAGACGGGGGCGAGGCGCCGGTCGAGGTCGGCGAACCGGTCGAGGATGCGGGCGTCGTAGGCGGGGTCGCGGTGGTCGTTGGCACTCACGACGCCGCCGACGTCGCGGAGTTGCCAGGCTCCACAGAGGTCGAGCAGTTCCGGGTTGAGGACGAGGAACCGGCCGAACGCCACCTCGACGGCACCGCGGGCGCCGGCCGAGTCGAGCTCGTGGGCGATCTGTTCGGCGTCCGCGGCGCGGCCGGCGTCGGTGAGCAGCCAGCAGGGCGGGTTGCCGGGGAACCGGGTGACGAGGCCGGCGGCCCCGAGGTCGATGAGCTCGGATGTCAGGTCGGACTCGTCGAGGCCCGTGACCTCGTGGAGCCGGGCGGTGCCGGCGGCGCCGACACAGCGCAGGGCGTGCAGAGCCGGCAGGACCGCGTCCGGCGCCTTGGTCTCCGGTGTGTCCATGTTGGTTCCTTCCTCCGGTGGGAGGTTCACTCCTGGCGCCCGTAGGCGCGGACGGCGAGCGGGCAGCAGGTGGCGAACAGGACGGCCGACCAGAGCAGGGCGCGGCCGACGCTGCCCGCCTCCGGGGTCCCGTTCAGCAGGGCGCGGCAGGCGTCCATGACGTGGGTGACGGGATTGATGTCGGCCCAGGCCCGCAGCCAGCCGGGCAGGGTGTCGGTCGGGCCGGTCAGGCTGCTGCCCAGTTGGAGCGGCAGAAAGGCGATGAAGCTGAACGCCGTGACGGCCTCGGCGCTCCTGACGAGGACGCCGATGAGGACCGTGAGCCAGCTGAGGCAGAACCCGAACAGGATCGCGAGACCTGCCGCGCCCAGCGCGGCGGGGGCGCCGCCCTGGACCCGGAAGCCCAGCAGTGTGCCGATGGCGAAGAGGATCACCACGGCGATCAGATAGCGGAGGACGTCGGCCAGCACGGAGCCGAGCAGCGGTGCGGTGCGGCTGATCGGGAGGCTGCGGAACCGGTCGGTGACGCCGTTCCTCAGGTCCAGGTTGATGGCCGTTCCGGTGGAGACCATGCCGGCGAGACCGGCGCCCATGACGAGGATCCCGGGGAAGAGATACTGCGCGTACTCGGCGGTGGAGCCGGCGACCGGGCGGCCGAAGAGATAGAGGAAGAGGACCATGAAGAGCGCGGGGGTGATGACGCCGTTCACGACCGGCCCCGGGTTGCGGGTGGTTTTGGCGAGGCTGCGCCGGGCGAGGACCACGCTGTGCCGGAGGGTGGCGAGGGGGCGCGGCCCGGTGGCCCGGGTGAGGGGCGTGGTCATGCTGCCTCCTCGGCGGCGTGGTCGGTGGCGGTGGCCCCTGTCAGGTGGAGGAAGACCTCGTCGAGGCTGGGCAGCCGGAACGCGAACTCACTGATGTCGAGGTCGAGCTCCCGAAGTCGCGCCGCGATGTGGAAGAACTCCGCGTCGTCGGCGACCGGCGCGACGAGTTCGTGGCGGTGCGACCGGCCGGGCTCCCGCCCGGTGACCTGGGCGACGACGGCCGCCGCGGCATCGAGATCGCCGACGTCGGCCGGTCTCAGGACGACGGTGTGCCCGCCGACCTGGCGCTTGAGGTCGGCGGATATGCCGGAGGCGATCACCCGCCCGTGGTCGACGACGGTGATCTCGTCGGCGAGGGCGTCGGCCTCCTCCAGGTACTGCGTGGTGAGCAGGACCGTGACGCCGTCCTCGGCGAGCTCGCGGATCGTCCGCCACAGTTGGTCGCGCTTTGCGGGGTCCAACCCGGCCGAGGGCTCGTCGAGGAGCAGCACCTCGGGCCGCCCGACCAGGCCGGCAGCGAGGTCCAGGCGGCGTCGCATCCCGCCCGAGTAGGTGGCGACCGGACGATCGGCCGCCTCCTCGAGGCCGAAGCGGGACAGCAGCTCGCCGGCCCGTCGGCGGGCGTCCTGCCGGCCGAGGTCGAGGAGTCGGCCGATCATGACCAGGTTGGACCGCCCGGTCAGCTCCTCGTCGACACTCGTGTGCTGCCCCGAAAGCGCGATGCGTCGGCGGACCCCGGCGGGATCCCGCAGCACGTCGAGACCGGCCACCCGCACCCGGCCGGCGTCCGGGCGCAGCAGGGTCGCCAGGACGCGGACGACGGTCGTCTTGCCGGCGCCGTTGGGTCCCAGCAGTCCCAGCACGTGGCCGCGGTGAGCTGCGAGGCTCACCCCGTCGACCGCCGTCGTCCGTCCGAATCTCCTGACCAGACCGTCGACTTCGAGCCCCACGTCATCCACACCCGATCTCCAATGCTCGCTGTTTTCCGATGATGCTGGCATCTGGATGCCCGTTGTATCATGCCACGGGAGCGGAAGGGGACACGATGGCGAGGCTGACCCGGGCCCAACAGCAGGAGCGGACAAGGGCCGCGGTGCTGGTCGCGGCGCGCGAGGAGTTCGCCGAGCACGGCTACGCGGACGCCAAGATCGACCGCATCGCCGAACGGGCCGAACTGACCAGGGGCGCGGTCTACTCCAACTTCACCGGCAAGCGCGCGCTCTACCTCGCGGTGCTCACCGAGACCGCCGAGCGGGCCAGGGCCGCCGCCGAGCCGCCGATGGAATCACCCGACTCCGCCGGGCAGGCGCTCGGCGCATTCGCCCGGGTCTGGCTCGAACGCCTGCCACTCGCCGGCGACACCCCCGGCAGCGGGCACCTCCAGCTGAGCTCGCTGTCCGGCGTGCTCGACACCGCGCCGACCAGGGCCGCGCTGGCCGAACTCGTGCGATTCGAAGCCCTCTTGCTCGCCCTGGCCCTGGAATCGCTCCCCGGGGCCCACGCCCGGATGGTGCGCCGTGCCGCGCTGGCACTGACCCTGCTGCACGGCGCGGCCGGCCTCGCGGAGAACGCCCCCGGGGTCGGTGACCCCTTCGATCTGGCCGGTGCCGCCGAGCACCTGGCCGACATCGCCCTCACGGATGACGCGGAGCCGCCCCACCTGCCCTTCGTCGCTCCGGCGCGGTCGACGGAGGACCAGTGGGCGGCACCCGGCGGCCTGCGTGACGAGATCACCGGCCGCCCGATCGACCTCGGCGACGACGGCGTGATCGTCACGCTGGGCGTGGCCCGGCTGTCCGCGACCGAGGAGGCGGTGCGCGCGGCCCGCCCCGGCGACGAGGTGACCATCGTCGTAGTGACCGACGACCCGGCCGAGACCGGCCGACTGGCCCGACTCCGACTCCTCGATCTCATCGGCTGCCTGCGCCGGGTGTTCGCGGCCGGGGAACTGCCGCGGACGCGCGTCGTGTTCGACGACAACGGCGCGGTTTCCGCAGCCCTCGGGCGGGACTCGGTCGACGACGGCGCCGAGTTCGCGGTCCGGGTGGCCGACAAACTGATCGTGGCCCGCGCGGAGGGACGCGGCGCAGGCCATGCCGCGGCCGACCACCGCGCCGTCGACCGCGGCCGACGGAAGCGGCCGAAGACCACCTGAAGCGACCCAAGGCCACCTGAGACCCCGTCAGTCAGGGACGGGGAGGTGCCGCGGAAGGTGCGGTGGGGGCGTGGCGGCGCGCCGCGGTGGGCGCCGGGTGCCGCACGATGCCGCAGCGCCCCGAGCCGCCCCGTCGATCATGGTGCTTGGTAGCCTCCGAGCATGAGTACGACCTTCACCGAAGCCGTCCGCGCCCGACTGCGCGCCCCCCACATCTGGTATGTCGGGACGGTGTTCGCCGACGGAGCACCGCAGGTCAGCCCGATGTGGGTGGATCTGGAAGGCGAGAGCGAGCTGACGTTCAACACCTCGGTGGGGCGGGTGAAGGAGGAGAACCTGCGCCGGGACCCTCGCGTCTACCTCTCGCATGCGGACGCCGCCGACCCCTTCGACCGGGTGCAGATCAGCGGCGAGGTGACCCGCTTCATCGAGGGCGAGGAGGCCCACGAGCGGATGGACCGGCTGGCCCGGAAGTACCTGGGCAGCGAACGGTTCGAGTGGCTCATGCCGGGAGAGGAACGGGTCGCGGTCATCGTGCGCCCGGTCAAGGTGCGGCACATCGTCGGGGTGGAGCGGTTCCGGCCCGGCGGTCCCGTACCGGCCCCCTGATTCGGGCAGCGGAGGCGAGGTGGTGAGGGGCCGCCATTCGGCCGCGGGCGATGGTCGGAGGCGCTCGGACAGACCCTGTGGGGGCGAGCGGAGAGAACCGGCTGAGGCGCGGCTGGGAAACGTCGCGGCTGAGACGCCGTCGGGGACGATCGCCGGTCAGGCGCACCCCGGGGCGGCTGCCGGCGCACGTTCGGGCCGTCACTGGCTGAAGACCGTCCTCCTCTGGGCAGCGGTGGCGCTCACCTCGATGATCATCGCGGCGGTCGTCGTCGGCCTCGTCGCCTTCGACGACGCGCTCGAACACCCCGAGGACGGCGGCTTTTCAGGGTCGCAACCATCCTGATCTGCCACCGGCGACTCATGCCGTGACTCTGCCGGTCACCTCGATCAACGCCACTGCGGGGGGATGTTCTCCATCTGTTTCAGCAGGTCCCAACCCTCGCGCCGGTGCTTGCGCTCCTCCAGCGAACTGTTCCACGGGGCACCGCGTCCCACCCAATATCCGCGGTAGCTGCGCAGACCCGTGACGCTGGCGTCCCCGACATCGGGCTCATTGCCGCAGCAGGGACAGATAGCAGCCTCATTCGGCCAGCCACCCTCCCAGAACACCTCACCCTCGAAACCGCAGACCCGGCAGACAGTCTCCGTAGTGTCCTCTGCATCCGCCACGTCCACAGCCTAACGATCACGATCGAACGCAGCGACGTTCGGTGCGCCCTCGACGGAAACCCGGCTGCCAAGGAGCTGGACGCCCGGGCCGTTCAGTCGCTGGTCGAGCTATCGGGGCGTGCCCGTCACGTCGCCTGAGAACGTTTCCGCTTTGGCTGCGTACGTCGCGGTGAACCGTTCGGCGGCCTCCCACAGCTCGCCTTCGCGCTGCGGGTCGTAGGACTCCTGCGACGAGTGGGCCGCACGGCTGCGGTCGACGTAGGAGCCGGTCGGCGCATGGGTCGTGCCGAGGACGACGTCGGCGAGGTAGCGGCCCGCAACACCGGGGCCGGTGGCGAAGGGAGTGAGGGCCATCACCGGCATGATGCGGCGCATCGCGAACCGGGCGACCGGTCCCGCGTTGCGGGCGAGGCCGGTGCCGGGGACGAACCCCGGGTTGTAGGCGACGGCGTCGATCCCGGCCGGCAGCCGGCGCGCGTACTCGTGAACCAGGTAGATCACGGCCAGCTTGCTCGTCGAGTACGCGGTGCGCCCGCCCGCCGCGGTGTCCGGCTTGGGGAAGGCGCCCGTGCGGGCGAGGACCTCCGGGGACTTCCAGACCGGACCGGGCACCATGCCCATGTTGTGCTTGAAGTCGCCGAAGTGGGTGTCGCTGGTGGTGAGCACGATCCGGGCGGGAGCGGCGAAGCGGTCCTGGAGCCGTCGGACGAACAGGTGGTTGGCGAGCACGTTGACGGCGAAAGTGGCCTCGAACCCGTCGGGTCCCTCGGCCAGCGCGTTCGTGTACTGCACGCCCGCGTTGCCCACGAAGCCGCGCAGCGGCGGCAGGTCACCGCGGTCGAGCCGGTCGCGGATCTTGTCGGCTGCCGAGCCGACGCCGGACAGCGAGCCGAGGTCCGCCGAGACATGCGAGACCGGGTGCCCGCCTGCGCCGAGCTCCGCAGCGAGCTGCGCCCCGGAGGAGCCACGGGCCACGAGGACAAGGTGGGCGTCCGGCGACTGGCGCAGGATGTGCTCCGCGGCGGCGCGGCCGATCCCGCGGCTCGCGCCCGTCATCACGATGGTGTGCTTCATGGAAGGCTCCTCAACTGGTCAACCGATGGCGCCCGGCTCGGGCGCATCTCCACGTTCGACGGTGGCGCCACCGCCAACCAGTGCCGTGCCCGTCACTAGGACTGGCAGTACCCAGGCTCATCCTGCGCCGACCAGCGAGAATGAACCCATGGTTTCCTCCCGCTCCGATTTCGCCGCACTCCTGCGCACCTGGCGTGACCGACTGTCCCCGGCCGACGCCGGCTTCTCGATGGCCGACGGCCGCCGTGTCCCGGGGCTGCGCCGGGAGGAGCTCGCACAGCTGGCAGGACTCTCCGTCGACTACGTCCTGCGCCTGGAACAAGGGCGTGCGACAAACCCCTCGGCCCAGGTCGTCGGCGCCCTCGCCCGGGCACTTCAGCTCTCCCGCGCGGAGCGCGACCAGCTGTACCGGAGCGCTGAGCTCCTTCCACCCCAGGACGGGAAGGTCAGCACTCATGTGCCCCCAGGCATTCAACGGCTCGCCGCGCGCCTGGGCGACATACCGATCGGGGTGTTCACCGCCGACTGGACCCTGGTGTGGTGGAACACCACATGGAGCGCCCTGCACGGGGACCCCGCCACCCTCCCGACCGCCGAACGGAACCTCGCCCGCGCACTCTTCGGCAACGGCGCCGCGCATGCCTCGATGCTTCCCGTCCAATCCGAGCGAGGACCGGACGCTTTCGCGGAGTCGATCGTCGCCGACCTCAAGGACGCCGTTTCCCGCTATCCCAGGGATGCCCAGCTCGGTCGTCTCGTGCAGGAGCTGCGGGAAGTCTCCGATGCCTTCGCCCGTCTCTGGACCGCACAGACGGCCGCCGCCCAGCACACGACGGACCGCAAGACGATCCGGCATCCTCAGATCGGCGACATCCTGCTCGACTGCGACGTCCTCGTCGTCCCCGGCGCAGACCTGCGCATGGTCACCTACACGGCAGCGAGCGGCAGCATCGAGGCGGGGAAGCTGGACCTTCTTCGCGTCACAGGCAGCCGTACTGCCACCCCGCTCCCTTGACCCGGGCTGCCCGGGCATCAGCCAGGGGGCCGCGGCCGGTGATGAACAGCTGGGCAGAGTCGGGGAACAGCGGTAGCGACTGCGGCCGAGTCGAGTTGTGCCTGAGCCGCGCCTGATCGGGCGCCGCCCGTCACCGCCGTACGGGCCACTCCAGACGGCGGACTGAACCGAACGGTGATCACGGCCGTTGCTGGGGGCGGTGCCGACAGCTGCTATCGGTCCGAACGATCGACGGACTGATCACGCCCTCCAGCGTTCCCAGGGCGGATGACAGGCACCCCTCCCCGCACCCTACTCGCGAGGTGACCATGCTCGGATCGGACAGAAGACAGGATCTCGGCCCCGCCAAAGGCCAACGCCGCCGCGGCCTCTTCGCCGTCGTAAGCGCGTTGTGCGCGGCAGCTGTGGCCGCGGCCCTGCTCGCGGTCAACACCTCTGGCGGAAGCGACGACCGGCCGGAACTGACCTCGGCCGCGAGATCGCAGGCCACGGACAAGACGGTTGGGTATTTCACCAACTGGGGCGTCTACCAGCGCAATTACCACGTCAAGAACATCGAGACCTCGGGCTCGGCCGACAAACTCAGCCACATCAACTACGCCTTCGGCAACGTCCAGGGCGGCAAGTGCACGGTCGGCGACAGCTACGCCGACTACGAGAAGGCCTACACCGCCGCCCAGAGCGTGGACGGCAAGGCGGACACCTGGGACCAGCCGCTGCGCGGCAACTTCAACCAGCTGCTCAAGCTCAAGCAGAAGCACCCGGACCTGAAGGTGCTGTGGTCCTTCGGCGGCTGGACCTGGTCCGGCGGCTTCGGTGAGGCGGCCAAGAATCCCGAGGCCTTCGCCGAGTCCTGCTACAACCTGCTCAACGACTCCCGCTGGAAGGGGCTCTTCGACGGCATCGACATCGACTGGGAGTACCCGAACGCCTGCGGTCTGAGCTGCGACACCAGCGGCCGACACGCCTTCACGGAGGTGATGAAGGCGCTGCGTGGCAAGTTCGGCGACAAGCTGGTGACAGCGGCCATCTCCGCCGACGCCACCAAGGGCGGCAAGATGGAGGCCTCCGACTACTACAAGTCGGCCGCACAGTATGTCGACTGGTACCTGCCCATGACATACGACTACTTCGGCGCTTTCGACAAACAGGGACCGACAGCGCCGCACTCGCCACTGGAAGACTACGACGGGATCCCCAAGAAGCTGTTCGACACCAAGTCGTCCATCGCGGCACTCATATGGAACGGAGTCCCTCCTGAGAAGATCCTGATGGGGCTCGGCTTCTACGGCCGTGGCTGGACGGGTGTGACGCAGAAGGAACCCGGCGGAACGGCGACCGGACCGGCTCCGGGCAAATACGAGCAGGGCATCGAGGACTACAAGGTCCTCAAGACCCGCTGCCCGGCCAACGGCACGGTCGGCGGTACGGCCTATGCACACTGCGGCAACGAGTGGTGGAGCTACGACACTCCGCAGACCATCGGAGGGAAGACCGACTGGGCCAAGAAGCAGAAGCTGGGCGGCACGTTCCTGTGGGAGTTGAGCGGTGACACCCGGGACGGAGAGCTGATCAAGTCCATCCGGTAGGGGCCGCGCAGTTGGACGGCGTCGTCCCCGACCTCTCCACCTCGACAGCGAAGCCGAGCGACACCGGGGTGAGGCAGACGAGCGGCCCCCGTCGGCGCCCGGTGGCGAAAAGCACTGCAGGAGGGCTGCCGCGCCCGCAAGGCGTGACTCTGTCGACTGGTCAGGCCCCAACCGGCAGCGGCGCAGTCACTGTTACGTCGCCGAAGCGGGGCGCCACCGTATGGGTGGCGCCCCGCCTCATGGCTCTGCTGTTCGGTCGGCGAGGTCACTTCGCCTACAGAGCATTTCCCTCTACGAGCATCTACGAGTCATTTCACCGACCCCGCCATCACGCCTTGGACGAAGTGCCGCTGGAAGGCGAAGAAGATCGCCACTGGCACGATCAGGGACAGGAAGGCTCCGGGCGCCAGTACGCCGATGTTGCTGCCGAACTGCCGCATCTCCGACTGCAGGGCCACCGTCAGCGGCTGCGACTGGCTGTCTGCGAAGATCAGCGACACCAGCATGTCGTTCCACACCCACAGGAACTGGAAGATCGCAAGGGACGCGATCGCCGGACGTCCCAGCGGGAGTACCAGCCGGAGGAAGATCCGCCACTCGCTGCCGCCGTCCATCCGGGCGGCCTCCAGCATTTCGCGGGGGATTTCCGCGAAGTAGTTCCGCAGCAGGAAGACGGCGAACGGCAGTCCGTACGCAACGTGGAAGAGGACCACTCCGGGGATCGTGCCGAAGAGCCCGACCGCGCCGAACATCTTGGCCACGGGCAGCAGGCCGACCTGGATGGGCACCACGAGCATGCCCACCACGATCAGGAAGATCCAGTCGCGGCCGGGGAACTCCAGCCAGGCGAAGGCATATCCGGCCAGGGCCGCGACCACCACAACGGTCACCGTGGTGGGCACCGAGATCAGCACCGTGTTCCAGAAGGCATCGACGATGCCCGAGTTGTCCAGCAGTGCCGAGTAGCCGTCCAAGGACAGACTGCCGGGGTTGGTGAGGGCGTTCCACCAGCCGGTGGCCGCGTTGTCCTCGTCCGGCCGCAGGGAGCCGATGAACAGCCCGAAGGCCGGGGTGAGCCACAGCAGCCCGACGATCACGAGACCGAGCTGCACCAGGCTGCGGCTCAGTTGCCGCAGCAGCCAGGCCATGGGCCGCGGCCTCCCGGTCTTGGAGGAAGCCGTGGTGGGGAGGGCGGTCATGACTGGCTCCTGCGGAAGCGTCGGATGTTGAAGATCATCGCCGGTACCACCAAGAGCAGCAGCAGGACACCCAGCGCACTGCCCAGGCCCTGGTTGTTGCCACCGCCGAAGGACACCAGCCACATCTGCAGGGCGAGGACGTTGGCGTCCTGTTGCACGGGGCCGGGTGCGATGACGAAGACGAGGTCGAAGACCTTCATCACATTGATCACCTGGGTCACGAAGACCACCACGAGCACTGGAGCCAGTAGTGGCACGGTGATCCTGCGGAAGATCTGCCACTCGTTCGCGCCGTCTATCCGGGCGGCCTCGATCACATCCCGTGGCATGGCCGAGAGCCCGGCTCCGATCAGTACCAGCGCGAAGCCGGTCCAGATCCACAGGTAGGCGCCGATGATCGCCGGGGTGATGAGGGCGGGACCGAGCCACTCCACACCACCGTAGGGCTCGGCGAAGTTCCGCGCGGGCAGGCGTACGGAGTAGTCGCCGGCCGCCAGCTTGTCGAAGCGGTACGAGCCGTCGGACGCGGTGGTCGTCTCGGCCACGACCTTTCCGTCCGCGTCGACCGCCTCCACCGCCAGGCGCGGCAGCCCGCTCTCCTTCGGGTCCACCTGTCCGGGTTTTCCGCCACCGCCGAGGGTGAAGTCCACCCAGGCCACACCGCGCAGCTCGGCGCCGCCGGGGGTGGCGGCCGAGGCGTCGCGGGCGGGCTCGGCGTCCTTCGGCAGATCCTTGGGCGGGACGCCGACCAGGCCGAGGTTGACCGTGTTGCCGGGGGAGGCCTTGTCCTTCGTCGTGTACGAGCCGTCCTTGCCCTTGGCCAGCACAGTGCTGTCCTTGGGGCGCGCTGTCGGGTAGCTGGCGCCTTCTTCGAAGGCGTCGTGCACTCCGACGGCGACCGCGTTCAGTACGCCCCGCTCGGGGTCCTGCTCGTAGACGACGCGGAAGATGATGCCCGCGGCGAGAAAGGAGATCGCCATCGGCATGAACAGCACCAGCTTGAACGCGGTGGCCCAGCGGATCTTCTCGGTCAGTACGGCCAGGATCAGCCCGAGGCCGGTCAGCAGCAGCGGCGCGACCACCACCCAGATGGTGGTGTTGCGGATCGCCTTCAGCGTCGCCGGGTCGCGGAACATCTCCGCGTAGTTCTCGACGCCGACGAAGCGAGTGCCCGAGGCGTCGAAGAGGCTTCGCCCGACGGTGAAGAGGATGGGATAAGCGACGAGCGCGCCGAGCAGCAGCAGCGCGGGCAGCATGAACAGCAGGGCGATCAGGCGTCGGCGGCGTAGGGCCCGGCGGCGCGGGCTGTGCTCGGGGTCGCCGGTGCCCGGACCCGCCCCGCCCGGCAGCGGTGCCGGGCGGGCGGGGGCCTGCACAGAAGTGGCTGGCATCCGTACGTTCCTCAGTCCTTGTACGCCTTGGCGGCGGCGGCCTCGAGCTTGCGGGCCGTGGCCTTGGGGTCGGACGGGTCACGCAGGAAGTCCTGCAGAAGCTTCCACTCGCCGGCGCCCTGGGTGCCGCCGAAGGCGGCCGGGGCCTGGTCGGACATGTCGAAGCGGACCGAATTACCGGCCTCGATCAGCGACTTGGCCGTCTTACGGGTGACGTCGTCCTGGTACGCCTCCGGCTTCACGCCCTTGTTGGGGGAGAGGAAGCCTCCGGCTCCGGCCCAGATCTCGGCCGCCTCCGGCGTCGCGAGGAACTCGACCAGTTTCATGCCGGCCTTGCGCTGCTTGCCGGCCTTGAGGACAGTGGCCGCGTCACCGCCACCGACGACCGGCTTCTTCCCGTCCCCGACGGCGGGGAAGGGGAAGAACTTCGCGTCCACGCCGACCTTCTTCTTCAGGTCGCCGGAGATGGTGGCGCCCACGAAGTCGCCCTCGTAGACCATTCCGGCCTTGGGGTCGTTGCCGAAGACCTGCTCGACGGACTCGGGGAAGGTGGTGCGCAGCGCGCCCTTACCGCCGCCGGCGACCAGCTTCTTGTCCTTGAACAGCTCGGAGAGCGTGGTCAGGGCCTTGACGACACTCGGGTGCGTCCAGGGGATCTTGTGTGCGGCGAGCTTGTCGTAGTTCTCGGGCCCGGCCTGCGACAGGTAGATGTTCTCGAACCAGTCGGTGAGGGTCCAGCCGTCCTCGCCCGCGACCGAGAAGGCGGGCAGCCCGGAGTCGGAGACCGTCTTGCCGGCCTTCAGCATCGCGTCCCAGCTCTGCGGGGTCTCGACCCCGGCCTGGGAGAGGGCATCCGGGCTGTACCAGACGGTCGACTTGTTGGAGGCCTTGAAGTACAGGCCGTAGTACTTGCCGTCGATGGTGCCGTAGTCCTGCCACACCGGTGCGAAGTTGCTCTTGGCCTCGGCCTTGGTCTTGGCGGACAGCGGCTGCAGCCAGCCCTTGTCGGCGAACTGCTTGAGCACACCGGGCTGCGGCACCATCACCACATCGGGTGCGTTGCCGCCCTCGATCTTGCTGCCGACGACGGTGGAGACGTTGTCGCCGGTGGAGATGAACTTGGTGGTGGCGCCGGTCTTCTCGGAGAACGCGTCCAGCACCTTCTTGAAGTTCTTCTGCTCGACGCCGGTCCACACTCCGGCGACCGTGACCGTTTGCCCCTTCAGCTCCTGAGAGCCGGCGCTCGCGGTGTCGTCGCCGGAACCGCAGGCGGTCGCGGTGAGGGCGAGACCGAGCGTCACAGCGGTGGTGGCCGTCGCTGTCCGGCGTCTGATGTGGGTGCGGCTCATGGTGTGTTTCCCTTCGGGGAGTTGGCGGAGTGGATGGGCAGATCGCTGATCCACCACGCGGCGGTGGATCCGGGGAGGACGCCCGGCGGGCAGTCCCGGCTGGCGAGGAGCGGGGTCCCGGCGACCGGTGCCGGTGCCGGGTCGAGGCCGAAGTTGACCGCACAGACCAGACCGTCGCCGCGTACGAACGCCAGGATCTGGGGCGGGGTCTCCAGCCAGCGCAGGTCTCCCTCGCCCAGCTGCGGCAGACTGCGACGCAGTTGCAGTCCGTCGCGGTAGAGGTGCCAGAACGAGCGGGTGTCGGCCAGCGCCCGCTCGGTGGCGTGCTCGGCGAACCACTCGGGCTGCGGCAGCCACGGCCGGGCCGTGCTGTCGGCGGAGGTGAAGCCGAACGGAGAGGCGTGCCCGGACCAGGGCAGCGGCACCCGGCAGCCGTCCCGGACGCGCTTGCGGCTGCCGGTCCTGCGGAAGATGGGGTCGGTGAGTACCTCGTCGGGCAGGTCGACCACCTCGGGCAGGCCCAGCTCCTCACCCTGGTAGATGTACGCGGCACCGGGCAGCGCCAGCATCAGCAGCGCTGCGGCCCGGGCACGGGCGGGCCCCACGGTGGTGCTCTCCCCGGCGTACCGGGTGACCGTCCTGACCTGGTCGTGGTTGTTGAGCACCCAGGTGACGGTGGAGCCGGTGCCTGCGATGTCGGTGAGCGCCTCGGAGATGGTCTTCCGGAAGGCGTCCACGTCCCACTCGGCGCTCAGCAGGTCGAAGAAGAACGCCTGGTGCAGTTCGTCGGCGCGTACGTACTCGGCGTGCTCGCGGGCGGTGGGCACGGACACCTCGCCGACCAGCAGCCGTTCGATCCCGTCGCGGGCGGCGTACTCGTCGCACACCGCCCGCCAGTCGCGCCACACCTGGTGCACCTCGGGCTGGTTCCAGGCCAGCGGGTTGACCGAGTCCCGGGCACGCTCGTCGGCCTCGGGGTCGGGGGAGTCGGGGAGTGCGGGGTGTTTGAACAGGCCGGCGGCGACATCGATGCGGAAGCCGTCGACGCCTCGGTCGAGCCAGAAGCGCAGCACGTCGATGAAGTCCCGGCCGACCTCCGGGGCGCGCCAGTTGAGGTCGGGCTGGTCGGGGGTGAACAGGTGCAGATACCACTGGCCGGGCCTGCCGTCCGGCTCGGTGACCCGGGACCAGGCGGGGCCGCCGAACATGGCCCGCCAGTTGTTGGGCGGCAGTTCGCCGTCCGGCCCGCGCCCGTCGGCGAAGTGGAAACGGGAGCGGGCCGGGCCGCCGGGCCGGTCCGCCAGCGCGGCGCGGAACCACGGGTGCTGGCTGGAACAGTGGTTCGGGACGATGTCGATGACGACCTTCACGCCGAGCCGGTGGGCGTCGGCCACCAGGCGGTCGAACTCCTGCAGGTCGCCGAAGAGCGGGTCCACGTCGCAGTAGTCGGCGACGTCGTAGCCGTGGTCGTGGTGCGGCGAGGGGTAGAAGGGGCTGAGCCAGATCCCGTCCACGCCCAGCTTCTTGAGGTACGGCAGTCCGGCGCGGACCCCGGCCAGATCGCCGACGCCGTCCCCGGTGCTGTCGAGGAAGCTGCGGACGTAGACCTGGTAGATCACCGCATCGCGCCACCAACGCTGGGTGGTGGTGGCCATGGCTATGTGCATGCGTGGTGCCTGTTCTCGTCGATCACTCGTTATGCATGCATGTTATGTACGGGTGACGAACAAGTGTCAATGAGTTTGCGCGAGATGACAGAGCAGCCCCGGGCCTTTGTCCGGGTTTGCCATGGATTACTGAAGCAGTGCGCTACTTAACGAGTAAGTAGCCTGAGAGGGATGGCGTGACCGCCGGCGCGCGAGGGCTCAGTCGCGGTGGACGATCGCCTCGAGCTCTCGTGTCAGCCGAGCCACCGCCTGCTTCGGTGTCACCCGCTGCGCCAGCGCGTCGTACACGACGGCCTGCACGGCGAGGTTCACCTGCTCGTACCGGGGGCTCTTGGGCCGCGGCTGGGCCGCGAGCACACTCTCCCGGAGCGTCGGCAGATACGGATACCGGCGCACCAGCGCCGGATCGGCGTAGATATCAGCCCGCACCGGCGGCAGTGCCCCCTTGGTGAGCACTCGGCGCTGCACCCGTTCGCTGGTCAGATAGGCGAGCAGGTCAGCGGCCGACTCCTTGTGCCTGGACCGCGCGTTGACGGCGAGGTTGGAGCCGCCCAGCACCCCGGCCGCCGGCCCGTCGGGTCCGGGCAGCGGCACCACTCCGAACTTCCCCGCGACCTTCGAGTCGCTTCCGCTCGCCGTCCCGTGCACATACGGCCAGTTGCGCAGAAACAGCAGCTTCCCGTCCTGGAAGGCCCGGCGGGATTCCTCTTCCTTGTAGGTGAGCGCTTCCTTCGGGATCCAGCCCTCCCGCACTCCCCGGGCCAGGAAACCGATGCCCACCCGGGCGGCGCGGGAGTCCACAGTGACCCGCGCCCCCTCGTCCGCGAGGAAGGTGCCGCCCGCGGACTGCACGGCCTCCACCGCGTTGACCGTCAGCCCCTCGTACGGAAGGAACTGCCCCGCGTAGCCGTCCAGTCCGTACTTCGGGGCGACCGTCTTCGCGAGCCGCTCCAGTTCGGCCCAGGTGCGCGGCGGCGCCTCGCCCTCCCGGTCCAGTATGTCCTTGCGGTAGTAGAGCAGGCCCGCGTTGGTGACGTACGGCAGCGCGTGCAGCCGACCGCCGAAGGTGGCGGTGTCCACCACGGGCGACAGAAAACGTTTGATGGGGAAGCGGTCGGAGTCGAGCGGGGCTGTCCAGCCCGCAGCGGCGAACTCGGAGGTCCAGGCGACGTCGATGTTGAGCACGTCGTAGCGGTCGCTGCCCGATCGCAGACTGGTCGCCAGTTGCGCGCGGACCTCGTCCGCGGCCTCCGGCAGCTCGACCAAGGTGACCTTCTCGGCCGGGCGTTCGCGGTTCCAGTCGCGCAGTACCCCGCGCAGATAGCCGGTCAGATCACCGCCCGTCACCAGGGTCAGCGGGCCGCGGCCCTCCCCGGAGCCGGCCCGGGAGGTGCCGACCGCCGGGTCGCCGGCCCGGGCGCCCGCACCCGTATAGCCCACGAGGATCAGCGCCGCCGCCAGGAGCCCCCTACCCGCGGCCCGCGTCCACCGCATAGGTTCCTCCCAGGCACACCAGCGCCAGCTTGCCCTCGCCGGCGTCCGGGCCCCTGTATACCTGTTAGGCATGCGCGATACTAGATCTTGCGGGCATGTACGGGGGCGATCCGGCTCACAATCAGGGGGCGGACAGCTAACGAGAAGGTAACGGCGAGCAGGGAGGAGGGCGAGCGTGCGTCTGCCCCTACTGGCGCTGCTCGCCAGGGGCCCGGCCCACGGATACGAACTCAAGCAGGCTCTTGAGAAGCTCCTGGGCGCCGCGTACCCTCAGCCCAACATCGGGCAGGTCTACGTCACCCTCGGCAGGCTCGAAAAGGCCGGACTCATCGAAGGCGAGGACATCGCACAGTCGAGTCGGCCGAACAAGCGCACCTACCAGCTCACGGACGCGGGTCGGGAAGCGGTGGCCGCGTGGTTCGACGAGCCGACAGATGAGCCCCGGGTGCGGGACGAGTTCTTCATGAAGCTCGCCGTCGCCCCCGGCACCGGGATGGCCGACCAGGTCGCCCTCATCAACAAGCAGCGTCGTCACTACCTCAACGCCATGCGCGACCTGTCCAGGCTGGCCGCGGCCGAGGACCGGGACAACCGGGTCGCACAGTTGCTCATCGAGGGAGCAATGCTGCACCTCCAGGCGGATCTCGACTGGCTCGAGCGCTGCCAGGAGGAGCTGGAAAAGCTGGAGGAGCTGGAATGAGCCGCGAGGTACGTGAGGTGCGTGCCGCCGACGGCGGCGGGGGCATATCAGCCGATGCCGCCGACCCCGTTGTCCTGGCCGAGGCCCTGGTCAAGATGCACCGCACCGAGGCCGGTACCCCCGTCAAGGCCGTACGAGGGGTGGATCTGCGCATCGAGCGCGGAGAGTTCGTCGCGATCACCGGCCCGTCCGGGGCCGGTAAATCCACCCTGCTGCATCTGCTGGGCGGGCTGCACCCGCCGGACAGCGGGCGCATCTGGCTGGAAGGCGAGCGGGTCGACACCTACAGCGAGGCACGCTGGGCCGTACTGCGCCGCCGCCGCATCGGCATCGTCTTCCAGTTCTTCAACCTCATCTCCCACCTGACCGTGGCCGACAACGTCGAGCTGCCCGCACTGCTCGCGGGGAGCACTCCGCGCCAGGCCCGCGCCAGACGCGCCGAACTGCTCGCCGACCTGGGCCTGGAGGGCAAGGAGAACAGCACCCCCGGTGAACTCTCGGGCGGTGAGCAGCAGCGCGTCGCGCTGGCCCGCGCGCTGGTCAACCGCTCCAGCCTGCTGCTGGCCGACGAGCCCGCCGGCAGCCTGGACAGCAAGGGCACACGCGAGGTGCTGAAGCTGCTGTCCCGCTACCACGAGCGCGGCCAGACCATTGTGCTGGTCACCCACGACGCCCGGGTGGCCAGCGCAGCGGACCGGGTGATCAGCCTGTTCGACGGCCGCATCGTCGACGACGCGGTACTCGGCGGCGGAACCTCGCCGAGCCGGCGTGCGGGTGGCGTGTCCGGCACGCTCGAGTTGAAGGGCTGATGTAGTGCGGGCCATGGCGCGCTGGGTGCGGGCCGATCTGCGGGCGCACCGTGGCGAGGCGCTGTTCCTGGTCCTCGCCACGGCCGGGATCATCGTCTCGCTGCTGCTGTCCGGTGCTTTCCTCGCGTACGGGGCGAGCCCCTGGCAGCGGGTGTTCACCGAGTCCAACGGCGCCCACGTGTGGATCCAGACCACGGCGAAGGCCGATGCCGGGGCACTGGCCGGACTCGACGGGGTCGAGTCCGCCTCCCGCCCGTACCGCACCGCCTCCGCCACCGCGGAACTGGGCGGCACCAGGGCGAAGATCCAACTCCGCGCCGCGGACCCCGAGCCCCCGAAGGTGGCCCGCCCCCTGATGACCGAGGGCCGGTGGCTGAACAAGGACGACGCGGCAGTCGCTGCCGCTCCCCAGGCACGGGCCTACACCGCCGCCTCCGGCGAACACCGGTCGGGAGGGAAGAGCGGCTCCGGGCGGACGGCCGCCCGCCCCGCGAACGCGACCGGCACCGCCCCGTCCGCCCGGAGCCGGGCGGAAGCCGCCGGCAGTGTCGTGCTGGAGAGTTCGCTCGCCCGGGCCCTGTGGGCCGAGCCGGGCGACTTGCTGCACGTCCGCGGCTCCGACGGCACCGACCACGCCCTCCGCGTCATCGGCGTCGCCGAAACAGCCGAGGAGCGGTACAGCCCGGGCCGCACCCCCGGCGTCGGCTGGGTGCTGCCGAATGCCCTGCATCAGGTCGAACAAGAGGCCGATCAGCTCGGGCAGGCGATCGGGCTGCGGCTCGACGACCGGGACGACACCGACTTCGCGGTCCAGCGGGCGGTCACCGAACTCGGCGACGACCAGATCGTCGCCGTCTCCACCTGGCAGCAGGCGCGCGACGACGCCGAGGGCGGCGGCCGGCTCCTCGGGCTGCTGCTCGGCCTCTTCGGTCTCAGCGCACTGCTCGCCGCCTCGCTCGCCGTGGCCGGAGCCATCAGCACCCGCATCCGGGGCCACCTTCGGGACATCGCCATCCTCAAGGCCGTCGGCTTCACCCCGGCCCAGCTCATCCGCACCTTCCTCGTCGAACACGCCGCCCTGGGCCTGCTCGGCGTAGCCTGCGGCGCCCTGCTCACCGAGATACTCGGTCCACGGCTGCCCGGTCGGCTCGGCGAGGCGATGCGGCTGTGGCAGGCACTCCCCGCCCACGCCTGGGTACCGTTCGCGATCCCGCTCGCCGCGCTGCTCCTGATCACCGGCACGACCGCGCTGGCGGCCTGGCGGGTGGGCCGCGTATCGCCGGTACCGGTCGCTCGCCCCGCGACCCCCGCCGTCCGCCGGATGCCCGGCACGGTACGGCGCGCCCTCGGGCTGCGGCTGCCGCCCGCTCTCGTACTCGGCTGGCGGGGGGCCTTCCACTCCCGTGCGCGATCCTCCGCCGCGGTCGCACGGCTGGCCGTGCCCCTGCTGCTGATCACCGTTGTCCTCGGCGCATGGACCACCCTCGACCGGCTGGAGCACCACCCGGAGAAGGTGGGCATCCCCGCCGCGCTCACCGTGCGCGGCGACGGGCTCGACGACGCCGCGGTACGGCGGATGCTCGTCGGCCGTCCGGAGGTGACCGCGGCCTACCCAGGGGCCGAGGCCAAGGCGCTGGTGCCCGGCCAGACGGGCACGATCACGCTCCGCGGCCTCGGTAGGCACCGGGATCCCTACCCCCTCACCATCGCTGACGGACGCGCCCCCTACAGATCCCACGAGGCGGTCGCCGGACAGGGACTGCTCGATCTGCTGGACGTGCGGGTCGGCGACTGGGTGCGGGTCACGGTCGGCGGCAACCCGCAGGTGCTGCACATAGTCGGGCGCAGCATCGAGCCGGAGGACGACGGCCGGGTGATCTCGACGACGCTCGACACGCTCCGCGAGGGCGGCATCGCCCCGCGCCCCGGCTTCTACCACCTCGTCCTGGACGAGGACTCCGACCCAGCTGCCGTCGCCGCCGGGCTCTCCTCGGCAATCGGGGGACGGGCGGACGTACGGGAGATCCCCAACCCGGTACGCGAACTGTCCGCCGTGCACGGAGTGCTCGGCGGGCTGGTCACCGTGCTGGCACTGATCGCTCTGGCCGAGCTGTCGACGACGATCGCTGCGGGCGTACGGGACCGCCGCCGGGATCTGCTCGCCCTCAGAGCCATCGGACTGACGCCGCGGCAGATCATGGCGGTGATCGTGGCCGGGACCGGCTTCACCGCCCTGGCCGCCGCCCTCGTCGGAACAGCGGTCGGCACCCTCGTATCGCAGTGGCTGATCGACCTGCAGGGCCGGTCCAGCGGTATCGGCGCCGGGATCGCCCAGCAGCCCCCGCTCGCGGCGCTGCTTCTCCTGGTCGCCGCAGTGGTGGTGGGCGCGGTCGCCGTTTCCATGCTCCCGGCCTCGCGCGCGGTACGGCAGCGGCTCGCGGACACACTCGGCGACTCGCTCTGAACCCTGCGGCTTGCGGTGATCATCGGGCGGCCGGGTCCGTGCGGGACGGGCCGGCCGGCGGCCCCGAGAACACGCCGCCGCATGTGGGCCTCCGAGTGGAGCAGGCCCGGGCGCTGCAGGACGACACCGTGTGAAACGCCGACATCTGGAAGGGCACCGGCCGCGCCGGGAACAGCAGGTCCGGTCGGCGCTGTTGCATCTGCCGAGGCACCGGCGCCGCACGGGCGGGGAACATGGAGACCACAAGATCGTCCGCCTGCCGGAATCCGGACCTCGGGATCGCGGTACGCCCGCCGCGCACTCGGATCAAGACCATTTTTGCAGGAGGACGTTTCCATGACTGACCGACCTTTGACGCTCATGGCAGTGCACGCCCACCCCGACGACGAGGCCACCGGAACCGGAGGGGTCCTCGCGCGGTACGCGGCGGAAGGCATCCGTACGGTTCTTGTGACGTGTACCGACGGCGGTTGCGGTGACGGACCCGGGGGCGTCAAGCCGGGCGACCCGGGGCACGATCCGGCGGCCGTCGCGTTGATGCGTCGCCAAGAACTCGAGGCCAGCTGTGAAGCTCTGAAGATCAGTGATCTGGAGATGCTGGACTACGCCGACTCCGGGATGATGGGCTGGCCGAGCAACGACGCTCCCGGATCGTTCTGGCAGACGTCCGTGGAGGAAGGCGCCGCCCGACTCGCCGAACTCATGCGGCACTACCAGCCCGATGTGGTCGTCACCTACGACGAGAACGGCTTCTACGGCCACCCCGACCACATCCAGGCCCACCGCATCACGATGGCGGCGCTGGAGATGACCGCGCTGACACCGAAGGTGTACTGGACGACGATGCCCCGCTCGGGGATGCAGCGGTTCGGCGAGATCATGCGCGAGTTCAGCGAGGACATGCCGGAGCCGGATCCTGCCGAGACCGCCGCGATGGCCGAGATCGGCCTCCCCGACGACGAGATCACCACCTGGGTGGACACCACCGCATTCAGCGGTCAGAAGTTCGATGCGCTGGCCGCACACGCCAGTCAGGGCGAGAACATCTTCTTCCTCAAGATGGGCAAGGAGCGGTTCGGTGAGTTGATGGGCATGGAGACGTTCGTACGTGTCAAGGACGCCACGGGCGCGGCCGTACCTGAGAACGATCTCTTCGCCGGACTGCGCTGATCCGCCCGTTCCGCGGAGCCGATGGCGATCTGACGGCGGTCTCCGCCAGGTCAGGCGACTTCGCGACGCGACGAAGCGGGTCGGCGAGGGCAGGGGTGGAGGGGCTCAACACTTGGTGCGCCCCTACCTCCCTGTCCTCGCGATGCCCCGCGAATAGTGCTCCTTGAACACCTCCAGATGTGCCCACGTGGTCAGGCCGCGCACCTCGTCGAGCGCCTTGATCTGCTCCGTGACGCGGTGCAGGCGTGTGGTCGAGTCGGCGCCGAGGGTGAAGACCAGGTCGAAACGGCCCACGGTACGGGCGACGAACTCGACGCCGGGCAGCGCGGCGAGGAACCCGGTGACACGCTCGTCGTCCCCGCCGAGGTTCAACCCCGCGCCGAGCGCCGGCCTTCCGCTGCCCGTGCCGCGCCGCACCACGGCGGCGATGTGCAGGGCGCGACTGCCGACGAGGCGACCGACCCGGGCGCGGGCCGCGCTCGGTGACATGCCGACGCGACGGGCCAGCTCGACGAACGACATGCGACCGTCGCGCTCGAGCAGCTCGATCAGCCGTAGATCGGTGTCGTTGACGTGCACGTCGCCGCGGAGCGGACCCTGCGGCATGAACACCGATGTGACGACGTCGGTGTAGAGGAGTGTGTTGACCGCCCGCACCCGGCGCTGCGCACGGAGGTGGGCGAGGGCGTCGTACAGCTCCCGGTCGCTCGAGACCCTCAGCTCCGCGACGAGGTCGTAGGCGCCGCTGACCGCGGAGACGAAGACCGACGCGTCCGTCGCGCACAGGGCGGCGACCACGTCGTCGGCGGGCCCCGACACGGCGAGGGAGACGTGCGCGAGCGAGGTGAGCCCGAACAGCTGGGGATGTGCCACGGCCACAATCTCCACGGAGCCCGTGTCCAGCAGTGCCTGCACCCGGGTCGAGACCGCCGCCCTCGGCGCGCCCACCCGGGCGGCCAGGTCGCTGTAGCTCGCCCTGCCGTCCTGTTGGAGCGCGGCGATGAGCCTTGCGTCCAGATCCTCACTCATGAGCGTCCGAGACCCAATCTTTACAGAGTGATTCCGTGCTTCCGAAGGAACAAGACCACGGTCGACGCGAACTCTGGAAGCTGATCAGCCGCAGATCAGAGTAGAGGGGCGACAAAAACGCGGCGATACGTCAGTGGGGCAGCGTACATGGCATTGCTGCGGAGAGTGGGCGGACCTACGGTGCCGATCACCGATACGCCACCGACACACCGCACGAGGAACCACATGCGCGCACTGCGCCACCAGGAGACGTCAGTCCTGGACGCGACCACCACTTTGTTCACCGGCGCCGCTTTGCGGACCGTGGACCCGCACACCGACGGCGCCGAGGCGTTCCTCGTACACGGCAACCGGTTCGGCGCCGTCGGCACGGTCGAGGAGTGCCGCGCCGCAGCGGCGCGGCTCGGCCACACGGCCGAGGAAGTGGACCTCGGCGGCACCGTTGTGGTGCCCGGCTTCGTCGACCCGCACGCCCACCCGCTGATGTACGGCCAGATGATGAGCTGGGTCGACTGCGGTCCCGACAAGGCGGCCGACATCCCCGGCATCGTCGCCCTGCTGCGCGCGGCGGCCGACTCCCTGCCGCCCGGGCGGCCGGTGCGGGGTTACGGCTACGAGCACCGCAACCTCGCCGAGCGCCGCCATCCCACCAAGGAGGAGCTCGACCAGGTCAGCACCGACCGCGACGTGTACCTGATGAACGCCAGCGGCCACGGAGGAGTCGTCAACAGCGCCACGCTGGCCCGGCACGGCGTCACCCGCGACACACCGGACCCGGAGGGCGGCACGTTCTTCCGTGACGCCGACGGGGAGCTGACCGGCGAGGTCTCCGACGCCGCCTGCAACATCCTCACCGGCGTCGGCGGCGTCAAGATCGGCCGCCACGGGCCGAACTTCCACCTCGGGGACGAGCCCGAGGAGCACTTGCGGCAACTGCGCGCCGCCCAGGAGCGTTTCCTCGCCGGCGGCGTGACGACGATCGGTGACTGCCAGGTGACCCGCCGCGAGTTCGACACCTACCTGCGGCTGGCCGACGGCGGCGGACTGCGCACCCGCGTCGGCATGTATCTGCTGAGCCACCTGCTGGACCATGTGATCGACACGGGTATGCACGGCGCGTTCGGCAACGCCCGGCTCTCCTTCACGGGCATCAAGTTCTACGCCGACGGCACCCTGGGCGGCTGGACGGCCTACTTCCCTGACGGCTACGTCGGCGACCCTTGCCGTACCGGGCAGCTCTACCACGAGCCGGAGGCGTACCGGGAGCTGATCGCCAGGGCCCATGCCGTGGGGCTCCAGACAGCCACCCACGCCCAGTCGCCCGACGCGATAGAGATGGTGCTCGACGCCGTCGAGGCCGCACAGGAGCGCCACCCCCGACCCGATGCCCGGCACCGGATCGAGCACTGCGGGCTGCCGACCCCCGAGCAGATCAAGCGCATGCACCAGTTGGGCATCCACCCGGTCAATCAGACCCAGCACTACTACAACTGGGGGGAAGGCGTCACCGAGGCGATCGGCACCCCGGGGGAGCGGTTCAACCCGCTCGGCGAGTTCCTGGAGGCCCAGGTGCCCGTGACGCTCAGTTCGGACGCGCCGGTCGCCGAGCCGAAGCCGCTGGAGGCCATCCAGGCGGCCGTCACCCGCGTCACCCGGCGAGGGCACCGGCTGGGCGACACCTCCCTGCGCATCCCGGCGGCCGACGCGCTCGCCGCGCACACGCTCGGCGGGGCCCGCACCCTGGGCCGCGAACACGAACTCGGCAGCATCACCCCCGGCAAGCTGGCCGACTTCACCGTCCTGGGCGCCGACCCGCTCGCCGTCGACCCCGGGTCCATCGCCGCGATCGACGTCCTCCACACGTGGGTCGACGGCGCCCTCGAGCACTCCACCACCGCCACATCGACCGAGGGGCAGCAGTGACCGATCACGCTCAATCCCGCAAGGCACGCAAGGCGGGCATCGCCGCGTTCGTCGGCACCACCATCGAGTGGTACGACTTCTACGTCTACGCCACCGCCGCGTCCCTCGTCTTCGGCAGCGTCTTCTTCCCTGAGGGGACCGACCGGCTCACCGGCATCGCCGCGGCCTTCGCCACATACGCGGTCGGGTTCTTCGCGCGGCCACTCGGTGGCATCGTCTTCGGGCACATCGGCGACCGGTTCGGCCGGCGCAGCGCCCTTGTGATCACCCTGACCATGATGGGCGCCGCGACGTTCCTCGTCGGCCTGCTGCCCACGTATGCCGGCGTCGGCGTGCTCGCCCCGATCCTGCTCGTCCTGCTCCGCTTCGTGCAGGGCATCGCGGTCGGCGGTGAGTGGGGCGGCGCCGTCCTGATGGCCGTGGAGCACGCCCCTGAGGGGAAGAAGACCTTCTACGGCGGCTTCGCCCAGCTCGGCAACCCGGCCGGGGCCCTGCTGTCCACCGGCCTGTTCAGCCTGCTGTCCACCCTCGGCGACAACGCCCTCAAGGAGTGGGCGTGGCGCGTGCCGTTCCTGCTGTCGGCGCTGCTCATCGTCATCGGCGTCCTCATCCGGCTCAAGGTCGAGGAGTCGCCGGTGTTCGAGGCGGAGCCCGAACCGGACGAGGGCCTGCCGCTCACGTACGCCCTGAAGACGAACTGGAAGCCCATCCTGCTGGGCATCGGCACGCTCCCGATCGCGGTGGGCGGCTACTACCTGGTGACCACGTTCATCACCGCGTACGCCACCGACCCCTCCGTGGGGCTCTCCGAAACGGTGGTGCTCAACGCGCTCAGCGTCGCGGCCGTCGTCGAACTCGTCGCCACGCTGGGCGTCGCGTGGCTGGGCGACAAGGTCGGACGCATCCGTGTCGTCATCTGGGGCCTCGCCGCGGTGGCCGTCCTTGCCACCCCTCAGTTCCTCGTGGTCTCCTCGGACTCCACTGTACTGATCTTCCTGGTCTTCGCCGCGATGCGGCTGGTCATGGCAGCGACCTACGGACCCGTGGCCACGGTGCTGGCCCAGATGTTCCGGCCCCAGGCGCGTTACACCAGCATCTCGCTGACGTACCAGGTGGCGGGCGCGCTGTTCGGCGGGCTCTCACCCGTGGCCTCGACGCTGATGTTCCAGGCGACCGACAGCATCGTGCCGGTCATCGTGCTCCTTGTCGCCATGTGCGCGCTGAGCATCGCATGCCTGCTGAAGGCACCGCAGCACACCGACGATGCCACGACAGCGGACACCCCGGCGCCGACCGCACCGGCCGGCACGGCGTCTTAGGTCTTCGGTCGGCAAACGATCTTGGGTGGGTTCGCGGAGCCGGAGGACGTCTCCTATTCCTATCTGGTCGATCGGGGCGCCACGAAGAGCTGCCGGAGGCCGGCTGTCGACCAGGACGGGAAGAAGACCGTTGAAGCCCGGGCAGCCGAGTGTCCGCCGACCACGCGCGTCAGCACCGACATCGCCCCGACGCGGAGGAGAGGGGCTCGCCGGCCGGCGAGCCCCTCTCTTGTCCGCGCACGATCGCAATCGTGGCGTGCGTGTCGGAGCGCCTGCGGCGCGCTCTGGTCTGCGAGTGCCGGGCCTGGCTGTGGCCGCAGACGGTCCGGCCACCGTACCGTCGGAACGTGTGCCCCATCGTGTCAGCGCACACGTGCGGAGCCGGGTGCACCGGTCTCCCGTGCCCGCCGTGTTCCGTCGCAGGGAGCACACGAGGCCTCACTTGTCTGGGGCCTGTCGCTCATCGCGAGGGTGTCAGCCGTCGGGGCAGATGAGGCTGCAGAGCTCACTGGCCATTGCCATGGCGGGAAGCTCGCCGCGCGCCTCCGGGACATCGAGCTTGCCGATCAGAGTGTCGATGTCGAGCTGTTCCATGGTCTCGGGCATGCGGGTGTCCTCTTTTGCAGGGGCGCCGTGCGGGGATGCACCGCCCTGCAGTAACTGCGAAGACGCCTTCATGCTCGGGTGTGCCCACCTGTGCGAGGAGGCAATGTGCCGTCGAGCCGGCCAGGGGCGGGTCAGGGCGTTGAACCCCGTCCGACGAGCTCCCGCGGTAGCTCACTCGGCCGCTGCGGTCAGCCCCTGGCACGCCCGGGCTCTTGTCTCACTGGCGCCACCGCTCCTGGCAGACACCCCACAGCGTGGGATGCCACCACAGGGGGCGGCGGTTTGTGGGGCCACCGCTTCCGGGTCCCATCACGAGCTCCGTCATGAACCCGTCCGGTTCCCCCTCTGGCGTGTCCTGGCGCCACAGATCGTCCTTCGATCGGTGGAAGCTTTCGGCCTGCTCACACCAGGTCCCGGGTAGTGGGGCATGCCCATTTCATTGATGTCGGATCCCGGGGGGAGTGGTCGTGGTGGGGGTGGTCCGGTGCCGTCGTGGTAGGTGGGCGGCGGCGTTGGCGGTGTTGATGGTGGTGCCGCTGGCGGCCGGTAGCGGTTCTGCCGCGGCGGGGGCCGATGCGGGGGAGGGGCGGGACCGGGCAGCGGATCCGCCGCCGATCTCGTCGTGGGGGAGTGCCTACAACTACACTCCGCTGTTGGAGGCCGGGGGGATCGCCGGGGGTCTGGATCTGTCACCGACGACCACGGTGGTGCTCTACAACAACACCTCCCACACGCTGAAGCTGTCGACCAGTTACAAGACGGGGGAGGCGCCGCAGTGGTCGACGGGCAATGGCGTCGACGGTGAGTTCCCCTACGGGGTGCCGCCGGTCCAGATCGAGCCGGGTGCCGGCGGACGCATCCAGATGATCAACAAAAAGCTCGGCGGTGTCGGCGGCGGCGTGACCTACTACGCGGTCAACAACGACAAGAACCACACCTACTTCGCCAGCCTCGACTTCGACAACTGGGTCGGGAAGAAGAACAACTACACGGTCAAGCTGGTCACCTGGCAGCAAAAGCGCCCCGGGCACAGTACTCCCGACGGGCCCAAGCTGAACATCGGCCTGATCAACGACGAGGGCAAGACGGTGTCCACCAACCAGAAAGAAAAGCACTGGAACGCCGACACCTTCGGCAAGGGAATGGCCCCGATCATCGGCATGGTCTTCACCGAGCCATACGAGACCACCACCTACCCCGCGCTGGGCTCCCGGCCCAGCAAGAAGCAAGAAGCCTGCGACAACTACCGCCGTCTCGCCCGCTCGTACGGGACCAAACGCCAGAAGCTGGAGACGATGTGGAAGAGCGGCCGTATCGGCGCCATTGCCGGCGCCTGGCTCGGCATGGCCTATGCCTGCACCGACTGGTAGCCCCTTCTGCGCCCCCTCCGCCACTGCCCGACCGTGCGCAGCCGACCCGCCTGAGTGGCAGGCCGACGACTCCCTCTTGTTCGTGCCGGAAGGAATCTCCGCATGTCCTCCCTCACGCGATGCCGCGCCGTGGCGGCCCTGGGCACGGCCCCAGCGCTGGCTCTCGTACTGCCCCGCTTCCGGCCCTGGCCGCCCCGGCCGACACGTCAGCGCAACGACGGGCTGAAGGCCAACGGCTGCCCGACCGACACGTAGAAGGGAGCCGATGATGGCGAACAGGATCAGCCTGTACACGAGCGAGCCGCTGCGGCCCGGGGCGGACATTCCCGTCTTCTACGAGGTGGAAGCAGAGGGCGACAACCGTGTCGCCCTCTACCGCGGCGACGGCGCGGACGCAGAGTGCGTCACCTTCGAGCACGCGCCGGGCAAGGCCGGCCTCGTGTGGTTCTCCGGTCTGTCCACCGATCCCGACCAGGACGACGCCATCTCACCGGGTCCTTACCTCCTCAAACTGCAAGGGACCGTCGCGCCCGGCCAGGCCCGGGGCGACTCGGTGCGCGAGAGCGTCACCGACCTGACCGAACCCCTCCCCTTCGACCTGACCAGTGACCCGTACTTCGTCACCAGCTCTTTCACCACCGCCAATGCGATCACCGGGCAGCCGGTCTGCGTTCCGCTGGCCGGGCTGCTGACCTCCTTCGGCCGGCCGGTCCTCTTCGCAAAGGACAGCGGGGACGAGTGGCTGTCCGTCTCACCCGCGGGTGAAGTGACAGGTGTCGCGCCGGGCGCAACGCACGGCGGATATGGACACATCGTGGTCACCGCGCACGACGCCGACGATCTGAACGCCGCTGTGGCCACCGTCGCCGTCACCGTCCCCCTGCGGGCCGAGACCGATCCGGTGGCCGACCGGCTGCGGGTGGCCACCTGGAACATGTGGTACGACGCCACCCGCGTCCTCAACGGCGACGACAAGGTCATCCGCGCCCTGCTGGAAGAAGACATCGACCTGGTCGCCCTCCAGGAGGTCCACCGCTACCAGGAGCCCGGAACGGTGCGACGCCTCGCCGAACGGCTGGGCTGGTACTACCACCAATACCCCCGCCTGAACGACGACCCGATCGACGACAAGGACGTCGGCCTCCTCTCCCGGTACCCGATCGACCACGACGCCAGCGGGCTCGGCGAGCACTACCTGCGCACCGCCGTGACCATCGGCGCACTCACCCTCCAGGTGTGCACCGTCCACCTCGACCACACCAGCTACGGCCCCGACAAGGCCCCACCCGGCACCCGCCGCTTCACACCCGCCGTCCAGGCTCAGGAAGACGCCTCCGATCGGGCCGAGGAGATGAAAGACCACATCCTTGCCCCACTCACCCCCTTCACCGACCGCGCGGACGAGCAGCCGGTGCTCATCCTCGGAGACTTCAACAGTCCCTCCCACCTCGACTGGACCAGCGAAGTCTCCACACCCCCCTTCAACTGGCCGGCCACCCAGCTGCTCGAAGACGCCGCATTCACCGACTCCTACCGCGCCGTCCACCCCGCCCCCTCAGCCAACCTGGGCCTGACCTGGTCACCGGTCACCCTGTGGCGACAAGAACTGCAACGCGTCGAACCCCTCGACCGCATCGACTTCATCTTCCACAAGGGCAGCCGGCTCCGCCCGCTGGACTCCCACACCCTTGTGACGGGCAACCCCGCGCCGGCCGAGGAACACCCCGCCTGGGAAGACCACCCCCGCTACCGCTACAACACCTGGCCCTCCGACCACGCCGCCCTCATCACCACCTACGAAATTCAACACCCCTCGCTGCACCCTCAAGACAGCAGCATCGACGGACGGAATGACTGAGCAACAGAAAAGGTCGAGCGAGAGGAAGAAGAATGCAACCACCCCCAAGGGAGACCGGCTTGGTGCACACACCCGTCAAGAATCTGGTCCGAGGGATCACAGCCGCCCTCCTGCTGGCCGCCCCCGTCACCGTGGCACAGCCCGCAGACGCCCAACCGACAGGCTCCCGCGCCGCCTGGTGCGCAGACACCATCGATCCCTGGAAGGGCAGCGCCTACACCGGAAACCTGAAACCAAAAGAAGGCTCCCTCATCAAAGTCAACATCGTGATCAACGATAAAGGAGACAAGGCGGAGATCCGCGTCTTCGCCTCCTCCTGGGGGGAGACAGGCGTCACTCTCGACAAGACTCTCTTCCCCGAAGTGAGGGGAGAAAATGAACAGGCGAAATGGGAAATGAGTATGCCCAGCTGCAATGAAAAGGGCCTGGTGGCTTCCGCCGGCGGCTACGTGAAAGTCAAGAAGAACGGCAAAGAATATCGGGGAAAGATGCACCGAGGGTATTAGATGAGTGACCCTTCTCAATGTGGCCACCGGCTGCGTGACGCTGGTGGGATGCGCAACGCAGGAGGGTCCCGTTCCCGTCTGTCTTTGTCGCGCCGATGTCGAAAGGAGCCCCCACAGTGCGTCGAGTGACACCCCTCCTGTGCGCTGTGACCATTTCAGCCACGCTGACAGCAGCCGCTCCGCCCGCAGCTCAGGCCGGGCCCTCCTCCTACTTCGCGTTCTCAACATCCAAGGACGGGACAAACCAGAAAAAGATCGGCAGTCCGGAGGCGGGACAGTGCACTGCTGTGAACAACGGAAACTGGGCCAACAACCAGTCCGGACTGTACGCGCACCTCTACACCGGCTCACGGTGTAAAGCGTCGACGTACTTCCTCACGATGGAAGACGACGACTACACCCCCCTGGGTACCGGATCGACGTTCTACAGCGTGAAGTTCACCAAGAAAAAGGATGAGTGGTAGAAGCTGCTGCGGCTGGGCGCCGCAGCCCGTTGCATACCGAGCTCGGCGATCAGGCCGCCCGGCATGACCGGCCGTGTGCGGCGCACCGGTCTGGATGTTCGCCCGCTTGCGCCGGAACGGCCCCCTCGGGCGGGGCGCCTGGGGGGCTCTTGCTCCGGCCGGTATGCGAATACTGCTGCATGGGGCGGCTCCGCTGGAAGGAGAGCCAGGGCGAAGTCAGCCGTTGTTCGTTGGCTGGTGGGCAGGCGGGCACCCTTGCCGGCTCGTTGCCGCGCTCGGGCCGTTCGGATACGCGGCATCCTCGGCTGACTGGGTGGCAGGGCGTCGGAACGCACCGGAGGTGAACGCGCCGCGCCGAGGGGCTTCAGACGTGCTCCTGGGGGCGGGACGGGTGCTGCTCGGGTAGACGGTGTGTCATGAAGGGGCGCTCGGTGGCGTACTCCCGCAGGCGTACGGCTGCGTCGGACAGGTGGGCGTCGCGGTTCCACACCAGTGTCAGCACGCGGTGGCAGTCGGGTGCGTCCAGGTGCACCCAGGCGACCGGGACACGCGTCTCGGTGCCGGCCTGGCGGGAGACGGCCGGGATCAGGCCGATGCCCAGACCGACGCTGATCATGTCCTGGCTGGCGCCTGGTTCATTGCCCTCGCAGGACAGCAGCGGGGTGAGCCCTTCGGAGGCGAACAGCCGCTCCAGCAGGGTGCGTTGCCAGTGACCCCGCCGGGTGGTGACGAAGGGTTCGTCGGCGATCTCGCGGATCGTCACGCTCTCCCGCCCGTCGAGCCAATGCCCGGGCGGCACCGCGAGCAGTACTTCCTCGCGGGCGAGTTCGACCGACTCCGTCTCCGTGTCTGGCAGCGGCTGCGAGGCGAGGCAGAAGTCGACCTCGCCGGCCCGTAGCAGGCGGGTCATCTCCTCTGCGTTGGCCTGGAAGAGGCGGATGTCGGCGCGTGGGTAGGCGAGGCGGAAGCCGCCCAGGAGCGGGGTGACGGTCAGTAGCGTCTCGGAGGCGAGGCAGACCCGGCCCAGTCCCAGGCCCCGGGCCTCACGCACGGCCCTGCGACCGTCGTCGAGTTCGCTCAGGGCGCGCTCGACGTGGCGCAGGAACAGCGTGCCGTACGGGTTGAGCCGGATGCGGCGGCCGCGTCGGTCGAAGAGCGGGGTGCCGATCTCGGCCTCCAGGCGCGCGACGGTGCGGCTGAGTGAGGGCTGGGCGACGTGCAGTTCCTGTGCGGCACGGCTGATGTGCTCGTACCGTGCGACGGTCTGGAAGTAGCGCAACTGCTGAAGATCCATACCTCACCTTCGCTTATGCCTGCGCAGGTATCAACACATAGCGAAAACGGTCTTGGAACTGGATAAGCGGTTGTCTCTACGGTGCTTGGCAGGGCCATCGCACAGGTGACGGGCAACAACGCCGTCGGCACCTGCATACGCGAGGCGAGGGCCCCGGCACCGTTTTCCCTCGCGTCTCATCGAACCCGCTCGAATCCGCTCGAACCTGCTCCGATCCCTTCGGACCCGCTCGAACCCCGTTCGGAACGGTTCGACTCGTCCCGTCTGCCCACCCGTTTCCCAGGAAGGTCGCACATGAGCGCAACGGAGCTGGCCCGGCTCCAATTCGCGGCCACTACCGGCATCCACTGGCTGTTCGTGATCCTCACCATGGGGCTCGTCCCTCTCGTGGCGTTCATGCACACCCGTGCCGTCTGCACCCGTGATCCCGCCACCAGAGCCCTCCGGGAGCGTATGACCCGCTTTTGGGGACAGCTCTATGTCATCAACTACGCGGTCGGTATCGTCACCGGCCTGGTCATGGAGTTCCAGTTCGGGCTCAGCTGGAGCGGGCTGAGCGCGTTCGCGGGCAACGTCTTCGGCGCCCCGCTGGCGCTGGAGACGCTCATCGCCTTCTTCGCCGAGTCAACCTTCCTCGGCATGTGGATCTTCGGCTGGGGGCGGCTGCGCAAGGGCGTGCACGTCACGCTGATCTGGCTGGTCGCCCTGACGGCATACGCCTCCGGGTACTGGATCATGATTGCCAACGGCTTCATGCAGCACCCGGTCGGCTACGAGGTCCGCGACGGTGTCGCCTACCTGACCGATTTCGGGGCACTGCTCACCAACTCCAGCGCGCTGACCGCCCTCGGTCACATCACGCTCGCCGCCCTGACCACGGGCGGTGTCCTGGTGGCGGGGGTCAGCGCCTGGCACTTCGCCCGCGGCACCAAGGAGAAGGAGCTGTTCCGCTCCTCCTTGCGTCTCGGGACGTGGGTGGCCATGGTCGCCTCCTTCTTCGTCGTCATCGTGGGCGAGATGCAGCGCCCGGTGATCGAGCGGACGCAGCCGATGAAGCACGCGGTGCTGGAAGATTCCGGCGTTGCCGAGCTGCAGCGGCAGCTCGTCGAGCAGTACGGCCCCGGCGACTACGTACCGCCACAGGGCTGGATCCATCTCTCGATGACCAGCATGACGGTCATCGGCAACACGATCTCTTCCATCACCCTGGTCGCGGTGTTCCTGCTGCTGAAGGACCGGCTGGTGCGTTGGCGCCCGCTGGCGTATCTGATGACCGCGATGATCCCGTTCGCCTTCCTGGCCTCGGTGGGCGGCTGGGTGGTGCGCGAGATGGGACGCCAGCCCTGGATGGTCTACGGCCAACTGAAGGTCGAGGACGCGCTGTCCCACGTCAGCAGGGCCTCGCTGATCACATCCTGCACCGTCTTCATCACCGTCTTCGTCGCTTTGGCGGTGACGAACTGGACCCTGATCACCCGATTCGCCGTCCGCGGCCCGGCTGCCACCCAGCTCGGCGCGACCGAGCCGCTCGCCGAGGACCTGCCCGAGGGCCCCTCCGCCGGCGCCGGCGACACGCAGCCGGCCTTGGCCCTTTGAAGGAGAGTGGAGCGAGATGAGTCTCCAGACCGCCTGGCTGGCCCTTCTGGGCCTGATGCTCGCCGGGTACTTCGTGCTCGGCGGATACGACTACGGCGCGCAGATGCTGCACCCCTTCCTCGGGGACCGGCACGACCGCAATCCACCACAGGGCCACGAGCCGCAGGGCGGTGGCCCACCGGAGGGCGAGGACGTACGGCCGGGGAGGGCCGCGGACCGCAACGCCGCACTCGACGCCATCGCGCCGTTCTTCCTCGGCAACGAGGTGTGGCTGGTCGCCTTCGCGGGCGTGATGTTCGGCGCTTTCCCGCATCTGGAAGGCTCCCTGCTGTCCGGCCTCTACCCGCTGTTCGTGGCGATCCTCACCGGTCTGGTGCTGGGCAACGCGGCCGTGCAGCTGCGCCGCCGCAGCCGGGGCGCCCGCGCCCGCCGGGTATGGGGCGCCTTGATCGCGTTCGGCGGCGCGCTGCCCGCCCTGTGCTGGGGGCTCGTCGTGGGTCTGCTGCTGCACGGTGTGCCCCGCCGGGCGGACGGCAGCTTCCACATCGGGCCGGGGGATGTGTTCACACCGTTCGTGATGGCCTGCGGCCTCACCACCACCCTGCTGTTCGCAGGACACGGCGCGGGCTTCGTCGCGCTGCGGGCCCGGCCCGCGACGGCGGCCAGGGCGGGAGAGCTGGGCGCGAGGCTGCTGCGTGCGGCCTCGGCCGCGGCGCTGCTCGCGCTGCTTCTCACGCTCTTGGGCGCGGGCGCCTCGATGACCAACCGGGAGGCGGCGGCGATCGTCGCCACCGCCGTGGCCGCCTCGCTCGGTGCCGCCTGGTGGTCCTTCACAACAGGACATCTCGTGCGAGCGTTCGTGGCCACCTGCTGTGCGACCGCGCTGCCCGTGCTGCTGCTGGGGGCGGGCCACTATCCGTACCTGCTGGCCAGCTCTGCGGGACAGGGCCTCGACATCGAACACGCCGTCACGGACGAGGCCACGCTGAAGATCCTCAGCGTGTTCGGCGTCCTGGTGGTGCCCATGATCCTCGCCTACCAGGCGTGGAACTGGTGGGCGTTCCGCGGACGCACGGGACGCCGCCACCCCAGCTACTTCTGAACGTCCGCGAACTACCCGGCTGTTACTGAACGCCTGCGAATCACCTCAAGGACACTGGGATGAAGCCCGCCGAACGACGCCTGCTGCAAGAACTGCCCACGCTCCGCCGCCATATGGCCTCCTCCGGGGTGCTGGCACTGCTCGGCGCCGTGCTCGTCGTCGCCCAGGCGAGCCTGCTGGCGGCGCTACTGGCGGACGGCTTCGACGGCCATCTTGCGCCCGGCACGGCACTGGCCGCGCTGGGCGGAGTGCTGGCCTTGCGCGCGGCGCTGGCCTGGGCCCGCGGGATGCTGGCGCAGCGCGCCGCCGCCGATGCCAAGCGCGCGCTGCGTGAGCGGATCACCGGCAGGCTGCGCGACACGGGCCCGCTGAAGCTGGCGAGCCGTCCGCGCGGTGAGACGGCGACACTGCTCACCCGCGGCCTGGACGCCCTGGACCCGTACGTCACCGGTTATCTGCCGACGATGACGGCCGCTGTGGTGGTACCCGCGACCATCGTCGCCTGGCTGCTGGGAACCGACTGGTCCTCGGCCCTGGTCATCATGCTGACGCTGCCGCTGATCCCGGTCTTCGGCGCGCTGGTCGGCATGCACACCGCCCAGCGCACCGCACGGCAGTGGACCCTGCTCTCCCGCCTGGGCGGCCACTTCACGGACGTGATCGCCGGGCTGCCGACGCTGCGCGCCTTCGGCCGCGCGGAGCACCAGACGCGGGTGGTCCGCGAGATGGCCGACGCCCACCGCCGCGCCACGATGCGCACCCTGCGCGTGGCGTTCCTCTCCTCCTTCGTCCTGGAAACGGTCGCCACCCTTTCCGTGGCCCTGGTGGCTGTGCCGGTCGGGCTGCGCCTGCTCGGCGGCCACACGGACCTGCACACGGCACTGACCGTGCTGTTCCTCGCCCCCGAGGCGTATCTGCCGCTGCGCGCGGCGGGCGCCGCCTTCCACGACGGCGCGGAGGGCGTCACAGTGGCCGAGAAGGTCTTCGCCCTGCTGGACGAGGCACCCCCCGCGCTCCGCGCCGCCGACCGCCGCACACCGCCCGACGCCCGCACGGCGCCGCTGCGCCTGGCGCAGGTCACCGTCCGCCACCCGGGGCGCGCCGCCCCCGCCGTGGACCGCTTCAGCCTCGACGTGCGCCCCGGCGAGCACATCGCCTTGACCGGTCCCAGTGGCGCGGGCAAGTCCACGCTGCTCGCCCTGCTCCTCGGCTTCGTCACCCCCGAGTCGGGCCGGGTCACCGTCGGCGGCACCGACCTGGCCCTCCTCGACCCCGACGCCTGGCGCGCCCAGGTGGCGTGGGTGCCGCAGCACCCCCATCTGTTCGCCGCGTCCGTCGCCGACAACATCCGCCTCGGCCGGCCCGCCGCAAGTGACACCGAGGTGCGCCGCGCCGCCCGCGCCGCCTTCGCCGACGGCTTCATCGACGCACTGCCCCAGGGCTACGACACCCGGCTCGGCGAGCGGGGCACGGGGCTCTCCGCGGGCCAGCGCCAACGCCTCGCCCTGGCCCGCGCCTTCTGCAAGGACGCTCCTGTGCTGCTCCTGGACGAGCCGACCGCCCACCTCGACGCCGACAGCGAGGCCGCCGTCACCCGCGCCACGGTCCGCCTGATGCACGGCCGTACCGCGATCGTGGTCGCCCACCGCACCAGCCTGCTGCCGCACGCAGACCGCGTCATCACGATCGCGGCCGGTCGGCCGGCCCCGCAGCAACCGGCACCGGCCGAGGGACCGGTGAGGTCATGACCGCCACCCCCACGCCCCGTCCGGCACCCGCATCCGCCCCGCCGCCGCGTCGCGGCGATGCCCTCGCTCCGCGTGCCGGTGATGCTGGCGCTCCTGCTCCCGGCGACGTCGCCCCGGCGGCTCCCGGCGATGCCGGTGTTCCGCACCCCGGCGATGCCCGTACCCAGTACGCCGCCGGTGCCCGTACGCAACACCCCACGGCTCGCCTCCTTGGGCACCTGCTGCCGCACTGGCGCAGGTTGTTGCCCGCCGCGCTCGCCGCGGCCGGCAGCGAATTGGCCTCAGCCGCGCTGATGGCCACTGCGGCCTGGCTGATCACCCGGGCCGCGCAACAGCCCCCCATCACTGCGGTGAGCCTCGCGATCGTCGCCGTACGCGCCCTGGCCCTCGGACGCGGAGCACTGCGCTACAGCGACCGGCTGCTGGGCCACGACGGCGTACTGCGGGCCGTCGCCCACTTCCGCGCCCGGGTGTACGAGGCATTGGTGCCGCTGGCCCCGGCGGGCAGCCCGGCCTTCCGCAGCGGCGATCTGCTCACCCGCCTCCTCGACGACGTCGACGCCGTCCAGGACCTGCTGCTGCGTGTCTTGTTCCCCCTCGCGTCCGCCGCCGCGGTCGCCGCCGCCACCACCGGTGTCACCGCGGCCCTGCTGCCGCAGGCGGGCCTGCTGCAAGGAACGCTGCTCGTGGTGGCCGGCCTGCTCGTGCCCTTTCTGGTGCTCACCGTCTCCCGCCAGGCGGGCCACGCCCACAAAGCGGCCCGGGCCGAACTCGCCGACCTGACCCTCGACCTGACCCAGGGCGCGGCGGACCTCGCCGCCTACGGTGCCGGCCACGCCGCCGCCACGCGGGCCCACCACGCCGCCGGCCGGATCGCCGTGCTGGAACGGCGCGGCGCCCTGACCACTTCGCTGGCCGGAGCCGCGGTGCTGCTGCTGCAGGGTGCGGCCACCCTCGGCGTCACCTGGCTCGCGCTGCGGGCCCACGCCGCGGGCACCCTGCCCGCCGTACACATCACCGTCCTCGCGGTACTGGCGCTGGTGTCCTTCGAGACCCTCACGGCACTGCCGGCCGCCGCCCGCCGGTACGCCGACATCCGGGCCCGCGCCGGGCGGCTGGCCTGCCTCTTCGACACGCCCCCGCCGGTCACCGAGCCGGCCGCGCCCGCCCAACTGCCCGCCGACGGACAGCTGGGCGTCGACATCACCGGCCTGCGGGTGCGCCACCACCCCGGCGTCCCGCCGGTGCTGGACGGGGTGACGCTGCGCCTGCTGCCCGGCCGCCGCACCGTCCTGCTCGGCGCCAGCGGTTCCGGCAAGTCGACGCTGATCGCGGCGCTGATGCGGTTCGTCGACTACGAGGCCGGCAGCGTGCGGGTCGCCGGACGCGAACTGCGCGAGGCCGCGGGCACCGACGTCCGTCGGGTGATCACCGGTATGACCCAGGACGCCCACGTCTTCCACACCACCATCCGCGCCAACCTCCTCCTCGCCCGCCCCGACGCCCGCGACACCGACCTGTGCGAGGCCGCCCGCAGGGCCCGGCTGCTGGAGTGGATCGAGTCGCTGCCCGACGGCTGGGAGACCGTCCTGGGCGAGGACGGCGCCGCGATGTCCGGCGGTCAGCGCCGTCGGCTGCTGCTGGCCCGCGCGCTGCTGGCCGACCCGCCCGTCCTCGTCCTGGACGAACCCACCGAGGGACTCGACCCGCACACCGCCTCCGCCGTGCTCTCCGACCTCCTCGACGCCACCCGGGGCCGCACCACCTTGCTGGTCACCCACGAGCAAGCGGGCCTGTCCGCCGCTGACCGGATCGTGACACTCGACGACGGCCGCATCCGCCCCGCCGACCCCCCACTTGCCTGACAGCCGACGGCACCTTCGCCGACCCCTGCTGCGGTGGCATCCGGACACGCGGCCGGGCCTCCGGCCCGTCCTGACCGGCGAGCAACCGCATGGAGCAGGTGTAGCAGGTGTTGCAGGTGCCCCTGTCCGGCTCGGGCCGCTGTCGTAGCCCCAGGCGCTTGTACCTCTCCCAGCCGGACGCCCACAGAACGTCCATCCGTACGCGCAGCTTCAGCGTGTGCAACTGCCCACCGAACCCCTCCGCATCGAGCCCGGCCCGCTGAACGAGCGCCGGGATGTCCGCGCCCTGCAGCTGCACAACCTCATAGGACGGCGCGCCGAAACACCGACGCGCAGACCACGCAGGACGCGGTGCGGAGGCTCCTACCCGGATGCTCCAGCGGACGGTCGGAGAAGCTGACCTCTTCCGCGGGCGCGCCTACCAGGGCCTGGGCCGCGGGTTCGATCGCAGCGGTCAGACGCTCGAGGCAAGGCCCCAGGGGCGGCTCGTCCCCGCACCCCGTAAGCCCCAGAGCCGTGGCCAACATCAGCTCAGCGGCGCGTCATCGGTGTCGAGGTCGTCGGACACCTTGCCACCATCAGGGCCCTCGGCCATCGCCGTACGCAAACGCGCAGCCGCTACGGGCGGTCCTTCCGGGAGTCGTACTGCCGGCATTGCCCGGTGAACGTGGCGCCGAGTTCGGCATCGAGGATCGAGGAGGTGAGTTCCTTCGCGGGAATGCCCTGCACGCCATCCGGGTCCCGGTACACCTGGAGCGCCAGCCCGTCCGTGACCGCGGCGAGACGCACGGCCGCAGGCCATGGGTCCAGGTCGGGTTCGACTTCGCCACACTCCTTGCCGTTGCGCACCGCCCGGGCGATATCCGCGCGCAGCGCCCTGGCAGTCTCGATGTCGACCTCAGCGAGCGCAGGAACATCCAGGGCGCGCCCGGCGAAGGCACGCATCACGCGGAACTCGGTGCGCCGGGTCGCGTCGAGCGGAAGCAGTTCGGCCATCCCCGCTGCGAGCACCCTGGCGATGGGCCGACGGTGCTCGATGCCCGCCTGGATGCGTTTGTCGATCCGGTGCCGGACGTGGGTGCTGACGTGGTGGAAGGCGTGCAACAGCATCTCGTCCTTGGTGCGGAAGTAGTGCTGTACCAAGCCCACTGAGATGCCCGCCGTCGCAGCCGTGCGGGCGACGGTCACCGCGTCGAAGCCGTTGTTGGAGATGAGTTCGCACACCGCCACGGCGATCTGACGTCTGCGTTCTTCATGATCCGCTGTCCTCGGCACTTGATAACCGTATCAGGGTACGGTAAAAACCGTATGGCTATACGGTATAGCCGTACGGTTATCGCGAGGAGCACCCGTGCCCATGCCCACCCCCTTCTCCAGAGCCCTCTTCCACCTCAGACCCACCCCTCCACCCCCCTCCGGCCCCAAGCCCCTGCACCTGCGCACCACCGCCATCAGCACCACCGTGTTGCTACTCGCATCGCTGACCGCCACCCCACAAACAGCCTCAGCACAACCAGCCCATGCCGACCGGCCAGCTGCACACGCCACATACGACAAACTCGACAACTTCGTGCGCACCCGCATGATGGCCACCGACACCCCGGGACTCTCCTACGCCGTCGTGGGGCCCGACGGACCGCTCCACCAACGGTCATGGGGCACCGACGGAAACGGCCGACGCGTCACCGCAAAGACCCCGTTCCTATGGGGCTCGGTCGCCAAACCCGCCACAGCCACCGCCGTCATGACACTCGCCCAATCCGGCCGACTCCGCCTCGACGACCGGGTCATCGACCACCTCCCAAGCTTCCGCTTCGGCGGCACAAAACACGCCTCACAGGTCACCGTCCAACACTTGCTGAACCAGACCGCTGGACTCCCGGAGACGAAAACCTCCAAGATCACCGACTGCCTCGACACCCACTGCCCCGATCCAGCGCAACGCATAGCCGACCTCAAAGGCATCAAGCCACTCGGCCCACCCGGCGCGCGCTACCAGTACGCCAGCGCCAACTACCTCGTCCTGACCGCACTCGTCGAAGCAGTCACCAAACGCCCCTACGCCCAATACCTACGGCGTGCCGTACTCCAACCGGCCGGCATGAAAAGCGCGATCACCGACGCCGTCTCGGCCCGCGAGCGCGCACTGCCTCCCGGACACCAACTCCTGTGGGGCATCCCCTCCGCGATCGCGGACGGCATCGACAACGACGGCGCCGGCTACGGATATCTCGGCGGCGATCTGCACGATCTGGCGGCCTTCGCCTCGTTCCAACTCCGCGCCGGCAAGACCGCCGACGGCAAGGCCGTCCTGACCCCCGAGTCCGTACGCCTCATGCGCGAAGAGGGCAGACTGCGGCCGAGCGGAAAGGGCACGGGATACGGCCTCGGCTGGCGCATCGGCGGACTGGACGCGCCCCTCGACAAAGCCATCTGGCACACGGGCGCCACACCCGGCTACTCGGCGATGCTGTTCCTCCTACCCGAACAGAACACCGCCCTCGTCGTCCAACAGAACCTGCACGGACTCCTCCACGACCCGGCAGTCATGGAGGTCGGCTTCGGAGCCACCAGAATCCTCGCCGGCAGCGAACCAGCCGAAGCCGCCACGGCGCTCCCTTACCACACCGCCGTGTGGACCACCACAGGCTCGGCCCTGCTACTGCTCGCAGCCACGATCCGCTCCCTCGCCCTGCTGCGGCGACAGCGCGTGTACTCATCCCGGACACGCCTCGCCGTCATGACCACGGCCTGGTGTACGGCCGGCGCGTTGCCGGGCGTCGCACTGTTGGCCCTGGCCCGCTCGATGAGCGCCCGCCAACTCCTGAACTGGGTGCCCGACTCCTTCCTCGCCCTGTGCGCCGCAGCCGCTGCCGGCGCCCTGACAGTTTTCGTGCGGCTCGCTCTCGCACTACGGGACATCGTGCGGGGACGAGCGGAACGGGGCCCGGACACGACTGCTGAATGACAGCCAGGCACTGGCTGGACGCCCGTCAACCGGCGGCCACCGTCAGGAGTGACACAGCTCAAAAGCCAGCAGGAAGAATGCGCTCGATGCGGCACTGCCTGACAGGTAATCACCAACGCCCCGGAACGGTTTCCCGTCCCTGCAGAGGTGCCCGATGTTCTCCCTCAACGCGTCGAGCAGTGTTGTCCTGGGCGTGACGACGATGGCGTGCTCGTCGCCGTTGACCCGAAGGGTGATGCCGTGCTGGTTGCGCTGGGCGCTGGAGTGCGTCACCACGTATCCCTCGTGCGTCGGCTGCTGGGTGGGGCCAACGCTAGAAGCGGGACAGCCACAGGACATCGGGGTTTTCCCTCAAGACCCGTCGGCGCCGGGCCGGTGCCGAGGGCGTCAGGCGGTGCCGGTGACGGGCGCGGCCGAACCGCGGGGCAGCGCCCAGCGGGCGTGGACCAGCGCCCCGATCAGCCCGACGACGGCACCGGCGGGTGCGATCCAGGAGAAACCCGCCGAGGAGAGCAGGGCTCCGCCTGCCGCGGCACCGGCCGAGGTGCCCAGGTACATGAAGCAGCTGTTCCACGCCATCACCGAGCCGGTGTGCCGGGGAAAGGTCCCGACGAGTCGGGACTGGTAGGCGGGCAGGCACGGGTAGGCGGCCAGCGCGAAGAGACCGAGGACCACGAGGAGCACCCAGTCCGGGGCGTGGAAGGCCAGATCGAGGAGGAGTTCCAGCGCGGAGAGCAGCACCAGGCTGCTGATGACGACCTTGGAGGTGCCGAACCTGTCGGCCAGTCGTCCGCCGCTGAGGCTGCCGACCACCGCGCCGACGCCGTACAGGACGAGCGCGGTGGCGACCCACCCGGTGGACAGCTCCGCGACCTCGCTGAGTCCGGTGCCGATGTAGGTGTAGAGGCTGTAGACGGCGAACGCCCACAGACCGGTGACGGAGACCGCCCGTACCTTCTCGAGAAGACTGGGACCGGCCGGCTGCAAGGTTCCGTCGGCGGCGGCCGGCGGAACGGAGCCGGCTCCCTTGGGCCAGGCAAAGCCGTTGAGCGCGCCCAGCAGGGCTGCCAGAACGCCCAGTCCGACGAACGTCTCGCGCCAACTGAACAGGGATGCCACCGCTGTCCCGGTCGGTGCCCCGGTGGCGAGAGAGACGAGGAAGCCGGCTGTGGCCACGGCCATCCAGGAGCCGCGCCGTTCGGCGGGTGCGGTCTGGCCGACCAGCGCCTGTACCGACGGAGTGACGGCGGAGGCTGCGAGACCGGCCAGCACGCGGGCGGCCAAGAGCACGGCGAAGTCGGGGGAGAGCCCGGTCAGGGCGTTGGCGAAGCCGAAGACGACGAGCCCGGTGATGAGTACGGCGCGGCGGCCCAGCCGGTCGGCGAGGGATCCGGCCAGCGGTGCGCCCGCCATGTAGGCCAGTGAGAAGACCGTGACGGAGTTGCCGGCCGTGGCGGCGGAGACCCCGTATTCCCGCGAGATGTCCGGCAGCAGCGGAGAGATGACGAACAGGTCGGTGCCGATGATGAGGAGCGTCACGAAGGCGACGGCAAGACTTGTCCGTCCTCCTGAGGGCGGCCAGTTCGCGGGCGTCGTCCCCGGTGCCGGAACCGACCTCGAGCACCCGCTTTCCGGACAGTTCACCCAGCGAAGCGGCCAACTCGCCCCGCATCCGGCGGTACTCGGGAAGTCCGTTGGCCAAGTCCATGAACTCGATGAACCACGCCGACCGGTCGGCGGAGTCCACCGTGGTGAACCGCCCGACATCCTGGTGCTGTGAGGGCGAATCCGTTGCCGTTGTCATCTGCGACCTCCTAAACGTTGTTCCGCGGACGGTGGGGAAGGGAAGTTGGCCGACTCGGAGTCCGGCGACGGCGCCAGCGGGACGGGCAGCCGCGCAACCGTCCGATGAGTGGGGGCACGAGAGGGTCGCAGCGGGCTGAGCGGCAACCCGGAGACGGGCGCCGGAGCCTCCGGCTGGGGGCGGGCGTCCGGCCGCAGCCCGTGATAGGCCAGCACCGCCCTCACTCGCCTGTGCTCCCCGACGCTGGGCACCAGGCCGAGCTTGTTGTAGAGGCTGCGGACGTGGGCCTCCACGGTCTTGCCGCTCAAACAGAGCGCTTGGCTGATGCCGGTGTTGGAGCGTCCCTCGGCCAGCAGCCGCAGCACCTCCATTTCCCTGTCGCTCAGCCCGCCGAGCCCCTCGCGGCGGCGTACCGAGCCGCTCGGCCAGCACGGCCATCCCTCGCGCCGCGCCTGCCGGACCAGCCCCGGCTCGGCTCCCACGACGCGAGGACGACCCACGCTGCGCAGAAACGGCAGATTGGGGAGTCGGCCCGAGTATGCATGACAGCGCGCCAGGTCCAGCCCGTGGGTGTGCGCGGTGCGCCGCACGGCGTCCGCCTTGTGGCGCCCCGTCAGCGTGGCTGCGAGGCCTCCGGTGTAGCGGTTGGCGCGGACCTCGGGCAGGGAACCGAGAGCCAGATCGGCGCCCACGTACTCGGCGAGCGGGGTGAGCCAGGTGATGGCCGCCGAGGAGACGAGCACGATGAGCGCACCCTGCCGGGCGTGCCCACGTAGTGCCGTCAGGACGCGGCCGTCGAACAGGCCGCCCCCGTTGCGGTGCTGCCGGAACCAGTCGCGGACGTGCCGCAAGGCCATCTCCGTCTCCCAGCCGGCGAATCCGCGGTCGGCGTAGCCGGACTGCTCCGCGCTCGACAACAGCGTGCTCTCCACGTCGAAGAACGCTGCCGTCCGGCCGCCCGGCGCGGTCTCAGGCCGCATGTGCCCGGTCACGTGCTGTCTCCAGATGCTTGTCGATCCGTGCGTACTCCTTGTGAGCCCGTGCGATGGCATCCTCGGTGCTCGTGACCGTCGGGAAGCTGAACAGTTCCGCGATCCTGATCAGCCGCTCTTCGAGGCTGCCGCCGACGATGTGGTAGGGAATCTTCAACTCGTCCAGCGTGCGCAGCAGCATCTCGTCGCACGCCGCCCGGAAGCCCTCGTGCATGGGGCGGTGCCCGTCCGCCGACAGCGGCAGCTCGTTGGCCAGGTGCACATACGCGTCGAAGGATTCCTTGACGTGTTGACGGAAGGCGCGGCCGAACTGCTCCACCACCGCCTCGAAGAACAGCATCTCCGCGGAGAGCGCCGAGTGGGGCACCTGCGCCAGCTCCCGAGTGGTGTTCGGGTCCATGCCGTACTTGACGCGCATCGCGCCGTAAGCCCACTCCTGGAGGGAGGAGCCGTCGGAGAGGAACCCGTCCGGGTGCCGGGCCTCCTCCACCGCGCGCCCCACATGGCGGCGCATCGCCAGTTGCAGGTACTCGGCAGGGGTGCACTCGGCCAGCGACTTTCCCGGCACGGCGTGGGGCAGGATCTCCCGGATGGTCCGGGCCAGGGTGCGGGGTATGCCGGTGTAGTGCGAGAGGGCCATGACGGTCAGGGTCTTGCCGGCCGAGTAGGTGCCGGACACTGCCAGTTTCATAGGGGTGTCTCCTCGGTTCAGGCGACCCGTGCCGCGGCGGCCGCGGGAAGTTCGTGGGCGAGCGAGCAACGGAGCGAGACCCCGGCGAACTCGCCGGCGATCTCGACGTTGCGCCAGGTGCCGCCGTGCAGCGGCAGCAGATGTTTGCCGGTGACCCTGGTGTGCACCGGGAAGGAGCGGGCCGCCGTGGTGCAGGCCGCCGGCGGGGAGGGTTCCGGGGCGGCGTCGAGGACGGTACGCAGCATCCACAGCGTGTTGCTCTCGGACCGGGCCACGCCGTCCAGCTCGTACATGAGCACCTGTGCCAACTGGAGGTTGGTGACGAAGCAGTCGATCAGCGAGGGGACCGGTCGGCGCGACCCGTCGATGCCCGCGCAGTCCACAGGAGCCCCCGGCTCGCGCCAGGAGGTGACCTCGGCGTCGGCACGCAATCGGGCGAGGTCCACCCGCACGTGGCCCAGCCGGTGCTCGTCATGGGTGAAACCGCGAGCGTAGTACCGCTCCTGGGGCGGCCCGAGCAGCGTGTCGAGGGAGGAGTGGGTGTCAAGCGAGCCCGGCCCGCGCTGAATATGACGCTGGAAGAAGCCGCCGACGCCTTGAACGCGATCACCGGTGGTGCGACGGACGCGAGCCTGATGAGCGCGTGGGAGTCCGGCCGGCGCCGTACGGGCAAGCGGAACCGGGCTGGCCTGTGCCACCTGTACGCCGAACGCCCGGAAGTGCTGCTCGTCCATCAGGACGGTGCGGCCACCAGCGTGCTGGAGAGGAACGGTATGGCCGTGGTCGTGAAAGTGCTCGCTGGGCCACAGCTGTCTCGATCGCCGCCAGATACGCCTTTACACCTTCTCGCACGACCGACTGCCCCGAGGGGTTCGATTGCGGTGTCCTACTCGGTCGCGAAGGTGCGGCGGGCTTGGTGCAGCGTGGCCGGGAGGCGTGCGCGTCCGCGCGGCCGGTGGAGACTATCGAGGCCGTCCGCGCGCTGCCCGTACGGCACAACTGGCGTGGTGCGGAGCAGTATCGGTCAGCTCAGGGCAGACGAAGCTGCGGTCGGTGGATACGCCGATTTCGCCGACCTCGCCCGCGACGGACTGCGCGGTCTGCTGCCGGGGAGGACCACACCGGACGGAAGTGCGCGGGCCGCGGCGAACATGTGTTGGTCGAATTCACCGAAGCGGGGCGGTGAGTCAACCACCCGTTCGAACCGCCCGTTCAGCGAGTGAGACTGTCCGTTCGGCCGGTGGGCCGGCCTCCGGCCTCGGAGTCGCGGACTGCTCAGGCGGGCGCCTGTGGCGCTGAGCGGCTCACGGCGCGATGTCTTGGACTGGCGCGGGGGCGATGCCGGCGCAGGTGTTGTCCGTTGAGGTGGCCGGCTGCTGGATGGGTGCTGCCCTGCGCCGTGGACCGTCGAGTGCGGCAAGAGCCGCCAGGGCTGCCAGGGCGAGGAGGGCGCCGATGACGGCATACGTGTGGGAGGCGGTCGCGAGTCCGTACAGCTGGGTGGCGCCGCCCGCGGCGACGGCGGGCAGGCTCATCGAGAGGTAGCTGAGGATGTAGTAGGCGGCCAGGGTCGTGGCGCGGTCGGCCTCGTCGAGCGAGGCGAGGATCATCCGCAGCGCCCCCTGGGAGACGGCGCCGAAGGCCATGCCGGCGAGGGCCGCGCCGCCGTAGACGGCGGGCAGTCCGGCACCGTGCAGGCCGGCGATGGTCAGCGCGGTGGCGGGCAGCACGGTCACGCAGCCGCCGATCGCCGCGGTGGAGGGCGCCGTATGCCGCAGCGTCCACACGGTGAGCGCGGCGCTGGCGCTGAGAGCGAAGAAGACCATGCCATGAGCCGCCTGCGGCGCCTCGGGCGCCACCAGGCGTACCAGGGCGGGTCCGAGAGAGGAGTAGAAGCCGCCCAGCGCCCAGATGGCGACGACCCCGGTGCCGACGGCCAGCAGGGCGGGGCGGGCCGTGGCCGGGACGCGGAGCCGTGGACGCAGCGACCGCAGCGCCCCCGTACGGCGGGGGGCCGTCTCCTCGGTGAACGTGACCGCGAGCGCCTGGGTGATGAACAGGGCGGCCAGCAGTACGTACACGGTGACGGTGGGGGCGGGGGCGAAGGTGACGAGGAGGGTGGCGACGAGGACGCCGGTTGCCATTCCTGCGACCGGGGCGATGCTGTTGGTCAGTGCCGACCGGCCTGGGCGACGAGGGTCCGCCAGGTCGAGGAGCACCGCACCCGCGGCACTGGTGGCTACGCCTGTGGCCACCCCTTGCAGGACCCGGGCGGCTATCAGGGGGGCAGCACCGTCCGCCGATGCAAGGACGACCATGGCGGCGGCCTCGACGAGCAGGGCACCCACCAGCACCGGGCGCCGCCCCAGATGGTCGGAGAGCGCTGCGGTGGTGAGCAGGGCGAGCAGCAGAGAAAGGGCGTAGGCGCTGAAGATCACCGTGACGACGAGCGCGGAGATGCCCCATCGGTCCTGGTAGAGGGGGTACAGCGGCGTCGGGGCGCTGGACGCGGCCAGGAGCGCCGTCAGGATCGACGTATCGAGCGCGAAGGCAGCCCCGCGACTTCTCGCACGGCTTCCCGCTCCCGCCTCGTCCTCCGCACGGGGCGTGGCGGACATGGGGGAGCGGCGCGCGGGTGGTTCGGGTAGCGCGGGCGGATCGGACAGGACGCTGGGCATGGGACCCTCCCGAGTGCAAACGCAATTACTTAGCTTTAAGCACCGTAGGGTCTACTCGCAGCTAAAGCAAATTTTTGGCTTTTGTGGCTTGGGGTTGCCGGTCCGAGCGGAAAGAGGGCGGGCGTCCGGGAGTCCACGCACCGACCCGGCGGCGATCGACCTGGCGCTCGCCGAGACGATGCGCCGCGATCCGGCCCTGCAGTTGGTGCTCCGGCAGACGCGCGAAGAGGTCGACCTGCCCTCCGGGAGGGCGCCTGCGGGCGTCACTGTCGCCTGCAGAGCAGCAGTTGTTCGCTGCTGCCGAACGCGTCTTGCTCCGTGACGGGCCGAACATGTGCCCCCGGCGCCGCCGGCCATGCCGCCGCCGTCGTTGATTGCCGCGACGTCGGCCGCCAGGAAAGTCTCGAGCGCCTCGACTTCGCCGTCGTGGAGCGCAGCGAAGAACCGGTCAGCGAGCTCGGACCGCTTGCGGCGGTCGGCCTCGAAGCGCGGACGCCCGGCCTCGACGTGCCGATGAGCCCGGGACAGGAGCTGACGACACGCGCTCCGCTCTCGGACCGGCCCACGATCGTAGCGATCCGGGTGTAGCTGAAGCCGAAGACAGCGTGCAACATGAACACAGCCCGCTCCAACGGACTGAACCGTTCGAGCAGCACCAGCACGGCCATTGACACCGAGCCGGCAAGCTCTGCTGCCTGCACCGGATCAATGGCCGGGGCCGCGCCCCACGATGGGCTGTCGCGGGTATCGGTCGGGAGAGTTCGGGGAACCGCGGCCCCACATACGCCTCCCGGCGCGCTCGCGCCGAGTGAAGCACATCGATGGAAAGGCGTGTGCCGAAGGTGCTCGGGTACGCCCGCAGCGAGTCCGGCTCGACCGTCGTTGTTGCGTAGCGCAACCAGGTCTCCTGAACCGCGTCCTCCGCCTCGGCGACGCTTCCGAGGATCTGGTAGCCACCGCGAAGAGGGTCGGGCGCAACTCCTCGAACTCGGCCAACCGCTCCTTGGCGCGTGCGATCTGTCGTGCCACCGCTGCGTCCCCTTCGTCTCACGACACCGTTCGACATGTGACGACGCAGCGCTTCGAGCTGCGAGATGGCGGTCCGCAGCCTATGCGATGTCACACCGGCGGGGGCCATCTCGTCCCTTCGAAAGCGCCATCGCAAGCAGGAGCAGAACCATGAACGTCGCACTCTGGATCGTCGCCGGCATCTTCGCCATCGGCTTCATTGCCGGCGGCATCGTCAAGCTGGTCTCGCCGTACGGGAAGTACGCCGCGAAGGCGCACTGGCCAGAGGACTTCACTCCCGGCAACGTGAAGTTCATGGGGACCGTCGAGCTTCTCGGCGGACTCGGCCTGCTCCTACCCGGACTGCTGAACATCGCGCCAGTTCTCGTGCCGGTGGCCGCCTCGGGGATGGCCCTGTACATGGCCGGTGCCGTCACCGAGCGAATCCGGCGAGCCGAGTACAAGGAAATCCTCGGCGACCTGCTCTTCCTCGCCGGGATGATCTTCGTGGCTTGGGGGCGCTTCGGACCATTCCCGTTCGACTGACCTGGCGCGGATCGGTGGAGTATTTCGGCTCAGCCCCGGGGTCCCGGTGAGACGTGCAAAACTCTGTAGCTGATGGCCTCATGGTCCGCCGTCGGCTGATCGGCGTTGAGTTCGGCCAGCAGCAGAGTCCAGGATGTGACGTCGACTGCGGCCACTTTGCGTATGGTCGACGGGCCGACCGAGGCAAGGAAGTCCTCGGTGAGGTCTTCGATCACATCGACGGGGGCGGCGCCTGCAGGCAGTGGCTGAGTTGTGATCGACATCGAGCGGGCCTGGTCAAGACTGCGGTGCCCTTCAGCGAGGTTGATAAGGGTCCAGTCCTGGATCGGCCGTCGGCCGAAGTCGCGCACGATCGTGGAGTAGCCGGGCTCACCCCAGCAGAACGCCCTCATCCCGTCGATGTCGTTCCAGACGTAGAACGGGGCGTACTCGTTGACCGCAGCCCCGTTCGACCTCTCGCGGATCAGATAGGCCTTGAAATTCAGGCCCGAGAAACCGTCAAGGAGATGACCGGTCCGGGCGACGCGATCACGAATGATCCGCATGTCGTAGTCGGCGGGCAGCGGGACGGAGTATTGCATGGCATACATCAAGGGGCCCCTTTCGAAGGCGTTGGTCGGTTGTCGTTGTAGGCGGCGTCCGAGACGGGCCCGCTCCAGATCACGGTGCTGCCGTCGGCCGCTGCTTCCTGCATGGCGATATGTGTCATCGGTCCCGCTGGTGCGGCTCCGTGCCAGTGCCGGGCAGCGGGCGGAATCCACAGGGAGTCTCCGGCGTCGATCTCCGCGACAGGATGCCCTTCGAGCTGGATGCGAGCGGCCCCAGAAGTCACGAGGAGCAGTTGCCCGTGAGGATGCGAGTGCCAGTGCGTACGTGCCTCCGGGGCGAACGTGACCTCGTAGGCCACCAACCTGGAATCGTCGTCCGCGATGCGCAGCACCTTTGCATTGACATGGCCGGTGAACGTGGCTTGTTCCGGAAGACTCACGCTGCAACCCGTTCCAGTGTGCTGACAGCACCGTCCACCGCTGCACCGAATTGCGAGGGATTGCCGTGAGCCCTCGCGAGAGGGCAGCCGCCCCGGACGACCGTGGCGGCGTTACAAGCCAGAGTTGTCGGATCGATGTCGTCGCGCAGTTCACCGTTCTCGATGCTTCGACGAGCAGCATCGGCGACGGCTTCCAGCAGCCAGTTCCGCGTCGTCGTCACAGGTGCCATCAACGCCGGCGAAGCAAGCGCGCCGACGAAGCAGGTCATCTGCCGTATCCGGCAACCATGATGACCGTCCCGCCGGCGACGCAGGTAACCTTCCAGCTTTTCCAACGCGGTCCCTGGGCCGGAGAACGAAGCCTCAGCATCGTGCCGCATTGCCCGTGCGGCCACCTCAAGTACCGCGACGGACAAGTCTTCCTTGCTGTGGAAGTGGTGGTACATGCTGCCCTGCCCGGCCGAGGCTGCCGCCTGAATGTCCTTCGGGCTGGTCCGCGCATGGCCACGCTCCCACAGCAATTTCTGAGCTGCGGTGATCAAGCGCTTTCGAGTCTCCATGCCGAGATTGTACATACTAGTAGGTACAGACATCCATCGAGGTGCCCGACGCCGGCACGCCGTGGGGCACACGCGCGGCGCTGTGACAGCCGCTGTCCGGTGCGCCTGGTCGTCTTCACGACGCCGTACGGGTCGTGGGACGCCGTCTTGGAGCCAGGCGATCTCCAGGGCCGGCTGCTCAGGGTTTCGGCGCAGCTGGACCGTGCAGGTGCGGGCAGAGGTTCCGACTTGGTGGAGCAGGTCGTGCCGGGAGCTACGTACCGCTCCGGGCGCCGGCGTCGGTCCTGTCGGCTGTCTCGGCCCTGTTCTCGGATGTGGTGTCGGCCTGCTGGGCGAGCCGTTCGGCGAGGAAGTCTGCGATGGCGGTCGCGGTCGGCTGGTTCCACAGCAGGGTCGGTGGCAGGGGAATCCCTGTGAGCTGCTGGAGCCGCCTGCGCAGCGACACGGTCATGATGGAGTCCACGCCCATCTCGCTGAGGGGGCGGTGGGGGTCGATGCCCGCGTCCGGAGTGCCCAGGACAGCGGCCAGCGCGGAGCTGATGTGGTCAAGCAAGACTGCGGGCAGCTCCTGCGCACACATCTGCCCCCACTGCTCTTGCGAGCCGGACCCGCCGTTCGCCTCCTCCCCCTCGGGGGCGGGGGCCTGTACTTCCCGCAGGACGGCGGGCCGGTCCTTCATGGTGGAACCGGGCAGCAGGCGTAGCACCGCCATGTGCGGTGCGGCGTTGCCCGAGGCCATGTTCCAGGCGGCGAGGGCGTCCTCGGGTGTGATGTCCGCGGTTCCGCGTGCCTCGAGTTCGGCGTCGATCGCCTCGGAGGATGTGGACATGCCCAGTCCGCGCCAGCTGGTCCACGCCATGCTGGCCGTGTCATTCGCTCCGGCTGCCCTGCGGTGGTGGGCGAGCGCGTCGAGAAAGGCGTTGGCTGCGGCGTAGAGGGTCTGGCCGGGCAGGTTCAGCAGCTGTCCGGCGGAGGAGAAGAGGACGAAGAAGTCGAGGGAACCGGGCGGGAAGAGCTCGTGCAGCACAAGGCCCCCGAGCACCTTCGGCCGGGTGACCGCCCGCAGGGACTCCTCGTCGCAGTCGCGCAGCCAGCGGTTGTCGGTCACGCCCGCGGCGTGGACGATTCCGCGTACGGGCGGCATCTGGAGCCGGTGCGGGGCGAGTTGCGCCGAGAGCTCTTTGCGGTCGGTGACGTCGGCGGCAAGTATCCGCACTGTCACACCGGTTGCTTCCAGGTCCCGGATGGACTCCACGGCCTGGACGTCGCTGTCCTTGCTGAGGTCGTCCCAGTGCTCGCGGGGCGGTAGTCCGCGGCGGGAGAGCAGCAGCAGGCGGCGTGCCCCGCGCTCGGCGAGCCAGTGGGCGACACGAAGGCCCAGTGCCCCGAGGCCGCCGGTCACCAGATAGGTGCCGTCGGGCGAGCAGGTGATCTCCGGTCCGGTGTCCGTCACCGGCTGTGGGGCGGATCGGGTGTCCGGTTCTGCTCCCTCCGCTGACGCGGCGTGCGCGGCGCGCAGACGGACGGTCTCCTGGCGTCCCTCGCGGACGCAGACCACTTCTTCGGCGCCGGGGTGCTGCAGCAGGGGCAGGATCGCGGTGAGATCGGTGTTCTCGGGCGTCGTCGGCAAGTCGATGACGCCGCCCCACAGTTCGGGGTGTTCGGTTGAGCAGACGCGTCCGATTCCCCACAGCGGTGCCTGTGTCAATGCCGGTCGCCGTGCCGCCTCGCGTACGCCGAAGGTCAGGCACCAGATGCGGGTACTCGCGCCGCTGTCCCGGTCTGCCAGTTGCTGAACGGTTTCGATGAGGTCGAGTGCGGCGCGGTCGGGAGCGTCGGCGTCCTCGCCGGGATCGGCCGGCGGAGACAGCAGAAGGAGGGCGTCGGGCAGTGCCGCGCTGTCGGGCAGTCCAGGGTCGCCGGTGGTGAGGGCGATTTCCTTCTGCGCGCAGACCGAGCCCAGGCGTTCGAGGAGGTCCTGGGTGCCGGGGGTCTTGGGGGCGGCGACGTGGAGGGAGGAGATCGTCTGCGGCGGGCCGGACGGGGTGGGGCAGGGACTCCAGCACACCTCGTGCAGCAGCCGCGCCGGGGTCACGGAGCGACCGGAGGCTTCCAGCGGGCGGTAGGTGAGTCCGGACAGCCGGGCACGGCTGCGTTCCCGGCCGTCCTGGGCGTCGTGCGAGGGGGTGCTGTCCACACCGTGGCCGTCCAGGGTGACCTCGACCATCCCGGAGCCGTCGGGGCCGGGAGGCTGGAGAAGGTGTGCCCGGATCGTGGCACGAGCGGGCGGCGGCCCGCACACCTTGGCCTCCTCGATGCGGGCGGGCATGCGCAGAACCGGTTCTCCGGGGAAGAGGACCGAGGCTGTGGACAGCGCGGCGTCCAGCACGGATGCCCAGCTGGGAGTGGGCAGTGACGCCTCCGGGTCCGCGGTGACCTCGGCGGTCAGGATGCCGTCTCCGCGCCGCAGTTCCTCGATGCGCCAGGGGAAGCCCATCTCCGCCACCTGGAGTTCGGCCAGACGGGAGCTGACGTGGTCCGGTGGAAGCACTTCGTGTGCGGACGCGTCCGCCGACACCTCGGGGCAACCCTCCGGGTCTTTCTGCTTCGGTGAACGCGTCTCCCCGTGCCCTGTGGCGTGCTTGGTGACGGCGCTGGCGTGTGTCACCCAGCCGCTGGGCGCGCTGCCGTCCTCCTCAAGGAGGCGGGTGCTGAGGCTGAGGGTGGTGTCCTGGTGCACCACCTGAACCTCGCGGTCCCCGCCGGTCGGCACCGGTGTGTGCAGGACCATGTTGCGCAGTAGCGGCCACGTGGGGCGCTCCAGGGCGGCGGCGCCCGCGGAGAGGAAGGTGACCAGTAGCACCGCGGCCGGTACGATCTCGGTCCCCTGCACCGGGTGGCGGCCGGGAAAGGGGCGGGAGTCCTCATTCAGCCGAGTGCGCCACAACAGCGTGCGGGTGGTTCCGCGTACGCAGGTGCGGTCGCCGAGCAGGGTGTGGGAGTCGGGGTCGTGTCCTGCCCCAGCGGACTCGTGGGGAGCAGGCTCCGCCCACAAGTGCTGGTGCTGCCATGCGGTGGTGGGAAGGTCGCGTGCGGGCCGGCCAGGGTAGAAGGCGCTCCAGTCGACCGCGGCGCCGTGGCAGTGCAGTGCGGCCAAGTTGAGCAGTGCGGTGGAGCGGGCGCTGCGGTCGCGGCGGAGGGTATGGGCGACATACGCGTTCTCGGCGCCCGAGTCCGCCAGCGCCTCGTCGATGGAGTGCGTGACGACCGGGTGGGGGGAGACTTCCAGGAAATGCCGGTGCCCGTCCTCGATGGCAGCCTCGACGGCCTGCTGGAAGCGGACGGGGTTGCGCAGGTTCGCAGCCCAGTACCGGCCATCGCGCCGGGCCGTCGTACGCGGGGTGTCCAAGGCGGTGCTGTAGAGCGGCACGCTGGGCGGTGCGGCCTCGAGGTCGGTGACGCTCGCGGCAAGGCGGGTGCACAACGCTTCCATGTGCGGGCTGTGGAAGGCGACATCGGAGTCGACGCGCCGCACCTGGAGCTGCTCTTCCTGCCATTCCCGGAGCAGGGCGGAAACAGCGGCGGTCGTGCCGGAGATGACGCTGGAGGTCTTCGACGCCGCCACCGCCGCTTCGACGTCCCGCTGCCCCTTCAGACGCCGAGCCACCTCCTCGAACGGCAAGCTCACCATGGCCATCGCGCCCCGGCCGACGACCTGCTCCAGCAGGGCGGAGCGCCGGCACACCAGCCGTGCACCGTCCCGGGCATCGAGGACACCGGCCGCCACAGCTGCGGCGATCTCACCGACCGAGTGCCCGATGACGGCCGCAGGGTGCACCCCCCAACTGCGCCATACAGCCTGCAGCCCCGTCTGCACGGCATAGAGAGCCGCCTGGATGCGAACGGTGTCGTCCGGGACACCGTCGGCGAGCAGCGAGAGCAGCGAATATCCAGCCTCCTTGCGATAGACCGGCTCCAGCTCCTCGATCGTCTGCAAGAAGGGCGGCTCCTCCTCCAGCAGGTCCCTGCCCATGCCCGCCCATTGGGAGCCATGGCCGGAGAAGACCCACACCGGATTCGCGGGCGCCTGTGTCCTCGGCACCCTTCCGGTGACGGCTTTGGGGTGCTCTTCCTCCCTCGCCAGATCCTGCAGCGCCGGTACGGCTTCCGCTGCGTCAGCGACCAGCACGGCCGCCCGCTCGCTGAGATGGCTGCGCCTGCAGGAGAGGGCCGCGCCCAGCGCGGTAACGTCCGCCCCCGGATGCCGCGCCAGGTGCACGGCGAGCTTCTCTGCGTACGCGCGCATCCCGGCGGCGGTGCCGCCGCTGATAAGCAACGGGAACTCGCCGTGGCGGTTGTCCGCCGCGGCTGGAGGGGCGGCTGCGACGGGGTCCCGGTGCGGTCGCGGAGCTTCCTCCAGGACGGTGTGAGCGATTGTCCCGCCGTATCCGTAGCTGGCCACCCCGGCCCGGCGCGGCCGGGGTCCGGCGGGCCATGGGGTGTTCGCTGTGGCGAGGCGCAGGCCGTTCTCCCCCCACGGGATGCGCGGGTCGGGGGCGGTGGACAGCCGCGAGGCGGGGATCAGCTCATGCTGGAGCGCGAGCACCGTCTTGATGATCCCGGCGACGCCCGCTCCCGCCTCCAGGTGCCCGATGTTCGTCTTGGCCGATCCGATGAGGCACGGGGCAGAAGCCGAGCGATGCCGTCCCAGCACGGTGCTCAGCGCGCCCGCTTCCACCGGGTCGCCCGTCGGGGTACCGGTCCCGTGCGCCTCGATGTAGTCCACGTCGCGGGGATCCACACCGGCGGCCTCATAAGCGCGCCGCAGCAGATGCTCCTGGGCCTCCTGGCTGGGGCTCATGATGCCTTTGGTACGTCCGTCCTGATGGACCGCGGAGCCCCGGATGACGGCCAGCACCTCATCACCGTCCTCGACGGCGGCGCTGAGCAGTTTGAGGGCGACGATGCCGCAGCCCTCGCCTCGCCCGTACCCGTCGGCGGATTCGTCGAACGCCTTCGAGCGCCCGTCGGGAGAGGTGGCACCGGCCTTGTCGAGGACCACGGACAGCCCCGGCCCCGCGACCAGCATGACGCCGCCGGCGAGAGCCAGCGGCGTCTCCCCTGCTCGCAGCGCCTGGCACGCCTGATGGATGGCCACCAGCGACGAGGAGCACGCAGTGTCCACGGAAAGGCTCGGGCCGCGCAGGTCCAGAACGTGGGAGACCCGGTTGGCCACCGCGCACGGCGAACTGCCCACGCCCGTCCAGGCTTCGATGCGTGGCAGGTCCTCCAGGAGGCGGCGGCCGTAGTCGTCGGAGCCGACGCCGATGAAGACACCCGTGTCGCTGCCCTCCAGGTCCAGTGGCGGTACGCCGGCGTCTTCCAGCGCCTCCCAGCACACCTCCAGCGCCATGCGCTGCTGGGGGTCCATGAGCCGTGCCTCGCGCGCGGAGATGCCGAAGAAGGCGGCATCGAATCCGGCGATGTCCTCCATGAACGAGCCCCGGCTGGTGGTCCGCCGCAGTACCACGGCGTGATCCGTGCCGCGGTCGTCATACCCTTGCCACCGCTCGGGGGGAATCTCCCGGACCGCCTCACGGCCCTCCCGCAGGAACGCCCAGTACGCCTGGGGAGAGTCGATCCCGGCAGCGAACCGGCAGCCCATGCCGATGATGGCGACAGGTTCCAGCTTCCCGATCAAAGCGTTCATGTGCTGCGTAGCTCCCGTAACAACGGTCCTGTACCGGCACGACGGCACGCTCCGTCAAGCCTCAGGACATTGGATGAAAGACAGAGATGAAAGGGATGGGGCACCTCAGGCCGCGGCTCGCTTTCCGGCTGCGCTCAGCAAGGGATAGGAGGTGACCGCGAAGGCGGGGTTCTGCAGCAGGTCCCAGAAGGCGCAGAGCTCCTGCTCGCTCAGGCCGCCGGCGAGCAGTTCGTCCCTCAGCTGCTCGGTGTTGGCCCGGTGCAGGTCGATACCGGCGCTCTGACCGGACCACGCCTGCGCAAAGACGGTGGTGCTCATCTGTTCCAGCCCGGCGTCCGCCATCGCCTGGACGACCTTGCGTCCCCACAGCGGATCGCCTCCGGCCGACTCCATGAGGCGCATGAGTCCGGCGTGCACCCGCGTGAACAGGTCCGTCGCGGCGGAGCTGGGAGCGGTCAGTACCGGAATCCACCCGCAGTCGAACTCCTCCAGAACGAGCCAGCCTCCCGGGCGCAGTGCCTGCACAAGACGGGGGAGTACCTGGCGACGCTCGGGCACATGCACCAGCACCAGACGGGCATGAATGAGATCGAACTCGCGTTCCGGGAGAGAGTCGTGGGCGATGTCGTGCTGCAGCAGCTGCACATTCTCCGGCTGTTCACGAGAGTCCATCCACTGCGGTTCGACGTCGGTGACGCTCACCTGTCCGGTCGGGCCCACCGTCTCGGCCAGCCAGCGCCCGAGAGAACCTCCCCCACCACCGATCTCCAGGCACGTCCAGCCGGCGCCAACTCCCGTTCTGGCCAGGGCAGCGCGGGAGGCAGGATCATAAGTCGCCTCAAGGGCGTTGAAGCGGCTGCCGGTCTCCTCCGCACTGTTGTCGAACACGTAGTGGGACACGGCGCACCTCCTGCCTTCCGCGGTCCGGGTCATGCGGCCGTTGCCTCCTCCACCGCAGCGCACGGCCTCCCGGGGGCACCACCCTTGGAGGACGAGAGAAGCGTGAACATGTTGAACGGTTGCGCACTTGTGAACGCTCTGGCGGCCTGCGAACAGGCAGGCAAGGCCCTGCGGAGCTGAGCGCGGCAGTCCCGGCAGCCGTGGACGGTTCACTTGGGCGGCTTCGGGTTACGAGTGTCGGCCTTCGGTGGTGTTGAGGCCGGCCATGAGCTGCGGGTTTGCGCGGCGAGCGGCGTGGTTCGGTGATGAGCTGATCGAGGTGGCTCACGCGCGTGTGGAAAACGTGGTGATCGGGGGGCCGCCGAGGTCGGCTCGTTGCCGAACCTGTTCGCCGACACCTCGGCCCGCGACATCTACACGGCCGAGTCGGCCCTGTGGCACCTGGACCGTTTCGAACCCGGGGCCCGCATCGTGCTGGCCGTTCACAACGTTCGACGGATAGCGGTCTGCACGCCGAAGGGCTCCGGGGCGAGATGGACACCGGCGTCGATCAACGCCTCGTGCCGCCGCGGGTTCGGCATGATCATGAAGGTTTACCGGGCCGTGAGATTCCAGTCGGGATCAATCCGTTGCCGGCCGAGGCGATGTGGCGGGCGGCCGACCTGGCGCGCGCCTACCTCACCAAAACCGCGCCCGGGTTGCGGCATGCCCCACCGATGTGGACCCCGACCGGCTGGAGCCCCCTGGCCTGGCTGGCCCTGGACCATGACGCGCTCTTCGACGACCTGGGGGAGCCGTCCATGGCGGTGCGCCACCTCGACGCGGTGGCGGCCCTGGCCCGCCCGCTACCGGCTGAAGGCTTACTACGGCACGTACGCCAGAGAGCGGCCGGCGTTCGAGCGGGAATCCCACCTCGGCACCGGACCCGCCTCCCGGAAGGGGGTCGGCCGGCGAATTGTCCCGGGGCGGATACTGGTGCATTGTCTCCTGCCCGGGCGAGGGCGGACCGGCCTTCTTCACCATCATCCGCCGAGTCCCGGAGTCGGAGCTTTCCGACAGGCTCTCCCGCGCCGAGACCGTCTATCAGCGGTCCGCGCTCAAAGCTTTCGCGAAACGTTCCGCGGCGCACCGCGGCTGCACGCTGAAGGAGACGAAGGGCTGAGTCGCGCGACGATTGCGCGAGCGGCGGAGAGGCGTGGAGCCGCCTTGGCTCCGTACCCGCCCAACGGCAGGCAGCTGAACTGTTGCCCGGTGTGTACGTCAGCTGCCTGTCATCGAGATCAGCCGGACACTGATGGAACAGTGGGGCGCTCAGCAGCCTGGCCTGTGCCGGATGCATCCCGGCTGGGGCGGCTGGGTGGCACCGGTCTCGATGCGGTTCTCATCGAGGCCGTTGGCGATCCGCAGACAGCCCTCAGCGAAGGCGAACTCCAACGTCACCGTTCCGGCAGCTGGGCCACGGCCCGGTGGCCGCCACTCGAGGAGTGCGACCTCGCACAGGTCCTGGCCGATGAACGGCTCAAGGCGTTCATCGCTGGAAGACCACTGCGGCGTGAACTCGAACCACTCCCACCCGGCGACAGCCGCGCGGGTGTCGATCGTGTCCCAGCCGATCGAGAGTTCATCGAACTTCGTATGACAGACCGCTACCTGGACGCCGTTGAAATCCAGCACCACCGGGCAATCAGCGAACCATTCTCCGTCCTCGGCAAAGCGCACCACGGCGAACCCCGTCAGCTGCCTGCCAGTGAGCGCCGCCAGGCGCGATCCGTGCGCCCGCTGAATCGCCCCGATCCCCGTCAGGAAGGACGGTTTGAAACTCGAGATCCCCATGTCCACAGCACCTGAGTCTCCCGGCCTTCACCCCGACAGGCCAGCGCATTCCATCATCGGATCGTTCAGCCGCTGCTGCTCGTGCCTGCACGGTTGCCAGGTCCGACTCGACTCGCAGAGGCGAGAGTCGACCGGCCGCCTCCGGGGGCCACCCCCGCATGCGCGGGGAGCACTGCAGGGAGCCTCCGCCAACTTGAAATCACAGGTCAAAGGGCTGGTGTGACCGGCTCTCGGGGTGCTCACGCGGGTCCTGGGTGACTGTCTGCGCAGTAGGTCACCTGTCAGCGATCGGCCTGGAGGTCTGCCAGGAAGGGCGGGGCGTCTCGGAGGCAGTCGACGGGGGCCACAGTGCCCGTGGCGCCGACAGCCGAGCGGCATGGATCAGCCCAGCGATGCAGTTGCCGCGCGCAGGTCTTCCAGGGCCGCCAGTGCGTGTGGCGCGAGCCCTTCTGTGTCGTCACGATCACTTTCGGACCACTGGGCGTATCCCCGTTTGAACGCGAGGACTCCCAGCTCGGCCGCGAGGTGCGCGGTCGGGTCGGGGACGCCGCGGGCGATGAGCGCGGCTGTCATGGCGGCTGCGAGACCGACGCTCTTGAGGGCGTCGCGCTCCTGAAGTTCGGTGCTGGCTGCCACGGCTGCTTTGAGGCGGGGGCCGAGTTCGCGGTTCGTCGCCCCCATGGCGCTCGATGCACGTTCGAGACCGGCTGCTACCGCCTGGAGCGGGCTGGCGCTCGCAGGCGCCTCTGCGATGCCGTCGGCGAGCAGCCTGCTGAGCGTCTCCTGGCCGGCGACCAGTATCTCGCGTTTGTCGGAGAAGTGCCGGAAGAAGGTGCTCTTGGTGACGCCGGCGCGCTCGGCGATCTGCGTCACGGTGGTGGCGTCGTACCCCTGCTCGGTGAACAGGTCGACGGCCGCGACGACGAGTCGCTGCTGCGCTCCTGGTTGCCATCTAGCCATGAGGTCAGGATAGGTGATGGGACACCTGTCCCGTCACCGGTGTATGGTCAGTGACGGGACAATAGTCCCATCACTTTCAGGGAGAGCTCATGCATGTCTTCGTCACCGGCGGTACCGGTACCATCGGCTCCGCCGTCGTCGCCGAACTGCTCGGCAACGGCCACACCGTTCTCGCACTGGCTCGCTCGGACGGCTCCGCGCAGACCCTCGAGAACGCTGGTGCCAAGGTGCTGCGAGGAGAGATCGCGGACCTCGACGTCCTGCGGTCAGGCGCAGCGCAGTGCGACGGCGTGATCAGTCTGGCGTTCGGACGCGACTACAGCAGTCCGGACGCACTCACGCAGGCCATCGCCGAGGAGAGCGCCGCTCTCACCGTGCTGGGGCAGGAACTCATCGGAAGCGACCGCCCGATCGTCACGGTCTCCGGCACGCCCTGGGTGCCGGGGCGGGCCTCCACCGAGGCCGATCCGCTGCCGACCGACGGACCGGTGGGCGGTCGGGGCCGTTCGGTCAACGCGCTGCTGGACCTCGCCTCGCGCGGTGTGCGCAGCACGGCTGTCCGTATGCCGCGCACGGTCCACAACGAGGGCAAGGGGGGATTCGCCGGCCTGCTGGCCGACACGGCGCGCCGCACCGGGGTGGCCGGCTATCCGGGCGACGGCACCCAGCGCTGGCCGGCTGTGCACGCGCTCGACGCAGCGGTCTTGTTCCGCCTGGCCCTTGAGTCCGCGCCGGCGGGGACGGCCTGGCATGCCGTCGCCGACGAGGGTGACGCGGTGCGTGACATCGCTACGGTCGTCGGCCGCCGGCTGGGTCTGCCGGTCGAGGCGGTGTCGGAGGAGACCTTCGGCCCGTTCGGCCCGATCTTCGCCATGGACCAGTCGGCGTCCAGCACCCACACCCGCAACGCCCTCAGGTGGCAGCCGACGCACCCCAGCCTCCTTGAGGACCTGGAGAACATTCAGCCCTGACAGCCCTGACGGGTTTCGACAGAGCTTGAGGAATACCGGCCGTCAGTCCGCGTCGTCTTTCGACGGCGTCCAAGTCCCGCAAGGGGCGCAGGCCCTGGCCGGGGCCGCTGGCCTTGATTTGAACAGGAAGCGGCCCAAATGGTTGATGTGCCGGTCCTTGAGCGGGGAGAGTCGGGCGACGTCCTTCTTGACGTCGTGGCCCTCGGCGCGGAGCTGGGTGACGGCGGCGTCGAGGTATCGGGTGTTCCACAGGACCACGGCGTTGAGGACCAGTCCGAGGGCGGCGAGCTGGTCCTCCTGGCCATCGCGGTACGCCTGGCGGATCTGCCCCGGCCGCCATGGCAGATCGCGCGGGTCGGACGGTGGCGGGACTCCTGCGCGGTCAGCTGCCGGTTCATCAGCCGGCGGTAGGTGTCGTCGACCGGGTCGACCAGCGCGAGCAGGTGCATGGTCTTGTCGATCCGCCCGTACTCGGCGAAGGCGGCGCCGAGCGGTGCCGGGTGGCCCTCGCGGCCGAACAGCCGGAGCAGGTCGCAGGCCCGGACCTGGTTGGTGATGAGCGACCCGGCGACGCGAAGCATGTTCGGCCGCGACCATCTCCGGCTTCACCCCGCCGTCGAGGTTCAGCAGCGTGTCCAGCGTTTAGAGGCTGTCGCGCGGTGTGCCGCCTACGACCATCGCGCCGATCCCCGCGACCTGGTCATTGACTGCATTCAGCCAGGTCACGCCGCGTTTGTATCCGTAGTACTTGGGTGAGGGGCCGGTGTTGATGCTCTTGACGGGAACGACGAAGCGCAGGCCGTCGGCGGACGCGAGCAGCCCGCCGCCCCACATCTGGGCCGGCTCGATGCGGGACTGGGCAGTGATGAGCGCGGCGTTCGCCCCAGTGATGGTGTCGGCGCGCAGGTAGTTCCGGTCAACGTGGGACAGCCGCGCGCGGGTCAGCGCCTTGTTCTCCGGGTCGATGACCGGGGCCAGGCCGATGTTGCAGCTCTCCGCCACCAGCAGCGCGACCAGGGAGACGAGCAGGCCCTCCATGCGGGTGCGCCGTTCGGAGACATGACCGAAGGCGTCGAGGAAGCCAGTCCAGGAGTGGACCTCGAACAGCAGGTCCGGCAGGTCGATCCTCGGGAGCGTCGCCTGCGTGGTGGCCTCGAGCCAGGTCAGCGACTCCGGCTCGCCGACCGCGCCGAGCTTGTCCGCCGACAGGCGGGCGCGCGTCCACCGCCCTCGGGGACGACGATCTCCACCTGCGCGTCGGTACCGGCCTCCTCCAGGCGGTCGGCCATCTGCCGCCATGCCGCGTCCAGGCCCCGGGCGAGCTGGGCCAGGTGCTCCCCGGCGTCCTCGGTCAGGGACAGGCCCGCGAGCAAGTCCGCGCACAGCGCCTCCCACTGCGGCCCGTCCAGTCTCGCGCGCGGGTCCGCCCACCGGTTGGACGGGGCGGCGAACACGTCGCGCCGGTTCAGGGCGCCGTGCAGCTGCTCCCGGACGCACACCACGTACGCGGCGCGGTCGACCGCGCCCTGCGGCAGCTTGGTGTTGTAGAACACCGCGCGTTTCCACATCGCCGGGACCAGCTCGGCGTCGACCTCGCGGGGCAGCAGCGGCCGGTGCTTGGCCAGGCGCCGGGAGAGCGCGGGCAGGCGTCGCACCGCCTTGAGGATGCGCCGCCCGGCCGGGGCGCCGCCCAGCCCGTCTGATTAGCCGAGCAGGGACAGGAACGGGCGCACGGTGTTGTAGCGCAGGGCCAGCTTCTCGCGCATCGCGGCTTCGGCCGAGCCGTCGTCCTCGGGCACCAGAGTCTCGACGGTCGCGACCACCCGGCCACCGCCGTACGCGGCACGGCCTCCTCGACCGCCGCCCACAGTGCGGCGACGTCCAGGTTCGCCTCGTGCTCGGCGACCATGTCCAGCTCCTCGATGAGGATCTTCGACGCCTTCGCCAGGATCCGGGCCGCCTTCTCCCTCTGCGGCAGCATCGCCAAACGCTCCCGGTCCGACGCCCGCCAGGCCGGGCTGATCAGCCGGTTCGCCATCAGCACCGCGAACCGATCCAGCGCGTCGTCGACCGCCTGCGCCTCCAGCTGGCGCACCACAGCCGTCAGCAGCGCGGTCCGCCGCGGCTCCGGTGCCCGCTCGATCGTCTGCTCCTTGCTCAGCTGCCCGTACCGGACCAGCGCCGACAGCCGGTTCATCGGCACCCGCGACACATTCACCCGCCCCAGCGCGAACGCGGAGATCTCCTCCACCCGCTCCATCGCCGTGCCCGTCGACTTCACCGGAGGTGCACGCAGCCGCTCCAGCTCCGGGACCCGCCTGCCCTCCGGCACCACCAGCAGCTCCGCCAAGGCCGGCGCGAGCGCCGCACCTGTCCGGACCGTCGCCCTGGCCACCGCCTTGTACAGGCGCCGCTCGGCCGCTGTACGGGCCTCCGGCACCTGCCGGGCCAGCACCGAGACGCCTGGCAGCAGCACCCGGTTCTTCCGCAGCCACATCACCGCGTGGTTGAACAGCGCCACAGGCCCCTCGGCGTGCGTCCACGCCCGCCCGTACAGGAAGCCGCGGCAGCCGGTCGTACTTGGTCATGTCAGGCAGGCGCGGGCGGGAGTCGGCCGGCAGGCGCCGGGCATGCAGCGAGATCACCTTCGCCCCTTGTCCTGCCACCGTCACGGCCTCGCGGCTGAAGGGGTCGTTTTCCTCTGGCTGCCCAGCGGGTTCGGGGACGTCGTGGGCCTGGTCGTCCTGGGCACCTTCCAGGGCTTCGCGGGGCTCGATGGCGACCAGGTCGGTGCTGATGGAGCCTTCGCACAGTTGCAAACCGCTCAATCGAGTGTCCCTTTCCCGGGGCAGGGCACCTAAAATTCCATTCAGTGCGTCATTCGGCGGGACGCTCATTCACTGGGAACGCCACTGAAATCGCGCGCAGAGTGACGGGAGAACCTGCGTATGGCAGTGAAGCGCACAACGCAGCAGGCAGAGAGCTATCGAGAACTCAACCGTCAGCTGGTGAGCCGGTTGCCCCAAGCGGTTACAACGGACTTGACCAGCACTTCCATTACATACCTGCACTGCCTCAAGGTCAGCAGGGTGTTGCGTTCGGAACCGCGACTGCACGCCCTGCTGGACTGTTCACCGGCAGAGTACGGCGCAATCCAACCCATCCTCCAACATCTGCTCGCAATGACATACCGGGGCGATCTCACAATCGAAGAGGGGCAGCGCACATCCTCTGAATTGGAAACTCACTGGCGCCAAGGCGTCGAGTGCGTCCTGAGTTTGCACGGGGTACTCGACCAGGAGACCAGGGGCGCTTTGGATGACCTTGCCCTCTTCTTCGAGAGGGAGAGCCGGGTCATGACTCCCACGGGGCGCCCGTCGCCCGCGGAGGTGGCTGCACTGCTGCGCCTCCGATCCGCCGACCTTCGCATCGTCCTCCGCGTCGCCTGTAAGCTGCTCGGCAGGCCGGTCAGCGAGGACTTCATGCAGCTGGTAGAAGGCATGCAGGTGCTCGCAGAGATCTCGGACGACCTCCGCAGCTACGAGCAGGACGTGCGCGAGGGCTCCTTCAACACCCTGCGGCTGTACGCTCAGCTCTTCCCTGTCTCCCAGGCGGCGTCGGAACTGAACCGCACCCGTGAGCGCTATGTCGAGCAGACGGTCAACTCACTGCAGCAGGCCACCAGGCCGAGCATCATCCGGTTCCAACGATTTCTGACCGCACCCGCCGCTTCCTCCCACTGGAACTACGCCCCTCGGGTATTGCTGGCGCGCCGGGCGCGGAACCTCCTGCGTCAGTCCTGGCTGTGGGAGGACATCCCGCAGCCCATCGAAGAAGAACGCTGGTGGGTCGACGAGCCGTCAACACTCCGGTCACGCCTGCGATGACGGCGGCGGGCGGCAGGCAGTACAGCACCTCGAATCAGCATCCGGGTGCCTTCCACCGGGCCGACTTCGGCCTTGGCCGCGGCCCAGAACGCTTGCGTCTTGGTGCAGCCGCCCTCGGCCCGTTCCTGGGTCAGCGCCGCGGCGCCGGCGAAAGTGCCGGGCTTGAGCAGCAGGTCCACGGGGTAGTGGTCGAGGATGTCGTGGTAGGTGTAGCGGTGGATCAGTCGCGGGTGCCCGGCGACAACGATGCAGCCGTCATTGATGAGCACCTCGTTCGATTTCAGCTTCGCCCGCACTTTCGTGCCGCTGAACCGGGCCCGGCGCCGAGCAGTAGCACTGCATGACCGTGATCGGCCCGTTGCGGTGGACCACCAGCGTCAGATCGATTCCCGTATCGTACCCGTCCTGGGGAAGCGGCCCCAGCAAGAGCCGTTCCTGCTCGAAATCGAAGCCGATCGAGGTCGCACGGCTGTGGATGTGCTGGGCATCCTCGGCCGCGTCGATCGCAGCCAGACGCTCGTTCAGCTCGACGAGTGAGTCCGTCTCCGGCGGGACCAGATGCTTGCGGCTGTCTAGCGTCCTGCGGTGACCGATCCGCCGCGCCGCAGGCGCCCGCTTGACGTTGGTGACCTGGATGAGCTTGACGTCTGGACTCCACTGTCCTCGTACTCCACTGCGCCGCTTCCTGGACCGTGAACTGGGCGCTGGGCCGAAGCCGTTACGCGAGAGCTTCCGCGCCCAGCACGCCACCGACCAGGTTCTCCTGCCGCCGCCCGGAGTCGGCACCGAGGTCGGCACCGTCGGGACGGCGGTCGACCAGCGCCTGCGCCTCGCCTTTACCACCGCATCGCCCTCGATAGCGCCACGCTGATCGGCATGGCTCAGGCCGGCCACTGGCCCGGCCCCGCCGGTCCGGCGATGCGCACCGTCGCACACCAGCCGGCTGCCCGTCTCACCGAGACCGTCCACCGGCGTCAGCTCGACAACCGCTCGATGCCCTGCGACCGCACGCACGAGGAAGAGGAAGATTTCGCCCGGCTCCTGATCGCCGCGGCCTGGTACCAGGTATGCGCCCGCACTCCCATTGGGTTCGCCTTCACACCCCTGGCCGACACCGCCCGCGAAGACCCCGACGCGTTCACCCTCGACCGCCTCCTGTCCCTGCCGGACCCGTACATGGTGGCCGATGTCGCCGCCTAGGGTGTGTTTTAGGTAGCGGGTGAGTCTTGGGCGGAGAGTTCCACGGCCAGTTCCATACAGCGCAGGCGGGCTGGGGAGAAGTCGTAGGGCATCTTGCCGATGGCTTCGAACACGCTCATGGAGTCAGTCTCCCGCCCGCCGGAGCTGAGGTCGGCCTCGTCCTCGCCCTCTTGGGCGGGAGCAGGGTGCAAAGCGTCCCAGGCATCGAAGAGGGCATCGTCGTCCTTTTCCAGACCGGACTTCTCGATGGCGGCGTGCAGGGCGCTTTCGAAGGCGTGCCGTTCGGCGGCCACCTGGGCCACGCGCGGATCATCGACGGCGACGCTGTCATCGAGTGCCTCCTCGGCGTCATCGATGCGGTCGGAGTCCTCCCGCAGAGCGGGGTGCGTGGCCAGGACGACGAAGCGGGTGGCCTGGACGGCCGCGCCGAGCGGGCCGAAGATCCGCTCAGTGACCAGCAGGCTGTCCAGGTCCGCCTGACGCAGGGAGCCCTCGGGCAGGCTCTTGAGGCGTTCGGTGACGAAGTCGGAGAGCAGACCCATCCGGCTGCCTTCGGTGCGCATCCGCTGCACGGCGGTCCGCTGCCGCCGCGCTTCTGCTTCCTGCTCGGCGAGGGTTTCCTCCAACCGCTCCAGGATGCCCGCGATACCGTCTCCGCTGTCCGCACCGGCGGAAGCCGTGCCGGTGGTAAAGGCGTCACGGATGTCGTCCAGGGCGATCCCGGCGTCGGTCATCTTGCGAATCCACAGCAGCCGGATCATGTCTTCGTAGCCGTAGCGGCGGCGGTCATCGCCGCCCCGCTCAGGCTCGGGGAGCAGGCCGATCTCGTGGTAATGACGGATCGCCCGCGGCGTGGTGCCGGCGAAGGCCGCCGCGTCACCGATCTTGACCTGGCGAGGTGGCATGAAGGACGAATGCATGAGCAGGGATCTTTCCTCAAAGGGATCGGGACGTAAGTCCACCGGACCACATGCCGCTACGGAAGGTGCAACCCCATCCGCACCGCCCCGCGCCAATGCCAGGAAATGCGCCCTTCCTCCGTAATGAGCGCAGGGCCGTCCTTTCCTGCTGGGGCATCCGCAAGACGGCAGGCTGAGGGTTCACAGCCACTGATGAATCGCCGCGACCTGAACCGTCGCCTCGAACCGAATCGCAAGTTTGTCGAACCGGGTCGCCACGGCCCGGTGCTGCTTGAGACGGTTGATCCCGCATTCGACCGCGTACCGGGCCTTGTAGTCCTCGCGGTCGAAGAAGGGCGGACGGCCACCGCCACGTCCGCGGCGCCTGCGGTTGCGGACCTGATCGACCGGCTCAGGAATCGTGCACCTGACGCACGACTGCGCAGGTAGGCGCGATTCGCGCGTGAAGAGTGCGCCTTATCGCCTCGCAACCGCAGCGGGCCGCTTCTCGGCCGGCCGACACCAGGCCGGGGCACCCCGATCGCGTTCAGGACCGGCTCGAACTGAGGACTGTCACCGCGCTGCCCGGCGGTGATCAGCAGCGACAACGGCTTCTGTCCCTGCTCACACGCCAGATGAATCTTCGTGGTGAACCCGCCTCGCGACCTGACCAGTCCATGGTCTTCAGGTTCGGCGCTCACTCCGCCCGGCGGGTTCCTTCTGCACAGCACCGCGCCGGCGGGCATCGGCAGCATGCTGGTGTGCCCGGCAGATGGTGGAGTCGACATTGACCTCCCAGAAGATCAGCCCGGCCGCATCAGCCCTCGCCTGCAACAACGTCAGCAGCCGGACCCACACACCCCGACGCTGCCATCCCCGGAACAGTCCATACACCGTCTGCCACGGTCCGTACTCGAACGGCAGGTCCCGCCATGGAACTCCGTTCCGAACCCGCCACCGCACCGTCTACCAGGCGCCGACAGCCAGGCCACCTGCGACTTGTGCCCACCGCAGGCAGCAACGACTCCAGCACCGACCACTGCTCATCAGAAAGATCCCCTCGCCCCACACCTTGATCATCAGCATGCAGGGCGTGCACAGAAAACCGAACCTAGAACACGGCCTAGCTCTACAAGGCCGCATACGGCCCCCGTGACGACTTTCGCGCCCGCATGCAGCCTGCTGACTGCCACAGCGGGCCACGTTCAACGGTGCCGAGATCACCGCCGATGCCGACCTGATCGCTTGAAAGAGCGTTTCATTCCCATTCGTGCGTATGCTCTCAATGCGGGACGCTATTGGACCATGAGAGGGACAGTGGCAAGATGTGCTGATGGGCGTGATCGATAGCGACAGTGAGGCCGTCCAGTACGTACGGTTCCAATCGCCTCACCGGAACAGCCGAGGCCACTTCACCGGCGTTTTCGGGCTCGTCAATAATCTGGCGAGGGAGGGAAAGCTCTCGGACGAGCAGGAGAACTTCCGCCGCTGCAACAACAGTTGGTACGACGCCGCGTACACCGACCCCTCGACCGTTGACCCCCACGTCTACGACGACGAGGTCAACCCTGGCGCGGCGGCATGGTTCAAGCCGTCAGCCACTCAACTCCTCGCTCGGGTCTCCGGTTATCTGGAGATCCTGTCCGCGCACGGCGTCGACTGTCGGGCTCTGCGTTCCGCAGACCCGGGGCGGGTCATCTACGAGGACGACGTACAGATTGTGGTCGTTCCACATGTACTGGACGCGACTGCCGCCCACGAAAGCACCAACACGCAGAAGTGACGCGGCGCGCGGCCAGGTTGTGCGTCATGTGTCGCGCCAGTTTGGGGTGGAGTCCCGGGTGAGTCTGCGGCTTATGAGGTCGATCATGGCGAATCCCACACCTCCCGCCAGACACGTCTGCCCCAAAGGTCCCGTCCCGTACCGGGTCGGCTCGCGAAACGCCACCAATCAACCCTGCCGGGATGAAACGCTCTTTCAGGCCGTGTCTCTATTGGCGGGCGGCTGGCATCACGAAGGAGACGGGAGTCCGGGGTATTGGCTCGCGTGCGGCAGTTGGTGCCCGGCTACTCGTTGCTTGGCTCCATTCGGCGGCGATGGTTCTCAGGCTGTGGTTCGCGCCCGTACCGACGAGCCAACTGCGGTGCGACGAGTCCGAGAACGAGCATCACTCCTGCGGCGGCCGAGGGGGCGACCGCCATGATGACGCCCGCGCTGATGAGCGCGCCGGCGGTCACGCCCAGGGCAGGACGCCAGTCGGCCCGGTAGTGCTTGCTCCGAAGAAGGACTTGGACGCAAGCCCAACCGCCGATAAACGCGACGATGGCCAGGTAGTCGTACGCATGGACGAACGCGCCGCACCGGCTGCCCCCTCCAGCAGGCACTCGCACGCATTCCACGACCAGGAGCCGCGCGATGCCCAAGCCGGTGACTCCTGTCAGCACCGCCAGTAGGACAGCCCGTCCCCAGATGTTCGACATGCGCGGATCATAGAACCCGCCTGCCCGCTCGGATTGGTCGGGCTGTTACGAGCCTGAGAGCAACCCCTCCAAGAACCCCAGGTCAAACGCTCCAAGGCCAGGATCCGCGGATGCACCAGCGAGTCCCCCCACTGCCACCCATGACGATCAGCACCCCCACCCCTCAAACTTCGGTGGCACAAAAATGACGATCATCGACCAGTGGCACTCCGACCCGGCGCTCCAGTGTGTGGATGACCTGGCTGACCCGCCCGGCTGACAGCCCGAGGCGGCGGGCAGTACGTCAGTGCAGTTCCTCGGCCAGTGCTAGGAACGCAATGTCTCCAACTCCTGCCGCTCCATACACCCTCGTCTGTTCCGATCGTCTAGCCGCACGGCACGCTACTTCAGCGAATCGGCGTCGTTCCAGGTCACGGCGTTGGCGCTGCTGGCGAGGTCTTCAGCCGACGAGCGCCGTGCGGGCCAGCAGCGGCTCAGGGTGCTCAGGAGTTGAGTACGCAGCCCTCGGGACTGGCTGGCCACCACAGCCGGCCGGAAGCTGTTCGCAGTCGCCGGCCCGGTCGGCGCAGCGTCTCCCGAAAGGAGTCCCCGTGTCCTATCCCGACCCTCGCTACTGCAGTGAGCACGGCGAGGTCAGCGCCGCCTTCCGGCCCGCGACCACCGCGCCCGACTTCGTCGCCAAGCCGCGTCCCCACGCCCCGGCCAACGCGACCGGCACCGCGTACCACTACTTGTCCACCACCGTCTCGACCGGCGGCGAGTACGGCCTGTACCGCGTGGACATGGGACCGGAGACGAGCGGGCCGAGCACGCACTTCCACAAGGCGATGTCGGAGTCGTTCTTCATCCTGTCCGGCACCATGCGGCTTTTCGACGGTCGGCGCTGGGTGGACGCCACCGCGGGCGACTACCTGTACGTACCCGTGGGCGGGCTGCACGCCTTCCGCAACGAGTCCGGCGAACCCGCCTCCATGCTGATGCTCTTCGCCCCGGGCGCGCCCCGTGAGGAGTACTTCGAGGGCGTCACCGAGCTGGCCGGGCTCAGCGAGGAAGAGCGCGCGGAGTTCTTCGTGCGCCACGACAGCTTCTTCGTCTGAGCCCCTCCTTCCATTCCCCTTCTTCCCTTCCCGCCCTTCACTGCACAAGGAGAGTACTTGTCATGACCAATGTGGCCGTCATCTACTACTCCTCCACCGGCAACGTTCACAGCATGGCAAGGCCGCCGCACAGGCCGCCGAGAAGGCGGGCGCCGAGGAGGTGCGCCTGCGGCGGGCCGCCGAACTGGCCCCCGCTGCGGCCGTCGAGAGCAACCCCGACTGGGCCCGGCACGCTTCCGCCACTGTCGAGGTCCCTGAGGCGAGCGTGGCCGACGTGGAGTGGGCCGACCTCATCCTCTTCGGTACCCCGACCCGCTTCGGGCTGCCCGCTGCGCAGCTCAAGCAGTTCATCGACACCACCGGCGGCCTGTGGGCGGAGGGCAAGCTGGTGAACAAGGTCGTCTCCTCGTTCACCTCCACCTCCGCCTGCCACGGCGGTCAGGAGAGCACGCTGCTGGCGCTCAACAACACCTTCTACCACTGGGGCTCGATCATCGTCCCGCCCGGCTTCGCCGACCCCGTCCAGCTCGACCCGGCCAACGGCAACCCCTACGGCGCCAGCAGCATCTCCGACAACAATCCCGACAACGTGGCCGAGGCCAACCTCGCCGCCGTCGAATTCCAGGCCCGCCGCGCCGTCGAGACCGCCGCCGCCCTGCTCCGCGGCCTGACCACCACAGCCTGACCGGCCAACAGCCCCGCCATCCCCTCTTCGGCCCGCCGACCCCGTGAAGGTCACTTCGACGGGGCCGCACTCGCCGGCATCGGCGCGCCGAGCAAGGGTGCCGAGTTCTTCCGCTGCCCCGCCACGGCAACTTCTACGTCTGTTTCTTCGCCTTGATCCAGGAGGATCCCCATGACCATCGCATCGGACACCACCACCCGCCCGGCCGCTGAAGCGGGCCCGGTCACCGTGCTCGGCCTCGGCGCCATGGGCTCGGCGATCGCCAGGACATTCCTGGACCACGGTCACCCCACCACCGTCTGGAACCGCACCGCCGCCAAGACCGCCCCGCTGGCTGACGCCGGAGCCACGGCGGCCCCGACAGCCGCTGAGGCTGTCGCGGCAAGCCCACTCGTAGTGGTCGCGCTCCTCGACAGCGCGGCGGTCGAGGAGGTGCTGGCCTCCGTCGGCACCGCGGTCAGCGGCCGCACGCTGGTCAACCTCACCAGCGGCTCCCCCTCCCAGGCTCGCGCCAACGAACGCTGGGCCCGCGAACACGGCGCCGCCGGATACCTCGACGGCAAGATCATGGGAGACCCGCCCTACGTGGGCACCCCGGACATCCTCTTCCCGTTCAGCGGCTCCGACACCGCCTTCGCCGCCCACGAGACGACCCTCCGCGAGCTGGGCACCGTCACCTACCACGGCGAGGAACCCGGCGCCGCCGCCGTGGAGTTCATGGCCCAGGTCTCGCCACCTCCTACGAGCTGCTCATCGGCTACCTGCACACCCTGCGGCTGCTCCGCGAAGAAGGCGTCGACCTGGCCGGGTTCACCGAGCGGTTCGGCGCCTCCCTGGCCGTCTTTCCGGCGCTACTGGGCTCGATGGCCCAAGCGGTCGAGACCGGTAGGTACGGGCCGGACCTCGGCTCGCTCGACGTCCAGGCGGCACTGATGGACGACCTGATCGGCCACCGCGAGTCCATGGGCGTGGAAGCCGTCCGGATGCGGGAGGTCAAAAGGCTGATGGACCGCCGCATCGCGGACGGCCACGGCGACCAGGGCTTCTCCAGCCTGTTCGAACTGCTCCCTCCGCAGAGCGCGGCGTGAGGCGGACACCGCCCGCACACGTGAGCGCACCCACCCGACGAAGGAAACGGCACACCCATGCTCTCCCCACAGCCCTCACCTCACCCCGGCGGTCGGCGGCCGGGGTGGAGCCTGGCGCTGCTGGCGCTCGGCCACCTGATCATCAGTCTCGACTTCACCATCATCTACGTGGCGCTGCCCGACATCGCCGCCGACGTCGGCTTCACCGCGCACACCCTGCAGTGGGTGGTCACCGCGTACGCCGTCCTCTACGGCGGCTTCCTACTCCTCGGCGGACGGCTCTGCGATCTTTTTGGGCGCAGACGGATGTTCGTACTCGGTATGGCGCTGTACGGTGTCGCCTCCCTGCTGGGCGGCCTCGCCACCACACCGGGCGTACTGCTCGCCGCCCGCGGCCTGCAGGGCCTGGCCGGAGCGGTCCTGTTCCCAGCGGTGCTGGCCCTGGTCAACACCACCTTCGCCGAGGGCCCCCAACGCAATCGCGCGCTCACCATCTGGGCCATGGCCGGTGCCGGAGGACTCACCGCAGGGTCACTGGCCGGCGGAGTCCTCACCCAGACGCTGGGCTGGCAGGCCGTTTTCTACGTCAACGTCCCACTGGCCTTGGCGGGAGTCGTCGGTGCCTTCGCGCTGCTGTCCGCCGACGGCCGCGTCACCCGGGGCAGCATCGACGTCCCCGGCACGCTGACCGGCACCGGCGGCGTCACCCTGCTCATCTACGCGGTCGCGCACGGCTCCGAGACCGGCTGGACGCAGACCGAGGTGCTGGCCGCCGCCGCGCTCGCGGTCCTCCTGCTGGCCGTCTTCGTCCGCATCCAGGCCCGCGGCCGGAACCCGCTGATGCCACTGCAGCTCTTCCACAACCGGTCGCTCAGCGGTGCCGTCGTCGTCATCCTGGTCTTCGGACTGACGATGAACGCCGTCCCGTACTTCCTGACCCTCTACTACCAGGACGTGCTCGGCTTCAGCGCCTTGGAGACCGGCCTGGCCTTCCTCGCCTCGACCCTGTCCATCACGGCAGGCAGCTTCCTCAGCGAGCGGCTGATCCAGCGCCTGGGCACCCGTGGCACGCTGCTGACCGGCATCGTCGTCAACGCCGCGGGCGCCGGACTCCTCGCCCCCGGCCTGCGCGTCGACGGATCGGCACTGACCACGCTGGCCGGGGTCATCGTCGTCGGCCTGGGCATGGGCGCCACCTACACAGCGATGTGGAACGCCGCCGGTACCGGGGTGGCCGAGCACGAGCAGGGCCTCGCCTCCGGGGTGGCCTCCACCGCACTGCAGGTCGGCACGGCGGCCGGGCTCGCGCTGCTCGTCGCCGTCGCCAACCACGACCTCACGGGCCTGAGCGGAACAGCCCTGCGTGCCGCCTCCGCCGAGGGCATGCGCACCGCCGTCCTCACCCTGGGCGCCGTCATGCTGCTGGCCGTCCCGGTCGCGCTGAAGCTGCCACGGCCTCGGCCCCGGATCACCGCGCGCGACAACCGCCCCCAGCCGGTGCCCGCCCGCGGCCCGGCACAGCTGCACAGCACCGACTGAGCGGGCAGTGTGCGCGGGGCGCGGGGGAGCCCACATGGCACGGGACAACCGTGCTCTCCACCGGCGGGCCACGTCCGGTTGCTAAAGTCCCTGCGCATGGACGTACGGGGCGAGTTGAGCGAGTTTTTGAAATCGCGGCGTGCGCGGCTGCGGCCCGAGGACGTCGGACTGCCCCGGTACCAGGGGCAGCGGCGCGTCCCCGGGCTGCGGCGCGAGGAACTCGCCCTGTACGCCGGCGTCAGCGTCGCCCACTACACGCGGCTCGAACAGGGAAAGACAGACAATGTGTCCCCCACCGTCCTCGACGCCATCGCCGGGGCCTTGCGGCTCGACGAGGACGAGCGGCTCTACCTCCACCGGCTCGCCCACCCACCGCAGACACCAAAACGGCAGAGCCCGGTCCGCCTCCGGCCCGGGCTCCAGCGGTTGCTGGACTCCATGACCCACCATCCGGTGTTCGTCCTCGGCCACCACACGGACATCGTCGCGTGGAACCGCCCCGCCGCCGCCCTGGTCGATCTCGCCTCTTCACCGCCCGAGCAGCGCACCTGGTCGCACCAGGTGTTCTGCAACCAGGAGTTCCGGCAGATGCTCGGTGACGGCTGGCCGGGCTTCTCCCGGGCACACGTGTCGTATCTGCGGGTGCTCCTGGCCCGCAGCCCGGGCGACTCCGCCCTCGCAGCCCACGTCGAAGCGATGCGGGACACCAGCGCCGACTTCCAGCGGCTGTGGGGCGAGCAGAGCGTGGCCCTGTGGAGCAGCCGCGACTACGCCTTCACACACCCGGTCGTGGGCCGCCTCGAACTCAGCGGCGAGACGGTCCTGCTGCCCGGCGACGCCGACCTGAGCGAAATGGAACTCCTGGTCGCCGAACCGGGCTCACCCTCGGAGACCGCGCTCCACCACCTCGTCTCGGTGACCGACCGCAAGGCCAGCGCCGAACTGCACTGACTCCTAGGCGGTTTCGTTTAGATCACCGGGCGGACCAGATGAAGATGCCTGTGATGTGGAGTGCGGCCAGGTAGATGGTCGCGGTCTTCTCGTAGCGGGTGGCGATGCCTCGCCATTGCTTGAGGCGGTTGATACATCGCTCGACGGTATTGCGCTGTTTGTAGACTTCACGGTCGAAGGCGGGTGGTCGGCCGCCATGACTGCCCCGGCGCAAGCGGTGACGCTGCTGGTCCGCCGGGATGGGAATCACGGCCCGGATACCGCGTGTGCGCAGATGCCCGCGGATCGCGCGTGAGGAATACGCCTTGTCGGCCAGGACGACGTCCGGCCTGGTGCGGGGGCGTCCCCGGGGCCGGGGAACGCGCAGGCGGTCCATCACGGCTGTGAAGGCGGGTGCGTCACAGGCCTGACCTGCGGTCAGGACGAATGCCAGCGGCCGGCAGGCGCTGTCGGCGGCGAGGTGGATCTTCGTTGTCAGACCGCCGCGGGAGCGTCCGATGGCGTGGTTGGCTGGCTCGCCTGCCGGAGCCCCTTTTTGCGGGCCCCGGCGGCGTGCTGGTGGGCGCGCACGATCGTGGAGTCCACCGAGACGGCCCATTCCAGGTCTTCATCCGCATCGGCCTGCGCGACCAGCGCGGTGAACACCCGCTCCCAGGTGCCGTCGATGGCCCACATCCGCAGCCGGTTGTAGACGCCCCGCCAGTTGCCGTACTTCTCCGGCAGGTGCACCCACTGGGTTCCGCTGTGGAACTTGAAGGCGATCGCATCGATCATCTCCCGGTGGTCCCTCCAGCGGCCACCCCGCTTCGGCGTCCGGTCCGGGAGCAACGGCTCAATCCGGGCCCACTGCACATCAGTCAACGGCACGCCTGGACCAACGAGCCGCTGATTGAAACGAAACATCCGAGCCGCTTCGTTCGAAACGGACTACTGCCCTGTCGCCCGAGGCCGGTAGTTCGGATTCGCCTGATAGTCGCCAGAGAGCTTCCCGCTTGCATCTACCTTCCAAGCCCCGATGATGGCCTCAGGGGGCACAGCCCCACAGGGATCATCGACCATGCCTCTGTCGATCTCGTACACCCAACCCCCTGGATTGGCCTTCGCCTCGTCAACCAACGCGGGCGAAGGTACCCGCTGCTCAGTGTGGTCCTTGCTGAACATTCCCATGCCTTGCGCCTCCCCTGGCTCCGACGAGCGATGTTACGCACCGCCCGATGATCCAAACGAAACGCCCTAGTACTCCAGTCAGAAATCGTTGCTTGAGCTGGTCGGATTCGTAGTGCTGGCTGGTCATGGTCTACTGGCTCCGGTGGAGCGGAAGAACGGCTGGCAGCTCACCGAGTATGCAGGTCACCGTGGCCCGGCCGACTTCGAGCATCTTTTGAACGGTGCGGCCTGGCTCGCTGACGCGGTCCGGGACGACGTGCAGCAGGACGTCGCCGAGCGGGACTTGGCCCCCCGGGCGGGGTCCTGATCGTGGACGGCACCGGCTTCCTCAAGAAGGGCATCACATCCGCCGGCGTGCAGCGGCAGTACTCCGGCACGGCCGGTCGCACGGAGAACTGCCAGATCGGAGTCTTCGCCGCCTACGCCACGTCAAGGGGCAGAGCGCTGGTGGACCGGGAACTGTATCTGTCCCAGTCCTGGACCGCGGACGAGGACCGGTGCCGAGCGGCGAGAGTTCCTGACAGTCGCGGGTTCGCAACCAAAGGGGAAGCGCCAACGACGTTCCTGCGGAGACGGTGCCAAAGGCCCGCGCCTCTACGACTGGGCCGCCGCACGCCTGCCGGCGATCGGTGCCTTCGACGGCGACCGGCCCACCCATCAGGATGGGTACTGGCCCGCCGCAGCGTGTCCGTCCCCGTCGAGATCGCCTACTACCTTGCCTATGCGCCCAACGGCACGAGGGCCGCTGACCTGGTCCGGGTCGCCGGCTCGCGGTGGGCGATCGAGGAAGCATGCCAGGCCGCAAAGAACAAATGCGGCCTCGACCAGTATGAAGTCCGTCGCTATCCGGGCTGGCACCGGCATATCACCCTGGCCATGCTCGCCTACGCGTTCCTGACCACCATCGCAGTCCGGACCACCGAAAGGGGGCCAGCAGAAACGACCCCACCAGCACCATCCGCTTCACCGTGGCAGAAGCCCGCAGACTCCTGGACGCTCTGCTGCCCCGACCCACACCCCACCACGGACCAGTCACCCGCGCCCTGAACCGGTCCCTCTGGCGCTGACGACACCAAGCCCTCGCCCGCCGCTGCCACTACCGAAGAAGAACCAGCTCAGCACTGGAGTACTAGTTCTGCGGTGCCAGGGTGCGTAGGACGTCGAACTCGTTGCCCTCGGGGTCGGCCATGACCACCCAGTTTCGGTCTGAGCCTTGGCCCACGTCCGTCTTGGTGGCGCCGAGGCCGATCAGTCTGGCCACCTCGTCGTCGGTGCTGCCATCGATCGGGCTGACGTCGAGGTGGAGCCGATTCTTCACGATCTTGCCCTCGGGCACCTGGACGAACAGCAGGGTGGGTGGCATTTGGCGGGCCCGGACATCCTCGACGGTCGGCACCCAGGAGCCGATCTCGACCTTGCTCTCGCTCCGGTCGATCACTTTGAAGTCCAGGACTTCGCACCAGAAGGCCGCGAGCCTCTCCGGATCGTGGCAGTCAACGGCCAACTCGGTGAACCTACTTGTCATGACTCTCCCAGATAGTGCGAACGGGGCTCAGAGTATTGGCTCGTGCCGCCCGTCCGACAGGTCCGGGATCTTCCTGACTACTGGAGAACGCACCGCAGGACAGAAGGATGCTGCGGCTCGCAGGTGACCGATCAGTAGAGCAGTCTCGCGCCCGGCCTGATGTGACATCAGGCTGCGTGAAGCCCCTGGTGGAAACAGGTCTGCCGGAGAACAGGTTTCAGCGGCATCGAGCACGCCGGTGTACGTGGTACGGGTCAACGCGTGCAGCCTCTCGGTGCCGTCAATTGCGGCGACGTGGGATTACTGGGCAACCGGCGGCAGCTCGTCCGTCCTCAACGGTGTGATCAGTGGGGGAGTGGTCCATGTCCTGCGGGTGAGGTGCCGCGAGGTTGGCGTCGGTACGCTCCACACAGGGGGATGGTTTCCGTGTCCAGGCGCAGGAGCGTCAGGGCAGCCTGTCCTTCTTCGGCTCGACGCGGCACTGACGAGCAGGGGCCTCCCGCTGCCGGTCCTCGACCAGCTCAACCGGGCATACCTGCGTTGCCCTCCACTCCGTCAGCCGTTACTCGGCCGCCTGCGCCGACGGCCGGAACCCCAACGCTCGTCGGATACATGGCCAGGGTCGGGGTCTCACTTCGTAATCCGCGTATCGGCATGGGCCTGATTGCCCTCATGTGGTCTCGCGGGTGCTGTCGTGCAGAGTGGCCAGGGCTCGATCCGGTCCGCCCCTGGCGTTCACCGCGGCCTCGGCAGCCTGGATGAACGCCAGTGCGAGCTTGGTCGAACGGGCCGTCTGCCACACCAGGCCGTACTCCAGCGGTGGTGCATCCGGCACCGGGAGGTAGGCCAGGCCGGTGTGGGTGTAGTACCGCGACGCGGCCAGCGAGAGCGGGCAGACGGCCTGGTTGGCGCGGATCACAGTCATGGCGTCCTCCCAGTACAGAACGGCCGGCCCCCGGGGGATGGGCCGTCCGGACGGTGTCCGGGTCGGAAACAGGTGCTCGAGCCAGTACTGCGGGGCGCTCGCCCCTCCCACCGACAGCAGCCTGCAATCGGCCCAGTCCTCGATGCTCACCGACTCACGCAGGGCGAACGGATGGGCGTTTGCCACGAGCAGGGCCCGCGGTTCGCGGACCAGCACCGGACCGAGGGTCAGGTCGGGTTCGTTCACCGGCCGCTCCGTCACCTGGACATCGACCTGGCCCGCTCGCAGCGGGCCGAACGGATCGAACAGCTGGATCTGCTGAAGGCGGACCTCCACACCGGGGTGGCGCCGCGCGTATTGCTCGGTGATGTGCTGCAGCAGGTGTCCGGTGAACGCGCCGGAGAAACCGACGCGCAACGTGCCGGTGACACCGCGGCCGGCTGCGGCGACCGCGGCGATCTCCTCCTGGATGCGCTGGTAGGGCGGTTCAATACCGTCGCGCAGTTGCTTGCCGAGCCGGGTCAGGGCGACGCGGCGACTGGTGCGCTCGAACAGGTCGGCGCCGAAGCGGCGCTCCAGCTTCTTGACGGTCTGGCTCACCCGGCCCTGGGTCAGGCCGAGGCGATCGGCGGTGCGGCCGAAATGCAACTCCTCCGCCAAGGTCAAGAAGACTTCGATCTCGTGCCGCTCCATGCCCCCCCGTTCATTAGTTCAGCTAATCCGCTCTTCCTCGGAACGCCATTGTTCCAGGTCCGGGCCTGGGTGAGAGTGATGGAGCCCTTGTAGGTGATGTTGAGGAGCAGGCGTGCAGCCGGCCTTCAAGGGCTGCGCGGCGCGTGTCGCCGACGCGGCTCTGGGTGAGCGCTTCAGTCCTGCCGTCCGCGCCGGATGGCGCGGTGCGGTCACCGTCAACCTGTGTACGGAAGGTATGCATCCGATGGACAACATGCTGTACGACTACAGTCCCATTGCCGAGCGGGAGCCGATCCGCTGGCCCGGCGGCGCACGTGTGGCCTTCTACATCGGGCTGAACGTCGAGCACTTCCAACTCGGTGTGGCGTCCACCAGTCTGAACGAGGCGACCGCGGGTCTGCTGCCCGATCCGCTCAACCACGGCTGGCGCGACTACGGCCCGCGGGTGGGCATCTGGCGGATCATCGAGATCCTCGATCGGCACGGCATCCGTCCCAGCGTGCTGCTCAACTCGGCCGTCTGCCACCAGTACCCGCACATCATCAAGGCCGGCCGGGACCGGGACTGGGCGTGGCTGGCGCACGGCCGCGACAACTCCACCCTCCAGGCCGACATGTCCGAGCAGGACGAGCTCCGGTACCTGACCGAGGTCGTCGAGACCATCGAACAGGCCACCGGCCGCCGTCCGCGCGGCTGGCTGGGCCCGGCTTTGACCGAGACACTGCACACCCCGTCGCTGCTCGCCGATCTCGGGCTGAGCTACGTCCTGGACTGGACGTGCGACGACCAGCCCTTCCGCCTGAATGTGCCGGGGATGCTCAGCGTGCCGTACTCGGTGGAGCTCAATGATCTCGGCATGTTCATGATGCAGGGGATGTCCGGGCCGGACTTCGTGCGTGTGGTCACCGACCAGTTCGACCGACTGTACGCCGACTCCGCCGCCGGCGGACGGGTCATGGCTTTGGCGCTGCACCCCTTCGTCATCGGCCAGGCCTTCCGCGCCGGGTACCTCGACCAGGCGCTGTCCTACCTCGCCGAGCACCCGGGGGTATGGCTGACCACCAGCGACGAGATCGCTGAGCACTATCTCCGCACCGCGCCCTGAACTCCGGGGCAGGGCGACACTGCCTGGCCTCCTGCATTCCCCAGGACCGCGCACTCGACCACACCCGGCCGACCAGGACCCGGCCGAGCCGCACCTGGGCCGTCCACGCCCGATACCCGAACGCCAAGGAGAACGCCCTTGCCTGCCCCTTCCGTACGGTCCCGCGAAATCCGCCTCGTCGCCCGTCCGTCGGGCCAACCCGGACCGGAGCACTTCGCGTCGGTCCTGGCGGAGGTCCCCGCTCCCGCTGAGGAACAGATCCTGGTGCGCAACACCTGGATGTCAGTCGACCCCTATATGCGCGGCCGGATGAACGACGTTCCGTCCTACATTCCGCCGTTCCAGCTGGACGCCGCCATGGAAGGTTCCGCGGTCGGCACCGTGGTGGCTTCTCGCTCCGCCGCCATCCCGGTCGGCGCGACCGTTTCGCACTTTCTGGGCTGGCGGGAGTACGCGCTGCTCGATGCCGGTGCGGCCACCGTCGTCGATACCCAACTGGCCCCCGCCGAGGCTTACCTGGGGCCGTTGGGCACCACCGGACTGAGCGCGTATGCGGCACTGACCCGCACCGCCCCGGTGCGGGCCGGTGAGACGGTGTTCATCTCGGCAGCCGCCGGAGCAGTCGGCAGTGTGGCCGGCCAGCTGGCCCGCAAGCTCGGCGCCGCCCGGGTGATCGGTTCGGCCGGCGGACCCGACAAGACAAGAAAGCTGGTGGAGGTATTCGGCTTCGACGCCGCCATCGACTACCGGCAGGGCGATCTGGCCGGGCAGCTCGCGAAGCACGCCCCCGACGGCATCGACGTCTACCTCGACTCCGTGGCCGGAGACCACCTGGTGGCCGCGCTGGACGCGATGCGGTTGGACGGCCGCATCGCCATGGTCGGCGCCATCAGCACCTACAACGCCACCGCGCCGATGCCCGGTCCGCACAACCTGTTCCGGTCCGCCGCCCGGCAGGTGACGCTGCGCGGGATGCTGGTCAACCACCACCTGGACCTGTTCCCGGAGTGGGTCGCAACCGCGGCGCGCTGGCTCGCCGACGGCTCGCTGCGCACCGAGTCGACCGTCGTCGATGGTCTGGAGCGAGCCACTGAGGCGTTCTTGGGGGTCCTGCAGGGCGCCAACACCGGCAAGATGCTGGTCCGCCTCGTCGACCGGGACGCTTGATGAGCATGACGGATCCCCTCGCAGCGAGCGCTTCAAGCGCCCCCGGGTCCGGACGCGCTCTTCTGGTCGTCGCCCACCCCGGTTCGGATTCACTCACCGGCGCGGTGGTCGACCCTGCCCGTGCGGCTCTGGCCGACGTCGGCTGGGACGTCGATGTTCTCGACCTGCATCGGCGGCCGACCGCATAGTTGACCATCTCGGGCCCGCGCTTGCGCTCCAGCAGCGCAAACGGTTCCGCAAGGACACCGTGCTGATCGTGGACGGCACCCTGGTCCCCACCCGCGACCACAGCGTTGCCGAGCAGGCGAAGAACTACCGGTGCTCCACCAGCCACCAGGTCGTCATCGACGCCGACTCCCGGCTCGTTGTCGCGGTCGGCCGACCAGTCGCAGGCAACCGCAACGACTGCAAGGCATGGGAGCTGTCCGGTGCGAAGTCCGCCGTCGGCCAGACCACAGTCATCGCGGACGGCGGCTACCGGGGGGCACCGGCCTGGCCATCCCGCACCGCCGTGAATCCGGCCAAGCCGAACTCCCCGCCTGGAAGGAGGAACACAACACCTCGCACCGTGTGGTCCGCGCTCGCGTCGAGCACGCCTTCGCTCGGATGAAGACCTGGAAGATCCTCCGGGACTGCCGCCTCAAGGGCGACGGCGTCCACCACGCCATGCTCGGCATCGCCCGCCTGCACAACCTCACGCTGGCCGAATGAGCGGGCAACGACGCTGGTCAACTAACATGCCGTAGATCATTTACGGGACAACGCTCAGGTGTGTTGTTCGGGAGGTTGGTGACGCGGCGGGCTGGGGTGTGGCTGCTGCGTGTCGTCAGCATCGTGACCGTGCCTTCATCGGGCCCGTCGCCGTGGCTGAGCGGTCACGAAACCGGTCGGCTCGGCCACGGGACCGGCCCGGGGAGAGGCGCGGGGAAAGGCGTGGGCGGTTCGCAGGGCGGGTGGATCGCTGACGGGCATGGGGTGACCAGGGCAGCGGTCAGGGCCCTGTGCCGGCTCCGGCTCGGTCAGCTCGCGAAGGACTGGGTGCCGAGGACACGGAGGAACTCCAGGCGTTCGGCCGTTTCGGTGCCGGGCTGCGGCCGGTAGAGGAAGAGGCGCTTGCTGGTGACCGGACTGAGGACGACGTCGCACTGCAGATCCAGCCGGCCCGCCTGGGGGTGCAGGACGGACTTGCGGGTGGAGCGGACGGTGGCGACCTCGCCGAGATCCCACAGCGCGGCGAACTCCTTGCTCCCGTTGCACAGTTCGTCGACGAGGGCCTGCCCGCACGGGTGGTGCCCGTGGCGGAAGACGGAGGCACGCAGGTCAGCGACGATGGTGCGGCCGATCGCCTCGTGCTCCTCCTCGGCGTAGACGCCGCGAAGTGCGGGCCGCATGAACCAGAGCCAGGCGCCGTTGTCCTCGTGGCCGGGGCGGTCGACCAGCGGGCCGAGCAGCGCGATGGCCATCGGATTCTGGATGACGACCGTGCCGAGGCCGTCGACGATCTGGGCCGGAGTGTCCTTGAGGGAGTCGAGGATGTGCATCAGTCCGGGGTCGGCGTAGCCGTCGTGCGACAGCCCCTGGGGCGGCTGATACCCGGCGACCGCGTAGAGGTGATCGCGTTCGTCGGTCGACAGGCGCAGTGCCCTGGCGAGCGCGGCGAGCAGGGTTTCCGACGGATTGACGCCTCGGGCCTGCTCGAGCCGCTCGTAGTAGTCGGTGGACATGCTCGCGAGCATCGCCACCTCTTCGCGGCGCAGGCCGGGCGTACGCCGGCGACCGCCCGGCACCAGTCCGACGTCGGCCGGCCGCAGGGCCTCTCGGCGAGCCCGCAGGAAGCGGCCAAGTTCAGCACGGTCGGTCATCGCTGTGTTACTCCAGGATGCAGGTGGAACGAGACGTTGACCAAAAGGCTCCGCCGCCGATCCGGGCGGAACGGTTCGGCCCTCGGGTTCCTTCAGTGTCGGACGGCCACGGCGCGCCAGCCACGGTCTGTGAGTCCGACGACCGGCGCACCGTGGTTGTCACCGCACGTGCCCGCGACGCTGATGTCGAAACGTCTCCCACCGCCGCGCTGCCCGGACGCCCCGCCTCACGAGAGAGGCCTTTGCCCAAATGGACCAGTGGGTGAGGGCGTCCATCGGGCCACAAGCCGGGGCGGGACGGCAGGGTGGAAACGGTGGTCATCTGGAGCATCATCTGCGACCTGCGTCCCGACCGTGGTGGGAGGCCACGATTCACTACAGGAAGGTTGTTCTCGTGCGTGTTCTTGTCACCGGCGCATCCGGCTGGGTCGGCTCGGCCGTCGTACCCGAGCTCCTCGCAGCCGGTCACCATGTCACCGGGCTCGCCCGCTCGGAGGCGTCGGCAGCCGTTGTCGAGGCCGCCGGCGCAGCGAGCGTCCGCGGCACCGTCGAGGACCTCGATGTGCTGCGCGACGCCGCCGCCCGCGCGGACGCCGTGGTCCACCTCGCGTTTCCGGTTGAGCGGTCCTTGAGCGGTGGAATGGCCGAGGCCGTCGCCTCCGACGTCACGACCATCCAGGCGCTCGGCGAGGGGCTCCCCTCCGGTGGGGCGATCGCTGTCGCGTCCGGGACTGTGGGACTGTCGCAAAACGGGGTGCCTGCCACTGAGCACGATCGTCCCTCGCCCGACGCGCTGGTTGCCACGCGACAGCTCTCGGACGACGCCGCCCTCGCGCTCGCCGAGCGGGGGCTGCGGCCCACTGTCCTGCGTCTCGCGCCGACCAACCACGGCAAGGGAGACAACGGCTTCGTCCCGCACCTCATCGCGACCGCCCGCCGGGCCGGCTTCTCGGGCTATCCGGGCGACGGGTCGTCGCGCTGGCCCGCGGTGCACGTCCGGGACACCGCTCGGCTCTTCCGGCTGGCGATCGAGGCCGCACCGACGGGGTATCTGCACGCCGTGGCCGAGGAGGGTATCGCGGTCCGTGAGATCGCCGCTGCCATCGGGCGCCACCTCGGCCTCCCGACACGGTCGGTGCCGATGGACCGGGTCGACGAGCACTTCGGCTTCCTCGGGATGTTCCTCACGCCGGACAGTCCCGTCTCCAGTGCCATCACCCGGGAGGTGACCGGCTGGGCTCCGGCCGAGGCCGGTCTGCTCGAGGATCTCGACCAGGGGCACTACTTCGAACCGAGTCGGGCCACCGCCGGGTGACTCCGGTCGCGGTCCGGTGCCTGTGCTGCTCAGAGCGCTCCGGCTCGGAGCGTGCTGGCGAAGTCCCGCACCTGCGATCCTGAGCGCTGTGATCGGAGGCCGACGCGTGCGCCGTCGTGTCCGGGCCCTGGGCACGGAGCGTTCCCGGCGTCGGTTGTGGCCTCAGCCGGTCCGGTACGCCGGGTCGGCTGGGGCGCCCCGGCCTTGTGCGGTGGTCGGGGAATGCCGGTGGTCCGGGCGGTCGGCTCCAGGCCCGGACGCTGGCGCAATCCAGGCACTGTGGCAGGTCCCGCCCAGCCGGCCACCACCCCCGGCTGCTTCGCCGACATCGAGCTGCGCCAGATGAGCCACAAGGGCGCATCCTGAGGGTCGTTTCGGACACTGGCGGACCTCAACCGCTTCTGGTGTGAGCCGGCCAGGCACGTGCGCCTCCACGGATGCGGCATCGACGACCTGCGAGAACGGTTGCGCCGGACCCGGTGGCCGGATGAGCTCCCGGCGTGGGCTGGGAGTACGGTGTCGCTCTTCCCTACCTCAAGGCCCTCGTCGGCTATCGGGCCGACGAGTACGACTGCGTTCCTACGGCGGCGACCCGTCCGACGCGTTCCACGTCGTCGCCCCCTCGGTCCCGGGATCCGGGTTCTCCCGGCCCACCAGGGACAGGAGCTGGGGAACCAGGCGTATCGCCCGCGCCTGGGCCGAACTGATGCGACGTCTGGGCTACCCACGCTACGGGGCTCAGGGCGGGGACTTCGCCTCCATGATCTCCCCGGAGCTCGGGCGCACCGCCCCCGACCATGGCGTCGGCGTCCACGTCAACGCGCTGGTCAACGCCTCGACACCCGCCGACTTAGACGAAATGGCCCTGCTCCGGGGCGCCGTCCTCACCCATGTCACCGTCTTCTGGCTCACCTCCACCGCCGGCTCGGCCGCACGGCTCTACAGTGCGGCGCCGACGGCTGGGGACGCCCGGCCCTCTCGGGCGTGCCCACCGGGGTGGCCAAGTTCTCGGTGACCGGGCGATCCAGGGCCCGGCATCGCTGTCGAACCACATCACCCACTGGTCCCAGTTCGACACCGGAGGCCATTTCGCCTCCCTCCAGGCCCCTGACCTGCTGGTCGCGGACATCCGCACCCTCTTCCGCGCACTGCGCCGAGCGAGGCGGCGTGCCCCTCGCCCGCGCCGCACAGCGCCTGGGTATGGCACAGCCACCGCTGTTTCGCGCCATCGCCCACCTGGAGCGACGCATGGGCGTGCGACTGCTGGACGCACCAGCCGATCGGCGAACCTCACCGGCGCCGGCCAGGTCTTCCCTGGCCGAGAGCCGCAAGGCGCTGGACGCGGTCACGGCGTCGGTCCGGCGCGCGCAACGGGCGGGACGGACCGATCCGCAGCTCACGCTGGCGAGGAAGCCCAACGGGGATGCGGGGCTGCTGGAGTCGATCCTGCGGCACTACCGGCACAATCCTGCTGACCCAGGACCAGCTGGCCGTGCTCCCCGGACCCACCGTCTCGCCGACCGGGCCGCCTTGACGCTCGCCGACCTGACCGGCGAACAGTTGCCCCGACGGCCGTGAGATGTGGACGCCACCGATGGCCGTCCGCCCGAGGTGCAGTGACATCTCGCAGGTGATGCAACTGGTTGCACCGGGCCAACTGGTCGCGGTCTGGCCCGAGTCGGTGCGCCGGCGCGCCTGGCCCGACGTGGCGTGCGTGCCGCTGGTCGACGCGCCGCCCACCACGGTCGTCGTCGCCTGCCCGGAACGGACGACATCACGGGCGGTGGCCGCTGTGATCGGCGCCAGTGCGGAGGGCGGCTGTGCTCACCGTGGCCGCATGGCCGACGTGTTCGCCTACGTCGAGGCCGAAGGGGCCGAGCTGCAGGTCGCGGCACCGAGGTGCAGGTCCGGCGCGCCAAGGCGGCGCGGTCCGGCCGCAGCGTTGTGGTGAGGAGGTGTGCGCCGTCTGCCCGACGACCTGGCCGAACGAGCTCGGTCACAGTCCGGTGGCCAGCCAGGTGGTTGCGGCTGCGGTGGCGATGAGTCCGAGGTTGAGTGTGATCTGGCGGTCCTCGCCGGTCAGGTGGACGGCGATCGCACCGGCTTGCAGGAGAACGAAGCCGATGGCGGCCGCTGTGGCCAGCACTGGAGCGATGCCTGTCAGCGGCGGCAGGATCAGTCCTAGCGCGCCGAGTATCTCGACCGTCCCCAGCGCCCTTACGGCGGGCAGCGCAATGCGGTCGACCCAGGCCATCATCGGCCGGAGTTGGTCACGGTTGCGGCTCACCTTCATCGCGCCCGAGTAGAGGTAGAAGAGGGCGAGAAGTCCCGCGACGATCCAGTAGGCGGTGTTCATGGTTCCCGTTCTCGGGCCACCCGTTTCGGGGCCCGTCGATTGCGTCGAATACCGGAAGAACTCGGGGCCCGGCCGGGCGCCCCCAAGAAGCCCGGCCCGGGAGGCGGGAGCGGACTGGCCTCCGCCGGATACAAGGAAGGGGCTGTGCCGGGCCGGGCCCTCGGCTTCAGGCGGGGTGGGTGGCGGGCTCGGTCGCGTAGCGGCTCATCGCGTCGATGTTGGCTTGCGGCGTCAGCGGTCGGCCGTCGGCGAGTTCGGCTTGGAGGTCGCGGAAGTACTGCACGTACAGGTCGGGGGTGAAGGTGCTGAGCATGACGGCGGGTTGGTCGGTCAGGTTGGCGAAAGTGTGCGGGGTACCGGGCGGAACCATCACGAGCGTGCCCGCGGTGGCGTCGTGGTCCTCGTCCCCGACGGTGAATCGCACGGTGCCGGAGAGGATGTAGAAGCCCTCGTCGTGGCGGGCGTGGCGGTGTTGGGGCGGTCCCTGGGCGTGCGGGGCGAGGACGGACTCGGCGATCGCGAGGCGGTGCCCGGTGTGGCTGCCGTCTTCCAGGACGCGCATGCGCGTGGTGCCCAGGACGATCATCTCGCCGTCGCCGGGACCCACCACCGATACGGCGGGTTCGGCCTGCTGCCGGCTGGGCTTGGCTTCTTCGGTCATGCTCACGAGTGCACCGCGGGGGTGTTGCCGGTGTCCAAGACCTGTTCCGCGATGCTGATACCTGGTGGGTATCGTTGCTGCGTGGAGCTACGGACCTTGCGCTATTTCGTGGCGGTCGCCGAGGAACTCCATTTCGGGCGGGCCGCCACCCGGCTGCATATGAGTCAGCCGCCGCTGAGCCGGGCGATCAAGCAGTTGGAGGCCGAGGTCGGGGCCCGGCTGTTCACCCGCTCGGCTGCGGGAGTCGCGCTCACGCCGGTGGGTGCGGTGCTGCTCGACGAGGCACGGGCGCTGCTGGATCATGCCGACCGCGTCCGGGTACGCGTGAGCGCGGCGGCCGGCGCCGCGGCCCTCACTGTCGGCATCCTGGGGGACGGCACCGACCCGGGAGTGACCAGGCTGGCCGCCGCCTACCGTCGGCGCCACCCTGGCATCGACATCCGCGTCCGCGAGACCGATCTGACCGACCCCACGTGCGGGTTGCGCACCGGCCTGGTCGACGTCGCCTTGACACGTGCACCGTTCGACGAGACCGCCCTGACGGTGCGCGCGCTGCGGACCGATCCTGTCGGCGTCGTCCTGCGCGCCGATGATCCACTGGCCCGCCGCGACCATCTGCGGCTGGACGAGTTGAGCGGCCGACGCTGGTTTCAGTTCCCGCCGGGAGCCGACCCCCTGTGGCAGTCGTGCTGGAACGGCGGCAGGCCGCGCGAGGGCCCCGTGGTCCGCGCCGTCCAGGAATGTCTGCAGGCCGTGCTGTGGAACGGCACGGTCGGCCTGGCCCCGCTCGGACACGATCTGCCCACGGAGTTGGTCGCGGTGCCGCTGATCGATATGGCGCCGAGCCGAGCGGTGGCGGTGTGGAACAAGGTGACACCAACCCGTTGATCCGGTCCTTCATCGAGATCGCGACAGCCACGTACCGCCGCTGAGTCACGGGGGCCGGTGCTGCCGTGGCTCGGGAGCGATGCGAACGCCGCGGGTATCGGGGCGGCTGCTTGGCGGCGTGGTGTTTTCCGGTTTCTCTTCTCGCATGCACAGGCGCGCGTCGCGCGCTCGGTTTGCGATCGCCAGCCTGGCAGGCGTTCCGATGTGCCGGGAAGCGCTCTCCGTGCCGTTCTCCCGGGGGGGCATCGAACCGGCGCCGCCGACCCGCCGCAGCGTGGCCCGGCCCGTATGCGCCACATGAGCCGGTCATGCTCCTGCCCACTTCTCTTGACGGACTCGCTGTCCGGGCAGCCCGACCACTTCTCATACTTTTCCCCCGGAAACGGTGGCGCAAGGGCTCGTCAGCATGACTGCGAGAGGTGGTCGGAAAGTCACTTCCTGGTACCTCCGGTCGATCAGGCACCGGGCACTGTCATGTGGGCTTGAGCCGGGCAAGGAGGGCAGGGGCGGGGTTCGAGCCTGACGGAGCGGCAGCGGAGGTCTTCAGCCCACTGACGGCGCACGATTCGGCCTCGGTGGTCGGCTATCGGCTTGCGGCCCGTCTCGGCTCAGGCGGAACGGGCAACGGCTTCGCGAACGGCGTCCCCGTTTTGACGCCTTGCACCGCGCGCTGCCGACGTGCGCAGATGAGATTCGCAATCAGCTTCTGACACCTTCCTGGCACGGCTCTGCCCGGCAGCCACGCACCGTGTTTCGGGCAGAACCGAAACTCAGGCGGAGCCGATCGTCAGGCCGGTCTGGGCGAGGCAGCCGTCCATGAGGTGGCTGGGGTACTGGATGTGCCGCAGGACGGGCCGGACGGGCCACCGCCGGGCAGTGGTTTGCTTTCCAGGTCGTGGCTGTGGGCGTGGTCTGTGGGGCTGCTGGTCGGGTGGCTCGTTCCCCTCGCGGTGGTCCGGGCGCGGGGCTCGGGTGGGGGCTGGTGGCAGGGGTCCGGTCTGGGAAGGCCGGGTGGTTGCGGTCAGCTGTTCGTGTGCCAGACGGTGCCTCGTCGTTCGTACTCCAGGATCATCTCGGCGCGCAGCGCGTCCTGCGGTCCGTAGAGACGCTCGGCGAGCCAGAGGGCCAGATCCAGGCCCGAGGTGACACCGCCACAGGTGATCAGGTCGCCGTCGTCGACCACGCGTGCGTAGGTGAGCTTTCCGCCTTGCTCAGCGAGGTCGTCGCGGGCGGCGAAGTGGGTCGTGCACGGCCGGCCGCGGGTGATCTTCGCTGCCGACAAGACCATGACGCCGGTGCATACCCCGCCCATGATCAGTCCGGGCCGTTCGGCTTTGGCCAGCGCGCGTGGCAGGACGCCGCGCTTGATCTCGTCATCGACTCCGGATCCCTTGCCGTAGCCTCCGCCCGGTACGAGCAGGACGTCCGCGTCCTGGGGGGCCCAGGGGTCGCGTACGTCGATGTGCATGCCGGATGACGTCCGTATGGTCCGGGGGCCATCGGCGGTGACGAAGCGCTGCGTGATCGGGCGCTTGCCGGCGTCCGCGAGGATGCCCAGCACCTCGATGGGGCCTGCGAAGTCCTGCTCCTCGACGGCGTCGAACAAGACGGTGTGGACGCGCAGTTCGCGGATGCGGTCGCGCTTGCGTTCGGCGGCGGGGGCGGTGGCAGAAGCGGTGGGGGAGGAGGTGCCCAGGCTCAGCGCGGTCGCGGCCGTAGCCGCGGCGCCCGTACGAAGAACGTGTCGGCGTTGCATGGTGTGTGCTCCTGTTGGCCGGTCGGGGGCTGTGGCGTGACGCACCGAGCTGGTCGTCGTCACGGGTGCGCCGGCTCCGGGACCCGGAACGCGCACCGGATGACTGTCCCTTCGGGCCGCAGGCGGAGGGAAGGGGATGTCCGGATGTGTGGGCTGCCGGTCCTTGAGGACCTGTCACCCGGAGGTAGAGACTCAGGAGCGTGAAGACCGAGGGCGATGTGATCGTGGTCGTAGGCGACGGTGTGGTGCTGCTCGACGTGGCCGGTCCGGTACAGGTGCTGCACGCAGCCGGCTACCGGGTCCGGCTCGCCTCGCCCGGCGGGCGTGCGGTGGTGAGCGACACCGGGATCCCCCTGGGGGCCGAACTGGCGGTGGAGGATGTTCCCGAGACCGCTGTCGACACGGTGCTGGTGCCTGGCTACCCGACGGTCAACGGCCACCGGCATCCGCCGGAGCTGATCGCCCACGTGCGCCGCCTCGGTACGGGCGCGCGGCGTACGACGTCGGCCTGCACCGGCGCGTATCTGCTGGCCGAGGCCGGGCTGCTCGACGGCCGGCGGGCCACGACGCACTGGGCCGAATGTGCGAAGCTGGCGAGGAGCTTCCCGCGGGTGCGGGTGCAGCCCGACGCCATTTACGTACGCGACGGCCCCGTCATCACCTCCGCCGGAGTGACGGCGGGCATCGACCTGGCGCTTGCGCTGGTCGAGGAGGACCACGGCCCCCAGGTGGCGCGTACCGCGGCCAAATACCTCGTCGTGTTCCTGCAACGCCCCGGCGGCCAGTCGCAGTTCAGTGTGCGCAGCACGGTGCCCCCGCCCCGCAGTGCCGGGCTGCGGCAAGTGCTGGACGCCGTGGTGGCCGACCCCGGCGGAAGTCACACCCTGGCCGCCATGGCGGAGCGTCTCGCCGTCAGCGAGCGCCACCTCACCCGCCTCTTCCGCCGTGAGGTCGGCAGCACCCCCGGGCAGTACGTGGAACGTGTCCGCCTAGAGGCGGCGCAGGCCATGCTCGAGTCCAGCGACGCGGGCGTGGACACCATCGCGCGCATGTGCGGTTTCGGCAGCGACGAGTCGATGCGCCGGGTGTTCCTGCGCCTGCTCGGGGCGCCTCCGTCGGCGTATCGGGCGCGATTCCGCACAACTACCGCATAGGCCGCTACCGCGCCTTGCACATGATGCATGCTGTGCGCAGCTGGCGGGTGGAGTCAGTGGCCGTAGCCGTCCTGAGTGACGCGCACGCAGGGCTGGTGCTGCTCCGGGCAGTGTCCGTGCTGCGGCTTGAAACCGCCGTCCTCGGCGGGATGCTCGATGAGTGAGCCGTCATCAGCGACGCCGGTGAGGATGACGGCACCGGCCAGGAAGCCGGCGGAGGCGATCAGGTCCTGGCCCTCGTTGATCAGGTCGCCGGAGACCTGTGTGCCGCGGCCGGCAGCCTCCCGGTCGCGGTTGGAGTCCGGCTCGTGGCAGGCGGACAGCTCCACCTCGGTGCAGCCGCCGAGCAGCAACTGCTCGGCTTCGCGCGTCATCAGCGGCCCCAGCCGCGGGGAGAGCCGGCTGACCGTGATCCCCGGTACTGCTCGCGCACCGGCTGTGCCGGCGAGCAGTGCCACCGACGCCCACACCTGCAGCAGCGGGTGGACGACGTCTCCGGTGTTCTGAGTCGGAGATTGGCTGGTGGTCGGGTGTGAGTGGTCCGGGTTCGAAGCTTCCGCCGTTGTCGGTGACTGATTGTCCAGCGGCCGTGTGGGAGGGCTGGGTGCCTCGCCGTACGACGGCTCAGGCTCGGGCTCTGGCTCCGCGGTCGCGGATCGTGTTGGAGTGCGCGTACGGGCACTCGGTCGTGGAAGTGTCCCGCCGGCTGCGGATCGCCCCGGACATGGTCGGCACCTGGCGGCGCCGCTTCCTCGAACGCGGCCTGGACGGGCTGTGCGACGACCCGCGTCCGGGTGTCCCACGCAAGATCACCGATGCTGACGTCGAGCGGGTCGTCGTCAAGACGCTCGAGGAGAGGCCGAAGAACGCCACCCGCTGGTCGGCCAGGTCGATGGCGGCGCCACGGGCATGTGGCCCCCGACGGTCTCGCGGATCTGGCAGGCGTTCGCACCGGCGCCACACCGGTCGCAGACGTCTCTGCTGTCCACCGGCCCGCGGTTGATCGACAAGGTCCGCGGCGTCGTCGGCCTCCATCTCGATCCGCCAATGAAGGCCTTGGTGCTGTGCGTGGTCGAGAAACCGCAGACCCAGGCCCCAGGCCGGCCCAGCCCGTTGTGCCGATGGTGCCCGGCGTCCCCGAACGCCGCAGCCACGACTGCATCCGCGCCACCCCGCGCCACCGTCTTCGCCGCGAAGCTCAAGCGCGGCACCCACCGCTCCGTCCGGGCCCTCGAACGCGACATCCGCTCCCGGCTCGCCGGCTGGAACAAGCACCCCGGGCTGTTCGTCTGGACGAAGACAGCCGATCAGATTCTCGACAAGGTCGCCGCATACTGCCGACGAATCCCCGGCTCAGGGCACTAGGCGGTGCCGAGCGCCGACAGCCGTCGGGTGATCCGGTCGAACAGCTCCGTCAGCGGCTCGCCGACGTCCCGGCCGAACTCGGTCAGCCCGTACGTGACCTGCGGCGGTGTCGTCGGCTCGACCTTCCGCCAGACCAGGCCGTCCTCGACCAGTACGCGCAGGGTCTGGGCCAGCATCTTCTCGCTGATGCCCTGGATGCTCTCGCGCAGCTCGTAGAAGCGGAGGTCGTTGCGCTGCAGGGAGATCAGCACCCACACGCCCCACCTGCTGGTCACGTGGTCGACCATGTCGCGCGCCAGGCAGTCGGTGTGAAACACGTCATACCGCTCGCCGGTCTCGACCCGTCTGCGCTGCACACCTTCCGCCATGTCATGAGCTTACCTTCAGGTATGCCCTTACCAGAAGTCAGCTTCCGCTCCTAGCGTGAACGCCCTCGAAGCACATCCGACAAGGAGCTGATCATGATCGTGGTGACCGGGGCGACCGGGAATATCGGCCGGCCGCTGACGCGGGCGTTGGCGGAGGCGGGCGAGCAGGTGACAGCGGTGTCCCGGCGCCCGGCGGCGGTGCCGGACGGTGTCCGTCACCAGGTGGCCGACCTCGCCGAGCCGGTCGGTCTGCGGCCCGCACTGGCCGGGGCGAAATCGCTGTTTCTGCTGCTCTCCGGTGATCTGCACGCCGTCGGTGGCAACCCCGCCGACATCATCGGCGAGGCCGCGGGCAGCGGAGTCCGCCGTATCGTCCTGCTCTCCACGCTCGGCGTGGTGACCAGGCCCTTCGGAGCGACGCGGATCGCGATGCGCGCGCTGGAGGACACGGTGCGCGAGTCCGGCTTGGAGTGGGCCGTGCTGCGGCCGGGCGGCTTCGCCTCCAACGCCCTGTGGTGGGCCGAGTCCGTCCGCGCACGACGGGTCGTCGCAGCGCCCTTCGGCGACGTCGGAGTGCCGGTCGTCGACCCGGCGGACATCGCCGCGGTGGCGGCGGCCTGCCTGCTGGAGGACCGCTACACCGGCGGCGCGTACGAGCTGACCGGCCCCGAGGTGATCACTCCGCGCGGGCAGACGGAGGCCCTCGCGGCAGCACTGGGCTCGCCCGTGGCCTTCCACGAGCTGACCCGCGACGAGGCCAGAGCCGCCATGACCCAGAGCATGCCGACGGAACTCGCCGACGACACCCTGGACATCCTCGGCAACCCCAGCCCGGCCGAGCTGCGCGTCAGCCCGGACATCGAGCGCGTCCTCGGCCGCGCCCCGCGCCCCTTCGCCGACTGGGCCGCCCGCAACGTCACCGCGTTCCGCTGAGACCGGCGGCCCCGGGCGGCACGAGGAGTTGCCCCGCCGATCATGTGATTACTGCGCTGTCATGCCATTTGATAGGGATATGGGGCGGGGCGATCGGCGGGGGATTCTGTACCGGGAGCGGACCGGCGTGCGGTGGCGTGACCTGCCCGAACGGTTCGGCCCGGGGAGGACGGTCGACGAACGCCACCGCCTGTGGCCGGCCGACGGAACCCGGGAGCGCCCACTCCAGCAGTTCCGGGCCGAGGCCGACGTGGCCAGGGGAAGATCGACTGGGGACATCTCGGCCGGCTCCACCACCGTGCGGACACATCAGAACCCGGCCGGTGCCCGCACCGATCCACCGCCGGCTCCCGCCTCAAAATGGGGGAACGCAACGGTACAACACCAAGGCGAAACGGCCTGGCAAAGCCTCCTCACCCGCCTGGTGGAGGCGGCACGGGAGGTGAGGGGGCCTGGACCGCTCGCGGGGTGGATTGACCACCAAGCTCGACCAGAGCATGGACGGACGCTGCCGCCCGCTGTCCCGGATCGTCACCCCGGGACAGCGGCCGGACCGCACACAGCCCGAGCCCCTGCTGGAGAAGATGCGCCTCCCGCGGACCGAGCCGGGCACACCGCGCACGAAACCTGACAGCCCCGCGGCGGACAAGGCTTGGAGCCCCTCACGAAATGACCTTCAAGGAGGTTGGATCACTCCGGGTCCGACGAACCGGGGGTGCGGGATGGCGCAGCCCAAGCCGTGGAAAGTCGACGACGAACTGTGGGCGCTGATCGGGCCCTTGCCCCCGAGGTCGAGCAACGAACCCGAACCCCCCGGGGCGCAAGCGGCATCCGAACCGGCCGATCTTCGAAGACATCCTGCGTGGTCTGCACACCGGAATCTCGTGGGAGCAGTGCACGGGCAGGACGCCACGACTGCGATCCGCACCAACCAGGCCAGACCGATACCCAGGGCGATCGAAGACCGACTGGCGACCCTCGCGGAGGCATCGACCTGCTGACGGACAACGGCGGACCGGACAACCCGGAAGAAGTGATCCCCTTGCCGATCGCAAGTGCACGGTCAGCGAAGGCAACTGAAGCCGGCCTGCACACCGCATGCGCGCTCTGCACCCCCAACCAAGCGGCCGCCGTCGCACCGGCGCTGCCGGCACAGATCGACACAGCCAAGAAGGCCCCGGAACACCTGCCAAGCACCTGCACGTCATGGACGCGCGGACAGACGCGGAGACGCCGGAACACGACGGGATGAGGAACTGAACCTCAGCAACACCGAATCGATCCTCACCCACGTCGGTCTCCGCGAAGAGGCCGAACGGCCCGACGCGGACAGGCGGCATGCAGTCCTCGCGCAGACGACCACCAGCGTGAAGAGTTTCGGGTGGTGGCCGCCCATATGAGTGGAAAGGCGTTCCCTCCCATTTCGGGGAGCTGTTGGTTCAGTGATCTGTTGATCTCGACCCTGGAGTTCTCATGCGCTTCAGTACCCGCCTGGCCGCTCTTGCCGCGGGCGCTTCTCTCGCTTGCCTGGCGGCGCCTGTCACGCTCGCCGCTCCGTCCGCCGCTGCCGCACCCGAATGCACTCTCAACGGGGAGCCCGCCGTGCTCGACCACGGGACGCTCCAGGGGACCGGCGGCAAGGACACGATTCGCTGCACGCGACTGGATCGTGTGCACTACATCAACGGGTGGGGCGGCGACGACGACATCACCATCAACGGTGATCTGCATGAGAGGGAGATCTGGGGCGGCGAAGGCTATGACCACGTCACCATCCATGGCGAGGTCAGCGGGTCGTACGAGCACAAGGCCAACATCTACGGTGAGGGGGGCGGGGACACCATCACCGCCGACTACATCGGCGTTCACGGCTTCGTGAGCGGCGGGGACGGACTCGACCGCATCGGAGTTCGGACGCTCGCGGAGGGGCACATCCACGGCGACGCCGACAACGACTTCATCACGGCCGAAAACGTGCAGGGAGTCATCAACGGCGGGCCTGGGAACGACCGCATCAAGGGCCCCGGGTTTTCCGGGGCGAACCCCTTCACGTCGTTCCTCGGCTCCTACGTCTTCGGCGGGGACGGGCACGACACCTGCATCTACCGCCCGGTTGCCAAAAACAACGAGGGTGTCGTCGACTGCGAGGTCCGCGAGAAGCATCCAGTTTCCGCTTCTTGACCAGGTAGCGTGGCCGCTCCGCCGGCCACTGCTGCTGGCGGGGAGCCTGTCACCAGCCCAGATGCGTCTCACCCCCCCGGGCGCAGAGTTGCGGGGGGACGCGGGCAGACGCAGCATCGTGCGGACGTAGACGACCATGCCGCTCACTTCGACGAGGATCCGGTGACCACGATGACCGCGGCGACGGCCAGGGCGTCGGGCAGGGCCAGGGCGAGAGGGAGGACGACGAGGGAGTTGCGGGTCGCGCCGGCGAAGGCGATGGCCCGCCCGCCGGGGGCGACGAGACGGCGGAAGAGGCGGACGACGGCGTATCCGGCGAAGGCCATCGCGAGCAGGAACAGAACTCAGATGCTGCTCGACATCACCGGATGCAGTGACGACGAGCTAGCCGACGGTGCGGCACTGATCACCGAAATCGGCCAGTTCGGACCCGGCGGCCGACCTCCCTGCAGTCCCCGCTCCACCAATCCCCAGAAATGGCACTGAGAAGTCGACACCCCCTAAAACACGGTGGAACACCGAGCACCACCCCTCCGGCCCCCCTGCGGGGCAGACGAACTCGCCCCCCGGCTTCGAGGCGATGCGGGAGGCGGGCGTCGTCACGATGGCGCGGGGCACGCTGCGCCACCGGCTGCGGAACAAGCAGGCCCTCACCCGGCAGAACCTGGCCCGCCTCGATACGGCGTACCGGGCCCACCGGCGCCGCAACATCACCCGGCACCTGCTACAGCGGCCGAACGCACGCGGAGGTACCGCCCGGGCGGTACCCGGGTGGAGATCCAGCCGCTGGACCAAAGCGCGGTCGCCGATTGCCGCAAGCGTGTCGTCGCCACCGATGTGGTGGGCTTCCGCAGACTGCGGATCCGCAGGCGGGACCGGATCGTCCGGGCGTGGGCCGCCCAGGACGACGAAGCTCTCGCGGACGCGTGGCCCAACGAACTGTCGGACCTGGGCTCGCAGTGGGGCCAGTACGAGTACGCCACCTGCGTCGGCTTCCCCGCCTGACCACATGGAGGTTCGTCCGCCTTGGCGCCGGGCATCAGGGCCGGTCTGGACGAGGACGTCACAGCACCGCGTCGGTCTCCAACGGCCCTGCGGTGATGCGCAGTTCCCGGACGCGGACCGGCTCCTCGTCGGCGAGGTGGAAGATGTGCATGAACGGGGCGCGCACCACATGGTCGGGCGCGGTCTTCTTCGCCATGGTGGCCTCTCCCCGCAGCAGGCGGACACCGCCGTCCGCTGTCCAGAACTCCAGGACCTCGTGGGAGATGTCCAGCGGTTCGTCGATCCTGACGAAGAACTCCTTGATGGCCTCGACGCCGTGAACGTGAGCGGTACCGAAGAACATGTCGGTGTCCTCGGTGAGCGGCGCGAAACCCTCATCGAAGTCCAGGGTGTCGATGGCGTCCATGAACTTCAGGACCCACTCGGGCGTCGTCGTCGCGTGCGCTGTGTTCGTCATCGTCCTCGTCCTTCGGTCAGGCATGTGGCATGCGGGTCGGCAGGGCGGACATCGGTCCCGTTCGTGACACCCCCTGAAGTTCTCCCGCCAGTCAGGTATTCCGCGAGGGCCCGGTCTTCTCCGGCGCGGTCCCAGACCGACAGCCCGCCGCCTGGCACAGCCTCACCGAAGACCAGCAGCAGCGTCTCGCAGCGCTGGGTGTGCGGCCCGCTGACACAGCGGCGCTGCCTGCCGGTCCGTTGGTGCCCGTCGGGGCGACACGGTGGGAAATCTCGCAGCCGCCCGCCAATTCACAACCCGAGAGGGACATCTACGAGTGCCACGGGACCACACCAAGATTGTTTCCGACGCTGGAGGACGCGAATACCGTATTCGCTTGAGCGTGTTCCGCAGCAACACCAGGACCCATCACAAGAAACAGAAGCTTACCCCCCGGACCAGGCCCGCGAAGCGCGCGAAGTCGGCCTCCTCGCCTGACTGCACAAAACTGCCCCGCACCCCCCCTTTTCCGAAGGGAGGGGCGGGCATCTTTCCATGCGGCGGTGCGGGGCCCAACCGGCTGATCAGCTGGAGGCCGGCCGCCATCGGCCGATTCTCAGGTGTCGTTCGTGTCCTCGGGCCAGGGCTCGCCCTGCCAGATCCACCGGCCCGCGCTGTCCCGGAGGTAGGCGGGCCGATCGCGGGGCGGTGCGTGTGGGCTGTGCAAACCGCCCCAACTGCCGTTCTGCTCCTGGGCAGGATCGAGAGCAACCTGCCGTCCGTTCAACGGCCTGCCGATCAGGGGCACGTTCGTCGTCATACACCCAGGATTCCCCTGCAACGGCGGCTGCCCCCCCTCCGGCCCGGGGCATCAGTGACGGGGTGGGACGCTGAAAAAGGAAGATACCTGATCGCCGGGCAGGTGATGCGGTCGATCGCACAGGACAAATACCCAAAGCCCTACCCTGACACTCCGCGCTGCTAAGGGCTGCCTCGCAAAGATCCGCCCGAGCATCCGGCCCGGGGCGCTTGACCCCGGGCTCGCGGTCCATCACGCGACCGTCCCGCCCGCGTTGGGGACCAGCCGCTGGAGCATCTTCCCTGTGATGCGGGCTGGGGGTGTGGTGGTGACAGCGGGTTGGGTGTCGAAAGGAACGACGGCTTGCTGGGCTGTGAGCCGGTGATGTTCTGGTCGTACGGTGCCGTGGGTTCCCGGTGCGGTCAGGCGGTCAGACCTGGCGGGGCAGACGGTT
>NZ_JAFFZM010000069.1 GCF_017676345.1 Streptomyces smyrnaeus | reverse complement strand
TCCGACTCTATCAGATCCGTTTTCCGGCCCGTTTCCGTGCCGTCCTCCGAATCAGATCTCCCCTGTCGGCGGGGCGCCTTCCGGCTGACCGCTACTTTAGGCCCTTTCCCCGCCCGGCTCCAAATTGAGCCGACCCGCAAAAGCAATTCGGCATGCCGAACAGACCCCTGCGAAGGGAGATGGTCTTACGTAGTGGTTTCCGCCGGAGTGGCGGTAGGAGTCGCCAG
>NZ_JAFFZM010000068.1 GCF_017676345.1 Streptomyces smyrnaeus | reverse complement strand
CCGGCGTACATCACCGCGATCTTGTCGGCCACATCCGCAACCACACCCAGATCATGCGTGATCAGAATCAGCCCCATGTTGAACTCACGCTGCAGATCGGCCAGCAACTCCATCACCTGCGCCTGCACCGTGACATCCAACGCCGTCGTCGGCTCATCCGCGATGATCAGATCCGGCTCCAACGCCAACGCCATCGCAATCATGATCCGCTGCCGCATACCACCACTGAACTGATGCGGG
>NZ_JAFFZM010000067.1 GCF_017676345.1 Streptomyces smyrnaeus | reverse complement strand
CGCGTCGTTGCACATCGATGAGCCCTCGCCGCACGTGGACTGGGAGTCGGGAGCAGTACGGCTACTGACCGAACCGGTGGAGTGGCCGGGAGGAGAGCGTCCGCGCCGGGCGGGTGTCTCCTCGTTCGGTATCTCGGGCACGAACGCACATCTGATCCTGGAAGAGCCACCTGTCGCGGAACCCGCACAGGTGGGGGCCGATGTCACCGGGGTGGTGCCGTGGGTCATCTCGGCGCGGGGTGCGGAGGCGCTGCGGGGGCAGGCGGCAGCCTTGGCCCAGGTGTCGGGTGCGGTGGG
>NZ_JAFFZM010000066.1 GCF_017676345.1 Streptomyces smyrnaeus | reverse complement strand
GGGCGTGCTTTGAAGGCGGTGCGGCGGAACATTCAGATGGTGTTCCAGGATCCGTACACGTCGCTCAATCCGCGGATGACGGTGGGTGACATCGTGGGGGAGCCGTTCGATATTCATCCGGAGGTGGCGCCGAAGGGGGATCGGCGGCGCAGGGTGCAGGAGCTGCTGGATGTGGTCGGGTTGAATCCGGAGTACATCAACCGGTATCCGCATCAGTTCAGTGGGGGGCAGCGGCAGCGGATCGGTATTGCGCGGGGGCTGGCGTTGCGTCCGGAGATCATCGTGGCGGACGAGCCGGTCTCGGCGCTGGATGTCTCGGTGCAGGC
>NZ_JAFFZM010000065.1 GCF_017676345.1 Streptomyces smyrnaeus | reverse complement strand
CGAGAAGAAGGCTGGTGGCAAGGAGTACGCGGACAACCTGGACGGGTGGATCCGCGAGGCCCGCGCCATCATGAAGGAGCACGGCATCCCCGGCTCCTACGAAGGCATCAAGCGCAACATCATCCGCGAGTCGGCCGGTGACCCCAACGCGGTCAACGACTGGGACATCAACGCCAAGAAGGGCACCCCCTCCAAGGGCCTCCTGCAGGTGATCCAGCCCACCTTCGACCGCTACCACGTCGAAGGCACCCCCGACGAGCTGACCGACCCGGTCGCCAACATCGTCGCCGCCTGCAACTACGCCGCCGACCGCTACGGCTCCATGGACAACGTCGACTCCGCCTACTGA
>NZ_JAFFZM010000064.1 GCF_017676345.1 Streptomyces smyrnaeus | reverse complement strand
GGCAGCACACCGTGCCGCATCGCCTGCACCATCTTGATGACACCCGCAACCCCAGCCGCCGCCTGCGTATGCCCCAGGTTCGACTTCACCGACCCCAGCCACAACGGCCGCCCCCCGGACCGCTCCTGCCCATACGTCGACAACAACGCCTGCGCCTCGATCGGATCGCCCAGCGTCGTGCCCGTCCCATGCCCCTCGACCACATCCACATCAGCAGCCGACAACCGGGCACCCGCCAACGCCTGCCGGATCACCCGCTCCTGCGACGGACCGTTCGGCGCCGTCAAACCATTGCTGGCGCCGTCCTGGTTGACGGCGGAACCGCGAACGACCGCGAGCACCCGATGCCCGTTGCGCCGCGCGTCCGACAGCCGCTCCAACAGCACCAGGCCCACGCCCTCCGACCAACCCACACCATCAGCCGCAGCCGAGAACGCCTTGCACCGACCGTCCCG
>NZ_JAFFZM010000063.1 GCF_017676345.1 Streptomyces smyrnaeus | reverse complement strand
TCGCATCGTGGAGACCGCACCGGTCAAGGAGTTGTACCGGGCTCCGGCGCATCCGTACACCAAGGGCCTGCTCGACTCGATCCCACGCCTGGACCAGAAGGGCCGGGAACTGTACGCGATCCAGGGCCTGCCGCCCAACATGGCCAAGGTGCCCGACGGCTGCGCCTTCCACCCACGCTGCCCGGTGGCGCGGGACATCTGCCGAACCGATCTGCCCCCGCTCGCCGAGGTCGACGAGAAGCGCGGCAGCGCATGCCACTTCTGGAAGGAGACGATCGATGGCTGAGCGGCCTGAGCAGGGCGAACGGCGGGAGCCGATCCTGGAGGTGCGGGATCTGGCCAAGCACTTCCCGCTGACGCAGGGCATCCTCTTCAAGCGGCAGGTCGGGGCGGTCAAGGCCGTCGACGGCATCTCCTTCGATCTGTACCCGGGTGAGACGCTGGGCATCGTGGGGGAGTCCGGTTGCGGCAAGTCCACGGTCGCCAAGCTGCTGATGAACCTGGAGCAGCCGACCTCCGGCACCATCCGCTACAAGGGTGAGGACATCACCAAGCTGTCG
>NZ_JAFFZM010000062.1 GCF_017676345.1 Streptomyces smyrnaeus | reverse complement strand
CCGGATCGTGGAGACCGCACCGGTCAAGGAGTTGTACCGGGCTCCGGCGCATCCGTACACCAAGGGCCTGCTCGACTCAATCCCACGCCTGGACCAGAAGGGGCAGGAGCTCAACGTCATCCGCGGGATGCCGCCCAGCCTGCTGGAGATCCCGCCCGGCTGCGCCTACAACCCGCGCTGCCCCATGGCACGCGCCGTGTGCCGTACCGACGAGCCACCGCTGTACGAGGTCTCCGACGAGCGGCGCAGCGCCTGCCACTTCTGGAAGGAGATGTTCGATGCACCCTGACCACTCGGGGCGCAGGGAGGCCCGGGAGGAGGGCCGGGAGGCGCGGAAGCTGCTGGCGAGGTCGCACGCACAGAACGCGTACGCGGCGGGGGAGCCGATCCTGGAGGTGCGGGATCTGGTCAAGCACTTCCCGCTGACGCAGGGCATCCTCTTCAAGCGGCAGGTCGGGGCGGTCAAGGCCGTCGACGGCGTCTCCTTCGATCTGCACAAGGGCGAGACGCTGGGCATCGTGGGGGAGTCCGGCTGCGGCAAGTCCACGGTCGCCAAACTGATCACCCATCTCGAACAGCCCACCTCCGGCACCATCCGCTACAAGGGCAACGACGTCACCAAGGCCTCC
>NZ_JAFFZM010000061.1 GCF_017676345.1 Streptomyces smyrnaeus | reverse complement strand
CCGGGAGCGTCCGGGCCCCGGCGGCTGACCAGCACCAGATGCCGCACACCCCGGCTACGCACCAAATGCTCAGCAACAAGACCACCCAGCGTGCCGGTACCACCCGTCACCAACACCGTGCCCGCCACATCAAGCGGCACCGGCACATCCAACACCACCTTGCCCACATGCCGCGCCTGACTCATAAACCGCAACGCCTCACGCGCCCGCACCAACGGCCACGCCCGCACCGAAGCAGGCACCAACACCCCCGCCCCGAACAACCCACACAACTCCCCCAACATCCGCCCGATCCCCTCAGCACCACAATCAGGCACAAGATCGAACGCCCGATACAACACCCCCGCCAACCCCTCCGCATCCCGCACATCGGTCTTGCCCATCTCGATGAACCGACCCCCCGGCCCAAGCAACCCCAACGACGCATCCGTCAAATCACCGGCAAGACTGTTGAGCACCACATCAACCCGCGGAAACACCGACGCGAACCCCACATCACGCGAAGACGCCCGATGCGCCGCATCAATACCCATCCCCGCCAGCACACCCTGCTTCCCAGGACCAGCCGTCGCATACACCTCCGCCCCCACATACCGCGCAATCTGCACCGCCGCCGACCCCACACCACCCGTCGCCGCATGAATCAACACCG
>NZ_JAFFZM010000060.1 GCF_017676345.1 Streptomyces smyrnaeus | reverse complement strand
TCCCCCGCCGACCGCCGACCCGCACACCAACCCCGGATACGGCTCACCCGACGCCAACGCCGCCAAGCCCGCCGTCAGCTCTTCCCGCTCCTCCCCCAGCACCACAGCCCGCTGCTCGAACACCGACCGCGTCCGCAGCAACGACCAGCCCACCTCGGCCGGGGAGCCGGCCACTTCACCGAGGCGACCCGCAAGCTCCCGCAGCGCCTCCGGGCTTCTGGCGGTCAGCGCCCAGGGCACCGTCCCTGCGGGCTCCTCGGTGTCCGGCTCCTCGGGCGTCGTCTGCGGGCCCTGCTCCAGAATCAGGTGCGCGTTCGTGCCCGAGGCGCCGAAGGACGAGACACCGGCCCGGCGCGGGCGCTCTCCCTCCGGCCACTCCACCGGTTCGGTCAGCAGCCGTACCGCTCCCGACTCCCAATCCACGTGCGGCGAGGGCTCATCGATGTGCAACGACGCGGGCAGCACACCGTGCCGCATCGCCTGCACCATCTTGATCACACCCGCAACTCCGGCAGCAGCCTGGGTGTGCCCGATGTTCGACTTCACCGACCCCAACCACAACGGCCGCTCCCCGGACCGCTCCTGCCCATACGTCGACAACAACGCCTGCGCCTCGATCGGATCGCCCAGCGTCGTCCCCGTCCCATGACCCTCCACCACATCCACATCGGATGCGGCCAACCCGGCGTTGGCGAGGGCCTGCCGGATCACCCGCTCCTGCGACGGACCGTTCGGCGCCGTCAAACCATTGCTCGCACCATCCTGATTCACCGCCGAACCCCGCAACACCGCCAACACCCGATGACCGTTGCGCCGCGCGTCCGACAACCGCTCCAACAACACCAGGCCGACCCCCTCGCCCCAGCCCGTGCCGTCCGCCCCGGCCGCGTACGGTTTGCAGCGGCCGTCCGGGGCCAGACCACGCTGGCGTGAGAAGCCCGTGAAGACCTCCGGGGTCGCCATG
>NZ_JAFFZM010000006.1 GCF_017676345.1 Streptomyces smyrnaeus | reverse complement strand
CGGAACTTCGCCTTGCCCGGCCCCTCCTCGACGAAGCTGCGCATACCGATCTCCCGGTCCTCCGTCGCGAACAGCCCGGCGAACCAGTTGCGTTCGAGCGCCAGCCCGGTCTCGATGTCCGCCTCGAGACCGAAGTCGACCGTCTCCTTGGCCGCGCGCAGCGCCAGCGCCGGACCCCGCGCCAGCCGGGCCGCCCAGGCGTGTGCCTGCTCGTAGACCTCCGAGTCCGGCACCACATGGTCGACCAGACCGATCCGGGCGGCCTCGTCGGCCGCGACCGTGCGCCCGGTGAAGATGAGGTCCTTCGCCTTGGCCGGGCCCACCAGCCGGGACAGCCGCTGGGTGCCGCCGGCGCCGGGGATCAGTCCCAGCAGGATCTCCGGCTGGCCCAACTTGGCGCTCTCACCGGCGAACCGGACGTCGGCGCACAGCGCCAGTTCGCAGCCGCCGCCGAGCGCGTAGCCGGTGACGGCCGCCGCGACGGGCTTGGGGATACGGGCGACAGCGGTGAACGCCTCCTGAAGTCCCCGCGAGCGCAGGACCATCGCGGCGTGGTCCATCTCGCGCATCTCCTTGATGTCCGCCCCGGCCGCGAACACCTTCGCACCGCCGTAGAGCACCACGGCCCGCACGTCCTCGCGGCGCGCCGCCTCCTCGGCGAGCTCGCGCAACAGGTCCTGGGTGGCGATGTCGAGGGCGTTCATCTTCGGCCGGTCGAGCCGGATGGTGCCGACGCCGTCGGCGACCTCTAGGCGCGCGGTGGCGCCGCTGGGTTCGTTAACCGTCATACAGGGAGGTTAACGGCCGTTACGCGACGCGGCCCCGGTGCCGTTCCTCACAGCGCCGGGGCCCACGCGGCAGACAGCCCTCGGGGCCTACTGCGGCGCCGTCCACTTCTCCCAGGACATGTTCCAGCCGTTGAGGCCGTTGTCGGGCTTGATCGTCTCGTCCGCGGAGTTCTTGACCTCCACCACGTCACCGACCAGCGAGTTCTGGAAGAACCAGGCGCCGGGTGAGCCGTTGGCGCCGCCGCCGCGCATGTCGAACAGGCCTATGCACCCGTGGCTGCCGTTGACCTTGCCGAACTGGTATTTGGCCATCCAGTAGTTGCCGTGGATGAAGGTGCCCGAGGTGCTCAGGCGCATCGCGTGCGGCACGTCCTTGATGTCGTACTCGCCACCGAAGCCCACGGTCTCCCCGTTCATCCGGGTGACCTCGTGCTTCTCGCTGATGACCATCTTGCCGTTGTAGGTCGGGTTGGCCGGGCGGCCGGAGGTGATCGGGATGGTCTTGAGCTTCTTGCCGTCCCGGGTGACGGTCATCGTCTTCTTCTTCGCGTCCACGACGCTGACCTGCTGCCTGCCGACGGTGAACTTCACCGTCTTGCGCTGCGTTCCGTAGACGCCCTCGGAGCCTTCGACGCCGCTCAGGTTGAGGTCGACGGTGACCTTGGTGCCGGACTTCCAGTACTCCTCGGGGCGGAAGTCCAGCCGCTGGTTGCCGAACCAGTGGCCCGCCACCTCCACCTGGGGGTCGGCGGAGACGGATATCGCCTTCTCGACGGCCGCGCGGTTGGCGACCGGCCGGTTGAAGTTGATCGAGAACGGCATGCCGGCACCGACCTTGTCACCGTTCTCCGGCGTGAAGTAGCCGACGAAGGTGTTCTGCGGGACGAAGGTGGTGAATGCTGCGTGCTTGGCCGAGGCGCGGCCCTCGGAGTCCTTGGCCACGGCGTCCACCGTGTACTTCGTACCCGCCGCCAGGTGGGTGGCCGGCCGCCACTCGGTGCCGCCGTCGGCGAGCTTGCCCTTGACCTTCTTGCCCTTGCTGTCCTGGACCGTCACCTTGGTCAGCTTGCCCTTGGCGGCCGAGACCTTGAGCGCCCCGGAGGTCTTGACGTCCTCGGCGCCGTCCTTGGGCGCGACGGTCACCACCGCCTCGGACGGACCCTTCGCCGGCTTGTCGGCATCCTTGGTGTCCGCGCGGGCCCCGGAGCCGCCGCCACCGCCGCAGGTGGTCAGCGTGAGCAGCAGTACGACCAGCAGCACCACCAGCCCGACGGCCGATCCGCCTATGAGCTGGGCACGGCTGTCCCCCCGGATCGTCTCCCACTTGAGCTTGTCCCTGGCCACGGTCTTCAGATCCAAGACGGCCCACCCCTCGTCCTCACACGGCTTTCGCGCACCCGTGTGCGCCCCCGAAAAACACGGTGCCGCGCCGCCCGGCCGTGAACGGCACATGAACGGCGGCGCGCGTCCGCCTTGTTAGATAACCACACCACAGTGACACCGAGCGGCGCCTGAGGGTCACCGTTCGGTCGCGGTTTTGCGGAGGCCGGGGGGAGGAAGGCGCTTTGGACTCGGAGGTCGGGTATGTCGGTCGGCACAGCGGGCGGCGGCGGCCGGTGCCGTCCGGGCCGGGGCGGCGGGTCGCCTCCCGCCGCGGCAGCGGATCAGTTCAGCGCCGAGCCCGCCACCCATGCGTCCCAGGGCATGTTCCAGCCGCCGAGCCCGTTGTCCGGCGCCACGGCCCGGTCGTGCGAGCCGCGCACGGTCACCAGGTCGCCGACCAGCGACCGGCGGAAGAACCGGCCGGCGGGTGACTTCTCGTCACCGCCGCGCTCGTCCTCCAGCCCGATACAGCCGTGGCTGGTGTTCTTCTCGCCGAACGTGCGCCGAGGCGCCCAGTAGTTGCCGTGCAGGAAGGTGCCGCTGCGGGTCAGCCGCATCGCGTGAGGGACATCCTTGATGTCGTACTCGCCCCCGAACCCCACGGTGTCCCCGTTCATCCGGGTCTCCTCGAACTTCTCGCTGATGACCATGAGCCCGTTGTAGGTGGGGTTCTTCTTCGTGCCGGCCGTGATCTTGAACTTGTCGACGGTGCGCCCGCCGCGCTGAACGGTCAGGGTGCGGCGGCGCACGTCCACGACGCTGCGCTGGTCGCGGCCGATGGTGTACCGCACCTTCTTGTGCTGGGTGCCGTAGACGCCGGGAGCCCCGCGCACATCCCGCAGCCGCAGATCGAGGGTGACCTCGGTGCCCGGCTGCCAGAACGTACGCGGCCGGAAGTCGAGCCTGTTGCGGCCGAACCAGTGTGCGGCCACCGGGACCCGGGGTCGGGAGGTGACACTGATGGCGCGTTCCACGGCCGCCCGATCGGTGATGGGCCGGCTGAACTCGAGGGAGACGATCGTCGCGGTGCCCACGGTCTGCCCGTCCTCCGGCCGGAAGTAGCCCACGAAACGGTGCGGGGGGACCCGGGTGGAGAAGGTGGCGTGCCGGATCACCCGGTCCCCTTCCCCGTCGACGGCCACCACGTCCACCACGTAGGTGCTCGCCAGCTCCAGCACCGTCTTGTCGCCGTGTCCGAGTTCGCCGCGTCCGGAGACGTTGGCGCGGGAGGCCGGCAGCGGACGCCAGCTGCGCCGGTCGGGGGAGAACCGGCCGGCGATGGCGCGCCCCGCGTCCTTCCCCTTGCGCTGCATACGGACGCTGCGCAGCTTCCCCTCGGGTACCGAGACCTCGACCCGGGCGTCGGTGGGTACGTTGCGTGCCCCGTCCTGCGGCGTCACGCGGATGGCGTCGCCCGGTGGTTTCGAGTCGTCCATGACACCGCACCCGGCAGGCGCGGTACACAGCACAGCGAGCCCCACCGCGGCCACCACGGCGCGCAGCCTCCACCCCACGCCCCGCGTGCGGTGAGGGTCTGCCCCGACTTGTCGTGCCGTCGTGCCCCGTGCGCCCCGTCCCATATCGTCCCCGCTCCTGTGTGTACCTGCTGCCCGGCGCGTGCCGCTGCCCGGTCTCACCCGGACGAACGGACCAACGAAGCGCGTGCGGCAGGGACACCGCGATCACACGTGTGAGCGAGGTTTCCCCTCCGGGAAGGAACGGGAGGAGCAGGACGGGCGGTGCCGCCCCGTACGCCTGGGGCGGGCGGCGCCCGTACGCGGCGGTCGGCTTGGTCACGGCGCACGATGCTCCACCCTGCGCGATCCGGTCGCCTACGAGCACGAACGCAGCCAGACGACGGGGCGCGCACACCGGATCGGCGGAAAAGAGTTCGCCGCCGCACCCCTGCGGTCCCACACTGGTTGGACGTGACCCCTCCCGGCGCCCCAGCGGCCTCCCTCCGTTCGCGTAACTTCGTCCTCTTCTTCACCGGCCGGGCCGTCGCCAAGCTCGGTGACGCCATGCTGCCTCTCGCACTGTCGGCCGGGTTGATCCAGCACGGTCACGGGCCCGGCGCGATCGGGGCGGCCCTCGCCTCGCTGACGGTGTGTCTGGCGGGCTTCGTCATCTTCGGCGGCGTCTTCTGCGACCGGTTCAACACCCGGGCGCTGATGATCGGTTCCGATCTGGTGCGGGTGGTCACGCAGGCGGTGATGGCCGCGCTGTTCCTGAGCGGACATGTGGTGCTGTGGCAGGTGTGTGCGATCGGTGCCGTGAACGGTATCTGTGCGGGCCTGTTCCAGCCGGGTGTCGCCAGCACCGTCCCCCGGGTGGCGGCCGATGTGCAGGGCGCCAACGGGCTGATCCGTACCGCCGAGTCACTGGCGATGCTGCTGGGCCCGGCGCTGGCCGGTGCGCTGGTGGGTGCCTTCTCGCCGGGCGGGGTCTTCGCCGCGCACGCCGGTACGTATCTGCTGAGTGCGCTGTGCCTGGCGCTGCTGCGGCTGCCCCCGGCGGCCGGGTGCCGCCCGGCCGAACGCACCGGCTACCGCGCCGACCTGGTCGAGGGGTGGCGGGAGTTCCGGGCGCGCACCTGGATGTGGAGCGTCATCCTCATCTGGATGGTCTACATGGTGACCGTCTCCGGTCCGCTGGTGCCGCTGACCGCGTCCGAGATCATCCCGGCCGACGGGCCGGGTGTGTACGGCCTGGTCAACTCGGCGCTGGGTGGCGGTACCGCGCTGGGCGGGCTGCTGGCGCTGCGCTTCAGACCCGTGCTGCAGCTGCGCGCCGGTTCGATCGCGCTGCTCGGCTGCTGCTGCTATCCCGCCGCTGTCGGGTTGGGGCTGCCGCCCGCGGCCATGATGGCGGCGGCCGCCATGTGGGGGGTGGGCGGTGGCATCTGGAGCGTGATGTGGGCGACCAGTGTGCAGACCCAGGTGCCCGGTCAGATCCTGAACCGCATCCACGCCTACGAGGTGGCGGGCTCGCTGGCGATGATGCCGGTGGGCCAGGCTCTGGCGGGCCCGGCCGCCCAGCTGCTCGGCGGCCGTACGGTGCTGCTCGCGGGCGGCGTCATCATGGTCGGCATCAGTGCGGCGCTGCTGTCGGTGCCGGCGATCCGCGATCTGCGGGCGGTGACGACCCGGGCCGGGGCCGCCCCGAGCACCGAGCCGTCGACGGGCCGCGGCGACCACGCGCGCGACATCAGCGCCTGAAGCCGCCGTACCGGCACTCTGTCACCGGCGCACCGGTACCCGGCCTGTGACCGGCCGTCGTCCACCGGGCCGCTGACCGGCCGTCATACCGTCCCGGGCGCCGCCCCCCATCCCGGCGACGGAGGCGATTCTCCCAGTTGTCCGTTATGCGGGCACGGGTTTCGTATCAACGAACAGAATCCGGCCAACCTCCGATCGGGGAGGTGACGCCCCAGTGACATGCCCACGTCGAAAGTGGCAGGCTCACCACACGCGACGCGGGATTCGCACAGCAGCACGATCTTCAGTCGTACGTCCGCGTGGCGCACCGCACTTCAGTTCTGCCCGGACGGTTGATCGCCCATGCCGCCCGGTCCCCATGGCAGAAGGAGCCACCGACGTGAGACCTCTCACCTCCAAGCAGCGGATATCCGCCCTCGCCGCAACGGCGGCCCTGGTAGCGGCGGGTGTCACCGCGGGCACCGCAGGCGCGGCACCCAGCGGACAGAACTCCGCGAACGGCGCGCTGCCCGCGCAGCTGACCGCGGCCCAGCACACCAAGTTGGTCAAGGCGGCGGACACCGAGGCGGCCAAGAGCGCCGACGCCCGCGCGCTGGGACTCGGGGCCAAGGAGAAGCTCCACGTCAAGAGCGTCATCAAGAACAGGGACGGGTCCACGCACACCCGTTACGAGCGCACCTACGACGGGCTACCCGTGCTCGGCGGCGATCTCGTCGTCCACAAGAACCCCGACGGCAAGCGCACCGGCAGCACCAAGGCCACCAACGCGAAGATCGCGGTGAAGACCTCCGCCTCCACGGCGCACAAGCCCACCACCGCCAAGGCCAAGGGCAGCGAGGCGCCGCGGAAGGTCGTCTGGGCCGCCGAGGGCAAGCCCGTGCTGGCATGGGAGACCGTCATCGGCGGCTTCCAGAAGTCCGGTGCCCCCAACGAGCTGCATGTGATCACGGACGCGAAGACCGGGAAGAAGCTCTTCGAGTTCCAGGGCATCAAGGAAGGCACCGGCAACAGCCAGTACAGCGGCAAGGTCGAGATCGGCACCTCGGGCAAGACCGGCAAGTTCAAGATGGTCGACGAGGGCCGCGGCGGCAACAGCACCAGCGACCTCAAGGGCGGCCAGAGCGGCAAGGGCAAGGTCTTCACGGACAAGGACGACGTCTGGGGCGACGGCACTTCGGGCGACCGGGCCACCGCGGGTGTCGACGCCCACTACGGTGCGGGCCAGACCTGGGACTACTTCAAGAAGGTGCACGGCCGCGAGGGCATCGCGGGCGACGGCAAGGGCGCGCTCAGCCGGGTCCACTACGGCAACAACTACGTCAACGCCTTCTGGGACGACTCCTGCTTCTGCATGACCTATGGCGACGGAGAGGGCAACAAGAAGCCGCTCACCTCGCTGGACGTCGCGGCGCACGAGATGTCGCACGGCGTCACCTCGACCACTGCCGACCTGGTCTACGCCGGTGAGTCGGGCGGCCTCAACGAGGCCACCTCCGACATCTTCGCCGCCGCGGTCGAGTTCCACGCCAACAGCCCGAAGGACGTGCCGGACTACCTCGTCGGCGAGAAGATCGACATCAATGGCGACGGCACCCCGCTGCGCTACATGGACGAGCCCAGCAAGGACGGCAACTCGCTGGACTACTGGAGCCCCGAGGCCGGCGACGTGGACGTCCACTACTCCTCGGGCATCGCCAACCACTTCTTCTTCCTGCTGTCGGTCGGCAGCGGGGAGCGCGAGGTGAACGGTGTGAAGTACAACTCGCCCACCAAGGACGGCTCGAAGCTGGACGGCATCGGCATCGAGAAGGCCGAGCAGATCTGGTTCAAGGCGCTGACCGAGCAGATGACCTCGACGACGGACTACGCCGGCGCCCGGGAGGCGACCATCAAGTCCGCCACCGGTCTGTACGGCAAGGACAGCGCCGAGGTCAAGGCGGTCAAGGCCGCCTGGACCGCGGTGAACGTCACCGGCAGCTGACGGACGCCTCCGGCGCAGGGCCGGGCGCGGTCGCGACGGCGACCGGCCCTGCGCTCGCCCGGTCCGCGGCGGCGCACGGCGCCTACCGAGCCGCACCCTGGTGGCGCGCCACCGTGGCGGCACGGAGCGGACCGGACAGCGGCTCCGGCAGCGGGCCAGGTCCGGCTGACCGGCAGGACACGGCTCGAAGCCCGGAGTCGAGCCGCCCGACGAACGGCCCACGGGCCCCGTCCCCCTCCTCGGGGGCGGGGCCCGTTCGCGTGCGCGGCCCGAAGCGGCGGATGTTGCCGTGGGATGTCGCCGTGGCGCCCGGTGCTACGGGGGTGTTGCCGGAGCAATATGCCTGCTCAACTCCCGTACGCGCACCGGGAGTTGATCTCGGAAGCGCCCTTTGCGGTCACGGAAGTATCACGTACTGTCGGGAACGCGGGTACATGTCGAGCGTTACGCACTCGACGCCCGTATCCGGCACAGCCTCCACCCGAGTGAAGCGGGCAGGAGCCGTCATGCCCGCGCCCGGCCAGCGCTTCTTCGCAGTGACATCGCCTGACACAGTACGGAGACTTTCGCCCTCGCCGGCCTGAGGCCGGGAGACCCAGATGCCGCTATGCCCATAGGTGAGCTCATGATCGGTCGCATTCCCGTGCTCGATGTCCGCCCCCTTGTGGAGTGCGGAAACCGTCCCGCGAAAGCCGTGGTGGGCCAGCCGGTCCCGATCACGGCGACCGTCTTCCGCGAGGGCCACGAGGCAGTCGGTGCCAATGTGGTGCTGCGCGACCCGGCCGGGCGGGCGGGGCCGTGGACCCCGATGAGCGAGCTGGCGCCCGGCACCGACCGCTGGGGGGCCGAGGTCGTCCCCGAGGCGGAGGGCCGTTGGAGCTACCTGGTGGAGGCCTGGAGCGATCCGATCACCACCTGGCGGCAGCACGCGCAGATCAAGGTCCCGGCCGGCATCGACACCGAACTCGTCCTGGCGGAGGGCGCCGCGCTGCACGAGCGTGCCGCGCTAGGTGTGCCCGAGCCCGCGGACCGCTCCGTCGTCCTGGCCGCGGCCGACGCGCTGCGCGAGACCACCGGGCCCGTCGCGGCCCGCGTCGCCACCGCGTTCACTCCCGAGGTCGCAGCGGTACTCGCCCGCCACCCGCTGCGCGAACTGGTCTCTCCTTCCCGCCCCCTCCCGCTCCAGGTCGAGCGCCGCCGGGCGCTGTTCGGCTCCTGGTACGAGCTGTTCCCGCGCTCCGAGGGTGCCGTCGTCAAGGAGGGCGAGCCACCGGTCAGCGGCACGTTGCGCACGGCCGCCCGACGGCTGGACGCGGTGGCCGCGATGGGGTTCGACGTGGTCTATCTGCCGCCCGTCCACCCCATCGGCGACACCCACCGCAAGGGCCCCGACAACACCCTCTCCGCCTCGGAACACGATGTCGGCTCCCCCTGGGCGGTCGGCTCGGCGGCCGGCGGCCACGACGCGCTCCACCCGGATCTGGGCACCATGGCGGACTTCGACCACTTCGTCGCCCGCGCCCGGGAGTCGGGGATGGAGGTGGCGCTCGACTTCGCCCTGCAGTGCTCCCCGGACCACCCGTGGGTCAAGGAGCACCCCGAGTGGTTCCGCAAGCGCCCGGACGGCTCGATCGCCCACGCGGAGAACCCGCCGAAGAAGTACCAGGACATCTACCCGCTGTGCTTCGACGACGATCCGACGGCCGCCGACGGCATCCTGCGCGAGACGCTGCGGGTGCTGCGGCTGTGGATGGACCACGGAGTGCGGATCTTCCGCGTCGACAACCCGCACACCAAGCCGGTGGCGTTCTGGGAGCAGGTCATCGCCGACATCAACCGCACCGATCCCGATGTGCTCTTCCTCGCCGAGGCGTTCACCCGCCCGGCGATGCTGCACACCCTGGCGCGGATCGGCTTCCAGCAGTCGTACACCTACTTCACCTGGCGCAACACCAAACAGGAGCTGACCGAGTATCTGACGGAGCTGACCGGTGAGGCGGCGGCGTATCTGCGCCCCAACTTCTTCGTGAACACCCCGGACATCCTGCACGCGTATCTGCAGCACGGCGACCGTCCCGCGTTCGAGATCCGCGCGGTGCTGGCGGCGACGCTCTCGCCGACCTGGGGGATGTACGCGGGCTTCGAGCTGTGCGAGAACACGCCGGTGCGGCCCGGCAGCGAGGAGTACCTGTCCTCGGAGAAGTACCAGCTGCGCCCCCGCGACTGGGCGACCGCCGACCGCGAGGGCCGCTCGATCACCGGGCTGATCACCACGCTCAACCGGTTGCGCCGCCGCCACCCGGCGCTCCAGCAACTTCGTGACCTGCACTTCCACCACGCGGACAACGACAACGTCCTCGTCTACTCCAAGCACACCAACCGGCCCCGACCGGACGTCGTGCTCGTCGTGATCAACCTCGACCCGCACCACACCCACGAGGCGACGGTGTCGTTGGACATGTCGCGACTCGCATCCGGACTGAGCGCCGCTCAGTTGAGCGGTGACGAGTCCTTCCCGGTGCGCGACGAGCTCACCGGAGAGACCTATCACTGGGGCAGGAACAACTATGTGCGGCTCACGCCGGGAGGTGAGTCCCCCGCCGCGGCCCACATCCTCACCCTGCGACCGTCCTCACCGACCGGAGGGTCACCCACTCATGATCGTCAATGAGCCCGTCCCCGACACCTTCGAGGACACACCCGTCAAGGACCGCGACCCTGACTGGTTCAAGCGCGCCGTCTTCTATGAAGTGCTCGTCCGCTCCTTCCAGGACAGCGACGGGGACGGCATCGGCGACCTGAAAGGGCTCACGGCGAAGCTGGACTACCTCCAGTGGCTGGGCGTCGACTGCCTGTGGCTGCCCCCGTTCTTCAAGTCCCCGCTGAAGGACGGTGGCTACGACGTCTCCGACTACACCTCCGTGCTGCCGGAGTTCGGGGACATCGCCGACTTCGTGGAGTTCGTGGACGCCGCCCACCAGCGGGGCATGCGCGTCATCATCGACTTCGTCATGAACCACACCAGCGATCAGCACCCGTGGTTCCAGGAGTCCAGGCGCGACCCCCAAGGACCGTACGGGGACTACTACGTCTGGGCCGACGACGACAAGCAGTACCAGGACGCGCGCATCATCTTCGTCGACACCGAGGTGTCCAACTGGACGTTCGACCCGGTGCGCAAGCAGTACTACTGGCACCGCTTCTTCTCCCACCAGCCGGACCTCAACTACGAGAACCCGCTGGTCCAGGACGAGATGATCTCGGCGCTGCGGTTCTGGCTGGACCTGGGCATCGACGGCTTCCGGCTGGATGCCGTCCCCTATCTGTACGCCCAGGAGGGCACCAACTGCGAGAATCTGCCGCAGTCGCACGCCTTCCTCAAGCGCGTCCGCCGCATGGTCGACACCAACTACCCGGACACGGTGCTGCTGGCCGAGGCCAACCAGTGGCCGGAGGATGTCGTGGACTACTTCGGCGACTACGCCAAGGGCGGCGACGAGTGCCACATGGCGTTCCACTTCCCCGTGATGCCGCGCATCTTCATGGCGGTGCGCCGCGAGTCCCGCTACCCCGTCTCCGAGATCCTCGCCAAGACCCCGCCCATCCCCTCCGGCTGCCAGTGGGGCGTCTTCCTGCGCAACCACGACGAGCTGACCCTGGAGATGGTCACCGACGAGGAACGCGACTACATGTACGCGGAGTACGCCAAGGACCCGCGGATGCGCGCCAACATCGGCATCCGGCGGCGGCTGGCGCCCCTGCTGGACAACGACCGCAAGCAGATCGAACTGTTCACCGCACTGCTGCTGTCCCTGCCCGGCTCCCCGATCCTCTACTACGGCGACGAGATCGGCATGGGCGACAACATCTGGCTGGGCGACCGCGACGCCGTACGCACCCCGATGCAGTGGACGCCCGACCGCAACGCCGGGTTCTCCTCCTGCGACCCGGGGCGGCTGTTCCTGCCGACCATCATGGACCCGGTGCACGGCTACCAGGTCACCAACGTCGAGGCCGCCATGAGCTCGCCCAGCTCACTGCTGCACTGGACCCGGCGGGTGATCGAGGTCCGCAAGCAGAACCCCGCCTTCGGACTGGGCTCCTACGAGGAGCTGTCCTCCTCCAACCCGGCCGTCCTGGCCTTCCTGCGGGAGCTGAGACTTCCCGACGGCGGTGACGACCTGGTCATGTGCGTGCACAACTTCTCGCGGTTCCCGCAGCCTACCGAGCTGGACCTGCGGGCGTGGAAGGGCCGCATCCCGGTCGAGCTGATCGGCGGCGTCCGCTTCCCCGCCATCGGGGAGCTGCCCTATCTGCTCACCCTCGCGGGGCACGGCTTCTACTGGTTCCGCCTGCGCAGGTCCTGATCCCCGCCGTGCCGACAAGGGGTGCCCCCGGGTGCCGTGTGCAGGTCGCGGGTGCGTCGTGGTTGCTCGCACGGCTCCCCGCGCCCCTTCGAGGCGCTGTCCCCGACGAAACGGGAAGGACGCCATGTTGGACGGTTCGTCGTCCCTCATACGATCGCTGGGCCCGCAACTGAAGGAATGGCTCCCTCACCAGCGCTGGTTCGCCGGGAAGGGACGCCCCCTCACGGACGTCTCCCTCGTGGCGGCCACCGAAGTGCTGCCGTACGGCACCGGCGGCGGGGGCGCCCCGGGCCTCCTCCACCTCCTCGTCCGGGCCCGGCCCCACGAGAGCGGCGGCTGCTACCAACTGCTGCTCGGCGTTCGCGAGGCCCTCCCGCCCGAGCTGGCCCCCGCCCTCATCGGGCGCCCGTCGGCGGGGCCGTTACGCGGCACGGCGGTCTACGAGGCGTTACGGGACCCGCGGCTGACCGGCCTGCTGCTGGAGCGGCTGCGCACCCCGGGCACCCTGGGACCGCTGCGCTTCCGCCGGGAGCGGGACGCCACGCTCCCGGCGCGGAGCAGCCCGCGACTCCTGGACGCCGAGCAGTCCAACTCCTCGGTGGTGTACGGCAACGCGGCGATACTGAAGGTGTTCCGCAGGGTGGAGCCGGGTGTGAACCCGGAACTGGAGCTGACCCTGGCCCTCTCCCGGCACGGCTGCTCCCATGTGCCGCCGCCGCTGGCGTGGTTCGCGGCCGGTGTGGACGGGGGCGAACCCGGCGACGGCTCCAGGACGTTGGGCATCCTCCAGCCCTACCTCGCCGGCACCCGGGACGGCTGGCAGTTGGCGCTGCGGGCCCTGGCGAAGGGCACGGACTTCACACCGGCGGCCCGGGCGCTGGGCCGTACGACGGCGCGCGTCCACACCGGGCTGGCCGAGGCCCTGCCCACCTGCACACTGTCCCGCACCGATGTGGAGCGCACGGCGCAGAGCATGGCCGGGCGGCTGGAGGCGGCGAGTGCGGCGGTGCCCGCGCTGCGCCCGTACCGGACCGCGCTGCTGGACGTCTTCCGCGCGCTGACCGTACTCGGCAGTCGGCGGCGGGCACTGCCCGCCCAGCGCGTACACGGCGATCTGCATCTCGGTCAGGCGCTGGGCCCGGACGGCGACCGTGTCCCGGACGGCTGGACGCTCATCGACTTCGAGGGGGAACCCGCTCGCCCGCTGGCCGAGCGCCGTGCGCCCCAGCCCGTGGAGCGGGACATCGCCGGGATGCTGCGCTCGTTCGACTACGCGGCCTGCCAAGCCCCGGCGGCCGGGCCGCACAGCGCGTCCTCCCGCGAGTGGGCGGCGGCCAACCGGGCGGCCTACTGCGCGGGTTACGCGGAGGCGTGCGGGCGTGATCCGCGCGAGGACGCCGTGCTGCTGCGCGCGTACGAGACGGACAAGGCCGTCTATGAGGTGCTGTACGAGGCGCGCAACCGGCCCTCGTGGCTGGAGATCCCGCTGTCCGCGATCCGGCGACTGGCGGCTCCCCCGCACGCGTCGCCGTGCTCCCCGCCCTCAGCATGAACGTTTCTCCGCCGTCCGCCCGGCCCCACTGGAGGAGGAAGCACGTGCGTGACGACAAGCCGCTCTCCCCGCCCCGCGAGGTCGAGGCCCCCACCCCGCTGCCCGGCCAGGAGCGCGCCCGGCTACTGGCCGGTACCCACCACGACCCGCACGCGCTGCTCGGCGCGCACCCGGCCCCGGGCGGGGTCGCGGTCCGCACGCTGCGGCCGTACGCCAAGGCCGTCACCCTGGTCGCCGAGGGGCTACGGGCCGACCTCAGGCACGAGGGGGACGGGCTGTTCGGCGGGGTGCTGCCGTGGGAGCCGGGGGCCGCACCCGGATACGAGTTCGTCATCCGGTACGGCGCCGGTCCGGGCGAGGACGAGATCACCACCGCCGACCCGTACCGGTTCCTGCCCACGCTCGGCGAAGTGGACCTGCACCTGATCGGCGAGGGCCGGCACGAGGAGCTGTGGCGGGCGCTGGGGGCACACCCCATGACCGTCGAGGGTGTGCGCGGCACCCGGTTCACCGTGTGGGCACCCAACGCGCGGGGCGTGCGGGTCGCCGGGGACTTCAACCACTGGGACCCGACCGCCGCACCGATGCGGTCGCTGGGCTCCTCCGGCGTGTGGGAGCTGTTCCTGCCCGGCGTCGGCACGGGCGCGCTCTACAAGTTCGACCTCGCACGGCCCGACGGCTCGCACACGCTGCGGGCCGACCCGATGGCGCGGCGCACCGAGTGCCCGCCCGCCACGGCGTCGGTGGTGGAGGCATCCAGCTACACGTGGCAGGACGCGGAGTGGCTGGCCGCCCGGGCGCAGACCGCTCCGCACCGGGAGCCGCTGTCGGTCTACGAGGTGCACCTGCCCTCCTGGCGGCCGGGGCTGGACTACCGGGAGCTGGCCGAGCAGTTGCCCGCGTATGTGCGGGACCTGGGCTTCACCCATGTGGAGCTGATGCCGCCGGCCGAGCACCCGTTCGGCGGCTCGTGGGGCTACCAGGTCACGGGGTTCTACGCACCCACGGCCCGCATGGGCGCCCCGGACGATTTCCGGTACCTGGTCGACGCGCTGCACCAGGCCGGCATCGGGGTGCTGATGGACTGGGTACCGGCGCACTTCCCCAAGGACGAGTGGGCGCTGGCCGCGTTCGACGGGACGCCGCTGTACGAGCACCCCGACCCGGCGCGGGCCGAGCATCCGGACTGGGGGACGCTGGAGTTCGACCTGGGGCGGCGCGAGGTGCGCAACTTCCTGGTGGCCAACGCCGTGTACTGGTGCGAGGAGTTCCACATCGACGGACTGCGGGTGGACGCGGTCGCCTCGATGCTCTATCTGGACTACTCGCGCGGCGAGGGGCAGTGGACGCCGAACGTGTACGGCGGGCGGGAGAACCTGGAGGCGGTCGCCTTCCTCCAGGAGATGAACGCCACCGTCTACCGGCGCTGCCCCGGGGTGATCACGGCGGCCGAGGAGTCCACCGCGTGGCCGGGGGTGACCCGCGCGACCCACCACGTCGGCGAGGGCGGCTTCGGCGGGCTCGGCTTCGGCTTCAAGTGGAACATGGGCTGGATGCACGACTCGCTGGAGTACATGTCCAAGGAGCCGGTGCACCGCAGGTATCACCACGGGGAGATGACGTTCTCGTTGGTGTACGCCTGGTCGGAGAACTACATCCTGCCGATCTCGCACGACGAGGTGGTGCACGGCAAGCGGTCGCTGGTGGCCAAGATGCCGGGCGACTGGTGGCAGCAGCGTGCCAACCACCGCGCCTATCTGGCCTTCATGTGGGCCCACCCGGGCAAGCAGTTGCTGTTCATGGGACAGGAGTTCGCCCAGGGGGCCGAGTGGTCGGAGGAACACGGACCCGACTGGTGGCTGCTGGATCCCTCCTACGCCGCGGAGCCGGACCACCGCGGAGTGCGCGACCTGGTGCGCGCGCTGAACACCGAATATCTGGCGACGCCCGCGCTGTGGGAGCGGGACACCGAACCCGCGGGGTTCGCATGGGTCCTCGCGGACGCCGCCGAGGACAATGTGCTCGCCTTCTTGCGGTTCGCCGCCGACGGGAGCCCACTGCTGGCGGTCAGCAACTTCTCCCCCGTCGTCCGGGAGGGCTACCGCCTGGGGGTGCCGGAGCAGTGGGAGGGCTGGCGCGAGGTCCTCAACACGGACGCGGCCCGCTACGGCGGGAGCGGGGTCGCCAATGCGACCCCGCTCCCGGTCGAACCCGAACCGGCTCACGGCCGCCCCGCGTCCCTGCCCTTGGTGCTCCCCCCACTCGCGACCATATGGCTGCGCCCCGCTGTATGACGGGGCGCCCCTACCCGCGCTCGGAGCCTGCGGGGCCCGGGGGTCAGGCCTTGGTGGTGGCCTGCGAGGGGACCCGGTCGAGCGGCTCGCTCTTGGTGAGCGGTTCGGCCGGGGCCGGCTCGTGCTCCGCGGACAGGGTCTGCTCGTCGAACGGCAGCCGCCCGGCCAGCACCTCCCGTACCCGCTCCCGGTCGATCTCCTTGGTCCAGGTGCCGATCAGTACCGTCGCCACCGCGTTGCCCGCGAAGTTGGTCAGGGCGCGGGCCTCGCTCATGAAGCGGTCGATGCCCACGATCAGACCGACGCCGTCCACCAACTCGGGGCGGTGGGACTGCAGACCGCCCGCGAGGGTGGCGAGGCCGGCGCCGGTGACTCCGGCGGCGCCCTTGGAGGCGACGAACATGAAGAGCAGCAGCGAGATCTGCTCGCCGATGCCCAGCGGGTTGCCCATGGCCTCGGCGACGAAGATCGAGGCCATGGTCAGGTAGATCATCGTGCCGTCGAGGTTGAAGGAGTAACCGGTCGGAACGGTGATGCCGACGACGGGCCTGCTGATGCCCAGGTGCTCCATCTTCGCGATCAGTCGCGGCAGCGCCGACTCGGAGGAGGAGGTGGAGAGGATCAGCAGGAACTCACGCCCCAGGTACTTCAGCAGCGCGAAGATGTTGATGCCCGTGAAGACGCGCAGGATGAGCCCGAGCACCACAAAGACGAACAGGAAACAGGTGGTGTAGAAGCCGATCATGATGACGGCGAGGGACTTCAGCGCGTCCACGCCGGTCTCCCCGACCACGGCGGCCATCGCGCCGAACGCGCCGACCGGGGCCACCCACATGATCATCGCGAGCACCCGGAAGACCAGCTTCTGGATGTGCCCGATACCGCGCAGCACCGGCGCCCCGGCCTCGCCCATGGCCTGCAGCGCGAAGCCGACCAGCAGCGCGACCAGCAGGGTCTGGAGGACCTGCTCCTGGGTGAAGGCGGAGACCATGGTGGTGGGGATGATGCCGATCAGGAACTCGACCGTCCCCTGGCTCTCCCCGGCCTGCGAGGAGCCCGCGTCCCGCGCGGCCTCGGTCAGATGCAGCCCATGGCCGGGTTCCAGGATGTTGCCGACGAACAGCCCGATCCCCAGCGCGACCAGCGACATCGTCAGGAAGTAGCCGAGCGCCAGCCCGCCCACGGCGCCCACCTTGGCGGCCTTGCGCACCGAGCCGATGCCCAGCACGATCGTGCAGAAGATGATCGGCGAGATCATCATCTTGATGAGGTTGACGAACCCTTCGCCGAGCGGCTTGAGCTCGGTGGCCACGCCCGGTGCCGTCAGCCCCAGGATGACGCCCAGCACCACCGCGGCGATCACCGCGATGTAGAGGTAATGGGTACGGTCCCGCTTCGGCTGCTTCATCGCCGGGCCTCCCGGTGCAGCACCCGCTGCGGCCTGCTGCGGTGTCTTCTTCGACACGTCGGCGGCTCCTCGTCCGTGGGTCGCTTCACGATGTCCTCGCGGGAACGCCCTGGTGGACGCTCGATTGCGAATCCGGATCGTGTTGAGTCCCGGCGACTATGCAACACGGTGCGACGTGCGTCACCCTTACGTGCATTACGTGCACGAAACAAGCCACGGCAGACTGAGAGAATGCGCGTTCCCCGCCTCCGCCCGCCTGTGCGGTCCCGCCCGCGCAGCCTGGCGGGCCAGCTTTTCGCCATGCAGGTGGTGCTGGTCGCGGTGGTGGTGGCCGGTTGCGCCGTGTTCGCTTACGTTTCCGGAAAGTCACAGGCCAGGGAGGCAGCGACGCATCGGGCCCGGGCCACGACCGAGGCGGTGGCTGATTCTCCCTCCGTCCGGGAGGCCATCCGCTCCGCCGACCCCAGCGCGCTGCTGCAGCCGTACGCGGAAGAGGTACGCCGCGACACCGGCGTCACCTTTGTGACGATCATGGACACCGACGGCAGGCGGTGGACGCACCCAGACCCCCACCGGATCGGCAAGAAGTTCGTCGGGCATATCGGGCCCGCGCTGCGCGGCCGCACCTTCGACGAGACCTACACCGGCACCCTGGGGCCCTCGGTACGGGTGGTGACCCCGATCCGGGAGGCCGGGCACGACGGGCGCCGGGGCCGGATCATCGGCCTGGTCAGCGCCGGAATCGCCGTCGACACCATCAGCAGGCGGGTCAGCGAACAGCTCACCGCGATACTGGCCGTCGCCGGCGGAGCCCTCGCGCTGGGCGCCGTGGGCACCTATGTGATCAACGCCCGGCTCCGCCGCCATACGCACGGCATGAACGCGGCCGAGCTGAGCCGGCTGTACGACTACCACCAAGCGACGCTGCACGCGGTACGGGAGGGACTGCTGCTGCTCGACGGACAGGGCAGGGTCGCGCTCGTCAACGACGGGGCACGCCTTCTGCTGGGCCGGGACGAGCAGGAGGAGCTGGTCGGCCGGCGCGTCGCGGACCTCGGTCTGCCGACCGAGCTGACCGAGGCGCTGCTGGCCGACGAGGAACGAGTCGACGAGGTCCATCTGACCGGCGAGCGGATCGTCGTCGTCAACACCGCCCCGGTGGACGGCGGAGAGCGGCGCGGCGCGGTGGTGACGCTGCGCGACCACACCGAACTGCGCGCCCTGGCGGGCGAACTGGACTCGGTGCGCGGCTTCGCCGAGGCCCTGCGCTCCCAGGCCCACGAAGCGGCCAACCGGCTGCACACCGTCGTCTCCCTCATCGAACTGGGCCGGGTGGAGGAAGCCGTGCGCTTCGCGACCGAGGAACTGGAGCTCGCACAGGCACTGACCGACCGGGTGGTCAACGCCGTCCGGGAGCCGGTGCTCGCCGCGCTGCTGCTGGGCAAGGCCGCCCAGGCCAAGGAACGCGGCGTCGAACTGACCCTCAGTCCGGACTCGGGCGTCGAGGACGTCGCCGGGCTGCCGGGCCGCGATCTGGTGACGGTGCTGGGCAATCTGATCGACAACGCGCTGGAGGCCGTGTCGGGAGGTCCCTCCCCGCAGGTCACCGTCACCGTCCGGCGCACCTTGGCCCCGGGCGCGCTGCTGCTCCGCGTCGCCGACAACGGCCCCGGCCTCCCCCCGCACGCCGAGGGCCACCTCTTCGAGCGGAACTGGTCCACGAAGCCGGGTCCGGGCGGCGGCATCGGCCTGGCCCTCGTCCGGCAGACGGCCCGCCACCACGGCGGCGAGGCCGAGGCGCGCAACCTTCCCGGCGCGGGCGCCGAGTTCGAGGTGCGGCTGCCGCTCCCCCGGGAGGCACTCCCTCATGAGGCACTCTCCCAGGAGGCGCCGCGATGACACTCCGCGTCCTCGTCGTCGAGGACGACCCCGTGGCTGCCGACGCGCACGCCCTCTATGTCAGCCGCGTGCCGGGCTTCGAGGTGGCGGCGACGGCCCACTCCCGCGCGGAGGCGCTCCGCGCCCTGGAGGAGGCCACGGCCCGGGGGGCGGGCGGCGTCGATCTGATCCTGCTCGACCTGTACCTGCCCGACGGCAACGGCCTGGACCTGCTGCGCTCGCTGCGAGCGGCAGGCCACTCGGAGGACGTGTTCGCGGTGACCTCGGCGCGCGATCTGACACTGATCCGCGAGGGGGTCTCGCTCGGCGTCGTCCAGCATGTGCTCAAGCCGTTCACCTTCCGTACCCTCAGCGACCGGCTGCTGCGGTACGCGGACTTCCGGGCCACGGCGGAGGCGCGAGGCGAGGCGGTGAGCCAGGACGAGGTGGACCGGACCCTGTCGGTGCTGCGTGCCGCGCCGACCGCCTCGACCCTGCCCAAGGGGCTGAGCGCCCCGACGCTCGCCGGGGTGACGGAACGGCTGCGGGAGGCGGCCGGGGCCGGACTGACGGCGAGCGAGGCGGCGTCGGCGCTGGGCGTCAACCGGATCACCGCGCGCCGCTATCTCGAACACCTCGTCACCACGGGGCGCGCGGAACGGCGGCAGCGCTACGGCCAGGTGGGACGCCCCGAGCACCACTATCTGTGGCGAGGCGGGCAGTAGCCCGACGCGACGGTCGCGCTGCCGCGCCTGCCGCGCCCTTCCGCCGTCGCAGGTGCGTGCCGACGCGGCGGGACGGGCCGGGCGGGCGGACGGGGATGCCCGGCGGCCGGGTGGGGCGGGCCGCCGGGCGGTGGTACGGGCTGTCGTCAGTCACCCGACCCAACGGTTCAGGGCTGCACGGGGGACAGCCCCGTCGCGGTCGGCGCCGCGGTCAGTTCTGCGACGAACGGCGCTTGCGCGCGAAGGCCACCAGGGCCCCGCCTGCGACGACCACGGCGGCCGCGATGCCGGCGATCATCGGGGTGTTGCTGGAGGAACCGGTCTCGGCCAGGTCGTCACCGCCGCCCTGCGGCTTCTCGGCCGGGGCGCTGGTGCTGCTCTCGGGCGCGCTCGGCTCCGGCTTCTCACTCGCACTCTGCGAGGGGCTGGCGCTGGGCGAGGGCGAGGTGGACTCCGACTCGCTGGGCTCCGGGGCGGGGGTGGGCTTCTCCGTCTCGCAGACCGGGGACTGCTTCGTCTCCGGGCCCCAGGAGAACTGGTCACCGTCCGAGGCGACGACCTGGGCCGTCACGTCCAGCGGCTTGCTGTGCTCGGGCAGGTCCACCTTCTTGTGGAAGCTGCGGCCGAAGGTGTCGTCGATCAGGACCTTGTCACCCGCCTTGACGGTGACCTTGTTGCCCTTCTCGGCGTACTGCTTGAGATCGATCGAGACCGAGTCACAGGTCACCGACCATTGGGGGGTGTGTGCCTGGGCGGGGGCGGCCGCTATCGCGGTGCCGACGAACGCCGCGGCACCGGTCGCCGCGATGGCGACCGACCGCTGCCATCTGAGGCGCAGTGCTGTCATCGTCTTCCTTCCGGTAGGACCACGCCGCACGAGAGGCACGTACGGCGGGTGACAGCACGGTACTCGCATCCACCACGCAGGACACACGGACCCCGCAATATCCAACTGTTCCCGGCCAAGGGCCGGTTCGCCGCGCCTCCACCGAACCTCCATGGCCGCAGGTCGAGAGGGCGGCGTCGGGGCCTGCTCCAAGGAGATTGCGATTAGGTGAAGTTGGGGACTGGCACCGCGGCCGGCTCCGCGCCGGGCGCCGCCGCCCAGGGCCGGGCCGAGTCGGTCACCGCCCGGGCGAAGGCCCGCAGCAGCGCGGTGTCCGCACCTCGGACCGTCACCGTCGCCAGCTCCGACAACGGCAGCCCCTCCAGGGGGACATAGGCGATGTCCGCGCGGGCGTGCGCCTCGGCGGTGGGGCGGCACAGCAGCATGCTCCCGCGCCCGGCCGCGGCGTTGGCCAGCCCCTCCTGCAGCGTGGCGACAGCCGGTCCGCGCCGGGTGGCACGGCCCTGCGGGGTGCGCGGCGGCGCCTGGTGGTCGCGCCAGTAGTCGGGGGCGGGCGGCGCGGCAGCGACGAGGGGACTGTCGGCCAGGTCCTCGGCGTCCAACGTGCCGCGGGCGGCCAGCGGATGGTGCGCCGGGACGGCCAGCATCCAGGACTGTTCACCGAAGCAGGGGCCCACCACCAGATCCGGCTCCTCGACGGGCAGCAGGACGACGGCCACGTCCACCTCGCCGCGCCGCAACGGGCCGAAGGGATCCGCCATGGTGATCTCCACGATGTCCGTGACCACCTGGGGATGCCGGGCGTGGAAGAGGCCGAGAGCCGCCGTCAGCCGGTGGTTGGCGCTGCCCAGAAACCCCAGCCGCAGCCGCCCGGCCACGCACCGCGCCGCCGCCCGCGCCTCGTCCACGGCGTCCCCCAGCATCCCGTAGGCAGGGCGCAGCTGTGCGAGGAAGCTGGAGCCCAGTGCGGTCAGCTCCACCCGACGGCTGGTGCGTTCCACCAGCCGCGCCCCGATCCGGCCCTCCAAAGAACGCAGCAGTTGGCTGACCCTGCTCTGGGACACGTACAGCCGCTCACCGGTACGTCCGAAATGCAGCTCCTCGGCGAGGACGAGGAAGCACTCCAGCTCCCTCATCTCCAGCGAACGGATCTGCGTGGCCCTGTCCAACTCAGCCTCCCACTGTCACACTGCGCGGCTGCGCGTCGACTCCGTCCGCCGCACCGATGAGTCCCGCTCATGGAAGGATGAGAAGTCCGCCGTTGTTCCCGACCGGGTGGCGGCCGAAGGCTGAGGGCATGGCAGAAACCCTCACCTCCACCCCCTCCACGGGACCGCACCGCACCCCGTTGCGTGTCTGGCTCTCCGTCGCCTCGCTCACCTCGGCCACGTTCGCGGTCACCGCGGCCGAGATGCTGCCCGTCGGGCTGCTCACCCCGCTCAGCGACAGCCTGCACGTCTCCGAGGGCTCCGCGGGGCTGACCGTCACCCTCACCGGCGTCGTCGCCGCCCTCGCCGCACCCCTCGTCCCCCTGGCCGCCGGCAGACTCGACCGGCGCACCTCACTGACCGGACTGGCCCTGCTGCTGGCCGCCGCCAACGCACTGTCCGCCGTGGCGCCCTCCCTCACCGTGCTGCTGATCGCCCGCGTCCTGGTGGGCATCGCACTGGGCGGCGTGTGGGCACTGGCGGCCGGCCTCCCGGTACGGCTGGTGCCGCAGCACTCGCGGAGCACCGCGCTGGCGGCCGTCTTCGGCGGCATCGGCATCGCGAGCGTACTGGCCGTCCCCGCGGGCACCATGCTGGGCGAAGTGGTCGGCTGGCGGGCCGCTTTCGGCGCCGCGGCAGCTCTCGCGGTGGCCGTCGCACTGGCCCTCGCACTGCTGCTGCCCGCCCTGCCCGCCGAGCGCCCGGTGAGGCCGGGCACCCTGCTGCGGCTGCTGCGCAACGCGCGGCTGCGCACCGGTTTCGTCTTCCTCGCGCTGCTGGTGACCGGGCACTTCGCCGCCTACACCTACGTTCGGCCGGTGCTGGAGCAGATCTCCGGCGTCGCTCCCGCGCTGATCGGGGCGCTGCTGCTGGGCTACGGCGCGGCGGGCATCGTCGGCAACTTCGCCGCGGGCGCCCGCGCGGCACACCGGCCCCGGGCCACGCTGCTGACGCTGGGCGCGGGCATCGCGGTGACGACGGTGCTGCTGGCGGCGGCCGGTTCGGCCACCGGGTTCGCCGTCGCGGTACTGCTGCTGTGGGGCCTGGCCTACGGCGGACTCTCGGTCAGCGCCCAGGCGTGGGTCCTCGCCGCGGCGCCGCTGCAACGCGAGCCGGCGGGTGCCCTGTTCGCCTCCGTCTTCAACGCCGCCATCGCGCTGGGCGCCTTCACCGGCGGGCGGGTGGTGGACGCCGCACCGCTGCGCACGGTGCTGCTGGTGGGCGCCGGGCTCGCCGCCTGCGCGCTGGCCGTGCTCGCCTTCGCGCGGGGCCCGGCCGCCGACCGGGCGGACGGGTGAACCTAGCATGAGCGCATGCGAGGGCGTCGGCTGCAGGACCGGTACGAACTGCTGGAACTCCTCGGCACCGGCGGGATGGGCGAGGTGTGGCGGGCCGGCGACCTTCGGCTGGGGCGGGAGGTCGCCGTCAAGGTCTTCATGCCGCAGCGCGGCGTCACCGACGGCACCGACCGCGACGAACTGCTGGCCCGTTTCCACCGCGAGGCCCGCTCGGCCGCGGCCCTGGACTGCCCGCACATCGTGACCGTGCACGACCACGGCACCGACAGCGGCACGCCCTTCCTCGTGATGGCGCTGGTGCACGGCACGTCACTGCACGAGGTGCTGCGCGACACCGGCCGCGTCCCGCTCACCGACGCGCTGCGCTGGACCGCCGATGTGTGCCGCGCGCTGGAGTCGGCCCATACGGCGGGCGTCGTGCACCGCGACATCAAACCGGCCAACATCATGGTCGAGGGCGCCGAGGGGGACAGCCGGGCGAAGGTCGTCGACTTCGGCATCGCCAAGTTCGTCGAGGCCCGCTCCACCGACCCCCGGCTGACGACGACGGGCCGGATGCCGTTCGGCAGCGTGCTGTACATGGCGCCCGAGCAGTTCCGGCAGGAGGGCGTCGACGGACGCACCGACCTGTACGCGCTCGGCTGCGTCCTGTACGAACTCCTCGTCGGCCGCCCGCCGTACACCGGCTCGGCGGCCGGCGTCATGTTCAACCACCTGCACGACGTGCCCCTGCGCCCCAGCCGCGCCCGCCCGGAACTCCCCGCCTGCCTCGACCGCCTGGTCCTCGACCTGATGGCCCGCGACCCCACCGACCGCCCGACGGACGCGGCGCGGGCGCTGGAGCGGATACGGGATGTCGCGCGGGCGGTCCGCGAGAACGAGAGTGCCCGTGTCGCACCGGGCCGGGGCGCGGCACCGGCACGGGAAGGGGAGCCCGGTCCGCACGTCGAGGACCGCCGCCCCGCCTCGTCCGGCCTGCGCACTCCCTACCACCCTCCTCAGGTGCCCGCCCCGCGCCGCGGAGTCCCCACGCCCACGACTCCTTCCACGGCGAGACGTGTCTGGTGCGACCCGGAATGGACGCCGACCGCCGCGCAGATCAGCCGGCTGATCCCCGACCGGGGCCGACGGGGCACCGTCTTGCTGCCACTCGCCGGCGTTCTGATCGTCGTTGTCATCCTCCTCACCCGGTGAGGCCACTGGGCCGAGTACGGGCACGAAGTGACCTGCCGCCGCCAGCGCTGCCTTGACCACCGACATCACTGTCTTTCTCTCTTCATCGGATGGTTGCCCCCTCCCTTGCCTACACTCCTGCTGGTGACGACGCCTTCTCTCGACAGCACGTCCACCGGAACGCTGTCTCCGCTTGCCTCGCGTTCCGACTCCCTGCCCCTGCTGCCCGGTGGCAACGATCAACAACTCGCCGCCCTACGGCGGCTCATCGACCAGCTCGGCACCGGGCGCGAGGCCACGGACCGCATTGCCTGGCCGGACGAGGGCGACAGCGTCACCGTCCGCGATGCCGTGCGGCGCCTGGGAAGTGTGGGGGTCGTGGCGCGCGAGGGGTCACGGGTGGTGCCCACCGCCACCGCGCTGGACTGGCGGCGGACGGGGCAGCATGACCTCCTCGTGGGAACCTTCCACCGCCATGTGGCGTTCGTCGGCGAGCTGCTGGCGGCACTCAGCGACGGGCCGCTCGGCCTGGAGGACCTGCTGAGGCTGGGCAAGGAGGCATACGGCTTCAGCTGGCAGACGGTAACTCCCGTACGCCAGCGGACGATCTGGCTCCGGGTCACCGGCATGATCGCGTACTTCGACGGCAAGGCCCGGCTCACCGACGCCGGCCGCACACTGCTGGGCCGCCTGGTGCTCGGCGAACCGGCAGGCGGCGCGCGGAGCCCGGAAGAGAGCGCGTCCCCGAGCGTGGCCCGCGCAGCCGCCGCGGTGACCAGCCTCTGGGAGGAGCGGGCCACCAAGGGCTGGGAGACCAGGGGAACCGGTCGGAACCTCTACATCCCCGGGTCCAAGGACGACAACGGCCGCCTCCGCGCGCTGCGGACCCTGGTCGCCGGTTCCCGCCCCGAGGTCACGCGCGAGGAATTCGGTCAGCTGTGCGACAAGGTCTCGGGAAAGCCGGTCGCCGTCTCCTCCGTCAGCACCGTGCTGGACGCGGTCAGTGCCCTCGGGCTGCTCACCCGCGTCGGTGAGAACGCCTGGACCCCCGCTGCCGCCGCAGAAGCCTGGCTGGCGGAGGACGACCCGCTCGACCTGGCCCGGATCATCCACTCCGCGATCCGGTACTTCGGCGAAATCCTGGCCGTGCTCGGCACGGAAACGGTCTCCACAAGCTCCCTCGTACGGCACAGTTCGGAATGCGTGGACGACGGCCTCACGCCGGCGGCCGTCAACGCACGCCTGCATCTGCTGGAGTCGTGCGGGCTCGTGAAGAAGATCACCAGCAAGACCTACCAGGCCACGCCCCTCGGCCGGGCCTTCCTCCGCACCCTGCCTCCCGACTCGGTCATCAGCGCCCTTCCCCGCTCCACGGGGGCGGCTGCCGACTGCGCACCGGGCCACGGGCCGCGAGCCACGGCGGAGGAGGTGGCGGCCGAACTGGAAATCGCGGCCAGGGAAAGCGAGGACCACGTCCGGCTGGAGAAGGCCGCCGTCGCCGCGCTGGAACAGCTGGGCCTGGAGGGAGTACATCTGGGAGGAAGCGGCCGGACCGACGGCGCCGTACGGCTCGGAGTCGGGCTTCGGAAACGGACCTTCGCCGTGGAGGCCAAGGCCACCGCGACGGGGGCGGTGGAGCGCAAGGCCGTCGATCTGGAAGGGCTCGCCGAGCACCGTGAAAAGCTCAAGGCCGAGGCGACGTTGCTCATCGGCCCCGCGTTCCACGAGCGGGTACTGACCGCCGCCCGCAAGGACGGCAAGGTCGCCGTCCTGCACACCGGGCTACTGGCCGCCGTGGTCCGAAGCCGGCAGACGGTGCCCCTCACAGGCGAACTCCTCGACCTTCTGCTCGACCCCGCCCGCGATCCCGCGACCCGGGAGAAGCAGATCGAGGCCGCCCGGCAGGAGGAGGAGCGGCGCTTCGCCGTCGAACGAGCCGTCGTGGACGCCTTGTTGGAGGAGGCGGAGTACTCGGAGGGCTGGCTGACTCTGCGCGACCTGGTACGCGATCTGCGGAAGGGCGGACCGGCCACCGACGAAGGGGAGATCCAGGAGGTGCTGAACTTTCTCGCCTTCCCCCGGATCGGCGCCGTCGAGGAGAAGAACGGTCAGTTCCGGGTGACCGTCAACCGGCGCACCCTCGTGCACCTCGTGCAGACGATGGGACGCTCCCGGCTCACGGTCTCCCCGGAGGAGGCCGGGTGACGCGAGGCCGGGGGCGTCCCTCGCGGCACCGCGGCCGGGTGGGCGACACGCCCGGTGCTGCGGAACCGGAGCTCAGAAGACCGCTTCGGTCTCGTCCATCCGGTCCTGCGGGACCCGCTTCAGTTCGGAGACGGCGTCCGCGAGCGGGGCCATGACGATCTCGGTGCCGCGCAGGGCCGTCATCCGGCCGAAGTCCCCGCGGTGGGCGGCCTCGACGGCGTGCCAGCCGAAGCGGGTGGCGAGCACCCGGTCGTAGGCCGTGGGTGTGCCGCCGCGCTGGATGTGGCCGAGGATGACCGGCCGTGCCTCCTTGCCGAGCCGGTGCTCCAGCTCGACCGCGAGCCGGTTGCCGATGCCGGCGAAGCGCTCGTGACCGTACTGGTCGATCATGCCCTTCTCGTACGGCATGGACCCCTCGGCCGGGTGCGCGCCCTCGGCGACGCAGATGATGGCGAACTTCTTGTTGCGGGCGAACCGCTCCTCGACCATCTTCGCCAGGTCGTCGACCTCGAAGTTGCGCTCCGGGATGCAGATGGCGTGGGCGCCGGCCGCCATGCCCGCCTCCAGGGCGATCCAGCCGGCGTGCCGGCCCATGACCTCCACGACCATGACGCGCTGGTGGGACTCGGCGGTGGTCTTGAGGCGGTCCATGGCCTCGGTGGCGACGCCGACGGCCGTGTCGAAGCCGAAGGTGCGGTCGGTCGCGGAGATGTCGTTGTCGATGGTCTTGGGGACGCCGACCACCGGCAGCCCGATCTCGGCGAGCATCCGCGCCGCGGTCAGCGTGCCCTCGCCGCCGATGGGGATGAGCGCGTCCAGACCGAGGCGGTCGATCAGCTCCTCGGAGTTGTTGCACGCCTCACGCAGCCGGTCGCGCTCCAGCCGGGCCGAGCCGAGGATGGTGCCGCCGCGGGCGAGGATGCCGCTGACGGAGTTTATGTCCAGGGGGCGGTAGCGGCCCTCGAGCAGGCCCTTGAATCCGTCTTCGAAGCCGATGACCTCGTCGCCGCGGTCGTGTACGGCACGGTGCACGACGGATCGGATCACGGCGTTGAGACCGGGGCAGTCTCCGCCTGCGGTGAGGACTCCGATGCGCATGGGGTTCGCTTCTCCTGCTGAAGTAGATGCCCGCCCGGGGACGGGCCGCTTGGGCACGGTCGGACCTCACTGTCCGGGGGTGCCGCTGGTCCGTGTGAGCCGGTGCGATTGTTTCACGTCTTGAACGCGAGGGCATGGATCCCGCCCAGCATCCGGACCCCCTTGCTCCGCTCTCCTCCCGGCCCGGTGCCCGGGGTCGCGGGTCGCACTCCTGGCGAGCGGCCTAGCCAGAAGCGCGGGTATTGTCAAGGGTATAGCCATACCCTTACGGGTGCTTTCTAGGCAATACCGCTCAAGAAACCCCCAAGGCGATCTCGACCGCGACCCGGAGGAGACAGCGCGTGACGCGCAGCGTGTACGTGACCGGCATCGGACGCAGCGACGGCCGACAGGTCGTCGAGCTGGGCGTCATGGAGCTCCTGACCCGTCAGGTCGACCGCGTCGGGGTTTTCCGTCCCCTGGTGCACGACGGGCCCGACCGCCTGTACGACCTGCTGCGCAGCCGCTACCGACTCAGTCAGCCCGCCTCCTCCGTCTTCGGTATGAGCTACGAGGAAGCGGCGGCGCTCCAGGCCGAGCAGGGCACGGACGAGCTGATATCCCGCCTGGTGGACCGCTACCACCAGGTTGCCGACACGTACGAGGCCGTACTCGTCCTCGGCACCGATTTCGCCGACACCGGACTGCCCGCCGAGCTGGCCCTCAACGCGCGGCTGGCCAACGAGTTCGGTGCCGCCGTGCTGCCGGTGGTCGCGGCCCGCGACCAGTCCCCGGAGGCGGTCGTCGCCGAGGTGCGCAACGCCCACCACGCCTACGCCTCGCTGGGCGCCGATCTGATCGCGATGGTCGCCAACCGGGTGGCCGACCCGGAGGCCGCCGCCGCGGTGCGGGGGCTGGCCGAGCGGCTTCCGGAGCCGGTGTTCGTGCTCCCGGAGGAGCCCGCGCTGGCCGCGCCCACGGTCGCCCAGGTCAAGGAGAGGACGGGGGCCGAAGTGCTGCTCGGCGACCACGCCGGGCTCTCCCGTGACGTCCGCAACCTGGTCTTCGGCGGCGCCCACCTGCCCGCCTTCCTGCCCGCGCTGACCGAGGGCTGCCTGGTGGTCACACCCGGCGACCGCTCCGATCTGATCATCGGTGCGCTGGCCGCGCACTCCGCCGGCTCCCCCGCCATCGCCGGTCTCCTGCTCACCCTGGACGAGCGCCCCGGCGAGCAGACACTGGCGCTGGCCTCCCGGCTGGCGCCGGGCACGCCGTTGCTCGTCGTACCGGAGGGCTCCATGCCGACCGCGGACGCGCTGCTGTCGCTGGAGGGCAAGCTGACCGCGGCCACCCCCCGCAAGGCGGAGATCGCGCTGGGGCTGTTCGAGACCCATGTGGACACCGCCCGGCTGTCCGAGCGGCTGTCGGTGGAGCGCAGCGAGCGGGTCACGCCGATGATGTTCGAGCACGAGCTGGTGGAGCGCTCGCGCGCCGGGTCCCCGAAGCGACGCCACATCGTGCTGCCGGAGGGCACCGAGGAGCGGGTGCTGCGCGCCGCCGAGGTGCTGCTGCGCCGCAACGTCTGCGACCTGACGCTGCTGGGCGAGCCGACGGTGGTCCGCAAGCGCGCCGCGGAGCTGAGCATCGGCCTCGACCTGCCGGCGGACGACGAGACACCGGCGCAGCCCGCCTCGGGCGCCGGCGGAGCCATCGCGCGCGTCGTCGACCCGCAGACCTCCCCGCTGCGGGAGCGCTTCGCCGAGTCGTACGCCAAGCTGCGCGCCCACAAGGGCGTCACCTACGAACTCGCCCACGACGTCGTCTCGGACGTCTCGTACTTCGGCACGATGATGGTCCACGAGGGGCTGGCCGACGGCATGGTCTCCGGCGCCGTGCACTCGACGGCGGCGACGGTCCGCCCCGCCTTCGAGATCATCCGCACCCGGCCGGACGCCTCGATCGTCTCCTCCGTCTTCTTCATGTGCCTGGCCGACCGGGTGCTGGTCTACGGAGACTGCGCCGTGGTACCCGACCCGGACGCCGAGCAGCTCGCGGACATCGCGATCCAGTCGGCCGCCACCGCGGCACGGTTCGGGGTGGAGCCGCGGATCGCGATGCTGTCGTACTCGACGGGCACCTCGGGCTCCGGCGCCGACGTGGACAAGGTGCGGCGGGCCACCGAGCTGGTCCGTGAGCGCCGCCCCGACCTGCTGACGGAGGGACCGATCCAGTACGACGCTGCCGTGGAGCCCTCGGTCGCCGCCACCAAGCTGCCCGGCTCCCGGGTGGCGGGGCAGGCGACCGTGCTGATCTTCCCGGATCTGAACACCGGCAACAACACCTACAAGGCCGTGCAGCGCTCGGCAGGGGCCGTCGCCGTCGGTCCCGTGCTCCAAGGGCTGCGCAAACCGGTCAACGACCTGAGCCGGGGCGCCCTGGTGCAGGACATCGTCAACACCGTGGCGATCACGGCCGTCCAGGCGCAGGGCGACGACCCGGTGCCCGGCGGCGCGGTCGGCTGATCCCCCCTTCCCGGTCTCCCCGACTCCCGTCCCCGATCGGTTCCCGAACCCCGCCCCCGTAGAGAAAGCCCCTTGCTGTGAGCCCCACCCGGATCCTCGTCCTCAACTCCGGCTCGTCGTCGGTGAAGTACCAGCTGATCGACATGGCCGACCGCACCCGGCTGGCCGCGGGGCTCGCCGAGCGGATCGGCGAGGAGACCTCGGCCGTCTCCCACCAGCCGCTGGCCACCGGCGGCGAGCCCCGCACCCGCGAGGGCCGGCTGGCCGACCACGACGCGGCGCTGGGGGCCATCGCGGACGAGCTGGCCGCCGACGGGCTCGGCCTGGACTCCCCGGACCTGGCCGCGATCGGCCACCGGGTGGTGCACGGTGGGCTGAAGCTGACCGCGCCGACCGTGGTGGACGACGCGGTGCTCAAGGAGATCGAGCGGCTGGTCCCGGTGGCGCCGCTGCACAACCCGGCCAACGTCACCGGCATCCGTACGGCGCAGCGGCTGCGCCCGGACCTGCCGCAGGTCGCGGTCTTCGACACCGCCTTCCACTCCACGATGCCGGAGCACGCGGCCCGCTACGCCATCGACACGGAGACGGCGGACGCGCACCGGGTGCGCCGCTACGGCTTCCACGGCACCTCGCACGCCTACGTCTCACGCAAGGCGGCCGAGCTGCTGGGCAAGGACCCCGCCGAGGTCAATCTGATCGTGCTGCACCTGGGCAACGGCGCCTCGGCCTCCGCCGTGCGCGGCGGGCGCTGCGAGGACACCTCCATGGGTCTGACCCCCTTGGAGGGCCTGGTGATGGGAACCCGGTCCGGTGACATCGACCCGGCGGTGGTCTTCCACCTGGGCCGGGTGGCCGGGATGGACGTGGACGAGGTGGACGAGCTGCTCAACAAGCGCAGCGGCCTGCTGGGGCTGTGCGGCGCCAACGACATGCGGGAGATCCGCCGCCGGGTGGACGCGGGCGACGCGGCGGCCACCCTGGCCTTCGACATCTACATCCACCGGTTGCGGAAGTACATCGGTGCCTACTACGCCGTACTGGGAAAGGTCGACGCCGTGGTGTTCACCGCCGGCGTCGGGGAGAACGCGGCCCCCGTGCGCGAGGCCGCCGTCGCGGGCCTGGAGGAACTGGGCCTGGCGGTGGACGGCGAGCTCAACGCGGCGGGCGGGAAGGAAGCACGGCTGATCTCGCCCGAGTACGCGAGGGTGAAGGTGGCCGTCGTACCGACCGACGAGGAACTGGAGATCGCAGAGCAGACCTACGCGCTGGTCGCCCCGAGCTGAGCGGCCCTGACGCCCGGGGGAGCCGCCCCCGAATCGTTCAGTACCTAAACAAAACGATAGGATCGCCACCATGCGCCGTTCCAAAATCGTCTGCACCCTGGGCCCCGCCGTCGACTCCTACGAACAGCTCAAGACGCTGATCGAGGCGGGTATGAACGTGGCCCGCTTCAATATGAGCCACGGCTCCCACGCCGAGCACGAGGAGCGGTACCACCGCGTCCGCAAGGCCGCCGAGGAGACGAGCCGCGCCGTCGGCGTGCTCGCCGACCTGCAGGGGCCCAAGATCCGGCTGGAGACTTTCGCCGAGGGCCCCGTCGAGCTGGTCCGCGGTGAGGAGTTCACCATCACGACCGAGGACGTGGCGGGCGACAAGACCATCTGCGGCACCACCTACAAGGGGCTGCCGGGCGACGTCTCCAAGGGCGACCCGGTCCTGATCAACGACGGGAACGTCGCACTCCAGGTCGTCGAGGTCGAGGGCCCCCGGGTACGCACCATCGTCATCGAGGGCGGTGTCGTCTCCGACCACAAGGGCATCAACCTGCCCGGCGCCGCGGTGAACGTGCCGGCGCTGAGCGAGAAGGATGTCGACGATCTGAAGTTCGCGCTGCGGATGGGCGCCGACATGATCGCCCTCTCCTTCGTGCGGAGCGCCTCGGACGTACGCGACGTGCACCGGGTGATGGACGAGGTCGGCCGCCGGGTACCGGTCATCGCCAAGGTCGAGAAGCCGCAGGCCGTCTCCAACATGGAGGAGGTCGTGCTGGCCTTCGACGGTGTGATGGTGGCCCGCGGCGACCTGGCGGTCGAGTATCCGCTGGAGCAGGTCCCGATGGTGCAGAAGCGGCTCGTCGAGCTGTGCCGCCGCAACGCCAAGCCGGTGATCGTGGCGACCCAGATGATGGAGTCGATGATCACCAACTCGCGGCCCACCCGCGCGGAGGCCAGCGATGTCGCCAACGCGGTGCTGGACGGTGCCGACGCGGTGATGCTCTCGGCGGAGTCCTCCGTCGGGCAGTACCCCATCGAGACGGTCAAGACGATGTCGAAGATCGTGCAGGCCGCCGAGGAGGAGCTGCTGGGCCGCGGCCTCCAGCCGCTGGTGCCGGGCAAGAAGCCGCGCACCCAGGGCGGTTCGGTCGCCCGCGCGGCCTGCGAGATGGCCGACTTCCTCGACGGCAAGGCTCTCGTCGCCTTCACCAAGTCCGGCGACACGGCCCGGCGGCTGTCCCGCTACCGCGTCAGCCAGCCCATCCTCGCCTTCACCACGGACTCGGCCACCTGCAACCAGCTGACGCTGAGCTGGGGTGTGGAGACGTTCGTGGTCAAGCACGTCGACCACACCGACGAGATGGTCGAACTGGTCGACGCGGAGCTGCTGCGGCTGCAGCGCTTCGAGACGGGCGACACCATGCTGATCACGGCAGGCTCCCCGCCCGGCGTCCCCGGCACCACCAACATGGTCCGCGTCCACCACCTGGGCACCGCCTGAGCCGGCTCCTGACAGACGAAAAGGCCCGCACCCTGGCAGGTGCGGGTCTTTTCGTGAGGGGGTTGTTCGCGGGTCGCCGCCGACTGCCGCCGCGGCCTATCTGCTGACGTACTGGTGCAGTCCCGGCACCGTGAGGGTGCCGCCGAACTGCCCGGCCTGGGTCACCGAGACATCGGTGAAGTAGGCGAACGGCACATTGATCGGCGGCGGGGTCTCGGGGGAGAAGGTGATCGGGATCAGCCCGAACAGATTGCCCTTCAGCTCCTCGGTGTACATCGTCACCTTGCCACCGCGGATGGTGGAGGTGGAGCCCTCGGCCGCCTGCACGTGGTAGGTGACGCCGTCGGCCTTGACGGTCTGGTGCAGGTCGCCGATGTCCAGCGCGTCGGCGGTGAACTTGAGGGCCTGCTTGGTCTTGCCGTTGGGCATCTTGATGTTGACGACGCCCTCGTAGTCGAGGCCCTTGAGGGTGAGGGAGGAGGCTTCCAGGTACCAGGGGTCGTACGGGATCTGCGCGGGGGTCTGCTCGTCCTTGCCCTCGACGCTCATCTTCTCGGGGCACGGGAACGGCTTGCCCGCGTCCTTGGCGGGGTCGTAGTCGCGTGCGGTGCCGTCCTTCTTGTCGGCACCGGGGCCCTCGGAGTCCTTGCCGTCCTCGTCGCTCTTGCTGTCCTTGTCGCTCTTGCCGTCCTCGCTGTCCTTGGCGGACGTGTCCGGCTTGTCGTCCTTCTTCGCGGACCGCGAATCCGAGTCCGCCTCGGAGCTGTCGGCCTTCGGCTCGCCGCCGCTGCTCTTGCGGCTGCCGCTGTCCGAACCGCCGCTCGGCGAGGAGGACTTGTCGCCGTCCTGGGACCCGGAGCCCGAGTCGGAGCCGGAGCCCGTCGAGGGGCCGGGTGTGGTGGAGGGTTCGTCGGCGGGCTCGTCCTTGTCCTTGTCGGGGTCGAGGACACCGTCGAGCGTCTTGCCGACCCCCAGCGGGTCGTACCAGGGGTTCTCCTCGTCGTCCTGGGAGCCGGCCGAGCCGTCGTCGGAGCCGGTGGACGGCGAGGGCGACGGGGAGGGCTTGGCACTCCCGGAGGAGCCACTGGAGCGCTCGGAGGGCGTCGTGTCGCCGGGCTTCTCGCCGGAAGCGCCGCCCTCTGCCTTCTCCTTGGCGTCGTCGGCGCCCTTCCCGGCGTTCTCGGCGGCCTCCTTGGCCGCCTTCTCGCGCTTGGCCTGCTCGCGGGCGAGGTCCTCCTTGAGCTTCGCCGCCCGCTCCTTGCGCTCCTGCTTCTCCTTCTCGGTCTCCTGCTGCTCCGAGATGGAGACGCAGGAGTCGCCCTTGAACGGATTCTTCGGGAGCGGCTTGGCGTTGGCGAGCTGCGGAGTGAGGCCTACGCCCATCAGGACCGCCGAGGGCATCGCGGCCAGGGCTATCGCCTTGCCGGCGGGCAGATGGAACCGGGTCAGCAGCGGCTTTCTGGGGGCCGCGTGCCGGGGACCGGTTCTTCCCCGGGCGCCGGGCGCGGCATCGGTGCGCGCGCCCTCCCCCTCGTGGACCTCGTCACCCGGCACGGTGCCTCCCGTTCCCGTCGTCCGCGTCGACCCCGTGGCGGGGGGACGCTCCAGAGACTGCTGTGTTGTCGCTCGCCGGCCCCGGCCCGGCGTCCGTGGCGGCGTCCGCTGCGGGGTGCTCGGCCTGCTCGACACGGTCGGCGGGCTCGACCCGCGCGGCGGGTTCGGCCTCGACCGGCTTGCCCGGAGCCCAGGAGACGCCCAGCGCACCGCCGATCAGTCCGAGCAGGAAGCCGATCAGGAAGGCGCCGAAGTTGGACACGACGAGGGAGACCAGCGCGAGCAGGATCGCGGCAACGCCCGCGAACACCCGCGAGTGGGGCTGGAACCACATGGTCAGCCCGAGGACGACCAGCAGGACGCCGATGATCAGCGAGCCCGCGCCCGCCGTCGTCGACATCCGGATCGTCAAGGACCCCAGGGTGAGGTTCTGGTAGGGGACGTACATGATCGGGATGCCGGCCAGCAGCGTCAGCATCCCGCCCCAGAACGGGCGCTGGCCGCGCCAGTGCCGGAAGGACTGCCGCTTGTGGCCGAATCCGGTCGTCAGACTCTGTCGCGTGTCGGCGCTCATGGGTACGGGGCTCCTCGGAACTGGCACAGAACTTGCTTGTGTGGAGCGGACCCTACGGGTGCGGAGTGCGGGAGACGGAGCGGGCGTCCCCGTTCCCCGCACCCGAGGGAGGCTCACGTCAGTAGCACTCGTGCTTGCCCTTCTTGACGCTCATGTGCAGACCACTGAGCTTGAAGGTGCCGGCCGTGGTCGCCCACGCGCGCTGCTTGACGTCGGTGAAGTGGACGCTCTCCGCCTGCTGGGAGAAGGAGCCCTTGGCGTAGCTGTCGCCCTTGTGCGGACCAGGACCCTTGGTGGTCTTGTCCACGCTGACGCCGATGTCGATGTTCTTGAACGTCGCGTTGGTGTGCAGATCGTCGGCGTCGATGTAGAGCTTCTTGGCCTCGACGCGGGGGCCGCCCGCACGCCCGGCGCTGAGCTTCATCGACACATCGCCGAAGACCGGCACCGGGACGACGACCGACTGGCAAAGGTTGCGTATCTTCGCCGAGTTCATGCCGACGACGGCGACGGCCTTCTTGCCCTTCTCGGTGCTGTCGAGGGCGCCGTACTGAACGAAGCCGGTACCGTCCAGCTCGTCCGCCGTGACCTTGAACTGCTGGCCGGAGACGCTGAACGACGCCGCCAGCGCACCCTGCGAGAGGGCGACGCCGATCGCTGCCGTAGCGGCCACGCTCGGCACCATGACGACGGCGAACCGCTTCCATCTGGTCCCGCCACGAGCCAGGGACTCCATGACTTTCCTCCTTCTCGGACGTACATCTCCGGCTCGGAGAGCCGTGCCGCCTGTCTCAGCGGGCCGCTCCTGCCGTGGGGGTACCTCCCGGCCACGGGGCTGGGGAGGGAGACGAGCTACGTCCTCGGAACGGAGAACGCCAACGTCGTACGTGCCGTTCTCACGCACGTCACGTCCGAGCTGCCGGCGATCACCCCCGAGCGACAACCACGGGCCACGCTCTCGCGCAACCTTGCTTTTGTAAGGACAGGCCCTGCCGTGGAGCAGGGACCCCCCTGTCCTGAGGACCGGCGAGTGGAAAGGGTGTGTGGTGGTGCGGGTGGTGCGGTGCCGGTCCGCTCGGTGGGGACCCATCGTCGCGGGCGCCGAATGGATGCCGGGCTGCGGGCGATGGACCGAGCGTGGCCGATCGTGGTCCATCTGAGCCCGCCGCACAAGGGGGTTCGTTACTTACGAGTAACGGCTGGATAACCCCAGGGCCGCCGGGGGGTGCCGCACGGCGACGGAGGGTCGCCGAAGGGGTGGGGCTCCAAGCCGCATCAACCGGGCAAGCCGGGAGGTTTCCGCGAGATGTCGTAACCATGAGTAACGGCGACCGCGATTGCCAAGTTTTGGCAAAGCGCGGCCGCCGTTGTCGCTAAATCAATGAGTGGCGACGTGTGTGTGACCGTCGGTACGGGCAGGTCAGAACAGCGCGCGAGCGAGTGCCGCACGCGCGGTGACCACGCGCGGATCCTCCGGGCCGATCACCTCGAACAGCTCCAGGAGCCGCACCCGCGCCGCGTCCCGGTCCTCACCGGCCGTACGCCGCACCGTGTCCACCAATCGCCCGAAGGCGTCCTCCACATGGCCCCCCGCCATGTCCAGGTCCGCGACCTTCAGCTGTGCGGCCACGTCCTCGGGCCGGTCGGCGGCGTCCTTGCGGACCTGCCGGGCGTCCATGTCCTGCACCCGGGAGAGGAGTTCGGCCATCGCCAGGCCGACCTTCGCCTCCACGTTCGCGGGCTCGTCCGCCAGCTTGTTGCGGTACGCCTGGATCGCCCCGGGCAGATCGCCGGAGTCCAGCGCCTGCTGCGCGGCGGCCAGCACCGGGTCCTCCGGCGCCTGCGGCTCGGCGGGCTGCTCGGCGGCGTCACCCTCCTGCGGGACGCCCTGCAGACCCGTGATGCCGAACCGCTGCTCGGCCACCTGGACGAGCTGATCCAGCGTGGCACGGATCTGCTGCTCGGGAGCCGCCCCCTGGAACAGCGGCAGCGCCTGCCCGGCCACCACGGCGAAGACCGCCGGGATGCCCTGGACACCGAACTGCTGCATCAGCATCTGGTTCTGGTCGACATCGATCTTGGCCAGCAGCAGCCGGCCCGCGTACTCCTGGGTGAGCCGCTCCAGAACCGGTGAGAGCTGCTTGCACGGCTCGCACCACTCCGCCCAGAAGTCGATGACGACCGGCACCTCGGCGGAGCGCTGGAGCACCTCCGCCTCGAAGTCGGCCTCACCGACGTCGATCACCAGACCCGACGGTCCCGGCGCGCCGTCCCCCTGCGCCGCCCGGGCCCGATCCTGTTCCGCCTTCTGCTTGGCCTCACCGGCCGCCTTCACCGCGGCGAGGTCGACCACACCGCTCATGGACATGTTGCGTGGCTGCATGGGTCCAGTCTCCCCCCTTCGCGCGGCCGTGTGTGCAGTGGTCGCCAGGTCCCCACCCGGCGTGTGATTGTCGCGGGGGTCATTCCGCTACGGCTCGTAGCGTAACTTGTGCGGCCCACGCTCCCGCAAGGCCGTCCCGCCCCGGCATCCGGTGATCCACCTCACGATGCACGACCCATACCGATCGGTAGGGTCGGCCCATGGCCGCCCCCGACCCCCTGCCCTCCCCACAACGCCGCGGACGTCCGCGAAGTGCCGCGGCCGACCGTGCGATTCTCGCCGCGACCCGGGCCGCGCTGGTCGAGGTCGGCTGGAGCAGACTGACGATGGGCGAGGTCGCCCATCGCGCCGGGGTCGCCAAGACGACCCTCTACCGGCGCTGGGCCGCCAAGAGCGAACTCGTCCTCGACGCGGTGGCCGTCCTCTTCGACGAACTGGAACTGCCCGACAGGGGCTGCCTGCGGGCGGACGTGGAGGGCGTCGTGCTCTCCTTCGCGGCCCTGCTGCGCCGGCCGGAGACCAAGACCGCGCTGATGGCCGTCCTGGCCGAGTCCACCACCGATCAGGCGCTGCGGGCGCGGATCCGCGAGGCCATCGTGGACCGCCAGAAACGGCTGGTACTCGACGGTCGGTCCCGGGCGCAGCAGCGCGGAGAGCTGCCGCCCGATCCGCCCGACGCGGCCGAGACCGCCCGGGTGGTGGACCTCATCTTCGATGTGATCGCGGGAGCGGTGGTGCACCGGTCGCTGGTGAGCGACTGCCCCGTCGACGAGGCGTGGGCCCGGCAGTTCGCCACACTGCTGCTGGAGGGGCTGAGCACCGTCTCGTCCGCGCCCGGCGGCGACGCCTCCGAAGGCGATACGCAGCCCGAAGAGCACCCACGTGGCTGAGAAGGCGCCGAGAGGCCGCCTCAGCCGGTGAACAGCTGGGTCGCCTTCCGGACCAGTTCGTAGACGCCGTACGCGAGCGGCAGGCCCACCCAGCACCACGACAGCACGATCAGGCCGGTACGCCGCTCAGACGGACTGCCGCTGCTGGACATCGGGCTCCTTCCGCAGATGGTGACGTTCGTGCACGGGCCGCACCAGTTCGTTGGCCACGAAGCCCACCAGCAGGAGCGCGATCATGATGGTGAGCGACAGTCCGTACAGACCCGGGCCGCTCTTGCCGGCGGACTCCTGGGAGTCGGCGACCCAGTTGACGATCAGCGGGCCGAGGATCCCGGCGGTGGACCACGCGGTCAGCAGCCGTCCGTGGATGGCGCCGACCTGGTAGGTGCCGAACAGGTCCTTGAGGTACGCCGGGACGGTGGCGAAGCCGCCGCCGTAGAAGGAGAGGATCACCAGCGCGCAGAGGACGAACAGCGGCTTGGAGGAGTCACCGAGCTGGGCGATGGCCAGGTACATCAGGGCGCCGACGCCCAGGTAGACCCGGTAGATGTTCTTCCGGCCCACCAGGTCGGAGGTGGCGGACCAGCCGATGCGCCCCACCATGTTCGCCGCCGACAGCAGCGCCACGAACCCGGCCGAGGCGGCGGCCGAGACCGGGGTCGAGGTGTCCGCGAAGAAGTCCGTGATCATCGGTGCGGCCTTCTCCAGGATGCCGATCCCGGCGGTGACGTTCATGCACAGCACGATCCACAGGCACCAGAACTGCGGGGTGCGCAGCGCCTGCCGGGCCGAGACCTGCGGCCCGGAGGTGGCCGCCGGCGCGACCGACGCGCCCGCCCCCTCGGTCCGGTCGGGCGCGGGCACCCGTACCAGCAACACGCCCAGCGCCATGAAGACCGCGTACACCAGTCCGTGGGTGAGGAACGCGGCGGCGATGCCGCCGGGGCCGCTTCCGTAGGACTCCAGCATCTGCGCCGACCACGGCGAGGCGATCAGCGCGCCGCCGCCGAAGCCCATGATGGCGATGCCGGTGGCCGTGCCGGGCCGGTCGGGGAACCACTTGAGGAGGGTGGAGACGGGCGAGATGTAGCCGATGCCGAGCCCGACGCCGCCCACGCCGCCGTAGCCGAGCACGATCAGCCAGTACTGCTCGCTCCAGGCCCCGAGCGCGGAGAGGAGGAAACCCGCGGAGAAGCAGCACAGGGCCACCGTCATGGCCCAGCGCGGCCCGTTCCGTTCGACCAGGGTGCCGCCGAACGCGGCGGACAGGCCCAGCATCACGATGGCCAGTTGGAAGGGCAGCGCGCTTTGCGTGCCCGACAGCTGGAGGGCCTCCTCCAACGGGGGTTTGAACACGCTCCAGGCGTACGCCTGGCCGATCGACAGGTGCACCGAGAGCGCGGCGGGCGGCACCAGCCACCTGCTCCAGCCGGGCGGCGCCACAGGAGGTGTCATGGTCAAGAACGTTAAAGTTTGAACTTCCCGTTTGGGAAGGCTCGTGCACCGCCTCCCTGACAGCCGACGAGACGCGCGGTGGAGGCCGGAGGGCCCGGCCCCGCACCGCGCCGGGTCAGAACACCGGCGGTTCGGTGTAGGTGCCCCACTCGTCCCGCAGGGCTCCGCAGATCTCGCCCAGCGTGGCCTCGGCCCGCACCGCCTCCAGCATCGGCTCGATCATGTTGCCCTCCCCGCGCGCGGCCTCCACCAGTGTGGCGAGCGCGCCGCGCACGGCCGCGTCGTCCCGCGCGGCCCGCCGGTCGGTGAGGGACCGCACCTGCTCGCGCTCCACCTCGTGGCTGACCCGCAGGATCTCCAGGTCCCCGGTGACCGACCCGGTGTGGCAGTTGACGCCGACGACCTTCTTGTCGTTCTTCTCCAGCGCCTGCTGGTAGCGGAAGGCGGACTCGGCGATCTCGCCGGTGAACCAGCCGTCCTCGATGCCGCGCAGGATGCCGGAGGTGATCGGGCCGATGGGGTGCCGCTCGTCGGGCACGGCGCGCCGACCGCGCTCCTTGATCTGCTCGAAGATCTTCTCCGCGTCGGCCTCGATCCGGTCGGTGAGCGCCTCGATGTACCAGGAGCCGCCCAGCGGATCGGCGACATTGGTGACGCCGGTCTCCTCCATCAGCACCTGCTGGGTGCGCAGCGCGATCTCGGCGGCCTGTTCGCTGGGCAGCGCCAGCGTCTCGTCCAGTGCGTTGGTGTGCAGCGAGTTGGTGCCGCCCAGCACAGCCGAGAGGGCCTCTATGGCGGTGCGCACGACGTTGTTGTAGGGCTGCTGCGCGGTGAGCGAGACACCGGCGGTCTGGGTGTGGAAGCGCAGCCACTGCGCCTTCTCGCTGGTGGCGCCGTACACGTCCCGCAGCCAGCGGGCCCAGATACGGCGGGCTGCGCGGAACTTGGCGATCTCCTCGAAGAAGTCGAGGTGGGCGTCGAAGAAGAAGGAGAGGCCGGGTGCGAACGTGTTCACGTCCAGCCCGCGGCTGAGCCCCAGTTCCACGTAGCCGAACCCGTCGGCCAGCGTGTAGGCGAGCTCCTGCGCGGCGGTCGCCCCGGCCTCGCGGATGTGGTAGCCGGAGACCGACAGCGGCTTGTACGCGGGGATGCCGTGCGCACAGTGTTCCATCAGGTCGCCGATGAGGCGCAGATGGGGCTCGGGCTGGAAGAGCCACTCCTTCTGTGCGATGTACTCCTTGAAGATGTCCGTCTGCAGGGTGCCGTTGAGCACGGCCGGGTCCACGCCCTGCCGCTCGGCGGCGACCAGGTACATGCAGAAGATGGGTACGGCGGGGCCGGAGATCGTCATGGAGGTGGTGACATCGCCGAGCGGGATGTCCCGGAAGAGGACCTCCATGTCGGCGGCCGAGTCGATGGCGACGCCGCAGTGGCCGACCTCGCCCAGTGAGCGCGGGTCGTCCGAGTCGCGCCCCATGAGCGTCGGCATGTCGAAGGCGACGGACAGCCCGCCGCCGCCCGCCTCCAGAATCATCTTGTACCGCTCGTTGGTCTGCTCGGCGTTGCCGAACCCGGCGAACTGGCGGATGGTCCAGGTCCTGCCCCGGTAACCGGTCGGGTAGAGCCCTCGGGTGAAGGGGAACTCACCCGGCCATCCGATGCGCTCGAACCCCGTTACGGTGTCGCCGTCCCGGGGGCCGTAAACAGGCTCGACGGGGTCGCCGCTGAGCGTGGTGAAGTCCGCGTCCCGCTTGCGCGCGGAGTCGTAGCGCTCCTGCCAGCGGCGGCGGCCTTGTGCGATGGCGTCAGCATCCATACCCCCGAATTTACTAGGACGTCCAAGTAAAAGCGATGACCACCGCCATCAATGTGGGGCCGCACACGTTCTGGTACCCCGCCGTCGGGTGCTGGGTCCGGCTGGGGGAGCGCAGTTCCCCACGCCCCTGAATGGTTACCCCGCGAAGCTTGGGCCGTCTGCTCCCCCGAGCTCTTCGAGCAGGGGTACCCCCAGGCGCAGGGTGGGCAAGCGCAGCCCCTGAGAGGGCTACGCCTCCACGGGTGCAGCGGTCCCCACCAGCGGCGCGACCTCGCGGGTGACCTTGCGCTCGACGAAGAAGGCGGCGGTGGGCACGGTGCCCGCCAGCAGCACCCAGATCTGCTTGCCCAGCGGCCACTTCGCCTTCTGGCCGAGGTCGAAGGCGAAGATCAGGTAGAGGATGTAGAGCCAGCCGTGTGCGATCCCGACCACGCTGGTGAAGCCCTCGGCACCGTCCATACCCAGCAGATACTTGCCGATCATGCCGAGCGTCAGCAGGACGAGGAGCACGGCGGTGACGTACGCCATGACGCGGTAGCGGGTCAGCACGCTTCGTTTCATGAAAACGAGCGTAACCGCCGCTTCGGTGCGACCTTTCACCACCCTGCGGCCCCCACCGTCGGCACGCTCAGCGGCCGGGGCCCTCGGTGAAGTCCCCGGCCGCCACCCGCAGCGGGCGCAGCAGGTCGAAGATCTCGTCGAGCTGCTCGGTCCCGTAGGCGCCGAGCCCGAAGTCCATGGCCATCAGGTCCTCGGTGGCCGCGTCGCACACCTCGCGGCCCTTGTCCGTGATCGCCGCGAGGGTGCCCCGGCCGTCGTTGGGGTTGGGCCGCTTCTCCACGAAGCCCGCCGCCTGCAGCCGGTCGACGGTGTTGGTCACCGACGTGGGATGCACCATCAGCCGCTCGCCGATCTTGGACATGGGCAGCTCCCCCTTCTGCGAGAAGGTGAGCAGCACCAGCGCCTCGTACCGTGCGAACGTCAGCCCGTACGGCTTGAGCACCGCGTCGACCTCGGACAGCAGGATCTGATGGGCGCGCATGATCGAGGTGATCGCGGCCATGGACGGCACCGAGCCCCATCGCTGCTTCCAGTGCTCATCGGCACGGGCGATCGGGTCGAACGACAGACTGAGCGGCTTGGGCACCCTAAGACCCTACCGGCCGGTCAGGTGCCGGTCTAAGCCGTCCCGCTCCGCGGGCGCTCCGCACCGGGCCGGGCGCCTCCCGCCGCGCCGCTCAGTCCTCGCCCAGATACCGGTCGACCGTGGCGACCTTCGAGGTGAGGCCGTCGACGACGCCGGGACGGATGTCGGCCTTCAGGACGAGCGAGACGCGCGGAGCCCGTGCCTCGACCGCCGCGACGGCCCGCCGCACCACGTCCATGCACTCCTCCCACTCGCCCTCCAGCGAGGTGAACATGGCGTCCGTACGGTGCGGCAGCCCCGACTCGCGGACCACACGCACGGCGTCGGCGACGTACTCCCCCACGTCCTCGCCGACGCCGAGCGGGGTGACCGAGAAGGCGACGATCACGAGTTGACCGCGCTTGAGCCGCTGCTCACCGTCGAGGTCTGCTCCTTGCGAGCACGCGCGGCGATGACGCCGGCCTCCTCCTCCTTGCGCAGCATCTTGTCCGCGAAGAAGCCGCCGGTCGGCAGCACGGAGAGGACGAAGTAGAGCGCGGCCCGGCCGAACGGCCACTTGATCCGGTTCCAGGCGTCGGCCCAGAAGATCACATAGAGGATGAACAGGATGCCGTGGACGGCGCCCATCACCGGCACGGCGTTGAAGTCCGTGGTCCGCTTGAGCACGGAGCAGACCAGCAGGACGAGGAAGGAGACCCCCTCGGGCACCGAGGTGAGTCGCAGACGGCGCAGGGCGGAGACCGCCTTGGGCGGCAGGCCGCTAGGAGTTTCCAGTATGGCCACGGCAGGTCCTCAGATCGTGTGTCGTCGATCGGTTGTCGTTGGTTTGTGAAGGAACGCACAAGCTCCTGCCATTGTGGCAGCCCTGCACTCGATCACGGCCCGCAGGGTAGGTTCGTCGCGTGGCTCAGTTCCGACTCGAGAGCAGCAAAGTACTGGCCGTCACGCTCGGCGGTGGCGGCGACGCGGTCAAGGCGAAGAACGGCTCGATGGTCGCCTACGACGGCGAGATGGCGTTCAAGAAGATGAGCGGCGGCGGCGAGGGCATGCGCGGCATGGTCACGCGCCGGCTCACCGGGGAACAGCTGACGGTGATGGAGGTGAAGGGGCAGGGCACCTGCTACTTCGCCGACCGGGCCGCCGACATCAGCCTCGTCTCGCTGAACGGCGAGAAGCTGCACGTCGAGGCGAGCAATCTGCTGTGCACGGACGGCGGCCTGCGCACCGGCACCAGCTTCACCGGGCTGCGCGGCGCCTCCCAGGGCAACGGCCTGTTCACCACATCCGTGGAGGGGACCGGCCAGGCAGCGCTGATGTCGGACGGTCCCGCGGTGCTGCTGCGGGTCACCTCGCAGACCCCGCTCCAGGTGGACCCGGGCGCCTATGTCGCGCACCAGGGGAACCTGCGGCAGAGCTTCCAGACCGGGGTGAACTTCCGCACGCTGATGGGGGAGGGCTCCGGAGAGGCGTTCCAGATCCGCTTCGAGGGCGAGGGCGTGGTGTACGTGCAGCCGAGCGAGCGCAACACGCTGGGAGGAGAGGTCTGATGCCGTTCCGGGAGCTGTCCGGCAAGCTCGTCGAGGCCCGGGTGGTGCCGGGTCAGCGGATGTTCAGCCAGCGCGGCGCGATGGTCGGCTACCAGGGCGAGGTGACCTTCACCCCCAACATGCAGGGCGGCCAGGGCGGTCTGATGTCGATGATCGGCCGCCGGGTGGCGGGCGAGGCCGCACCGCTGATGACGGTCGAGGGCGACGGGACCGTGATGTTCGGCCACGGCGGCCACCACGTCCAGGTGATCAACCTGGACGGCGACACCCTGTGTGTGGAGGCCGACCGCCTCCTCGCCTTCGACGGCAGCCTGCAGCAGGGCACCCTCTTCCTCGGCAGGGACGGCGGGGTGATGGGCATGGTGCGCGGCCAGGTCTCCGGCCAGGGCCTGTTCACCACCACGCTGTCGGGCAAGGGCGCGGCGGCCGTCATGGCGCACGGCGGCATCATCCAGCTGCCCATCACCCCCGGCCGCCCCGTCCACGTCGACCCGCAGGCGTACGTCGCGCACTTCGGCGACGTACGCAACAAACTGTCCTCGGCGCTGGGCTGGCGCGACATGGTGGGGCGCGGCTCGGGCGAGGCGTTCCAGCTCGAACTGTCCGGCAACGGGGCCGTTTTCGTGCAGGCCAGTGAGGAGAAGCTGTGATGTCCCAGCCGCAGGGGGCCGCAGGGGACGGCTACCGCGTGTACGACGCGACGACGCTGCCCGCGAACGACAACGTCAATCCCTACGCCTTCTCCGTCGAGCTGGACGGCCAGTGGTTCCTGCAGAAGGGGAAGATGATCGCCTACTACGGGCAGATCGACTTTCACGGCATCGGGCACGGTCCGCTGGACCGGCTGGTGGCGAGCAGCTTCCACTCGCCGCTGCACGCCTCGGACTGGGTCGTCGCGCAGGGGCGGGGCAAGCTGCTGCTGGCCGACCGCGCCTTCGACGTCAACTCCTACGATCTGCAGGACGGCAACCTGACCGTGCGGTCGGGCAATCTGCTCGCCTTCGAGCCCTCTCTCTCGCTGAAGCAGTCGATCGTCCCGGGCTTCCTCACCCTGATCGGTACGGGCTCCTTCGTGGCCGCCTCCAACGGGGAGGTGCACTTCGTTCAGCCGCCGGTGCGGGTGGACCCGCAGGCGCTGGTCGGCTGGGCCGACTGCCCCTCGCCCTGCCACCACTACGACCACCAGTACCTCAAGGGCGTCATGGGCGGTCTGCGCGCCATGACGGGGATGGGGGGCACCTCGGGCGAGGAGCACCAGTTCGAGTTCGTCGGCGAGGGCACCGTACTGATCCAGTCCTCCGAGGTGGTCATGGCCGAGCGCGACGCCGGTGCCGTACCGCAGCAGGCGGGGGTGCCGGGCGGCGGCCAGGGCGGACAGGGCGGACACGGCGGACAGCAGCGTCCGCAGCTTCCGGGCCAGTTCGGCAGCCTGCAGCGGCGCTTCGGGCTCTGACCCCGGCCCCCGCAGTCGTCCTCACCCTCGCCCTCGTCCTCTTCAGGAGGCGAGCCGACAACGCTGCGACATCTTTACGCCACGCCGCGTAAGCACGTGTGTGCGAGCCTCGGTAAAGTCTCACGGTATGGACACCGACGACGGCACCCGTTGGCTCACCGAGGACGAGCAGCGCGCATGGCGCACCCACCTGGACGTCGGCAGGCTGCTCAGCTACCAGCTGGAGCGTGACCTGCAGCCGTTCGGGCTGACCCTCAACGATTACGAGATACTGGTGAACCTTTCGGAGTCATCCGAGCACCGGATGCGGATGACCGACCTCGCCTCCGCGACGCTCCAGTCCAAGAGCCGTCTGTCACACCAGATCACGAGGATGGAGAAGGCCGGACTGGTGCGGCGCGAGTCCTGCGAGTCCGACAAGAGGGGGCTGTTCGCCGTGCTCACGGAGCACGGCTGGGACACCATGCGCACCGTGGCCCCGCACCATGTCGCCTCGGTGCGGCGCCACTTCATCGACAGCGTCTCCCCCTCGGACCTCACCCACCTGGAGCGCACCCTCCGCCCCGTCGCGGAGAAGCTGCGCACCGAGCGGGGCCGGGTGTAGGGACCGGGCGGGCCGGGCGTCCGAGGCGCGGTCAGCCGTCGGCGAGCGGCAGCCGCAGCACGAAGCGGGCCCCGTCCCCGGTGGGGCCCTCCACCCGGAGGGACCCGCCGTGGCGCTCCGCCACGTCGCGGGCGATGGCCAGGCCCAGCCCGGCCCCGCCCTCGTCCCGGGAGCGCGCGGCGTCCAGCCGGACGAACCGCTCGAAGATCCGCTCCCGCTCCCCCTCGGGCACCCCCTCGCCGTCGTCCTGGACGCTGAGGGCGAGCCCGTCGCCCTCCCGCCGTACGGCCACCGAGACCTGGGAGGTGGCATGCCGCTGGGCGTTGTCCAGCAGATTCGCCAGCACCCGTGACAACTGGCCCGCCGACCCGCGCACTTCCCCGGACTCCAGCGCTCCCACCCGCACCGGGTGCGGATCCGCCACCCGCTGGGCCACATGCTCCTGTACGAGGGCGTCCAGGGCGACCCGCCCCTCGGCGGGCCGCTCCCCCGCGTCGAGCCGGGCCAGCAGCAGCAGATCCGCGGCGAGCGTCTGGAGCCGCACGGTGTCCTCGACCGCCTCGTCCAGATCGAGCAGTTCGGGGTGGGCCGCGGCGACCTCCAACTGGGTGCGCAGCGAGGCGATGGGGCTGCGCAACTCGTGTGAGGCGTCGGCGACGAACCTGCGCTGCCGCTCCACGGACGCCTCCAGCGCGGCGAGCGTCTCATTCGTCGTACGGGCCAGCCGTGCGACCTCGTCGCGCGCGTCCGGCTCCGGGACGCGGCGGGTCAGATCGGTGCTGGCGGTGATCGCGCTCATCTCCTGCCGGATGCCCTCGACGGGCCGCAGGGCGCGCCGGGTGACCAGCCAGGTCACTCCGGCGACGACCAGCAGCAGCACGGGCAGCCCGAACAGCATGGAGCGGGTCACCGTGGAGACGGCCTCCTGCTGGGCTCCGAGAGAGGCGCCGGAGTAGACGGTGACGGGTGTGCCGTCCATGGTGCGGCCCTGGACGGCGGCGACGCTGAACTCCTGGGTCCCGACGACATCCTCCTTGTCGTAGGTGACCTCGCCGTCGTCGTCCACCGGGAAGGTGAGGGTCCTGGTCTCGCTGTCGGTGTCGACCTCCGCCCGGCCGCCGGCACCACCGCCGGCGGCGGCGCTGTCGCTGCTGTCACCGTCGTCGGTGTCCGCGGCGTCGTCGGCATCGGCGTCGGCGTCCGCCCCCTCGGCGTCCCCTGCGTCCCCGGCGTCGTCGTCGGGCCGGTCGGCGCGGGCGAAGTCGGCCATCGGGCCGCGCCCCTTGAGCGGGTCGCTCGCCCCCAGCACCTTGCCGTCCGCGTCCACCACCTGCGCGGGCTCGTCTCCGTCCAGCCCGTCCACCTGTGCGATCTCGGTGTCGGGCACATCGGCGATCTGGGCGGCCGTCCCGCGGGCCGCGTTCTCCGCGTTGAGCCGAGCCGTGTCGGCGAGCCCGCCGCGGAGTGTGGCCACCACGAAGAACCCCGCGGCGACGAGCGCCAGCGCCACCACGACGGTGGCACCGAGTGCGGCACGTACCCGTACCGACGCCCTACGCACGGCGGGCCCCCGCGGTGCCGTCCTCGAGCCGGTAGCCGGCGCCGCGCACCGTACCGATCCAGCCGGGCCCCAGCTTGCGCCGCAGGGCGCTCACATACACCTCGACGATGTTCACATCGCCCTCGTAGGCGAAGTCCCACACATGTTCGAGGATCTCCGTCTTGGCGACGACCTCCCCGGCGCGGACCGCCAGATACTCCAGTACGGAGAACTCCTTGGCGGTCAGCTCCACCTCCCGCTCACCCACCGTGACGCGCTGCGCGGCGGGATCGACGGTCAGCTCACCGACCCGCAGGGCCGCCTTGGCGCCCCGCGTACGACGACGCAGCAGCGCACGGACCCGGGCCAGGAGCACGACATAGGAGAACGGCTTGGTGAGGTAGTCGTCCGCACCGGTGTCCAGCCCCTCGGCCTCGTCGTACTCGCCGTCCTTGGCGGTCAGCATCAGCACGGGTGTCTCGTCGCCCGCGGCACGCAGCGCGCCGCAGACCCGGTACCCGTTCATCCCGGGAAGCATGATGTCGAGAACGATCAGGTCGTACTCGTTCTCGACCGCCGTGTGCAGTCCCTCCGCGCCGTCGTGCACGACGTCCACGGCGAAGCCCTCGGCCATCAGGCCCCTGGCGAGCGACCGGGCCAGTCGCTGCTCGTCCTCCACGATCAATAGGCGCACACCGCAACCCTGCCAAATCGCGGCTGAAGAGGGCTTCAGGTAGCTTCAGCTTACGTTCAGCAATGGTCGGCCACCGTGGAGTCATCGAAAGCGAGAGCAGCGAACGACCCGAGGAGTCGAACGTCATGAAGCGCAAGGTCATCATCGCAACCGTCACCGCCGCCGCCCTGGTCGGAGGTGGTACGGCGACCGCCTTCGGGGTCGCGTCCCACGACGGCGGCACGGACGGCAAGCAGGCGTCCGCGGCGCAGTCCCGGTCGGACGTGCGCACGGTCGACCACGACGACGACCACGGTGACAGCGACGACGACCGGGGCGACGACCGCGACGGTGGCCGCGCCGACAAGGCCGAGGACACCGGCGCCGCCGACGTCTCCCTCGACCGTGCGGCCCGCTCGGTGCTGAAGGAGGTCCCCGGCAGCATCACCGAGCTGGAGCTGGACACCGACGGCGACCGGCTCGTGTGGGAGGCCGACGTCCTCGGCAAGGACAACAAGTGGCACGACGTGCACATCGACGCCACCAAGGGCGACGTCCTCAAGAACCGGGTCGACCCCCGCAAGGACGAGGACCGCTCCGTCGTCCGGCACGCCAAGCTGGACGCGGCCGAGGTCGGCAAGAAGGCCGCCGAGGAGACCAAGGGCTCCGTCACCTCCGTCAGCCTGGACGACGACGGCCGGGACAAGGGCCGGTGGGAGGCGGACGCGGTCGACAAGAAGGGCAAGGAGCACGAGCTCACCCTCGACGGCACCTCCGGCAAGGTCCTGCACCACGAGACCGAGCAGGGCGACGACGACTGAGGGCCGCAGCCCTCCGCCGCAGCACCATCCTCACCCGTCCGGGTCAGGGCGTCACCCCTCGGTGACGCCCTCGACCAGTTCGTCGGCCGCCGTGTACGGGTCCAGCGTCCCGCCGACCACACGCTCGGCGAGCGCGTCGAGCCGTTTGCCGCCCCGCAGCTCGCCGATGCGCCGGCGCAGCGTGGTGACCGCGATGGTCTCGATCTCCTTCGCGGCCCGCGCCGCACGGCGCTCGGCCAGCACCCCCCGCTCCTCCATCCAGCCGCGGTGCTTGTCCAGCGCCGCGACCATCTCGTCCACGCCCTCGGCACGGGCGGCCACCGTCTTGACCACGGGTGGCCGCCAGTCGCCGGGCTGGCGGGCCTCACCGAGACCGAGCATGTGGTTCAGCTCGCGCACGGTGGCGTCCGCGCCGTCCCGGTCGGCCTTGTTGACGACATAGACGTCACCGATCTCCAGGATTCCGGCCTTCGCCGCCTGGATACCGTCGCCCATACCCGGCGCGAGCAGCACCACGCTGGTGTCGGCCTGCGCCGCGATCTCCACCTCGGACTGCCCGACGCCCACGGTCTCGACCAGCACCACGTCGCACCCGGCCGCGTCCAGCACCCGGATCGCCTGCGGCGCGGCCCAGGCCAGGCCGCCGAGGTGGCCCCGGGTGGCCATCGAGCGGATGTAGACCCCCGGGTCCGAGGCGTGCTCCCCCATCCGGACCCGGTCACCGAGCAGCGCACCGCCCGAGAACGGCGAGGACGGGTCCACGGCCAGCACCCCGACCCGCCTGCCCTGCGCCCGGTACGCACTGACCAGCGCCGAGGTGGTGGTGGACTTGCCGACCCCCGGGGAGCCGGTCAGCCCCACCACATAGGCGTTGCCGCAGTGCGGGGCTATGGCCGCCATGGCCTCGCGGAGCTGGGGAGAGGCCCCCTCGACGAGGGAGATCAACCGCGCCACCGCGCGGGGCGCCCCCTCCCGGGCCCGCGCCACCAATGCTGCGACATCCGCCATCTCAGACCGCTTCCTCTCTCACGGGCCGTGGCCCTCGCCCCTGGGCCGCCGAGCCGGCGGGGCGCCGCCGGGTGACCTCTCCTGCCTCGTTCGTCGTGTCCGCTGCTACGGGACGCGGATGATCAGGGCGTCGCCCTGCCCGCCGCCCCCGCACAGGGCAGCGGCGCCCAGGCCGCCCCCGCGACGCTTCAGCTCCAGCGCGAGGTGGAGCACGATACGCGCCCCGGACATGCCGATGGGGTGCCCCAGGGCGATGGCCCCGCCGTTCACATTCACCTTTTCGGGGCCGACTTCGAGGTCCTTCATTGACTGGTGCGCCACGGCTGCGAACGCCTCGTTGATCTCGATCAGGTCGAGGTCCTCCACGGCGCGCCCCTCCTTCTTCAGCGCGTGCTGAATGGCGTTGGAGGGCTGGGACTGGAGGGAGTTGTCGGGGCCGGCGACGTTGCCGTGGGCGCCGATCTCGGCGATCCACTCGACGCCGAGCTCCTCGGCCTTGGCCTTGCTCATCACGACGACCGCCGCGGCACCGTCGGAGATCTGCGAGGACGACCCCGCGGTGATCGTCCCGTCCTTCGCGAACGCGGGCCGCAGCTTGCCCAGCGACTCGGCGGTCGAGTCGCCCCGGATGCCCTCGTCCTCGGAGAAGAGCACCGGCTCGCCCTTGCGCTGCGGAATCTCGACGGGAGTGATCTCCGCGGCGAAGAGCCCGTCGCGCTGCGCGGCGGCGGCCCGCTGGTGGGAGCGCGCCGCGATCTCGTCCTGGACGTCGCGCGGAATGCCCAGCCGGGTGTTGTGCTTCTCGGTGGAGGCGCCCATGGCGATGCCCTCGAAGGAGTCGGTGAGGCCGTCGTGCGCCATGGAGTCGAGCACCTCCAAAGCGCCGTACTTGTAGCCCTCGCGGGACTTGGGCAGCAGGTGCGGGGCGTTGGTCATGGACTCCTGACCACCGGCGACGACGACGTCGAACTCGCCCGCGCGCACCAGCTGGTCGGCGAGCGCGATGGCGTCGAGTCCGGAGAGGCACACCTTGTTCACGGTCAGTGCCGGGACGTTCATCGGGATGCCGGCCTTGACCGCCGCCTGGCGCGCGGGGATCTGACCGGCGCCGGCCTGGAGCACCTGGCCCATGATCACGTACTCGACCTGGTCCCCGCCGATCCCGGCCCGCTCCAGTGCCGCCTTGATGGCGAACCCTCCCAAGTCCGCACCGGAGAAGGACTTCAGCGAGCCGAGCAGCCGCCCCATGGGCGTACGGGCGCCCGCGACGATCACTGAGGAGGTGGTGCTGCTCGAGGAGGTGGCAGTCATGAGGGGTTCCCTTCCGAGGGGAAGTTAACGAGGGTTACCACTCAAGATACTGAGCGGTACCAGCCCGGGTCACCGGTCGGTGAGTGTGACCGTGCGCACGTTGCGTAACCGCACTCGGAGCGCTGCACTGTTCCCATGCTGACGCGTATCGACCACATCGGAATCGCCTGCCGGGACCTCGAAGCCACCGTCGATTTCTACTCTCGCACCTATGGCTTCCAGGTGTTCCACACCGAGGTCAACCAGGAGCAGGGCGTTCGCGAGGCCATGCTGCGGATCAACGGCACGGACGACGGCCAGGCGTCCTACCTCCAGCTGCTGGAGCCCATCCGGGAGGACTCGGCGGTGGGCAAGTGGCTGGCCAAGAACGGCGAGGGCGTCCACCACATCGCGTTCGGCACCCAGGACGTGGACGGCGATTCGGAGGCCATCCGCGACAAGGGTGTCCGCGTCCTGTACGACGAGCCCCGCCGGGGCTCCATGGACTCGCGGATCACCTTTCTGCACCCGAAGGACTGTCATGGAGTGCTCACCGAACTGGTGACCTCGGCAACACCCGGCGACCAGCAGACGCACTGACCCCGCGCCCCATTGACCACTGCGGCACCAACGGACCACTGACGTCGGCTTCCAGGCCCGGTAGAGTGGGCATTCGGCCGGGGCGGGCCCTCCCCACCCGTTACAGAGATCTCCGGGCTGGGGGCTCGGTCCACGTTCCGCCGATGATCTGACACCATTTCCGGGAGACGTGTCCAAGCAAGTCCGGGGAGAGGGCTCGGATCATCTCCACGACTACCAGGGGACGGATGGGACCGCGCAGTGCGGGGCTACGACCGCTACGAGGCTGACGATCACCTCTCGCAGTTCGAGGCCGAGATGGAGCGGCTGAAGAAGGAGCGGGAGAAGGCCGTCGAGCATGCCGACGACCTCGGCTACCAGGTCGAAGTGCTGCGCGCCAAGCTGCACGAGGCGCGCCGCGCCCTGGCCACGCGCCCGGCGGGGTACGACAACCTCTCCCACCAGGCCGAACAGTTGCTCCGCAACGCCCAGCTGCAGGCCGATCAGATGCGCGCCGACGCCGAGCGGGAGCTGCGGGAGGCGCGCGCCCAGACCCAGCGGCTGCTCCAGGAGCAGGCCGAGCAGCAGTCGCGGCTGGAGGCCGAGCTGCACGCCGAGGCGGTACGCCGCCGCCAGCAGCTCGACCAGGAGCTGGCCGAGCGCCGCGCCACGGTGGAGAACCACGTCAACGAGAACGTGGCATGGGCCGAGCAACTGCGGGCCCGCACCGAGCAGCAGGCCCGCCGGCTCATGGAGGAGACCCGGGCGGAGGCCGAGCAGTCCCTGACCCGCGCCCGGGCCGAGGCGCAGCGGCTCACGGAGGAGTCGCGGCAGCGGCTGAACGCGGAGGCCGAGCAGGCCCGCAGCGAGGCCGAGTCGATCCTGCGGCGGGCCCGCGCGGACGCGGAGCGGCTGCTGAACGCGGCCTCCACACAGGCGCAGGAGGCCACCGACCACGCCGAGCAGTTGCGTACCTCCACCGCCGGCGAGGTGGAGGCCAGCAGGCGCGAGTCCGCCGAGCTGGTGCGCCGCGCCGAGGAGCGGATGCGCGAGGCCGAGGAGGCCCTGCGCGAGGCCCGGCAGAAGGCGACCGACAAGCTCCAGGAGGCCGAGGAAGAGGCCGGCAAGCGGCTCGCGGACACCGAGTCGGAGAACGAGCAGCGCACCCGTACGGCCAAGGCCGAGGTGGCGCGGCTGGTCGGCCAGGCCACCAAGGACGCCGAGGCGATCAAGGCCGAGGCGGAGCAGCTGCGCGAGGACGCCAGGGCCGAGGGCGAGCGGATGATCGCCGAGGCCCGGGAGAAGGCCCGCACCACCACCGCCGAGGAGTCCGCGAACCAGCTCGCGGAGGCGGCCCGTACCGCGGAGGACGTGCTCAACCGGGCGTCCGAGGAGGCCAAGGCCACCACGAAGTCGGCCGCCGAGGAGGCCGAGCGGCTGCGCCGGGAGGCCGAGGAGGAGGCCGACCGGCTGCGGGCCGAGGCACACGATGTGGCCGAGCAGCTCAAGGGCGCCGCCAAGGACGACACCAAGGAGTACCGGGAACGGACGGTCGAGCTCCAGGAGGAGGCGCGCAGGCTGCGCGGCGAGGCCGAGCAGCTGCGGGCCGAGGCGGTCGAGGAGGGCGAGAAGATCCGCGGCGAGGCCCGCCGCGACGCCGTCCAGCAGATCGAGGAAGCCGCCAACCGCGCCGAGGAGCTGCTGGGCAAGGCCAAGGCCGACGCCGAGGAGACCCGTACGGACGCCGCCACGGAGAGCGAGCGGGTGCGTACGGAGGCCATCGAGCGGGCCACGGCGCTGCGCAAGCAGGCCGAGGAGGCGCTGGAGCGGGCCCGTGCGGAGGCCGAGGAGCTGCGCACGCAGGCCGAGGAGCAGGCCGAGCAGGCCCGGGACGAGGCGGAGGAGGCCGCGCGGCGCACCCGCGAGGAGGCCGAGCAGGCGGCCCGCGAGCGCGAGGCCGAGGCCGAGGCGGAGGCGACGCGGCTGCGCGAGGAGGCCGAGGCCAAGCTGGCGGAGGCCGAGACCGGTCTGACCGAGGCCCGCACGGAGGCCGAGCGGCTGCGGGACGAGGCCCGCACGGAGGTCGAGCGGCTGCGCTCGGAGACGGCGGAGCGGGTTCGTACGCTGCGCGAGCAGGCCGAGGAAGAGGCCGAGCGGCTGCGCACGGAGGCCGCCTCGGACGCCTCGCAGGCCCGCGCGGAGGGCGAGTCGGTCGCCGTCCAGCTGCGCAGCGAGGCGGCGGCGGAGGCCGAACGGCTGCGCGAGGAGGCCCAGTCGACGGCCGACCGGGTGCGCGCCGAGGCGGACGCGGCGGCCGAGCGCACCAACGCGGAGGCCGCCGAGGCGCTCAGCGCGGCCCAGGAGGAGGCGGCCCGCCGCCGGCGCGAGGCCGAGGAGCTGCTGACCGCGGCCCGCGAGGAGGCGCACCAGGAGCGCACCGAGGCCCGCGAGCAGAGCGAGGAGTTGCTGGCGGCGGCCCGCAAGCGGGTTGCCGAGGCCCACGAGGAGGCCGAGCGGCTGACCGAGGAGGCCGAGCGGCGCGCGGCCGAACTCGTGGCGTCGGCCGAGGAGACGGCGCAGCAGGTACGGGACTCCGTCTCGGGACTGCGCGCCGAGGCCGAGGAGGAGATCGCCGGACTGCGGTCGGCCGCCGAGCTCGCGGCGCAGACGCTGCGCCGCGAGGCCCAGGAGGAGGCCGAGGCCGCCAAGTCGCTGGCCGAGCGGACCGTTTCGGACGCGATGGCGGAGTCGGAGCGTACCCGGGCCGACGCGCAGCGGGTCAGCGACGAGGCCCGCGCGGAGGCCGAGCGGGTCCTGGACGAGGCCCGCGAGCAGGCCGCGAAGAAGCGCGGCGAGGCCGCCGAACAGGCCGACCAACTGCTCGCCAAGGCCCAGGAGGAGGCCGACCGGACCCGCACCGAGGCCCAGCAGTTCAGCGAGGAGACCCGCACCGAGGCCCAGCAGTTCAGCCGGGACACCCGCGCGGAGGCCGAACAGTTCAGCGAGGAGACCCGCGCCGAGGCCGAGCGGGTCGGCGGCGAGCTGCGGGCCAAGGCCGAGCGGTTCAGCGAGGAGACCCGCGCCGTGGCCGAGCGGGTCGGCGAGGAGGCCCGCGCGGAGGCCCAGCGGCTGCTGGACGAGGCCCGCGAGCAGGCCGCCGCCAAGCGCGGCGAGGCCGCCGAACAGGCCGACCAACTCCTCGCCAAGGCCCAGGAGGAGGCGCTGCGTACCCAGGCCGCCGCCGAGGAGCAGGCCGACTCCATGGTCGGTGCCGCACGCTCCGAGTCGGAGCGGCTGGTGACCGAGGCGCGGGCCGAGGGCCGGGAGCTGGTCGAGAAGGCGCGCTCCGACTCGGACACCATGCTGGAGGAGGCGCGCAGCGACGCCGGCGCGATCCGCGAGCGCGCCGAGGAGCTGCGTACCCGCATCGAGACGGAGGTCGAGGAGCTGCACGAGCGGGCCCGCCGGGAGGCGGCCGAGGCGATGCAGTCGGCGGGCGAGCGGTGCGACAAGCTCGTACAGGCCGCCGAGGAGCAGCTGGCGGAGGCGCGGGCGAAGGCGGAGGAGATGCGCGCGGATGCCGACGCCGAGGCGGGCAAGGTGCGGATCGCCGCCGTCAAGAAGGCCGAGGGCCTGCTCAAGGAGGCCGAGCAGCGGAAGGCCGCGATGCTGCGCGAGGCGCAGCAGGTGCGGGACGAGGCGACCGAGGAGGCACGGCGCACGGTCGAGGCCGGGCAGCGCGAGCTGGATGTGCTGATGCGGCGCCAGGAGGACATCAACGCGGAGATCTCCCGCGTGCAGGACGTGTTGGAGGCGCTGGAGTCGTTCGAGACGCCGGGGGCCGCGTCAGCGCCCCCGGCGGGCTCCGGCAACACCGATTCCGGTTCTGATTCCGCTTCGGGCTCCGGCGGCGGATCCGGCTCCGGCGGCGGGTCGGGGCGCGGCTCGGGGACCGGCAAAAAGGGCGGACGTGACACCAGTGCAAAGGGTGGTGTGACAGCGGGCGTTGGCGCTGGTACAACTCGTTCGAGTGGCAAGAGTGCGGAGAGTTAGCCACTCGAATGAGGGCACATTCTCCAGATCAAACCCGCATAAGCTCGATGACACGCCGCTTCGGCCCCTAGGATTCCCTCTATCACTCCCCCGTCTGATAACCCGTCTGACTCGACAGGAACCCCATGAGCGACACTTCCTCCCCCTTCGGCTTCGAGCTCGTGCGGCGTGGCTACGACCGCGGGCAGGTGGACGACCGCATCACGAAGCTCGTCGCCGACCGTGACAGCGCCCTGGCCCGTATCACCTCTCTGGAAAAGCGCATCGAGGAACTGCACCTCGAAACGCAGAATGCCCAGGCTCAGGTCAATGACGCCGAGCCGTCGTACGCCGGGCTGGGCGCCCGAGTCGAGAAGATCCTCCGTCTCGCGGAGGAAGAGGCCAAGGACCTGCGCGAGGAGGCCCGTCGCGCCGCCGAGCAGCACCGCGAGCTCGCCGAGGGCGCGGCGCAGCAGGTGCGCAACGACGCCGAGGCGTTCGCCGCCGAGCGCAAGGCGAAGGCCGAGGAAGAGGGCTCCCGCATCGTCGACAAGGCGAAGAGCGAGGCCGCTTCGCTGCGCAGCGAGGCGGAGAAGGACGCCCAGTCCAAGCGCGAGGAGGCCGACACCCTCTTCGAGGACACCCGCGCCAAGGCGGCTCAGGCCGCGGCCGACTTCGAGACCAACCTCGCCAAGCGGCGCGAGCAGTCCGAGCGCGACCTGGCCTCCCGTCAGGCGAAGGCCGAGAAGCGGCTCGCCGAGATCGAGCACCGCGCCGAGCAGCTGCGCCTGGAGGCCGAGAAGCTGCGCACGGACGCGGAGCGCCGCGCCCGCCAGACCGTCGAGACCGCCCAGCGCCAGGCCGAGGACATCGTCGCCGACGCCAACGCGAAGGCCGACCGGGTGCGCAGCGAGTCCGAGCGCGAGCTGGCAGCGCTCACCAACCGCCGCGACAGCATCAACGCACAGCTCACCAACGTGCGCGAGATGCTGGCCACGCTGACCGGCGCCGCCGTGGCGGCCGCGGGCCAGCCCGGCGAGGAGGTCGCGGACGAGGAGGCCGCCGGCCGCTCCGTGCCGGCCCAGCAGTCCCGCTGACCGCTGCGCGGGGCATTCCCCAGGCCCAGCTCCCTTGCCGCCGCGACGGCGAGGCGCTCCACGGCGCAGACCGGCGGTGCCGTGCCCGGCGCAACCCCCGGGTTCGCTCGGCACCGCCGGACAGGCCATGGGAGTTGGCCACCGCTGCGGCGGAAAGTGATGGCGCACATGAAACGGGCCGCACCACACGGTGCGGCCCGTTTCGCATGTGCGGGTGATGTGCGGATAATGCGCACAAGTGGCGAGTGCGCGGGCAGGCCCTTAGCGTCGAAGAATGATCGAGCTGGAAGACCTCACCAAGCGGTACGGCGACAAGCTCGCTGTCGACGGTCTCAGCTTCACCGTACGTCCGGGTACGGTCACCGGCTTCCTGGGCCCGAACGGCGCGGGCAAGTCGACGACCATGCGGATGGTGCTCGGCCTCGACGCCCCGACCCGGGGCGATGTGCGTATCGAGGGCAAGCACTACGGGGAGCTGCGAGAACCGCTCAACAGTATCGGTGCGCTGCTGGAGGCCAAGGGCGTCCACGGCGGCCGCAGAGCTTACGACCACCTGCTGTGCCTGGCGCAGTCCAACGGCATCCCCGAGCGCCGGGTGGGCGAGGTGCTGGAGATGGTGGGCCTGCAGGAGGTGGCCCGCAAGCGGCCCAAGGGCTTCTCGCTCGGCATGGGGCAGCGGCTCGGGATCGCAGCCGCGCTGTTGGGCGACCCGCGCATCCTGATGTTCGACGAGCCGGTCAACGGCCTCGATCCGGAGGGCATCCACTGGATCCGCAATCTGATGCAGCAGCTGGCCCGGGAGGGCCGCACGGTCTTCGTCTCCAGCCATCTGATGAGCGAAATGGCACAGACCGCCGAGCACCTGGTCGTCATCGGCCAGGGCAAGCTGCTGGCGGACACCTCGATGTCGCAGTTCATCGCGGAGAACTCCCGCACGCACGTGCGGGTCCGCACCCCTGAGCCGGAGCGGATGCGGGACGTGCTCGTCGAGGCCGGTCTCAGGCCGGTCACCGGCGGGGACGGCGCCTTGGAGGTGGACGGCGGGGAAGCGCCGCGGATCGGCGAGCTCGCCGCCGCGAACGGGGTGGTGCTGCACGAGCTGAGCACCCAGCGGGCCTCACTGGAGGAGGCGTTCATGCGGCTGACGGCCCAGAGCGTCGAGTACCACGCCTACGCGCCCGGTGCCGACGGCACGCAGCTGCCGCAGACGCCCCCGGGTGCCGCTCCACCGCCGGGCGGCGCAGCGCCACCGCCGCAGCCGGGGCAGGCACCCCCCGCCTGGGGCGAGGACTGGAAGAGGGGGCGTTGAGAATGAACCACACCACCCGGGTACTCAAGTCCGAGTGGACGAAGGTCCGCTCCGTACACTCCACCGTCTGGACACTCGCCACGGCGCTGATCGTCTCCGTCGGTCTGGGCGCGCTGATCTGCGCGGTGACCGCCTCCACGTTCGACGACATGTCCACCGGGGACCGGCTCACCTTCGACGCCACCTACACCAGCTTCGCCGGTATGGGCCTCGGGCAGCTGGCGATGATCGCGTTCGGCGTGCTCATCGTGTCGGCCGAGTACAGCACCGGCATGATCCGCAACTCACTGGCCGCGGTGCCGCAGCGGGGCACGTTCCTGTGGTGCAAGGTGCTGATCGCGGGCGTCCTGGTGCTGGTCGTCGGCATGCTCACCAGCTTCTGCGCGTTCTTCCTGGGCCAGGCCCTGCTGGGCTCGCACGGGGTGGGCATCGGCGACCCGGGGGTGCTGCGCGCCGTTGTCGGCGGCGGCCTGTACATGGCGCTGATCGCCATGTTCGCCGTCGGGATCACCTTCGTCCTGCGCAGTCCGCTGCTGGCGTTCGCGATCCTGATGCCGTTCTTCTTCCTGATCTCCAACATCCTCGGCAATGTGGAGGCCACCAAGAAGGTCGGCCAGTACCTTCCGGACCAGGCGGGCACGACGGTGATGGCCGTGGTGCCGGAGACGCTGGACCGCCCGTACGGCCCCTGGGAGGGGCTGTTGATCATGGTGGCGTGGACGGCGGCCGCACTGGTGGCGGGCTTCATCGTGCTCAAGAAGCGGGACGCCTGAGCCGCACTTACCCACGATTGCCCAAGAAGGCGGCCCCCCTCAGGGGGGCCGCCTGATGGAACCGATTCGGGGCCCCGTAGCCTCCTAGGCCATGTCCGGGGGCGATCGAGCCCCGAACTGCGTCCAAGGGCAAAGGATGATCGAGGCGTACGGCCTGACGAAGCGCTACGGCGCCAAGACGGCCGTGTACAACCTGTCCTTCCAGGTGCGGCCGGGGGCCGTGACCGGGTTTCTGGGGCCCAACGGCTCCGGGAAATCGACCACGATGCGCATGATCCTGGGGCTGGACACGCCGACGTCCGGCCGGGTGACCGTGGGCGGCCACGCTTTCCGCGGCCTGCCCAACGCACCCCGCCAGGTCGGTGCGCTCCTCGACGCGAAGGCCGTGCACGGCGGTCGCAGCGCACGCAACCATCTGCTCTCCCTCGCCCAGCTGTCCGGCATTCCGGCCCGCAGGGTCGATGAGGTGCTGGGCGTCGTGGGCCTCCAGGAGGTCGGCAAGAAGCGCTCCAAGGGCTTCTCGCTCGGCATGGGCCAGCGCCTGGGGATCGCGGCCGCGCTGCTCGGCGACCCTCAGGTGCTGCTCTTCGACGAGCCGGTCAACGGCCTCGACCCGGAGGGCATCCTGTGGGTCCGCAACCTGATGCGGCGACTGGCGAGCGAGGGCCGCACGGTCTTCGTCTCCAGCCATCTGATGAGCGAAATGGCACAGACCGCCGACCACCTCATCGTCATCGGACGCGGTCAGTTGATGGCCGACATGTCCGTGCAGGAGTTCATCGAGCGCAACTCCGTCGGGTTCGCCCGGGTGCGCACCCCGGACACCGAGCCGGAGCAGCGCGAGAAGCTGATCGTGGCGCTGCAGGAGGCGGGCGGCCAGGCGCAGCCCGAGAACGACGGCGCCCTGCGCGTCACCGGGCTGCCGCTGCCGCGCATCAGCGACCTGGCGCACAGCGCGGACGTCCGGCTGTGGGAACTGTCGCCGCATCAGGCCTCCCTCGAAGAGGCGTATATGAGGCTCACCCAGGGCTCGGTGGACTACCGCTCGACGACCGACATGCGCGCGGGGCTGCAACAGCCCGCCGGGGCCCCGGGAATGGCGGTGCCCGGCACGGTACCGCCGCAGGCGGCGCCGGTACCGGGGGCGGCTGCGCAGATGCCGCCGGCCCCGCAGGGCAACCCGTACGTGGCCCAGCAGCCGGTACCGCAGCAGGCACCGCAGCCGGGCGCTCCGGAGGGCGGCACGCTCCAGATGCGTGCGCAGCAGCCCCCGGCCGGCGCCGCCGGCAGCAGCACGAGCAGCACCACCAAGAACGAAGGCGAGGACGCCTGATGAGCACCCAGCAGTACGAGGGCCAGGCGGCTGGGCAGGCGAACTGGCCGAACGGCATCGCCCCCTACAACTCGCCCATTCCGATGGCGCGTACCCACCTCGGTCACGCGCTCGTCTCGGAGTGGACCAAGATCCGCACCGTTCGCTCCACGGTGTGGACGCTCAGCGTGATGTTCGTACTCGTCGTCGGTATCGGCCTGCTGACCGCCATGGCGCTGAGCGGTGACGACTACACCGGGATGCCGCTGCTCTCCAGCGGCCTGTTCGGGCTCATGCTGGGCCAGCTCTGCGTGATCACCCTCGGTGTACTGGTGGTCACCTCCGAGTACGGCACCGGCATGATCCGCACCACCCTCACCGCCTGCCCGCAGCGGGGACGGGTGCTGCTGGCCAAGGCCGTGGTCTTCTTCGTGCTGGCGTTCGTGATGACGACGCTGGCCTGCACCCTCACCGCGCTGATCAACTCCGCGCTGCTGAGCGACCAGACGCGTCCCTCGTACGTGAGCGACAGCAACTTCGGCGGGTCCTTCGAAGGAGGGAAGCTGGTCGCCTCCGGCGGCGAGTGGCTGGGCGCCACCGTCGGCGCCGGGCTGTATGTGGCCCTGCTCGGGCTGCTGTCGCTGGCGGTCGGCGCACTGCTGCGGCACTCGGCGGGCGCGATCACCACCATGATGGGCGTCGTCCTGCTGCCGCTGGTGATGGCGCTGTTCATGGCGGGCGAGGCCCTGAAGGACGTCCGCGACTTCCTGTTGGAGTACTCCCCGCTCAACGGGCTCGCCTCCCTCTACCGCATCCCCATGACCGAGGACCAGGACGCCACGGGCTGGCCGCTGCTCGGTGGCCTGGCCGTCGTCACGCTGATCATCCTCGGGGTGGCCTACGCCCTGCTGCACAAGCGCGACGTGTAGCGGCGGGCATCACCGCACGGGGCGGCGGCCGACCGGCCCGACCCTCAATAGCGCGGCGCGTTACGGGACCGCTGGAGTCTGGCACTCCGGCGGTCCCGTGCGTTCCAGCAGGCGCGGTGCCAGTGCCGACGGTCGGCCACATCGCCCTCCAGCGGCCAGGCGACGACGTGCGGAACACCGGGGGGAATCTCCTGGTCACAGCCGGGGCACCGGTAGTGCTTGACCGCCGCGCCGCCGCTTATCTGGCGGACCGCCCACTCCTCGCCCCGCCAGTCCTCGGTGCGCTCCAGGCCGTAGCGCTCCCGCTCGCTGCGCTCCTCACCACCGCGCCGCACCCCGGAGCCGGTGCGGGCGGCCTTGGCCGAGTTGACTGCGCCGCTGCGGGAGCGGTTACGACGCGGGGACACGTGGGCACCTCGGAGGGTCGACGGCGGTGGACGGGCCGACGGCCGCCCGCAGCACCGCCCGGCAGCGCGAGTGACGCCTCGGGGTGCGTGCGGCGCGGCGGCCGTACGCGTTCCAGCCTACGCAGGTGGCCGACGACCGCTCGCGGCTGTCCACAGGCGACGGCCGATCGGCGTTCATCTGATGAATGGCCTGTCAGGCCGTGCCTTCGGCACATGTCCGGCGTTAGTGCCGGGTAGGGTGTCCGGCCTTCCGGAACGCCCAGCCCGGGCCGGGCCGGACGGCCGCGGGCAGTCACGAGGGCGGTGGGGAATGCGAGTTGGAGCTTTTGTCCTGGGAGCACAGTTCCCGGGCCAGGGGCAGGGTGAGGCGCTGGAGCGGGCGGTGAGCACCGCTGAGGCCGCGGAGGAGGCGGGGCTGGCCGATGTCTGGCTGGCCGAACACCACTTCGTGTCCTACGGAGTGTGCCCCTCGGCGGTCACACTCGCGGCGCTGCTGCTGGGGCGTACCCGGCACATCGGCGTCGGCACGGCCGTCAGTGTGCTGCCCAACGCGCATCCGGTCACGCTCGGCGAGCAGACGGCACTGCTCCATCTGCTTTCCCAGGGGCGCTTCACGCTCGGCGTCGGACGCGGCGGCCCCTGGGTGGATCTGGAGGTGTTCGGCGGCGGCCTGAAGGCGTTCGAGGAGGGCTTCCCGGAGGCACTGGACCTGCTGCTGCGCTGGCTGCGCGAGCCGAGGGTGGGCGCGGACGGCGAGCGGTACCGCTTCCGTGAGGTCCAGGTGGTCCCCCGCCCGGACGCCGCGGGCCCTGACGCCGGGTTCGCCGCGGACGGGCCGGCCAGGGGCGCGGACGGCGGCCCGGGGGCCGGCCCCGGTGTGGTCGTCGCCTGCACCTCGCCGGGGACCGTGCGGCTGGCTGCCGAGCGGCTGCTGCCCATGCTGCTGGGCATGCACTGCGGGGACGAGGACAAGGCCGACATGACCCGCCTGTGGCGGCGTACGGCGCTGGAGGCGGGCCACCCGCCCGAGGTGGTGGAGGCGGCCGCGGGACGGCATGTGTCGGCCGGTGTGGTGCAGGTCGGCGACTCGTTCGAGGAGGCACGGCGGCTGCTGACGAAAACCATGCCCGGCTGGCTGCGCGAAGGGCTGGGCCAGCATGTGACCGTCGACGGCCGGCCGCGCCCGATGCGGGACCCCAACGGCTACACGGAGCTGCTGTGCGAGCTCCATCCGGTGGGGACGCCCCGGTTGTGCGCGGAACGGCTCGCGGCGACGGCGGAGCGCACCGGCATCGAGCGGTTCGCGCTGCTGGTGGAGGGCACCGGCGACCGGGACGCCACGCTGCGCAACGTCCATCGGCTGGCCGGTGAGGTGCTGCCGCTGCTCGGCTGAGAGCAGGCCGGACAGGTCCGCGACCCGGGCCCGAGCCGACGGCGTCGCAAAGGCTGAAAAACGTTGCAGGCGGCGCTTGCCGCGGGCGATCCCACTCGGCGGGCGGCGCCCGCGTGGTGGCATGCCGAGAAGCGGTTGCGGCGACGACACTCCACCGCCGCAACCGCCTCAGGGCCCCGTCCGCCGTGGGTGGGGCTCAGCAGTCGCGCAGCTCGGGGGACTGGTTGAGGAGCTGACCGCGTATGGAAGTGAAGCGGGCGAGCCGGTCGTCCACCGACGGGTCCAGCGGGAAGACAGCGACCCGGTGACAGTTCTGGAAAGCGAGCCGCACACCGAAGTGACGCTCCAGCGCACCCCGGATGGCGTCGCTGGCCATTGCACGGAGCAATTGCCCCCGGCGCTGCTCATCCGGCGGCGGCGTCTGGTTGTCGGCGAACTCCCCGCCGTCCACCTTCAACTGCGCGACGAGCGAACTGACCATCTCCCAGGCGTACGGGAGAGAGGTGCGGACGCAGTCGACGAACGCCGCCTCATCCACCTCGCCACGCTCTGCCTGTTCCAACAGCGCAGGTGGGACGTCGAGCGACATGGGTTTCTCCTCTCGCGACCCGGGCCCGGAAGCCGGGTCTCTTGGGGGTGAAGGGACATCACCGCGTAGTCGCGCAACCTCGGACGGCGACGCCCAGCCTTACCGTACGGCCACGAGGGTGAGAGCAGCACGAGAATGGGAATACTCGCGCCACTGTCGAACACCCCATCCGGGGGCGAATCGCGCACAGCACGTGCGGTCGAGTAGCGTGACCGACCATGCGTCTCGTCATCGCCCGCTGCTCTGTCGACTACGCCGGCAGGCTCACCGCACACCTGCCCTCAGCGCCCAGACTCATCCTGGTCAAGGCGGACGGATCGGTGTCCGTCCACGCCGACGACCGCGCCTACAAGCCCCTCAACTGGATGTCTCCCCCGTGCACTCTCAAAGAGGGGGACGACGAGCGCTGGACGGTGGAGAACAAGGCGGGCGAGAAACTGATCATCACGATGGAGGAGATACTGCACGACTCCTCCCACGAACTGGGCGTCGACCCGGGTCTGATCAAGGATGGCGTGGAAGCGCACCTCCAGGAACTCCTCGCCGACCGTATGGAGACGCTGGGCGACGGATGGTCACTGATCCGCCGCGAATTCCCCACCGCCATCGGCCCCGTCGACATCCTGGGGCGGGACGGCGACGGGACGACCGTCGCCATCGAGATCAAGCGCCGCGGTGAGATCGACGGCGTCGAACAGCTCACCCGCTATCTGGAACTGCTCAACCGGGACCCGCATCTGGCCCCGGTCAAGGGCGTCTTCGCGGCCCAGGAGATCAAGCCCCAGGCCCGGGTCCTGGCCACCGACCGCGGCATCGACTGCGTGACCCTGGACTACGACGCCCTGCGCGGTATCGAGGACGACAAGCTCCGCCTGTTCTGACCCGGCGGCCCGGCCTGCCCCGGCACCGGCCCGGCCGAACGGCCGCTGCGGACGGCGCCGGACGGCCGCTCCGGACGGCCGCTGCGAACGGCCGCCGTCGCGGGCCGCCGGAGGTGGTCACGTCCGGGGGCCCGCGGCCTGCGCCGACGTTCGCGCGGATCCCAACTCGCGGACCAGGCGGGCCAGGTCGTCCGGGGCGGCCGCGAGGCGGACCGGCGTACCCGCGTCGTCGAGTTCGGCGATGTGCCAGCCCCTGGGGACGGTGTCGCCGTCGTCGCCCCGGACCCGCCGCACGTCCCGCACGGTGAGCCGCTCCACCGGAATCGGTCTGGCCGCGAACCTTCCCGGGCCCGGGTGGGGGGTCACAGCGGGCGGGCCGTCCCCGACGACGATGTGGGTGCCGAAGCCGTGCGGGTTGTACTCGGTGTGCTCCAGGAACCGGGCGGCCAAGAACGCCTCCCGCTCCGGCTCGGCGGACACCTCGGCCGCAGCGTCCTCAGCGTCCGCCGCGGGCGTACGGACGCGCGTGGCGTACCAGGCCCGGACGAACAGGCCCAGCGTCACCAGCGAACCCGCGACGGCCCATGCGACGGCCTCGGAAGAGGCGAGGCCCGTGGGGTGGCGGTAGCACAGCGGCAGCAGCCACACGGCCGTGCCGACGAGCGCGCCCGCGAACGGCAGAGCCGACGGGAGGACCTCGTCGTCGGGCCGGCGACGGGCGCGCAGCCGCAGCAGCACCTTCGTGCCCGGGTAGACCGCGGCGAGGGCGACCGCGGCCGCGACGACGGCCAGCGCCCCGGCGTCGGCGATGTGGTTGCGCCACACATGGCCCTCCCCCGCGACCTCCATCACCTCGCGGCGCCAGACGGTCAGTTCGACGCTGTCACCGGCATCGAACGCGAGCGCGGCCTCGCGGGAGACCGCGAGCCGCTTCTGCGGCCGGCTGTCGGTGAAGTACAACCAGCTGCTGTGCTTGGGCCGGCCGGCCTCGGTCCGCTCGATCTCGGCCGACAGGGTGGTCAGGCACTCGTCACGCTCGTCGGCGGGGGTGCGGGAAGTGCACGGGGCCGCCGAGACCCACGCCCTCTCCTGCGACGACGCGTTCGGTACGAACCAGGCGGCCACCCCCGCGCCCGCCAGCAGCAGCACGCACAGACTCAGCGCCCCGGCCCAGGTTCGTCCGACGGTGCGGTACGTAAGGACGGGAAGGTGGCTCGACCGCGGGGTTCCGTGCCGGCGGTGCAGTGCGCGGAGCACGTCCAGTTCCGCGTCGAAGTCCGGGTCGTCACAGGGGCCGTGCGGCAGGGGCAGGAGCCGCTTGCCGCCGTCACACAGCAACACGCTGACGCGACGGGTGGTCCTGGCCCGGTGGTTGCGCTCGTGCCGCAGCTGGATCCGTAGGTCGGCGACGTCCTGCCACGGCACGCTCCAGCGGCTCAGCAGCGTCCAGGAGCGCAGGCCGTACGCGTCGGCGCGCACCCGGGCGGTGGCCGCGTACAGCGCCGCGACGCCCAGCGGGGCGAGGAGCAGTCCGACACCCAGCCACACCACCGCGAGCTCGTCCCGAAGCAGCGTGCCCACCACGGCCACGCCCATCCCGGCCGCCCCGAGCCCGACGAAGAACCACAGGGTGCGCCTCCAGCGCGGACGGCAGAGCACTTCGCGGGCATCGTTCATGCACGAGATCCTGCCGCTGCCGGGCCGCCCGCGCCTGTGCACGGTGCGGCAGCCTCTGCGCGGGCGACACTGCCGACCCGCGGCAGCGGCACCTCGACTGTCCCGCGGAGCACGTTCCCTCGGGACCTACGACGCCGAGGGTGCGGCCGAGTCGGACCCCTGGCCGGTGCTCGGGGAGCCGCCAGTTGTCGTGCCGGCGTCCGTGGGGGTCCGGTCCGCGCCGCCCGAGGGGGTCTTCCCCGGGTCCTGCGAGGACGGGTCGTCGCTGGGGTCGGGCGACGGGTCCTGGGAGGAGGGCGGGTCCTCCGGCGAGGAGGACGGCGGCCGGTTCGGCGAGGAGGGCGGGTCGTCGGGTGAGGACGGCGGCCTGTGGGGGCTGCTGGGGTCGTCCGGGGAGCTGGAGGACTCCTCGGAGGAGCTCGGCCTGCCGCCAGGCGTCCCCGCGTCCTGCGACGAGGACGCCGGTCCCTGTCGAGCGCCCTGCGACGGGCTGCCCGCGGCGGGCTGCTGCCGCCCCGGCTGTCCGCTTCTGCTGCCGTCACCGGGCGAGGCGTCGCCGGGGGCGTTGTCCTCGTCGTCTCGGGAGGTGCCGGCATCCGGCCGTACCGAGTCCGGGGGGTCGTCGTCGGAGACGGTGCCGAGCGTGACGACCGTGCCGAGTACGGCGGCGATCAGCGCGCCCGCACCGGCCGCCGCGAGGTTGCGCTTGCTGCTGGTGAAGGCGCGCCAGCCGCGCGGTGCGCCGTGCCGGCCGCTGGTGTGCCCGGCGCGGGACGCGGTGCCGGCCGAGTCGGGCGCGCCGTCCGTCGGCGAGACCAGCGTCTCCCCCGGCTGCTGCTGCTGCGCGGCGGCGGTCGACAGGGCCGGGGTGGTGGCCGCGTCGGTCCCGGCGGCGGCTGCGGTGACGGCCTCCGGAGCGCCCAGCGGCGGTGTGTCGACGGGGGCGTACGGGTTCACGGCCGGGCTCGCCGCCGGTCCGCCGGGCGGGGTGGACCCGGCCGCGGCGAGCTGGTCGGTCACCAGAGCGAGCGCCCTGCGGCCCGCGACCATGCCGCGCTGCTCCGCCAGTGTGCCGCGCAGCCCGAGCGCGGTCTCCAGTTCGGAGCGGGCCCGCTCGGGGTTGCCGGCGGACAGGGCGAGGATGCCCAGCTCGTGGTGGAAGTAGGCCTCCTCGGCGAGCTCACCGGAGGCGCGGGCGGCCTCCTGGCCGCAGCGCAGCATCCGCTCCCAGGCGCTCCAGCGCATGCCCGCCGCCAGCACGGGCGCTGCCGTGCGGGCGAGCAGCACCGCGGCACTGGCGCTGCCGCCGCCCCGGGCGCCCCGTACGGCGGCGAGCAGCGCGTCGGCTTCCTGCGCGACGCGGTCGGCGCTGACGGAGGCCTGTCCTGCCCACCAGCTGTAGTGCTGCGCGGCAGCGAGCGCGTGTGCGGCGCCGCCCTCGGTGTGACCGGCCTCGGTGAGCTGTGCGGCGACGCCCGCGGCGAGCTTGAAGTGGCCGCCTGCCGGGCTGATCAGCCCGGAGGCCAGCAGTTCGGTGACGCTCTCGTCGGCCTGCGGGTCGCCGGTGAGGGCGGGCAGGTGCTCGGGGTGCGGGAGCTCTCCTTCGAGTGCGAGGGCCAGCCGCAGTGCTCCGCGGCCCGCCTCGGAGAGCGCCGCGGCCAGCAGCGGGGCCAGCGCCACGTCGTCCGGCAGGTCGGGAACGACGCTGTCGCTGCCCTGCAGCCGCAGCAGCGCCCCGGCCTGGACGAAGCGCAGCGGCAGCCCCTCGGAGCCGAACCACAGGTCCGCGGCCCAGTCGGCCTCCTCGTCGGTGAGCTGGCGGTGGACGGCCCGTTCCATCAGCTCCATACAGGCGGTACGGCTCAGCCCGGGCAGGAACACCTCTTCGAGGTACGAGCCGGGGGCGGGCGCCGGCTGGTCGGGGGTGACGGCGAACACGAAGGCGCACTCGGGCGTGGCCCGCAGCAGCTCGTCCAGGGCCTCGCCGCCGAACTCCAGATCGTCGACGAGGACGACGGCGCCGATCCCACCGAGCGCGCTGACCAGCTCGGTCTTCCCCGGCCGGTGCAGCGGGGCGCTGTGCACGGCGGCGAACAGGTCGTACATCAGGTCGCTGGGCGTGCGGTGGTAGCCGCTGAGCCGGATCACCCCGTCGGGCGCGAGGGAGGCGACGTCCCCGGCGACGGCGTCGAGGAGGGCGCTGCGGCCGGACCCGGAGCGCCCGGTGAGCCGCACCGAGCGCCCACGGGAGAGCAGCCGGGTGAGCCGTTCGCGCTCCTCGTCCCGCTCCAGCAGGCTGCCGGGCGGCAGCGCGGCCACGGCGGTGACCGTCTCGGGGACGGGGCGGTCCTGCGGGGTGAGCTTGGCCGGGGTGCCGCGCTGCTCACCCGGCGGGCAGGGTTCGATCTCGCTGCCGTCGACCGGGTTGACCGTCACCAGGTACCGGTCGGCCACGAGCCGGACCGCACGGGCCGACTCGCCGCCGGTCCCACTGCCCGGTCGGCCGTCGGCCGGTTCGCCGCCGGTCGGTTCGCCGCCGGCCGGTTCGCCGCTGGTCGTGGCTCCGGTGGACGGGTGCTCGTCCCCGTGTGCGTAACGCTCGCTGCCGTGCCGTTCCATCGTCATGTCTCCCAAGAGCTGGTGGCGCGGCCGGCCGGTCGAGAGGGGCCGGTCCGGTGCGCGGCCTCCATTGTCCAGGAAGCGGCGGGACGCGGGGACGGCACCGGCCGGGTTGTCATGGCTTCGCCAGAATGCCGGACTGTCCGGACCGGGACCCGGCCGCCCGGGAGCCGCCCGGCGCGGGGGTCTCGATGGCGAGGATGCGGTGCAGCCGAGTGGCCACCAGCAGGCGCTGCATCTGCGAGGGCACCTCACGCAGGACGAGTCTGCGGCCGCACCGTCCCGCGCGGCGGTGGGCGCCCATGATGACGCCGAGGCCCGTGGCGTCCCACGAGTCGAGCTCGGCGAGATCCAGCACGAGGTCGCCGTCGCCCGAGTCGACAGCCGCGTGCAGAACCGTACGGGCGTCCGCCGCGCTGCGGACGTCGAGACGACCTCCGACGACCAGCTCGGCGTGGTCGCCCCTGATGTGCATATGCGCTCCCGGAGTGGTTCCGTCGTTTGTTGGCGCTTTGCGCGTGTTGCAGCCCGCCGCGGGGACCTGCACGGGGTGCGGCCCCCTTCACCACAGATGACTGGTGCCGCAGCGGTGGAGTTGCCGTCCGTGTCCTGACCGATACCGGATTTCACTCAGGTGAGTGGGAGCCGGCAGCGGACCGGTCACCGGATGTGCCGGTGGCGCGGACCGTCGGTTCCGCCGGCCACGCGCCGAGGAGAGGAGCAACCACCGGCAACCAGGCCGGCGGCAGGGCGTGGAGTACGACCACCGTCTCCGGGCGTCCCGTGCGGCGGTTCAGTGCGGGTAGAAGCCCTGCCCGCTCTTGCGGCCCAGGTCGCCGGCGTCGACCATGCGGCGCATCAGCTCCGGCGGGGCGAACTTGGCGTCCTGGGACTCGGTGTGGATGTTCTCGGTGGCGTGCAGCAGGATGTCGACACCGGTCAGGTCGGCGGTGGCCAGCGGCCCCATGGCGTGGCCGAAGCCGAGCCGGCAGGCGGTGTCGATGTCCTCCGCCGAGGCGACGCCGGACTCGTAGAGCTTGGCGGCCTCCACCACGAGCGCCGAGATGAGGCGGGTGGTGACGAAGCCCGCGACGTCCCGGTTGACGACGACGCAGGTCTTGCCGACGGACTCGGCGAACTCCCGGGCGGTGGCGAGGGTTTCGTCGCTGGTCTTCAGGCCGCGCACCAGCTCGCACAGGGCCATCATGGGCACCGGCGAGAAGAAGTGCGTGCCGACGACCCGCTCCGGCCGGCCGGTGGCCGCCGCGATCTTGGTGATGGGGATGGCGGAGGTGTTGGAGGCGAGTACGGTCCGGTCATCGACCAGTTTGTCGAGGGCGGCGAAGATCTCCCGCTTGACCTCGATCTTCTCGAAGACGGCCTCGACGACGACATCCGCCTCGGCTGCCGCGTCCAGGTCCGTGGTGGTGGTGATACGGGCCAGGGCCGCCTCCGCGTCGGCGGCGGTGAGCTTCCCCTTGGCGACGAACTTCTCGTACGACGCCTTGATCCCGTCGGTACCACGGGCGAGCGCCTCGTCCGTCACATCGCGGAGCGTCACGTCCCAGCCCGCCTGAGCGGAGACCTGTGCGATTCCGGAACCCATGAGTCCGGCTCCGATGACGGCGAGCTTCTTCGCCACGTTCTTCACCCTCACTTCGTCGCGCCGGGTCGCGCTCCCGCCCTCGGGGGTAGCGCCCCGTGCCTTGTGAATGACCGTCCGTTGGGCGGACATTAGCGCCTTACGCCGGAGCGTGGGGGACGAAGAGACACGTATCACGTCTCACATGGCGGACGTCACACGGTGGGGCGACGCTGGCTGGGGGCGGCTCACCGGCCGGGCTTCGTCGCGTAGTTGAGGAACTCGTCGGTGACGAACGACTCGAAGGCCTCCAGTTTGGCGAGCGCGTCGCGGGCGGCCTGTTCGGGTGAGGTTCCATCGGCGATGCTCAGTGTGGCGCCCCGGGTCACCAGGTTGACCAGGTTCACCAGTTCGTAGGCGACGAGCTCGGGCATCGGATCGCCGGGAGCCGCGTCGGTCTCGGCAGCCAGGGTCTCCCGCAGCCGGTCGGCGGTGCGGTGGTGCAGCACCATCAGCCGGGCCACCAGCGCGGGGGACTCGCGCACAACACGCATGAAGTCGCCGAACCCCTCCCGGATGCCCGCGTACAGGTTCTGCTCGGCGATGTCCTGGCGCAGCCTGCCCAGTACGGCGCCGGCGGCGGACCGGCCCGGCTCGCGGTCGCGCACCAGGGCGGCGGCGCGGTCGACCATCTCCTCCTCGCGGTCGAAGAAGAGGTCCTCCTTTGCCGGGAAGTAGTTGTAGACCGTGTTGACCGAGACGTCGGCCGCCTCGGCGATCTCGGCGATGGTGACCGCGTCGAAACCGCGCGCCAGGAACAGCCCGGTGGCGATGTCGGAGATCCGCTGACGGGTCTCGCGCTTCTTCCGTTCTCTGCGGCCCTCTGGGGCGGTGGTGGCCATGGCCCCATCGTAGGCCAGGGTGGGGTCTCTCAAATCTTGGGGAGATTGCAAGTTTTCAGTGACTCTGTTTTTCTGGAGCCATGCCAGCAGCCATCCACACCGCCGGGCTGACCCGGGCCTTCCACACCACATCGCGCACCGTCGAAGCCGTACGCGGCATCGACCTGACCGTCGAGCAGGGCGAGATCCTCGGCTTCCTCGGCCCCAACGGAGCGGGCAAGACGACCACGCTCCGGATGCTCACCACGCTGCTGCCGCCCACCTCGGGCACCGCGACCGTCGCGGGCCACGACCTGATCGCGGACCCCACCGGCGTACGGAGGCGCATCGGCTACGTCGCACAGTCCGGTGGGGTCGACCCCACCGTCAGCGTCCGCGAGGAGCTGACCACCCAGGGCAGGCTCTACCGGCTCGGCAGGTCCGAAGCCGCCCGCCGCACCACCGAGCTGGCGGAAGAACTCGATCTGGTCGCCCTGCTCGACCGCCCCTGCGGCGCCCTGTCCGGCGGCCAGCGGCGCCGACTGGACATCGCCATGGCTCTCACCCACGAACCCGTGCTGCTCTTCCTCGACGAGCCGACGACCGGACTCGACCCCGGCAGCCGTGCCGACCTGTGGCAGCTGGTCGGGCGGCTGCGCGACGAGCGCGGCATGACCGTCTTCCTGACCACGCACTACCTGGACGAGGCCGACGCGCTCGCCGACCGACTGGTGATCCTGGACGACGGCCGCGTCGTCGCGCAGGGCACTCCGACCGAGCTCAAGCAGCGCCACGCCGGCTCGGCCGACGCCGGCCTGCAGGACGCCTTCATCGCCCTGACCGGGCGCAGGGCCGAGCGAGAGGCGGAACACACGCCCGTCGCCGTCTGACCCGAAGCACCACCGCTCCACCGCCCCACCGCTTCCGCAGAGCTTCGCAGCCGCGCGCTCGCGCGTTCCGGGCGCGCTGTGCGCCCGTGCGCCCGTGCGCTCCCCACGGTCTCCCTAGAGAACGGACAACCCTCCTGTGTCCCACCTGCTGACAGACACCGGCATCATCGCCGGGCGCTACATCCGGCAGACGGCAGCATCCAAACTCGGGCTGGTCTTCGGGCTGCTCCAGCCGCTGCTCTTCCTCGTCTTCTTCGGCCCGCTGCTGGAGGGCCTCCACCTCGGCGGGAACGGCGACTCCTGGCAACTGCTGGTGCCCGGCCTCCTCGTCCAGCTCGGCCTGTTCTCCTCCGCCTTCGCCGGGTTCAACATCCTCATCGAGAAACAGCACGGCGTGGTGGAGAGGATGCGGGTGACGCCCGTCAGCAGGCTGGCCCTGCTGCTGGGGCGTCTGATCCGCGACGTCCTCCAGCTGTTCGTGCAGTCCTTGCTGCTCGTCCTGGTCGGCGTCGCCCTGGGACTGCGCGCACCGGTGGCCGGGGTACTGCTGGGCTTCCTCCTGGTGGGCCTGCTCGCCGCTTCGCTCGCCTCGCTGTCGTACGCGCTGGCGATGCGGGTCGGCTCGCCACAGGAGTTCGCGCCCGTCATCAACTCCCTCAACATGCCGGCGATGCTGCTGTCCGGAATCCTGCTTCCGATGGCGCTGGCGCCGGGCTGGCTGGACACGCTCTCACGCTTCGTACCGTTCCGGTACGTCGTCGACGCGGTACGCGACGCCTTCACCGGGCACTACACGGACGGCTCGCTGGCCCTCGGCGCGGCCGTCGCCGCCGCGCTGGCCGTGGTGTCGCTGGGCCTGGGCACCCAGGTGTTCCGGAAGGTGGGCGCCTGACGGACGGACGGCAGGGCAGGGCGGGCGTCACCGGGGCGTGATGGCGATGCCTTCGGGCTCGGGTCCGGTGGGGAGGGTCTTCCGGAGCCGGGGCCCGGCCGGCTGGACGACCGACACCGTGCTGGAGGCCTCGTTGGTGACCCAGACCCGCTGTCCGTCCGGGGTGACGGCGACGCCCTGCGGGGTGACGCCCACGCGCACGCTGCCGGTGACCCGCCGCGCGGACAGGTCGATGACGAGCAGCGAGTCCGCTGCCGAGTCGGCGACGTAGAGCCGGGAGCCGTCCGGACTCACCGCGTTGCCGAGCGGCGCCCTGCCGGCCGGGATGGTGGCGACGACCTTGTTGCTGTCGGTGTCGATGACCGAGATCGTGCCCGATCCGGTGTTCGAGACGTAGACATGCTCGCCATTGGGAGAGGAGCTGATCCCGCTGGGGAAGTCGCCCACGCCGATGGTGGTGATCTGCTTGCCGTTCGCATTGAGGACGGTGACCCGGTTGGCGCCGTTGTTCGTCACATACGCCAAGCCGCCCGGGATGGTGGCGATGCTGTGCGGAAGCCTGGCGACCGGGGTGGTGGCGACAACCTTCCGGTCGCCGACGCTGATGACCGAGACGGTGTCGGAACCGAAGTTGGCGACCAGGACGCGTTTCCCGTCCCGGGTGGGGACGGCCGCGAAGGGGCGCTTCTGGACGGGAACGGTCGCGAGGACGGAGCGGCCGTCGGTGGCGAGGAAGGTGACGCTGTCCGACCGGCCGTTCGCGACGTAGACCATCGTGCCGTCCGGTGCCGCGCTCACCCCCGTCGGTCCTGCTCCGACCTGGGCGGCGCCTGCCGGACGCTCGAGGCGGGTGTCGAAGAGGGACACGGTCCGGGACCCGCTGTTGGCCACGTACGCGGTGATCCGCATGGGGTACGCCGAGGCGGACGACCGCCCCGCGGCGCTCTCGGCTGCGGGCAGGGCCGCGGCGAGCAGGCAGACCAGCAGGGCGCCGGCCGCCAGGCGGAAGCGGCACAAGCGCCGGGCACGGAGGACGGTGACGGACTCGGCTGCTCCACCCGCCGCTTCCCGGAGAGGGCCGGAATGACGGGAGAAGGGCATGGAGGGGAGACGCATGACAGGGACAGTCCTTCACATGAGCCGACGATCGGAAAACTGCATCCGCCTCCATTCCTGACCGTTCGTACGCCCGTCGCATGGTTGTCCGTCCACAGTCCACACCTACGGAGAGTTCGCTACGCCATCCGCCGCAAGAGCGGTGGCGGCACGCACGGAGATGAACCCCGGGGTGTCCGTTCGCGGCGCTGCCCGTGCCCCCGGAGCTTGTCCGGGCCCGGTCGCCACGACCGGCGCCCCTACTACGCTCGCAGCATGGTTAACCTCACGCGGATCTACACCCGAACCGGCGACAAGGGCACCACAGCGCTCGGCGACATGAGCCGCACCGCCAAGACCGACTCCCGTATCGCGGCGTACGCCGACGCCAACGAGGCGAACGCCGCGATCGGGGTCGCGCTGGCCATGGGCGAGCTGGACGAGGAGATCCGTACCGTCCTGCTGCGGGTGCAGAACGACCTGTTCGACGTGGGCGCCGATCTGTCCACACCGGTGGTGGACAACCCCGAGTTCCCGCCGCTGCGCGTCGAGCAGGCCTACATCGACAAGCTGGAGACCGACTGCGACCACTTCCTCGAAGGGCTGGAGAAGCTGCGCTCCTTCATCCTTCCGGGCGGTACGCCGGGAGCGGCGCTGCTGCACCAGGCGTGCACCGTCGTCCGCCGCGCGGAGCGCTCCACCTGGGCGGCGCTGGAGGAGCACGGCGAGACGATGAACCCGCTGACCGCGACCTACCTCAACCGCCTCTCCGACCTGCTGTTCATCCTCGCCCGGTCGGCCAACAAGGCGGTCGGCGACGTGCTGTGGGTGCCGGGCGGCGAGCGATGAGCCCACCCGAGCGGGGACGGCCCGCCCTGCTGATGGACCTGGGCGGCGTCCTGGTGGAGGACAAGCTGCCGGCCGCCGCCGCCAAGTGGTCGGCCCGACTGGGCATCAGCGAGCGGGACTTGATCACGGCCGTCTACGCGGGCAACGACACGGAGGTGCTCGTCGGGCGGATGAGCGGCCCCGCCTGGTGGTCCGTCGTCCGCGAACGGCTCGCGCTGGACGCGGCCGGCCTCGACGAGCTGCGCCACGATCTGGCGGGCACCCCCGTGTGGGACCGGGAGCTGCTCGACGCGGTGGCCGCGCTGCGGGGCCGGGCCCGTACCGCGTTCGTCAGCAACGCCTGGCCGGACGCCCGCCCCAACCTGGCCCCGAACCTGTCCGTCGCCGACGAGGTGGTGCTCTCCTGCGAGGTGGGCTTCGCCAAGCCGGACCCGCGCATCTACACGCACACGCTCCACCTGCTGGGGGTCGCCGCACAGGACGCGCTGTTCGTCGACGATGTCCCGGAGAACGTCGAGGCCGCCCGTGCCCTGGGCATGGCGGGGCATCTCCACACGGACTCCGCCCGGACCCGCGCCGTCCTCGACACGTTCGCCGCCCGGCTGCCCCGGGCCGACGGACCCTGACCGGAAGTCAGCGGGTACTGTGCCCCGCATGGCAATACCGGGGGCCCAGCCGCAGCAGCCGTACTCACAGCAGCCCACATCGACCGCGACGCCCGCGTACCAGTTCAACCCGTACGCCCAGCCGCAGACTCCGCCCCCCGGCCCGCCCGGGCCCCCCGGACAGCCGCCGGGCGGGCCGGTGCGCGGCGGCGGCCCGCGCTGGCTGTGGGCGCTGGGCGGCGTGGTCGTCGCCTCGGTCACCTGGGCCGCGACGCTGATGGCCACCGGCGCGCTGGACAAGGGCACCGCCGACTCGGCCGCGGCCGACTTCAAGGGCTACCGCTTCCACCACGACATGTGCGAGACGGCGAAGCTCAAGTCCTTCCAGCAGGAGTACCGGATCCAGGAGTCCTCCTCGGACAATCCGGACGGCTACTCCTCGCGGCAGAAGGGCCTCGACGTCAGCCGGTGCAGCCGCACGCTGATCGAGCACGGCGAGACCTCGAAGACTCCACCGACCACCTACGTCTCGACCACGGTCACGTGGCACAAGAAGAGCGACCCCGCGCCCGAGTTCGCCTCCGAGCAGCGGACGTGGGAGGACCAGAAGTCCGGCACGTACCAGTACGAGGTCTCTCCCGTCGACGGCTTCGGCGACGAGGCGTACCTGATCAAGGAGGAGCGCGGCGACAGCTTGGGCCGGCTCATGCTGGAGGTACGTGCCGGGTGGATGACGTACGAGATGAGCTGGAGCTGGTTCGGCGGCGGCATCGACGAGGACTTCGAGCCACCGTCCGAGAAGACCGTGACCGGCTGGATGAAGAAGGACACCCGCGCCACGCTGGCGGCGCTCAAGAAGCCCGACTCCAAGAAAGCCCCCGGCCGCGACCCGGGCGCCTAGCCCACCTTCCCCGGTGGGGCCGACCCGGCCGCGCACGCCGATGGGGCAGGCGTCCGTCGTCGTACGGGGGCGCACGGTCTCACCGGGCCGCAGGCCCGGTCCGGCCAGTTCCCGGACCAGCCTGCTGCGGGGACGACCGCTCCGCCTCCGGCCGGGCCGCGGCTTCACCCTGCTCGCCCCGCTCGCCCCACTCGCCACGCTCGGCCTCGCTGTGTTTCGGCTGCTCGCCCTGCTTCGGCTGCTTGGGCCACACCGTGTAGCTGAGCGCGATGATCAGACTGATCCCGACCACGAAACCCATCCGGGTCTGCCACTGGCGCAGCGGTTCGACCTGGGACGCGTCCCCCACGTACCAGATCGCGGCCTGCAGCAGTCCGGCCGCGATGACGGCGGCGCCGATGGCACGCGCCCCCATCTTCCACTCGTGCACGGCCCGTGCCGTGCCGTAGCGGGGCGGTTTGGCCGGGCGCGGTCCCCTGCCCAGCAGATGCGCGGCATGGCCGTCCGCCCACTTGATCATGTAGTGCCCGTGCGTGGCGGTGAATCCGATGTAGACGGCGGCGAGTCCGTGCTTGAAGTCGGGCTCCGCGCCGTTGCGCAGATCGATCGCGGTGACGATCAGCAGCACGACCTCCAGCAGCGGCTCGCACAGCAGCACCGCCGCGCTGGTACGCGGCATCCGTGCGAGGTAGCGCAGCGCGAGGCCCACCGCGAGCAGCACCCAGAAGCCGACCTCGCAGGCGATGATCAACGTCACGATCACGATTGAACGCCCTCCTGGCGTATCCCATGGCGGGAGTGGTGGCGGAATCGCCGCCGGTCGTCGCCTCCTCCCCGATGCCGGACGCGACGACCGGACGCGTACCCCCACCCTCTCGCCGCGGGACCGCCCGGGGCGTCGTCGTCCGAGACGATTCCCCGCGCTGCCGACTGCATCGAAAGATGCAGTCGCACGGCGCCGACGCTCGACCGGGCGAGGGACACCCGCGCCGCGGGGACTCGGGAGAATGGAGCCATGACCACCGCAGCCGCCGCACCGTGGATCCGCACGCTCCGTGGCCTGCGCCCGAACCAGGACGATGTGCTGGTCGCGGTGTCCGGGGCCGCCGGCGGGCTGCTGCTGTGGGCGTTCGGTCTCACCAGCGCCCCGCTGTGGGAACGCGGACCACGCTGGCTGGTGCTGCTGCCGCTCGCCGTGCTGTGTCTGGCCTCACTGCTGCGCCGAACGGGACAGCCGTATGTGCTGTACGTCGGCATCGCGGCGCAGGTGGCCGATCTGCTGGTGGGCTCGTTGCTGGCGACGCTGATCCTGTTCACCGATGTGCTCTACGCCGCCGTGCTGTACGGATCGCCCCGCCTGTCCCGCGGGGTGATCCGGGGTTCGGTGGTGGTGACCGTCCTGGTCACGGCGGGGCTGCTGATCGCTTTCCAGAAGGCCGAACTGCTGCTGGTCGGGGCTGCCTGCGCCGGTGTGCTGGTGGTGCCCACCAGCACCGGGGAGGCCATCCGCAGCCACCGGGAGAAGGCGTCCGCCGAACGTCAGCGGGCCGAGCAGACGGCCCTCCTCGCGGAGCTGGACCGCAAGCAGGCGGTCAACAGCGAACGCGCCCGGATGGCGCGCGAGCTGCACGACGTGGTCGCCAACCACCTCTCGGCCATCGCCATCCACTCCTCGGCCGCCCTCTCCTTCCCGGAGTCCGGCCACAGCGCGGGCGCCACCCGCGAAGCCTTGGGCGTCATCCGCGAGAACAGTGTGCAGGGGCTGGCCGAGATGCGCCGCCTCATCGGCCTGCTGCGCAACGCGAGCGGCTCCGAGGAACCGGCGGCCACTCCCTCGCTCGACGGGCTGGACGTACTGCTGGCCCGCGCCGGGGCCATGGCGGGCGACGGCCGTACGTTCACACTGGCGGACCGCCGCGCCAAGGGTGAGCGGCTGCCCGCACCGGTGGAGCTGGCCGCCTACCGCGTGGTCCAGGAAGCGGTCACCAACGCGCTCAAGCACGCGGCCCCGGGCAACGTCACCGTGGAACTCGACCGTGACGACGCCCGCCCCGACCACCTCGGCATCCGGGTCACCAGTCCGCTGGACGAGGATCCGGTGGACGACGGCTCGCCCCGCGCGCCCGGAGCGGGCGCGGGGCTGGTCGGGATGCGCGAGCGGGTGGAGCTGCTGGACGGCCGACTGACGGCAGGGCCTGCGACCGGCGCCGACGGCGCGCGGGTCTGGCAGGTGCACGCGGTGCTGCCCGCACCGCGCGAGACGGACACGGCCGCCGACGAGTCCGGCGCAGCACGCCGGCCCGAACACAGGGAGACGAACCAGTGACAGCTGACCGAGCCATCCGGGTGCTGGTCGCCGAGGATCAGCAGGCCGTACGCGCGGGAATCGTGCTCATCCTGCGCAACGCGCCCGGTATCGAGGTGGTCGGTGAGGCAGGTGACGGGGAAGAGGCGGTGCGGCTCACCCGCGAGCTGGCTCCGGACGTGGTGCTGATGGACATCCAGATGCCCCGGCTGGACGGGGTGACGGCCACCCGGCACATCACCGCCGGCGGCCTCGCCGACGTCCTGGTGCTCACCACGTTCGACCTCGACGAGTACGTCTTCGGCGCACTGCGCGCGGGCGCGGCCGGCTTTCTGCTCAAGGACAGCGAGGCGGCGGCGGTGGTCGAGGCGGTCCGTACGGTCGCGCGCGGCGAAGGCATGATCGCGCCTGCCGTGACCCGCCGTCTGATCGCCGAGTTCGCGGGGGCGTCGGCGCCGGGCGGTCCGCAGGCCTCCCGCTCGGCCACGGAGCCGCCGGCCGGACTGGCCGAACTCACCCGCCGCGAGCGGCAGGTCCTCGGCTGTCTGGGCGAGGGGCTGTCGAACTCCGAGATCGCCGCCCGCCTCACCATGGCGGAAGCCACCGTCAAGTCCCACGTCAGCAGGCTGCTCGCCAAGCTGGAGCTGCGCAGCCGCACCCAGGCCGCCGTACTGGCCCAGGAGTGGGGCATCGGGCCCGGGTAGCCGGGGCCTAGGCCACGTTGACGCGCTGCCCGGGAGGGGCGGCCTCCAGCCAGGCGAGGAAGCCGGTGAGGGCGTCCTCGCTCAGCGCCAGCTCCACCCGTACCCGCTCCGGACCCACGGCGCAGGCGAGCACCACGGCGTCGGAGAGCAGCGCCTGCTCCTCCTCGCCCAGCGGGGAGCGACGTTCGAGAACATCAATGGCCCCGCGCACCAGGTGGCGGCGGGGCCGGGGGGCATAGGAGAAGACGCGGAACCATTCGATGCGGTCCCCGTTGTAGCGGGCGATTCCGTACGCCCACCCTTTTCCTTTGGGGTCGACGGCCTCTGCCTCGGAGACGGCCCAGCGCAGATTGCAGTCGAACGTTCCGCCGGACCGCTGGATGAGCCGTCGGCGTACCCCGAAGGCGAAGAGTCCCGCCATCACCAGCAGGACGACCACGCCGCACAGCAACAGAGCGAGGACCATCTTCACCGACCTCCTCGCTCTTTCCGGGACCTGCCGCGCGACAAGTCTCTCAAACCCTGCTGTATGGCTTCAGCCGCGGACGGACCCGGATAATTCCGGGACCACCCGCGGCTGAGGGTCGTCGTGCGCCGGGTGTGACGCGACAAACGTCAGCGTGCGGCCGTCACCGCTCGCAGTCGGACATCGGCACGCTTCTCGGCGTCCTCATCGGCCTTGGACTTGGCGTCCTGCAGCGCGCGCTCCGCCCGCTCGACATCGATCTCGTCGGTCAGCTCCGCGACCTCGGCGAGCAGCGAGAGCTGGTTGTCGGCGAAGGAGATGAACCCGCCGTGCACTGCGGCGACGACGGTGCCGTTGCCGCTCTCGCCCGTCGTACGGATGGTGACCGGGCCGGACTCCAGCACGCCGAGCAGCGGCTGATGGCCGGGCATGACACCGATATCACCCGAGGAGGTGCGCGCGACGACCAGGCTGGCCTCGCCGGACCAGACCTTGCGGTCGGCGGCGACCAACTCGACGTGCAGCTCAGCCACTGTGGCTCCTCAGACTGGAATGGGGAAAGGATAAGGGGTGCGGCGCGGGGGCGGGTACTGGCACCCGCCCCCGCCACGGAGCACAACCGGCGCACATCCGCGTACGGCCGTTCGCGACCGTGCGCCGAGGCGCAAACGGCGCACCGCAGCTTCGAGGTCCGACGTCAGGAGACGCCGAGCTCCTTCGCCTTGGCCTTGAGGTCGTCAAGGCCACCGCACATGAAGAACGCCTGCTCGGGGAAGTGGTCGTACTCGCCGTCGGCGATCGCGTTGAAGGCCGCGATCGACTCGTCCAGCGGCACGTCCGATCCGTCGAGACCGGTGAACTGCTTGGCCGCGTGGGTGTTCTGCGACAGGAAGCGCTCGATACGGCGGGCGCGGGACACCGTGAGCTTGTCCTCCTCGGACAGCTCGTCGATGCCGAGGATGGAGATGATGTCCTGCAGGTCCTTGTACTTCTGCAGGATCCCCTTGACGCGCTCGGCGCAGTCGTAGTGCTCCTGGGAGACGAACCGCGGGTCCAGGATCCGGGAGGTGGAGTCCAGCGGGTCCACCGCCGGGTAGATGCCCTTCTCCGAGATCGGACGCGACAGCACGGTGGTGGCGTCCAGGTGCGCGAAGGTGGTCGCGGGCGCCGGGTCGGTCAGGTCGTCCGCGGGCACATAGATCGCCTGCATCGAGGTGATGGAGTGACCACGGGTCGAGGTGATGCGCTCCTGGAGCACACCCATCTCGTCCGCCAGGTTCGGCTGGTAGCCCACCGCGGAGGGCATCCGGCCGAGCAGGGTGGAGACCTCGGAACCGGCCTGGGTGAAGCGGAAGATGTTGTCGATGAAGAACAGCACGTCCTGCTTCTGCACATCGCGGAAGTACTCCGCCATGGTCAGACCGGCCAGCGCCACGCGCAGTCGCGTCCCCGGGGGCTCGTCCATCTGGCCGAAGACCAGCGCGGTCTGCGGGAGCACGCCGGAGTCGGCCATCTCCTCGATCAGGTCGTTGCCCTCACGGGTGCGCTCGCCCACACCGGCGAACACGGAAACGCCCTCGTGCAGCTTGGCCACACGCATGATCATTTCCTGGATGAGGACGGTCTTGCCGACGCCCGCGCCGCCGAACAGGCCGATCTTGCCGCCCTTGACGTACGGGGTCAGCAGGTCGACGACCTTCAGACCGGTCTCGAACATCTCGGTCTTGGACTCGAGCTGGTCGAAGGCGGGGGCCTTGCGATGGATGGACCACCGCTCGGTCACCTCGGACTCGGCCTCCGGCTCGTTGAGGATCTTACCGAGGGTGTTGAAGACCCGGCCCTTGGTGACGTCACCGACGGGCACGGTGATGCCCGCGCCGGTGTCGGTCACCGGGGCCTGGCGGACCAGGCCGTCGGTCGGCTCCATGGAGATGGCGCGGACCAGACCCTCACCGAGGTGCTGGGCAACCTCCAGGGTCAGGGTCTTCCGCTTGCCGTCCTCGGCCGGGTCGAGCACCTCGACCGTCAGCGCCTGGTAGATGTCCGGCATGGCGTCGACGGGGAACTCCACGTCGACGACCGGGCCGATGACCCGGGCGACGCGGCCCGTCGCAGCGGCCGTCTCAACAGTGGTGGTCATGGTTAGCGGTCACTCCCCGCGTTAGCGTCAGCCAGCGCGCTCGCCCCACCGACGATCTCGCTGATTTCCTGGGTGATGTCGGCCTGGCGGGCCGCGTTGGCAAGCCGCGTCAGCGACTTGATGAGCTCTTCGGCATTGTCGGTCGCGGACTTCATCGCCCGCCGCGTGGCAGCGTGCTTGGACGCTGCCGCCTGCAGCAGGGCGTTGTAGACGCGCGACTCGACGTACCGCGGCAGCAGCGCGTCCAGCACATCCTCGGCCGAGGGCTCGAACTCGTACAGCGGCAGGACGACGGCACCGCCCTTGGCGGTGCCCTCGCCGTCGCCGGGCGACTCGGTGGCCTGGTCGAGGGAGAGCGGCAGCATCCGGGCGTCCACCGCGGTCTGCGTCATCATCGAGACGAACTCGGTGTAGACGATGTGCAGCTCGTCCACACCGCCGTCCGCGGCCTGCGCCTGTACCGCCTCGATCAGCGGTGCCGCCACGGCCTTCGCGTCCGCGTAGGTCGGGTTGTCGGTGAAGCCGGTGAACGACTCCTTGACGACCCGGTTGCGGAAGCCGTAGTAGGCCACGCCCTTGGTACCGATGATGTAGCTGTCGATCTCCTTGCCCTCGGCGGCCAGCCGGGTGTTCAGCTGCTCGGCCGCCTTGATGGCGTTGGAGTTGTAGCCGCCGGCCAGACCGCGGTCGCTCGTGATGAGCAGCACCGCGGCCCGCTTCGGCTGCTCCGCCTCGGTCAGCAGCGGGTGCTTGGCGTCGGAGCCCTGCGCGACGGCGGTGACCGCGCGGGTCAGCTCCTTCGCGTACGGCTCGGACGCTGCCACCTTGCGCTGCGCCTTGATGATGCGCGAGGCGGCGATCATCTCCATCGCCCGGGTGATCTTCTTGGTCGCAGAGACGGACTTGATCCGCCGCTTGTAGACCCTGAGCTGGGCACCCATGCTCAGCCCTCGCCCAGCAGCTTGCCGTCCGAGGTCTCGAACTGCTTCTTGAACTTGTCGACCGCGTCGCTCAGGGCCTGGATCGTGTCGTCCGACATCTTCGCGCCCTCGCGGATGCCGGTCATCAGGGCCTGCTCCTCGCGGTGCATGTAGTCCAGCAGCTCGCGCTCGAAGCGTCGGATGTCCTCGACCGGGACGTCGTCCATCTTGCCGTTGGTGCCGGACCAGATGGAGACGACCTGGTCCTCGGTGGCGAACGGCGCGTACTGCGGCTGCTTGAGCAGTTCGACCATGCGCTTACCGCGCTCCAGCGACGCCTTGGAAGCGTCGTCCAGGTCGGAACCGAAGGCGGCGAACGCCTCCAGCTCGCGGTACTGGGCCAGGTCCACCCGGAGCGAACCGGTGATCTGGCGGATGGCCCTGTGCTGGGCCGAGCCACCGACACGGGAGACGGAGATACCGACGTTCAGCGCCGGGCGCTGGCCCGCGTTGAACAGGTCGGACTCCAAGAAGCACTGGCCGTCGGTGATGGAGATGACGTTGGTCGGAATGAACGCCGAGACGTCGTTGGCCTTCGTCTCGACGATCGGCAGACCGGTCATCGAGCCCTTGCCCATGTCGTCCGAGAGCTTGGCGCAGCGCTCCAGCAGCCGGGAGTGCAGGTAGAAGACGTCACCCGGGTAGGCCTCACGGCCCGGCGGGCGGCGCAGCAGCAGCGAGACGGCACGGTAGGCGTCGGCCTGCTTGGACAGGTCGTCGAAGACGACCAGCACGTGCTTGCCCTGGTACATCCAGTGCTGACCGATGGCCGAGCCGGTGTAGGGGGCGATGTACTTGAAGCCGGCCGGGTCGGACGCCGGGGCCGCGACGATCGTCGTGTACTCCAGCGCACCGGCCTCCTCCAGCGCGCCGCGCACGGACGCGATGGTGGAGCCCTTCTGGCCGACGGCGACGTAGATGCAGCGGACCTGCTTGTCCGGGTCGCCCGAGCGCCAGTTGTCGCGCTGGTTGATGATCGTGTCGACGCACAGCGCGGTCTTGCCGGTCTGACGGTCGCCGATGACGAGCTGGCGCTGGCCACGGCCGATCGGGGTCATGGTGTCGACGGCCTTGTAGCCGGTCTCCATGGGCTCGTGCACCGACTTGCGCTGCATGACCGTGGGGGCCTGCAGCTCCAGGGCGCGGCGGCCCTCGGCCTCGATCTCGCCGAGGCCGTCGATCGGGGCACCCAGCGGGTCGACGACACGGCCGAGGTAGCCGTCGCCGACCGGGACCGACAGGACCTCGCCGGTCCGCTGCACCGACTGGCCCTCTTCGATGCCGCTGAACTCACCGAGGACGACCGCACCGATCTCGCGCTCCTCCAGGTTGAGGGCGAGGCCGAGGGTGCCGTCCTCGAACTTCAGCAGCTCGTTCGCCATGGCCGAGGGCAGCCCCTCGACCTTCGCGATGCCATCGCTGGCAGCGCTGACCGTACCGACCTCTTCGCGCGAGGCCGCGTCCGGCGTGTACGACTGGACAAAGTTCTCCAGCGCGTCCCGGATCTCATCCGGCCGGATCGTGAGCTCCGCCATCTGGGTTCCCTGCTCTCCTTGTTGGGCCCGTAAGTTCCTTCGGGCTCCGGGGGGTGACTCGGTGACTCCCCCGACTCCCTTGTACGGCCCAACTCGGGCCGCGTTCGTGCTTGTTGAGTTGGTTGGCGCTCAGCGCCGGGTACTGCTGCGGCTGCCTCAGCCCGCCATCCGCCGCTGGGTCTCGTCCAGCCGGTCGGCGATGGAGCCGTTGATGACCTCGTCGCCCACCCGCACCGTGATCCCGCCCAGGACCTCGGGGTCCACGTCCAGGTTCAGGTGCACCTGGCGCCCGTACAGCTTGGCCAGCGCCGCGCCCAGGCGCCGCTTCTGCCCGTCGCTGAGCGGCACCGCGGAGGTGACGACGGCGACCGAACGGTTCCGGCGCTCGGCTGCGAGCCGGGACAGTGCTTCGAGCCCACCATCCAGGCTACGTCCCCGCGGCTGGGTCACCAGCCGGGTGACCAGACGCTCGGTGGCCGGCCTGACCCGGCCGTCCAGCAGCTGGTGCACCAGGGTGCGCTTGGCCTCGGCCTGGGCCGTGCGGCTGGCCAGCGCCGCCCGCAGGTCCGGCGAGGAGGCCGCAGTCCGCCCGAAGCGGAACAGCTCGTCCTCGACGTCGTCCAGCGAGCCGTCCCGCTCGGCCGCGATCAGGTCGGCCAGGTCGGCCAGCTCCTCGACGGCGTCGACCAGGTCACGCGGCGCGGACCAGCGGGAGCGGACCATGCCGGAGACCAGGTCGGCGGCCGGGCCGCTGAGCCGGCTGCCGAGCACCTGCCGCACCAGCGACGCCTTGGCCTCGCCGTCCTTCGCCGGGTCGGTGAGGACCCGGCGCAGCGAGACCTCACGTTCCAGCAGCGCCGTGACGGCGGCGAGCTCGTCGGCGAGGGCCGCGGCGTCGACCGACGTGGAGTCGGTCAGCGCGGTCAGGCTCTCGCGCGCGGCGGCAAGCGCCTGGCGGCTCGCACCATTCATCGGGCGGCTCCGCTGGCGTCGGCCTCGGCAGCCTCTTCGAGCCCGTCGAGGAAGCGGTCGATGACACGGCTCTGCCGGGCGTGGTCCTCCAGGGACTCGCCGACGAGCTTGCCGGCCAGGTCGGTGGCGAGCTTGCCCACGTCCTGGCGGAGCGTGTGCGCGGCCTGCTTGCGATCGGCCTCGATCTGGGCGTGGCCGGCGGCGATGATCTCCTCACGCTGCCGCTGGCCCTCGGCGCGCATCTCGGCGATGAGCGCGGCGCCCTGTTCCTGTGCCTCGGCACGCAGCCGGGCGGCCTCGTGGCGGGCCTCGGCGAGCTGGTCCTTGTACTGCTGGAGTACGTCGGCAGCTTCCTGCTGAGCCGCCTCGGCCTTCTCGATGCCGCCCTCAATGGCTTCACGACGCTCTTCCAGCACCTTGTTGATGCTCGGAAGGAGCTTCTTCCACAGGAAGAAGAAGACGATGGCGAATGCGATCAGGCCGATGACCAGCTCTGGGATCGGCGGAACGAGCGGGTTCTGCGGAACCTCGGTCTCCGCCATGTGTACCAGGGCGTTCACGTCAGTGCCTTCCGTCGGAAATGGGTTCGTTCGCTCGGTACGTCAGGAGCGGAAGATGAAGCCCATGACGATGCCGATGAGGGCCAGCGCCTCACAGAAGGCGAAGCCGAGGATCTGGTTCTGACGGATCAGACCGGCCGCCTCGGGCTGGCGGGCCAGCGCCTGGGTGCCGTTACCGAACACGATGCCGACGCCGATGCCGGGGCCGATCGCGGCGAGGCCGTAGCCGATCGAACCCAGGTTGCCGGTAACGCCTTCGGTGGCGGCGAGGTTGACCATGTCGAGAGCAGCGGACATGCCGTTACTTCCTTCTCTGTACGGACCGGCGGGGGTTGGCCGCCGGACAGCTGGGGATTGTGCGGTAAAGGGGTTGCTCAGTGTTCCTCGACGAGCGCGCCCTGGATGTAGGTGCAGGTCAAGAGGACGAAGACGTACGCCTGGATGAGCTGGATGAACAACTCGAAGGCGACCATCACGATCGTCATCACGAAGGAGACGGCCGAGTAGGCGATCCCGATGCCGTTGAGCATGTACCAGGTCGCGATCGTGAAGAGAACCAGCAGCATGTGTCCGGCAAACATGTTCGCGAAGAGCCGGACGGCGTGCGTGAAGGGGCGCACCAGCAGGTTCGAGAAGAACTCGATGACCATGACCAGCGGCCGCACTCCACCGGGGAGCGACGGGTCGTACCCCGTGAAGTTCTTGAACGCGCCGACGAAGCCGTGCCGCTTGAAGGTCAGCGGGACCCAGACGAGGTAGACCAGCAGCGCGAGGCCGAGCGGGATCGAGAAGATCGAGGTCACCGGGAACTGTGCGAGCGGGATGACCGACCACAGGTTCATCACCCACACGAAGAAGAAGAGCGCCACCACCAGGGGGACGTACTTCTCGCCTTCCTTCTTGCCGATCGTCTCGTAGACCACGCCTCGGCGGATGAAGTCGTAACCGGCCTCGCCGATCATCTGGAGTTTGCCGGGCACCAGCTTCGGCTTGCTGAAGGCGGCCCAGAAGAACGCCACGATGGCGAACGTGCCCACGAGGGCGAGCAGGATCGGCTTGTTGAAGTCGAATCCGCCGATGCTGAACATCGGCTCGAAGACGAACGAGTGGAGCCCTGGAGCCTCGAAGCCGCAGCCACTGAAAAGGTGGCAGTCGGTCTCAAAGGCGAGCATCTGGTCAGCACTCACCGCGGGCTCCTTCTGCATGGCGCATGAAAACGGCTACCTCGTTGTGTCGGCGCGGCGTGCGGCCACGGAACGGCACTGGTCTTTGTCTTACGAATCGGGGGCGGCGGCTGATCAGGGTGCGAAAGTGTCCGTTCCGTCCCGTGGGATCCGGAAATGGAGGGCACTCTGCCGTCCCCTGTCTGCTGCGCCGCAGTTGGCAACGGACGATAGCAGTTGCTCGAACGAGCGCTTATCCCGCCCCTACGTGGCACTGGCCTTCTCGCCGGAGCCCGAGGTCGGTTCGACGTACATGATCTTCGCCTTCAGGTGGGCCCTGCCCTGTGCCGCCACCCACACGACAGTGGCGCCGAGCAGTGTGAACGCGAAGGTCGAGGTGTCGAAAAGGGTCGTATCCCGGAAGACCACCAGCACGACGAACAGCAGCAGAATCTGCGTCGTGTACAGAAGCAGCCCCATCGCCTGAAAGAGGTGCGGAAAGGAGCGCGCTACCCGCTGGAGGACGTAAACGCCGAGACCCATGAAGAGGATCACGACGAGTGCTCCGGCCGCGGCACCGATGGCGCCCTTACCTGCTGCGAACACGGCGCTGATCGCTGCGGCCACGACACCGGCTACGGCGGTCGGGACGGCGCAGTGCAGGAGCATGCGTGCGTCGTTCGACTGCATGTGGTGTGCTCCGGGGAAATCGGGGGACGAGGGTCGTCGATGACGAGCGTAGCCCCGGCGTGGAGGACGGACCTCCCGGCAGAAGGGCCCGCGGGAGTGCGAGACTTCGGCTGGCCACCGGGTTTCGTGAACGGTATCACAAACTATTTGATGAGGTCTTTACCTACTTGGTGTGCCTCCTGTCACACGGGGGTGTGACAGGAGGCGTTCGCGACTGACGGCGAACGCTATGTCTGGTATAAGGCGATTCCCCGGGCATCGAGCTGCTCAGTCGTGGCTGTTGATCTTCTTGGGCCTGGTGAACTGCCGGCGCTCCCCGATGGCCGTGGCACCGTTGAGACCGGCCATCGCGGGCTCACGCTCGGCCTCTTCGGCCGTCTCGCCCGCGGGAGCGGGGTCCTCACCGGGCCCGGGCGGGGTCGCCGCGACCTCCGCCGCCGGCTCGGGCTCCGACAGCGACCGCCGGTACCGGGGCGGCAGCACCCGCTGCGCCCACGCGGGCACCCGGGGCGTGTAGCGCGGCATCAGCAGCACCACCAGGCCCACAGCGCTCAACAGCACGACCGCCAGCACGATCGCCAGGCTGGAGGAGCGCACCGAGAACGCCACGGCGCCGAAGGCGATCAACGCGGCCCAGAAGTACATGATCAGCACGGCACGGCTGTGCGAGTGCCCGATCTCCAGCAGCCGGTGGTGCAGATGGCCCCGGTCGGCAGCGAACGGCGAACGCCCGTTCCAGGTGCGCCGCACGATCGCCATGACCAGGTCGGCGACCGGGATCGCGATGATGCTCAGCGGCAGCAGCAGCGGCATGTACAAGGGCACCATCGTGTGCACGGCGGACTTCACCGAACCGGTGTGCTCGACCATCACGTCCGGGTCCACCTGGCCGGTGATGGAGACCGCACCGGCCGCCAGCACCAGGCCGATCAGCATGGAGCCGGAGTCGCCCATGAAGATCCGCGCCGGGTGCATGTTGTGCGGCAGAAAACCCACGCACATGCCCATCAGTACGGCGGCGAACAGGGTGGCGGGGGCCGCCGCCTCGATGCCGTAGCCGTACCAGATGCGGTACGCGTACATGAAGAACGCCACCCCGGCGATGCACACCATGCCCGCGGCGAGGCCGTCCAGCCCGTCCACGAAGTTCACGGCGTTGATGGTGATCACCACCAGCGCGACCGTCAGCAGCGTGCCCTGGAAGGGGGTGAGCGCGACATTGCCCACGCCCGGCACCGGCAGCCACAGGATCGTCAGTCCCTGGAGCACCATCACACCGGCGGCGATCATCTGCCCGCCCAGCTTCACCAGCGCGTCGACGCCCCACTTGTCGTCCAGCACACCGATCAGCCAGATCAGACCGGCGCCCGACAGCAGGGCGCGGGGCTCGTCGGAAAGGGTGAACAGCTCGCCGATGTTGGTCAGTTGCGAGGCCACCAGCAGCCCCGCGCACAGCCCGCCGAACATCGCGATGCCGCCCAGTCGCGGCGTCGGCTCCCGGTGCACGTCACGCGCGCGCACCGGCGGCATGGCGCCCGCCGCGATGGCGAACTTCCGCACCGGCCCGGTCAGCAGATAGGTGACCGCGGCCGTGACGCACAGCGTCAGCAGATATTCACGCACCGATTCCCCAAAAGTCTCGCGGGCTGTTCAGGCCCACACCATAGGACACGCTCACTCCTGCCTGCTGGTTCTCCGTGGTGCCGCTACGTGTGCGCGGGAACCCCCGTCAACGCGGTGACCACCGGGTCCAGCGCCCCGCTGATCTCCTCGCCGACGCTGCGGAAGTACGGGATCGGGGCACCGTAGGGATCGTAGATCTCGTCCGCCTCCGGGCTGGGCGCCAGCAGCCAGCCGCGCAGCGCGGCCGCCGCCTGGACCAGCGCGCGGGCCCGCTCCACCACGCCCTCGGCGCTGCCGGCCGCCGGCAGGGTCGCGGGGTCTATGGCCCGCACCAACCGGGTGAACTCCTTGAGCGTAAAGGTGCGCAGGCCCGCGGAGTGGCCCATGGAGATCACCTGGGCACGGTGGTCACGGGTGGCCGTCAGCACCAGGTCGGCCCGGATCACATGCTCGTCCAGCAGCTCGCGCCCGGTGAAGTTCGAGGCGTCCGCACCGTGTTCGAGCAGCACGGCCACCGCGTTCTCCTCCATGGGCGCGCCCTCGTGGCCCCAGGTCCCGGCGCTCTCGACCACGAGGCCGCCCATGCGGCTCTCCCCCAGCCGTTCGGCCAGGGCATGCCGGGTGAGCCGCTCGGTGATCGGCGAGCGGCACACGTTGCCTGTGGAGACGTGGAGGATACGGAACGCGCCGTCGGCGCCGCTTATGCCGCCGGCCTCGGCCGGCCCACGCCCGGGTGGGGCGGTCACTACGGGGCCACCTCCAGGCCCGGCACGACCTTGCGCAGCTCGTCGGCCCCGATGGCGCCCGCGCGCAGCAGGACGGGCACCGAGCCGGTGACGTCCACGATGGAGGAGGGCACGCTGTCCTGGGTGGGGCCGCCGTCCAGATAGACGGCGACCGACTCGCCCAGCATCTCCTGGGCAGCGTCGCAGTCCATCGGCGCCGGGTGCCCGGTCAGGTTCGCCGAGGAGACGGCCATCGGACCGAACTCGGTCAGCAGCTCGATGGCCACCGGGTGCAGCGGCATCCGCACCGCCACCGTGCCATGGGTCTCCCCCAGGTCCCAGGTCAGCGACGGCTGGTGCCGCGCCACCAGGGTGAGCGCGCCGGGCCAGAAGGCGTCGACCAGTTCCCAGGCCGTCTCGGAGAAGTCCGTGACCAGGCCGTGCAGCGTGTTCGGCGAGCCCACCAGCACCGGGGAGGGCATGCCCCGGCCGCGGCCCTTGGCCTCCAGCAGATCACCGACGGCGTCCGCGCTGAACGCGTCCGCGCCGACGCCGTAGACGGTGTCCGTCGGCAGCACGACGAGTTCCCCGCGCCTGACGGCCGAGGCGGCCTCGCGCAGCCCGGTCGCCCGGTCGGTCGCATCGGAGCAGTCGTATCGCCGTGCCATTACGGCACCTCCCTGCGTGCGGTGGCAAAACGGGGCCGGTTGTTGAGGTCGGGGTGGTCCGCGGCATCAGCCCAGCCGCGGTCCTCGGTGAAGATCCATGGCACCTGCCCGCCCTGGGTGTCGGCGTGCTCGATGACCACGACGCCGCCGGGGCGCAGCAGCCGGTGCGCGGTGCGCTCCAGACCGCGGATGACGTCCAGGCCGTCCTCTCCGGAGAACAGCGCGATCTGCGGATCGTGGTCGCGGGCCTCCGGCGCCACATGCTCCCACTCGGTGAGCGGGATGTAGGGAGGATTGGAGATCACGAGGTCGACCTGGCCGTCCAGCTCGGTCAGCGCCGTCCGCGCGTCGCCCTGGTGCAGCGTCACCCGCGAGCCCTCGACATTCTTGCGCGCCCACACCAGCGCCGCCTCGTCCAGCTCCACGGCGTGCACCCGGGAGCGCGGCACCTCCTGGGCGAGCGCGAGCGCGATGGCGCCGGATCCGGTGCACAGGTCCACGATCAGCGGCTCGGCCACGTCCATGGCCCGTACCGCGTCTATCGCCCAGCCGACCACCGACTCGGTCTCCGGCCGGGGCACGAAGACACCGGCCCCGACGTGCAGCTCCAGGTAGCGGAAGAAGGCCCGCCCGGTGATGTGCTGGAGCGGCTCGCGGGCCTCGCGGCGGGCCACCGCCTCCCAGTAGCGCGCGTCGAAGTCGGCGTCGGCGACCCGGTGCAGCTCGCCCCGTGAGACACCGTGCACCCAGGCGGCCAGTTCCTCGGCGTCGAAGCGCGGCGAGGGCACGCCCGCATCGGCGAGCCGCTGGGTGGCCTGCGCCACCTCGGCAAGCAGCACGTTCACTCCGTCCCCCTCCCGGGCGTCACTGAGCGGCGGCCAGTTTGGCCGCGGAATCCGCGTCCACGCACGCCTGGATGACCGGGTCGAGCTCGCCGTCCAGCACCTGGTCCAGGTTGTACGCCTTGAACCCGACACGGTGGTCGGAGATGCGGTTCTCCGGGAAGTTGTAGGTGCGCACCCGCTCGGACCTGTCGACCGTACGGACCTGGCTGCGGCGCGCGTCCGAGGCCTCCTTCTCGGCCTCCTCCTGGGCGGCGGCCAGCAGTCTGGCCCGCAGGATGCGCAGGGCCTGCTCCTTGTTCTGGAGCTGGCTCTTCTCGTTCTGGCAGGAGACGACGATGCCGGTCGGCTCGTGGGTGATGCGCACGGCCGAGTCGGTGGTGTTGACCGACTGCCCGCCGGGCCCGGAGGAGCGGTAGACGTCGATGCGCAGATCATTCGGGTTGATCTCCACATCCACGTCCTCGGCCTCGGGCAGCACCAGGACACCCGCAGCCGAGGTGTGGATACGGCCCTGCGACTCGGTGGCCGGCACCCGCTGCACGCGGTGCACGCCACCCTCGTACTTCAGCCGCGCCCACACGCCCTGGCCCGGCTCGGCCGACCCCTTGGTCTTCACCGCGACCTGCACGTCCTTGTAGCCGCCGAGATCGGACTCGTTGGACTCGATCAGCTCGGTCTTCCAGCCGTTGCGCTCGGCGTAGCGCAGATACATCCGCAGCAGGTCACCGGCGAACAGCGCGGACTCGTCACCGCCCTCGCCCGCCTTGATCTCCAGGATGACGTCCTTGTCGTCGCTGGGGTCGCGCGGGACCAGCAGCAGCCGCAGCCGCTCGGTGAGCTCCTCGCGGCGCCGCTCCAGCTGTTTGACCTCGTCGGCGAAGTCCGGGTCCTCCGCGGCCAGTTCCCGCGCGGTGCCGATGTCGTCCCCGGTCCGCTTCCACTCGCTGTAGGCGGTGACGATCGGGGTGAGTTCGGCGTAGCGCTTGTTGAGCCGGCGGGCGCCCGCCTGGTCGGCGTGGATCGCCGGATCGGCGAGCCGCCGCTCCAGGTCGGCGTGCTCGCCGACGAGTTCCTCGACCGCCTCGAACATCGTGGCCATCCCTTACTGATGAGTGGGGGCGCCGCTTCGCCGGGAGGGCGGAGCGGCGCCGGGGCGCTGAGCACCAAAAGAGCGCCGGGCCGCGCTGCCCCGCAGGGCAGCCGCGGACCGGCGCTGCAGTGTCGCTACTTCTTGGCGCTGCCGGCGCTCTTGCCGAAGCGGGCCTCGAAGCGGGCCACGCGGCCACCGGTGTCGAGGATCTTCTGCTTGCCGGTGTAGAACGGGTGGCAGGCCGAGCAGATGTCGGCGCGGATCATGCCTTCCGACATGGTGCTACGCGTGGTGAACGAGTTGCCACAGGTGCAGCTCACCTGGGTCTCGCGGTACTCGGGGTGAATGTCGCGCTTCAAGGTGACTCCTAGGTTCGGGAGGGCACCGGGTCGGGATACGGGTTGTTTCCCGTGAACCGGGGCCGACGGTCCAGTTTGCCACTGGTTCCCGCACCCCCCAAAACCGGGGGGAGGCGCCCGGTATTCCCCAGGCTCCCACGGCCGGCCCGCCGGCTCGCGTCAGCGCGGCGCCGGTCCGCCTCCGCTCGTCCGTCAGCGACGGTCCGCCCGCTCGTCAGCGGCCGGCCCGCCCGTCCGGCTCCGCCTTGGGCGCCGCCTGGGCCTTGCCCTGCTGCACCACATCGCCTATGTCGGTCTTGTCGCCCGCCGAGCCCTTGGTGGCGGACTTCGGGACCGGCCTGTCGTGCTTGATCGCCGACCAGACCTTCTTGGTCTTCGAATCGATCTGCACGACCCGGTTCGGGTCGTTCGGGTCGTACCTGACCGGCAGCGTCGTCATCTGGATGTCGTCGGACTTGATGCCCTTGAGCATCTTCGCCATGCCGGTCAGCTTGCTGACCGAGTCCAGGTCCGAGTCGGTGGTGATCGCGGAGGTCGCGGTGTCGGCCAGGTCGTAGAGCTTCTTCGGGCTGCTGAACACCCCGACGCTGTTGACCTGGTCGATCAGCGCCTTCAAGAACGCCTGCTGAAGCTGGATACGGCCCAGGTCGCTGCCGTCCCCCACCCCGTGCCGGGTACGGACCAGGCCCAGGGACTGCTCGCCGTCGAGGCGGTGGGTGCCTGCCTTGAGATTCAGGTGGCTGTCCTTGTCCTTGATGGCCTCGTGGGTGGTCATCTCGACGCCGCCCAGGGTGTTGATCAAGCGCTGGAAGCCCGCGAAGTCGACCTCGAGGTAGTGGTCCATCCGCACGCCGGAGAGGGACTCGACGGTCTTGACGGCGCAGGCGGGGCCGCCGACCTCATAGGCGGAGTTGAACATGGCCCGCTGCGCCGGAACGTTTTTGTTGCCCACCGACTCGTCACCCTTGCAGCTGGGCCGCTGCACGATGGTGTCCCGGGGTATCGAGACCACGCTGGCCTTGTCGTGCTTCTCGTTGATGTGCAGCACCATCGCCGTGTCCGAGCGGGCGGTGCCCTCGTCCTTGCCGTACTTCGCATTGGCACCGGCGCGGCTGTCCGAGCCCAGCACGAGGATGTCCATCGAGCCGTTCGGCACGTCCTGCGGCCGGTCGGTGCCCAGGGCCGCGTTGATGTCGACGCCGGATATGTTCCCGTCCAGCTTGAAGTAGACGAACCCGAGACTCGTCCCGCCGAGCACGACCGCCCCCGCGGCGGTCCAGGCGGCGACCCGCACGGCACGTCGGCGGCCGCTGAGCGGCCTGCGGCGACGACCGGAGGCACGTATGCCCCGGGAGCGGCGCGCTGCCGCCGTGTCGCCCTCGTAGCTGTCGCCCGCCATGGTCACTTCCCTCAGTCCTGCCTCGTGGCGCCGTTGTCCTGTGTGGACGTCGTTCCGGTGCAGACGTTGTCCCGTGGGGGACGCTGCATCTCGCCGGAAGGGTTGCACAACGAGTCACCGCGCGCCGTAAGCGCGCGTGACGGGACAGCGGCGCACGGACCGGGCCGCAACGCGGCACTGCTCCCGTTTTACCTGCGACGACGTACCCGCGCCTGCCGAGACCACACCGGTCACCGGTCGGTAGGGCCTGTGGTCAAGCTCTCAGCAGCCAAAACGCACGGCGAGGGCCGCCCCACCGTACGTGGTGGAGCGGCCCTCGCCTTCATCCGTCCGGGCGACAGCCCGACCGCCGGCCCCGGCCGACGGACCTGGGTCCTGGCCGTTGCCGGGCGTCGGGGCCGTCGACCTCAGTCCTGGCCGTTGCCCGGCGTCGGGGTCGTCTTCTGGATCTGCAGCAGGAACTCCGCGTTGGACTTCGTCTGCTTCATCTTGTCCAGCAGCAGCTCGATGGCCTGCTGCTGGTCCAGGGCGTGCAGCACGCGCCGCAGCTTCCAGACGATCTGGAGCTCCTCGTTCGCCATGAGGATCTCTTCCTTACGGGTGCCGGACGCGTCCACGTCCACCGCGGGGAAGATCCGCTTCTCGGCGAGCTTCCGGTCGAGCTTGAGCTCCATGTTGCCGGTGCCCTTGAACTCCTCGAAGATGACCTCTTCCATCCGGGAGCCGGTCTCCACCAGCGCCGCGGCGAGGATCGTCAGGGAGCCGCCGTCCTCGATGTTGCGCGCGGCGCCGAAGAACTTCTTCGGCGGGTAGAGCGCGGTCGAGTCGACACCGCCGGAGAGGATCCGGCCCGAGGCGGGCGCCGCCAGGTTGTAGGCGCGGGCGAGCCTGGTGATGTTGTCCAGCAGGATCACCACGTCGTGGCCCAGCTCCACCAGGCGCTTGGCCCGCTCGATGGCGAGTTCGGCGATGGTGGTGTGGTCCTCGGCCGGGCGGTCGAAGGTCGAGGAGATGACCTCGCCCTTGACCGACCGCTGCATGTCGGTGACCTCTTCCGGACGCTCGTCGACGAGGACGACCATCAGGTGGCACTCGGGGTTGTTGCGGGTGATGGAGTTCGCGATCGACTGCAGCACCGTGGTCTTGCCCGCCTTCGGCGGGGCCACGATCAGACCGCGCTGCCCCTTGCCGACCGGCGCCACCAGGTCGATGATCCGCGAGGTGAGGTGGTTCGGCTCCGTCTCCAGCCGCAGTCGCTCCTGCGGGTAGAGCGGGGTGAGCTTGTTGAACTCGGAACGACCCTTGCCGTCGTCGGGCGACATGCCGTTGACCGAGTCCAGGCGGACCAGCGCGTTGAACTTCTCGCGCCGCTCGCCCTCGCGCGGCTGGCGGACCGCGCCGGTGACGTGGTCGCCCTTGCGCAGGCCGTTCTTGCGGACCTGGGCCAGCGAGACGTACACGTCGTTCGGCCCCGGCAGGTAGCCGGAGGTGCGCACGAACGCGTAGTTGTCGAGGATGTCGAGGATGCCCGCGACGGGGATCAGCACGTCGTCCTCGGAGATCTGCGGCTCGAATTCCTCCCGGCCGCCGCGCCGACCCCGACGGTCGCGGTAGCGGCCGCGCCGCCCGCGACGGCCGCCGCCGTCGTCGTCGAAGTCGTCCCGGCCGTCCCGGCGGCCTCCGCCGCCACCGGCCTGGTTCTGCTGGCCGCCACCGCCACCGCCGCCGTCGTTCTTGTTGCGGTTGCGGTCGCGATCGCGGTCCCGCTGGCGCTCGCGCTTGGAGGGGCGGTCCCCCTGCTGCTGCTTGCCCTCGCCGGAAGAGCCGCCCTTGCCGTCCTTCTCGGACCGCTCGGACCTGCCTTCCTTCCCGTCCTGGGCAGCCTTGCCGTCCTGGGCAGCCTTCCCGTCCTGGGCAGCCTGCTTGCCGCCCTCACCGCCGGACTTGGCGTCCGTGCGGCCCTCGGCGGTGTCGGCCTCGGCCTTGGTACGGCGGCCACGGCCGCCCTCCTGGGCAGCCTTTGCGTCACCCTCGGTCTGGCCGGGGATGTCGATCTGCTGCTGGCTGCCGGAGGCGTCCTGCTGCGCGGCCTCGGCCTCACCGGTGCGGGCCCGGGAGGTGGCGCGGCGCTTCGGCTTCGCCTCCTCGGCGCCGTCGGCGCCCTCGGCGGACTTGCCGTTGCCGGCGGCGTTGTCGGCCTTGGCGTCCTTGGCCTGCTTGGCGTCGGCGGCCTTGCTGTCGGCGGCCTTGGCGCCCTTGCCCGAGGCGGCGGGCGCGGAGTCCGAACTGCCGCCCGCCTGGCGCTCCTTGATGACCTCGATCAGCTGGCTCTTGCGCATCCGCGCGGTGCCCCTGATGCCGAGGCCGGAGGCTACCTGCTGGAGCTCGGCCAGAACCATGCCCTCGAGCCCCGTGCCGGAGCGCCGACGCCTGGGTGCGGCACCGGAGGCAGGCGTGGCGGATGCGTCCGTAGCGGCGGGCGCCGCGGCACCGTCGGCTGCGGTATCGGCGTTCACGCCCATCAGATCGGTGGTGTCGCTCACGAAGGGTCCTTCCCTGGAGCGGACGTCGGCCAGTCTGGCTCGGCGACCGGTTGTGCTGTCCGGTTACGGTCCTGTGTTCGCGGACCTGACCGGGGCGGTGGTCCCGCCTTGATGTACGGCGGGGAGATCAGTACGTGGGTTCGGCGTGAAGCCTCGACATGGATGTCCTTCACGTCGGCTCCGGAGCGTGTTCGCCCCTGCCCGGCAGTGGGCCGAGCAGTGTGGGAGGCTCCTGGGAGAAGAGGTGGTCCCTGCTGGGGCTGCCAGGGGAACACGCAAGCACCGCACTCTTCGAACCATCGCACTTACCTGTGCGGGGCCCACGAGACTGCGAGTGCAGACTTGAGGTTAACACTACCGGATCCAACAAACATTCCCCCTCTCGAAGATCCGCAACCCGCTGTCACCGGGGCCCGCTGTCCGTGCCTTCCGGTGCGTTTCCGGTCCCGTTCCCGGCCTCCTGACCGGCACCGTTCCCGGCATCGTTTCCACCGGTCCGGGCCGTGGCGGAGAGCGGCAGGACGCTGGCTCCCGCCAGATCGAGGGCGAGCCTGTTGGCCGTCCAGCCGTCGCCCGCCAGCCGGGAGACCTTGTCGGCCTCGCCGTCGTCGGCCGCCAGCGCCAGTACCGTCGGTCCGGCGCCCGAGATCACGGCGGGAACGCCCTCGGCGCGCAGTCCGCCGACCAGTTCCGCACTCTCCGTCATCGCCGGGGCGCGGTACTCCTGGTGCAGCCGGTCCTCGGTGGCGGCCAGCAGCAGCTCGGGACGGCGCGTCAAGGCCTCGACGAGCAGCGCGGCGCGCCCCGCGTTGAACGCCGCGTCCACATGCGGCACGCTGCGCGGCAGCAGCCCTCGCGCGGTCTGGGTGAGCAGGGGCTTCGCCGGGACGAAGACCACCGGGACGAGGGATGCGGCGGGCTCCATCCGCAGCGCGCGGGCCGCGCCGCCGTCCGTCCAGGCCAGCGTGAAGCCGCCGAGCAGGCAGGCGGCGACGTTGTCAGGATGGCCCTCGATCTCGGTGGCGAGCTCCAGCAGCGCGGTGTCGTCCAGCCGGGCCTCGCCGCCGGTGGTCACGGCGCGGGCCGCCATCACGCCGGCGCAGATGGCGGCGGAGGAGGAGCCGAGGCCGCGGCCGTGCGGAATGCGGTTGGCGCACACGACCTCCAGGCCGCGCGGCTGCCCGCCCAGCAGCTCGAACGTGGTGCGCAGGGAGCGGATGAGCAGATGGTTCTCGTCGCGGGGCAGGGTCTCGGCGCCCTCGCCCGCGATGTCGATGTGCAGCCCGGAGTCGGCGACGCGGACCACCACGTCGTCGTAGATCCCCAGGGCGAGGCCCAGGGCGTCGAAGCCGGGGCCGAGGTTGGCGCTGGTGGCGGGGACGCGCACCCGGACGGCGGCGGCGCGGAACGCGGGACCGGCCATCTCTCGATGACTCTCCTTGGTTTGGGTTTGCGGAGCACCCTCGACCGCGGCTGCGCCGGACCGGTCACGGCTCCGCGCTCACCCGCGGTGGGGACGTACGGGAGTCGGGGTGAAACTCAGCCTATCGAAGGTGGGTTCGCTGGCGACATAGGGCGCACGGGAGGCGCACGATGCGTGTCGTGAGCCTCCCCGTGCTTCGGCGCGGTACGCATGCGTGCCGCGCACCGAACCGTCCCGCCCGGAGGCGGAACCGGCCCGGGCGGAACCGGTACGGGTCGCCGGCCGGACGCTCCGCTTCGAGTGCTCCGATGCGGATGTCCGACCCCGCGCACCCGGTCCGGAAGCGGCCCGGTGAGACCCGCATCAGGGATCTGCCCCGGAGGACGGCCCCGGGAAACCGACCCGGCCGGAATCGGTCCCGACCAGCTGCGGCGACCCGCAGCGGCAGCCGGTTCCCCCCGGTAACAGCCGACCGGCGACAGCGACAGCCGGCCCGTCCGCACCGACGGCGACCGACCGGCGTGGCCACCCCACGGCGCCCGACCGGCGGTGACCCGACCCACCGTGGCCGACCGGTGACAACCGGTCCAGACCAGTGGCGGGACCGGAGTCGCCGGGCACCGGCTCAGGCCAGGCCGAGCCGCCCGGCGGCGGCGTCCGCGTCGACGGGGACGACGATGGGCTGCGGCGCGCCCGCCACCGCCCAGTCCGGATCCTTGAGGCCGTTGCCGGTGACGGTGCAGACGACACGCTGCCCCGGGTCCACCCTGCCCTGCTCGGCCGCCTGGATCAGCCCCGCGACCGAGGCGGCCGAGGCGGGCTCCACGAACACGCCCTCCTGTGCGGCCAACAGCCGGTAGGCCCGGAGGATCTGACGGTCGGTCACCGAGTCGATGAAGCCGCCCGACTCGTCACGCGCCTGCTCGGCCAGCGTCCAGGACGCCGGGTTGCCGATCCGGATGGCGGTGGCGATGGTGCTCGGCTCCTTGACGGCCTCGCCGCGCACGATCGGCGCCGCGCCGGACGCCTGGTAGCCCCACATCCGCGGCGTGCGGGTGGCCGGGCCGTCCTGGTGATACTCCCGGTAGCCCTTCCAGTAGGCCGTGATGTTGCCCGCGTTGCCCACCGGCAGTACATGGATGTCGGGGGCGTCCCCGAGCATGTCGACGATCTCGAAGGCGGCGGTCTTCTGCCCCTCGATCCGCACCGGGTTGACCGAATTGACCAGCGCCACCGGGTACTTGTCCGACAGTCCGCGGGCCAGCTCCAGACAGTCGTCGAAGTTGCCGTCGACCTGGAGGATCTTGGCACCGTGCACCAGCGCCTGCCCCATCTTGCCCAGCGCGATCTTGCCCTGCGGCACCAGCACCGCGCAGACCATCCCCGCTCGGACGGCGTAGGCCGCGGCCGACGCCGAGGTGTTACCGGTGGAGGCGCAGATGACGGCCTGTGCCCCCTCCTCCTTGGCACGGGTGATGGCCATCGTCATCCCGCGGTCCTTGAAGGAGCCGGTGGGGTTGGCGCCCTCCACCTTCAGATGGACGTCGCAGCCGGTCAGCTCGGAGAGCTTCTGTGCGGGCACCAGCGGGGTGCCGCCTTCACGGAGCGTGACGGGGGTGGTCTCTGGGGCGACCGGCAGGCGGTCGCGGTACTCCTCGATGATGCCGCGCCACTGCGGGCGCCCCGCGGTGCGTCCCGCCCCCTGGGCGGCGGACGCGGACGAGGCGGCATCGCCGACGGCGGCACGCATCTGTGACATCGGAGGCTCCATGACGGTCACTGTTCCTTGGCTCCCTTACTGACCATTGTCCGACGCTGCGGTGCTGTGGTGCCGCACACAGTCCGTCGCTGCGGCGCTCCGCACGCTCACTCCCCCTCGACCCGCATGATGCTGGCCACCCCGCGCACGGTGTCGAGGCCGCGCAGTGCCTCGACCGTCGCGCCGAGCGCCGCGTCCTGGGCCCGGTGGGTGACGACCACGAGCCAGGCTCCGTCGTGCGCGCCTTCCTTGCCCTTCTGCCGCACGGTGTCGATGGAGACACCGTGCTCGGCGAAGACCGTGGCCACCTGCGCCAGCACGCCGGGTTTGTCGGCCACGTCCAGGCTGATGTGATAGCGGGTGACCACCTCCCCCATGGGCGAGACGGGCAGCTGCGCATAGGCGGACTCGCCCGGGCCCTTGCCCCCGCTGAGCTTGTTGCGGCAGGCGGCCACCAGATCGCCGAGAACGGCGGAGGCGGTGGGCGAACCGCCGGCACCGGGGCCGTAGAACATCAGCTGCCCGGCCGCCTCGGACTCGACGAAGACCGCGTTGTACGCCTCGCGCACCGAGGCCAGCGGATGGCTGAGCGGGATCATCGCGGGGTGCACCCGGGCGGTCACCGAACGGCCGTCCTCGGCGCGCTCGCAGATGGCCAGCAGCTTGACGGTGCACCCCATGCGTTTCGCGGAGGCGATGTCGGCCGCCGTCACATCGGCGAGGCCCTCGCGGTGCACATCGTCCAGGCGTACCCGGGTGTGGAAGGCGATACCGGCCAGGATCGCGGCCTTGGCCGCCGCGTCGAAGCCCTCCACGTCGGCGGTGGGGTCGGCCTCCGCGTAGCCGAGCGCGGTGGCCTCGTCCAACGCCTCGCTGTAGCCGGCGCCGGTGGACTCCATCCGGTCGAGGATGAAGTTGGTGGTGCCGTTGACGATGCCCAGGACCCGGTTGACCTTGTCGCCCGCCAGGGACTCGCGCAGCGGGCGCACCAGCGGGATGGCGGCGGCCACGGCAGCCTCGTAGAAGAGGTCGACGCCGTACTTCTCGGCGGACTCGTGGAGGGTGGAGCCGTCCTCGGCCAGCAGCGCCTTGTTCGCGGTCACGACGCTGGCGCCGTGCTCGAACGCCGAGGTGATCAGGGTACGGGCGGGCTCCAGGCCGCCGATGACCTCCACCGCCACATCGATGTCCTCGCGCGCGGCGAGCCCCGCCGCGTCGGTGGTCACCAGCGCGGGGTCGACACCCGCACGGACCCGGTCGGGCCGGCGCACGGCGACCCCGGCCAGCTCGACCGGGGCGCCGATGCGCTGGGCGAGGTCCTCCGCGTGCGTCGTCATGATGCGTGCCACCTCTGAGCCGACGACCCCACAGCCCAGCAGCGCCACTTTCAGCGGACGCGTACGCATCATCTGACCTCTGTTTCTCGACGTTTTTTGGTTCTCGAAGTGCTTCGGCTCTTGGTTCTCGAAGTGCTTCGGCGCCTTCGACTTCTTGTCGCCCGGACCGGCGTCTTTCTCGTCGTCCGGGCCGACGCCTTCTCCCGCGAGCCGACGTCCGGCCCGTCGGACCGGGCGTTTTCGTCCGTCAAGTCTCACTTACCGAAACGGAGATTCCACGTCTGTTCCAGTATGTGGGACGTATATCTCGCTACCCGACATCGAGTCGCAGGAGATCTTCCTCCGTCTCGCGCCGCACGATGGCCCGGGCCTGCCCGTCCCGCACCGCGACGACCGGCGGGCGCAGCGCATGGTTGTAGTTGCTCGCCATCGAACGGCAGTACGCACCGGTCGCGGGCACGGCCAGCAGATCGCCCGGCGCCAGGTCCGCGGGCAGGAACGCGTCCCGTACGACGATGTCACCGCTCTCGCAGTGCTTGCCGACGACCCTGCTGAGCATCGGCTCCGCCTCCGAGGCACGGGAGACCAGCGCCACGCTGTACTCCGCGTCGTACAGCGCCGTACGGATGTTGTCCGACATCCCGCCGTCCACACTCACATACGTACGCAGCCCCTCCAGCTCCTTGATCGTGCCGACCTCGTAGAGCGTGAAGGCCGTCGGCCCGACGATGGCACGCCCCGGCTCCACCGACAGCCGCGGCACCGCCAGCCCCGCCGCCTCGCACTCCCGCGTGACGATGTCGCCCAGCGACTTGGCGATCTCGTGCGGCTCCCGCGGGTCGTCCTCGGGGGTGTACGCGATACCCAGGCCACCGCCCAGATCGATCTCCGGCAGCTCCACCCCGTGCTCGTCCCGGATCTGGGTGAGCAGCCCCACCACCCGCCGGGCGGAGACCTCGAAGCCCGCCATGTCGAAGATCTGCGAGCCGATGTGCGAGTGGATCCCGGTGAGCTCCAGGCTGTCCAGCATCAGCACCCGGCGTACCGCCTCGGCCGCCGGGCCCCCGCCGGCCTCCGGATGGGACGAGCTCCCGGCCAGCGCGAGCCCGAACTTCTGGTCCTCGTGCGCCGTCGCGATGAACTCGTGCGTGTGCGCCTCGACGCCCACCGTGACCCGAAGCTGCACCGGCTGCCGCCGCCCCAGCCGCTCGGCGATGTGCGCGACACGGGCGATCTCCTGGAACGAGTCCAGCACGATCCGCCCCACGCCCGCCTCCACGGCCCGGGTGATCTCCTCGTTCGACTTGTTGTTGCCGTGCAGCGCGATGCGCTCCGCCGGCATCCCGGCGGCCAGCGCGGTCGCCAGCTCACCGCCGGAGCACACATCGAGGTTCAGCCCCTCCTCGTACAGCCAGCGCACGACAGCGCGGGAGAGGAACGCCTTCCCCGCGTAGAAGACGTCGGCGTCCTGCCCGAAGGCGTCGCGCCAGGCGCGGCAGCGGGCGCGGAAGTCGTCCTCGTCCATCACATACGCCGGAGTGCCGAACTCCTCGGCGAGCCGGCGTACGTCCAGCCCGCCGACGGAGACGGCCCCGTCCAGCGTGCGCTCGACCGTCTGCGCCCACACGCGCGCGTCGAGCGAGTTCAGATCGGCCGGCGGCGCCGTGTAATGGCCCTCCGGGAGAACGTCGGCGTGCCGGGGCCCTGCCGGGTGTGCGGAACGGCTCATGATCGTGTCCCTGTGTCCCTGTTGCTGAGTTCCAATGTCCCTGGAGCCAAGGCTCTAGAGATGTACGGGTGCGGTGACGCCGAGCTGGGACAGGCCGCCTGCCAGCACCGCTCCGGTGGCCTCGGCGAGGGCCAGCCGACCGCGGTGGGCGGCCCCGGGTTTCTGCTCGCCACGGGGCAGCGGCTCGCCCGCGTCATGGAACGCGGCGAACGCCCCCGCGACGGCATCCAGATGCCGCGCCAGCGGGCCGGGCGCGGTGATCCGCGCCCGGTCGGCGAGCAACGCCAGCAGCCGCGCGCCGGCCGCACCGAGCGGCACCGCGCTCGCCGGCTCGGGCCTGAGCCCGAGCCGTCGGCCGTTACGCAGCAGGGAGCAGATCCGCGCATGCGCGTACTGCACCCGAAAGAGCGAGCTGGACCGCTCCGTACGCACCGCCAGCGCTGCGGGGTCCTCCCCGGTGACCGCAGCCCACCGCGGAATGTCCCGGCAAGGATCGTCCGTCGGCTCGGGGGTGAGGGGGGCGAGGAGACCGGTGGAGGGACCGGCGGGGGCGGAGACCGTGGCGCGGTCCACCGAGTCGCTGTCCACCGGCCCGCTCCCCGCGAGGGTGCGTACCAGCTCGATCCGGGCGGCGGACGTGAGCGTGACATTCACGAACCCTCCGCCGACGACCTCGGCCACCGAGACGGCGTCCTCGTCCCGTACCAACCTGACGGCCAGCGCCTCCGCGACCTCGCGCGCGGGACGCCCGCAGGCCGCGGCGACCTGGAAGGCGGCCCCGGTCGCGTAGTCCCCCTCGCCGCGCCGGGGCGGCGACTCGACGACGACGCGTACACGAGCACAGAGGGACCCCGCGTCTGCGTCGTCCGGGAGCACACGAGGCAGCGTGTGCCGGATGGTGCGCGAGAGCTGGGCGGGGGTCACAGAGCAAGCGTATGGGAGGCGGGGTGGGTCCGCGCGAGCCGGTTTCGGCAGCTGGACGCCCACGCGGCCGAACGCGACCGCGCTGGTCACGCACTGCGGCGAGGGGGCGACGCAGGGCACCCGACCGACTCGACCCCCCCCCCGGTCCCCAGGGGGCTCTCCCCCTGGGCCCCCTCTCCCTCGGCTTGCCCTTCCTCAGGGCTCGACGACCTCGGAGACGACACCGAAGGCGTCAGCCGCACCCCCGGAGCCACCGCTCTCCCCTCCGGATCTCCCATGCATCAGACAGCGCACCATCCGCACCAGGTCCACGGGCTCGAACGGTTTCCCGAGAAACGCGTCCACACCTCTCTCCCCGTCGACCACACCCCCACCCTCCAGCTCGGTGCACGCGCTCACGAGCGCGAGCGGCAGGTGCCGCGTACGCGGATCGGCACGCAGCCGCTCCGCCGTACGCACCCCGTCCAGACGCGGCATCACCGCATCGAGCGTCACCACATCGGGCCGCACACGATGCACCACGTCCAGGCACTCGGCACCGTCGACGGCGGTCACCACCTCGAAGCCCTCAAGCTCGAGGTTGACCCTGATCAACTGCCGGATGACGCTGCTGTCGTCCACAACAAGCACCCGGCCGGACATACCTGGCACATCCAGAAGCGTAGGCGCGCCCCTCCCCCTGCGTCCGGGTTTTGCCCATTTCCACCCCGCCCCCACCCTCCCGCACAACCCGTTCCTGCCCACCCCCGGTGACCTGGTAGTGTTCTACCTGTCGCCGCCAAGACGGCCACGCCCCCGTAGCTCAGGGGATAGAGCAACGGCCTCCGGAGCCGTGTGCGCAGGTTCGAATCCTGCCGGGGGTACTTCGACTGAAGTGCCGAAACGCCCTGTGACCAGGTTGGATGCTGGTGCGGGGCGTTTGTCTTGCCAGGATCAGATGCAGGCTGAAGCAGCCCCAGGTCAGTGATCACGTTGTGATGGCGATTGGTGCGGGCAGTCGTCGCGTCGGTGCTGTGCGTCATGCGCCCCCCGGGCGTTCGCGCTCTGCGGCGTGCAGGAGCGCCTGCAGTACTCGCCAGGCTCTGCTCCGGCGCCCGGCGTCGTTCGACCAGAGGTAGACGGTGGTCAGGACGTAGACGAGCAAGCTGACGGCTCCCAGGCCGATCAGAGGCAACAGGGCGAGGGTGTAGGGCGTCATGGGCGTGACTTCTCCTAGGAGGGTGGGCGTTGAGCCCGGTCGCTTGGGCCCTTCCACGCTCCCGCGCCGTTCTCCGGACCGTACGCACGAGGACATGCACTTCCGAACTCGCACGCGAGCCTCCATGAAGTGACGCTTCGGTCCGTCGGCTTACAGAACTTGACGGGCCATTCCGCCCATGTGCCTGCGGGAAACCAGCGCACCCGGGCGCAGCTCCTGGGATGATCGGCTGCGCGAGCACATCGAGGGGGGAGCGATGGTGTCGGCAGCATCAGGGACTGCTTCGGGGTCGGCGCTGGAGCGGCTCCGGTACCGGCTTCAGCTGCTGCATCGGCAAAGAGGCGAGCCGAGTTTCAGGGTCGTCGCACAGCGCACCGGCAAGGCGATCAGCCATACGACGGTGGGGAACGTGCTGCGCTGCGAGAGTCCGCCTGGCTGGGGACCGCTGGAACTTGTCGCCGAGGCCCTGGGCGGCGAGCTGGACGAGTTCCGGGCACTTTGGATCGCTGTGCGCGACGAGACGTCACCGTTGGCCTTACCCACCCCTGGCGTCTGGGAAGAAGAAAAGGACGAACAGTCGAACACAGTGGTGTTGTCTCTTCCCGACCTCGACGCCGCAGAGGAAGACCTCAATGGTCGAGCGGCCGAGCGCAGTCGTCGCGAGGGCGAGACACGTAAGGAATTGCTGCTCGCGCTGGAAGCCCGAGCCGATAGCGCCGACCGACTGGCCGAGTTGCACGAACGGTTGGGTCATGAGCGGGGACGCAACGAGGAGCTTCGTCAGCGGCTCGCTGCTTTGGAAGCCGAGCGCCAGGAACACAGCCGACGCATCGAGCGCCTCCAGGACGAGCTGCGTTCCGTCCGAGAAGAGCGGTTGATCCTCCTTGAGAAGCTGAACAGTCTCCACTCCCGTCGCGCTGAGCTGTACTTCACCTGGGCTCGTGAGGAGGAGAGCCGGCGTCGCAATACCGAACTCGATCGGCGGGAACGGAACATGGAAGTCCACGAGCTGCGTGAACGACTCCAGGCCGCCGAGGGGTTACTGAAATCGGTCCTTGCGTCGAGGCACGAGCCGGAGAACCCCGAGAACGCCGGTGGGTACGAGAGTTGAGTGGCGGAGCCATCAGCGAGCGGGTTGCCGTCTGACGACCTGGCGTTCGTCGTCCGTCGTCCGTCGTTCTTCGTCCGAGAACGCGTACGTGGGGTTTTGTGGGAGCTTCCGTGTATTCGCCGGGGGCTTGCGGTGGGGTGGGGGGTGGGTGAGGATTTGGGTCGGTGGTCGAGACCAGTCGTACGTGAGCGTGCGGCGGGTGGCGGCCGTCGGCGAGGGCGCGTCCGGGGGTGCGGGCCGGGGGCGGCGAGCCTTGTTTCCGCACCGCCAACGGGAGGACTCTTCGTGCCCTTCGTGTTTCGACTTCCGCGTGTTCTGGGTGTGCTGGCGGCCGGTGCCGCCTTGGTCGTCGTACCCGCTCAGGCCGCTGGTGCGGCAGCGCATGACGCGGCTGTGCCGGGTGTGTTGGGGGCTTGTGCCGAGTTGACCGAGCAGGGGCCGGGCTGGGCCTCGTTGCGCAACGACTGCGGCGTGGAGATCAGCGGGTCCGTCCAGCTGAGCTCCGGGAAGAACCCGAAGTGTGTGTCGATCCCCGCGTACGGGACGGGCACCGTGTACTGGAAGGGCAGCGGGACCGCCGAGTACGCGTTCGACTGCTTGGGGTAGGCCGAGGGCGGCCTGCGGGAAGGGCGGGCGGTGCGCGTGGGGCATGAGCCCGAGAGTCCGTATCTGCGCGTGCCCGCCCCCCTGCCCGGGGCCTGCGCCTCTGCCCGGGGCCTGCGCCTCTCGGGGCCCTGCCTGGCCGCGATGGCGCGGTGGGCGCAGCAGGCGGTGGGTGCAGCAGGCGGTGGGCTGCGGTGCGCGGTGGCTGCGCACGGCGGCGGCCACCGGGGGCGCCTCGCCGTACCGCGTACGACCCGTGTCCTGGTGGGTCGGGCACCTTACGATTCCGGGCAGTCGTGGCGGGTGTCGGGAGTTGTGTGGCGGGAGGAGTCGGTGTGAGTACTGAGTTTGCCGTGGTGCGAAGTGGACGGCCCGTGGGGGCGGAGGAGCGGGCGGCGATCCTGGCGGCGCCGGGCTTCGGGCAGTACTTCACCGATCACATGGCCTCGGCCACTTGGACGGTCGACGGTGGCTGGGCAGGGCACAGGGTGGGGCCGCTGGAGCCGTTCCAGCTGCACCCCAGCGCCGCCGTGCTGCACTACGCGCAGGAGATCTTCGAGGGCCTGAAGGCGTACCGGCACGGTGACGGCAGTGTGTGGCTGTTCCGGCCGGAGGCGAACGCGCGGCGCTTCGCACAGTCAGCGCGCCGGCTGGACCTGCCGGTGCTGCCGGAGGAGGACTTCATCGCCAGCTGCGCCACGCTGGTGGAGGTCGATGAACCGTGGGTCCCGGTACCGGCCGGTGAGGAGAGCCTGTATCTGCGGCCTTTCATGTTCGCTTCCGAGGCGTTCCTGGGGGTACGGTCCGCCGCCCGCGTCGAGTACGCCGTGATCGCGAGCCCCGCGGGGCCGTACTTCGAGTCCGGGGTCACCGGGGTCACCCTGTGGGTGAGCAGCACGTACGCGCGGGCGTCGGAGGGCGGTACGGGTGCCGCCAAGTGCGGCGGCAACTACGCCGGAAGCCTGGCCGCGCAGCGCGAGGCGGCGGAGCACGGTTGCGATCAGGTGCTGTATCTCGACAGCGCGGGGAAGGGCAATCTGGAGGAGTCCGGCACGATGAACCTCCTCCTGATCACCTCGGACGGGCACCTGGTCACACCGGAACTGGGCACCATCTTGGCAGGCGTCACCCGCGACACCCTGCTGACGCTGGCCGACCAGCACGGGCTGACTCCGATCGAACGCTCGGTCAACATCGACGAGCTGCGCACCGGAGTCGCCGACGGCACCTTCGTCGAGGCCTTCGCCGCGGGGACGGCGGCCGTGGTCACTCCGATCACCGGGTTCAAAGGCGAGGCCCGGCAGGGCGACACGGGCCACGCAGGCGACACGGGCCACGCGGGCCACGCAGGCGACAGCGCCCGGTACTACGAACTCACCGTCGGCGACGGCACACCGGGCAGGAAGACGGTCGAGCTGCGCGAGCACGTGCTGGACATCCAGTACGGCCGTACCGAGGACCCGCACGGCTGGCTGCACCGCGTGTGCTAGCAGCGCGGCGCAGTGCGGCTCGCTCACTGCACCAGAACGTCGCCGTCTGTCCGAGTCCCTCGTTCATATCCACTCATCGCGAGTCCACCAGTGCGTACTTCGCGGACAGCACCGTCGGCCGCCCCTGCCGCGGCAGGTGGGCGAGCGCCTGGCCGTGAAAGGTACTGATGACGGTCGAGCGCGGAGCGGGGTCGTAGACGGCCTCCTCGTCGGAGGGGGTGATCTGATAATCGGGGCGGGTGACGCGCAGCCACTGCTCGTGCGCAAGCGGTACGACCGCCAGCACTCCCCCGTCCGCGGTACGCAGCGCGTAGCTGTCACGGTGGCGCGGCGACACCGGTACGAAGTATCTGCGGGCGCCCTCCGCGCCGAGTTCGTCGTCGCGGTGGCGGTAGGTGGAACGCGCCTCCTTTGTCACGGCGTTGGGGGCGAGCAGCCTTGCCTCGTCGGTGCCGCCCGTCTGCCACAGGTCCTCGTACGCCCTTTGCACGTCGTACGGGCGCGGACGTGGCCCGCCGCTCCCGGCGGTGGCGTCGACCTCCGTCGCGAGTCGGGACCGGGTCGTCGCGATGCGGGGCAGCGGCCCGGCGGCCTGTAGTGGGAGCGCGACACGTAGGCGCCAGCGGGTCACCGTGCGCCCCTCCCGCGCCCCGTTCGTCCTCCGTCGCCCCTCGGCCCTGGCCTCGCCTTCGCCTGTCCCCTTGCCTTCAGCCGTCTCCACGCCCTCGCCTGTTCTCTTGCCTCCAGCTCTCGTCTCACGTCCGGCCCTTGCCTCGTCCTCGGCTCCGCTTTCCCTGGCGAAGACCAGCACGGTGGGCTGGGGTGCGGGGGCGGCGCGGGTGGCGGTCACCAGGAACCAGGGAGCGCCCGACGGGATATGGAACGCGGGGCTCCGATAGTCGGTCGGACGTGCGAACGGAGCGCGTTCGTGCTGCGGAAGTGCGTTGTACTGCCGGTAGCCGGCTGTCTGCCGTTCCAGGACGTTTCCTGCCGCGACTTCGGCCAGCAGGGCGGCATCCCGGGTCCGGTCGGCCCTCGTGGCAATCTTCTCGTAACGGTCGAGGATGCGGCGTGCCTGTGCGACGGTCACGGCACCGTGCGCACGTGGACCGGACGACGGCGCGCTCGTACGACCGCGGTCACCGCGCCCGCCACCGCGCCCGTCATCGCGAGCACCGCCGCGCGCACCACTGTCCGCCTCAGCGTGGGTGTTGCTGCGCGGACCACCGCGCCCATCACCGGACTCGCTCGCACCACCCGTACTGCCCGTACCGACAGCGTCCGGAATGTGTCCGCTCCCGCACCCCGCCCCCGCGCTGATGAGAAGGGCAGCCGCGGCCGCAAGCACGACGCCTACGGAGGTCCGTGGACGTCCGAGCCTGTGACGGCGGGACAGATGTCGGAAGGGCGGGCGACAACAAGCACACATGGTGGGGGCTCCTGAGTGCATGGCCGGAGGGGCGCGGTCGGTGTCGCCGGGCGGCCGGCAGGACGTCGCCGGGCCCGGCACCTACTGGTCCACGTCCCGCAGGATGCCTCAACTCCGTTGTGAGAGCAGCAGTTGGACCGCAAATCGACCTTGGGGACACCAAACCGCCACCCCTCAGCCGCCGTGTCACCCCTCAGTCGCCCCTCCGTCAGCCGTCCGTCAACCGTCCCCGGTGCGACGATGGCGCGTGCCGGCGCTCGCGGTTGGCCCGTACGACCGCCACCGGGCACTCCGCATGATGCAGCACCGCCTGGCTGACCGACCCGAGCAGCAGTCCGGTGAATCCGCCCCGCCCCCGGGCGCCGACGACGAGCAGTTGGGACTCCTCGCTGGCCGCGATCAGTGCCTGCCTGGTGTACTCCTGGACGAGTCGGGGCGTCACCTCCACGTCCGGGTACCTCTCGCGCCACCCGGCGATGGCCGTCGCCAGTACGCTCTCCTCCTCCGCCCGGTAGAGGTCCACGTCGTAGTACGTGGGGACCTGGACGCTCGGTCCCGCGGCGACCGGGCCCGTCCAGGCGTTCCAGTTGTGCAGCGCGACGAGTTCGGCCCCGCGCAGCGACGCTTCCTCGAAGGCCCAGCCGACGGCCGCGTCACCCACCTCGGAGCCGTCCACCCCGAGCAGCACCGGTCCGGTGGGGTGCTTCCTGCCGCGGGTGACCAGCACGGGGCACTCGGCGTGTGCGGTGAGATAGACGGCGACGGAGCCGACGAGCAGTCCGGTGAAGCCGCCGAGGCCGCGTGTGCCGACGACGACGAGTTCGGCGTCGCGCGACTCGGCGGTGAGGACGGAGAGCGGCTCACCGACGATGACCGCGTGGGTGACCTCGACGGTCGGTTGGGAGCTCTTGGCGCGAGCCGCGGCCTCCTCGGCCGTACGGTGGGCGACGCTGCGCAGTCCGCCTTCGGGAGGGCCCACGGCGGACGGCCCGAGCGGGACCTTCATCATCGGCCAGACGAACGCGTGTACGACACGTAGTGAGCCGCCGCGGAGCTTCGCCTCCTGAGCGGCGATGTCGACGGCCTCCAGGCTCGACGGGGAGCCGTCCACTCCCACCACTACGGTGCCGCTCACGGCCGCACTCCCTTCCGCGACCCGCCCGCCGCCACGCTTCTCGGTCCGACACATTCCTCGGCCACCCCTCCAGGCATACCGTCCGCCGACCTGGACGGCAGGGCGGATGACCCGAACGGGCGGGCGCGCCCCCACCCCACCGTGCGACGGTCGTGCCGGTCGTGGTGGTCGCAATGGTGCTTTCTGCCCGTGGTGCGTGTGCGGAGGGGAAGCACGCCAATAGACCGGACCGATGAACCGAGGATCACATCGTCGCTGGTCACAGAGGTTGTCGTCCGGGTGAATATGCGCAACCAACACCGCGTGACCGAGTTGTCCAGTGCGCTCCGCGTCTGAGCTCCACATCAGGAGGACTATCAATGATCAAGAACGCGCTGGCCACTGCCGCCGCCGCCACAGCCATCGTCGGTGTGGCTGCCCCCCAGGCCATGGCCACCGGCAACGACCATGGCACCACCACGGTGAACGGCAACGGCGCGGACCAGATGTACGGGAACTCCGCGACCTACGGGAATTGGAGCCCGCAGTTCGCGCTGATCCAGGGCTCGCTGAACAAGCCCTGTATCGCCCTCCCGGACAAGCTCAACCTGGGCTCCCTCATCGGCCTCATCCCGATCACGGTCCAGGACATCAACATCCTGTCCAGCCCGCAGACCCAGAAGTGTGTCGAGAACTCCACCCAGACCAAGGGCGACGAGGCACTCTCGCACATTCTTCAGGACATTCCCCTCCTCTCCGGCAACGGCACCGGAAACCGCTAAGCAGCTCCGGCTGCGGCCAGAGCGGAACGCGGGCAGCGGGCCCGGGGCGGCTACGCCCCGGGCCTTCCGCTGTTTGCGCGGGCGCCTGTGGGCTGTCATCTGTCCGAAGGAATTTCCGCATCCGGGCCCACCTCATCGAATGACGTAACCCGTGACGTGGCCAGAACGATCCATTACTCCATCAGAGGGATGGAGCAGGTAATTCGGCATAACTCGTGTCGTACGGAACGTGACATCGTTACGAATGGCGACAGCGGAGTTGCGGGCGATCAGCCAGCACTCGTGGACATACGAAATCCGTGGTCCAGGGAACCCCGCTTGAGAAAGGACTCCCACGTGAAGTACACGAAGGTCGCGACCGTCGCCGCAGGCACGCTGATGGCCCTGGGCACCGCCGCCGCTCCGGCTCTCGCGGACTCGGGCGCCCAGGGTGGCGCCGCGAACTCTCCCGGTGTCATCTCGGGCAATGTCATCCAGGTCCCGATTCACATCCCGATCCAGGTCTGTGGCAACACCATCGACATCATCGGTCTGCTCAACCCGGCGTTCGGCAACACCTGCGTCGCCGACTGACGTTCCCCGCCCTCGTGCGCGGGAACGAGTTCGGACGGCTCCGGTGCGGGGAGTGGAGCCCACGTGCCGGAGCCGTCCGGTTTCTTGAGACGCGGATACGGGATCGTCGGAATTCCGCGCCTTCCGCACCAGACTGAGAGCAGGAAGAGACCATGCGAAAGGTCTTGAGTAAAAGCCTCCTGACCGCTGCCGCCACAACGGGAGCACTCGCCGGCGCAGCCGGGTACGCACAGGCCGACGCGGGAGCCGGTGGTGGCGCCGCCGGCTCCCCCGGCGTCGGGTCGGGAAACGTGGTCCAGGCTCCGGTGCATGTGCCGGCCAGCGTCTGCGGCAACACGGTGAACATCGTCGCGCTGCTCAACCCGGCGTTCGGCAACAAGTGCGTCAACGGCCACACCCCCGCCAAGACGCCTCCTCACCACCACAAGCCGAGGGAGGAGCCGAAGCAGCCCCCGAAGCAGCAGACCGAGGAGGAGCCGCCGGAGAACGCCCAGGAGCGCCCGCCCGAGCGCGCTCCGGAGAAGCCCGCCGAACCGGTGGAAAACCGCGGCGAGAAGCCCGCGGATCCGGACGCCGGCGAGCGCGCCCCGGAGGCGGAGAAGGCGGTTACGCCGGTCGACGCCGGGGAAGCCGCTCCGACCGCTCCGCGAGCGGCCGAGCCCGAGCGCACGCCCTCCGAGGCGCTGGCGGAGACCGGCGGGTCCGGTGTCTGGGGCACGGCGGCCCTCGGCGTGGGCACGCTGCTGGGCGGTGTGGTGCTGTACCGCCGCTCCACACGGCTTCACGCCTGACGCACGCGTCGGAGCTTCGCACGTCGTCGCGTCGTTACGTCGTCGCGTCGTACTCGACGTATCGGTCGCATTCGTCGTACTCGGCGTATCGGTCGCATTCGTCGTGCTCCGCCTACCGGCCCGTGCAGCGGACGTCCGGGTATCGCGGAACCGCCATTGCCGCTGTTCCGCGATACGGCCGTTTCGCCGTACGCGCTGTTCCGCCGTACGCCCCGTTTTCCCGCTGCGTACTGTTCCGCGTTCCGCGTTTCACATTGCACCCGGGCAGGGATTGGGCATCGGGCGTCGTGGCGCGTATCGGGGAGAAGCGGCAGTTTCCAGTCGACCGGTTGCAGCACCGGGGCAGGCGCTGTCGGAACATCACACAGTTTCCGGGAGAAGAAACACCGTATGAAAAACAGGAAGACCGCCGCTGTCGTCGCGGGGTCGGTGATGGCTCTGGGAGCGGCGTCGCCCGCCTTCGCGAACGAGGCGCCTGTCGGTCCGCGCATGGGTTTGAACCGCGGTCTCGACTACGCCCTCGGAAGTGGCGAGCTGCTCTCCTCCTCTCCCCCGGTGGGTGTGGAAGGCCCGCAGTTCGACGCCTTGGTGAAAGCGGTGAAGCGCCCCCTGCAGGACGGGAAACTGATCGGCGATCAGAATCTGCTGGGCGGACTTCCGCTGGTCGAGTGACGACCCCGCGTCGGTAACGGAAATTCGGGTCACGGCGTACTCACCATTCAGGTGAAAAGGAAAAACTCATGAGGCGGAAGACAGTTAGACCCGACGTCCCAGACTTCCGCACCATTCCAGGAAGAACGGTAGAACCCATGATGAAGAAGGCCCTGTCCACCGCCACGGTGGCCCTTTCACTCGTCGGCATCTCCGCGATGGCCGCCCCGCAGGCGCTGGCCACCGGTAACGACACCGGCACCACCACCGTGAACGGCAACGGCGCCGACCAGAGCGACAGCAACGCCGCCACGTACGGCAACATGAGCCCGCAGAACCAGCTCATCCAGGGCTCGCTGAACAGGCTCTGCCTCCTGCCCATGGAGAAGATCAACGTCGGTTCCCTCATCGGCCTGATCCCGATCACGGTTCAGGACATCAACATCCTGTCCAACTACCAGTCCCAGAAGTGCGCGCAGAACTCGTCCCAGGCCAAGGGCGACGAGCCGCTGTCGCACATCCTGGACGACATCCCGGTTCTCTCCGCCAACGGCGAGAACAACCGCTGAGGCGCAGGACCACGCGTCGAAGCGGGACCCGCATAGAAGAAGCCACCGGCATCCAGCCGGTGGCTTCTTCGCGTGCTGCCGCGGCGACGACCGAAGCGGTGGCTGCGCCTGGGGTCGTGGCGGCGACGGCGACGGCGGCTGTCACCCCGGCAGCGGCAGCTGCCACAGCGGCAGAGCTGCCGCTGCCGCTGCGGCGACACCTGACGCGCTCCGGCATCAGGTGGCGCCACGGCGGGCAGGCAGCCGCCGCGCTGTGGGGGGGCACCTGACGCCGCGACAGCCGCACCGCAGGGCGGTCGGGCGGGCGTGCGGGCTCAGCCCTGCAGCGTGTCGGTCGCCCTGGTCGCCAGCGGGCCGACGAGCGGTAGGTCGCCGAGGGAAGCTCCGCGGGTGAGCGGGCCGGTGACGGCCGCGGTGCTCACCGGACGGAAGTCGGCGATCTGGGTGCCGACGGAGTTGTCCAACGGATCGGTGCCGGTGTTGGCCAGCGGATCGAGTTGGAGGTCGTTGACCGCACCCAAAGCACCACCGAGCGCCATGCCCGCCCCCCTTGCCGTCTCCTGCGCAGGCATCGTGACGCTCTCGGCAAGGGCCCCCACCGCGACCTCACCGCCGGACTTCCCGTCGCCACCCTGTTCGGCCGCCCCAGCTGTCGGAACGGCCGAGCCGAGCGCCGCGCCGACAGCCGCAGCGAGCACCCCCGCCCGCGCGAGGACGCGCGGGGAGGGTGCTTTGTGACGGGCGGTTCCGGAATTCAACATGTTCACCACCGAGTACGAGTTGCCCGAACGAAGGGCAACAAAGTGTGACCGGACAACTCCTTAGCGTAGTCATAGGCAAGGTCTCTCTCCAGCCTGCCGGGGGCGACCCGAAGGGATCCCGGTGGCGCGTGACTTCCCGATGACCTCCGCGTGACAGGCGTCAGCACCGGGAGGACGTACAGCTGAGCGACCGTACGCTCGGTGGCGTGCACAGGCGCCGAATGTGGTCATCCAGGGTGATTCCGGTACCGGCTGCGGCCTTCGGCGCCACTAGGGTGCCCGTCCATGACCTCCCCCCAGACCGCCCAAGGCGGCATTCAGCAGCAACAGTTCGGCACCCTCAGCGTGGTCGGCTGGGCCGGTGAGTACGGAGACGGGCGGGACATGGCCTTCCTGCTCCTCTTCTCGCTCGGCGACGGCACGGGCACCCGGGAGGAGACCGTCGCGGCGATGCGACAGCTCGCCGAGCGGGCCGGACTGACGGTCGGCGGCGACATCGTGGACGCCACCTCGAGCGGGCGGCAGTTCCCGGTCTCCGTACTCGTCGAGGCCGGCCAGGTGGCGCTGACGATGCCGAAGATGTCGGTGCAGTACCCGACGCCGCCCGAGTGGGTCGCGGCGGCGCACGATCGCGGGCACGTCTACTTCCTACTGGCGACCCACCCCTGGCCGCAGGCCCGCCTGGAGAACGAGATCGGCCAGGAGGCGCTCCGGGAGTTCGTGAGCGACGAGATGCTGGCCGCGTCGGCACACTGCCTGCTGCCCGTGCGGAGGCTCGCACGCTGAGAGCGCAAGGCGCCGGGAGCGTCAGGCATACGGCTCCAGTTCGGGGTCGACGGGTGCGCCGGTGAGCCGGTTGGCCAGGGTGGAGAGGGTGTACGCGCCGATGCCGAGGACGACTTCGAGGGCCTGCTCCGCCGTATAGCCGTGGGCCAGGAAGGCGTCGAGCGCCTTCTGGTCCACGTCGCCCGCCCGGTCGAGCACCTCGACGGTGAAGACGCGTACCGCCTCCAGGCGTGCGTCGGGGAGCGGACGCGCCTCGCGCAGGGCCTCGATCAGCTCCTGGTCCGCCTGCAGAGCGCGCAACTTGCGGGTGTGCATGGCCACACACACATGACATCGGTTGCGGGTCGCGACAGTGAGGACGACGGTCTCGCGCGCCAGCACGTCCAGGCTGGTGTCCTCGAAGGCGGCGCTCATCCTGGTGAACGCTTCCAAGGTGTGCGGCGAGACGGCGAGACGGGTCATCGCCGAGGGAAGGAATCCGAGGCGCTGCCGGGTGGCCTCCATGATGCGGCGCGAGGCGGCGGGTGCGGACTGCGGCGACAGATCGGTGAACGTCTTTTCAGGCACTGCTGCACTCTCTTCTAAAGTGGTCAACGTGGTTGTCGAAAAGAAGGTAAACCAGGTTGTCGAACTTGTCGAGGGTCGTCGTGCCTGAGCGGGAGCGGTGGGGATTCGAGCTGCCGTTGCTGCTGTTCGCCGGGTTCCGGTCGCTCATCGACCAGTTGCACACGGAGCTGGCCGACCGCGGACACCCCGAACTCCGCCCGGCGCACGGTTTCGCGATGCAGGCCATCGGACGCGACGAGCTGACGGCGAGCGAACTGGGGCGAAGGCTGGGCGTCTCGAAGCAGGCAGCGGGAAAGACCGTCGACCGGCTCGCGGCGCTGGGCTACGCGGAACGGGTCGCCGACCCCGCCGACGCCCGGCGCAAGCTCGTCCGGCTCACCCCGCACGGTCAGGACGCGCTGATGCTCTCGGGCACCGTCTTCGAGCGACTGCGCGGCAACTGGGCCGACCAGTTGGGCCCGGAGCGGCTGTCGGAGCTGGAGGACGCGTTGGAGACCGTGGTGGGCCCTGCCGCGTTCCGGCTGGACGCGGCGGGCTGGTTCGGAGACTGACGAACGCACGCTCGACGCTTCCCCGGAGCCCGGCGTACGCCGCTCCGGGCCCCCGGGCCCGCGGGCCGTCCGGGTGCCTGGGCCGGGCTGTCCGGGTCCCCCGGGCCGCGGGGGCGCCCCGGACGCCGCTCAGCGGCCGTTCAGCGGCCGCTCAGCGCTCCCCTGGGCCGCCGCGGGTGCCGTCCCCCTCGGCCCCCTCCTCGCCGGTCCCCGGCCCGCTGGAGCCGTCGGCTTGCTCGTCGTCGATGATCTCCGCGTCCACCACGTCGTCGTCGGCCGTGGCGGCGCCGCCTTGGCCCGCGCCTTCCCCGGCCTGCCGCGCCCCCTCGGAGCCGCCCTGCTGCCCCTCTCTGGCCTGCGCGTACATTGCCGTGCCGATCTTCTGGGCCGCGGCCGTCGTACGATCGACGGCCGCGCGCAGGGTCGCGGTGTGCTCGGCGGCCCGGGCGGGGTCGTCGGGCGTCCCGGCCAGCTTCTCCTTGAGGTCGGCGAGCGCGGCCTCCACCTCGGCGCGGGTTTCAGCGGGCACAGCGCCCTCCGCGGTGTCGGCCAGCAGGCGGTCGGTCTGGTAGGCGAGTTGTTCGGCCTGATTGTGGGTCTCGGCGGCCTCGCGGCGCCGGGCGTCCTCCTCGGCGTACTGCTCGGCGTCCCGCACCATGCGGTCGATGTCGTCCTTGGGCAGCGCCGAGCCACCGGTGACGGTCATGCGCTGTTCCTTGCCGGTGCCCAGGTCCTTGGCGGAGACATGCATGATTCCGTTGGCGTCGATGTCGAAGGTGACCTCGATCTGCGGCACGTTGCGCGGCGCCGGGGGCAGACCGGTCAGCTCGAACATGCCGAGCTTCTTGTTGTACGCCGCGATCTCCCGCTCACCCTGGAAGACCTGGATCTGCACGGAGGACTGGTTGTCCTCGGCCGTGGTGAAGGTCTCCGAGCGCTTGGTCGGGATCGTGGTGTTGCGCTCGATCAGCTTGGTCATGATGCCGCCCTTGGTCTCGATACCCAGGGACAGCGGAGTGACGTCCAGCAGCAGGACGTCCTTGACCTCACCCTTGAGCACACCCGCCTGCAGCGACGCACCGATGGCCACGACCTCGTCCGGGTTCACACCCTTGTGCGGATCCCGGCCGGTGAGCTCCTTGACCAGCTCCGTCACGGCGGGCATCCGGGTGGAGCCGCCCACCAGGATCACGTGATTGATGGCGGACAGCTCGACATCGGCGTCGTTCACAGCCTGGTGGAACGGCGTCTTGCAGCGCTCCAGCAGATCCTCGGTCAGCTGCTGGAACTGGGTGCGCGTCAGTTGCTCGTCCAGGTGCAGCGGGCCCTCTGCCGTCGCGGTGATGTACGGCAGGTTGATCGTCGTCTCGGTGGACGAGGACAGCTCGATCTTCGCCTTCTCCGCCGCCTCACGCAGCCGCTGCACGGCCATCCGGTCCTTGGACAGGTCCACGCCGTGGCCGTCCCTGAACCGTTTGACCAGGTGATCGACGATCCGCTGGTCCCAGTCGTCACCACCCAGACGAGTGTCGCCGGCGGTGGCCTTCACCTCCAGGACGCCCTCACCGATCTCCAGCAGCGACACGTCGAACGTGCCGCCGCCGAGGTCGAAGACGAGGACGGTCTGCTCCTCCTCCTTGTCGAGCCCGTAGGCCAGTGCGGCGGCGGTCGGCTCGTTGATGATGCGCAGAACGTTGAGGCCCGCGATCTCGCCCGCCTCCTTGGTGGCCTGCCGCTGCGCGTCGTTGAAGTACGCGGGAACGGTGACGACCGCGTCGGCGACGTCCTGTCCGAGGTAGCTCTCCGCGTCCCGCTTGAGCTTCTGCAGGACGCGGGCGGAGATCTCCTGGGCGGTGAAGGACTTGCCGTCGATGCTGCCGGACTCCGGGAAGCGCCAGTTGGCCTCACCCATATGGCGCTTGACGGAGCGGACGGTGCGATCGACGTTGGTGACCGCCTGCCGCTTTGCCACCTCGCCGGTCAGCACCTCACCGCCCTTGGCGAAGGCCACCACGGACGGCGTCGTCCTGGCCCCCTCGGCGTTGACGACGACCGTGGGATCCCCGCCCTCCAGGACGCTGACCACCGAATTGGTGGTGCCGAGGTCGATTCCGACAGCGCGTGCCATGGCCGTCCTCCTCAGGAGTGCCGGCCTCCGAAGTTCGGGAGTGCCGGATGGGCTACACCTGAGTCTTGCCCTCCTCGATGGCTTCGGCCACCTCAGCCGTCCGTTCGGCTTCCTCCGCGGCGAAGCGCTCGGCGTCCAGTTTCTCGGCCACTTCCTCGTCCTGGGCCATCAGCAGATCGAGATTCTGATCGCCCATCTCGAAGACACCCATGTCGACGTAGGCGCGCTGCAGGCGTTCGCCCCACAGACCGATGTCCCGTACGCAGGGGACTATGCGGCTGAAGAGGAGCTTGCGGAAGAGCTGAAGGTACTCGGACTGCTCGCTGAAGGCGTCCGCCTCCGCGCGGGGGATGCCGAAGTTCTCCAGCACCTCGGCGCCCTTGAGCCGGTCGCGCATCAGATAGCAGCCCTCGATGACGAACTCCTCGCGCTCCCGCAGTTCGGCGTCGGTCAGCTGCTTGTAGTAGTCGCGCAGCGCCATCCGGCCGAACGCCACATGGCGGGCCTCGTCCTGCATGACGTAGGCGAGGATCTGTTTGGGCAGCGGCTTGTCGGTGGTGTCCCGGATCATGCCGAAGGCGGCCAGCGCCAGGCCCTCGATCAGTACCTGCATGCCCAGGTACGGCATGTCCCAGCGGGAGTCGCGGAGGGTGTCGCCGAGGAGCGACTGGAGGTTGTCGTTGATCGGGTAGAGCATGCCGATCTTCTCGTGGAGGAAGCGACCGTAGATCTCGGCGTGCCGGGCCTCGTCCATGGTCTGCGTCGCGGAGTAGAACTTCGCGTCCATGTCGGGCACCGACTCCACGATTCGCGCCGCGCACACCATGGCACCCTGCTCGCCGTGCAGGAACTGGCTGAACTGCCAGGAGGCGTAGTGTCGGCGCAGCTGGCCGCGTTCGGCCTCGCTCATCTTGTCCCAGTAGGGCGTCCCGTAGAGCGTCATGGCCTCGTCGGGGGTGCCCAGCGGGTCGTACGGGTCGACCTCCAACTCCCAGTCGATGCGGCGCTGTCCGTCCCACTGCTTGTCCTTGCCCTTCTGGTACAGGGCCAGCAGGCGGTCCCTGCCGTCGTCGTACTCCCAGGACAGGCGGGCGCTGCCGGAGGCGGGGATCTGCCAGAGGGGGCTGTCGGTTGCGTGCACATAGAGATCGTGTGTGGACACGGACATCTCCTTCGGTCACGGACTGCCCGGTACCCGGTCGGAGTCGGTGCGGAACTGCCCGGTACGGGCGGGTAATCGGCAGGCTCACACGTGGGTTACCGCACGGTCAACAAGTCGCGCACAGGGGATTGACGTCCTTACTGACAAGCAGTCTCATAAGAGACGACAGCAGACGTGACCGCCGGTAACACTCGAACGAGATCGCCGGCACCCCCCAATGAAGAGGTGCCTCAGCATGACGACAGCGCCTGACATCGCCGACATGGAACGCGAGGCGCTCAGGGACGCCCTCGGTCTGCTCAAGGACCGCGAGCAGGTCGCCGAGCGCCTCCTCGAGTCCTCCAGGAAGCATTCCTTCGACCCGGACACCGAGCTGGACTGGGACGCCCCGTTCGAGGACGGCAAGTGGTTCTGGCCACCGGAGCTGATCTCCCTCTACGACACCCCGCTGTGGCGGCGGATGTCCGAGGAACAGCGGATGGACCTGGCCCGGCACGAGGCGGCCTCACTCGCCTCGCTGGGCATCTGGTTCGAGGTGATCCTGATGCAGCTGCTGGTGCGGCACATCTACGACAAGCCGCTGACCAGCAACCACGTCCGCTACGCACTGACGGAGATCGCCGACGAGTGCCGGCACTCGATGATGTTCGCGCGCATGATCAAGCGCGCCGGGGCACCCGCTTACCCCGTCTCCAGGCTGCACCACAACATGGCGCGGCTGCTGAAGACCGTCTCGACGACGCCTGGTTCGTTCACCGCGACGCTGCTGGGCGAGGAGATCCTGGACTGGATGCAGCGGCTCACCTTCCCGGACGAGCGCATCCAGCCACTGGTGCGCGGTGTGACGCGGATCCACGTCATCGAGGAGGCCCGGCATGTGCGCTACGCACGCGAGGAACTGCGCCGCCAGATGGTCAAGTGCCCTCGCTGGGAGGCCGAACTGACGCGCATCAGCTCGGGCGAGGCCGCCCGCGTCTTCTCCATCTCCTTCGTCAACCCGCAGGTCTACGAGGACGTCGGGTTGGACAAGAAGGAGGCGGTCGCCCAGGTGAAGGCCAGCGGCCACCGACGCGAGATCATGCAGTCCGGTGCCAAGCGGCTGACGGATTTCCTGGACGAGATAGGCGTACTGCGGGGCGTCGGCCGCAAGCTGTGGGTGAGCTCGGGGCTACTGCCCAAGTGACAAAGCCGCGACCTGATGAGCAGTTCGCCGGCGCGACAAGAAGTGCATGTGGACCGCGTGAAGGAGGCGTGACGAACTCCGGTGGGACGCGGGGAACACGGACCACCGCCGGGGCGGTTACGCTGCACTGCATGAGCAGCAGCGGCACCGCCCCGGCGTATCGCAGGCTGAGCGTGCACGAGCGGCGCAGCCAACTGCTCAAGCACGCGCTGGGCCTGTTCGCGCACCGGCCGCCCGAGGAGGTCTCGCTGGACGATGTCGCGGCCTCGGCCGGGGTGTCGCGCCCGCTCGTCTACCGGTACTTCCCCGGAGGCAAACAACAGCTGTACGAGGCCGCGCTGCGCAGCGCCGCCGACCAGCTCGAACAGTGCTTCGCGGAACCGCCCGCCGGGCCGCTCACCACCCGGCTGGCCCGCGCACTGGACCGCTATCTCGCGTTCGTCGACGAGCACGACGCGGGCTTCATGGCACTGCTGCAGGGCGGCAGCGTGGTGGAGACCTCGCGTACGAACGCCATGGTCGACGAGGTACGCAGGGACGCGGCCGAGCAGATCCTCGCCCACCTGGCTGCGGACCAGGGCGGCCAGGGCGGTGGATCGCCCCGGCTGCGCATGGCCGTACGGACGTGGATCTCCGCCGTGGAGGCCGCCTCCCTGATCTGGCTGGACGAGGGCAAACAGCCGCCGCTGCCCGAGCTGCGGGACTGGCTGGTGGATCACTTCGTCGCGGTGCTGACCGCCACCGCGGCCGGCGACCCGGAGACTGCCGCGGTGACCCGGCGGGCTCTGGCACTGGAGGAGTCCGACGGCGCCGTCGCGGATCTGGTGCGCAGGATGCTGCCCGTGGTCTCCGACTCCGGGCATCTGTTGTGAGCGCCCGGAACCAAGAGCGGACCGGACCGCCCCGGCCATGGACTTAAATATTACTTGAAGATTGGCTAAGCTGAGGGCCATGCCGACTCAGCTGTCATGGAAGGCCAAAGAAGCGACCGTCGGAGAGCTGGCGGAACGCGCCGGGGTGGCCACTTCCACGCTGCGCTTCTACGAACGCGAGGGTCTCATCCGCAGCCGCCGCACCTCGGGCAACCAGCGCCGCTACAGCCGCGACACGCTGCGCCGCGTCGCCTTCATCCGGGCCTCCCAGCGGCTCGGCCTCCCGCTCGCCGCCATCCGGGATGCGCTCGCCCTGCTGCCGGAAGGTCGCACGCCCACCCGGGACGACTGGGCCGCCGTCTCGGAGTGCTGGCGCGAGGACCTCAACCAGCGCATCGCACTGATGGAACAGCTCCGCGACCACCTCACCGACTGCATCGGCTGCGGCTGTCTGTCGCTGACCGCGTGTGCACTGGTCAACCCCGAGGACCGGCTCGGCGAGCAGGGCCCCGGAGCCCGCCAGCTCGCCCAACCGTGCGGCCCGGACCAGACGCCCGGCGAACGGTCGGACTGCCGCGGCGGCGGGGTCTCCGACGACGGAGAGCGGTGTACGGGCTCGGAGGAGGACTGTTCGACGGACGCCGCCACGGCCGGTGGCGGCTGGGCGGCTGCTGCCACAGCCGGTGACGCTTCGACGGTTGCCGTCGTGTCCGACAGCGAAACGGTCTGAGACGGTGCGCAGCGAGGAGACCGCCTTTCACGGCGGCCCGCTGGACGGGCGCACACTCTCCGTGCCGCTGGGCCCGACCGGCCGGCCGCCACGCAGCTACCAGGTGCCGGTGCCCGATCCGGAGGGTGGCCCGACGTCCGTCCACGTCTACCGGCTGGAACCGGCCGCAGTGAACCGTCTGGGGCTGCCGCGCGGCTGGGCGTACGTCTACGAGCCCGAAGGGCTGCCCGCGAAGGGCCCGCTGGAGCGGCTGCCGTGGCGCAGGAAGCGCGACAGCTGACGCCAGTGGTCTGGTCCTCCCGCCCCGCCACGGCGCTTCGCGGAACCGGCGCCCCTGGTCACGGATGAGCCGCGCAGCCTGGACAGCGCCGCGGAGAGACGGTTTTCTGCTGGCGTGATCGAACGCATCGCGGGGCTGCGAGAGACGGACCCCCGGCAGCTCGGCCCCTTCCGGCTCTTCGGAGCCCTCGGCCACGGTGGGGCGGGCACTGTCTACCTGGGCAAGGGCGCCCCCGCGACGAGGCGCGCGCAAACGGGCGGCGGCGGTCCGTGCCGTTCGGCCCGAACTGCTGCGCGACCGGCAGCTGCGGGCGCGGCTGCGGCAGGAGACGGCGCGGGTCGCCGACGCGGTCGACAGTCCCTTCGTCGCCGACGCGCTCGGCTGCGAACTCGACAGTGAGCTCCCCTGGGCGGCGGAGGCGTTCGTTCCAGGCGTGCCGCTGTCCGCCCTGGTGGCCCTGTACGGGCCGCTGCCGGAGATGTCCGTACGTGCGCTGGGGGGCGGTCTCGCCCGTGGGCTGGCGGCACGCGGCGAGTACGGCGCACGGGGATCTGCGGGCCTCGAACGTGCTGCTGACGGCGGACGGGCCACGCCTGGTGGACTACGGCATCGCACTGGGCAGGCGGCCCGGGGCCGTCGGTGGTGCGGGGTTCGGGCAGTCGGCGCGGCGGGCCGAGGACGTCTTCGCGTTGGGCACCGTGCTGGCGCTGGCGGCGAGTGCGCGACATCCGTTCGCCGGGAACCCACTGCCTTCGGCCCGCGAGGGCCCGGACCTGGCCGGAGTGCCCGACGCGCTGTGCGTGCCGCTGCTGGCCTGCCTGCACAAGGCTCCCGAGACCCGGCCGACCCCGGAGGCGCTGGCCCACACGCTCGACCTCTCCGGCACGGCCACCCGCCCGGCACGGGAGTGGCTTCCGGAGTCGTATCTCCATGAGATCGGCAACCGCGCGGACGAGGCGCGGGCGCTGATCGGGCGGCGGGGCTGGGGGCGCTGACGGGGTGTGAGCGAGCAGCTGAGCCGGGCGTCGGGACCCGCTCCTCACACGTTCGGGTGATGGGAGGCGGCCCGAGGGCTGCTGGACACGGCGCTGGGACGGGGGTATTGGCCGGCGATTTCCACCCGCCGGGGGCCCGGCGCAGGGCTTCGGTGCCACCGGACCAGCAGGGCAGCGGTTCACGGCCCTCCTCGCCCACCGCGCTCCCGGTCGTATCCGGACACGCCACTGACGCCGGGTCAGCGCCCGGACGTGTCTCGATCGGGTGAGAGACGTGCGCCCAGCCGCTCGGCTCGTCCTGAGCCGGTGGCCTTGCCCGTGCCACGATCGCGGCAGAGCGGTCGACGACGGGGAGACGCCGCTCAGGAACGAGGTGTGCGGTGTTGAGGGTGTTGCGGCAGACGAGGGCGCGGGCGGCGCGCGGAGGAGGGCTACCGACCACTGCGGCCAGGCCGCGCGGCGGCGCGGTACTGATCGGGCTCCTGCTGGCGGCCGTGACCGTGCTGGGGCCGGCTGCCTCGGTGGGTACGGGCGCGGCGCCGGCGGCGAGCGCGAGGGCGCCCGGGGCTCCGGGCCCCGGACCCGCACCGGGACCACCGGATGCGGGGCGCAAGTCCGTCAGCGAACTGCTGGGCGAGCTGAGCCAGCTGTACCAGCGCACCGAGGAGGCGTCAGAGGCGTACAACGGCACGGCCGAGAAACTCAAGGCCCAGCGCGCCGTGGCCCGCAAGGCACAGGCCAAGCTCTCCCGGGCCCGGTCCGTGCTGGCGACCGAGCGGCGGCGGGCGGGCGAGCTGGCCCGGCAGCAGTATCGAGGGGAGGGGACGGGGTTCCCGCCGGCGGTGCAGATGCTGCTCACCCGGGACCCCCACCGGCTGCTGGAGCGCGGGCATCTGCTGCAGCGGGCCGCTGACGACCAGGCCGCCACAGTGCGGAGGCTGAGCGACGGGAAGCGGCGGTACGTGGCGGCGGCCCAGCGGGCGCGGGCGGCGGTGGCGCGGCAGGAACGGCTGGCTGAACGGAAGAAGAAGCAGCGCAACGAGGTGCGCAAACGGCTCAAGAAGGTGGAGGGACTGCTCTCCTCGCTCGACGGGGACCAGCTCGCACGCCTCCACGAACTGGAGCGGGACCGCACCGACGCGGCCCAGCAGAAGCTGGTGGCCTCGGGCGCACTCGACCCCAGCGGCGCGATCCGCCCGGCTTCCGCACAGGGCAGGAAGGCTCTCGACTGGGCGCTGAAGCAGGTCGGCAAACCGTATGTGTGGGGCGCCGAGGGGCCACGGGCCTTCGACTGCTCGGGGCTCACCTGGCGGGCCTGGCGCCATGCGCACCGCGAGATCCCGCGCACCAGCCAGGAGCAGTGGCGGCAGCTGCCCAGGGTGCCGCTGAACAAGCTGCGCCCCGGCGATCTGGTGATCTATTTCAAGGGGGCGACACATGTGGGCATGTACGCCGGAGGCGGTCGCGTGGTGCAGGCGCCTCGCCCGGGAAGCGTGGTGCGGCTGACCCCGCTCGCGGTGGACCCGCCCATCGGAGCGGTGCGGCCGGACGGGCGGCGGGCATGAGGCCGGTCCCAGGACGGAGTGAGGGTTCAGTCCAGTTCGGCCAGGAGGACCGTGGCGTCGTCGTGCTGCTTGCCCCGGCGGGGGGACGAGTCCGCTTCGGCGGTGCGGACACGCTGGACGAGGGCGCGCGGGCCCTCTTTGCGGACGAGAGCGAACAGGCCCGCCCAGTCACCAAGGTGGAAGGTCTCCGTCCATCGGGTGGCGCCGTCGGTGAGGGCGAGCAGGGCGCTCACCTCCGCCCTCGGATGACTGCCCGTCACCGCGTGCGCGGCGACACCCGGGTCGGCGGCGGCCGTGAAGAAGCCGCTGCCGTCCGGCGCGTTGCGCAAGCCCTCGACGGCCCGCACGTAGGCCTCGCGGTCCGACTCCTCACCGGTCTGCCGTACGCGGTCGCGCAGTGCCCGCACGGCGGGCGGCAACGCGGCCAGGCGCCGGTCGAGAACGGGGTGGACCGTACCGTCGGCAGTCTCCACCAGGAGCGCGGAGTCGGACAGCACCAGGTGCTCGACCCGCTCCTCGTCCCACCGTGCCGCGACGACGGTCGCCTGAGGGGTACGCGGGTGAAAAAGATCACATGTCTCACGATGGGCGTCCGCCGTGCGGGCCAGCGCGACGGCGAGGCATTCGGCCAGAGTCATGTCCCGGCGCGACCCCGCCAGTTCGAGCAGCGCACCACCGAGCCGTGCCACGAACCACGGCACTCCGTGACAGCAACCGTCGTCACCCTCGGGCGGGGTGACGCCGTCCAGCACCACGAGCGCTCCCCCCGTGCCGGAGGCCGGCAAGGTGGCCGACACGTAATCCTCATTGAGACGTTGAGGATTGCCGGGCTCGGTGATCATGTCGATGCGCATGACGGCAGTCTGCCGGACAGCCGATTCCAGAGCGGCCGGTGAGTGGCGTGGCGACGGCGCCGAGTGTCGCACCAGGCCGGTGCGTGGCGGCACCACGGGCCTGGTGCGCGGTACCTCGCACCAGCGTGCACGCGGGCGCGGTCGGCCGGAAAACGACCGGACGCACAGCGGAATCTATCCCTCCGCAAAGTGCGGCAGGCATCTTGCCAGGACGCCGGACGGATTTCCAACCAGTACCCAAGGTGCGGACAGCGCCCGGCTCAGGTCGAGTTGTTCCGCCGCCGAGGAGTGAGGTTCACTCCTTCGGGTGGCCCAGCAGGGGATTCTCACCCGCCTCAGGAGCGCACTGCCAAGGTCGGTCGTCGAGTGTGGGGACACCGCTGCGGAGCACCGCGCGGCCGGAGGCCAGGAGAGAAAGCTGGGAACCGAAGGTCGCGGAGGGTGCCGGCGCGGGGGCGGGGCCACCCTCTCGCCACACACGTTGGACTGTGCCGCCCGGGCCCTCCGGGAGAGGCGGGACGAGATTGCGAGTGCGGGTGCGGAAGAAGCAACGTCTCAGAGCGGACGTTCCCCAGGCCACGGCGACCGGCCCCGGCGCCACAGCAGCGGCCTCCGCGGAGGCTGAGACCCAGGCGGAGACCGTCACTCCGGTGGGACGTCGGCGTGCGCGGGTGCGCAACAGGCTGCTGGTCTCCGTCGCGGTGGGAGCCGTGGCTGTCGTGGCCGCGGGGGCACCCACCCTCGTGGCGGGTTCTCAGGACACCGCCGACGCACAGGAACTCGTCGATCTGGCCCGGCTCAACCAGCAGGCCATCGCGCTGTCCCACTCCCTCGCGGACGAGCGGGACGGCATGGTCGAGTACATCGCGGCGGGCCGCAGCAGCAAGGACGGCGTCGGCGTCAGCGAGGCCCAGCGCAACCGGGTGGACCGCCAGGCCCGCGAGCTGCGCACCGCAGCCTCCTCCGCGGCGTCCGGCCCCACCGCACCCTCCGACTCCCCCCGCGCGGTCGCCAAGGCCCTCAAGAAGCTGCCCTCGATCCGGCAGCGCGCCATGACGGGCAAGGGCGACCCGCTGGACTCCTACGAGGCCTACTCCGGCGTCATCCAGACACTCCGCCAGCTCACACGCGGCGTCGCCGACGGCCTGCCCGCCCGGGCGGAGAACCGCACGGCGGCCGCTCTCCCCGACCTGGCGCGCGCGGTCGACCAGGCGTCGGCCACCCGTGGCCTGCTGGAAGCGGCGCTCACCGGGCAGGGTACCCAGCGAGCACTGGTGACGGCGGCGGGGCAGGCTAGGCTGCGGGAGCAGGCGGCACTCGCGGACTTCGAGGAGACGGCGGACACCAAGGCCCGCGAGAGCTACAGCACGACCGTCAACGGAGCGGACGTCACCGTCGCCGAGCGCTATCTCAAGGCGGTCACCGCGCGGAACCATCTGACGCCCAGTGCCCGCGCCGTGGACCGGGAGCGGTTCGACAGCTCCGTCTCGGCGCGCCTCGCCCATATGCGCGGGGTGCAGTCGTCGTTCGCGGCGGCGGAGGTCAAGCGGCTGGAAGGGCTGCGGGACGACGACGTGACAGCGCTTCAGCTGCGTGCCGGGCTGGTGGGCGGCTGCCTGCTGCTCGCCGTCGCCATCAGCGTCGCCACGGCCCGCTCCCTCACCCGTCCGCTGTCCGTGCTCAAACGCGGTTCGCAGCGGCTCGCCAAGGACCCGTCGGGTGAGGAGCCGATCACCTTCCGCGGCAGGAACGACGAGTTCGCCGACGTGGTGAGAGCGATCAACACACTGCGGGCCACCACCGCCGAGCTGCGGCGCCGGTCGGCCTGTGCGGAGCGGGAACAGGACCAGCTGGCCGTCGAGAAGGCGCAGCTGACGGAGAAGCACCAGCTGCTGGGCGAGGACTTCGCCGCCCTGCGGGCCGAGCTGGAGACGGTACGCGAGCAGTTGGCCGCCCCGGCGCCGCACGGTATCGGCGCGGACATGAGCGAGGGCCCGGGCACGGGCCCGGACGTGCGGCAGGAGGTGGGCGCCGGCTCCGACACGGGCTCGCGCCCCGACGCGGGCGTGCGCCCCGACGCCGGTGCGGCCGTGGTCGGTGCGGCGGCGGACCACAGGGCCTTCGCCGATCTGGGCACCCGCACGCTCACCCTGGTCGAACGGCAGCTCGGCATCATCGAGGGGATGGAGGAGAAGGAGGCCGACCCCGACCGGCTCGACACCCTCTTCAAGCTGGACCATCTGGCGACCCGTATGCGGCGGCACAGCGAGAACCTCTTGCTGCTGGCCGACGCCGAACGCACCGAGCGCGACATCTCCTCGGCCGCCCTGCCCCCGGCACCGCTGCTGGATGTGCTGCGCGCCGCCGTCAGCGAGATAGCACAGTACGAACGCGTCGAGTTGGGGGCGCTGCCGCCGGAGGCGCGGGTCAGCGGTTCGGCCGCCGACGACCTGAGTCACCTGATCGCCGAACTCCTCGACAACGCTGCGGCCTTCTCCCCGGTCGAGTCCGGGGTACGGCTGAGCGCCCGGCTCCTGGAGAGCGGCGAGGCCCAGGTGTCCGTGGAGGACGAGGGCGAGGGCATGTCCGAGTCGCTGCTCGCCGAGCTCAACGACCGGCTGAGCGAGCCGCAGGCGGCCTGGGAAGCGCCGGGGACGAGCAGCCCCTGGGGGCTGGGGATGTATGTGGTCGCCCGCCTCTCGGCACGGCACGGGATACGGGTGCAGCTGCGCAAGCCGGCGGCCCAGGGCACCGTCGCCGATGTCACCGTCCCCCGCGCGCTGCTGTCCGGGAGCGACCATCCCTCGGACGTGGCGGAGCACTCGCGGACCAACGACGAGGACCAGCACTCCTGGGCCGACGACCTGGCCCCGACCCAGGCGGAGGAGCCGGCGGCCCAGTCGACGTTCGAGTCGGCGGCCCAGTCGGCGTCCGGATCGGCGGCCCAGTCGATGGCCGAGTCGGCGACCGGATCGGCGACCGAGTCGGCGGCCGACCAGTCGGCCGTGCCGGCCGAGCAGCCGGGCTCCGTCACCCACCCGGGGCTGCCCCAGCGGGTCCGCAGGGAGACGCCCCGCGAGCCGAGCACGCCGCATCCCCGCAAGGGCGGTGTCACCGCCGAGGAGCTGCGGCGCAAGCTCGACATGTTCCAGCAGGGCGCCCGGGAAGGCCTGCGGGACGCCGGGAGAGGAGCCCACGCGGGGAGCGGGGACGGGGCGCACGTCGCTCCGTCGGCCCCCGGCACAGCCACTGAGCCCGGGCAGACCACACAGGAACAGCAGGCCCCGACAGAACGGCAGGCAGCACCGGCGCCGCAGGACCAGCGAGACCAGCAGGCCGACCAGGCGGCACGGGCCCGGCAGACCGAGGACACCGACCATGCGGAAGAGCGAGCGGGGGCGCAGGGTGACGGTGGTACCGCCAAGGAGGCACGTCAGTGAAGCCGCTCACCACAGATCCGTCCGGCAGCGCGGAGGCACGTAACCTCCGCTGGCTCCTCGACAAGCTTGTCGAAGAGGTACCGGGTGTCCGGTCCGTGGCCGTCGTCTCGTCCGACGGTCTGCTGCTGCTCGGGTCGGACCCCACTCTGGGGGTGGAGCACGGAGCGGCTGCGCTGGGCGCCGAGCACGAACGCTCACACGAGCCCGCGCCCGCACGCCAGTCCCCGCACCAGCCGGCGAACCCGACCCCGCACCAGCCCGCGCACCAGCCGGCGAACGCGACCGTATGCCCCGCACAGGGCGCCGAGCGGGTGACGGTCCGCGAGGAGTCCGGCGTCCATCGGAGCGGAATGCCGGTGCGACGGCGACGCGGTGGCGGCCGGGCGCGCGGTCCCAAGGGAACCAGTGGCGATCTGGCCACCCTTGTCTCCGGGGTCGCCTCGCTGACGTTCGCCGCAGCGGATCTGATGGAGGGTGGCACGGTGAAGCAGACCATCGTGTCCATGGACGAGGGGGCGCTGCTCATCATGGCCATCGGGGACGGCTCACTGCTGGGAGTGCATGCGACGGCCGACTGCGACATGGGTGCGGTCGGCTATCAGATGGGGCTCTTCGTGGGGCGGGCCGGCCATGTGCTGACGCCCGAGCTGCGGAGGGAGCTGAGGGGGGCGGTGGGCGCGGGCGCGGCCCGTTAGCGGGCCGCGGGCTGGGGCCGGCCTCACTCCTCCCTCACTCCTCCTGGTCCGCCAGTGAGTTGAGGCGGTGGAGGAGCCGGGCCAGCTCGGCGATCTCCCGGCGGTCCCAGGCGGCGAGCTTACGGGCGTACGACAGACGGCGTGCGTCGCGTACGCGGGTGAACCGTCGGCGGCCCTCCGGGGTGAGGCGGACGAGTGAGGCCCGGCGGTCCGCCGGGTCGGGGCGCCGGTCCACCAGTCCGAGCCCCAACAGGGCGTGCAGCTGGCGGCTTATCGTCGCCTTGCCGACACCGAAGTAGGCGGCGAGTTCGGTCGCCCGCTGCTCGCCCGCATCCTCGAGGCGTACCAGCAGCCCGTAGGCGGCGGGTTCCAGATCGGGGTGGACCTGGCGGGCCATCTCGCCCGACGAGGCGCGGGCCCGGCGCAGGAAAACGGCCAACTCGCGCTCGACGTCGAGGCATTCGGGCCCGAAGGGCTCAGCGGCGCCCGCCGCCTCCCCGTCGTCCGTGGAGTCCGTGAAGTCGGTGGAGTTCTTGTGCACGTCAGTGGTGTCTCCGGCGTCTTCCATGAAGAAACTTATCTCCAGCCAGCCCGATAGTCCCAGCTCCGCCAGTATTTCGCAGGAGTAGACCAACGGCAGACGGTAGGGCGTCTTCCGCGTGGCCGGTCTACGCGCGTACTTTCGTTCTGACATGACCACACCAGTGGCGTGTAGTTGCTCCGCGCGTCGCAGAGCAAAACCCCCCACATCGGTAAATACTACGCACGTACCAGACCCCCACCATCGAGGCTCCGGAGGCAGCGATGCCCAGCTTCAGATCCGGTACGGCCCGTCGCAGACGCGGAATGGCGGCTGTCGTCGGGATGTTCGTGTCCCTTCTCGCGCTCGTCCTGGCACTGCCGGGCGCGGCATCGGCCGTTCCCGGCAACGCGGACGGCGGTACGAAGTCGGCCAAGGCCGCCGAGTCCGGTAAGGCCGAGGAATCGGCCAAGGACGCCGAAGGCCTGCGTGGCAACCCCAAGGCCCCCGGCAAGCCCGGAGAGGCTTGGATGGGCGCCGGTGTGCAGATGCACGAGGCGGACTCCACCAACGGCAACCCGCCCGACAAGGACCGGGCGGGCCTGCTCGCGACGGTCCACGGAGTGGACGTCAGCAGCCATCAGGGCAACGTCGCCTGGTCGACCCTGTGGAACAGCGGAGTCCGCTTCGCCTACGCCAAGGCGACCGAGGGCACCAGCTACAAGAACCCCTACTTCGCCCAGCAGTACAACGGTTCCTACAACGTCGGCATGATCAGGGGCGCTTACCACTTCGCGCTGCCCAACTCCTCCAGCGGTGCCACGCAGGCCAACTACTTCGCCAGCAACGGCGGCGGCTGGAGCAAGGACGGCAAGACGCTGCCGGGCGTGCTCGACATCGAGTACAACCCGTACGGCGCGACCTGCTACGGCCTGAGCAAGAGCGCGATGGTGAACTGGATCAAGGACTTCACCAGCACCTACAAGGCGAGGACCGGGCGCGACGCGGTCATCTACACCACCACGAACTGGTGGACCCAGTGCACGGGCAACAGCAGCGCCTTCGGCAACTCCAACCCGCTGTGGATCGCCCGCTACGCCTCCTCGCCGGGCACCCTCCCGGCCGGCTGGGGCTTCTACACCTTCTGGCAGTACACCTCCAGCGGCCCGACCGTGGGTGACCACAACCTCTTCAACGGGTCGATGACGCGGTTGAAGGTGCTGGCGAACAACGGCTGACACCGCCACCTCCCCCGGCCGGGGGCGTGGGGGTCGCCCCCACACGACACCGCAACGGGTCGATGACGCGGCTGAAGGTGCTGGCGAACAACGGCTGACACCGCGTCTCGTGGCCCCGAGCGGCTGTGAGGCCCCCTCGCACATGAGTGGCCCCCGCCATGCGGCGGGGGCCACTCGGTTGCCGGTCGCGTCCGTCACGCCGCGACCGGCGTCTCCCGGGCGGGGGTCTGCGCGGGCGTCAGGGCCAGCTCCAGGACCTGGCGGACGTCGGAGACGGGGTGGACGTCGAGGTCGTCCAGCACCTCCGCGGGGACGTCGTCCAGGTCGGGCTCGTTCCGCTTGGGAATGACCACGGTGGTCACTCCGGCGCGGTGCGCCGCCAGGAGCTTCTGCTTGACGCCGCCGATGGGCAGTACCCGTCCCGTCAGTGAGACCTCACCGGTCATCGCCACCTCGGGCCGCACCTGGCGACCGCTGAGCAGCGAGGCCAGGGCTGTCGTCATGGTGATACCGGCGCTGGGTCCGTCCTTGGGCACGGCGCCTGCCGGTACGTGCAGATGGATGCCGCGCTCCTTCAGGTCGCCGACGGGCAGCTCCAGCTCCGCGCCGCGCGAGCGCAGATAGGACAGGGCGATGTGCGCGGACTCCTTCATCACGTCACCGAGCTGGCCGGTCAGGGTGAGCCCGGAGGCGCCCGTCTCGGGGTCGGCCAGCGACGCCTCGACGAAGAGCACGTCGCCGCCCGCGCCGGTGACGGCCAGTCCGGTGGCCACGCCCGGCACTGCCGTGCGGCGCTCGGCCGGGTCCTGTGCGGCCTCGGGGGTGTGCCGCGGACGGCCGATCAGTTCGCGCAGCGCCTCCACCCCGACGGTGTAGGGCAGCTCGGCCTCGCCCAGCTGGTGCTTGGCCGCGACCTTGCGCAGCACCCGCTGGACCGACCGCTCCAGGGAGCGGACGCCTGCCTCCCGGGTGTACTCGATGGCGAGCTTGCGCAGTGCCGCCTCGTCGAAGACGACCTCGCCGCTCTCCAGGCCGGCCCGCTCCAGCTGGCGGGGCAGCAGATGGTCGCGGGCGATGGTGATCTTCTCGTGTTCGGTGTACCCGTCGAGCTCGACGACCTCCATGCGGTCGAGCAGGGGCTGCGGGACGGCTTCCAGGACGTTGGCGGTGGCCAGGAAGACGACGTCCGACAGGTCGAGCTCGACCTCCAGGTAGTGGTCCCGGAAGGTGTGGTTCTGCGCGGGGTCGAGGACCTCCAGCAGGGCTGCTGCCGGGTCGCCGCGGAAGTCGGAGCCGACCTTGTCGACCTCGTCCAGCAGGACGACCGGGTTCATCGATCCGGCCTCCTTGATGGCACGGACGATGCGGCCGGGCTGGGCGCCGACGTAGGTGCGCCGGTGGCCGCGGATCTCGGCCTCGTCCCGGACGCCGCCGAGTGCGACGCGGACGAACTTGCGGCCCATCGCACGGGCCACGGACTCGCCCAGCGAGGTCTTGCCGACGCCGGGCGGGCCGGTCAGCGCCAGCACCGCGCCGCCCGCCCGTCGCCCACCGCCACCCGTGGAGGACGCGCTCCGCGCGGCATTGTCCGTCTGCCGCCCGCCGACGACGCCGAGGCCCCGCTCGGTGCGCCGCTTGCGTACGGCCAGGTACTCGGTGATGCGTTCCTTGACGTCCTGCAGCCCGGCGTGGTCGGCGTCCAGCACGGCCTGGGCGCCGGTGATGTCGTAGGCGTCCTCGGTGCGCTCGTTCCAGGGCATCTCCAGGACGGTGTCGAGCCAGGTGCGGATCCAGCTGCCCTCGGGGGACTGGTCGCTGGAGCGTTCCAGCTTGTCGACCTCCTTGAAAGCCGCCTTCTTGACCTCCTCGGGCAGGTCGGCCGCCTCGACGCGGGCGCGGTAGTCCTCGCTCTCGTCCTCGGGGTCGCCGTTGAGCTCGGCCAGCTCCTTGCGGACGGCTTCGAGCTGGCGGCGCAGCAGGAACTCGCGCTGCTGCTTGTCGACGCCCTCCTGGACGTCCTTGGCGATGGATTCGGCCACGTCCTGCTCCGCGAGGTGGTCGCGCAGGGCGGTCGTGGCGATCTTCAGCCGCTCGACCGGCTCGACGGTCTCCAGCAGCTTCAGCTTCTGCTCGGTGGACAGGAACGGGGAGTAGCCGGCGTTGTCGGCGAGCTGGCCGACGTCGTCGATCTGCTGCACCCGGTCCACGACCTGCCAGGCGCCCCGCTTGCGCAGCCAGTCGGTGATGAGGGCCTTGTACTCCTTCATCTGCTCGGTGACATGGCCGGGCAGGGGGTCGGGCACGGTCTCGGCGACCGGTGTGCCCTCCACCCACAGGGCGGCGCCGGGCCCTGTGGTTCCGGTGCCGACGCGGATACGGCGCAGTCCGCGGATGAGTGCGCCCGGGTCACCGTCGGCGAGGCGTCCGATCTGCTCCACCCGGCCCTCGACACCGATCTCGGCGTAGCTGCCCTCGACCCGCGGGACGAGCAGCACACGGGGCTTGTCACCGTCCGGCGCGTCCGAGGCGGCGGACTTCGCGGCGTCCACGGCGGCCCGCACATCGTTGTCCGAGAGATCCAGCGGCACCACCATCCCGGGCAGCACGACACCGTCCTCGGCGTCGATGGGCAGCACAGGCAGGGTGAGCGGTGTGGACTCCAGGGACTCAGCAGCCATGATCTCTCCCTAGGCAGGCAAGTTGAGTAGTACCCACTCAATGCTTTTGAGGCTGCTTGTGTTCCCCCGGATCCGGGAAGTTCTGTTCGCTGTCAGCGATCGAGGACGGGCGGTGTTCGTCCTACCCTGCCCCCATGCCGAACGCCGTCAACGCACCAGCCCACCAGCCGCCGGTCACGATCGAACGGCGGGACGGCCCCTACGGGGAGGTCGTACTGCGGCAGCGGGGGCCGCAGTACGAGATCATCGCCAACGGGTGCTTCCTGATGGACACCTCGGACGGCCGCTCCGAGCGGCTGCTGGTGCGCGCGGCCCTGGACGAGCTGGCCACCAGGACCGCGCCGCACGTGCTGATCGGCGGGCTCGGGGTCGGCTTCTCGCTGGTGGAGGCGGCGGCCGAGCCCCGGTGGGGCCATATCACCGTCGTCGAGCGGGAGCCCGCGATCCTCGACTGGCACCGGACCGGTCCGCTCCGGGAGATCACCGGCCGGGCGCTGGCCGACGACCGCACCGAACTGGTGGAGGCCGACCTGGTGGCGTATGTGCGCGAGTCGGCCGCCGCCGGGCGGCGCTTCGACGCGCTGTGCCTGGACATCGACAACGGCCCCGACTGGACCGTCACCGACGAGAACACCACGCTCTACTCCCCCGCCGGACTGGCCGCCTGCCGGGCGGCTCTCACCCCCGGCGGAATCCTCGCCGTGTGGTCGGCACAGCCGTCGCAGAGATTCGAAGGATGTCTGCGTAATGCGGGATTCTGCCGTGTTCGGACGGATGAGATCACAGTCGCCCGAGGCGTCCCCGACGTGGTCCACTTCGCGGCGCGACCGGCGTAGCCTAGGCCCGTAGCAGGCCCTTACGCTGCTGTCCCAGGAAAGCCGGAAAGAGCCACAGGGGCGGGGTCGTATGGACCAGAAGAACACCACTCAGACACCTGGCGGCGCTGCTGCCGCGACCACCCCGGGCGCCCAGCGTCGCATCCTCGTCGTCGAGGACGACCCCACCATCGTCGACGCCATCGCGCGGCGGCTGCGGGCCGAGGGCTTCCAGGTGCAGACGGCGGGCGACGGACCCGCTGCCGTGGACACCGCCGAGGCATGGCAGCCGGACCTGCTGGTGCTGGATGTGATGCTGCCCGGCTTCGACGGCCTGGAGGTCTGCCGCCGGGTACAGGCCCAGCGGCCGGTCCCGGTGCTGATGCTCACCGCGCGGGACGACGAGACGGACATGCTGGTCGGCCTCGGTGTGGGTGCCGACGACTACATGACCAAGCCGTTCTCGATGCGGGAGGTCGCCGCCCGGGTGCACGTACTGCTGCGCAGGGTCGAGCGGGCCACCCTGGCCGCGCACACACCGCGCAGCGGCATACTCCGGCTCGGGGAGCTGGAGATCGACCACGCGCAGCGGCGGGTCCGCGTCACCGGCGAGGACGTGCACCTGACGCCCACCGAGTTCGACCTGCTGGTGTGCCTGGCGCACTCCCCCCGCGCCGTGCTCTCGCGCGAGCAGCTGCTGGCCGAGGTGTGGGACTGGGCGGACGCCTCGGGCACCCGCACCGTCGACAGCCACATCAAGGCTCTGCGGCGCAAGATCGGCGCGGAACGCATCCGCACCGTGCACGGCGTCGGATACGCCCTGGAGACCCCCGGCCCGGAGGGCGCGACGGCGCCGGTGACGGGCGCCGCGACGGAGAGCTCCTGACGGCCGGCGGAGACGGAGCGACGTGTCCGTGTCCATGTCCTTCTCCCTGACGGCCCGCACGCGCTCCCTCGCGCGCTCCCTGGCCCGCCTGCTGCTGCGCGGGGCGGCCCGCTGCAGGCGGGCCGCCGTCCGGCACGCCGCCCACGCCTGGGAGCGGCTGTGGGAGGGGCTGCGCCCGGTGGACCCCTACCGGTCGGTCAAGGCGGCGCTGGGCTGGCTGGTGATCGTCTCCGTGGTGATCACCACGCTGCTGGCGCTGTTCGCCATGCAGTCGGCGACCGAGCTGCGGGTCATCACGATCATCTCCATCGTCGCCTCGCTGCTGATCACCCAGTTCGTGGCGCAGTCGCTGACCGCGCCGCTGGACGAGATGACCGACGCCGCCAAGGCGATGGCGAGCGGCGACTACTCCCGACGGGTGCGCGGCGAGCGGCGGGACGAGTTCGGCGAGCTGGCGGCGAACTTCAATCGAATGGCCGCCGATCTGGAGGCGGTCGACCAGCACCGCAAGGAGCTGGTGGCCAACGTCTCGCACGAGCTGCGCACCCCCATCGCTGCGCTGCGCGCGGTGCTGGAGAACGTGGTGGACGGCGTCTCGGACGCCGACCCGGAGACGATGCGCACCGCTCTGTCCCAGACCGAACGGCTGGGGCGGCTCGTCGCCCACCTGCTGGACCTCTCCCGGCTGGACAACGGGGTGGTGCCGCTGCACTCGCGCCACTTCGAGGTGTGGCCGTATCTGGCGGGTGTGCTCAAGGAGGCCAACATGAGCAAGGGCTCGGGCCACTCCCGCAAGGATGTCCACCTCCATCTGGATGTCTCACCTCCCGAGCTGATGGCCTACGCGGACCCCGAGCGGCTGCACCAGGTGGTGGCCAACCTGATCGACAACGCCGTCAAGCACAGCCCGCAGCACGGCCGGGTCACGGTCAAGGCCAGGCCGGGAGCGAGCTGGGGCCAGGGCGCGGGCGCCGGCTCCGGCGCTCCGGGCGACGGCAGCCTGGAGGTCGAGGTGCTGGACGAGGGGCCCGGCATCCCCGAGTCGGAGCGGGAGCGGGTCTTCGACCGGTTCAGCGGCGCGCACAGCGCCGACTCGGCCCCCGGCCGCAAGGGCGGGATCAGCCCGGGTGGCGGCACCGGACTGGGGCTGGCCATAGCGCGCTGGGCGGTGGAGCTGCACGGGGGCCGGATCCGGGTGGCCGAATCGCCCCGCGGCTGCCGGATACAGCTCACCCTTCCGGGGACGGGAGGGGCGCAGGGTTGACGTACCCTCGCAGGTGAGAACCCGCGGACGCGAAATATGGGCTGCCCGGTTCCCGGGCTGGGCCAAAACTGTGAGTGATTCCCGTCAATTTTGGCCCCGAAACCGCCGCCGCGATGTGACGTACGTGACCAAGAGCGGCCCGGACTCCACCAATCGTCCGGAGAGGCGTAGCCTTTATTTCCGCTGTCCACCACCTAAGGAAGCGGAAGAGGGCGGTTGCCGCCGTGTCGTCACAGTCCCCCAACAGCTCATCGAGCACCACTACGGAACGGAAGGACGGACAGGGCAAGGACCCTGGCCCGTCGTTCGGGCCAAACGAGTGGCTCGTCGACGAGATCTACCAGCAGTACCTCCAGGATCCGAACTCGGTAGACCGAGCCTGGTGGGACTTCTTCGCTGACTATCAGCCGGAGTCCTCAGACGGAAGCACGGCGCCGGACGGCGCGGGCACCCCGCGGGACAACGCCCCGTCGCCCGCGAAGGCCGCACCGGCCCAGGCTCCGGCCGCCGCCGAGCAGGCTGCCCCGCAGCCCGCGCAGGCCGGTGCCCCGGCGAAGGCTGAGCCTGCCGCGCCGAAGCAGCAGCCGAAGCCCGCCCAGCAGGCCCAGCCGCAGCAGGCCGCGCCCGCCGAGCCGGCGGCGCAGCAGCCCGCTCAGGCGGGCGGGGCGAAGGCTCCGGCCGGCAAGGCGGCGGCGCCCGCGGCCCAGGAGGCCGAGGGCCCGGAGTACCTGCCGCTGCGCGGCCCGTCCGCGGCTGTGGCGAAGAACATGAACGCCTCCCTGGAGCTGCCCACGGCAACGTCCGTGCGCGCGGTCCCGGTGAAGCTGCTGTTCGACAACCGCATCGTCATCAACAACCACCTCAAGCGCGCCCGTGGTGGCAAGGTCTCCTTCACGCACCTGATCGGCTACGCCATGGTGCAGGCGCTGAAGGCGATGCCGTCGATGAACTACTCCTACGCGGAGAAGGACGGCAAGCCCACCCTGGTCAAGCCGGAGCATGTGAACCTCGGTCTGGCCATCGACCTGGTGAAGCCGAACGGCGAGCGCCAGCTGGTGGTCGCAGGCATCAAGAAGGCCGAGACGCTGACCTTCTTCGAGTTCTGGCAGGCGTACGAGGACATCGTCCGCCGGGCGAGGAACAACAAGCTGACGATGGAGGACTTCTCCGGCGTCACCTGCTCGCTGACCAACCCGGGCGGCATCGGCACCGTGCACTCCGTGCCCCGTCTGATGCCCGGCCAGGGCCTGATCATGGGCGTCGGCGCCATGGAGTACCCGGCGGAGTTCCAGGGCACCTCCCAGGACACCCTCAACCGGCTGGGTGTCTCCAAGGTCATGACGCTGACCAGCACCTACGACCACCGCGTCATCCAGGGTGCGGCCTCGGGCGAGTTCCTGCGCCAGGTGGCCAACCTGCTGCTGGGCGAGAACAACTTCTACGACGAGATCTTCAAGGCGCTGCGCATCCCGTACGAGCCGGTGCGCTGGCTGCAGGACATCGACGCCTCGCACGACGACGACGTCACCAAGGCCGCACGCGTCTTCGACCTGATCCACTCCTACCGGGTGCGCGGCCACATCATGGCCGACACCGACCCGCTGGAGTACAAGCAGCGCAAGCACCCCGACCTGGACATCACCGAGCACGGGCTCACCCTGTGGGACCTGGAGCGGGAGTTCGCGGTCGGCGGCTTCGCCGGCAAGTCCATGATGAAGCTGCGCGACATCCTGGGCGTGCTGCGTGACTCGTACTGCCGCACCACCGGCATCGAGTACATGCACATCCAGGACCCCAAGCAGCGCAAGTGGATCCAGGACCGGGTCGAGCTGCAGCACGTCAAGCCGGAGCGCGAGGAGCAGCTGCGCATCCTGCGCCGCCTCAACGCCGCCGAGGCGTTCGAGACGTTCCTGCAGACCAAGTACGTCGGCCAGAAGCGCTTCTCGCTGGAGGGCGGCGAGTCCGTCATCCCGCTGCTGGACGCGGTGATCGACGCGGCCGCCGAGTCCCGGCTGGACGAGGCCGTCATCGGCATGGCCCACCGCGGCCGGCTGAACGTGCTGGCGAACATCGTGGGCAAGCCGTACGCGCAGATCTTCCGGGAGTTCGAGGGCAACCTCGACCCGAAGTCGATGCACGGCTCCGGCGACGTGAAGTACCACCTGGGTGCCGAGGGCGTCTTCACCGGCCTTGACGGCGAGCAGATCAAGGTCTCGCTCACCGCCAACCCCTCCCACCTGGAGGCCGTGGACCCGGTCCTGGAGGGCGTGGCACGCGCCAAGCAGGACATCATCGGCAAGGGCGGCACGGACTTCACCGTCCTGCCGATCGCGCTGCACGGTGACGCGGCCTTCGCGGGCCAGGGCGTGGTGGCCGAGACGCTCAACATGTCGCAGCTGCGCGGCTACCGCACCGGCGGCACCATCCATGTCGTCATCAACAACCAGGTGGGCTTCACCGCGGCTCCCGAGTCGGCGCGCTCGTCGATGTACTCGACGGACGTGGCCCGGATGGTCGAGGCCCCGATCTTCCACGTCAACGGCGACGACCCCGAGGCCGTCGTCCGGGTGGCGCGACTGGCGTTCGAGTACCGGCAGGCGTTCAACAAGGACGTGGTCATCGACCTGATCTGCTACCGGCGCCGCGGTCACAACGAGACCGACAACCCGAAGTTCACCCAGCCGCTGATGTACGACCTGATCGACCGCAAGCGCTCGGTGCGCAAGCTCTACACCGAGTCGCTGATCGGCCGGGGCGACATCACGCTGGAGGAGGCCGAGCAGGCCCTCCAGGACTTCCAGGGACAGCTGGAGAAGGTCTTCACCGAGGTCCGGGACGCCACTTCGGCCCCGGCCCCGGCCGAGGTCCCGGCGCCGCAGCCGGAGTTCCCGGTGCACGTGGAGACGGCCATCAGCCAGGAGGTCGTCAAGCGGATCGCCGAGTCCCAGGTCAACGTCCCCGAGCGGATCTCCGTCCACCCGCGTCTGACGCCGCAGCTGCAGCGCCGTGCGCAGATGGTCGAGGACGACACGATCGACTGGGGCATGGGCGAGACGCTGGCCATCGGCTCGCTGCTGATGGAGGGCACCCCGGTCCGGCTGGCCGGCCAGGACTCGCGGCGCGGCACGTTCGGCCAGCGGCACGCGGTGCTGCTCGACCAGAACACCGGCGACGACTACACGCCGCTGCTGTACCTGTCCGACGACCAGGCCCGCTACAACGTCTACGACTCGCTGCTGAGCGAGTACGCGGCGATGGGCTTCGAGTACGGCTACTCGCTGGCCCGTCCCGAGGCGCTGGTGATGTGGGAGGCGCAGTTCGGCGACTTCGCCAACGGCGCGCAGACGGTCATCGACGAGTTCATCTCCTCGGCCGAGCAGAAGTGGAACCAGACCTCTGGTGTCACCCTGCTGCTGCCGCACGGTTACGAGGGCCAGGGCCCGGACCACTCCTCGGCCCGGATCGAGCGGTTCCTCCAGCTGTGCGCGCAGAACAGCATGACGGTCGCCATGCCGTCGCTGCCCTCCAGCTACTTCCACCTGCTGCGCTGGCAGGTGCACAACCCGCACCACAAGCCGCTGGTCGTCTTCACCCCGAAGTCGATGCTGCGGATGAAGGCGGCGGCCTCCAAGACGGAGGAGTTCACCAGCGGCGGCTTCCGCCCGGTGATCGGTGACACGCTGGTGGACAGCGGTCAGATGGACCCGGCCAAGGTCCGCAAGGTCGTCTTCTGCTCCGGCAAGGTCTACTACGACCTGGAGGCCGAGCGGCAGAAGCGGGGTCTGACCGACCCCGACTCCGCCGACACGGCGATCATCCGGCTGGAGCGGCTCTACCCGCTGCCCAGCAAGGAGATCCAGACCGAGATGGCGCGGTTCACCAACGCCCAGAAGTACGTGTGGGCGCAGGAGGAGCCGGCCAACCAGGGCGCCTGGCCGTTCATCGCCCTCAACCTGGTCGACCACCTCGACCTGATCATCGGCTCGGAGCCCGTCCCGAACGCGGACCGGCTGCGTCGCGTCTCCCGGCCGTCCTCGTCCTCGCCCGCCGTGGGCTCGGGCAAGCGGCACGCGGAGGAGCAGGCGCAGCTCATCCAGGAGGTCTTCGAGATCTGAGCCGACCGGTCCGGTGACGGCCCGTCGTACGAAGCCGAGGGCCCCCGCCGCGCATTGCGGCGGGGGCCCTCGGCCGTGTGCGGGCCCGGCGCGTCCATGGGGCCCGGCCGGCTCAGCCCAGGTACGGCTCGTAGTCCCAGTACGGGCGGGTGCGCTGGCGGGCGGCGAGGGTGTGCTGGTGCTGGGCGCCCAGCGAGCGGGTGAACCGCTCCAGGGCGTCGCTCTCCAGCGCGCGGGCCTCCTCGCGGCGCCGCAGGGAGCGCAGATCGCCGGCGTGGGCCACCATGCACGAAAGGGTGAGGGGGTGGTCGGCGCCCAGCACCCGCCGGGAGCGCTCCAGAGTGTCGCGGCTCAGCTCGAAGGCGTCCTCCAGGGCTTCGCTGAAGTTGCGGCCGCCACTGGTGTTCAGGGCGCAGCCGAGCGTCGCGGGGTGGTCGGCGCCCAGCAGTGTGGTGAGCCCGGCCAGCGCCTGCTCGAACATGTTGAGCGCACCGTCCCGCTCGCCCTCCGCCTGCAGCACCAGCCCTGCGTTGGACTGCATCGCGGTGGGGACCGGGTGCGCGGGGCCCAGCAGGGAGCGGAAGGCGTCCTCCGCCTCGGTCAGCAACTCGCGGGCGAGTGCCAGGTCGCCGTGCTCCCGCAGGAAGTTGCCGTAGTCGGTCAGCAGCGAGAGCGTGGAGTAGTGGGTGCGGTTGTGCACCTGCTCGTGCTGCTCCAGCAGGAGCGCCATGGCGGTGGCGATGTCCTGGCGCGGGGTGCCCGCCCTGCGCTGGCACAGCAGCAGATTGTGCCGGGCCATGAGGGTCTGCGGATGCTGGGCGCCCAGCACCTGCAGATGCAGTCGCATGCCGAGCTCCTGGCGGGCCAGCGCCTCCTGGTAGCGGCCCATCAGCCGCAGATCTCGGGCGCAGGCGTTGCCGGAGGCGAGGGTGTTGGGGTGGCGGGCCCGCAGCACCTGCTCGCGTTTGCGGAGGGTGTCCAGGTCCGTTTCGTAGGCGTCCTCGTAGCGGCCCAGTAGCCGCAGGCCGACGGCGAGATTGTGCTGGGCCAGCAGGCTCGTCCACTCCTCCGGGCCGTACAGCCGAGCGGAGACCTCGACAACCTGCTTCTGCAGCTGCAGCGCTTCGTCGTACTGGCCGAGCAGCCGCAGGTCGGAGGCGAGGCAGCTGGTGGCGTCCATGACGGCTTCCTCGTGGGCGCCGTCGGAGGGCGGCATCTCGCGCAGCCGCTCCAGCCGGGCACTGTCGAACGCCTGTGCCTCGCGGAATCGGCCACCCCCGCGCAGCAGGTTCCCCTGCATGGTGGTGAGCGCCAGCATCTGCGAAGCCGTGGCGTCCAGGAACGTCTCCCAGTCCCCGCGAATGCTGTCGGCCAGCTCGGCGCCGAGGGTGTACTCACCGCTGGAGTAGCAGTAGCGCAGGCAGTTGAGCAGCATCTCCTGGACGCGGCGGTCCTTGCTGGAGGGGGCGCCCGAGGCGATCAGGTGGGGCAGCATCTCGGCGTAGCGGCCCCACTGGCGGCTGTCGTTGGGAGTGCTGGGGTCGGCCTCCACCAGCAGCCGGTGCACGGTTTCGCGATAGATGTCGTTCTGCCTGCCCTGGGTCAGCTCCGCGATGACGCGGTGGACGACCTGGTGCATATGGACGGAGTCGCTCTGGTCGCCGTCGCCGACGGCGGGGGTGCGGGCCTCGCGGGTGAGCACCGAGTAGTTGACGAGGGAGTCCAGCGCACGCGTCCAGCCCGACCGGTCCTTGCTGAACCAGCGCAGGGTCTCGGGAAGTTCGGCGGCCGGGATGCCCCGGGCCAGTCCCAGCGGGATGCGGCCGGGCGCGAAGACCGAACACAGGGAGAGCAGTTCCACAGCGCGCGGCTCGGACTTGCGCAGCTTGTTGAGCAGCATCGACCAGGAGGTCAGGGAGGAGTACGGGTAGTCGTCCGGCATGGTGTTGCTCTCCAGCCGGGTGAGCCCCACCCCCCGCACCATGCGCAGGTACTCGGGCACCTCCATGCCCTCCTCGCCCAGCCAGGCCGCGGCCTGCGCCAGCTGGAGCGGCAGGTCCTGGAACTCGTCGGCCACCTGGTCGGCCTGCTCGACGGTGATGTGCGGGGCACGGCGCATCAGATAGCCGGTGGACTCGGCGCGGCGGAAGGCGCTGATCTGCTTGATGTCGGTGAGAGACCGCCAGCTCTTGTTGCGGGAGGTGATCAGGACGTGGCCGCTGCCGCCCTGGGGGAGGTAGGTGGCGGCTTCCTCGGGCTCCTCCCAGCCGTCGAAGATCAGCAGCCACCGGCCGGACGGCTCGTTCCTGCGCAGCGCCTCGCGTACGGCGCGCACCCGCTCGCCGACCTCACCGGAACTGTCGAGACCGATCTCGGTGGCGAGCGAGCCGAAGGTGTCGCGCTGGGTGTTGCGCTGATCGCAGTTGACCCACCAGACGACGTCGTAGTCGGGTGCGAAGCGGTGCGCGTACTCCGCCGCGATCTGCGTCTTGCCGATGCCCGCCGTCCCGACCAGTGAGCAGACGGCGGCGCCGTGCTCGGCGTCCATCAGCCGCTGCTGGAGGTCGCCGAGGATGACGTCGCGGCCGGTGAAGCGGGCATTGCGGCGCGGCACCTCGCCCCAGATGGCGGGCGGGTCGTTCGGGTAGCGGCTAGCGTAGCCGGGCTGCGGGACGGGGATGCGGCGGGGCCGCAGTCCGAGCCGGTTGAGCAGCCGCCGTTCGGCCTCCTCCTCGCCGACGCCCCACAGGTTGACCGGCTCCAGCACCGCGGTGGCCGGCAGCAGCTCGCGGTTGGTCAGGTTGACGGCGGCGAACCGGTCCGCGTGCTGGGCGACATAGCCGCGCAGCACGGCGTTCCAGTCGGCCTCGGTGCGCGGACCGAGTTGGAGGAAGACATCGCTGATGACCAGCAGGACGCGGCCGGTGGCGAGCTGGAGGTCGCCCAGCGCCTCCTCCAGCGGTTGCTCGCGGTCCGGGTCCCAGCGCTGGAGCGTGGTGCGATGCCCATGGCTCTCCAGCCGGTGCGCGATCCAGTTGCCCCAGCCCCGGTGATAGCCGGGAAAGACCACCACGAAGTGCTCGGACTCCCCTCCGGGCGCCCCGCCCTGAGCCGGTTCCCGCTGAGCGACCATGCTTGCGTTCTCCCTCGTCCAGCAGCCGTCGCCGCCTCGCGGGCGACGTGTACGGCGAGATTACCCAAAGTGACCGTTTGTGAGCCTGTCGGCTGCGTTTTCGCTGTCGGCCGCGTTGCCCGCGCTGTCGGTGTTGCCCGCGTGCTCCGCGGACTCCGCGTCCCGGGCGGCCCTCCCGCCCGGGGAGCTCAGCCGCCGGTAGCGATGGCGCATGCCCTCCACGAACTCTGTGCCCTGACGGGTCAGTTGACCAGAGCCCAGAAGGAGGAAAAGAGCGTGGTCGACCTGGGCACCGTAGTCGGCTGCGCGGCGCCGGGCGGCCGCGCGCTCGGCGGGCGTCGCCGAGGCCCGGCGGGCGAGCCTGGCCCACAGATCGGCGAGGGCCAGATGCGCGTAGGTGCCCTGCACGACGGCGCCCAGCGGCCTGGGGTCGCTGCGCCAGCCGACGCGGTAGACGGCCTCGGCGGACTCGTCGTTGAGCCGTACGACGCCACCGAGGACGGCGAGCTTGCTGTGCTGCACCTCGTGCACGAGGACCTCGGCCATCTCCTCCGGCGTTCGCGGAAGGGTCGTCAGCACGGCCCAGGGTGCGGCCAGTCGGGTGGCGCTGGCCCGCCCGTCGGGCTTCCACAGCACGGGTACGACGGCGCGGACGAGGCTCGCCACCTCGGCGGCGCGCTCCGGGTCGGCGTCGCCCAGCAGATCCAGCGCGCGGCTCCACAGCTCCCGCCACTCGTATGCCTCGTCCGGGGCGGTCAGGGCGGCAGGCAGCAGTCCCGCGAGCCCTGCGCGGCCCGTCTCCCGCGCGAGGTGCGGGTCCTGGTCGTCGAGCACGGCGGGCCCGCCGGGCAGTGGGCCGAGGGGCCGCCAGCCCGTTGCCGGTGGCGCCGCACGGCTCAGCAGGTCGCCTCGCACGAGGGCGGTCGGCCGACCGTCCTGCGGGGTGAAGGTGACCGTGTCGCCGATCGCCTCCATGCGTACCCGGGGCGCGGTGGTCGCGTACGAGCCGAGGCCGGGGAGGACGAGTAAGCCGTCGTGCACCGGCAGGACGAGGCGGAAGTCGCAGCCGGCGGCGGTGGCCACCGTCGCGGCGAGCGTACCCAGACCCGCCAGCGCCGTGACGAAATCGTCGCCGGGCGCCGCCAGGGCGTGCGCCAGCCAGTTGCCCGCCGCCGGATAGCCGAGGACGCCGCGCGCCGCGGCGGGGTCGTGGTGCTCGGCGTCCTCCAGCAGCGTCCAGTGCTCGCGCAGCGCGCGGGCCGCGTGTGGGGGCAACTGGGTGCGCTCGGCCCTGGTCAGCAGCGTCTTGAGCAGGACGAGGCGTCTGCTGTGCAGCCAGCCGCCCAGTGCGGCGGCCTCTCCCGGCACCGGCCGCGTCTCCCCCATCCGACGAAGCTGGGGGCCCGGTATCTCAAAGGGGTTCATGACGGCCCACGCTGTCTCCCGGACCCGGAGGCGGGCCGGAGGTGCCGTGGACCGAGCCGAAGGTTGACCGGATCACACCCCGTTTCCCGGCTGCCCGGTGGCTGCCTGCCGGGGGTCCGCCGGAGTGTCGCCGCCTGCCGATACGGCCGGCTTCCCCGCCGGAGGACCGCCATACCCGCGACAGCTCCTCGGGGGTGCGCAGCGCACTCTCCACGGCGGCGGTGACGGCGGGATCGTCGCAGGTCCTGAGGGTACGCAGGGACACATCCGTCAGATCGGGCAAGGGCGACGGCGGTGCGGCGTCGGGCCCACGGCCCGGGCTGCGGGACGCGCCCTCGGTCCGCTTCGGCACGCTCTTCTCCTCCCTAGGACCCCCACCCGGGGGCGGTAACACGGATGATGTCTCTTTCCCGGGGCAGGTAGCCGGAAACACGTGCGAGGAGCGGGGCCACCGCATTCGGCCGGTCCTCGCCTTCCCCCGCGCGCCACATCAGGTCATCCCCCCGTTCCCCCGTCAGTTCCTCCCCGTTCTCCCGTCCGTTCCCCCCGGTTCCGCCCGCTGATGCCTCCCCCGGTCGGCGCGTCGGCGCACCCGGTTAGGTGCCTTGCGCTCAACCCGCCAGTTCGGCCACCCGGTCCCTGGTGTCGCGCACCTCGGCCCAGGGGAGGTCCGCCAGCTGCCCGGCCAGCAGCTGCCATTCGGCCTCCGCCGCGCGGTAGTCGGCCAGCGCCTCCTCGGCACGCCCCTGGGAGCGATGGAATTCGGCCCGGCCGTGCAGCGCCCTGGCGGCGGTGACGGAGCCGCCCTCGCGGGCGTCGGCCAGCTCCTCCAGCGCCCTGGTGAGATCGGCCGCCACCTGCTGGGACTCCGGAGCAGCCGCCGGGAAGAGCGTCCGGGCCCTGCCCAGCCGCAGCCATGCCTGCGCCCTGCTCTCCGCGTCGGGGCCCTGCCGGGCCGCCTGCTCCAGCAGATGGCAGCCCTCGTACAGGTCGGGCAGAAAACTCTCGCGTTCGTAGCGCAGCAGCAGCACCCGTCCGAGCAGCAGCGCGGCCCTGGCCACCGTCGGGCTCCCGGAGGGGGCGCGGGTGAGGGCCTCGCGCAGCAGCCCCTCCGCGCGCGACAGGTCGCCTGCTTCGGTGAGCAGCATCTCGCCCCATTCGATGAGCAGTTCGCCCCGCTGTGTGCTGTCGCGTCCCGACAGCCGCTCGGCCTCCGTGTACGCCTCGGCCGCCGCCTCCCAGTCACGGGTCTCGCGCAGCACACGGGCGCGCTCCCTGGCGCAGCGCAGCCGCAGCCCGGACCGCTCGCCCGCGAGGGCCTCGGCCTGCGCCAGCACATCGAGGCGCTCCTGCGGCGGGGCGCCGCTCAGCCGCAGCGCGGACGCCAGGTCGAGGAGGGCGCCGCAGCGCTGTGCCCGCGCCTCGTCGGATGCGCGGGAGTCCGGTGCACGGGAGTCGGGTGCCTGCGGGGCCACCTGGGCGGGCCGGGTCTCGGAGGTCGCGGGGGCACCGGAGGGCTCGGGGAACCCGGGCGCGCGGTCTGCCAGCATGTCGCTCGCTTCGCGGAGTTCGCTGACGGCCTCGGGGGCCGCCCTGTGGCGGTGTTCGGGTGCGGTTTGGGCCAGTGCGAGCAGCACCCGGCCCAGCCGGAGTTTACGGGTGCGCTCGGCGTCCGGCAGCAGTGCCCGTTCCGCCGTGTCTTCTGCCGCCGTGTCTTCTGCCGCCGGGTCTTCTGCCGCCGGGTCTTCTGCCGCCGGTTCCGCCGCCTGCGCGGTGGCTGAACCGGTGCGGCCCGCCAGCGAACGCAGCAGACCCTCGGCGCGCAGCAGATGCCGGGAGCCGCCGCGCACCTGCCACAGCGAGTGTTCGACGCCCGCGCGCTCCAGCAGGGTGCCCGGCTCGTTGTCCGTCAGCAGTTCGGCGGCGTCCCGCAGCAGCGGCTCGGGGCCCTGCGGGCTGCGGCGTACGGCAGCCGTACCGGCCAGTGCGTGCAGCACCCGGCCGAGTGCCAGCCGGGCCCGTGCGCTGTCGCGGTCGGCGGCACGTGCTGCCTCGCCGACGGAGCGGGCCCGGTGCAGCAGTTGGATGTCGCCCTGGGAGCGCCAGCGGCGCAGCAGTCGCTCGGTTTCGGCCACCTGGTCGGCCGCGGTCTGCTCGGGCAGGTAGAACCGGACGACCTCGGCGGGGATCGTCGCGAACATCTCGTCGCCGTCCTCCGCCTCGTTCGGCTCCGCACCGTCCCCCACGGTGCCCGCCGGCTCGCGGCCGGCGCGCTCGGACTCGCTGCGGCCGGTGAGCTGGGCGACGGCCATGGCGGCGAAGTTACGGGTGCCCTTACCGAAGCGCTGCGCCACATACCCGGACAGATGTTTGAGGATGAGTACGGCCGCGCCCTGGTCCAGGGACTGCAGCAGCAGTTCGCGCACCCCGGGCGCGAACGCGTAGCGCGGGCCGGGCAGGCTTCCGCGGCGGTCGGTCCCGTCCGGCTCGTCCTCCTCCGGCAGCCGGGTCAGCAGCCCGGACAGCAGCACCTCGGCCAGCTCCATCGGCCCGGTGTCGGGCAGCATCGCCTCCTGCACGAGATGGATGACCGGCAGCAGCAGCGGCACCACGGCCAGATGCACGGCCAGATCCAACGCCCCGGGTGAGGCGGTGTTGCGGAATTCGCGCAGCAGGGTACGCGCCGGTACCGCGCCCGCCGGGGTACGCGGCGCGGGCATCGCCGGGTGCCGGGGCAGCACCCAGGCGGCGGCACCGGCCACGGCGCGCTCGCTGTCGGTGCCCAGCAACCGCGCCCAGTTGCCCAGCGCCTCGGGCGTGGGCAGCAGCACCGGCACCGGCACGGCGCCCGCCGGCGGGGGCGGACCGTAGCTGTCGGGCTCGAAGGTGACGCGTCCGCCCGAGCCGCGCCCGCGCAGCAGCAGACCCGCTTCTGCGGGCAGCGCCGTACGCGGCCACAGCCGGGGCGGCAGCGGCTGTACGACGGCCAGCGGGGAGCGGCCCGACCAGTGGTGCAGCAGCCGCTGGGCGCGGCCGTCCTGCCACAGCGCGCCCACGCAGTCGCTGACCACGAGGGTGAGGCGCCGTCCGGTGGTGTCGCGGTACTCGTCGGCCGGCCGCAGCCGTGCGGTGCCGTCCACCGGCCCGGTACCGATGAGCGGGGCGCCGTCCCGGGCACGGTGCAGATAGCGCACCTGGACGTCGCGGAAGGCACCGAGCTGCTCGAAGGTCTGCCGCAGCCGCTCCAGGGTGGGCTGCCACACCGAGGCGGTGGGCGAGGCGTCCATGATGAGCTGGATCTCGCTGTAGCGGCGGACCTCTGTGCCGAAGACGGGCCGCACCGCGGTGGAGCGGGCGCTCAGATCGGCGGTGGCCGCCTCGTCCAGGGCGCCGGTGGCGGGCGGCAGCGGGGGCCGGTAGCCGTGCAAGGGGCGCAGTGCGTGCTGCAGTTCGAGCAGTCCGGACAGCGCCCCGGCCGCCGGCGCCCGGACCGGGAAGCCCGCCGGTGGTGCTCCGCCGTGCCTGCGCGGTGCGAACAGCGAGACCGGCGCGGTGCGCTCCGTGGCCGGTGGCGTCTCCGTCGGCTCGGTGGCGTCGTGGTCCTCGGCTGGTGGCATGGGAGGCTCCGGCTGCGGCGTCCGGGTCCCTGAGTAGCGGAGCCCGGTGGAGTCCACGTCGGGTTCCCCTGCAGTGCGCCCCAAACCGAAGCGGGCCAGCCACAGCGCCTCGGCGAGCTCCTCGGACGACGGATCCCAGCCGGCGGCCCGCAACCGCGCCACCAGCTCCGCCACGTCGTGCACGGACTGCCGCTCGGCCCACGGGGCCGCCGCGGACCGCGGATGGTCGGAAGGTTGCCGCGGCGGGGTCGACGCCGCACTCATGTGACGGTCACCTCGGGCGGTCGAGGGGGCGCAGCAGCATCTCGGCGAGCCGGTCGCGGGTGACCCGCTCGACACCTGAGGTGCGCTGTGTCAGGAACAGGGCGTTGAGCAGCTGATCGGTGGCGATCACCTGTCCCGGCTGGCGCCGCAGGAACCGCTGGACCAGTTCGGCGCCCTCCTCCAGCGCCTCCTCCCCCAGGTGCGCGGAGACCATCGCGGCGAGCTGCTCGTCGCCGGGTGGTTTGAGGTCCAGCTGGATGCAGCGGCGCAGCAGGGCGGCCGGGAAGTCCCGCTCCCCGTTGGAGGTGAGCACGATGAACGGGAAGACCGTGCAGCGTACCCGGCCCCCCTCGATCCGGACCTTCTCGCCGTCCGCCGTCAGCACCTCGGCGACCGGCTCGCGGTCGGCGATGCGCTCCAGCTCCGGGATGGTGAACTCGCCGTCCTCCAGTACGTTCAGCAGGTCGCTGGGCAGGTCGATGTCGCTCTTGTCCAGCTCGTCGACGAGCAGCACCCGGGGCAGCGGTGCCCTGTCCGGTTCGGCGGGCCGGGCGGGCAGCAGCGCGGTACCGAGCGGGCCGAGGCGCAGATACGACCCGATCGGGGGACGGGCGGGCGGGGTACTGCTGTCCCCGGCCACGGCCCGGTCCAGCTGGACGTCCTGAAGGCGGCCGATGGCGTCGTAGTGGTAGAGACCGTCCTGCAGTGTCGTGCGGCTGACGATGGGCCACCGCAGCACCCGGCCCAGGCCCAGCTCGTGGGCGACCGCGTGCGCGAGGGTGGATTTTCCGGTGCCCGGGTTGCCGGTGACCAGCAGCGGACGCCGCAGATACAGCGCCGCGTTGACGGCCTCGACCTCCTCGGGCCGCGGATGGAGGCTCTCCACCAGCCGTCGCCTCGCGCCCAGCCGTCGGGCGGTGTCGGCACCCTCCGGGTCGTCGCCACTCGCCCCGCCCGGGGAGTCGGGCCCGGTGCCGGCTCCGGTGAAGTCACGCCAAGGCGGCGGCTCGGGCAGCTCACGCACACCTTCGTGCGGGACACCCGCACCGCGGTAGATGCGCCAATCGCTCACGGTGTGCTCCTCAACGCTGTCGGCGGCCTGGGCATGAGCGGTGGTTCGCGCAGCGGTCCGTCCCCCGAGGTCCTGTGGGGCGGATCGTAGAGCAGGACGATATGCCGTGCCCAGGCCGACGAACGATCAATTGGCGCACTGCTGACGCCAGTTGCGCCATCCGTGTCGTCGGTCAGGTCGGCGTTCCTGTTGCGCAGCGCTCTGATGTGCAGCGGCAGCTGCCGGGCCGAGGGAACTTCGCGCAGCAGTTCGGCGGCCCGCTCGTGGAATTCGGCGCAATCGCGGTGGTCCTGGTCGTCGCTGTAGGAGTGCCGCCACAGCGCCATGGCGTGGCCCGCACCGAGCGCCGCCGCCATGGCGCGCGCCCCCGGGCCGCTGCCCGTCCCCGCGCAGTACACCGGCACGGCACCGGGCGGTGCCGCCAGCAGCCGCCCGTAGGCGGCCTGCCCGCCCTCGGGGGCGGAGGCGTCGTGTCCCGCCTCGGGAACCTCGCGGCGCAGCGGCACGGCCTCCATGGGGCCGCCCAGCACGGCGGCGGCGCGACTGCGGCACTCGGGAGTGAAGCCGTGGTCCTTGCGCGACCTGTCGCGCACCACGACCAGCCTGCGCTGGCCCAGCGGCAGCGTGTGCGGGTTGAACGGGTCGGACGGGTCGTAGGGCCGGGCCCGCCAGGCGTCCACCGGCTCGTCGAACAGGGCTCGCGGCAGCAGGAACTCCACCGCCGCCAGATGGTCGTCCACGTCGCACTGGTCCAGGGCCTGGGACAGGGCCCCGCGCACTGCCTCCTCCAGCCGGGAGCGCGGCACCTCCTCCCGGCTCTGTTCGACGGTGATCTCCTCGCGCTCCGCGTCCTCGGCCGGAGAGGAGTCCCCGGCCTCGACGACGGCGCCGAGGGCCGGGGCCGCACCGCCGTGGAGGTCGTCCTTGTCGGCGGGCCGGACCAGCGCCACCCGCCACGCGTGCCGTCCCGAGCCGTAGATGTCCGGCTCTATCTCCACCAGCACATCCGCGCGTGCCGCCGACGCCGGACGGTGACCGTCAAGCACGCCGGGGACGCGGGCGCGGATGACATCGTTGAGCAGCGTCCGCGCCGTGCGCTCCACCCACTCGCGCAGGTCGGCCAGCGCACGGATCGCACGAGGCGTACGCGCCTTGCCCGATCGGGTGAGCGCGGCCGTCACCTTCGCGGCGTACAGCACCACCGCCTCCAGCGCGAGGTCGGAGGAGGGCTCCACCTCCGCCGTGCTGTCGTCCCGCGGGTCGTAGAGCAGCCCGGCGCCCTCCCGCCAGGAGCGGGGATCGTGGTCGCGCAAGGTGTAGGGCCAGCGCAGCACCATGTTCCGGGCCTCGTTGGCCAGTTGCAGCACCTGCCCGGCACCGGTGGGCGGCTCCACCTCGGCGAAGAGCGCGTACAGCTCGGCGCGCCGGTCGACCGTGAAGCCGTAGGCGGGCTCCCCGCCGGAGGGGCCCAGCCTGGCGTGCTGCCGGTGCCAGCTGTGGCCGAAGCCGTTGTAGCGCCTCAGATGGTGCTTGTCGTGCGCCGACAGCACCTCGTGCAGCACGCGTGCGCCGCGCGGCCCCGCGTCGCACAGCTTGCGGAGCGCGGTGATCGGTGTGGCCAGCCCCGAGCCCGGCCTGCGGCCCGTGCCCTTGCTGACGCCGAGCACCGTGCCGCGCCGCTGGTCGAGCACGGGCCCGCCCGAGCAGCCCTCGGTCAGCTGGTCACCGCTGAGCATGAGCGGACGGCCGACGACCCCGGTGGCCTTCCCCAACCCGGTGAAGAACATCTGCTCGCCCCTGACCTCCGACGGCGCCCAGCCGTACAGCCCGATGTCCGCCGGGGTCAGCACGGAACGGTCGCTCAGCCACAGGCAGTCGGCGTCCTCGGCGCCAGGCACCCGCACCAGCGCCAGATCGGGGAACGGCCAGGGGGCCGGGGGCGCCTGGGGGTCCTCGGGCAGCGGCAGTCCGAACGCCAGCTCGCCGAGGAGGACGGTGGCACCGGCGCCGGCGGTGCCACCCATGCCGGCTGCGCCGCCGACGGCGGCGTCAGCGGCGTCGGCGGTGCTGTCCCCGATCGTGATGCCGATGGCGCGCTCCCCCCTCCATATGGGCGCGGCACCCTTGCCGACGACATGGGCGCACGTGAGGACCCATCCGGGCGCGACAAAAAAACCGGTCCCCCAGAACGCACGCCGGTTCCTGTCGCGGCGACGGCTGTCGTCGCTTGTCCCGCTGCTTCCGTCGTACCCCTCGGGGGGTGCCCCGATGCGCACGACGGAAGCGCGAACGGAGTCGGCGAGGCCCGCGGGGGCGTTCATACGGCACAGGGCGCGCACAGCAGCACGCCGAATCGTGACCGCCCGCCCCGTGCGGCTCGCACTCCTGTCACAGCGCTCCCCCCTCTACGCCCCGTTCCCCCGCGGCTTCCCTGTGTGAGGTGTATGAGGTAGCAGGCTAGTCGCCGGGTCCGACAGACGGGAGGGGCGGGGCCCCCAACCGGGCACGCCCTTCCACGACTTGGCCGCCGGCCGTCGAGGCCGTCCGTTCGTCCGCCCGCGCTCATCCGCCCTGCGGGGCCGGAGCCGGACCACCGGCGACCGGAGGGTCGGCCGGCGCCTCGGGCCTGCGCCAGGTCAGGGTGACGGAGACCGCCCCTTTGGCCTCCCCCTCGGCGAGCACGGCGGCGAGGGCCTTGCCCGACTTGACGGCCAGTTCGATGCCGAACGTCGCACTGACCTCGTCCGGACCGGCATGCCGGGCAGCGGCGAGCACCGCGGCACCCACGCCGCCGATCACCTCGTTGAGCTGCTGGGCCCGCGCGATGAGCTGATCGCGGATGCCGACGTCGTCGTACTCGAACTCCTCGGCGCCGGAGGGCACCTCGTCGTCGTCCAGGACGTGCACCCGAGCCAGCACCGTCTCCCCGCCCGGCAGTGTGATCTCCCGGATCTCCCGCTCCATATGCGCCCCTCGCTTCCCCGTTCGCGCCCGTCCACGCTGCTGCTCCGCCGCCTGCTCCGCGACTGCGCTGCTCGCGTCAACGTGCCCTGCCCGAGGTCACATTGAACCCCGGTCGGCCCATCGGCGCGACCGGAACCGGGGGCGGGGGCGTGCCGGAATGCGGGCGCGGTACTAGACTGCCAGGGTCTCGGGGGGCGGGAAGAGGTCAACTCCCGCCCGTGCCGAAGCCGTCCGCTCCCTCTCTGCCCGGGGCCGTGGGCCCTGCCCCTCCACCCGGGCCGCGGAGTACCACACCGATATGGGCCGCCGCGGTGGACAGCTGGCGGCGCACCTCGCGCAGTTGGGTGTCGCTCACGCCGTGGTCACGAGCCGCGTCGCGCACATCGTCGCGGAAGCGGTCCAGCAGGCGTTCGAGGTCGCGTACCGGGTCGCCGGTCGGATCGGGGAAGGGCACCTCGGCCTCGGCGGCCGGTTCCGTACCGGACGGGTGATCCGTGCGCGCATCCGCCGGGCGGTCCGGTTCCGGTCCTGCCGACTGCGGCCGGGCCTGCGAAGACCCGGGGGGCGCCTGGCCGGTGAGGCGGCTCAGATCACCCATCTCGCGGGCCAGTTCGGACATGCCGTCGCGAACGGCGCCGGGCCAGTCACCCGCTCGCATCCGGGTCTGCACCTGCTCCTGCACCTGGCGGGCGATACGCCGCACCTCGGCCAGCGCCTCGGTGTGCGCCTCACGCTCCTTCTTGGCCTGACGCCGGGCCTGCTGGGCCTCCTCCTTGGCCTTGCGGGCCTGCTCCTTCCACTCGTCCTTGGCGCGGCGCATCTCCTCCTTGGCATGCCGCCACGCCTCCTTGTCGCCCCAGACGCCGTCCCAGCCGCTCTCCCAGCCGTCGTCCCAGCCGGGGGGCTCACCGGTGCCGGGCGGGGTGCCGGTGCCGGGCCGGGCGCGGCCTGCCTTGGTACGGCCGGGTGCGTTCCGGGCCTGCTCCCGCATCTCGCGGCGCAGGTCGCTCGCCGTGCCGCTGACGTCCTCGCGGATGTCGGCGGCGAGCGCGGCGACGGAGTCGCGGATCTCCACCTCCAGCTCGGCGAGCTCGGCCTGCCGGTCCGCCAGTTCCGCGCGGCCGGCCTCGGTGATCGAGTAGACCTTGCGGCCGCCCTCGGTGGTGTGGCTGACCAGGCCCTCGGCCTCCAGCTTGGCCAGCCGCGGGTAGACGGTGCCGGCGGACGGCGCGTACAGCCCCTGGAAGCGCTCCTCCAGGAGGCGGATCACCTCGTAGCCGTGGCGCGGCGCCTCGTCGAGGAGCATCAGCAGATAGAGGCGCAGGCGGCCGTGTGCGAAGACGGGAGGCATGTCACAGGTCCTTCGCCGGAGAGGGGTTGCCGGGATGCTCGGGCGGATGCGGGCCGCCGACCGCCGTGGCGTCGTTGCCGGTGGAGCCGGACGTGCCGGATGAGCCGGATGAGCCGGACGGCTCGTGCAGGGTGTCGTCACCCGGTGGGCGGCGGAGGAGTGCGAGGCCGCCGGAGACGTTGGAGGCGTGCAGGACGCCGCGGCCCGCACCGAGCGTGCCGGTGATCCGGTGGTCTCCCCAGCCGCCGGTGGCCAGCCCGTCGAAGGCACTGGAGACGGCGCCGCCCGCGGTGCGCGCGTCCACTGTCAGATCCGCGTCGTCGGGCAGCCTGAGGGCGAGTTCACCCGAGACGCTGGAGAGCCGTATGTCGGCGGGGTCGTCGGCGCGCGGGGACCGGGCGGAGCGCGGGGAACACAGATCGAGGATCATCGCGCCGCTGACCGAGTCCGCCTTGATCTCGCAGGCGGAGGCGTCGATGCACGTCAGATCGCCGGAGACGGTGGAGAAGTGCAGTGAGCCGGAGAGGCGTTGGGTCTCCACGTCGCCCGAGACGGTCTCGGCCGTGACCGGACCGGACAGACCCACCAGCGTGGTGCTGCCGGAGACCCCGGCCACCCGGGTGCGGCCGCGTACTCCGGAGACGACGGCGCTGGCCGCCACCACGCCGACCGACAGCGCGACCTGCGCCGGGACCCGGACCGAGACCTCCACCTCGCGCCGCCAGCCCTTGCGGTCCAGCCACTTGAGGAAACCGTTCCAGGGCAGGTCGTCGTAGGCGAGGACGAGTTTGCCGCCCTCCCGCCGCACGAGCAGCGGCGGACCCTCCACCTTGCCGACCTCGACGCGGGTGGTGGCATCGGGAGTGCCTACGACGTTGACGGTGCCGTTCACCACACGGACGTCCAGTTCGGTCACCGGATCGTCGAACTCGATCCGGCGTGGCTCGCCGATCTCCCACGAGCAGTCGTCGGGTACGGGCACTGCGGCCTCCCCAGGCTCGGGCGCTGCGGCGTACGGGCGCACGGCACTCACGCGCAACGACATATCGCGTCTCTCCTGAACACGATATGTCGCGTATCGCGAGAGGTGCAAGCCTCCCGCTCCCTCCGCTGTCGCGATCCCGCGCTTCCCCTGTGCCCCCTCGTCACTCCTCGTCCTCGTCGTCCAGCCGGGCCAGCCAGGTGGCCAGCCGCTCCACCGGCACCTCGAAGTCCGGGTTCAGGTCGACGAAGGTCCGCAGCTGCTCGGACAGCCACGCGAGACTGACCTCTTCCTCGCCGCGCCGCTGCTCCAGCTCTTCGATGCCACGGTCGGTGAAGTACACGCTTCTGCTCCTGGTCAGGTGCCTACAAGGGGGTGAGGGCGCGGCCTACGCCTCCGCCTCAGAATATGCCGGGTCCGCAGCCCCCGGTTCTCGGGACCTGGGGCCGGCCCGGCCGCATTCGCCCACCGTGTCGACCGCGCCGTGCCCACCCTCGTGTCAGCCGCGCCGTTTCACCGCGTCCGAGGCGGCGCCGACCGCGATGCCCAGGACGATCAGCAGGACGCAGGCGTACACCTCGTAACCGTCCAGAAAGCCGAACCGGTGGAGGGCCGCCCACGGGAGGTTGAACCGGCCGTCGGTCACTTCGTGCACGAGGCCGCCCCCGCCCTGGACGATGAGAACGAACGAGACGAAGCCGAGAAATTTCTTCATGGCAGCAGGCTGGCCGTAGCGGCGTTCTCCAGGGATCGGCCTTCGGGGGCGGCGGGGACGACGGAAGTCTGCGATGCGGCGCACCGGGGTCATACCAAAGTCGATACCTCCCGCCGACCGGCCACGACCGCACACGGCAAGCCGTAGATTCGCCGCATGGGGCTGCTGAAGATGGACCGTACGGGGCGCCGGATCCGCTGGACCCCCCGCACGCAGTGGTCGGTCCGCCAGTTGGCCGGTCGGGTGCGCCGGGCGGGGCAATCCGCAGGTGTGGGCGTCGAGCGCCGGATGAGCCGCCGCGGGGGCCGGGAGTGGGCCGCCGACATCGGCGCCTTCGTCTTCGCCGGCTGCTTCATGGTGCTCAGCGCGGACGCGGTATGGGTGGACCCCGGCACCTCTCCGACCGCACTGCTCCTCGACCAACTGGCCGGCGGCCTGGCCTGCGCGGCGGTCTTCCTGCGGCGCCGCATGCCGGTACCACTCGCCACCGTACTGCTGCTCGCTGAGCCCTTCTCGCACTTCACGACCGGTCCGATCCTTGTCGCCCTGTTCACCGTCGCGGTGAACAGGGCGCCGAGGGTGACGGCCCTGCTGTCGGTGCTGGCATTCGGGCCGGTACCGATCTTCCTGGCGAGCGGACCGGCAGCCGACGACCCGCGAACGGCGTCGGCCCTCACCTACTTCGCGCTCCTGGCCGGAGCGATCGGCTGGGGTCTGTACGTACGGTCCCGACGCCAACTCGTCCTCTCGCTGCGCGAGCGGGCCGCCCGTGCCGCCACCGAGGCGCGGCGCGAGGCGCGGGAGGACATCGCACGCGAGATGCACGACGTGCTGGCGCACCGCCTCTCGCTGCTGAGCGTGCACGCGGGCGCCCTGGAGTTCAATCCCGGCGCCTCCCCGGACCAGGTGGGACGGGCGGCAGGCGTGATCCGCGACAGCGCGCACCAGGCCCTGGAGGACCTACGGGAGATCATCGGCGTACTGCGCGCACCGGACGCCGGCGACCGCCCCCAGCCGGTGTTGGCCGACGTCGAACAGTTGACGGCCGAGTCGCGGCAGGCGGGCTCCCGCGTGACCCTCGCCATGGACGTGGCGGGCGGCCCCGACACGGCCCCGCCGGTGGCGGGCCGTACGGCGTACCGCATCGTCCAGGAGGGCCTGACGAACGCCCGCAAGCACGGCCCGGGCCCCGACGCCCCGGTCTCCGTGACCGTACGGGGCGGCTCCGGCAAGGGCCTGACGGTCGAGATCCGCAACCCCGCGCGGCGCGACGCTGCACAGCGCGACAGCACGAGCACCGGCACCGCGATCCCCGGCGCCGGACAGGGCCTCATCGGACTGAAGGAGCGCACCCTGCTCGCGGGCGGCACCCTCGAACACGGCTGGGACGGCACCGACTACCGGCTCTACGCCACCCTCCCCTGGCCGCGCTGACCGCCGGCCGGACCCCGAGCCCGGTGCTGGTCCCCGCCGGTCATCTCGCCGAACTTCCGTACAGCGTGTGCAGTTGATCTTGCCGCTGGTGAACGGGGACGAGCGCCGAGGGGGGGTGTTGTGTGAGGCCGCCCATAGGAGCCAGATCACTTACGAGGCCGGATCGTATGTCCGGTTTGCGAGGATCCGGGGCGGGGGGTGCGACGGCTCGATCGAGTCGGGTATGTCGCACTACGTGGGGTCGTAGGTCACACAGTTGTCGGGCCGGGGAGCCGGTTCCCAGGGGGGGTGCCAGGTCGCGACGAGACCGGGACAAGCGCACCGCACGGTGCGGCCCCCCGGGGATGCGCGGCCGGATACGTCCCCCACTGGAAGGCTCTCCGCTCGCATGCGTACTGCTCTTCGCTCGCTCAAGCCCGCCCGCCTGGCCACCACCGGCCTGACCGCCCTGGGCGCGGCCGGTATCGCCACCACCGCCCTGGCCGGCACCGCCCACGCGGCCCAGGCCCCGGCCAAGCCCGCCACCAAGCCCGCCGCCGTCGCACACGCCCACGACGCCAAGGCCACCAAGGCAGCCAAGGACGAGAAGGCCGCCAAGGCCGAGAAGAAGGACGAGAAGAAGGCTGGTGGCAAGGAGTACGCGGACAACCTGGACGGGTGGATCCGCGAGGCCCGCGCCATCATGAAGGAGCACGGCATCCCCGGCTCCTACGAAGGCATCAAGCGCAACATCATCCGCGAGTCGGCCGGTGACCCCAACGCGGTCAACGACTGGGACATCAACGCCAAGAAGGGCACCCCCTCCAAGGGCCTCCTGCAGGTGATCCAGCCCACCTTCGACCGCTACCACGTCGAAGGCACCCCCGACGAGCTGACCGACCCGGTCGCCAACATCGTCGCCGCCTGCAACTACGCCGCCGACCGCTACGGCTCCATGGACAACGTCGACTCCGCCTACTGACCAGCAACACCCCCGCAACACCACACCACGCATGCGAACAGGAGCGGGCGGGAGGAACACCACCTCCCACCCGCTCCTTCGCATATGCCGTGGTGTCCTTGGCCGTCAGTCGGAGGGCCCGGCGGGCCTGTCGGGTGCGGCGGGTCCACCGAAGACGCGGGGGACCATGGCCTGGATCAGGCTGTCGACGTCGTAGGGCTCACGCAGGATGTCGGGAATCGTCATGTCGTCGACCAGCAGGCCGGCCATGGCGAGATAGAGGAGGGCGACGCCCAGGTCGTCGCCGGGCATCCCGACTTCGCGGTGGTAGGCGATGAGGCCCTGGAACTCCTCCCGCAGGAACCCGGACAGTTCCTCGTACAGCTCCGGCCGTCGGGTCGCCTCCAACCGCAGCTCCAGCATGGCGAGATAGCTGCTGCGATCGGCGCGCATGCGCTCCACCAGATCGCGCATCAGTTGGACTTCGAGCGCGAGTGTGCGCGGGGCGCTCATCCGTTCGGCCAGGGCCGCCTCGTCGGGCGTGAGCCGCTCGCGGGTGCGGCGCATGACCTGGGTGAGCATGTCGCCGCGGTGGGCGAAGTAGTTGGACGCGGTGCCTGTCGGTACGCCCGCCTCTTTGTCGACGGCGCGCAGCGTCAGCCCGCGCGAGCCCTCGCGGGCCAGCACTTCGATGGCCGCGTCGAGCAGCGCGGTACGCCGCTCGGTGTTCTGCCGCATGACGGCTTCCCTGCCTCTCTCGGGGGCTTCCGGGATTTCCCCGAACTCTCTTGCACCACTTCATTTGAAGTACTACGGTCGAACCACTGCAATCAGAGTAGTACAAACGAAGCACTTCAAGGGAGTCAGTATGCGAGGTCAGTTCAACGGCACCGCCGGCCGCCCGGAGTTCCGCAGCGAGCAGCGCCACCAGCCCTGGCGCAAGCCCCTCAGGCCGCACTCCGTCCCGCGCCCCCGTCCCCTGCCCAAGCCGGGCACCCGGCGCTGAGCGGTCCCCGGCCCCGGCGCCCGGCCCTCTCAGCCACAGCCAGATCTGGAGGTCCGGGCAGCACCGGACCTCCAGGAGGGCGCCATCAGTCCGCCCGCACATCCGAGGCGGCGGATCGCCTTTTCAGTGCACTGCCCCCGGCCGAGCACGTACGAAATGTGCGGTCGGAACGGTCATGCCCCCGTCGTCGAGCCCGGGCGGACGATCATCAGGACGACCACGATCGCCCACAGCAGGTTGAAGATGCCGGTCACCATGGCCAGCTGGGCCGCGGCGGCCCGGGGGTCGGGTATGACGGGAACCGCTTCGCCCTCGTCGAGGCCGATGCCCGCCGCACCCAGCATCCGGGCCTGACGGGGCAGGACGACGGCACCCAGGAGGATCGCGGCGAGGGTCGTCAGGATGAGGGAGGCCACCAGCCATGCGTCCGAGAGGACGCCGAGCTGGGCGCCGGTGGCCATCCCGAAGACCGGGACTGCCACACCGAACAGGGCGTAGCCCCGGCAGATGCGGTGCAGCAGCGCAGCGGCTGCCGCCCCGCGCCCCTTTACGGCGCCGCCATCAGAACCGGCTCCGGTGCCATCACCGGTGCCATCACCGGCTCCGGCACCGGCAGCGGCAGCGGCAGCCGGCAGATCTCTTGCGAAGCGCGGAAACATCGACGCGGCCACCGCGATCGGCCCCACGGCCAGGATCGCCGCGAGTACATGGAGGGAGAGCAGCAGCTTGGTCACCGAGGACCCCCGATTCGACAGCTTCATAGGTTGGCAGCCAACACAAATGGATTGGCGGCCAATAGGTAGCACACCAATACGTTCCTTGCCTACACTGGCCCCATGAAGACGGAAGCGGTACGAGGACACCTCGACGGACTGCTGCTGGCCGTGCTCGAACCCGGGCCGCTGCACGGGTACGCGATCATCACCGCGGTGCAGGAGCGCAGCGGGGGCGCGCTGGAGCTACGGACGGGCACCGTTTATCCGGCGCTCAAGCGGCTGGAGCGGCTGGGGCTGTTGGCCGGCGACTGGCAGTCCACCGGAGAGCGGCGCCGACGCTGCTACACGCTCACCGACGCCGGACGCCGGACGCTCGCCGAGGAGCGCACCGCATGGCGCGAGTTCACCGAGGCGATCGGCGCGGTCCTCGACACACCCGCGCGGCCCGCACGGATCCGGCCTGCGACATGAGCGACGGCAGCGACCTGAGCGACGGCAGCGACAAGAGTGGCGGCAACGACATGCGCGACCGCTGCGACACGGGCGGCAGCAACAGACAGCATCCACACCCACACCCGCCCCCACATCCCGACCCGCTGGTCGCCTACACCGAGGCGCTGGGCGCCGCGCTGCTGGGCCCGGCACGTGCCAAGACCCGTATGCTCGCGGAGATCCACGACGGGCTGCTGGACGCCACCGACGCCTACGTCCAGGAAGGGCTTCCCCGCACCGAGGCGGCCCACCGTGCGGTGCGGGACTTCGGACCGGTGGCCGTACTGGCGCCGGAATGCCAGCGCGAGCTGACAGTCGCACAGACGCGCCATACCGCGTGCGCGGCAGCACTGTGCGCCCCCTTCCTGCTGGTCTGCTGGGCGTTGGCGCGCACCGCCGTCGGCCCGTCGGCCGCCCCTTTGGCGCTGCTGGCCACGGTGAGCACCCTGCTGGCCGCATTCACCCTCGCCACCACCGGTGGCGTACTGGCACGCCGGTTCCCCGTCCCCCGGACCCTGCCCCGCATGGTCGCCTGGACGGGGACGGGGGCGAGTGTCGGCATGGCGGTGGCCGCCCTGGCGCTGGCCTGCACCGCGTTCATGACCGCGCAGTGGCCGCTGCTGGCACCGGCGGGCGCGCTGGCCGCCGTCTCGCACGCCGTGCTGAGCACCTCGGCCCGCGTCAGCCGCCGCCGCCTCGCGCCCGCCGCCGCGCTCTCCGAGCGCGAACCCGGCTCCCTCACGGGGTGAAGCTCCGCTCGGCGTCCCGGGGTGGGCGCGGGTCAACCCGGCAGTGGCCCGCCGGTGAGCACGGCGGCGCGGCAAGCGGCCAAGGTGCCCCAAGCGGTCTGCAGGGCACGGGCCTTGCGCAGCAGAAGGGTCAGGTCGTACTCGTCCGTGTAGCCCAGCGCGCCGTGCACCTGCAGCGCCGTACGTGCGGCCAGGTGAGCGGCGCGCGAGCAGGCCGCCTTGGCCGCGGGCAGATCGCGGGGGTCGGCAGCCGCGTCGCCCCGTACGGCCAGCGCGCCGCCGTACAGCAGGGGCCGTGCGAACTTAAGCGCCACGGCGACGCTCGCCAACTGGTGCTTGACCGCCTGGAAGGACCCCACCGGACGCCCGAACTGCCGCCGTTGCCCGGCGTACGCCACGCTCCCCTCCAACAGCGCCTCGCCCGCCCCGAGCAACTGCGCGGCGGTCAGCAAGGTGGCGAGCGCCCGGATCCGCCGTGGGTCGGCGGACACGGCTTCGCCGGGCACACAACGCACCAGATGACGGCCGGGGTCCACGGAACGCAGCGGCGTGCCCACGGCCGCGGCGGTGGTCAGGCCCCCGGCGACGAGTACGAACGTCAGGTCGGCGACGTGTGCGTCCACCGCGTAGCCGACCCCCGGGCGGGTCTCCGCGCCGGGACCGGCGGCTGACGCACGATCGGTGGCCGTCGCCGGATCGGTGACCGTCGCCAGGTGTTCGCCGGTCAGGAGGCGGGCGGGCCACGGGGTGCTGGGATGCAGTCCGGCGGCGAGGGCGACCGTCTCCACCAGAGGGCCGGGGACACCGGCGCGGCCCGTCTCCACGAAGGCGGAGGCGAGTTCGGGCGGGTACCAGCCGAGGCCTCCTTGCTCCTCCGGGACGGCGAGTGCGGGCAGGCCGGTGTCGGCGAGGGAGCGCCACAGGGCCCGGCCCGGCCGCTGGTCGCCCGCCGCCCAGGCGCGGGCGGCCTCGTGGGGCCCGGCGTCGGCCAGCAGGCGGCGGACGGTTGCGGCGTAGCCGCGGTGCTCCCGGTCCGGTACGAAACGCATCGCGGCTCAGCGTCCCCTCGGCAGGCCGAGCAGCCGCTCGGCGACGATGTCGCGCTGGATCTCGTTGGTCCCGGCGTAGATCGGCCCGGCGAGGGCGAAGGTCCAGCCGTCCAGCCAGCCGGACTCCGCCAGTCCTTCGGCGATCTCGGCCGTGCCGGGGCCGAGCAGGTCGAGCCCCGTCTCGTGCAGGTCGATGTCGAGTTCGGACCAGAAGATCTTGTTCATGGAGGCGCTGAAGGGCGGGGCGGCTTCGTCTTCCGCTTCCCCGGAGGCCGCCGCATACCCCGCCAGCTGGTACGCGCGGGCCCCGATCCAGGCGTCGGCCACCCGCTGCGCGACTGCCGTGTCGCCGGGGTCGGCCCGTTCCCGCCACAGGTGTCGCAACCGCTCGGCGGCTGCGGTGAAGCGGCCCGGCGAGCGCAGGGCGAGGCCGCGCTCGTTGCCCGCCGTCGACATGGCCGCCCGCCAGCCCTGCCCCGGCTCGCCGATGACGTCCTCGTCCGGCACGAAGACGCGGTCCAGCAGGATCTCCGCGAAGGCCGGCCTGCCGTCCAGCCTGGCGATGGGCCGTACGGTGACGCCCGGCGCGTCCAGCGGGAACATCAGATAGCTCAGCCCTCGGTGCCGTTCCTGTTCCGGGTCGGTGCGGAAGAGGCCGAAGGCGCGGTCGGCGAAGGCGGCGCGGGAGGACCAGGTCTTGTGACCGCTCAGCAGCCAGCCTCCGCCGTCCCGTTCGGTGCGCTCGGCGCGGGAGCGCAGCGCGGCCAGGTCGGAGCCGGCTTCGGGTTCGGACCAGGCCTGCGCCCAGACCGTCGTACCGGCGGCCGTCGGCGGCAGGATGCGTGCCCGCTGCTCCTCGGTGCCGTGCGCGAAGAGGGTGGGGGCCAGCAGGTTGATGCCGTTCTGGCTGACGCGGCCGGGCGCGCCGGCCGCGTAGTACTCCTCCTCGAAGATCAACCACTCGGTGAGGGTCGCTCCACGGCCGCCGTACGCACGCGGCCAGGAGACGACCGACCAGCCGTACTCGTACAGCTCGCGCTCCCAGGAGCGGTGTGCGGCGAAGCCCTCGGCCGTCTCCAGGGACGGCAGCGGTTCGTCGGGCACATGTGCCCGCAGCCAGGTTCGGGCCCCGGCACGGAAGTCCTCCTCGGCGGCGCTGAATTCCAGGTCCATGCTCAGGCCCCGCCCCTGGTGCCGGGGCCGGGTTCCGATGGGGGGTCCTCCGCGCCACGGGCAGCCGCAGCGCGCATCGTGCGCGCGTCCATCCCGCCCAGCGGGTCGCTGCCCGTCTCCGCGTTGTGCGCATGCGCGAGGTGGTGCAGGCCGAAGACCGAGTCCAGTCCGCTGTGCAGGCCCATCAGGTCCTCGGCCTGGTTGACGGCGCGCTTGGTCAGGGCGAGGCCGAAGCGGGGCATCTCGGCGATGCGGGCCGCCAGCGCCTCGGCCTCGGCGGTGAGTTCGGCGCGCGGGACGACGCGGTTGACCATGCCGATCTCGTATGCGCGCCGGGCGGTCATCCGGTCCCCGGTGTAGAGGAACTCCTTGGCGATGCGCGGGCTCATCACCCACGGGTGGGCGAAGTACTCGACGCCGGGGACGCCCATCCGTACCACCGGATCGGCGAAGAAGGCGTCCTCGCTGGCCACGATCAGATCGCACACCCAGGCGAGCATCAGCCCGCCCGCGACACAGGCGCCCTGCACGGCGCAGACGACGGGCTTGGGCAGCTCGCGCCAGCGCCGGCACATGCCCAGGTAGACCTCGGACTCGCGGGCGTAGCGGGCCTCGGCGCCCTCCTTGCCGACGTGGTCCCACCACAGTCCGGCCTTCCGGGGGAACGACAGGTGTGCGTCCCGGCCCGGGGTGCCGATGTCGTGCCCGGCGCTGAAGTGCTTGCCGGCACCGGCGAGAACGACGGCGTGCACCGCGTCGTCGTCGGCGGCCCGCTGGAAGGCCGCGTCGAGTGCGTAGGTCATCGCCGAGTTCTGGGCGTTGCGGTACTCCGGGCGGTCGAGGGTGACGCGGGCGACGGCGCCGAGGCGCTCGTACGTCACCGCGTCCGGGGCTCCTGGGCGGTCGTCGGGCATGAGCGCGCTCCTCGGACGAAGCTTCAGCTTCCCTAACAAGTGTTTGGTAGGTTAACGTGACCGGGCCGACCCGTCGAGAGCCACCCGTCGCGAGCCACGAGGGGCCCCGTATGAGCAGCAGCGCACCCGCCTGCCCGGTACCGCACGGCCTGTTGACCGACCGCTTCGTCGTCGTCACCGCGGCGGCCGGCAGCGGGATCGGCGGGGCGACGGCGCGCCGCGTACTGGAGGAGGGTGCGGCGGGCGTCGTCATCGGCGACGTGCACGAGCGCCGACTCGGCGAGACGCGGCAGGCGCTCGCCCGGGAGTTCGGCCCGGCGCGGGTACAGGCCGTCCCCTGCGACGTCACCGACGAGGACCAGGTGGGCGCGCTGCTGGACGCCTGCACGGCCCGGCACGGCCGCATCGACGTCCTCGTCAACAACGCCGGTATGGGCGGTACCGCCGAACTGGTCGGGATGACGGACGCGCAGTGGTCCCGCGTCCTGGACGTCACCTTGAACGGCACCTTCCGCTGCACCCGCGCGGGGCTGCGCGCCATGCGCGACCAGCCCGGCGGCGGCGGAGTGATCGTCAACAACGCCTCGGTCGTCGGCTGGCGTGCCCAGCGCGGCCAGGCGCACTATGCGGCGGCCAAGGCCGGCGTGATGGCGCTGACCCGCTGCGCGGCACTGGAGGCGGCGGACTTCGGGGTACGGGTCAACGCCGTCTCACCCTCCCTGGCGATGCATCCGCATCTGGCGAAGGTCACCACGCCCGAGCTGCTGGAGGAGCTGACCTCCCGGGAGGCGTTCGGGCGGTACGCGCAGCCGTGGGAGGTCGCCAATGTCATCGTCTTCCTGGCCAGCGACTACGCGTCGTACATGACCGGCGAGACGGTCGCCGTGAGCAGCCAGCATCCATGACCGGCCGCCCGGCAGGCCGACGGACAATGGACCCATGGTGACGCCGAAGAAGACCGCCACCGGCGCCGAGCGCCGGGCCGAGCTGCTGGCGACCGCGGCCGAGGTGTTCGCGGAGCTGGGCTACAACGCGACCACCGTCCGCACGATCGCGGACCGCGCCGGGATGCTGGCGGGCAGCCTCTACTACCACTTCGACTCCAAGGAGTCGATGGCCGACGAGATCCTCAGTGCCTTCCTCACCGATCTGTGGGCGGGCTACCAGCGGATCGAGGAGGCCGAGCGGGGGCCGCGCGAGACGTTCGAGGGGCTGGTCGCCGAGTCGTTCCGGCAGATGGAGCGGCACCGTCCGGCCGTCGCCATCTATCAGAAGGAAGCCCGCCATCTGGCCCCGCAGGAGCGGTTCCGGTATCTGGCCGACTCCCAGGAGCGCTTCCAGAAGCTGTGGACGCGGACCCTGGAGCGCGGGGTGGCCGACGGCAGCTTCCGGGCCGACCTCGACATCCCCGTCGCCTACCGGTTCGTCCGCGACACCGTCTGGGTGGCGGCGGTCTGGTTCCGGCCCCAGGGACGCAAGAGCGCGGCACAGATCGCCGAGCAGTACACCTCGATGGTGCTCGACGGAATCGCCACCCGCCCGGTGGCCGGATGACCGATCGAAAGCTGACTCAAGGAGCGTGACCGGCATGTCCCACGGTGAGGCATACATCGTCCAAGCGGTCAGGTCGCCCGTCGGCAAGCGTGGCGGGGCACTGGCCGGGGTCCACCCCGCCGACCTGGGCGCACACGTGCTGCGCGCGCTGGTGGAGCGGGCCGAGGTGGACCCGGAGGCGGTGGAGGACGTCGTCTTCGGCTGCCTGGACACCGTGGGGCCGCAGGCCGGTGACATCGCGCGCACGGCGTGGCTGGCCGCGGGGCTGCCCGAGTCGGTGCCCGGCGTCACCGTCGACCGGCAGTGCGGCTCCTCGCAGCAGGCCGTGCACTTCGCGGCCCAGGCCGTGCTGTCCGGCACGGCCGATCTGGTGGTCGCGGGCGGCGTGCAGAACATGTCGCAGGTCCCCATCGCCTACGCCTCCCGGCAGGCGGGCGCCCCGCTCGGCCTCACCGAGGGCCCTTTCCAGGGCTCCGAAGGCTGGCGGGCCCGCTACGGCGACGCGCCCGTCGACCAGTTCCACGGCGCGGAACTGATCGCCGAACAGTGGGGCATCAGCCGCGCGGAGATGGAACGCTGGGCGCTGCGCTCGCACCAGCGGGCGGTACGCGCCATCGACGAGGGCCGCTTCGAGCGCGAGATCGCCCCCTACCAGGACCACGCGGTGGACGAGGGGCCGCGGCGCGGCACCAGCCTGGAGAAGATGGCCGCCCTCGATCCGCTGGTGGCCGGCGGCCGGCTGACGGCGGCGGTCTCCTCGCAGATCTCGGACGCCTCCGCCGCCGTACTGCTCGCCTCCGAGGAGGCCGTACGCACCCACCACCTCGTCCCCCGCGCCCGGGTGCACCAGCTGGCGGTGCGCGGCGAGGACCCGATCCGCATGCTGACGGCGCCGATTCCGGCGACCGCGCACGCCCTGAAGCGGGCCGGGATGACGCTGGAGGACATCGATCTGGTCGAGATCAACGAGGCGTTCGCCTCCGTCGTCCTCGCCTGGCTGCGGGAGACCGGCTGCGACCCGGAGAAGGTCAACGTGAACGGCGGCGCCATCGCCCTGGGCCACCCCCTCGGTGCCACCGGCGCCAAGCTGCTGACCACCCTCCTGCACGAACTGGAGCGCACGGGCGGCCGCTACGGGCTGCAGACCATGTGCGAGGGCGGCGGCCAGGCCAACGTGACCATCGTCGAACGCCTGTGACAGACGAACGCCTCTGAACGAACGCCTCGGACGAACCCCGGAAAACGGCCGCTTACGGGGGCGGGCGGGCCGGGCCCGGGACGGGACGGGACGGGACGGGTCACGAACGGCACAGGTCGCGGCTTTGAGATCGTAGGTCCATGTGTGTCTCCATGGGCCCGGCCGAGTTCTCCGGCACCACGCTGTACATGGGACGGCTGCACCACGCCCGGCACGGCCTGGTGCACGTCCTCGGCTACCAGAACACCGCCGTCAACCGCGCCGACGGCCCCAACGCCATGCTGCTGCACCTTCCCGCACAGGGCATGACGCAGGACAACTTCCTGGATGTAGGCCGCAGTTCGGACGTGCTGGAGCGGATGGTGGAGGCCGTGCGGCCGAGATCCGTGGCGGCGGGCGGCATGGCCTGGATGGGGTCGGCCCCACCGGCGGACGAGGTGCAGGTCTTCGAACACGACATCTACACCGTGCTGCTGGCCTCGGACCCCACCGCGCTGCCCGCGGCGCTGCACCGGGTGCCCGCGCACAGACGACCGGCCCTGGACCCGGAGCTGACGCGGTTCTACGCCGAGCGCTATCCCGAGTACGCGATGGCCGTGTGCTGCTTCGACAACGCCGAGGCGGCCAAGGCCAAGCCGCTGCTGATGTGGTACACGCCGCTGGACCCGGACGTGCTCACGGCGCCCGCGCTGGACGCCCACACCGGGCGCCCGCCCGGCATGGTGGGGCAGGTCCCGGTCGACCACTGGGTGCTGTTCGGCAGCGACGAGGCGCCCACGGGCTGGGGCGAGCCGGTCGACCACGACCGCGGAATGCGCCACCGGCTGCACGAGTTCCTGCCCGCCGAGGTGCGCGGTGAGCACTTCTCCGGGCTGCTGCCCAACGGCGACTTCGCCCTCCACCACGCGGACCTGCTGGCCGGCGGCCGGGCCAGCAGGATGACCGGCGCCGTGGGGCGGTGAGGGGTGCCCCTGCCCCTGCCTCTTGTGTGCGGACTGTGGGTGCTTTGTGGCTGTGGGGGCACCTCCCGGCCGAAGGCTGGGGGAGCAGTTCCCCGCGCCCCTGACCGGGCTCACTCCGCGCCGTACACCGGCTCCGGGGCGGGTGACCTGCGGAGCAAGCCCCGGACGGCGGTGTCCAGTTCCGCCGCCTCCCAGCGGGCACCCTTGTCGGTGCACGCGGCGCGGCGCCAGCCGTCCATGACGGTGATCCGGCCGCCCTCCGCCTCGAAGACGCGCCCGGTGACACCGTCGGAGGCGTCCGAGCCGAGGTGGACGACGAGCGGTGACACGTTCCCCGGGTCCATGGCGTCGAATCCCCCGTCCCGGGGTGCGGCCATCTCCTGTGCGAACGTCCGCTCGGTCATCCGGGTGCGGGCCGCCGGTGCCACCGCGTTGACCTGGACGCCGTAGCGGCCGAACTCGGCGGCGGCGACCAGGGTCAGCGCGGCGATACCGGCCTTCGCCGCGGCGTAGTTGCCCTGCCCCACCGCACCCAGCAGTCCGGCGCCCGAGGAGGTGTTGACGATCCGGGCGCGGGGTGTGCGGCCCGCCTTCGACTCGGCACGCCAGTGGGCTGCCGCGTGCTTCATCGTCAGGAAGTGCCCTTTGAGGTGGACCCGTACGACCGCGTCCCAGTCGTCCTCGTCCAGGTTGACCAGCATCCGGTCGCGCAGGAACCCCGCGTTGTTGACGAGCGTGTCCAGGCGGCCGAAGCGGTCGAGCGCCGTACGGATCAGCCGCGCCGCTCCCCCGCTGTCGGCCACGTCGTCGGTGCTGACGGCCGCCTCGCCGCCCCTCTCGCGGATGTCCGCCGCCACTTGCTCGGCGGGGGCAGGGGCGGGGGCAGGGCCTGGGACGGAGGCGGAGGTCGCGGCGGCGTCCGCTGTGCCCGCGCCGTCGAGGGCGACGCCCAGATCGTTGACGACCACCTTGGCACCCGCACGGGCGAAGGCCAGGGCGTGCGCGCGGCCCAGGCCCCGTCCCGCGCCGGTGACGACGACGACACGGCCCTCGGCCGGGCGGTCAGGAGTGGGGCTGTTTCGCTGCTGTGGCATGACGACCTCCGGACTCAGGGTCTGTTGACGTTCGCGGCGTCCAGGAAGGCGGGCCGCTCGCCGCCGCCGTGCACCGCGAGGGAGGCGCCTGAGATGTAGCGCGCGGCGTCCGACGCCAGGAAGACGCAGGCGTCGCCCACCTCTTCGGGCTCCGCCAGCCGCCCCATCGGCACGGTGGCCGCGACTGCCGCGACGCCCGCTTCATCGCCGTAGTGCAGCTCGGTCAGCTCTGTGCGGGCCATCCCCAGCACCACGGTGTTGACCCGCACTCCGTCCCCGGCCCACTCCATGGCCATCGACCGCGCCAGATTCTCCAGCCCCGCCTTGGCCGCCCCGTAGGCGGCGGTGCCCGGCGACGGGCGGCCTCCGCTGACGCTGCCGACCATCACGACGGCGCCACCGCCGGGCTGCCCGCGCATGACCGTGTACGCCGCGCGGGAGAGGTGCAGCGGGGCGAGGAGGTTGAGTTCGACGACACGGGCGTGGTGGCGCGGCGCTCCCTCGGACAGCGGCCGGTAGGGGGTGCCGCCCGCGTTGTTGACCAGTACGTCGAGGGAGCCGTGGTCGCGGGCGACGCGGCTGCACAACTCCGCCGCCGCCCGGGGATCCCGCACATCGAGGGGGAGGTAGCGGGCCTGCCGGCCCGCGGCCGTGAGGGGGCGCGGGGGCGGGTGGCGCGCACAGACGACGACCTCCGCGCCGGCGCGGAGGAACGCGCGGGCGATACCCGCACCGACCCCGCGGGTTCCTCCGGTGACGACAGCGATGCTCATGGCTTCGGCCCTTTCGCGGGGACGAGTGCGCTGCTAGCTTGCTCTCAACTGCACCAAACAAACGTTAGGTGGATACGTTAGGTGGAAAGGTAGCTGATCCCCGCGATGTCTGTCTCCACCTCCACACCACGCGACGGCGTCGCAGTGGTCACCGTCGACCACCCACCCGTCAACGCCCTCCCGGCGCGCGCCTGGTACGACCTGGCGGAAGCCCTCACGGCGGCGGGCCGCGACCCCGCGCACCGGGCGGTGGTACTGACCGGCACCGGCCGGGGCTTCAACGCGGGGGTCGACATCAAGGAGCTGCAGCGCACCCCGGGCCACGGCGCCCTCATCGGCGCCAACCGCGGCTGCGCCGCCGCGTTCGCGGCGGTGTACGAGTGCGAGGTGCCGGTCATCGCGGCGGTGCACGGCCACTGCCTGGGCGGCGGCATCGGCCTGGTCGGCAACGCCGACGCGGTCGTGGCGACCGAGGACGCCACCTTCGGCCTCCCCGAGCTCGACCGGGGAGCCCTGGGCGCGGCCACCCATCTGTCCCGCATGCTGCCCCCGCAGCTGGTGCGCCCGCTCTACTACACGGGCCGCACCGTCACGGCCCGCGAACTCCACCACCACGGCGCCGTCTGGGCCCTCGCCCGGAGCCGGACCGCGCTGCTGGAGGTGGCGTTGGAGCTGGCCGACCGGATCGCCGCCAAGGACGGACTGCTGCTCCGCCTCGCCAAGGAGGCGCTGAACGGGATCGACCCGGTCGATGTGCGCCGCAGCTACCGCTACGAACAGGGTTTCACCTTCGAGGCCAACCTCGCGGGGGTCTCCGACCGGCACCGGGACGCCTTCCTCGACGCCCGGCCCGACGAAGGGAGCCGACCGTGACCGACGAAGGGAGCCGACCGTGACCGGCCTGGACAAACGGCTCTCCCTGCCCGAATTCGCCGGGCGGATCACCTCCGGTATGACCGTCGGCATCGGCGGCTGGGGCGCGCGGCGCAAACCGATGGCACTGGTACGTGCGCTGCTGCGAACCGGCGTCAGGGATCTGACAGTCGTCTCCTGCGGCGGCCCCGACGTGGGACTGCTGGCGGCGGCGGGCCGGATACGGACACTGATCGCGCCGTTCGTGACGCTCGACTCGGTGCCGCTGGAGCCGCACTTCCGGGCCGCCCGCGAGTCGGGGGCCCTGTGCTTCGAGGAGTGGGACGAGTCGATGTTCCTGTGGGGGCTGACGGCGGCGGCGCACCGACTGCCCTTCATGCCGGTACGCGGCGGCCTCGGCTCCGACGTGCCGCGCCGCAACCCCCGGCTGCGTACGGTCACCTCGCCGTACGAGGACGGCGAGGAGCTGCTGGCGGCCCCCGCGCTGGACCTGGACGTGGCGCTGGTGCACATGAACCGCGCCGATGTGCGCGGCAACGGGCAGTCGCTGGGCCCCGATCCGTACTTCGACGACCTGTTCACCGAGGCGGCCCGGCACACCTATCTGTCCTGCGAACAGATCGTGGACCGCTTCGCCGGGCCACCGCAGTCGCTGCTGGTGCAGCGGCAGAACGTGACCGGCGTACTGCACACCCCGCGCGGCGCGCACTTCACCAGCTGCGCCCCCGACTACGGGCGGGACGAGGCCTTCCAGCGCGCCTATGTGCGGGCCGCCGGCGATCCGGGCACCTGGCGGGAGTTCGAGGCGCGCTTCCTGGCCGGGGACGAGCACGCCTATCAGCGGGCGGTGGACGGCCGGGAACCGGAAGAGGCAACCGCATGACCACACCGACAGGCGCGACCCGCGCCGAGATCTGCGTCGTCGCCTGCGCCGAGGCCTGGCGCGGTGACGGCGAGATACTGGCCGCGACGGCGGGCACCGTGCCCGCGCTGGGGGCCCGGCTGGCACGGCTGACGTTCAGCCCGCACCTGCTGCTGACCGACGGCGAGGCGATGCTGCTGAGCACACCGCAGGACCCCGGACGGATCGAGGGCTGGCTGCCGTACCGCAAACATCTGTCCCTGGCCGCGCGTGGCAAACGGCACATGATGATGGGCGCCGCTCAACTCGACCGGTACGGCAACCAGAACATCTCCTGCGTCGGCGACTGGGCCCGCCCCCGGCGGCAGCTCCTCGGTGCGCGCGGCGCGCCCTCCAACACCGTCAACCACCCCGTCTCCTACTGGGTGCCCCGGCACTCGCCGCGGGTCTTCGTGCCCCGGGTGGACATGGTCAGCGGCGTGGGCTACGACCGGGCGGCTGCCCAGGGCCCGGCCGTGGCCCGCTTCCACGGGCTGCGGCGGGTCGTGACCGATCTGGCCGTGCTCGACTTCGCGACCCGGGACCACCGGATGCGGCTGGCGAGCGTCCACCCGGGCGTCGGCACCGACCAGGTGCGCGAACGGACGGGGTTCGCACTGGCGGTGGACGGCGAGGTGCCGACCACCAGGGAGCCGACCGAGGAGGAACTGCGGCTGCTGCGCGAGGTACTGGACCCGCACGGCACCCGCGACCGCGAGGTGCGCACATGACCCCGCCTTGGGACGCAGCAGGCTCCGACGCCCCGCTCCGCACCCCGTTCACCTCGCTGGTCGGGGTGCGCCACCCTCTCGTGCAGACCGGCATGGGCTGGGTGTCCGGGCCCCGGCTCGTCTCCGCCACCGCCGAGGCGGGGGCGCTGGGCATCCTGGGGTCGGCGACGATGACGCTGCCGCAGCTGCGCGACGCCGTCCGGGAGGTGAAGTCCCGCACCGAAGCGCCGTTCGGGGTAAACCTGCGGGCCGACGCCGGCGACGCGGCCGACCGGGTGCGGCTGCTGATCGACGAGGGCGTCCGGGTCGCCTCGTTCGCCCTGGCGCCCTCCCGGGAGCTGATCGGACAGCTCAAGGACGCCGGGGTCGTCGTCCTCCCGTCCGTCGGCGCCGTACGGCACGCGAGGAAGGTCGCCGAGTGGGGCGCGGACGCGGTCCTGGTGCAAGGCGGCGAAGGCGGCGGACACACCGGGCAGGTCGCCACCTCCGTGCTGCTGCCGCAAGTGGTGGACGCCGTCCCGGTACCGGTCGTCGGCGCCGGCGGCTTCCACGACGGACGCGGGCTGGCAGCCGCGCTCTGCTACGGCGCCGCGGGCGTCGCCATGGGCACCCGCTTCCTGCTCACCCGTGAGTCGACGGTGCCCGAAGCGGTCAAGGCCCGCTACCTGGCGGCGCAGGTCACCGATGTCACCGTCACCACGAAGGTGGACGGGCTGCCGCACCGGATGCTGCGCAGCGAGATGGTCGCGGCCCTGGAGTCCGCCGGCAGGGCCGCCACGCTGCTGCGCGCGGTGCGCCATGCCGCCGCGTTCAAGAAGCACTCGGGCCTGTCGTGGGCGGCGATGCTGCGGGACGGCCGCGCCCTGCGGCACGGCAAGCAGCTGTCCCTCGGCCAGCTGCTGCTCGCCGCCAGCACCCCGATGCTGCTGAAGGCCGCCATGGTCGAGGGCCGTACGGAAGCCGGGGTGATGGCCGCCGGGCAGGTCGCGGGGGTGATCGACGACCTGCCGAGCGTCGCCGAGGTGGTGGAGCGGACAGTCGACCAGGCGGCACGGCTGCTGCGCGAGCCGGCCGTCGGCGGCCCGCCTACGGCTGTGTGACCGCCAGTTCCTCCCGGGCCTCCATCAGCGCGAAGCCCAGCAGATTGAGCCCCGCCCAGCACTCCGGGTCGGCGGCGCCCGCGTCGTCGGCCGCCAGCCCGATGCCCCACACCCGGTCCAGCGGACTGGCCTCCACCAGCACCCGACCGGCCGTCCCCAGCAGAAAGTCCCGCAGCCGCGCGTCCTGCCCGAACTTCGCCCTACTGGCTCGTACGACGATGCCGTACCGCTCTCGCGCCCAGCACTCCTCGTCGAAGCCGCGCACCTGCCGACCGAGTGCCTTGGCCGCGCCGGGATGCGGCGCCGCCAGCACGCGCCGCTGGGTTACCGCGTCACCGAACAGCCGCGCCTTGGCGGCCATCATGTAGTGCTCGGCACTGGCGTACTCCACCCCGTCCACGGTGAACCGGGCGGGCCACCACTGGCTGAGGCAGCCGGGGCCGACGCCGCCGCCCCTGGGCGGGCGGTGGCCCCAGAAGAAGAGGTACTTGACGCGGTGGCCCCGACGCACCGCCGCACGCAGCTCTTCACGATCGCGTACGGCCGTCACGTCCACCGCTCCCCCTGCCGCTCCACGTCCTGCTCTCCGCGTCCCATGCACGCCCGCCCGCACCTTGGCACAAGGTCACCCGTGTGGCCCAGTGGATTTCCATGAGGGTGCGAATCCCTCCTCCGGGTGGTGGTGAGGGCCGTACGGCGCAACTCGCCGGACCGCCGGCAGGCGCGGCTGCCGACACTGACAGCACTGCGTTGTCATACAAATATGGACGCAGCGGAATCCTTCGAGCGGCCCGCCCGCACCTACGTCTCGTCTGCGGAGTCCCCATGGCCAGCAGGAAGAACCTCGTAGCCGACCGGACAGCCCTCGCCCACAAGGCCCGGTACGCCCTGACCCACCCGCAGCGCATCCCGGGCCACCTCCGGCGCGCGGGCCGGGACCGGTGGCTGGCCTTCAAACACCGCGACCACGTCAGCTACTACCGCGCGATCATGGCCTCCGACACCCGGCGCAGCCCGGACGCCGCCGTGGGCAGCCCGAACCGTGCCGAGTGGCTGAGACTGGGACAACTCCAGTTCGACTATCTGCGCAGCCACGGTCTGAAGCCGTCCGTGCGGATGCTCGACATCGGCTGCGGCAACCTCCGCGCCGGCTGGCGCTTCATCTCCTATCTGGAACAGGGCAACTACTACGGCATCGACATCTCCCCCGATGTGCTGATCGCCGCCAAGCGCACCCTCACCGAACGGGACCTGCAGGCCAAACTGCCGCACCTGACACTCACCCAGGACCTGACGCTGGACTTCCTGCCCGACGCGCATTTCGACGTCGTCCACGCGCACAGCGTCTTCTCGCACTCCCCGCTCGACGTCATCGAGGAGTGTCTGGCCCATGTGGGACGGGTGCTGGCACCCGGCGGCTTCTTCGACTTCACCTTCGACCGCACGGTCGGTACCGAACACCAGGTGCTGCGCGAGGACTTCTACTACCGCACGGAGACGCTGACCGGGCTGGCCGAACGGCATGGCCTGAACGCCCGCTTCATGGACGACTGGGAACTCCTCGGCCACGGCCAGTCGAAGATCCGTGTCACGGCCGAGCCCGCCACGTCCTCGGACTCCGTTGCGGCCTCGCCGTCTGTTCAAGTATGACGGCTCCAAGGGGCTCTCGTCACCGTCTTCCAGGACGATATCCGGCGCGGAATCAGCCCCTAGAGTCGCTGCCATGACCGCGCTCGAACAGCACTCCGAACTCAGCCACGAACTGCTCACCATGAAGGCCGCGGACCAGGCCGCCGCGCCCAAGGCCAACAGCGACGACCCGGCCCAGCAGCTCGCCTGGCGGCGGCTGACAGCACAGCACGGCGACCGGCTGCGCACCCTGCTGGAGCAGCACGGGCACTGGCCGACCGCCGAGGAGGTCGGCGAGGAAGCGGCCCTGGGCGCCTGGCTGGTGGCCCAGCACGCGGACCGGCAGCTGGAGGTGCAGCGGCTGGCCCTGCGGCTGCTGGAGCGGGCCGTCGAGGACGGCTCCGCCGGGCCGGAAGGCCCAGGAAGGCTCGCCTTCCTCCGCGACCGGCTGCACGTCAACGCGGGCCTGCCGCAGCGCTACGGCACCCAGATCCAGGGCGTCACCGCCGACGGGGCACCGATTCCCTGGCCGGTCGAGGACCCGGAGAAGCTGGATGCCCACCGGGCGGAGGCAGGCATTCCGCCGTTCGCGGAGTACACCGCGCAGTACGCACCGAAGAGCTGACCCGGACCGCCGCAGGGCAGCGCCACCCGCCGGGGGATCAGACGGTCAGCACCACCTTGCCGAACAGATCACCCTCCGCCATCCTCGCGAAGCCCTCGCGGGCGCGGTCCAGGGGAAGCACGGAGTCGATGACGGGCCGTACGCCCTTGGCGGCGCAGAAGTTCAGCAGCCCCGCCAGCTCCTCCTTGGTGCCCATGGTGGAGCCGACCACCTTCAGCTCCAGGAAGAAGATCCGGTTCAGCTCGGCGGCGGGCGGATTGGGGCCGCTGGTGGCGCCGGAGATCACCAGAGTGCCGCCGGGGCGCAGCGACTTGACCGAGTGCGACCAGGTGGCGGCGCCCACCGTCTCCAGTACGGCGTCCACCTTGTGCGGCAGTCGGGCACCCGCCTCCACGGCGGCCTCGGCCCCGAGCTCCAGCGCCCGCTTCCGCTTGGACTCCTCCCGGCTGGTGGCGAAGATCCGCAGTCCCGCGGCGGCGCCCAGCACGATGGCGGCGGTGGCCACCCCGCCGCCCGCCCCCTGCACCAGCACGGAGTCCCCCGGCCGGGCCCCGGCGTTGGTGAACAGCATCCGGTACGCGGTCAGCCAGGCCGTCGGCAGACAGGCCGCCTCCTCGAAGGACAGCTCCTTCGGCTTCGGCAGGACGTTCCACTGCGGTACGGCGACCCGCTCGGCGAACGTGCCCTGATAGCGCTCGGTGAGGATCGACCGGGGCTCGCGGGGGCCCACCCCGTGCCCGGTCTGCCCGATGACGGAGTGGAGCACGACCTCGTTGCCGTCGTCGTCGATCCCGGCCGCGTCGCAGCCGAGGATCATCGGCAGCGACTCCTCACCGAGCCCCACGCCGCGCAGCGACCACAGGTCGTGATGGTTGAGCGATGCCGCCTTCACCGCCACGGTCATCCACCCGGGCGGCACCTTGGGCTCCGGCCTCTCCCCCAGCTCCAACCCGTCGAGCGGCGCTTCCTTGTCGATACGAGCGGCGTAAGCAGCAAACATGCCCCGACGCTACGCCGCACTGTCCGCCCGGGGACAGACCAACCAGCTCCCGAGCGACCCATCTCACGCCGTCAGCGCACGTAGTCCTTGAACTTCGTCGTATCCAGGGTGAAGTCGACCGGATCGGGCAGCTCGACCGGTTCGCCGAAGGTCACGGTGTGGGTGTCGCGGTAATGGCCCCGTTCCGGACCGCTGTGCACGGTGACGGTGCAGGAGTCCCGGTCGATCAACAGGTAGACCGGGATACCGGCGGCCGCGTAGGCAGATGGCTTCTCATATCTGTCACGCCGGTCGGTGTCGTGGTCGTACGAGGTGACCTCCACCGTCATCAGGACCCCTTCGGCATCGGCCCACTCTCCTTGCCCGGAGAAGTGATCCGTCGGCGCAAGAACTCCGTCCGGCCGTGCACGCCCCTTGCGGTACGCCTCGACCACCAGCCCCTGCTCCGGATACAGAAACAGCTCCGGACGGTGCTGCATGCACCGCGTCAGCAGCCACCTGATGATCTCGCTGTGATCTCCGTCCGGCACCTTCTTGACCCCGATCTGTCCGCCGAGGAACTCCAGCGTGACGGTCTCGGGGGCCCCGGAGGCGAGTTGCTCGAACTCCTCCACGGCCATCTGCCCTGCGGGCTTGTGCGCGTTCCGCTCGACCATAACCGTCATGTTGGCACCTCCTTCCTTGTCGGGGACAGTCTTGGCGGACCAGACGGCTTGTCGTACCGATTCACCCGTCCGGTACTCCTAACGGGTGATCCACTCGCTTCCCGGCGGCGTCAGCCGTTCAGCGGCATGGCCCCCGCCAGGGTGCGCCACTCCTCGCGGGGAAGTTCGGTGCCGACGTTCGGAGTGACCACCTGCAGCGCGACATGGTCGGCGCCGGCGGCGAAGAACTCGTCCACTCGGGCGCGGACGGCCTCCGCGTCACCGATGGCGTAGACGGCGTCGATGAGGCGTTCGCTGCCGCCGTCCTCGAAGTCGGACTCGGCGAAGCCGAGGCGCAGCAGGCTGTTGCGGTAGTTGGCCAGGCCCAGATAGAAGGAGAGGTATCCGCGCGCGGTCGCATAGGCCTCGGCGCGGTCGGCGCCCGGACGCTGGAGGACGACCTTCAGCTCGGGGGCGAGCACCGGGTCGGCACCGAGGATGTCGCGGGCTTCCGAGGTGTGCTGGGTGGTGACGAGGTAGGGCAGGGCGCCCAGCGAACGCTCCGCCGCCAGCCGCAGCATCTTCGGCCCGAGCGCCGCCAGCGCGCGCCCCGCGGCGGGCACCGGGCGCGCGGCGTTGTCGAGCACGTCGAGGTAGGAACGCATGGCCGAGTAGGGGCGATCGGCCAGCGGGTGGTCGAGGGTGTGACCGGTCTGCGCCTCCGCGTGGCTGACGCCCAGGCCGAGCAGGAAGCGGCCGCCGTACTCGTCCGTCAGCTGCGCGTGCCGGGCGGCCACCTCGGGGGCCGCGTGCTGCCAGATGCTGAGGATGCTGGTACCGACCGTCGCCCGCGAGGTCGCGGCCAGCAGTTGGTGCGCCATGTCCGGCGAGGGGCTGCCGCCGATCCAGAGGGTGCCGTAGCCCAGCTCCTCCAGTTCGACGGCGGCCTCCTCGACCTGCGGCCGCCGTTCGGCGTCGTCCGTACGCAGCGCGCCCGCCCAGATGCCGACCCTGCCGAGATGTGCGTTGTATGCCATGGCGGACACAGCATCACATCGGCGCCCGCTATTCCAGCAACGGCGGCCACACGCACAACGTCAGCCGCACCGCCGACGCCCCCTACAGCACCTTCGACAGGAACGACTTGGTTCGCTCGTGCTGCGGGTTGCCCAGCACGTCCTTGGGGTCGCCGGACTCGACGACGACGCCGCCGTCCATGAACACCAGTGAGTCGCCGACCTCCCGCGCGAAGCCCATCTCGTGGGTGACGACGACCATCGTCATACCGTCCCGGGCCAGCGCCTTCATCACGTCGAGCACCTCGCCCACCAGTTCGGGGTCGAGCGCGGAGGTCGGCTCGTCGAAGAGCATCAGCTTGGGATCCATGGCCAGCGCCCGGGCGATGGCGACGCGCTGCTGCTGGCCGCCGGAGAGCTGCGCGGGGTAGCTGTCGACCTTGTCGGCCAGCCCCACCCGGTCCAGCAGCTCGGTGGCCCGCCGCCGGGCCTCGGACCGCGGGGTCCGCTTGACCTGGACGGGCGCCTCCATCACGTTCTCCACCGCCGTCATGTGCGGGAAGAGGTTGAAGCGCTGGAAGACCATGCCGATGTCGCGCCGCTGGGCCGCGACCTCACGGTCCCGCAGCTCGTAGAGCCTGCCGCCCTTCTCGCGGTAGCCGACGAGCGTGCCGTCGACGTACAGCCGCCCGGCGTTGATCTTCTCCAGGTGGTTGATGCACCGCAGGAAGGTGGACTTGCCGGAACCGGAGGGGCCGACGATGCAGAAGACCTCGCCGGTCTTCACCTCCAGGTCGATGCCCTTGAGGACCTCGACGTGCCCGAACGACTTGTGCACCGCTTCGGACTTCACCATGACTGTCATGACTTCATGCCTCCGGAGCGTGCGGGCCGACGGTGCCAGGTGAAGAGGTTCTGGCGCACCTTTTGCAGCGGGGTGAGCGGCAACTGCCGCGACGAGCCCTTGGCGTAGCGCCGCTCCAGGTAGTACTGGCCGATGCTGAACACGGTGGTGACGATCAGGAACCACAGGGTGGCCACGAGAAGCAGTTCGACCACCGCTCCCGAGTTGTTGCCGATGTTGCGGGCCTTGCGCAACGTCTCCTCGTACATGACCACTTCGCACAGCGCGGACGTCTTCAGCAGGTTGATGAACTCGTTTCCGGTCGGCGGCACGATCACCCGCATCGCCTGGGGCAGCACGATGCGCCGCATGTTCTGCCCCTGCGTCATGCCCAGCGCCTGCGAGGCCTCGGTCTGGCCCTCGTCCACCGACTGGATACCGGCCCGGCAGATCTCCGCCATGTACGCGGCCTCGTTGAGGCCGAGGCCGAGGAGCGCCGCCATGAACGGAGTCATGACGTCGGTCATCTCGTCCTTGTAGATGGGCATGATGTTGAGGACCGGGAAGATCAGGGCCAGGTTGAACCACAGCAGCAGCTGTACGTAGACGGGCGTGCCGCGGAAGAACCAGATGTAGCCCCATGCGACGGACGAGGTCACCGGGTTGTTCGACATCCGCATCACTGCGAGGACGACCCCGAGCACCAGACCTATGATCATGGACAGCACGCTGATCACGATGGTGTTCTTGACGCCTTCGAGGATCTGCCCGTCGAAGAAGAAGTCGGGGATCGCCGACCATTGCAGGTCCGCCTTGGCGACCGCGTTGGCCAACAGCCCCAGCAGTGCGATGACGACGACGGCGGCGACATACCGCCCGTAGTGCCGTACGGGTATGGCCTTGATGGCCTCCGGGGCCGCCTTCGACGGGGGTGCCCCGCCGGAGGGCATCTTCTCGGTGGTGGGTGGTGTCACGGGGGCTTGCCTCTCAGCGTCCTCGGCGTCCTGCGGGTGTGTCGGTTGAGTCTTCGCCGCGTGGCTCAGTCACCGGCGTTGATGGTGGCCTTCTTCAAGCCGCCGTCCTGGACGCCCCACTTCTCCAGCGCCCTCTTGTACGACCCGTCCTCGATGATCGCGTTCATGGCGGCCTTGAGGGCGTCGCGGAGCTTCTTGTTGTCCTTGCTGACGGCCATGCCGTAGGGAGCCGACTGCATCTGCTCGCCGACGACCTCGAAGTCGGCGCCGGACTTGGCGGCGTTGGCGGCGACCGGGAAGTCGGAGATGTCGGCGACGACGCCTCCGGTCTTCAGCCGCACCCGGGCCTCGTCGTCCGTGTTGTACGGCTCGATGTCGATCTTCTTCTTGCCGTCCTTGACGCACTTCTTCGTCTGCGCCTTGAGGATCTCGTGCGAGGTGGTGCCGCGCTGGGTGGCCACCTTCTTGCCGCACATCTGGTCGACCGACTCGATCTTCTCCGGATTGCCCTTCTTGACCAGGATCGAGGAGCCCGCGGAGAGGTAGTCGACGAAGTCGACGCCCTTGCCCGCCTTCTTGCCCTTGTCGTCCAGGCCCTCCTGGCGGTCCTTGGTGTCCGTCATCGAGGACATGATCATGTCGAAGCGGCCGGTCTGCATGGAGGTGATCAGACCGTCGAAGGTGCCGTTGGTGAACTCGAAACGGACACCGAGCTTCTTGCCCATCGCCTCGGCGAGGTCGGGGTCGAGGCCGACGATCTCGGCCCCTTCCTTGTACTCCATGGGCTTGTACGCCGCGTCCGTGCCGACCTTGATGACGCCCGCGCTGCGGATCTTGTCGGGCAGCATGGAGTTCAGCTTGCCGCTTCCGCCGCCGGAGCCGCCGCTCGCGCCGTCGGTCTGGTCACCGCAGCCGGCCAGCAGCAGGGCGCCGCCGACCGCGAGGGCCACCGGCACGATCCCGGCACGCCGCGTGGCCACACGTGCAGCCCGGCCGGCGGTCATGAGCCTGCTTACGGTCATGGGCGGGTCCTCCTGGGATGCGGGGGAAGCCGTGGGGTCGGGCACACACCTTCGGATGTCGCGACCGTGTCCGACGGATGAACGGATGAACGATGGGGGGCATCTTGCCATCCGGACAAGCGGCAGCAGGACGCCTCCGAGGTCAAAATCGGATAACGGATACCCGACTCCGATTACAGGGCACGGCGAAAGGCCGTAAAGGGGGCGACCGACCGAAGTGCGGTCCCTCACACCGGCCGCCTGTCTCACTCTGCGGACTTCGAGCCGGAGTCGAGACACTTTGCCCCGCATTCCGCCAGCTTGGATACCGGTACGGCCAGAAGTAGGTCGTCCCCGGCGGCCGGTGTCGGGTAGAAAGGTCGATTACACCCCTCACCCGGGGACCAGGGCGCGTGTGCGGCGCGCCCGGCGTCCGTACCTCCCTCCGGGCCGCGACAGGCCGCTCGCCCGGGAATCGGACGTGGTGCCCGCCCGTTCCTCACCGCAGGGAGCGGTCACCCTCACACAGATTCGACAAAGGGGTTCAACACAGTGGCAGCGGAGATCGTCAATCAGAAGGACGGGCTGGAGTCGGACGTGATCGATCCGGCGTTCGCCCTGCACCGGGGCGGCAAAATGGCCGTCCAGGCGACCGTGCCGGTGCGGGACGCCGACGACCTGTCCCTCGCCTACACGCCGGGCGTCGCCAAGGTCTGCAGCGCCATCGCCGAACAGCCCGAGCTCGTCGACGACTACACCTGGAAGTCTCAGGTCGTCGCGGTGGTGACCGACGGCAGCGCGGTGCTCGGCCTGGGCGACATCGGCCCGGGTGCCTCGCTCCCGGTCATGGAGGGCAAGGCCATCCTCTTCAAGCAGTTCGGCGGCGTCGACGCGGTGCCGCTCGCGCTGGACACCCAGGACACGGACGAGATCGTGGAGACGGTGGCGCGGCTCGCGCCGTCCTTCGGTGGCGTCAATCTGGAGGACATCTCGGCACCCCGGTGCTTCGAGATCGAGGCCCGCCTCAAGGAGCGGCTGGACATTCCGGTCTTCCACGACGACCAGCACGGAACGGCCATCGTCACGCTGGCGGCGCTGCGCAACGCGGCGAAGCTGAGCGGCCGCGCGCTGGGCTCGCTGCGTGCCGTCATCTCCGGGGCGGGCGCCGCCGGTGTCGCCATCGCGAAGATCCTCGTCGAGGCGGGCATCGGGGACGTCGCGGTCTGCGACCGCAAGGGCGTCGTCTCCGGCGACCGCGACGACCTCACCCAGGTCAAGCGGGAACTTGCCGGCTTCACCAACAAGGCGGGCCTCTCCGGCTCCCTGGACGCCGCGCTGGAGGGCGCCGATGTGTTCATCGGCGTCAGCGGCGGCACGGTGCCCGAGGAGGCCGTCGCGACGATGGCGGAGGGCTCGTTCATCTTCGCCATGGCCAACCCCAACCCGGAGATCCACCCCGACGTGGCCCGCAAGTACGCGGCCGTCGTGGCCACCGGGCGCAGCGACTACCCGAACCAGATCAACAACGTGCTGGCGTTCCCGGGCATCTTCGCCGGAGCGCTGCAGGTCCGTGCCACGGACATCACAGAGGGCATGAAGCTGGCCGCCGCCGAGGCGCTCGCCGCCGTGGTCGCCGACGAACTGAGCGCGGACCGGGTGATCCCCTCCCCCTTCGACGAGCGGGTGGCACCCGCGGTGACCTCCGCCGTCGCGGCTGCGGCGCGAGCGGAAGGCGTCGCGCGGCGTTAGCCGGACACTTTCGGGGCCGCCCCCTCGCCGGTGTCCGGTGAGGGGGCGCCACTATCGGTTGTGTGCGGACCGCGGATTGTTCGTGACTGGTCGCGCAGTTCCCCGCGCCCCTGAACGGGAGCCCTCCTGCGCTTGCCGGCCCCCATGCCGGGCGCCTCAGCGCAGGCCGAGGACGAGCGCGTCCGTGGGGGAGGCCCACACCGTGCGGGACTCGGCGAAGCCGACCTCCCGCAGGGTCGACGCGTGCCATGCCGCGGTCTGGAACTCCTCATTGTTGTGGTCGTGTCGCACCTCGGCGGGGTTCCCGAACAGCGCGAACCGCTCCTGGGCGACCGCCGCCAGCGCGGGGTCCTCGGAGAGCGCCCGCCACCATCCGCTCCAGTCGAGCGCGCCCTCCGCCTGCCGCCGCTTGCGCTGCTCCTCCTCGTAGATGTGCACAGCGGCGTTGATGCGCGGTGTCGACTCGTCCGGCATATGGTCGGCGTTCATGAAGACGCCGCCTTCCCGTACCACTCCGGCGAGCCGGCCGTAGAGGGCGCGCAGCGGCTCGGTGTGCATCCAGTGCAGTGCCGTGGCGGTCAGTACGGCGTCGTAGGGTCCCTCGGGCAACAGGGTGGGCCAGTCCGGGTCGCTCAGGTCGGCCGTCACGAAGGTGGCCCGCCGGTCACCGGCGAAGGTGCCGCGCGCGATGGACAGCAGCGCGGGGTCGCGGTCGACACCGACAGTCGTCGCGTTCGGCAGCCGTCGCAGAACCCGGTCCGAGATACTGCCCGTACCACAGGCGAGGTCGAGCACCCGGGGTTCGGGGCCCACCAGGGCCTCGGTCATGTCGAGCATGACCCGGAACCGCTCCTCGCGGTCGGGCAGGTACCACTCCTGTTGCCGGTCCCAACTCTCCTGCCAGCGCTTCCAGTCGGCCTCGTTCAGTGCGTGGGTCGTCATACCTGCCCTCCGCCGTAATACGCTCGTGGTGGATTCAGCTATTACCGACAATAGAACGCCCGCCGTAAGGATCACAAGTGGAACTGAACTATTACTCAGATCTGGCAGTGCGCCTGGTGAACAGCGAGCAACCCGAGCGCGGGGAAGACACCCTCACCTCTGTCGAGGCTGTCCGCGAACTCTTCGGGACGCACGGGACCATGACCCGGCGGGCGACCGAGGCCGACGTCAACCGGCTCCGCGCGGTACGCACCCGGCTGCGCGCCGTCTTCACCGCGGCCTCCGAGGGCGACGAGGTACGCGCCGTCGATCTGCTCAACGCGCTGCTGATGGAGTTCCCGACCAGTCCGCAGATCTCCGGACACGGCGACCTGGACGACGACGGGCGTCCGCGCTGGCACATGCACCTCGCCGAGCAGCCCGCCAACGCCACCGCCGCCTACGCGGCCACGGCCTGCATGGGGCTCGCCTTCCACCTCACCGACCTGGGCGTCGACCGGCTGGGGATCTGCCAGGCGACCCCCTGCCGCAACGCCTATCTGGACACCTCGACCAACCGCTCGCGCCGCTACTGCTCCGACCGCTGCGCGACCCGTGCCAATGTGGCGGCCTACCGCGCCCGCAAGCGCCTGGAGAGCAGCCCGGCCGCTCCCGAGGACGCACCTTCGGCGGGCGGACGCGACCGCAGCGGCCCGACCAGCGGCCGCACGACCGAGGCCGACCAGCGGGCAACCGAGCGCGGCGAGCGCTGAAGCCCGCGCGGCGGGCGCAGCCGCAGCCACGCCCTGGCCACGACGAGGTCGTCGGGGACCACGCCGAACTCCCGGCTGTCGTTCTTCACCCGCGGGTTGTCGCCCCGTACCCACCAGCCGCCGGAGCGCCGCTCGACGGCGCGTTTGACGATGAGCAGATCGTGCTGGAAGGGATGGCGCAGCACGACCACGTCACCCGGACGTACGGCGGCGCCGTAGGTGACGACCAGTTGGTCCCCGGGCAAGAGGGTCGGCTCCATCGAGGGGTTGTAGACCTCGGCAAGTCCGACCCGCTTCAGCAGCCCACCGTGCCCGCCCCGCTCCGGGTCCTGCGCATCGTGGGTCGGCCCGCGCTGCGGCGTACGCTCCGGCATCTTCTGCGCCTCCGGTCCCAAGGCCGCCTCCGGCCCGATTACTCCAGCAGATCCAGCCCGTCACTGGACTTTTGTCCTAAGCCCGTGGGGGCACACGCGAAAAGGCTTCCCACACGGAGTAATCTCGCACGTGAGAAGACGATCACGAGGAAGGATGGCTTTTATGCTCTCCCGACTGTTCGCCCCCAAGGTGCGCGTCAGTGCCCATTGTGACCTGCCGTGCGGCGTCTACGACCCGGCGCAGGCCCGGATCGAGGCCGAGTCCGTGAAGGCCATTCAGGAGAAGTACCAGGCCAACGACGACCCGCACTTCCGGGCCCGGGCCACCACCATCAAGGAGGAGCGCGCGGAGCTCGCCAAGCACCACGTCTCGGTGCTGTGGAGCGACTACTTCAAGCCGCCGCACTTCGAGAAGTACCCGGAGCTGCACCAGCTGGTGAACGACACCCTCAAGGCGCTCAGCACGGCCAAGGGGTCCACCGACCCGGCGACCGGGCAGAAGGCGCTGGATTACATCGCCCAGATCGACAAGATCTTCTGGGAGACCAAGAAGGGCTGATCTCCCTCTCGGCGGCCTGACCTGCACTTTCGCGGGGCGCGCCGCTTAGCTGTCCGCACCCGGTCCGCAGGCCGCCGAGCACGGCGTCCATGACGGCCCGGGTGCGGTCTTCTTCTCCGGGCCAGAGGTGCGCGTAGACCCGCAGCGTGAGACGGCGGACGCGTGCCCGAGGACGAGCTGCACCTGCTTGGCGCTCGCGCCGCCGGTGATGAGCGCGGAGGCGTAGAAGGGCCGCAGGTCGTGGGTGACCATGTGCGGCAGCCCGACGGCCTTACGGCCCTCCCGCTCGGCGGCCCCGTTCTCGGCCGCCTGGAGCGCCTTGCGAGCCCCGTTCCACTCGGTCTTCCACCGCCGGTAGTTAAGCGGCTCGCCCTCCTCCATCGCGAAGAGCCATTCCTTGGAGGGGCGTGCGGCGAGATGCGCGAGGAGCGCGTCGGTGACCACTTCGCCGACCGGGACGGTATGCCGGGACTTGGCTGTCTTCTTCGGCGGGCCGATCCTTCCGGGTTGCTGGAGACGCTGCCGCTCAACCCGGATGGTGCCGGCCTTGAAGTCGACGTCCGACACCTTCAGACCGAGCAGCTCGCCTATGCGAAGCCCTGGCCCAGCAAGGGTGACGACGGCCGCGCGGATGTACGGCGGCATCACCCGCGCCATCGCCTCGACCTGCTCGACACGTCGTCCATGTCCACCACGCCAAACCGGCCAGCCACACCAGTGGCCGATCGCTCCCAGCCAGACGCCCTGCGAAGGGGGCGGTAACGCAAAGCTGACACGCCCAGGCGCGCATGTTCCCTGAGGGAGCAGCGGGAGTGTTCCCTCAGGGAACACTCGGCTTGTTTCCCCGAGGAAATGGTGCAGGTCGTTCCGTTTCTGAAGGGCGGTCGTGTTCGATTGCTGAACGACGTCCCGTTCCGAAACGGAACGATGCCCGAGGCCACCAGACCCGACAGTGCACGCTGATGCCCTCGCTGCCCGTGGCAGCGAGGGCATCAGTCGTCAGGCGGCACGGGCTGCGGGCAACTGCGCGACCCACTTCGTCACCTCGGTCAGGTGGTCGGGCTGCAGCCCGAGGTGTGGATCGGGCTGCACGAGGAGGGTCGCCGTTCCACGGGCGGTGCGCTCCGCCGCCCAGGCGTGGTCGAGGTCAGTGAAGTCGTCGTCGATCCAGACGGCGGGGGCGTCGCCCAGCCAGGTATCGACGTGATCGCGCTTCCACAGGTAGCCGTTGGGGTGGCTGGTGGTGATCTGCGGACGCGGGAGATCGACGTACGGCAGGGCCGGGAGGTCGAGAAGGGGCCCGATGAGGGTGCTGGCGTCCTGCCGCCAGCTGGTGCACCAGACCGGAGTGACCAAGCCGGTGCGGATGGCGTCCATGAGCAGGCGGCCGTGGTCGGGGTTGAGCCAGACGGTGACCGGGTTGTCGGCGTTGCGGCCGGCAGGGACGACGTCATGGCGGGCGTGGGTGGCCGGGGTCGAGCCGCGCTCGTCGGGGAAGGGTATGAGGACGCCGTCGATGTCGAGGAGCAGGTAGGGCGGGCGCATCCGTTCCTCCAAGGGAAGCCGGGCGAATGGCTGGTCAGAGCTTGCGCGCGCGGATCAGCAGGGTGGTGGGCCAGTGACCCATGCGGGGGTCGTGGAACTCCTGGGCTGAGGTGAGCCAGAAGCCCGCCTGGCTGAGGCGCTTCTCCCACCGGTCCGTGGAGAACTCCCAGCGGGCGATGGGAAGCCGGGTGCGGTCGGGCAGGGTGACGTGGTCGCGGCGGGGACGGTCGTCGCCCGAGGGCCTGCGGCCGCCGCGCTGCGGGTGGGGGACGGAGAAGGCGAGCACTCGTCCGGGCGTGAGGCGCTGGGCGATGGCTGGCAGCAGGAGCTCAGGGGCGACGAGGCCGACGGCGCCGAAGACGGAGTAGATCGCGTCGAACTGCTCGTCAGAGGCGTGCAGGCAGTGCAGGGCGTGGCCGGCAACGAAGGTGAGGTTGTTCAGCCGTCCGTAGTGGGAGCGGGCGCGCCGGACCTGGAGGCCGACCAGGTCGATGCCCGTGACGTGGGCGCCGTGGCGGGTGGCGAGGTGAGCGGCGTTGTGGCCGGGGCCGCAGCCGAGTTCCAGGAGTCGCTTGCCGCGCAGGTCGGGGCCGAGGATCTCGGCTCCGGGACTTTGGCCGGGTCTCGTGGTCCATTCCATCCGGGCGGGTACGGCCAGAGGTTCGGCGAGTCCGGCGGCGGTGCGCTGGGCGGCGTGGGCGTGCCAGGGGGATGCCTGGGCGAGCACGTCAGATCTCCAGGAGGTGGAGGACGTCGGTGAGGTGGCGGCGGACGGCCTTGATGTAGGCGGGGTCGGTGGCCGGGTCGTTGATCCAGCGGATGGCCTGCTCCATGAACCACTCGACGGCCCACATGCGGTGCCAGCCCAGGGCCCAGTTCTCGGCGGTGAGCCCACCGCGCGGGGCGAGGGCGTCGGGGGTGCCACCGGCGGTGACGTACTGCTCCAGGAAGACGCGCAGGCGCACGGGGTGCGGCGGATCGATGGTGCCGTGCCAGCTGGCGAGGTCGAGCAGGCCGGGGCCGGTGAAGGCGCGGGCGAAGTCGAGCAGCCGCCAGCCGCGCTCCCCGATGTGGAGGCTGGTGGGGTGGAACTCCGAGTGCACCCAGCCGAACGGTTCCAACGTCGCTCCGGCCGAACGGGCTTCGGCAGCCTGGGCGATCCGGTCGAGCGCGTCCTCGACGTCGTCGGCATCCTGCCACCGATCGACCTTGCGCAGCCGTTCGAGGTGCTCCAGCGCCCGGGCCGGGAGCGTCCGCAGCCGTTCCTGGTCGAGGACGGGCAAGGGCGGAGCCGTACGGGTGCCGTGCAGGACCACGGCCGCGGCGACGCCGTCGAGGTCGTCGGCCTCGCGTACGGACGGTCCGAGGTCCTCCATGAGCATGCCGAGCCAGCCGTCCAGGACGGCGGAGGCGTGGACCTGGGGGACGGGGACGCCGAGGGTGTGGGCAAGGCGAAGGGCCTGGTCCTCGCTGTCGAAGGGCTTCTTGGCGTACTTGAAGATGGCCGTGGTGCCGTCGGGGAAGGTGACCCGCTCGACTCCGGACATGGACCACACGCGCACCTCCTCCCGTACGGCGGTGGTCTGGCCGGTGGCGGTGATCAGGTTGTCGAGGAGTTCGGCGCTGGGGTTCGTGGTCACGGGAGGGCTCCGGGGATGGGTGGTGGCGTCCGGGGCGGGCGAGAGACGTCGGCCCGCCCCGGAGCCTGATCGGGTGGTGGGTTACGCGGCGGGGTTCACGCGGTGGACGTAGACCTGCGCGATCCAGCCCGCCTTGAACGCGGCGAGGTCGTCGCGGAAGTTCGCCATCGAGGCACCGTAGGGCGCGACCACGCCGCCGGACTGGTCCGGCACGGACTGGCAGCCGTGCACGAGCCGGCCGCCGAGCGCGGCGTGGGCCTTGATGGACTCGATCCGGCGGTGCTCGTTGAACCAGCCGCCGTGGTAGACCTCGTCGAGCATCCCGCCCATCTCGTCGTCCAGGTCGAAGACGACGGAGGTGGCGGCGGGGAAGAACCAGCACGGGCCGACGTTGGAGATGTGCCCGTCCAGCTCGACCTTGTTGAGTGCCATGAGCGTGGCCGCCTCGCGGAGCATCCGCAGGTGGTCGGCGGTGATCTGCGGCAGGCCGAGGCCGGCCAGGTGCTCTTCGCGGAAGAGGTACGCGTACACCTCGTACGCGGTGGCCAGGACGCGGGCCGCGTCGGACGTGGACTCGCTGTGCTGCTTGATGAAGTCGAGCGCGAGCTGCTCGACCGCGCTCTCGGTCGTCTCGTCGACGTCCAGGAGCTGGGACTTGACCAGCTCCCAGTCGGCGACGAGCCACGTGTTCGACTCGAAGCGGAAGAAGTACTCGGCCGGGTCGATCGTGATGCGCCAGCCGTCGACCTGGAGGCCGGGCAGGCGGCTCCAGCGTTGGTCGAACGCCTCGGGCAGCTCGACCGTGATGGCCGTGGTGTCGATAGTGGTCACCGTGTCTCCGTCTCTGTTCGTCTGGACGCGGGCACGGGAATGCCCGAGCCCGATGTGGCGTACGGAACTTCGGGGGTACCGCCCGGACCAAGGGGGAGCCTGGACCACTGTCGCGCCGTTCCGGGCGGCTGCTGATAAGTGAACCTGTGGTCACGCTCAGTGGGTACGGTGGAAGGCAGTTGAAGCGGTATACGCGGTTTACAGCTCCAGGGCGGAGGCGATCGTGACGGCGCAGAGAGAACCTAACTCCCGTCTGCGCGACGTCATCGCGGCGGCCGACTGCACCTACGAGAACCTCGCCAGAGACGTGCGGCGCATCGCCGCCGAGAACGGCGAGATCCTCCAGACCAACAAGTCGGCCATCTCGCACTGGGTGAACTGCACCCGAGCCCCGTCGGGCCGGGTAGGTCAGTACCTGTCCGAGGCGCTGTCCCGCCGAGCGGGGCGCACGATCACCCCGACCGAGATCGGCCTCCAGGCCAGCGATGACGAAGCGCCGGCGGAATCCGACCCTGTCCTCGCCGCCACCGACCTGGGCCGGGCCGACGTCGAGCGCCGCCGCTTCCTCGCCATCGCGGCCTTCACCACCGCAGGTGTCGCCATGCCACTCGGTTACGACCACGAGGCCACCGCCCGCATGCTTCGCGCTCGCACGGGCACGTCGCTGGTCGGCGCGGAGGATGTGGACGTCGTACGCCAGATCACCGCGGCCTTCAGCGCCGCCGACGAGTGCCTCGGCGGCGGGCACGGCCTGACCACCGTCACCGCATACCTCGCCGACACAGCCGCCCCCATGTTGCGCGGACGCTTCCCCAGCGAAGCCTTACGCCGGGCCGCCTTCGGCGCCGTCGCCGAACTCACCTACCTCGCTGGCTGGAAGCACCACGACCTCGGCCAGGAAGGCGCCGCCCAGCGCTATTACCAGGTCGGCTACAAGCTGGCCTGCGAAGCCGACCCCCACGGCCACGCCGCCTGGATGATGCGCGCCCTCGCCCACCAGGCGCTGAGCCTCAAGCAGCCGCACCACTGCGTCGACCTCGTCGAAGGCGCCCTACGGACAGGTCTCGGCCACGTCGACGGCCAGACCGAGGCCCTCCTCCACATCACCCACGCCCGCGCCTATGCCGCCACCGACGAGAACTCGTCGGCCGCGCGCGCCCTGCTCGCCGCCGAGGATGCCCTCCTCCGCGAGGACGGTCCCCAGCCCAGCTACTCCCGCGTGAGTGGCCCCGCCGCCGGCACCGTGGCCAGCCACACCGCCCGCACTCTGACCGACCTCGCCGACCACATCGGCACGGAACAGCAGCACCGGGACGCGCTCACCCGCTGGGACCCCGCGAAGTACAAGCGCGTCCATGCCCTCACCCACGCCGACCTCGGCGACAGCCTCGCCGCCCAGGCCCGCGCCGACGAAGCCGTCGCAGCCTGGACCCAAGCCCTGGTCCTCATGGAAGGCATGACCTCCGACCGCACCCGCAAGGCGATCACCTCAATGCGCTCCACGCTCGCGGTCTACCAGCGCCGCCGCGTTCCCGGCGCCGCCGATCTCGCCCGCCGCGCCTGCGAGGCCCTCGCCTAACATGCCCAACAACCCGCCCGACGAAGGGAACACCGTGGCCCAGCAGACCGACGACCAGCCGAAGGCCCTCAGGCCGGCGCTCGAATCGATGACCCTGCTGGTCGCCGCCGTCATCGTCCACGACAAGGCCACCAACCGCGTCGTCCTCCTCCAACGCAGCGAGAACGCCAAGTTCGCCCAGGGAATGTGGGACCTCCCCGTCGGCAAGAGCGAGCCGGGCGAACCGATCACCGAGACCGCCGCACGCGAGCTCTACGAGGAGACCGGCCTCACGGTGAAGCCCGAGTCCCTCAAAGTCGCCCACATCATCCACGGCGCCTGGGGCGTCGAGGCCCCCAACGGCTTCCTCACCGTCGTCTTCGCCGCCCACGAGTGGACGGGCGAACCAGAAAACCGCGAGCCGCGCAAGCACGCCCAGGTTTGCTGGGTCGATGCCGACGCCATTCCTACGGACTTCGTGAACACAACCGCGAGTGCCCTCTACCGCTACCTCATGGGTGGTCAGGAAGTCTCCCTCGACGGCTGGGGGTAGGGGCTTACCCTTGATGAACTGAAACGGTCACCGAAGCCCCACCAGCAAAGCACACGGATACCGGACATCACGCCACGGCCACGCATATGCTGAATAGGCAAAGTCCGTACAGGGCGATGGCAAGGTGAAGAATCACCCACAGGCGATGAAGACGAATGCGATGCAGCCGAGGAAAAAGACGGTAGTGATCAACCCTCGCACGTATCAGTCTTTCGTCAGAGCCCAGCACACCCAGCTCCACCAAATCCTTGGTTAGGGCTCGCGCCTGAGAAAGATGATAGGACGCCCGTTCGAAGTACTTAGAGACCGCCACCGCCCCGTATCCTCCAGTCAACGCCACGAAAAGACACAGAGGCATGACGTACGTCGAGAACTTCTGCTGGACAATGAGAGCACTCAAGGCAGCAGTGATAACGAGAAGAAGGCTGCTCAGTGTCGAGCGTTGAGTCTCACACTGCCGTAGCTGCTCCCGGTGCTCCTTCCAGTAGGCGCGTATCGCCTCATCCGAGACTTCAGCCATGAAGCAACCCCCTTACCTCAGCCACTCATTGGCCGTCCGGTTCGCTTCGCCGAACCCTTCAGCAATGGAGATCGTAGCGTGAGAATCTTCATCAGCAGCGTCCGCAAGGGACTGGAGGAGGAGCGCGACGCGCTGCCTGGCCTCATTCGCGCGGTTGGACACACCCCCGTCCTGTTCGAGGACTTCTCCGCGCAGACCACACCTAGCAGGCAGGCATGCCTAGCCGCCCTCGACTCCGCGGACGTTTGCGTCTTCCTGCTCGGGCCGTCCTACGGTCACGTCTTCCCCGAGACAGGGCAATCAGCAACACACGATGAGTGGGTCGCGGCCAAGACAGCGGGCAAGCCGCGCTGGGTCTATCGGAAGTTGGGCGTCACCTTCGAGGACGCCCAACAAGATTTCGCCCGAACGGTGGAGGCTTACGCCACCGGCGGGTTCCGCGACTCATTTCACAACACGACCGAGCTAATGACCAAAATCGTAGCCAAGGTCAAAGAAGTGGAGTCAGAGCGGTCCCCATTGTCCTTTTCCCCCTTGACGCAGCCCGTTTCTCTGCGTTGGAGCCTCGACCAGGCTGGCGTCGACGTTGACACCAGTCTTCCCTTGTTGGAACTACAGGTACTTCCGGTGGGTTTTCCGGGCTACTCGGCAAGGGAACTCGACGAACTTGGCACCTCGCTGGCGGACCGGATCCGCCGGGCCGGGGTGGTCAAAAGCAGCGTCGCTCTGACGTCGTCGAGCTCCCGAGAGCACGCAATCGTCGGAATCTCCGTTGCTCGACCTCGCGCCTTTGACGCTCCTCAGCACGGTGAACTGGTGGAGGTTCGCTTGCACAAGTCGGGCCAAGTCTCCCTGCGGGCGACGCTCCCCCGAGACAATATGGGTTCCATTCTCGATCACGACGCACTGTCCCAGCAAGTCGCCTCCCTGCTGAGATTCAACGGCGCACTGGACCTGATCCAAAATGAGCGCATCGTTGTGGCGATCGGCGTATCAAATCCCAAAATGACCCAGGTCGACAGATTCAACCCACATCAGTCACGTACCCGTGCCGATCTCAGCGCCTACGCCCGCTCATTCACGCTGCAAACGGAGCCGGATGAGTCCACTAGCCTGGCCGCGCTGGACACGGGAGCCGAGGAGGTGGCTGGCATCCTGTCTCGAGCCCTAATCAAACAGCACCCCTCAGGCTCGTAACAGCGCATCCAGTCCGCACACAGTCCGTAGAACACCCAACAGCGACCGTCACCCCCCATCGCCAGCCATCAGCAAAAGGCCAGGTCAGCGACCCGCAGGGAAGATACCCGCAGGTCACCGACCCGGCCCATTACTGGGAGACCAAGAAGGGCTGAACGCCTTTCGGACCCACCGGCCGGCGCCATCCGCGCCGGAGGGTCGTCCGGGCCCGTTCAACAGGCCGGCCCGCTCGCCCGCTCGGTGACCCGGTCGCCGAGGTCACCAGGCCGGCTGGTCACCAGGTCACCGGGAGTCCGACGGGCCCTCTGATGAGCACGCTGCGCTGCCAGGCGATCTCCTGGGCGGGCACGGCGAGCCGCAGCCCGGGCAGCCGGCGCAGCAGGGTGGACAACAGCACTTCGGCCTCCATCCGGGCCAGCAGCGGCGCCACGCAGTGGTGGGGCCCGTTCCCGAAGGCCAGATGCGGCGGGCCCTGGCGGTCGAGGTCGATCGCGTCGGGGTCGGGGAAGTGCCCAGGGTCCCGGCACGCGGCCACGTACGAGACCTGGACCACCTCGCCGCGGCGGATCAGCACACCGGAGACCTCCACGTCCTCGGTGGCGATCCGCGGCTGCCCCACCCCGTTCTTGTGCGGGATCCACCGCAGCAGCTCCTCGACCGCCTGCGGCACCATCTCCGGCTCGGACAGCAGCCGCTCGCGCAGCTCGGCGCGGGTCAGCAGCAGATACACCATGTTGGAGGCGTTGTTGCGCACCGCGTGCCAGCCGTTGAGCCCGATCAGCGTGGCCAGTGCGAGCAGTTCCTCCTCGTCGATACGGCCCGCTTCGACCGCCCCCACCATCCGCGTCATCAGGTCGTCGGCCGGCCGGTACCGGCGCTGTGCAGCCAGCGCGCGGAAGTACCCGGACGCCGCGGCCTTGGCCTGCTGGGCACGTTCGAGGCCCGCCTGGTCCGTCGCCCGGGTGAGCACCACTTCGGCCCAGTCCCGCAGCTGCGGCCGGTCCTCGGGCGGGGTGCCGAGCACCTCGCCCACCACGGCCAGCGGAAAGGGTGAGACGACGGAACGCACGACATCGGCCCGAGGTCCGGCCGCCAGCATGTCGTCCACCAGCCCGTCCAGGATCGTCTGTGCCCGGGGGCGCAGCCGTTCGACCGCGCGCCGGGTGAAGGCGGGGGCCACCACGGAGCGCACCCGTGCGTGGTCGGGCGGATCGACAAAGCTCACGGCCCGGTCCAGCGGGATGAGGTGTTTGGTCATCCGGGGCGTGGGGCGACCGGTGATGTCCCGGGTGAATCGGGGGTCAGAGGTGACGAACCGGACATCGTCGTAGCGCGTGACCAGCCAGCAGTCCCCCTCCCCGTACGGCAGCCGGATGCGGGAGACCGGCGCATCCAGGGCGTTCCGCAGGAACGGATCGAACGTCAGCTCGGGCGGGCTGTCCGGAACCTCGTACAGCGGGCACTCCGACACATTCATCCCTCCTCGGCCCCGCGCGGGCCGTGCCGGAGCGGGGTGAGCTGTTCGATGTCGTAGCGGGCGCGCAGTCCGGCGACGAGCTCCGCGTCCGGGGGCTCTCCCGTGGCCAGGATCTCCAGCAGCTCCTCGAAGTACCGCTCATGATCCGGCGGTGGCGCCGACTGGAACAGCATCCGGGCGGGGGACCCGGTCGGATTGGCGAACGCGTGCGGGCAGCCCGGCGGCACCAGTACGACGGTGCCGGGTACGGCGCGGACGACGCGGTCACCCGCGGCCGACCGCCACTCCCGCCAGCTGTCGCCGCTGCGGACCAGCGGCTCGAAGGCGAAGATGTCGAGTTCGCCCTCCAGCACGTAGAAGAACTCCTCGCTGCGGGCATGGACGTGCGCTCCGACATCGAAGCCGGGCGGTACGACCACCTCGAAGCTGGAGGCGGTACGCGAGTGCTGCCCCGTCACCTTGAAGGTGACCTGCTGGGCAGCGGTCCGTACGGTGCGGCCCCGGCCCGGTGGCACCACCAGGCCGGTGCTCGGCCCGGAGCGCGGCTCCGGTGCCGCGTGCTCGTGTCCGGTACTCGTCATGAGGGACTCAGCGCTCCTTCGGCAGGGCTCTCGGGGATGGCTGTCGGGGCCGTCCGCCACCGGCCCAGCGCCATCTCCGCCGTGATGCCGGGCCCGAATCCGGCCAGCAGCCCCCGCGCCCCGTCGCCGGGCCCGCCCTCCTCGAAGAGCCTGCGAAGGGCGTCCAGCACGACCACGCTGGCCGTGTTGCCGTACTCGGTCAGCGTGGCCCGGCTGAACCGGAAGGCGTCTTGCGGCACCTCCAGATACGCCCCCAGGTCGAGCAGGATGCGGGGGCCGCCGGCGTGCACGATGTAGAAGTCCAGGGCGGTGACGTCCCAGCCGTGGAGTGCCGCCAGCTCGCCCAGCGCCGGCGCGAGCGGACCCATGGTGGACGGCACCCGCTTGTCCAGGACGAAGTGGAAGCCGGTGGAACGTACGTCGTAGGAGATCCAGGCCTCGGTCTTCGGGATCAGGTACGAGCCGTTGCGCTCCAGCCGGATGCCTGTTCCGCCCGCGCCGCGCACCACCGCGGCTGCCAGCCCGTCCCCGAACAGGCCGTTGGACAGCAGCGAGCCGATCCCCGCATCGGTCGGCTGGTAGCACAGGGAGCAGAATTCGCACGCGACGATGAGCGCGTTCGCTTCGGGGTGTGCCGTGCAGAAGTCGTGTGCCCGGTTGATCGCCGCGCCGCCGCCCGCGCACCCCAGCTGTGCGATGGGCAGCTGTCGGGTCGTGGAGCGGAACCCCTGGGTGTTGATCAGCCATGCGGTGAGCGAGGGCATCATGAAGCCCGTGCAGGACACGTAGACGATGAGGTCGATGTCCTCCGCGCCCAGCTCGGCGGCCCGCAGCGCCCGGGAGACCACCTGCGGCACCCGGGCCTTGGCCTCGGACTCGTAGACCGCGTTCCGGGCCTCGAAGCCGGGGTGACTGAGCGTCAGGTCCAGGGGCTGTACGAGGTGTCTCGTCCGGACGCCGGTGTTCTCGATCAGCCGGAGCACCAGCGGGAGTTGAGGGTGGTCAGCGTGCCGTGAACGTGCGAGTGCGAGTGTGTCCGCCATCGTGATCACATGTGGCGGGACCTGCACAGCAGGCCTGCACAATGTCGCCATGGAAGGTACAACGACGGGCCGACACCGAGGGATACTCCACCTAAAGAGGGTCAACTGACCACCTAGCGGCCACAGTTGCCTTCCTTGGCATCAACTGCACCATAGGGGACAGACCGCCACGCCGCCGTTCCCCGCGGCGCCGCACCCCAGCAGCCCTCCCCCTCCTCATCCCCCTCCCCCGCCCCGCCGCCCCGGGCTCCTCATGGCGCCGGGATCGGGCATCCGCCGAGGCCGACGGCCGCCCGGCGGCGACCGACCCTCCCTCAGGACCCGCGCCCGAACGGATCAGCCCCATGTGCGGAAAGTGCGCACATGTAAACAGACTGTATGTATGCCTGAGCAACGTGAACGGCACACGCGGACGGCGACGAAGTCCGCCGCTGCCTCGAAACGGTCCGATTCCCGGACAAAGGGCCCGGAGGATGCGGCGCGGCGTGCCTGTCGTGGTCTGAGCCGGCTGATCGGCCACCGGGCCGAAGGGGTGTCGGCGGTGCGCCGCGCCGAGGAGGGCTGGCGCGTGCACGTCGATGTGCTGGAAGTGCCGCGCATCCCGGACACCACGAGCCTCCTGGCCACCTACGAGGTGGAGCTCGACGGAAAGGGAGAGCTCACCCAGTACCGCAGGATCCGGCGTTACCGGCGTGGTGCGAGCGACGACTGACGGTTCCCGTTCCCGCCCCGAGGTGCCGTCACCGCCCGAGAGGAAGAGCCACCCATGACGACCACCACCTACAACGAGGCCGTGGCGTGCGTGCCGCGCGCCGGGACCCTCTACGACGTACTCGAACTGATTCTCGATCGCGGCATGGTGATCGATGTCTTCGTCCGGGTGTCGCTCGTCGGTATCGAGATCCTCAAGATCGACGCCCGGATCGTGGTCGCCAGTGTGGACACGTATCTGCGCTTCGCCGAGGTCTGCAACCGGCTCGACCTCAACCAGGACGCGACCAGCAGGACCGTGCCCGAGCTCTTCTCCGGTATGGCGAGCGGTTTGTCCAGGACCGGCGCGAAAAGGGCCGCCAAATCGGTCGGTGGCAAGGTCAAGGAAGCCATCGGGGTGGCGGGTGAGGACGAGGACGAGGACGAGCGGGCCGAGGAGGAGCGGGACAGGCTGGAGGAGACCGAGGACAGGCCGCGCAAGCGCCGTACCGCCGAGGCCGCCTCCGGCTCCCGCGGCTCCGGTGGCTCCGGTGGCGGCCGGTCGAGAGGCGACTCCCGTCGCTCCGAGGAGGCGTGAGCATGGCCGCCTCCCGGGTGTACGTCTACGGCATCGTCCACGCGGGCCGGGCCCTCCCGCCGGACGCCCGCGGAGTGGGCCGCCCTCCGGCACCGGTCCGGCTGCTGCCGGCGGGCGCGCTCGCGGCGGTGGTCAGTGACGTACCGGACGATCTGCGCGCGCGCCGTCGCGACCTCATGGCACATCAGGACCTGCTCATGCGGCTGGGGACCGACGCGCCGGTACTGCCGATGCGGTTCGGCATGGTTGCCGAGGACGCCAGGACGGTGGAGGAGGCCGTCGCGGCGGCCACCGCGGGACATCTGGCCGTCCTCGAACGCCTGCGCGGCCGCACAGAGCTGAACCTCAAGGCCACCCCGGCACAGTCCGAGATCGAGGCCCTGGTCAGGGCCGACGCGGGCGTACGGCGGCTGATGACCCAGGTACGGCGCACCCCCTCCTACGAGGGAAACGTACGGCTCGGCCAGGCGGTCGCCGAGGGGCTGGCCCGTCGCGCGGCGGAGGCCGTGGAGGAGGTTCTTCCCGCCCTCACCGCCCTCGCCGACGACTTCGTACGGGGACCCGACGTGCCCGGGTGCGTGCTGAACGGCTCGTTCCTCGTGCCGAAAGCGGTCAGCGAGCGGTTCCGCGCGGAGGTGGAACGCTTCGCCGCCGCGCACGCCGAGCGCGTGGAGCTACGGCTGACCGGCCCGCTGCCCTGCTACAGCTTCGTGCCCCAGGACGGCGCCGAGCCGGCGCCGCCCGGCCGTCCGTCCGCCCAGTACGCCGTGACGGGGAGTTGACATGGGGCTCTTCAGCGGGGTGCTGCTGCTGCCGTTGGCCCCGGTGCGGGGCGTCGAATGGGTGGCCGACCGACTGCTGGAGGCCGCTGAGCGCGAACTGTGCGACCCGGCCACGCTCCGGGCCCGCCTCGGCGAACTCAACCGCGCCTACGAGGAGGGAGAGCTCTCCGAGGAGGAGTTCGAGCAGGAGGAGGAGCGCCTGCTCGACCAGTTGGAGCAGAGCGCACCGCTCGTCGGACCGACCGCGATGACCCGCACCCGGGTACGGACCCTGACCGACGAGGACGCCCGGGACCCCGGGGCAGTCCCTCGCGACTCAGCGACAGACCAGGACAGACCGAGCTCAAGGGACCAGTCATGACTGACAGTTACAAGGCGGCGGTCCTCGCCGCCGTCGCGGGCGGCTACTTCCTCGGCCGTACCAGGAAGGCCAAGCTGGCGCTGACCGTCGGTTCGGTGGTGGCAGGACGGCGGCTCGGCCTCGATCCGCAGGAACTGCTGCGCCAGGGCATCCAGAAACTCGCCGAGACCCCGCAGTTCGAGGAGCTGACCGACCAGGTCAAGCACCAACTGGTGGCGGCAGCACGCACCGCGGTCAGCTCCACGGCCAACCGCCGGCTGGAGTCGCTGGCCGACGCACTCCGCGACCGCAGGGACCGGCTCGGCGGCGAAGACGGCCAGGGCCAGGACCAGGACCAGGACGACGGCCGGAACCGGGACGAGGACGAGGGCCGGGACGACGGCCGGAACCGGGGCCAGAACGAGGACCGGAACCGGGACCGGGACGGTGAAGAGGCCGAGAAGGGCGGCGGCGGGCGCAGGTCCTCATCCGGAGGGGATGCGTCGTCCGGGCGGCGGAAGGAGAAGCCGTCGTCCGACCGGCCCCGGAAGAGGGCGTCGTCCGACCGGCCCGCGAGGGGAGCGCCCTCCGGTGACACGGGCAGGAGGTCGTCCTCCGACGGCTCCCGCGAGAAGTCCGCCGACCGGTCCGAGCGCAGGAGGTAGGTGCCATGGCAGGGGAGCAGAAGAAGACGGACGACGGTGGCTCACCTCTGGACCGGGTGCGCGAGGAACTGATGGAGTACCTGGGTGCGGTCGGCCGACAGGCCGTCGGCAAGGCCACCGACAAACTCACCCATCTCGCCGACCCGAGCAAGTTGCTGCCCGGCGACGGGAAGGGCGGTGGTGACGGCGGGGGCATGGCCGGGATGGCGGCCCGCACGCTGCAGGGCGAGAGCCCGGTCAAGGCCGCCGCCAAGGAGAAGGCGAAGAGCGCCAAGAACAAGGTGGTCGACAAGGCCAAGGAAGCGGTCGGCGGGGGCAGCAGCAAGCCCGGGGACCTGAAGGCCATCAACATCATCGAGCACGTCGACATCGGCCGCCCGCTGCGCACGGTCTACAACCAGTTCACGCAGTACTGGGACTTCGGCAGCTTCATGAACGGCGTCAGCAGCGCGCAGCGGGACGAGGAGGACGAGACCAAGTCCACCTGGAAGGTCCGCGTCTGGCCCTCGACGCGCAGCTGGGACGCCACCGTCGAGGAGCAGATCCCGGACAAGCGGATCGTGTGGACGTCCGAGGGTTCGAAGGGCACCACCAAGGGTGCGGTCAGCTTCCACCGCCTCGACGAGAACCTCACCCGCGTCACGGCGGTCGTCGAGTACTACCCCTCCGGCTTCTTCGAGAAGACCGGCAACATCTGGCGCGCCCAGGGCAGGCGGCTCCGCCTCGACCTCAAGCACTTCCAGCGCTACGTCACGCTCAAGGCCGAGGGCGTGGACGGCTGGCGTGGCGAGATCCGGGACGGGGAGGTCGTGCGCAGCCACGACGACGTGGTGCGCCAGGAGGAGGAAGAGGAGCAGGACCGCCAGGGGCGGGAGTCCGACGAGGACGAGCGGGCCGAGGGCGAGGAGGACGAGGACTACGACGAGAGGGACGACGAGGACGAAGACGAAGACGAGGACGACGGGAACGGGGGCGGGGGCCGGAACGGAGAGGACGACGAGGACGAGGACTACGAAGACGAAGACGATGACGACGAGGACGAGGACGAGGACGAGGAGGACGAGGATGACGCACGGTGAGGCAGGCCGACCGTGACCGAGCGCACCGCCGAGCGGACGATCGCCCACGCCCCCTCGACCCCCTCCGGACCCGCCAACCTCGCGGACATCCTCGAACGGGTACTGGACAAAGGCATTGTGATCGCCGGGGACATCAAGATCGACCTCCTCGACATCGAGCTGCTGACCATCCGCCTCCGCCTGTTCGTCTCCTCGGTCGAGACGGCGAAGAAGGCGGGCATCAACTGGTGGGAGACCGACCCGGCCCTCTCCACCCGGGCCCATCGCGACGCCGTCGACGAGGAGAACCAGCGGCTGCGGGAGCGGATCGCCGAACTGGAGGCGGCCGAGGGTGAGGAACGACCCAGCCGGCGGGACGCGGGCTGGGACGACGAGCGCCGGAGCCACAGCTGGCACCATGTGAAGGAGGCAGACGGCAGATGACTCGGACGGTTGAGCAACCGGGCCCGCGGCAACCACTCCGCACGGAGACCTCAGCAGCCGTCGCCACCTACGTCTTCGCCGTCTGCCGTGGCGGCGACCCGGCGGCAGTGGCCGGACTGCCGGGGCAGGCGCCGGGAACGCCGGTGCGTCTGCTGCGGTTCGGCTCGCTGGAGGCGGTCGTCCAGGACGTCCCCGCGGCCGAGTTCGATGCGGAGAACCTGCGGGAGCGGCTGGCCGACCGCGCGGAGCTCGAACGCTGCGCCCGCGCCCATCACTCGGTGATCGCCGCCATGGCCGGCAGCGCTCCGACCCTGCCGCTGCCGCTGGCCACCCTCTATCTGGGCGACGAGCGGGCCCGGGTGGCACTGCGTGCGGACGAGCGCCGCTTCCTGGCCGTGCTGAAGCGCATCACGGGCCGCGTCGAATGGGGCGTCAAGGTGTATGCGCGGCCGGAGGCGAAACAGGAGCCGGACCGATCCGCCGAGGCCGCGGGCGCCCCCGGCTCAGGTGCCCCCGGCTCGGGCGCCGCAGGCTCCGGCGCGCGCTCCGGGCGCGCGTATCTGGAGCGGGTGCGCGGCGCACGCCAGGACCGCGAGCGGCGCCAGCAGGCCGGGCTCGCCGCGGCGGAGGCCGTGGACCGGGCACTGCGTGGTATCGCGGTGGCGAGCAGACGGTTGCGCACGCACGAGACGACGCTCACCGGCGAGCGCGGCGTCCAACTGCTCAACGCCGCCTACCTGGTGGCCGAGGGGGACGAGCACGACGTGGCCGCTGCGGTGCGGGAAGTCCGGCGCTCCCCCGCCTGCCGCAGCGTCGAGGTGGAGGTCACCGGGCCATGGGTGCCGTACTCCTTCGTGGACGGCTCCTTCGTGGACGGGGGTGAGCCCGATGCCCGTGGGTGAACACGTGGGCGAGGTCGTGCCCTGGGAAGGACCGGAGAGCGGGGCGCCGATCGGGGTGCCGCTGGTCGACCTGCTGGACCGCGTGCTGGCCACGGGCGTGGTGGTCAGCGGCGACCTGGTGCTGGCGATCGCGGAGGTGCCGCTGGTGCGGCTCTCCTTGAACGCGCTGCTCTCCTCGGTCAACGAACGCGTCGCCGCTCCCTGGGGAGACGGGGGCCCGCTGTGACAGGTACGGAAGGCGGACCGGCACGCGGCAGGAACGGCAGGCTGGAGCTGGACCCCGACCGGGTGGGCCGGGATCTGGTCTGTCTCGTCCTCACCGTCGTGGAGCTGCTGCGCCAGCTCATGGAGCGCCAGGCACTGCACCGCTGCGATCAGGGCGACGTGACCGACGAGCAGGAGGAGCGGATCGGCACGACGCTGATGCTGCTGAACGAACGCATGGACGAGCTGTGCGCACAGCACGGTCTCACCAGGGACGATCTGAACCTCGACCTCGGTCCGCTGGGGACGCTGCTGGAGCGCTGAGGGGCCCAACTGCCGCTCTTTTGCCCGAAGTCGCGCGGAAAGCGGTCGCCGAAGGGGATGATGGAGAACCCCGGCGGCTCTGCCGCGGGGGCACACCTCGGGGGCTTGGACGGCGATTCCCCGCCGGTGTGGGGCCCGCCGCCGCGCCTATCGGCGGCGGGCCCGAGCGGCCCGGGACGCCTTCGGCCCCCCTCGCGTCCCGGGCCGTGCCGTGCCGGTTCCGCTCACCGGTTCCGGCGGGCCGGCGGTGGGGCGGCCGAACGCTGGAAGGGCGGGTCCAGCAGCTGTGCTTCGACGACTTCGCGGGCCACCTGGTGCAGCGGCCGCTGCTGGGAGCGGGCGTAGGCGCGCAGCGTACGGAAGGCGTCGTCGACGGAGCCGTTCCGGCGCTCCGCGAGGACCCCCTTGGCCTGCTCGATCACCACCCTGCTGCCGAGCGCCCGCCTCAGCTCGGCGCCCCGGCGCAGCGCGGTCCGGTGCGCCAGGCCCAGCGCGCATGCCCTGGCCAGTGCGGTCAGTGCGGCAGTGGCGGCCGGGCCGAGGGGCGTCTCCTCGTCGAGGTGGACGACGAGCACGCCCGCGCCCGCGCCATGGTCCGACCGGACGTCCGGCAGCGCAACGGTGTGCACGGCGCACACGCCCGCCTCCAGCGCGGCCGGGGCGTACCGGGGCCACCTGGCGGCGGCGCCGTTCAGCGGCAGGGTGGACAGGGCGGTGCCGGTGCGCAGGGTGTCGGTCGCCGGGCCCTCGCACTGCTCGTGCTCCACGTGCCGCAGCCGCGCCGCGCGGGCGCCGCTGTACCCGTGGCGCACCGGGTCGGCCTCCGACGGGGCATCGAGGAGCGCCGCGGTCTCGCAGGCGCGGCCCTCCCGGGCGAGGCGGTGGCGGGCGTGGACGGCCAGCGCGGTCAGCTTCGCGTGGCTGCCGTCCGCCTCAGCGGCGCCGGGCAGGGCATCGTCAGGCGCGGCGCCGTCGGCGGCGCCGTCGGCGAGCTCCAACAGCGCACCGGCGAACTCGGCTTCGCGTGCGTCCGCCTCCGAAGGTGCGGCCGCCGCGCGGGAGCTGGGCACAGACATGTTCACTCCGGTCCTGTTCTGCTCCGTAACTGCCCCGCCGTGTTCCGCTCCGTGACCGCCCTGTCGAATCCGTCAAGTCGGGCCCTCCCGTACGGTTCGGGAGGAAGGGCGCGCGGCAGGCAGGGGCCAGAACAGCGCGCGGCTCGTGCACGGCGCAAGCGGTGCACGACCACCGTGTCGTTTTCCGGTCACCCGCTTCGCGATGGGGGCTGTGCCGAAGCGCCGCGCGGGCCTAGCATCGCCCACGGAGAAGGGAAGGACCGGCCCACGTCCCACACGAGGAGGTACGGGGCCATGGAAGACCCTGTACGCCGCATCCGGATGCGGACCTCGGACCCCCGGGAGGCCGAGGAGTTCCTGCGGCAGACGTACACCGAGCACACCCCGCAACTCTTCGGCGACCTGGACCGGTTCAGGTTCGATGCCGCGCTCACCCAGGCGGGCGCGATCGGCGTGGAGCGCCTCGCGCACTCGATGCGGGTGCGGGCCGAGGCCGAACCGCACCACTGCGTCTATGTGGTGCAGGTGCTCGGCGGCACGCTGGAGGTCAGCGCCGGGCGGAACGAGCTGCGTTCGGGCCCCGGTGATCTGCACCTGTGCGACCCGTACGCGCCGACGCTGGTGCACTGGGACAACGTGCGGCTGGGCGTCGTGCGGATCGGGCTGCGCGAGGTGGAGCAGGTCGCCGCGGAGCTGGCCGGCACGGATGAGGCGACGGCACGCTTCTCCTTCGCGCGCCCCCTGTCGCCGGAGCGGGCACGCTACTGGCAGTCCGTGGTCCGCCACGTCAGCCACGATGTGCTGGGCAACCCACAGGCGGCGGGCAGCCCGCTGATCCTGGACGAGGCGGCGCGCCTGCTGGCCACGGCGGCGCTGGCGACCTTCCCGCACGATTCCGCGGAGCGGTCCCGGCTGCCGTCGCCCGGCTGGCTGGCCCCCGCCGCGCTGCGCCGGGCCATGGCCTACATCGACGCCAACGCGGCGCGACCGCTCACCCTGCGGGAGATGGCGGCAGCCGCCCGCACCAGTCCGCGCGCGCTGCAGCACGCCTTCGCGCGGCACTGCGGGACCACGCCGACCGCCTATCTGCGCCGGGTCCGGCTGGAGGGGGCGCACCGCGATCTGCAGGCGGCCGACCCGTCGTCGCACGCGACCGTCGCCGCGGTGGCCGCGCGCTGGGGGTTCGCCAAGCCGGGCCGGTTCGCGAGTCAGTACCGGACGCGGTACGGGGTCTCCCCCAGCCACACGCTCCGCAGCTGAACGCAGCAGCGGCCGGACTCCCCGCGCCTCGGCCCGGTCCGCCCAAAAGCCGTGGCCCCCGCAATGCCGCCTGTGACAAAGTCCCGGCCGTGACCCACGACAGCATCCGTATCACCCCGCTCGCCGAGCGCCCCGAACTGACCGGCCGGCTCTACGACATCGCCGAGGACTGGCCCGCCTTCATCGCGCACGAACCGGTCGCCGCTGCCCTGCTCCAGCGGGTCCCGGAGGACTTCCCGCACCACTGCGTCGTCGCCACCGACGGCGACCGCGTCGTCGCACGCGGGTTCAGCGTCCCCTTCAACGCCCGCCTGGACGGCCGTGAGGAGACCCCCGACCAGGGCTGGGACCGGGTGCTGGGGTGGGCGTACACCGATCGCCGGCTCGGTCACCCGGCCACGGCCGCGAGCGCGCTGGAGATCACCGTCGACCGGGCCCACTTGGGCCGCGGGCTCTCGTACCGGATGCTGGAGGCCCTGTACGCGACGGCACGCGAGCAGGGGCACCGGACCCTGCTGGCCCCGGTACGTCCGACGGCCAAGCATCTGCGGCCGGACATGCCGATGGCGGACTACATCCGCGAGCAGCGCCCCGACGGGTTGCCGACCGACCCGTGGCTGCGCGTACACGTGCGGGCAGGCGGAATCGTGGAGAAGGTCGCGCCCGCGTCCATGACGATGGGCGCCTCCCTCGCCCGGTGGCGGGAGTGGACCGGACTGCCGTTCGACAGCGCCGGTCCTGTGCTGGTGCCCGGCGCGCTGGTGCCGGTGCAGTGCGATCCGGTGCACGGGTACGCGGTGTACACCGAGCCGAACGTGTGGGTACGGCACCGGCTGGGATGACGGGCCGGGCGTATCCGGTCCCGGCTCCGTTCAGTCCACAGCCCGGCGCAGCCGCCACAGCCATGTCGTCTCGGCCGCTCTGGCCGCGTGCAGGGGCGCTTCCGGGTCACTGGCCCGGCCGTGCCGGGGCCGGGCGTCGAGCCGGTCGACGACCCGGAGACCGGCGTCCGCGATCCACTCCAGCAGCTGCTCGCGCGGGCGCAGCCCCAGATGCTCGGCGAGGTCGGAGAGGATCAGCCAGCCCTCCCCACCCGGCGCGAGCCGTTCGGCGAGCCCGCCGAGGAACCCGCGCAGCATGCGGCTGTCCGGGTCGTACACCGCCTGCTCCAGCACGGAGGTCGGTTTGGCGGGCAGCCACGGCGGGTTGCAGACGGCGAGATCGGCCTGCCCGTCGGCCTCGGGCGGGAACAGGTCGGCCCGGACGACCTCCACCGCGCGGGCCACGCCGAGCCGTGTCACGTTCTCCCGCGCGCAGGCCAGCGCGCGCTCGCCCACATCGGTCGCGACCACCCGGCCCACGCCTCGCCGGGCCAGGACCGCCGCGAGGACGCCGGTGCCGGTACCGACGTCGAAGGCGACGAGCCCACCCGCCTCCTGGCGGGGCAGCGGTGCCTGTGCCACCAGGTCGACGTACTCGCCGCGCACCGGTGAGAAGACGCCGTGGTACGGGTGGATCCGCTCGCCGCCCAGCGCGTCGACGACCACCCCTTTACGGCGCCACTCGTAGGCACCCAGCACGCCCTGCAGCTCGCGCAGGGAGACCAACTCCAGGTCACCGACAACGCCGTCGGCGGTGCCGTACGCCGCCGCACAGGCCGGGCCCACATCGGGTGCGCGGCGCAACGGCACGGCGTACGAGCCGCCGGGCGCGATCTCCAGCGGGACCAGCAGCATGCCCAGGACCCGGGCGCGGCGGGAGCGTGCCTGCCGGTAGAGGTGGAAGCTCTCACGGGGCGTGGCACCCTGCTTGGGCGGCTTGCGGTCCACCCGGCGGCCGAGGGCCGCCAGCAGTTGCCGGGCGCCGTGGTAGTCGCCGCGCCACAGCAGTGCGGTTCCCTCGCAGACGAGCTTGTAGGCGATGTCGGCGGCCATCCGGTCGTCGGCGACGGCGATCCGCCGCGGCGCCCGCGCCCCGCTCTCGGACCGCCATACGGCAGTACGCCGCCGACCGCCCTCTTCCCAGCTGACGGTCCCGGCCCCGGCCTTCGACTGTGCGCTCACCGCACAACCGTAACCGCGCGCGACGACACCCCCGTCCGCACTGCCCGGCCCTATCCGCGCGAGGTGCGTACGGCCCCCATGCTGGCCGCCACCACCAGCGCGATGGCCAGCAACTGCGCCGGGCCCAGGTGCTGGCCCAGCACCAGGAAGCCCGCGGTCGTGGCGGCGACCGGCATCAGGCTCATCAGCACCGCGAAGGTCGCCGCCGGCAGCCTGCGCAGGGCGAGCATCTCCAGGGTGTAGGGCAGCCCGGAGGAGAGCACCGCCACCGCGGCGCCGAGCCCCAGCGTGACCGGGTCCAGCAGCGCCGTTCCCGCGCTGATCACCCCCAGGGGGGCGCTCACCAGCGCGCCGATGCCCATGGCGAGCGCCAGCCCGTCGACCTTGGGGAAGCGCGCTCCGGTACGCGCGTTGAACAGGATGTAGGCCACCCACATCGCCCCCGCCGCCAGCGCGAAGGCCACACCGCCGACGTTGAGCCGGCCGAAGTCGCCGGCCGCCAGCAGATGGACACCGACCGCCGCCAGGGCCGCCCAGGCCAGGCTGATCAGGCGCCGCGAGGCGATGACGGACAGTACGAGCGGGCCGAGGAGTTCGAAGGTGACGGCGGCGCCCAGCGGAATGCGGTCGATGGCCTGGTAGAAGAGGCTGTTCATGGTGCCGAGGGCCACCCCGAGCCCGGCGACCGCCAGCCAGTCCGCACGCGTGTAGCCGCGCAGCCGGGGCCTGAAGAGGGCCAGCAGCAGCACCGCGGAGAAGATCAGCCGCAGCGCCACCACGCCCAGTGCTCCGGCACGGGGGAAGAGCAGCGCGGCCACGGCGGAGCCGAACTGCAGCGAGAAGGCGCTGCCCAGCACCAGCCCGACCGCGCCCAGCCGGGCCCGCGGAGCGCCGGCTGCGGACGCGCCGGTGCCGGCTGTGCTACCCGAGGCGGGGGCGGCGGGTTCGGCAGCGCGGTCGGCGGCGGTCATGCACGACACGCTAAAGGTCCTCGGTCGATTGCGTGAAATGGGCTGACCAGCCTCTTCTCCGCCGCCGTGAACTGCGGGGAACCGACTGATCACGGCATACGTTGAGCAAGTACCGGAGCCGATCCGGCCGGTACAGCCGCACACGACGGAGGCAGGACCATGGCAGGCTTTCTCGACCGCGCCAAGGAACAGGCTCAGCGGGGCCTCGCGCAGGGCAAGGGGAAGATGGAGGAGGTCCAGGCCCAACGCGCCGGCAACGACCTGCTGCGTCGTCTCGGCGCCGCCTACTACGCGGAGCAGAACGGTACGGGCTCGGCCCAGGAGGTGCAGCGGGCCCTCGCCGCCGTCCAGGAGCACGTGGCCCAGAACGGCGACGCCTTCCTCAAGAGCTGACCCGGCCCGTCACAGGGCTGACGGGGCCACCGGGTCCGGCTCACCCGAAGCGGACGCGGTGCAGCATCAGCAGCGCCGCGGCCATGTTCGCCGCGGGGACCTCCCCCGCGGCGATGAGGTCGGGCACCTCCTTGAGCGGGACCCACTCGCGCTTCTCGGACTCGAAGTCGTCCTCGGGCGGCCCCACGTACTCGGCGCTCGGCGACCAGTAGATGTGGTGCCGCGCGTCGGTCAGTCCGTTGGACGGCTCGACGGTCATCAGATGGCGCAGCGGTCCGGGGCGCCAGCCCGTCTCCTCCACCATCTCCCGGGCGGCGGCCTCGACGAGGTCCTCGCCCTCCTCGACGATGCCCGCCGCCAGTTCCCACCCCCAGCTGTCCGTGATGAAGCGGTGCCGCCACAGCAGCAGCACCTCGTTGCGCTCGTTGACCGCGGTCGCCACGGCGACGGGCCGCAGCCGGATCAGATAGTGATCCAGATGCCGCCCGTTCGGCAGCTCCACGTCCGCCAGATTCACCCGAAGCCACTGGTTCTCGTACACAGTGTGTTCACCCAGGTTCTTCCATCGCACGTATGTGCCCCCTTCCCGACGGAGGTTGGGCACATCCCAGCATGTCGTGCGCTCCCACTGACAGAGGCACTCCGCGCGCCCCGGCTCAGAACGGAACGCTCAGCGAGTCCTCGATGAGCTTCGCCGCCTTGGCCGCTGAAGTCCCGGGGTGCTGCTCCAGCCGCTTCCTGACCCTGCGCATGCGCCCGCGCAACCGCTGCGACTCGATGCCCTGCGCGGTGTCCACCATCTCCGCCGCGGTGACAGCCGCGCGCTCCGGTTCCCCGGCGTGCAGCGCCACGTCGGTGAGGGTGGCGAGCCGGTTGACGCGGCCACGGACGTGCGCGGGCGCACGCGCCGCCTCCTGCGCGTACCTGGCTGCGGCGGACAGCTCTCCCAGGAGGATCAGCGCCTCGGCCAACCGCACCTCGACCAGGCCCGGTTGGACGTAGCTGGTCTCCTCCGGCTCCTCCTCGGGACGGATGCGCTCGGAGTACGCCTCGGCACGGCGCATGCAGTCGTACGCGTTGGGCCGGTCGCCCAGCCGCGCGTACGCGCCGGCCTGCATCGCGTACACATCCGTGGCGAGCGCGGGGCTGATGTGCGCCCCGGTGGTACGCAGCACGGCCTGGGCGCAGGCCAGGGCATGGCGGCAGTCGCCGAGGAACAGCGCCTGGTTGACCAGGAGGGCGACCACATAGCCGCCGAAGAGCAGGTCGCCGGAGGCCTTGCCCAGCCGCAGCGCCTGGTGGAAATAGCGCTGGGCCAGCCCTTGCGCGTCGGCGTCGTAGGCGCAGATGCCGCTGATGGCCGCCAGCGAACCGGCGGCGCGGCACAGTTCGCGGCCCGTGGTGTCGTTGTAGCTGCCGCGCAGCAGGGGGGCGACCTCCCCGTTGAGGAAGCCGACGACCCGGGCGCGGGTGGCGACCCCGCCCGCGTTGCGGTACAGGTGCTCGTAGTGGCCGCGCGCGGAGTGCAGTACGCCGACGTCCGCGCCGGTGACCTCGGGGCCGCCGGCGTGCGAGACGTCCCGGTCCTCGGGCGGGTTCTCCCACTCCCACACCGGTGCGACAGCGGCGGCACCGGTCAGCAGGGAGGGTCCTGGCCAGTCGCTGTGCACCTGGTCGGAGCGCCACAGCGAGGCGGCGCGCTCCATGAACCGGCCCAGTCCCGCCTCCGCGCTGCCGAGGGGGGCGCCGAGGGGCCGCCCGGCCGCCGTGACATCCATACCGATGTCACTGAGGGTGAGGGTCCTGCCGAGTTGGCGGCCGAGGACCTCACAGATCAACTCGGGGACCCTACCGCGCGGACGCTGTCCCTTCAGCCAGCGTGCCACGGCCGTGTGATCGTAACGCAGGGTTATCCCTGCGTGGTTTCCTAATCGATTGACTCTTGTCGCGAGACCAGCGCGGGACATCCCTGCCTGGTCAAGGAGCGCGTCCAGTTGACTGTTGGGCTCCATGCCGCCCTCCGTCGGGTCCAACGTCTTGTTTCGCAGAGTAACGGACCTGCATTCACACGGGGTGTGAAAGCACCACGCAGTCGTGCGCCCGGCACATGCTCCCGAAGCCGCGAGCGATGCGCTTACCTGAAACCGTCCGCGTGCATGACAGCACATTCAGCACACGGAGAGCTACGGAAAGACATCACTTGATTCCGGAAGTGAGGCAGAACGGTGAACGATCCCATCAGGTTCGAGCTCGGGAACGCCCATGCGTCCCGCTGACCCCGCACGTGCCACGGCGTACCCGAACACCCGGTCCCGCAGCCGCACCCCCAACCGCGCGCTGCGCGCCCTGCTGGAGGAGACCGAGTGGACGCAGGCGGCGTTCGCGCGCGCCCTGGCTCGTCTCGGCGCCGAGGTGGGCATCCACCTTCGGTACGACAGAACTTCAGTCGCCCACTGGCTGCGCGGCAGCCGCCCCGACCCCCGGGTGCAGCACCTCATGGCGGAGGCGCTCTCGCGCCGCCTCGGCCGCCGGATCACGGTGGAGGACCTGGGGATGAACGGCGCGCGCGGCGGACACCCGGGGGCGGCGACGCGCCGCCGCGGCTCGGGGTCCCCCCGTACGGGGGCCGGCGGAGGCGACGACGACGCCTCCGATACGGGCGGGAAAGCGCGCCGCCCCGGCGCGGCGCCCCCGGACCCGGAGCGCCGAGCCCCCCTGCGGCCCGCCCCGGGCACCGGGGAGCCCCACTTGCCGGCCGGCCCAAAGGCGGAGGCCGGTGCCCGGGAACACCCGGTGGACAGTGCGCTGTTCGGGCTCGGCAGACCGTCCCACCCCGCAGACCAACTCACCGCGCTCACCGCTCCGGTGGTACCGCCGCCCCGTGCGGACGCCCCTCCCCCGGCGCCGTACACCCTGCGGTTGCTGGCCGAGACGGTGAGCCGCCCCGAGGACGGGCCCGGGGACCGGCGGGAGGGCGCACCCACTCCGGCCCCGCTACCGGGCGCGCGCAACACCTGTACGGCACGCGGCTCGCGCCCCCTCAGCAGTCCGGGACCGGGCGAGGTGGCCTCCGTCCACGAGCACGCCAGGTTCTTCACGCTCCAGGCGGACCGGTACGGCGGCGGCCACATCCGTACCTCGCTCGCCGCCTACCTCTCCGGGCTGGTGCGCACCCTGCGCTGCGGGGAGGAGGGCGTGCACCACCGGGGGATGCAGGCGGGCGCCGCACGGCTCAGCTATCTGCTGGCCCGGGTCTACGCCGACGAGCACCGGCACGGCCTCGCCCAGCGCGCCTTCCTCACCGCCGCCGAACTCGCCGAGGAGGCCGCCGACCCGGAGGGCGTGGCGCTGGCCCGCCGCGCGCTCAGCTCACAGGCGCACCAGCTGGGGCACCCCCGGGCGAGCCTCGCGCTCGCCGAGGCGGCCCTGGCGGCGGCACCGGCCGACACCGACCCCTCGGCCCGCGCGTTCCTGTACGCGGGGCTGGCCGTCGCCGACGCGGCGTGCGGCGACCGGGACCGGGCGCTGGACGCGCTGGGCCGCGCCGAGCGCCAACTGGCCCGCGCCCCCGTCGATCTGACGAGCGGCCCCGAGAGCCCGAGCGGCGAGCCGGTCGGCACCTACCAGAACGCGGCGCTGCTCTACCAGTCCAGCCAGGTGCGGGCCGCACTGGGCGACCGCGAGGGCGCCATCCACGACCTGCGCGCCTCGTTGCACTCGCGCCCCACCGGCGAGCGCCGCACGCGCGCCCTGTGCCAGGCGGAGCTGGCCGAACTGCTGCTGGCCAGCGGGCGGCTGGAGGAGGCCTGCGCCGTCTGGAGCGGCTTCCTGGAGGTTTCGGCACAGGTGCGCTCGGGCCGGGTACTGGCCGCCCGCGCCCGGATACCCGGGCTGCTGCGCCCCTACGCGCGCGACCGGCGGGTGCGTTCACTCCTCGTTCAGGCGAACCCTCCTACGGGTCGGGGGGATGGCGGCTAGAAGCAGCACGGGAACGGGTATGAGGTGGGGGCACACTCCGGCAGCGGCATCGAGGACCGGACACCCAGCAGACGGGGGCGACCATGGCCACACCCATCACCGCGACCGCTTTCGTCCAAGCGCTCAAGAAGGAGGGCGTACAGGTCGAGGAGGTCCGTGACTGGCGCAACCACAACCGCAATCAGCAGGGGCCGTGGGGCCCGGTGCACGGCATCATGATCCACCACACGGTCACCAGCGGCTCGGCCGAAACGGTCGATCTGATCTACGACGGCCGTCCGGAGCTGCCCGGTCCGCTCTCGCACGGCTGCATCACCAAGGACGGGACCGTTCATCTGACGGGCCACGGCCGGGCCAACCACGCGGGCTCCGGCGATGACGACGTACTGCGCGCCGTCATCGCCGAGCGCGCCCTGCCCGAGCCGAACCAGCAGAACACCGACGGCAACCGGTATTTCTACGGCTTCGAGTGCGAGAACCTCGGAGACGGCAAGGACCCGTGGCCGGGCGAGCAGCTGGACGCGATCGAGCGCGCCGCGGCGGCCCTGTGCCGGCACCACGGATGGGGGGCCCGCTCGGTGATCGGCCATCTGGAGTGGACGGATCAGAAGAGCGATCCGCGCGGCTTCACCATGGACGCCATGCGCGAGCGGATCGCCGAGCGCCTGAAGTGAGGGCCCGGGCGGCGCCCCGTGGACCGGTGACCACAATGGAAGGGTGCCGCCCCAGCCCGACCCCCTCGCCCCGCTCGCCCCGCGTCTTCCTTCCCCGCTGCAGGAGGTCGACGACGAGCGGTTCGCCCGTCGGGGGCTGCGGCTCCTCCTCAAGCGCGACGACCTCATCCACCCCGCACTCCCCGGTAACAAGTGGCGGAAACTCGCCCCTAACCTGCGGTCGGTGGCCGAGACCAGCCACCGCCGGCTGCTGACCTTCGGCGGGGCCTACTCCAACCACCTTCGGGCCACCGCGGCGGCGGGCCGGCTGCTCGGGCTGCGCACGGTCGGGGTGGTGCGCGGGGACGAGCTCGCCGACCGCCCGCTGAACCCGTCCCTGGCCCGCTGCGCCCGGGACGGCATGGTGCTGCACTTCGTCTCGCGCGCCGACTACCGCCGTCGCGCCGACCCGGCGTTCCACGACGCACTGCGCGCCCGCTTCGGCGCGTGCGCCGTCGTCCCCGAGGGGGGCAGCAACGCGGCTGCCGTACGCGGGTGCGCCGTGCTGGGCGAGGAGCTGCGCGGGCGTACCGATGTGGCGGCCGTCGCCTGTGGCACCGGTGGCACCCTGGCCGGTATGGCGGCGGGTCTTTCCGCAGGTCAGCGCGGTCTGGGTGTGCCTGTACTGAAGGGCGGGTTCCTCGCGGGCGAGGTCGCGCGGCTGCAGCGGGAGGCCTTCGGCGGGCCACGCGGCGACTGGTGGCTGGAGGAGGGCTTCCACGGCGGCGGCTACGCCAGGGTGAGTGCGGAGCTGTCCCGGTTCGCGCTGGACTTCGCCGAGCGCCACGGTCTGCCCGCGCTGGACGAGATCTATGTGGCCAAGCTCTTGTTCGCCCTCACACAGCTCGCGGACGCGGGCGCCTTCCCGAGCGGCAGCACGGTGACGGCGGTCGTGACGGGGCGGCACCACCCCCAGAGCGGTAACCCAGAGTAAGAAAATTCGTCACGCTCCGCACCCGTCAATGTGCCGCATCTCCCGATATGTTGACTCTCGGTAGTCATCCCTCGCATCCCTCAGGCAACTCCGGTCCATCCCGGGTCGCCCACAGGGGCGGGTTTCGGCCCTTGTCGGAGGGTGTGCCGCAGGGGGCTATGAACGCATCAGGTGACGGGTATTGACATGACAGGCCCTTCCAGCGACACCCGGGAACCCGGCGATACGGGTACACAGGGTGGCCGCCGGAGTCCTGGGAACCGACCGGGAAAGCGGCCCCCGGTAGCCCCATAAGACCAACACAGCGTAATCGCGGTGGATTTGGGGCCTCCAACCCCTAGCCACAGACAGTGCCCATATGTTTACTATGGGTGACGCTCGCGAATGAGGCGGCAGTGATCGGTGCGTGCGGCATCGTGACACGGATCGCGATAGCGTCACTGACGAAACGAACCAACAGCCGCTTCGGCCCGCGAGGCCCAACCGGCTCGTGCCACCTTGGAGGTGAGGGTGTCCCAGATCGCAGGCGAGCCCGCGTCGCAGGACTTCGTCGAGGTCCGGCTGCCGGCGGCGGGTGCCTATCTGTCGGTGCTGCGGACGGCCACCGCCGGGCTCGCGGCCCGCTTGGACTTCACCCTCGACGAGATCGAGGATCTGCGGATCGCCGTGGACGAGGCGTGCGCGATCCTGCTTCAGCAGGCCGTCCCCGGCTCCGTGCTCAGTTGTGTCTTCCAGCTCGTCGGCGATTCGCTGCACGTCACCGTCTCGGCGCCGACGACCGATGGCCGTGCCCCCGAGCGCGACACCTTCGCGTGGACGGTGCTCTCGGCCCTGGCCGGTGAGGTGGGTTCAGCAGTGTCGGATGACCGTACGGTCAGCATCAGCCTGCACAAAAAGCGCGGTGCGGGGCCCGGAGCGTCGTGACCGAGCACGAGGCAAGTCAGATGTGGTCAGGCCGCCCGGGGGCGGTCTCCCGGGGTGTTCCCGAACAACAGCCCCGGCCGCACCCGGCCGACCCCAGCATGCAGCGACCCAAGCAGGCAGAGCGGGCGGACGCTATGGACCAGCAGCAGCACGAGCGGCGTGAGCGGGCCGCAGGTGACTCCCGCGCATTCGATCCGGCCGAGCGCGGCGGTGCGCGCGCGCTCTTCATCGAACTGCGGAAGTTGCCGGACGGCCCCGAGCGCGCCGAGCTGCGCAACCATCTGGTGCGTATGCATCTGCCCCTCGTCGAGCATCTGGCCCGCCGCTTCCGCAACCGCGGCGAGCCGCTGGACGACCTGACGCAGGTCGCGACGATCGGTCTGATCAAGTCGGTGGACCGCTTCGATCCCGAGCGCGGCGTCGAGTTCTCGACGTACGCGACACCCACGGTTGTCGGCGAGATCAAACGTCACTTCCGCGACAAGGGCTGGGCCGTGCGCGTGCCCAGGCGCCTCCAGGAGCTGAGGCTCTCCCTCACCTCCGCGACGGCCGAGCTCTCCCAGCAGCACGGGCGGGCTCCGACCGTGCACGAGCTGGCCCAGCGGCTGGCGATCTCCGAGGAAGAGGTCCTGGAGGGCCTCGAATCGGCGAACGCCTACAGCACCCTGTCGCTCGACGTGCCCGACACCGACGACGAGTCCCCGGCCGTCGCCGACACCCTCGGCGCCGAGGACGACGCCCTGGAGGGCGTCGAGTACCGGGAATCCCTCAAACCCCTGTTGGAGGAGTTGCCGCCGCGGGAGAAGAAGATCCTGCTGCTGCGGTTCTTCGGCAACATGACCCAGTCGCAGATCGCCCAGGAGGTGGGCATCTCCCAGATGCACGTCTCCAGACTCCTGGCCAGGACCCTGGCCCAGCTGCGGGACCGCCTGCTGGTCGAGGAGTGACCTGCCCCCTGCCCACCGGGCAGGGGGTCTTTCATCCGGGGCCGATCCCCAGGGCCTCGGTGGCCTTCGGGTTCACCAGACATCCCAGGACGGCGACGGCGGCCAGCGCCAGCGCGACGGCGGCGACGAGCAGTCCGCCCCCGTTCTGTGCCATCTGCCAGGCCACCGGGAGCGCGAGCAGCTGGACGATCATCGAGGGGCCCCGGCTCCACCGGCGCCGCAGCCACAGCCCGCGTGCCGCCGCCAGCGGCAGTACGGACAGCGCGAGCACGGTCACGGCCAGGGTGGCGGCCTGGACCATGTCGTCGGGCCGCCCGGTGACCAGCAGCACGAGGGAGATGAGCCCGAACCCGGCGACGACCAGTCCTTCGGCACCGGTCACCACAGCGGCGGCCACGACCCTGCGCGGCCCACGCACCTTCGTCACCGTCTCCCTCGCATCTTCCGTATCCGTCCCGACGCCCGTCCGGGTCAGCCTCTCGCTCACATATGCAGCGTAGCCCTCCGTGCGGGTACCTCACGGCGGGCGGCCGGGGGCGGAGGGGGTGGGCCGTGTACCCCGCGGTAGGTACGCTCACACCATGCGCGCACTACTCGTGGTCAACCCGGCAGCCACCACCACCAGCGCACGGACCCGTGATGTGCTGGCGCATGCGCTCGCCAGCGACCTGAAGCTGGAGGTCGCGACCACCCAGTACCGGGGACACGCGCGGGACCTCGCCCGCCAGGCGGCCCAGGGCGGCACCGCCGAGCTGGTCATCGCGCTGGGCGGGGACGGCACGGTCAACGAGGTGGTCAACGGCCTGCTGCACGACGGGCCCGACCCGGAGCGGCTGCCGCGGCTGGCGGTGGTCCCCGGCGGCTCCACCAATGTGTTCGCGCGCGCACTGGGCATGCCCAACGACGTGGTGGAGGCGACCGGGCATCTGCTGGACGCGCTGGAGGCGGGCTCGGAGAGAACGATCGGCCTGGGCATCGCCGGCGGTGTGCCGGGCACGGACGACGCCGAGATCCCCGACCGCTGGTTCACGTTCACGGCCGGCCTCGGGTTCGACGCCGGGGTGATCGGCAGAGTCGAACAGCAGCGGGAGCGGGGGAAGCGCTCCACCCACCCCCTCTATGTGCGCCAGGTCCTGCGGCAGTTCCTGAACGAGCCGCACCGCCGCAACGGGACGATCACGCTGCGGCGGGAGGACGCCGAGCCGGTGACGGAGCTGTCGCTGTCGATCGTGTGCAACACCGCACCGTGGTCCTACCTGGGGAACAAGCCGCTCTACGCGGCGCCCGAGGCGTCCTTCGACACCGGTCTCGACGTGCTGGGCCTGCGCAGACTGACGCCGCTGGCGGTGAGCCGCTACGGCACCCAGCTGCTGACTTCCAGCCCGGAGCGGGGGCCGCGCGGCAAGCACGCGGTGACACTGCACGACCTCACCCGGTTCACCTTGCATTCGCAGGCGCCGCTGCCGTTTCAGATGGACGGTGACCACCTGGGACTGCGTACGAGCGTGAGCTTCACAGGCGTACGGCGTGCACTGCGTGTGATTGTGTAAGTGGAAGGGGCGAAAGTCCTTCCACTCGAACGTTTAGGCCAGGGTCCACCCCCTCGAATGACGGCTGTGAGCTAGTCGACACCAAGGATTCAAAAAAAAGTTTCCGGAAGGGGTTGTATCCGCCGCCGAGGTTTGCGAGTCTCTTCATGGCGATCGGGACGGCCCCGCCATCAGGGCCCCCTTGAGAGCCGGAATCCCTTTCTTTGACTCCAGTGGGACCCGCATCACATTTGTGAGGCCCCACTTCCCCCGTCGAGGGATTCGTGAAAGCGTTCACATTCACAAGCAAGCCACATCACGAGGAGAGGTAGCAGCCATGGACTGGCGTCACCACGCCGTTTGCCGCGAGGAAGACCCCGAGCTGTTCTTCCCCATCGGCAACACCGGTCCTGCGCTGCTGCAGATCGAGGAAGCCAAGGCCGTCTGCCGCCGCTGCCCCGTCATGGAGCAGTGCCTGCAGTGGGCTCTGGAGTCGGGTCAGGACTCCGGTGTCTGGGGTGGTCTCAGCGAGGACGAGCGCCGCGCGATGAAGCGCCGTGCCGCCCGCAACCGGGCGCGGAACAACGCCGCGACCGCCTGACGCCCAGCCCTGCACCAGCTGCACCCCCGAGACGCAGCGCGCAGCGCCCTCGGAGCGCGTATACGCAGAGCGTGAAAGCGCCGAGCACCCGTCCTGGCCCAAGGACCGGGTGCTCGGCGCTTTTCGTCTGCGCGGGCCGCTCAAGACCCCGCACATCAGCGCTTGTCCGCCTCCACCGGGAGGTCGAAGAGGACCCGGGTGCCGCCCGTGGTGCCCGGCAGCATGTCGAAGGTGCCGCCCAACTCCCCTTCCACCAGGGTGCGGACGATCTGCAGGCCCAGATTGCCGCCATTCTTGGCGTCGAACCCCTCCGGCAGGCCGCGTCCGTCGTCCTGCACGGTGACCAGCAGCCTCGCCTCGTCCTGCCCCGCGGCCACCCCGCGGACGGCGTGCACCTCGATGGCGCCCTGGTCCTCGGGGCCGAAGCCGTGCTCGATGGCGTTCTGGAGAACCTCGGTGAGCACCATGGACAGCGGGGTGGCCACCTCCGCTCCGAGGATGCCGAACCGCCCCGTACGGCGCCCGGTGATGCGGCCGGGTGAGATCTCGGCCACCATCGCCAGCACCCGGTCGGCGATCTCGTCGAAGTCCACCCGCTCGTCCAGGTTCTGGGACAGCGTCTCGTGCACGATGGCGATGGAGCCGACCCGGCGCACCGCCTCGTTGAGCGCCTCCTTGCCCCGGTCCGAGTCCATCCTGCGGGCCTGGAGACGCAGCAGCGCGGCCACCGTCTGGAGGTTGTTCTTCACCCGGTGATGGATCTCCCGGATGGTGGCGTCCTTGGTGATCAACTCGCGCTCGCGACGGCGCACTTCTGTGATGTCGCGCAGCAGGATGAGCGAACCGATGCGCGTCCCCTTGGGTTTGAGCGGGATGGCGCGCAATTGCACGATGCAGTCGTTGGCCTCCACCTCCGCGCCGCGCGGCGCCCAGCCGCTGGCCAGCTTGACCATCGCCTCGTCCACCGGGCCGCGGGAGGGGGCCAGTTCGGCGGTGGCCTCGCCCAGGTGCAGTCCGACCAGATCGGTGGCCAGGCCCAGCCGGTGATAGGCGGACAGCGCGTTCGGACTGGCGTACTGGACATGGCCGTCGGCGTCCAGCCGGATGAGGCCGTCGCCGACGCGCGGCACATGGTCCATGTCCACCTCGTGCCCGGGGAACGGGAAGCTGCCCGCCGCGATCATCTGGGCGAGGTCGGAAGCGCTCTGGAGGTAGGTGAGCTCCAGCCTGCTCGGCGTGCGGACGGTCAGCAGATTGGTGTTGCGCGCGATGACGCCCAGCACCCGGCCCTCGCGGCGTACGGGGATGGACTCGACCCGCACCGGCACCTCCTCGCGCCACTCCGGGTCGCCCTCCCGGACGATCCGCCCCTCGTCCAGTGCGGCGTCCAGCAGCGGCCGGCGGCCCCGGGGCACCAGATGGCCGACCATGTCGTCCTGGTGCGAGGTGGGGCCGGTGTTCGGCCGCATCTGGGCGACCGAGACATAGCGGGTGCCGTCCAGGGTGGGCACCCACAGCACGAGGTCGGCGAAGGACAGATCGGCGAGCAGCTGCCACTCGGACACCAGCAGGTGCAGCCACTCGAGCTCCACGTCGGTCAGAGCGGTGTGCTGGCGTACGAGGTCGTTCATGGAGGGCACGGGGCCGAGGGTACGACAGGCCGGGGGGCGGGCGGACGGCGGTCGGGTCGCGGTGGAGAATCGACGGACAGAACCGTGCGATCCATAGACAGACCCCCGTGGTCTAGTCCAGAATCCTCCCGGAAGAACTTCTGCTCTCCCCGCACAGGAGGGCAGATCGAGGCCCGCGACGCTCTCTGCCCTGACAGCGCCCGGGTCTTGTGGCTCCGGGCTGCGGTGCCGGGCGGGTTGAGGGTCCCGCTCCGGCGCCGCGGCCCGAAGTGCTCTTCGGACCGCAGTGCTCTTCGGACCGCAGTGCTCGGACCGCACCGCCCGGCGACCCGGCGCGGGCCGCCCGTCAGGCGTGCTGGATCGCCTCGTCCGCGGTCACCGGGAAGCGCGTCGTACGGTCGCCCAGCAGCAGGGCGCGATAGGTGGCCGTGGCGGCCTCCTCCAGGTTCATCGCACGCCGGAAGGCCATCCCGACGTCCTCCCCCAGGGCCGAGCAGCCGTGGTGCGCCAGCAGGACGCAGTTGTGCTCCTTGGCCTGCTCGGCCGCGGTGTCGGCCAGCTCGTCCGACCCGTTCGGGTAGAAGTCCGTACGGCCTATCGACCGTACGTACACCGCGTGGTCCAAGGTCAGCAGCCGGATCTCGTGGCCGAGCGCGTCGACCAGCACGGCGTGCTGCGGGTGCATGTGGACGATCGCGTTGATGTCGCCCCGCACCTGGTAGGTGCGCTGGTGGAGCTTCCACTCGCTGGAGGGGTGGGGGTTGCCGCCGACGACCTCGCCCGCCAGGTTCAGCACGGTGAAGTCCTTCGGGGTCAGCCGGTCCAGCCAGGTCCCCTTGCCCGTGACGACGAACTCCTCACGGCCGGGGAGCCGGGCGGACAGGTTGCCGCCGCTGGCCAGGACGAAGCCCCGCCGCACGGCGGTGGCCCCGACGTCGATGAGCTGCTCCACCAGACCCTCGAGCGTGGTCGCCTGCTCCATGGCCGGCTGTGTCATCCGCCGCCCCTCCCTCAGCGGGTCTCGGTGACCTTGGCCAGCGAACGCGGCGCGTCCGGGTCCTGGCCGCGCGCCATGGTGACCTCGTAGGCGAGCAGCTGCAGCGGCAGGATCTGCACGATGGGCTGCAGCTCCTCCGGCAGCCCGTCGGTCGGCAGCGCGAACCCGGCCGAGGCGCGGTCCACCTCCTCCTGGCGGCCGATGACCACCAGATCGGCGCCCCGGTCCCGCAGCCGCTCCAGCACCGGCTGCAGCGCCTCGCCGCCCTTGCCGTCCGCGACGACGGCGATCACCGGCGAGATGTTGTCCACCATGGCCAGCGGCCCGTGCAGCAGGTCGGCGCCGGAGTAGGAGAGCGCGGGGATGTAGCTGGTCTCCATCAGCTTCAGCGCGGCTTCCTTCGCCGTCGGATAGCCGTAGCCGCGCGAGGTGAGCACCATGCGCTCGGCGAACCGGTACCGCGCCGCCAGTGCCTTGACCTCGCTCTTGCGGGCCAGCACCGCCTCGGCGAGCTCGGGCAGCGCCTTGGCGGCGTCGAGACCGGAGCCACCGCGCAGACCGTCGACGAACAGATACAGCGCCAGCAGCTCGGCGGTGTAGGTCTTGGTGGCGGGCAGCGCCTTCTCCGGGCCGGCCAGCACGTCGATGTGGAACTCGCTGACCTGCGCGAGCGGCGAGTCGGCGTTGTTGGTGACCGCGAGCGTGATCGCCCCCGCCTCGCGTGCCGCCTCGGTGGAGGCCACCAGGTCCGGGCTGCCGCCGGACTGGCTGATCGTGATGACCAGGCAGTCGGTGAGGTCCGGCCGGGCGCCGTACGCGGTCGTCGTCGACATGGAGGTCAACCCGCACGGCTTGCCCAGCTGGATCTCCAGCAGGTACTTGGCGTACAGGGCGGCGTTGTCGGAGGTGCCGCGTGCCGTCAGCAGCACGAAGCGGGGGTTCTTCGCGGCGATCCGCCCGGCCACCTCGCGGATGGCCGGGGCGCCCTCGTCCAGGATGCGGCGCAGCACGGCGGGCTGCTCGGCCATCTCGCCGGACATGATGGTGCCCGGCTCGGACGGGGCGTTCGAGGACATGCGGGTCCCTCCTGGGGTGACGTTCATGTGCGGTCGCGGTTCGATCCTACGGCGTGCCGGATACGGCGGGTTTTGCCCCGGCGGTTCATCCGCGGGCGATGACCTCGGCCGCAGCCCTTCCGCAGACCCGCGCCGCGCCGTGGGTGGCGACGTGCAGGGCGCCCTGCGGCGGAGACTGCGGCACGCCCATCTCGACGACCACCGTGTCGTCGCGCTCGGCCACGAGCCGGGCCACCGCGTCGGCCATCCACGGATGCCGGTGCAGGTCGCGGACGACCACGACGACGGGGCGCTCCCCCGCGTCGGCGAGCACCGCGGCGCCCACGTTCCCGTCGGCGCTCCCGTACGTACCCGTACGGGTGCCCGGAACCATTCGCTCCAGTTCCGCGGCCGGCCCCCAGGGCGTCTCGTCGCCCACGGCGATGTTGGCGACCGTGGTGAGCGCCGCGACGAACAGCGGTCCGGCGGGGCGGCGGTAGCTCTCCAGCCCGGTCACGACCAGCGCGCGCCGCGCCGCCTCCAGCCCGATGCCCGCACCGGCCGCTGTCGGATCGGCGCGGAGGGCGGGGTCGGCCAGACCCCCCGTGTCCGACCGCCGCACCCCCCGCGCCCACGCGGCGAGGCCGCGCACCCGTGCCGCGGCGTCGGCGAGCCGCTCCTCCGTCAGCTCGCCGTCGCGTACGGCCCTCACCAAGGCGTCGCGCAGCCCCAGCACGGTGTCCTCACCCGACAGTCCGCCGCCCACGCAGATCGCGTCGGCCCCGGCGGCGAGCGCCAGTACGCTCCCGCGTTCGAGGCCGTAGGTGGCGGAGATGGCCCGCATCTCCATCCCGTCGGTGACGATGAGCCCCTGGTGGCCCAGGCCGCCCTCGCTGCGGGGCGCCCGCAGCAGCCCGGTCAGCGCGGCGGGGCTGAGGGTCCCGGGATGTGCCGCGTCCAGAGCGGGCAGCAGGATGTGGGCGCTCATCACGCACTTGCTGCCCGCCTCGACGGCCGCGGCGAAGGGCACCAGCTCCCGGGACCTGAGGGTGGCCAGGTCGGCGTCGATGCGGGGCATGGCGTGGTGCGAGTCGACGGCGGTGTCGCCGTGCCCGGGGAAGTGCTTGACGCAGGCGGCGACGCCGGCCGCCTGCAGTCCCTCGACGTAGGCGACGGTGTGCCGGGCGACCAGTCCGGGGTCGCCGCCGAAGGACCGTACGCCGATGACGGGATTGTCCGGGTTGGAGTTGACGTCGGCGGAGGGCGCCCAGTTGAGGTTGACGCCTGCGGCGGCGAGCCTGCTGCCGAGCTCGTGGGCCACCGCCCGGGTGAGGTCGGGGTCGTCGATGTGGCCGAGGGCGAGGTTGCCCGGATACGAGGAGCCGGTCCTGGCCTCCAGCCGGGTGACGTCTCCGCCCTCCTCGTCGATGGCGACGAGCAGCTCCGGGCGTACGTCGCGCAGCTGCTCGGTGAGCAGGGCGAGTTGCTCGGGAGAGTCGATGTTGCGCCCGAACAGGCCGACCGATGTGAGCCCTTCGTCCAGTTGCCGCAGCAGCCAGGTGGGTGCCGAGGTCCCGGTGAAGCCGGGCTGGAGGACTGCGAGGGCGTCACGGGTGAGGGTGTCGGACGCTCGTACGGAAGTGGTCATGCGGCGCGGTCCCTTCACTTCACTGGTGTGCCTGGGGTTGCGGCGGCGGTGTCGCACGGCATCCCGTCTCCGCCGGTCATCCCTTCACCGCGCCGGAGGTGAGGCCGGCCACTGCCTTGCGCTGGAGGTAGAGGAAGAGCAGCAGGATCGGGATGGCGAAGAGGGAGGCCGCCGCCATCGTGGCACCCCAGTCGTCGCCGAAGGCGGTCTGGAACTTCGACAGCCACAGCGGCAGCGTCTGGGCTTCGGCGTCCTTGTTGAGGATGAGGACCATGGGGAATTCGTTCCACGCCGTGATGACCCCGAACAGCGAGGTGGCCATCAGACCGGGCGCCAGCAGCGGGAAGATGACCCGGCGGAACGCCTGGAACCGGGTGCAGCCGTCCACCATGGCCGACTCCTCCAGGTCCTTGGGGACGGCCGCGACATAGCCGCGCAGCGTGATGATGGTCAGCGGCAGCACCATGACGGTGTAGAAGAGGGTCAGCGGCACCAGGCTGTTCAGCATCTCGGCGTCCCGGACGATCATGTAGATCGCGATGACCATGACCTCCCAGGGAGCCATCTGGGCGATCATGAAGACGAGGATGATCCCCTTGCGCCCCTTGAACCGCATCCGGGCCAGGGCGAACGAGGCGAACAGCGCCACCAGGAGCGAGAACCCGACGGCCAGCACCGTCACGGTGACGGAGTTGCGCACCAGCGTCCAGAAGTTCTCGGCGCTCACCGCGGTCCTGAAGTGCTCAAGGGTGGGCGAGCTGGGGAACCAGACCGGGGTCTCGCTGATGATCTGCCCGTTCGGCTTGAACGCCGTGTTGAACATCCAGTACACGGGAAAGATGAATGCCACGAACAGCACCAGTGCGGTGGCGTTCGGCCATATCCGGCCCAGCAGTGACCGTGGCATCAGGCCCTGCCCCCCTTGCTCTGTTCGGAACCGTCGGCGTCGTCGGCGTTCTCCTGCCGCAGCACCAGGCGCAGGTAGTACGACATCAAGGCCAGGAGGATCAGGATGGTGAGGACGGAGATCGCCGCGCCGGTGCCGTAGTGCTGGTTGCCGACGCCCTCCACGAACGCGTAGACGGGCAGCGTCTCGGTCAGCCGGTCGGGCCCGCCCTCGTTGATGGCGAAGACGTGCGGAAAGGCCTTGAAGATCCAGATGACTTCGAGGAACGTCGCGACCATCAAGAACGGCTTCAGGAACGGGAAGGTGACGCTCTTGAAGCTCTCCCAGGCGCCCGCGCCGTCCAGTGCGGCGGCCTCGTACAGCTCGCGGGAGATGGTCGTCGTCGCGGCGTAGAGGTTGATCGCCACGAACGGGACGGAGGTCCACACGATCATCAGCGAGATGACGAAGAACGTGGACAGCTGGGTGCCGGTCCAGTTGTAGTCCGCCATCGAGTCGAAGCCGAGCTCGGCCAGCACCCAGTTGACGACACCGAACCGCTGCGCGAACAGCCACTGGTAGACGGTGGTCGCGGCGATGATCGGCATGGCCCAGGCGAGCACCAGCCCGACCAGCAGCAGCAGCCGCATCTTGGACCCGAGCCGGGCCAGCAGCAGCCCGATGAGGGTGCCGACGACGATGATCACGACGACATTGACCGCCGTGAAGATCACCGACCGCAGTGTGACCCGCCAGAACGTCTCACTGCTGAGCGTGTCGGTGTAGTTGGTGACCCCGTTCCACTCGGTGACGTGCTGGATCAGCTGGGTCATGTTGAGGTTCTGGAACGACAACATGCCGTTGGTGACCAGCGGATACCCGAGGAAGACGGCGGTCATCGCGAGGGCGGGCAGCAGCAGGAGGTAGGGCAGCGCGCCCTTCCTGGTGACCCGCTTGGCAGGCGGAGGCGGCCCGGGAGTCCCCACCGCCTGGACGGGCACCTTGCCCCGCGGCGGTGCCTCTTGGGCTTTCACAGACATCCGATCTCCAACCGCGGGGGTGGGGGCGACAGCAGCCGCCGCCCCCACCCCCGCCCTCGCACACGGGTCACTGCTTCTGGGACAGCCGCTTGTTCATCTCGCCCTCGACCGCCTTGGCCGCGGCGTTGTGGGACTTTCCGTTCAGTACGGACGTCATGTACGACTTGATCGGGTTGGGCGGGTTCTCCACGGCACCCCACTCGGGGATGAGCGGCGTCAGACCGCCGCCCTCGACCGCGGGCGCGGCGGCCTCGGCGGCGGGGTTGCCCTTCAGATTGCTCTGCAGGGCGCTCTTGTTGGGGATGACCCCGCTCTCCTTGGCGAGCGCACCCTCGAACTTGTCGGACAGCGCGATCTTGAGGAATTCCTTGGCGAGCTCCTGCTTTTCGCTGCCTGCGGCGATGGCGAGGTTGGAGCCGCCGAGGAAGACACCTTCGGGCTTGTCGGCGGTCTCACCCGGAATGGTGAAGTAGCCGATGTCCTTCTCGATCTTCTTGTTGGCCTCGATCGCGGTGGCCGCCTCCCAGCTCAGCCCGATGAACGCACCGGTCTTGCCCTTGGCGAACACCTCGGCCTGCTGCGGAGTGGCCTCGTCCTTGTTCTTGGGGGCCTTGGAGTAGGAGGCGTATTTCTTGTAGATCTCCATCGCCTTGCCGACCTTGGGGTCGGAGAGGTTGGAGACCCACTTGCCGTCCTTCTTCTTCACCAGGTCGGCACCCTGGCCGATGAGCAGGCCGTCCAGGAAGTACCAGTTCTGGCCCGGCATGTAGATCGGCTCGGCGTCGGTCTTCTTGTCGATCTTCTCCAGCGCGTCGAAGAATTCCTCGCGGGTCTTGGGCGTGCCCTTGATGCCGGCCTCGGCCCAGATCTTCTTGTTGTAGATGACCGTGCGGTTGACGGCGAACCACGGCGCTGCGTACTGCTTGCCGTCGTAGACCGCGGACTTGTTGAGGGAGGGCGTCCAGTCCTTGCCCAGTCCCTTCTTCAGGTCACTGAGGTCGGCCAGGCCGCCGGTGCGGGCGTAGGCGGGGGTCTGGGTGTTGCCGACCTCGATCACGTCCGGCGGGTCGGACTCGGAGAGTGCGGTGGTGATCTTCTGCTGGATGCCGTTCCACTGCTGGACCTCGAGCTTGAGCTTGGCCCCGGTCTTCTTCTCGAAGGCGGCCTTGACATCCTTGGTCCACTGCTCGGGCGTGGAGCCGTCCATCGCCCAGAGGGTCAGGGTCTGGCCCTTGAAGCTCTCGGGCCCGTCCTTCTTGTCGTCGTCGGACCCACAGGCCGCGACGTTCACCATCAGGGCCACGACACCGGCCGCGGCTATGAGGCCTCGTTGTCTGCGTACCACAGCATTCTCCCCTGCACACTGGAACGCTCCGCACAGCAAATCCGCAGTAGAAATCCGCAGTAGGTTGCGGACGGAGTTGGTTTAGACCAATGAGATAGAGGAGAGCTTGGCCTAGACCTTTAGGGGTGTCAACGGTGTATAAAGCTCGCTGTCGGTTCCGTTATCGGAACGACATCTGAGCTGGGGCGCCCGCCCACACCGGGGCCGTGCCACGATGTGAACCGCTACGTACACGGAGGAAGCCGGTGACGGCAGCACGACATGAGTCGGGAAGGCGGGCCATGAGCACGGACGGGGGCGGCGCTGTCGCGCCGGCCGCGGCGGACCCCGAATCCGCAGGCGGCAACGGATCGACGGCCCGCACCGCGCGCGTGCCCAAGTACTACCGGCTGAAGCGGCACTTGCTGGAGATGACCGAGACCCTCCCGCCCGGCACCCCGGTGCCGCCCGAGCGGACACTCGCCAGCGAGTTCGACACCTCCCGCACCACCGTGCGGCAGGCCCTCCAGGAACTCGTCGTCGAGGGGCGCCTGGAGCGCATCCAGGGCAAGGGCACCTTCGTCGCCAAGCCCAAGGTCTCCCAGGCGCTGCAACTGACCTCCTACACGGAGGACATGCGCGCCCAGGGCCTCGAACCCACCTCGCAGCTGCTGGACATCGGCTACGTCACCGCCGACGACCGGCTCGCCGGACTGCTGGACATCCCCGCGGGCGGTCGCGTACTGCGTATCGAACGGCTGCGGCTGGCCAGCGGCGAGCCCATGGCGATCGAGACCACCCACCTGTCCCAGAAGCGGTTCCCCGCGCTGCGCCGCAGCCTGGTCAAGTACGCCTCCCTCTACACCGCGCTCGCCGAGGTCTACGACATCCACCTGGCCGAGGCCGAGGAGACGATCGAGACCTCGCTGGCCACTCCGCGCGAGGCCGGGCTGCTGGGCACCGATGTGGGACTGCCGATGCTGATGCTCTCCCGGCACTCCCGCGACACCGCCGGGGAGCCCGTCGAATGGGTGCGCTCGGTCTACCGCGGCGACCGCTACAAGTTCGTGGCCACCCTCCAGCGCCCCACGGGCTGACGGCACCGGCTCCCCTCAGCCCGCCTTTCGAGTCGCGGCGCCCGGCCGCAGATCACGTTCGCCCCGTCCCGAGGTATGGCGCTGATCAGGCGGTTGTTCTACGGTCGGCCTGCCGTCACGGTATGCCCGCCACCTCGGATGGTGCGCGGGTGAGGTCGAGGAGGGACGCGCGTGCGCAGCACTGCACAACCAGCCGGCAAACTCAGCCCACGGTCCATAGCGATCTGGACCGCCGTCGCGCTGATCGGCGCGGCGGGCTGGGCCATGCTGGCGCTCGCCCGCGGCGAGGAGATCTCCGCCGCCTGGATGGTGGCGGCCGCACTCGGCTCGTACGCCATCGGCTACCGCTTCTACGCGCGCTTCATCGCCACCCGTGTGCTCCGCGTCGACAAGACCCGGGCCACGCCCGCCGAGCGGCTCGACAACGGCATCGACTACCACCCCACCGACCGGCGGGTGCTGCTCGGCCACCACTTCGCCGCCATCGCGGGCGCCGGACCGCTGGTCGGCCCGGTGCTGGCGGCCCAGATGGGATATCTGCCGGGCACCATCTGGATCGTCGTCGGCGTGATCCTCGCGGGCGCCGTGCAGGACATGGTGACGCTCTTCTTCTCCATGCGGCGGGACGGCAAGTCCCTGGGGCAGATGGCACGCGAGGAGATCGGTCCGATCGGTGGCGCCGCCGCGCTGCTGGCCGTCCTCGCCATCATGATCATCCTGCTGGCCGTGCTGGCCCTCGTCGTCGTCAACGCGCTGGCCGAGTCGCCCTGGGGCACCTTCTCGATCGGTATGACCATCCCGATCGCCCTGTTCATGGGCTTCTATCTGCGGGTGCTGCGGCCCGGGCGGGTCACCGAGGTCTCCCTCATCGGTATCGCGCTGCTGCTGCTCGCCCTGGTCTCCGGCCGGTGGGTCGCCGAGTCCTCCTGGGCCGACACCTTCACCCTGGCGCCCAGCACGCTGGTCATCTGGATCCTGGTCTACAGCTTCGTCGCCTCCATCCTCCCGGTGTGGATGCTGCTGGCACCCCGCGACTACCTGTCGACCTTCATGAAGATCGGCACCATCGGACTGCTGGCCGTCGGCGTCGTGGTGACGCTGCCGACGATGAAGATGGAGGGCATCACCGACTTCGCGGGCGGCGGCGACGGGCCGGTCTTCGCGGGCTCGCTCTTCCCGTTCGTCTTCATCACCATCGCCTGCGGCGCCCTGTCCGGCTTCCACGCGCTGATCTCCTCGGGCACCACACCGAAGATGATCCAGAAGGAGACCCAGATCCGGATGATCGGCTACGGCTCCATGCTGATGGAGTCGTTCGTCGCCATCATGGCCATGGTCGCCGCCAGCATCATCGACCCCGGGCTCTACTTCGCGATGAACGCGCCGGCCGGTGTGATCGGGGACAACGTACATGCCGCCTCGGAGGCGGTACGCAACCTCGGCTACAGCATCAGCCCCGAGCAGCTCGCGGCAGCCGCCAAGGCCGTCGAGGAGCACTCGCTGCTCTCCCGTACGGGCGGCGCGCCGACCCTGGCCATCGGTGTCTCCAACATCTTCTCGGAGGTCATCGGCGGCGCCGGGATGAAGGCGTTCTGGTACCACTTCGCCATCATGTTCGAGGCGCTGTTCATCCTGACGGCGCTGGACGCCGGCACCCGCGTGGGCCGCTTCATGCTCCAGGACATGCTGGGCAACGTCTACAAGCCGTTCCGCCGGGTGAGCTGGTGGCCCGGACTGCTGCTCTCCAGCGCCGTCATCGTCGCGCTGTGGGGCTACTTCCTGTGGGTCGGCGTCCATGAGCCGCTGGGCGGGATCAACCAGCTCTTCCCGCTCTTCGGTATCGCCAACCAGCTGCTGGCCGCCGTCGCCCTCGCCGTCTGTACGACACTGCTGGTCAAGTCCGGGCGGCTGAAGTGGGCCTGGGTGACGGCCGTACCGCTGGTGTGGGACGCGGTCGTGACGCTGACCGCCAGTTGGCAGAAGGTCTTCTCCAGCGACCCGAAGGTCGGCTTCTTCCAGCAGCGTGCCGACTACCAGGAGGCCATCGACCAGGGCAAGGTCATCGCACCGGCCAAGAACATGGACGACATGCACACCGTCGTCACCAACTCCACGGTGGACGGCGTGCTGTCGGCCCTGTTCGCGATCCTCGTCATCGTCGTCCTGGCCGACGCCGCCCGCACCTGTGTGCGCGCCGTGCGCAACCCGGAGGGCGCGCGGATGCACGAGGCGCCCTACGAGAAGTCGAACCTGGTCGAGCCCGCCGGGCTGATCGCCACCAAGGAGGAGAAGGCGGAGAAGGCCGAACACGAGGCCGCCCTGGTCGCCGCCGGACAGCGCGGCGGCGAGCCCGGAGGCGACTCCCGATGAGCGGCCCGCAGGGCGCGCGGACCGCGAACCCCGTGCTGCGGGCCGGTCGCTGGCTGCGCTGGTACGTACGGGAGTTCACCGACGAGAGCGCCTACGACCGGTACGTGGCGCATGTACGGCAGCACCAGGGTCCCGACGCGGAGATCCCCAGCAGGAAGGAGTTCGAGCGCCGCCGCACGGACGCCCGCGAGGGCGACCCGCGCGAGGGCTTCCGCTGCTGCTGAGCAACGCCCGATCGGCGGCCCGGGTCCGCCGTACGGTCGGCCGCCGGGCCCGCCGAGGGGGCACGGAGTTGTCAGTGGGATGCCGCATCATGACGGCCATGGACATCACCGTGAGAACCGCCCGGCCCGAGGAGTACGCCGAGGCCGGGGAGCTGGTCGCCCGCGCCTATCTCGACGGCGGGCTGCTGGACTTCGGCGACTCCGACCCGTATCTGAACACGCTCCGCGACGCGGCCGGCCGCGCCGCCCACACGGACCTGCTCGTGGCCGAGGACCACGCGGGGGCGCTGCTGGGCACCGTCACCTTCGTCGGTGAGGCTGGGCCCTACGCCGAGCGCGCCCGGAAGGGCGAGGGCGAGTTGAGGATGCTCGGCGTGCGGGAGTCCGCCCGCGGTCGCGGGGTGGGCGAAGCCCTGGTGCGGGCTTGTATGACACGGGCCCGCGCCCTGGGGCTGAGCGGCCTGGTGCTGTCCACCCAGCCGACGATGCACGCGGCCCACCGCCTCTACGAGCGGCTGGGGTTCGTCCGCACACCCGACCGCGACTGGCAGCCCCTCCCGGAGATCACCCTCTGGACCTACGCGCTCGCCTTGTAGGCGTCGCCACAACATATGGGGTCCTCTCCCAAGCGGGCCACAACATGTATGCTCGCTCACGGCCGTCGCCCCTGACGCAGGGGAATCCGGTGCAAGTCCGGAACTGTCCCGCAACGGTGAGGGGGCGCGCGTAAGCGTGCCCACGAGTCCGATCACCTGCCGGTGGCGGCATCGACGAACGTCCGGGTCTCGTGGGTTGGACCGGCGGACGGAGCGCGCCGTGCCCTGTGGAGGGTGCGGTGTGCGCTCCCTCCTTCCGTGCTGCCCGCGGACAGCCAGCACCGAGGGAGAGCACCGCGTGACCGTCACCACCGCCCCCACCCTTCCGGCCCCCGCCCCCGCAGAGTCCGCCGCCGCGGGCTCCGCCCCCGCCGGTTCCGCCTCACCGGGGCGGGGCGACCGCGAGGACCCACCCGCCGCAGCCCTCCGCGACACCCTCGCCGCGCTCACAGCCGACCTGGCGGACGCGGACCCGGCGCCGGTGCTGGCAGCGGCCCTTCGCGGACGGCGACCGGACGCACAGCCCGACGAGTTGCGCGCCCTCGCCACCGAGGCGGCGGCGGGCTCCATCAGCGAGGAGCCGTCCTACTCACGGCTCGCGGCGCGGCTGCTGACCCGCACGATCCGGGACGAGGCGGCGGCCGAGGGCGTCACCTCCTTCTCCACCTCGGTGGCGCTCGGGCACGCCCAGGGACTGATCGCGGACCGGACCTACGCTTTCGCACGGCAGCACGCCGACCGGCTGGACGCCCTGGTCGAGGCGGCCGTGGCCGACGGCGCGGACGACCGGTTCGAGTACTTCGGGCTGCGTACCGTCCACTCGCGCTATCTGCTGCGGCACCCGGAAACCCGGCGCCCCATCGAGACCCCGCAGCACTTTCTGCTCCGCGTCGCCTGCGGGCTGGCTGCCGACGATTCCGCCCACGCCCTCGAAGAGGTGGCGGAGTTCTACCGGCTCACCAGCTCCCTGGCCTATCTGCCCTCCTCCCCCACCCTGTTCAACTCCGGTACCCGCCACCCGCAGATGTCGTCGTGCTATCTGCTCGACTCGCCCAAGGACGAACTGGACTCGATCTACGAGCGCTATCAGCAGGTCGCCAGGCTCTCCAAGCACGCGGGCGGCATCGGTCTGTCCTACTCCCGCGTCCGCTCCCGCGGGGCGCTGATCCGGGGGACGAACGGCCACTCGAACGGCATCGTGCCGTTCCTGCGGACGCTGGACGCCTCGGTCGCCGCGGTCAACCAGGGCGGCCGGCGCAAGGGCGCGGCCTGCGTCTACCTGGAGACGTGGCACGCGGACATCGAGGAGTTCCTGGAACTGCGCGACAACACGGGCGAGGACGCGCGCCGTACGCACAACCTCAACCTGGCGCACTGGATCCCGGACGAGTTCATGCGCCGTGTGGAGACGGACGATCAGTGGTCGCTCTTCTCGCCGTCCGACGTGCCGGAACTGGTCGATCTGTGGGGTGAGGAGTTCGACGCGGCCTACCGGCGCGCCGAGGCCGAGCAGCGCGCCGTCAAGCGGCTGCCCGCACGCCAGTTGTACGGCGCGATGATGCGCACCCTCGCGCAGACCGGCAACGGCTGGATGACGTTCAAGGACACCAGCAACCGCACCTCCAACCAGACCGCCGACCCGGGCCGCATCGTGCACTCCTCGAACCTGTGCACGGAGATCCTGGAGGTGACGGACGACGGCGAGACCGCAGTGTGCAATCTCGGCTCCGTCAATCTGGCCGCACACCTGGGAGCGGACGGACAGCCGGACTGGGAGCGGCTGGATGCCACGGTCCGTACGGCGGTGACGTTCCTGGACCGCGTGGTGGACATCAACTACTACCCGACCGGCCAGGCGGCGGCCTCCAACTCCCGCTGGCGTCCGGTGGGTCTGGGGGTGATGGGCCTGCAGGACGTCTTCTTCCGCCTCGGGCTGCCGTTCGACTCGGACGAGGCGCGTGAGCTGTCCACCCGGATCGCCGAGCGCATCATGCTCGCCGCGTACGAGACGTCGGCCGAGCTGGCCGACCGGTACGGCCCGCTGCCGGCCTGGGAGTCGACCCGTACGGCCCGCGGCGTGCTGCACCCCGACCACTATCCGCAGGCGGGCGAAGGGCACGCCTGGCCGCAGCGGTGGGCGGCGCTGCGGGAGCGTGTCGCCCGGACCGGAATGCGCAACTCCCTGCTGCTGGCGATCGCGCCGACGGCGACCATCGCCTCCATCGCGGGTGTGTACGAGTGCATCGAGCCGCAGGTCTCCAACCTGTTCAAGCGCGAGACGCTCAGCGGCGAGTTCCTCCAGGTGAACACCTATCTGGTGGCGGAGCTCAAGCGGCTGGGGCTGTGGGACGCGCGGGCCAGGGAGGCGCTGCGCCAGGCCAACGGCTCGGTGCAGGAGCTGGCGTGGGTGCCGGCGCACGTACGCGAGCTGTACCGCACGGCCTGGGAGATCCCGCAGCGCGCCCTGATCGACATGGCCGCCGCCCGCACCCCGTACCTGGACCAGAGCCAGTCGCTGAACCTGTTCCTGTCCTCCCCCACCATCGGGAAGCTCAGCTCGATGTACGCCTACGCCTGGAAGCGCGGCATCAAGACCACGTACTACCTGCGCTCCCGGCCCGCCACGCGCATCGCGCAGGCGGCGACAAGCACCTCCCCGCAGGCGAAGGACGACGAGGCCGTCGCCTGCTCCCTGGAAAACCCCGAGACCTGCGAGGCATGCCAGTGACGACACCGCCGTCCACTTCCGCGAAGAACCTGCTCGACCCGGGCTTCGAGCTGACCCTGCGCCCGATGCGCTATCCGCACTTCTACGAGCGCTACCGCGACGCGATCAAGAACACCTGGACCGTGGAGGAGGTCGATCTCCACTCCGACGTCGCCGACCTGGCCAAGCTCACCCCGGGCGAACAGCACATGATCAGCCGCCTGGTGGCGTTCTTCGCCACCGGCGACTCGATCGTCGCCAACAACCTCGTGTTGACGCTCTACAAGCACATCAACTCCCCCGAGGCGCGGCTGTATCTGTCCCGGCAGCTGTTCGAGGAGGCCGTGCACGTCCAGTTCTATCTGACGCTGCTGGACACCTATCTGCCCGACCACGACGAGCGCGCCGCGGCGTTCGCGGCGGTGGAGAACATCCCCTCCATCCGGGAGAAGGCCCAGTTCTGCTTCCGCTGGATGGATGCGACAGAAGAGATCGACAAGCTGGAGTCACGGTCCGACAGGCGCCGCTTCCTGCTCAACCTGATCTGCTTCGCCGCCTGCATCGAGGGGCTGTTCTTCTACGGCGCGTTCGCCTACGTCTACTGGTTCCGTTCGCGCGGCCTGCTGCACGGACTGGCCACGGGCACCAACTGGGTGTTCCGCGACGAGTCGATGCACATGTCCTTCGCGTTCGACGTGGTGGACACCGTGCGGGAGGAGGAGCCCGAGCTCTTCGACGCGGAGCTGGAGAAGCAGGTGGTGGCGATGCTGGAGGAGGCCGTCGAGGCGGAGCTCCAGTTCGCCCGCGACCTGTGCGGTGAGGGGCTGCCCGGGATGAACACCGAGTCCATGCGCCAGTACCTCCAGGCGGTCGCCGACCAGCGGCTGCGCCGGCTCGGCTTCGCCGAACGCTACGGGGCGAGCAACCCGTTCTCGTTCATGGAGCTCCAGAACGTCCAGGAGCTGACCAACTTCTTCGAACGGCGGGCGTCGGCCTACCAGGTCGCGGTGGAGGGTTCGGTCTCCCTCGACGACGACTTCTGACCGCCCCGTCCCCGTCGCCCCTGCGGGCGACGGGGACGTTCGAGGTGCGGCCCGCACATGGCCCGCACAGGCGGTGGTGGCCCCTGGCCCCTACTCGTTGGGAACCGTCTCGTAGCGGGGCGTGCCCTCGGCCATCTGCTTGAGCACGTCCTTGCGCTCCCGCTTGGAGAGCCGGTCGATGTACAGATACCCGTAGAGGTGATCGGTCTCGTGCTGCAGACACCGTGCGAAGTACCCGGTGCCCTGCACCACGATCGGCTTGCCCTGCGCGTCCTGGCCGCGCACCACGGCGTGGTCCGGCCGTGCGAGCGGGTGGTAGGCACCGGGCACGGACAGGCAGCCCTCGCTGCCGTCGTCCAGTACCCGCCGCTCGGCCGGGAGCTGTTCGAGCACCGGGTTGCAGACGACGCCCACGTGCCGCACGCCCTCGTCGTCGTAGCAGTCGTAGACGAAGACCTTCAGATCGACACCGATCTGGTTGGCGGCGATACCGACCCCTTCGGCGGCGCGCTGGCTGGCGAACATGTCGTCGATCAGCTCGGCCAGCCCGTCGTCGAACTCCGTCACGTCCTTGCACTCCCGGTGCAGCACCGGGTTGCCGACGACGGTGATGGGCCGGGCCGTGCCCCGGGCGGTGTGGGCCTCCTCGCGGGCTGCCGCGTCCGTCACGTCGTCGACGAACTCACCCTCGGCGGTGGCGGCCGACTCCGCCGTCGTTTCCTGCTGCTGCGCCATGCCGTCGTACGCCTTCCTGCGACCCGTTGACCGTGAACCGGTGAGAGCTGAGATCCGCCGTCGGTACGGCTGAGCGCCGTGCCGGAACAGCCGAGGACCGTGATGGCTCGCCCTACAGGGTACGGGCCCTCCGCCGGAGGCTCAGCAGACCTCCTCCAGATCCCGCCACTCACGGGTGTCGGGACTGTCGGCGACCCAGCCGTCCAGCAGCCCGCGCACCAGCGCGGCAGGTGCCGCCAGCCCGCACTCGCGCTCGGGGACCCACAGCTCACCGGGGCCGCCCTGCGTCATATGGCCCAGTGGCCCGGGGTGGCCGGGCGAGCTGTGGTCGTGCGGGTCCAGATGCACGGTGCCGTCGCCCTCGTCGGCGGGCATGGCGCTCTCCGAGCAGGCGCGGCACAGCAGCCGCACCGAGGAGGACCAGTCCTCGGCGGCGAACCCGGCGTCTGCCGCCAGCCGCTCCAGCGCGTCCCGGTCGCTCTCCGTGGCGGCCTCCACCAGCACCACCCAGGTGGGTACCGGGGACGGGGCCCACAGCTCGATCTCGTCGAACACCGGGTAGGAGGGCCCCGCAGCCGTGGTGCGCTCGCCGTGCGGAACGCCGTCGTGCAGCACGACCTCGCCCCAGCGGCGCCCCGAGGAGGGCAGCGGAATGCTCTGGATCTCCATGCGGGCCGGGTCGATACGGCGGCCCCACACGACCTCCGCCTCGCCCTCCGGGGAGAGCCGCACCGCGGCACTGCCCAGCTGCATACCGGTGGGCTCCTCGGCCGCGGCAGCGCCGTGCGAGGGCCCGGACACGTGCAGCCCGTACGCCTGCCAGGCCCGGCGCGCCAGGGGCCAGTCCTGCAGCGCGGTGGCCGCGATGCCCACGTTCCACCAGTCGGGCGCCCCGGCCTCCCGGTCCAGCAGCGCCACGGCACGCAGGCCCGCTGTACGCGCCTGCTCCCAGTCGTGCCGGAACTTGTGCAGCAGCGCGAGGTTGAACCAGGACTCCGAAAGCCACGGCTCCAGGTCGGCGGCACGGGTGAGCAGAGCGCCCGCGTCCTCGTAGCGCCCGTCGCCGATAAGCGTGAACGCACGGTCCGTCGCCTGCCGCCACGAGGCGGAGGGACGGTGCCGCACCTTGCCGAAGATCCTCACTGTGCTCCCGCCGATCCCGCCGTTCCGCCTGTCCTGAGGCCCGGCTCTGCGCCCGGCCTGCTGTCTGCCGATGGGTCCCGTATGCGGAGGGCGCCACGCGCCCTCCCCCGGCCTTCGGCCGGAGGTGTCTCCACGCCTGTCGCGGTTCCCCCCTTCGCATCCAACCATGCCCGCTCGGGTGCTCGCTCATTACCCGTGCGTCAGACATCCGCAGCCCGGGCCACCACCCGCGACAGCGCCTCCACCACGCGTGGTTCGTGGTCACGCCCGGTGGCGGTACGCAGTGCGCGCAGGGCCTGCTCGCGCGCCGCGGCGTCCGCCGTGTGACTGCCCGCGAGGAGGTCGTCGTACGCGTTGACCGTACGGAGGACACGAGCAGTCACCGACTGTTCGCGGTACGGGTCCGCCTGGGCCTCCACCGCGGACGCCACCCGCCAGCGGACGCCGGCCTGCCGCAGCACCGCGCCGCCGAGCAGCGCGATACGGCGCTGTCTGCCCGGTTCCAGTGCCGTCGTGGCACCGCCGGGCACCGGCTCGGCCAGCGAGAGCTGCCCCACGTCGTGCGTGAGGGCCGCGTACTCCAGCGCGGTGAGTTCCCCGCCCGCCAGCCCCAGCTCGCGCCCCACCGCACGGCTGAGCTCCGCCACGCGGCGCGCATGCCCGTGCGGCGTGCAACCGGCCACCTCGGGGGCGCGTGCGAGGGAGGCGAGGGTGCGCCGGTGGGTCGCCCGTACGGAGGCGCGACGGCACAGGGCGAACTGCATGACGAGCAGCGGCGCGCAACACAGCGGCAGCGCCCACAGCCCGGCCACCGCCACGGCCAGCGCGAGCAGCACGGCGGTGGCGGCGAGGGCGGGCACGGTGCCGAGGCGGGCGAGCAACTCCTCCCGCACCGCCCGCCCGTAGCACCCCTCGGAGCCCAGCGCGGCGGTGGCGGCGGCGAGCAGGGCGTCGAGACACCCGACGCACAGTGCCAGGGCCAGCAGACACAGCGTGAACAGCCCGCCCGGCTCGACGGTACGGCCCAACCAGCCCGACCCGTACAGCGCTTGGCCGCACACCGCGGCACCTCCCACTCCGAGTGCCAGCCGGGCGGGTGCCTGGGGCGGCGGGGCCTGGCCGAGCGCGACATGCGGAGTCAGCCCGACGAGGGAGCCGACGAGGGCCACCGCGACGGCCTGTGCCGCGCCGTGCCCCGCCGGGGTACCACCCACCTGGCCGCAGAGCGCGTAGCCGAGCGCCCCGGCGCCGGACAGCAGCCCTGTGGTACGTACGCCCACGCGGTCTTCGGACAGCCGCACGCGGGCCAACTCCCCCACGGCGACGACCAGTCCGAACGCCAGCGCCACTCCGGGCCGGGTCACCCCGTGCCACAGGACGATGCCCAGCGCGGCGCCGGCCACCAGCACGGCCGCCCCGTAGGCGGCTGCGACCAGCCGTGCGGCCGTCCGCCGCGTCATACCGCGACGCCGCTGCCGGCCGCCGCCCCGGCCGCGCGATCCGCGCCCCGATCCGCTTCGCGGTGTGCTTCCGGGGCCGTGGGCGGCTCCTGGCAGGGGTCGGGAGCCTCGGCGAACGGCCAGCCGTGGCGGCGCAGCGCGCGGGTGAGGGCCGCGACCATCCGGGGGTCGAACTGCGTGCCGGCGCACCGCTCCAACTCCTCCAGGGCCGCCGCGACAGGCCGGCCGGGGCGGTAGCAGCGGGTGGAGGTCATCGCGTCGAACGCGTCGGCCACGGCCACGATCCGCGCCGCCTCCGGGATCTGCTCCCCGGCCAGCCCGCGCGGATAGCCGGTGCCGTCCATCCGCTCGTGGTGGTGGAGGACCGCCGCGCGGGCCTCACCCAGGAAGTCGAGTCCGCGTACGATCTCGGCCCCGTGCTCGGGGTGCTGTTCCATGACGCGGCGCTCGGCGGGGGTGAGCGGGCCCGCTTTGCGCAACAGCCGGGCGGGAACGCCGAGTTTTCCGACGTCGTGCAGGATCCCCGCGCAGCGCAGCGTCTCGGTCCGCTCCTCGTCCAGGCCCAGCTCGCGGGCGATCAGCACGGCCGCGAGGCCGACCCGTTCGCCGTGGCCCCGGGTGTAGCGGTCCTTGATCTGCACGGCCTGGGAGAGCGCCTGTACGGCGGCCTGCCGGGCCAGATGTTCGGGGCGGTGCCGTCGCAGGCTCCACCAGGCGAGCCAGACGGGTCCCACCGCGAGCAGCGCGGCGAGCGCCCCGTAGGCGCTGCGCCACAGGACGACTGCCACGGGCACGGTCAGCACGCACGTCACAGCGAGCGCCGTGCGGCTCTCCTCCGGCGCGCTCTCCCCCAGCCTCCGACCGCGGGGTGCTCCCCGCCCGGCGGCTGCTGCCGTCGCGGCTGCAGCCGCCTGCCCCACCCGTCCCGCCGACCTGGCCGTCGCTGCTGTTCGGGCTGTTGCCGCTGTTGCCGCGGTTGGCGGCGCCGGTGCTGTCGGCGGTGTTGCCGCGGTCGCCGCCGGTCCCGCCGCTCCGCCCGTTTCGGCCGTACGCATCGTGAGCCGCATCGCGAGCCTCCTCCCCACCTCTCACGTGGCGGGGAGACTAGGAGCGGCGTGCGGACCGGTTGGCGGCCTTCGGGCGCGTTCCCCCGTACGAGACGGCAGGCACTCACCCGAAGGAAGGAGAAAAGGAGGAACCGCTGGCGGTTGTGCGCCCGATGCGCACCATCGGGTCAGGCGGGGTTCTTGTCGTCCTCGGAGCCGACGGCGTCGACGGTCTCCATCTCGGGGGCATCGGCGGTCCCGGACCCGGCGGAACGCACGCCCTCGGCCGAGGCCCCGTCCGCGTCCGCATCCTCGGGGGCCTGGCCCTGCCGGATCACCTCGATCCGGCCCATCACCTTGGCCCGCAGGTCCGACGGGACGTCGTCGTGCCCGCAGCAGCGCTTGACGAGCTTCTTCACCTCGCGCTCCAGCCCGTACTTCTCGAAGCAGGGCGAGCACTCGTCGAAGTGCTCCTTGAACTTGGCGCAGTCGCCCTCGGGCATCTCCCGGTCGAGGTACTCGTAGAGGTGGTCGAGGACCTCAGAGCAGTCCGTCTCGTGCGGCTCTCCGCAACTCATGAGCCCGAGCCTTTCCGGTCTTGCGACCCGTCCGCCGCGGCACCGGCCGGGACCAGGCCGCGCTCTTGCGCATAGCCCTCCAGCATCTCCCGAAGCTGGCGCCGCCCACGGTGCAGACGGGACATCACCGTACCGATGGGTGTCCCCATGATGTCGGCGATCTCCTTGTACGCAAAGCCCTCGACGTCGGCGAGGTAGACGGCGATGCGGAACTCCTCGGGGATGGCCTGGAGTGCTTCCTTCACATCGGAGTCCGGCAGGTGGTCGAGCGCCTGCGCCTCGGCCGAGCGCAGCCCGGTCGACATGTGCGACTCGGCGCGCGCCAGCTGCCAGTCCTCGATCTCCTCCGCGGCGCTGCGCTGGGGCTCGCGCTGCTTCTTGCGGTAGGAGTTGATGAAGGTGTTCGTCAGGATGCGGTACAGCCACGCCTTGAGGTTGGTGCCCTCACGGAACTGGTGGAAGGACGCGTACGCCTTCGCGTAGGTCTCCTGCACAAGGTCCTCGGCGTCGGCCGGGTTCCGCGTCATGCGCAGCGCGGCGGAATACATCTGGTCGAGGAAAGCGAGCGCGTCCCGCTCGAAGCGCGCACTGCGCTGCTCCTCGGTCTCCGACGCCTGTGTCTCCTGCTGTGCGCTTGAGCCGCCTTCGGTCCCGGTGACCGGACCCACCTCCTCCAACGTCGTGGCGAGCCCGAACGAGGACCCGCTCGAATCGGAGAATAGACGACGATCGCCACCGCCCGCCGCTTGAATCTTCACGCCTGAGGACAATGCCATGGTGGCCCAGTCCAGGTCAGCGGCCCGCGGACGCTGGGGGCAAGCGACAGAACCCATCTGGGCGGCTCCCTTTCCTTCGGCTGGAGAGGTGTGGATGCATCTCACATTCGTCTCCGGTCGCGGATCGCCTCCGCAGCCGGATATCGGGTCCAACCACCGGAGCCCGCCGATCATTCCCGATCCGCCACCGGTCTTCCGGGACCCGTCTTCCGGCCCGCGGACGTTCTCACCCGCCGACGAGCCACCGGGTGACGGCGCCGGTGACCACGCCCATCGCCTCCTCCTCGGTCAGCGCGGCCGACTTCGGCAGCGCGAAGCCGTGGTCGGCGTAGGGCACCTCCACCAGGCTGGTGCCTTCCGGGAACTCGGCGGGTCGCCCGAACGGGTCGCGCCCACCCTGGACGACCAGCACCGGCAGCCCGACCCCGGCCAGCTCGTCGGCACGGGACTTCTCCGGCTTGCCCGGCGGATGCAGCGGGAACGACAGCGCGAGCACCGCCTGGGCGCCCAGCTCCCCCGCTGTACGGCAGGCGACACGGGCGCCCGCGCTGCGCCCTCCCGCGACCACCGGCAGCCCCGGCAGCGTCAGTGCGGGCCACAGGGCGCTCCAGGCGGCGTCCAGCGTCCGGGGGGCCGGTGCCACCTTCTTGCCCGCCACCCGCCAGGGCTGCTCCACCAGTGCCACGGTGACGCCCTCGGCGGGCAGCGCCGCGGCCAGGGCCCGCAGGTCCCGCGCCTCGATCCCGCCGCCCGCACCGTGCCCCAGGGCCAGCACCGTGTGCGCCTTCCGCCCGGCGGGGTGCCAGGTGATCCGGGCCTCCCCCACGGGCGTGGCCACCTTCTCGACCCGCTGCTTGCCGTCCTGCCCGGCTCCGTCGCCGTCCTTGTGACCGTTCATACGCGCATCGTGCCCCAGAGAAGCGCGCCGCAGAGAAGCGTGCCCTGGAAAGCCTCAGAGAAGCGCGCCCTAGAAAAGCGTCTCCTCTTCGGGAGCGGGCAGTTCCTTGAGCAGATGGGGGCCGTTGTTGCGGACGTTGCTGACGTCCGTGGAGACCGGGTGGGCGCGCAGCAGCCCGCTCGGGGGCGGGGCCAGCAGTTCGCGCAGCTCCTCGCTGTCGGTGCGGGAGGGGTCCAGCCAGGCGTCCCAGCGGTCGGGGGTGAGCATCAGCGGCATCCGGGGGTGGATGTCGGCCAGCGACCGGGGGCCGCCCTCGCTCAGCTCCTCCGCGTTGGCCAGCGGGGTGGTCTCCGCCGCCGTGGTGATGACGGTGCACGTCGTCCACCAGGCCCGCGGATGGTCGTCCGGCAGCGTCTTGTCCCGCCAGAACTCGTACAGCCCGGCCATCGCCATCACCGGCTGCTCGTTCGCGGAGCCGTCGGCCGCCGCCGGAGCGATGAAGTACGGCTGTTTGCGGGGACGCTTGCGCTTGCCCTCCTGTTCGAGCTTCAGCTCACCCTGTGCGGTGACCCACTCGTAGTAGCCGTCGGCGGGCAGCAGGCAGCGGCGCGCGGCGAACGGGCGGCGATAGGCGGGCTTCTCGTGCACGGTCTCGGCGCGGGCATTGATCATCTTGACGCCCATGTCAGGCGTCTTGGCCCACCCTGGCACCAGGCCCCACTTCAGGGGCCGCAGCTGCCGTACGGGCCGCTGGTCGTCGCTGCCCTTGACAGGGCGGTCGAGCACCGCGTGCACCTGCTTGGTGGGTGCGACGTTCCAGTCCGGCGCCAGAGCCTCTTCGGGCTCCCACTTCTCCACCTCGAACAGCCGGGCCAGATCCTCGGCCCCCCGGCTCGCTGCATACCGTCCGCACATGCCTGCAAGACTGCCACGGCACGACGGGCCGTCGCCGTGCGTTGACGGACACGGAGGGGACACGCACCCCACAGCAGGCGAGGAGAACACCCCGAACATGGACAACGCGAGCATCACGGACGTGTGGGACCGGGTCGTGGGCAGCCAGCCGGACCCCGAGCAGTGGCTGGTGCTGGTCACCGGCCTCGTCGCGCTGCTCGCGGTGGCACCTCACGGGGTGTGGCGCATATCGCGGAACGCGGTCACGATCGCGCACGAGGGCGGGCACGGCCTCATAGCCCTGGTCACCGGTCGCCGGCTGGACGGTATCCGGCTGCACTCGGACACCTCCGGGCTGACGGTCTCGCGCGGCAAGCCGCACGGCATAGGCATGGTGCTGACCGCCGCCGCGGGCTACACCGCTCCCCCGCTGCTGGGTCTGGGCGGCGCCTGGCTGCTGGCCGCCAACCACATCACCGCGCTGCTGTGGGGTGCCACGGCGCTGCTGGTGGCCATGCTGGTGATGATCCGCAACGCCTACGGGGTGCTGACCGTCGTCCTGGCCGGCGGCGCCTTCCTGCTCGTCTCCTGGCTGACCGGTCCCCAGGTGCAGGCGGCGTTCGCCTATGTGGTCGTGTGGTTCCTGCTGCTGGGCGGGGTGCGGCCGGTCTTCGAACTCCAGGGCAAGCGCCGACGGCAGGGGATACGGCGCGGAGCGTTCCGCTCCGGTGGCGCGGTCGCACCGGGCATGCCGGACTCGGACGCCGACCAACTCGCGCGGCTCACCCACGTCCCCGCCGCCGGCTGGCTGTTCCTCTTCCACGCGGTCTCGCTGTGCTCCCTCATCGGCGGCGGACGCTGGCTGCTCGGCCTGTGAGGCGGGTCGGCGGTCGCTGATCAGGCCGTACGGCAGCCATTACAGTGGCCCCATGACCGACCAGCGCACCAGCCCCGCAGACTCCGCACTCTGGCCCGCCCCCTCGGCTCCGGGCCGTATCGAGGCGACCGTCACCGTGCCGGGATCCAAGTCGGTCACCAACCGGGCCCTGGTGCTGGCCGCGCTCTCCTCCGAGCCGGGCTGGCTGCGCCGCCCGCTGCGCTCCCGCGACACCCTGCTGATGGCCGGCGCGCTGCGCACCATGGGCGTGCAGATCGAGGAGACGGTCTCCTCCGCCTCCTCCGCCGTCGCGGCCCACGGCGAGCACGCCGCCGGCGGGCGCCCCGGCGGTGAGGCGTGGCGGGTCATCCCGACCACGCTGCGCGGCCCGGCGACGGTGGACGTCGGCAACGCGGGCACCGTGATGCGCTTCCTGCCCCCGCTGGCGGCACTGGCCGAGGGCCCGATCCGCTTCGACGGCGACCCCCGCTCCTACGAGCGCCCCCTGCACGGCGTCATCGACGCCCTGCGTACGCTCGGCGCGCGGGTCGAGGACGAGGGGCGCGGCGCGCTGCCGATGACGGTGCACGGCAACGGCTCGCTGGCGGGCGGCCCGGTCGAGATCGACGCCTCCTCCTCCAGCCAGTTCGTGAGCGCGCTGCTGCTGTCCGGTCCGGGCTTCAACCAGGGCGTCGAGGTCCGTCACACCGGCCGCACGCTGCCCTCCATGCCGCACATCCGGATGACGGTCGACATGCTGCGCGCCGCGGGCGCCCAGGTGGACGCGCCCGAGGACGGCGGAGCACCGAACGTGTGGCGGGTGACGCCCGGCGCGCTGCTGGGCCGCGACCTGACGATCGAACCGGACCTGTCCAACGCGCAGCCCTTCCTCGCCGCCGCGCTGGTCACCGGCGGCCGGGTCACCGTCCCCGACTGGCCCGAACACACCACACAGCCCGGTGACGCGCTGCGCGAGATCTTCACCGCCATGGGCGGCTCCTGCGTGCTGGACGAGCGCGGTCTGACCTTCACCGGCAGCGGCCGGATCCACGGCATCGACATCGATCTGGGCGAGGTGGGCGAGCTGACGCCGGGCATCGCCGCCGTGGCGGCGCTGGCGGAGGGCGAGTCGGTGCTGCGCGGCGTCGGCCATCTGCGGCTGCACGAGACGGACCGGCTGGCGGCGCTGGTGAAGGAGATCAACGGCCTGGGCGGCGATGTCACCGAGACCGAGGACGGTCTGCGGATCCGGCCCCGCGCGCTGCACGGCGGTGTCTTCCACACCTACGACGACCACCGGCTGGCCACGGCGGGTGCGGTGCTCGGCCTGGCGGTCGAGGGCGTCGAGGTGGAGAACGTCGCGACGACGTACAAGACCCTGCCCGACTTCCCGCAGATGTGGGGCGGCATGCTCGGCCTTCCGGCGGCAGCCGGGGCCGGAGCCCGAGCCGGAGAGAGAGCCTGAGAGGGCGCCCGCGATGCGCCGCTACGGCAAGCACACCGACGAGGACGACATCCGCGTCCGCCCCTCCCGCCGCGGCACCCGCCCGCGTACCCACACCCGGCCCAAGCACGAGGACGCGGCCGAGGGCCTGGTGCTGACCGTCGACCGGGGCCGGTTGACCTGTCTGGTGGAGGGCCGCACGATCACCGCGATGAAGGCCCGCGAGCTGGGCCGCAAGGCCGTGGTGGTGGGTGACCGGGTGGCCGTCGTCGGCGATCTGACCGGTGCCAAGGACACCCTGGCGCGCATCGTGCGGGTGGCGGAGCGCACCTCGGTGCTGCGCAGGACGGCGGACGACAACGACCCGTACGAGCGCGTCATCGTGGCCAACGCCGACCAGCTCGCCGTCGTCACGGCGCTGGCCGACCCCGAGCCGCGTCCCCGGCTGATCGACCGCTGCCTGGTCGCCGCCTTCGACGCGGGGCTGGAGCCGCTGCTCGTTCTCACCAAGTCCGATCTGGCGCCTGCCGAGCCGCTGCTGGAGACGTACGCGCCGCTGGGGGTGCGCTATGTCGTCACCAGCAGGGACGACTTCACCCCCGACGGCTCGGGGGCCGAGGCCGTCCGCGAGATGATGCGCGGTCAGATCACGGTGTGCGTGGGACACAGCGGCGTCGGCAAGACGACGCTGGTCAACGCACTGGTGCCGGAGCGGCAGCGCGCCACGGGCGTGGTGAACGCGGTGACCGGTCGCGGTCGGCACACCACGACCTCGGCGCTCGCGCTCCCGCTGCCGCCCTCCCCCGTCGGCGAGGACGGCTGGGTCATCGACACTCCAGGCGTGCGTTCCTTCGGGCTGAACCACATTCAGCTCTCGCGCGTCATCCACGCGTTCCCCGACCTGGAGGCGGGCACCGCGGAGTGCCCCCGGGCGTGCAGCCACAACGAGCCGGGCTGCGCGCTGGACCAGTGGGTCGCCGACGGGCACGCCGACCCGGCCCGACTGCACTCGCTGCGCCGCCTGCTGGCCACACGGGAGAGGCGCGAAGGGGACTGATCGCTTCCGTCCGGCCGCCGCTGCATACTGGTTTGCCTGCGCTTGACCTTGCCCCCGGAAGGGGCCCCGGCGGGAGCGACGAGAGGAAGTGCCCATGGCGTGGCTGCTGGTGATAGTCGCGGGGTTGCTGGAGACCGGCTTCGCCGTGTGCCTGAAGCTCTCGCACGGCTTCACCCGGCTGTGGCCCACGGTCGCCTTCTGCGCCTTCGCGCTGGGCAGCTTCGGTCTGTTGACCCTCTCGCTGAAGCGGCTGGACGTGGGGCCCGCCTACGCGGTCTGGACGGGGATCGGCGCCGCGGGGACGGCGATCTACGGAATGGTCTTCATGGGCGACGTGGTCTCCGCGCTCAAGCTGGTCTCCATCACACTGGTGATCGTCGGCGTGATAGGGCTGCAGCTGTCCGGCAGCGCGCACTGAGGTGCCGCCTCCGACCGCCGCTGTACGGGCTTACGCCTGATGGGCCAGCAACGCACGGACGACCTCGTCCACGCGCCCACAGGGCTCCTCGTCCCCGGGGCCCTGCAAAGGAGCGACGACGTACGAGAGGGCAACCCGTAACCCCACCTCGTAGGCGCGCTCCACCTCCCCCCGGTCGAAGCCCTCCCGCAGCGGCCCGCCCACGGGCACGCGGCGGGCCTCCTCCAGGCCCGACACCACCCGGCCGTGCAACGCGGCAGCGAGCTTCCCGGGCGCCGTACGGGTCGGCAGCGGCATCCGCGTCTCCAAGCAGCCGGTGAGCGCCGCACCCACGATCGGCTCCGTGCGCGCCGTGCGCAGCACCCACTGCGCGGCGGCGGCGCAGCAGCCGGCCGGGGCGTGGCCGCTGCGGCACGCTTCTGCCGCGGCGCGGGCCGCACCGTCCAGGAAGTCCTCCAGCACCCGTTCGACGAGCGCGGCGCCCAGCCCCTCCTTGCTGCCGAACTCGTTGTAGAGCGTCTGCCGTGACACCCCGGCGGCCGCGGCGACATCGACCATCCGCACGACCGACCAGGGGCGTGACCGCACCGCCACGTGGGCGGCGTCCAGCAGGGTCTCGCGTGCAGCAGGCATCGTCGCCTCCACAGACCGACAGCCCGGAGTGCGGCAAAGAATTGACGCACCGCCAAGAGGTGTCAATACGCGGCGCACGCGCATGGCCCTGTGGTGGGGGGATTCCTCGCTCGATACTGTTCGGCCATGCTGGACTATCACGATGATCTGCGTCTCGCCCATGTGCTGGCCGACGCCGCCGACGCCGCGACCATGGAGCGGTTCAAGGCTCTCGACCTGAAGGTCGAGACCAAGCCGGACATGACGCCGGTGAGCGAGGCCGACAAGGCGGCCGAGGAGCTGATCCGCACCTCGCTCCAGCGCACCCGGCCGCGGGACGCGGTGCTGGGCGAGGAGTTCGGCAGCGAGGGCCACGGGCCGCGCCGCTGGGTGATCGACCCGATCGACGGTACGAAGAACTATGTGCGCGGTGTGCCGGTGTGGGCGACGCTCATCGCCCTGATGGAGATGGGCGAGGGCGGCGACCGGCCGGTCGTCGGCGTCGTCTCGGCCCCCGCGCTCAACCGCCGCTGGTGGGCGGCGAAGGGCGCCGGCGCCTACAGCGGCCGCAGCCTGTCCAAGGCCACCCGGCTGGAGGTGTCCAAGGTCGCCGAGGTGCGGGACGCCTCGTTCGCCTACTCCTCGCTGCACGGCTGGGAGGAGCGCGGCATGCTGGGCGGTTTCATGGACCTGACCCGGGACTGCTGGCGGACCCGCGGCTACGGCGACTTCTGGCCGTACATGATGGTCGCCGAGGGATCGGTGGACATGTGCGCTGAGCCGGAGCTGTCGCTGTGGGACATGGCAGCCAGTGCGGTCATCGTCGAGGAGGCGGGCGGCAGCTTCACCGGGCTCGACGGGAACCCGGGACCGCACAGCGGCAATGCGGCGGCCTCCAACGGCCTGCTGCACGAGGCGCTGCTGAACTATCTGACGGCCTGAATCGCACTGACGGCCGGGCGGATCCGACCACTCGTCCGGGTGGTCCGTACACGCGTCCTTGTTGTGGCCTCCCTCACATGTGAACATGAGAATTCGCTCGCTTGTGACCTTGTGAACCACTTCCCGAGCAGCGCTCCGCTCCTCGGGAAGCCGTTCCGCCAAGGAGGTAGCCCCCTCATGTCCGGACACGTCCAGCACGCCATGAGCACCGTGGTCCTCACCATCGGCCCAGCGCACACCCTCCGTCAGGCAGCCCAACTGATGTCGGCCCGCCGGGTCGGCGCCGCCGTCGTCCTCGACCCCGACACCAGCGGGGTCGGCATCCTCACCGAGCGCGACATCCTCGACTCCCTCGGCGCCGGCCAGGACCCGGACCGGGAGCGCGCACACGACCACACCACGACGGACGTGGTCTTCGCCTCGCCCCACTGGACGCTGGACGCGGCGGCGCGGGCCATGACGCGTGGCGGCTTCCGCCATCTGATCGTGCTCGACGAGCGGGAGCCGGTGGGCGTCCTCTCGGTCCGCGACATCGTCCGCAACTGGTCCGACAGCCGCGTCCCGGTTGCGCCGGAGACCGCGGAGGAACTGGCGGTCTAGCGCACCCGGCCACCCCGCCGGGCCCCAAAGGGTCCGGCGGACCCACCGGAGGGACCAGGACGCACCGGAGGGACCGGAGCCCCATGGCGTCCGGTCCCTCCGGGTTCGTACGGCGAGCGGTCGGTCAGCCGCGCAGGGCCTGGACCGCGGCCTCCAGCCGCTTGCCGTAGTCGGGGTCCGCCTTGCGGAAGTTCTCGATCGCGCGCTGGGCGATGTCGTCCCGGGAGACCCCCGCGATGGCGTTCGCCAGGTTGTCGATCAGCCGTGCCTTCTCGTCCTCCGACATCAGCCGGTAGAGGTTCCCGGCCTGGACGAAGTCGTCGTCCTCGGCGTGCGAGGGAGCCGGGCGCTCCTCGGTGGTGCCGCTGACCGGCAGCGGCTGCCACAGCGCCCGGCCGGTCTCGGTCGGCGCGCCGAAGCTGTTCGGCTCGTAGTTCTTCGCCCCGCCGTGCCGGCCGTCGTACATCACACCGTCCCGGCCGTAGGAGCGGGCCTTCGTCGCCTTGGGCTCGTTCACCGGCAGCAGGTCGGCGTTGATGCCGACGCGGTAGCGGTGGGCGTCGCCGTAGGCGAACAGCCGGCCCTGGAGCATCTTGTCCGGGGACGGGCCGATGCCCGGCACGAAGTGGTGCGGGGAGAAGATCGACTGCTCGACCTCGGCGAAGATGTTCCGCGGGTTGCGGTTGAGCTCCAGCTTGCCGAACTCGATCATCGGGTAGTCCTCGTGCGGCCACACCTTGGTCAGGTCGAACGGGTTGAAGCGGTAGTTCGCCGCCTCGGCCGCGGGCATGATCTGGACGTACGCCGTCCAGGTCGGGTACTCGCCCCGCTCGATGGCCTCGCGCAGGTCGCGCTGGTGGCTGTCGGGGTCCTTGCCCGCCAGGACCTCGGCCTCCTGGGCCGTCAGGTTCTTGATGCCCTGGTCGGTCTTGAAGTGGTACTTGACCCAGAAGACCTCGCCGGCCTCGTTGGTCCACTGGAAGGTGTGCGACCCGAAGCCGTCCATGTGCCGGTAGGACGCCGGGATGCCCCGGTCGCCGAACAGCCAGGTCACCTGGTGGGTCGACTCGGGCGACAGGCCCCAGAAGTCGAAGACGTTGTCGGGCTCCTGCGAGCCGGTGTACGGGTCGCGCTTCTGCGTGTGGATGAAGTCGGGGAACTTGATGGCGTCCTTGATGAAGAACACCGGCGTGTTGTTCCCGACCAGGTCGTAGTTGCCCTCTTCGGTGTAGAACTTCAGCGCGAAGCCGCGGGGGTCGCGCACCGCGTCCGCCGCGCCGAGGTTGCCCGCCACCGTGGAGAAGCGCAGGAAGACCTCGGTCTCCTTGCCGATCTCGGAGAGGAACTTCGCCCGGGTGTACTTGGTCACATCAGCGGTGACGGTGAACTTGCCGTACGCGCCCGCGCCCCGGGCGTGCACGATGCGCTCTGGAATGCGCTCGCGGTTGAAGTGGGCCAGCTTCTCCAGCAGGTGCTGGTCCTGAACGAGCACGGGGCCGCCCGCGCCGGCGGTCTGGCTGTTCTGGTTGTCCGCGACCGGAGCACCGGCTTCCGTCGTCATGGGTCCGGCCGTCTCGTCCTGCACGGTCACGTGCGCCTCCTGTGCTTCACATCTGTCCTGTGGGCCAACCACCCGCAACTCTACATTGGACTTTGTCTAAGTCAAGAAGGGGCCGAATTCCATACGCATTCTGCTCATGGACATACCACTGCTAGGCTGGAGGCATGAGTGACCTGCTGGAACGGCTCCGTGATCGCGGTTGGCGACTCACCGCACAGCGGCGCGTCGTCGCCGAGGTGCTCGACGGCGACCATGTGCACTACACGGCGGACGAGGTGCACGCCCGCGCGGCGGACCGCCTGCCGGAGATCGCCCGTGCGACCGTCTACAACACGCTGAGCGAGCTGGTCGCTCTCGGGGAAGTACTCGAGGTGAGCACCGACGGCCGCGCCAAGCGCTACGACCCGAACGCCCGCCACACCCATCAGCACCTGGTCTGCTCCCGCTGCGGGACGATCCGCGACGTCCATCCCACGGGCGACCCGCTGGCGGCCCTGCCGGAGCAGGAGCGCTACGGCTTCGCCATCGCCGAGGCCACCGTCACCTACCGGGGCGTCTGCCCGAACTGCAACGACTCCTGAACGCCTGCCGCGCCTCGGCGCGGAACCGCGAGACGGCCCGCACCCTGGCAAGGGTGCGGGCCGTCTTGTCGAAGGGCGTGGGCCGCTCTCGCGAAGGGCGCGGGCCGCTTTCGTTCTGTGAAAGGGCGTGGACTCAGACATGACGAAGGCCCGGATCCTTGGATCCGGGCCTTCGTCCTTCAGTAGCGGGGACAGGATTTGAACCTGCGACCTCTGGGTTATGAGCCCAGCGAGCTACCGAGCTGCTCCACCCCGCGCCGTTGTGTGCACAACTCTAACGCGGGCCGACGACCAGTGCAAATCGAGGTCCCAGGGGCTGCTGGGGCAGCCGGTGGAGCACAGCTGAGGGGCAGGTGGGGCTCAGGCCGTCAGTTCCGAGCGGAGCGCGTCGCGGAGCCTGGCGGCGCGTTCGGCCACCTCCGCCGGACCGAGCTCCACGGCACGGGCGCACCAGAACTGTCCCTCGTCCAGTTCACCCTTACGGGCACTGATCAAAGCCAACCGCAGCGCCGCCCTGCCGTGCCCGGCCTCGGCGGCGCGGGTCCACCACAGTGCCGCCTCCGGCTCGCTGCCCTCGCGGGCCAGCAGCAGCCCCAGGTTGAACGCACCGTTCGGGCTGCCCGCCTCGGCCGCGGCGCGGTACCAGCGTGCGGCGTCGACGACCTCGCCCCGCGCGGCGGCGCACATGCCCAGCCGCACCTGGGCGCGGCGGTGGCCGTGCTCGGCGGCCCGCTCGTACCACTCCTCGTACTCGGGTCTGGCGCCGTCCGGGCGGCCGAGCTCGTGTTCCGAGCCCAGCTCGCCGCTGCCGCGCCGGGTGACCCGCTCCAGCAGAGCGCCCAGCCGGAAGGCCCCCTCGACACTGCCGCCGCCCGCCGCGCAGCGCAGATGCCGCTCCGCGGTGTGCAGTTCGCCCTCGCGCAGCAGCGCGATGCCGACCTGCAGCGCGGCCTCCGCGTGACCGGAAGCCGCCGCACGCTCGTACCAGGCGCGCGCGGTGCGCTCGTCGCCGCGTCCCGCGTGCAGGATGCCGAGGTTGAAGGCGGCGTCCACGCTGCCGGCCTCGGCGGCCTTGGAGAACCACGGCTCCGCGCCCTGCGAGTCACCGCGCTGCAGCAGCAGCACGGCGAGCGCGTTGGCGGCCTCCCGGTGCCCGGCGTAGGCGGCCCGGCGGTACCACTGTTCGGCCTGCGCGGTGCGGCCCTGCGCCGCGCACAGCAGGCCCAGATTGAACGCGCCGTTGTCGGAGCCGGCCTCCAGCGCGACGCGGTACCACCGCTCGGCGGCCTGCCGCTCGCCGCGGTCGGCGTGCAGCGCGCCCAGCGCGTTGGCCGCGTTGCCGTCGCCGTTCTCGGCGGCGCGACGCCACCACACGGCGGCGCTCTCCTCGTCTCCCGCGTCGCGCAGCAGAAAGCCCAGCGCGCAGGCGGCCCGCGCCTCCCCGTCCTTGGCGGAGGTCAGATACCACCGGCCGGCTTCCTTGAGCTCACCACGGCGTTCCAGGACCGCGCCCAGCCGCAGCGCCGCCCTGCGGTGGCCGCGGGCGGCGGCCTGCCGGAACCAGCGCTCGGCCTCCTCCTCGGCCTCCTGTGCGGCTGCTGCGCCGCTCTCGCCCTTGGCGGCCAGTTCTTCGGCTCGTGCGCTCACCAACTGCGCCACGCGGTAGGCGGCTTCTCTGTGCCCCCGCTCGGCGGCGGCCCGGAACCACTCCTCGGCACCGTCCTCACCGTGGTGCTCCAGCAGGTCCGCGAGCGCGTACGCGCCCAGCGCGTGCCCGGATTCGGCGGACTGCCGCAGCCAGTAGTGCGCCGCGGGTTCGTCGCCGCGCTCCCGGTGGTAGCGGCCGAGCGCGTGCGCGGCGGCGGCGGAGCCGGCGACGGCGGCGGTACGCCACCATCCCGCGGCCTCTTCCGTGTAGCCCCTCTGGTGCAGCAGTACGCCGAGATTGTTGGCGGCCGCGCGGTCCCCCGCCGCGGTGGCGGCACGCAGATGCGGCTCGGCGCCGTCCAGGTCTCCCCGGCGCAGCAGTTGAGCGCCCAGCACACTGTCGGCCCCGGCCTTGTCCGCCGTCACCGTCGCGGTCGTGTCCGCCGTCTTCCTCCCGACTGTCGCCGCCCTCTCGACTGCCGCGGTCTGCATGGCTGCTGCGGTCTGCTCGGCTGCGGTCTGCTCGGTGTACTCCTCCACACTCAGGCCCGGACCGGGACGTACCGGGTCCGTCAGCCTTGCTTTCTCCCCCATAAGCTCCATCGTCGCACCACCTGCAACCCGCGTACACCTGGTAAACCGCAGCCAGTGAGGTCACTTCAGAGGTTTGTCGACTTCCCGACGTAGAGATACTCCAAACCCATGGGCCCGACTGTCCCCCGGACAAGCGAAGAGGCCCGGAGTCAGTTGACTCCGGGCCTCTTACCTGTGGTAGCGGGGACAGGATTTGAACCTGCGACCTCTGGGTTATGAGCCCAGCGAGCTACCGAGCTGCTCCACCCCGCGCCGTTGTGTGTACAACTCTACACCACTCCACGGGGTGATCCGACCAGCTACTCGTTGCCGGCGGACGCCTCCTTGTCGCCGGACCCGTTCTTGTCCTCGGACCCGTTCTTACCGTCGCCCTTCTGCTCGGCCTCGGCGGCCTCGCGCAGCGCGTCCTCCAGCGCCTTCTGCTGCTTTCCGTACTCTTCCCAGTCGCCCTTCTCGCGGGCCTTCTCGCTCTTGTCCCACGCGGACTGGGCGTCCTGAAGAGCCTCCTCGACCGTGGCGTTGGGCGGCGTCTCTTCCTTGTCCTGGTCGTCTCCCGGCCCGGTTCTCTCGCCGCCCTTGTCCCGGCCCTCGGTGTCGAAGATCTTGTTCAGCGCCTGATCGAGACTGTCCTCGAAGGCGATGCGCTCGTTGTAGGCGACGAGCACCTTGCGCATCCGTGGGTAGTTGGTGTCTGCACCCCGGACGTAGACCGGCTCCACATAGAGCAGCCCTCCCGCCATCGGCACGGTCAGCAGATTGCCGTACTCGACCTCGGAGTCACCTCGCTTGAGAATGTTGATCTTGTCCGCGATGACCGGGTCGGAGTTGAACTTGCTCTGCACCTGCGACGGTCCGGCGACCGTCGTGTTGGGTGGCAGACGCAGGATTCTCATCTTCCCGTAGTCACTGCTGCGCGCTTCCGCGTCGACGGCCATGAACGCACCGAGCGTCTCCCGCTTGTTCGGGTTGAACGTCGTCGTCAGCTGGAACTGCTGTTCCTTCTGCCCCGGCATCTTCATGCTCAGGTAGTACGGCGGTACCGCGTTGCCCTTGTGCGTCGGGTCGTCCGGGACCTGCCAACGCTCACTGCCGCTGTAGAACTGCGACGGCGAGGTCACGTGGTAGGTCTGCAGCAGATCACGCTGCACCTTGAACAGGTCCTGCGGGTAGCGCAGGTGATCCATCAGATCGTCGCTGATGGCGCTCTTGGGCTTCACCGTGTCGGGGAACGCCTTCATCCACGTCTTCAGTACCGGGTCCTTCTTGTCCCACTGGTACATGTCGACCTTGCCGGTGTAGGCGTCCACCGTCGCCTTGACCGAGTTGCGGATGTAGTTGACGCGGTTCTGCTGCGCGACGACCGCGCGCTGCCCGTCCGTCAGCGAGTCCTCCGTGGTGTCCCCCAAGGTCGTACGCGACGAGTAGGGGTAGCCGTTGGAGGTGGTGTAGGCGTCGACGATCCACTTGATGCGGCCGTCGACCACCGCCGGATACGGGTCGCCGTCGATGGTCAGCCAGGGTGCGACCGCCTCGACGCGCTCCTTCGGGGTGCGGTTGTACAGGACCCGGGAGCCCTCGCCGATCGCCCCCGAATAGAGGATCTGCGGCTCGTTGAAGTTGACCGCGTAGGCGGCCCGGTTGATCGGGTTGGAGAGGTTGACGCCGCTGTCGCCCTTGTAGGTGTAGGTCTTCTCCCCGTTGTCGTCGGCGTAGTCGAGCTCCTTCTGGGGCCCGCCGACGATGGAGTACTGCGTCGTCTTCTCGCCGTAGTAGATCCGGCCCTGGTACTTGCCCAGATCGCCCTCGGGCGGCAGGTCCTTCTCCGTGAAGTCCGGAGCGCCGTCCTTGTCCACCGAGGTGCCCTTGGCGGCGACCATGCCGAAGCCGTGGGTGTACTTGAAGTGCTCGTTGATCCAGTTCTTCTCCGGGATACCGCTGGTGTTGATCTCCCGGAGGCCGACGACGGTGTCCTGCTCCTTGCCGTCCTTCTCGTAGCGGTCCACATCGAGCGTCGCCGGGAACTGGTAGTACCCGCGCACCTGCTGCTTCTGCTGGAAGGTCGGGGAGACGACGTTCGGGTCCAGCAGCCGCATGCTGGCGGTGGTGTCGGCCGCGTCCCGCAGCTCCTCGTTGCCGGCCTTGCTGGTGCCCTTGTAGTCGCGCACCTCGGCGTCATCGATGTCGTACGCCTTGCGCGTCGCCTCGATGTTCTTCTTGATGTACGGCGTCTCCTTGGCCTGCTCGTTCGGCGCGACCTGGAACTTTTGCACCAGCGCCGGGTAGAGCCCGCCGATGAGGATGGCCGAGAGCACCATCAGCCCGAAGCCGATCACCGGAAGCTGCCAGGTGCGGCGCCAGATCGTCGCGAAGAACAGCAGTGCGCAGATGATCGCGATGATGAACAGGATCGTCTTCGCCGGCAGATAGGCGTTGGCGTCGACGTACTTGAGGCCCGTCCAGCTGTCGGTCGACTTGAAGTCACCCGACTTGACCGCCAGTCCGTACCTGTCCAGCCAGTAGGCCACCGCCTTCAGCCCGACGAAGATCCCCAGCAGCACCGACAGGTGCCCGGTCGCCTGCGCCGTCGCCCGCGCGCCCGGGGTCGTCACACGCAGCCCGCCGTAGAGGTAGTGCACCAGCGCGGCCGCCAGCAGCGAGAGGATCGCGGCGGCGAAACCGAAGCTCAGCAGGAAGCGGTAGAAGGGCAGATCGAAGGCGTAGAAGGAGATGTCCTTGTGGAACTGCGGATCCTTCGAATGGAACGAGACGCCGTTGACCCACATCAGCCAGGTACGCCACTGGCCTGCCGCGGAGGCACCGGAGATCAGCCCCACCAGGGCCGTGATCCCCAGCAGCACCCACTTCTTGTAGGGCGCCAGCCCCATGCGGTACCGGTCGAGGCTCTGCTGCTCCAGCGACATCGCACTCAGCGGCGGACGCAGCCGGTGGGCCAGCCAGATGTTGAAGCCCACGGCCACAGCCATCAGCACACCGAAGACGGCGAACAAGCCGATCTTGGTCCACAGGGTCTTGGTGAAGACCGAGCTGTAGTCGACGGAGCGATACCACAGCCAGTCCGTCCAGAACCCGGAGAACATGACGAAGAGCATGGCCAGAACGACCAGCACGCCCGCTGTCATCAACAGCGTCCGGGCACGCCGGGAAGGCCGGCCCACTCTGATCCGTGGCCCGGAGGGACCCCCTGAGCCCCGGTCCGGCATCTGGAAAGCCAAGGTGCGCACCTCAAAGATTCGCAGTTTATGAAGCGATGATGCTGGGCCCGCATCGTAAGGCCCATCTAGGCAACTTACTCAAGCTTTACCCAGTTCCCGTTTCCGGGGTCCGAGTCATGTTTTCCGGAGCGGAGACGGCACGATATGGGGATGGACAACCTCTCTCCCGAGGGCACGCCCCTCGCCTCCGGCCCCCTGACCCGCGCGGTGCTGGAGATCGACGAGTACGCGTCCGGGCTCGGCTGGGACCAGCCGGCGCGGCTCTTCGCCCTGGTGGACACCGAACGGCTGCGGACCGAGGAGCCCGGCCTGGCCGGTCAGCTGGGCCTGGACCAGCAGCCCGACGGCGACCGGGGAACCTCCTTCACCCCCGTCGAACAGGACGAGATCCCCGCCGACGCGCCGCTGGACGAGTTCCTGGGCACCATCGCCTGGCCGGAGGCCGTCGACGGCTGCGCGGTGACCGTGGAGCGGCTGATGCTGCCGCCGTCGGCAGAGGCCGCCGTGCCCGAGGACCTGGACGACGACCAGCTCGCGCGCTGGGTCGCCGAGCACCCCGAGCGCAGCGAGGTACGGATGACGGTGGCGGTCCTACGGGGCGGTGAGCGGGAGTCGGCGCTGCGGCTGCGGGAGAAGGACTCCCCCACCGAGGTGCTCACCGGCGCCGACCTGGTCCCCGGCCTGGCGGAGGCACTGGCCGCGACGTTCGAGGAGTGACGCTGCGCGAGCGGCGTCGCACAGCGGGGTGACGCCGAGCAGCGGCGCCTCCGCGGAACGGACCGGGGGCACCTCCGCGAGCCGGCGCGGGGCAGGCTCGCAGCGGTGCGGGCCGGACGGCAGCAGCCTGTTCGGACTTGGGGCGGGGGTGGCGGACCGGGCGGGGAGAGGGCGGCGGCTCAGTGCGCCTTGCACTGGGTCAGCTCGTCCGTCTTGCCGCTGCGGATCTTCTTCAGCGAGCTGAGCGCATCGTCCATGGAGGAGGTCTTCACCAGGGTGAGCCCGTCGGGCTTGTCCTTGGCGGCCGTGGCGCAGTTGCCCGCCGGGGTCAGGAAGTACTCGGCGCCCTTGTTGCGCGCTCCGACGGTCTTCATCTGGATCCCGCCGATCTCCCCCACCTTGCCGGTGTCGTCGATCGTGCCGGTACCGGCGACGAACTTCCCACCGGTCAGATCGGTGGGCGTGAGCTTGTCGACGATGCCGAGCGCGAACATCAGTCCGGCGCTGGGGCCGCCGATGTCGGCGAGCTTGATGTCGACGTCGAACGGGAAGGTGTGCCCCACCGCGGGCTGGATCCCGACGACCGCACGACCGTCGTCCGCGGCCTTCCTGGTGCCGACGGTGATCTTCTCGGCGTCCTTGGAGGACGGCTTCTTGCCCTTCTTCTGGGCCGCCTTCGCCTTGGCCGCCGGGATCACCGTGAAGGTGACCTTCTCCCCCGGCTTGTGCTGGGTGACCAGCTTGCCGACGCTCTCCGGCCTGCCGACCGGGGTGCCGTCCACCGCCGTGATGACGTCGCCTGCGTGCAGCCGCTTGTGGGCGGGAGCGCCCTTCTCGACGGAGCCGACGAGAACATGGGTGCTGACCGGGACGTTCAGTTCCTTGAGGGCCGCGGCCTTGGCGCTCTCTTGGGAGGCCGTGAACTCCTCGGCGTTCTCCTGGTCGACCTCCTTGGCCGACTTGTCGTCCGGGTAGAGCGTCTCGTGCGGGACGACCAGGCTGTCGTGGCGCACCCAGCCGGAGAGCGCCCCGAAGAGGGTCATCCTGTACTCGGCGCCGGTGACGCGGACGGTCGTCATGTTCAGATGCCCGGAGGTGTCGTACTCCTCCGGGCGCCCGTCCCGGCCGGGCTTGTCCTTCACATTGAGTACGGGATCGCCGTCATGCTCACCCAGCGTGTTCACTGTCGGGCCCGGTGACATCTCGGCGTAGGGCACGTTGATCAGTGCTCCGACGCAGAACATCGTTATGAGCAGCAGCGCAGAGGTCAGCAGGGTCGCGGTGCGGCGAGGCATGGCACGACAGTACGGGAAGGGTCTGTCAGCCTGCTTCCCGGGCCGGTCCGTCCGTGGACGAGTGGGCCGACGCACCCGCGGAGGCGAGTTCGGCGTCCCGCCGCAGTCTCCACCGCCGGGCACCGCGCCGCGCTTCCGTACCGTCCGCACCGTCCGCCCCGGCTGCGACATCGGCCCCCGTTCCGGTGCCCGCCGCGGCGTCGGGGGCGGTGCCTGCCGCACTGGAACGTTCCATCGCGGCGCGGAAGCGTTCATAGCCGGCGACGCCCGCGGCGTCGGGCGTCTTGGTGCGGCGCCGCCCGACCCAGCTTCCCCACAGGCTCGCGGCCACAGCGGCGACCAACGGAATCAGCAACCAGGCGAGAGCCGCCATCTGGAACCTCCCGACCCCTCGTAGGTGCCTCCGGGCACACGGCCCGGCGACCGGCAGACCGGCCGATGAGCAGATTAACCGTCGGTTTCTCAACGGTCCGGTGCCGGAACCGGTTACGCAACCGGAACGAGCCGCACTCGCGTGCGCTCTCGTAGTCAGTCGAACGGTCCCGGGCAGCGGAGAGTTCCCCGGCGGGAGCTGCTCCCCCGGCGGGACCGGGCAGCCGTCAGCGGGACCGGGAGGCTGCGCGGCGCGCTAGACGCCCACCCACTCCTCGGTACCGTCGGAGAACGTCTGGTGCTTCCAGATCGGAACCTCGTGCTTGAGGTCGTCGATGAGTGTGCGGCAGGCGTCGAACGCCTCGGCACGGTGCGGACAGGAGACGGCCACCACCACGGCCAGGTCCCCCACCTCCAGGTCACCGACCCGGTGCACGGCCGCGAGGGCGCGTACCGGATGGTCGGCGACGACCTTCTCGGCGACCCGGCGCAGCTCGGCCTCGGCGCTGGGATGCGAGGAGTAGCCCAAACGAGCGACGTCGGTGCCACCGTCATGGTTGCGGACGGTACCGACGAAGAGCGCCGTGCCCCCTGCGGCCTGGTCGCCGACCGCGGCGAAGACCTCGTCCACGGACAGGGGCGCCTCGCGGATCGCCAGCAGCCGGATGGGGTCCTCGGTCCCCAGCTCGCCCGGGTGGTCGGAGTGCTTGCCCCGGCGGCCGGAACCGTCGGCAGCGTCGTACGTCTGTGCCATGCCGGTCATGCTGCCCTACCTGTCGCCGATCCGGAACACCCGACTGCTGCACCGCTCGCGGGTCGCCTCGGGCGCCATTCCGGCCCACGTCGACCCCGTCCGATTCCGTGCCGTCCGGGTCCTTCTCGTCCGGGCCCTTCCAGTCGGTTCGTTCCCGTCCGGTTCGCCGGTTGCTGCTGCGCCGTTTTGCTCGCGTCGGCTCGCTGTTGCCTCGTCGCTCACAGCCCGCGCCGCTTGCGCGCCCTGCGCACCAGTGCGGCGGTGCCCAGCAGTGCGACTGTCGCGCCCGCGGCTCCGGCCGCTGTCGCCGCCTCCGTACGGCCCAGCCGCCGCCCGGCGACCGTGTGCCTGCCCGAGACCTCCTCCAGGAGCGCGGCCAGGACCTCCTCGTTCGTCCAGCGGGGACGCCAGCCCGCGTCGTGCAGCCTGCTGCCACTGATGACCCAGGGATACATGGTGTAGGCGAGGTCCGCCGCGGGGGACGGAGTCAAGCCGAGACGGTGCAGCCGGGAGGCGGCGCCCAGGGCGACGGTGGAGGGCAGCTCCATGCGCCGCATGCCGGTCAGCTGCTCGACCTCCTCCTGTTCCAGCCAGCCGTCGCAACCGACCACCATCTCGCCCTCGACCTTCTCCAGCGCCGCGTACTCGAGCGCCGTGACCAGGTCCTCGACATGGCAGAACTGCCAGCAGGGCCGCGATCCGGCGACCACCAGGAGACGCGGCGACTCGAAGTGCCGGGTCAGCGTGGTGTCCGATCCGGCGCCGACCAGCACGGTGGGGCGCAGGACGGTCACATTGAGACCGGGGTGTGCGCGGGGCGCGCGGTGAGCCAGGCGCTCGATCTCCAGCAGGTCGCCCACGCCCGTCGCATCCGCGGTGGCCCGCAACTCGGCGTCCTCCGACAGCGGCACGTCGTTGTCCTGCAGCGCGCCGTACACCATCGCCGAGGTGCACAGCACCACCCGGTGCACACCCGCCGCTGCCGCCGCGGTCAGCACCGTCTGGGTGCCCCGCACGTTGTAGGCGGTGCGGGCCGCCGGGTCGGTCTCCAGGTCCAGGTCGAGCGCCAGATGGACGACGACGTCCACCGGGTCCCCGTCGCCGCGCAGCCGGTCGGCGATGGCCGGGTCCCGTACGTCCAGGGTGTGCCACTGGGCCTCGGTCACCTCGCCGCGGCGTTCATCCAGGGCGATGACCTGCTTGATCTCCTCGGAGGCCGCGAGCCGCTCGGTGAGCAGCGCGCCGACCCCTGCGGCGGCGCCGGTAACGGCGACGGTCGGGGTTCGCGCTGCGCGAACGTGGGACTCGGAGGAACTCACCGGGCGTCTCCAGTGGTTGTTTCTGGTACGAGGTGCGCAGGCTCCATCCTGCCTGACTGGTGTCTAGGCTGGGGGCAGAGCCGACAGATCGCACCCAGGACATACCGACGCAGACCCAGACCGCACCCAGGACACGCAGACCGTCCCGGAACCACAAGACCGTCCGACGAGACAGAGCCGAGGAAACCCGTGAGTGACACCCCATTCGGATTCGGCGTACCTCCTGAGGAGCCCGAGGACGGGGACGACGGCAAGAAGAAGCCGGACGGCGGCCAGCCGAACCCGTTCGGTTTCGGCGGCCCGGGCTCCGGTGGCGCCGACAACCCGTTGGCAGCCATGTTCGGCTCGCTGGGCGGCGGGCAGGGCCAGCTCGACCCGAGCGACCTGGGCGCCGCCTTCCAGAAGCTCGGCCAGATGCTCTCCTACGAGGGCGGCCCGGTGAACTGGGACATGGCCAAGGACATCGCGCGGCAGACCGTGGCCGCGGGCGCCCAGGACGGCTCCAAGGACGCCTCGGTCGGCCCGCACGACCGTGCGGCCGTCGAGGAGGCCGTGCGCCTGGCAGACCTGTGGCTGGACGGCGTGACGTCGCTGCCGTCCGGTTCCGGCTCGGCGGTGGCCTGGAGCCGCGCGGAGTGGATCGAGGCCACCCTGCCGGTCTGGAAGGACCTGGTCGACCCGGTCGCCGAGCGCGTCGGTGCCGCCATGGGAGATGTGCTGCCCGAGGAGATGCAGGCCATGGCCGGCCCGCTGCTCGGCATGATGCGCTCCATGGGGGGCGCCATGTTCGGCACGCAGATCGGGCAGGCGCTCGGCGTGCTCGCCGGCGAGGTCGTCGGCTCCACCGACATCGGACTCCCGCTGGGACCGGCCAACAAGGCGGCACTGCTGCCGGTCAACATCGAGGCACTGGGCAAGGGCCTGGGCGTCCCGCAGGAGGAGGTGCGCCTCTACCTGGCGCTGCGGGAGGCCGCGCACCAGCGGCTGTTCGCGCACGTCCCGTGGCTGCGCTCGCACCTCTTCGGCGCCGTCGAGGGGTACGCGCGCGGCATCAAGGTGGACACCGCCAAGCTCGAGGACGTGGTCGGCCAGATCGACCCGCAGCGCCCCGAGGAGCTGCAGGAAGCGCTGCAGCAGGGCATGTTCCAGCCCGAGGACACCTCGGAGCAGAAGGCGGCTCTCGCCCGGCTGGAGACGGCGCTGGCGCTGGTCGAGGGCTGGGTGGACGCGGTGGTGCACGCGGCGGCCGAGCCGCACCTGCCGTCCGCCTCCGCGCTGCGGGAGACGCTGCGCAGGCGGCGCGCCTCCGGCGGCCCCGCGGAGCAGACCTTCTCGACGCTGATCGGTCTGGAGCTGCGCCCCCGTCGGCTGCGTGACGCCTCCAGGCTGTGGGCCTCGCTGGCGGACGCCCGGGGCGCCGAGGGGCGGGACGCCCTGTGGGAGCACCCCGACATGCTGCCCACGGCTGCCGACCTGGACGACCCGGACGCCTTCGTCCACCACGAGCACGCGGACTTCTCCGAGCTCGACAAGATGCTGGGCGACGCGGCCGCGGGCTCGGCGGAGGAGCGGTCCGACGAGCGGTCCGACAAGCACTCCGGGAGCACCAAGGGTGACGCCGAGGGCGCCGCGGGCGAGGGCGACGGCGACACCGAGGGCGGCGAGGGCAGCGAGGGCGAAGGCCGGCGGTGAGCGCACCTGCGGACGGTCTCCGCGCGGACGCGGAGCGCGTGCTGAAGCAGTGGCGGAGCCAGGCCGCCGACCCGGAGCAGGAGCAGCTGCGGCAGGAGTATCTGCGCCACATCGCCGACCGGCCCGACGGCATGTGGAAGGCGTGCTCGGCGGGGCACATCACCGCCAGTGCGCTGGTCGTGGACCCGCTGAACGACCGTGTGCTCCTCACGCTGCACCGCAAGCTGGGCATGTGGCTCCAGATGGGCGGTCACTGCGAACCCGGCGACACCACCTTGGCCGGGGCCGCGCTGCGGGAGGCCACCGAGGAGTCGGGGATCGCCGGACTCACACTGCTGCCCGGCGGCCCGCTCCGGCTCGACAAGCACCGCACGCCCTGCGCCTGGCACCTGGATGTCCAGTACGCGGCCCTCGCGCCCGAGGGGGCCGTCGAGACGATCAGCGAGGAGTCGCTCGACCTGCGCTGGTTCGGCTACGACGAGGTGGCGGAGGCGGCGGACGAGTCGGTGGTGCGGCTGGCCCGGCTCGCGGCCACAGCGGCCACCGTCAGCCCTCGTCCGGACCCTCTCCCCTGACCGGCTGGTGCGGCAGCCGGTCGGCTGCCGCGACACCTTCCAGATAGCCACGAGCCCGCTCCGTGCGCGGATACGCCTGCAGCAGCCGCCAGAACCGCGGGCCGTGGCCGGGCACGAGCAGATGCGACAGCTCGTGCAGCAGCACATAGTCGATGACGTACTCGGGCATGCCCTGCAGCCGGTGGGAGAGGCGGATACTGCCCTCGGCCGGGGTGCAGGAGCCCCAGCGGGTGTTCTGGTTGGTCACCCAGCGGACCGAGGCCGGCCTGGCGTGGCCGTCGAGATACTGCTCGGACAGCTGCTCGGCGCGCCGGGCCAGGTCGCTGTCGTCGAGCATGCGCCTGCTCTCCTGGGCGGCGAGCTTGTCGAGCATCACACCGACCCAGCGCGCCTCCTCGTCCGCCGTCATGCGCGCCGGAAGCAGCACAACAGTGCGGTCTCCCTCCCGATAGGCGGAGACCGTGCGGCGTCGGCGCGTGCTTCGGCGCACCTCGACCGCGCTCTGGCTGGTGCTGTTCAGCGGCTCGGCGGACACGCCAAGACGTTACCCGCTGCCAACGGCGGAAGTCCCGCCTCCAGAGTTGTTCGAGCGGGAAAGGCGACAAGAGTCGTGGCACGGCCGGAGCGAGCGACCCACGGTCGTATGACTAATGCCGGTACCTGTGGACAACCGGCTCCGCCGAATCGGCCGGTGAAGGCATGCTGTCCGCAGTGATCGACGGCCGAGCCGGGTCGAGTCCCGGCACCTCAGGGGGGAACGTGCACCCGATGATCAAGCCCGCGCTGCGGCGGGGCTGGCGAGACAGGCAGACGGTGCAGTGCGGAATGGCACCCGCCCACGCGGTGCTGCTGGGGCCGGTGAGCGACGCGACGGCGGCCTTCATCGAGCTGATGGACGGCACCCGCAGCATGGAGCGGCTGCAGCAGGAGGCCCGCCTGCTGGGGCTGGCGCCCCAGACGCCGGCGAAACTCACCGAACGGCTCGCCGCGGCCGGTGTGCTGGACGACGCCACGGCCGACCGCGAGGCCGCGGCGAGCGTCACCGACCGGCTGCGCCCCGACCTGGCCTCGCTGTCGGTGGTGCACCGCGAGCCGGGCGGCGGCGTGCGCAGACTGGCGGCACGGCGGGCCGCACGAGTCCAGGTGCGCGGGCTCGGCCGGGTGGGCGCCACGGTGGCCGCCACCCTGTCGGCGGCCGGGGTGGGCCAGGTGGATGTGGTGGACGGGGGCGTGGTGGAGGAGTGGGACACCGCGCCGGGCGGGGTGCCGCCGGAGCACGTGGGCACGCGCCGCGATGTGGCGGCACGCGGCGTGGTGCGCACCTCCCGCCCCTGGCGCAGCCGCTCGCGATCCGAGGTCGGCCTGGTCATCGTGGCGCCACGGGACGGGCTGGACGCCTACGCGCCGGACCCGGAGACCGCCGAGCGGTTCATGGACGCGGGCACTCCCCATCTGTACGGCGGGGTGGTCGAGGCCACCGGAGTGGTGGGGCCACTGGTGCTGCCCGGCTCCTCGCCGTGCGCCCAGTGCCTGGCACGCACCCGCGCGGAACGCGAGCCGAGCTGGCCGATGCTGGTGGGGCAGTGGCGGACGGGCAGCAGGCGGCGCACGGGGGTCCCCGCCTGCGACACCGCGCTGGCCACCATGGTGGCGGGCGCCACGGCCTCCTACGCGCTGAGCTATCTGGACGGGGACGGTGCCTGCGCGGTCGGCTACCGCCTGCGGTTCGCACTGCCGCATCTGCTGCCCGACACCGAGCAATTCACCGCACACCCGGAGTGTCCATGCGGTGCCGCTTCGGTGAGTGCCCCACCCGCGGACTCACGAATGGCCGGATGCAAGCGACAATGACCGGGTGGCCGACGTCCTCGGTGCTGTCTCGGTTGAGCTGTCAGGGAGTTGGAGGGACGCATGTCTGATCTTCCCCGCAAGGCGGTGACGCGCACGGCCAAGCTGGCCGCCCTGCCGCTGGGCTTCGCGGGTCGCTCCGCCTGGGGGCTGGGCAAGCGCATCGGGGGCATCTCCGCGGATCTCGTCGGCCAGGAGCTGCAGCAGCGGACCGCCGAGCAGCTGTTCAAGGTGCTGGGCGAGTTGAAGGGGGGCGCCATGAAGTTCGGGCAGGCCCTCTCGGTCTTCGAGTCCGCTCTCCCCGACGAGCTGGCGGGTCCCTACCGCGCCACGCTGACCCGTCTCCAGGAAGCCGCTCCCCCGATGCCGGCCGGCACCGTGCACGGAGTGCTGGCGGAACAGCTGGGCGAGGAGTGGCGGGAGTATTTCACCGAGTTCGACGACAAGCCCGCCGCGGCCGCCTCCATAGGCCAGGTCCACCGGGCCGTCTGGCACGACGGGCGGGATGTCGCGGTGAAGGTCCAGTATCCGGGCGCGGGTGAGGCGCTCGTCTCCGACCTGACCCAACTGGGCCGGTTCGCCCGGCTGCTGGGCCCGCTGATTCCGGGTATGGACATCAAACCGCTCATCGCCGAGCTGCACGACAGGATCACCGAGGAGCTGGACTACGGCCTGGAGGCAGATGCCCAGCGCAGCTACGCGGAGGAGTTCGCGGAGGACGGGGATGTGGTCGTCCCCCGAGTGGTGCACCAGGCGGATCAGGTGCTGGTGTCGGAGTGGCTGGAGGGCATACCGCTCTCGGAGGTGATATCCGACGGCAGCCGCGAGGAGCGGGACCGGGCAGGCCAGTTGCTGAGCCGCTTCCTCTTCTCCGGAACGGTGCGCACCGGGCTGCTCCACGCGGATCCGCATCCAGGAAACTTCCGGCTGGTGACCTCGGACAGCACCGAGCCGGAGGAGTGGCGCCTGGGCGTGCTGGACTTCGGCACCGTCGACCGGTTGCCCGAGGGATTGCCGCCGGTCATCGGCGAGGTGCTGCGGATGACGCTGGAGGGCGACGCGGAGACCGCCTATGAACTGCTGCGTGAAGAAGGCTTCGTCAAGGACCAGATAGAGCTGGAGCCCGAGGCGGTGCGGGAGTATCTGCTGCCGATCGTGGAGCCCGCCTGTGTCGAGGAGTTCACCTTCAGCAGGGAGTGGCTGCGCGGACAGGCGGCCCGGGTGGCCGACCCCCGCTCCCCGGCGCACCAGTTGGGACGGCAGCTGAATCTGCCGCCGTCGTATCTGCTGATCCACCGGGTGACGCTGAGCACGATCGGCGTCCTGTGCCAGCTCGGGGCGACGGTGCGGATGCGGGAGGACATGGAGACCTGGGTTCCCGGCTTCGCTCCCCCTGCGCCGCAGGGGCCGCAGGGGCCGCAGGGGCCGCAGGGGCCGCAGGGGCCGCCGCAGGAGGACGAGCCCGGCAAGGAGGCCTCCGGGGCACAGCCCGCGCCGGAGCCCGGCGAGCCGTCACACGTCGCACTCTGAGGCGCCCGCCCGGTCGAGGCCCACGCGGTCGGGCCCCTCACACACAGGCGCAACGACCGCAGAGCCGGGGCACAAACGGCGAGAGCCGGGGCGGCTGCCCCGGCTCTCCGGTCGTTCAGGTCACTGCATGACGGCCATCGCGAGGGCACGCCGCGCGCGGAGGGTGGCGCGTTCGGCCCGGCGCTGGAGGCGACGAGCGGTCACCAGTCGCAACGCCCTGCGTTCTGACTCGGCCTCGTGCAGCCTGTCCTGTATTTGTGCCCTGGCCAAACTTTCTGGCATGAGTTGCATGTCACGGGTCCTGTTCTGCCGGACGACTGTCGCGTCCGCGTGGGTACGTGCGGTGGTCTCGTGGATGGGTGTCATCGTCGGGTCCTGCTTCGTGAGGTGGCGCGTGCGCGGGTCCAGCGCCGACGGGCTGTCGATCGTTCCGGCAACCGCCTTGCGGCGGGCGGGCGATCCATGACGACGGGAGCTCATGCCGTCACCGGGTTCTTACGGGGACGGCCCCGCGGACGCTTCCGCGGAACGACAACGCCCTGGACGAACAGCTCGCCGCCCCAGACGCCCCAGGGCTCGCGGCGGTCCTTGGCGCCGGCGAGGCAGGCCTCACGCAGCGGGCAGGTCTGGCAGAGGGACTTCGCGTACTCGACGTCCGCGGGGGACTCGGCGAAGAAGACCTCCGGGTCGTAGGAGCGGCAGGGCACGTCGACACCGAGCCGCTCGATGGCGTCGTCGAGCTCGGTGAGGGTGATCTGCGGGGCAGTCAAGGAGTCCTCCGTGGTGGGATCAGGCGGCAGAGAAGGCGCGGGGCGCAACGTGTCGGGGTGCGTCTCGGTGTCCACTGCGGTGCTTCCTGTCTGTTGTGTGTCTGTTGTCATGTCGGGCCGGCTGGTGGCCGGTCGGGGCAAACAGAAGGGCCGCGGATCCCGGTGTGGGTTCCGCGGCCCTGGAAGGTGCCGACCTGATCTCGCCGATCAGGCTGGATCTCTCCAGGGTCGGAGGCCACGGAAGGCCCACATCGTGTAGCGCTGCGTCTTCTGGCGTCCTTCGCCGGCACCGTTGGCCGCGGAGCCGCTGGCAAAGGCCACTGCCTGTGCCTGTGCTGCTACCTCGGGTGCCTTGGTCGGTCGCTCATTGCCACCCAGGACGACGCCGGACAGACCAGTGCCGTGGGGACGGGAGCCGAGCAGGCAGGCGCGAATGACCGAGTGATCGGTCATTTTGAGCTGGGAAATGATCGTGGCCACTGGTCTCGCCTCCTCTCGGCGTCTCGGGGACCCGCCGCCAGGCCGGTCCGGAAATCTTCAGGACTAAGTACAGCATGGAAGAGGGGGAGCGAAAAGGCCCGCCCTCTCCATGTCCGGAAGGCTATGAGGCTCCGTACGGCGCGCGCAAACTATTTTTCGCGGCTTTCTGTCACAGCTTCTGTGACAGAGGACGAAGGCCCTGTGTTCCTCTCCCCCTCCCCCCTCCCACCCCACCCCCTCCCTCGTTCTGGTTCCGGGTCATTCGCGTCGTGGAGCGTCCTGTCCGGGGTCCGTCGGCAGTTCCTCGCCCGCGCACAGGGCCAGCACGTCGGCGCCGAACTGCTGGAGCTTGCGGCTGCGGACCCCGGAGATGCGGGAGAGCGCGGCCTCGTCGTCGGGCACCGCCTCGGCGATGGCGAGGAGGGTCTTGTCGGTGAATACGCAGTAGTCCGGCTGTCCCAGCAACGCGGCCTGCCGTGCCCGCCACTGCTGCAGCCGCTCGTACAGCACCTCGTCCAGCTCCGAGGGGCAGTCCTCACAGCGCATCAGCTTCACCTCACCGGGGTCGGTCAGCGAACGCCCGCACACCCGGCACCGTGCCGGGGACCGCCGCACCCGCCCGCGGCCGGCGACCGGGCCGCGGTCGAAGCCGCCGCCGGTGACGCTGCCGCTGACGGCTCCCGTCGCCGCCCGCCGTGCGCCCGCGCTCGTGCCGGGGCGCAGGCCCGTGAGGAAGCGGCTGGGCTGTCTGCTGGGACGGCCGCCCGGGGAACGGGCGAGGGACCACGAGAGGGTCAGCACGCGGCGGGCGCGGGTGATGCCGACATAGAGCAGTCTGCGCTCCTCCTCTATCTGCTCCTCGGTCCTGGCGTAGGTGATGGGCAGCATGCCGTCGGTGAGGCCCACCACGAAGACCGCGTCCCACTCCAGGCCCTTGGCCGCGTGCAGCGAGGCGAGTGTGACGCCCTCGACGGTGGGGGCGTGCTGGGCTCTGGCCCGTTCATCCAGCTCGGCGACCAGATCGGAGAGGGTCGCCTCCGGGTGGGCCGCTGCGAAGTCCACGGACAGCCGCACCAGCGCGGCCAGCGACTCCCAGCGGTCTCTCACCGCTCCCGATCCGGCGGGGGGCTGCGGGGCCCAGCCCTTGGTGCCGAGCACGGCACGCACCTGGGAGGGCAGATCGACCGCGTCGTCCAGCAGCGCGTCGTTCCCGCCGGCGCGGGCTGCGCCACGCAGCACCACGAACGCCTCGCGCACCTCGGGGCGTTCGAAGAAGCGCTCGGCGCCGCGCAGCTGGCAGGGGACCGACAGGTCGGCGAGGGCCTGCTCGTAGACCTCGGACTGGGCGTTGATGCGGTAGAGCACGGCGATCTCGCTGGCGGGGACGCCGGAGGCGATCAGATCCCGCACCCGCCGGGCGACCCCCTCGGCCTCCGCCGGTTCGTCGGCGAACTCGGCGCAGACCGGCTCGGGTCCCGGATCGCGCTGGGAGACGAGTTCCAGGCGGTGTTCGGCGGCGCGGCCGTGTGCCTGGGCGAGCAGTCCGTTGGCGAAGTGGACCACCTGGGGGGTGGAGCGGTAGTCGCGGACCAGTTTCACGACGGTGGCGCTCGGGTGGCGGGTGCGGAAGTCGAGGAGGTGGTCGGCGGTGGCACCGGTGAAGGAGTAGATGGTCTGGCTGGCGTCACCGACCACGCACAGGCTCTCCCGCTCCCCCACCCACAGCTCCAGCAGCCGCTGCTGGAGCGGGCTGACGTCCTGGTACTCGTCCACCACGAAGTGCTGGTACTGCCCGCGAACCGTCTCGGCGATGTCCGGGCGGTCCTGGAGGATGCCGACGGTCAGCAGCAGTACGTCCTCGAAGTCGATCACTGAGCGCTCGCGCTTGAGCTGCTCGTAGAGGGCGTAGATACGGCTGATCTCGGCGGGGTCGCGGGGGGCGGCGCGACCCGCCTTCGCGGCGGCGGCCGGGTAGTCCTCGGGAACGGTCTGGGTGACTTTGGACCACTCGATCTCGCTGGTGACGTCCCGCAGCTCGGTGCGGTCGAGCCGCAGGCGGCAGCGGGCCGCGGCTTCGCCGACGAGTTGGGCCTTGCGCTCGATCAGCGGCGGCAGCTCGCCACCGACGGCACGGGGCCAGAAGAACTGCAGCTGGCGCAGTGCGGCGGAGTGGAAGGTGCGGGCCTGTACGCCTTGGACGCCGAGCTGGCGGAGCCTGCCGCGCATCTCGCCGGCGGCCCGCTGGGTGAAGGTGACGGCCAGCACCCCGGCGGGGGGCAGGATGCCGGCGCGGACGCCGTAGGCGATGCGGTGGGTGATGGCTCTGGTCTTGCCGGTGCCTGCACCGGCGAGTACGCATACCGGACCGTGCAGGGCCGTCGCCACCTCGCGCTGCTCGGGGTCGAGCCCTTCGAGCACCGCGTCGGGGGAGTCGGGAACCTGCGGGAAGAGAGTGGAGTCCGTTGCTGCTGTCACCCCGCCATGCTGCCAGCCGCCGGGCGGGGCGGTGACGGGGTTGTCCACAGCCGGGGTTGTTTGTCATACAAGCGGTGTGACCCTGTCCGCTCCCTCGGGGATTTCCGCCCGTTACCCCTGGGGGGAATGGTCCGGTGCCTGCGCGCGTTCACTGGAGGCACCGGACGAGACGAAGGAGCACTGGAGAAGATGGCGGGCACTGTGACGATGTACAGCACCACCTGGTGCGGCTACTGCCGTCGGCTGAAGGGCCAGATGGAGCGCGAGGGCATCGCGTACACCGAGATCAACATCGAGCAGGACCCCGAGTCGGCGGCCTTCGTCGAGAAGGCGAACGGCGGCAACCAGACGGTGCCGACCGTTCTGTTCCCCGACGGCTCGACGCTGACCAACCCCTCCCTGGCGCAGGTCAAGGAGAAGATCGGCGGCTGACCCGCTCGCGGGGCCGCCGGTGGACGGTCGGCCCCGCGGGCCCGGGCCCGGCCCGCCGCCCGATCGTGGCGGCGGCTCGGCCGCCTCAGTCGTGGCGGCGGGGCTTGGGCAGCGGCTGTCCGTACCAGCGTTCGACCAGGCGGGCCGCGATCGAGATTCCGGCGGGTGGGAGCACCTCGCCGGTCTCGATCGCGGCCCGCAGGTCGTCGCGGGAGAACCAGCGGGCCTCCTCGATCTCGTCCCCGTCCACCTTGATACGGGGCGAGGTGGCGCGGGCCATGAAGCCCAGCATCAGGCTGGAGGGGAAGGGCCAGGGCTGGCTGGCGACGTAGCTGACGGGGCCCACGGCCACGCCGGCCTCCTCGGCGACCTCGCGGCGTACCGCGGCTTCGATGGACTCGCCCGGTTCGACGAAGCCGGCGAGCGTCGAGAACCGGCCCTCGGGCCAGTGCACCTGGCGGCCCAGCAGTGCGCGGTCCTGGTCGTCGGTGACCAGCATGATGACGGCGGGGTCGGTGCGCGGGTAGTGCTCGGCGCCGCAGGCCGGGCAGCGGCGGATGTGCCCGGCTGCCGCGATGACGGTGCGTTCGCCGCAGCGGGAGCAGAAGCGGTGGGTGCGCTGCCAGTTCTCCAGGCCGATGGCGTGGACCATCAGTTCGCTGTCGCGGTCGCAGAGCAGGGGTCCGGCTTCGCGCAGTCCGGCCGGGCGGGCGATGTCGTCCATCCTGCCGGGCAGTGAGTCCTTCTGGAGTGCGAAGTAGCGCACGCCCTCTTCGTCTATGCCCAGGAAGTAGCGGTGGGCCTCGGTGAAGGGCGCGTCGAAGGAGGGCATCATGACGAGTTCCGTGGTGCCGTCCTCCTTGTCCTCGATCAGGGCCTGTCCGCCGGAGACCACGAAGACGCGGGTGCTGGGGTGACTCCAGGCCGCCGCCAGCCATGCCTCGTCCAGCCGGTGGTGGGAGGCGCGGTCGATGCCTCCTGTGGTGGTGAGGCTGATGGGTTGCTCGTCGGCCGCTGACGCGACGGTGGAGCCGGTGTGCGGGGCGGTGTCCGTGGCGGGCTCTCCGGTGGAACGGTCGGTCGAGGTCGGGATGGTCACTTCTGCTTCCTACTCCCCCTGGGTCGGGGCTCCCCGCCCGGTGGCCGGGTCGGGGGGCGGTTGGCGAGCGTTCGTGAGTCGGGCGGCGGGGCGGCTCGTTCCGGGCGGTCGCGCTGCCGGAGCAGCCGCTGTCAGCCGCTCCAGTGTGCCGCGAGGTCGTCCCACAGGTATGCGGCCGTCTCGGCCCCTTTGAACAGCAGATCGAGTTCGACCTTCTCGTTGGGCGCGTGCCAGCCGTCGGAGGGGACCGAGATCCCGAGGAACAGAACGGGGACGCCGAGAGCGTCCCTCAGGTCGGCGGCCGGTCCCGAGCCGCCCTCCCGGGTGAAGCGGACCGGGGTGCCGAAGGCGCGCCGCATGGCGCGGGTGAGGGAGCGCAGTGCGGGGTGGTCGAGCGGGGTGAGGCAGGGGCGGGTGGCGCCCCAGAAGGTGATCTCGTGCCGGATGCCTGCGGGGAGGCGTGCGGCGACCCATTCCCTGAGCGACTGCTGGATCTTCTCCTCGTCCTGGCCCGCGACGGTGCGGAAGGACAGCTTGAGCTCGGCGCGGGAGGGCACGATCGTCTTGCCGCCGGGGCCCTGGTAGCCGCCGCTGATGCCGTTGACCTCCGCCGTGGGGCGGGCCCAGACGCGCTCCAGGGTGGTGTAGCCGCGCTCGCCCAGTGTCGCCTCCGAGTGGGCGGCGCGCAGCCAGGCCTCCTCGTCGAACGGCAGCTGACCGAAGAGGGTGCGTTCCTCCTCGGTCAGCTCCACGATGCCGTCGTAGAAACCGGGGAGGGTCACCCGGCGGTCGTCGTCGTGCAGGGCTGCGGCGAGGCGGGCGGCCTCGGTGGCCGGGTTGGGAACCGCACCGCCGAAGGAGCCGGAGTGCACGTCCTGGCCGGGCCCGTACAGGTCGATCTGGCAGTCGGTGAGCCCCCGCATGCCGGTGCAGACGGTGGGGGTGTTCTCGTCCCACATGCCGGTGTCGGAGACGACGACGGCGTCGCAGGCCAGGCGCTGGGCGTGGGTGCGCAGCAGTGCGGGGAAGTGCGGGGAGCCGGACTCCTCCTCGCCTTCGATCAGCAGCTTGATGCCGACAGCCGGCGCGGTGCGGCCGGTGGCGGCCAGATGCGCGCGCAGACCCAGGGCGTGGAAGAGCACCTGCCCCTTGTCGTCGGCGGCGCCGCGCGCGTAGAGGCGACCGTCGCGCTCCTCGGGTTCGAACGGTTCGCTGTGCCAGCCGTCGGTGCGGACGGCGGGCTGGACGTCGTGGTGACCGTAGACGAGGACGGTGGGTGCCGTCGGGTCGTCGCAGGGCCACTCGGCGAAGACGGCGGGCGCTCCGTCGGTCTCCCAGACCTCGGCGACGGGGAAGCCCGTCGTGCGCAGGGTGGCCGCGAGCCAGTCGGCGCTGCGCCGCACATCATCGGCACGCCCCGGGTCGGCGGAGACGGAGGGGATGCGCAGCCAGGCGGACAGGTCGGTCAGAAAGGCGGAACGCTGCTCTTGGATGAAGGTCCGGACCGCGCTGTCCGGGGGAGCCGGGGTGGTGCTCATGCCATCGAGCCTAACCGGCGTCGGGTGATCAGCCGTCAGCCGGAGGGTTCCCCGGTTCCTCGGGCAGCGCGTCCGGGCCGTCCAGGTGTACGTCGCCCAGCAGCAGCCGCTCCAGTTCTGCGCGGCCGGGCAGCGCCTCCGGCCGCACCAGCTCACCGCTGCGCACGTAGAGGAACGCCGCGCCGACCGAGGACAGCGGCACCCCTTCCTGCTCGGCCCAGGCGAGCCGGTAGACGGCGAGCTGGAGGGGGTCGGCGTCCTGGCCGCGACCGGTCTTCCAGTCGATGATGTCGAACGTCACACTCCCGTCGGGGCCCCGGTCCCGGTAGACGGCGTCGATCCGGCCCCGGACGACCCGTCCGGCGAGTACGAGCTGGAAGGGCGCCTCGACACGGTGGGGCGTGCGCTGCGCGTAGGGAGTGCGTTCGAAGGCCTCCTTGAGGGCCGCCAGGTCCCGTTCGTCCGCGATGTGCGGCGGCTCGCTGCCGTAGGGGCCCTCGCCCTCGGCGCCGGGCAGCTCGTCGGGGCCGAGCAGCGGCAGCGGCAGCTCTTCGAAACGGGACTCAACCCAGGCGTGGAACCGGGTGCCCCTGCGCGCTGCCGCAGGCCGCGGCGGGCGCGGCATGGGGCGGGCCAGTTCCCGGGCGAAGCCTTCCGGATCGGCTGCCAGGCGCAGCAGCTGGGAGGCGCTCAGTGTGCGCGGCAGGGGTACGTCGCGTACTGCCGCGCGGGAGCGGCGCAGTTCGCCTGTGAGTGCCTCCAGGTCGCGGTCCCAGGCGGCGACCAGCCGGGCCTCCTCGGGGCTGAGCTCTTCGGCTGCCGGATCGGTGCCCTGGTTCGCCGCCGTGGTGTTCGGGTCCGGGGCGGGTGCGGCCAGGTACGACTCCACCCGCGCCGCCGCCTCGCGCCGCAGCGCCAGTGCGGTCTCGTCCAGGGGCAGCGGCCAGACCCGCTCTTCCGCCGGCTCCGCCAGCGCGGGGTTGACCGCGCCCTCTTGCGGAGGATCGGCCCAGTGCTCGACCTCGCCGTGCGCCGGGTCGGCCTCGCAGTGGGCGCGCAAGGCCTCCAGGAAGGCGGAGGGGCCGCGCGGGCGCTTCTGGGAGGGGCCCCACCAGTGCCCCGATCCCAGCAGCAGGCTGCGCGGGCGGGTGAAGGTGACGTAGCCGAGCCGCAGCTCCTCCGTCGACTGATGGGCACGCAGCGCGTTCTCGTGCTCCTTGAGCCCCTTCGCGTTCCACTCCGGCCGGGGCGGGAGCGTATCGGCGTCACCGCGCAGCGCGTAGGGCAGCACCTTGGGCTGGGTGAGCCAGGTCTCGCGGGCCTGTTCGCTGGGGAACTGCTTGGCGACCAGGCCCGGCACCGCGACCACGTCCCACTCCAGGCCCTTGGACTTGTGCGCGGTCAACACCTTGACCGTGTTCTCGCCGCCCGGCAGTGAGCTGTCCAGCCCCTTCTCGTACTGCGCGGCAGTGCGCAAGAACGCGAGGAAGGCCAGCAGGGTGGCCTCGCCGTCCAGTGAGGCGAAGCCCGCTGCGATGTCGAGGAACTGGCCGAGCGTCTCGCGCCGCCGGGCCGCGACGGCGTGCGGGGAGGCGGCCAGCTCGACCTCCAGCCCGGTGACGGTCAGCACCCGGTGCAGCACGTCCATCAGCGGGTCGGCAAGCGAGCGCCGCAGATCGCGCAGCTCGGCCGCGAGCCGTGCGAAGCGGACCCGGGCCTGGGCGGAGAAGGGCAGCTCGTCCTCGTACCCGTCGGCCTCCAGGAAGGTGTCCAGCGCGTCGGCCAGGGAGCGCACTTCCGCCGGGTCGGCACCTTCGACGGCCGCGGCCAGTCGCTCGTCCGGATCGTCGCCCTCGCGGCTGCGCTGGTGCGCCACGAGCAGCGCCGCGCGGCGGCCGAGCAGCGCCAGATCGCGCGGGCCTGTCCGCCAGCGCGGCCCGGTCAGCAGTCGCACCAGCGCGGCGTTGGCGGTGGGGTCCTGCAGCACTTCGCAGACGGCCACCAGATCGGCGATCTCCGGCAGGTGCAGCAGCCCGGACAGGCCGACGACCTCCACGGGCAGATCCCGCTCCACCAGTGCGCCCTGGATCTCGGCGAAATCGGTGGCACTGCGGCACAGCACGGCGATCTCGCCGGGCGGGGTGCCGGTACGCACCAGATGCGCCAGCGAGTCGGCCAGCCAGGCGATCTCTTCGGCCTGGGTCTCCATCAGCGCCGCACGGACCAGTCCCTGCCCCTCGGCACCGGGGGCGGGGCGCAGCGCCTCGACTCCCTCGTGCCGCTCGCGCAGTGGCGCTGCCAGGTCGTTGGCGAGGTGCAGCAGACGGCCGCCGCTGCGCCGGTTCTCGCTCAGCGACTGGCGGCGGGCCGGGGTGCCGTCGGCGTGCGGGAAGTGGTGCGGGAAGTCGTCCAGATTGGCGACGGAGGCGCCGCGCCAGCCGTAGATCGCCTGGCAGGGGTCCCCGACCGCGGTGACGGGGTGTCCTGTGCCCTGTCCGAAGAGCCCGGCGAGCAGTACGCGCTGTGCGACGGAGGTGTCCTGGTACTCGTCCAGCAGTACGACGGAGAACTGCTCGCGCAGCGCACGGCCCACCTCCGGCATCCCGGCGAGCCGTGCGGCCAGCGCGATCTGGTCGCCGAAGTCGATCCGCTCCTGTGCCTGTTTGCGGGCGCGGTACTCCTCGACCAGGCCGAGCAGTTCCTGCCGGGCGAGCGTCGCCTGGGGCACCTTGCGCAGCTTCTCGTTGGTCAGCCGGGTCCCCTCCAGCCCGGCGAGCAGCTCGGCGTTGTGTTCGCGCAGCTGTTCGGGGGTGACGAGGTGTTCGGACAGCTCGGCGTCGAGCGCGAGCAGGTCCTCCACCAGTGCCGGCACGGACTTGGTGAGCGCCTCGAAAGGGCCCTGGGCCGCGCGCAGCACCCCGGCGGCGAGCTGGAACCGGGTGGCGTCGGCCAGCAGCCGCACGGTCGGCTCCAGGCCGAGCCGCAGCCCGTGCTCGGTCAGCAGCCGTCCGGCGAAGGCGTGGTACGTGGAGATCTGCGGCTCTCCCACCTCGGCGCCGTCCGCCAGGCCGTCGCCGGCGCCGTCGAAGGGCGCCGGGTCGGATCCGGTGACACCGGCGCGCAGCAGCGCCTTGCGTACGCGTTCGGACAGCTCACCGGCCGCCTTGTTGGTGAACGTCAGCCCCAGGACGCGGTCGGGGGCGACCTGCCCGGTTCCCACCAGCCACACCACGCGGGCGGCCATGACGGTGGTCTTCCCCGAGCCCGCGCCGGCCACGATCACCTGGGGAGCGGGCGGCGCGGTGATGCAGGCCGTCTGCTCCGGGGTGAACGGGATACCCAGCAGCTCGGCGAGCTGTCCTGGGTCGGTGAGCGGTGCGGGCACTCGTAAGACGCTAGCGCTCGCGGCTGACAGATCACCGCCGGGCCGGACGATGCGCCCGCCCGGCGGCGGAAGGCCCAAGGGGTGGCCGGTGGGCTCCGCCCGGGCGGCTCACCGGGCGATCTGGTCACTCGACGATCTGGCGGCCCTCCGGGCGGGCGGAGCAGGACGTGCGGAAGGAGCAGTGTGTGCAGTGCTGCCCCGGCGAGGGGGTGAAGCGCTCGTCCAGTACCCGCGCCGCCGCGGTGGCCAGCAGCTCGCCCACCCAGTCGCCCCCGGTACCGTCCCCGGGCTCCGGTGCCGGCTCCCCCTGCCGGTCGACCGGCTCCTGCTGCTGGACGACAGGCAGCGTGTCCCCGCCGTCGCGCTTGGCGGCGCCGAGCCGCAGCTGCACCAGTTCGGCACCGCCCGGCCGCGGGCGCGCTCCGCCGAACAGCTCGTCGGCGGCGCCCTCCCGCAGGGCGAGCTGGTAGACGGCCAGCTGGGGGTGGCGCTCCACCTCGGGCCCGGTCGGGCGGGTGCGGCCCGTCTTGAAATCGACCACATAGGCGCGCCCCTGGGCGTCCCGCTCGACCCGGTCCATGCTGCCGCGGACGCGGACGGCGTGCTCACCTGCCCGCAGCGTGACATCGAATCCGTGTTCACTGCCGACCAGCTCGCGGCCCTCACCGCGCTCCATGACATGCCAGCGCAAGAAGCGCTCCAGGGCGGCGCGTGCGCTCTCCTTCTCCTGCCGCGACTTCCACGGCGCGTCGAAGGCCAGCCCGTCCCAGACGGCGTCCAGCCGCTCCATGAGCACCGACAGGTCCGCCGGACTGCTGCCGGAGGCCACCTCGTCGGCCAGTACGTGCACCACGTTGCCGAAGCCCTGCGCTGCCGTGGCCGGCTCGTCGGCCTTCACCTCACGGGCCAGGAACCACTGCAGGGAGCAGGTGCGCGCCAGCTGTTCCAGCGCGCTGCCCGACAGTGCGACAGGTGCGTCGAGCTCGCGCAGCGGCACGCTGGAACGGGTCGGCTCGGCCAGCCCCCACCAGCGCTGCGGATGCGCCGCCGGGACGAGCGGATAGCCCTCCTCGTCCCGCTCGGCCGCGAGCCTGGCCAGCCGCCGCGCCGCCGCGTCCCGCAGCGCGGGCGAGGCCGCCGGGTCGACGGTGGTGGCGCGCAACTCCGCGACCAGTGCGGACACCGACAGCGGGCGGCGGGGGCGGTTGCCGACCGGCTGCGGCTCGACACCCAGTTCGGCCAGGAACCGTGAGGGCTGGTCGCCGTCCTCCGCCTGGGCGCGGACGGCGGTCACCACCAGGCGCTCCGCGGCGCGCGTCGCCGCGACGTAGAACAGCCTGCGCTCCTCGGCCAGCAGCGCCCCCGGGGACAGCGGCTCGGCGATGCCGTCGCGCCCGATGCGGTCCGCCTCCAGGAGAGAGCCGCGCCGCCGCAGATCGGGCCACAGGCCTTCCTGCACCCCTGCGACCACGACCAGCCGCCACTGGCGGCCCTTGGCGCGGTGCGCCGTCATCAGCCGTACCGAGTCAGGTCGTACCGCACGCTGGACAAGGGTGTCGGCGGCGATGTCCTGGGCTTCCAGCTCGTCCAGGAAGTTGAGCGCGCCCCGGCCCCCGCCGCGCTCCTCGGCCCGTGCCGCGACGGCGAACAGGGTGCAGACGGCATCCAGGTCACGGTCCGCGTTGCGGCCGGACGGGCCGCCCCGTCGGGCGGCCCGCTCCAGCCGGTCGGGCCAGCTCGTGCCGTTCCACAGCTCCCACAGCGCCTCTTCCGCCGTGCCGCCCCCGGCGAGCAGTTCGCGGGTCTTGCGCAGCAGCAGCCCGAGGCTGTGGGCGCCCTCGACGGACCGGCCCGCGGGTGCGGCGCCGGTGGCACCGGCGTGCGGGGTGTGGGCCACCAGCCGTTCGGGCTCGGCGAGGGCTTCGGCCAGCAGTTCGTCCGAGGGGCGCGGCACCTTGGCCCCCGCGGCGCGCTCCTCCTCGCGCAGCGCCCGGCCCAGGCGGCGCAGGTCGGCGGCGTCCATACCGCCGAGCGGCGAGGTCAGCAGCGTCAGTGCCGTCTCCGTGCCGAGCACGGCACGCTCCTCCAGCGCGCCCGTCGCCGCCACGCGCAGCGCCGTCAGCAAGGGGGCGACGGCGGGTTCGTGGCGCAGCGGGACGTCGTCGCCGTCCACCTCCACGGGTACCCCGGCGGAGATGAGGGCGCGCCGTACGACGGGCAGGGAGCGGCCGCCCGCACGCACCAGTACCGCCATCTCGCCCCAAGGGAGGCCGTCTTCGAGGTGGGCGCGGCGCAGCAGATCGGCGATGTTGTCCAGTTCCGCACCGGCTGTCGGAAAGGTGAGGACCTCCACGCGGCCGTCGGCCCCGGCGTCGTTCCCCGCGCTGTCGGACCGGGGAGCCGGCCGCAGCCCACGGTGGGCGCGTACGGCATCGGCGGGGAGCCGGGTGAGCGGCATCCGGGCCGTCAGCTCGCGGGTGGCGGCCAGCAGCCGGGCGCCGGAGCGCCGTGCGGTGCGCAGCACATGGACGGGCGCGGGAGCACCGGAGCGCTGCCGGAACAGCTCCGGGAAGTCGAGGATGCCGTTCACGTCCGCGCCGCGGAACGCGTAGATCGACTGGTCCGGGTCGCCGAACGCCACCAGCGTGCGTGCCCCGCCACCGGCCAGGGCGCGCAGCAACCGCACCTGGGAGGGGTCGGTGTCCTGGAACTCGTCCACATAGATCGCGTCGTAGGCGGCGTGCAGCCGCGCGGCGACCTCCTCGCGCTCGGCGAGCAGGACCGCACGGTGCACGAGTTCGGCGTAGTCGAGCACGCCCTGCATATCCAGTACGTCCAGATATTCGGCGAAGAACCCGGCAGCGGCTCTCCAGTCGGGGCGGCCCGCGCGGCGGGCGAAGGCGTCCAGCGCGGCGGGCCCCAGGCCCAACTCCCGGCTGCGCGCGAGCACCGCCCTGACCTCGTCGGCGAACCCCCGGGTCGTCAGACAGGCGCGCAGTTCGTCGGGCCAGCGCACCGTCGCGCGGCCCCGGCGCTCCAGTGCGAGCTGCCCTTCGAGCAGTTCCCTGATGTGCAGGTCCTGCTCGGGGCCGGTCAGCAGGCGCAGGGGTTCGGCGAACAGATCGGCGTCCTGGTGCGCGCGCACCAGCGCGTAGCAGTACGAGTGGAACGTCGTCGCCTGGGGGGCGCGCGGTGTGCCGCCCAGCGCGCCGCAGCCGGTCTCCGCCGGGGTGCGGCCGTCCGGCGCGACCGCGACCGTGGCCGCCTGGCGCGGCAGCCGGGCAGGGGCCGCCTCCCGTGCGAGCCGGTCGGTCATCCGGTCGCGCAGATCGACGGCGGCCTTGCGGCTGAAGGTCAGCACAAGGATGCGTTCGGGGTCCATGCCCTCCCGCACCCGCGCCGCGACGGCCTCGACCAGGGTGGTGGTCTTGCCCGTGCCCGGACCCGCCAGGACGAGCAACGGGCCGCCGCGGTGGTCAACCACAGCGCGCTGCGCCGCGTCAGAGGCAGGGAAATCGAACGGTTCCGCAGCGGTGCGCACCAGCCGGTACGCACCGGGCTCGCGGGGCCGCTGATGCGCGTCGGCAGTAAGGGAGGAACTCACGTGGATCGCCTTGGGGAGGGTCTGTGCGGAGTGGTACAGACGCTACGCCGGCGGACACACGTGTCGCAGCGCATCGCTCTCGTACCCCGTACGGCTGCTGTACTCCGTACGGACTGTCCAGCGCATGGGGCCTGTGGGCATGACGGAAGCTGGGAACTGTGAGGAGCCGCAGTGCGGGATCACCCGTCCTTGCCGTCCCAGCGGGCGCGGCGTATGTCGATGCGCGGAATGTGCCCCTGGCGGCGGGAGGCGGCGGTGGGCTCGCGCAGCGGGGTGCCCTCCGCGTGGTAGTGCGCCAGGGCCTCGCGCTCCTGCCCCGGCAGTGGCACGCCGTCCGCGCGCACCACACGCCACCAGCAGACCGCGCCGCCGTACAGCGCCATGACCCTGCCCACCTGGCGCGGGCCGCCCTCCTCCAGCCACTCCGCGATGTCCCCGTAGGTCATCACCCGGCCGGCCGGGATCAGCTCGGCGACCTCCAGTACGCGGTCCGCGTAATCGGGCAGCTGATCCCCCTGCCCGGGGGCCAAGGGAATGGGCGCGTGCGCCTCCCGGGGCGCGGCGGGGCCGCCGGGCAGCTCCTCGTGTCGGGGGGTTCCAGCCATGCGGGCCATCGTGCCGCATGCCACCGACAGCGGTGCCACCTCGTCCACGAACGGCCTCGAACGGTGACCCACAAGCGGTACCCAGCCGTTGCCGATTCGTCCCTCACACCCCCGGAATGCACCCTCGTGCTCCCGGCGGCCGCCCCCTCGTGCCACCATCTTCCGGGCGGTGACGAGTGATACGGGACCAGGACGAGACGGCAGCAGCGGGACAGCGGCACGGTGAGCCCGGCAAGGAGGGCGCACCCGCCGCCGACAGTGCTGCCCGGTCCGCCGGGGACGCCGAGCACGAGTCCGCGGGGCGGAAGCCCGCCGCAGACCAGCCGCACGCCGACCAGCCGCCCGGGCAGCCGTCCGACCGGCCCCCGGACGAGGACGGGCCGGACGGAGACGGGCCGGACGAAGGGAAGCCGGACGAGCCGAGCGCCGGCGAGCAGGAAGCGGGCGGGACAGGCCCGCACGAGGAAGCCCCCGGCGAGCAGCCGGAGGCCGTCGCGGAGGGGGACCGTATCGAGATCGAGAGCGATGAACCGCTGCTCTCGGCGCGGGTGCACCGCCCCTCCGACCTGCTGCGCATGGTGCTCGGCCTGCTGGGCATCGCGCTGGTGCTCATCATCGCGAACTTCGCGCACGGCACCACCGCCGGGCTCGAACAGGACATCGACAAGGGCACGGCGGAAGCTCCCGATCTGCTCATCAGCCTGACCGGGCTGGCGTCCAGCATCGCGGTACTGCTGGTACCCGTCGCGTTCGCGATCGAACGGCTGATCAAACGGGACGGACTGCGGATCGCCGACGGGGTACTGGCCGCCGTCCTGGCGCACGGCGCCTCCCTCGCCGTTGACCTGTGGGTCGCCCAGGCGGCGCCCGACTCGATCCGGGACGCGCTGACCAAGGCCATCACCCCGCAGGACGCCACCACCCCGGTGCACAGCTACCTCGCACCGGTCATCGCCTATATGACGGCAGTCGGCATGGCACGCCGCCCGCGCTGGCGGGTGGTGCTGTGGGGCGTGCTGCTGCTGAACGCGACAGCCGTCCTGGTGCCGGGATACACGACGGCGTTCTCCATCGTGGTCACCGTGCTGATCGGCTGGACCGTCGCCTACGGCACGCTCTACGCGGTCGGCACCCCGAACGTCAGGCCGACCGGCCAGACGCTGCTGGCGGGACTGCGCAGGGTCGGCTTCAAGCCCGTCAGCGCGCTGCGCATGGAGGAGGCCGGCGAGGCCGACAAGCGGGACCACAACGACCGGGGGCGCCGCTACCGCGTGACCTTGGAGGACGGCCCGCCGCTCGATGTGACCGTCGTCGACCGCGAGCAGCAGGCACAGGGCTTCTTCTACCGGGTCTGGCGCCGGCTGGCGCTGCGCGGCATCACCCAGCGGCGCAGTCTGCAGTCGCTGCGACAGGCGCTGGAGCAGGAGGCGCTGCTCGCCTACGCGGCCATCTCCGCGGGCGCCAACGCACCCCGTCTGATCGCCACGTCGGAGCTCGGCCCGGACGCGGTGATGCTCGTCTACGAGCACATCGGCGGCCGCAGCCTGGACGCGCTCCCGGACGAGGAGATCACCGACGAACTGATGCGCACGGCGTGGCGCCAGGTCAGGGCACTGCAGTCCCGCCGTATCGCCCACCGCAGGCTGGTCGGGGACGCGCTGGTGGCGGACCGCTCCGGCACCGTCTATCTGACGGACCTGCGCGGCGGTGAGATCGCGGCCGGTGACCTCATCCTGCGGATGGACATCGCACAGCTGCTGACGACACTGGGACTGCGGGTGGGCGCCGAGCGGGCCGCGGCGACCGCCGTGGACGTGCTCGGCCCCGACGCGGTGGCCGACAGCCTGCCGCTGCTGCAGCCGATCGCACTCAGCCGCAGCACCCGTACCACTTTGCGGCGGCTCGCCAAGGAGCGCGCCGAGCGCGAGCGCGAAGCCGTCATCCAGGCGTCCCGGGCGGGCAGGGGCACCAAGGCGCGGGAGGAGGCCGCGGAGAAGGCGGCCGGGAGCCGCGCACACCGCAAGTCGCTGCGCGCGGAGAAGAACGCCGAGAAGAAGGCGATAGACGAGGCGCTGGAGGAGGCCCGCGAGGAGGATCTGCTGGCCCAGATCCGGCAGCAGGTCCTGCGCATCAGGCCGCAGGCGCCCATAGAGCCCGCGCGGCTGGAGAGGATCAGGCCGCGCACTCTGGTCAGCTTCATCGCGGGCACCCTGGCCGCCTACTTCCTGCTCACCCAGCTCTCCCAGGTACCGCTCGACAAGGTGCTCGGCGCCAACTGGGCGTGGGTCGGCGGCGCGGTGCTCTTCTCCGGACTGACGTATGTGTTCGCCGCGATGGCGCTGCTGGGCTTCGTCCCGGAGAAGGTCTCCTGGTGGCGGACGGTACAGGCGCAGGTGGCCGGCTCCTTCGTGAAGCTCGTCGCCCCCGCGGCGGTCGGCGGTGTCGCGCTCAACGCCCGCTTCCTCCAGCGTTCAGGGGTGCGGCCCGGACACGCGGTGGCGAGCGTGGGCGCCTCCCAGCTGTTCGGACTGGGCAGCCACATCACCTTGCTCCTGCTGTTCGGCTACATCACCGGGACCGAGCACACTCCCACCCTCTCGCCGTCCCGCGCGGTCATCGCGGGGCTGCTGACGGCGGCGGTGCTGGTGCTGATCGTCACAGCGGTGCCGGCGCTGCGGCGGTTCGTCTCGAACCGGGTGCGCTCGCTGTTCGCAGGCGTGGTGCCGCGGATGCTGGACGTGGTGCAGCGCCCGCAGAAGCTGCTCACCGGTGTGCTGGGGATGCTGCTGCTGACGCTGGCGTTCGTGATGTGCCTGGACGCGTGTGTGCGGGCCTTCGGCCACGAGACGAGCTACGCCAACCTCGCCGTGGTCTTCCTGACGGCGAACGCGCTCGGCTCGGCAGCGCCCACCCCGGGCGGGCTCGGCGCCGTCGAGGCGGCGCTGATCGCCGCGCTCATCGCCTTCGGGGTGCCGAAGGAGGTGGCGACCCCGGCGGTGCTGCTGTTCCGGCTGCTGACGCTGTGGCTGCCGGTGCTCCCCGGCTGGCTCTCGTTCACCCAGCTGACGCGCAAGGGCGCGCTCTAGCCGACACGCCGACCCCGCGCCGGAAACCACCCGTACGCACCACACAGCGCGCCGGGGACCGGTGGACGTCCGCACGATGAACGTCCCACCACCTGCCGGGAGGACGTCCCATGCGCCATTCCCGCTCCCTGCGGCCGGGTGCCGCCCTCGCAGCAGCGCTCATAGTGGCCGCTGCCGTGACGAGCGGCTGCGGCAGCGGCGGCCCGGACGGCACCAGGAAGAGCACGGCCCGAAGCGGCGAGACGAGCTCGTCCCCCTCCCGGAGCGCCTCCCGCTCCCCGTCCCCGCCGGCCACCGGCTCTGCGGGCCGCACGGCCGAAAACGACACCCCGCCGCTGCCCGAATCGCTCACCGGACAGCAGCCGCACTGGTCGCCGTGTCCCCCGCCGAACGCGGCACAGGGCAGCGACACCGGCTCGCCCTCCCCGCTGCCGGGAGACGCACGGTGGGAGTGCGCGGAACTGCGGGTGCCGCTGGACTACAGCAAGCCCGAGGGCCGCACCATCGGCATCGAGATGATCCGCGCCCCCGAACGCAAGGGCGGCGGCAAGCGCATCGGCTCCCTGCTGTTCAACTTCGGCGGCCCAGGCGGCTCCGGGGTGGCCACGCTCCCCGCCTTCGCCGAGGACTACGAGAAGCTGCGCGGCCGCTACGACCTGGTGAGCTTCGACCCGCGCGGGGTGGGACGCAGTGAGGGCGTCAAGTGCCTGAGCGACGGCCGGCTGGACGCCTACTTCGCCGCCGACTGGACGCCGGACACCGATGCCGAGGAGCGCCGCCTCTTCGCCCGCCAGAAGTCCTTCGCGAAGGGCTGCGAGAAACGGGCCGGTGCGCTGCTGCCGCACCTGACGACCCGGAACACGGCGCGCGACATGGACTTGATGCGGCATGTGCTCGGCGACCGGAAGCTGCACTACTTCGGCATCTCCTACGGCACGGAGCTGGGCGGCGTCTACGCGCACCTGTATCCGCAGCGCGTGGGCCGCGCCGTCTTCGACGCGGTGGTCGACCCCACCACGACACCGGTACAAGGCTCGCTCAGTCAGACCAGCGGCTTCCAGCTGGCGCTCGACAACTTCCTGAAGCACTGCGCGGAAACCGGTGAGGAGTGCCCGGTCGGTGAGGACCCCGCGAAGGCCGGACAGCGCATCACCGACCTGCTGGCCGATCTGGACGCCGAACCGATGCCCACCGACAGCGGCCGCAAGCTGACCGAGTCACTGGCGGAGGGCGGCATCGCGCAGGCCCTGTACGCGAAGGAGACCTGGGAGCTGCTCACCCAGGGGCTGGAAGAGGCGCTGGTGGACAGCGACGGGTCGACGCTGCTGCTGCTCGCCGACGCGCTCAACGGGCGCAACCAGGACGGCACCTACAGCACCCTGCAGTCGGCGCTGACGGCGATCAACTGCGCGGACAACAAGCAGCGCTACGGCAAGCGGGAGATCACCAGCCGGCTGCCCGCCTTCACCGACCAGTCCCCGGTCTTCGGGCCGATGTCCGCCTGGGGGCTGGCGTCGTGCCACGACTGGCCGGTCCGGGGCGACTGGGCGACACCCAAGGTGCGCGCCCCGGGCTCCGCCCCGATCCTGCTGGTCGGCACGACGGGCGACCCGGCCACCCCGTACGGGGGGACGCGGGCGATGGACAAGGAGCTGGGCAAGGATGTGGGCGTCGAGGTGACCTACCGGGGCGAGGGCCACGGCGCGTACAACAGCGGGAACTCATGCGTGCGCAAGGTGGTCGACGGCTATCTGCTGCGCGGCCGGGTCCCCCAGGACGGCACGGACTGCCGCTGACCGGAAACGCGTCGGGGCAGCGACCGGCAGGGCGTCGGGGGCAGCGACCGGAAACGCATCGGGGGTGGCGCGGTCGGCATCCCGACCGCGCCACCCCTCGCGGCGCAGCAGCCGTCAGGCTCCCCGGTGGCTCAGTAGACCGGCTTGTCCGGCTCGATCTGGTTGACCCAGCCGATGACACCCCCACCGACGTGCACGGCGTCGGAGAAACCGGCGTTCTTCAGCACGGCCAGGACTTCCGCGGAGCGGACGCCCGTCTTGCAATGCAGGACGATCTTCTTGTCCTGCGGCATGTCCTGCAGCGCGTTGCCCATGAGGAACTCGTTCTTGGGGATCAGCCGCGCGCCGGGGATCGAGACGATCTCGTACTCGTTCGGCTCCCGCACATCGATGATGTCGACGCTCTCGCCGTCGTCGATCCACTCCTTGAGCTGCTTGGGAGTGATCGTGGAGTCGGCGGCGGCCGCCTGCGCCTCGTCGGAGACCACACCGCAGAACGCCTCGTAGTCGATGAGCTCGGTGACCGTGGCGTTCGGGCCGCAGACCGCGCAGTCGGGGTCCTTGCGGACCTTGACCTGGCGGTAGGTCATCTCCAGGGCGTCGTAGATCATCAGGCGGCCGACCAGCGGGTCACCGACACCGGCCAGCACCTTGATGGCCTCGGTCACCTGGATGGAGCCGACGGAAGCGCACAGCACACCCAGCACGCCGCCCTCGGCGCAGCTGGGCACCATGCCGGGCGGCGGGGGCTCCGGGTACAGGCAGCGGTAGCACGGCCCGTGCTCGCTCCAAAAGACGCTGGCCTGGCCGTCGAAACGGTAGATCGAACCCCATACGTACGGCTTGTTCAGCAGCACGCAGGCGTCGTTGACCAGGTAGCGGGTGGCGAAGTTGTCCGTGCCGTCCACGATCAGGTCGTACTGCGCGAACATCTCCATCACGTTGGAGGAGTCCAGCCGCTCCTGGTGCAGGTTGACCTGGGTGTAGGGGTTGATGCCCAGCACCGTGTCCTTGGCCGACTCCGCCTTCGACCGGCCGATGTCCGACTGGCTGTGGATGATCTGCCGCTGCAGGTTGGACTCGTCGACCTCGTCGAACTCGACGATGCCGAGCGTTCCCACGCCGGCAGCCGCCAGATACATCAGGGCGGGCGAACCGAGGCCGCCCGCGCCCACACAGAGGACCTTCGCGTTCTTGAGCCGCTTCTGACCTTCCATCCCGACATCCGGGATGATCAGGTGACGTGAGTACCTGCGGACCTCGTCGACGGTGAGCTCGTCGGCTGGCTCGACCAGGGGTGGCAGTGACACGGAGACTCCGATGGTCGGTGGGACGTGCGGGAAGTCACCCGCCCGGGGGCGGGCCGTTCCTCTCGTAACACTGCCACGCGCTATCTCATTCCGAGACACCTGGTCCAAGGCACGAGACGATCTCGTCCCAGTAGCCGGGCAGGGCCGCCCATGGGTCCTGTCCCCTGTCCCGGGTCCGATCGGTGAAGCAGACGGTGCCCGCGCCCTGCCAGCGGGCGATGCGCAGCGCCTCCTCCAGATGGGTGCGCGGCAGCGAGTGCACCAGGTGGCAGAAGCACTCGGCGGGGTACGCCGCCGTCCACTCCTCGCACTGCGACCAGCGGTAGTCCGCCCAGCTTCCGGCGTAGGTGACGAGCTGGTCGGCGCATTGCAGATAGTCCGGATGCGGGTGGAAGCCGGGCGCCAGCACCAGCCGCCCGCCGTGCCCGCCGTCGGCACCGCCGCACAGCGCGCGCAGGGTCGCGGTGAGGCGCTGGGTGTGCCCCAGCCGGGCCGGGTCGCCGGGGCAGTGCGCCAGATAGAAGCCGTCGACCCGGTACCAGTCCAAAAATCGGTGTGCTTCGGAGACCAGCTCACCGAATGTCCGTGCACCGTCTTGCATGTCGAGACGGCCCAGTACGGCGACGCCCGCGGAGCGCAGCGCCGCCGCCGCGGGGGCGCAGAAGGGGTCGGGCCGTGCGCCAGGCCCGCCGTCCCCGACGTCCAGCACCGCCCAGTGCAGCGGCCCCGCGACGCGGTCCGGTCCGGGTTCGGCGCCGAGGCCCGGCCGGGTCAGCTCCGCCCACTCCATCGGCGCCAGCATCGGATGGGCACAACCCGGCACTCCCAGCCCCAGCCGCTGTCCGACCGCACCGCCGATGTCACCGGCCGGACGAACCTGCCCGGGAGGTGTCGTCAGATACGGCATGCCGCCTCCATCCAGATGTCGGCCAACGACTCCTCCAGACCGATCCGGGGCCGCCAGCCGAGCCGGTCACGCGCGGTGCGCACATCCGCCTGCTGCCAGGCGCCGCAGCCGTCGGGGTACGGATACGAGGCCTGCTGCGGCTGCGGAGGGTGGGCCTGGACCGCATGCGGACCGTGCGCCTGCGCGGGGATCACGGGAGCGCTGCCGCCCAGCCCGCCGCCCATCGCGCCCGGACCACCGGGACCCGTGGGGCCTCCCAGTCCGGCCGGACCGGCGGGGCCTCCCGGACCGCCGACGACACCGGCCGGGTGGTGGCTCTCCCCTGCCCCCGGTCCGGGCGGGCCGCCACCCTGCTCGTGGACGGCCCCCGCGTACCCGGCGACACGCGCCAGCAGGGACGCGGCGTCACGCAGCCGCACCGCCCTGCCGGTGCCGATGTTGACGATGCCCTGCGCCGCCGAAAGGGAGGCGGCGTGCACGGCACGCGCGACGTCACGGACGTCGACGAAGTCGCGCTGCGCACTCAGCCCGCCCAGTTTCAGCTCGCTGTCGCCCTGCTGCATCGCCCGCCGCATCGCCTCCGCGACCCTGCCCAGGGGCGAGCCCGCCGGGGTGCCGGGGCCGATCGGTGAGAAGACCCGCAGCACGACGGCGTCCAGCCCGGAGGCGAGTACCAGTTCGGTGCCGGCCAGCTTGCTCACACCGTAGGGCCCTCCGGGGCGCGGCACCGCGTCCTCACCGGTGGAGGAGCCCACCTGCGAGGGGCCGTACTCGGCGGCACATCCCACGTGCACCAGACGGGCGCCGCAACCGCTGCGGCGCAGCGACTCGCACACGGCCGCGGTGGCCACCACGTTGTGCCGGATCAGCTCGCGCCCGTTGCCCCTGGTGGTCCCGGCGCAGTTGATGACGACGCCGGGGTGCACCGCGTCCAGGAAGCGGGTGAGGGCGCCCGGGCTCCCGGTGGACAGGTCGAAGCGGACATCCGCCTCGTCGCCCCGGCCGAGGGCGGTGAGCTGTACGGCGGGGTCGGCCAGCAGCCTGTCGGCGACGAAGCGGCCCAGGTATCCGCTGGCGCCCAGCAGCAGCACTCTCATCGTGCGACCTCCCCGTGCGAGAGAGAAGTCCGGCGCCGCCGCACGCTGGTGTGCGGTCGTCGCCCGGCGGTGCCACGGTGTGCCAACTGCGGGTGGGTCATGGGGGCTTGCTCCTTGTCGATGTCGCACGGGCGGGTCCATAAGCCCGTGCCGGAACGAGGGATCGGGGGCGGCCCTGCGCTCATGCGGGCACCGCCTCCCGGTGGTGTGCGGAGGCGCCGGCCAATGCGACGGCCGCGTACGCCAACAGAACGAGGGCAGCGCAACCGCAGGCGGCGACGGGGACGGCCGCGGCTGCCTGATGGGCGCTCAGGGCCTCGACGGGTCGGCCCAGCACCGCCAGCCCCGGCAGCCGTGCGACCGGTACGGACAGCAGCGCCGCGGCCTGCAGACCGCAGGCGACGGCCGGCCCGGCCGAGGCCGCGCGCCGGAAGCCGTGCGCGGACAGCAGCAGCGCGGCGAACAGCAGCATGCCGAGGGCGCCCGCGCCGACCGCGGCGGACCGCCAGGTCTCCTGCACCTCCTGGCCGCCTCCCGGTACGCCGGGAGCGGCCGGGGCGCCGGACAGGGCGAGAGGGCCACCGACGAGGGCGTGGGCCGCCCACTGGAGCACCGGGAGGCTCACCGCGACGGTGCACACGGCGAGCACCAGCAGTGGCCGGGCACCCGCGGCGAACTCCTCCAGACTGCGGCTGCCCGCCAGCCTGCGCCGCGCCGCTCGTGCGAAGCCGCGCGCACACCAGACGGCAGGCGCGACCGCCAGCGCGAGGCCCAACGTGAGACCCGGCGAGGGCAGGCGCGGGGCACCGCCCGGCAGCAGCTCCGGCCCACCGGCCAGGAGCTGTTCGAGCAGCCAGTCGCCGTAGAGCGCGTATCCGGTCAGCCAGCAGCCGGAAAGGAAAAGGGTGGTGGGAAAGGCGGAGCCGCCGACAGCACGCGGAACGCGGGGCACGAGGCGGACGGCCACGATGACGCTGCCCAGCACCGCAGCCGCACCCAGAGCGCACAGGGCGGCGCGCACAGCCGGAGGGCTGCCGCCCAGCACGACGAGCCAGGCGAGCGTGCCGGCGCACAACAGTCCGGGCAGCAGTGGCAGAACGAGCGTCGCGCACCAGGAGAACAGCCGCTGTCCCGGTCCGGGCCGCGACTGCTGCGGCCACCCGGCATCCGGCGCGGTGGGCGGGATGCCGGGCCAACTGCCCGCCACAGCGCCGCTCCCGGCGTCGTCGGTGCCTTCGGAGTCCATCGCGCTTCCGGCGGTCGCCGCGCATTCGGTGGTCGCCGCGTCGCCTGTCTTCTTGCTGCTCCCCGTGTTGCTGCTCCTCGTGTTCTTCGCGCTTTCCGGGCTCTTCGAGCTGTCCGGGCTCCATGCGATCCCCGTGTGCGCCGCGCGCGATCCGGGGTACGGGGCGCGCGCGTACAGCTCTTCGGCGAGGGAGAAGACATCGCGGTGGCGGCACCGGGCAGCCGTCCGGTCCGTGATCCCGCTGGCCTCCAGGCCGGCGGCGATCTCCAGCGGATCGACGGCGCACTCGCACAACGCGCGATGCCGGCGCAGCAGTACGCGCACGGGATCGCCGGGCGCGGGACGGGTCGTCACGGTGCTGTCGCCTCCCCGGGTTCGGCTCCGACGGCTGCCCGCTCGACGGCGGGGCGCTGCGAGGCGGCGCCCTCGCGCGCCGTGCGGTCCGGACGGGCCCAGCTCGGTACGTACGCGGAGCTGCCTTTGGTGGTCCGCGTCCCGCTCGGGCGGCGAGCGGGGCGGCTGCCCGGGCGGCGCCCTTCCGGGCTGTTGGCGGCGCTGCCCGGCGCACCGCTCTCGGCGCCGTTCACGGCACTGCTCGAAGCGCCGCTCACCAGGCCACTGGATGCCGCGCTGCCGCTGCGCCGCGCTGCGGCCGCTGCCCAGCGGCCCGGCAGATGGGATTCGGCGGGGTGGGCGAAAGGGTGCACCTGGTCCTTCGGCCGGGCCTCCTCGGCCGGGGCGCCCTCCCGGCCGACCGGGTGCCGGGACATCAGTTCCAGGTAGATGCCGCGGAACGCCTCGATGTTCTGCCGCACCGTGAACAGCTCAAGCGCCCGCGCACGCGCGGCGGCGCCCAACCGTGCGGCGCGCGCCGGGTCGCGCAGCAGTGCGGTGCAGGCGTCAGCCAGCGCCCCGGGGTCGCGTGGCGGGACGAGGAGCCCGGTCCCGCCGACGACCTCCGGGGCGGCCCCGACATCGGTGGAGACCGTGGCCCGGCCGCAGAACATCGCCTCCACCAGCGACACCGGGAAGCCCTCCACCACGCTGGAGAGCACCACGACTCCGCCCAGCGCATAGGCGTCCGCCAGGGTGGGCACGGCAGGGCCGCCCAGCTCCTCGAAGGTGACCGGTTCTGCCCCGTCCGCCGATCCGTGGGGGAAGAGCCGCGCCGCGAGCGCGCGGCAGTGCGCCGTATAGGCACCGTCCCGCTCGGCGGCACCGTCGTGGGCGGCCGGCCCGTGCGGGGTTCCCGGTCGGCCCCGCGAAGCGCCTCCTCCAGGTGGGGGCGCCGAGGGCTCCGTACGGCCGCTCGCCCCGCCCGTCTCGACGATCCGCAGCCGGGCCTCGGGCACCGCCGCCCGCACCTGGGCGAAGGCGTGCAGCAGCGTGCCCAGGTCCTTGGCCGGGCCGCCGGCGCCCACCCACACCAGCGTGGGCCGTGCGGGGGGCCGCGCGCCGTCGGGCGGCGGCAGCAGCGTGGTCTGCTCGCCCACGGTCTCGAAGGGAGCCGCGTCCATGCCGGGATAGACGGTGCGCAGCCGCTCGCTGTCGGCACCGCAGCGTTCCTGCCAGCGCCGCGCGTGGGAGTTTCCCGGGGTGATCAACTGCGCCTGGGCGTACGCCTCGCGGGCGAGCCGCCGTTGGAAGGAGGCGAGCAGCGCGCGTACGGGGGCGCCCGCAACCCCGCGCGCAACGGCGCCGGCGGCGCTGGTCAGGTAGTGCTCGCGCAGCCGCACGCCGTACTCCGTGATGAGCAGCGGCACCCCGTACGCCCGCTTGGCCAGCAGTCCGGGCAGCGCGGCGGGGCCGGCTCCGACGGCGTGGCACAGATCGGCGGCCGACAGCCCCGGTTCCTGCCCCCGCTGCCCGTACCAGTCCAGTGAGAGGGGGCGCAGGGCCCGCTCCAGGCGCTCGACCACGGCCAGCAGATCGGGTACCTGGGCGGCGTGTGCGGCGGGGAGCGCGCCGGGCGCACGGCAGACGGACTCCAGGATGCGCACGGCGCTCTCGGAGCGGAGCGCGGTGGCCAGTCCGCCGCGCTCGGCGGCGAGTTCGGCGAGCCCGTACAGGCCTGCGGCGAAACGGTCCGCCTGCCCGGTGGAGGGATCGGCGTCCGTCTCGGTGCGGCAGACGGCTTCGGCCAGCGCCGTGAAGTGTTCGCGGAAGCGCCGCTTGTCCCGCCGCCCGTAGGAGCCGCACGCGAGCCCGCGTACGCCCCCGGTGGCGGGCCCCGGGCCCCACAGCGGCGCGGTGCGCACCCGGGCGACATTGGGGGGCAGGGCGCACCAGCCGGCCTCCTCCTGCCGGGCGCTGCGGCTGAGGGCGAACAGCGCGAACTCGTGGCCGTCCAGGCCGCGCAGCAGGCGGTCGCACCACAGCGCGGACTCACCCCTCACATAGGGGTAACCACCCTCCGTAAGCAGTGCGATGCGCACGTGCGCACCCCCGATCACTCTCGTGGCGTGTCGCGCGCCTGACGCGGCTCGGCGCGTGGCGCGGCGGTAGGACGTTGAAGACGCACCAGACGCTATGCGTGCGCCCCCACCGCGTGCTGGACGGTTGTCCGTCACGCCACCGGAAGGGGTGAACACCCGTGACTTTCGCGCGAGTCGCGCGTTTGCACGCCCCGGACCGGCTGTCGGACGGGGCGGCGCGCCCTAACCGCGGGGGTACGGCCAGGCGTTGATACGGCAGGTCTTGCCGCGCGTGGTGAGGTACTTGGTCTGCTGCATCATCACCGGCGCGAGCTTGCCGTCGGCCGAGCAGCCCACGTGCCCGTGGCCGAGCCGGTGGCCCACCTCGTGGTTGACGAGCATCTGCCGGTAGGCGTGCATCCGGTCCGGACCGTAGGTCTCGGCACCACGCGCCCACCGCCAGGCGTTGATCATGATGCGCTCGGTGGCCGCCGAGTCGCAGGAGACCTTCTCCTCGCTGGTGTCCAGGCCCGATTTGGCGCACCACACATCGGTGGTGCCCGGACTCGCCAGGGTGATGACGAACTTGGCCTTGCCCGAGGAGACCCGCTCGAAGCTGCGCTTGCCGCCGTGCGCCCAACTGCGCTCGTCGTTGAGCGTCTTGTGCACCGCCTGTGCGAACAGCTTGCCGTCCAGCGGCAGCCCGTTCTCGATGTCCACGCGGTAGCGCACCACCTCGCCCTTGCCCGGGCCCTTCTCGTGACCGGGTACCGGGCTGAACCTGCCCGATCCCTTCAGGTCGTCGGCCAGCGGGTACTGGCGGGCCATCTTGGCCTCGTACGTGTCGGGCTCGCTCCCCGGGGTGGGACGCGCCCCGCGATCGGCACGCTCGTGGTCGGTCGGGACGTCCGGGTCGCTCGGCGTGCGCTCGCCGGTCTTCAGCCCCCGGTCGGAGTCCCCGGCACTGTGCTCGCCTCCCGCCACCTGCGCGGCGACGACGACGGCGAGCACGGTGGTGATGGCAGCGGCGACGATCCCGGTGGCGGTACGGGCGCGGCTGCCCTTCTTCCGTGAGCCCGGTTCCGGTGCCGGCGAGGTCCGCGACGGGCCGGTGGGAGGCTCGCCGGCAGCGCCGTCCCGGTGCTCTCCGGTTTCCTGGCGCGGGGTGGGCCCGGGCGGTACGACAGCCGCGCCGGCGGCTCCTGCCGGGTTCCTGCCGGGCGGGACGGCGCCGGGGGCACCCGCCGCGAAGACGTCCTCCTCGAAGGCGTCCAGATACTCCTGACGCGGCCCACCGGGCTGCTGCCGCTGTCGGGGCACCTGGCCGTGGGCCGGGCCCTGTCCCGGGCCGCGCCCGTACCCCTGACCGACCCCGCCGCCGGCGGCGTCGGAGCGGGTGGCACGCCGGTGGGGAGCGGTGGGACCGCCCTCCGGGTGCTGCGGGTGGCCGCCGCGGGCGGGCTGTTCGTCCGGGAACACCGGTACGCCGTGCGCCGGGGTGCCCTGCTGTCCGGGAAGGCCCGGGTGCCGCCCGTACTCCGGGGGTGCGGCGGGCGACGGCCCGGATGGGGCGTCGGGTGCGCGGCCGGGACGCGTCCGGGCAGCGGCGGCGGGGCCGGGGTGCTCGGGTATCTGGGAGCGTTCCTCTCTGCGCCCGGTTACAGCCTTGCCCTTGCGGCTATGGCGTCCCACTAGTCACCTTCCGGGGTTGCCGGGGCCTGCCTGCCGGCACCGGCGGCGGAGTCGTCCGACCGCTGCGTCGCCGTGTCCGCGTCGTCGATCAACTCGCGAACCGCACCCGCGACGATCTCGGGGTACTCCATCATGGCGACGTGGCCCGCGTCCGGCAGTGTGAGCAGCCGGGAGTCGCGGAAGGCGGCCGAAGCGCGCCGCGCCATACGGAAGGCGACCAGTTGGTCGCGCCCACCGTAGACCAGAAGGGTGGGTGCCAGCACCCGCTCGGCCTGTCGCCACAGCGCGTGCTGCCCGCCCAGTGTGTAGGCGTCGACGATGCCCCGCGTGGAGCGGACCATGGCGTCCCAGAAGTACGGCAGTTCAGCCCTGCGCGCGTACTCCTCGACGGCTGCCGCGAAGTCCTCGGGCGAGACCCGCGCGGGGTCGCCGTAGCAGAGGCCGAGTACGCCGCCGGTACGCCGTTCGGCGGGCCAGTCCCGGGTCAGCCTGCAAAACAGCGAGGCGATGCCGGGTATCGCCAGCATCGCCGTCGGCCAGGCGGTGCGCTGCGGAGGGATCTCGGGCAGCGCGGGCGAGACGAGCGTCAGTGTCCGAACCAGGTCGGGCCGCACGGCCGCCACCCGGGTCGTCACCGCGCCGCCCAGCGAGTTGCCCAGCAGGTGCACCGGGGCGTGGCCGCAGGAGTCCAGATAGCGGATGACGGCGCGGGCGTGCCCGGAGACCGAGTAGTCGCCGTTGTCGGGCGGCGGGGAGTCACCGAAACCGGGCAGGTCGATCGCCTCGCCGCGCACATCGGGAGCGAGCTGCCGCATCAGCGCTGACCAGTTCAGGGAGGAGCCCCCCAGACCGTGCACGTACAGCGCGGCCGGACGGCTGTCCTTCTCCGGGGCCTCGCCGTCGTCCCGCCGGCCCCGTACGGCCAGCGTCAGTCCGGGCAGCGAGACCGTCCGCAACGTCTCCTGCTCCCCGACGCGGGACCGCGTGAGCGAGGGATGCGGGGCAGCGGTACGGGCCGCGGAGGCGGGGGCTCCCGGCTGCTCGGTGGAGGACATGGAGCAATGTTACGAGACGATCACACGCGCCCTCACGTGTTCACCGTCACAAGAAGAAGCACACTGGTGTACAGGGGAGGTACGGGCACTCGCCCGTCGCGACCACCACCGGGGAACGCCGGAGAGCATGCGCAGGGAAGCAGGAGGCATGCGGCGTGCGCCCCCGGTGACCCGCTCGTAGTCTCGTAAGTAGGGCCCGCGCACTCGGGCCCCGCCTGGAAAGGGGAGCCGGCATGCCTGTCGATCCGACCGATCCGGAAACCATCGACCCCTATGACGCCTACGACGCCTATGACGCCTATGAGGAGGAACCGGAAGGACCCGGGACCCCTGAGGCCCCCGAGGCGGACGCGGCGGAACAGCAGGCCGACCTGCTGGTGCAACGCGACGACCCGCTGACCGGACACAGCTACCACGAGGTCGATCCGGCCGACGCGGCGGAGCAGGCCCGCGTGGTGGAGCTGAACGAGGACGAGTACCGCTGACGCGTACCGATCCAGTACCGATAAGAGGACGAGTGCCGCCGAAGCGCCGTCGGATCCGGTACACCGGAGGGAACGGAAGCGGACACCGGAGCGAAAATTTCGTGGGCCGGGAAGCTACCACCCCCGTTACCGAAAAGTACGATGGCGGCGCAGCGCAGCTCGCGCTCAGAAACATTCAGGGAGGCGGCGTGACAGCCATCGAGCAGACCGAGGCGCGCCCGCGTGGCACGCGTCTGCCCCGACGGGCGCGACGTAACCAACTGCTGGGCGCGGCTCAGGAGGTCTTCGTCGCGCAGGGCTACCACGCGGCGGCGATGGACGACATCGCCGACCGTGCCGGAGTCAGCAAGCCGGTGCTCTACCAGCACTTTCCGGGAAAGCTCGAGCTGTACCTCGCGCTGTTGGACCAGCACTGCGAGGCGCTGCTCCAGGCCGTCCGCACGGCTTTGGAGTCCACCACGGACAACAAGCAGCGGGTGGCGGCGACCATGGATGCCTACTTCGCCTTCGTGGAGAACGAGGGCGGTGCCTTCCGGCTGGTCTTCGAGTCCGATCTGACCAACGAGCCGGCGGTACGCGAGCGCGTGGACAAGGTGAGCCTGGATTGCGCCGAGGCCGTCAGCGAGGTCATCTCCGAGGACACCAAGCTGCCGGCCGAGCAGTCGATGCTGCTGGCCGTGGGGCTGTGCGGGATGGCGCAGATCACCGCGCGCTACTGGCTGGGCGCGGGTCAGCAGATCCCGCGGGACGCCGCGGCCAAGCTGATCTCCTCGCTCTCCTGGCGCGGCATCGCCGGGTTCCCGATGCAGTAGAGACGCGGTGCGGCTACGGCAGGAAGCGGTGGCGCAGCACACAGGGGGCGCGGTTGTTCGCTGCCGGCGTGCGACCGCGCCCCCTCTGCGTCCCTGCTGAGAGCTAGGGTTGCTCCGTACGGCGCGGCTGACCGCGCATCGCATCCCGGGCGTCGCCACGGGATACCAGGACAGTCGGAGGGACATAGCCGTGGAGGTCAAGATCGGCGTGCAGCACGCGCCTCGCGAGATCGTCATGGAGAGCAAGCAGACTCCTGACGAGGTCGAGAGCACGGTGGCGGCTGCACTGGAGAAGGGCTCCGGCATGCTCAGCCTCACGGACGAGCACGGCCGGAAGATCCTGGTCCCGTCGGACCGCATCGCCTATGTGGAGATCGGTGAGGCGTCGGGCCGCAGGGTGGGCTTCGGCGCGATCTGACCAGGCGGCGCCGCCCCGGCGCACGCGGGGGCGGCGCACGGGACGCGTGCACGGGAAACGCACAGGTGTACCCCCCTGAGCGGCGCAGGTGAAAGCAGGCGACGGCGGTCGCGGGATTCGTCCCGCGACCGCCGTTTCAGCTTCCGTACCCGAGGGGAGGACGGGAGCGACCGCGGACCGCTGGTGCGCGGACCCGCAACCGGCCCCACCCGAGGAGGTCCTCATGGTCTGGGAGGCTCTCGGCTCCGCAGCCCTCGGCTTCGCCCTCGCGCTCGTCGCGGCCAGGCGATTCCCCGCGCGGCTCCCCGACCGGCGGCTGGTGCTCGCGACGGGCCCCGTCGCCGCTCTCGTCGGCGGACTCATCAGCCACACCGTGCTCGGCCCCGGCCACCTGGTGGTGACCTGGTGCGTGGCGCTGGGCTTCAGCACGGCGCTGCTCTCGCTGCTGCTGCGGGACGATACGCCCCGACGCCGGCAGTGGCGCCAGGACGCCCTGCGCACCGCCCCGGCACCCGCACCCGCGGGGGCGGGTGCCGGGTTCGCTCAGCACTCAGGCTTCCGGCAGGACGCGGGCCGCGGGCAGGCCCCGTCCCTCAGGCGGCAAGGCCGAGGGCGGCCATCCGCTTCGTATGGGCCTCGGTGATCCGGGAGAACATCTTGCCGACCTCCGCGAGGTCGAAGCCGTCGGCCACCCCGCCGACCAGCATCGTCGAGAGCGCGTCCCGGTCGGCCACCACCCGCTGGGCCTGGGAGAGCGCCTCCCCCATCAGCCGCCGCGCCCACAGGGCCAGCCGCCCGCCCACCCGCGGGTCGGCCTCGATGGCGGCGCGGACCTTCTCCACGGCGAAGCTGGAGTGCCCGGTGTCGTCCAGCACACTCAGCACCAGGGCGCGGGTGTCGGCGTCGAGCCTGGCTGCCACCTCGCGGTAGAAGTCGGAGGCGATGGAGTCCCCCACATAGGCCTTGATCAGCCCCTCCAGCCAGTCGGACGGGGCGGTGAGGCGGTGGAAGTCGTCCAGCGCGGCGGCGAAGGGCTCCATGGCGGCCGTGGGGTCCTCGTCGATCCGGGCCAGCCGCTCCCGCAGCTTCTCGAAGTGGTGGAACTCGGCGGACGCCATCGAGGCCAGCTCCGCCTTGTCCGCGAGGGAGGGTGCCAGCTTGGCGTCCTCGGCGAGCCGCTCGAAGGCCGCCAGCTCTCCGTAGGCCAGCGCACCCAGCAGATCGACGACCGCGGCCCGGTAGGTCGGGTCCGCCGACGCCTGCTCCCAGCTCTGGGTGGCGATCGAGGTGGCGGGGGCGGACTCGGAACCGGCGGCCCCGCTGTCGGCGGCCCCGGATTCGGCGGCGGTCTTGTCAGGCGTCTCCATACCTCGCACGATAGCCCGCAACCGCAGGTCGGGAAGGACCTGTCCGGTTCCCGCCGGTCCCGGTGAGCTCCGGGGTGAGCTCGTACACAGCGATAGCCCCGATACAGATGCGCGGATCCGGGGTACAGTGATATTGAGTCCACCGGATGGCGTGGACTCACTGCATGCATGAAATGCGGATGCCCGGTCGGTGGCCCGATCGGCTCCGACCCGACAGCCTTCCGCCGGGCCGTGCTCCCCGCACGGGCCGCGCCGAGAGGGACCGCTCGCGCAAGTGAGGCGCTTGAGCGGGAGACAGTGGTCCCGCGCCGCTAGGCGGGCCGCAACGACGGCCGCTTGGTCGCGGTAGATCCTCTCCTCGCTCCGTCGGCCCACCCAGAAGCTGGGTCGGCCGGACGCCGTAGCCGCATTCGCGCGTCACACAGAAGAGGCAAGCATCCTGTCCACTACGTTCAGAGATCTCGGAATCCTCCCCGAGACCGCCGAGGCACTCGAAGCCGTCGGCATCACATCCCCCTTTCCGATCCAGGAGATGACGCTCCCGGTCGCCCTCGCCGGCACCGACGTCATCGGTCAGGCGAAGACCGGCACCGGCAAGACGCTGGGGTTCGGGCTGCCGCTGCTGGAGTCGGTCACCGTCCCCGCCGATGTCGAGCTGGGCCGCGCCAAGCCCGAGGAGCTGACCGAGGCCCCGCAGGCACTCGTCGTCGTCCCCACCCGTGAGCTGTGCCAGCAGGTGACCAACGACCTGCTCACCGCCGGCAAGGTGCGCAATGTCCGCGTCCTGTCGATCTACGGCGGGCGTGCCTACGAGCCCCAGGTCGAAGCGCTGAAGAAGGGCGTCGACGTGGTCGTCGGCACGCCCGGACGGCTGCTGGACCTGGCGGGCCAGAAGAAGCTGCGGCTGTCCGAGATCAGGACGCTCGTCCTGGACGAGGCCGACGAGATGCTCGACCTGGGCTTCCTCCCCGACGTCGAGAAGATCATCGAAATGCTGCCGACGCGGCGCCAGACGATGCTCTTCTCCGCGACCATGCCCGGCCAGGTCATCTCGCTCGCCCGCCGCTACATGAGCCAGCCCACGCACATCCGCGCCACGGCGCCGGACGACGAGGGCCAGACGGTGGCGAACACCACCCAGCACGTCTTCCGCGCCCACTCGATGGACAAGCCGGAGATGGTCTCCCGGATCCTGCAGGCCGAGGGCCGGGGCCTGGCGATGGTCTTCTGCCGCACCAAGCGCACGGCGGCCGATGTCGCCGAGCAGCTCTCGCGGCGCGGCTTCGCGGCCGGCGCCGTCCACGGCGACCTGGGTCAGGGCGCCCGCGAGCAGGCGCTGCGCGCGTTCCGCAACGGCAAGGTCGACGTGCTGGTGTGCACGGACGTCGCCGCGCGCGGTATCGACGTCGACAACGTCACGCACGTGATCAACTACCAGACCCCCGAGGACGAGAAGACCTATCTGCACCGCATCGGCCGCACCGGCCGCGCGGGCAACTCCGGCATCGCGGTCACGCTGGTCGACTGGGACGACATCCCGCGCTGGCAGCTGATCAACAAGGCGCTGGACCTGGACTTCAACGACCCGGAGGAGACCTACTCCACCTCGCCGCACCTGTACGAGGCGCTGCAGATCCCTCAGGAGGCCAAGGGCGTCCTGCCGCGTGCCGAGCGCACCCGGGCCGGGCTGGCGGCCGAGGAGATCGAGGACCTGGGCGAGCCGGGCAACCGCTCGCACGGCAAGTCCGGCAGGTCCTCCGCCGCGGCCGCCGAGCGCACTCAGCCGGCGCGCAAGCCGCGCCAGCGGCGGCGCACGCGGGGTGCGCTGCGCTCCGACGAGTCCGGCGGCGCCGGTGAGACCGGTCAGGACGCCACCGGCTCGGCCGGGAGCGCCGCGCGGCAGGCCGTCGCCACCGCCGAGGGCGCTCCGGGCGCCGAGGCGGGCGAGGGCGGTGCCGCACGCAAGCCCCGCCGCCGTCGGCGCACCCGTGCCGGAGCCACCACCTCCGAGGCCGGGACGAAGGCCCCTGCCACCAAGGAGAGCGGCGAGGCCGGCCAGGCCGCCGTCGCCACGGACGAGGCGCCCCGCAAGCCGCGCCGCCGCAGGACGCGCTCCGGCGGCGCGAGCAGCCGCACCGCCGGTACGGCGCAGTCCGCGGAGGGCTGACCGCCGACCTCGGCACCACCCGGCAGCACACGGCCCGGCATCCCCTCGTGGGTGCCGGGCCGCTCGCTGTCCGGCGCACCGGCCCGCCGGTTGCCGGCCGACGCGGGCGTTGGCGCGGCCGCGTTGGCCAGGCCGACGCGGGCGTTGGAGGCGGAGGGTGGGCTGCGGGTAGCGTCCTGGTATGAGCAAGCCCCCCTTTCTCGCACTGCCCGAGGGCGTGCGCGCGTACCGGATGGCCACCGCACGCGGGGAGTTCGCCGTGCACGACACGGGCAGCCCGGGCAGGAGCAGCACTGGCCGCACCGTGCTGCTGCTGCCCGGATTCACGGGCAGCAAGGAGGACTTCATCGGGCTGCTGGAGCCGCTGGCGCGGGCGGGGTTCCGAGTGGTCGCGGTGGACGGGCGGGGGCAGTTCGAAACCGGTGGGCCGCGCGAGGAGGCCGCCTACACGCAGCTGGAACTGGCCCGGGACGTGCTTGCGCTCGCGACCGTACTCGGCCTCGACCGGCCCGGCACGGTGCATCTGCTGGGCCACTCGCTGGGCGGCCTGGTCGCGCGCGCCGCGGTGCTGCTGGGCGCCGCGCCGTTCGCCTCCCTGACGCTGATGAGCAGCGGTCCGGCCGCCGTCTCGCCCTCGCAGCAGGAGCGCGTCAGGACGCTGCTGGGTGCGATGGAGACCATGAGCATGGCGGCGATCTGGGAGGTCATGCAGGAGCTCGACCAGTCGGTCGGCTCCGCGGGTGAGGCGCCCTATTCGCAACGGGAGGTGGAGGAGGCGTCCGCGGCGATGGAGGAGTTCCTGCGCCGCCGGTGGCTCGCCAACGTGCCCGAGCAGTTGTCCGCGACGGGGCGGCAGCTGCTCGCCGAGCCGGACCGGGTGGGGGAGCTGGCCGCGCTGGAACTGCCGTTCCATGTCGTCTCGGGCGCGGAGGACGACGCCTGGCCGGTGCCCCTGCTGGACGGCATGGCCGAGCGGCTCCGGGCCCGCCGTACCGTCGTCGCGGGCACCGGCCACTCCCCCAACGCGGAGCGGCCCGCCCCGACGGCGCGGGCCCTCGCGGACTTCTGGCTCAGCCTTTCCCCTGGATGAACTGGGTGATGCCGCCGGCGATCTGCTGGACGGCGATGGCCGAGAGCAGCATGCCCGACAGCCGGGTGACGAGCACGACGCCGCCGTCCTTGATGACGCGGATGATCAGCAACGAGTAGCGCATCACCAGCCACAGCACCAGGTGCATGGCCACGATCGCCGTCCATACGGACAGCCGGCCGCCCCAGCCGTCCGCGCGCTGCACGGCCAGGATGACGGAGACGATCGCGCCGGGCCCCGCCAGCAGCGGCATACCCAGCGGCACGAGCGCCACATTGACGTCCTTGGTCTGGGTGGGCTCGTCGGACTTGCCGGTCAGCAGGTCGAGTGCGACGAGCAGGAGCAGCAGCCCGCCGGCGACCATCAGCGCCGGGATGGAGACGTGCACATAGTCGAGGATCTGCTTGCCGCAGATCCCGAACAGGGCGATCACCCCGAACGCGACAGCTGCCGCCTGCCACGCCATCCGGCGCTGGACCTTCACCGGCCGCCCCGAGGTGAGGCCGAGAAAGATGGGGGTGATGCCGGGCGGGTCCATGATGACGAAGAGGGTGAGGAAGACGGACCCGAAGAGCGCTGTGTCGAACACGGTGGTGCCTGTGCCTTGCTGAGATGGAACGGGACGGGGGGAAGACGAGGGACGACGGGGAAAGGGCGAGCCGGGGCTTCGGAGCGCAGGCGCCGGACGGCGCGGGCTCGCCCGGCGCGTGCGCCGGGCGCGGATGTGCTCGGCGCGCCCTGCCCTACGGGGGCTCAGGGCATACGGGACGCGGGCGCGCTCACGCGGGTGGGCGCGGCGTGACGCGCAGAAGCCGCCCGCGGTCCCCACGGGGTCCGGTCGGGCGGGAGAAAGTGCTGCCCGGCTGCGGTCAGCCCGTGACGGGTGTCGCGCCTGAGCCGCGTGCGGCGATCTCGGCGTACACCTCGGGCGCGGTGGTGAAGTCGCCGAGCGCGAGGGGTTTGCGGCTGCCGTGGTAGTCGCTGGAGCCGGTGGCCAGCAGTCCGAGGTCGGCGGCGAGACCGTGCAGCCGTTCGCGGGTCCTGGGGTCGTGGTCGGCGTGGTCGGCTTCGACGCCGTCGAGTCCGGCCGCCGCCAGATCGGCTATCGCGCTCTCCGGGACGCACTGGCCACGCTTGGCGGCCAGCGGGTGGGCGAAGACCGCGACTCCGCCGGCCCCCTTGATCAGCCGCAGCGCGTCGAACGGATCCAGCTCGTGCTTGCTGACGTAGGCGCGCCCGTCGCCCGCGATCCACTCCTCGGTGAAGGCGTCGGAGACGGTTTCGATGACGCCTTCCTCGACCATGGCCTCCGCGATGTGCGGGCGCCCCACCGAGCCGTCGCCCGCGATGCGCAGGACCTGTTCCCAGCTGATGGGCACGCCCAGGTCGCGCAGCTTGCCGACCATCGCCTGGGCGCGCGGTACCCGGTCGTCCCGTACCAGCTCGCGTTCGCGGGCCAGTTCGGGCTCGGCGGGGTCGAAGAGGTAGGCGAGCATGTGCAGGCTGATGCCGTTCAGCCGGCAGGAGAGCTCGGCGCCGGTCACGAGGGTGAGTCCGGCGGGCAGGGCGGCAGCGGCCTCGGCGTGCCCGGCCACGGTGTCGTGGTCGGTGAGCGCCACCACGTCCAGCCCGGCAGCGGCCGCGTTGCGTACCAGTTCGGCGGGGGTGTCGGTGCCGTCCGAGGCGGTGGAGTGGGTGTGCAGGTCGATGCGCACTTCGACGGACTCCGAAAGGTGGACGGCGGGGTGTGACGAGCTCATGGCGAGCGCTCACCAGGATAGCCGTACCGGCGCGGCGCCCCTTCCGGGCCGGGTGGTGCCGGTCAGGAGATCAGTCGGGGCGACAGCGCGCCGCAGGGCACCAGCTCCACCTCGGCTCCCGCGTCCCGCAGGTCGGTGAGCACCAGCTCGTCGTAGAGCAGCAGGCCCGATTCCTGGGGCCACACGATGGCCCACAGCCACAGTCCGCAGGCCTCGCCCGCGAAGACGGCGCGGTCGTCGGGCGCGCCGCTGACGTGCCAGAGCGGCGTGGGGTGGCCCGCGGCATGGACCTTGGCCTGCGGGGGCTTGCCGGCGCAGATGGTGGGTCCGGGGTCGGGGCCATCGATACCGGCGTACCGCGCGCCGAGCCCGACGCCCAGTTCCTCGGCGATCAGCAGCAGTTCCCCCGGGCCGCCGAGCGGGGCCGGGCCCGAGCAGGCGACGGCGGTGGCCCGGCCGCCGCTTCTGTCGTCCCCCGCGCAGGCGACGCCGGTGAACAGCCACCCCACCGGGAGCGGCCACGGCATCCATACGGGCACCTGCGTGCGGCCCACCACGACGGCGAGCGCCTCGACGCTGGGCGGGAGGACCGGCTGGAGCGGGTGCACGGCGCCGTGCATGCCGCACTGCCAGGTGTCGGCGAAGAGACCGGGCGCCCTGACCCGGCCACCGCACTTCGGGCAACTGGGTTCGCCCCTCATGAGGCCTAACGGTGCTACCGGGCCGCCCTCCCGTCAAGGACGATCACCCACCTGGAGCCAGGGCCTGACCTGCACGGTAAGTGAGGGCCAGAGAAAAAGGGGCGATGACCTGCTGATCATATAGATGTAATTTGCATTAATTAGAGTGGCTAATTTATCGTGTGCACACACCAACTATTTTTCCGAACGAGAACCGACAAGGAGCGGCAGGCATGAGTGCTGATCCGTTCGACGAGGGCGCGACGAGCCTCCTCCGTCAGCCGAAGGCCGTATGGGCCACGGCGGGCGCCTCCGTCGTGGCCTTCATGGGCATCGGCCTGGTCGACCCGATCCTCCCCTCCATAGCGAAGGGTCTGGAGGCCACCCCGAGCCAGGTCTCCCTCCTGTTCACCTCGTACTTCCTGATCACCGCGGTGGCGATGCTGGTCACCGGTTTCGTCTCCAGCCGGATCGGCGGCCGCAAGACGCTGCTGCTCGGGCTGGCGCTCGTGGTGGTCTTCGCCGGGCTCTCCGGCACCTCGCACTCCGTCGGCGAACTGGTCGGCTTCCGCGCCGGCTGGGGCCTGGGCAACGCACTGTTCGTCTCCACGGCGCTCGCGGTGATCGTCGGGGCCGCCGCCGGAGGGAGCGCGGCGGCCATCCTGCTGTACGAGTCCGCGCTGGGCCTCGGGATGGCCTGCGGCCCGCTGCTGGGCGCCGTCCTGGGCGACGCCAGCTGGCGCTTCCCGTTCTTCGGCACGGCCGCGCTGATGGCGATCGGTTTCCTGGCCATCACCGCGTTCCTCAAGGAACAGCCCAGGCCCGCACGGAAGACCTCCCTGCTCGACCCGGTCAGGGCGCTCGGTCACGGCGGGCTCGCCTCGGCCGCGGCCTCGGCCTTCTTCTACAACTACGCCTTCTTCACGGTCCTGGCGTTCACGCCGTTCGTGCTGAACATGTCGCCCTACCGCTCCGGAGCGGTGTTCTTCGCCTGGGGCGTACTGCTGGCGGTCTTCTCCGTACTGATCGCGCCGCGCCTCCAGGAGCGCTTCGGCTCGCTGCGGGTGCTGGGCGCCTCCTTGGTGCTCATGGCCGGCGACCTGGTGGTGCTGGGATACGGCAACCACGCCGTGGCCATCGCCTGCACCGTGGTCTCGGGAGCCTTCATCGGCCTCAACAACACCGTGTACACCGAACTGGCCCTCGGGGTGTCGGACGCGCCCCGGCCGGTCGCCAGCGCGGGCTACAACTTCGTGCGCTGGTTCGCCGCCGCCGCTGCGCCGTTCCTGGCGCCCAAGATCGAGGAGTGGACCGACCTCCACATCCCGTTCGTGGTCGCCGCCCTGGCCGCGCTCGCGGGCGCCGCGATCGTCGGCGTACGGCGCCGGGCGCTGACGATGGAGGCCGCCTCGCACTCCGCCGCGAAGGCGGGCGGCCCGGCGGCGGTGGCCGACGAGGCCGAACCGGCCCCGGCCGGGTGATGCGGCACCGCCGCCGCGAAAGAGGGTTACAGCGGCACCGCCCCGCGCAGCGGATCGCGAAGGTCCGTCTCGTGGCGGAGCCACTGCTCGCGCAGCGCGTCCGCCCCATGGACGCGCTTCCACGCGGCCTCGGCCGGTGTCATGGGCAGCAGGGGCAGGAACCGGACCGGGTCGCGCTGCTGGGGGTGCCCACCGGCGGTGGCCGGCGGCGGATCGAGGGGCAAGTCCTCGACGAGCCCGCCGGGTTCGGCGACGAGTACGGAGGTGAAGGGCGCTCCCGGCCACAGCGGCTCGCCGGTGTCCAAGGAGGCGCCCGGCGCCACGACGACGCCTTCGACCTGCGGCGAGGCCGCGAGCACGGCCAGCGGCCGCAGCACCTTGTCGGTGTCGGCCACCCCGGCCCGTACGGTCAGCAGCAGTTCGGCGCGCGGCCCCGCCTCGGGGTCGGCCAGCGCCTGGGCCGGGTCGGTCATCGGTGCGGCCGACATGCCGAGGGTGGCATAACGCACAGTGCCCGCCTCGGCGTCCAGGAACCGCAGCACCTCGATGCGCTCGGTTCCCAGAAAGGTGACCGAGGCCCGGGCGTCGGGTTCGCCGAAGGTCCAGCGCAGCCGGGAGTCGACCAGAGTCAGGACGTCGTTCATCCGGCGAGCATAGAGCGCGGTACGCGCGCGTCCCGGGGCGGACCGGCACGTTACCGGCGTGCGAGCAGACGGCAAAGGCCTGTCAGGATCGGGGGCGACGGGCACAGGGACCGTTCCCGCAGTGCTACCGTTGTCTGCCGGTCAAGGCGTGTACACATCGTCCCCCACAGGGGCCCGGCCGGAGGAGGTGGGACTGACATGGATCCGAGTCGACCGTGCAGTACCAGCCGCTCTTCCTGCCCGGCAGCGACCGCGCCATTCAGGCCCTGAGCACCTTCGGTCCTGATTTTCCCGCGGCCATGGGGCGCACCTTTTCCCGAGGACGGGATACCCGCCTTCGGGAGTGCGCACGGCGGAAGAGCGTCCGCGTTTCGCAGTTTCGCATTGTTCCGTCTGTCAGCATCCGCCGTCGTCACGGCTTGCGTGTGGTGCCCGCTTTGCGGACCTCCGGTGGTGGCCCGTAGGCCCCCGTTCCGGGCAGCACGACGCTCGACCTGTGTCACGGCGGCATGGCACGGCACCGTGGAGGGCCTCATGTCGATGATCCGAGAGCTGCGCGCCGCAGTGCGCCCGGCCCTGCGTAGGGACAACCGTTCGGGATACGGCGTCGGGTACGAGCGCATCAGTGCGGCCGGCGCCAGCAGCGCCGTCGTCGACTGCGGCGCCTACCTGGACGGCCGCCGGGACACCGCGCATCTGACCCCGGCCCAGGCGCTTCGCAAGGTGCGGTCGCCGGAAGGGCAGAGCCGGCACGGCTTCGTGTGGATCGGTCTGCACGAGCCGACCGAGGAGGAGTTCTCCGACATCGCACAGGAGTACGGTCTGCACCCGCTGGCCGTCGAGGACGCGGTGCACGCCCACCAGCGCCCCAAGCTGGAGCGGTACGACGAGAGCCTGTTCACCGTCTTCAAGACGATCCACTACGTCGAGCACGCCGAACTGACCGCCAACAGCGAGGTGGTGGAGACCGGCGAGGTGATGTGCTTCACCGGCCGGGACTACATCATCACCGTTCGGCACGGCGGCCAGGGCTCGCTCCGGGCGCTGCGGCACCGTCTGGAGGACGACCCCGAGCTGCTGAGCAAGGGCCCGTCCGCCGTACTGCACGCCATCGCCGACCAGACCGTGGACGGCTATCTGGCGGTGGCCGACGCCGTGCAGGACGACATCGACGAGGTGGAGATCGATGTCTTCTCCGACCGCTCGGGCAGCGGCAAGCGCGGCGGGGACGCGGGGCGGATCTACCAGCTCAAGCGCGAGGTGCTGGAGTTCAAGCGCGCCGTCTCACCGCTGATGCGGCCGATGCAGACGCTCAGCGAGCGGCCGGTGCGGCTGATCGACCCGGACATCCAGAAGTACTTCCGCGACGTGGCCGACCACCTCACCCGCGTCAACGAGCAGGTGCTGGGCTTCGACGACCTGCTCAACTCGATCCTGCAGGCCAACCTCGCCCAGGCGACGGTCGCGCAGAACGAGGACATGCGGAAGATCACCGCCTGGGCCGCCATCTTCGCGGTGCCGACGATGATCGCCGGGATCTACGGCATGAACTTCGACTACATGCCCGAGACGGACTGGAAGTACGGCTACCCGGCGGTGCTGCTGCTGATCCTCGCCATCTGCTACGGCATCCACCGGGGTTTCAAGCGCAACGGCTGGCTGTAGCCTGCGGCCATGAGCGTGACGCCGCAGCCGCCCGACAGCCATCTGAACCGCGCGCTGATCGAGGAGACGGCCAAGAAGTCCGGGCTCGTATGGGTGCGCGGCCCCCAGGGGCCGGCGCGTGGCCTGTGGCATGTGTGGCACGAGGGGGCGGTGTGCCTGGTCGGCGATGGCCCCCTCGAACAGCCGCTCGACGACCTGGGGCTGACGGACGGCGGCAGCGCCACCGTCACCGTGCGGGGCAAGGACAAGGGCGCCCGCCTTGCCGTCTGGACGGCACGGGTACGCGAGCTCGCACCGCACGGCGAGGAATGGCAGGCGGCCGTCGGCGAGTTGAAGGGCAAACGCCTCAACGCGCCGGACGCCGACACCATGACCGAGCGCTGGGCCGCCTCCAGCCGCGTCCTGCGGCTGGAGCCGGTGGGCGAGCCGCTGGAGCGGCCCGGCGCGATGCCGCACGACGCCCAGTCCGCACCACCGCTGCCGACCCCGGCCACCACCCGGCGGCCCCAGCCGGCCGGGCTGCCGCGGCTGCTGTTCCGCCGCCGGAAGAGCCGCGCCCCCGAGTGACCCGGGCCGCACCGGGCCGGTGCTGCCCCACGCGCCGCGCCGGTGCTGCCCCGCGCGCCGGGCCGACGCCCCGCGCGCCCGGTGCCCCGAGGACGCGCCCCGAGTGCTCCCGGGCGGCCGGTCAGCCGCTGTGCTTCTCCGGCGAGATCTTCTTGCCGTAGTCGACGGTCTCCTCCTTCTTCGGCGCGTGCAGCGGGAAGCCGTCGTTCCAGTCGCTCAACCGCACCGTCCCCGCGCCCCCCGCGCGACGCAGCCGCAGCGGGTAGGGGTCGCCCTCCAGGGAGACGTCCACGGTGCCGCCGCGGCCCTTGCCGGCCGTCACACGGATCGCCCGGGTACCGGCCACCGTGGCGCGCTCCCCCGTCTCGCGCTTGCCCTCCATCGTCAGCAGGCCGTCCAGCAGCGTGTCCATGTCGGTGAAGACGCTCAACTGCTTGTACGCCGGGTCCTGTTCGGGGACCTTGACGTACTTGCCCTTGAGTTTGGCCGCCGCGGCGATGTCGCTCTTGCTGGGCTCCTTGCCGCCCTCCTGCCGGGCCCAGAAGTCGGTGCCCGCCTTCAGATAGAGGTCCCGGCCCGAGCGCAGCAGTTCGAAGGTGGGGCCGCCCTCGGCGGACACCTCGCCCACGCCACCGCTCTCCTTCAACCGCATCTCCAGGCGGTAGGTCTGCCCCTTGCTGACGACATTGCCGGAGACCCGTACGGCCTTGGCCCGCTCCGCCGCCGCCTTCGCCTTCCGCTCGATCTTGGCCGCCGACAGCTTGCCCACCCCGTTGGTGCCCTCGTCCGGGTCGCCGTCTCCTCCTCCGCACCCGCTCAGCGCCGTACTCGCTCCGACGCAGAAGAGAGCGAGCAGCGCTGCACTCCGGGGTGCGCGGGCGCGTCCAGTCACGGGCGTTCCTCCTGTGCTCGGCGGCGGCAGAGGGCACCCTACCCGGACGGACGCGGCTGCCCGGAAGGCAGCCGTCCGGACCATCGGGCTGCGGCAGCTGTGGCGCCGGTCACGTTAGCCTGAATCCGTCATATATCTGAAAGAGTGGTGAAAGCCGCAAAGGCATACGGATATGCGCTGGAGCAACAATCGGTCGGTGCGGCCGAGGAGGGCAGGCAGCTCATGGCAGCGAGCGCTCCACGGGTCTTCGTCTCCCACCTGGCCGGTGTCCCCGTCTTCGACCCCAACGGCGACCAGCTCGGCAGGGTCCGCGACGTGGTCGCCCTGCTGAGTGGCCGCCGGCGGCTGCCCAGCGTCCTCGGGCTGGTGGTGGAGGTCGTCAGCAGGCGCCGGGTCTTCCTGCCGATGACCCGGGTCACCGGAGTGGAGTCCGGGCAGGTCATCACCACCGGGGTGCTCAACATCCGGCGCTTCGAGCAGCGCCCCAACGAACGGCTGATCCTCGGCGAGCTGCTGGACCGTCAGGTGACCCTCCGGGAGACCGGCGAAGAGGTGACCGTGCTCGATGTCGGTCTCCAACGGCTGCCCGCCCGCCGGGACTGGGAGATCGACCGGCTGTTCGTCCGCAAGGGACGCAAGGGCGGCGGGCTGCGCGGCAGACGCGGCGAGACACTCACCGTCGACTGGGAGGCGGTGACCGGCTTCAACCTCGAGGAACCCGAGCAGGGCACCGCCAACCTGCTGGCCACCTTCGAGCAGCTGCGCCCCGCCGACCTGGCCAACGTGCTGCACCACCTGTCCGAGAAGCGCCGGGCCGAGGTGGCGGCGGCACTGCACGACGACCGGCTCGCCGACGTCCTCGAAGAGCTGCCGGACGACGACCAGGTGGAGATCATCGGCAAGCTCGCCGACGAGCGGGCGGCCCTCGTCCTGGAGGCCATGGACCCGGACGACGCCGCCGATCTCCTCGGCGAGCTCCCGGAGGCCGACAAGGAGCGCCTGCTGGACCTGATGCAGCCCCAGGAGGCGGCGCCGGTGCGGCGGCTGCTCAGCTACGAGGAGGGCACCGCGGGCAGCCTGATGACGACCGAGCCGATCGTGCTGCGCCCGGACGCGAGCGTCGCCGAGGCGCTGGCCCGGGTGCGCAACGAGGACCTGTCGGCGCCGCTTGCGTCGCAGGTCTACGTGTGCCGCCCGCCGGACGAGACGCCCACCGGCAAGTACCTGGGCATCGTCCACTTCCAACGGCTGCTGCGCGAACCGCCCTTCGCGCTCGTCGGCGCCCTGGTCGACGCCGATCTGCGCCCGCTGCCGCCCACCGCCTCGGTGCCGGCCCTGACGAGCTATCTGGCGGCCTACAACATCGTCTCGGCGCCCGTGGTGGACGAGGGCGGCCATCTGCTCGGCGCCGTCACGGTCGACGACGTACTGGACGACCTGCTGCCCGAGGACTGGCGCGAGGCGGCGGCGGTGGGCGGACTGCCCGGCTTCGCCCCCGGCCCCGGCGAGGAGCACCAAGTACGAGGGAGCGGGAGCGGCGATGGCTGAGCGGGAGGGGCCGCGACTGGACCTGCCGCGCACGCCCCGGCGCACACTGCTGCCGACCTACGACCCGGACACGTTCGGGCGGGCCTCGGAGCGGATCGCGCGGTTCCTGGGCACCGGCCGCTTCCTGCTGTGGATGACGATCGTGATCATCGTCTGGATCGGCTGGAACATCGTCGCCCCGGTGGGCTGGAAGTTCGACGAGTACCCGTTCATCTTCCTGACCCTGGCCCTCTCCCTCCAGGCGTCCTACGCGGCACCGCTCATCCTGCTCGCGCAGAACCGCCAGGACGACCGGGACCGGGTCAATCTGGAGCAGGACCGCAAGCGCAACGAGCGCAGCATCGCCGACACCGAGTTCCTCACCCGTGAGATCGCCGCGCTGCGGATGGGCCTGGGCGAGGTCGCCACCCGCGACTGGATCCGCTCGGAGCTGGCCGAGATGGTCAAGGAGCTCGAACAGAACGACCGCGGAACCGCGGGAACCCGGGAGCCGGTCCGCAACCGGGAGAGTGACCAAGACCGCTGACCGGCCGCTTAGGAGAGCCCCCCTACCCGGCCGTACCGCCCACCCGTCACCCGACCCCCGCCCCTTGTCCGACACGCTTCGCGCGGCCGTACCATTCATGCATGGCTACCGAGACCCAGGACACCCACCCCACCGAAGACGCGGTGCGTGCGGCGCTCGCGACGGTGAACGACCCGGAGATCCACCGGCCGATCACCGACCTGGGGATGGTCAAATCCATCGGCATCGCGCCCGACGGCGCGGTCGACGTCGGGGTCTATCTGACGGTCTCCGGCTGTCCGCTGCGCGAGACCATCACCGCGAACGTGACCGAGGCCGTGCAGCGCGTGCCCGGGGTCACCTCCGTGGCGGTCGAGCTGGACGTGATGAGCGACGAGCAGCGCCGCGAGCTGGCCGCCTCGCTGCGTGGCGGCAAGGCCGAGCGGGAGATCCCCTTCGCCCAGCCCGGCTCGCTGACCCGCGTCTACTGCGTGGCCTCCGGCAAGGGCGGCGTGGGCAAGTCGTCGGTGACGGTGAACCTGGCCGCGGCGCTGGCCGCCGACGGACTGAAGGTCGGCGTCGTGGACGCCGACATCTACGGCCACTCCGTCCCCCGCATGCTGGGCACGGACGGGCGCCCCACCCAGGTCGAGGACATGATCATGCCGCCGTCCGCACACGGCGTGAAGGTCATCTCGATCGGGATGTTCACCCCGGGCAACGCCCCGGTCGTCTGGCGCGGCCCCATGCTGCACCGCGCTCTCCAGCAGTTCCTCGCCGACGTCTACTGGGGCGATCTGGACGTGCTGCTGCTGGACCTGCCGCCCGGCACCGGTGACATCGCCATCTCGGTCGCCCAGCTGGTCCCCAACGCGGAGATCCTGGTCGTGACGACCCCGCAGCAGGCGGCGGCCGAGGTCGCCGAGCGTGCGGGCTCCATCGCGGTGCAGACCCACCAGAAGATCGTCGGCGTGATCGAGAACATGTCCGGCATGCCGTGCCCGCACTGCGACGAGATGGTCGACGTCTTCGGCACCGGCGGCGGCAAGCAGGTCGCCGAGGGGCTGACCCGCACGACCGGCGCCGAGGTCCCGGTACTGGGCGGCATCCCGATCGACATCCGGCTGCGCGAGGGCGGCGACGAGGGCGAGCCGGTGGTCCTCAGCGACCCGGACTCCCCCGCGGGCAAGGCGCTGCGCACGGTCGCCGACAAGCTCAGCTCGCGCCAGCGGGGCCTGTCGGGCATGTCGCTGGGCCTCACCCCGAGCAACAAGTTCTGAACAGCCGCACGGCAGTCGCCTAGGCAATGCCCGGCAGCACGCATGGGCCCCGTACGGAGATCTCCGTACGGGGTCCATGCGTGCTGGGTGGCCGGGCGGCTGCGTGGGCCCGCGGCGCGGTCAGTCCTGCTCGTACTCGGTGATGTCCTTGACCACGGCGAAGCCGAGGCCGTACGCGCTCATCCCGCGCCCGTAGGCGCCCAGGTGGACGCCCTCCTGGGCCGAGCCGGCGAGCACCCAGCCGTACTCGGACTCGCGGTAGTGGAAGTCGGTGGGGACACCGTCCACCGGCAGCGAGAGGGAGGACCAGCCGGAGCCGTCCAGGTCGTCGGCGAGCTCCCAGGCGACACCGGTCTGCTGGTCGAGCCAGTCCTGCCGCAGACTGCGGTCCATCTCCATCGGGAAGCTGCACGAGAGCAGCCCCGAGCCCGCCAGCCAGGCGGCGGTGGAGACGGAGGTGGCCTCCAGGGTGCCGGTACCGTCCGCGCTGCGCCGCACCGGGCGGCTGGCGAGCGTGACGACGACGGCGAAGCTCTGGTCCTCGGGCGTGGTCTCGGCGCGGAGGGAGGGCTCCTCGCCGTGACCGGTGGAGCCGTGCTCGACCGTGCCGTCGGCCGCCGTACCGACCTGCATCAGCCAGCGCGGCCCGGTGAAGGCCGCGTCCAGGCCGTACCACGGAAAGGCTGCCAGCAGATAGTCGTCCACCGCCCGCCGCGCACCCGGTACTCCCTGCGCGGCGGGCCCGGATTCACCGGCTAGCCGACTCGTCGTCTCCATGTGTGCGACGCCTCCTCATTGCCCTGTTGCCTGGGCAGCCGAGCTCCTCGGACGGCGACCCCCGACACTGGGAGGATAGCCACACCGGTCCGCCGTGTCGGTCATGCCCGGTGGATCAGGACGTGGTGCGGGTGGCGAGATGGTCGGCAAACGCCGTAGATGTCCCACTGCGGCGAACGCCGAGGTGACGCGATCGTTGCCTGATGAGGCGTCAGGTGAACCTCATGTCGCGTCCGCGTCGAACGGCGGCGGGTCACTCTTGCGCAGCACATCCCCTTGCACCGGACGGCCGTTCACCCCGTCGGAGGCGTGCTTGGTGAGGTCAGGGCCCTGCTGCCCGGCCGGCTGGGCGCTCTTCTTGACCGTGTCGACCTTGCCGGAGCCGCCGTTGCGGCCGGCGGCGCCACCTGCGGACTCCGTGCCGTTGACCGCGTCGGTGACTTCGGCCAGATCCTTGCGCAGGTCGAAGCTGTTGCTGATCTCCTTGATGCCCAGATCGTCGTTGTCCAGCAGATGCTTGCGCGCGAACGTCTTGGGGTTGAGGTCCTCAAACTCGAAGTCCTTGAACTCCGGTCCCAGCTCGTTCCTGATGTCCTCCTTCGCGCTGTCGGAGAACTGGCGCACCTTGCGGATGAAGGCGGAGACGTCCTGGATCACCTTGGGGAGCTTGTCGGGGCCGAAGACCAGCACGGCGAGCACGATGAGCGCGACCAGCTCCAGTGGTCCTATATCGAAGAACACCGCGCAGCTCCCTCACTCCGTCCACGGCTCCTGCAGCCAGGTGTCACGGTACCCGCCCACGCCCCGCCAGCGGGAGCCCGCCCTCTCCCCCGCGCCCGTCCCCGCTGTCAGCCGGTGGCGGAGCCGAGCGTCACGCTCACGGTCCGCTGTGTGCCGTCGGCTCCGCCGCGCCGGACGGTCAGCTCCAAGGCATCTCCGGGACGGTGGCTGCGGATGCGGACGATCAGCTCTTCCCCGCTGGTCACCAGCTTGTCACCGACCTTGGTGATCACATCGCCCTCCTTCAGCCCCGCCTTGTGGGCCGGTCCGCCGCGTACGACCGCCGCACCGTTGCCGCCCGCGCCGCCGATCCGCGCCCCCTCGCCCTCGTACTCCGTGTCGAGATAGACACCGATCACCGGGTGGGTGGCCCGGCCCTCGTTGATCAGCTCCTCGGCGACCCGGCGGGCCTGGTTGACCGGGATGGCGAAGCCCAGGCCGACGCTGCCACCGCCTGCCTCGGCATCGGGCATTCCCGGGTCGCCGCCCCCGCCCTTGATCGCGCTGTTCACCCCGATCACCCGTCCTCGGCCGTCCACCAGCGGGCCCCCCGAGTTGCCCGGATTTATCGGGGCGTCCGTCTGCAGCGCGTCCACATAGCTCAACTCGCTGCCCGGCTCCCCGCCGCCCGCCGTGATGGGCCGCTCCTTGGCGCTGACGATGCCGGTGGTGACCGTGCCTTCCAGGTCGAAGGGCGCGCCGAACGCGATGACGGGATCGCCGACCCGGACCGCGTCGGAGTTGCCCAGCGGCAGCGGGGTGAGCCCGGAGACGTGGGAGACCTTGACGACGGCCAGGTCGTAGCCGCCGTCGCTGCCGATCACCTCGCCGGTCGCGGTCTGGCCGCCGTTGAAGGTGACCCGCACCGCGCCGCTGCCCTCGGCGGACTCGACGACATGGTTGTTGGTGAGGATGTGGCCGCGCTTGTCCAGTACGAAGCCGGTGCCCGTCGCCTCGGCCCCGCCACCGGCGGCGTGCAGCGTGACGACACCGGGCAGGGTCCGGCGCGCGATGCCCGCGGTGCTGCCCTCGGGGCGCTCGCCGCCCTCTCCCGCGGGCCCTGCCGCGGTCTGCGGCAGCTCCACATCGCTCACCGTGCCGTTCCGCTCGATGTACGCCCCGATGAGCCCGCCCGCGCCGCCCGCCACCAGCGCCAGGACGAGACCGCCGACGACGAGGCGGGAGGCGCGGCGCGGCCGTTGCGGGGCCTGCTGGAGGGGCAGGGCGGGCTGGTGGACCGTCGTCCCGTCCTGGAGCGGGTCCGGGCCGGGCGCGTCGGTGCGACCGCCGTCGAAACCGTCCTCGAAGCCGCCGCTGCCACCGGCACCGCCACCGCTTCCGTCGACGGGCACCCCGTAGGGCGGCGTGGTGGTGCCGGACGGCAGGGTGACGCCGTGCGGCGGGGTGGCTGCCGGGCGCTGGACGGGCGGCGCGGGAGCCCAGGGGCCGGGTCCCCCGTACGGGGGTGTGGAGTAGGGGTCCACACCGTGCAGCGGCTCGGGGCGGGCGGACGGCACGGAGGCGGCTGCCGCCGTCTCTTCAGGGCCGTCCGGCGGGCTCGACGCGTCCTGTGCCGGGCCGGCCACTCCGGCAGCGGTCGCCCGTGCGGACTCGGCCGCGGGCTCGGCCCGCCCGGGCGGGGCCCAGCGTGGTCGGCTCCACCACTTCGGCTCCTGCCTGGTGGCTTTCGGCTCGTCCATGCTCTCTCCAGCTGGTCACCCGCACTCTCACCCTCGCCCAGCCGCCTGCGCCGGACCGACGGCCCGGGTCACCGCCGGACGGAATCCGGCAAGGCGCCCCGGGAGCTCCGCCCCGGCTGGGCTTCAGGGTTGTCGAGAGGATTCAACCAGGAACGCGGCGCACCGCACAGCGGGCGTCAACGCGGCACCGCGTCAGCGTCCGCCCGGACTCGGCGCGGCGGCCGAGGCGGAGAGCGAGCCCGTCGCCGCCGGAGCCCGGCCGGGGAAGGAGCGCAGCACGGACGGGTCGTGCCGGGTGGCAGCCCCGGCGAGCCGTAGCTCGGCGGACGGCTCCCGCGTGCCGCCGGACAGCAGGGACGCCGATCCGCGCAGCGAGCTCAAGGTCCCGGCGGCGCCGTCGTGTCCGTACCCGCCGGAGGCAGGTGAGACGCGCGGCTGCTTGAGCAACGAGAGCGGTGAGGGCGCCGAGCGCTGCAGCAGGCTCACGGGGGCGGTCAGCCGGGTGCTGGGGGCCGCCGCACCGTGCGAGGCGAGGGGGGCGAAGGTCGGGCCGGAGTCCGAGGCGCGGGTGCTCTGCGCCCCGCCACGCGGCTCGCCGCCGCGCCGCCGCACGTCCCGGGAGGCACCGGACCCGGACGTGGCGCTGCGCACCGAGTTGGCGGAGGGGTTGTCGCCCCCGCCCGCCCCGGCAGAGGTGGTCGTCGCACCGGACGCCAGCGTGCCGCCGAGAGCCAGCGCCGCCAGCGAGAACGCACCCGCCGCGGCGAAGGCGAAGCGGCGCCCGCGGGAGGCGGAGCGCTCCCGCTCCGCCCGGTCGGTCCGCTCGGTGCGCTCCAGGGTCGGCATCTCGTGTATCCGGAAGCCGCGCTGCGGGGTGAGCGGGCTGCGCCCGCCGCCCCGGCCGGCCGGAAGATGGTCGAACACCCACCCGGAGCGGCCGGCACCGCCCGGCAGCGCGGTGGCGGCGAAGGCGCTGCCCGGCGCTGCTTCCCCGTCCGAGGAGCCGCCCGGCGCACCGGGACCGGGATCGATGTCGTCGAGGCCCGGCGCGCGCAGACCGCTGTCCGCCGGCAGCCCCTGCAGCCGGGCGAGGAGCCCGGCGGAGGGCGGAGGCGGCGCCGCGTCCGCGAAGACGTTCTTGAGCCGGCGTTGCGCGTCGGCCTCGGCCTTGCACCCCTGGCAGGTCGCCAGGTGGGCGAGGACCCGCTCGCGCGCATCATGTCCGAGCTCGCCGTCCACGAGGGCGGCGAGGCGGTCTCCGAGGTGGTGTTCGGCGGAAGTCACCCCGCGCTCACCTCGCCCGTCCGGGCCGTCGGCACCACCGCGCTCAGGGTGCGCTGCTGCTCGGCCCTGGCGGCGGGCGAGCGGTGCTGGAGCGCCTTGCGCAGGTGGGAGCGGCCCCGGTGGATCCGGCTGCGGACGGTGCCCAGCTTCACCCCGAGGGTGGCGGCGATCTCCTCGTACGACAGGCCTTCGATGTCGCAGAGCACCACGGCGGCGCGGAACTCGGGCGCGAGGGTGTCCAGGGCCTGCTGGACGTCCGCGTCGAAGTGGGTGTCGTTGAAGTGCTGCTGCGGGGTGGGCTCACGGCTGGGGAGCCGCTCGGCCGCGTCGTCGGCGAGCGCGTCGAAGCGGATGCGCTGCTTGCGGCGGACCGTGTCCAGGAAGAGGTTGGTGGTGATGCGGTGCAGCCAGCCCTCGAAGGTGCCTGGCGTGTAGGTCGACAGCGACCGGAAGACGCGGACGAAGACCTCCTGGGTGAGGTCCTCCGCGTCGTGCTGGTTACCGGTGAGGCGGTAGGCGAGCCGGTAGACCCGGGCACTGTGGGTGCTGACGATCTCCTCCCAGGAGGGAGGGGTCCACGCCTGCGCGTCCGCATCGGTCGCGAAAGTCGCCGTGGTCGCGGAGTCGGCGGTGCGGGACTGGTCAGCGGTGTCGGTCACGGATTTCGGCTGTGCCGTCGACCTGCGGAATCTTGAGAAGACTCGGCGGTCCCGGCCTGCAGCCGCACCTCCCCTGTCGGCTCTGGTGGTGTCCACTGGAGCCCCTACCATAGCCACATCTCCCGTTAGCTCCGGATAAGAAAATTTGCCCGGCTTTGCCGACCGCCCCTTCCGCGGTCCTGCCTCCTCAACGCCCAGTCCCATCAGCAGGTTCCCGGGCCAACGGATACAGTCACGATTGCGTGGAGGACGGGGACAGGAGAGGGCCATTACCGGCAACCGGCAGACGAGCTGGGGGTTCGCCGACGCATACGGCGCCGAGCTGGTCGAGAACGCCGAGAGCGAAGCACTGCGCTGGGCCCGCGACCGGGCCCAGGACGCTGGGCTGCGCACGGTCTCCCCTGCCACCGGAGCGGCGCTGCGGCTGCTGGCGGCGGCCGCCGGAGCCAAGGCGGTCGCGGAGATCGGCACCGGCACCGGCGTCTCCGGGCTGCACCTGCTGCACGGCATGCGGCCCGACGGGGTGCTCACGACGGTCGACATCGAACCGGAGCGGCAGCAGTTCGCACGTGAGGCCTTCCGCGCCGCCGGATTCATCGGCACCGGGGGCAACAGGGTGCGGTTCATCCCCGGCCGGGCGCTGGACGTACTGCCCCGGCTCGCGGACGGCGGGTACGACCTGGTCTTCTGCGACGGCGACCGGACGGAGTGTCTGGACTATCTCGGCGAATCGCTGCGGCTGCTGCGCGACGGCGGACTGATCTGCTTCGCCGGGGTGTTCGCCGAGGGCCGTGCGGGCGAGGCGGCGGCGCAGCCCCCCGAAGTGCTGCGGATGGGCGAGCTGTTGCGCACGGTGCGGGAGAGCACGGTACTGGTGCCCTCGCTGCTCCCGGTCGGCGACGGGCTGCTGTGCGCGGTCAAACGCGGTGAGTGAACGACGTATGACGCGGGGCTGTCGGCTGCCGGGCGCAGACGGTGAGGGCAGTAGGGACAGCGACGTCCGTGGGGACGACGGGAGAGAGGCGGTCGCGGCCCGGCGCACCGGGACACTACGCCGCCCCGGGGTGCACGCGCTGCGCGTGCACCCCGGGGCGGCGGTCTGCGAAAGGGATCAGCCGCAGACCTTCTTCAGTTCCTCGCCAAGCGCCGTCGCCTCATCCGGTGTCAGCTCGACGACGAGTCGCCCACCGCCTTCGAGCGGAACGCGCATGACGATGCCCCGCCCCTCTTTGGTCACCTCGAGCGGGCCGTCGCCCGTCCGCGGCTTCATGGCCGCCATGCTCGTTCCCCTTCCTGAAACCAGCCGATCGCGCCGGGGGTCCCGTAAGCGGGCACAGTTTCACCGGCATCGAACACATTGCTTCCCGCCCATTATCCCGCATCGCAGGACCCGATGACCAACATCGGTCCACATCTCTTCTTCCTCGACCACTCATAAAACCACCCAATGCGGTGATCAGCCCCGGATGCTCCCCCGCTTCCGCTCCACCGGCGGTTCCCGGCCGTTAGACGCAGGTCACATCCGGCGGCCCCCACAAGCGGGTGCGTGCCCTGTGCGGGCCCGATGATCTACGCCATGCTGAGCACATGTCCGACACCGTGCGCTACGAAGTGAACGAGGGCCTCGCGACGGTCACCCTCAACCGCCCCGACGCGATGAACGCCCTCGACAACGAGACCAAGGTCGCCCTGCGGGACACCCTCCGGCGGGCCGCCGACGACGACGCGGTCCGTGCCGTGCTGCTCACCGGCAGCGGCCGGGCCTTCTGCGTGGGCCAGGACCTCAAGGAGCACACCGGATCCCTGGAGCGGGTCGGCGGAAGCGCCCTGAACACGGTCGAGGAGCACTACAACCCGATCACGCTGGCACTCGCCGGAATGCCCAAGCCCGTGGTGGCGGGGGTGAACGGGGTGGCCGCCGGAGCCGGGGCGGGCTTCGCCTTCGCCTGCGACCACCGGGTGATGGCGGACACCGCTGCGTTCAACACCTCCTTCGCCGGAGTGGCGCTCTCCGCCGACTCGGGCGTCTCCTGGACCCTGCCGCGGCTGGTGGGCCCGAGTCGGGCCGCGGAGCTGCTGCTGTTCCCGCGCAGCGTCAAGGCGGACGAGGCGCTGGAGCTGGGGCTGGTCAACCGGGTGGTGCCCGCCGCCGAGCTCGCCGCCGAGGCCGAGGCCGTCGCCCGCACGCTCGCCGAGGGGCCGACCGCCGCCTATGCCGCGCTCAAGGAGTCCCTGGCCTACGGCTCTTCCCACTCCCTGGCCGAGACGCTCGACAAGGAGGCGGAACTCCAGGTGCGGGTCGGCGGTTCCGCGGACCACCGCATCGCGGTGGAGGCGTTCGTGAAAAAGGAGCGGCCCCGCTTCACCGGCCGCTGACCGGCGCACCCCCGGCGGGCTGCTGCGGACTGCACCAGCAGTCCGCCAGGTGGTCGTCGACCAGACCGCACGCCTGCATCAGCGCGTACGCGGTCGTGGGGCCGACGAAGCGGAACCCGCGCTTTTTCAGCTGTTTGGCCAGCGCCGTGGACTCGGGCGTACTGCCGGGCACCTCCGCCGTCGTACGGTGAGCCCGGCGAGAGGCCGGGTCGGGGGCGTACGACCACACGAGGCGGTCCAGCTCCCCCGGTGCCCACTCCGCGGCCACCCGGGCGTTGGCGAGCGCGGCGCCGATCTTGGCGCGGTTGCGCACGATGCCGCTGTCGGCCAGCAGCCGTCGCTCGTCCTCCTCGGTGAACCGCGCGACAGCGGGGATGTGGAAGTCGGCGAAGGCGGCACGGAACGCCTCGCGCTTGCGCAGGATCGTCAGCCAGGACAGGCCGGACTGGAAACCCTCCAGGCACAGCCGCTCGAAGAGCGCGTCGTCGCCGTGCACCGGCCGGCCCCACTCGGTGTCGTGGTAGGCCGCGTAGTCCTCCGGCGTGGTGCCCCAGGGGCAGCGCAGCCGGCCGTCCGGCCCCGGCCGTGCCCCGCCCTCGATCTGGGCGGAAACCCTCGTCGTCTCCGGTTCGGTGGTCATCTCGCGTCCCCCTCCGGCCCTTCCGCGAACGGGCCCGCGTCGCTTTCTTCGGTCCGCTGCCCGGTCCGCTGTCCGGTCTGCGGCAGCCCCGGCTCGGCCGGGCGGCCCTCCCCGGGGTGACCCGGCTCCGCGCGGCCCATCGCGACGGCCTGGGCACCGGCCAGTGCCGACTCCAGTTCGGCGATCCGTGCGTCCCGCTCGGCGATTTCGGCGCCGAGCCGGTCGAGGACGTCGTCGACCTGCTCCATGCGGTATCCGCGCACCCCGACGGCCAGCCGCAGCCCGGCGACATCCGCGTGGGTGACGGGGCGCTCGGGCGGCAGCGGCTCGTCCAGCAGATCGGGAGGCGCGTCGGTGAGCCCGCCCGTCGCGCCGCGGGTCCCGCTGCCGGGCCGGTCACCGCTCCCGACGATGGCGAGCGTCACCGCGGCGACGACCACGACAAGCGAGAGCAGCAGGAACACGAACACGGATCGACTCCCCGAGTGGTTGCCGGATGTGGGCCGACCCTGATCGTGCCACGGCCCGGTGACAGCTATGGTCGGCGGCGGGGATCGGTGCACGGGCCACGCGGGTGCGGGCAGCAGGCGGGCACCGTCGAGAGGAAGAGGATGGCTGATGCTGCGCCTGGGCACGCGCGAGTTCGGTGAGCGGGAACCGGTGATCATGGCGATCGTGAACCGGACGCCGGACTCCTTCTACGACCGCGGCGCCACCTTCCGCGACGAACCCGCGCTCGACCGGGTCGAGCAGGCGGTCGCCGAAGGCGCCGCCGTCATCGACATAGGCGGAGTGAAGGCCGGCCCGGGCGACGAGGTGACGGCCGAGGAGGAGGCGCGGCGCACGGTCGGATTCGTCGCCGAGGTGCGGCGGCGCTGGCCGGACGTGGTGATCAGCGTCGACACCTGGCGGCACGAGGTGGGCGAGGCCGTCTGCGAGGCGGGCGCCGACCTGCTCAACGACGCCTGGGGCGGAATCGACCCCCGACTGGCCGAGGTCGCCGCACGGTACGGAGCCGGGCTGGTGTGCACCCACGCGGGCGGCGCCGAGCCCCGTACCCGCCCGCACCGGGTGGCGTACGAGCCGGCGGCGGATGCCGGGGCGCAGGGCGCGCGGGGCCCCAGCGGAGTGGTCGACGACATCCTTCGGGTGACGCTCGGGCTGGCCGAGCGGGCGGTGGAGCTCGGGGTGCGCCGGGACGGCATCCTCATCGACCCCGGACACGACTTCGGCAAGTCCACCCGGCACTCGCTGGAGGCGACGCGGGAGTTGACCCGGCTCACGGAGACGGGCTGGCCGGTGCTGGTCTCGCTGTCCAACAAGGACTTCGTGGGCGAAACGCTGGACCGCCCCGTCAAGGAGCGGCTGATCGGCACCCTGGCGACCACCGCCGTCTCCGCCTGGCTCGGTGCGCGGGTCTACCGGGTGCACGAGGTGGCGGAGACCAAGCAGGTGCTCGACATGGTGGCCTCCATCGCGGGCCACCGTGCACCTGCGGTGGCCCGCCGCGGGCTCGCCTAGCCCTCTCGGGCAGCCTGCCTTCTGCGTTGTTCCGGTGCCAGGGTGCCCCCTGCCTGTCCGAGGCGGACTGCACGCCTGTTGTGGCTGTGGGGGTGCCCCCAGCCTTCGGGCACGCCCGGCAGGCCCTAGCCGCCGACCTCCTTGGTCACCAGTGCGACGGCCTCGTCGACGTCGTCGGTGACGTGGAAGAGCTCCAGGTCCCGTTCGGAGGCCTTGCCGCCCTCGACGACGGAGCCGCGCACCCAGTCGATGAGGCCCTTCCAGTACTCCGTGCCGTACAGCACGATCGGGAAGCGGGTGACCTTCTGGGTCTGCACCAGGGTCAGCGCCTCGAACAGCTCGTCCAGCGTGCCCAGCCCGCCGGGCAGGACGACGAAACCGCTGGCGTACTTCACGAACATCGTCTTGCGGACGAAGAAGTACCGGAAGTTGATCCCGATGTCGACGTACTTGTTCATGCCCTGCTCGAAGGGGAGCTCGATACCGAGCCCCACCGAGGTGCCGTCCGCCTCCAGCGCGCCCTTGTTGGCCGCCTCCATCGCCCCGGGGCCGCCACCGGTGATGACGGCGAAGCCCGCCTCGGCCAGTGCCCGGCCGATACGGACGCCCTTGTCGTACTCGGGCGCGTCCACGGGGGTGCGGGCCGATCCGAAGACGCTGATGGCCGGCCCGAGTTCGGCCAGGGCTCCGAAGCCCTCGACGAACTCGGACTGGATGCGCATCACCCGCCAGGGGTCCTGGTGGATGAAGTCTGAGGGGCCCGCGGTGTCCAGCAGCCGCTGGTCCGTGGTCCCCGGCTGCACCTGGTCGCGGCGGCGCACGACAGGGCCCAGCCGTTGTTCCTTCGGCTCCTTGCCGGGTCCGTCGGTCATTTACGACACTCCTTCCGCCTGCGATCTTTCCGCCTCAGGGTATGCGGACGGCGAAGGGGACCGCCGGGTATTCGCACGTCCGGCAGCCGTCGGTTCGCTTACCGGCAGATGACCGGGCGGCGGACCGGTGGCCGAACGGCGGCGGACCGGTGGCCGAGCAGCAGGCCGGGCGCCGGCCGAGCAGCGGCCGCCCGGCGTCCGGGTCAGGCGGTCAGCCAGCTGCGCAGCCGCTCCTCGCACCGGGTGATGAGCGCGGTCTCCACCCGCTCGTCCCGCTTGTGGGCGAGGTTGGGATCCCCCGGACCGTAGTTGACGGCGGGTACCCCCAGCGCGCTGAAGCGGGAGACGTCGGTCCAGCCGTACTTGGGCTGCGGCTCACCTCCCACCGCCGCGAGGAAGGCGCGGGCCGCCGGGTGCGAGAGGCCGGGCAGCGCGCCGGGCGAGCTGTCGTCCACCTCGAACTCCTCGATGTCGCACCCGGCGAACACCTCGCGCACATGCTCCAGCGCCTCCTGCTCGCTGCGGTCGGGTGCGTAGCGGAAGTTGACCGTGACGGTGCACAGGTCCGGGATGACGTTGCCCGCCACCCCGCCCTCGATACCGACGGCGTTGAGGCCCTCCCGGTACTCCAGCCCGTCGATCACCGGCCGCCGCGGCCGGTAGCCGGCCAGCCGCTCCAGCACCGGCCCGGCGGCGTGGATCGCGTTGGCGCCCATCCAGCCGCGTGCCGAGTGCGCCCGGATGCCGCGCATGCTCAGCCGCACCCGCAGCGTGCCCTGGCAGCCGCCCTCGACCTGGCCCTGGGACGGTTCGAGCAGCACGGCGAAATCGCCCGCCAGCCAGTCGGGGTGGGCCGCCGCCACGTGCCCGAGGCCGTTGAGGTGCGCCGCGACCTCCTCGTTGTCGTAGAAGACGAACGTCAGATCGCGGTTGGGTTCGGGCACCGTCGCGGCGATCCGCAGCTGCACCGCCACGCCCGCCTTCATGTCGCTGGTGCCGCAGCCCCACAGCAGCCCGTCCTCGTCCAGCCGGGAGGGCACGTTCTCGGCGATCGGCACCGTGTCGATATGACCCGCGAGGATGACGCGTTCGGCCCGGCCGAGGTCCGTGCGGGCCACGACGTTGTTGCCGTACCGGTCGACGCTCAGGTGGGGCAGTCGGGAAAGTGCCTCCTGGACGGCGTCGGCGAGCGCCTTCTCGTTCCCGCTCTCGGAAGGGAAGTCCACCAGCCGCGCGGTGAGCCGGGCGGCGTCCTGCTGCAGGTCGAGTGCGCTGTGAGGCATGCCCACACCCTACGGCGGCAGCAGCGCGGGGCGCGGCGTGCCCCGTGCCGCAGGCGCTGTCGCCCCCAGCGGCTACCTTGGAGCGCGTGCCCCACTCACGATCGGCCCGCCCGCCACGCATGCCCGCGGGCATGTCCCGACCCGGGGGCCGCGGCAGGCTCTTCAGGATCGCCGTGGCCTGCGCCGTGCTGCTCGCGGTCACCGCGTACATCGCGGTACGCGGACTGTCGGGGCAGGACGGCGCGATGTGCACCGTGCGCGCCACGGGCGACAAGGACACCGGCTCCGACACCTCCGGCGCGTCCGGCACCCCGGGCGGCTCCGCCGCCTCCTCCGACCCCGCGCAGACCTACGAACTCACCCCCGTGCAGGCCGCCAACGCCGCGACCATCGCCGCGGTCGCCTCCCAGCGCGGGCTGCCCGAGCGGGCGGTGACGATAGCCCTGGCCACGGCCATGCAGGAGTCGCAGCTGCGCAACATCGGCCACGGGGACCGCGACTCGGTCGGTCTCTTCCAGCAGCGCCCCTCGCAGGGCTGGGGCACTCTGGAGCAGATCCAGGACCCGGTCTACTCGGCGGACCGGTTCTACGACCACCTGGTGAAGGTCCCGGGCTACTCCCGGCTGCCGCTGACCGTCGCCGCCCAGCGGGTGCAGCGCAGCGGATATCCGCAGGCGTACGCCAAGCACGAGATGAACGCCACCCTGCTGACGGGTGCGCTCACCGGCCGCCGGCCTGCCGCACTCACCTGCACGACGGGCGGCCAGGGCACGGCCGAGCCGGGGAACCCGAAGGACGTACGCGAGCGGCTGGTGCGGGAGTTCGGCCGGGACGTGCTGGCCGATGGCACCGGCACACTGACCGCCCCGGCGGCGCGCGGCAGCGCGGCACACACCGCGACCCGCCCCGCGGCGCAAGCTCCCGCGCGTACCACCGCACGCGCTGCCGCCCGCACCACCGCGCGGGCCGAAGCGCACGCCGCCGCGCGGGCCGAGAGCGCGCCCACCGTCTCGGTGCCCGCACACGGCCGGCGCCAGGGCTGGGAGCTGGCCCACTGGGCGGTCGCCAACGCCGCCGGGCTGCACATCGAGCGGATCTCCTACGGCGGCTTCCTATGGACCGCCGAGCGCTCCGAGGACGGCTGGCGCAAGGTCGGTACGGGCGACGCGAAGAGCGGCGGGAGGGACCGCACCCGGGACGGTGCGGTGGAGCTGCGGCTCGTCACCGGTCACTAGTCCAGCCCTTCCCCCGCAAGGACGAAGCCGGTCCACAAGGGTGGACGTTTCTTCCCTCGCGCGGCGGTCGCCGCGAGGAGTGAACCCGTTCGGCGAATCGTGCCTGGCAGCGGCCCTTTCGGCTCCTCCGGTACAGGTCAACCGCCTGCGAGGAATGCCCAGTTTGACGGCTCGCGCGGCAAACCTGGATTGCCAATCCTTTACCCGCGTCCCCCGCAACCTCCATGGCACTTGGGCCGATAGGCACTGCGTCTGACCGGGGGACCCCGGCTGACACGCCAAGAACCCCTCTCCGTCAAAGGAGCACCATGTCCAACCCCCTCACGCGCCGGATCGCCCGCACCGCGCTGCTGACGGCAGCCGGCGCTGCCACCGTCGTCGGTGCCGCCGGAGCCGCGAGCGCCGTGGAACTGCCCGCGAGCCCCGTGGGCGGGGTCAGCAACCTGGACGGCGAGGGCGTCGGCAACACGCTGGACAAGACGGCCCGCGACACCACCACGCTCGCCGGTGAGACCGGCGGCGAGGCCGTCAAGCAGGCCGTGCCGGCTGCCGGCCGTACCGTGGGCAAGACCGGTAGGACCGTGGCCCCGGCCGCGCAGCACCTGGCGGGCAACGCCGTCGGCGAGGCCGGTGACGTGCTCGGGCAGGCCGCCTCGGCCGCCGCCGACACCCGCCTTCCCTCCACCACCAACCTCGGGGGGCTCCCCCTCGGCTGAGGCGTCCCCGGTCGAGGGGCGTTCCCCGCAGTGGTTGCCGGTCCCGCCCGTGCGGCCGGTCCCACTGCGCGGAGGCCACGAAGGGGCCGCCCGGACCTCACCGGTCCGGGCGGCCCCTTCGCATGTCCGCTACTCCCGCAGCCGAAGGGCGGCCGCGGCGACGCGCTCGTCCGTGGCGGTGAACGCGACCCGTACGTGCCGTGCCCCCGCCGGGCCGTAGAAGTCGCCCGGGGCGACGAGGACCCCGCGCTTGGCGAGGTCGGCCACGGTGTCCCAGCAGGACTCGTCCCGGGTGGCCCACAGATACAGGGACGCCTCGCTGTGCTCGATCCGGAAGCCCGCGGCTTCCAGCGCTCCGCGCAAGGCGGTACGCCGGGCGCGGTAGCGCTCCCGCTGTTCGGCCACGTGGTGGTCGTCGCCGAGCGCCGCGACGGCCGCCGCCTGTACGGGGGCCGGCGTCATCATCCCGCCGTGCTTTCGGATCTGCAGCAGTTCGCCGAGCACGTCGCTGTCACCCGCGATGAACGCGGCGCGGTAGCCGGCGAGGTTGGAGCGCTTGGAGAGGGAGTGGACGGCCACCAGGCCCGCGTAGGAGCCGCCGCACACCTCCGGGTGCAGTACGGAGACCGGCTCCGTCTCCCAGCCGAGCTCCAGGTAGCACTCGTCGCTGACGACCAGCACGCCGTGCTCCCGCGCCCAGGCGATGACGGCGCGCAGCTTCTCGGGGGGCAGCACCTGGCCGGTCGGGTTGGAGGGGGAGTTGAGCCACAGCAGCGCGAGCCCGGCCGGGTCCAGCTCCAGGGGGTCGTCGTAGGCGATGTGGTCGGCCCCGGCGAGCCGGGCGCCGACCTCGTAGGTGGGGTAGGCGAGCCGGGGGAAGGCCACCCGGTCGCCCGGGCCCAGGCCGAGCTGGGTGGGCAGCCAGGCCACCAGCTCCTTGGAGCCGACGACGGGCAGCACGTTCCGGTCGGTGACGTCCTGCGCGCCCAGTCGGCGCTCGCACCAGCCGGTGAGCGCGTCCCGCAGCGCCTGGGTCCCCCACACGGTGGGGTAGCCGGGGCTGTCGGCCGCCTCGGTCAGCGCGCGCCTGACCAGCACGGGTACCGGGTCGACGGGGGTGCCGACCGACAGGTCGACGATGCCGTCGGGGTGCCCGGCGGCGGTGGTCTTGTACGGCTCTAGCCGGTCCCAGGGGAAGGTGGGGAGGCGGTCGGAGACGGAGGGCATGGTGCTCGCTTTCCAAAAGACAGCCGGTTCTCGAGGACAGCCGACCGGTACGGCCCCGAACGCCGCAGTCCCGTACGACAGGACGCTGGCGTCGCCGTACGGGACTGCTGAGGAGCTACTCGTCGTGCCAGTGGCTCACTCGCGGGGTGCGCCCGTGGGTCACTCGTCGTGTTCCTGGGGCGGAAGCGCGGCGATGAGCGGGTGGTCCTTCTCGATCAGGCCGAGCTTGCTGGCACCGCCGGGAGAGCCGAGGTCGTCGAAGAACTCGACATTGGCCTTGTAGTAGTCCTTCCACTCCTCGGGAGTGTCATCTTCGTAGAAGATGGCCTCGACCGGGCAGACGGGCTCGCAGGCACCGCAGTCGACGCACTCGTCCGGGTGGATGTACAAGGACCGCTGGCCCTCGTAGATGCAGTCGACCGGGCACTCCTCGATGCAAGCCTTGTCCTTCAGGTCGACACAAGGCTCCGCGATGACGTAAGTCACGCTGTCGTTCCTCCTCGTTAGGGCTGGCGGGCCGGTGCCCGGCTCCGCCGCGGGCGCGCGGGAGCGCTCTTTCGCTTCGGACGGCGGCGATGCCCACACCTAGTATCTCCGTTCGCGGAGACAAGACGAACAGGAGGGGCGATCAGAACTGTGGAATTCACCACGGGCGGACGCTTGGAGGTCCGCATCACCCCTTCCGACGTGGGCAGACGTGTCTCGGTGCGGTCGTTGACGGCGGCGGGAGAGCCGCGCGGACGATTCACGGACACGCTCGGCATTCTCACATCGTGGACCGGGGGCGTGCTCAGGATCACCCGACGCGATGGTGAGCAGGTCGAGATCGAGGAGGCATCGATGGTCGCTGGAAAGGTCGTACCCCGCACTCCGGCGCGCCGCCGGGGGCTGCCCGCCGCCGATGTGGTGGAACTCGTCACCGTCGCCGCCAGGGGCTGGCCGCCGGTCGAGTCGGAGCAACTGGGCGGGTGGACGCTGCGGGCCGCGGGCGGTTTCACCTCGCGGGCGAACTCCGTGCTCGTCCTGGACGATCCCGGGCTGCCGCTGCAGGCGGCCCTGGAGCGGGTCACCGCCTGGTACGGCGAGCGCGGGCTGCCCGCGCGGGTGCAGATCGCCGCCGAGAAGGACGCGATCCTCGCCGGTCGGCTGCGCGAGCGCGGCTGGACGGCCGAGCGCCACGCGTTGATACAGGTCGGCGCGCTGGCCCCGCTGGCCGACAGGGAGCCGGACGAAAGGGTGCTGTTGCACCGCGCGCCGGACGAGCAGTGGGTCTCCCTCTACAACAGGGCGGACGACGGCGGGCTCTCGGACGCCGCGCGGAAGGTGCTGGCGGGCGGGCCCTCGGTGTGGTTCGCGACCGTGCTCGACGAGGACGGCTCCCCCGTGGCGATCGGGCGGTGCGTGGTGGACGGCCGCTGGGCCGGGTTCGCCGCGATAGAGGTCGCCCCCCGGCGGCGTCGGCAGGGGCTGGCGCAGGCGGTGACGGGCGAGCTGGCCCGCGCCGCGCTCGCCGAGGGCGCCTCGGCCGCCTATCTGCAGGTGGAGCGGGACAACGCGGCAGCGCGTGCCCTCTACGAGCGGCTGGGGTTCGCCGACCACCACGCGTACTTCTACCTCCGCGCCCCGCAGGACTGAGATGGGCGGCGGAAACGGTGTGGACGGCGAGGGTGTCGGCGACGAGGGGGCACGGAGCGCGGTCAGGCGGCGGTTCGCCGAGGCAGCCCGCGAGGAGCGCCCCGATCTGGCGCTGCTGTGCCTGCTGATCGGCGCGGAGGCGGCCCTCGGCACCCAGAGGAACGCGACCGGGGACGCGACCGGGGACACGACCGGCGAGCAGGAGCACACGGCGGACGACGAGTCGGCCCTCGACCGGATCGTGGACGAGGGGCAGGCGGAACTCGACCGGCTGGCCGGACTGTTGCCGTTCGAGCGCGGCCGTACCCCCGCCCAGTGGGCGCGCACGCTGCAGCAGGTGCTCGGCGAGGAGCAGGGGTTCGGCGGCTCCTCCTCGGACTACCAGCGGCTGGAGTCCTCGCTGCTGCCCGAGGTGCTGCGGCGGCGGCGCGGCCTGCCGATCCTGCTGTCGGTGGTCTGGACGGAGGTGGCCCGCCGCGCCGGTGCCCCGGTGTACGGGGTGGCGCTGCCGGGACACTTCGTGGTGGGTTTCGGTGACCCCGGCGCCTCCCATGTACTGGCCGACCCGTTCGCCGGAGGCAAGCAGCTCGACGAGGAGGAGCTGTCCGTCATGGTCGCCGGTGCCACCGGGGGGACGCCGCTGTCGGCTGCCTCACTGCGGCCTGCCGGACCGCTGGAGACCGTGCTGCGCATCCTCAACAACATCCGCGCCTGGGCCAGCCCGCGGCCCGAGCAGTCCGGTGTGCGTCTGTGGGCGGTCGAGCTGTCCCTGCTGCTGCCGCACCACCCGGGCAGGCTCCGCTTCGAGCGGGCGCAGCTCCTGGTGGAGCGGGGCGAATTCATCCGGGGCGCCCGGGAGATGGAGGAGTACGCGGATATCGTCGCGACGATGGAGCCCAACGCGGCGGAGAACGTACGCCGGGCGGCTCGGGCGGCTCGGGCCCGGTTGAACTGACGCCGCGGTGTCGGACTACAGCCAGCCCTTGTCGCGGGCGATACGGACGGCCTCGGTCCGGTTGCGGGCGCCGGTCTTCTGGATGGCCGTGGACAGATAGTTGCGGACCGTGCCGTGCGACAGGTGCAGCGCCGCGGCGATCTCGGCGTTGGCCGCGCCCTCGCGGGCCGCGCTCAGCACATCGCGCTCCCGGTCGGTGAGCGGGCTGGCGCCCTCGGCGAGCGCGGCTGCGGCCAGCCCCGGGTCGATGACGCGCTCGCCTGCCCGCACCCGGCGTACGGCGTCGGCGAGTTGTGCCGCGGGCGCGTCCTTGACCAGGAACGCGTCGGCGCCCGACTCCATGGCGCGGCGCAGATAGCCGGGCCGGCCGAAGGTGGTGAGGATGACGACCTTCAGCGAAGGGTGCGTCGCCCGCAGCCCCTCCAGGGCGTCCAGACCGCTCAGACCGGGCATCTCGATGTCCAGCAGCGCCACGTCCGGCCGGTGGGCCGCGACCGCGTCCAGCACCTCGTCGCCCCTGCCGACCTGGGCGACGATCTCGATGTCCGGTTCCAGGCTCAGCAGCGCGGCGAGCGCCTCGCGGACCATCGCCTGGTCCTCGGCGAGCAGCAGTCTGATCACCGCCTCAGGGTAGCGACGGCACGGTGGCGCACAGAGTGAAGCCCCCGTCCACGCCCGCCGAGGTCGACAGCGAGCCGCCGACCGGCTCCAGCCGCTCCCGCAGCCCGCTCAGCCCGTTGCCCTCGCCCGCACCGGTGGGGCCTTTGCCGTCGTCCGCGACGGTGAGCCGCAGGACCCGCCGACCGTGACCGCCCGGAGCGCCGTCGCCGTCGCAATCCCGCAGGGTCACCGTGCAGTGGGTGGCGCCGCTGTGCCGTACGACGTTGGTGACCGCCTCGCGCAGCGCCCAGGCCAGCGCCGCCTCCTGCTGGGGCGCCGGCCGTACGGGCGGCGGCCGGTGCGGCAGCTCGGCGACGACGCCCGCCGCCTCCAGCGCGGTACGGGCGCCCGCGAGTTCGACGGCGAGGGTGGGGCGCCGGTAGTCGCCGATCGCCTCGCGGACATCGACCAGTGCCTGCCTGCTGACGCGTTCGATGTCGGCGACCTGGGTGGCGGCCTCTTCGGGGCGTGCGGGCAGCATCCGGCCCGCCAGCTCGCTCTTGAGGGTGATCAGGGACAGCGAGTGCCCCAGCAGGTCGTGCAGGTCCCGGGCGAGACGCAGCCGCTCCTCGTTGGCCGCCAGCTGCGCCACCACCGCCCGGGTCTCGCGCAGCTCCCGCATCGTCAGGATCGTCTTGCGCGCGGAAATCAGCGCGAAACCGGCCAGCACGCAGGGGATCACGAGGCCGGACCATCCGCTCCACGTGGGCCGGGCCCCGAAGTCCGTACCGACCGCCACCAGCGCCAGCACGCACGCCGCCACGCCCGCCACCGCGTGCCGGGTGGGCAGCACGGCGCCGATCGCCACCGCGACGTAGACGAACAGCACCAGCCACAGCTCGCTCGCCGTGAGGGAGAGGACGAGGGCCAGGCCGTAGAGGAAGAACAGGAGCGGATACACCACCCGCAGGGGAAAAGGGGTCTTGATGTGCCGGTAGACGAGCGTGAGGTAGGCGGCGAGGAACGCCACGAACCCGGCCACCGCACCGGCGAGTGCCGGACCGCTGTGGTCGCCCGTCCACAGATCGCTCACCGGGCCGCTGAGGAAGACCATCCAGACGCAGATCATGGCGATCCGGAACCGCTTGCGGCGCCGGGTCTCCAAGGCGTCCCCGAAGGCCGGGACCCGGTCGCCCGCGCGGTTCGGCCGCAGGTCGTCCACGGCCGGGCCGGCGCCCTCTCCGGCCGCGGCCGGCCGCCGGGTGTCCGCCATGCCACGGTTCCTCATGTTGTGCGTGTCCTTACGTCGTACCTGGAGGCATCATGCCTTCCGGGTGTCCTTGCGGTAGAGCCAGGCGGCCACTGCGGCGAAGAGCACCAGATAGCCGAGCAGCAGCCCCGCGTCGGCCAGGTGCGGTGCCTCGCCGACCTCCACGGCCCGGCCCAGCCCGGTGTAGGCGTAGGTGGGCATCCATTCACCGATGTGCCGCACCCAGTCGGGGAGGCTCGACATCGGCAACCACAGCCCGCCGGTGAACGCCAGCCCGAAGTAGAACAGCATCGTGATCGGCCGCACCGCGTCCCCCGTCGCCAGATAGCCGATGGCCACCCCCAGCGCGGCGAAGACGAAGCTGCCGGCCCACGAGCACAGGGCGACGGCACCCCACTGCCACGCTGCCAGCCGTACGTCCATGACGGTGGCTCCGGTCAGCAGGACCAGCAGGATGGAGGGCAGGCTGACGGTGGCGGCCGAGGCGATCTTCGCGGTGACATAGCCGCGCCCCGGCAGCGCGGTGAGCCGCAGCTGCCGTACCCAGCCGGTCTCACGCTCCTTGGCGATGCGTTCGCTGTTGCCCATCAGCACGGCGGTCATCGCGCCGAAGGCGGCCATGGCGACCATGTAGTACAGCTTCAGGTCCACCGGCAGGCCCGGCATGTTCCCCGTGGTGTCCCGGCCCGCGATGATCACGTAGAGCACCGGCGGATAGATCACCGAGAAGAACATGAACTTCTTGTTGCGCAGCGAGCGCGTGATCTCCAGCTTGACGAGGGTCTTCACTTGGTGCCTGCCTTGTTCTCGGTCACCCGGTGGCCGGTCTCCTCGGCGCGGGTGGTGAGGGTGACGAACGCTTCTTCCAGGCCGAGCCCGGTGACCTCCAGGCCGCGCGGGTGGAGCCCCAGCGCGTAGAGCGCGTGCACGGTGGCGTCCGCGTCGGTGCAGCGCAGCCGTACGGTGGCACCGGCCAGGTCGAGTTCAGCGACTCCGGGCAGGGCACGCAGCTGGGCCTCCAGCACCCCGTCGGGCACCGCGTCCAGCGTGAAGCCGACCCGGCGCACGCCCGCCATGGCCTTGATCCGGGCTGCGCTGCCGTCGGCGAGCAGCCGCCCGCGGTGCAGCACCAGTACCCGGTCGGCGACCTCGTCGGCCTCCTCCAGGTAGTGGGTGGCGAACAGCACCGTGCGGCCCTGGGCGGCCTGCGCCCGCATGGCCGACCAGAAGGCGCGGCGCGCGGTGACATCCATGCCGGTGGTGGGCTCGTCCAGCACGATCAGATCGCTGTCCCCGGCCGTGGCCAGCGCGAACCGCACCCGCTGTTCCTGGCCGCCGGACAGCTTGCCCACCATCCGGTCGGCCAGCTCGGTGATCCGGGCGTCCGCCAGCACCTGTTCGGCCGGGTACCCCCGCGGGTGCAGAGCGCAGGCGAGCTCGACCAGTTCGCGGACCCGTACGCCCTCCATCAGCCCGCCGGACTGGAGCATGGCGCCCACCCGGCCGCCCGTCACCGCCTGCCGCGGTGTGGTCCCGAACAGCCGCACCCGGCCACCCGGGTCCGGGTTGCGCAGTCCGAGCAGCAGGTCGAGCGTGGTGGACTTGCCCGCCCCGTTGGGGCCGAGGAGGGCGACGGTCTCGCCGGGGTGAAGGCTGACGGTCAGTCCGTCGAGTGCCCGGACGGTGCCGTAGGTCTTACTGGCCGAAATGAACTCCACGGCGGGGGCCGTGGCGCGGGTCGATGTCATGCCCCCAAGACTCGCCGGAGACCGGGTGCCCGGGGCAGTGTCGGCAGTCGTGACCTGGGGCTGACAGATGTCACCTCCCCCGGGTGACAAGGGGCGTACGGACCCGGTACACGGGCCCGGCGCACGGGCCCATCGTGCGAGCCCGGGATACGAGCCTCGGCTACGAACCGGCGTACGAGACCGGGCGAGCAGGCACTCGCCGCCCGGACGCGCCCCGCACCGGTCGCCACGACCAGGGGCGCCCCGCCACCTCGGCGGGACGCCCCTGGGTCGGTCCGGTACCCGGCTCGGCGGGAGCCGGGGTCAGCGGGAGCGGGTCGCCGGGACCTCGGCGACGCGCTGGGCCGGCTCGGGCGGTGCCTTCTTGCGAAGGGCCTCCACCATGGCGGCCGCCGCGTGCTTCGGCGTCATCTTGACCGTCCGGGCGCCGCCGTCGACCACCACGTTGTCGAACGCCGAGCCGTAGGTCTCCTTCAGCTTCGCGGTGTCGATGACCGGCTGCAGCTTTCCGTTGCCGCTCGCCTGCATGGTGAGGAACTTGCCGATCGTCTTCTGGCTGTAGGGGACCTTCACATCCCCGGCCTTCAGATAGACCCAGCCGGACATCGCGGTACGGCCGAAACCGTTCACCGCCTTGTCCAGCTCGGCCTCGGTCACCTTGGGCTTGCGTACGGGGCCGGGCAGCTCGACCGGTTCGTTCTTGCCGGAGACGGCGCGCTGCACGAAGGCCTTCTTCAGCGCGGCGGGCGCCTTGTCGATGTCGACGACCTTGTGCGGGCTGCCCTCGACGGCGACCGCCTTGCCGCCCGTGAACTTGACCATGCCCTCGGACGGGGACTTCGCCTCGGCCTTGGCGAGGACGGGCTTGAGCGCGGCACGCACCTTGGCCTCGTCCACCTTGATGGTCGGCTCGGCCTCGCGGGTCCGGCCCATGAGGGAGCCGATGACGGAGACCGGGTTGTAGTCCCGGCCCGCGGCGGAGCGCACGGTCGCCTCCGTGTCGAGGGCGACCCCGGCGACGCTGGGCTTGAGCTCCGTCCGGCCGCCACTCGTCTCGATCTTGAACGGCTCCTTCGTCCGGTCGCCCAGTTCGGCGTCCAGCTTGTTGACGGCCTCGTGCTTGCTCAGCCCGCCGATCTCCACACCGAGCACCGTGGTGCCCTTGGGGACGTCCGCGTGGTCGAGCAGCAGCCCCGTGCCGTAGGCGACACCGAGGACGCCGACGACCGCGGCCCCGACGAGCACCAGCTTGGAACGGCCGCCCTTCTTGGCCGGCTTGGCGGCCTTCGTGCCGCTCTGCGCGGACGGCGCGCCGGGGGCTCCGGCACCGGGCGCGGGGGACGAGGGGCCGGGCGGCGGCACGCCGGGGCCGCCGGGCTCGCCCGGATCGCCCGTCTGCGGGACGCCGCTGACCATGGTGTCGCTCGACAGCCGCGCCTCGCTGCCGGGCGCGCCCGAAGGCTCCGCGCCGGCGGCTGCGAAGGGGCTCGCCCCGGTGCCCGCGCCCGGACCCGTGGTGGGCGTACCCGGGCGGTCAGCCGCACCGGCGCCCGGCACCATGGGCGTTCCGGACGGGGGCGTACCGCCGGGGCCGGCCCCGGGGACGCCGTGGGAGCCCGGACGGCCGTGGCCGAACGCGTCCGGTCCTGAGGCCCCCCGCCCCTGGTCGGCGCCGGGAGCGTGCGCGCCGGGAGCCCGGCCCGCACCGAAATCGGGGCCCGCGCCGGAGCCCTGAGCGGCGCCCGGTGCCGCCAGGGAGCCGGGGGCGGCGCTGCCCGGGGTGGGCGGTACGCGCATGTCACCGGTGGCCGGGCCCGTGGTGGGGCCGGCGGGCCCGCCCGGCGGGTTCTGCCCGAAGTGCGGCACGCCGTCGGGCGGCGTGTCGGTCGGGCCGGCTCCGCCCGGGAAGGCAGGCCCGGCTCCCGGCGCACCGGGAATCCCGTGCGTACCGGTCGACTCGGGAATCCCGTGCGTACCGGTGGACTCGGGAACCCCGTGCGTACCGGTCGACTCGGGCCCCGGCCCGGAGTAGTACGGCAGATCGCCACGGTCCCCAGCCCCGGCACCGGCACCAACACCGCCCCCACCGCCTGCACCGGGTGCCGCGCCGGAGCCGGGGCCACCGGCTGCCGGGCCGGACGGCGCCGACGTGCTCTTGGGCGGCTTGCGCGGCGCGAACCAGTCGCTGGTCCGCTGGGTGAACTTCTCCTCCGCCCCGGAGGCGTCGTCGGAGCCGGAGCCCGTTCCGCCGCCCCCGCCCACGCCCGCGCCCGCGGACGCCGAGGCAGCCGGCGGGGCTTCGGAGCCACCGCCCGGCGCGGGCGGGGGCACGGCGGCGGGGCCCGTGCCGCCCCCGGTCGCGCGCTTGCCCGCGCCGAGGTCCACGGTGCCCTTCGACTCCCGGCCGCCGGAGCCGTCCTCCGTTCTGTCGGACGTGCCCTCCTCGCCGTCGTCCGCCACCGGCGTACGCATCACCACGGGCGGAATCGGCCGTGAGCCGGGGATGTTGATGCGGATGCGCGTGGTGAGCGTCGTCTCCGTCTTCGGCTCGTCCGGCTTGGACCCGGCCGGAGGTGGGACATTCCGGTCGTCCTGGCCCGCGCCGGAGCCCGAGGCGCCGTACGGCTCGGTCCCCGAGGGGTACGACGAACCGCCGCGCCGCTTGGGCCCGGAGGACGAACTGTCAGTTTCACGACTCAAAACAGGTACTCCCGGATGGATTCGCCGTCTTCCTGTTGGCCTGAAGGCGGCTCGCCGGCGCGCACCACTGTACTTGGGGCACAGGGCACCGACCCCGCGACCACCGAATCGCCCCGGTGACGGTCCTCTCAGCGGTTTTTGCCGACGGGCACGGGGGGCGCGGGCAAGGCGATCGTGGTACACATCACAGCCGCGAGCATGCCGCCGAACAGGTAGACATAGCCGGCGATTCCCGCGGCGAACAGAAAGTCGCCCTCGGCCCGCGAGGGGGTTGTCAGCAGCACCGCGAGCACCCACCCGGCGCCCGGGGCCGCGGCCCCCACCTTCGTACGGCACAGGGTGGCGCCGCCCCAGAAGACCCCGACGGCGGCGGCCAGCGCCAGCAGCAGCCCGAAGGGGAACCAGCCGCCCTGCACCAGGGTTCCGGCGACGCCGGTCAGCAGTCCGAGGACGACCAGTACCGCGTAGACCGCGACCCTGGCCCCGAGCGCGCGGGGCCAGGCGCTCCGCTCCGCCGTGCCGTTGCCGCTCACCGCGCTCATGCGTCCACCTCCGCGAACAGGTCGTCGGCCCCGGCCGGCGCCGCACCGTCGCGGTCCGCTCGCTGGAAGAACTCCGTCCCGCTCAGCGGCTGGGCCAGCCCGTTGGAGAGCGCGAAGACCGGACCGCGGGAGGTGTGGCGTACGGACACCTGGGTCTCGTGTGCTGCCATCGCCCTCGCCTTCGCCGCCACGTACGCGTCGGCCTCCACCGTGACATCGACCTCGGCCGCGCTGTCCACCACCCCCGGGACATCGTCCGGCTGTGCGAAGCCCGTTCTGCCCGTGAAGCCCGGAAAGGGAAAGACCTCACCGTCGTCGTCGGCGGCATGCAGCCGGGCGAAGCCCTCATCGAGCACGGGGCGGGGCACCACGTTCCAGTAGACCCGCTGGACCCGGTGCGGCTCGCCCTGCGAACGGCCGTTCTTCGTGGCGGCGAGTTCGACGGCGCGCATGGCGACGCGGTGGGCCTTGATGTGGTCCGGATGGCCATAGCCCCCGTCGGGCCCGTAGGTGACGAGCACCTGGGGGCGTACCTCGCACACCACGGCGGCGAGCAGCTGCGCGGCCTCGTCCAGCTCCGCCTGCCAGAAGCAGCCGGGGCGGTCGTTGGTCGGGGCGCCCATCATGCCGGAGTCGCGGTAGCGGCCGGGGCCGCCGAGGAAGCGGTGGTCGGTGACGCCCAACGCGCGCATGGCCGCCGCGAGTTCACCGATGCGGTGCGGGCCCAGGGTGTCGTCCTGGTCGGGCGCCAGATGGGCCAGCCCGTCCGGGATGACCTCGCCCTCCTCCCCCAGGGTGCAGGTGACGAGGGTGACGTGGGCGCCCTCCGCCGCGTATTTGGCCATGGTGGCGCCGGTGGTGATCGACTCGTCGTCGGGGTGCGCGTGCACCAGCAGCAGACGGCGCTCGGGGGCGGCCGGTGAGCCGGGGGCCGCCCCCGGGGTAAACGCAGCGGTCATACCCCCGAGCCTACGACGGACGCCGTACCGGCAGCCGACGTGGCCGCTCCGGACGGCCGCGTAGGCGCGGGAGCGAGGAGAGACGGGATGCGGACAGGAACCGGGTCAGAACTTGAGCTCCCCGATCATCCCGGCGACGTTGGTGGTCAGGTCGTTGATGGTGGGGGCCATCGACGAACTGGCCAGATAGAAGCCCAACAGCACGCAGATCACCGCGTGTCCGGCTTTGAGCCCGGATTTCCTGACGAGCAGGATGACGATGATCGCCAGCAGCACCACCGCCGAAATCGAGAGTGCCACGGCGGTTCACCTCCAAGTACGCACGGTCGGTACGGGATCGGTACGGGTCACACGGACACGGCAGCACGCCTCCGGCATGGAGGAGCCACCGGCTTCATACCCAGCACTCACCATGCGCAACGGATCATAATTATCCGCACGACCGCACGGCTCGGTGCACAGGTGCAGAGGAGGGGCGCATATTCAGTTCCAGCCAACTGCACACCACCCGACGATCTTCCCGGAGGGCACCCGGAGCGGATCACAGCCCGGCTCAAGCGCAGTACGGTCGGCCGCATGGCTACGACTTTCCCGCGGCAGCACGCGCGTACCCACCGATTCACACTTGGCGCTCCGAGGTCCTTCACAGTTGCCCCAGACGGCTCACGAGTAGCCTTTTTGCGCTCCCGCAGCGGCTCTGACCTGGCCCACCTGCTGTGGGTGCGGGATGTGGCGAGCGGCGAGGAGCGGATCGCGGCCGACCCCGAGGAGCTGCTGGGCGGCGCCGCCGAGGAGCTGTCCCCCGAGGAGCGCGCGCGGCGCGAGCGGAGCCGCGAGGGAACCGCGGGCGTGGTCGGATATGCCACTGACAGTTCCATGAAGATGGCCGCTTTCGCTCTTTCGGGTCGGCTCTTCACCGCCGACCTGCTCACCGGGAAGGCGGCCGAGCTGCCGACACCCACCCCCGTGGTGGACCCCCGGCCCTCCCCGGACGGACGGCACGTGGCCTATGTGTCGGGCGGCGCGCTGCGGGTGGCCGCCGTGGACGGCGAGGACGACCGGGCACTGGCCGGGCCCGAGCCCGGGACCGTCACCTGGGGCCTGGCCGAGTTCATCGCCGCCGAGGAGATGTCCAGGACCCGCGGATACTGGTGGTCCCCGGGCGCGGACCGGCTGCTGGCCGCACGGGTCGACGACGCCCCTGTGCAGCGCTGGACCATCGCCGATCCGGCCAACCCGCAGCAGGAGCCGACCCGGGTCGCCTATCCCGCGGCAGGCACCCAGAACGCCGAGGTCACCCTGCATCTGCTCGGCCTCGACGGGTCCCGCGTCCAGGTCGACTGGGACCGCGAGCGCTATCCGTATCTGGCCCGGGCGCACTGGTCGTCCGCCGGTCCGCCGCTGCTGCTCGTCCAGAGCAGGGACCAGCGCGAGGCCGCGTATCTGACGGTGGACACCGCCACGGGTGCGACTTCCGTCACACTCGCCGAATATGATCCAATCTGGCTTGAACTCTTCGGCGGGGTCCCGGCGTGGGCGCCGGACGGCGAGCTCGTCCGGATCACCGACGAAGGTGGCGCGGCACAGGGCGACCGGGCCGACGCGGCACGGGGCGGCGGAGGCGCACGGGTGCTCATGGCGGGCGCACGGCGGCTCACCTCCCCGGCGCTGCACGTACGGGCCGTTCTCGACATCGGGGAGGAAGACGTCCTCTTCTCCGCCTCGGAAGGCGACGGGGGCGGTGCGGCGGACCGCCGCGCGCCGGGGGACATCGGGGTCTACCGGGTGCCGCTGGCCGGTGGCGAGCCGGTGCGGATCGCCGACGAGGAGGGGCCGCACCTCGCCTCCGCCGTACGGGGCGGCGGGACGCTGGTCCTGTCGACCGCGGCCCTGTCCGGGCCGGGTGCGCGGGTGGTGCTGCTGCGGGAGGCCGACTCGGCGCGGCTGGGCGCCATCGAGTCGTACGCCGAGACACCCGTGCTCAGCACCGCGCCTCGGCTGCTGCACACCGGACGGCGCCGTATCCCGGCCGCCGTCGTCCTGCCCTCCGGCTACCAGGAGTCGGACGGGCCGCTGCCGGTGCTGATGGATCCCTACGGTGGGCCGCACGGGCAGCGGGTCGTCGCGGCGCACAACGCGCATCTGACGGCGCAGTGGTTCGCGGACCAGGGCTTCGCGGTGGTCACGGCGGACGGGCGCGGCACCCCCGGCCACAGCCCCGGCTGGGAGAAGGCCGTCTCGCGCCGGATCGCCGCCGTCACGCTGGAGGACCAGGTCGAGGCGCTGCACGCGCTCGCCGAGGACTTTCCGCTCGACCTGTCCCGGGTCGGCATCCGCGGCTGGTCGTACGGCGGTTATCTCGCGGCGCTGGCGGTGCTGCGGCGACCCGACGTCTTCCACGCCGCGGTCGCCGGAGCACCGGTGACGGACTGGCGGCTGTACGACACCCACTACACCGAGCGGTACTGCGGCACCCCGCAGGAGGACCCCGACAGCTACGCGGAGGCCTCACTAATCACCGACGAGGGGCTGTCCCTGGTGGACGAGGACAGCCCCCATCGGCCGCTGATGATCATTCATGGGCTCGCCGACGACAACGTGGTGGTGGCCCACGCGCTGCGGCTGTCCTCCGCGCTGCTGGCTGCGGGCCGCCGCCATGAAGTGCTCCCTCTCTCGGGGGTCACCCATATGGCAAGCGGCGCGGCGGTCGCGGAGAACCTGTTGCTGCTGCAGGTGGACTTCCTGAAGCGGTCGTTGGGGATCGCCGACTGACCGAGGAGGGGCTGCCCTGTCTGTGCGCTGCGGGCCGCAGGTGCTCCCCCAGCCTTCGGCCGGGCGGTACCCCCCGTGGTTGCTCGCGCAGTTCCCCTCCCCGGCAGGGCGAAGCCCTAGTGCGAACTGTCCTCCATCGCCTGGAGCGCCTTGTCCATGACGACGGCCTCCTCACGGGCGGCGGTCGTGGGCTCCTCGGGGAAGTGGCAGGCCGTCAGATGGTCCGGCTCGTTCCCGGGGAGCCGGACCAGCGGGGGCTCCTCGGTGGCGCACTTGTCCTGGGCCTTCCAGCAGCGGGTGCGGAAGCGGCAGCCCGAGGGCGGGTTGATCGGCGAGGGCACGTCGCCGGCCAGCCGGATCCGCTCCCTGGCCTCCGGTCCCTCCGACGCCGCCTCCTCGTGCAGCACGGCTTCCGGCACCGCGGACAGCAGCGCGTGCGTGTAGGGGTGGCGGGGACGGTTGTAGATCGCCTCGCGCTCACCCACCTCGACGATCTTGCCGAGGTACATCACCGCGACCCGCTCGGAGAAGTGCCGCACGATCGCCAGGTCATGGGCGATGAACACAAAGGCGATGCCCATGTCGCGCTGCACCTGCTGGAGCAGGTTGACCACCTGGGCCTGGATGGAGACGTCCAGCGCGGAGACCGGCTCGTCGGCCACGATCAGTTTGGGCTCCAGCGCGAGCGCGCGGGCCACACCGATGCGCTGGCGCTGACCGCCGGAGAACTCGTGCGGGAACCGGTTGTAGTGCTCGGGGTTGAGGCCGACGGTCTCCAGCAGCTCACGGATGCGCTTCTCCCGCCCGCCGGGCGGGTTGATCCCGTTGACCTCCATGGGGCCGCCGATGATGGTGCCGACCGTATGCCGCGGGTTGAGCGACGAGTACGGGTCCTGGAAGATCATCTGGATCTCGGAGCGGACCGGTGCCAGCTCCTTGCGCGACGCGTGGGTGATGTCCTGCCCCGCGTAGGTGAGCTTGCCCGCGGTGGGCTCCAGCAGCCGGGTCAGCAGCCGCCCCGTGGTGGACTTGCCGCAGCCCGACTCGCCGACGAGCCCGAAGCTCTCGCCCGCGCGCACGGACAGGTCGACACCGGAGACGGCCTGGACCTCGCCCACCTTCCGCTTGAAGGGGAAGCCACCCATGATGGGGAAGTGTTTGGCCAGGTTCTCGGCCTGCAGCAGCGGCTCCCCGGTACGCGCCGGCCGAGTGTCCTGCGGTTCGCCCTCGCCGGGCTCGGTCAGGGTGAGGTCATCGCTCATTGGTCTGTTTCTCCCTCTGCCTGTCCTAGCTCAGCCTGGGCTTGATCTGCTCGACGAAGAACGTCCGCTTCTGCTCCGCCGTCAGATGGCAGGCGGCACCCCGGCCGTCCGGCAGCGGCGGCCGGTCGGCCGTGCAGGACTTGCCGGCGACCTCGTCCACGAAGCCGCAGCGCGGGTGGAAGGGGCAGCCGGGCGGGGGTGCGAGCAGGCTGGGCGGGGAGCCGTGGATCGGTGAGAGCTCCTCGTTGACGTTCCCGGTCAGCCGGGGCATGGAGGTGAGCAGGCCCCAGGTGTACGGGTGCTGCGGGGAGCGCAGCACCTCGGAGACCGAGCCGCGCTCGACGGCCCGCCCGCCGTACATCACCAGGATGTCGTCGGCGACGTTGGCGATGACTCCGAGGTCGTGGGTGATGAAGACGATCGCGGAGCCGAACTCCTGCTGGAGGTCCTTGAGCAGGTCGAGGATCTGCGCCTGCACGGTGACGTCGAGCGCCGTGGTGGGCTCGTCCGCGATCAGCAGGTCCGGGTTGCACACCAGCGCCATCGCGATCATCGCGCGCTGCCGCATACCGCCGGAGAACTGGTGCGGGTAGTCGTTGACCCGCATCTTGGGGTTCGGGATGCCGACCTTGTCCAGCATCTCGATGGCCCGCAGATGCGCCTCGCGCTTGGAGACGCCCATGTGCTTGCGGTACGGCTCGGCGATCTGCCGCCCGATCGTGTAGTACGGCGAGAGGGCGGTGAGCGCGTCCTGGAAGATCATCGCCATCTTGTTGCCGCGCAGCGCCTCCAGGGTCTTCTCCCGGGCGCCCGTCAGCTCCTGGCCGTCCAGCATGATCTGCCCGGAGATGTCGGTGGTCCGCGGGTTGTGCAGGCCCAGGATGGACAGGTTGGTGACCGACTTGCCGGAGCCGGACTCACCGACGATGCCGAGGGTGCGGCCGCGTTCGACGTCGAAGGAGAGCCCGTCGACTGCCTTGACGGTGCCGTCCTCCGTGTCGAAGTGCACGTACAGGTCGCGCACCGAGAGGAAGGCGTCACCGCCGCCGTCACGCGGGGCCGGTACGTCGGCTTCCTTGGTCAGGGTGGTCATGTGCCGGTTCTCCTAGGACAGCCGCACGCGCGGATCGATGAACGCGTAGGCGGCGTCCACGACGATGTTGAAGAGGATGATGAAGGTGGCCGCGAAGAGCATCACGCCCATCACCATGGGCAGATCGGTGTTCTGCACCGAGTTGACCGCGAGAGTGCCGAGCCCGGGCAGCGAGAAGGTCCACTCGGTGATCATCGCGCCGCCGAACAGCGAACCGAGGTCGACACCGAAGATGGTGACGATCGGGATCAGCGAGCCGCGCCACGCGTAGCGGAAGAAGACGTACTTGCCCGACATGCCCTTGGCCCGGGCCGCTCTGACGTGGTCCTCCTGCAACTGTTCGATCATCGAGGACCGGGAAAGACGGGTGTAGTTCGCGGTGAAGATGATCTGGACGACCATCCAGGGGATCAGCAGTCCCATGAACCAGCCGGCCGGATCCTGGGTGAGCGGGACGTACTTGGGCTGGTCGAGCAGCTCCAGGTTGTAGACCACCAGCGCCAGCACCAGCGGGCCGATGAAGTAGATCTGCATCGAGGAGAGCACCAGCGACATCGAGCTGAACGCCTTGTCGATGACGGTGCCCTTCTTCCAGGCGGCGATCATGCCGGCGCCCAGACCGATGGTCAGGAAGACCACGGCACCGCCGACGGTCAGCGAGACGGTGGTGGGGAAGCGGTCCAGGATGGTCTGCCAGACGGGGTCCTGGTTGGCGAAGGAGTAGCCGAAGCACGGTGCCGGACAGTCCCCCACGTTGAACTGGCGTCCGGCGACGATGCCGACCATGAAGTGGAAGTACTGGACCGGGACCGGCTCGTCGATGCCCATGTTCTTGCGGATGACCGCGAGCGCGTCCGGCGTGCAGTTCTTGCCGCAGGCCAGCGTCGCCGGGTCCCGTGGGACGGCGTAGAAGAGGAAGAAGGTGACGGCGCTGATGATCAGCAGGATCACCACGGCGCCGAGCGACCGGCGGATGAGAAATCGCAGCATGACGGAACGCAGCTCTCGTGCGACAGCGGGATCGAGACGTACGGGACGGAACCGGGGCGGGTCGCCCGGGGCTCCGCCGCCCGGCCTCGACGGGCCGGGCGGCGGAGTCGGCGCCTGGGGCGCGGTGCGTTACTTCTTCACGTAGAGCGACGTCGGGTTGAGGTCGTGCAGCCGCTCGTCGAAGTAGGCGCCACCGATCTTCGAGCCGGAGATCTGGATGGCCTTGTAGTAGTGCATGGGCACGGCGGGGACGTCCTCGACGAGGATCTTGTCCGCCAGCTTCTGCCACTCCTCGGCGGCCTTGTTCGCGTCGGACATGGCGCGGATGCGGTCCATCTCCTTCTCGAACTTGGGGTTCTTGTGGTGCGAGTAGTTCGCGGAACCGTCCTGGACCTGACGCCCGTCGAACAGGTTCGGAACGACGGTCGAGGAGCTCGGCCAGTCGGCACCCCACGAGTTGTGGTAGATGTCGTAGCCGTTCTTGACCTTGCCGATCTGGTCGTAGTACGTGTCCGCGATGATGTCCTTCTTCTGGACGTTGAACCCGGCCTTCTCCAGGTTCTGCGTCGCAGCCACCGCGAACTGCTGCCACTCGGGAGCGTTCTGGTAGGCGAAGGTGAGCTTCATGCCCTTCTTGCCGGACTCCTTCAGCAGCTTGGCCGCCTTCTTGACGTCACCCTGCGGGTTCTTCAGCTTGTTGAAGGGGTCGGTCTTCTTGTGGCCGACCAGCGTCGGGCTGATGTAGTTGCCCGCCATCTCACCGCCGCCTGCGCCACCGAAGGCCGAGACGATGGACTGGTTGGGGATCGCGTAGGCGATGGCCTGCCGGACCTTCTTGTTCTTGATCCGGTCCATGTTGATGTTCAGGTAGCTGACGTAGGACTGGAAGCCGCCGACGGTCCGCTTCTTGATCTCCGGGTCGGTGCGCACCTTCTGCAGGCTGGAGGCGTCGACCTGGTTGGTGAAGCTGGTGGCGGTCTGGTTCTCACCCGCGTCGGACATCAGCCGCTTGGTGGAGTCCTCGAAGGAGACACCGAACTGGATGTTGAACGCGTCCGGGTACTGGTTGCGCGCCGGGTCCGTCTTCGGGTCCCACTCGGGGTTGCGGACCAGTTTCATGCTCTTGCCGGACTTGAACGAAGCGATCTTGTACGGGCCGGAGCACAGCGGCTTCTTGTCGTACTTCTCCTTGGTGTCCTTCTTCTCGGACACCACCGCGTAGCCGGCCATCGCCAGCGCGTAGGGCAGCTCGGCCTGCGGCTTCTTGAAGTGGAAGACGATGGTCTTGTCGTCCGGCGTCTCCAGGACGCTGTCGGGCAGGTGCTTGCCCTTGTAGGGGCCGTCCTTGAGCATCTTGCGGTAGTCGGTGCCACCGGTGTCGGCCAGCCACTGCTGGACGAAGGTGGGGCCCTCGGTGATGAACGGGGCGAACGTGCGCTCGATGGTGTGCCGGACGTCCTTCGAGGTGATGGTCGAGCCGTCCTCGAACTTGATGCCGTCCTTGAGCTTGTACGTCCAGGTCTTGCCGCCGTCCGACTTCTTCCCGCTGTCGGTGGCCAGGTCGCCGACGACCTCGTACTCGTCGTTGCTGACCTTCTTGTAGGTGGTCAGACCGCGGTGGATCAGCGTGGCGAGCGCGCCCTCGTCGCTGACGTAGATCTGCGCGGGGTCCAGATGCGCGAAGCTGTCGCGCTGCAGCACCTTGATGGTCCCGCCCTTGCGGCCGCCCTCGACCTCCTTGGCCGGGCCCTTGGACGCGGCTTCGTCGGCGAAGGTGTAGGAGACGTCCTGGCCCTGCTGCTTGGCCTTCTCCTCCTTCTCCGTGTCGTCGCCTCCGCCGCCGCTGCTGCACCCGGTGAGGAACAGCGCTCCGGCGGCGAGCGCCGCGAGGGAGGCACGCGCCGTGCGTATGCTCACTCTGCTCATGGTGGTGTCTGCACCTGCCTGTCGGTTGTCCGTCGCTGCCTGACTGATGCCGTACGGGGTGGCAGCACCCCCCACCACTCGGTCGCGCCTGGCCCTCATCGGCCCGACTTGGGATCGAATGCGTCCCTGACCGAGTCTCCGAGCAGGTTGAAGGCGAGGATGAAGATCACCATCGCGCCGCCCGGGAAGAACATGTAGGTGATGTCGCTCTGGTAGATCTCGGCGCCCTTCGCGAACATCCGGCCCCAGTCGGGGGTGGGCTCCAGCAGACCGACACCGAGGAACGAGAGCCCCGCGATGGCGGTGACGTTATTGGGCAGCATGTAGGTGGCCTGCACCAGAATGGGCGTGACGAGGTTCGGCAGCAGCTCCTTGCGGACGATGCGGCCCGACGGGGTGCCGGCGACCCGCGCCGCCTCGATGAATTCCCGTTCCCGCAACGACAGCGTCTGGCCGCGCAACAGTCGTGCCAGCGTCATCCAGCCCAGCAACCACATCACGTAGACGAGCACGCCGGCCCGCAGCCAGGTCGGCATCTCGTCCCGCGGGTCCACCAGCAGCGCCCCGACCACCGGCGTGAAGGCCACGAAGAACAGCTGGTTGGGGAAGGACATCATCAAGTCGGTGAAACGGCCGAGGAAGTAGTCGACCTTGCCGCCGAAGTAGCCCCCCGCGACGCCGATGATGATGGCCGTCAGCACCGACAGCAGAGTGATGATCACCGCGAGCGCCAGCGAGTTGCGGATTCCGTAGAGCAGCTGGGTGAACACGTCCCGGCCCAGCCCCGGCTCCAGCCCGAACCAGAACTCGCCGTCGATGCCGCCGTTGGGCTTCACCGGGTAGAAGTTCTCGTTCAGCAGACCGGGCCTCAGCTGCCCGTACCGGGTGTAGGGGTCCTTGCCGTAGAGCCAGGAGATCACCGGGGCCAGCGCCGCGATCAGGAAGAAGGCGAGCACGATGCACGCCGAGATCACGCCGGTGCGGTCGCGCTTGAAGCGCATCCACATGAGCTGGCCGGGGGATCGGCCCGCGAGTTCGGCCTCCTTGGCAACTCGCGTAGAACTCAGACCGGGGTCGTCGGGACCAGGGGTGTCGGCCCCGGCTGCCGCAGCCTGGGAAGTACTCGTCATCGCGTGTGTGCTCCCGCGCTCAAATCTCGCCGGAACCCGAATCGTTGGGCGTGATGCGGGTGGGTTGAGCCGGACTTTCGCAAGCCAATTACGTGGCAGTCAAGAGGTGTTGGCCAGGCTGGCCGCCCACCGACGCTTTCTTGAGCGAACGTTGCGCAGATCGAGGTCGCAACGTGCTTGACATCACAGCTGCCGAGCGGACATAGCATAATAAGTATCAAGGAAACGCCTTAACGAACCCGCAACACGGTCGACGTCTCACCGATATCCGAAGCTGCCGCTGCGAAGTGCGTACGGCGCGCAACTCCCCCGTGCGGCTGGTTTGATGGCGTTCCCATGCGCGAGCGGTGTGCGCCGTGCGAACATGGGCGCGCGGTCGCATCGGCGTGCGTCGCGGCACCGGGGGGCGCTTGTAGCCGCACGGCGATCACAGGTAGACACGGGTGGATCTGGGACGTCGCGACACCGCACACACGGGGGGCCGAGCATGGGCCAGGACAGGACGCTCGCGCGCGGCGCGCGCGCCTTCGGAGCACTGCTGACAGCCGCGCTCGCGCTGATCAGCCTGGCCTGGATCATCCGGGACTTCACCCAGGCCCGCGAGGTCGTCGACGTCTGGTGGAACTGGGCAGGGCTGCCGGCCCGCGCCGAGGACGGCGTGTGGGTCACCTCCTTCCTGGAGCCGACGCTGCTGCTGCTGTACTCGGTCGCCGCCGTGACCGCGTTCCGCTCCTCCTCGTCCGCGGCGATACTCACCTGCACCGGTCTGCTGACGGTGGCCGTGCGTACGCCCGGCCTGTGGAACCTCAACGCCGACTGGATGCAGGGCGTCTCGGACGGACTGCTGAGCAAGGTCCTCTTCAGTACCATCGCTGCGGTCGTCATCGGTGCCGCGCTGATCGTCACCGCCGTCGTCGGCCGCCGCACGGCCCCGCCCCTCTCCGGCGGCTACGGCTACGGCGGCCCGTCCCGCTCCGACCCCGCCGACGAGCCCCCTGCCGGCCCCACCAGGGGCGGCGCCGTCGCCGCCTTTCTGCTGCTGGGCTCCGGCGGTGTGGTGCTCGCCGCATGGGAGATACGCGCCTGGAACCAGTACGGATGGGACCGCTACGAGCAGACGCTGACCGGAGAGCGGGCCATCGTACGACTGCTGGACGCACCCTCCGGTTGGGTGCTGTGGGCCGTCGTCCTGCTCTGTCTGGTCACCGCCGTCGCGGCGCTGGCGGGTGTCCCCTTCTCCCGGCCCCTCGGCCTGATCACCACCGCCCCCCTGCTCGGTATCGGCCTGTTCGCCGTGGCGTTCGGTATCAAGACGGAGCTGTTCGAGCACTTCGGCGATCTCGGCTTCGAAGCCCAGCTTCGGGTGCTCACCAGCGCCTTCGAGGTCGTCACCGGCTGCGCCGTACTGCTGTCCCTCTCCCGCGGCGAGCAGCGTGACTCGCACACCCTCTCGCAGTACCGGGGCGGCACCGCCCGCTACGGAACCTCTCCGCAGACCTGAGGGCCCGCGCCGCTCTCAGCCGGCCACCGGCGGTACCACCGCGGCCCGTTCGGCGGCGAAATGGCAGGCCGAGGGGTGGTGCACCGGCTGCTCGGGGAGGGTGTCGGCGAAGTTCTCGGGCACGGCCAGGGCCGGCTCCTCGACCACGCAGCGCTGCTGGGCCTTCCAGCAGCGGGTGCGGAAGTGGCAGCCCGAGGGCGGGTTGGCGGGCGAGGGTACGTCGCCTTCCAGCACGATGCGTTCCCTCCCGGCCTCCGCCTCCGGGTCGGGGACCGGGACGGCCGACAGCAGCGCCTGGGTGTAGGGGTGGGTGGGGTGCTCGTAGATCTCGGTCTCGGTGCCGATCTCCATGATCTTGCCGAGGTACATCACGGCCACCCGGTCGGAGATGTGGCGGACGATGGACAGGTCGTGGGCGATGAACATGCAGGAGAGCCCGAACTCGTCCTGCAACCGCTCCATCAGATTGACCACCTGG
>NZ_JAFFZM010000059.1 GCF_017676345.1 Streptomyces smyrnaeus | reverse complement strand
CTAGATGAATGAGTCCGATGTTGGTGCCGGTCGCGACCATGGCGAAGGGCGCCCGTTGGTCAGTGTGTGAAGACAAACCTGGACGCCCTTCTGACGGCACTGTACGTGTTCATCGACGACCACGTGGCGCCTTGTCGCCGGATCGGGCGACCTCCGAAACTGACGGACGCCGAACTGCTGTGCCTGGCGGTCGCCCAAGTCCTGCTGGGCTTCCCCTCCGCACGGCACTGGATCCGCTTCGCCCATGCCCGGCTCGGACACCTCTTTCGCTACCTGCCCCAGCAATCGGCCTACAACAAGCGCCTCAACGCCGCCGGACCGCTGATCTCCCACACGATCGAGGCACTGGCCAGGCAGGTACCGACCTGGCACGACGACCTGCGGCTGATCGACTCCACCCCGCTGCCGTGTGCGGCCTCCCGCGAGACGGTCAAACGCTCCGGCCTGGCCGGGCACGCCAGCTATGGCTACTGCCGCAGCCACTCCCGCTTCTTCTGGGGATTCCGGCTCTACCTGGTCACCACCGCGGAGGGCATGCCCGTCACCTGGTGCCTGGCCAGCCCCAGGGTCGGCGAACGCGAGGTGATGGCCGCGCTGCTGGAACGCGACCACCGCCTCGTCCGCGCCGGGCAGGTGATCCTGGCCGACAAGGGCTTTGCGGGCAAGGAGTTCGAAACGTTCCTCACCGAGCGGCTCGGGGTTCACCTCGTGCGGCCGGACCGCAAGGACGAGCCGGTCCGACACGGGAAGATCGCCCGGGTCCGTCAGTGGATCGAGGCTGTCATCGACACCCTCAAAGGCCAGCTCAGCCTCGAACAGCACCAAGGCAGAACCCCAGCCGGAGTCTTCGCCCGCACCGGCCAACGACTCCTCGCCCTCGCAGCGGGAATCTGGCACAACTGGACCATCGGCGCCGAGGCCAAACGATCACTGATCGCCTATGACCACTGAAGACATCAGACTCATACATCTAG
>NZ_JAFFZM010000058.1 GCF_017676345.1 Streptomyces smyrnaeus | reverse complement strand
TGGATCGGTGAGGATGTCGAGTCCGGTGATACGGCCGTCCTTGATCGTGAACGACATGATGGACAGCGGGCGGTCCTCGGCGAAGGAGACGACGCCGGGTGTGCCGTTGACCAGAACGAGGTGTGCGTCTGCCGCGAAGCGGGCGAAGGTGATGGCTTGGGATGCCACGTCGGCCGCGCCGCGCCGCAGGATGCTCGGGACGAGCGTGCCGCCGTCGGAGCGCGCGACCACGTCGGGGTCGAGGACGGCCAGGAGCGCCTCGAAGTCGCCGCCGCGCGAGGCGGTCAGGAAAGCGTCCACGACATCGCGCTTGCGGGCCAGATCGGTGTCGGCCGTCGGGGCGGCGCCCTGAACCCGGCGGCGGGCCCGGCTGGCGAGCTGCCGGGTGGAGACCGTGGTCCGGCCGAGGATGGGAGCGATGTGCTCGAAGGGCACCTCGAACATGTCGTGCAGGACGAAGGCGAGGCGTTCGGCCGGGGAGAGGGTCTCCAGAACGATCATGAGTGCGATGCCTACCGAGTCCGCGATCAGGATCTCCTGTTCGGGGTCGACGCCAGCCAGCGCGGTGACCACCGGGTCCGGCAGCCGGACCGACCCGTCCTGCTCGGGCAGCGGATCCTCACGCCGGGAGCTGCGCGAGCGCAGCATGTCCAGGCATATCCGGCCGGCGACCGTGGTGAGCCAGGCCCCCAGGTTCTTCACCCCGCTCACGTCGGTGCGGCTGAGTTTGAGCCAGGTCTCCTGGACGGCGTCCTCCGCCTCGGCGAGCGACCCCAGCATCCGGTAGGCCACCGCCCGCAGCCCGGGCCGCTCCGCCTCGAAACGGTCGGCCAGAAAAATGTTCGCGCTCACCTGTCACACCCCTGTGCCCAGATCCGTCGGTCCGGTGACCGACGCTAACGGATCACCAGGAGAGCATCGGATGAACGCCGCGATCACCACCACCGCCCGCATGAAGAACCCCGCTGTGGTCCTGCCGGACGCCATGAAGGGCATCCAGAACATCTACAAGGCCATGTACCAGGGCGGCGTCTGCCCGCAGGTCCTGGAGCTGGTCCACCTACGGGCAAGCCAGATCAACGGCTGCAGCGCTTGCGTGTTCGCCGGTGTGGCGGGCGCGAAGAAGCACGGCGAGAGTGACGAGCGCCTCCACGCCGTGGCCGCCTGGCGCGAGGCCCCGTACTTCACCGACGCCGAACGCGCCGCCCTGGCCCTGGCCGAGGCCGCCACCCGGATCGCCGACCGCTCCGGCAAGGCCGTCCCCGACGACGTGTGGAACGAGGCCGCGGACCACTTCACCGAGGAGCAGCTCTCGGCGATCATCCTGATGATCAG
>NZ_JAFFZM010000057.1 GCF_017676345.1 Streptomyces smyrnaeus | reverse complement strand
CCCCCCCCATTACCGTTTTCGTCGGCCCCGCAACGGGGCTCTCGGCCTCTGGGCTCGGCATGACTTCCCCCCCTTGTTTTTCATGATCCGGGGGGTGGTGTCACCGGGCCCGGAGGGCACCGGTAGACCGCTAATCAGGGGCATGAACACCGGTTTTCCCGGGAGGCTCTTCGTAATGTGGATGCTGGCGACTGGTGCCGCAGGTGAGGCCGGGCTCGAACAACGCAAGGACCGCACGTGATCGACACCAGTGACATCGGCGTCTTCCTCGGACTGGACGTTGGCAAGGGCGAACACCACGCCACCGCCGTCACCCCGGCCGGGGAGAAAGCGTTCGACAAGCGGCTGCCCAACAGCGAGCCGAAACTGCGCGAGCTGTTCGACAAGCTCACGGCCAAGCACGGCCTGGTGCTCGTCGTCGTCGACCAGCCCGCCTCGATCGGCGCCCTGCCGCTGGCCGTCGCCCGCGACGCGGGCTGTCAGGTCGCCTACCTGCCCGGACTCACGCTGCGGCGGGTCGCCGACCTCTATCCGGGCGAGGCCAAGACGGACGCGAGGGACGCGTTCATCATCGCGGATGCGGCCCGCGCGATGCCGCACACTCTCCGTGCCGTCGAGCTGGCGGACGAGACCGTGGCCGAGCTGGAGATGATCGTCGGGTTCGACGACGATCTGGCCACCGAGGCCACTCGCGTCAGCAACCGCATCCGCGGCCTGCTCACCCAGATCCATCCCTCGCTCGAACGCGTCCTGGGCCCACGGATTCAGCATCCCGCCGTCCTCGAAATCCTCGAACGCTTCGGCTCTCCGGCCCAGTTGAGCAAGGCCGGACGCCGCCGGTTGATCAACGTCTTACGGCCGAAGGCGCCCAGGATGGCCGAACGTCTGGCCGGCGACATCCTCGCCGCGCTGGCCGGGCAGACCGTCACGGTCCCCGGCACCCATGCCGCCGGACTGATCATTCCGAGCCTTGCCGGGCAGATGAAAGCCGTGCTTGACCAGCGGAAACTCCTCGCCCGAAGGATCGAGGAACTGCTGGAGGCCCACCCTCTTTCCGCCGTCCTGACCTCGCTTCCAGGGGTCGGGGTCAGGACGGGAGCCCGCATCCTCATCGATGTCGGCGACGGCAGCAACTTCCCCACCGCCGGCCATCTTGCGGCATACGCGGGACTCGCCCCCGCGACCCGGAACTCGGGCTCCTCCATCCGTGGTGAACAGCCCTCAAGACGAGGAAAGAAGCAGCTCAAGAGGGCTTTCTTCCTCTCCGCGTTCGCCGCACTGTCCGAGCCCGTCTCCCGCGCCTACTACGACAAGAAGATCAAGGAGGGAAAGCACCACACCCAGGCCCTGCTCTGCCTGGCCAGACGCCGGTCCGACGTGCTCTTCGCGATGCTCCGCGACGGCACGTTCTACCAACCCCAACCCGCCCCAGCCCCTTGACCAAACAGATAGGGGCACCCCCC
>NZ_JAFFZM010000056.1 GCF_017676345.1 Streptomyces smyrnaeus | reverse complement strand
CCGCACCAGGTCGTCCCACATGAACCAGAAACGGTCCTGACCCGGCGTACCGAACAGATACAGGATCAGATCGTCGTCCAGGGTGATCCGGCCGAAATCCATGGCCACCGTGGTGGTGGTCTTGCCCGCCGTGTGGGTCAGATCGTCGATACCCGCCGATGCGGAGGTCATCACGGCCTCGGTGCGCAGCGGGTTGATCTCCGAGACCGCACCGACGAAGGTCGTCTTGCCCACGCCGAATCCGCCGGCCACCACGATCTTCGCGGAGGTGGTGGACCGTCCGGCCGCGGGCATGCCGTAGCCCTGCTGGCTCGTCTGTCCCATGGAACCCATCGGCCCCACAGGCGGGGTCGGCTGCCGCCCGGCGGGGTCCATCTGCGGGCTAGAGCTTACGAAGTCCACTGAGCACCCTTTCCAGCAACGTCACGTCGGGGGCGCCGCCCGGGTCCGAGGCGCTGCCCGGCTGGTGGATGGCCACCATCCCGGCCTCGGCGAGGTCGGCGACGAGAATGCGGGCCACCCCCAGCGGGATGGCCAGCAGCGCGGAGATCTCCGCAACCGATTTGACCTCCCGGCACAGGTGGCAGATCCGCTGGTGCTCGGGAAGCAGCCCCTGCAGTTGCATCGGGTCCGCGTTGCTGCTCACCAGAGCCTCGATGGCGAGCTGGTAGCGCGGCCGGGTGCGCCCGCCCGTCATGGCATACGGACGCACCAGAGGCTGGTCGCCCTCACCTCCGTACGGCGCATGCGCATTGTGCACACCGTACGGATCGTGCGAAGCGGGCGGCGGGGTCATGGCTCCTCCGAGCGAGGCATGGGGTCGGCGAACGGACTGTGGTGCTCAGGTGGGGGGAGCGTGATGATCAGTTGAGGATGCTTCCCTGGAGTTCCGCGCGTACGTCGGGAGTGAGTACGCTTCCTGCACGGTCCACCAGGAGCGCCATCTCGTAGCCGATGAGGCCGATGTCCGCTTCGGGGTGGGCGAGGACGGCCAGCGAGGACCCGTCGGAGATGGACATGATGAACAGGAATCCCCGCTCCATCTCCACAACCGTCTGATTGACGCTACCGCCCTCGAAGATGCGGGAGGCACCCGCCGTCAGCGAGGTGAGCCCCGAGGCGACCGCCGCCAGCTGATCGGCGCGGTCCCGCGGAAAGCCCTCCGACATGGCCAGAAGCAGGCCGTCGGCGGAGACCACCACCGTGTGCGACACCCCAGGGGTGTTCTCCACGAAGTTGGTGATCAACCAGTTCAGATTTTGCGCAGCCTGGCTCATCGGACTCAACTAACGCTCCTGCTGATAGGTGGGACCTGCGCCGCGGTTGTCCGTGCCGGCCTGTCGGCCCTGCTGGATACCGCGACGGAGATTGGTCAGCCGACCACGCACGTCGTCCGGCGCGCGGGAGACCTGGGGACCGGCCTGTACGGAGGGCTGCTGCTGTTGCGCGGTGCCCGCCACCAGGTTGGCGCGGGGCACCCGGCGCGGCAGACCAGAGGTGGTCACTCCGCCTGCCGCGGGCTGACGAAGCTGCTCGGCACGGCGCCAGCGCTCGTCGTTGGGTGAGGCTCCCCAACCGGCTTCGGCACCGGCCCCGCCCTGTTCCGCACCGCCGACCGCGCCGCTGCCCGGCGCCGACTGGCGCTGCGGCAGCGGAGGCACGGCCGAGGCGGGCTGCCCCGGACGCGGGGTGGGCGCCTGTGCCGGCTGCTGTGCGAGGCCGCCGTCGACGCCGGGGGCGGTCTGCGGGCTCCGGTTGCCGTCCTGGTCGGCACCGTGCGCCTGCTCGGGACGGCTCGGCTGCGCCGGCGGCTGCGGGGCGGACGGGCTCGGACCACGGAACCAGTTGGACTCCATGGACGCGAAGATCGGTGTCGGCGCGTCCGCGGGGGCCGGAGGGCCGGACGGTATGCCCTCGGCCGGATTCGCGCCCGACCGCTGCGGACCCGAGAGGTCCTGTCCCAGCCCCTGGTGGCCCTGGCCCTGGTGGCCCTGTTCCGCTCCGGGGTGTGCCGGGCGGGGGTACTCACCGGTGCCCTCGGGCTCGTCGTGGCCGCGCGGGGTGTCCTCGTCGCCGGGGCCCTGCTCGGGCCGGGCCCAGCTCGGCCGGCTCTGCTCCGCGTCCGCCGGGCGGTCCGCCGGGGCGTCGCCGAAGGTGGGGCGCGCGAACTGCGCGGTGTCGCCGGGGCCGCCGCCTGCCTGCGGGTGGGCGAACTGTCCGGTGTGCCCGGGACCGTCGGGGCTGCCCGGCTGGGCGTACTC
>NZ_JAFFZM010000055.1 GCF_017676345.1 Streptomyces smyrnaeus | reverse complement strand
ACCCAACTGCGGGTCCAGCAACCCACACACCTCATCAAACGCCCCAGCAAACACCGGGAAGCGCGCATACAACTCCGCGCCCATACCCACGCGCTGACTGCCCTGCCCACTGAACAGCCACACCAGCCCACCACCGGGGGCTTGGCCAGAAGGGATCACGGACGGATGCGGCTCACCAGCAGCCAGCGCCCGCACACCCCCAAGCAACTCCTCCCCACCCTGCCCCAGCACCACCGCCCGCTCCTCGAACAACGACCGCGAGGTCACCAGCGAACGACCCACCGCCCCCACCGCACCCGACACCTGGGCCAACGCCGCTGCCTGCCCCCGCAGCGCCTCCGCACCCCGCGCCGAGACCACCCACGGCACCACACCGACAACAACATCCGCCCCCACCGGCGACACGGACTCCTCCGCGACCGGCGGCTCTTCCACAATCACATGCGCGTTCGTGCCGGACATACCGAAGGCCGAGACGGCGGCCCGGCGCAGGCCGACTCCGTCGACGCGCGGCCATTCGCGCTGCTGCGTCAGCAGACGTATCCCGCCGGACGACCAGTCGACCCGGGTCGAGGGTTCGTCGATGTGCAGAGAGGCGGGCAGCACACCGTGCCGCATCGCCTGCACCATCTTGATGATGCCGGCCACTCCGGCCGCACCCTGGGTGTGCCCGATGTTGGACTTGACCGAGCCGAGCCACAGCGGCCGATCCGCTGCCCGCCCCTGCCCGTACGTCGCCAGCAGTGCGCCCGCCTCGATCGGGTCGCCGAGGCGGGTACCTGTGCCGTGGGCCTCGACGGCGTCCACCTCGGACGGCGAGAGCCCGGCGTTCGACAGCGCCTGCCGGATGACGCGCTCCTGGGAGGGGCCGTTGGGCGCCGTCAGGCCGTTGCTGGCACCGTCCTGGTTCACGGCCGAACCCCGCAGCACCGCCAACACCTGGTGGCCGTTGCGCCGCGCGTCCGACAGTCGCTCCAGCAGGACCAGACCCACGCCCTCGGCGAGGCTGGTGCCGTCCGCCGCGTCGGCGAAGGGCTTGCAGCGCCCGTCCGGGGACAGCCCGCGCTGCCGGGAGAACTCGGTGAACATCGCAGGTGTCGCCATGACCGTCACGCCACCCGCCAGGGCCAGCTCGCATTCGCCCTGGCGCAGCGCCTGGCACGCGAGGTGGATCGCCACCAGCGACGACGAGCATGCCGTGTCCACCGAGACGGCGGGGCCTTCCAGGCCGAGTGTGAAGGCGATTCGCCCGGACAGGACACTCAGGGCGTTGCCGGTCAGCAGATGCCCTTCCGTGCTCCTCTCGATGTGCGGGGTGCCGAAGCCGGGGAGCCCGGCGCCGGCGTAGACCCCGGTCCCGCTGCCCTTCAGGGCCTTGGGGTCGAGGTGGGCCCGTTCCAGCAGTTCCCAGGCCGACTCCAGCAGCAGCCGCTGCTGCGGTTCCATGGCCAGCGCCTCGCGCGGTGAGATACCGAAGAAGGAGGCGTCGAACAGGTCGGCGTCGTGGAGGAAGCCGCCCTCACGGGTGTAACTGGTGCCCGGGTGATCGGGATCCGGGTCGTACAGCCGCTCCGGGTCCCAGGCAGCACCACGGCCCGTGGGCAGCCCGCCGATCGCGTCCCGGCCGGAGGCCACCAGGTCCCACAGTTCCTCCGGCGAACCGACGCCGCCGGGGAACCGGCAGGCCATGCTGACGACGGCCACCGGTTCCTGGTTCCGCTCCTCGACCTCGCGGAGCCGCTGGCGCGTGTGGCCGAGGTCCGCCGTGACCCGCTTGAGGTACTGGCGGAGCTTGTCTTCCGTGCCGGACGTCACTTCTGGCCCTCCATCAACGGCCTCACAGTTCCCGGTCGATCAGTTCGAAGATCTCGTCGTCGGTCGCGGACTCGACACCGTCGAACGCGGTGCCGGTCGAGGCGCCCGTCTCCGTTTCCGCGTTGCCGCCGTTCACCGCGGACAGAAGGCTGGTGAGCCGCCTGGCGAGTCGGCCGCGTGCCTCGTCGTCCAGGTCGAGTGCGGTCAGGCCGCTCTCGATCCGGCCCAGTTCGTGGAGCAGGGGATCGACGGCCCCGGCTGCTGCTCTCTGTGCCGCGTCTCCGTCGGGGACGAGCCGCCGCCGCAGATGCTCCGCGAGGGCGCCGGCTTCCGGATAGTCGAAGGCCAGGGATGCGGGCAGCCGCAGTCCGGTCGCCGAAGCGAGCCGGTTGCGCAGCTCGACCACGGTCAGCGAGTCGAACCCCAGCTCCTTGAACGGCACATCGCCCTGCACCGCACTCACATCGGCGTGCCCCAGCACGGATGCGGCATGGGTCCGTACGAGGTCGAGCAGCACCCGGCCCTGCTCGTCCGGCGGCAGCGCGGCGAGCCGATCCGCCAGGTCGGCGGATGCTTGCCCGGACGCGGCCGTACGCCGTACGGGCGCTCCTGGCGACGTCCCTGTCGGCCTCCCCACCAAGGTGCGCAGCAGGGCGGCCACGGGTGCGTCGCCCGGACCGGTGGCGGCAGCTGCGCGGGGGTCGATGTCGGCCGCCAGCAACCCGGAGCCGCCGTGCGCGATGGCCGCGTCGAAGAGGGCCAGGCCGTGCGCGGTGGTGAGCGGCTTGAACCCGGTGCGTTCCATTCGGGCGAGGTCGGTTTCGCCGAGCCCGCCGGACATCCCGCTCGCCTCCGCCCACAACCCCCAGCCCACGGAGACACCAGGCAGACCGAGGGAACGACGGTGAACAGCAAGAGCATCACAGAACGTGTTCGCCGCCGCATAGTTCGCCTGCCCAGGACTGCCGAACGTCGCGGCGGCGGACGAGAAGAGGACGAAGAAGGAGAGGGGGAGGTGGGCGGTGGCCCGGTGCAGGTTGTATGCGGCCGTGGCCTTCGGCGCCCATACGCCGGCAAGCCGCTGGGCGGACTGCGAGGCCAGCACGGCGTCATCCAGTACACCCGCCGCATGCACCACACCGGTGAGTGGGTGCGCGGGGTCGATACCCGCGACCAGAGCCTCGACCGCCTTCGCATCCGTCATATCCGCGGCGACGATGCGGACATCGACACCCAGTCCGGTGAGGCGTTCGGTCAGGTCGTGTGCG
>NZ_JAFFZM010000054.1 GCF_017676345.1 Streptomyces smyrnaeus | reverse complement strand
CCTCACCCCGACGCAACCCCGCCAACTCCACCAACCCGAACCACGCCGTCAGGAACGTGATGGGCACCGAGGCAGCGGTGCGCCAGTCCCAGCCGTCCGGCACCGGAGCGATCATCCGGGCGTCGGCCACCGCCACCGGCCCGAAGGCACCGTCGAACAACCCCATCACCCGGTCACCAGGCGCCAGCCCCGTCACATCGGGTCCGACCTCCGTCACCACGCCCGCACCCTCGCTGCCGGCGAACAGTCCGTCCGCTTCCGGGTACATGCCGAGCGCTATCAGCACGTCCCGGAAATTGACCCCGGCAGCACGCACCGCAACCCGCACCTGCCCCGACGCCAACGGCTCCTCCACCTCCGGACACCGCACCACCGACACGTCCTCCACCGTCCCGGCAACCTCCTGACCCAACCGCCACGCACACCCGTCCTCCAACGGCACCAGCCGATCGGCGGCAGTACGGGCCAGCCGCGGCACATGCACCTGTCCGGCGCGCAACGCGAGCTGCGACTCCCCGCCGTCCGCCCGCGCGTGGCGCAGCGCGTCGTCGATACCGGCCACATCCTCCGGACCGCCGCCCAGGTCGAGCAGGACGAATCTGTCCGGGTTCTCCACCTGCGCGCTGCGCACCAGCCCCCACGCGGCTGCACCCGCCATGTCCGGGGCGCCTCCGCCCTCGACGTCCGTGGTCACGGCACCCCTGGTGACCAGGACGAGCCGTACGTCGGTGAGCCGGGGCTCGGCCAGCCAGCTCTGCAGCAGCCCGAGCACGGAACCGCTCACGGCGAGCGCCTCGGCGTCGTCGTCCGGCGTCTCACTCGGCGTGGAACGGTCACCGCCCACGCAGGCCAGCACGGCGGAAGGGGTGGGTGCCCCGGACCCGAGCGCGTCCACCAGCGCCTCCACATCGCTGTGACATCCCACCGCGGACGCCGACAGACCGAACATGTCGGGACCGAGCAGCGCCCAATCGGCCTCGTCTTCGGCAGCACTCGCCGGATACCCGACCGGTGGCACCCAGTCGAGGACGAACTGGCCCTCCACGCCACGCACGGGCACCAGTTGGCTGACGTCGGCCTGGCGCATGACAACGGCGTCGACGCTCAGCACCGGCGCGCCGGACACGTCGGTGACGAGGACACGCACGCCACGTTCGTCCCCGCTCTCACCTTCCCGTAGAGGCGTGAGCCGTACCCGCACGGCCGTGGCATGGGTGGCCCAGACGGTGACACCGTTCCAGGCGAACGGCAGCCACGCCCGGTCGTCGTCAGCGGAAACGGCCAGCAGAAGACCGGGGTGCAGCGCTGCGTCCAGCAGAGCCGGGTGAACGGTGAACCCGTCCGGACGGCCGGCCTCCTCGGGCAGCTCGATCTCGGCCAGCAGTACCTGCCCGTCGCGCCCCTCCCGCCAGACGGCCCGGACGCCCTGGAAGGCCGGACCGTACCCGTATCCGGCAGCCGCGGCACCCACATAGAAGTCGTCCGTGTCCACCCGGTGTGCTCCTGGCGGAGGCCACTGCTCCAGCGATCCGTCCTCCGCAGCCCCCGCCTGCGGTGCGAGCGTGCCGCTCGCGTGGCACACCCAGCCGTTCGCGTCGCGATCCTCATGGGACGGGCGTGAGTACACCTCGATCTGCCGCCGTTCATCGGCCTCGGCCGGACGGACAACCACCTGGACGTCGACCGCGCCGTTGTCAGGCAGTACGAGCGGTGCTTGCAGAATCAGTTCCTCGACGCCACCGCACCCGACCTCGTCGGCCGCACGCAACGCCCACTCCGCCATCGCCGCACCAGGCACCAGCACCGACCCCCACACCTGATGATCGGCCAACCAGCGCTGCTCCCCCGAGGCCGCCACCCGCCCCGTCAGAATCAGCCCACCATCCGCCGTCGCCACAACAGCCGGCAACAGCGGATGCTTCAAACTCCGTAGCCCGGCTGCCTCCATGTCTTCGGCGGGGTGTCCGGGCGCGAGCCAGTAGTGCTGGCGTTGGAAGGCGTAGGTAGGCAGATCGACGGTGGGTCCGGGCGGGAACCAGGGGGTCCAGTCGATGTCGTGGCCGTGGGTGTGGAGCTGGGCGAGGGCGTGGGCGAGGGCGCGTGTCTCGGGTTGTTTGGCGGTGAGGGTGCAGAGGGCGAGGGGGTTGTCTTCGAGGGTGTGTTGGGTGGCGGTGGTCAGGACGGGGTCGGGGCCGAGTTCGAGGTAGGTGTGGGTGCCCAGGTGGGTGAGGGCCGGGGCGAAGTGGACCGGCTGGCGGATGTGCTCGCACCAGTAGTCGGGGGTGGTGATGCGCTCGTCGGCGGGCCGCCCGGTCAGGTTGCTGATCAGCGGAAGCGTGGGCTGGTGGAACTGCAGCCCTTCGATGGCCTGGCGGAAGTCCTCCAGCATCGGCTCCATCGACGGGGAGTGGAAGGCGTGGCTGACCGCCAGCCGCTTGGTCTTACGCCCCCGGGACTTCCACTCCGCCGCCAGCTCCAGCACCGGTTCCTCCGGACCGGAGATGACGGTGCTGGTGGGTGTGTTCAGCGCGGCAACCGCCACGCCCTCGGGCAGGTCGAGTTCGTCGGCGCCGGCTTCGACGGCGACCATCGCTCCGCCCTCGGGCAGCGCCCCCATCAACGTCGCCCGGGCCGCCACCAGCGCGCACGCGTCCTCCAGCGAGAACACCCCGGCCACATAGGCCGCCGTCACCTCGCCGATGGAGTGGCCCACCACCGCATCCGGACGCACCCCGAACGAACCCAACAACCGTGCCAGCCCCACCTGCAGCGCAAACAACCCCGCCTGCGCATACGTCGTGTGCTCCAGCCGCTCCGCGCTGCCCTCGAACACCACCTCCCGCAACGAAACACCCAACTGCGGGTCCAGCAGTCCACAGACCTGGTCGAAAGCCTCAGCGAACACGGGGAAGCGGGCATACAACTCCGCGCCCATGCCCACGCGCTGGCTGCCCTGGCCGCTGAACAGCCACACCAGCCCACCACCGGGGGCTTGGCCAGAAGGGATCACCGACGGGTGCGGCTCACCAGCAGCCAGCGCCCGCACACCCGCAAGCAACTCCTCCCCACCCTGCCCCAGCACCACCGCCCGGTCCTCGAACAACGACCGGGAGGTCACCAGCGAACGACCCACCGCC
>NZ_JAFFZM010000053.1 GCF_017676345.1 Streptomyces smyrnaeus | reverse complement strand
ACTCACCCCGACGCAACCCCGCCAACTCCACCAACCCGAACCACGCCGTCAGAAAGTTCACCGGTACGGCTGCCGCCTCGCGCCAGCTCCAGTTCGCAGGCATCGGTGCGATCATGCGGGCGTCGGCCACCGCCACCGGTCCGAAGGCGCCCTCGAAGAGCCCGAACACCCGGTCTCCGGGAGCGACTTCCGAGACGTCGGGCCCGACCTCGGTCACCACCCCCGCGCCCTCGCTCCCTTGGAAGACACCGCCGCCGGGATACATGCCGAGCGCTATCAGCACGTCCCGGAAATTGACCCCGGCAGCACGCACCGCAACCCGCACCTGCCCCGACGCCAACGGCTCCTCCACCTCCGGACACGACACCACCGACACGTCCTCCACCGTCCCGGCAACCTCCTGACCCAACCGCCACGCACACCCGTCGCCCGGCACCGTCAGGCCCGTCTCCGCACGCGCCGCACGCGGCACCCACACCCGCCCCGCACGCACCGCGAGCTGCGGCTCGTCGGCGTCCAGCGCGTACGAGACAGCGGCGCGCGCGACCGCGCCCGCCGCCTCGGAAGCGACGCCGAGGTCGGCCTCGATATCGACGTCGAGGTCGGCGTCGAGGTCGAGGTCGAGGTCGAGCAACAGGAACCTGTCGGGGTTCTCGCGCTGGGCGGTACGTACGAGGCCCCACACACCCGCGCACGACAGATCGAGCGGGCCGTCCTCCACGTCGACCGCCCCACGCGTGACCAGCACCAATCGGGCATCGGCCAGCCGGGGCTCGGCCGACCACGTGTGCAGCAGCTCCAGAGTCGCCGTGGCGGTGGCGAGCCCGTCGGCGTCGTCCGTGCTGCCGCCGAGGCCCCATACGTCCGCGAGGACGACCTCCGGCACCGACGTGCCCGCATCCAGCCCCGCCAACAGCCCGGCGACATCCGCCCCCGGCACCGCCAGCACGGGCCACTGCGCGGAGGCGGAGGGCACGTTCACCGCATCGACCGCGCCCGTCATGTCCGTCACGTCCGTCCACTCGACGGTGAACAACCCGTCCGTCGTCGCGTCACGCGTACGCAACCGGTCCCGGTCCAGCGGACGCATCGCGACCGACTCCACGCTGAGCACCGGGGCACCCGCGGGGTCGGTGACATCGACCCGTACGCCCTGTGCCGGCCCCTCGCCGAGTGGCGAGACACGCACCCGTACGACCTGCGCACCGACCGCGTGCAGGCACACCCCGTTCCACGCGAACGGCAGCCACGCCTCCCCGTCCCGCGACGACCCCAGCAGGGCCACGGGGTGCAGCACCGCGTCCAGCAGGGCCGGGTGGACAGCGAAACCGTCCACCCGGTCCACGCCGTCCGGCAGCTCCACCTCGGCCCACAGGTCCTGTCCGTCCCGCCAGGCTTCCCGTAGGCCCTGGAAGGCCGGACCGTAGCCGTACCCGGACGCTGCGGCATGTTCGTAGAACCCCACGAGGTCGAGCGGCTCGGCTCCGGCGGGTGGCCAGGCTGTGCCGCCGGTGACGGGCGTCGCCGTCACCGGCCCGAGCGTGCCCTCGGCATGACACACCCAGTCCGCACCGTTGCCCTCTTCGACGGGCCGCGAGTAGACGCGTACGGGGCACCGGCCGTCGGGGGTCGCTGCCTCCACCAGTACCTGGACGTTGACCGCCCCGTTCTCGGGCAGTACGAACGGTGCTTGCAGGACCAGTTCCTCGACACCGCCGCAGCCGACCTCGTCGGCCGCACGCAACGCCCACTCCGCCATGGCCGCACCAGGCACCAGCACCGACCCCAACACCTGATGATCGGCCAACCAGCGCTGCTCCCCCGAGGCCGCCACCCGCCCCGTCAGAATCAGCCCACCATCCGCCGTCGCCACAACAGCCGGCAACAGCGGATGACCGGAAGCGCCTTGCCCAAGCCGAGCCGTATTGCCCTCGTCGGCCTCTCCGTCGAGCCAGTAGCGCTGGCGTTGGAAGGCGTAGGTGGGCAGATCGACGGTGGGTCCGGGCGGGAACCAGGGGGTCCAGTCGATGTCGTGGCCGTGGGTGTGGAGTCGAGCGAGAGCGTGGGCGAAGGCACGTGTCTCGGGTTGCTTGGCGGTGAGGAGCGGGACGGTCAGCGGATTGCTGTCGAGCGTGTGCTGAGCGGCCGTGGCCAACACCGGATCCGGGCCGAGTTCGAGGTAGGTGTGGGTGCCCAGATGGGTGAGGGCGGGGGCGAAGTGGACCGGCTGGCGGATGTGCTCGCACCAGTAGCCGGGAGTGGTGATGTGTTCGTCGGCGGGCCGCCCGGTCAGGTTGCTGATCAGCGGGAGGGAGGGCTGGTGGAACTGGACCTGCTCAATAGCCTGGCGGAAGTCCTCCAGCATCGGCTCCATCAACGGAGAGTGGAAGGCGTGACTGACCGCCAGCCGCTTGGTCTTACGACCCCTGGACTTCCATTCCGCCGCGAGTTGCAGCACCGGTTCCTCGGGGCCGGAGATGACGGTGCTGGTGGGCGTGTTCAGCGCGGCAACCGCCACACCCTCGGGCAGGTCGAACTCCTCGGCACCCGCCTCCACCGCCACCATCGCCCCGCCCTCGGGCAGTGACCCCATCAACGTCGCCCGGGCCGCCACCAGCGCGCACGCGTCCTCCAGCGAGAACACCCCGGCCACATAGGCTGCCGTCACCTCGCCGATGGAGTGGCCCACCACCGCATCCGGCCGCACCCCGAACGACTCGAGCAACCGCGCCAGCCCCACCTGCAGCGCAAACAACCCCGCCTGCGCACACGTCGTGTGCTCCAACCGCTCAGCAGCCCCCTGGAACACCACCTCCCGCAACGAAACACCCAACTGCGGGTCCAGCAACCCACACACCTCATCAAACGCCCCAGCGAAAACCGGGAAACGGGCATACAACTCCGCGCCCATACCCACGCGCTGGCTGCCCTGGCCGCTGAACAGCCACACCAGCCCACCGTCGCCCACCCGCTCGCCCGGGCCGACCACATCCGGGTGCGGCTCACCAGCAGCCAGCGCCCGCACACCCGCAAGCAACTCCTCCCCACCCGCACCCAGCACCACCGCCCGCTGCTCGAACAACGACCGCGAGGTCACCAGCGAACGACCCACCGCACCCACCCCACCCGACACCCGCGCCAACGCCGCTGCCTGCCCCCGCAGCGCCTCCGCACCCCGCGCCGAGACCACCCACGGCACCACACCGGTGACATCGGCCCCCACCTGTGCGGGTTCCGCGACAGGTGGCTCTTCCAGGATCAGATGTGCGTTCGTGCCCGAGATACCGAACGACGAGACACCCGCCCGGCGCGGACGCTCTCCTCCCGGCCACTCCACTTGCTCGGTCAGTAGCCGTACTGCTCCCGACTCCCAATTCACATGCGGCGAAGGCTCATCGATGTGCAACGACGCT
>NZ_JAFFZM010000052.1 GCF_017676345.1 Streptomyces smyrnaeus | reverse complement strand
GACCACGCTGCCGGAGCCGGCGAGCATCGCGTAGCCCTCGAGCTGGGCGTCGGCGCCCGCCGCGCCGACCGCGTAGTCGTGATACATCACGCCCGCGTAGACACCGGTCCGGCTGCCCTTCAGCGTGCCCGGCTTGATCCCGGCGCGCTCCAGCACCTGCCATGCCGTCTCCAGCAGCAGCCGCTGCTGCGGGTCCATGGCCAGCGCCTCACGTGGATTCACCCCGAAGAAGGCCGCGTCGAACGCGGCGGCGTCGCGAACGAAACCGCCCTCGCTCGCATAGCTGGTCCCGGGATGGTCCGGGTCCGGGTGGAACAGCCCCGCCAGGTCCCAGCCGCGGTCGTCCGGGAACGCCCCGATCGCGTCCCGCCCCGAGGCCACCAGATCCCACAGATCCTCCGGCGAACCGACGCCGCCGGGGTAGCGGCCCGCCATGGAGACGATCGCGATCGGCTCGTCGTCCGCCGCGACGGCCGGGGCTCGAACTGCGGCGCGAGCCACGCTCCGACCAGCTGCTCCTTGCCCGCCGTACGCATCGCTCAGCCGCGTCACCAGGTACCCGGCCAGCGCCTGCGGTGTCGGGTAGTCGAACACCAGGGTGGTGGGCAGGCGGACGCCGGTCGCGGCCGACAGCCGGTTCCGGAGTTCCACGGCGGTCAGGGAGTCGAATCCCAGGTCCTTGAACGACGCCTCGACGCGCAATTCGTCGGCAGAACGGTGCCCGAGCGCGCCCGCCGCGCAGTCGGCCACCACGCCGAGCAGCACCTCCAGCCGACCGGTTTCGTCCAGCTCCGCCAGCCGATCCGCCAGTTCCGTGCCGACTGCTGCCCCGCCCGCACCACCGGTTTCACGCGCTGCGGCCCTGCGCTGCGGTCCGCTCGCCGCGCCGCCACCGCCGAAGGCGACGAGAGCGCGCCGGTTCAGATGCGCGGCCAACAGATAGGGGTCTCCGTGCCGCAGGGCGAGCTCCAGGAGGGCCAGCGCCTGCTCGGTGGTCAGGGGCGTGCTCCCCGAGCGGCTGAGCCGTGCACGGTCGGCCTCCGTCAGATGGCCGGTCATGCCGCTCGCTTCGTCCCAAAGGCCCCACCCGACCGACACTCCGGGCTGCCCGGCCGCCCGGCGGTGGGCGGCCAGCCCGTCGCAGAAGGCGTTCGCGGCGGTGTAGTTCGCCTGCCCGCCGTTGCCCAGACAGGCGGCGGCCGAGGAGAACAGTACGAACATGCTCAACGGCAGATCCGCCGTCGCCCGGTGCAGATTCAGCGCCCCGGCAGCCTTCGGCGCCCAGACGCGGGCCAGGCGCTCAGGCGACTGCGCGGACAGTACAGCGTCGTCCAGCACGCCTGCCGCGTGCACCACACCTGTGAGCGGATGCGCGGGGTCGATCCCCGCGACCAGTTCGTCGACGGCCCCGGCATCGGCCACGTCCACCGCGACGAGGCGGACATCGGCGCCGAGACCGGTGAGCCGTTCGGCCAGGTCCCGCGCACCGGGAGCCTCCGGACCTCGGCGTCCGACCAGCACCAGATGACCGACGCCCCGCGACCGAACGAGATGTTCGGCGACCAGACCGCCCACCGTTCCGGTGCCACCGGTGATCAGCACCGTGCCGTGCGGGTCCAACTCGGGCGGTTGTTCGTCCGAGCCGCGGCGCCTGCTCTCGCCACCGCGCGACAGCCGGGGTACGAGCACCCGCCCGTCCCGCACCGCCACCTGCGGCCGGTCGGCCGCCAGCGCGCTCCGTACCGCTCCGATCGCCGTGTCGACCTCGGCGCCGTCGCCGAGGTCGAGCAGCACGAACCGGTCCGGCTCCTCCACCTGCGCGCTGCGCACCAGCCCCCACACAGCTGCGCCCGCCGGGTCGGCGTCACCGTCATCGGCATCGACGGCGCCCCTGGTGACCACCACCAGTCGCGAGTCGGCCAGCCGTGCCTCGGCCAACCACCCCCGCAGGAGGGCCAGCACGTGCTGCGTCGTCTCCAGTCCGTCCCCGGCGGCCTCGACGCCCGCCAGGACCACCGGGGGCGCGGCGGCCCCCGCGTCGAGCGCCGTCACCAACGCATCGAGATCGGCGTACCCGGTGGCGGTGGCAGTGGCAGTGGGGCCCGGGTCCATCGGTGCGGGAAGCGGATCGGTGCCCAGCACCGCCCAGTCCTCCCCGGCAGCCGGTCCCGGCGCGACGTTCGCGTCGTCGGCGAGCGGAACCCAGTCCAGGGTGAACAGTGCTCGCCCGTCGTCCCTGTCCGCCGCCCGCAGTCGTTCGGCCTCGACCGGGTACAGCACCAGCGAGTCCACACTCAGCACCGGCGCACCGAGCGGGTCCGTCACACTCACCCGCAGGGAGCGTTCACCCTGCGCCCCCTCCTCTCCGGCCGTGATCCGTACCCGTACGGTCGTGGCGTCGGCGGCCCGGAGCACGACACCGTTCCAGGCGAACGGCAGCCACGCCCGGTCGTCGTCCGGGGCTTCGGTCAGCAGGAGACCGGGGTGCAGCGCGGCGTCCAGCAGCGCGGGATGGATCCCGAACCCCTCGGGCCCGCCCGCCGCCTCCGGCAGTTCCACCTCCGCCAGCAGTTCCCGCCCGTCGTGCCCGTCCCGCCAGACGGCCCGCACCCCCTGGAAGGCCGGACCGTACCCGTATCCGAAGGCCGCAGCACGTTCGTAGAACCCGTCGATGTCCACGGGCTCCGCACTCGAAGGCGGCCAGACGGACTCCCCGTCCGAAGCGGACTCGGCAGCCGGCCGGGGCCCGAGCGTGCCCTCGGCATGACACAGCCAGCCGTTCGCGTCATGTTCCTCCTGGACGGGCCGTGCGTAGATCCGTATGCGGCGGCGGCCGTCGGGCGTTGCTGCCTCCACCAGTACCTGGACGTTGACCGCCCCGTTCTCCGGCAGTACGAGCGGTGCTTGCAGGACCAGTTCCTCGACACCGCCGCACCCGACCTCGTCGGCCGCACGCAACGCCCACTCCGCCATCGCCGCACCAGGCACCAGCACCGACCCCAACACCCGATGATCGGCCAACCAACGCTGCTCCCCCGACGCCGCCACCCGCCCCGTCAGGACCACGTTGCTCTCGTCGGCAACCTCCATCGCCCCGCCCAGCAACGGGTGCCCGGACGCCACCATCCCGAGCCCGACGGCATCGCCGGTACCGCTCCCCGTTCCGTCGAGCCAGTAGCGCTGGCGCTGAAAGGCGTAGGTGGGCAGATCGATGGTGGGTCCGGGCGGGAACCAGGGGGTCCAGTCGATGTCGTGGCCATGGGTGTGGAGTTGAGCGAGAGCGTAGGCGAAGGCGCGCGTCTCGGGTTGCTTGGCGGTGAGGAGCGGGACGGTCAGCGGATTGCTGTCCAGGGTGTGTTGGGTGGCGGTGGTCAGGACGGGGTCGGGGCCGAGTTCGAGGTAGGTGTGGGTGCCCAGATGGGTGAGGGCGGGGGCGAAGTGGACCGGCTGGCGGATGTGGTCGCACCAGTAGCCGGGGGTGGCGATGCGCTCGTCGGCGGGCCGCCCGGTCAGGTTGCTGATCAGTGGGAGGGAGAGTGGCTGGTAGTCCAGGCCCTCGATGGCCCGTCGGAAGTCCTCCAGCATCGGTTCCATCAACGGAGAGTGGAAAGCGTGGCTGACCGCCAGCCGCTTGGTCTTACGCCCCCGGGACTTCCACTCCGCCGCCAGCTCCAGCACCGGTTCCTCCGGACCGGAGATCACGGTGCTGGTGGGCGTGTTCAGCGCGGCAACCGCCACACCCTCGGGCAGCGCCAACTCATCGGCACCCGCCTCCACCGCCACCATCGCCCCACCCTCGGGCAGCGCCCCCATCAACGTCGCCCGGGCCGCCACCAGCGCGCACGCGTCCTCCAGCGAGAACACCCCGGCGATGTGCGCGGCACTCACCTCACCGATGGAGTGGCCCACCACCGCATCCGGACGCACCCCGAACGAACCCAACAACCGCGCCAGCCCCACCTGCAGCGCAAACAACCCCGCCTGCGCACACGTCGTGTGCTCCAACCGCTCCGCACTGCCCTCGAACACCACCTCCCGCAACGAAAC
>NZ_JAFFZM010000051.1 GCF_017676345.1 Streptomyces smyrnaeus | reverse complement strand
AAGTCCCCCACCCGCTGGCGCGCCGCCGGGATACGCACCCGCTCCATCAGCTCCACCGCCCTGGCCCTGGCCTCCTTGCGGCCCAGGCCCTGATGGACCCGGAACATCTCGGCCAGCTGATAGCCCACCGTCAGCACCGGATTGAGCGACGAGAGCGCATCCTGGAAGATCATCGCCATCTTCGAACCGCGGATCTTGCGCCGCTCCTCCTCCGGGAGCTCCAGCAGATCCCGCCCCTGGAAGAGGATCCGGCCGCCGGTGATGCGGCCGGGCGGCATGTCGAGAATGCCCATCACCGCCTGCGCGGTCACCGACTTCCCGGAGCCGGACTCGCCCAGCACCGCCAGCGACTCGCCCGCCTCGACGCTGTAGCTCACGCCGTTGACGGCCTGCGCCACACCGTCCCGGGTGTGGAACTCGACGTGCAGGTCGCGCACTTCCAGCAGGCTCACCGCTCTCACCTCAGCTTCGGGTCGAGGGCGTCGCGCACCGCGTCGCCGAGCATGATGAACGCCAGTACGGTGAGGCTGAGCGCCGCGGCCGGGTAGAGCAGGATGTGCGGCGCGTTGCGGAACTGCATGCCCTGGGAGGCCGCCGAGATGTCCGCCCCCCATGAGACGGTGGGCGGCTGGAGCCCCACGCCGAGATAGCTGAGCGTCGCCTCCAGCGAGATGTAGGTGCCCAGCGCGATGGTCGCGGTCACGATCACCGGGGCGACGGCGTTCGGCAGGATGTGCCGCACCATCATCCGTACGGTGCCGGCCCCCAGCGCCCGTGCCGCCTGCACATAGTCGTTCTGCTTGACGGTGATGACCGACCCCCGTGCGATACGGGCCACCTGCGGCCAGCCGAGCAGCACGATGAAGGTGACCACCGTCCACACCGAGCGGCTGCCGGTCATGGAGAGGAATACCAGACCGCCCAGGACGATCGGGATGCCGAAGAAGATGTCCGTGACGCGGGAGAGGATCGCGTCCCACACCCCGCCGAAGAACCCGGCCAGCCCGCCCAGCAGACTGCCCAGCACCGCGACCCCCGCCGTGGCGCAGACGCCGACCGTCACCGAGGTACGGGCGCCGTAGACGACCCGCGTGTAGACGTCGCAGCCCTGGGCGTCGTAACCGAACCAGTGCCCCGCCGAGGACGGGTCGAGGGAGCGGCCGAGGCGGCAGGAGAGCGGGTCCCGCGAGGCGATGAGGCCGGGCCAGATCGAGATGAGCACCAGAAAGGCGATGAGCAGGCCCGCGATCACGAACACGGGGTTGCGCCGCAGATCGTGCCACGCGTCCGACCACAGGCTGCGCCCCCGCTCGGGGCCCGGCCCGGGCGGGGGCGATCCCTCGATCTCCTGTCCCTCGTCCTCGGCCAGCTCCATGGCCCCGCCGGGCCCCTCGATCGCGGGCGTCCCCGTCACAGCCCGGCCCCCCGTCGGTTCGACGGCGCCCCTCTTCCCACCGCCGGGTGCGTACTGATCGGGTGGTCGCCCACTGCTCGGCGCCGCCGGCCCCGTGGGCGGGGGCGCGGCGCGCCGTCGGCGGCGTCCGGGCGGGGTGGTGGGTTACACATAGCGAATCCTCGGGTCAAGCACCGCGTACAACAGGTCGACGAGCAGGTTCGCGAGGAGGAAGACGATGACGAGGATGGTCACGAACCCGACCACGGTCGGCGAGTTCTGCCGGACGATGCCCTGCCACAGCTGGAAGCCGACGCCCTGGATGTTGAAGATCCGTTCGGTCACCAGCGCGCCCGCCATCAGATTGCCGACGTCGGTACCCAGAAAGGTGACGACGGGAATCAGCGAGTTGCGCAGCAGATGCCGCACCGTCACCCGCCGCCGCGACAGCCCTTTGGCGATGGCGGTCCGTACGTAGTCGGCGCGGGAGTTCTCCGCGATCGAGGTGCGGGTCAGCCGGGTGACGTAGGCGAGCGAGACGAGGGCGAGGACGAGGCCGGGCAGCAGCAGCTCCCCCACCGGTGCGGCGGGCGAGACGGCGGGGGCGATCCACCCCCATTTCACGCCGAGCAGATACTGGGCGAGGCTGCCGGTCACGAACGTCGGTACGGAGATGACGACGAGAGTCATCATCAGGACCCCGGAGTCGACCGGGCGCCCGCGCCGCAGCCCGGTGACCACACCCAGCACGATGCCGATGACGATCTCGATGACGATGGCGACCAGGGCGAGACGAATGGTGATGGGGAAGGCGGTCGCCATCAGTTCGGTGACCGGCCGGCCGTTGAAGGCGTTGCCGAAGTCACCGGTGAAGATCTTTCCCATGTAGAGCCCGTACTGCTGCCAGATGGGCTTGTCGAGGTTGAATTCCTCGCGCAGTTGCTGGGCGGTCGCCGGGTCGGGGGCCCGCTCCCCGAACAGCGCGTTGACCGGGTCCCCGACGGCGTACACCATCACGAAGATGAGGAAGGTCGTCCCGATGAAGACCGGGATCATCTGGAGCAGTCGTCTGATGACGTAGCGCCCCACTGCGGCTCACTTGACCTTGATGTCGGTGAAGACCGGAACGGAGAAGGGGTTGAGTTTGACGTTGCTGACGCGGCTGGAGTATCCGGCGTTCCCGTTCTGGTACCACAGCGGAATGGCCGGGAAGACGTCCAGGATGCGCTTCTCCGCCTGCTGGAAGAGGTCGACGGCGGACTTCTCGTCGGCTGCGGCGTTCGCCTTGTCGATGAGCTTGTCGACCTGGGGGTCGGAGAAGCCGGAGTCGTTGGAGGAGGCGTCCGTGTAGTAGATGGGCTGGAGGAAGTTCTGGATGAGCGGATAGTCCATCTGCCAGCCCGTCCGGAACATTCCCGTCAGCTTCTTGTCGGTGATGTCGGAGCGGAACTCACCGAAGGTCGGCACCGGGTTGATGCTGCAGGCGTTGTTCCTGCCGAGCGTGCGGTTGATGCTGTTGCAGACCGCCTCCATCCACTGCCGGTGGGAGCCGGTGTCCACGTTGGAGGTCAGGGTGATCTTCCCACCGGGCAGGCCGCCGCCCTGCTCGATGAGCTTCTTGGCACCTTCGGGGTCGTACTCGCACGCGTCGCCGCACAGTCCGGGCTTGTAGCCGCCGGCGGCCTTGAGCACCGGCGAGGTGAGGTCGGTCGCCGGCTCGCGGGTGCCGTGGTAGATCTTGTCGGTCACCTGCTTGCGATTGATCGCCTTGGACAGTCCGCGGCGCACCAGGGCGGCCTTCTTGCTCTGCCACTTCTTGTCGTACATCGGGAAGGAGATGGTCTGGGTGATGCCTGCGGGCTGGTTGATGTAGCGCCCGTTCAGGTCCCGCTCGGCATTCTTGAGCTGCCCGGCGGGCAGTTCGTCGACGACGTCCAGGTTGCCGGCCTGCAGATCGGTGTAGCCGGTGTTCTGGTCGGTGTAGACCTTCAGCTCGACGCCCTTGTTCCGGGGCTTGTCCTTCCCGGCGTAGTACTTGTTCCGGGACAGCTTCATCGACTGTCCCTTGGTGTACGAGTCCACCTTGTAGGGGCCGTTTCCGACGGGCTTTTTCAGCCAGCCGTCGTGGTCGGTGAAGAACGACTTCGGCAGCGGCGCGTAGGCGCTGTAGCCGAGCGTCTGCGGCCAGAGGGAGAACTTCTGGTTGAGCTTCACCGTAAAGGTGCGGTCGTCCCGCACCTTGAGTCCGGACAGCTTTTCGGCCTTGGGCTTCCCCTTCTCGGGGTGGACGTCCTGGTAGCCCTCGATGTACTGGAAGAAGTAGGAGTTGATCTGCTTGTTGGTGACCAGCGCCCCGTAGTTCCAGGCATCCACGAAGGAGTCGGCCGTCACGGGTGTCCCGTCGGAGAACTTCCAGCCCTTCTTCAGCTTGATGGTGAAGTTGCGCTGGTCGTCGGTGGTGATGGACTCGGCGACGGCGTTCTGCGCCTCACCCGTGGTGGGGTCGTACTTCTTCAGGCCCCGGGAGATCATGTCGAGGACCTTGCCGCCCTGCACCTCGTTGGTGTTGGCCGGCTCGACCGGATGCTGCGGATCGGTCCAGAACGCGCGTACAACCCCGTCCTGCGCGCCGCCCCCGCTGCTGCTGGTGGCGCCGCCGCCGCAGGCCGTCGCCAACAGTGCGACCGCCCCGGCGGCGGCGAGCGCCCGCCTGGTCATGGTGGTGCGGGTGGCTCCACGCATGGGTGCCTCCTGGGTGCGCCGTGGGTCCGAGTACGCCTCGAACCCACATAACACCTTTTGACACCATATGCCTGGCTGCCTTGCCCGCCGTGGAACGGGCCGGAACCCGTTTGGGGGACACCGGCCGCGGCGGCGTCAGGCCGCGACCACCGCCGCGTCCTCCTCGGCGAAGTGGCAGGCCGACGGATGCGCGGCGCCCGAGTCGGAACCCTCGTACAGCGCGGGAACGGCCAGCAGCGGCACCTCGTCGGCACAGCGCTGCTCGGCCTTCCAGCAGCGGGTGCGGAACCGGCAGCCCGACGGCGGATTGGCCGGTGAGGGTACGTCGCCTTCCAGCACGATGCGCTCCCGCCTGCCCTCCGCCTCCGGGTCGGGGACCGGGACGGCCGACAGCAGCGCCTGCGTGTAGGGGTGCGTGGGGTGCTCGTAGATCTGCTCGTCGGTGCCGATCTCGGCCATCTTGCCGAGGTACATCACCCCGACGCGGTCGGAGATGTGGCGGACGATGGACAGGTCGTGGGCGATGAACATGTAGGAGAGCCCGAACTCGTCCTGCAACCGCTCCATCAGATTGACCACCTGC
>NZ_JAFFZM010000050.1 GCF_017676345.1 Streptomyces smyrnaeus | reverse complement strand
GGTTGTTGTCTCAGAACCCACACAGTGGACGCGAGCCTCTATGGACAAGCCCTCGGCCTATTAGTACCGGTCACCTCCACACGTTACCGTGCTTCCAGATCCGGCCTATCAACCCCGTCATCTCCAGGGAGCCTTAACCCCTCAAAAGGGGGTGGGAGTCCTCATCTCGAAGCAGGCTTCCCGCTTAGATGCTTTCAGCGGTTATCCTTCCCGAACGTAGCCAACCAGCCATGCCCTTGGCAGAACAACTGGCACACCAGAGGTCCGTCCGTCCCGGTCCTCTCGTACTAGGGACAGCCCTTCTCAAGACTCCTACGCGCGCAGCGGATAGGGACCGAACTGTCTCACGACGTTCTAAACCCAGCTCGCGTACCGCTTTAATGGGCGAACAGCCCAACCCTTGGGACCGACTCCAGCCCCAGGATGCGACGAGCCGACATCGAGGTGCCAAACCATCCCGTCGATATGGACTCTTGGGGAAGATCAGCCTGTTATCCCCGGGGTACCTTTTATCCGTTGAGCGACGGCGCTTCCACAAGCCACCGCCGGATCACTAGTCCCGACTTTCGTCCCTGCTCGACCCGTCAGTCTCACAGTCAAGCTCCCTTGTGCACTTACACTCACCACCTGATGACCAACCAGGCTGAGGGAACCTTTGGGCGCCTCCGTTACTCTTTAGGAGGCAACCGCCCCAGTTAAACTACCCACCAGACACTGTCCCCGATCCGGATCACGGACCCAGGTTAGACATCCAGCACGACCAGAGTGGTATTTCAACAACGACTCCACGAACACTGGCGTGCCCGCTTCACAGTCTCCCACCTATCCTACACAAGCCGAACCGAACACCAATATCAAGCTGTAGTAAAGGTCCCGGGGTCTTTCCGTCCTGCTGCGCGAAACGAGCATCTTTACTCGTACTGCAATTTCACCGGGCCTATGGTTGAGACAGTCAAGAAGTCGTTACGCCATTCGTGCAGGTCGGAACTTACCCGACAAGGAATTTCGCTACCTTAGGATGGTTATAGTTACCACCGCCGTTTACTGGCGCTTAAGTTCTCAGCTTCACCAGGACGAATCCTGACTAACCGGTCCCCTTAACGTTCCAGCACCGGGCAGGCGTCAGTCCGTATACATCGCCTTACGGCTTCGCACGGACCTGTGTTTTTAGTAAACAGTCGCTTCTCGCTGGTCTCTGCGGCCACCCCCAGCTCACCAAGCATGTTGGATCACCAGGTGTGGCCCCCCTTCTCCCGAAGTTACGGGGGCATTTTGCCGAGTTCCTTAACCATAGTTCACCCGAACGCCTCGGTATTCTCTACCAGACCACCTGAGTCGGTTTAGGGTACGGGCCGCCACACAACTCGCTAGAGGCTTTTCTCGACAGCACAGGATCACCCACTTCACCACAAACGGCTCGGCATCAGGTCTCACCCACAAGCCAGGCGGATTTACCTACCTGACGGGCTACACCCTTACCCCGGGACAACCATCGCCCGGGCTGGACTACCTCACTGCGTCACCCCATCACTCACCTACTACAAGCTCGGACCGTCGGCTCCACCACACCCCTTCACCCGAAGGATCCAGAGGGGCTTCACGGACTTAGCATCACCTGATTCGATGTTTGACGCTGCATAGCGGGTACCGGAATATCAACCGGTTCTCCATCGACTACGCCTGTCGGCCTCGCCTTAGGTCCCGACTTACCCTGGGCAGATCAGCTTGACCCAGGAACCCTTAGTCAATCGGCGCACACGTTTCTCACGCATGTATCGCTACTCATGCCTGCATTCTCACTCGTGAACCGTCCACAACTCGCTTCCACGGCTGCTTCACCCGGCACACGACGCTCCCCTACCCATCCCAGCCTCCGTTAGGAGTAACACTGAAATGACACGACTTCGGCGGTGTACTTGAGCCCCGCTACATTATCGGCGCGGAATCACTTGACCAGTGAGCTATTACGCACTCTTTCAAGGATGGCTGCTTCTAAGCCAACCTCCTGGTTGTCTCTGCGACTCCACATCCTTTCCCACTTAGCACACGCTTAGGGGCCTTAGTCGATGCTCTGGGCTGTTTCCCTCTCGACCATGGAGCTTATCCCCCACAGTCTCACTGCCGCGCTCTCACTTACCGGCATTCGGAGTTTGGCTAAGGTCAGTAACCCGGTAGGGCCCATCGCCTATCCAGTGCTCTACCTCCGGCAAGAAACACACGACGCTGCACCTAAATGCATTTCGGGGAGAACCAGCTATCACGGAGTTTGATTGGCCTTTCACCCCTAACCACAGGTCATCCCCCAGGTTTTCAACCCTGGTGGGTTCGGGCCTCCACACGGTCTTACCCGCGCTTCACCCTGCCCATGGCTAGATCACTCCGCTTCGGGTCTTGAACACGCTACTCAACGCCCTCTTCGGACTCGCTTTCGCTACGGCTCCCCCACACGGGTTAACCTCGCAACATGCCGCAAACTCGCAGGCTCATTCTTCAAAAGGCACGCAGTCACGACGTTACGTGCAAGCACGCAACGCGACGCTCCCACGGCTTGTAGGCACACGGTTTCAGGTACTCTTTCACTCCGCTCCCGCGGTACTTTTCACCATTCCCTCACGGTACTATCCGCTATCGGTCACCAGGGAATATTTAGGCTTGACGGGTGGTCCCGCCAGATTCACACAGGATTTCTCGGGCCCCATGCTACTTGGGAACAACACAAGCGAGCCGTACAGATTTCAGCTACGGGGGTCTTACCCTCTACGCCAGGCCTTTCGCATGCCCTTCGCCTATCCATACGGTTTCTAACTCACCCAGCCGCCGGCAGACGACTGAAGCGCAGTCCCACAACCCCGCATGCGCAACCCCTGCCGGGTCTCACACACATACGGTTTAGCCTCATCCGGTTTCGCTCACCACTACTCCCGGAATCACGGTTGTTTTCTCTTCCTACGGGTACTGAGATGTTTCACTTCCCCGCGTTCCCTCCACACCGCCTATACATTCAGCGGCAGGTGACAGCCCATGACGACTGCCGGGTTCCCCCATTCGGACACCCCCGGATCACAGCTCGGTTGACAGCTCCCCGGGGCCTATCGCGGCCTCCCACGTCCTTCATCGGTTCCTGGTGCCAAGGCATCCACCGTGCGCCCTTAAAAACTTGGCCACAGATGCTCGCGTCCACTGTGCAGTTCTCAAACAACAACCAGCCACCCACCACCCCCGACACACATCGGAGTTCACTGGGACCGGCACCAAGAGCCACAACCCAACGGCCGTGCCCTCAGACACCCAACAGCGCGCCCAACACCCTCACCCGATCACCCGTCTTCCACGCCGAAGCAGTACTAACGAACAACCAGCCAAGAGTGCCGAATAGTCAACGTTCCACCCATGAGCAACCCACCGCAGAACACTCGCCTGCGTAATGGGCCTCTGGACCACCACACGTGGTGGCCAAAGATGCTCCTTAGAAAGGAGGTGATCCAGCCGCACCTTCCGGTACGGCTACCTTGTTACGACTTCGTCCCAATCGCCAGTCCCACCTTCGACGATTCCCTCCCCACAAAGGGGGTTGGGCCACCGGCTTCGGGTGTTACCGACTTTCGTGACGTGACGGGCGGTGTGTACAAGGCCCGGGAACGTATTCACCGCAGCAATGCTGATCTGCGATTACTAGCGACTCCGACTTCATGGGGTCGAGTTGCAGACCCCAATCCGAACTGAGACCGGCTTTTTGAGATTCGCTCCACCTCACGGCATCGCAGCTCATTGTACCGGCCATTGTAGCACGTGTGCAGCCCAAGACATAAGGGGCATGATGACTTGACGTCGTCCCCACCTTCCTCCGAGTTGACCCCGGCAGTCTCCCGTGAGTCCCCAACCTCCGAAGAGTTGCTGGCAACACAGGACAAGGGTTGCGCTCGTTGCGGGACTTAACCCAACATCTCACGACACGAGCTGACGACAGCCATGCACCACCTGTACACCGACCCAAAGGGGGCGACCATCTCTGGCCGTTTCCGGTGTATGTCAAGCCTTGGTAAGGTTCTTCGCGTTGCGTCGAATTAAGCCACATGCTCCGCCGCTTGTGCGGGCCCCCGTCAATTCCTTTGAGTTTTAGCCTTGCGGCCGTACTCCCCAGGCGGGGCACTTAATGCGTTAGCTGCGGCACGGACGACGTGGAATGCCGCCCACACCTAGTGCCCAACGTTTACGGCGTGGACTACCAGGGTATCTAATCCTGTTCGCTCCCCACGCTTTCGCTCCTCAGCGTCAGTATCGGCCCAGAGATCCGCCTTCGCCACCGGTGTTCCTCCTGATATCTGCGCATTTCACCGCTACACCAGGAATTCCAATCTCCCCTGCCGAACTCCAGCCTGCCCGTATCGAATGCAGACCCGGGGTTAAGCCCCGGGCTTTCACATCCGACGCGACAAGCCGCCTACGAGCTCTTTACGCCCAATAATTCCGGACAACGCTCGCACCCTACGTATTACCGCGGCTGCTGGCACGTAGTTAGCCGGTGCTTCTTCTGCAGGTACCGTCACTTGCGCTTCTTCCCTGCTGAAAGAGGTTTACAACCCGAAGGCCGTCATCCCTCACGCGGCGTCGCTGCATCAGGCTTGCGCCCATTGTGCAATATTCCCCACTGCTGCCTCCCGTAGGAGTCTGGGCCGTGTCTCAGTCCCAGTGTGGCCGGTCGCCCTCTCAGGCCGGCTACCCGTCGTCGCCTTGGTAGGCCATCACCCCACCAACAAGCTGATAGGCCGCGGGCTCATCCTGCACCGCCGGAGCTTTCCACCACCAGACCATGCGGCCGGTGGTCATATCCGGTATTAGACCCCGTTTCCAGGGCTTGTCCCAGAGTGCAGGGCAGATTGCCCACGTGTTACTCACCCGTTCGCCACTAATCCCCTCCCGAAAGAGGTTCATCGTTCGACTTGCATGTGTTAAGCACGCCGCCAGCGTTCGTCCTGAGCCAGGATCAAACTCTCCGTGAATGCTTTCGCTTCGCGGAAGAGCGGGACCAGAAGAGGAATAATCTCCCGATCCACAGCGTCCTCGCTGTA
>NZ_JAFFZM010000005.1 GCF_017676345.1 Streptomyces smyrnaeus | reverse complement strand
GCGAAATCCGGTTGCCCGGCGTCACATGGGAGCACGAGGATGCCTCCTCGTGCTTCCGGACCTCTCCCCTTGGCGGGATTCACGCGACTTCCGCACCCTGTGGACCGCTGGCCTGATCACCACCTTCGGCAGCTTCCTCACGTTCGTCGCACTGCCCCTCCAGGTCAAGGAGCTGACGGGCTCGGCGGCCGCGGTCGGCGCGCTGGGGGCCGTGGAGCTGGTGCCGCTGATCGTGTTCGGGCTGTACGGCGGGGCGCTCGCCGACGCCTTCGACCGGCGCAGACTGATCCTGGGCAGCGAGGCCGCGCTGGGCGCCGTGGCGCTGGTGCTGCTGCTCAACACGCTGCTGCCGCAGCCGATGGTGTGGCCGCTGTACGCGGCGGCGGCGCTCAGCAGCGCGCTGGTCGGTGTGCAGCGGCCCGCGCTGGACGCGATCCTGCCGCGGATCGTCGCGCACGCGCAGCTCAGCGCGGCGGCGGCGCTCAACTCGCTGCGCTGGCAGGTGGGCGGCGTCGCCGGGCCCGCGCTCGCGGGCATTCTGATCGCCTACGCGGGGCTGGAGACGGCCTACGCCATCGACCTGGCGACCTTTGTGCTGTCCCTGCTGATGACGCTGCGGCTCGCCCCTTCGCCACCCGCGCACGACGCGGCCAAGCCGTCACTGCGCGGCATCTGGGAGGGCGCGCGGTACGCGTGGTGCCGCAAGGACCTGCTGGGCACGTACGCCGTCGACGTCGTGGCGATGCTGTTCGCGTTCCCGATCGCGCTCTTCCCGTTCCTGGCCGACGAGTTGGACGCACCGTGGTCGCTGGGCCTGATGTACGCGGCGCTGCCCTTCGGCTCGATGCTGGTGAGCGCGACGAGCGGCTGGTCGTCGCGGGTGCACCGGCACGGTCTCGCAGTGCTGCTGGCCGCCGCGGGCTGGGGCGCGGCGATGACCGTGGCGGGGGTGGTGCGGAACGTGTGGCTGGTGCTGCTCTTCCTCGTCGTGTCCGGCGCCTGCGACATGGTCAGCGGACTCTTCCGCTCGACGATGTGGAACCAGACCGTCCCCGACGAGCTGCGCGGCAGGCTGGCCGGTATCGAGCTGCTGTCGTTCTCGGCCGGGCCCCAGTTGGGACAGGTGCGTTCGGGCTCGGTGGCCTCGCTCACCTCCGTCCGTACATCGGTGTGGTCGGGCGGACTGGTGTGCGTGGCGGGCGTCGCGCTGCTGGCGGCGGCGCTGCCCAAGCTGCTGGCGTACGACGCGCGCACCAGCGAGCACGCACGGGCGGTAAGGGAGGCCCGTCAGGGCGCGGCTGAGGCCGAGGAGCAGGCCTGAGCCCGCGCCCGGGTCAGCCGCGGCCCGTCTCGCCTCCCTTCTCGTGCCAGCGGGGGTCGTTCTCCCACTCCGAGGTGCGCTCCCGCGCGGTCTCCAGGGCGCGGGCCGCCTCCTCGCGGCTGGCGTAGGGGCCCATCCGGTTCTTGCCCGCCGACTGCGGTCCCTCCTCGACGGTTCCGGTCTCGACGTTGAAGAACCACTCTCCGGGCTTGCCGACCGTCTTGCGCTTGAACAGAGCCATACCGGCATGGTCGCGCACCGGCGCAGCTCACGCAGCCCCGCCGGGGCGGGTTCCGAGCGCCCCCCCAAGCTGGCCGGAGCACGGCGGCGGGCCCGGATTAGACTCGCAGACATGTCTGGCCAGTCACTCCTCGTCCCCGGCACGGTCTCACCGCCCCGTGCCGTGCCCGCCTCGATCCCGCGTCCCGAGTACGTCGGCAAGCCCGCACCCACCCCCTACGACGGGCCCGAGGTGCAGGACTCCGAGACGGTCGAGAAGATGCGCGTCGCCGGGCGGATCGCCGCCCGCGCCATGGAAGAGGCCGCCAAGCACATCGCCCCCGGCGTCACCACGGACAAACTGGACGAGGTGGCGCACCAGTACATGATCGATCACGGCGCCTACCCCTCCACCCTGGGCTACCGGCAGTTCCCCAAGTCGCTGTGCACCTCGGTGAACGAGGTGATCTGCCACGGCATCCCCGACTCCACGGTGCTGCGCGACGGCGACATCGTGAATCTCGATGTGACGGCGTACATCGACGGCGTGCACGGCGACAACAACGCCACCTATCTGTGCGGGGACGTGGACGAGGAGTCGCGGCTGCTGGTGGAGCGGACCCGCGAGGCGCTGAACCGGGCGATCAAGGCGGTCAAGCCGGGCCGCCAGCTCAACATCGTCGGCCGGGTGATCGAGTCGTACGCGAAGCGCTTCGATTACGGCGTGGTCCGCGACTTCACCGGCCACGGCATCAACACCTCCTTCCACTCCGGGCTGATCGTTCCGCACTACGACGACCCGCGCGCCACCACCGTCATCCGGCCCGGGATGACCTTCACCATCGAGCCGATGCTGACGCTGGGCACCTACGAGTGGGACATGTGGGAGGACGGCTGGACGGTCGTCACAAAGGACCGCAAGCGCACCGCGCAGTTCGAGCACACCCTGGTGGTGACCGAGACGGGCGCGGAGATCCTGACGCTTCCGTAGGGCGTTCGAGGGGTAAGGGTTTTCCGACAGGGTGTCGGCAACTGCTTGACTTAGGTAAGCCTAAGTAGCAGGATCGCACCGTGTCGGAGCCCGCACGCGCCCCCGGCCTCCCGCCGGGCCGTACCCCCTCCTCCACCCTGGGAGCCAGCCTTGCCGTCTGCCGCATCCCCCTCGCAGGACACCTCGACGGACCATTCCCCGGCCTTCTCCGCCCTGATCCGCACCGCGTCCCAGGAACAGCACACCGAGGCCGAGAACTCCTCCTTCATGAGCGAGATGCTCGGCGGCCGGCTCGGGCTGGAGGCCTACACCCGCTACACAGAGCAGCTCTGGTTCGTCTACGGCGCGCTGGAAGGCGCCGCCGACGACCTGGCACCCGACCCGGTCGCCGGCCCCTTCGTCCGCGGTGAGCTGCTGCGGCTGCCCGCGCTGGAGAAGGACCTGACCCATCTGCACGGCTCGGCCGACTGGCGCGAGCACGTCGCCCCGCTGCCCGCCACCGCCGCCTACGCGGCCCGCGTCGCCGAGGTCGCCCGCAGCTGGCCGGGCGGCTATGTCGCCCACCACTACACCCGCTACCTCGGAGACCTCTCCGGCGGCCAGATCATCCGCGGCACCGCCGAGAAGACCTGGGGCTTCGCCCGCAAGGGCGACGGCGTGCGGTTCTACGTCTTCGACGCCATCGGCAACCCCGCCGCCTTCAAGCGCGAGTACCGCGCCCTGCTGGACGCGCTGCCCTGCGACGACCTGGAGAAGCGGCGCATCGTGGAGGAGTGCAGGCACGCCTTCGCCTTGAACACGGCCGTCTTCCAGGAACTGGGCGCCCACTTCCGGCTCAGCGCGTAAGGCGGCTCCGCGCGGTGAGCCGGCGCCCCAGGGGGGTTGTTCCGGGAAGAGGGTGCTGAAAATGCTTTGCCGTGGCGGGTGCGCAGCAGCGCACAATGAGGCGCAGGGAAGCCCGTCACGGGGGCGGGCTTCCGCAGCCAAGACGGCTGTGTTCGGCCGTGTGCTGCGCCTATTCGTCATGGGGGAGTTGGACTGTCATGTCGCACGTGGAGATGCCCGGTGCGCGGGTGCCGATCCGGATGTGGACGGATCCGGGCAGCGTGGAGGACGTGGCGCTGCGGCAGCTCCAGAACGTCGCGACGCTCCCGTGGATCAAGGGCCTGGCGGTGATGCCGGATGTGCACTACGGGAAGGGCGCGACCGTCGGCTCGGTCATCGCGATGCACGGCGCCGTCTGCCCCGCGGCCGTGGGCGTGGACATCGGGTGCGGGATGTCGGCGGTGCGTACGTCACTGACGGCCGACGATCTGCCCGGTGACCTCTCGCGGCTGCGCTCGAAGATCGAGCAGGCCATTCCGGTCGGGCGCGGTATGCACGACGAGCCGGTGGAGCCCGGCGATGTGCACGGGCTGCCGACCGCCGGCTGGGACGACTTCTGGGCGCGCTTCGACGGTGTGGCCGAGTCCGTGCGGTTCCGTCACGAGCGGGCCACCAAGCAGCTGGGGACGCTGGGCGGCGGCAACCACTTCATCGAGGTGTGCCTGGACACCACCGGCCAGGTGTGGCTGATGCTGCACTCCGGTTCGCGGAACATCGGCAAGGAGCTCGCGGACTTCCACATCGGCGAGGCTCAGAAGCTGCCGCACAACCAGGGGCTGGTCGACCGCGATCTGGCGGTCTTCGTCAAGGACACCCCGCAGATGGCGGCCTACCGGCACGACCTGTTCTGGGCCCAGGAGTACGCCAAGTACAACCGGGCACTGATGATGGGGCTGCTCAAGGACGTGGTCCGCAGAGAGTTCAAGAAGGCGAAGCCCGTCTTCGAGGAGACCATCTCCTGCCACCACAACTACGTGGCCGAGGAGCGGTACGACGGTTTGGACCTGCTGGTCACCCGCAAGGGCGCGATCCGGGCGGGCAGCGGCGAGTTCGGCATCATCCCGGGCTCGATGGGCACCGGCTCGTACATCGTCAAGGGCCTGGGCAACGCGGACTCGTTCAACTCCGCCTCGCACGGCGCGGGCCGGCGGATGAGCCGGAACGCGGCCAAGCGGCGCTTCACCGAGCGGGATCTCGCGGAGCAGACGCGCGGGGTGGAGTGCCGCAAGGACGCGGGGGTGGTGGACGAGATCCCCGGGGCCTACAAGCCGATCGAGCGCGTCATCGACCAGCAGCGCGATCTGGTCGAGGTCGTCGCGAAGCTGCGGCAGATCGTCTGTGTGAAGGGCTGATCCTCGCGGTGCGTGCGGGGCCGACCGGGGCGGCGACGAGGTGACTCATCGCCGCCCCCGCTCCAGGCAGTCGGCCACCAGCCGGCGTGCGTAGGCGGCGTCGAGCGCGCCGGGGCGGAAGAGGATGCGGTACATCATCGGGGCCACGACGTGGTCGATGACCGTCTCGACGTCGGGCTGCTGCTGCTCCCCACGGGCGGTCGCGCGCCGGAGGATGACGTCGATCTGCTCGGCGGCGTAGGCGGAGCACTGGCCGGCGTTGTCTCCGTCCGGATCGCCGAGCAGGGCGTCGCGGATGTAGGCGCGGCCCGGGGGCGACGCCATCTCGTCCAGGAACTGCTCGGCCCAGGCGGTCAGGTCGGCCACCAGTTCGCCGTGGTCCTCCGGGTCGGTCTCGGGCCGCAGATGCTCGACGGCGACGTCCGAGAGCAGCTCCCGCAGGTCGCCCCAGCGGCGGTAGACCGTGGACGGGGTGACTCCGGCACGGGCCGCGATCAGCGGAACGGTCAGCGCGTCCCGTCCGACCTCGGCGTCGAGTTCGTGCACGGCCGCGTGCACCGCTTCCTGTACCCGGGCACTGCGCCCGCCGGGGCGCGCCATCGCTTTGGCCATGGCGCCATGCTAAAGCAAAGTCATTGCGTCAACGGCCGCGGCCGGACCGCCCGGTGCGGTGCCGTCCGGGGCGGTGCCGCCCACCGGGGCCAGGGTGCGGGGCGGCCCGGTCCGCTCGTAGGCGTGCCCCGCGCGCAGCAGCACCGCCTCGCTCTGGGGCCGTCCCATCAGCTGCATCCCGATCGGCATTCCCGCCCTGTCGTGGCCGACCGGCAGGGTCAGCGCGGGCAGCCCGGTGATGTTGGCCGGCGCCGAGAGGCGCACATAGGCGTCCGAGACGGTCTCGACGGTGCCGTCGGGCCAGGTGAGGGTGGGCTGGTCGGCCTTGGCCGCGGTCGTGGGCACGGTCGGCGCCGCGATGACGTCCACCTCCTCCAGCGTGCTCAGCCAGCTGCGCCGCATGAGCGTGCGGGCGCGCTGGGCGCGCAGATAGTCCCCCGCCGGCATCAGTTCGCCGGCTTCGAGGAGGATGCGTACATCCGCCGCGTAGCGCTCGGGTACGGAGCGCAGTGTCCGTTCGTGGTACGCGGTGGCCTCGGGGACCATCAGGCCCCACTGGACAGCCTGGATGTAGCGGGTCATCGGGATCTCGACGTCGACGAGGTGTGCGCCGAGCTCGGCCAGCCGGTCCACGGCCCGCCGGACCGCGGCCTCCACCTCGGGGTCGACGTGGTCGAAGTAGTAGTTGACCGGCACGCCGACGCGCAGCCCGGTGAGGTCCATGTCGGCGTCCGGCTGCCGGTCGGTGGACGGTGTGGGCGCGGACGCGGGATCGCGCGGTGCGTCACCGGCCAGGGCTGCCAGGACGGCCGCCGCGTCCTCGACGGTGCGGGTGAGCGGGCCGACGTGGTCGAGTGACCAGGACAGCGAGGTCACGCCGTGCCGGGGGACGAGGCCGTAGGTCGGCTTGAGGCCGACGATGCCGTTCAGCGCGGCGGGCACCCGGATCGATCCGCCGGTGTCGGTGCCCAGCGCGAAGGTGGCCGCACCGGCCGCCACGGCGACGGCCGAGCCGCCGCTCGATCCTCCGGCCACCCGCTCCTGGTCCCAGGCGTTCCTGGTCTGCGGAGTGGTGAGGCCGTAGGCGAACTCGTGCGTGTGGGTCTTGCCCACCAGGGCCGCACCGGCCGCGGTCAGGCGCGCGGCGGCCGTGCTGTCGGCGTCGGCCCGGTGTCCTTCCCGCACCCGGGAGCTGCCGGTGGTCGCCACTCCGGCCACGTCGATCATGTCCTTCAGCCCCATGGGGATGCCCGGCAGCGGCCCGGCGGCGCGGCCCGCGGACAACTCCTGCTCGGCGCGGCGCGCCGAGCTGCGGGCCCGGTCGGCCGTCACCGTCACATACGCCCGCAGGTGCGGTTCGGTGCGCTCGATCCGGTCCAGCACCGAGTCCACCAGTTCGACGGGGGACAGCTGCCGGGTCCGGATCCGGTCCGCGGCGGCGGTCAGGGACAGTTCATACGGCTGCATTGTTCTCCCCCGTCCCGGCGCGCTGCTGGTCGCCCTCTTCCGCCGCGCGGTAGTCGGCCGCGGGGGGAGTGTCGCCGAAGTCCAGCTCGCGCAGGACGGAGACGACGGAGTGGATGTGGTCGGCGGTGGCGGCGACCTCCGCGTGGCGGTCGGCGGGCAGTGGCAGCCCGGTGCGGGCGGCCCAGCGGGCCGCTTCGGGCGGTGTGAGTTCGGCAGCAGGCATGGGTGTTCTCCCTGGCTCGACAGCAAAAGCTAACCTTTTGCGTTAGCTGCACGGTAGAAGCTACGGTGGCTTAATGCAAACCGTTAGCTTTAATTCCGAGAGCACCGGGCTCGCGGCCCCCTCCTGGACCGTGGGAGACCTCAGGATCCACCGGGTGGACGAGGTGCCGCTGCCGCCCCCGACCGGGCGCTGGCTGCTGCCCGACGCCACCGCCCAGGTCGTCGCCCGGCACGAGTGGCTGCGGCCCGACTTCGCCGACCCGTCCGGTGTGCTGCGGCTGGCCAGCCACAGCTTCGCCTTCTCGATCGACGGGCTGCGGGTCCTCGTCGACACCGGCATCGGCAACGGCAAGACCCGGGCGAACCCCGCCTGGCACGATCTGCGCACCGACTACCTCCAGCGCCTCACCGACGCCGGATTCCCCCCGGACTCCATCGACCTGGTGATCCTGACCCATCTGCACACCGACCACGTCGGCTGGAACACCCGCAAGGCGGCCGGCGCCTGGGTGCCCACCTTCCCGAACGCGCGCTATCTCACCTCGCGCACCGAGCGGGAGTTCTGGGCCGGATACGCCATGGACGAGGCGCGGGCGCAGATGTTCCGCGACTCCGTGCAGCCGGTCGAGGACGCCGGTCTGCTCGACCTCGTCCACCTCCCGGACGAGGGCCATGAGGTCGTCCCGGGTCTGCGGCTGCTCCCCACCCCCGGACACACCCCCGGCCACCTCGCCGTCCAGCTCACCGACCAGGGCGCCACAGCCCTGATCACCGGCGACTGCATCCACCACCCGGTCCAGTTTCCGGAGCCGGGCATCGGCAGCTGCGTGGACATCGACCCGGCACGGTCCGAGGCCACCCGGCGCTCGCTGCTCGCCTCGCTCGCCGGCACCGGCACCCTCGTCCTGGGCACGCACTTCCCGCCGCCCACCGCGGGCCACGTCGCCGGAACCCCCGCCGACGGCTACCGGCTGACGCCCATCCCCGGAAGCGGGCCGACCGCGAGGGACTGACCCGGACTCAGACCGCCACCCCCGCCGCCGCCCCGCGCAGGGCCTCGCGAAGGCGGTCGCGGGCCGCGACCTGGGCGGCGATCCGCGCCTCCAGAACGGCGAGCCGCTGCTCGGCGACGCGCAGGCCCTCCGGGGAGGGCGGGGCGGCGGCCAGGTCACCGTCCAGGCAAGGGGCGAAGAAGCCGACATCCTCCAAGGTCAGCCCGGCGTCGAGGAGGTAGCGGATGTTGCCGACGCGCACCTCGGCAGCGGCGTCGTAGACGCGGTAGCCGTTGGGTGCGCGCTCGGAGGTGAGCAGCCCGGCCTGCTCGTAGTGGCGCAGCGCCCGCGCCGTCGTCCCCGTACGCCGTGCCAGCTCCCCGATCCGCATACCGCCACCACCTCTCGCAGGAAGTGGTATCACGGCTCCCCGAGGGAGTGGTGTCCCGGCCGGCCGCACGGCCGGGACGGCCCGGGTCACGCCAGCACCGCGCCGCCGTCCACCGGCAGCACGACGCCGGTGACGAACGACGCCTCGGGCGCGGCCAGACCCACCACGGCCCAGGCCACTTCCTCCGGCCGGCCGACGCGGCCCAGCGGGGTGTGGGCGATCTGCCACTCCCGGATCGCCTCGCGCTGTTCGGGACCGAGGCCGCGGTGCTCGCCGATCGGGGTGTCGATGGCGCCCGGCGCCACCGCTGCCACCCGGACGCCGTGCGGCGCCAGCTCCACCGCCCAGCTGCGGGTGAGCAGTTCGAGCGCCGTCTTGCTCGCGGCGTACAGCGAGTTGCCCGGCCAGGCGCGCTGCCCGATGGAGGTGCTGACGTTGACGACCACGCCGCCCGCCGGGGCCGCCTTCAGCGCGGCGAGCGCGGCCTGGGTCAGCAGTACCGGCGCGGTGAGGTTGGTGGTCAGCTGCGCCTCGATGCTCGCGCGGGTGTAGTCGCCCAGGCTGTCGCCGCCGACGATCCCCGCGTTGTTGACGAGGACATCGAGCCGTCCGGTCGACTCCAGCGCGGCAACCACGATGCGCTCGGGCGCGTCCTCATCGGTGACATCGGCGGCGAACGGGGTGATGGCGCCGGGGCCGGGCTCGGCGGCGGTCTCCTGGAGCGGTGCCGTACGGCGGCCGACGGCGAAGACGTGTGCTCCCTGCGCGGCGAAGGCACGCGCCGTGGCGCGCCCGATACCGGTTCCGGCACCGGTGACGACGACGGTACGGGGCTGCGGCGAGGCGGTGCTCTCGGTGGTCTCGTTCATGGCCGCATCCTCGAACCCTGCCGCCTGCGTCAAGGTCAAGCCCGCAGTCGAGGAGCACCGTCCTCGGGTGGGGATTCCGTGCGGGGAATCGCCCGGAATCTACGCGCACTGCCTGACAACCCCCACCACACTCTCCGCACTTCTCATGGGGAAGTGAACACATGGACACGCAGAGTGCTCATATGTCCTAAGGTCTGGGAAGTCGGCGCATCCCGACAAATGGGGGCGGGGTTCGGTGCGCTGCGGAGGTTCCGCGTACCTGGGGGGGTTCATGCGGCGCGACTTCGCTTTCGTGTCCGAGACGGGGAGACCGGCCGAGCCGGTGGCGGGGAGAAGGAAGAGCGGCCAGGAGCCGGTGCGGCCCGGTGCGCACCGCAGCCAGGACAAGTCCGGCTGGTACCGGCCCGTTTCGCTGGCCGTCGACGCGCTCGGCATCGCCCTTCCGGTGGCGTCGGTCTTCCACCAGGCCGGACAGCCGCACACCGCCGCGGCCACCGCGACGGCCACGCTCGCCTGGTTGGCCGTGCGGGCCGCGCACCGGCGCTACGGACGGCGCTGGCTCGGCGAGACCCGCGGGGTGCTGACCACCCTGCGGGACTGGCTGACGCTGCTCGGGCTGCTCGCCGTCCTCCGCGTGCTGACGGGCGAGAACTCGCCTCCCGCCGTCGCGCTGCTCGCGCTGTTGCCCGCACCGGCGCTCACCACGGTCTGCCGGTCGCTGACGCATCGCCATCTGACCAACCAGCGCCGCGAAGCGCACGCCGTGCGGCGGGCGCTGGTCGTGGGCGAGGGCGGCGCAGTGGACCGGGTGGTGGAGCAACTGGCCAGCCGTACGGACCACCCGTACGTCGTCATCGGCGCGGTACCGGTCGGACCGACGCCCAACCGCAGCGGCGTCCCCGAGACCGGAGGGCTGGAGGCCGACCCGGAGGGGCCGGACGGCGGTGGCACGGACGGGGCGGCCGTGGTCTCGGCGGCGCGGCTGCACGGCGCCGAGACCGTACTGGTGGCTTGCGGCTCACTGTTGAGCGGTGCGCGGCTGCGCGCGCTGACCTGGGCGGTGCAGGACGCGGGGCTGCCGCTGGTGGTCGCCTCCGGGCTGGCCGACGTGGCGCTGCGCAGGGTGCGCCCGTCCACGGCCGCCGGGCTGCATCTGCTGCATGTGGACCCACCGGTGCGGCGCGGCCCGCAGGTCGTCCTCAAGGCGGCGCTCGACCGGATCGGCGCCGCACTGGGACTGGTGCTGCTCGCCCCGGTGTTCGGGATCGTCGCAGCGGCGATACGGCTCGACTCGGTGGGACCGGCGCTCTACCGGCAGACCCGGATCGGCCACCGCGGTGCGCCCTTCACCATGTGGAAGTTCCGCTCCATGGCGGTGGACGCGGAGCGGTTGCGGCCCCAGCTCGCCGCCGCGAACGAGGTGGACGGACCGCTGTTCAAGATGCGGGCCGACCCCCGGGTCACCCGGGTGGGGCGGGTGCTGCGCCGCACCTCCCTCGACGAGCTGCCGCAGCTGTGGAACGTGCTGCGCGGCGAGATGTCCCTGGTCGGTCCACGGCCCCCGCTGCCGGAAGAGGTGGCCGCCTACGGGCCGACGGCGCTACGAAGGCTGCTGGTCAAGCCGGGACTGACCGGACCGTGGCAGGTCAGCGGACGCTCCGACCTGTCCTGGGACGAGAGCCTGGCGCTGGATCTGCGGTACGCGGACAACTGGTCGCTGACCGGGGACCTGGATCTGCTGGCCCGCACGGTGCGGGCCGTGGTCGACGGACGGGGGGCGTACTGATGGGTGCGGTAGGTGCGGGGTGCCGCTTGTTGCCGGGGAGGGGCTGCCCCGTTGGGCGCATCGCGGGCTGCGGGTGTGCGGGGGCCGAGCGCGCAGTTCCCCGCGCCCCTTCGGGGCGCCCCTTACGACGACGTCAGCCACCACTCGTACGTCGCACGTATCCCTTCGCGGAGCGGAATCTGCGGGCGGAAGCCCAGCTTCGACAGCCGCGAGACGTCCAGCAGCTTGCGCGGGGTGCCGTCCGGGCGGCTGGTGTCCCACCCGATGTCACCGTCGAAGCCGACCACGTCCCGCACCGTCTCGGCGAGCGCGGCAATCGTCAGGTCCTCGCCGCAGCCCACGTTGACCGGCGTCGCCTCGTCGTAGCGGCGCAGCAGCAGCAGGCAGGCCCGCGCCAGATCGTCGACGTGCAGGAACTCGCGGCGCGGTGTACCGCTGCCCCACAGCACCACCCGCGGGGCCCGGTCCCGCCGTGCTTCGTGGAAGCGGCGGACGAGCGCGGGCAGGACGTGCGAGGTCTCCAGGTCGAAGTTGTCGCCGGGGCCGTAGAGATTGGTGGGCATGGCCGAGATGTAGGAGGCGCCGTACTGCTCGCGGTAGGCGCGGATCTGGGTGAGGCCCGCGATCTTCGCCAGCGCATAGGGCTCGTTCGTCGGCTCCAGGGCGCCGGTGAGCAGGGCCTCTTCGGTGATCGGCTGCGGGGCGTGCTTGGGGTAGATGCAGGACGAGCCCAGGAACAGCAGCCGCGGTACGCCCGCCGCGTGCGCGCCCGCCACGACGCTGAGCTGGATGCGGAGATTGTCCTCCAGGAACGGCACGGGCTGCGTCTTGTTGGCCATGATGCCGCCGACCTTGGCCGCCGCCAGCACCACCGCGTCCGGCCGCAGCTCGCCCAGCCGGCGCCGGGTGCGGTCCGCGTCGCGCAGGTCGAGCGCCGTGCGGTCGCAGGTCAGCACCTCGTACCCCTCCGCGGCCAGCCGGCGGGCCACGGCCGAGCCGACCAGCCCGCGGTGGCCCGCGACGAACACCCGCGCTCCGGGCGGCAGCAGAGAGCCGCCGTGCGGGGACTCGGCTGCGGCGTCGTCCGGGGCGGGCTCGGCGGAGTGCGGTCTCGGCGTCATGCTGCCGGATTCTGCCAGCAGCCGCCCCCGTTCGGGGAGATAGCCGACAAAGAGAACGTAACGAACAGTCCGCGCGGTTCCGTCGCGGCCCACCCCTCCACCCTCGATCTGACTCAGGACGGCGGCACATGCCCAAGAGCGCACTGATCACCGGCATCACGGGCCAGGACGGGTCGTATCTGACCGAACTCCTGCTCGGCAAGGGCTACACGGTGCACGGCCTGGTCCGCCGCTCCTCGTCCTTCAACACCGGCCGTCTCGACCACCTGTACCAGGACCCGCACGACGAGGGCCGCTGTCTGGTCCTGCACCACGCCGACCTCGCCGACGGCGTCGCCCTGGTCAACCTGCTCCGCGATCTGCGCCCCGACGAGGTCTACAACCTCGGCGCCCAGTCCCATGTGCGGGTCTCCTTCGACTCCCCCCTCTACACCGGAGACGTCACCGGCATGGGCACGGTGCGGCTGCTGGAGGCGATCCGGGCCAGCGGGATCGACACCCGCATCTACCAGGCGTCGTCCTCGGAGATGTTCGGCGCGGCCCCACCACCGCAGCACGAGGCGACACCGTTCCACCCGCGCAGCCCCTACGGCTGCGCCAAGGTGTTCAGCTACTGGTCCACCGTCAACTACCGCGAGGCCTACGGCCTGTTCGCGGTGAACGGCATCCTGTTCAACCACGAGTCGCCACGGCGCGGCGAGACCTTTGTGACCCGCAAGATCACCCGCGCCGTCGCCCGGATCCGGGCCGGGCTGCAACGACATCTGTACCTGGGCAATCTGGACGCGGTACGCGACTGGGGCTATGCGCCCGAGTACGTCGAGGCGATGTGGCTGATGCTGCAGGCCGACGAGCCCGACGACTACGTCGTCGCCACCGGGGTCCCCACGACGGTGCGGGAGTTCCTGCGGGAGGCCTTCCGGGCCGGTGGTCTGGACTGGCAGGACCATGTGCGGTTCGACCCCGTCTACCAGCGGCCCGCCGAGGTCGACGCGCTGATCGGCGACGCGACCAAGGCGGAGGCCCGGCTGGGCTGGAAACCGCGGGTGATGTGGGGGGAGTTGGCCCGGATCATGGTGGAGGCCGACATCTCCGCGCTGGAAGCGGAGCTCTCGGGCGCGGCGGTCCGCATTGATCACGGCTGACGGCCCGCACGGCTGCGCCCCTCAGGGGCGCGGGGAACTGCTCCCCCAAGCTCTTCGAGCAGGGGGTGCCCCCACAGCCACGACACTCCCGCAGCCCGCGATGCAGCAGGCAGGGGCAGCCCCTCACCGGAAAAACACAGATGCAGCACCGACAATGAGGGACAGCACATGAAACGCACCCATCGCCGCAAGGCGACAATCGCGGCAGTGGTCCTGGCCCTGACCGCAACCGCCCTCGTCGGCCCAGCCCTCACACAAGGCGGCGTCCCGAGGGCGCAAGCCCTCACCGCTCCGGTGGCGATGACGGCGGACGACTTACCGACCTGGCAGACGAACGGCGTCGTATGGGCCATGGCCCAGTCCGACGGTGTCGTCTTCGCGGGCGGCACCTTCTCGGCCATCCGCCCACCGGGCGCCGAGCCGGGCACCGGCGAGCGGCAGGCGGTCAACTTCGCCGCGTTCGACGCCGCGACCGGCGCCCCCACCGACTGCCGGCTCAACTTCACGGTGGGCAGCGGTACGGCCACCGTGCGGGCGCTGACGGTCTCGCCGGACGGCGGGACGCTCTACGCGGGCGGCAACTTCGCCGCCGTGAACGGCACCTACGTCAGCAGGGTCGCCGCGATCGACATCGCGACGTGCCAGGTGAAGCCCGGCTTCAACGTGTCGGTGTCCTCGACCGTGCACGCGCTCGCCGCCACCGACGACACGGTGTACCTGGGCGGCGACTTCACCTCGGTGGAAGACCAGAGCCGCAGCAAGTTCGCGGCGCTGACCACCGGCGGCGAGCTGCGCTCCTGGAGGGCCGACGCGGATCTGACCGGACGCGCCGTGGAGGTCACCCCGGACAAGAAGAGCGTCGTACTCGGCGGTGACTTCGCCCGCGTGCGGGGCACGGACTCGCACGCGCTGGCCGTGGTCGACGCGGCCTCCGGCGCGCTCAAGCGCGCCTACGGCCGCACCTTCGTACCGCGCAACTCCGTGGTCAAGGGCCTCCATGTGGACGAGACCGGTATCTACACCGCCAACGAGGGCACCGGCGGCGGCGTGTTCGACGGGCGGATCGCGCTGGACCTGGACGACTTCGACCAGCGCTGGCGGGACACCTGCCTGGGCGCGACCCAGGATGTGACCGTCTACAAGGGCGTGCTCTACAGCAGCTCGCACGCGCACAACTGCTCCAGCATGGGCCAGTTCGGAGAGCTGTACGAGCGCCAGCACCTGCTGGCCGAGTCCGTGGACGACCCCACCCCACTGCTGTCGTGGTTCCCCGACACCGACGACGGACCGGCGAACGTGGAGCAGGTGGGACCGCGCGCCATGGTGGTCTCCTCCCGCGGCGGCACCGACTACATGTGGGTGGGCGGTACGTTCTCCCGGATCGCCTCCAACGGCAACAAACCCCAGCAGGGCCTGGTGCGCTTCGCCAACGGTCCCGACACCCGGGACCCGACCGTCCCCGACGGGGTGAGCGCGGCCAACGTCACCGCGGGCGTCCGGGTGACCTGGCCGGCCAGCACCGACCTGGACGACCGTACGCTCACCTACCGCGTCTACCGCAACGGCGGCTCCGAGCCGGTGGGCACCGTGCGGGCCAACTCCACGTTCTGGGACCGGCCCACCGTCAGCTTCACCGACACCACCGTCAAGCCCGGCACGGACTACACCTACCGGATCACCGCGAGCGACGCGGACGACACCAACACCAGTGCCCGCTCGGAAGGGGCCACGGTGCGTACGCCGGGGACACCGACGGAGACGACGGTGGAGCGGGAGGCGACCGCCGACGCGTATGTGAACGGTTCCTCGACCGGCTCCACCTACGGCACCCACCAGCAGCTGGCCGTGCGCGGCTCGTCGCCGTACGAGAGCTATCTGCGGTTCAACGTACCCTCGCCGCCCAGCGGCATGGTGCTGGACAGTGCCCGGCTCACCGTCACCACCAGCAACGACAGCTATGCGGCGACTGCGGACGCGATCAGCGTCCGGCCGGTCACCGGTTCATGGTCGGAGTCCTCGGTGACCTACGCCGACCGGCCCTCCCTGGGCTCGTCGACGCTGGGCACGCTGAGCGGCGCACCGGAGCGCAACACCGCCTACGACATCCCGCTCAGCAAGAGCGCGGTCGGTGACGCGGCGGGCAGCAGCTTCGACGTGGCGCTCACCAGCACCGGCAGCGACAGCCTGTGGCTGCTGGCGCGCGAGTCCGGGGGCACCGGCCCCAAGCTCACCCTCACCTTCAGGAAGCCGTGAGCGCCCACAAGGCCGCAGCAACCGCGGTGGCCGCCCTCGTGGCGGCCACCCTGGTGCTGACGGCCGGCTGCGGCGCGGACGGGGGCAAGCAGCACCGGGCGCAGGAGAGCGGGGAGAGCGGGCAGCCCGGCGCGAGCGCTCCCCCGTCACCGGGCGAGGAGCCACCGCCGCCCAAGGACGGCCGGGAGCGGCGCCCCGAGGAGCGGGCCACCCCGAAGCTGCCCCGCGACCAACTCACCCCCGCCACCGGTTCGTTCACCAAGAAGGAGAAGAAGTACCTGGTCGGCCGGGTGCCCGAGGGCCTGGAGCCGGCCGCCGTGCTGGAGGCGGGCCGCACCGCCTGCGCACGGCTGCGCACAACGGCCGGGGTGAGCCGCAAGGACGCGATCAGCGCCCTGCGGGCCGGCGAGATCGACAACGCCGTCCCGGCGATCACCCATCTGTGCCCGACGTTCAAGCCACTGCTCAAGGCGGCGGGCAAGAAGTGAGACCGAAGTCGTGACGCCTGAGGAGATGGCGCTGCGAAGGCGTGCGGCCCAGGACGTGACCCCCGAAACCGGAAGAGGCCCCTCGTGGAGAAGCTGCCCGTCGTCGTCGCGATACCGACCAAGAACGAGGCGGAGAACATCGCCACGACCGTGCGGTCGGTGATCGACCACTTCGCACACGTCGTCGTGGTCGACTCGGACAGCACGGACGACACCCGCGCACTCGCCGAGGCCGAGGGCGCCGAGGTGCTGCCCTACACCTGGGACGGCGGGTACCCGAAGAAGAAGCAGTGGTGCCTGGAGCATGTGCACCCCGAGGTCGACTGGGTCTTCTTCCTCGACGGGGACGAGACGCCCAGCCCGCAACTGCTGGCCGAGATGCGGCATCTCTTCGACCCGCCGCCCGGCCACACGCTGCGCCCCGCCGCCTTCGACATCCCGCTCGGCTACTGGTTCGCGGGGCGCAGGCTCCGGCACGGGTACACCATCGTCAAGCGGGTGCTGCTGGATCGCACCCGCTGCCGCTTCCCCGAACCCGACGACCTGGCCGCTCCCGGCATGGGCGAGCAGGAGGGCCACTACCAGCCGCTGGCCGACCCGGTGGTGCGGCTCCGCTCCCCCATCGAACATCAGGATCTGGACCCGGTACGCACCTGGTTCGAGCGGCACAACCGCTACTCGGACTGGGAGGCGTGGCTGGAGCGGCACCCGGCCGTACGGGAACAGATCCGGCAGGCCAAGACCCGGCAGGGCCGCCTCTTCCACCGGGCACCGCTCAAACCGCTGGTCTCCTTCGCCTACGCCTACGGCTGGCGGAGGGGCTTCCTCGACGGCCGCGCCGGGCTCGACTACGCGCTGGCGATGAGCTTCTACCGCTGGCAGATCGGGCTCAAGGCGCGCGAGGCGGCGTCGGGCGAGAGGGGCCGGCACTGACCCGCCCGCACACCGCCCCGTATATCTCCCGCAGCGTGTCCACCACCGCGTCCAGCGTGAAGCTTTCCCTGGCCAGCCGCCAAGCCGCCCGGGAGGCGGCGGCGCCCGCCCCCGGGTCCAGCAGCTCCAGCACCGCGCGGCCGATCCGGGCCCCGTTGCGCGGATCGTCCGGGGCGCTGTCCACCAGCCGCCCGGCCCCCGCGGCGGCCACGTCGGGTGCCAGTCCGCTGGTACGGGTGACGACGACGGGCAGCCCCACCGAGAGTGCCTCCAGCACGGAGACGGAGAAGGCGTCCTTGATGGACGGCAGCACATACACATCGGCGGCGCGCAGCCGGGCGATGACGCCCGTGCGGTCGAGCGCGCCGATGTACTCCAGCGCGTGCCCGACGCCCAGCGAACGGGCCAGCGCCAGCATGTCGTCGGCCAGCGCGCCGGTGTCGGGTCCGGCCAGCACGAACCGCGCGTCGGGGTGCTTGTCCAGCACCGTCGGTATCGCCCCCACGAAGTCCTGCGGGCGCTTGCCCTCCTGCACCCGCGCGCAGTACAGAACGGTCGGCGGGCGGCCGGCACCTCCCGGTTCCCGCATGGGCTGCGGTGCGACACCGTTCACCAGCCGGTACGCCGGGCCCATCGGGTCCGGCGCCACCACCGCCTCGGTCAGCTCCCGCTCCTGCGGGGTGAGATGGAGCACGGCGTCGGCCTCCTTCAGCACCCGGCGCAGGCCCAGCACGTCCACGGCCTGCGCCACCCGATTCCGGGTGGGGTCGATCATGCCGTGCGTCTGCAGCACCAGGGGGCGTCCCAGCCGCGCGGCCAGCATCGCGACGGGAAGGGTGATCAGATCGCGCATCAGATGGACGTGGACGACGTCCGCCGAACGCAGCATGCGGGGCGCCGCGGCGAGCAGCGCGGGCGAGGTGATGCCGCTGACCTCGAAGCGCGGCAGCACGTGCCGGGCCTGGAAGAGCCGGGCCGGGACCCCGTCCACGCTGCGGGGCAGCCGCCCCGCCGGGAAGTTGTCGCCCAGGGCCACCAGGGCGGCCTGCTCGCCCTTGGCCCGCAGCCCCCGGCACAGATTGAGCGCGACCCTGGTGGGCCCGCCGAAGTCGTGGGTGGGCGTGTGCAGCGTGACGATGTGCAGCACCTTCAATGGGGCCCCCTCGGTGGATACTCCGGGAGACATTAACCGTTTTATCGTCCCCTGCCCCGCCCTTTCCCGACTTTCGCGGGGCCGGATATGAGCACCGGTACCCGCACACCGGCACCGCGTCAGCACGAGGGCGCCTGGGCGCCGCCCCGGGCCGTGCTCTCCCGTGCGCTGGCCGTCCCGCTGGTGGCGGCCCTGGTCGCCGTGCTCCCGGCCGCGGTCGCGACCCAGCCGGGTCCTGGCCCGCACGACGCCGCCTACTGGCTCCAGTTGGCGACGTGCGCGTACTCCGGCACCCGCCTGGCGGCCATGGTGCTGACCGGGCACCGCCGCCTCATCCAGGGCGCCTTCTGGCTGTTCTGCTACATCGCGATGGGTATCGCACCCCTGGCGCAGACGGTGCTGGACAGCACACCGACCCCGGTGGTGGGGCCGCGTGCGGACACCGTACTGGCCTCGGCGCTGGTCCTGGCGGGGATCGTCGCCTTCGACGTGGGGGCGCTGCTGGCCCGCCACCGGCCGCCGCTGCGCAGCCGGATGTACGAGCGCCACCGCCCACCGGCGGTCGTGCACCGGCGGCGGCTGTATCTGCTGTGCGTACTGGCGCTGGCGGGCAGCGGGCTGCTGACGGCCGAACTCGGCGGGCCGGCGGTCTTCTTCAGCAACCGGCAGGAGATCAGCGAGTCCCTCGCAGGAGGAGCGGGCGCCCGGGCCACCTCACAGGCGGGCTCCGCGTTCCTGCGCGGGTTCGGCACCGTACCGGCGCTGCTGGCGCTGCTGTTCCTCACCCGCTGGCTGGTGGTCTCCCGGGCCGCGCGGCGCCGGCCGCTGGTGCCGGTGCTGTGGCTGGCGATGCTGGCGCTCAACGCCGTCGTCAACAACCCGGTCTCCAACCCCCGCTACTGGTTCTTGACGGTGCTGTTCTCGCTGCTGTTCACCGCGTTCCCGCGCAGCCCGGTGATGTACCGGGCCGCACTGGCCACCGGTGTGGCGGTGGCGCTGGTGATCTTCCCGTTCGCCGACCGGTTCCGCTACGAGGAAGGCACCGACCGGCCCCGGCAGACGACCGGGTCGGTACTGGAACCGCTGACGATGAAGGACTACGACCAGACGGGCATGCTCGCCAACACCGTCACCTTCGTCCGCTCCGGCGAGGGCCACAGCTATGGGCGCCAACTGTCGGGCACGGCGCTGTTCTTCGTGCCCCGCTCGGTGTGGGCCGGCAAGCCGCACGACCCGGGGACCCGGGTCGGCGAGTGGATGGGCATGCCCTACCCGAACCTGTCCTCCCCGCTGTGGGCGGAGCTGTGGCTGGACTTCGGCCCGCTGGGCATGGTGTCGGGCTTCGCCGCCGTCGGCTACGGTGCCGCGCGCGCGGACCGGCGCTATGCGCGGCGCACCGCCCAGGAGGCCGCCGCCGCCCAAGGGCCGGGGCGCGGGCCGCGGGAGCGGGCGGGGCCGGGCAGTGTGGCGGCGGTGGCGGTGCCGCTGGTGGCCGGTTACAGCTTCATCCTGCTGCGCGGCTCACTGCTGCAGGGCATGGGACGGGTGGCGATCGCGGTGCTGTGCGTCGCGTTCGTCACGACATTTCGGCAAAGCCGGGAGGGCCGCAGCTCGGGGCGTTAGGGGGTGCGCCCCGTCAGGGGCGCGGGCCGTGTCGATGTGCGGCTCCGCCGCGTGGGCGCGAGCGACCACAACGAAGCCGCAGCCTGCCGACGACGGACAGGGGCAGCCCCCCATCAGCCCCCGGGGAGGGGCCGCAGGAGCCGGGCGGCACGCGCCCAGGTGGCCGCGGCCTTCATGGCTGAGCCCAGACACAGCCCCCACGCCGCGCCGAGCACACCACCCAGCGCGTAACCGCCCAACAGGCACCCCACAGAGGCGAGGGAGAAGACCAGCTGGATCGGCAGCGTCGTGCGCGGGCGCAGCACCCGCAGGGCCAGCAGCCCGCAGGTGCCCAGTGCCATCGCCGCGTACTGGCTGCCGGTGGCGGGCAGCAGCCGCGCTGCCGACGCCCAGGTGTCGCCGAGCAGCGCGCGGCCCGCGCTGTCGGGCAGCAGCAGCAGAACGGTCGTCCAGGCCGCGGCCAGCCCGGCGAGCACTCCCCCGGCGGCGCCCGCCGCACGCGCCGCGCGGCGGGCTCCCGCGGTGCGGTTGAGAAGCGGCGGCCCGAATCCGGTGGCGGCGTTGAACAGCACGTTCATCGGCCCGTAGAGGGTGGTGGCGCCACGCAGCGCGCCCACCGCCAGCGGATCGGCGAGCAGTCCGAGCCCGATGACGGCCAGTTGGCTGCCCGCGTTGCCGACACCGAACTCGACGGCGAACCTGCGGCCGAGGTGGTCCCGACGCAGATAGCGGCCCGGGTCCTGGCCCGCGCCCCGGGTGTGCCGCCGCAGCAGCAACAGCGCCACCGCGAGAGCGGGCAGTGCGGACAGCCCCCACACCAGGAGCAGCCTGGGTGCGCCGGCGCCGTGCGGCTGGGCGGCGAGCGCGGGCACCACGCAGACCAGCCGCAGCACATCCGCCGCGAGGGCGCAGTGGGGGCGGTGGAGCGTGGCGAAGGCGTAGCGGGTGGTCTCCTGTGTCAACGCGAGCGGCAGCACCAGCGCGAGGGCCGCCGGCGCGGCGGCCGCCCCACCGCCGACCGCCCACAGCACCACTGCTGCGGGCGCGCCCAGCGCAGTGGAGGCCGCCGCGGTGAACCCGACCGCCGAACGGCAGGACCGCGCCACGGTGGTGTGCCCCGCCGGTTCGCCCTTCTCCAGGACGAGGGCCTGGCCCACATAGGCGACGGTCAGGCCGAGGAGGACGGTGAAGACCGTGTAGACGAGGGAGAACGTGGCGAAGGCGTGCACGTCCGACTGGCGGGCGGCGACGACGAGCACGGCGATGTTCGTCGCCGCTGCCACTCCTTGGTCGGCCACGGAACACAGGAGGGCTGATAAGGGGGTGCCCCTTTCCGCGGTTCGCAGACCGCGGGTGTTCTGTGGCTGGTGGGGGCACCTCCCGGCCGGAGGCTGGGGGAGCGGTTCCCCGCGCCCCTGACGCGGCGCACCTCCGCTGCGCTTGGGAGGTCTGCGCCTGGGGGTACCCCCTGCTCGAAGAGCTTGGGGGAGCAGGGCCGGCAAGCGCAGCCCCCTACGCCGGGCACGCCGAACGAGGCGGCCCCTCACCGGACGGTGACGCGCAGGGCGGTGCCCTCCCGCGTGGGGGACCCGCGATCGGGTGGGGCCGGAGGTCCCGACAAGGCTCCCCGGCGCCGGGGCTCGGCCCCGGCGCCCTCCGCGTGGAGAAGCGCACCCAGCACACAACCCCCCGCACCGACGACCAACTCCCGCACCCTGGCCAGGTCGTCCCTGCGCACCTCGCGCGGGTCGCAGACGATCAGCACGCAGTCGACCCGGTCGATGAGCGCGATGGCGTCGGCGTACGACAGCACGGCGGGCGCGAGCACGATGAGCACCGAGTTCCGCTCGTCGGCGTGCCCGATCAGCTGGGTGACGGCGGACGAGGTCAGTGCGCGCGGCACCTTGCTGACGCGGTGGCCGGGCACCAGGTCGAAGACGCCGGACTCGCCCGCGTCGATGGGGACGCGGGGTCCGGTGGGCCAGCCGATGGTGCCGTGGCCGGGGGCGCGGGCCCACCCGGCGGCCCCCGGCCGGGAGACACCCCCCGGCTGGACGCCGTCGGCCTGCCGGAGCCGCTCGGTCAGGGAGGGGGTGCGCAGATCCGCCTCCAGCAGCAGCACCTCCTTGCCCATCTCGGCGAAGGAGGCCGACAGGTTGACGGAGGCGGCCAGTGCGGTGTCGATGCTGCCGCGCGGCGGGACGACCAGGACGCGGCGGCGGCGCGCGAACGTCTCGTCATAGGCGAGCCGGAAGGCCACCGAGCGGTACTCCTCGGCGAGCCGGCCGTCGGCGAGCAGCGAGCGGGAGCGGCCCCGGCGGGCGGCACGCTTCTGCTTGCCGGGGCTGTGGCCGCCGCCGCGCCGTCGGCGCGGCAGGGTGCCGAGTACGGGCGCGTGCAGGGCGCGTACGACATCGCCGGGCGTCCGCACGGCCGGGTCGAAGACGAGCCGTACCCAGGCGGCGAGCAGGCCGAGGCCGATGCCGACGGCCGCGCCGAGGCCGACCATCAGCGGCAGCCCCGGCCCGGCGGGCGCGCCGGGCGGAGTGGCCTCGGTGACGACGCGGCCCGGGGTGGTGTCCTCGGCACGCAGGTCGCTGATGCTGCCGTTGATCTCGGCGATGCGGTTGACCACGGAGGAGTGCGCGGACAGCGTGCCGTCGAGTGCGCCTTCCTTGCCGGAGGAGGCGATCTCCTCGGCGAGCCGGTCGCGTTCCTTGAGGAGCGGGGCGCGCTGCTTCTCGTAGGACTCCACCATGCTCGCGACGCGGGTGGTGGCGTCCTTCTCGCGGTTGTCGAGGTAGGCGGTGGCGAAGGCGTTGGCGGTGCGGGCCGCGGCCTTGGGACTGTGCGCGGTGTAGGCGAAGCGCAGCATGCGGGTCTCGGGCGGGTTGGTGACCTGCAGATCCGCCGCGAGCCGCTGGGGTCCGGTGTCGGTGTGCAGCTTCCGTGCGGCGCGCTCGGCGACGACGCTGCTGAGCGCGGTCCGCCGCTCCGAGCCCATGCTGGTCTCGCCGGGGGCCGTCTTCTCACCGCTGCTGTCGATGGGCAGCGGCCGGACGGAGATCTCGGTGGTGGCGGTGTAGGAGTCGGCACCGCGTATGCCGAGCCAGCCGCCGCCGAGCAGTCCCAAGGCGACGCCGAGCACGATCAGCCAGCGGTAGCGCAGGAGTTGCCGGAACTGGTCGCGGAGCAGATCGGGTTCGTCGTAGGGCTGTGCGGCGCCCGGGTCCCGCTCGCCACCGGCGGCGGGCGCGCCGTGACCGCTCATGCCGGACCGCCCTGCTGCCGGGCCGCCCCCGGGGCCGCGCCCGGCAGCGCACCACGCCGGTGCCGTGTCCGGGACACGAGCGGGTGGTGGTCGGGGGCGGGGGGCAGGGTGAGGGCTTCCTCCAGCAGCGCCGTCAGCCTGGTCAGTGCCGCCTCCCGGCCGAGGTGGCCGGTGGCGTAGGCGCGGCCCGCCGCACCGAGCGCGGCGGCCCGGGCCGGGTCGGCGGCGAGGGAGCGCAGGGCGGTGGCGAGCGCCTCGGGGTCCTCGGGCGGCACCAGGACCCCGGCCGCGGAGCGGCGCACCTCCCCGGCGGTGCCGCCGTCGGCGGCGACGGAGGCGATGACGGGGCGGCCCGCGGCGAAGTAGGAGGTGAGCTTGGAGGGGACGCTCATGTCGAGCACGGAGGCGCGCTGGGTGACGGCCAGCACATCGGCGGCGGCCAGTACGTCGGGGAAGTCGGTCTCGGCTGCGGGCGGCAGCAGCTCGACACCGGACAGCGGCGCCGCCAGCCGGGCGAGGTGCCGACGCTGGTTGCCGTCGCCCATCAGGACGATACGTAACCGCTCCCGGCCCTGTTCGCCCTTGAGCAGCCGAGCGGTCTCGATCAGCACCTCCAGGCCCTGCTTGAGGCCCATGTTGCCGGCGTGGAGCACCACCGTCTCGTCCCGCCGCCAGCCGAGCCGGGCGCGGGTCTCCTCCCGTGGCCGCGCGGCCTGGGCCGTGTGCGTCCAGTTGGGGACGGTCCGGATGCGCGAGGCAGGCACGCCCAGGGCGGCGACGCGGTCGATGAAGCTGTCGTGGATGACGCCGACGAGGGTGGCCGACGCCAGGACGCGGCGCTCGGCGAGACCGGCGAGCGCCGCGGCCCGGCCGCCGCCGCGGATGCCGCTCTGGGCCGCCGCCGCCCCCATCAGGTCCTGTACGACGGGTATGAACGGCACTTCGGCGGCGCGGGCCAGCCGGGCGCCCAGCAGTCCGCCCGCGAGGCTGGGCAGTTGGGCGACGACGGCGTCGGGCCGCCCGCCCAGGCGGGGCGGCGCCAGCAGGCCGTGGGCGAGGATGGACGCCTCGTACAGCGCCCGGCGTGCGGCCGTCTGCCGGGGCGGGACGGTGTGTCTGCGGCGGTGCACCCGCACTCCGGCACGCAGTTCGGTCGCCCGCCACACACCCCGGTAGGCCCGGTCCGTACGCCAGGCCGGGTAGTGCGGCATACCGGCCAGGACGTGCACGTCCCAGCCGGGCTGTGTCGCCCAGTGCTCGGCGAGCTGCGCGGCATAGGGCCCTATGCCCGCCTGCTCTGGTGCGTAGTTGGTCGATACGAGCACCACCCGGCGTCCGGGCCCCCCGTCACGCAGCGGTCCGGGCCCGGTGCCCCTTCCGCGCGCGGCGTCGCTGTTCGCCATACATCCCCCCACAGGATTCCCCGGGGCAGCGTAGCGCCGATCGTGCACGCTTTCGCCAACCTGTCCCTGTTTCCTGCGGGTTGTGGTTGCATGCAGCGATGTACGGCGGTCGGGGAGGGCCGGTGTACAGCCAACGTCATGCGTCCAGGGGGGACCTCACATGACCCACACCGTCGGCTACGCGCCCGGCGCCTACGACCTGTTCCACGTCGGCCATCTGAACCTGCTACGGCACGCCCGTTCCCGCTGCGACTACCTGGTCGCCGGCGTCGTCTCGGACGAGATGGCCGAGCGTGCCAAGGGCCGCCCGCCCGTGATCCCGCTCATCGAACGGCTGCAGATCGTCCGCAGCATCCGGTTCGTGGACGCGGCGTTCGTGGAGACGGTGCCGGACAAGCTGGAGACCTGGCAGCAGGTGAGGTTCGATGTGCTGTTCAAGGGGGACGACTGGCGCGGTACGCCGAAGGGCGAAAGGCTGGAGGCCGATTTCCGCACCGTCGGCGTAGAGGTCGTCTACTTCCCGTACACCATGCATACCTCCAGCACTCAGCTGCGGCGTGCACTCGACGCGCTCGACGCGGCCCCCTCGGAGTCGGTCACCCCGGAGGTGGGGCGGACAGCTCCCGGAACCATTTGACCGCGAACGCCGCGAGGAAGAGCGCGTAGCAGGCGAACAGGACGGCGTACCCGGCGCGGAACGCCCCCGGGGCGCCCAGCAGCAGGAAGACGGCGCAGAAGACGCCGTGGTCCACCGGCAGCAGTGCCACGGCCCGCAGCGGCGAGGGGGGCCGGGCAGCCGCTCCCCCGTCGGACCGCCGGGGGCGGAGCTTGTCGGTGAGCAGCCCGCCGAAGAAGAGCAGCACCGCCACCAGTTGGAAGCCCAGCGGGACCAGCAGCCACCCCTGGCCGGGCAGGTCGGCGAAGCGGTGGAAGGAGATCAGCACGGCCGAGTGCAGCCCGACGATCTTGGCGCAGTCCACGACGTGGTCCAGCCACTCCCCCGCCGGGCTGCCGCCGCCGCGCAGCCGCGCCAGCTGCCCGTCGGCCGAGTCCAGCGCGAAGCCGACGACGAGCGCGGCGTAGACGCACACCCCGAGCGTCCACGACGGCCGCACCAGCGCCACGGCCGCGACCCCCGAGAAGCTGCACGCCGCGCTCAGCAGCGTCACCCGGTTCGGGGTGAGTCCGGCGCGGTGGGCCGCCGCGGCCAGAACGCGGCCCAACGGCCGGTTGACGAAGCGCGAGTAGAGCGAGACGCCCTTGGCCGTCTTCTGTGCCGCCCGTAACCGGCGCAGTGCCGCACCGAACGCCGCGGATTCCGTGTCGCCTTCGGCAGTCCGGGTCATGCGCCCCCCTGATCGTCCCGCTCGATCACCCTGCCGCGCATACTGTGCCAGGCAGTACGCGGCGCGCCAGACCGCGCAGGATAAGGTGCGTTCGCCGACAGCACCGGGAGGGTGGGAACAGGTGAAGGGGTTGAGGGCTGGCAAGCCCCCGCGCATACCGTTGGCAGCGGTCGTGACGGCCGGGGCGCTGCTCGCCTCGCTCACGGGCTGCGTGACCGTGCACGGTGAGAGCGCCGTGGTCCCCGCGTTGAGCAAGGCGGAAGCGGCGAAGGTCCTCAAGACGTTCGTCAAGACGAACAACAAGGCCAACACCGCCTACGACGCGAAGCTCAACGCCACCATTGAGTCGGGTGCGCTGGGCGCCATCGACCAGGCCGGGCTCAAGTCCCGCAAGAAGGTCGACCCCAAGGGCAACCCCGACTACCGGCCGCTGGAGCTGACCGACACCCGCTATCTGATCCCCGAACAGGCGGGCTGGCCCAAGTTCTTCGTCACCGACTCGCGCAGCAACCGCAAGGGGCAGGGCCGGTGGCTGTTCGTCTTCCAGCGCGACCGGGCCGACGGACCGTGGAAGGCGTCGTACCTCTCGGTCGTCGACCCCGACCGCATCCCCCGGTTCGCCCGTGACGAGCACGGCCATGTGAAGGCCGTGCCGGTGGGTGGCGCCTCCGGCCTGAGCGTGCCGCCGGACGAGCTGAGCAAGCGCTACACCCGCTATCTCCAGGAGGGCGCCGGCGACGACTTCGCCGCCGGGCCGCACACCACCAAGCTGCGCGAGCAGCGCGAGAAGGCGATGAAGCGCACGAATGTGCGCAACGAGTTCGCCGACCAGCCGGCACGGCCGCCGCAGTACGCGCCGTTCGGGCTGCGGACCAAGGACGGCGGGGCGCTGGTGTTCTTCACCTCGCACCACCACCACAAGCAGACGCTGCCGCGGGGCTACCAGCCGAAGATCAAGGATCCGCTGGTGAAGGCGCTGATGTCGGGCACGCCGAAGCAGTCGGTGACCTTCGTACGGGTCTCGGAGCAGGCGGTCACCGTGCCGAGCAAGCGCGCGGGGAAGTCCGAGGGGAAGGTCACCTTCCTGAGCCGTATCGAGGGCCTGACGGCCGCGCGGGGCAGCTGACGTCCGCGTCGCCGCGCGCCCCCTCGCCGCGTGCCCCCTTGCCCCGCACTCCCCGCCGGGCGCCCCGGCAGCGGTCCGGGCGGGGCGCGGGGGTCAGCGGACCGGCCAGGGGGCGGGTTCCTCCCGGCCGTCCGCCGTCAGTGCGTACTCCGCACAGGCGTCGGTGAGGGTTTCCAGCAGGGCGAGGGGCTCGGGGAGCGGGCTGCCCGGGCTCGGGGAGCGCAGCCAGCGGACCCCCTCGGAGGTGTCGGGCAGCCGTGAGGGCGGCAGCAGCACATAGCTGCCCCGGCAGTGCCAGCGCAGCCCGGGATGCTCCTCCATCGTCTCGGGGTGGCTGTCCAACTCGCAGGGCCACCACTCGTCCTCGTCCTCGGGCGTGCCGCGGGTCTTGGTGAAGAACAGCATCCGGCCCTCGCCCAGCAGGGCGACGGGCCCCAGCACCGGCTCGACGGCGGAGTCGGCGGCCGGCTCCCGCTCCTCCAGCCGGGCCAGCGCCGCGTACCCGGCCTCCGCCGGGACGTCCAGCACATCGTGGGCGCGGCCGGTCGCGGTGATGAAGTTGGCCTCCGGTTCGGCGCGCAACCAGCGCTCGATCTGGGCGCGGTCGGTGGTGGCCTGGGTCTGCCAGGCGAAGGAGACGGGGTGCCTGCCGGGGGTGGGACAGCCGATCCGTACGCACGAGCAGCCGTACCCGGACGGGTGAGCGGCTGGGGCCAGCGGGAACCCGGCCTCGGCGGCCGTGAGCAGGAGGACTTCGCGGTCCCGGGCCGCTTCCGCGGCCTCGGCGGCCGGCTGGCCACCCCGTCCGCCCCAGCGCCGTCCCCCGGAGCCGCGCGCCGAGGCTCCTCGTTCCGCGGACCGTGCGCCGGGCCGCGCGGCCTCGGCGCGCTCGGCCCGGCGGCGCAACCATTGGGCGATCCTGCTCTCGCGTTCCATCTACCGCCTCACTCCGCGACCGGGAACCGTGAACTCCGAGGGTACGCAGCCCTGCGGCGCGCTGAGGCGGAATCCACGGATCACGGATGTCTCTCCTCTATCCTGCGCCCCCTTGCGGCCGGTCCGGTACGCGGGGTCGGGAGCGTCACCCCTGGGGGCCACCCGGCCGGACGCCCCGCCCGGCGCATCGTCCCGGTCGCCCCTAGCTTGGGGTCATGGTCACAAAGGCGGCTTTTGTCCCAATGGTCCCGTTGCTCGCCCTGACCCTCGCCACGGCACCGGCCGCACCGGCGGCACCGGCCGGGCGCACCGGCCCGTCGGCCGCCGCGCCGGGGGCGCCTTCCGCCCGAGGGCCGGGGGAGGCTCCCCGCGAGGTCGTGCCCCGGGGCGCGCGGCTCTCCGGCACCACCATCGCCGCACACCGGGGTGGCGCCCTGGAAGTCCCGGAGAACAGCATGCAAGGACTGGTCGCGACCCAGCGCCGCGGATACGCGCGCGTCCTGGACGTCGACATCCGCCAACTGAGCGACGGCACACTCGTGGCGATGCACGACGCCACGCTCGACCGCACCACCAACAAGCACGGCAAGGTCAGCGCGCTGGACTGGAAGGCGTGGCAGAAGGTGCGCATCACCCCCAAGCGCAGCCTGCCGGGGCAGTGGCGGCCCGAGCGCCCCCCGGCCGCCCGGGAGATCCTCGACCGCTTCGGTGGCGACACGCTCCTGATGCTGGAGCTGAAGGACCCCGCCGGGCTGCCCCGGCTGGCCCGGCTCATCCGCGACCGGCATCTCACCCGATCCGTCCTGGTGGAGTCCAACGACCCGAAGGTGGCGGCCAAGGCCCATGAGCTGGGCCTGCTGACGGCCGTGTGGCGCTCGGCACGCCAATTGGCCCACGACCGGCCGAAGCGCTGGAAGGAGTACGTGACGATGCTCAGCGTCGACCATCGGGCGTCGGCCCGGCATGTCCGCAAGGCCCTGCGCTCGGGCATCACCTATGTGTGGTCGCACACGGTCAACACCCGCGCGACCCGCGACCGGATGCTGGAGCTGGGGTGCAGCGGCATCGTCACGGACCGGCCGGGCAGTCTGGCGTTGACGGGCGCACAGCCCTGACGGGGAGCCGGAGAGATTCCGCTTCCACCCCTGACGGGGAGGGCGGCTCTCAGCGCGGGGCGCCGCGCGGGGCCAGGGCGCGCATGGCCAGTTCGACCAGCCCGTCGGTGAACTCGTGGGTCAGCGGGCCCGTGCGGTTGAGCCAGCGCTGCTGGAAGGGGCCGAGCAGCAGTTCGACAGCGAGGTCCAGATCGAGGTCGGGGTCGATCTGCCCGGCCTCCTGTCCCGCGCGCAGCCGCTCGGTGTAGACCCGCACGCCCGGCTCCCTGAGCCGGGAGACGAACTGGTCGGCCAGCTCGGGATCGGCCGCCGCCGCGACGGCCAGCGCCCGGTAGGGCGCCTCGAAGGACGCGTCGGAGAACTCGTCGGCGGTGGCGCGCAGCACATACTTCAGGTCGGCCTCGATGTCACCGGTGTCGGGCAGGCCGCCGGCGGAGCCCTCGGCGTTCTCGTCGTGGACGACCTCGGTGAAGGCGTCGAGCAGCACGGCCGCCTTGGAGGACCACCAGCGGTAGATGGTCTGCTTGCCCACACCGGCACGGGCCGCGATCGCCTCGATGGTCAGCTTGGGGTAACCGACTTCGCCGACCAGTTCCATGCTGGCCTGGAGGATCGCCTTACGGGAGCGCTCGCTGCGGCGCGAGGCATCAGGGCTCTTCGCGGTGGTGGATGACATGACCCGAATCTAGCAGCGTATTGAGACGAGACGAACCGTCTTGACAAGACGATACGTCTCGGCCATGCTCGATGAGGCGCAAGCGAGACGATACGTCTCGCCAACGAACACCATGCCCCGTACGAGGAGAGGAGACGTCCATGAGCAAGGGACGCGGCGGAAAAATGCTCGGAGTCGGCGGAACCCGCGCACATCTGTCCCGTAAGCAGTTGCGGGGCGCCGGGGGCGGCGGACACGGACCGGGCGGCGGCACCGACCCGCTCGCCCAGAAGCGCGAACTGCTGCGCAGACTGCGGGAGTCACATGAGTGACGCGGGTCGGCGCTGTGCGGTCCGGAGCACTTGACCGACAATCCACACGAACAGGCCCCTCAGGGAGCACCATGAGCACACCGCAGCACGCTCGTTCCCTGAGGAGCCTGAGATGTACGCAACCCGTCGCTATCTGATGTGTCCTCCGGCCCACTTCCGTGTCACCTACTCCATCAACCCCTGGATGGACCCCGCCAAACCCGTGGACCTTCCCCTCGCGCTCGCCCAGTGGGAAGCCCTCCGCGACCGCTACCGCGCACTCGGCCACACAGTCGAGATCCTCGACCCGGAACCGGGGCTGCCCGACATGGTCTACGCCGCCAACGGCGCGACCGTCGTCGACGGCAGAGTGCTCGGTGCCCGGTTCGCCCACCCCGAACGCGCCGGGGAGGCAGCCGCACACCGCGCCTGGTACCGCGCCCACGGCTTCGCCGACGTCACCGAACCCGCGCACATCAACGAGGGCGAAGGCGACTTCGCCGTCACCTCCTCCTGGCTGCTGGCCGGCCGCGGCTTCCGCAGCAGCCCGCTCTCCCACGGGGAGGCCCAGGAGTTCTTCGGCCGCCCCGTCATCGGTCTCGACCTGGTGGACCCGCGCTACTACCACCTGGACACGGCCCTGTGCGTGCTGGACGCCGAGACGGACGACGTGATGTACCACCCGGCCGCCTTCTCCCCCGGCAGCCGGGCCGTTCTCGCACGGCTGTTCCCGCAGGCGCTGCTCGCGGAGGAGAGCGACGCCCTCGCCCTCGGCCTCAACGCCGTCAGCGACGGCCACCATGTGTTCCTGCCGGAGGCGGCCACCGGCCTCTTCGCACCCCTGCGGGCCCGCGGCTACGAACCCGTCCCCGTCGACCTCACCGAACTGCTGAAGGGCGGCGGCAGCGTCAAATGCGTCACCGCCGAGCTGCGACCGTAGGACCCTCGCCGAGGATGGGGCCGTGGCCGGTCACCACGCAGCTCCCCACCCGGCCTTGCGGGCGGCCCGATAGGTGTCGCCCTCCCGCTTGGTGACAGGACGGCGGCGCAGGGCGCCGCCGTCCTCGCAGAGATCCAGCAGCACCTGCCCCTTGCGCAGCTGCGGCTTCCGCACGACGCGCGCCCTCGCGGGCGCCCCCGCCCGGACGCCCGCCGGGGCGTCCGGTCCAGCTTCCCGTACCGCCACCACATAGCTGAACTTCTCGTCCTCGTACGGCAGCTCCCCGCCCTTGACCCGGCGGTGCAGCGAGGAGCGCGCGACCCGCACCGCGAAGTGGCACCAGTCCTGGCCGACCGCGATCGGGCAGGTCCCGTCGTGCGGACAGGGCGCGAGCACCCGCAGCCCCGCGGCGATCAGCGCCTCGCGGGCCTCACGGATACGCAGATAGCCGTCCGGCGTACCGGGCTCCACCAGCACCACGGCACCCCGCGCCGCCTGTGCCACCGCCTCCACGACAGCGCCCCGGTCCTCGGCACCGAGCTCTCCCAGCACATAGGAGGCGGTCACCAGATCGGCAGCGGCCCCCAGCTCCGGCGCGGGGCCCCCGCGCAGCGAGCCGCGGCGCCACTGAGCCTCGGGCAGCGCCTCCACGCCCGCCGCCAGCCGACGGCCGAGGGCCAGCGCGGGCTCGGCCCAGTCGAGGACCACCGTCGAACGCGGCGCCTCCCCGGCCGGGTCCGAGGAGGGCCCCCACACCTGCGCCGCCGCCCACACCGCGGCGCCCGTACCGCCGCCCACGTCCAGGTGGCTGGCGGGCGCCCAGTCCGGGGCGCGCTCGGCCAGCGCGTCCAGCGCCGCGCAGGCGGCGGCGAAGGTGGCGGGCATCCGGTAGGCGGCGTACGCGGCCGCGTCGGCACCGTCCCGCAGCACGGGGGCGCCGGTGGGGGTCTCGCCCCGGTAGTGGGCGATCAGCCGCTCGACGGCGGCCGACGCCTGCCGCGCGGGCAGCCCCTCCAGCGCTGCGGCGAGCGCGCCGCGCAGTTCTTGCTCGATCACCTCACCAGTGTAGGAAGCCCGAGCACCGCGCCCGTCCCGGCCGGGCGCCGGGGCCGGGGCCGGGGCGGTGCGGGGGTTCACAGCACCGCGCGGGCCAGCCGGGTGGCCGCGGCGGCGCGGGGGCGGCTGTCGGGCGACCGGCGCACGGGGTGCACGGTGTTGGCGAGCAGCACCAGGAAGGTGTCGGTCGCCGGGTCGAGCACCAGGCTGGTCCCGGTGAAGCCGGTGTGCCCGGCGGCGCGGGAGCCGGGCCCGGCCAGCTCCCCCATGAACCAGGCGGCGCCGGTCTGGAAGCCGAGCCCGGGCGGACCCAGGAGCTCGGCCACCGAGGAGGGCGCCAGGATGCGGGCCGGCCCGTAGGCACCGCCCGCGAGCAGGGTGCGGCACAGCACGGCGAGGTCCCGCGCCGTGGAGAAGAGCCCGGCATGCCCGGCGACGCCGCCCCTCGCATAGGCGTTCTCATCGTGCACCCGGCCGTGGACCAGTCCTCGGTTGACCTTGGCCCAGGGTCTGCGCTGGTCCTCGGTGGCGGCGATGGCGGAGCGCCAGGAGCGGGGCGGGTTGAAGCGGGTGCGGTCCATACCGAGCGGTGTGGTGACCCCCTCCCGGACGAGCACGTCCAGCGGCTGCCCCGTCGCCATCCGCACCACGCTTTCCAGCAGCAGCAGATTGAGATCGGAGTACAGGTAGGAGGAGCCCGGCTCGGTGAGCGGCTTCTCGCTCCACAGCAGCTCCGGATGGGCGGCGGTGTTGTGCTCGTAGAAGGGCAGCTCGGCACGCAACCCTGAGGTGTGGGTGAGCAGATGACGGACGGTGATGCCGTGGTCGGTGACCAGTCCGGCACGCGGGTCGACGTGGTCGACGACGGGCGTGTCCAGGGCGAGGACGCCGCGCTCCACCTGCTGGAGGGCGGCGATCGCGGTGAACAGCTTGGTGAGGGAGGCGAGGTCGAAGACGGTCTCCACCCGCACAGGCAGCCACTTCTCGCGCGGCAGCTCGACCGGCAGCCCCGCCTCCGGATCCCAGGCGGCATACCGCAGCGCCCAGCCGGTGGCGTGCTCCAGCGCGATGTACGGGCCGCGGCCGGCCAGCACGACCGCACCGGCGCACCAGCCCGCGGTGGGCAGTGCGTCGATCTGGTGGGCCAGTGCGGCCAGTTGGTCACCGTCGAGCCCGGCCTTCTCCCGGAAGCGGCGCCGCGCGGCGGCGTCGTCCAGGGAGGCCACGCTCCTCAGTCGCGTACGCGCCATGGGCGGCAGAGTGCCACGAAGGCGAGCGCGGCGAGCGCGACCGAGCTGAGCTGGACCAACGCCATGGGAACGGCGGTCTGCTCCCCCGCGACACCCACCAGCGGAGAGGCGACGGCGCCGATGAGGAACTGCGAGGTGCCCAGCAGCGCCGAGGCCGAACCGGCCGCGTGCGGGGTGCGCATCAGCGCCTGGGAGTTGGCGTTCGGCATGATCAGCCCCATGCCGGACATCATGACGCACAGCCCGGTGGCCAGCGGCGCCAGCCCGACGCGTCCGAAGACGCCGGCGGTCATCAGCAGCAGTGCCACGGTGGCGACCCCGACCATGCACAGCCCGAAGGCCAGCACCCGGTCCAGCGGGACGCGGCCGACCAGTACCTTCCCGTTGAGCTGGCCGAGGGCGACCAGCCCGATGGAGTTGACCATGAACAGCAGGCTGAAGGTCTGCGGCGAGGCGCCGTAGATCTCCTGGACGACGAACGGCGAGGCCGCGACGTAGGAGAAGAGCGCCGCGAAGGCCAGGCTCGCGGTGAGCAGATAGCCGGTGAAGACCCGGTCGGCCAGCAGCCCGCGCATGGTGCGCAGCGCGTCGGGCAGCCCGCCCTTGTGGCGGCGCTCGGCCGGCAGCGTCTCGGGCAGCTTGCGCAGGACGACCACCAGAAGCAGCAGGCCGATCCCGGCGAGGATGAAGAAGACACCCCGCCAGTCGGTGAAGCGCAGCACCTGGCCGCCGAGCACAGGGGCGAGGATCGGCGCCACGCCGGAGATCAGCATGAGGGTGGAGAAGAACCGCGCCATCGCCAGCCCGTCGTACATGTCGCGGACGACGGCCCGGGCGATCACGATGCCCGCCGCCCCCGCGAGGCCCTGGGCGAGCCGGAAGACGGTGAGGGTGGCGGCGGTGGGCGCCAGCGCGCAGGCGACACCGGCGACGATGTAGCAGGCCATGCCGATCAGCAGCGGGCGGCGGCGGCCGAACCGGTCGCTCATCGGCCCGGCGACCAGCTGTCCGACAGCCAGCCCGACGAGGCAGGCGGTGAGGGTGAGCTGTGCGGTGGCGGCCGGGACGTGCAGCGCCGAGCTGACCTCCGGGAGCGCCGGGAGGTACATGTCGATGGAGAGGGGCGGGAGCGCGGTCAACCCGCCGAGGATGAGGGTGAACAACAGCCCGGCGCGGCGCCGCCGCGTCATGGGGGCCTCTTGCGGGCGGACCCCGGAGGAGGACGCGGGTGCCGCGCTCCCGCTGTCCGGCGCGGTGCGGGCTTCCGGCGCGGTGCGGCCTTCGGAGGTGGTGCGGGCTTCCGGGACGGTGCGGGCTTCCGATGGAATCGCCCCGGTTTCCCGGGCGGCGTCCGCGGTGGCTGCTGCCGCGGCTTCCGGGTGCTGCGAGGGGTCGGCGGGTATTGCGGCCGGTTGCTGAGGGCCGGTCTTGGTCATGCACCTCTCCAGGAGATTGTCACGGACCCGAACATTCTCCCAGGGTTTCCGGGAACGTCCCACACGTTTGTTCCCCGCCCGGTCGGCCACGATGGCAACCGACCCTCCGGCGACGACGTTTCCCGGCCACCCTGCAACCGCACGTACGCTGCGCCCATGACGCAGGAGAACCACCACGCACACGGGCGCGACCCCGGTCCGCAGCCGCACCAGGCCCAGGAGGCGGGAGGGGCGGCAGACAGCGTCCGCGTCCCCGGTACGGCCGTGGTGACCGGCGCCGGCTCCGGGATCGGCCGCGCCGTCGCCCTCACCCTCGCCGACGCGGGCTGGACCGTCGTCCTGGCGGGCCGCCACCGCGAGACCCTGGAGCAGACCGCGCAGTTGGCCGGGGGCGCCGCCACCCGGTGCGTACCCACGGACGTCACGGATCCGGCCGCGGTCACGGCGCTGTTCGAAGCCGTGGGTGAGCGGGAGGGCCGGCTCGACCTGCTGTTCAACAACGCCGGCACGTTCGGTCCCGCCGTACCGCTGGAAGAGCTCTCCTTCGAGGAGTGGCGCGGCGTCGTGGACGTCAATCTGCACGGCGCCTTCCTGTGCGCCCAGGGTGCCTTCCGGCTGATGCGGGACCAGCGGCCCCGGGGCGGCCGGATCATCAACAACGGCTCCATCTCCGCCCACACACCGCGCCCCGGCTCGATCGCCTACACCGCCACCAAGCACGCGGTGACCGGCCTGACCAAATCCCTCTCCCTGGACGGCCGCCCGTACGACATCGCCTGCGGGCAGATCGACATCGGCAACGCCGCCACCGAGATGACGGCGGCCATGAGCCAGGGCGTCCCCCAGGCGAACGGCAGCCGCGCCCCGGAGCCGACCATGAACGCCGAGGACGTGGCCCGCACCGTCCTGCACATGGCGTCCCTGCCGCTGGAGGCCAATGTCCAGTTCGCGACGGTGCTGGCCACGAAGATGCCCTACATCGGAAGGGGCTGAGCCCGAGATCACCCGGCCCGCACCGCGCGGAGAGCCCCTGCCGTCGGCGGGTACCATGGGCCGCACGGCGGACGAGCCGGCCGGGCGGTCGCGTCGGGAGTGCCCAGCGCACTTCCGCCGAGGAACGTCCGGGCTCCACAGGGCAGGATGGTGGGTAACACCCACCCGGGGTGACCCGCGGGACAGTGCCACAGAAAGCAGACCGCCGGTCCGTCCTCGGACGGACCCGGTAAGGGTGAAACGGTGGTGTAAGAGACCACCAGCGCCCAGGGTGACCTGGGCGGCTAGGTAAACCCCATCCGGAGCAAGGTCAAGAGGGGCCGCAGGATCGCGGCCCTGCGCGGACGATCGAGGGCGGCCCGCCCGAGTCCGCGGGTAGACCGCACGAGGCCGGTGGCAACACCGGTCCCAGATGGATGACCGCCACCCCGGCGGCCGCAAGGCCGCCAGGTGACAGAACCCGGCGTACAGGCCGACTCGTCCGCCCCATCCCGGCTTGCTGTCCACGGTGAGCCTGCTGACTCACGATCATGGTCCGCCACCGCGCGCCGGGCGCCCACCCCGCAGCCCGTCCTGAAGTCGACCCGAAGCCCGACCGGCCCCTTGAGCGACGACGCCCCGTCGGACGACGGAGCGGCAGCGACGAGTGTGGGGCCGGCCTCACCCCGTGACGGCCCGTCCGGGGCGGGGGTCATGGGCGCCGGTCGTCGCTGCGGCGCCGGTGCTGGCGGTAGATCGCCTCTACGTTGTCGGGCAGGTCGCCCGGGTCGAGGGGAAGCTGGGCGCACACCTCGCACCGCCATTCCTCCAGGTTTGGCCCGGAGCACCGGACGCTGGTGATCAGGTGGAGGTCCCGTTCGGCCTTGCAGATGGCGCAGCGGTACGGAGCTGCTGGCAGCACGCCGGTACGGGCGGCGGCCAGGAGCCGGGCGCAGGCCTCCAGCTGGACCTCGGGCGGGTCGTGTGCCAGCCAGTGGGCCCGCAACTGGAACGGGATGCCGCCCGCGTTCAGGGCCCGTTCCCACATGTGGGCTTCCTGTGCGGCGGCCAGGGCCAGGCGGCTGGCGGGGTGCGTCGCTGGGTGGGCGACCTCGGCGTCGCGGGCCTGCCACGCCAGGTGGGTGAAGGTCGTCGCCCGGTCCGTGAGGGGCGCGTCCGTCCAGGCGGCGGTCACGGTCAGTGGGGTGCCGGCCCAGTGCTGCGCGAGGGCGTCGGCCACCGCGGTCAGGAGCGTGTCTCGGTCCGTCATGGTGTGTCCTCCGGCTCTGCGACCTCGACGGGCAGCGCGGCGCGGCGGTCCGGGCAGTCGGCGAGGAGCACCAGGGCGGCCTCCAGCTGCGTCTGCCAGTCGGCGTCGAAGGCGGCCGCCACGGTGACGTCCTGCCCGGTGTCGCAGCGCCGGGCATCCCGGCGTAGCTGCTTGGCCAGCCGTTCGGCCTGGTCGGCAGGCGCCGCCAGGACCGCGTTTCGGGAGTGCCGGGCGTGCCAGGCGAGGCGTGCCAGCACAGTGGCACGGTCCTCACGCGGCGTGAATTGCCACACGGCGAGGAGGAAGGGCGTCTGTGCCGCGCGGCGGCGCCCGTGCAGGTGCAGCTGCTGGCGCAGATGGCGGCTCAGGGACTGGACCGGGCTGTCAGGAAGCTCAGGCACGGCCGGCCTCCTGAGCGGTCGTGGCCGAGGCGGCGCGCTTCTCCAACTCCGCAATCGCCTCTTCCGCGTAACGGGAGGTGGTCCACCGGCCGACCATGGGCCGGGCGCACGGCAGACACGCATACGCGCCGCTTCCAGCCCCGGAGCCCTGCTCGTGAACGACGATGAGCGCGACGTCGTCGGCCGGGCCGTCGTGCCACGCGCAGTATCCGGCTGTCATTTGGGCTTCTCCTTCTCTGCGGGTGGGCAGGCGCGGCAGCGGCTGCTGACGACGTGGCCGTGGTCGCTGCGGTCGCTGGTGAGGCTGAGGGGCCGTCTGCAGCGGGGGCAGGTCCCGTACCAGGTGCCGCGCCGGGCCGCGATGGCCGCGGGCTCGGGTGGCATGGTCACGGCCTCCGTCGGCAGACCGGGCACCGGCACGGCGGCCAGGCCGTGCTCATCGGGCAGAGCTTGCTGCCGCGCAGTCGCCGCCACCGGCTCCATGTGCGGCCACCGTCCCGGGAGATGCGGAGCCGCAGAGCGCTCACGGTCGCGGTCCCACGCGGTAGGGAACGGCGGAGTCGTAGGCGGCGCGCTGGGCGGCCGAGGCCTCACGCAGATCCTTTTTGCGGGTGATCCATTCGGCGCTGTGCGGGTTCACGAGGCGGACCCACTCGTCGTCGACGACCGTCTGCACGCGGCCTACCCACGCGGGCTCGGGCGGCCTCTCCTTCCGCGTGGACTTGTCCACCACGTAGTCGCCGCGCCCGTACTGGGCGGCGCCCGCGGTCACCGAGCACCGACCAGGAACTCGTGCTGCTTGCAGACGACTACCGGCCAACGGCGGGCTCGACCGCTATAGGTCGCCTGCATCGTGCCTGCGGGCGACAGCTCACCGTGTACGGTCCCGCACACTATGCACGCCTCACCATGGAGACGAGCGATACTGATCGCCGGTTCTGCCGAGCTCTCTGATGACCCGTTCTGGAGCATCCTGCAGCCCATCTGTGCGCTGGTTTCGGACACCCAGATGGTGCAGTGAGAGACCTGCCACAACTGCTACACGCTGTGGCAGCTTCGGGCTAGTTGGTCATACCGCGCGGCACCAACCCGCGTAATTGGAGAGATCCTCGCGGTCAGCACGCTTCAGCCGGCGCAGCGTGGCGATGTCCTCACGAACCCACTTGTGGTCGCGAGCATGCTGCGGGGCGATCCGGCGCGCGACCTTCAGCGACTCGAACGCGTCATCCGCCAGGCCAGCCCACAGTTGGGCGCGACCTACCTCGATGTAGAAGCCCGAGCGCCGCTCAGCGGGTAGATCACGAGGGGGAGCCCATTCGTGCGCGATGTCCAGCGCTCGCTGAAGGTGCCGGTCCCCGAGGCTCACGGCCAGAGAAACCTCATGGACGCGAACCGATGAAGGACCGAACGCCGTCCCGTAATAAACCGCTTCGGGTACTGCATCGGCGCAGCGGCGCGCCTCGCCGATATGCATCATCGCAGTGTCCTCGCGCCCTGCGCGGCCTGCAACGATCGCTGCCCGCAAGTGCAAGGTCCCCCGGGCGGCGACCTCTGCGGCGCCGGATGTGCGAGGGGCAGTGTCCAGGGCTGTTTCCAGCGCGCGTAGCCCCGGCTCGTGGGCTTGGGCCGCGAAATACGTCTCGGTGCGCACGTAGGCGACAGCCGCATCGAGTAGCGGGTCCTCTGCTGTTGGCGCAGCCCATCTCATGAGCTCCACCAGTCGCGCCGACAAGTCCCTGTAGCCGAACTTGTAGGCCACCGCGTCCGCAGTGCGGTACCCCGACACCAGCAGCCGGGCGATCTCTGGTCGATCAGCACCGTTGGCCCGGTCGAAGGCCCGTGCAAGTTCGTCCAGCAACCCCGGCACGGTGCGGGCGATGCGCAGGTATTGGGCCCCCACCCGCCAGTCGGTCACCTTCGAGACAGCGCCGCGCAGCTCTTCGAGGGGCCGGACCGGCCCGTCCTCCGGCAGGTCGTACGCTGCGAGCACCCGGGACAGCTCGGGAATTTCGTCGTGCACGCGGGAGTCGGTAGGACCACGGTGCCCAAGCAGGCGACCCGGATCGACGCCCAGGGCGTCGGCGAGCGCATCGAGCACGTCTTCCCCTGGCATTCGGGCGCCTCGCTCAATGGCACGCACCATGCTGTAGGAGACTCCCGACGCATCGGCCAGTTCCTTCTGAGTCATACGGGCTAGCCCCCGTGCGGCAGCGACGCGTTCCCCGACTCCCCAGCGCGGACCAACGGGCATACTGGTACTCCGTTCTGTGCAGGCACATAGAACGGTAGCGACTGGTGCCCCGTCAGGCTGCGGCTTTGACGGGGCACCACGCCTATGAGGTCAGCACCGTGGGCAAGTCGAGGATGCCGTCGATGCGGAAGTCCGGTGCAGGATCAGCGGTGTCCGCCCACAGGTGCCCCCACGGTCCACGGCGTAGCAGGCAGGTCCGCAGTCCCGCCCGTGCAGCTGGCGCCACGTCGTTCGCCGGGTGGTCACCCACGTAAAGAGTGGCGCCCGGGTCGCTTCCCGCCGTGGCCAGGACCCGCTCGAAGAACGCGGCCGTCGGTTTGGCGCACCCCCACTCGCCGGACGTGGAGATCGTGTCGGCCGGAAGGTCGAGGCTCCGCAGCAGCTCGCCGACGCGGGCTGTCTGGTTCCCAGCAATGTGCACCCGGTAGCCAGCAGACCGGAGGGCTGCCAAGCCAGGCCGCACATCGTCGTACAGGTCCGAGTCGTCCAGGACCTCGCCGAGGCCCGCGGTCTCCATCGCTGCCCGTTCGGCACCCAGGTCCACGCCAGGGCGGAGCAACCGGATGGCGTCGGCGTTGTCCCGGCCCTGGGCGACAACGGCTCCGACGAGGGCGGAGAGGGTGTGGCGGGGAACGTCGAGCCAGTCGGCCCAGCGCCCCCAGTAACGGTCATCACGGGTGAGGGTTTCACCGACGTCGAAGACGATACTGGTAATCATCGGCGTCAGCCTACGGCTGTCGTGCCTCTGACTGCGGCGGGGTGCAGGCGCCTCCGAGATGCGGGCCGCGGTGCGGGCGCCGGTGGTGTCATGGCTGCACCGATCACCGTGTACCCGCCGGACGAAGACGGCGGGCGGGGCGGCGGCAGGCCGAAGGCAAGACAGCCGGGGGTGCGGGACGCCCGCCCGGCCGCCCGGGCGTGGGACCGGTCCGGGAAGGCTCGCGTCCGTGGGGGCAGGTCCCGTCCGTAGATCACGAGTCAGGCGCCACGGAGTCGGCGGCGGGCTCGCCGTACCCGGGCCCTCGACTCGTCGCCCATGCCCCGCAGCGCATCCAGCACCGTGAGGTCGGCCGCGAGGAGCGACGCGGGGTCGCCGTAGCCCTCCCGCATCATCAGGTTCGACAGCCGGTGCCCGTGCTGGTCGTGGCCGAACGCGTCACGGACGCGCAGATCGCCACTCCGGAGGTTGCGACAGGAGAAGCAGCCCCCGCCGGCAGGCATCGGCTCGGCGCCCTCGACCTCAGCTCGCACCCGGGACGCGGCCTCCGCGCTCGTCGCTGCGGCCACTGCGCGGATGATGGGCCGGAAGCCATCAGTCCGTGGGGTCCCGGCAGCCCGGGTGACATCGCCGGGGAAGACCGCGGCCACGTGCAGGATCCGGGCGTCCTCATCGATGAGGCCGATCACCGTCCAGTCACTCATGCCGCCCATCTTCGCCGCCGTGCCTGTGCAGACGGGCCGAAATGCTCGACCCGTCCTGAGTGTTCTCTGTGCGGCCTGAGCCAACGTCGGCGCGGCCTCCGGCTTGTCGTCGCCCCGGGCCGGCAACGCCGGGTCGATGTGCCCCAACCACTCTCTGCCGGCGTCGTGCTGGTCCCGCCCTCAGCCAGCCCGATGCCGGCGGCTTCCTCCGCCACCGAACGCACATCGGGCGCCGCCGGCCGGCGTGGCGCGGGGGTCGTGACGGTGGGGTGGGTCAGGGGAGGTGGAGGCGGTGGTGGAGGGTGCGGACAGTGCCGTCGACCAGTTCTGCGGGTGAGAGGCGGAAGTGCCAGCGGCGGCTGGGGCGGAGCAGGGCGGTGCCGCGCTGTTCCAGGCCCCTGAGTCCCTGGGAGAGGAACATCAGGCAGGGGCGGCACATGTATTGGACCGCTGGGTCGGCGTCGTCCAGGGCGGCATGGGCGGCCTCGAAGGCGGCGCGGGCCTTGTCGCAGGCGTGGGCGAGGAGGGCTTTGACGGCGGGGGTGTCGCGGCCGGCTTCCAGGTCGGCGCGGGTGACGTCGAAGCGCAGCAGGTCGGCTTCGGGAATGGTGAGGAAGCCGTTTCGCAGGTCGTCGGCCAGGTCGGCGAGGTCGTCCCAGCGTTGCACCGCGTCGGCGCCCAGTCGCAGCGCGGTCTCGTTGCGGGGATGGGCCGGGACACCGCACGCGGCGAGCAGGATGCGGCCGGCTGGGACGTTGCTGAGTTCGGTGTTGTCGTGGTGGTCCTGCTCGGTGGCGTAACCGGTCATTCCCAGGCGGCCGGCTTGTCCTGCCAGGGCGGTGTGGACGTCGGCGGGGTCGATGGACCGCACCTGCACGGTGTGCAGAAAGGCTCGCAGGAAGGGTTGTTCGGCCCGGCCGGTGGCAAGTCCCTGCCGTACCTGCTCGGTCCAGGCGTGGAAGGCCGCCGGATCGCACCGGTGTGCCGGCGCATCCGCCAGGCAGTCGGCATGGATACCGAGGGCGCCCACAGCGACCAGATGCGGTTGCCAGGCCGGTGGGACCAGGAGACGGGCGGGGACATAGGCGCCGGGGTATCTGCGGGCCACCACATGTGCTGCGGCGGTGTAGTCGCCGCGCAGCCGGCCCCGCGGGATCCCGGCCAGGTGCAGTGCGTACTGCCAGGGTGTGACCTGGGACAGAAGCCGGCCCAGCCCTGGCAGACCGGGCACGGTCACGACGGGCGGTCCGAGCGCGCGGGCTGTGCGGACTCACCATTGAGCTGTTGCAGGGTGAAGCGGGCGGTCTCCTTCAGCCCGCCCCACAAGGTGGCGCCCAGATGGGAGGCGATCGCCGTGGGCAGGCCCAGCAACCCGGAGGAGCCGGGCAACGCGCTCGGGCCGGGTGCGCGAGGGTCACTGGTGACCGCCGTGGGGGCGGCAGCGTCGGCTGCGTCCGTCGGGTCGACGGTGCCGAAGCGGCGCCGTCGCTGGTGGTACAGCTCCAGGGCGTGCCGGAAGTGCGGTACGCGGAAGTCGGGCCACAGCACGTCGAGGAAGACGAGTTCGGCGTAGGCGCAGTGCCACAGCAGGAAGTTCGACAGCCGGTGCTCGCCCCCGGTGCGCAGCAGCAGGTCGACGTCGGGCAGTTCGGGCAGCCGCAGGTGCTGGGCGAAGATCTCGGGCGTGATCTCCCGGACCGGAACTCTCCGGGCGACCAGGGATTGCGCGGCCTCGCACAGGTCCTGGCGGCCTCCGTAGTTGAACGCCAGGCTCACCTGCAAGGTGCTGTTGTCGCGGGTGAGTTCCTCGGTGGCGCGCAGTGAGTCCATCACCACTTCGGGGATGCGGGCGTCCTCACTGCCCAGCACGCGCAGGCGCACTCCGCGCTCGTGCATGGCCTGTGCTTTCCGGCCGATGAAGTGCTGGGCGAGGAAGTTCACCAGGAAGCCGACCTCTTCCGCCGGGCGTGACCAGTTCTCCGTGGAGAAGGCGAACAGCGACAGCCACTCGACCTCCTGCTCCAACGCACCGTCCACGACCGCGTCGAGGGCGGCCAGGGCGGCCATATGGCCCTGGGTGCGCTCCAGCCCGCGGTGCTGGGCCCAGCGCCCGTTGCCGTCCATGATGCAGGCGACATGCCTGGGAGGGGTCCGGGATGCCATCTACCCTCCAGTGAACACGCAGAGCGACTGTCTCGATCCGACGAGTGCATGCCCAGGTGCGAGTGGTCGTATCCATGCGCTGTGGTCCTCTTATGGGGGAATCAGACCGGTCGGCCGACCGGGAAGCCCCTTCGCGCCCGCGGTGGCCCCGCCGTGCGGCAGCAGCGGGAGGGCCGGGCGCGCCGGTTCGGGGCGACGGCGGCCATCCCGTCGGGCCGAAGGGCGGCGCAGCACGGGAGCGGGGGCCGGCGACGCACGTATCCGTCCTGCAGCGTGCAGCTTCCGGTCAGACCTGAAACCTCACTCGCCGGGGTGATGACGCGCCGTGTGCGGTTGGCGGACACAGGAGATCCGGGAAGCACGGTGCAGGGCCCGAGCGGGCCCGCACTCGCTCTTCGGAGGTTCTCATGGTCCACCAGACTCTCACCGGTCGGCGCAGGCGGCTCCTCGCCGGGCTGCTGGGCGGCTTCGCCGTGGCGGCGACGTTGGCTGCCGCGCCCCCGCAGACGACCGACCCCGTCAACCAGTTGCCCGTCCTGTGCTCGACGGCCCCGGACGTCGACGTACTCGTGCTCGAGTCCCCGGGTGAGGGGCGATCCACCCGGTGCGACGACTTGAGCGACAACGACACGTGGAACGAGACCTCCTTCACATGACCGGCCCCGGACAGGGGTGACCTGTACACCTGGGTCTCAGGGACGAGTCGGTGCCGCCGCCCGCGAGCAGGCCGAAGGCGGGGGCTCAGCCCCGGGAGGGCCGGTGGGCTGCTGAGCCGGTGGGCTGCTGAGCCGGTGGGCTGGTGAGCCGGTTGCTCAGCCGATCAGGGCCTCGGTGATCTGCCGCGTGGTCTGTGCGGCGACCCATGGATCGAACGCGGCGTAGGAGGTGTAGGCGTTCAGGCCGGTGGCCAGGGCCCAGCCACGGCCCCGGGTCCAGGTGGCGTCGTCCACGCCGAGCGCCGCCCGGAAGGCAGCCCGGCTCCCGGCCGACATCAGGGTGAAGGCGATGGTCAGGTCGCAGGCGGGGTCGCCGATGCCGAGCCCGCCGAAGTCGATGACCGCGCTGAGGTGGCCGCCTACGGTCAGCAGGTTGCCGGTGTGGAAGTCGCCGTGGAACCAGACCGGAGGGCCGCCCCACGCCGGGGCGCTCAGCGCCGCGTCCCACAGCCCGGTCATGGCCGCAGCATCGAATACGCCGTCGACCTGCGCGATGGCGGCCCGTGTCGCCCGGTCCCGGTCGGCCAGCGATTCGGCGGCCAGGTCGCCGCGGGCCTCCTCGGACGGGAAGTCCTCGGGCGTGCAGTGCTGAAGGGCGGTGAGGAACTCCGCCAGCTGGAGGGCGGCCCGGGACGAGTCGGCCAGCGCCTCGGCGGTCGCCACCTCTCCGTCCAGCCAGCGCGACACCGCCCACGGCCACGGATAGCCGAAGTCGGGCTCACCCACCCCCACCGGCACGGGGACGGCCAGGGGCAGCTGCGGGGCGAGCCGGGGAAGCCACTCGGCCTCCTTCCTGGCCTGCCCGATGGCCCCGACGTGGCGGGGCAGCCGGACGGACAGCTCCTCCCCCAGCCGGTAGATCACATGGTCCGAGCCGGCCGGATCGAGCAGTTCGAGAGGCAGCCGGGCCCACTGCGGGAACTGCGTATCGACCAGTCGCCTGGCCAGTGCGGCATCGATCGCGGGGCGGAGATCCGCGGTTCCCCCGGTCGTCAAGAACAGCTCCTGCGGTCGCTCGGCCCGCTCAGTACGGCGGGCAGTCGGAGCCATCACAATGTGTCGCGGACGGGTCTGTCGATCGGTTTTCGGCGGCTGCCCGGGAGGACTCGGTGGATCGGCGGTCACATGTGGGCTATGCCGCGGCCACCATGCGGAGGTGACCCGGGCCCGGCGTTCCGAAGCCCCGCTCGGCCCCTCGCCTTGCGCCCTCCGCCCTGGAGGGCGGAGGTGTCCGGGCGCGGCTCTGGGCACGGTCGGCTCAGTCGGCTCCGTCGACTCGGTCGGCGTCGAGGTCGACGCGGATGGTCAGCAACTCGGTGCCGACCGCGCGGACCACGGCGCTGTTGAGGCGGGGCAGGGTGGCGAGGCGGGCCTTCGGGTCGTCCTCCGGGAGGGGGTGGGCCGTACCGGTGTACCAGCGGCCGGACACGCGCACCCGCACACGCGGGTCGGCCTGGATGTTGCGGACGTACTGCGATCTGGTGCCGTGCTCGGACACCAGCCAGAACTGCTGCCCCACCCGGCGCCCGCCGACCGGGGTGCGGCGCGGACGGCCGGTGGTGCGGCCCGTGGTCTCCAGCAGGATCTGGCCGGGCATCCGGCGGGAGAGCGGGTTGACCACATGACGTTGGAGCGCCGTGACGGCTCGGAACTTCCGGCCTCCCCCACTGCCTGACACGTCCGTCATCCCGTCCCTCCGTTCGCTGAGCGGCCCCGCCGCGCTGTCGGCGGGGCCTTCCGTCCACACGCAGCCAGCATGATGGTTACGGATGTTCAGGAGTCTGTCACTCGCCACTGACAGTCGTCCGGCGCCGGACGCGAGTGCCGCCCGCCTGCCGCCCGTTCGCGGTACGGGAGGTACGGGCGGTACGGGCGGTGAAGTGGTAGAGCTCCGCCCACTGCGTCGCCGTCAGCGATTTGGGCAGCGCGTCCGGGCGGACACCGTGACCGCGCAGCCAGCCGTGGATTCGGCCCCGGGACGGTCCACCTCCCTGTCCGCCACCGTGTCCGCCTCCGCTGCCGCGTACCGCCGCCGGAAGGATCTCGGCCAGGCCGCGGCCGGGGCCGGTGAACACCCGGTGGACGAAGTCCTGGTAGCGGTGCCGCTCATGGGAGTCCAGCAGCGGTTCGGCACGGCGGGTGAGCGTCATCAGTCCGCCGTCCACCCCGGGCCGGGGCCGGAAGGCCGCCGCCGGTACCCGCTGGATCAGCCGGAAGTCGTACCAGGGCCACCACTGCGCCGTCATCATCGTCGCGCCGCCCACGCCCGCGCGGCGCCGCGCCACCTCCCACTGGACGAGGAGCACCGCGTCGGTCCACTCGGACGCGTGCAGGATGCGGCGGAGCATCGCGGTGGTGCGGTGGAACGGGAGGTTGCCGGCCAGGACATGGGGTGCCCGCGGCGCTTTCCAGCGCAGGAAGTCGGCGTGCAGGACGGTGGTCGAGGCGGCCGTACGCCGCCGGAGGCGGTCGGCGGTGCGGGCGTCGGTCTCCAGTACGGTCAGCGGGCGGCCCAGGCGCTGCAGCGGCAGCGTCAGCGCGCCGTCGCCGCCGCCGATCTCGACGACGGGGCCTGTGGTTTCCGCGACGAGAGTGACGAAAGTGCCGATCGTGGCCGGATCGGTGAGGAAGTTCTGGCCGAGCTCGTGACGGCCTTCGTGGTGTCGGGTGCTGTGCCTGGGCACGGGGTCCTCCGCGGCTTCGTGGGAAGCCGGGCAGCACGACGGGCCGCCCGGCGCTGACGCGCTGAAGCGGCGGTTCTCCTGGGACGCTCGTGTGTTCCCGTCAGCTCCCGAAGGGGCGCTCGTGAGGAGAGTGGGCCGCCGCTAAGGGCGGCGGATCCGCGTGACGGCGCAGCACGCGGCGCAGGTGCAGGCCGCGCAGGCGCAGGAAGAGGCAGACATGAGGCGCACTGTAGGTGCTGTCCTCGGCAGCGCCAACTGGATTTCGGGCCCGTGGGGACGCCGGCTGCCGCGCGCCGCGGACCGCAGTGCGGCAGGCCCGGCGCACTGCGGTCCGGCGCGCCGGGCAGTCGCTCGTGGGGCCCTCTCGCGCAGGGCCCTCATACCCGGCGCCCTCTCCCGCCAGGTCCTCTCCCGGCAGGGCCCCACCCGGTGCCCAGCACGCAGGAAGGGCGCGGCTCCCACGTAGGCCGCGCCCTTCGTCTGCGGGACGGCTGCCGGATGGCAGCCGGCCGTCACATGCCGGGCATGCTCCCCGGCCCCATGGGGCTCATGGGGCGCATGCTGTCGTGCATGCCGTCCGTACGGCCCTGGTCGTCCATCCGGCCCTGCTGCTGCGGCCGCATGGCTCCCTGGTCCGCCGGCGAGGACATGGCGCCCTGGTTGTCCTTGGCCTGCTGCTTCGGCTGCTGGGCCTGCTGCGGCTGGGTCATGCCGTGGTCGTCGCGGCCGTTCTCGTCCTCGGGGCAGGCGGCCGCGGACCCGGCACCGGCGAGGATCGCGGTGGCGGCCAGTGCGGCGGCGGCGAGAACTGTGCGTTTGAGCATGGGGGGTGCCTTTCCTGTGGTGCCCCGGTGGGGCTGGTGGACCACCGAACACGTGCGGGCTGCCCAAGGCACGGTCCGGTCATTCAGGACGTATCCGCACTTCACCCGATGGCTCGTCACCCGGACGGAAGCCCTCGCAGCACCCTCGGCCCCTTCCGCCTCTTCCGCACAGGTGCGGACCGTTGGCCACAGTTGCACGCTGGAGGTATGACCCCACCCATCGTCGTGCACCCTCCGTCCGGAACCAGTGGACGGAAAGTGACCGCACACACCGAAAGTCTCGGCTTCGCACACCGTCCGGAGGACGTCGTGGAATTCCTGCGCCGCGCCGGGCTGGACCCGGCCGACATCCAGCTGGACGATCCCAACCTCATCGAGTGGCGCGGCGGCGGCCCCGACGTGTGGACGTAGCCGGCCGGCCCGCCGCGCCGCGCGTACGGCCGCCCCCGTACGGCCGCCCCGTAGGTCGTCCCTGCGTCGTCCCCGGCGAAGACGCGGGGACGACGTACGGAACAAGAGGCCAGGTGTGCGGCTCTTTCGGGCACCGGAGTACCGTCGGGTACGCCCCCGGGCCGCGAAGTGAGGAGCTTGATCACACCATGCCGCCAACGCCGACTCCCCTGCCGATGCCGTCCCCCGCGCCCTCGGGGCGGAACCGGCAGGGCCAGCGGGACCAGGAGCAAGGCAACCGGACCGCACTGGTCGAGGACCTGATGGAGCGCTTCCCGCACATCCCGCGGGAGGCCGTGCTGAAGGAGGACCTGCTTCGGGGCGGGATGGCCTTCGACGACTCGGCGCTCAGCGACACCGCCGACAAGGCGACGGGCGAGGTCAAGCCGAAGTCGTACTTCATCTTCTCCTTCGACCACCGCACCCTGCCCGAACTGGGCGAGGCCGCGCTGCGCAGGCCGCCGGAGGAGATCGTCCTGACGGGCGGCCCGTACGACCTGAGCCGCACCGTGGTCTCCGTACGGGTGAACCCGAGCTCGCCGTACCGCGTCCAGGCCGGCGAGGACGGCTCCCTGGGCCTCTATCTGGACGGACGGCGGATCGCGGACGTCGGTCTGCCGCCGATGCCGGACTACTACCGGCACACGCTCGCCAACGGGAAGTCCGTGATGGAGGTGGCACCCACCATCCAGTGGGGCTACCTGATCTATCTGACGGTCTTCCGGGTGTGCCAGTACTTCGGCGCCAAGGAGGAGTGCCAGTACTGCGACATCAACCACAACTGGCGCCAGCACAAGGCGGCCGGGCGCCCGTACACCGGGGTGAAGCCGGTCGAGGAGGTGCTGGAGGCGCTCCAGATCATCTCCGACCACGACACCCTCGGGGCCTCCAGCGCCTACACCCTCACCGGTGGATCGATCACCTCGCAGGTGCAGGGCAAGGACGAGGCGGACTTCTACGGGCAGTACGCCAAGGCCATCGAGGAACGCTTCCCGGGCCGCTGGACCGGCAAGGTCGTGGCGCAGGCGCTGCCCAAGGAGGACGTCAAGCGCTTCCACGACTACGGCATCCGCATCTACCACCCCAACTTCGAGGTGTGGGACAAGCGGCTGTTCGAGCTGTACTGCCCCGGCAAGGAGCGCTACGTCGGCCGCGAGGAGTGGCACCGCCGCATCCTCGACTCCGCGGAGGTCTTCGGGCCGCGGAACGTGATCCCGAACTTCGTCGCCGGAGTGGAGATGGCGGCGCCGTTCGGCTTCGACTCGGTGGACGACGCCATCGCCTCCACCACCGAGGGCCTGGACTTCTTCATGTCCCACGGCATCACCCCCCGGTTCACCACCTGGTGCCCGGAGCCGACGACGCCGCTGGGCAAGTCGAATCCGCAGGGCGCCCCGCTGGAGTACCACATCCGCATGCTGGACGCCTACCGCTCGGCGATGCAGCGGCACGGGCTGTCCTCGCCGCCCGGATACGGCCCGGCGGGCGCGGGCCGCGCGGTCTTCTCCGTCAGCTCGTTCATGGACACGCTGCCGGCGGAAGAGGGCGCGCCGGTCGCATGAGCCGGGCGGCTCCTCGCCGATGAGTTCTGCTGAGGGCTCCGGTCTTTCCACGGGAAGGACCGGAGCCCTTTCCGTGGACAACCGCGGAAGGCCACGCAAGGCCGTGGACAACCGCGCAAGGCCGCGGGGAACGAGAAGCAGCGAGGAGAGATGCACGATGGCGAAGCTGACACTGACCACCATGCTGTCGCTCGACGGCGTGATGCAGGCGCCCGGCGGGCCCCAGGAGGACCCCCGCGACGGTTTCGACCTCGGCGGCTGGGTGGTGCCCTACGCCGACCAGGGCATGGGTGACCACATCAGCACCTGGTTCGAACGCGCGGGCGCCTTCCTGCTGGGGCGGCGCACCTACGAGATCTTCGCGGCGTACTGGCCGCAGGTCGGCGACGAGGAGGACCCGGTGATCGCCCGCCGGCTGAACAACCTGCCCAAGTACGTCGCCTCCACCACCCTGGAGCACGCCGACTGGCAACACACCACGGTGCTCGGCGGCGACGTGATCGCCGCCGTACGGGAGCTGAAGCAGCAGCCGGGCGACGAGCTGCAGATCCACGGCAGCGGCGTACTCGCCCAGTCGCTGATGGCGCACGACCTGATCGACGAGTACCGCCTCCTGGTCTACCCGGTGGTCCTGGGCAAGGGGCACCGCCTCTTCCCGGAGGGCGCCGTGCCCACGGCGCTCCGCCTGCAGGCCACCGACGCCCTCCCTTCGGGCGTCACGATGCAGACCTACACCCCGGCGGGGCGGCCGACGTTCGGCTCCTTCTGAGGACCCGCTGCCGGTGGCGCCGCCCCTACCGCCCGGTGGCGCCGTCGGTCTGCTCGCGGAGGATGTCGGCGTGCCCCGCGTGCCGGGCCGTCTCCTCGATCATGTGGACGAGGACCCAGCGCATGGTGGGCGGTTCGGCGTCACGGAGCGAACGGGCGCCGGTGCGGTCCAGGTCGTCGCAGGCGGCGATGGTCTCGTCCGACGCGCGGATCGCCTCCTGGTACGCGGCGATCAGGTCCTCACCGGTCTCCCCCGGCCGGGGCGGTTCGTCGTCGTCCAGCGGCTGGTGGCCGAGCCCGGCGTACGCCCAGCCGAACCAGTTGCGCTCCACCCGGGTCAGATGCTTGACCAGGCCCAGCAGGCTCGTTCCGGAGGGGACGCCCGGGGCCAGGCCGACCTCGTCGGTGAGCCCGGCCGCCTTGGCGATCACCGCCTCCCGCAGATAGCCGAGGAACGCCGCCAGTGTTTCCTTCTCGCCGCCCATCGCATAGGGAGGCCCGACATCGCCACGCGCGGAAAATCCGGTCACATCAGTCATGCCGCCGACTGTAACCAGAATTGGCTGGCGGGGGTGCGGTGGTGCTGGTTGGCTTCCCGGGTGACCGTCACCCCGAAGGACCCCCTGCCGCTAGGCGAGGTCGGTTGTCTCCAGCGTCATGGAAAAGGGCTCCGGGAGCTCGATCTCCTTGCCGAACGGCATGGTGACGATCTGCTGGTAGTCGTCGTGGCCGGGTTCGCTGAAGAGGGTCACCGACCCGCGCTCCCGGTCGACGAGGAGGTAGAGGGGGATGTCGGCGAGGGCGTAGCAATGGCGTTTGACCTCACGGTCGCGGTCCGCCCGGAGCGAGGTCACCTCGGTCACCATCGCCACCCCGTCGGCGGGCATCCAGGGCTCGGCGCCCCGGAAGAGACGGCGTTCCCTCGGCGCCCAGGTGGCGTCCGGAATCACATGGTTCTTCGGGCAGCGGCTTCCGCGCTCAAGCTTGAGGCCCTTGTGCCCGGAGACATCCATGTCGGTGACGGACCTCCGTGTCACCTGTCTCATCACCACACTGATGCAGCCCTCATGGTCCCCGTCCGGCGGCGGCTTCACGACGATGTCCCCCTCGATGAACTCGGCCCGGTAGCCCTCGGGCGTATCCAGGGCCAAGAAGCCCTCCAACAGGAGCTCTTCCGGCGCAAGCGGCTCGTGTGCCATGGCAGTCATGTCGCGCCCTTTCCTCGGTCGCGGTCAGACTCAGCTGCCGCCCGCGTGGGTGCCGGGGGACGGGTCGCCCTTCACCCGATCGTGGAACCCCGGGTGCGAGCGGGCCGCGCTCCGCACGGAACCGCCTTACCCGCACATCCGTCCCCTCCCACGACGGAGTCGATCTTCGTCGCGGAGCAGGAGGACGGCCGGTGGTGCCGACGGGGCAGCAGGGGGCGGCGAAGGCGGCCGGAGGGACGTGGATGACGGGGCGTGGGCACGGGACGCAGCAGAACGCCGGGTGGACCGCGCTCGGTGAGGGGCTGGACGGGACGCTGCTGCGGCCCGGCGACCGGGACTTCACCGCGGCGCGCAAGCTGTTCAACCCCCGGTTCGACGTCGTACGCCCGGCCGCGGTGGCGTACTGCGCGGGACCGGGCGACATCGCCGAGTGCCTGTCCTTCGCACGCCGCAACGGCATACCCGTGGCCGTGCGCAGCGGAGGGCACTCGTACGCCGGCTGGTCCAGCGGCAAGGGCCGACTCGTCATCGATGTGCAGAAGATGGCGGCGGTGCAGGCGTCCGGTCGCCGTGCCACGGTGGGCGCCGGGGCGAAACTCATCGATGTCTACGCCGGGTTGGCGGCGCGCAAGCGGACGATACCGGCGGGCTCCTGTCCCACGGTCGGCATCTCGGGGCTCACGCTGGGCGGCGGGATCGGCGCCGTCGCCCGCGCCTACGGGCTGACCTGCGACAGTCTCACCGGCGCCGCGGTCGTTACCGCCGACGGCAAGCTGCGCGAGGCCACCGAGGACAGCGACGCCGATCTGTTCTGGGCGCTGCGCGGCGGGGGCGGTGGCAACTTCGGCGTCGTCACCTCGCTGGACTTCCGCACCCAGGTGGCGCCCACCTGCCAGACCTTCTTCCTGTCCTGGCCGTGGTCGCGGGCCGCGGCCGTGGTGCGCGAGTGGCAGCGGTGGGCTCCGGCCGCGCCCGAGGAGATCTGGGCGAACCTCCAGCTGTCGGCACCGGCCGGCGGGCGTCCGGGCAGCGCGCGGGTCGGCGGGCTGTCCCTGGGGGCGCGCCGGGAGCTGGAGAACCAGCTCGACCGGCTCGCGGGCCGGGTCGGGGCCCCTGCCCTGGACGTCTCGCTGCGACGGCACTCGTACCTGGACGCCATGAAGGTGATGGGCGGGGTGTCCGGCTGGACGCTGGCCCAGGCCCATCAGCGGGGCACGCTGCCGGGCCGTACGAAGCGGGGGAAGGTGGCCCGCGAGTCGTACGCTGTCCGCTCCGACTTCTACACCCGCTCCCTCCCCGACGCCGGGATACGGGCGCTGGTCGACCGCGTCGAACGGCTGGCCGGGCTGCGGGACGGGGGCGCCGGTGGCGTCGCGCTCGACGCGCTGGGCGGCGCGGTGAGTCGGCCCCGGCCGGACGCGACGGCGTTCGTGCACCGGGACGCGCGCTTCCTCGCGCAGTACCTCGTCTCCTGGCCGGACGCCGCGGACGCCGAGACGGTGGCGGGCCACCGCGGCTGGCTGGACGGCACCCATACGGCGATGCGCAGGTGGGCCAGCGGCTTCGCCTATCAGAACTGCCCCGACCCGGCGCTGCGCGACTGGCGGCGTGCCTACTACGGCGCCAACGCCGACCGGCTGGCCAAGGCCAAGGCGGTGTACGACCCGGATCGGGTCTTCGCCTTCCCGCACGCCGTGTGAGCGCCCCGGAAGGGTGCCGTCCGCCCCGGCCCGTACGCTGGGGATCCCGGCCGGAGGCCGGGGAGGCGCACCATCGCCGGATCTGCGGCGACGCTGTACCGAGGAACCGAGGAGAAGTGCCGTGCTCGTGCTGTTGCCGCCGTCCGAGGGGAAGGCCGAGGGCGCCAGGGGCCGTCCGCTGGAACTGGACTCGCTCTCGCTGCCGGAGCTGACGCGGGCGCGGGAGACGGTGCTGGACGAGCTGGTGGCGCTCTGCCGTGGGGACGAGGACGACCGGGAGAAGGCGCGCGAGGTGCTGGGGCTCAGCCAGGGGCTGCGCGGCGAGGTCGTCAAGAACGCCCGGCTGCGCACCGCGCCGACCCTGCCGGCCGGCGAGATCTACACCGGTGTGCTGTACGACGCGCTGGGGCTCGCCACCCTCGACCCGGCCGCCAAACGGCGCGCCGCCCGCTCACTGCTGGTGTTCTCCGCGCTGTGGGGGGCGGTCGGGATCAAGGACCGGATTCCCTCCTACCGGCTCTCCGGCGGGGTGAAACTGCCCGGCATCGGTGCGCTGGGCCGCTTCTGGCGCGGCCCGTTGGAGTCGGTGCTGCCCGAGGCCGCGGGCGGCGGCCTGGTGCTGGACCTGCGCTCGTCGGCGTACGCGGGCATGTGGAAGCCCAAGGGCGACCTGGCGCGGCGCACCGCCACCGTGCGGGTGCTGCAGTCGCGGCTGGTGGGCGGGGTGGAGAAGAGGTCGGTCGTCAGCCACTTCAACAAGGCGACGAAGGGCCGCATCGTCCGCGCGCTGCTGGAGACGGGCGCGGCACCGAAGACCCCGGCGGCGCTGGCCGGGACACTGCGCGAGCTGGGTCATGTCGTCGAGGGCGACGACAAGCCGGGGGCCACGGCGCTGGACGTGGTGGTGACGGAGCTGTAGCTCCGGCTCGGCCACAGGCATGTGTTGCGCGCAGTGCAACGGCTGTTGCGCAGCCTGCTACTGCCGGGCACGATACGGGCATGCCTCCAGCGCCCTCCGCCTCCCCTTCCGTGCTCGATCTCGCCCCCGTCATCCCGGTCGTCGTACTGGAGGACGCCACCGACGCCGTGCCGCTCGCCCGGGCGCTGGTCGGGGGCGGGCTGCCCGCGATCGAGGTGACACTGCGCACCGAGGCCGCGCCGGAGGCGATCCGCGCCATCGCCGACGCCGTGCCCGAGGCGGTCGTCGGCGCGGGCACGGTGCTCGATGCGGAGAGCGTGCGCACCGCCGTGGCGGCCGGTGCACGCTTCCTGGTCAGCCCCGGCTGGACGGACACACTCCTGGAGGCCATGCGCGCCTCCGGCGTGCCGTTCCTGCCCGGCGTCTCGACGACCTCGGAGGTCGTGGCGCTGCTGGAGCGCGGGGTCACACAGATGAAGTTCTTCCCCGCCGAGGCGGCAGGCGGTACCGCCTATCTGAAGTCCCTGGCCTCGCCCCTGCCCCGGGCACGCTTCTGCCCCACCGGCGGCGTCACGGCGGCCAACGCTGCCGGCTATCTGGAACTGCCCAACGTCGCCTGCGTCGGCGGTACCTGGATGCTGCCGCAGGACGCCCTCGCGGCCAAGGACTGGGACCGGGTGCAGGCGCTGGCTGCCGAGGCGTCGGGGGCCGCAGCCGCCCGGTAGATTGCCTCCATGGCGAGGCAAAGCACTGGTGGGGGCTCCGGGCCGATATGCCCCGGCTGCGGTGGGACACAGACGCGCCCGGTGGCCGAGGCACGCGGCAAGGGCGGTCTGCGCAACGATCTGCTGACGCGGCTGGCACCGGGTCCGCAGAAGGCGGGCGACGGCTGTCTGCACTTTCTGGAGGGCATGGTCCTCACCGGTATCGGCGTCGCCCTCGCCTACGCGGGCACCGAGCAGGACAAGCCGCTCTACCTCGCGGGCGGAGTCGCGCTGGCACTGGTGTGTTTCCTCGGCACCCTCGCCGTCGTGCGCGGTGATCGCCGCGAACGTGCGGCCGAGACCGCGGGTGCCGAGCGCGCCGCTCGCGTGTGGGACCCCGCGTTCTACTGCCACGGCTGCGAGTGCGTCTTCTGCCCCGGCGGGGTCCCCTGGCAGGGGGCGCTGACGCCGGAGCAGTTCAAGAAATTCGTGTGGACCGAGGCGGGCTACGCGGACCAACTCACGGGCCCCGCCAAGGAAGCGTCCCTTTGACGAGTGCCCCTTCGACGAGCGTCTCTTCGACAGGGGGCGCGGCGACGCGGAGTCAGCGCAGATGTCCCGTGTCGTTCAGCAGCCGCAGCGAGGCGTTGCCGTCGGCGTAGTAGGCGACGGCGGACAGCGACGCGGCGGACAGCTCCATGCGGAACAGGGACTCGGGCGGGGCGCCCAGGGCGAGCCGGACCAGCGTCTTGATCGGCGTCACATGGGTGACCAGCAGCACCGTGCGGCCCGTATGGCGGGCGAGCAGTTCATCGCGGGCCGCAGCCACCCGCCGGGCCACCTCCTCGAACGACTCACCGCCCCCCGTGGGCCGGGCGGCGGCGGAGGCCAGCCACGCGTCGAGGTCCTCCGGGTGGCGCTCGCGGACCTCCGCGAAGGTCAGGCCCTCCCAGGCACCGAAGTCGGTCTCGCGCAGCCCCTCGTCGGTGCCGACGCTCAGCCCGAGGCGGTCCGCGACGGCGGCGGCCGTCTCCTGGCAGCGGCGCAGCGGAGAGGAGACCACGGCCTCGACGGTGCCGCGTGCGGCCAGCGCCTCGGCGACGGCCGCGGCCTGCCGCAGCCCCACGGCGGAGAGTTCGGGGTCACGGCCGCCGCTGCCGGAGAACCGTTTCTCGGGCGTGAGGGGCGTCTCGCCGTGCCGGAGCAGTACGAAGGTGGTGGGTGTACCCAGGTCGGGGCCCCAGCCCACGCGGGCGGCGGGAGCCGTGGGGCCCGGGTCGGTCGCGGCGGGCTGCGGTGCGGGCACCGTGCCTCCCACGGCCCCGGCGTCCGACGCCGTGTCGAGCTCCGCGCGGGAGGCGCCCGCCTCCCAGCGCTCCCCGCGCCCACCGGCGTCCATCGCCTCGTTGGCGAGGCGGTCGGCGTGCTTGTTCTTCTCGCGCGGGATCCACTCGTAGGTGACGGCGTCCGGCGGGAAGACGGCGGCAGCCTCCATGGCGAGGGGGCGCATGTCGGGGTGCTTGATCTTCCAGCGGCCCGACATCTGCTCGACGACCAGCTTGGAGTCCATCCGCACCAGCACCGCCGCGTCCGCGTCGAGCTCGTAGGCGGCGCGCAGCCCGGCGAGCAGGCCGCGGTACTCGGCGACGTTGTTGGTGGCCCGGCCGATGAACTCGGCGGCCTCGCGCAGGGTTTCGCCCGAGGCCGCGTCCTTGACGACGGCGCCGTATCCGGCCGGACCCGGGTTGCCCCGGGAGCCGCCGTCGGCCTCGACGACAAACGTGCGGCGCGCCCGAGCGCCACTCACAGCGTCCCTCCGTTCGCCCCGCCGCGGCAGCGGCTCCTGTCACTGCCGCCCACGCGGCAGCGTGCCGGCATCGTCGCCGACTGCACCCCGGCAGCCGCGTGCGCTCCCCCTGGGGGCACCTCCCAGCGGTAGCTGGGGGACTCCGGCCGAGGGTGCCCCCAGCTCACAGTCCGGACTCCGGGGTGCGCACCAGGATGCGGCGGCAGTTCTCGCACCGCAGCACGGCGTCGGCGGGTGCTTCGCGGACGTCGTTCATCTCGGTGATGTTCAACTCCAGGCGGCAGCCCTCGCAGCGCCGCTGGTAGAGCTTGGCCGCTCCGACCCCGCCCTCGCGCTCACGGATCTTGTCGTAGAGCTTGAGCAGCTCGTCGGGGACGGCGCCGGCGACGGTGTCGCGCTCCTTGCGGACGCTGCCGAGCTCGGCCTCGATCTCCTGGAGCGCGGCGTCGCGGCGGGCGGTGGCCTCCTGCAGCTTGGCGCCGACGGACTCGACGCGCTCGCCGTGTTCGGCCGCGCGCTCGGCCGCGGACTCGCGGCGCTCCATGACCTCCAGTACGACGTCCTCCAGATCGCTCTGGCGCTTGGCGAGGGAGGCGATCTCGCTCTGCAGATTCGCCAGGTCCTTGGGGTTGGTGACCGCGCCGGAGTCGAGACGCTGCTGGTCGCGGGCCGCCCGCTGACGGACCTGGTCGACGTCCTGCTCCGCCTTGGTCTGTTCGCGCGCTGTGTCGCTCTCCTCGGTCTGCGCGGCCACGAGCAGGTCGCGGAGCTGGGCGAGGTCGGCCTCCAGCTGCTGGATCTCCTCGTGCTCGGGCAGGGTCCTGCGCTTGTGCGCGAGCTGCGTCAGGCGGGTGTCGAGTGCCTGGACGTCCAGCAGGCGGATCTGATCGGCGGGCGCGGCATTCAGTTGGGGGCTCCCGGGGTGAGGTCGTTGTCGGTCAGTGCGGTCTGCTGTGCCATGGACCGCCCGGAGAAGGGTGTCTCCTGCGGCAGCGAGGGGGCGTGCGCGGTCCACGGGTCGGTGACGGTGCGCGAGACCTCGGTGCGCAGGTCCCAGCCCTCCCGTTCGGCGACGGCGTCGAGCTGCGCGGCCGCCTGCTCGCACCAGGGCCATTCGGTGGCGAAGTGCGCGGCGTCCAGCAGGGCGAGCGGCGAGTGCTCCCGGGCCTCGGACGCGGGGTGGTGGCGCAGGTCGGCGGTGAGGTACGCATCGACGCCCGCGGCCCGTACGGCGTCGAAGAGACTGTCGCCGGAGCCGCCGCACACGGCGACCGTCGAGATGGTCGCGGCGGGGTCGCCGGCGGCGCGGATGCCCTGTGCGGTGACGGGCAGCGAGGCGGCGGCCTGCTCGACGAAGTCGCCGAGCGCGAGCGGGCGCTCCAGCTCGCAGATCCGGCCCAGGCCGCGCCGCCCGGCGGGGTCGGTGGGGTCGGGCACCAGGGGGCGCAGCACGCGCAGCCCGAGCGCTCCGGCGAGCGCGTCGGAGACGCCGGGGTCGGCGGTGTCGGCGTTGGTGTGGGCGACGTGCAGTGCGACACCGTTCTTGATCAGGGTGTGGACGACACGGCCCTTGAAGGTGTCGGCGGCGACCGTGGTGGTGCCGCGCAGATAGAGCGGGTGATGGGTGACCAGGAGCTCGGCGCCCTTGGCGACGGCCTCGTCGGCGACCTGCTGTACGGGGTCGACGGCGAACAGGACACGGCTGACGCGCGCCTGTGGGTCGGACACCTCGCCGCAGACGGTGCCGACGGCGTCCCACTGCTCGGCGCGGTCGCGTGGCCACAGGGTGTCGAGCGCTGCGATGACTTCGGAGAGTGTGGGCTGTGCTGGCACGGGGGCAAGGCTACCTGTCCACGGCCGCGGCGCCGTCGGCCCGGTCGGCGCCCGCCCGGCCCGGGGCGGGCGGGCGCGGGAGGGCCGTCAGCACACTCCCGGGCGCCTCGCAGCGGAACGCCGTATTCGGTCACCCGTCCGCGTGAAGCGGTGCAACTGTCGCTGTTCGACTGCGAGTACGACGCCTAGCTTCGTCACCGGAGGTGATCGAGGCATGACTGCGAGTGCTGCCAGGGTCATGAACGAGAGCTTCACGGTCGCTGCGGACGGCTCCTACGCCGCCAGGCTCACCACGCAGCCCGGCACGGAGCTGTGGTATCCGGAGCGCTGGACGCTCGACGGCCCGGAGCCGTACGCGGTGCCGCTGCCCGTGGAACAGCCCGAGGAGGCCGACAGCGGCGTACTGCCGCTCGCGGACGGACGGGTGCTGATCGCCCGCCGGGCGCAGGGACGTTACTCCTTGGCGCTGCTCTACCCCTCGGGCCCGGAGACCGGTGAGCGACGGCTGGGCACCGTGGAGACGGACGAGTTGCGGCTGCTGCCCCCGGCACCCTGCGGCGTCCGCGCCTACGCCCTGGCCCGGGAGCCGGACGGCCGCGCCACCGGCGTCTGGCTGGTGGCCGACGGCTCCTGCCGCCCGCCTGTCCGGGTCGCGCGCCTGGGCGGCCGGTGCTCCGGTGGCGCCTGGCTGGACCCCGAGGGCCGGCTGCTCGCCCTCGACGCCGCGGGCCCGGACGGCGAGGGGCCCGTCAAGTCGGTCGCGGTGGACCTCGGCGCGGGCGGCGAGGTCTCACCGCTGCTGGAGATCACCGAGGAGAGCGACGACCGGCTGCTGCTGGCCGACCGGGACAGCGGCCTGCTGCTCGTCCGCTCGAACGCGCCGGGTGAGGAGCGGCTGGGCTGGGGCGTGCTGGGCAGCCACCGCCCGGTCCGGTTCCCCGAGGCGCTGCACCCAGAAGACACCCGGCTGACGCCGATCGCCGTGCAGCCCGGGCAGACGCTGCTGCCCGAGCGGTGCGCGGTGGCGCTGCGCGTGGACCCCGCGCCAAGGGTGCCGTGCGGGCTTTCGGGACCCGGGGTTCCGGCAGGGGCCTGGCTGGCCGTGTGGCGGCCGGGGCTGCGGGAGTTGCGGCACCTGGCCGGCCCGCCGGGGTGGCTGACGGGGCACGCGCTGTGGACGGCCGACGGCGAGCTGCGCGTCCCCTGTTCGACGGCGCACAACCCGTGCGGGCTGGCACGGATGCGCACACCGCTGCCGGACGAGGAGGAGGGCGGCGCCGCCGACCCCCCGTCCGGGCCGCCGCCCGCCCCCGCGCCCGCTCCCGGACCGGCCCTCGGACCGGCGCCTGGACCGGCACCCGGACCGGCACCGGGTGCGCCGCCGAGGGCGGCCGAGCGGGCGGAGCCGACGGCTCCGGCCGGTGGTGACGTCACGGCTCTACAACATCGTGATCACGGAGTACCGCCGTCCGGACTGCTGGGTTCCATGGTGCGCAGAAGGGTTTCCGCAGGCAGTGCCCGCTCGTTCGGGGCCGGGGCCGAGCCGGTGCCCAAACCGGTCCCCCTCCAGCAGGCCCCGTTGGCCAGCGGAACGGCGTGACCGGCCGGTGAAACGGATCGAGAGGCGCTCGGTCAGGTCGATAAACTCCGCCGGGTACGACGGCAGAGCAAGAGATTGACGGAGTGCCATCACGATGTCGAACACCCAGACCGAGACGCCCAGCGACACGCAGACGGCCGGCGAGGGGACTCACCGGGGGAAGCACAGGGGGGAAGCCGCCGCACATGAGGAGCAGACCGTAGCGGCCCGGGGGCGCCACCGCCGCCCCGAGCCCGCACAGTAACCGGCGGGGCGGGCGGACGGCTCGTCGCCCACCCCGTGCGAGCACGTGACGAGCCCCGGCCCGCCGCCCGGAACGGCGCGGCGGGCCGGGGCTTCGCCGTCCGTGTCAGTCCTTCTTGAGGCCCAGCACCTCGACCGCGGCGAAGTTCTCCTGCGCCGAGCGCTCGGCGAAGTACGGGGTCAGCCGCTCGTCCAGTTCCTCGACGGTGAACATGTCCTTGCCGGTGTCGAACTTGGCGGCCACCTTGGGCCGCTCCAGCAGCGCCACCGTACCGCCGTGCACCACCAGCACCTGCCCGTTGATCCGGGCCGCCGCCGGGGAGGCCAGATAGCCCACCAGCGGCGAGACATGTTCCGGCGCCAGCGGGTCGACGCCGTCCGCCGGTGCCTCGATCCCCTGGAAGACGTCCTCGGTCATCCGGGTGCGCGCCCGCGGACAGATGGCGTTCACCGTCACCCCGTACTTGGCCAGCGCGCCCGCCGTGGAGGTCGTCAGACCGACGATTCCGCCCTTTGCCGCCGCGTAGTTGGGCTGGCCCGGTGAGCCGGCCAGGAAGGCCTCGGAGGAGGTGTTGACGATCCTCCCGTAGACGGGTCCGCCCGCCGCCTTCGCCGCCGCGCGCCAGTGCGCGGCGGCGAAGTGGGTGGTGGCGAAGTGGCCCTTGAGATGGACGCGGACGACCGCGTCCCACTCCTCCTCGCTCATCGAGAAGATCATCCGGTCCCGCAGGATGCCCGCGTTGTTGACCAGCACCTCCAGCGACCCGAAGGTGTCCAGGGCCAGCCGGACCAGCTCGCGGGCCTGTGCGAGGTCGGCCACGTCGCCGTGGTGGGCGACGGCCTCGCCCCCAGCGTCCCGGATCTCGGCGGCGACCTGTTCGGCGGGCGTCCTCGCCGCCCCGCCGCGGCCTTCCCCGGTTGCCGGGGACCCCGAAGGTGCTCCCTGGCCCGCCCCCGCCACGTCGTTGACGACGACCCGTGCGCCCAGCCGCCCCAGCTCCAGCGCCTCGGCGCGCCCCAACCCGCGCCCCGCACCGGTCACGATGGCGGTCCTGCCCTGCAAACAGCCCTGCGCAGACATACGGTCCTTCCTCGGTGGCTCGCGCTCGCGGTCGCGCTAGAGGGAGATGCTGGTGCGGAGCGCCTCCCCCGTGCGCATCTGGTCGATGGCCTCGTTGATCTCTTCGAGGCGCACCCGGTGGGTGATCAGCCCCTCCAGCTCGATCCGCCCGGCGCGCCACAGCGCCACCGCGCGGTCGTAGGACCGCAGCACGTCGCCGCCGCCGTAGAGGGAGGGGAGGATGCGCTTCTCGTCGAAGAACAGCTCGAACATGTTGAACTGGAGCTGGTCGTCCATGGCGCCCGCCCCCACCACGCACAGCGTGCCGCCGCGCCGGGTGGCCTCGTAGGCGGTGCGGGCCGTCGCCGATCTGCCGACGACCTCGAAGACGTGGTCGAACCCCTCGTCCGCGGTGATCCGGCGCTTGGCGTCGGCGAGTTCTTCCGGCGCCACCGCCTCCGTCGCACCGAAGCGCAGCGCGGCCTCGCGGCGCCCGGCGACCGGGTCGACGGCAACGATATGCGCGGCCCCGCAGACCCGGGCCCCCTGGATGGTGCTGATGCCGACGCCTCCGCAGCCGATGACGGCCACCGACGTGCCGGCCTCCACCCGTGCGGTGTTGAAGACCGCTCCCAGCCCGGTGGTGACACCGCAGCCGATGAGCGCGGCGACCTCGTACGGCACGTCGTCCGGTACCGGCACCGCGCAGGGCGCGTCGAGGACGACCTCTTCGGCGAAGGTACCCGTGCCGGCGAAGCCGAAGACCTCCCCTTCGGCGGTACCGCCCGTGGTACGGCGGAAGTTGGGGGTGCCCGCGTTCATGAATCCGGCCAGGCACAGATGGCGCTGGCCGCGGCGGCAGGCGGGGCAGCTGTTGCAGGGGGGCAGCCAGCACACCACGACGCGGTCGCCCGGCGCGAGGTGGGTCACCCCCTCCCCCGTCTCCAGCACTTCGCCCGCCCCCTCGTGTCCGGGCACGAACGGGGCCGGCTGCGGCAGCACTCCGCTCATCGCGGAGAGGTCGGAGTGGCACAGTCCGGTTGCCTTGATCCGGACCCGCACCTTGCCGGGACCGAATGCGGCCGGCTCGATGTCGTCGACGACTTCGAGTTTGTCCTGGCCCGTTTCGAGCAGTACCGCTGCGCGCATGGTTCAGCTCCCATCGAGGTTGTGGGCGAAGGTTCCGCCGGGGCGGGTTCCTCCCGGTGGCATGCGACCGCGGGGCGGCTAGCCGTAGGTCACCACGCCGTCCCCCAGTACCGGCGCGTCCTCCCGCTCCGGGACGGTCGCGGTCAGCTGGAGGCGCCCCTCGTCCAGGTGCCAGGCCCGCACCCGCAGGCTCTCACCGGGGTGGACGATCCCCGCGAACCGCACGGAGTACGACGAGACCCGCGCCACGTCCCCGTCGAGTGCGCCGTCCACCACGGCCTTCAGCGCCATCCCGTACGAGCACAGCCCGTGCAGAATGGGCCGGTCGAACCCGGCGAGCCGGGCGAAGTCCGGGTCGGCATGCAGCGGGTTCCAGTCGCCGGAGAGGCGGTACAGCAGCGCCTGGTCCTCCCGGATGGGGCGCTCGGCGACGAGGTCGGGGTCCCGCTGCGGGGGCTCCAGCCGACCGGAGGGGCCGCGCTCGCCGCCGAAGCCGCCTTCGCCGCGGACGAAGATCTGGGCCCGGCTGGTCCACAGCGGGCCGTCCTCGTCGGCGACGTCGGTGCGCAGTACGAGGATCGCGGCCTTGCCCTTGTCGTAGATGTCCGCGACGCGCGCGGTCGCGGTGGCGTGGCCGTCCACGGGGATCGGGCGGTGCAGCTCGATGGACTGGGTGCCGTGCAGCACGGCGGCCAGGTCGACCTCGATGCCGGGCGCCGAGAGTCCGCCGACCACACCCATGCCCGCACCGGCGACGGTGGCGAACGACGGCAGGACGTGCAGCCTGCTCTCCAGGGTGTAGCGCAGTTCGGCCGGGTCGGTGGCCGGCACACCGGCGCCGAGTCCGAGGTGGTAGAGCTGGACGTCCTTGTGGCCCCAGGAGATCTCGGTGCTGCGGGGCTCGGCCGCGAGGGCCTTCGCTACGTCGATGGGCATCGGAAGCTGGGCTCCTTGTCGCTCGGGCCTGTGGACGAAGACCCTGGCCCGGCCGTCCGCACCGTCGGCCGGGCCAGGGCCGCTGGGGACCGGCCGGACGCCCCCGGAGAACGGCCGCAGTAGAACACGTTCTCATCGATCGGCTACCTGTATAACGCAGTCCCCTGGACAAGGGAAGAGCTGACGCACCGTCAGCCGATGGGCCGGCGCGGCCGGTGCCGCGCCACGGCCGGATCCGGTGACATTTGTCCCACCCGGCCGCCCACATTCGTATCTGCCCAGCTCACGGCAGCGCGCCGTACCGTCGACGCCATGACGACAGCAGTAGGCGTGACCACGACGGCGGTGACGCGGGCGCGGCCCGCGCGGGACGGCAAGGGGCCGGGAAAGTACACCTTCCTGCCCTGGCTCTTCCTGGGACTCGGCGCGTTCTCCCATGTCATCGAGGGGAAATCCGGGAACCCATGGGTCGGCGGAGCGGCGCTGCTCGCCTTCAACTCCCTCTACATCTTCGTCGTGTTCGCCGCCTTCGATCCGCGCCGCCGCGACGGGCGTGCTCCGCTGTACGGACTCGCCGGACTGGCCGCCGTCACCTTCGCCGTGGCGCTGGGCTACGGCGGCTCATGGATGATGTTCTTCCCGCTGCTCTCCCTCGCCTCGGGAACGGTCCGGCAGCTGTGGGGCAAGCGGCTTCCGGTGTGGGTGCTCGCCCTCAGCTGCACCGCCGGGGCCCTCACCGGCTGGGACCACGGCGACGGCGACCTCTCGCACGCGGTGTCCGTCGGCTACGGCACGCTCGTCTCCGGGCTGGTCACCGCGGCGGTGCTGAGCCTCTTCGACACGGTGCGGCAGCTGGAGGCGACCCGGCAGGAACTGGCCCGCGGCGCGGTCGAACGGGAGCGGCTGCGCTTCTCCCGCGACCTGCACGACCTGCTGGGCCACACGCTGTCGGTGATCGTCGTCAAGGCCGAGGCCGTACGGCGGCTGGCGCAGCGCGATGTGCGGGCGGCGCTCGCCCAGGCCGCCGACATCGAGGCGGTCGGCCGGCAGGCGCTCACCGAGATCAGGGAGGCCGTGAGCGGCTACCGCGACGGCAGCCTCGACAGCGAGCTGGAACGGGCGCACTCGATGCTTCAGGCGGCGGGGATCGAACCCGCCGTACGGCGCTATGGCCCGCCGCTGCCCCCGCAGACCGAGGCGCTGCTGGGCTGGGTGGTACGGGAGAGCGTCACCAACACGGTGCGGCACAGCGGGGCCGCACGGTGCGAGATCGAGGTGCGCGCCGCAGCCGGCCGGGTACGGCTGACGGTCACCGACGACGGGTGCGGCCCCGCCACCGCGCAGGCGACCGGCGCCGAGACGAACGAGGGCGCGCGACCCGCGGGTACGGGGCTGAAGGGGCTGGCGGAACGGTTGGCGGCCGCCGGGGGGACGCTCGACAGCGGCGCCGACGGCCGGCGCGGCTTCCGCGTCGTCGCCGAACTGCCGCAGGACGCGGAGACGGCCGAGGGCTCCGCGGCCGGCGAGGATGCCTGGAGCGGGGGCGGCGCCTCGGCGGCGGCGCACGGTCGGCTCGCCACCGACGGGGAGAGGGGAGCACGGTGATCAAGGTCCTGCTCGCGGAGGACCAGGGCATGATGCGCGGCGCGCTCGCCCTGCTGCTCGACCTGGAGGACGACATGGAGGTCGTCGCGCAGGTCGCCTCCGGTGACGAGATCATGCGGGCGGCGCTGGACGCGGAGCCCGACGTGGCGCTGCTCGACATCGAACTGCCCGGCCGCAGCGGGCTGGACGCCGCGGCGGAGTTGCGCGAGCGGCTGCCCTCGTGCGCGGTGCTGATCCTGACGACGTTCGGCAGGCCCGGCTATCTGCGCCGCGCGATGGAGTCCGGGGCCCGCGGCTTCCTCGTCAAGGACGGGCCCGTCGAGGAACTGGCCGGAGCGATCCGCAAGGCGCTGGCGGGCGAACGCGTCATCGACCCGGCGCTGGCCGCGGCGGCCCTGAGCACCGGGCCCAACCCGCTGACGCAGCGGGAACGCGAGGTGCTGTCCGCCGCCGCGGACGGCTCGACCGTGGCGGACATCGCCGCCCGGCTGCATCTGTCGAGCGCGACCGTGCGCAACTATCTGTCCGCCGCCATCGGCAAGACCGCCACCCGCAATCGGATGGAGGCGCTGTCCGCGGCCCGCCGCAACGGATGGCTCTGAGTCCTCGTCCGCTCCGAGGAGCTCGCCTGCTCCGATGAGGGGCTGCCCCTGCCGGAGCGCTGCCCCGGCTGCGCAGGAAGTGCGAGCCCTAGTCCTTCACCGTGCGCGGCAGCGCGATCAGCATGAACAGCACACATACGCCGAGCAGTGCGGCGCCCGCGTAGAAGGCCGTGCCGTATCCGGCGGCCAGCGCCGCGGGGGCCTCGTCGGAGCCGGTGCGGGCCGCGGCGACCGTGGAGAGCACGGCAAGTCCCAGTGCGCCGCCCATCGTGCGGCCGGTGCCGAACAGCCCCGACAGCAGGCCCGCCTCGCCCGGGTCGTCGGTCGCGGTGGCGATGGTGGCCAGCGGCGTCGCGGCCAGCCCGGCGCCGAGCGCCATCAGCACGCCGGGCCCCAGCAGCGTCGTCACATAGGCGCCGTCGGCATCCATGGTGCCCTGCCACACATAGCCCAGCCCCGCCATCGCGGAGCCGGCGACGGCAAGGTGGCGGTCGCCCATCCGCGCCATCAGAAACGGTGCGATCTTGGAGCCCAGGACGATGGCCAGCGAGTGCGGCACCAGCGCGAAGCCGGCCTGCAGCGGCGTGTAGTGCAGCACGTTCTGGGTGTAGAGGGACAGGAAGTACCACATGGCGAACATCGCCAGCCCGTTGATGAAGATGGCGACGTTGGCCGAGGAGACGGCGCGGCTGCGGAACAGCCGCAGCGGCACCAGCGGTTCGGGGGAGCGGGCCTCCACCGCGACGAACAGCGCGAGCATCAACAGCCCGGCGGCCAGCGGGCCCAGTGCGCTGGGCGCCGTCCAGCCCGCGCTGTCCGTCCGTACGATGCCGTAGGCCACGGCGCCCAGGCCCAGCGTCGCCAGCAGCGCGCCGGGCACATCCAGCCGCCGTACCGACTCCTCGCGGCTCTCGGTCAGCCACACGGCCGCCGCCGCCAGCACCAGTACCCCCACCGGGACGTTGATCAGCAGGACCCAGCGCCAGGACAGTGCGTCGGTGAGCACACCGCCCACCAGCCCGCCCGCGGCACCGCCGCCCGCGCCGACCGCCGACCAGGTGGCTATCGCCTTGGTACGGGCCGGGCCCTCCGGGACGGAGGTCGTCAGCAGGGTGAGAGTGGCGGGCGCCAGTATCGCGGCACCCATCCCCTGGACCCCGCGGGCCGCCAGCAGTTGCCAGGGCTCCTGGGCCAGGCCGCCGGCCAGGCTCGCGGCGGTGAACAGCGCGAGCCCTGTCAGGAAGACCCGCTTGCGGCCGAACAGGTCGGCGGCCCGGCCGCCGAGCAGCATCAGCCCGGAGAAGGTGAGGGTGTAGGCGTTGACCACCCACTGCAGGCCGGTCGCGGAGAGGGAGAGGGTGTCGCGCATGGAGGGGAGTGCGACGTTGACGACGGAGACGTCGAGCACGACGAGGAACTGACCGGCACACGCGGCCAGTACGACCGCCCACAAGCGGGGCGCCTTGGCGGCGGAGCCGGATATGGAGGGGGAACTCGCGGGCTGTGCGGTCTGCGGCATGCGCGTAGTGTGACACCTGGGCGGGCCGGTCAGCGGCGGAGCAGGGTGACCACCGCGGCGCCGCCCAGCCCGATGTTGTGGGCGAGGCCCACCCGCGCGCCGTGCACCTGCCGGCCGCCCGCCAGGCCCCGCAGCTGCCAGGTCAGCTCCGCGCACTGGGCGATCCCGGTGGCGCCCAGCGGGTGCCCCTTGGAGATGAGGCCGCCGGAGGGGTTCACGACCCACCGTCCCCCGTACGTCGTCGCCCCGGAGGCCACCAGCTCGCCCGACTCCCCGTCCGCGCACAGGCCCAGCGCCTCGTAGGTCAGCAGCTCGTTGACCGAGAAGCAGTCGTGCAGTTCGATCACGTCCACGTCCTCGGCGCCCAGGCCGCTCTCCTCGTACGCGCGGGTGGCCGCGGCCCGCGACATGGGGCGGCCCACCACATCGATGCAGGAGCCGGAGGCGAAGCTGTCCTCGGTGTCCGTGGTCATCGCCTGCCCGGCGACCGCCACCGCCTGGTCCTGGAGCCCGTGGTCGCGTACGAAGCGCTCGGAGGCGAGGACGGCCGCCGCCGCGCCGTCGGAGGTCGGCGAGCACTGCAGCTTGGTCAGCGGGTCGTGGACGGTGCGGGAGCCGAGGATGTCGGCCCGCGTGTGGACGTCCCGGAACTGGGCACAGGGGTTGGCCGCCGAGTGCCGGTGGTTCTTCTCCGCCACGGCGGCGAGCTGTTCGCGGGTGGTGCCGTACCGCTCCATGTGCTCGCGGGCCGCGTTGCCGAAGATCTGCGCGGTGGGCGGTGTCGTCCCGAAACCGTGCCGCGCGGCCATGACGCCGTAGTGCCGTGCGACGGGGGACGCCGCGAAGTCCCCGCTGCCGGCGCCCGCACCCAGGGCGCCCTTCTTCATCTGCTCGAAACCGAGCGCCAGTACGCAGTCGTTCAGCCCCGAGGCCACGAACTGGCGGGCCATCAGCAGCGCGGTGGAGCCGGTGGCGCAGTTGTTGTTGACGTTGTAGACGGGGATACCGGTGAGACCGAGCTGGTAGACGGCGCGCTGGGCCGCCGTGGAGGGCTGTTGGCAGTGGCCGACGACGGCCTGCTCGATCAAGCCGTAGTCGAGCCCCGCGTCGGTGAGCGCGGTACCGCCCGCCTCCTGGGCCATCTCCCAGTACCGCCACTCACCCGACTCGGGCTTGACGAACCGGGTCATCCCGACGCCGACGACGAACGCTGTACCGGTCATCCGTGCTCCTTGGTCCGTGGCCGGTCCGGTCAGATGAGGGGGCGGGGCTCCGGGTCGCGGGGCAGCCCGAGCAGCCGCTCGGCCACCACGTTGCGCTGGATCTGGGTGGTGCCGCCGGCGATGGTCAGGCACCGGGACATCAGGAAGCCGTGTACGGCGCCGCTGCCCGCGCCCTCGCACACCGCGCCGTAGGGGCCCAGCACTTCGAGGGCGAGTTCGGCGACCTTCTGCTGGTGCGGGGTCTGGATCAGCTTGCGGACGCTGGCACCGGCGCCCGGGTCGAGGCCCTCGACGCGCTGCAGCGTGGTGCGCAGCGAGATGCAGGCCAGCGCGTGCGCCTCGGCGGCCAGCGCACCGAGGCGTGCGCGCACCGTGTCGTCGGCGTCGTCGGCGTCGTCGGCGTCGTCGGCGGACCCCAGCCCCTGGAGCATCGCTTCGAGGCCGGTGCCGAAGGTGAGCTGGTCGGCCATGTGGACGCGCTCGTTGCCCAGCGTGTGCCGGGCCACCCGCCAGCCGTCGTTCACCTCGCCGACCACCGCGTCGGCGGGCAGCCGCACCTCGTCGAAATGGACCTCGTTGAACAGCGCGTCCCCGGTCATCTCCTTGAGCGGGCGGACCTCGATGCCGGCGGTGTGCTTCATGTCGACGAGGAAGAACGTCAGCCCCTGGTGCTTGGGCGCTTCGGGGTCCGTGCGGGCCAGCAGGATGCCCCAGTCCGCCCACTGCGCGGCGGAGGTCCACACCTTCTGCCCGTCGACCCGCCAGCCACCGTCCGAGGTGCGCTCGGCGCGGGTGCGCAGCGACGCCAGGTCCGAGCCGGCGTCCGGCTCGGAGAACAGCTGGCACCACAGCACGTCGCCGCGCAGCGTGGGCAGGAGGTGCCGGGCGCGCTGCTCCTCGGTGCCGTAGGTGAGCAGGGAGGGCACGACCCAGGTGGCGATGCCCAGGTCGGCGACCTTCACCCCTGACTCCGCCAACTCCCGCTGCACGGCCAGTTGCTGGACGGGCCCCGCCCCGAGCCCGTACGGCTTCGGCAGGTGCGGGGAGGCGTAGCCGGTGGGCGCCAGCGTGCGGCGGGCGGTGGCGGGGTCCTGGCCGCGGGCGGGCGCTATGGCCTCGCGCGCGGCGGCGCGGTACGCCTCCGCCTCGGGCGGCAGTTCCATCCGCACCTCGCGGCGTGCCCCGTCGACGGCGAGCCGGGCGGCCCGCAACCGGTGCGCGGTGCCGGTGCCGAGCAACTGCCGCGCCACCACGGCCCGGCGCAGATACAGATGGGCGTCGTGCTCCCAGGTGAAGCCGATACCGCCGAGGATCTGCACACAGTCCTTGGCACAGCTGTAGGCGGCCTCCAACGCGGTGGAGGCCGCCAGCGCCGCCGTCAGGCCGCGTACCTGCGCGGTGACCGCCTCCTCGCCGGCCGCGCGCGCCGCGTCCCAGGTGAGGGCGCGGGCCTGCTCGACGCGGACGAGCATGTCGGCACACAGGTGTTTGACGGCCTGGAACTGTCCGATGGGCCGCCCGAACTGCTCGCGGGTGCCCGCGTACGCGGTCGCCGTCTCCAGCGCCCAGGCAGCCACCCCGCACGCCTCGGCCGACAGCAGGGTGCACGCCAGGTCGCGTACGCAGGCGCTGTCCAGGGCCAGTACGCGGTTGGCCGGGATCCGTGCCCGGTGCGCCTCCACCTCGGCGGTGGGGCGCAGCGGGTCGGTGGACTCGTGGGCGCGTACGCCGAGCGCGGCGGCGTCGACGGCGAACCACAAGGGTGCGCCGGGGACGCCCGGCGCCTCCCCGGCCCGGTCGGCGGCCCGGTCGGCGGCCAGCAGGAGCAGGTCGGCCTGGGCGCCGCCGAGGACGGGTGGCGCGGTGCCGTCCAGGATCCAGCAGCCGTCCGGGCCCTCCGTCGCGGTGAGGGAGCCCGCGGCGAACGCCACGGCGCCGATGCGCTCACCTGTGGCCAGGGACCGGACCAGCTCGGGTCGGCCGCCCCCCGTGTGCAGGAGTTCGGCGGCGATCACGTGCGGCAGATACGGGCCCGGCAGCGCGGCGCGGCCGGTCTCCTCCAGCACGACGGCCAGGTCGAGCAGTGAGCCGTCCGAGCCGCCGTGGCCGGCGGGCAGCCGCAGCCCGCACAGCCCCTGCCCGGCGAGCCCGTCCCAGAAGCCGGGCCGGCCCGCGCCCGGTGGGGTGTCCAGGAGCTTGCGCCGCTCCTCGGGCGGCAGGGCGCGCGCCGTCCAGCCCCGCACGGATTCGGCCAACTCCCGCTGCTCCAGCGTGGTCCCGATGCTGCCGGTGCTCCCGTTCCGCCTGCCCGCTCCCCTGCCGATGCCCATGCGGGGCACAGTAGAACACGTTCCAGTAGGAGGGAAGGCGGGGAAGAGGCGGGATGGGCGTCCGGCGGCCGGGCCGTGCGGTCACAGGGCGGGCTCGGAGCCGGTCACCTTCACCTTTCCGCAGCCGATCCGCTCGGCCTCTGCGGAGACGTAGGCGGGCAGCAGCTCCACCATCGGCTCGCGCTTGCCGTCGACCCGCTCCTGCTGCACCAGGAAGGCGACGGGGCCGGTCTGGCAGGTGGCGATGTAGACGCTCATGTCGCCGAAGACTCCGCCGAAGCCGTCGCCGCGGAACCGTACGGGGCTGCTGTAGGCCAGCGGTATGACGAAGCCTGCCAGGTTCGGGTTCTCGATCGTGGTGAACCTGGTCGCGTCCAGGTCGAAGTTCCGGCCGTACTCGCACGAGTGCGCCGGACCCGAGACGTCGGTGGTGACGCGTATCGCCTTGGAGTCGTCCCCCGAGCCCTTCAACAGCGCGGGCAGCCGGGTGCCCTTGAGACCGCACAGCTCCTCCACGCCGTGCTCGTCCAGGGGCCGGCGCTCCGGGAGCCGGGCCAACTCGCCCGGCTGCGGATAGCGCCCCTGGCACCCCTTCTCGGCCAGCACACCGTTGGTCAGCTCGATCACGGCGTCGGCCATCGCGGTCCGGTACTCCCGCGCCTTGTCCGGGTCTTCCTCGAACGAGTCGAGCGAGCCGGAGGAGAGCGAGACGACCGTCGGCGGATCGTCGTGACCCCCGCCGCCCGTGCAGCTCTCGGGCAGGGCCACCCAGGCACGGGAGGGGGAGACCATGCCCGGGGTGTCACCGCCCAGCGGAACCATCGCCGGGGAGAGGAACTGGCGGGTCCACTCGCGCGCGCCCCGGCCGTTGAACTGTTCGAGCCTTCGGACCTGCGCCGAGATCTCCCACTTGAGCTCGTCGTCCTCCCAGCGCTGGAGACGGCACTCGGTGCTGGAGCCGCCGATGTCGCCGGTCGTCCGCAGCGACAACTCGGCCGACCGGATGTCCCCGTTCGTGACGAGGCGGTCCACGGTGTCGGCGGACAGCGAGCCCCAGCACATGTCCCGTGATGTGAAGGGCAGTTCTCCCGCGCGCCAGGCTGCGGTGCCCCCGGCCAGCAGCGCCCCGACGACGGCGCCGACGACGGCCGCGCCCGGCCTGCCGCGGAGCAGCCGCCGCAGCCGCCGACCCCGCGGGGTCGGGGCCGGGACAGCTTCCCGCTGCGGCTCGGGTTCCTCCCGGCCGGGGACGGTCTCCGGTCCCGCGTGGGGCTCCGGTGCCGCGTCGGGCTCCGGTGCCGGTTCGGGTGCCGGGGTCCGGGTGGGGTCCGGCTCCTCCTGAGGCATCTGGTCCCTCTCCCTGTCCCTGTCCTGTTCTTCGGGCCGCTGTTGGCTCATGACGCGGGCGCCACCGGGGCGCAGCCGAGGCGGTCGGCGACGGAGTCGGCGGTGGCCGCGAACACCCGGCGCGGGCCGGGATCGGCGGCGGCGGACAGGAGGCCGTCGAGTTCCATGTAGAAGACGGTGGGCCTGCCGTCGCAGGTGACGGTGAGCAGCCCGCGCTCGTCGCCGACCTTCCCCTTGCCGCGCCAGCCCTTGCCGGGTGAGGCATCGGGCGCCAGCCCCGTGAAGAGGGCGGCGAGCCGGGGCCGGGAGACCATCACGAACAGGGCCGCGGAGGTTGGATTGCGCACGTCCGTCTCGTCGATCACCGAACAGGTCTGCAGATCGTCGCGGACGGCCCCGATCCGGGCCTTGTAGCGGTCGTTCTTGTCCAGATCGAACCGGAAGCCGGGGATCCGGCACAGCTCCCGCCCCTGTGCCGAGAGGTCGTCGTCGGCGTCTGCGGCGGCGAGCGGCGAGGTGACCTCGAACGGCTCGCCGGGCGCGCAGCCCGCCTGCCCCGCGGCCTTGTTCGCGAGGGAGAGCAGCAGCTCGGCGACCTGCGTCTCGGAGCCCACGAAAGCCGCCGAGCGCAGGGGGGAGTTCGAGGAGCCCTCGACGGTCACCACGGTGGGCCGCCCGTCGGAGGTGTCGCACTTCTCCGGGAGGACGAAGACGGCACGCCGGTTGCCCACCAGCCCGGGCAGACCGTCCGGCAGCGGCGCCGACTCCGCGTCCAGGAAGTCCCGCAGCCACGCGCGCCGGTCCGTGGCACCGCGCGGTACGGGTGCGACCTCGGCGGTGACCCGCTCCTGGTGGTCGGTCTCCTGGACTGATCCGCCGTACGGGTTGCCGGTCTGCGTACTGCTGTCACCGGCGGCGGACTTCTCCTTCAACGTCACCGAGCAGGTGGCGCGCCCGCCCTTGCGGGGTGCGGCGGACTGCTTGCCGGTGCGCTCGTACCCGTCCAGGTCGCTGTCGAGGAAGTCGGGAACGTCGCCGTCGCTCTCCTGCCAGGCGCCCCAGCAGTAACTCGCCTTGTCGAACGGCCAGGTACCGGTGGCCCAGGTGCCGAGCCCGGCGCCGGCCAGTACGCCGAGTCCCAGCAGCACCGCGAGACCTCTGCCGAGGCCTTTGCGGCGCCGGGACGCCCCGGCGGCGGACGTATCGGACCTGTCGCTTCCCGTCACTCCACTCCCCCGTGTCCCGTAACAGTCCGGTGAGGGTACCTGCCGCCCGTGCGGCCGTTGCCGGTAGGGCAGCATGGAGCAGCCCACCGCACGGCAGCAGCCCAGCCCTCCCGGATGAACAGCGGACCCGGTGAGCGCGAGCCGGCCGACGACAGCAGAGGAACGAGCGATGAACCGTCCCGCCCCCGAGTCCAGTACGCGCGCCGCGTTCGAGGCGGCGAAGGGGTTCATGCCGTTGGAGGAGGGTCTGGCGCTGTACGCGGCGGCTGTCGAGGCGGGCGCGCTGGGGCTGCCGCTGCTGGAGGTCGGTACCTACTGCGGACGCTCGACCCTGCTGCTGGCCGACGCGGCCCGGCGTACCGGTGTGACGGCGCTCACCGTCGACCACCACCGGGGCAGCGAGGAGCAGCAGCCGGGCTGGGAGTACCACGATCCGGAGGTGGTCGATCCGGTCGTCGGGAGGATGGACACGCTGCCCACCTTCCGCCGTACGCTCCACGCGGCGGGCCTGGAGGAGCACGTGGTCGCGCTGGTGGGCCGCTCGCCCCAGGTGGCGGCGGTGTGGGGGACGCCGCTCGGGCTCGTCTTCATCGACGGCGGCCACACCGAGGAGCACGCCACCGCCGACTACGAGGGCTGGACGCCGCATCTGGCGCCGGGCGGGCTGCTGGTCATCCACGACGTCTTCCCCGACCCGGCCGACGGCGGCCAGGCCCCGCACCACATCCACGAGCGCGCCCTGGCCTCGGGCGAGTACACCTCCGGCCCCGCCACCGGCTCGCTGCGGGTGCTGCGGCGTGGCTGACGATCCGGGAACCGGACGGAGGCGGCGCGGCCCCGAGGCTCTAGCATCGGTGCCCGTGTCGAATGGATGCTTCGTGGGGCGGCGGCGAGCGGGCCGGCGTATGGCGGCCGTGCTGGTCGTGGGGGCCGTGTGCCTGGGTGCCGCCGGGTGCGGGGCGTTCGGCGACAGCGAGGGCGGCGGGAGCGACCGGCCGTCCCGATCCTCGCCCACCCCGACCGGCGAGCGCGACGGCCGGAGCGGCGAGAAGGACGACGACAAGCACGGCGACGACAAGCACGGCGGCAAGGAGCACAGCGGCAAGGACGACGACGGGCGCCAGGGGGCGCACAAGCCCGGGGCCTCACCGCTGCGGGGCAAAGTGATCGTCCTCGACCCGGGCCACAATCCTCGCAATCGCGACCAGCCCGGCAAGATTTCCCGGCCCGTCGATATCGGCACGGGAAAGAAGGAATGCGACACCACGGGCACCGCGACCAATTCCGGTTACCCGGAGGCCGAGTTCACTCTCGATCTGGCGCGCCGCGTCCGTACACAGCTACGAGAACGCGGTGCGACCGTCAAGTTCACCCATGACGGCAAGGAGCCGTACGGCCCGTGCGTGGACGAACGTGCGAGGAAAGGGAATCAAGCACAAGCGGACGCCGCCATTTCGCTCCATGCGGACGGCGCACCCGCCGGAAGCCGCGGTTTCCATGTGATTCTCCCCGCATCCGTGCACAAGGGGGAGGCCGACACCCGCAAGATCGTGGGCCCCTCCCGGCAGCTGGGCACCGACCTGCGCGACGCGTTCCGCAAAGCCACCGACGAGCCGCCCGCGAACTACCTGGGCGACGGCAACGGTTTGGACACCAGAGGCGATCTGGGCGGACTCAACCTCAGCAAAGTCCCCAAAGTCTTCCTCGAATGCGGCAACATGCGTGACCCGGCCGATGCCGCACTCCTCACGTCGGAGAAGTGGCGTGAAAAGGCGGCGCGCGGGGTCGCGGACGGCATCACCGCATTCCTCGACTGAGAGACGGGGAAGCATGAAACCGACAGGCGAACCCCCCGGCGCGGCCCGTAGTGTCATCCGTACGATGGGGTGCTCACCCCCGGCAGACCTCAACCATGACAAGACCGATTAAGGACCCCACGTGAACATCCGCTCGCTCACGCGAGGCGACGGCGCGGTGATAGGAGCAGCGGTGCTGCTGTTCATCGCTTCGTTCCTCGATTACTTCTCGACAGAGTGCGACGGCCCTGCTGAGTACTGTGACAAGGCGCCGAGCTTCAACGCCTGGGAGGACACGGACCAGCTGCTGATCGTCCTGCCTTCGGTGTTCCTGGCAGGCATCATCGGTGCCGCACTGCTGGTCATCGGCCGCTTCCTGCCGGAGGGCCGCAAGTTGGGCCCGGTGACGCTGCCGCAGCTCGGGACCGGCCTGATCCTGACCTCCGCGTGGGGTGCGGTGTGGTCGCTGATGCTCGCGCCGGACGGCGCCAACGTCAGCGCCGGTGCCATCCTGGCGGTGCTCGCCACCCTGATCGCCGCGGTCGCCGCGTTCATCACGCCGATCGTCCCGGCCCTCGGCGCCCCGCTGGTGCCCGCGGGCGGCGCGGGCCCCGCCCCCTACGGCGGGCAGTACCCGCAGCAGGGCGGCTACGGCTACCCGGGCGGCCCGCAGGGCGGCCAGCCGGGTCCCTACGGCGCACAGCCCGGTCAGGGCCAGCCGTACGGGCAGCAGCCGGGCCAGCCGCAGGCCGGGCAGCCGGGCCAGCCCGGCCCGGCCCAGCCCGCGGGCGGCGCCCAGGGTCCCGCCGGTGGCGCCCCGGACCCGAACTTCCAGCCGTTCTGGTTCGCCGTCCCGATGGCGCGTCCGCTCTTCCCCGAGGACGGCTCGCCGCAGCCGATCGCCGAGTTGGCGCCCGGCACCTGGTACCTGGCCGTGGAGCAGCGCGGTCAGGCACTGATCGCGCAGACGCAGGACGGCCGCCGCGGCGTCCTGCAGGACACCTCCAACATCCAGCGCGGCTGAGCCGCAGCCGGGCAGCACAGCGGCCCCTCGCCCTTCCGGGCGGGGGGCCGTTGCCGTACGCTGCCGGACCAGCGAACTGACGCCCTGTCAACTCAGGGCGGGCGCGGTGCTGCGGAAGAGGAGGGAGGCGGCGGATGCGGCTGGGACTGGCGCTCGGCTACTGGGGGCGCGGCCCCGACCCGCGCCACCTCGAACTCGTCCGCCGGGCCGAGGAGCTGGGCTACCACTCGGTGTGGACCGCCGAGTCGTGGGGCTCGGACGCGTTCACCGCGCTCACCTGGATCGCCGCGCACACCTCACACATCCGGTTGGGTACCGCGGTCGCCCAGATGGCGGCCCGCACCCCGACCGCCACCGCGATGCACGCGCTCACCCTCGACCACCTCTCCGGCGGCCGGCTGCTGCTCGGCCTGGGACTGTCCGGGCCGCAGGTGGTGGAGGGCTGGTACGGGCGCCCGTTCCCCGCCTCCCCGCTCACCCTGACCCGCGAGTACGTGGACGTCGTACGGCAAGTGCTGCGCCGCAAGGCGCCCGTACGGCTGGACGGGCGCTACCACACGCACCCGTACGCCGGCCCGGACGGCACCGGCATGGGCAAGCCGCTCAAGCCGATCACCCACCCGCTGCGCGCCGATCTGCCGGTACTGCTGGGGGCCGAGGGCCCCAAGAACGTCGCGCAGACCGCCCGTATCGCCGACGGCTGGCTGCCCCTGTACTGGTCGCCCACCCGGGCCCCGGTGTACGAGGCCGCGCTGGCCGAGGCACCGCCCGGATTCCTGGTCGCCCCGATGGCACAGGCCCGCGTCTGCGACGACGTCGCGGAGGGGCTGCTGCCGGTCAAGGCGATGCTCGGCTTCTACATCGGCGGTATGGGCCACGCGCGCCGCAACTTCCACGCGGAGCTGATGGGGCGCATGGGGTACGCCGAGGACGCCGCCCGCGTCCAGGCGCTCTTCGCCGAGGGGCGGCGGCAGGAGGCGGTGCACGCCGTGCCCGACGCCTTCGCCGACGAGATCTCACTGGTCGGCCCGCGCCGGCGGATAGCGGAGCGGCTGGAGCTGTGGCGCTCGGGGCCCGTGACGGACCTGCTGGTGACGGCACCGGACCCGACGACCTTGCGAGTGCTCGCGGAGTTGACTTAAAGGAGCGCGGGGAACTGCTCCCCCAGCCTCCGGCCGGGAGGTGCCCCCAAAGCCACAACGCACGAGCAGCCTGCCGAGGACGATCAGGGGCACCCCAGTAGCAAGCGCCCGGCGAAGGGCTAGCAGCAGTCGGGCTCCAGCCCATGGGGGAGACCATCGCCCCCGAAAACCTGCACGGTGGCGTCGTCGCCGCCCAGCGCCGCGACGGCCAGCAGCAGGGCCGCCGCCGTCCAGGTGGTGCGCTCGTCGGGCCAGATCGCCTCGTCCTCGAAGACGTACCCCGTCCAGTACATGCCGTCGTCCGCCCGCAGATGCTGCATCCAGCGCAGGATGTCCAGCGCGTGGTCCGACTCGCCCGTCGCCCACAGGGCCAGCGCCAGCTCCGCGCTCTCGCCACCGGTCACCCACGGGTTGGGGGTCACGCAGCGCACGCCGAGACCGGGCACCACGAACCGGTCCCAGCCCTCCTCGATGCGCTCCTTGGCGGCGGGCCCGCGCAGCGCACCGCCGAGCACGGGGTAGTACCAGTCCATGGAGTAGCGGCTCTTGTCCAGGAACCGTTCGGGGTGGCGGCGGATGGCGTGGCCGAGCCATCCGGCGGCCAGCTCCCAGTCCGGCTGCGGTTCCTCCCGCCGCTCGGCGAGGGCCAGTGCGCAGCGCAGGGCCTGGTAGACGGAGGAGGACCCGGTCAGCAGCGCCTCGGTGCAGGCGGTGCCGTCGGCGTCCCGCTTCCAGCCGATCTGGCCGCCGGGCTGCTGGAGCCGCAGCACGAACTCGACGGCGGCCACGACCGTCGGCCACATCCGGTCGACGAAGGTGTCGTCCCCGGTGGCCAGGTAGTGGTGCCACACCCCGACGGCCGCGTACGCGCAGAAGTTGGTCTCCCGGGTGCGGTCGGTGGGTGCGGCCGCGTCCCCGTCGGCGTAGGCGGCGTACCAGGAGCCGTCGGGCAGCTGGTGGGTGGCCAGCCAGCGGTAGGCGGCCTCGGCGCGGTCGTGTTCCCCGGCGGCGTCCAGCGCCATGGCGGCCTCGACATGGTCCCACGGGTCGAGGTGGTGGCCGCGGAACCACGGTATGGCACCGTCCGCGCGCTGTCCGGCCAGGATGCCCTCGACGGTCGACCGGGCCTGCGCGGCGGTCAGCACGCCGGGCAGCACCAGCTTCTCGGTCCGCTCCGGGCTGGTCACTTGGCCGCCGCGGCCGAGGTGTCGCGCGCCGACGGGTCGCTCAGGTCGGCGGGCTGCGCGAGGTGCGGCAGATGGGGCTTGGTGGCGTAGGCGACGAAGCTCTTGCCGATCAGCGGGTCGAGGGCGCGTTCGGCGAGGCGGGTGGCGAGCGGGCGCTTCATGATGTCCCAGACGAGCAGCTTGTGGTAGGCACGCACCGGCAGGGCCGCCCGGTCGCCGTCGCGGTCGACGCCGAAGGCGCACTTGAGCCACCAGTAGGGCGCGTGCAGGCCGTGCGCGTGGTGGGTGCCGTAGGGGCGCAGTCCGGCCTCCCGCAGCTTGGCGAGGAGTTCGGTGGCGCGGTAGATGCGGATGTGACCGCCCTCGACCTCGTGGTAGGCGTCGCTCAGCGCCCAGCACACCTTCTCCGGCCCGTAGCGGGGCACGGTGACGGCGAGCCGACCGCCCGGCCGCAGGACGCGCACCATCTCGGCCAGCACCCCCTTGTCGTCGGGGATGTGCTCCATGACCTCGGAGATGATGACGACGTCGAAGCTGTCGTCGGGGAAGGGCAGGGCGAGCGCGTCGCCCTCCATCGCGGTCGCGGTGGCGCCCTCGGGCGCCTCACCCGCCTCGGCCATCGCCGCGAACCAGGTGGCGACCTCGCGGATCTCCTCCGCGCTGCGGTCGAGCGCGACCACGCGTGCGCCGCGCCGGTAGCACTCGAAGGCGTGCCGTCCCGCACCACAGCCCAGGTCGAGCACACGATCGCCTGGGGCGAGCGGGAATCGGGAGAAGTCCACGGTCAGCACGGGGGATCAGCCTTCCACATGTTTTTCAGGGACGGGGGGCGGGGGTGGTGGACGCCGATCAACGGCTGTCGGCGGCGACCCGCACCGCCTCGGCGGGCGGGCGCACCACCGGAGCGGGCGAGGTCCGCCGGGAGGGCTCCCCCATGGCGGCGCGGTAGCACTCGACGGTGCGCAGGGCCGCCTTCTGCCAGGTGAACCTCTCCAGCACCCGCCGGCGCCCCGCCGCCCCCAGCCGGGCCCGCAACTCCTCGTCGCGCAGCAGCCGTACGAGCCCGGCGGCCAGCGCCCCCGCGTCGCCCGGCGGCACCGCCAGGCAGGTCTCGCCGTCGCGCCCGGCGACCTCCGGGATGGCGCCGCCGGTGGTGGCCAGCAGCGGGGTGCCGGTGGCCATCGCCTCGGCGGCGGGCAGTGAGAAGCCCTCGTACAGCGACGGCACACAGGCGACCTGCGCCGAACGGACGAGGCCGGCCAGCTCGGCGTCGCTGATGCCCTTGACGAACTCGACGGCACCGGCCAGCCCGTGGGCCTGCATCGCCTCGGCGACCGGGCCTTCCTCGGGGCGTTTGCCCACGACGACCAGATGGGCGTCGGGCCGCTCGGTACGCACCTTGGCCAGTGCCTCGATCAGGAAGACCAGGCCCTTGAGCGGGACGTCGGCGCTGGAGGTGGTGACGATACGGCCGGGCACCTCGGGCACCGCCGTATCGGGTGCGAACAGCCGGGTGTCGGCCCCGATGGGCACCACGTGGATGCGCTCGTGCGCCACGCCGAGGTCGTCGGCGATCTCCTGGCGCGACGACCCGGAGACGGTGACGACCGAGGGCAGCCTGCGGGCCACCCGGCGCTGCATGCGCGTGAAGCCGTACCAGCGGCGTACCGAGGCGCTCTGCCGCCAGCCGGCCGCCGCCTCCAGCTCCAGCCGGCGGTCGACGGTGATGGGGTGGTGGATGGTGGTCACCAAAGGGGCGCCGAGGGCGCGCACGCCGCCCAGGAGACCGTAGCCGAGCGTCTGGTTGTCGTGGATGACGTCGAACTCGCCGCGCCGGGCGGCCAGATGGCGACGGGCGCGCAGCGAGAAGGTGAGCGGCTCGGGGAAACCGCCCGTCCACATGGTGGCGACCTCCAGCAGATCGATCCAGTCGCGGTACTCGTCCCGCTTGGGGGTGCGGAAGGGATCGGGCTGGCGGTACAGGTCGAGGCTGGGCAGCTCGGTGAGGGTGAGCCGGCCGGGTGCGCCGGCGCCGGGCCGCCCGTCGAGCGCGCCCGGCGGTGTGCCGAGGCCGTCGGGGTCCGCCGGCTGGGCGGGGGCCTCCGGCTCGCCGAGGTCGTCGAGGACCGGGTAGGGCTGGGCGCCGATCACCTCGACGCTGTGGCCGAGGCGGGCGAGTTCCCGGGACAGATGGCGTACGTAGACACCCTGGCCGCCGCAGAAGGGGTTGCCCTTGTACGTCAGCAGCGCGATGCGCAGCGGGCGGTCGGTTACGGCCTCTGCGGTCACTCGCGGCCCCCTTCGTCACTGCGTTCCGCCGGAGCGTAGCCGCTCGCGATAACCTAGAACAAGTTTCAGGATTGACTTTCGGAAGGGGCGGATCCGGCAAGAACGCCGCTGCGGACCCGCGCCCGGACTGCAGAATTTACCGGCCAGTCACTTCGGGCGAGCCGCCGGAGCAGGTGATTCGCGCCACCCCGGCGGCGCCTGCAACAATGCACGGCTCCCTCAGGGCTTCAAGAACGCCACGGAAACGGGACCAACAACGCGATGCCGACACCGCCGCAGCCCAAGCCCCAGTCCACAGGCGGGACCCGTACGGGGGGAACCCGCTCCCGCGGGACCGAGTCTTCGCCGGCCCTCTCCGCCTCGCCCTCCCCACCGCTGACCGAGCGCCAGGAGGCCAGACGCCGCCGCATCCTGCAGGCCAGTGCCCAGTTGGCGCGCCGGGGCGGGTTCGACGCGGTGCAGATGCGGGAGGTCGCGGAGTCCTCGAACGTGGCGCTGGGCACCCTCTACCGCTACTTCCCCTCGAAGGTGCACCTGCTGGTCGCCACCATGCAGGACCAGTTGCAGCACATGCACGAGACCCTGCACAAACGCCCCCCTCAGGAGAGCGGGGCGGCGGCCCGGGTCGCCAAGACCCTGATGCGCGCCTTCCGCGCCCTGCAGCGGGAGCCGCAGCTGGCGGACGCCATGGTGCGCGCCCTCAACTTCGCCGACCGCTCGGTCAGCCCCGAGGTGGACACGGTCTCCCGGCTGACCACGGCGATCATCCTGGACGCGATGGGGCTGGAGGGACCGCCCACCCCCGAACAGCTCTCGGCCGTCCGCGTCATCGAACACACCTGGCACTCGGCGCTCATCACCTGGCTCTCGGGGCGGGCCTCGATCGCCCAGGTGAAGATCGACATCGAAACCGTGTGCCAGCTGATCGATGTGACGGCCCCACGGGACTGAGTTGCGGCACCGTACTGTGCGCCACCGTACTGTGCGGCACCGCGCTGAGCGGCGGCTCGCCCCCGCCGGGACGGTCAGCCGTGCGGTGGAGGCGCGAAGATGTCCCGGGTGTTGAGCAGGTCGCTGAAGAAGTCCTCCGGACGGCGGGTGAGGGCGTGTTGGCGCTCCAGTTCGCTGACCGGCACGACGTTGAGGATCCGGACCGGCTCGACGCTGGTCTCGACGGTGGACGTCTGGCCGGCCGCCCAGGCACCCGCCAGCAGGACGCTGCTGCAGCCGGGGAACGCGGGGAGTTCGTCGCCGAAGCCGACCAGTTCGCCCCAGCCCAGCGGCCGGTCCTGCGTCCACGGGTAGACGGCCAGGTTGGCGAGCCGGGTGACCAGGCCCTGTTCGTCGCCGCGCTGGAGGATACCGCGCCGGAAGAGGCGGAGTTCGGCGCGGCCACCGGCCCGCCCCTCGCGCGGCGGCATGGGGTGGGCCGACATGCCGACCGTGGCGAAGGCGGTGACCCCGCCCGGGTCGGCCGCACGGAAGAGCATGACGTCGAGGCGTTCGACGGGCGGTGGGCCGTGCTCGAAGGTGACGCCGTCGTGTTCGTCACCCCACTCGTCGCGCAAGGCGTGGAAGACATCGCGGAGGATGGGGGGCGCCGACATGCCCGTGACCCTATCCCGCCCGTGCGCGATCCGCCCGGGCGCACCGGGATCAGGAGCTCGACGGGACGAAGCGGACGGGGGTGCCGGGCGGTGCCTGCGCGGCGGCGTCCAGCGCCTCGGCCGGGACGACACCGATCACGGGGTAGCCGCCGGTCGTGGGGTGGTCGGCGAGGAAGATGACGGGCTGCCCCTCGGGCGGCACCTGGACGGCACCCAGCGGCATGCCCTCGCTCGCCAACTCCCCCTCCCGGGCCCTGGCCAGGGCCGGGCCCTGGGTCCGCAGCCCGATCCGGTTGCTGGCGGCCGAGACCCGGTAGGCCCCGGTGACCAGTGTGCGCAGTCCCTCCGCCGTGAACCAGTCGTCCCGCGGCCCGTGGACGACGGGCAGGACGAGTTCCCGCGGGGGCGCCGCCCAGGGCGCCGCGTCCGTGACGGTGACCGCCGTCGAAGGGGGCGGGGTGCCCACCGGGAGCACCGTCGCGTCGCTCAGCGGAGCGGGACCGAGTCCGGAGAGCAGATCGGTGGCGCGGCTGCCGAGCACCGGCTCGGCGTCCACTCCCCCGGCGAAGCCCATATAGGAGCGCACCCCGTGGGTTGCGGCACCCACATCGAGCACCGCGCCGGGTGGGAGGTGCAGCGGCTGCCCCCAGGGCGCGGGCCGCCCGTCGACCGTCACCGGGCAGGGTGCCCCGGTGACGACGGCGGTGGTGCGCCCCGAAACGCGCACCGCACAGCCGGTGAGAGTGGTCTCCAGCGTCGCGGCGGTCTCCGGATTGCCGAGCAGGTGGTTGGCGAGGCGGTGGGCTGCCAGGTCGAGCGCGCCGGAGCGGGGCACGCCCAGATGCGCGTACCCGGGGCGGCCCAGGTCCTGGACGGTGGTCAGCGCGCCGGCCCGTACGGTCTCCAGCCCGACTTCGGCCGTCACGACCGCTCCTGAGCCGACCGGGACCCGCCCTTGCCGAGGCCGGGGTCGGGGTCGGCGGGGGCGTCGGCAAGGGTGTCCGCGGGAGTGCAGCCAAAGGCGCCGCCGGGGGCGTCGAGCGGGACGAAACGGACGCGGGTTCCGGGTGCCAGCAGCGCCGCGGGGGTGCGGTCGGTGTCCCACAGCACGGTCTCGGGTGCCGTCCCGATCAGCTGCCAGCCGCCGGGGGACGAGCGCGGATAGACGCCGGTGTAGCCGCCGGCGAGCCCGACCGCGCCGGCCGGGACCTTGGTGCGCGGGGTGGCGCGCCGCGGCACGTGGTACCGCTCGGCGAGCCCGGTCAGATAGCCGAATCCGGGCGCGAACCCGCAGAAGGCGACCCGGAACTCGGTGGCCGCGTGTCTGCGGGCCACCTCGTGCGGCGCCACGCCCCACAGCGCGGCGACGTCGGCGAGGTCGGGGCCGTCGTAGCGGACGGGTATCTCCACCGCTTCCGCGCTGTTGCCGGTCAGCGGCGGCACCTGCCAGCCGGGCAGCTGGGCGGCCAGCCGCCGCGCCGCGCCGCTGGTGGCGAACTCGTCGAGCAGGACGGTTCTGGCGCCGGGCACGATCTCGCGTACGGGCGGCAGGGTGCCGTCGGCCCTGCGGCGCAGCAGTTCGGCGTGCAGGGCCTCGGTCTGCTCGGCGGTGGCGAGTTCGACCAGCAGCCCGCGGCTGCCCACGGGCCGCACCACGGGAGGGGCGGGAGTGGGGGCCGGGGCAGCGGCGGCCGGGCCGCTCGGGGTGTTCATGCGAAGGCCCGGACCTGGACGCCGGCCGCGGCCAGTTCCTCGCGGACCCGGCGGGCGAGCCGGGCCGCGGCGGGGGTGTCGCCGTGCACGCACAGCGAGCGGGCGCCGGTGGGCAGGACGGTGCCGTCGGCCGCGACGATCTCGCCGTCCCGGGCCAGCCGTACCGAGCGCTTGACCACCTGTTCCGGGTCGTGGAGCACGGCGTCCGGCTCGGTACGCGGCACCAGGGTGCCGTCCGCCCGGTAGGCGCGGTCGGCGAACGCCTCCTCGACGGTGGGCAGTCCGGCCGAGGCCGCGGCTGCCAGCAGCCGGGAGCCGGGCAGTCCGAGCACCGGCAGCGGTCCTCCTCCGGCGGTCGCGGCCCCGGACATCCGTACGCCCGCCACGACGGCCGCTGCCTGCTCGGCGTCGTGCACGGCGCGGTTGTAGAGGGCTCCGTGCGGTTTGACGTAGGCGACGGTGGAACCGGCGGCGCGGGCGAAGACCTCCAGCGCGCCGATCTGGTACGCCACTTCGGCGGCCAGCTCGGCGGCGGGTACGTCCATCGCCCGGCGGCCGAATCCGGCCAGGTCCCGGTAGGAGACCTGCGCCCCGATGCGGACGCCGCGCTCGGCGGCCAGCTCGCAGACGCGGCGCATGGTGACGGGGTCGCCGGCGTGAAAGCCGCAGGCGACATTGGCGCTGGTGACCGAGGCGAGCAGGGCCTCGTCGTCGGTGAGCTGCCAGCGGCCGAAGCCCTCACCGAGGTCGGCGTTAAGGTCGATCTTCCGGTCCATCAGCAGCAACGTAAGCGATTGTTGAACAATCCGGCAAGGGGGTCCGGCGGCCCGCACTCCGCGGGCGCCGTGCCGCATGCCGCACCGGGCCCGGCCGGCGCCCGCTCACCCAAGGGAGACCACGATGACCGCCGACCCGTCCGCCGCCCTCTCGGAGCTCGCCGCCGACCGCGAGCTGCTCGGGCGCACCAGCACGGCCGAGCGCGTGGCGGCCATCCTGCGCGAGCGGATCGCCCAGGGCTCCTTCCCGCCCGGTATCCGGCTCTCGGAGGAGCGGATCTGCGGCGCCCTGGGAGTATCGCGCAACACACTGCGGGAGGCCTTCCGGCTGCTGACCCACGAGCGGCTGCTCGTCCACCGGCTCAACCGGGGCACCTTCGTCCGCGTGCTCACCGACACCGACATCCGGGACATCTACCGCGTACGGCGACTGGTCGAGTGCGCGGCCGTCCGCGGGCTGGAGGAGCCGCCGTACGACGTGACCGAGGTGCGCGCGGCCGTCTCGGCGGGCGAGAAGGCCGCCGGCGAGGGGCGGTGGCAGGAGTGCTCCACCGCGAACATCCGCTTCCACCAGGCGCTGGCCTCCCTGGCGGGGAGCGCCCGCACCGACGAGATGATGCGCGGCGTGCTGGCCGAGCTGCGGCTGGCCTTCCACATCATGGGCGATCTGCACCGCTTCCACGAGCCCTATGTGACCCGCAACCAGGAGATCGTCGGCGCCCTCGAGGCGGGCGACGCCGCGAGCGCCGAGCGGCTGCTGGACGCATATCTGCAGGACTCGCTGCAGCAACTGCTGGACGCGTATCCGCAGGAGGCCGCCGAGGAGTGAGCCTCCTCGCGATCCCACCGGAGTGACATGCCTCACTCTTGTGGGATCGTTCAACAATCCTCTAGCCTCCCGAGGAATCGCTCACGGAAGGCGGACGACATGATCGTTCTCCTCGGCGTCCTCGTGGTGGTCCTCGGCTTCGCGACGCGCCGCAACCCCCTGCTCGTCGTCGGCGTGGCGGGGATCGTCACCGGGCTGCTGGGCAAGCTCTCCCCCGTCGAGGTCCTCAGGACCTTCGGCGAGAGCTTCGCCTCCAGCCGCTCGGTGACGATCTTCGCCATCACGCTGCCCGTCATCGGCCTGCTGGAGCGCAACGGCCTCCAGCAACAGGCCCGTACGCTCATCGGCAAGCTCGGCACCAAACTCACCACAGGGCGCTTTTTGACCCTGTATCTGCTGCTGCGGCAGGTCACCGCCGCCGTCGGACTGCAGACCATCGGCGGACCCGCGCAGAGCGTCCGGCCGATGATCGCGCCGATGGCGGAGGCCGCCACCGAGCGCCGCTGGGGACACCTTTCAGCAGCAGCCGGGGGAGGCGGGCGGCCGCTGCCGGAGAAGGTCCGCGAAAAGGTCCGCTCGCACTCGGCGGGCACCGACACCGTGGGCCTGTTCTTCGGCGAGGACTGCTTCCTCGCCATCGGCTCCATCCTGCTGATCACCGGCCTGGTCAACAGCACGTATCACACGCATCTGGAACCGCTGCACCTCGCGCTGTGGGCGATACCCAGCGCCGTGTGCGCCTTCTTCATCCACGGCGGCCGGCTGCTGCGGCTGGACCGCACGCTGGAGCGCGAACTGGTCACCGCGAACGCGCAGATGGCCGTCGAGCGGGAAGACGCGCTGGACCGCAGCGAGGAAGGCGGGGCCGCCAAGTGATCAAGTCCGAGTGGTTCTTCTGGCTCGTCGGTGCCGTCTTCCTCGCCATGGCGGCGCAGATGGTCGTCGACCGCACCAACCCCAAACGGCTCGGCACCGCCGCCTTCTGGGGGCTGCTGGGCCTGTGCTTCTTCTACAGCACCGGGGTCAACGACAAGTCCCTGCCCTCCGAACCGCTGGGCGTGGCCGTTCTGGCCCTCATCTGCCTCGGCGGCTTCAACCTCACCGGCAAGGGCAAGCCCGACACCACCAGTGAGAGCGAACGCGCCCGGCTCGCTGCCCGGTTCGGCGGCAAGCTGTTCATCCCGGCGCTGACCATTCCCCTGATCGCCATGGTGTGCGCGGTGGTCGCCGACAAGTGGAAGATCGGCGGCCGGCCGCTGCTGGAGGAGGGCAGCGAGACCATCCTCGGCCTCGGCCTGGGCGCCATCGTGGCACTGGGCGTGGGCATGTGGGTGCTGCGCGAACGCCGCGCGAGCGTGCCGCTGCACGCCGGACGCGGACTGCTGGAGTCCATGGGCTGGGCCCTGCTGCTGCCGCAGCTGCTGGCCGTGCTGGGGGCGATATTCCAGGCCGCGGGCGTCGGCAACCAGGTCCGGAAGATCACCGAGTCGGTGCTGCCCGACGGGCAGAAGCTGACCGCCGTGGCCGTGTACTGCGTGGGCATGGCCGTCTTCACCATGATCATGGGCAACGCCTTCGCGGCCTTCCCCGTCATGACCGCGGCCGTCGGCTGGCCGGTGCTGATCGAGCAGATGAACGGCAACCCGGCCGCCGTGCTCGCCGTCGGCATGCTCGCCGGATTCTGCGGCACGCTGTGCACCCCCATGGCGGCCAACTTCAACCTCGTACCGGCCGCCCTGCTGGAGCTCAAGGACCAGTACGGGCCGATCAAGGCCCAGGCACCGACCGCCGGCGCCATGCTGGCCTGCAACATCCTCATCATCTATCTCTTCGCCTTCTAGCGGGCCGAGCGGAGCCGAACACCCATGTCTTCCGTCTCTTCCACCTCTTCCGGCAAGGTGCTGGTCACCGGGTTCGCACCGTTCGACGGCGCCGAGGTCAACCCGTCCTGGCAGGCCGCCGAACTGCTCGCCGCCGAGCCCCCGGCCGGACTCGACATCAGCGCGGTACAGCTGAGCTGCGTCTTCGGTACGGCACTCGACGAGCTGCGCACCGCCGTGCACGCCGCCGGAGACGACCTGCGGCTGGTGGTCTGCCTGGGGCAGGCGGGCGGGCGCACCGACCTCACCGTCGAGCGCGTCGCCATCAACGTGGACGACGCCCGCATACCCGACAACGCGGGCCGGCAGCCCGTGGACGAACCCGTCGTCCCCGGCGGCCCGGCCGCGTACTTCAGCACGCTGCCCATCAAGGCGTGCGTCGCCGCGGCCCGCGCCGCCGGGGTACCCGCCTCCGTCTCCCAGACGGCCGGCACCTTCGTCTGCAACCACGTCTTCTACGGCCTCGCCCACCTGCTCGCCACCGAACACCCCCGGGTGCGGGGCGGCTTCGTACACGTGCCGTACTCCCCCGAGCAGGTCGCGGCCCGGCACCCGGCGCCGCCCTCGCTGTCCGTACCCGACGCCGTACGCGGGCTGGGCGCCCTCCTGACGGCCGCCGCCCGCACCACCACCGACATCCGCGAACCCGGAGGGGCCACACATTGAGCACGGCACGGGACGCGGAGGCAGGGACCGCGGGGGCGCCGGCGCCCGGAGGGGAGGCGCCGGTGCCCACGCGGAGCCATGGCGAGGCGGTGTTGGCCCGGTGCGCGGAGCGGTTCGCGAAGGTGGCCGTCGCCAACGTCACCCGTGAGTACCCGAACGCTCCCGCGCATCTGCTCGCCGGTCCCCACGAGCTCGTCCCACCCCGGGTGCTCCACCCCGCCTTCTACGGCGCCTACGACTGGCACTCCTCCGTCCATATGCACTGGCTGCTCATGCGGCTGCTGCGAATCCCGTGGCACACGGACAACGGCGCACCGGGCGGGGAGGGGCGCGCGGCAGTGGTGCGGGCGCTGGACGCCCATCTGACCCCGGAGGCCCTCGCGACCGAGGCCACCTATCTCCGCAACCACCCCTCCTTCGAACGCCCCTACGGCTGGGCCTGGCTACTGGCGCTCACAAGCGAGAGCGCTGCTCTGGTTTCGGAGCGGCGGGGCGAGGGAGCGGGGCCGGGGGGCGAGAGCGGTGCTCCGCACTCGGAGCACCGAGCGCGGGGAGCAGCGTTCGCGTACGGGAGCGGTGCTCTCGAAGCGGGACGGCGGTGGCGTGCCGCCCTGTCACCCGCCGCGGAGGCCGTGGCCGAACTGGTGCTGGCCTGGCTGCCGAAGGCGACCTATCCCGTGCGGCACGGTACGCACGCCAACAGCGCCTTCGCGCTCGGACTGCTGCTCGACAGCGCCGAGAGGGCCGGCCAACAGCGGCTGCTGGCACCGCTGGCGGAGAAGATCCGTGAGTGGTACGTCCCCGACCACGGGGCCGCCACCCGCTGGGAGCCCTCCGGGCAGGACTTCCTCTCGCCGCTGCTCTGCGAGGCGGACGCGGTGCGCCGGGTGCTGCCGCAGGGCGAGTTCGCCACCTGGCTGGAGCGCTTCCTGCCCGAGCTGAACCACGTCTCCGGACGGGATTTCCTTCCGCCGCCGCAGGTCTCGGACCCGACCGATCCACAGCTCGGGCACCTGCTCGGCCTGTGTCTCAGCCGGGCCGCCGCCCTGCGCGGCATCGCCGCCGCGCTCCCGTCCGGCGACCCGCGCGCCACCACCCTGGCCGGGGCGGCCGAGGCCAACCTGGCGGCGGGGCTGCCGTCGGCCACCTCGGGCGACTTCACCACGGACCACTGGCTCGCGACGTTCGCCACGCTCGCCCTGGGCGGCGGAACCACCGGCTGACGCCGGGCGGCGGGGCGGGCGCGGGGTCACCGCAGCAGGGGGCGGACCTCCAGGGCGGCGAAGCGGACGAACGACTCCGGGTCGGGTTCGTCCGCCGTGGGCTGGAGGACGACCGTGTCGGCGCCCGCGTCGAGGGCCTGCCCGACCGCTTCGGCCACGGCCGCCGCGTCTCCGGCGACGCCCGGCCCGGTGGCGGGGTCGTGCCCCTCGCGGAGCAGTTCGGCGCGCAACCGGGCTGCGGCGTCGGGCCCCGTTGCGGTGCTGAGGTAGTGGACGACCTCGTGGCGGTCGGTGCGTCCGGCCGCCGCCCGTCCCTCGTCGATGAGCTGCCGCGCGCGGCGGATACCGGCGAGGGTGGTGTTGCTGTCCAGCACGGTGCCGTCGGCCGCCTCGCCGCTGAGCCGCAGCGAACGCGGTCCGCGCGCACCCGCGAACACCGCCGTGTCCGAGGCGGCGGCCGACACGGGGTCCGTCGCGGGCGCCGAGGCGGGGTCCGTCGCCGGGTCCGTCGCCGGTACTGTTGCCGAGGCCTTCGCCGGGGCCGCTTCGGACGTCCGGGCGAGCGGCGGCCAGTCGAGGGCGACCCCGTCCAGCTTGACGTAGCGCCCCTCGACCGTGACCCGCTCGCCGCGCAGCAACGCCCGCATGGTGTCGAGGTGTTCGCGCAGCAGGGTGACGGGCGAGTCGACGCGTGCGCCGACCTGACCCATCCAGTCCTGTATGCCGTGGCCGAGGCCCACCGCGAACCGGCCGGGGAACAGACGGCGCAGTGTCGCGGTCTCCATCGTGGTCAGCGCGACGTTCCGCAGCGGGACGGGGAGCAGGCCCACGCCCACCCGGAGCCGTTCGGACCAGGCGAGGGCGGCGGCGGCCGTGGCGATGCCGCTCTCCAAGAAGCAGTCCTCCCACAGCCACAGCTGCTCCAGCCCCGCCTCGTCGGCGGCGCGGACCACGCCCCGCAGCCGTTCGGGAGGCAACTGAGGCCGGAAGACCGCACCGAGAGCGTTGTCGGCACCGAAAGATGTCATGCGGCTGTTCCTACCCCGGCGTTCCGGCTCCGGGCAACGGAATACCGGCTCCGGTCCGCCCTCGGCCCGCTTCCCGCCCTGCCCGTCCGGTCAGTCCTCCGGTGGGAAGACCGGCTCCCCCGTCTCGGCCAGAGTGATGGTGATGGCCTCGACGGGGCAGCTCTCGGCGGCGTCCAGCACCTCCTCGGAAGGTTCGCGGTCGGGGGTCACGGGGTGGGACCGGCGGGCGGCATCCAGCCGGAACTCCTCGGGCGCCCCGCCCACGCACATCCCCGACCCGATGCACAGGTCCCGGTCCACCTCGACGTGCCAGCGGTCAGCCATCGGCTCTCCTCATCCCGGGCCGGTGCCCCAGCCGTCTGTCGGCCCGTTGCGTATCGCCTGCGGTCTGGTGACTCCTGCCCCTCGCTTCCCGGGAACTCACGCTTCCGCGGGCAGGTGGATCATCTTGTGCTCCAGATACTCGGCGTATCCCTCGGGCCCGAACTCCCGGCCGATACCGGAGTTCTTGTAGCCGCCGAACGGACCGAGCATGTCGAGGCTGAAGGTGTTGACGGAGTAGGTGCCGGTGCGTACACGGCGGGCGATGTCGATGCCGTGTTCGGTGTCGGCGGTCCATACGCTGCCGGAGAGCCCGTAGTCGGAGTCGTTGGCGATACGGACCGCCTCCTCCTCGTCCTCGTACGGCAGCAGGCAGATGACAGGGCCGAAGATCTCCTCACGGGCGATCCGCATGGCGTTGTCGACGTCCCCGAAAAGGGTGGGTTCGACATACCAGCCGGTGGGCATGGACTCCGGCCTGCCACCGCCCGCGAGGACCTTGGCGCCCTCCTCCTGGCCGAGGGCGATGTAGTCGAGGCAGCGTTGGCGCTGACGTTCGGCGACCAGCGGGCCGACCTCGGTGGCGGGATCCAGCGGATCGCCGACCCGCAGTCCGTCGGCGGCGGCCTTGAAGCGCTCGGCGATCTCGTCGTAGCGGCTGCGCGGTGCGAGGATCCGGGTCTGAGCCACACACGCCTGGCCGTTGATCATCCAGGCGAACGGGGTGATACCCGCGACCGCCGCTTCCAGATCGGCGTCGGGCAGGATGACGGCGGCCGACTTGCCGCCCAACTCCAGGGTGACGCGGGTCAGATTGCGGGAGGCCACCTCCATGACCCGCTTGCCCGCGGCCACGGAACCGGTGAAGGACACCTTGTCGACGCCGGGGTGCCCCACGAGGTACTCGCTCACCTCGCGATCGGCGGGCAGGATCGACAGCACACCCGGGGGCAGCCCGGCCTCATCGGCGATCTCGGCCAGCAGATAGGCGTCCAGCGGGGTCTCCGGCGAGACCTTCAAAATCGCCGAGCAGCCGGCCAGCAGCGCGGGAGCCAGCTTGGCGGCGGCGGTGAACTGGGGCACGTTCCACGGCACCACGGCCGCCACCACCCCCACCGGCTCCCGGCGTACCAGCAGCGGACCGAGCACCCCGGCCCGGCGCTCCTCGTGGCGGAAGTCGGCGGCGATCTTGACCGCGGTGTCCCAGACCATCATCGCGGCGAGGGACTGGACCATGACGGCCGAGGTGTACGGGGTGCCGTTCTGGGCGCTGATGACCTTGGCGATCTCCTCGCTGCGCACGGCGAAGGCGTCCTTGATGCGGGTGACCGTCTCGATCCGTTCGGCCAGCGGGCGCTGCGCCCACACCCCGGAGTCGAAGGACTCGCGTGCCGCGTGTACGGCGCGGTCGACGTCCTCGCGCGAGGCGTGCGGGACACGCCCGATGGGCTGCTCGGTGTGCGGCGAGACCACCTCGATGGCCTCGTCGCCGGCCGGGTCGGTGAAGGTCCCGCCGATGTAGAGCTGCCGGTGGTCGGCGTACGCGATTCCGCCGCCGGTTCCGCTGGGGTTGTCCGTCATGCCCGTGCCCTCCCTCTCGCGCCCCACCCGTCGGTGTGACCCCTGACACTCTCCTGACAGCGCATCAGAACTAGTACCAGTTCTAGTTCTAGGGAACAATGCCTCTGCCGGCCCGCAGGCCGCCACGCCCGCGCACCGAACCGGGGGGAGCCGTCGCCATGAGGAACGGACCGCAGGCCGACGACGAGGGGCCGGAGGTGGACGCCGAGGAACCGCGGGTGGACGCCGAGGGACCGCGGATCGACGACGGGGGACCGCGGGTCGACGACGGATCGCGGGCGGCCCCGCGCGGGCCCCGGGTCACCGACCACGGGGGCGGAATCTGGAGCATCCCCGTACCCATCCCGGACAATCCCCTCGGCCACACCCTCGTCCATGTGATCGAGACGGACGCGGGGCCCGTGCTGATCGACACCGGCTGGGACGACCCCACCTCCTGGCAGACCCTCGCCGACGGGCTCACCGCCTGCGGCACCTCCGTCCGAGCGCTGCACGGCGTACTGGTCACCCACCACCATCCGGACCACCACGGGCTCTCGGCGCGGGTGCGGGAGGAGTCCGGCGCCTGGATCGCCATGCACGCGGCGGACACCGCCGTCGTGCGCCGTACCCGCCGTTCGGACCGCGGCCAGTGGCTCGGCTACCTCGTCGAGAAGCTCGCGGCGGCCGGCGCCCCCGAGACCCATACGGCGCCGCTGCGCACGGCCCTCGCGGAGGGCAGGGGCGGGGCACTGCCCGGGGCGCGGGCCGCACTTCCCGACCGCGAGATCGAGCCGAACGAGCTGCTGGCCCTGCCGGGACGGCGGCTGCGCGCCGTCTGGACCCCGGGGCACACCCCGGGGCACGTGTGCCTGCACCTGGAGGAGCAGCACCCGGGCAACCCGGCCGGCTCCGGCTCCGGCTCCGGCTCCGGCTCCGGCGACCCTGGCAACCCGGGTGGTCGGGGCCGGGGAGGGCGGCTGTTCTCCGGCGACCATCTGCTGCCCACGATCAGCCCGCACATCGGGCTGTACGAGGACCCGGACAGCGACGAGAGCACCGATCCACTCGGCGACTATCTCGACTCCCTCGAACGGATAGCCAGGTTGCGGCCCGCCGAGGTGCTGCCCGCACACCAGTACGCCTTCACGGACGCGCAGGCCCGGGTCGACGAGCTCACCGCTCACCATGCGGAGCGCCTCTCCGATCTGAGAGCACTGCTCTCGGAGCGGGACCTCACCCCCTGGCAGCTCGCCGAGACCATGCGCTGGAACCGCCCCTGGGAGGAGATCCCGTTCGGCTCCCGCAACATCGCCGTGGCCGAGGCCGAGGCCCATCTGCGCCATCTGGTCAAGCTCGGCCGGGCCGAGGCCGTCCCCGGCAGCACACCGGTCACCTACCGCGCCACCGGCTGAGGACCCCGGCCGCGCGGCTACCGCGACCTGGAGTCGGACGAAGCGGACCGGCCCGACGGAACGCCCCGGCGGGCGGTCCGGCTACAGTGGCCGACAGCCAGACAACGCCTCCGACCGGGGGAAGCCGGTGCGAATCCGGCGCTGACCCGCAACCGTGAGCGGTCCGTCACCCCGTCGCCGTACGCCGGCCGCGGGTCGTCCTCCACGACCCGGCGTATGCGCGCAGGTGGCCGGCCGCGAGCCGGAGCACCCGGGTGGAGGTGGGCTCCTGTGGCCGAACGAGGCCACCGGCCCGTCGAGGTATACGGAGCCGAGCCCGGTGCGCCGCAGTGCGGGGCCGCGAAGTCGCGAGCCCCCTCGGCGGGGCGGCCGTGCCCGGCTGCGGTCCGCTCCCGTCACCGAAAGGCACTCGCAATGTCACCGCGCCGCCGCCGCGCCACGGTCCTCGCCGCCGCCACCGTGCTGTGCGCGACAGCCGCACCCGTGGCATCCGCCGCCGCAACCGCGCCCCATGCCGCCGCGAAGCCGTCAAAGCTGCCGGACGGGCTCTACGGAACGGCCGACCCGAAGTACGACGGGGTGTGGCGGCAGTCGATGGCGCTGCTGGCGCTGGACGGCGCCGGTGCCGTCCCCGCGAAGAAGGCCGTCGACTGGCTGGCCGGCCAGCAGTGCGCCGACGGCTCGTTCACCGCCTACCGCGCCGACACCGGCAAGAAGTGCGACCCGGACGCCACTCCCTCGGACACCAACGCGACCGCCCTCGCCGTGCAGGCCCTCGCCGCGGTCGGCGGCCGGAGCGACGCGGTGCGGGAGGCCCTGGAGTGGCTGACCTCGGTCCAGAACAAGGACGGCGGCTGGGGCAGCGCCCCGCGCGCCGCCTCGGACGCCAATTCGACCTCGCTGGCCATCGGCGCCCTGCACGCGGCGGGCCGAAACCCGGAGAAGGCCACCGCCCAGGGCGGCAGGTCTCCCTACGACGCGCTGCTGTCCTTCCAGCTCACCTGCGGCGCGAAGGGCCTTGAGAACGCCCCCGGCCAACAGGGCGCCTTCGCCTACCAACCGGACAAGAAGGGCGAGCTCGCCCCGAACGACGACGCCACCGCCGCCGCCTCCCTCGCCGCGCTGGGCGAAGGCGCGCTGCCCGAACCGCTGTCCAAGGACGCCAAGGACAAGCCGGTCACACCGCTGAAGTGCGCCTCGGACGCGGGCACCGACGCCGACGCGGGCACCGACGAGGGGGACAAGAAGGGCGTTCCGGGCGGCCGCAAGCAGGCGGCGGGTGCGGGCGCGGCCTATCTGGCCGCGACGCTGAAGAAGAACGGCGGCCACTTCAGCTCCGTGACCCCGGGCGACACGAAGAAGCAGCCCGACTACGCGAACACCGCGGACGCCGTCGTCGCGCTGGCGGCCGGCGGCCACCGGAAGCCGGCCAGGTCCTCCCTGGCGTGGCTCGCGGACAATGTGAACAAGTGGGACAAGGCCAAGAACGACCCGGCCGCCATCAGCTCCCTCATGCTCGCCTCCCGCGCCGCCGGCGGCGACCCCACGAAGCTCGGCGGCACCGACCTCCTCTCCCGCCTCGGCAACACCGGCCCGAAGCCCGCCAAGATGCCGTCGGACGACGCCGACTCCTCGTCCTCCGACAAGAAGGACGACGGCGCCACCATCCCCGTCTGGGCCTTCATCCTGGTCGGTCTCGCCATCGGCGCCGGTTTCGGCATCCTGCTCAGCGGTCGCCGCAAGAGGCAGCAGCTGTGACGGCCCGGACGGCGCACGGCGCCACCGCGCCGGAACCGCCCCTGCCCAGGCTCAGGTCCAGGCCCCGGGCGGGGGCTGGCGCAGGGGCAGGGGCGGTCGCGGGGTGGCGGGGCGTGCGCCTGCCGGCCGTCGCCCTGATGGCGGTCACGGCGCTCGCCTCGCCGGCCGCGCTTCCGGTCGCCACGGCGAGCGCGGCTGCTCCCCAGCACCCCGCCGCCGGCACGGGCGCGGGTGCCGGTGCCGAGGTCCGTGTCGTGGCCGAGGCGGACGGCTACCGCTACTGGTCGTTCTGGCAGCAGAAGGAGGGCGGTTCCTGGTCGTACGCCACCCAGGGGCCGGCCACCCACCGGCCCGAGGACGGCGACACCCTCGGCTTCCGCTTCGCGTTGAGCGAGAACTCGCAACAGGCCGACAAGCCGCGCGGCGCCGTCGCGTTCGCCGACGCCTGCGCGAAGACGGCGGCCGAGGCAGGCAGCAAACGGGTCGCCGTGCGCATCGACTTCGGCACCCGCGCCGACGCCGCCGAAGGTGAGCCCAAGGCCCCACCGGCCCCCCGCACCGGCTGCGCGCGCATACCGGAGAAGGGCACAGCTGCTGAAGCCCTCGCCGAAGTCGCTTCCCCGCTGCGCTACAGCTCCGAGGGGCTGTTGTGCGCCATCGACCACTATCCCGCCAAGGGATGCGGCGAGCAGGCGAAGGGCAGCGGCGACAGCGGGAAGGGGAGCAGCGACAGCCGGAAGGACAGCGACGGCGGGAAGAGCAGCGGAAGCGACGACGGCCTGTCGACAGGGTTGGGGGTCGGTGCCGGTGTCGCGGCCGTGGCGATCCTCGGAGTCGCGGCACTGTGGCAGGCACGCCGCCGAAGGCGATAGCCGATGCACCGCTCCACTCCGAGAGCACTGCTCACCAAGAGCACGGGAGCGGGAGCGGGGGCCCGGACGGCACCCCGCTCTCTGCCGAGAGCACCGCTCTCGACCCGCAGCACCGCTCTGCACCCGGGCGCATGGTGGCTCTGGGCCCTGGGTCTGGCCACCGCAGCCTCCCGCACCACCAACCCCCTGCTGCTCGCCCTGGTGATCGCGGTGGCGGGCTACGTCGTCGCCGCCCGCCGCACCGACGCCCCCTGGGCCCGCTCCTACACCGCGTTCCTCAAACTGGGTCTGCTCGTACTCACCATCCGCCTCGTCTTCGCGTTCTTCCTCGGCTCCCCCATCCCCGGCAGCCATGTGCTCGCCGAACTGCCCGAGGTGCCGCTGCCCGAGTGGGCACGCGGGGTGCGGATCGGCGGGCGGGTCACGGCGGAGGGCATGCTCTTCGCCCTGTACGACGGGCTCAAACTGGCGACCCTGCTCATCTGCGTCGGCGCCGCCAACGCGCTCGCCAACCCCGCGCGACTGCTCAAGTCCCTGCCGGGCGCGCTCTACGAGGCGGGAGTCGCGGTGGTGGTGGCGATGACGTTCGCCCCCAACCTCGTCGCCGACGTACGGCGGCTGCGGGCGGCACGCAGACTGCGCGGGCGGGACGACCGGGGGCTGCGCGGCGTGCTCCAGGTCGGTCTGCCGGTACTGGAAGGCGCGTTGGAGCGCTCGGTGGCGCTCGCGGCGGCGATGGACGCGCGCGGCTACGGCCGCACGGCACAGGTACCGGCCGCCGTACGCCACACCACCACCGCTTTGACCCTCGGCGGGCTGCTCGGCGTCTGCGCGGGTACCTACGGTCTGCTGGCGGCCAAGGGCGCGGGCTTCGGCCTTCCCGTCCTACTGGTTGGGCTGGCCCTCGCCCTGGCCGGACTGTGGCTGGGCGGCAGACGGGCGGCCCGTACCCGTTATCGCCCCGACCGCTGGGGAGCCCGCGCCTGGCTGGTGTCGGCGTCCGGCGCCGCCGTCGGCGCCCTCATGATCACGGCAGCCGATGTCCTTCCCGGACCACTGAACCCTCCGGCCGTACCGCTCACCGCACCCCACCTGCCCCTGTGGCCGGCCGCCGCCGTCCTCCTCGGCCTTCTCCCCGCCGTCCTCGCCCCGGCCCCGCACACCGTTCAAGCCGTTCCGGGGACCGCCCCGAGCACTGCCCGTGCCCCCTCCCCCGACCCCGCACACGGGCGGACCGCACGGAGGGACGCGGCACGGAGGAACGCGGCGCAGGGGAAGGCCGCACCAGGGGAGGCCGCCGCCAGGGAGAGCGCACCTGGGGAGAGCGCACAGGTGAAGGGCGCGCCGGTGAAGGGCGCGCCGGAGCGCCGTACCGCGCGGGCGCTGCGGGGCCGACAGCACGACGAGGAGAGCGCACCGTGATCACCTTCGACCAGGTCACCGTCGTCCACGACGGCGCGACCGCCCCCGCCCTCCCGCTGGTGGACGCCCAGATACCGGAGGGCGAACTGTGCCTGCTCATCGGTCCGAGCGGAGCGGGCAAGTCGACCCTGCTGGGCACCGTCTCCGGCCTGGTTCCGCACTTCACCGGGGGCACCCTGCACGGCCGGGTGACCGTGGCGGGCCGCGACACCCGCACCCACAAGCCCCGCGAACTCGCCGACATCGTCGGCACGGTGGGACAGGACCCGCTCGCCCACTTCGTCACCGACACGGTCGAGGACGAACTCGCCTACGGCATGGAGTCCCTGGGTCTGCCTCCCGGCACCATGCGTCGCCGTGTGGAGGAGACCCTCGATCTGCTCGGCCTCAACGAGCTGCGTGACCGCCCCATCGCCTCCCTCTCCGGCGGTCAGCAGCAGCGCGTCGCCATCGGCTCCGTCCTCACCCCGCACCCCAAGGTCCTCGTTCTCGACGAGCCCACCTCCGCGCTGGACCCGCCCGCCGCCGAGGAAGTGCTGGCCGTCCTGCAGCGGCTCGTCCACGACCTGGGCACCACCGTTCTGATGGCCGAACACCGACTGGAGCGCGTGGTGCAGTACGCGGACCAGGTGCTGCTGCTGGCACCGGAGGACGAGGGGAGCGGTAGCGCGGCTCCGGGGGGCTTCCCCTCCCCTCCCCCACCCACCCCTGCCCTCTCCCTGCGGGGTACGGCGCGGCTCGGGGAGCCGGCCGCGCTGCTGGCGGTCTCGCCCGTGCGGCCGCCCGTGGTCGAGTTGGGCGAACTGGCCGGATGGGACCCCCTCCCGCTGTCGGTCCGGGACGCCCGCCGCAGCTCCGGTCCGCTCCGCGAACGACTGGCTCCCCGTCTCGCTGCTGCCACCACCGCCGCCCCTCCGCACGGCGCCGAGCCACTGGCGGAGGTCTCACGGCTCACTCTGATCCGCGACCGTGTCCCCGCCCTGCACGAGGTGTCCCTCTCCTTGCACGCCGGGGAGACCGTGGCACTCATGGGGCGCAACGGGGCGGGCAAGTCCACCCTGTTGAACACGCTCGTCGGGATGCACAAGCCCACGTCGGGCCGAGTCACCGTCGGTGGCAGGACCCCGCACCGCACCCGTCCGGCCGAACTCCTCCGGCACGCCGGTCTGGTGCCGCAGGAGCCGCGCGATCTGCTCTACGCGGACACCGTCGCCCATGAGTGCCGGACGGCCGACGCCGACGCCGGTGCCGAGCCCGGCACCTGTCGCGCGCTGGTCTCCCGACTGCTTCCTGATATCGCCGACACCACTCACCCCCGCGATCTGTCGGAGGGCCAACGGCTGGCCCTCGCCCTGTCGATCATCCTCACGGCCCGGCCGCCGCTGTTGCTGCTGGACGAGCCCACCCGGGGACTGGACTACGCGGCCAAGTCCCGGCTGGTGACACTGCTGCGCCAACTGGCGGCCGAGGGCCACGCCATCGTGCTGGCCACCCACGATGTCGAGCTCGTCGCGGAGCTGGCGCACCGCGTCGTCGTCCTCGCCCAGGGGGAGCCCGTGGCCGACGGACCCACCGACGAGGTCGTCACCTCCTCACCCGCTTACGCTCCACAGGTCTCCAAGATCCTTGCTCCGCAGCCGTGGCTGACCGTCAGCCAGGTTCGGGAGGCGCTGTGACCGGCCGGGCCGTTCGCGCCGTACGGCTGGGGCCGAAGTCCATTGCCGCGCTGGCGTTGACCAGTGCCACCGGGGTTGCCGCGTTCGCCTGGCCGCTGCTGGCCGATCGGACCTCCGGTCTGGCGCACTCGCAGGACGCTCCCTGGCTGTTCGCCGCACTGCTCCCCCTTCTGCTCGCTGTCGCCGTGGCGACCGTCTCCGAGACCGGGCTGGACGCCAAGGCCGTGGCCATGCTGGGCGTACTGGCCGCGGCCGGAGCCGCGCTGCGGCCGCTGGGCGCCGGCACCGCCGGTCTGGAGCCGATGTTCTTCTTGATGGTGCTCTCCGGCCGGGTGCTGGGGCCGGGTTTCGGATTCGTGCTGGGCGCTGTGTCGATGTTCGCCGGGGCGCTGCTCACCGGTGGGGTGGGCCCCTGGATGCCGTTCCAGATGCTCACCATGGGCTGGGTGTCCATGGGGGCCGGGCTCCTGCCCGGGCCCGGCACATTGCGGGGGCGGCGGGAACTTCTCCTCCTCGCTGTCTACGGGGCGGTCTCCGCGCTGCTCTACGGCCTGGTCATGAATCTGCAGGGCTGGCCGTACATCGCGGGCCTCGGGTCGGGCATCTCCTTCGTACCCGGTGACCCTCTTGGGGAGAATCTGGCCCGCTACGCCGCCTATGTGCTGGCCACTTCACTCGGCTGGGATGTACCGCGAGCGCTGCTCACCGTGGTGCTGACCCTGACGCTGGGTGGCACGGTGCTGCGCGCACTGCGCCGGGCCACCCGTCGCGCCGCCTTCGACGCCTCGCCCGCGTTCAGGACGGCGCCCGGGCAGCAGGAGGACGTCCAGGAGGGGAGCGACAGCGTCCCGGCGCCGCTGCCCGAGTCCCGATGAGCCCCACCGAATACCGGGCAGAGCCGGGGCGGTGAGGTCCCCGTGTTCCTGCCCGACCCCGACGGGCAGGAACACGAGCCCTGCAGCGAGCCCCGCCGGATGAGCGGACTCGCGGCTCCTGTCCCGGGTGGCGCGACCTGGCGCCGACTCCGGGAGGCTGCGGTGGGTTCAGCGGTCAGACGCGGGCACCGGTGCCTATGAGGCGGAAGGATATGGCCTCGGCGTGGATGGTCGGAGGCGGCGGCGCGGCAGTTGTGCGTGCACCGGCGACGACCGGGACTGCGCACAGCCCGGTCCCCGCCAGCTCGCCCAGGCATGTCCATTGTTGCAACGTCTGCTCGGTCATGCTCAGGCCCCCCGTTCATCCCCGTTACGACCGGGAGAACGCCCGTTCTCCGGTCAGGCAAGACTGTATCGTAGAGAACAACGGTTCTCAAGACCTGGGGAGAACAGGGACGACGGGGAGAACGGGGAGAACGGGGAGCATGGACAGCGAAGCCACGACCGAGGCTCGCATCCTCAGCGCGGCGGATGCGCTCTTCTACGAGCACGGCGTACAGGCCGTGGGTATGGACCGGATCCGTGACGCCTGCGGCGTCTCGCTGAAGAAGATCTACAAGTGCTTTCCGTCCAAGGGCGCGCTGGTCGAGGCGTATCTGCGCCGCCGGGACAAGTGGGCCCGGACCGCACTGGAGGAGCGGGTGGCCTGCCACACCGATCCTCAGGAGCGGGTGCTGGCGGTGTTCGACTGGCTCTACGACTGGGTCGACGGGCCGGACTTCCACGGCTGCGCCTTCATAAACGCCTTCGGCGAACTGGGCGCCGACTCGCAGTCGGTGGCCGACGCGGTGCGCGACCACAAGACGGCGGTCCGCAGCTATCTGCGGGACCTGGCCCACGAGACCGGCGCGGCGCAGCCCGAATGGCTCGCCTCGCAGTTGGCCGTGCTGCTCGACGGCGCGATGAGCAACGCCTCCATCACCGACTCCCCCGACCCGGCACGCCACGCCCGCTCCGCCGCGAAGACGCTGCTGAACGGCGCGGCCTCCCCGGCCGTCTGAACGGCCGCCTCAACGGTCACGTGAACGTCCGGACGACCGTCTGGACACGCACTCAGGTCGCGCCCAGGGCCACCCGGACCACCCGATGCCGCGCAGCCCGCGCACGCCGCCCGCACCGCCCAGGACCCCGCAGGCCGGAACCGGCCGTCACCGCGGGTGCGGCCCGGCCGGCACCGCGGGCGGCCCGGGTCCGGCGGGAGTCCGCAGGGGCGGTCGCCTACAGTCGCTGCAGGATGGTGGCCGTGGCCAGGGCGCCGCCCGCACACATGGTGATCAGGGCGAACTCCTTGTCGACGCGTTCGAGTTCGTGCAGTGCGGTGGTGATGAGCCGGGCGCCGGTGGCGCCGACGGGGTGGCCGAGGGCGATGGCCCCGCCGTTGACGTTGACCTTCTCCAGGTCCTGTTCGAAGACCTGGGCCCAGGAGAGCACGACGGAGGCGAAGGCCTCGTTGATCTCGACGAGGTCGATGTCCTTGAGGGACATTCCGGCCTTGCCGAGGACGGCACGGGTGGCGTCGACCGGCCCGTCGAGGTGGAAGTGGGGGTCGGCGCCGACCAGCGCCTGTGCGACGATCCGCGCGCGGGGGCGGAGCTTCAGGGCGCGGGCCATGCGTTTGGAGGCCCACAGCACGGCGGCTGCGCCGTCGGAGATCTGCGAGGAGTTCCCGGCCGTGTGCACGGCGGTGGGCATCACGGGTTTGAGCCCTGCGAGGGCTTCCATGGAGGTGTCGCGCAGTCCCTCGTCGCGGTCGACGTGCCGCCACATGCCCTGCCCTGCGGCCTGCTCCTCCTCGGTGGTGGGCACCTGGACGGCGAAGGTCTCCCGCTTGAAGCGCTCCTCGGCCCAGGCGGTGGCGGCCCGCTCCTGGGAGAGGAGGCCGAGCGAGTCGACACGTTCGCGGGTGAGTCCGCGGTGGCGGGCGATGCGTTCGGCGGCCTCGAACTGGTTGGGCAGGTCGACGTTCCACTCGTCCGGCCACGGCTTTCCGGGGCCGTGTTTGGAGCCGCTGCCCAGCGGCACGCGGGACATGGCTTCGACGCCGCAGCCGATGCCGATGTCGATGACGCCGGCGGCGACCATGTTGGCCACCATGTGGTTGGCCTGCTGGGAGGAGCCGCACTGGCAGTCGACGGTGGTGGCGGCGGTCTCGTAGGGCAGGCCGACGGCCAGCCAGGCGTTGCGCGCCGGGTTCATGGACTGTTCGCCGGCGTGGGTGACGGTGCCGCCGACGATCTGTTCGACACAGTCGGCGTGGATGCCGGTGCGGCCGAGCAGTTCGCGGTAGGTCTCCCCCAGCAGATAGGCGGGGTGCAGGTTGGCCAGGGCGCCGGAGCGCTTGCCGATGGGGGTGCGTACCGCTTCGACGATGACGGGTTCGGCGGCCATGAGTCGTCCTCTCCAGCCCGGCTGGCTCCCCACCAGCACAACTAGTACGCGTTCTAGTTCTTCGGACAGTGTGCGGAGCGCGCTCACCGCCGCGCAAGGGTCTTGCACCCTCCGCGCTCACTCCGCCGCATACGCGACCGCACGCTCCGTGCACAAGAACTGCCGCCGCGGCTCTTGCCACTTGTAGAACCCGTTACTACCTTCGGGGCGATTCTGACGGACCGTCAGGCTCGGCCGGGCGCCCCGGTGCGCGCGCCGTGAACGAGCCGTCAGCACGTCGAAGATGGAGTGGAGCTGCCGATGTCCTCCTGCCCCGCGCTGCCCGACGGGTTCGACTTCACCGATCCGGACGTCTACCAACAGCGCGTTCCCCTGCCCGAGTTCGCCGTGCTGCGCGAGAGCGCGCCCGTGTGGTGGAACCGGCAGCCGCGCGGTGTGGCGGGCTTCGACGACGAGGGCTACTGGGTGGTGACCCGGCACGCGGACGTCAAGGAGGTCTCCACCCACCCGGAGCTGTACTCCTCCAACCTCAACACCGCCGTCATCCGGTTCGCCGACCATATGAGCCGCGACCAGATCGACGTCCAGAAGCTGATCATGCTCAACATGGACCCGCCCGAGCACACCCGGGTCCGCCAGATCGTGCAGCGCGGCTTCACGCCCCGCGCCATCCGCGCACTGGAGAACGCCCTGCGCGAGCGTGCCGCGCGGATCGTACGGGACGCCAAGGAAAGCGGCAGCGGGGACTTCGTCACCGACGTCGCCGTCGAACTGCCGCTGCAGGCCATCGCCGAACTCATCGGCGTACCCCAGAAGGACCGTTCCCGCATCTTCGACTGGTCCAACAAGATGGTCGCCTACGACGACCCCGAGTACGCCATCACCGAGGAGGTCGGCACCCAGTCGGCGGCGGAGCTCGTCTCGTACGCGATGACGATGGCCGAGGCCCGCAAGGAGTGCCCGGCACACTACGCCGGGTCCGCAGCGGATATCGTCAGCCGGCTCGTGGCGGCCGAGGGCGAGGGCAATCTCAACCCGGACGAGTTCGGCTTCTTCGTGATACTGCTGGCCGTCGCCGGCAACGAGACCACGCGCAACGCGATCAGCCACGGCATGCACGCCTTCCTCACCCATCCCGACCAGTGGGAGCTCTTCCGCCGCGAGCGCCCCCGGACCGCGGCCGAGGAGATCGTGCGCTGGGCCACCCCCGTGGTCTCCTTCCAGCGCACCGCCACCCAGGACACCCAGCTGGGCGGGGAGAAGATCTCGGCCGGTGAGCGGGTCGGCCTGTTCTACTCCTCCGCCAACAACGACCCCGAGGTCTTCGCGGACCCCCATGTCTTCGACATCACCCGCGACCCCAACCCCCACCTCGGATTCGGCGGCGGAGGCCCACACTTCTGCCTCGGCAAGAGCCTCGCCGTGCTGGAGATCAACCTCATCTTCGACGCCATAGCCGACCTGGCCCCCGACATCTGCCTCGTCGGCCCACCACCCCGCAGGCTCCGCTCGGCCTGGATCAACGGGATCAAGGAACTGCGGGTCGTGTACGGGTGAGACGCGCGCCAGGGCGTACGCCTCCAGCGTGACCGCGAAAACCTGCTGGGGCCCCCATCACGGTGCGGCTCAGTCGCCCCGGGCCGCCGCTCCACGGTCCCCGGGGCCGGGTGCGCCGGACTGTGCCACGTCCGGAGCAGCACGGTTGGCCGCCTCCGCGCCGGCGTCCCCGTTCACACCGGTGTCCTCGTCCGCACGCGTATCCCCGTCCGCACGGCCCTCCGCGTCCGCGCCGGGCTCGGCGGTCGTCCTGTCACCGCGGATACGGGCGAGCCACCGCTGTCCGAGGAAGCCCGCCGCCACGACCGCGACACCGCCCACCGCATCCAGCAGATAGTGGTTGGCGGTGGCCATCACCACGAACGTCGTCAGCAGCGGATACAGCGCCCCCAATGCGCGCAGCCAGCGGTTGCGGGTGATGAGGAAGACCACGATGGCGCACCACAGCGACCATCCCACGTGCAGCGACGGCATCGCCGCGTACTGGTTGGACAGCTGGGTCAGCGCGCCGAAGTCCGGGTTGGACAGGTCCTGCGGGCCGTGGGCGGTGTCGATGTAGCCCAGGCCCGGCATCAGTCGCGGCGGCGCGAGCGGATACAGCCAGAAGCCGACCAGCCCCAGCAGTGTGGCGAAGCTCAACGCCGTGCGCGCCGACCGGTACAGGGGCACTCTGCGCACATACAGCCAGCCCAGCAACGCGATGGGCACCAGGAAGTGGAACGTCGTGTAGTAGGTGTCGCAGGCGTCGCGCAGCCACTCCGTGCGCGCGGCCAGCTTGTTGAGGCTGTGCTCCATGTCGATGTGGAGGAAGGACTCCACGGTCAGTATCTGGTCGCCGTGGCCCTCGGCCAAGGAGCGCGAGTCGGGGGCGTGGCCGCGCACATAGGAGTACGCCCAGTAGCCGACGCGGATCAGCAGCAGTTCCAGCATCAGGTTGGGACGGCTGAGCAGGCCGGAGGGCTGCGGGTCGGCCCAGGCCGGCGAGGTGCGCGGCAGGAACGGCACGGCGCAGGACGCCAGCAGCGCCGCGAGCAGCACCGCGTTCTCGCCGAGCACACCGAAAGCGGCGACCTTGGGCACCAGCGCCGTGCCGTCCAGCGTCATCACCATGACCACGAAAACCGGCCACACCAGCCGGTCCCCGGTGCGTCGGCCGACCCGCCCCACGACCGCCGGCAGCACCCACAGTTGCTGGTGCTGCCAGGCCATCGGCGAGGCCACCACCGCCGCACAGCCCACCACGGCCGCCGCCAGCAGCAACTGCCCGTCGCGCGCGTACCGCACCGCACGGCGCAGCGCCAGCCAGCTCACCCCCGTCACGAGCAGCACCAGCAGCACCACCTCCGGCGCACCGCGCAGTCCGGCACGCAACAGGGCGCCGTGCAGCGACTGGTTGGCGGTCGCGTCCGCCGGATCGCCCAGACCGACCCCCGCGACGTGGTGTATCCAGTACGTCCACGAGTCGCCCGGCATGGCGGCCCAGGTGGCCAGGGTGCAGATGACGAACGTGCCCGCACCCGAGACGGCGGCCGTGCGGCGCCCGGTGAGCCACAGCAGCGGTACGAACAACAAGGTGGCGGGCTGCAGCGCGCCCGCGACGCCGATGAGGACGCCGCCCGCCTTTCCGGCGAGAGCGGTCGCGGCCTTCCCGCCGGACTGCTGCCGGGACTCGCCGCCCACCAGCCAGCCGGTCAGCACCAGCAGGACCGGCAGGATGCTGGTCTGCCCCAGATGGAAGGTGTTGCGCACCGGCACCGACAGGACCAGCAGGCTCAGCGCGGCCGGTACCGCGAACAGCGCGGTACGCCGCGGGACCGGGTCGGGCAGGGCCCGCGCCGCGACCACTCCGACGGCGGCCACCAGCAGCATCGTGCCGAACGTCCAGGCCACGCCCAGCCCTCGCTCGGCAGCCCGGGTGAGCGGTTTGAGCACCAGCCCCGCGAAAGGCGTCCCGGTGAAGGGCGTGTCCCCGTCGTAGAGCGAACCGTGCACGCGCAGCACGCCGTTGTCGCCGATCCACGCGAACAGGTCGACGAGCCGCTCGTCCTGCGGGAGTCGCAGCACTGCGGCCGCCTGCCGCACGGCCAACGCCAGCGCCAGCAGCCACAGACCCGCCAGCAGCATTCCCGAGCGGGAGTCCAGCCGCCCCCACTGCCGGGCCGACCTGCGGAACGGTCCGCCTCCGGTCGGGCGCCACTCGCCGCCCCGGTCCGGCCCCTTGGGCCCCTCCGCCACCGATTCCGCCGCCACGCCCCGCCGTCTCCCGTCCTGTCCACCGGTGTTCTGTCCGCGGGTCCCCCGCACCTGTCCGGATCCTCCCCGTTCCTCGGGGCCGGCCTTCAGGTCAGACGCTAGAAACCTACTCGCTACCTGACAGCTGTGCGCGACCGGCCACCAAGCGGGACAGACCTGTCACCGACAGGCCCGGCACCGGGCGGCGGTTCCCCTCCCCCGGGTGAGGCAGGATGGGCCCATGAGCATCGTCAAGATCAACGCGTTGACCGTCCCGGCAGACCAGCGGGAGGTGCTGGAGCAGCGGTTCGCCGCACGCAAGGGCTTCGTGGAGAGCGCCGACGGCTTCGAGTGGTTCGAGCTGCTGCGTCCGCTGGAGGGCAGCGACCGGTATCTCGTCTACACCCGCTGGCGGGACGAGGAGGCCTTCCAGGCCTGGATGAACGGCCCCATGAAGGAGGCCCACCAGCGGGCCAAGGGCGAGGACAGCGGTGCGGAGGCCAAGCCGGCCGGGCCCGACGCGCAGCCGGCCGGCGGCGAGCGGCCCAAGCCCGCGGCGACCGACTCGGAGACCTGGTCCTTCGAGGTCGTCCAGCAGGCACCGCCAAAGAAGTGACTCCCTCGGCGGGGTGACGTCGCCCCGCCGATCATGGCCGCGCCGACAACGCAGCCGGCCGCCGACGGGCCGCCGGTGGCCGAGGCAGGGCCGCGGGCGGGTCGTGCCTGCGCCGTGGCCGGACGGTGTCTGCGCCGTGGCCGGGCTCGGCTCAGCCGTCGAACGTGAGGCGTACCCGGCCGTCCGGGAGTCGGGTGGCACGCACCTGTTCCAGGTCCGGCACCCGCACGGTCGGACCGTGCTCCGCGGCGCGTGGCCCGACGCCGACCACGGGCATTCCGGCGGCCAGACCCGCGGCGATTCCCGCGCCCGAGTCCTCGAACACGACGCACTCCTCCGGGGGATGACCGAGCTCCGCCGCGCCCTTGAGAAAGCCCTCGGGGTCGGGCTTGCTGGCGCTGACGTCGGCGGCCGTGACCCGGATCGCGGGCATGCGCAGCCCCGCCGCCGCCATACGCGCCGCCGCCAGCTCGGGCGTCGCGGACGTCACCAGGGCGTGCGGCAGATCTTCGAGCGCCGCGAGGAAGGCGCCGGCGCCGGGGACGGGGACGATGCCCTCGGTGTCGGCGGTCTCCTGGGCGAGGAGGCCCCGGTTCTCCGCGTGATTCTGCTCCATGGGGCGGTCCGGGAGCAGAGTGGCCATCGTCAGATGCCCCTGGCGGCCGTGTGCGACCCGCAGCACCTCGTCCGGGTCGAGGCCCTTGTCGACGGCCCAGCCCCGCCAGACCCGCGCCACGACGGCGTCGGAGTTGACGAGCGTGCCGTCCATGTCGAGCAGCAGCGCGCGGACGGTGAGCGGTGGTGTGGGCATACGGGGCTCCCGGAATCGCGGTCGGCGCGCAGCTGTCGCGGGAAGGCGGAAAAGCTGACGGCTCACAGGGCGGCTGACGAGATACAGATGGCCCGCCCGCCGGTCAGGGACGCCCCTCCCGTCAGGTGAGGGACACGGGCGGGACCATTTGTTCCCCCATCATACAAACCAGTCCGGGCAACCGGCCAGCCCCGCGCGCACTGCCGCCCTCTCCTAGGTCCGGGCCTCCAGATGGCGCCGGGTGGCAGGGCCGTACTCACCGGGGGTGTCGTCCCACAGCCGGTGGTGCGCCTGGTAGCGGAAGACGGCCTCCTGGACGCGCGCGGAGTAGACACCGTCCTCACGGGCGTTCCGGTCGTAGTAACCGACCTGCTTCAAACGGCGCTGCAGCTCGACGACCTCGGCACCGGAGTCGCCGGGGCGCAGGGTCTCGCCCGAGGGGCGGTCCGGCCACACCGGGTGCGGACGGCCGTGCCTGCGCTCCCTGTCCCCCGAAGGGTCGGGCCGACCGGACGCATTTTCCTCTTCCCGGGAGGGGGACGGGCGCGCGGTGTGCTCACCGCTGTCCCGGTCGGCGCGGGGCGTCGCCGAGGCGCTCGGCCGCGAGGGAGCGGGCGTGGGCCGCTCACTGCGCTCCGGCTTCTCCTCCTCGGACGGAGAAGCGGAGGGCTCCGGGTCGACGGGGGCGCCGGTCGGCATATGGCGCAGCGCGCGCCCGTCCCCGGCGCGGCTGCCGTTGTCGGTGAGGAGCTGAGTGGTCAGCAGACCCCCACCGAGTACGGCGGCCACCCCGACCCCGGCGAACACCGCCGTGCTGGGTCTGCGACGCTCCCGCATCCGCCGATGGCCCGCGGAGGCCCCGGCCGCGGAGCTCCGGGCGCCGGGGCCGGGCCCGTCCCGTTTGTCGCCGCGACTGTCCGCTTCGGTGACGGCCGACAGTTCGGCCGTCTCGTCCCCGCCCGGATCCGCCGCCGGCATCAGGTCGGGCAACGGCACATGGGCGTCGTCCACGTCACCGGCATCCCCTGTCCCGGACCGGGCCCCGGGCGGGCCCTCGGAGCGGGGGCCGGACTGCGCGGAGTTGGCCTCGTGCAGCAGTACGTAGGGGCGGATGTGCAGCGGGTCCTCGGGGTCGTGCGGCTGTCCGCCGTGCTGGTCCGCCCCGCCCCCGACGGCCCCTCCGTCAGTGTGTACGCACGGCTGTGTGCTGCCGTCGCACTCGGGACATCGTCCGTCCCCCGTCATCCCGATCCCCTCCCCTGGCACCGCCACCCCGTATCCGGTTCACGGCGGCCGTGCCCGAATCGCCAGTAACTGTCCAGTGCTGGACGATACGCGGTCGAGGTCGGTCAGGGTCAAGCGCACAGGAAAAGCGTGACAGGGGCGGAAAGTTCGTACTGCGGAAAGGCCCAGAAGAGCGCCGCAGCGGACACGACGGAAAGTGACCGAAGGCGGCAAACGAAAGACAACGAAGGGCGGCGCGAGGCGGCGGTCAGGACGCCCGGGGCGGCTCCGCGTGCCCGGCCTCCGCGTTCAGTTCGCGTACCAGCTCCGTCAGGTCCGTGGGACGGTCCGGTGTCCACCAGTCGCCCAGCAGTTCGGCCAGCTGCTCCTGGCGGGCGTCGGAGAGGGCACGCGCCGCCTGTTCGCCGCGCGGGGTCGCGACCAGTTCCAGCCCCTCCCGTGTCGCCAGCCCCCGTTCCTCCAACTCCCGTGCCCCGTCTGCGACGACCCGGCGCGGCACCACTCCGGCATCCTCCAGCAGCGCGGGCTCGACGGGCCCGTCGTGGTGGACGCGCAACAGCATCCAGGTGGCGGCCGGGGCCAGATCGATCCCGGCGGTCTGTGCGATCCGCGCATACAGGTCCCGTCGGCCCTCGATGGTGCTCAGCCGGGAGAGGGCCCGGGTGACCTCGTCGGCGGGGCTGCGCTCGACGGGGCAGGCGCCCAGCGTCTCGCTCTCGTCCGGAACCTGCACGCTGCGCCGCAACCGCTGTTCCCGCATCAGCCAGGTCAGGACGAAGGCCAGCGCGGCGAGCGGCGCGGCGTAGAGGAAGACATCCGTGATGGAGGTCGAGTAGGCCTCCAGCACCCCGCGCCGGGCGCCGGGCGACAGCCGGCCGACGGACTGCGGGTCGCGCTTGAGGGAGTCCGGTGTGATCCCGCCGGGCAGGGAGCGCCCGCGCAGCGCGTCGGTGAGCTCGTGGCCCAGCCGGGAGGCGAAGATCGCACCGAAGACGGCCACGCCGACGGCGGCGCCCACGGAACGGAAGAAGGTGACCCCCGAGGTGGCCACGCCCAGGTCCGCGTAGCGCACGGCGTTCTGCGCGACCAGTACCAGCACCTGCAGCACCAGTCCGAGGCCGAGGCCGAAGACGGCGAAGTAGACGCCCATCTCCCACTGCGAGCTGTCCGGGCTCATCACGTGCAGCAGGAGCAGTCCGCCCGTGGTGATGGCGGTGCCCAGCACGGGGAAGATCTTCCAGTGCCCGGTGTGGGTGATCAGCTGCCCGGAGACGGTGGAGGAGACGAGTACGCCCAGCACCATCGGCAGCATGTGCACACCCGACAGCGTCGGTGTGATCCCGTGCACGACCTGCAAGAAGGTCGGCAGATAGGTCAGGGCCCCGAACATGGCGAAGCCGACGACGAAGCTGATCACCGCGGAGAGGGTGAAGTTGCGTACGGCGAAGATGCTCGGCGGAAGCACCGGCTCCGCCGCTTTGCGCTCGACCGCGACGAAGCCGACCAGCAGGATGACGGCCAGCACCGACAGGCCGTAGATCTGTGCGGAGTTCCAGGACCAGGTGGTGCCGCCCAGTGAGGTGACGAGCACCACGCAGGTGGCGACGGCGGCGATCAGGAAGGTGCCGAGGTAGTCGATCCGGTGGGGCTCGGCGTGCACCGGGATGTGCAGCGCGAGGAGGATCACGACCATGGCGACGGCGCCGATCGGCAGGTTGATGTAGAAGACCCAGCGCCAGTCCAGGTGCTCGGTGAAGAACCCGCCCAGCAGCGGACCGAGCACGCTGGTCGTCCCGAACACCGCGCCGAACAGTCCCTGGTAGCGGCCGCGCTCGCGGGGCGGCACCAGGTCGCCGACGATCGCCATGGACAGCGTGATCAGCCCGCCGCCGCCCAGGCCCTGCACGGCGCGGTAGCCGATGAGCTGCGGCATGTCCTGCGCCACCCCGCACAGTGCGGAGCCCACCAGGAAGATCACGATGGCGGTCTGGAAGAGGCGTTTGCGCCCGTACTGGTCGCCCAGCTTCCCCCACAGCGGGGTGGCTGCCGTCACGGCCAGCAGATAGGCGGTCACCACCCAGGAGAGGTGGTCCATGCCGCCGAGGTCGCTGACGATGGTCGGCAGCGCGGTCGCGACGATCGTCTGGTCGAGCGCGGCCAGCAGCAGCCCCAGCAAAAGCGCGCCGATCGGCAGCATGACCCCGCTGGTGCGAGGGGGTGCCGGTGCCGCGTGTTCCCCGCTCATACGCCCACGGTGCCGGTCCGGCGGTCACACAGCTTGTCGACCGCCGCCGTCCGGGGGACGCTGCACCGACCGGGGACGCCGCGCCGACCGGGGACGCCGCGCCGTCCGGGGGGGCGCACCGCCGTCCGGGGGGCGCACCGCGTAGGGGACGCGCCGCCGACTGCGGCGGGCCTTCCGGGGCACCGGCGGCTGCTAGGCCACCGCCTCGTAGAGGCTGAATCCGGCCAGCGCCAGCATCACCAGCGCCGCGATCCGCGTGACCAGCCGCAGCGGGACGAACTTCAGCAGGGTGCGGCCCCCCAGGATGCCCAGCGCGGCCACGGCCCACAGGGCGAGCACGGCCCCGATGCCCACCGAGAAGGGGTCGTCGTAGCGGGCGGCGAGATTGGCGGTCATGATCTGTGTCAGGTCACCGAACTCGGCGACGAGGATCAGCATGAAGCCGCTGCCCGCCACCTTCCAGAACGACTGGTCGGCGGGCTTGCGCGCCTGCTCCTCCTCGTCGTCGTCCTTCTTGAGCAGCAGCATGGCGGCGCCCAGCAGGAACAGCACACCCACGATGCCCTGCACCAGCCGGTGCGGCAGCAGAGTCAGGACACTGCCCGCCGCAACAGCGAGGGTGACATGGACGAGGAAGGCCGCGGCGACCCCGGCGAAGACGTAGGACGCGCGGTAGCGGGTGCCGAGCATCAGCCCGGCCAGGGCCGTCTTGTCCGGCAGCTCGGCGAGGAAGACGACGCCGAACACGACGGCGACGACGGTGATGCTGAGCACGGGTTTCCTCCGTGGTCGGGGCTGCCGCACCGGCGCGAGCACACTTCGGCACGGCAGCGTCATGGGCCGCCCGTGCGCTGGCACGGACGCGGACACTGCGGCCGAAGGTCTCGCTGGCGCGGCACCGCCACCGGGTGGCGGATGCCTCGCTCCGGGCGCCGGGCCCGCACGCGGCGGGCCAGTGTGTCGACGGTCCGGCGAAGAGCTACTCCCCTTCAGACGCGTACGACTGTACGCGATGTCCGCACGCGGGCGCGATCGTGCTCCGCTCGCGCCCCGACGGCAGTCGCCGGCAGTCGTCGGCAGTCGTCGGCAGTCGTCGGCAGTCGTTCTGGTGTCCAACTCCCGTACGGCATCCGTCGGGTGGGTGTATCGCGTGTGGCCGGAGACGGATTCCCGGGCAGGCTCTTGATGTGACGTGCACACGACCGTCAGGCTGTGAGCCGCACCACCCGAAGCACCATCGGCGAGCACGTCCACGCAGCACTGTCAACGCAGCACCCGCCACACACCCTCACGCAGGATCGCTCGACTTCCCCCCACAACCGGGAGTTCGCATGGCGCACAAGCACCGGACCGTCCGCACCCTCTACGCGCGTCGACGCTGGTCGGCGCTGCTCGCAGCCCTCGCAGCCGCCGTCAGCGGACTGCTGGTCGCCCTCACCCTGGGCGCCTCCCCCGCCGCGGCTGAGCCCCCCACGCCGCCGAGCGCCTCGGAGGCCACCACCATGCTCGGTGATCTCACCGAGAAGTCCGAGGGCTCCATGGACGGCTACTCGCGCGAGAAATTCCCCCACTGGATCGACCAGGGCGACAGCTGCAACACCCGCGAAGCCGTTCTCAAGCGGGACGGCAAGGGCGTGGAGACCGGCAGCGACTGCTACCCGACGAAGGGCACCTGGACCAGCCCCTACGACGGGGAGTCCTGGACCAAGCCCTCCGACGTGGACATCGACCACATGGTGCCGCTCGCCGAGGCATGGCGCTCCGGCGCCGCCGACTGGACCCAGGACAAGCGCCAGAAACTGGCCAACGATCTCAAGATCGCCCAGCTGCTCGCGGTCACCGACAACGTCAACCAGGAGAAGGGCGACAAGGACCCCGCGGAGTGGATGCCGCCCTCCTCCGACTACCACTGCACCTACGTGCGCATGTGGGTCTGGGTCAAGCACACCTACGACCTGACGGCGGACTCCCAGGAGAAGGCGGCCCTGAAGAAGGCACTGGCCGGCTGCTGACGCGGCCGACCGGTGAGACGGCCGGCCGGCTGACGCGACCGGTTGCCGAGGCGGTCGGCCGCTGACGCGAAAACCGGCCACGAACCGATGTCCGACCCGGCCGGGAAACTGGTCGGGCGGCTCCCTCGTTCCGTACGGTGCGGGTTCCAGGCCCGCACCGTACGGCGCCACACGGACGAGGGAGATCCGCATGACCGGCCTTCGACTGGGCCCGCTGCTGCGCTACGTCGACCAGGACACCGCCACCGTCTGGGTCGAGACCGACGCTCCCTGTCAGGCCGAGGTCCACTGCGAGGGCAGCACGGCGGGTGGTACGGCCCGCACCTGGCAGGTCGCCGGACACCACTACGCGCTGATCACCGTCGTCGGGCTGGAGCCGGGCACCGAGACGCCCTATCGGGTGACTCTCGACGGCGAACAGGTGTGGCCGCTGACGGACTCCCCGTTCCCCGCCAGCACCATCCGCACTCTCCCGCCGCCCGACGCGGCTCCGGCCGAAACGCCTCCCCTCCGGATAGCCTTCGGGTCGTGCCGCTGGGCCGCCCGCCCGGCGGGCTCCCGGCACGATCCGATGGGACCCGACGCACTGGACGCCCTGGCGCTCCAGGCGCTGGCCGGCGGCCCCCGCCCGGACGTCCTGCTCCTGTTGGGCGACCAGGTCTACGCGGACGAGACCTCCGAACCGGTCCGCGCGAAGCTCGCCCGGCGCCGCGATGTGAGCAGACCCCCGTGGGACCAGGTGGCCGACTACGAGGAATACACCGAGCTGTACTACGAGTCCTGGCTGGACCCGGAGGTGCGCTGGCTGCTGTCCACCGTGCCCAGCTGCATGATCTTCGACGACCACGACGTGATCGACGACTGGAACACCAGCGAGGCGTGGCAGCGCGAGATCCGCGCCACCGACTGGTGGCGCGAACGCATCCTGGGCGGGCTGACCTCTTACTGGGTCTATCAGCACCTGGGCAACCTCTCGCCCGCCGAGCTGGCCGAGGACCCGGTGTTCGCCGCCGTACGGCACGCGGACGACGGGGCGCCGCAGCTGCGCGCGTTCGCCGAACGCGCCGACCGGGACCCGACCGCGGCCCGGTGGAGCTACCGCCGCGACTTCGGCCGGACCCGGCTGGTGATGATCGACACCCGCGCCGGCCGGGTGCTGCCCGAGAACGAGCGGCGGATGCTCGACGACGACGAGCTCGACTGGCTGCACGAGCAGGTGCTCGACGGCGGGCCGGGCGCCGTCGACCATCTGATCCTGGGCACCTCGCTGCCGTGGCTGCTGCCACCCGCCGTGCACGGCCTGGAGACCTGGAACACCGCACTGTGCTCAGGGGCGCGCGGGCCGCGCTGGACGCGGCTGAGCGAGAAGCTGCGGCAGCGCGCCGACCTGGAGCACTGGGCGGCCTTCCCGCGCTCCTTCCGGGCCCTGACCGAGCTGATCCAGCGGGTGGCCACCGACCAGGAGGCGCCGGCCTCGGTCAGCGTCGTCTCGGGTGATGTGCACCACGCGTACGTCACCGAGCCGGAGTTCGACGACCTGAAGGTGTCCGGCGGCGGGCGGCGCTCCCGCGTGGTGCAGCTCACCTGCTCGCCGATACACAACGACATCCCGGCGGTGATGCGCTCGGGCTTCCGCTTCGGCTGGAGCCGGGCAGGGCGCCGGCTCGGGCAGCTGCTGGAACGGCACGCCCGCACCGAGGAGCCCACCCTGCGCTGGAGCCGCACCGGCGGCCCCTGGTTCGGCAACATGCTCATGACGCTCACCCTGCACGGACGCGACGCCACCTATGCGCTCGACCAGGCCCGCCCGGCGACCTCGGCGCCGGACGGCACGCCCCGCTCCGCGCTGGAGCGGGTCTTCAGCGGCCGGCTCAGCTGAGCGGAACCGGCCGCCGGGCAGCACCGGGGCGGCTGAGCGGCGATCAGCTGCCGCTGAGCGGCACCGAGAAGCAGGCGAGCCGGGCGCCGGCCTGCCCCGCGTGCCCCGGCTCGGTGCGGGTGCGGCTCTCGTGCAGTACGACCGACTGGGCCCCGCCCTCCCGGAAGGTCCAGTCGTGGCGGGAGACGGCGCTGCCCCGGCCCTCCCCGTCGGTGGTGAAGTCGAGCCACACCTCGTTGCGCGGGTTGGCGTAACGGGGGTTGGTGGAGGGCTGCTCGGGATCCTTGCGGTGCTGGTAGTGCGGCCCCGCGTCCTCGGGCCGGGCGCCGCACGGCTCGGTGTGGACATGCGCCCCGTAGGTGCGGTTCGGCAGCAGCCCGCTCACCCGCAACCGTACGGTGGTGCGGTGCTCGGTGGCCTTCCGCGCCACCATGATGTGCGCCCCCGCGGGCACCTTGGCACGGTCGTAGGTGACCGCGTCGGGGCGGATGAAGGCCTTCGCCGGGGAGAACTGGTCGTAGCGCACCACGATCGACTGCCGGTAGGAGTCGGTAGAACCGGCGCCGTCGGTCGCGTCGGCGGCCTCGTCGGTGTGCCGGATGATCGGGTCGGCGCTGTCGGCGGTACCGCGGCCCAGTGGGAAGAAGCGGTGCCCGCCCTTGCTGCTGACGATCTCGACCTCGCCCGATTCGACCTTCATACGCACGCTGCCGAGTTGGGCGTCGCGGAATCTCTCCGGCAGGTCGCGGAGGTTCTTCAGCGCGGCCAGGCGGTCCATGTCCGCCTCGTCGGCGCCGGAGCCGCCGAGGTTCTTCAAGAGGTCGGCCAGGCCCTTGAGATCCACGCGCTCGGCGCGGGCCGAGGACTTCCCGTCGTCGCCCTTCGGCACATCGCTCGCCGTACTCGACCCGCTCCCCGCCAGCAGCGCTGTCGCGACCGTGACAGCCGCCACTCCCCCCACGCCCACCGTGCGCATACGTACCCTCATCGTGCCGGCCTCCACTGATTCACGGTTTTCCTATGGTCCGATTCCGTTACATCCGTATCCACAGGCACGGCGGAAGTGTCACCTGGCGAACCCAGCGGCCCTGAGCGGGGGACCCGGGCGTACGCTGTACGGCGGTAAACCGCCGGCCGACGAGAGCCGGGCAGGGGAGAAACGGGGACAGCAGTGCCGGAAATCCTGGGGTCGGTGACCGGATCCCCGTGGATCTACTTGGTCATCGCCGTATCCGTACTGCTCGATGTCTTCGTGCCCGTGCTGCCCAGCGGTGTGCTGGTGATCGCCGCCTCCACCGCCGCCGCCGGAACCACCGCGGCCGACGCCGCCGATCTGCCCAGCGCCGCAGCGCGCGGCGCGGCCGAGAGCGGCCATCTCGCCGAGGTCCTGCTGCTGATGCTCTGTGCGGCGGGCGCCTCCGTACTGGGTGACCTGGCGGCCTGGCGGCTGGCCTGGCGGGGCGGCGACCGCTTCGACCGGGCCCTCGCCCGCTCCCGCCGGCTCACCTCCGCCCAGGAACAGCTCGGCCGCGCCCTGTCCCAGGGCGGCGGTGCCCTCGTGGTGCTCGCCCGGTTCGCGCCCGCCGGACGCTCGGTCGTCAGCCTGACCGCCGGCGCGACCCACCGCAGCGCACGGGACTTCGTGCCCTGGTCGGCGCTGGCCGGAGTGGCCTGGGCGGTCTACAGCGTGGGGCTCGGCTACCTCGGCGGCCAGTGGCTGGGCACCAGTTGGCTGGGCACGGCCGTCTCGGTGCTCGCGCTCTTCCTGGCCGGTGGACTCGCCGCGTATCTGATACGGCGTGAGCCCGAAGGCGAGGACGCGACTGGGACTGCGGACGCGGGCAGGGGCGGCATGGGCACGGACATGCGCGCGGGCACGGGCATGGGCGCGGCCCTGTCGGCGGAAGCGGACCCGGACGCGGAAGTGCCGGGCAGCACCGCCCCCGCCGGTGCGGGTACGGCTTTTCAACTGCCGCCCGCAGCAAAGGTGCTGCCGGCGATCGGTGTCGTCTTCGCCGGACCGGCCACATTCCCGGTACTGCCCGTGCTCCCCGGCCTGCCGGGGATGCGCGTGGCCGGTGACGGTGGCGCCGAGGACGGCACGGTCACCGGTTCCGCCGCGGTGCCGTCAGCGTCCGCGTGAACTCCCACGGCCGCTGGTCCACCCCCGAACAGCGGTCCTCGGCCGGGTAGGGCAGCTCGCCGCAGGGCCGGTCCCGGTTGACGGACCAGAACGCCAGTCGGGCCAGCCGCCGGTCGTGGGCATACCGGGCGATGGTCCGGAAGTCCGCGACGGTGATGACCTCCTGACGCCCCGTGATGCCGTTCATCGTCGAGATACCGCTGTGCGCGTACGCCGTGGCCGCGTCGTAGCCGTACGCCTTGCGGAGCCGTGCGGCCAGCCCTTCCGCCGCGCGCACAGTGGTACGGCCCATGTCCTCCTCACCGGCCTGCTGCCCGCTGCTCCCGGTGGTCGCGGAGCCGCTGCTGAAGGCGAACGGCATGATGGTCCAGGAATCCGGCTCCAGCCCCGCGCGCGCCGCCGTCCGGATCAGCCGCGCGTCGGGCCCGTTGCGGTCGCTGGGCAGCGTCACATGGACGGTGAGCCCGGGGTGGGCGGCCTTGACCCGCTTGAGCGCCTCCACGGTCCTGCGGCGGGCCGCGGCGCTCTCGTAGGTGCGTGTCTCGATGTCGACGTCGATCGCGCGCAGCCCGTAGGCGCGAATCACCTTCCGGTAGGCGGCCGCGAGTGCCGCGGCGTCCGGACAGTCCTGCTCCAGCTTGCGCCCCGTGCCACCGCCGAACGACACCACGGGCTCCCCGCCCGCAGCCCGCACGGCCCGCAGCGCCCGTGCGTCCACCCCGCCGGTCAGCGGCCGCACCCCGTCCCAGCGCGGCTCGCACCCGCCCGCACTCAGCACGAACGCGAACGTGAAACCCCGCACCCCGGTCTTCCGCAGCACCGCGGCCGGATCGGGCGGGTCGCCCCACCCCAGGGAGAGATAGGGCTCGACCACCGGCCGGGGAGACACCACCCCCGCGCCCCCGCCTTCGTTCCCGGTCCCGCTCCCGTTCCCGTCCGCACTGCCCGCTGCCACCACGGCCAGCCCCGACACCGCCACACCCACCAGTCGGCCCGCCCGGCCCACCCGGCCCGTTCGTCGGCGTCCACACCTTCCGGTCCCACTCACACCGCGCATCCGTCCCCGCCCCGCCCCGCGATCCGGCAGACACCCGGGATTGTTCATACCAACTGATGAAGAGCCGCCGTGCCGGCGAAGAACCGCCGCGCACAGCAAAAGGTCCCCGCGGACATCCGCGGGGACCCGATTCCGTCACTGGCCGAAAGCTCGACCGTCCGGTGGGCACAACTGGGATCGAACCAGTGACATCCTGCTTGTAAGGCAGGCGCTCTACCGCTGAGCTATGCGCCCGGAGCACGTGTGGGACGACAGCGTACCTCGCTCGGCGGTGGGCAGTGCAAACGTGGGGGTGGCCAAAGCGTTCCGTGAACGAATCAGCTCGTGTGTTCGTTGAGCCCAGGTGGGAGAATGAGCAGCGGTCGAAGAGCCACAGGCGCGTACGGGGAGATGTTTCGTGACGGCGATGAACGGCGGTGGCATCCGCCGCTGGGGCTGGGGCAGTGGCCGCGCGGAACACCTCCGGGCCGACGCGCAGGCCGCCAAGGACGCCGCGGCAGCCGCCTTCTACGAACTCGACACCGCCCAGCGTGAGCTGCGCATCTCCATAGAGACGATCAGTGCCGTCGACAGCTCCCCCGCGGGCCGCAAGGCCGCGGCGGACTTCGCCGAGCTCGGGCGGCGCATCGACAGTGTCAGCCACGACTACATCACCGCCGTCGACTCCCACGACCTCGACCGGGACGACCTGGACACCGCTGCCGCCTCCCGCGCCCGTACCGAGCTGGACCGGGCGCGCGGCGAGCTGGAGCGGGTCAAGGGGGAGCTGGACCGGTTCGCGCAGAGTCTCGGCCCGCAGCTGACCCGCGCGGAGAACCAGCTCGCCCGTCTGGCACCCGCCGTGGAGCGGGCCCGGCAGGCGCTGCTGGCCGCCAGCAACGCGCTGGACGCCGTACGGGCACAAGGGCTGAAGGCGGACGACCTCGCGGCACGGCTGGCGGCGCTCTCGCCGGAGCTGACCAAGCTCAACGAGGGTGCGGGCACCCACGGCGTGCAGGAGACCATCCACCGCGCCGACCAGGTGGTACGGGAGGCCGAGGCACTCCGCGCGCAGGCCGAGGGGCTGCCGCAGAAGGCGGCCGACATCGACAAGCGGCTGGCCTCGCTGCGTACCCGCACCGAGGCGCTGCAGAACAGGGCCCAGCAGGTGGAGCCCGTCCTCAGCGAACTGCGGCGCCGCTTCAGCGCGGCGTGCTGGCAGGACCTCCAGCAGGTGCCGCAGCAGGCCGAGCGCTCGGCGCGGCAGGCGGACGAGAAGCTGCGGGAGGCCCGCACCGCGCGTGAGGAGCAGCGCTGGCCGGACGCCACAGCCCTGCTGTCGACGGTGCGGGCGCTGCTGAACACCACGGACGAGGCGGTCAAGGCCGCCGGAGAGCGGCTGCAGCGGCTCAACGAGGTCTCCTTCGACCACAGCAAGGAGGTCGAGCGCACCCGGTTCGCGATCCGCGACGCACAGCGGCTCGCGATGGCCGGACGCTCCACCCCTGACCCGCGGCATGCGCAGCCGCTGGACAACGCGGTGGAGCGGGTGGATCGCGCGGTCGCCTCGCTCACCGGCCGCCACCCGGACTACTGGCACCTGCTCACCGAGCTGGACGCGGTCAAGGAGACGGTGCAGCAGGTGGTCGAGCAGATCCGCCAGGAGCGCGCGGCCGGGCACTGAGGCCCCGGTGGCCGTCTGTCGGCGGGCCGGGCGGGACGGTGGGGCTCGCCGGGCGCGCCCGGTGCGACGGAATCAGCCCGAGCAGCTGGAGCCGCTGGAACAGCTGGTGCAGCCGTCACGGAGCGTCGCTGTTGAGGTGCGGGCGCCTCGGGCGGATGCTGGAAGGGGAAGCTGAGCGCCTCAGCCGTCCCGAGGAGGCCCCCGTGGCTGCGTCCCCCACCCGTACGTTCCGCCACCGCCGCATCCTGCCGCGAGGGCGGCGCGTCCTGGACGAGCACATGCCGGTGCACCACAAGCTGAGCCGCGTCTACCGGGTGGGCGCCGGGCTGGTGGGGGTGATCCTGACCGCCTTCGGCGCTCTGGGGCTCACGAACAACATCGGCTTCTTCGACATCGGGGGCGACCGGGTGGGGGGTCTGAACACCAACGGCGCGCTGAGCGTCCTGTCCGTCGTCGTCGGGCTGCTGCTCTTCTTGGGCATGGTGCGGGGCGGCAACTTCGCCTCCAGTCTCAACATCACCTTCGGTGTGCTGTTCCTGCTGAGCGGGTTCGTCAATCTCGCGCTGCTGGAGACGCGGTTCAACGTGCTCGCCTTCGAGCTGCAGAACGTGCTGTTCAGCTTTGCCGTCGGACTGCTGCTGCTGGTCTTCGGGATGTACGGGAGAGTGGGCAGCGCGCTGCCGCACGACAACCCGTACTGGCAGCAGCGTCACCCGGGCGAGGTCGAGGGCGCCCGGCGCGCCCGGGATCTGCGCGAACAGCGGACTCGTGCTCGCCTACGCGGCGAGGAACTGCGCCGCAGGGCCTCGCTGTACGGGGGCACGGAGAGCGCGCACGGCGGGGAGAGCGGGCGAGGCGGGCCGTCCGGCGCGGCAGGCGCCGGTGCGGGGGGCGACGACCCGGGCGAGCAGCAGCGGGACGACGGCTGACCCCTCACGGGCCGCACCCGATGGGCGGTCCGGCTCCGTCAGCTCAGCGCGGAGCTCATCCGGCGCAGAATCGTCTCGCCCGCCAGCACGCCGCGCTCCGGCAGCACCTGTAGGTGCGGCAGCTGCCAGCCGCTGTCGGCGAGCTCGCCGTGAGCCGGACGCCAGGCGACATCGGCGGCGCGCAGCAGATCGGCGTCGAGCAGGGAGTCACCGGCCGCGAAGATCCGCTCCGTGCCCGCCCGGCGGGCCACCTCGGCCACGGCGGCGCTCTTGGTGAGCGGATGGGGCACGGCGTAGATCTTGCGGCCCTGGAGGGAGACGCTCCAGCCCTGGGGGCCCGCCCAGGCAGCCAGCTCCTTGACCCAGGTGTCGGGCAGCAGCGCCCGCTCGACCACCAGGTAGGCGAACAGGCCGTCCGCGACCCGCTCCTTGAGCAGCCACTCGGGGCGCGCCCGGCCCAGCATGTGGTCGCGGACCTGAGCGAGTGGGGCGCACCCGGTCAGCCGCTCGCGCACCCGCTCCCGCCACTCGGGGTCGCTCTCGCCGTCGACCAGCAGATGGCCGCCGTTGGCGCACACCGCGTAGCGGGGCGGCGGGCCGGGCAGCCGGATACGGCGGTACTGCTCGGGGGTGCGGGTGGTCGCCGGCACGAAGACCGCACGCTCGCACAGCGCGGCCAGCAGCCCGGCGGCCTGCTCCGTCAGATAGGACAGCGGTCGGTGCTCGTACATCTCCACGCACAGCAGCCGGGGCGCCTCGGGGTCGGGCATGGTCAGCTCCAGCGCCGCGGCCGAGTAGATCAGCGTGCGGTCCAGGTCGCTGGCGACCAGGGTGCCTCCCGCCGGGCCGGACCCGGCGACGGTGGGCGTCACTGTGCGGCCTTTCCGTCGGCGCCGGTCGCGCCGCGCGTGTAGCGGGGGTGGACGATGCCGACGCAGCTGTAGGGCAGCTCGTCGGTCTCCTCGACGGGGACACCGCGCTGCGCGGCGAGCAGCCGTACGTGGTCGAGGTCGGCGCCCGCGCCGCGTCGGGCCAGGATGCGCCAGGGGACGCGGCGCAGCAGCACACGGGTGGTCTCGCCGACCCCGGGCTTGATGAGGTTCACATCGCCGATGCCGTACGCCTCGCTGATGTCCTCGACCGCGCGCCAGCCCGCCCAGGTAGGTGTCCGGTCCGCCCCCGCCAGAGCCGCGGCGTCCCGGGCGGCACCCTCGCGGACGGCGGGGAAGCGGGCGGCCACCGCGTCCACGAAGTGCCGCGACAGGTCGCTGTCCGCCAGCTCGCGGTAGAACTTGGCGCCGTGGAAGTCGTGCGGGCCCACCAGGTCGGCACGGAGCACGGTGCGGGATATCAGCCCGGAGACGGTGGAGTTGAGGCAGGCGGAGGGGATGAGGAAGTCCTCGCGGGTGCCGAAGGTGCGCACGCAGGAGCCCGGGTCGGCGAGGACGGCCAGCTCCGGGTGGAAGCGCGGGTGCGCGGCGAGCGCCTGGGCCAGCTCGCGGGTGATGGCGCCCTTGCCGGTCCAGCCGTCCACGAACACGACGTCGGCCGGGTCGTGGTGGGCGGCGAGGTGGGCCAGCGCATTGGTGTCGATCCCGCGGCCCCGCACGATCGAGACGGCGTAATGCGGCAGGTCCGAACCGTGCGCGTACCGCGCCCAACGGCGCATCAGTACCCCGACGGGCGTGCCGGCCCGGGCCAGTGAGACGAGCACGGGACGCGGGCCGCGCTCGGCGAGCACCGTCTCGGTGACGGTGCCGACCGCACGGGCGAGGCGCTCGGCCGCTGACTCCAACGCGTCGTGGAAGAGCTGCTGGTACTCCGGGGACGGCTGGTACTCGACGGGCAGCGATTCGGCGTAGTGCGCGCCGCCCGCCTGGATGGCCTCCTCCCGCTCCTCGGTGGGCGCCTCCAGCTCGACGTCGGACAGGTCGCGCAGCAGCCAGGCCACGTCCTCGGGCGCGTACGAGGAGAAGGCGGGGCCACGCAGCGGCGCGGGCGGGTTCGGCCCGGCCGGGTCGGGAACGTATGCCGGGACGACGGACAGCAGCACCGTGGGCGCACATCCGGCGAGCTGGTCCAGCAGGCCGCCGGGGGCGTGCAGTTCGGGGGTGTCGCCCTGGCTGTCCACGACAGCGACGACGGCGTCGAAGCCCTGGCCCGCGATGTTGTAGGCGTAGCGCTCGGCCCGGGACGCGTCTTGGGGCATGTCGTGCGCCGGGAAGGACAGCGCTGTGCGTATCGCGTAGCCCGGGTCGTCGACGGGGAGGACGGGCGAACGGGTCGTCGTGGAGAAGCGGATCTCCGCACGGCCCTTGGTGCGCTTCTCCATCTCGAACGCGAGCAGCAGCGGCGCGTACATCAGCTCCTCGTTGCCGAGGACCAGCACGCGCGGCACCTCCCCCGGCGAAGCGTCTGCCGGGGCTCCCGCAGGGGCGTCCGCACGGGTGCCGGCGAGGGTGTCCGCACGGGTGTGGGCGGGGGCGTCCGCTCCGGCGGCGAGGCCCAGACCGGACAGCACCCGCTCGGCCATGCCCGGCAGCGCGGCCTCCAGCCGTATCTGCTCGCGCGGTCCGAAACCGTGCCGCCCGCCGTCGGGCAGCCCCTGCGGCCAACCGAGGTCCACCCGCCGCACGGTTCCCCGGGGAGCCGCGGACCGGGCAGCTGTCGCACGCGCGGCTGCCGGGTCGCTGCCGTACTTCTCGACCAGTCCCCGGCCCTGCTCCAGCACATCGGCGGGCAGCCTCACCCGTCCGGCGGCCAGGGCCACCACATCGACGCGGGCGCCCAGGTCGGCGGCGAACTTCTCCAGCGAGGCCGCATCGCCGTCGCTGCGGGTGTCGACCAGCGCTGCCACCACGTACCGGTCGCGCGGATGGACGGCGTGCAGTGCGGCGATGGTATTGCGTACGGTCCGGCCGGTGGACAGCTCGTCGTCCACCAGTACCAGCGGCCCGTCCGTGCGCAGCACACCAGGGTCCTGGGGCAGCAGCAGATGTGAGGTGGCGTGGCTGTGCTCCTCCTCGAAACCGCCGTACTGCTGTACACCCGGCACCCGGCGCCGCGTCGAGTGCAGCGCGCTCGTACGGCTGCCCATGCTGTGCGCGACAGTGAGTCCGAGGCCCGTGGCCGTCTCGGCGAAACCGAGCACCACGGAGCGGGCCGCCCGCTCGGGGCCGAGCAGCTCACGTACCCGCTTGCCCAGACGGCAACCCGCGCCGAGCACCACTGTCGGACGCTGCGGTACGTGCTTGCCCAGCACGGTGGAGACCAGCAGGTGGGCCCGCTTGGGGTTGCGCCGCAGTGCGAGCCCCAGCAGGTCCCGCAGCCCCTCGCCCTCCAGCCGCACTCCGAGCCGTCGGGTCACCCAGCTGCCCGGCCACACCTCGGCTCCGGCGCCCTGATCGGGTGCGGTCCCCGGTCCCAGGGCCGCGAGGGGCCCGGCATCCCGTACGTTTCCGTTCACTTGACTCCCGCCGCCAGCAGTTCGACGAAGCTCACGCCCTCGCGCGCCACCCCGAAGACCTCGCCGCGCAGCAGTGTGCGCTCGGCCCAGGCACGGTGCGGCTTCACCTCGTTCATCTTGTTCGTGTACGCGGAGCGCAACACTCCGCCTCCGCCGCGCTCGGGGCGCAGCACATCGGTCGCGTCGCAGAACTCCTCGTGGCTGACGATCGACAGCGCGTGCACCGGTGCCACGTGTGAGGGGTGGATGCAGGTCTTGCCCAGCAGACCGTTGGCCCGGTCGAGCTCGATCTCGCGCAGCAGACCGTCGAGGTCGTGCTCGATCAGCGCGGCGCGTACGTCCTCGGCCCGGCTGCTCAGGAACGGGCTCTGCCGTAGTTGCGGCTTGAACATCCTCTCCTGCGGCCGGAAATATTCCCACACCGGCCCGGTCACCGTGAACCCGGTGCCGTCGGCCCGGCCCAGCACATTCACCACGTCCGCGATGACCGAGGCGACGATCTGCACGTCGTACGCGGTCATCTCCGGCGTACGCCGCAGCCCGTAGGCGGCGCAGAAGTCGGTGACACCCAGCCGCAGCGCGAGGACCCGGTCGCGGTACTTGTCCAGGGTGCGGGAGATGCCGGTCAGGGCCTGCGTGCGGGTCTCCCGGTGCAGCAACTCGGGCGACTCCAGGACGGGCATCGCGAACAGCCGACGCCCGCAGGCCGCCTCCGCCTCGGTGAGCGCCTCCAGGAACGGCACCGAGTGGTCCTCGGTGAACTTGGGCAGTACGAAGCCCGACAGCAGCCGCACGGCCGCGCCCAGCCTGCGCACCAGGGCGGTGATCTGTCCGGACTCCCGCACCCGGACGAACAGCAGCGGCAGCTCGTCCTCCGCGACGCGGTCGGGAATCCGGTCGGCCAGCTCGCACAGCTGCCGCACCAGGTTGTCCTCGGCGGCGGGCACCTCGGCGTCGGCTATCGAGTCCTCCAGGCACAGCACCATGGACACGACGCCGCGCGCCGCCTGTTTCAGCACGTCGTCGGCGAGCGCGGGCCTGGTGGCGGGGCTGTAGAGAGTGGCGCCGAGCGCGACGGCGAGCGTGCTCGCCGGTGCGTCGGATGTGAACTCGATCGGCTCACGGTGGAAGAGCGCGCTTCGGCGCTCAGGCGTCAGCTGCCTGAAATGCCGCATGGAAAGTCCCCCGTCCCGCCGTCCTGCCGTCCTTCTTGGCTGCCATGGCGTACCTGGTGGCTCGCGCGGTGGCGGTGGTCCTGCCGGGGCCGCCGTGGTGCCGCGTGGCTGCTCATCGTACGTACGAGGGTCGGTCACAAGTTCCCTCGCCTCGGGATGCGGCCCTCCGGGCCCCCACCGGCACCGCGTCATGGGTCGGCCGCATCACATGCCGCGTTGTCGATGGCGTCCGTCCGGGGGCAGGATGAAGACATGACGCACGCGATGACGAAGGGATCGAACATCCAGCTGGAGGCCACGGCGGTGCGCGCTGTGCTCTGCTGGGCGCCTGGTGCTGGTGTGCCGGATGTCGATGCCTCGGCTCTGCTGCTCGGCCCGGACGGCAAGGTTCGCTCCGACGACGACTTCATCTTCTACAACCAGCCGCGCCACCCCTCGGGACTGGTGCGGCATCTGGCCAAGAAGCGCGAGCCCGAAGGGCTGCGCGACACCGTCGAGGCGGACCTGGCCACGCTGGACTCCTCCGTGGACCGCGTGCTGCTGGCTGCCTCCTCGGACGGCGGCACCTTCGCCGGCGTGCGCGAGCTGCGGCTGCTGCTGCACGACGCGGGCAACCCGGACGGCGCAACCGACCCGGGCAACGGCGGACAGCTCCTCGCGCGCTTCGACATCGAGCCGGAGACGGGCGCCGAGACCGCCATGGTCTGCGGCGAGCTGTACCGGCGCGGCGACGGCTGGAAGTTCCGCGCCCTGGGCCAGGGCTACGACACCGGACTGGTCGGCCTGGCCACCGAGTTCGGCATCACCGTCGACGAGGGCGATACCGAGGCCGAAGCCACCGGCGAGGCCGAAGCCGGCACCGATGCAGAAGCCGGGGGTGAGACCTCCGTGCGCGGCGCCGACCGGGAAGGGGCGCCCGGCGCGGAGCCCGATCCGGACGCCACCGTGGCCCATACGCCGCGCTTCGACACGGTCGGCTCGGACGACTTCCGGCTGGGCCCGCCCGCCGCCACCGTCCCGCAGCCGCCGCCCGAGCCGGGCTTCCCGGAGCCCGACCCGGTGCCGCCCGAGCCGCACCCGGAGCCCTCGCCCCATCCGGAGCCCGGTCCCCCACCCGGACCGCCGCCCACCCCGCCCGGGCCCGGGCCGGAACCGGTGCCGCCGGCGCCGCCGCCCGGTCCCACACCGGGCCCGGGCCCCGTCCCCGGCCCCGACCCCGCGCCGCCGCCGCCCGCTCCTGAGCCGCCGCAGCCGACTCCCTCACCGGAGCCGCAGCCGGACCCGGCGGGAGTCGGTGCGTCGGCAGGAGCGGCGGCGTCATCGGCCGTCACGGCGCAGGTGCCGCCGCCGGGCGCACCGCTCTTCGGACCCCAGGGGGCTCCGGGCATCCCGGCACCCCCTGCCCACCAGCCCGCCTACGGCTACCCGCAGCCACCGCAGCAGCCGCCCGCCACCCAGCCCGCCTACGGCTATCCACAGCCCACCTATGGCTATCCGCAGCCGGACCCCGCGTTCGCGCTGCCGCCCCAGGGCCCGCAGTTCCTCACCAACCGCTGACGCGGACGGCACACCAGGAGGCCCGGCCGGTGACCGGCCGGGCCTCGTGTGGTGTCGCGCGCGGTGGCACCGGCGCGGGGCCGCTCAGACCTTCTGCGACTTGTAGGCCCGGCCCCACTGCAGGCCCCAGCCGTAGAGCCGGTCCAGCTCCGCCTGGAAGCCGTAGACGTAGCGCACCTCGCGGCGCACCCTCAGCTCTCCCTTGACGTTCTCCATCAGCAGCACCGCGCAGGAGCGGGCCTGAGGGGCCCGCTCGTCCAGGCCGACCTCCACGTGCGGGCCGTTGCTGGGGATGAGGGTGAGGACGGCATGGGTCCGGTCGAAGGCCGGCGTGCCGTCGTAGATGTAGACGAAGAAGAGCAGCCGCTTGATCTCGTCCCGGTGGTCGAGATTGACGTAGAGCGTCTCGCCGGACGGCGAACCGAACCGGTCGTCGCCGGTGAGCTTGACGTAAGGGGGCGCGTTCCAGTCCCCCAGGAAGTTGCCGAGCGGCTGGACGACACCCTTGCTGCCGTCCATCAGCTCGTACATGCAGGCCAGGTCGAGGTCCACGTTGACGACACCCTGGGTGTGCGCCTGGACCACGGTGGGCTTGAACGCTCTGAGCGGGTGCCGCAGCGAGCCGCCCGTACCGCGACCGACGCTCTCCAGGTCCGAACTGCGCATTCGCCAGGAGAGATTGACCTGCATGCTGCCGGTGTCGGCACCTTGTTTGGTCAGCGACAGTTCAGGGTGCCGTTTGGTCAGCTCCATCGCATACGTCGAAGGACCGCCGACCGTGTCGAACTTGGGTCCACGCCGGGACATGCCCACGCCTCGGCGCCAGTTCTCCCACAGGGAGACCATCCCGTACCCCCACTCGTCCTCAACAAGCCCAACTCACCGCTGCGGGGCGGCTCCGGGACGGCGGTGCGGGCCGGTGGCCCACGCCGTCGCGGAAGCCGCCCCGCTGGGAGCGTTCCTCAATCGGCAAGCGGTCACACGCGCGCGGTGACCCCGGATTGCTCGGATTCCTCCCCGTCGGACCCGTCCGACCCGTTGGCCTCGATCACACGATTGCGGCGCAGCGAGGACCAGAAGGAGGTGGCGATCAGCACCACACCGATGAGGCCCGTGATGACCTCGTTGATCTGGTACTTGACGGTGACGAGCAGGATGACGGCGAGAGCACCGATGGCGTAGTGCGCGCCGTGCTCCAGGTAGACGTAGTCGTCCAGGGTGCCCTGGCGCACCAGGTAGACCGTCAGCGACCGGACGTACATCGCCCCGATGCCCAGACCGAGCGCCATCCAGAAGATGTGGTTGGTGATCGCGAAGGCACCGATGACCCCGTCGAAGGAGAACGAGGCGTCCAGCACCTCCAGGTAGAGGAACATGAAGAAGGCGGCCTTGCCGGCCAGTCCGACGGCCGAGGGCTGCTTCCCGGCCTTCTTGGCCTCTTCCTCGGCTTCGTGCTCGCGCTCCTCTTCCTCCTCGAGCTTGTTCTCGAAGTGGCTGGAGAGTCCGCCGACGATCAGATAGGTGACGAGTCCCGCCACGCCGGAGAGCAGCACTGTGGCCGATTTGTCGGCATGTGCCCCGCCGTGCTGGTGCGCGGCGGTGGCGAGTGTGGTGGCGGTCACCAGCAGCACGATCAGGGCGATGCAGACGGAGAGACCGTCGACCTTGCCGAGTCGCGACAGCGGGCGCTCCAGCCAGCCGATCCACTTGTGTTCCCGCTCATCGAAGATGAAGTCGAGGAAGATCATCAGCAGGAACATCCCACCGAAGGCGGCAATGGCCGGATGCGCGTCCGTGACCAGCTGCTCGTAGCGGTCGGGATTCTCGAGCGCGACCCGCACGGCTTCGACCGGCCCGACCTGCGCACTGATGGCGACGATGACGACCGGGAAGACCAGTCGCATGCCGAATACCGCGATCAGAATGCCGATGGTGAGGAAGATCTTCTGCCAGAAGGCGTTCATCTTCTTCAGTACGCCGGCGTTGACGACCGCGTTGTCGAACGACAACGAGATTTCGAGGACGGAAAGGATCGCCACGAGGGCGAACGCCTCCCACCCCCAGAAGAACGCCGCTGCGGCCAGCCCTGCGGCGGTGACGCCGAAGGACCAACCAAAGGTTTTCAGGAGCACTGGCTTCCCAATCCGGTATCCGGTCTACATAGGTTCACAAAGGGTGAGGAATCCGGGACGACTGCGACCTCGAAGTCGTCCCGACGGCATCGCCGCGACTAGGCGACATTGACGCCGAAGTCTAGAGCGATGCCCCTCAGGCCTGACGCGTACCCCTGGCCAACTGCACGGAACTTCCATTCTGCGTTGTAGCGGTACAGCTCCCCGAAGATCATCGCCGTCTCGGAAGAGGCGTCCTCGCTGAGGTCGTAACGCGCCAGCTCCACTCCGTCTTCCTGGTTGAGGACACGGATGTACGCCTCGCCGACCTGGCCGAAGGTCTGGTGCCGGCTCTCGGCGTCGTAGATCGAGACGGCAAAGACGATCTTGTCGACCTGTGCCGGGACCAGCGTGAGGTCCACCAGCACCGTCTCGTCGTCGTCCCCGCCGGTACCGCCGACCAGCTCGTCGCCGGTGTGCTCGACCGAGCCCTCGGGGCTCTTGAGGTTGTTGTAGAAGATGAAGTACTCGTCACCGAGGACCCGGCCGCCGGAGCACAGCAGTGCGCTCGCGTCGAGGTCGAAGTCGGCGCCTGTGGTGGAACGGGCCTTCCAGCCCAGGCCGATCCGTACCTGGGTCAGGTTCGGTGCGGCCTTCGAGAGGGAGACGTTTCCCCCCTTGGCGAGCGTCACGCTCATGTTCTGGTCCTCTCCCCGGCTAGTGGCACGACCGTGTGGCCCGCGCCACGGTGCATCCAGTCTCTCCGTACCACCGGGCGCCGCACACCTCCGGGTCACGGAAGTCTGCGGCGCCCGTGGCTGCCGATCCCCGGCAGGTGCGCCGACCGGCCCGCGAGCGGGGCCGGTGGCGATACCCGACAGGTCCTCAGACGTTCACGCCGAAGTCCTGCGCGATGCCGCGCAGACCGGACGCGTACCCCTGGCCGATGGCGCGGAACTTCCACTCCGCACCGTGCCGGTAGAGCTCACCGAAGACCATCGCCGTCTCGGTCGACGCGTCCTCGCTGAGGTCGTAACGCGCCAGCTCGACGTTGTCGGCCTGGTTGAGCACGCGGATGTAGGCGTTGCGCACCTGGCCGAAGCTCTGCTGGCGGCTCTCCGCCTCGTAGATCGAGACGGGGAAGACGATCTTCTCGACGTCGGCGGGCACCCCGGCGAGGTTCACCTTGATGACCTCGTCGTCGCCTTCGCCCTCACCGGTGAGGTTGTCGCCGGTGTGCTCCACGGAGCCGTCGGGGCTCTTGAGGTTGTTGAAGAAGACGAAGTTCTGGTCGTTGCCGACCTTGCCCTCCGCGTTCGTCAGCAGGGCACTCGCATCGAGGTCGAAGTCGCTGCCGGTGGTCGTACGCGCGTCCCAGCCCAGACCGACGATGACGGCGGTCAGGTTGGGCGCTTCCTTGGTCAGCGAGACGTTGCCGCCCTTGCTGAGGCTGACTCCCACGAGTCCTCCTGGTCAGTTGTTCGTGAGGAGCACCGCGTGCCCCCGTTGTGTGGATGCCTTCGGATCAACGATTCGATCCTAGTGAGCGGTTCCCCGGGAAACAGCCCTCTTACGGAGCGGAATCGGGGTTGTTCCGAGCGTTGCCGGGAGCGCTGGGAGCGCGTACCCGGCGCGGCGGCCCGGCGGGCGTCAGAGCTTTTCGAGCACCTTGACGTAGTCCTTGAGGTCCCTCGCGTCGGGCAGCCCGTTGACGACCGTCCAGCGCACGGTGCCCTCCTTGTCGATGATGAAGGTCCCGCGTACCGCGCAGCCCTTCTCCTCGTCGAAGACCCCGTAGGCGCGGGACGCCTCGCCGTGCGGCCAGAAGTCGGACAGCAGCGGGTACTCCAGCCCCTCCTGCTCGGCGAAGACGCGCAGCGAGAACGGCGAGTCGTTGGAGACCGCCAGCAGCTGCACGTCGTCGTTGACGAACCGGGGCAGCTCGTCACGCAGCGCGCACAGCTCACCGGTGCACACGCCGGTGAAGGCGAAGGGGTAGAAGAGCAGGACCACGTTCTTGTTGCCCTGGAAGTCCGAGAGCCGCACGGTCTGGCCGTGCTGGTCCTTGAGCTCGATGTCGGGTGCCTTGGTGCCGGCCTCGATCGCCATGGCGGGTTCCCTTCGGTGGGCGGACAAAGACGGTCCCACCCTATGCACCGAGCCCCTGCCGGCCATGGGCCGGTCAGGGGCTCGTCGCATACCCGCCGGAGCGGGTCGGGCACACACCGGAAGCAACCGAAAGGTGGTTCCGGAACGCAACCGGACCGGGAGGCCCCGGCCAGGAAGCAACCGGAAAGCGGCGCCGGGCCACAGCGCCGACGCCGACGAGGCGCAAACCTCCCGAACGCCGGTCAGCGCTTGTTCGGGGCGCCCTTCGGGGTGACCAGACGGCTGCCCGTCCAGTCCTTGGCCGCGTTGAAGCTCTTGGTCTGGGAGAGCCCGGCGGTCTGGGACGCCTCGCCGATGTCGCTGGGCTCGACGTAGCCCTCACGCCCCGTCTTGGGGGTCAGCAGCCAGACCGGGGCACCCTCGTCGATCATCGTGGTCGCGTCCACCAGCGCGTCCGTCAGGTCGCCGTCCTCGTCGCGGAACCACAGCACCACGGCGTCGGCCACATCGCCGTAATCCTCATCGACCAGCTCCGTGCCGGTGATCTCCTCGATGGACTCGCGGAGCTCCTGGTCGACGTCGTCGTCGTAGCCGATCTCCTGGACCACCTGCCCGGGCTGGAAACCCAGCCTTGCGGCGGGGTTGGTCCGCTCCTCCGCGTGGTCCGCGGTCGCGCTCACGGATTGCCTCCAGTCATGTCTTACGAATATGGGGGTTGCACCCCGCGCGTACGCGAGGCATTGGGCCGTAGTCCACACGGGCGGGCCGGATCACGCAAGTACCCGGCCTTCCATCCCGCCCAAACGTTGACGTCTCATCCCACAATGCCTGATCGAGAGTGATTCAGGCCACATTACAGCCGCTGAGATCTGCCAGGTTTGCCCCGGCTGAGCCGGGGGAGCCGTAGAGGTACCTCTGGGTACCGAACGTATGTTTGGGGTGGTACGGGCGGAGTGGGCGGCGCGCCCCGGAACGGGCGTAAGGTTGCGTTTCGACCGCGCCACTGTATTCCGCGAACACCTGCGTACACCCCCTTTCCGGTCCGCCTCGAGGGGCGCTGGGTTACTTATCGGTAGAGATGACGTCACAGCGGCGGCGGTACACGATGGAGGCGGCGCGCCACCCACTGAGCACGATTCCTGGCGTCCGCCGTCGCCCGGCCCCGAGCACCACCCGACCGATACAGCGAAGGAACAGCGTGGCTTCCGGATCCGATCGCAACCCGATCATCATTGGCGGCCTTCCCAGCCAGGTCCCGGATTTCGATCCCGAAGAGACCCAGGAATGGCTCGACTCGCTCGACGCCGCCGTCGACGAGCGCGGACGGGAACGCGCCCGCTATCTCATGCTCCGGCTCATCGAGCGCGCCCGCGAGAAGCGTGTCGCCGTCCCGGAGATGCGCAGCACGGACTATGTCAACACCATCGCGACCAAGGACGAGCCGTTCTTCCCCGGCAACGAGGAGATCGAGCGCAAGATCCTGAACGCGACCCGGTGGAACGCGGCGGTCATGGTCTCGCGCGCCCAGCGCCCGGGGATCGGGGTGGGGGGCCACATCGCCACCTTCGCCTCCTCCGCCTCGCTCTACGACGTGGGCTTCAACCACTTCTTCCGCGGCAAGGACGAGGGCCACGGCGGGGACCAGATCTTCTTCCAGGGCCACGCCTCCCCCGGCATCTACGCGCGCGCCTATCTGCTCGACCGGCTCAGCGAGGCACAGCTCGACGGCTTCCGGCAGGAGAAGAGCAAGGCGCCGCACGGGCTCCCCAGCTATCCGCACCCGCGGCTGATGCCGGACTTCTGGGAGTTCCCCACCGTCTCCATGGGCCTGGGCCCGATCGGCGCCATCCACCAGGCACGGATGAACCGCTACATGGAGGCCCGGGGCATCGCCGACACCTCCAAGTCGCGGGTGTGGGCCTTCCTCGGTGACGGCGAGATGGACGAGCCCGAATCGCTCGGTCAGCTCTCCCTGGCCGCCCGCGAGGGGCTGGACAACCTCACCTTCGTCATCAACTGCAACCTCCAGCGGCTGGATGGGCCGGTCCGCGGTAATGGAAAGGTCATCCAGGAGCTGGAGTCCTACTTCCGGGGTGCCGGCTGGAACGTCATCAAGCTGGTGTGGGACCGCTCCTGGGACCCGCTGCTGGCACAGGACCGGGACGGCGTACTGGTCAACAAGCTGAACACCACGCCCGACGGGCAGTTCCAGACCTACGCGACCGAGAGCGGCGCCTATATCCGCGAGCACTTCTTCGGCGGCGACCAGCGGCTTCGCAAGATGGTCGAGGGCATGACCGACGACCAGCTCCTGCACCTGGGCCGCGGCGGCCACGACCACCGCAAGGTCTATGCGGCCTACAAGGCGGCGGCCGAGCACAAGGGACAGCCGACCGTCATCCTGGCGCAGACCATCAAGGGCTGGACGCTGGGTCCCAACTTCGAGGGCCGCAACGCCACCCACCAGATGAAGAAGCTGACGGTCGACGACCTCAAGGGCTTCCGCGACCGGCTGCATCTGCCGATCCCCGACAGCGAGCTGGAGTCGGGCGTGCCGCCCTACTACCACCCGGGCCGCGACTCGGAAGAGATCCAGTACATGCACGACCGCCGCAAGGAGTGCGGCGGCTACGTACCGACGCGGATCAACCGGGCACAGCCGCTGCGGCTGCCGGACGACAAGGCGTACGCCACGCTGAAGAAGGGCTCGGGGCAGCAGCAGATCGCCACCACGATGGCGTTCGTCCGGCTGCTGAAGGACCTGATGCGGGACAAGGAGATCGGCAAGCGCTTCGTGCCGATCGCGCCCGATGAGTACCGCACCTTCGGAATGGACTCCTTCTTCCCGTCGGCCAAGATCTACAACCCGCTGGGGCAGCTGTACGAGTCCGTCGACCGTGAACTGCTGCTGGCCTACAAGGAGTCCCCGACCGGGCAGATGCTGCACGACGGCATCTCCGAGGCGGGCTGCACCGCCGCCGCCATCGCCGCGGGTTCCGCCTACGCCACCCACGGCGAGCCGCTGATCCCGATCTACGTCTTCTACTCGATGTTCGGCTTCCAGCGGACCGGTGACCAGTTCTGGCAGATGGCCGACCAGTTGGCGCGCGGTTTCGTGCTGGGCGCCACCGCGGGGCGCACCACGCTCACCGGTGAGGGCCTCCAGCACGCGGACGGCCACTCGCAGCTGCTCGCCTCCACCAACCCCGCGGTGGTCGCCTACGACCCGGCGTTCGGCTTCGAGATCGCCCATATCGTCCAGGACGGGCTGCGCAGGATGTACGGCTCCAGCGAGGAGCACCCGCAGGGCGAGGACATCTTCTACTACCTGACCGTCTACAACGAGCCCATCCAGCAGCCGGCCGAGCCGGAGAACGTGGATGTCGAGGGCATCCTCAAGGGCCTCTACCGCTACCGGGCGGGTGAGCGGGGCACCCATGCCGCGCAGATCCTGGCCTCGGGCGTGGCCGTGCCGTGGGCGCTGGAGGCGCAGCGCATCCTGGCCGAGGAGTGGGATGTGAAGGCCGACGTGTGGTCGGCCACCTCCTGGAACGAGCTGCGCCGGGAGGCCGTGACGGTGGAGGAGCACAACCTCCTGCACCCCGAGGAGGAGCAGCGCGTCCCCTTCGTCACCCGCACGCTGCACGACGCCGAAGGCCCGAAGGTGGCGGTTTCGGACTGGATGCGGGCCGTGCCGGACCAGATCTCGCGTTGGGTGCCCGGCACCTACCAGTCGCTGGGCGCGGACGGGTTCGGCTTCGCCGACACCCGGGGCGCCGCCCGCCGGTACTTCCACATCGACGCGCAGTCGATCGTGCTGGGCGTGCTGACCGAGCTGGCGAAGGAGGGGAAGGTGGACCGCTCCGCGCTGAAGCAGGCCATCGACCGCTACCAGCTGCTGGAGGTCGCGGCGGCCGACCCGGGCACCGCCGGCGGCGACGCCTGAGCCTGCTCCCGGTCGCCGGGAGCCGGTCGGCTCCCGGCCCGGGCCTTGCGGCCGGGTCCGGTCCTGGAGTGGACCGCACCCGGCCGCTCGCCTGCGGGGCCGATCTCGGCGCCCCGCGTACGCGGCGGGCATCTCAGTGCTCCCATACCTTGAACGCGCGTGCCCGGTAGGGCAGCTCGGGCGTCCAGGAGCCCGAGGGATGGGTGTTGAACTCGGCCGTCTCCGCGCATTCCGCGCTCTGATAGAGCGTGACGGGCCTGCCGGTGCGGTTCGCCGCCGAGGTGGCCGAGGCTCCGCCCCGCAGCGGCGTACAGCTTTCGATGTCGATACCGCTCAGTTCGTGGACGCGCGGCTTCCCCTTGAACTTCGGGCGCTCCCACAGGCACAGCTCCCCCGGGCCGCATTTCCCCAGCCGGGGCCCGGTGTCGCCGTTGCCGGCCCGCTGTGCCGCCGTCCCTTCCACCGCGGCCTTGCCTGCCGCCTTCTGCACGGCCCGCTGCTGGGACCCGTGCTGCGTCCGTGCCCCCGCCGGCTGTGCGGCGGCGGTGACGGACACCGCGAGCGCTGTCGCGGCCAGGATCCCGGCCGCCGTCTTCGGACCTCGTCCGAGCATGCCTTTCACGGCTGATCACTCCCCCCGCTCAGGGCCGGGCACGTTCTCGCCCGGCGTGTGATCAGCATGTGCGTGCCGCCGACGGGCCGCCAAGAGCAAACGGCCCGGTTCACCGGGACAGGTGGCGGAGTTGTCCACAACTCGCGAGTTATCCACCGTCCCCGGATGCACCGGGCCGGAAGAGATCCGGATACCTCCCGCCGTGCCGGATCGATCCTGGAAGCGGCGGGTAGATACCGGTTGGTCAGACGTGCACGGAGGGCCCCGCGTCGTTCTTGCCGCGGCTGGTGAAGACGGCGACGCCCGCGGCCAGCACCGAGACGATGCCCGCGCAGACGAACGCCAGGCCCATGCCGGAGACGAAGGAGTCGTGCACCACATGCTTGATCGCCTGGGCCATCTGCTCGGGCGTGCCCTTGGGTACGGGCGCGATACCGACCTCGGCGGCGTCCTTGAGGGCCGCCTCCTTCTTCTCGGGCAGCGGCGGCAGCTTGGCCTCCGCCCACTTGTGGGGCAGTTCGCTGCCGACCCTGGAGGCCATCACGGCGCCGAGCACGGCCGTACCGAGGCTGCCGCCCACCTGCATGGCGGCCTGCTGGAGTCCGCCCGCGACACCGGCGTGCTGCAACGGGGCGTTGCCGACGATCACTTCGGTGGCGCCGACCATCACCGGAGCGAGTCCGAGGCCGAGGAGGGCGAACCACAGCGAGGTGATCCCCATGCCGCTGTTCGCCTCCAGCGTGGAGAGGCCGAACATCGCGACGGCGGCCAGCACCATGGCGCCGACCAGCGGGATGCGCGGGCCCACCTTGGTGATGACGGTGCCCGCCAGCGGCGAGGCGACGATCATCATCGCGGTCAGCGGCAGCAGCCGCAACCCGCTGTCCACGGGCGAGAGGCCGTTGACGTTCTGCAGATAGAAGGTGACGAAGAAGATGCCGCCCATGAAGCCGAAGGCCATCAGAACCATCAGGACGGTGCCTGCGGTCAGCGGCACCGAGCGGAACATGCTCATCGGTAGCAGGGGTTCCTTGACCTTCGTCTCCCAGAAGCCGAAGAGGGCGAAGGCCACCACGGACACCGCCAGGAAGCCGAGCGTCTTGGCGTCGCCCCAGTGCCAGTCGGGGGCCTTGATGATCGCCCAGACGAGGCAGAACATCGCGCCCGACAGCAGGACGATGCCCAGCAGGTCGAAGGAGCGGGGTGCGTCCTTCGCGCGCCGGTCGAGCAGCAGCACGAGGCCCATCACCAGCGCGAGCGCCCCGACGGGTACGTTGATGAAGAAGACCGACTCCCAGCCCTTGTGCTCGACCAGCAGGCCGCCGACGATCGGCCCGGCAGCGGTGGAGGCGCCGATGACCGCGCCCCAGATGCCGATGGCGGCGTTCAGCCGCTCGGCGGGGAAGGATGCGCGCAGCAGGCCGAGCGCGGCAGGCATCAGCAGTGCGCCGCATATGCCCTGGAGCACGCGGAAGGTGATGACGAGAGCGACGCTGCCGGACAGTCCGATGGCTGCGGAGGCCAGCGCGAAGCCGACGACGCCGCCGAGGAAGGTCTGGCGGTGGCCGAAGCGGTCACCCAGCTTGCCCGCCGTGATCAGCGAGACCGCGAGCGCGAGCAGATAGCCGTTGGTGATCCACTGGACGTCCGCGAGAGAGGCGTCGAGATCGTCCTGGATGGCGGGGTTGGCGATGGCGACGATCGTCCCGTCGAGGGCGACCATCGCGACACCGAAGGCGACTGTCACGAGGGTCAGCCACGGGTGTCCGCGCAGCCCGGTGCGGGTCCCCTGACCGCCCTCGGGGCCTGATGGATCCGGCGCGCCGTGCGCGACGGTGCTGGTCTGGGTGCTCATGGCGCGAGAGTAATGACAGCCTCTGACAATTGACAAACCAAATTATTAGCCGGTAAATGTCAGACGGCGCTCACGTATCGTGAGCAATTCGACGCGGGAGAGGAAGCGGCATTGACGGGTCTGCGTGAGCGGAAGAAACAGCGCACCAGGGACGCCCTGATCGTGGCGGCCCACGAGCTCTTCGTCACGCAGGGTTACGAATCCACGACCGTCGACCAGATCGCCGAAGCCGTCGACGTCTCCCAGCGCACCTTCTTCCGCTACTTCTCCAACAAGGAGGAAGTCGCACTCTTCGTGCAGGACATGGTCGAACGGTTCTACTACGAGGCGGTGTGCGCCCGCCCGGCGGACGAGCCTCCGCTGGAGTGCCTGCGCCGCACCCTCAACGACGTGTGGGACGACGTGGGCGTGGCCGTGGAGGAGATCACCCCTCTCGACCTGCACCTGAAGATGTGCCAAGTGATCGAGGTGACCCCGCCCCTGCTCGCGGCGCATCTGCGGCACTCGCTGCTGATGGAGGAGAAGCTCGTCCAGGAGATCGCCCGGCGTACCGGTGTGGACGCCGAGGTGGATCCGCGGCCGCGCGTACTGGTGGCGGCCTTCACCGGAGTGATGCGCACCGCGGCCCGGCAGTGGAGCATGCGCAACGACGCCTCCCTGGAGACGGCACGTGAGGTCACCCGCGATTACATCGCGCAACTGGGCCCCGCGCTCACCGCCGACTGGGGCCGAGCGCGCTGAGCCCGACTGCCGCGCCCCGCACGGCAGTTGCAGACGGTGACCACTACGCCGAACGGCGGTGTGGCACTGACCCGACCGCGGAGTACGAAACGTGAGATGACTCACGGGGCACTCATGAATGCGGGACCGCCGGGCGGCATCTCCTAAGGTGTCGCTCCAGTGACTTACTTCTCCGCACTAGGCAACCCGCTGTCCGGAACAGGCGTCCCCCCGTCGGGCGCCCCGGGCAGCACGGCCTGGCGTGCGCTGCTCGCCCTGGCCGTGGTCTTCGTCCTGCTGGCGACCACCGGCTGGACCGCGGTCCGCAAGCACCAGGCCGCCGACGGGCCCCGCGCAGCGGCACTGCACGCCTGGGAGAAGGGCTCCTTCGCCGGCCGCCCACTGCCCGACCCGGACGCCTCACCCAATCGCATCGCCCGCTACTTCGCCACGCTGAGCGCAGCGCAGCAGCGCACCCTGGCCACGCGCTATCCGCTGGTCGTGGGCAACCTCGGCGGCGCCCCCCTGAAGCTGCGCTACCGGGCCAACCACGCGGCGCTGCTCAAGGCCCGCGACACCGAGCGCAAACGGATGCGTGACCAGCGGCTGACGGAGGAGGGCCGCAACCAGGCGGGGCAGCGGATGCACCGCTTCGAGTCGATGCTGCGCCCCGGGCGGCAGATCCTCGCCTTCGACCCGACAGGGCGGGGCCGGGCAGCCGAGGTCTTCGGCGACCTGCGGGACGCACAGCGGGTCTCGGTGGTCGTCCCCGGTGTCGACACCGAACTGCTGACCTTCGAGAGGTCGGCACGGCAGTACTCCGCCCCCGTCGGCATGGCCGAGTCGCTGCAGCGGCAGCAGCACAGCGCGCGCCCGGGCGTGCGTACGGCCACCATCGCCTGGGCCGACTACACCGCACCCGCGGGCCTCGGGGTGGACGCGGCATCCGGCGGACCGGCCCAGGACGGCGCGGTACGGCTCAACAGACTCCTGCGGACACTGCCCTCCACCGCGGCCGCCGCCTCCCCCAAGGTGGCGCTGTTCTGCCACAGCTACGGCTCGGTGGTGTGCGGGGTGGCGGCACCCGAGCTGCCCGGCAGCGTCACCGACATCGCCGTCGCCGGCAGTCCCGGGATGCGCGCCGACAACGTGGCACAGCTCGACACCCGCGCCCGCGTCTGGGCGATGCGGGACCGTGACGACTGGATCGCCGATGTGCCCCATATGGACGTAGGGGGGCTCGGACACGGTGCCGACCCCGTCGCGGACGCCTTCGGCGCCCGGCATCTGTCGGCCCGGGGCGCCGTCGGCCACACCGGCTACTTCGTGCCGCACACCCGCAGCCTCGACAACTTCGCCGCGATCGGCACCGGCTCCTACGAGGACATCACGTGCGACTCCTCCGACCCGCACTGCTCCTTCGTTCCTGGCGTTTCCTGACATCACGCCAGGGCGCCGGAGCGCTCCCGGGGCGCCGTACCCGCCGAATCAGCGCGCGTAGCGTCACGGAGGGCGGCGGAGGGGGGACGGACAGGCGGCTGCCGCATACGATGGCCCACATGGGTGACGTACTGGCTGGAATTCACTCCACCTGGGAGTTCGAATCGGACTCCGTGCTCATCCGCTTCGAACGGGGGATCCGCACACCGAAGCTCTTCCAGGTGCTCGGGGAACGGCGTATTCCGTACGAGGCGCTGAGCGCCGTCGAGCTGGCCCCGGGCGGCAAACGCGGCACCGTGGTGCTGCGTGCCGTGCCCCGCGAGGGTGCCGACCCGCTGCTGGAAGCGGCCGCCGGACAGCTCAAGGCAAGCAGCGACCCCTACCGCCTGGTGCTGCCCGCGGAGCGCGAGACACTGGCGGACTACTACGCGACCGAGCTGCGGGCCGCGCTGCCCGAGGAGGCGGCCAAACCCGCCGAGCACCATCTGGTCGCCGCACCGGCGGCGCCGCAGAGCTTCAAGGCGTACGACGGCAAGGCATCCTTCGACGGCAAGGTCGTCGCCTTCCGCTGGTTCTGGACCGGCGCCTCCACCGCCAAATGGAAAGCCGGCGACCAGTTCTTCCCCGTGGGCGAGCTCGAAGACGTCGAATGGCGCTCCCCGGAGGGCCTCAGCGGCCACCTGCGGCTGCGCCCCCGCGGGGCCGAGATGCTCGCGGAGGCCGACCAGGACCCGGCCTCCGTGGTGTTCGGTCTCGGCTACGGCCCCGTCTACGAATCGCTGCCCTTCGCCGCCTCGGTCCTGGAGGCGGTACGCGCGGCAGACCCGGTGCGGGAGCTGGAGAGCGTCCGTACGGCCCCGGCGACACCGCAGCCGCACCGCTCGGACCCGGCCGACGTGGCCGAACGCATCCGTCACCTGGGCGAACTGCACGACGCCGGGCTGCTGACCGACGAGGAGTTCACCGCCAAGAAGGCCGAGCTGCTGGCGGAACTGTGACCCTACGCTCTGTGGTCCCCGACCTGCGGGACGGGGTGCGCTCGCTGGGGACCGCACTGGCCACGCCCGCCGCCTCCCACGAGCCGCTGCTCGGACACGCCTCGTCCCGACTGGTGCGACGGCTGCCCTACGTGCTGGCCTTCGCCTTCACCGTCGCCCTCCTCCCGTCCACCGTCCAGTTGCTCACGAACGACTACAAGATGCCGGGCGGTCTGGCCGGTGCGCTCGGTGTCGCACAGACGGCACCGCTGCTGCTGGCCGTCACCAGGCCGCTGCCCGCCTGGTGGATCGTCTTCACCGCCGACCTGGTGGGCGCCCTCACCCTGCTGGCGGCGGACGGGACCGCGGGCCGCCCCTGGCCGTGGCCGCCGACGGTGATCGTGGGCTATCTGGTGCTGTGCCTGGCGCTGGCACTGCGCGAGAGCCGCCGCACCCTGCTGGCCGTCTGGCTCGCCACGGTGACCGCGTCCATCACGCTGGGGTTCGTCGCTCCTGAGCGCAGCGAGGGCACCAATGTCCTGCTGATCGTGCTCAGCGGTGCCGTGCTGCTGCTCGGCGCCACGCTGCGGGAGCGCGCGGAGGCGCAGCGGCGGCTGGCCGAGCAGGAGACCATCAGCGAGGCGGAACGCGCCCAGCGCACCCTGCTGGAGGAGCGTGCCCGTATCGCGCGGGAACTGCACGATGTCGTCGCGCACCACATGTCGGTCATCACTGTCCAGGCCGACAGCGCCCCCTACCGGATCGCCGAGATGACCCCGGAAGCCCGCGAGGAGTTCGGCTCCATCGCCGCCACGGCCCGCGAGTCGCTGACCGAGATGCGCCGCCTGCTGGGCGTTCTCCGGAGCGAGCACAGCCGCGGGGAGCGCGACCCCCAGCCCGGCCTGGAGAGACTGGAGCAGCTGGTGGAGGCGACCGTACGGGCCGGCGTACCCACCGAGCTGAGCGTCTCCCTCCCCGGGGACGAGGGTGAGAACGGCACAGCGGTCGGGGGCTCCGGGCCGGCGCCGGCCGTGGCCCTGTCGGCGTACCGGATCGTGCAGGAGGCGCTCGCCAACGTCGTCAGGCACGCACCCGGTGCGCGGACCCGGATCTCGGTGACGGCACCGGAGGACCAGCTGTCCGTCCTGGTCGTCAACGGGCCCTCTCCCGAGCCGGAGGCCGCGCCGCTGGAGACAGCCGGTACCGGACACGGGCTGGTGGGGATGCGGGAACGCGTACGGCTGGTCGGCGGCAGCCTGGAGGTCGGCCCACTGCCCGACGGGGGCTTCCGCGTCGCCGCCCGGCTCCCGTTGCACCCGCCCGTCACGGCCCTGGAAGAGCCGCAGGAGACCGCCGAGGACGCCGGGAACGGAACGGACGGCGCGGACGGAGCGGACGGAGCGGACGGCGAGAACACCGGGAACGCCGGGAACGAGCAGGCCGCGGACGCCGGCGAGGCGAAGGGCGGCGGGCAGAACCCGAAGGACCGGCAGGACACGAAGGACCGGCAGGACTCGAAGAGCCGGCAGGACACGAAGGGCTCCGCGACCGGATGAACGGCATTGGCGCCCCCGGCGCTTCCCCCACGGACCGGGTGACCCGTGTGGTCATCGTCGACGACCAGGCCATGGTCCGCGCGGGGTTCGCCGCCCTGCTGGCCGCCCAGAGCGACATCGATGTGGTCGGCGAGGCACCCGACGGCGTGGCGGGAGTCGAGCTGTGCCGCCGCGCCCACCCGGACGTCGTCCTGATGGACGTGCGGATGCCCCGGCTGAACGGCCTGGAGGCGGCGCAGCAGCTCCTCGACCCGCCACCCGGCGTCACCCACCAGCCCAAGGTGCTGATGCTGACCACGTTCGACGTGGACGACTACGTGTACGAAGCGCTGCGGCTGGGCGCCAGCGGTTTCCTGCTCAAGGACGCGCCACCGGCCGACCTGATCGCCGCGGTACGAGTGGTGGCCGAGGGCGAGGCGCTGCTGGCGCCGTCGGTGACCCGGCGGCTGATCGCGGAGTTCGCCCGGCAGCGGTCCGGAACCGCCCCGCGCAAGGGGCGTACCTCGGCACCCGAGCTGCGGCTCAAGGCACTGACCGAGCGGGAGACCGAGGTGCTGGAGCTCGTGGCGCGCGGGCAGTCCAACACCGAGATCGCCGCATCCCTCGTGCTGGCCGAACAAACGGTGAAGACCCATGTGAGCCGCATCTTCGCCAAGCTGGGCCTGCGTGACCGCGCCCAGGCCGTCATCTTCGCCTACGAGTCGGGGCTCGTCGCACCAGGCGACCAGTAGACGCGGCCCCGCCGATCAGTGACCAGGCCGACGCGCTGTCCGCGCGCTGCCTGACCTCCCTGCTCTCCTCCACCCCCTACCCCGGTAGCACCCGGCGATTGGCTCCGCGGTGTGACGCCCCGCGTACGGCCGGGATCGCACTCTCCCTCTGCCGCCGCCGGAGACTCCGGGCGGGCGGCGGGAGGAGGGACACCACGTATGAAGCGCCGCCGCAAGCGCGCACTGCTCGCTGCCCCGCTCATGGCGGCCGTCTTCGCCGCGACAGCGGGCGTCACCAGTGCGACGGAGCAGACCCCGGTCACCGGCCCCCCGCCGGGCGCCGCCGCCTGGCGCGCCGACCATGCGCTGGGGCGCACGCTGCCGGACCCCGCAACCGCGAGCCCCGAACGGGTCGCCGCGTTCTTCGCGGGCTTGGACGAGAGCGAGCGGCAGGGGCTGGTGCGGCGCCATGCGCTGACGGTGGGGAATCTGGACGGCGCCCCCCTGGAAGTCCGATACCAGGCGAACCGGGTGGCGCTCAAGGAGGAGCGGCGGGTGCAGTTGGCGCGGGCGCGGGATGCCGGTCTGACGCCGGAGGACCACCGGGAGGCCGGCAGGAAGGCCGAACGGTACGCCGAACTGCTCGCTCCCGGGCGGCAGATCCTCGCCTTCGATCCGCGCGGCCGAGGACAGGTGGCCGAGGTCTACGGGGACCTGGCGCACACCACCCGCACCGCTGTCGTCGTCCCCGGTTCCGACATCGACCTGGCCGGCTATGACGGCGGCGGCGAGAACCGGTACGGGAAGCCCGCCGGAATGGCCACCGCGCTGCTCCGGCGGATGAGCGAACGGGCGCCGCACGCCCGCGTCGCGGTCGTCGCCTGGGTCGGCTACACCACACCTGTGGGCCTCGGCCCGGACGCCGCCACCGGACGGCTCGCCAAGGCGGGCGCACCGCGGCTGGTGCGCTTCCTGGACGGGCTGGCGCAGACCGGGGTGCCCGCTCCCGCCGTGCTGTGCCACAGCTACGGCTCGGTCGTGTGCGGCCGGGCGGCATCCCGGCTCGACAGGTCCGAAGCCGCCGACCTGATCGTCTTCGGCTCCCCCGGGATGCGCACCGGCTCGGTGGCCGCACTGCACACCCGGGTGCCGGTGTGGGCGGCGCGCGCCGCCGCGGACTGGATCGGCCGCGTACCCAACGTCGAGGTGCTGGGGCTGGGCCACGGCGCCGACCCGACGAGCGCCCGGTTCGGTGCCCGCGTCGTCACCGCGAACGAGGCCGACGGACACAGCGGCTATCTGGAGCCGGGCACCGACTCGCTCGACAACTTCGCCTCCATCGCGCTGCGCGCCTACGGCTCGGTGGAGTGCGCTCCCACCTCCCAGGAGTGCGCCCATGCCCACTGAGACGCAGCCGATGCACCCCCGCACGCACCAGACCACCGGTACGCAACAGACCACCGGTACGCGGCTGCCCGGGGCGACCAGGCTCCGCCGCCCCACCGCTCCGGGCCGCCGCTCCCTGCGGTACAAGGTGCGGGCCGCCGTCCGGGCCGTCGAGGAGCGCACTCCCCCGCACCGCGACCGGGCCGTGGACGGGCTGCGTGCGCTGGCGCTGCTCGCCGTTCCGCTGGGGCACTGGATGCTGGGCGGGTTCACCCGCGGACCGCAGGGCGCCCTGCACAACGCGAGCCCGCTCGCCACACTGGGTTTCTTCGCGCCACTGAGCTGGATGCTGCAGCTGCTGGGCATCTTCTTCCTGGTGGGCGGCTGCGCCTCGGTGCTGTCGCTGCAGCGCGCGACCGCACGCGGGCAGCCGGCCGGGCACTGGCTGCGCGGCCGGCTGGTGCGACTGGGCCGTCCCGTGCTGGGCGTCACCGCCGTGTGGGCAGCGCTGCTGCCGGTGCTGGCGCTGTGTGGCGTGCCCGAGACGACGCTGCGGACCGGGGCCGTGCTGGTGGTGCAGCCACTGTGGTTCGTCGCCGTCTACGCGGGCGTCACCGCGCTGACGCCGTACTGCGTGCGTGTGGCGAGGCGGTGGGGAGCGTGGAGTGCTGTTCCACTGCTGACAGTGGTCGCGGTGGTGGACCTTCTGCGATACGGGCCGTTCGCGCAGCAGGTGCCTTCCTGGACAGGGCTGGTCAATCTGCTGCCGGGCTGGCTGTTCGGCTATCAACTCGGTGTCTGCTGGGGCGCGGGCAGGCTGCGCCGCAAGGCTGCTGCCGTGCTGTGCGCGGGTGGCGGGGTGCTGTTCGCCGTGCTGCTGGTCGTCTTCGACTATCCGGCGTCCATGGTGGGTGTTCCCGGGCAGTCGCGTACCAACTCGCATCCCCCGTCACTGCTCGTGCTGGCGCTCGCGTCCGTGCAGTGCGGTGCCGCCGTCCTGTTGCGCGAGCGGATCGGTCACGCGCTGCGCCGCCCGGCGCTGTGGGCACCTGTGGTGGCGATCAATCTGTCGGCGATGACGATTCTTTGCTGGCACCAGACGGCGATGCTGGCCGCGGCCGTGCCCGGCGCTGCACTGGGTACGGTGCCCGGTCTGACGACGGCCCCCGACTCGCTGGGCTGGGTGCTCGCCCGGCTGGCGTGGCTGCCCGTGTTCGCCGTGTCGCTGGTGGCGATCGGCAGTGTCACCCGCCGGTTCGAGACGCCGTGGCGCGGGGCCGGGCGGGGTGCGCGGGCGGTGGCCGGTGCGCTGGCCGCCGCGTTCGCGCTCTACGCGTTCGCGGTGGTGTGAGCTGCGGCATCCCGGGCGGCGGGGGGCGTGACGGCGCGGGTCGCCGGCAGTTCTCCGGTCTTCCGTGAGTAGTGGTCGATCTTGTAGTCGAGCACGGCGAGGGTGTCGTGCAATTCCGCGATCCGTGCGAGCACGTCCTTGCGGGTGGTCTCCAGCAGCGCCTGGCGTTCCGCGACCGTCGTCTCGCCCTGGCGCACCATCTCGGCGTAGCGCACCATGTCCGCGACGGGCATGCCGGTCAGCCGCAGTTTGCCGACGAACTCCAGCCAGTCCAGGTCGCGATTGGAGAAGCGCCGCTGTCCGGTGTGGGATCGGTCGACATGCGGCATGAGGCCGATCCGCTCGTACCAGCGCAGGGTGTGCGCGCTCAGGCCGCTGAACGCGGCCACCTCGCTGATGGTGTACCTGTCCTGGCCGTCCGGCCTGCGGAGGGCGTCACTGCCGGCGGCGCACTGCGCCGGCAGTTCGGGCTCCGAGGTGCGTGGTCTCTCGGTCTGCGTCACGGTCACAAGTGAACGCTACGGAGTTGGAGTGCGCTCAAAGCAAGGGCAAAATCAGCGGCAAATCGTGACCGTTAGGCTCGTTCCATGGACAGCCTGCGGATGATCGAGACCTGGCCGGTGCCCACAGCGGCGGCGGCCGTCGTACGTGCCGACGGCACGGTGGCCGGGACGCACGGTCCGGCCGCGCAGCGCTTCGCGCTGGCCTCCGTCACCAAGCTGCTGACCGCCTACGCGGCGCTGATGGCGCTGGAGGAAGGCGCCGTGGAGCTGGACGAGCCGGCCGGCCCCGAGGGGTCAACGGTGCGGCATCTGCTGGCGCACACCTCCGGACTCGCCTTCGACGAGCACCGTTCGATGGCCGAGCCCGGTACCCGCAGGATCTACTCGAACGCGGGCTTCGAGGTCTTGGCCGACCATCTCGCCAAGGCGACCGAGATGCCCTTTCCGCAGTACCTGCGCGAAGGGGTGCTCGATCCGCTGGGCATGGCCGCCACCGAGCTGGAGGGCTCGGCCGCCAAGGACGCCGTCTCGACGGCGGCGGACCTGATCCGGTTCGCCGCCGAGCTCCAGTCCCCCGCGCTGCTGGACCCCTCGACGGTGCGGGAGGCGACCTCGGTGGTCTTCCCGGGGGTCAGCGGGGTGCTGCCCGGATACGGCCACCAGAAGCCGAACGACTGGGGCCTGGGCTTCGAGATCCGCGGCGGCAAGTCCCCGCACTGGACGGGGGAGACCTCCTCGTCCGGCACCTTCGGGCACTTCGGCCAGTCGGGGACGTTCCTGTGGGTCGACCCGCAGGCGGGCGCCGCCTGTGTGGCGCTCACCGATCGCGCTTTCGGCCCGTGGGCCGTGGAGGCGTGGACGCCGTTCACCGACGCGGTCCTGGCCGAACTGCGCCAGTGACCGCCCGGCGGGGCTCAGCCGTAGACGGGCTCCGCGTGCATCTCCCACAGCAGCACTTCGGCACCGCCCTCGGCACGCAGCTCCCGGCCGCCCCGCTCGTCGGTCAGCCGCGCTGCGTCGCCCTGGTGCAGCGTCGTACCGTCCAGCAGTGCCCTGCCGCGCGCCACATGGAGGTAGACGAAAGCGGCGTCCGGCACCGCTGTACGTGCGCCGTCGGCCAGTCGCCGCACGTGCAGCACGGCTTCCGTGCGCGGCAGTGCGAAGGGGGTGTTGTCCGCGATACCGCGGACGATCTCGTACTCGGGCTCCGTGCCGAACGTGCCCGGCACCAGCCACATCTGGACGAAGCGCAGCGGGGCGTCCCCCGCGTTGCGCTCGGTGTGCCGTACGCCGCTGCCCGCGCCGAGCCGCTGCACGTCCCCGGGGCGTACGACGGTGGCGTGCCCGGCCGAGTCGCGGTGCTCCAGTTCGCCTTCGACGACCCAGGTGACGATCTCCACATCGCGGTGCGGGTGCTCCTCGAATCCGGCGCCCGGCGCGAGGCGCTCCTCGTTGCAGGCCACCAGCAGTCCGAAACCGACGTTGTCGGGGTCGTAGAAGCCGGAGAACGAGAAGGCGTGCCGGGTGTCGATCCCGGCCTGCTGGTCGCCGCCCCGGTACCGGTCCTCGGCCCGCCACACCACCTGTGCCATGCGCTCCACGGTAGCCCCGGCCGGGTGCGCCGCCGGCGGCCCGGCCCGGGTCCCCCGTACGGGGCCCGTCAGCCCCCGCGCCCGAAGAGGGCATCCGGTAAGGCAGGCTTGTCCCGTGCCCGAAGCCACAGATCCACCACCCCAGCATCCACACCTGGCCACCCTGCGCCGTCTGGAGCAGTCCTCCGGCAAACTCGCCGCCGCCGCCATCGCGCGCATGGACGAGCAGCTGCCCTGGTACCGCGCGATGCCGCCGGAGAACCGTTCCTGGATCGGCCTGGTCGCCCAGGCGGGCATCGCGGCCTTCACCGAGTGGTTCCGGCATCCGGAGACGCCGCAGGCGATCAGCACGGACGTGTTCGGCACCGCGCCGCGCGAGCTGACACGGGCGATCACGCTGCGGCAGACCGTGGAGATGGTGCGGACGACGATCGAGGTCGTCGAGGCGGCCATCGACGAGGTGGCGGCGCCCGGCGACGAGGCGGTGCTGCGGGAGGCGCTGCTGGTGTACGCGCGGGAGATCGCCTTCGCCACCGCGCAGGTGTACGCGCAGGCCGCCGAGGCGCGTGGCGCGTGGGACGCCCGGCTGGAGTCGCTGGTGGTCAACGCGGTGCTCTCCGGTGAGGCGGACGAGGGTGCCGTCTCCCGTGCCGCCGCGCTGGGCTGGAACTCCCCCGAGCATGTGGCCGTCGTGCTGGGCACCGCCCCGGACGGTGACAACGAGCTGACGGTGGAGGCGATCCGCCGCGCCTCCCGGCACGCCAAACTGCAGGTGCTCACCGGGGTGCTCGGCAGTCGGCTGGTGGTCATCGCGGGCGGTTCCAACGATCCGCTGAAGGCGGCCAAGTCGCTGATCGGCCCGTTCGCGGCGGGACCGGTGGTGGCCGGTCCTGTGGTGGGCGATCTGCTGGCGGCCACTCGCTCGGCACAGGCCGCGATGGCGGGGCTGAAGGCGTGCGCAGCCTGGCCGGACGCCCCTCGCCCGGTGCTGGCCGACGATCTGCTCCCCGAGCGTGCGATGGCGGGCGACCCGGCCGCGCGGGAGCTGTTGGTGGAGGAGATCTACAGACCGCTGGAGGAGGCCGGGTCGGCGCTGCTGGAGACCCTCAGCGTCTATCTGGAACAGGCGAGTAGCCTGGAGGGTGCCGCGCGGATGCTGTTCGTGCACCCCAACACCGTCCGCTACCGGCTGCGACGTGTGACGGACGTCACCGGTTGGTCGCCTTCGGATGTGCGTTCCGCTTTTACGCTGCGTATCGCGCTGATCCTGGGGCGTCTCGCCGACTTCTCGGGTCAGCCGTAAGCTGACGGGCGTCTTTTGTCGAGGGTCCACAATTCCCCTCACTGTTCTTCGTCTCGGTCCCCACCGGCCGAGACCCCGGCACACAGGAGAGAGTGAAAGAGTGCTCGTACTCGTCGCTCCCGGCCAAGGCGCCCAGAAGCCTGGCCTGCTGACCCCCTGGCTCGAACTCCCCGGAGTCGCCGACCGGCTCGCCCAGTGGTCGGCCGCCATCGATCTGGACCTGGTGCACTACGGCACCGAGGCGGACGCCGACGCGATCCGTGACACGGCCGTGGCCCAGCCGCTGCTGGTGGCCACCAGCCTGCTGTCCGCCTACGAACTGCTGGAGGGCGAGCCCACGCAGGACGCGCCCGGCCGGGCCGCCGCCGTCGGCGCGTTCGCCGGCCACAGCGTGGGCGAGCTGGCCGCCGCGGCGCTGACCGGTGTGCTCACCCCGCTGGAGGCGCTGCGCATCGTCCGTGCCCGGGGCACGGCGATGGCCGAGGCCGCCGCCGTGACCGAGACGGGGATGTCCGCCGTGCTGGGCGGCGACCCGGAGGTCGTCACCGGCCATCTGGACAAGCTCGGCCTGACCCCCGCGAACATGAACGGCGCGGGCCAGATCGTGGCCGCCGGTACCGCCGAACAGCTCGCCGGGCTGTCGGAGGACCGCCCCGAGAAGGCCCGGGTGGTGCCGCTGAAGGTTGCCGGTGCCTTCCACACCGAGCACATGGCGAGCGCGCTGCCCGCCATGGAGGCGGCCGTCGAGGGCGTCGCGCCCGGCGCCCCGCTCACCCGGTACGTCTCCAACTTCGACGGCCAGGTCGTGGAATCGGGCCCGGAGGTCGTCCGCCGCCTGGTGAACCAGATCTCGGCTCCGGTGCGCTGGGATCTGTGCATGGAGACCTTCCAGCAGCTGGGCGCCACGGCGCTGATCGAGCTGTGCCCCGGCGGCACCCTGACCGGCCTGGCCAAGCGCGCCCTGCCGGACGTACGGACGCTGGCGCTGAAGTCGCCCGACGACCTCGCCGCGGCACGGGACCTCGTCGCCGCTCACACGTCCGCCTGACCTCCAAGGAGCCCCGAGAAGCATGACCGCGAAGATCAAGCCCGCGCAGGGCTCGCCGTATGCGCGCATTCTCGGCGTCGGCGGATACCGACCGACCCGCGTCGTACCGAACGAGGAGATCCTCAAGCACATCGACTCCTCCGACGAGTGGATCCGCTCCCGTTCGGGCATCGCCACCCGGCACTGGGCGAACGAGGAGGAGACGGTCGCCGAGATGACCCTGGAGGCCGCGGGCAAGGCCGTGGCCGGCGCCGGGATCACCCCCGACCAGGTGGGCGCGGTCATCATCTCGACCGTCTCGCACTTCAAGCAGACCCCCGCGGTCGCCACGGAGATCGCCGACCGGATGGGCGCCGGCAAGGCGGCGGCCTTCGACATCAACGCGGGCTGCGCGGGCTTCGGCTACGGCCTCACCCTCGCCAAGGGTCTGGTCGTCGAGGGCAGCGCAGAGTACGTGCTGGTGGTCGGCGCCGAGCGGCTGTCGGACCTGACGGATCTGACCGACCGCTCCACGGCGTTCCTGTTCGGCGACGGCGCCGGTGCCGTCATCGTCGGGCCGTCCGACGAGCCCGGCATCGGACCGTCGATCTGGGGTTCGGAGGGCGACAAGCGGGACGTCATCTCGCAGACCATCCCCTGGAACGACTTCCGGGTGGGCGACGTCGCCCAGCTGCCGGTGGCCGAGGACGGGGCGGTGAAGTTCCCCGCACTGCGTCAGGAGGGCCAGACGGTCTTCCGCTGGGCGGTCTTCGAGATGGCCAAGGTCGCCCAGCAGGCCCTGGACGCGGCCGGAATAACGGCCGAAGACCTGGACGTCTTCATCCCGCACCAGGCGAACATGCGGATCATCGACTCGATGGTGAAGACCCTCAAACTGCCCGAACACGTCACGGTCGCCCGTGATGTGGAGACCACGGGCAACACCTCGGCTGCCTCCATCCCACTGGCGATGGAGCGGCTGCTGGCGACGGGGAAGGCGAAGAGCGGCGATACCGCCCTCGTCATCGGCTTCGGGGCGGGTCTCGTCTACGCCGCCACTGTCGTTACCCTCCCCTAGTCAAGATCCAAGCAGCCCCGTACGACAGGGTCGGGCGCTGCGGACTCACCGCTATACGAAGGAGCGCCGCAATGGCCGCCACTCAGGAAGAGATCGTCTCGGGCCTCGCCGAGATCGTGAACGAGATCGCCGGTATCCCGACCGAGGACGTCCAGCTGGAGAAGTCCTTCACGGACGACCTGGACGTGGACTCGCTGTCCATGGTCGAGGTTGTCGTCGCCGCCGAGGAGCGCTTCGGCGTCAAGATCCCGGACGACGACGTCAAGAACCTCAAGACCGTCGGCGACGCGACCGAGTACATCCTCAAGCACCAGAGCTGAGACATCCGTTGACGCGTTTGTCGCCACCCGGCGTATGGGTGGCTCAAACGAGTCACCCCCTACCGTGGAGAGAATTCCAGTGAACGCGACCAATGACTCCGTGGTCGTCACCGGTATCGGCGCAACCACACCGCTGGGTGGCGACAGCGCATCGACCTGGGAAGGGCTCGTCGCCGGGCGCTCGGGCGCCGCACTCCTCAACGAGGAGTGGGCCGCCGACATGCCGGTACGCATCGCGGCGCGGGCCGCGGTCGAGCCGGGGGAGATCATTCCCCGCCCCCAGGCCAGGCGACTGGACCGCTCGGCGCAGTTCGCGCTGATCGCGGCCCGGGAGGCGTGGGCCGACGCGGGCTTCAGCGCCCGGGCCGGTGAGGACGCCTCCGTCAACCCGGACCGGCTCGGTGCCGTCGTGGCGTCCGGTATCGGCGGCGTCACCACGCTGCTGGACCAGTACGACGTGCTGCGCGAGAAGGGCGTCCGCCGGGTCTCGCCGCACACGGTGCCGATGCTGATGCCGAACGGCCCCTCGGCCAACGTCGGCCTCGAGGTCAACGCCAGGGCCGGGGTGCACACCCCGGTCAGCGCCTGTGCCTCCGGTTCCGAGGCGGTGGGGTACGCGATCGAGATGATCCGCACCGGCCGCGCCGACATCGTCGTCGCCGGTGGCACCGAGGCGGCCATCCACCCGCTGCCGATCGCCGCGTTCGGCAACATGATGGCGATGTCCAAGAACAACGAGGACCCGCAGGGCGCCTCCCGCCCCTTCGACGTGGACCGCAACGGGTTCGTGCTGGGCGAGGGCGCCGGGGTGATCGTGCTGGAGTCCGCCGAGCACGCCAGGCGGCGCGGGGCGCGGATCTACGCCGAGGCGGTGGGCCAGGGCATCTCCGCCGACAGCCACGACATCGTGCAGCCGGAGCCCTCGGGCAACGGCATCGCGCACGCGCTGCAGAATCTGGCCTCCCGGACCGATCTGGACCCGGCCGAGATCATGCACATCAACGCGCACGCCACCTCCACCCCGCAGGGTGACCTGGCGGAGCTGAAGGCGCTGCGCAAGGTGTTCGGCGACGACGTGGAGCACATGGGCATCTCGGCGACCAAGTCGATGACCGGCCATCTGCTGGGTGGCGCCGGTGGTGTCGAGACGGTGGCCACGCTGCTGGCGCTGCACCACCGCACGGCTCCGCCGTCCATCAACATCGACAACCTCGACCCGGAGGCCGACGGCGACATCGTGCGCGACACCGCACGGGAGCTGCCGGGCGAGGGCCGTATCGCCGCGCTGAACAACTCCTTCGGTTTCGGTGGTCACAACGTGGTGCTGGCATTCCGCACGATGTGATTCCGGTCAGGTGCTGGTAAGGGGCGGCCTCCATTGGAGGCCGCCCCTTACTTGTGCACCGGGATGGCGGGTACCGGGATGACAGGTGCGCTCGTGACCCTGGGTGCGCTGCTTGGCTTGCGTGCGCTGCTATGCGGAGCCCCGGGCGTCGCCTCTGCCGTAGTCGGAGGTCTCGTAGCTGGCGAAGAACGAGGCCGCCGCATCGTCCCGGCCGTGCCCCTGCGCCTCGGCGCGCCGCAGCCGCTCGGCCATCGCCGGGGTGGCGTCGAGCCGCACCCCGGCGTCCCGTGCCGCACGGGTGATGAGCTCGGCGTCCTTGCGTGCGCCGGAGAGCGGGAAGCTGGCCTCGTAGGCGCCCTCCAGGATCAGCTTGGCCTTCGCCTGCAGATAGGGCGCGTCCAGTGGGCCGCCGGCGACGGCGCCGAGGAAGTCGTCGGCTTCGACGCCGAGCCCTTCGGCGAGGGCGAGTGTCTCGGCGGTGCCGTTGATGAGGGTGAGCACCCAGTTGTTGACCACCAGCTTGAGGCGGCTGGCGGCGCCGGGCTCGTCGCCGAGCCACAGGGTCTTCGCGCCGATGGCGTCGAGTACGGGGGCGACCCGCTCGCGTACGAGTGGGCTGCCGGAGCCACCGGACACCAGCACGGTCAGCTCTCCCGCCTCGGCGGGCGCCTTGGTGCCCAGTACGGGCGCGTCCAGCAGCCGCAGCCCGTGCGCCTGGGCGAACTCGGCCAGCGGCGCGAGCCCGTCCGGCCCGACGGTGCTGGCCTGGACCCATACGGTGCCCTCTGCCAGGCCCGGCGCCGCGGCACCCATGGCCGCCAGCACGGCGGGACCGTCGTGGAGGGAGGTCAGCACAGTGCCGGCACCGCGTACGGCCTCGGCCGCCTCGTCCATGACGGTGACGCCGTGGCCGGCCAGCGGCTCGGCCCTGGCGCGGGTGCGGTTCCAGGCGCGGACCGAAAGCCCGGCGGCGGAGAGATTGCGGGCCATGGCGGCCCCGATGGTGCCGGTTCCGAGCACTGCGACCGAGTTTTCGTCAAGCATGCGGGAACGGTAGGCGTTCGAGCGCCCTCGAAGGCAAGCGGCACGCGGCGCGGCAGACCTCGGCCGGTGCCCGACGACCTGGTCCCCGAGACCTGGTCTCAGACGACCTGGTGCAGCCAGCGGACGGGCGCGCCCTCTCCGGCGTAGCGGAAGGGCTCCAGCTCGTCGTCCCAGGGCTTGCCCAGCAGCTTGGAGATCTCGGCCTCCAACTCGCTCTCGCCGCGCCCCGCGCGGGCGACGGCGGCCCGCAGCCGGTCCTCCGGAATGAGGATGTCACCGTGCATGCCGGTGACCGCGTGGAAGATGCCGAGGTCGGGTGTGGAGCTGTACCGCTCGCCCTCCGCCGTCGCGCACGGCTCGGCAGTCACCTCGAAGCGGAGCAGATGCCAGCCGCGCAGCGCGGAGGCGAGCTTGGAGGCGGTGCCCGGATCGCCCTGCCAGGAGAACTCGGCACGCCAGGTGCCGGGCGAGGCGGGCTGTCTGATCCAGTCGAGGTTGACGCGAGCGCCCAGCACGCCCGCGACGGCCCACTCGACGTGCGGGCACAGGGCGCGGGGCGCCGAGTGGACGTACAGAACTCCACGTGTCGTCACCGGGACCTCCAGTGCGCTCCGAGGGTCGCCACCGGGCGGCCTCGATCACCTACCGGTCACGCGCCGGAAAAGCGCCTGACATTTTTGCACCACCGGTCACTTCCCTACAGCTCCCGAGGTTACGAATAGTAAACACCATTGCGCCCAATTCTCCCCGAAAGGGACAGGAAGTGACGCGAGGTAATATTTACCAGTCGCTGTGCCGATCGGCTCAGCCACGCACCGGCCACGGCACAAACACCGACCACGGCACAAGCTATCGCGCGGCGGCGCACGGTGGGTGACGTACCGTCGGTCGGGCACGGGTGAAACAGGGGGTCGGATGACGGAGAGCCACGAGCCGGGGAACGCACGTCCAGCGCGTCCGCGCCCCGGCGCGCCGAAACGGTCCCGCACCGTCGCGATCTGCGCTTTCATCCTGATGACCGTAGCGGGCCTGATCCTCGCCGTGGCGTGTGGCGGCTCCTCGGGTGGAGGCGACAAGCGCGGCGAGCAGCGCGCCGAAGGCTCCTCACGCCCCCACCCCGAACCCAGCCCACGGCGGATCTGGGACCGCAGCCCGGACTCGCTGGCAGCGGTCGGCGACTCCATCACCCGCGGGTTCGACGCCTGTTCCCTGCTCGCCGACTGCACCAAGGTGTCGTGGGCCACCGGCACGGCAGCCGGTGTCGACAGCCTGGCGCGGCGGCTGCTGAGCGACCCGAAGAAGGAGAGCTGGAACTACGCGGCCAGCGGCGCGGTCATGGCCGACCTGCCGGAGCAGATGCGCAAGGCCGCGGCCCACAAGCCGGACATGGTGACCGTCATGAGCGGAGCCAACGACGCCTGCCGCCCCACGGTCGGGCAGATGACGTCCGTCGAGCAGTTCCGTGCCGACTTCCGTGCGGGGCTGCAGGCACTGCGCAGCGAAGCACCCAAGACGCAGGTGTACGTCTCCAGCGTCCCCAACCTCAAGCGGCTGTGGCGGGAGGGCAGGAAGAACCCGATAGGGCAGCGGGTGTGGGGGCTGGGCATCTGCCAGTCGATGCTCAAGGACCCGCAGTCGACGGACGCGGCCGACCAGGAGCGGCGGCAGGAGGTCCACGACCGGGTGATTGCCTACAACACCGTGCTCAAGACGGAGTGCGCCAAGGATCTGCGCTGCCGCTACGACAACGGGGCGGTCTTCAACTACCGCTTCACGGGGGCCGAGCTGAGCAACTGGGACTGGTTCCATCCCAGCAAGGAGGGCCAGCGCAGCCTCGCGGAACTGGCATACGGGCAGATCACCGCACGGCGCTCCGCCGACTAGCGCCTCCACGGGGGACTCGGGCACCGCACGGGGCCGAAGCCGCTGCCTTGGGGCCACCTGGAGCGGAACCCGGGTACGGAGGCCGGGGCCGGGTGCCGGGTACCGGACCCAGGGCACCGGAACTCCGGGCACCGGCGGCCGGGGCCCGGAGCCCGGGCCGCGGAGCGCGCCCACGCTGCGGCGCCCGCGGCCCGGGGCCGCGTCAGGCGACCTGCAGTGTGACCTCGATGTTTCCGCGCGTGGCGTTGGAGTACGGGCAGACCTGGTGGGCCTTCTCCAGCAGCTCCTTGGCCGTGGCCTCGTCCACGTTCGGAATCCGGGCCCGCAGGGCGACGGTGAGACCGAAGCCGCCCTCCGGCGTGTTGCCTATGCCGACCTCGGCGGTGACGGTCGAGCCGGATATGTCGGCGCCCTCCTTGCGGGCCACCACGCCGAGCGCACCCTGGAAGCAGGCGCTGTACCCCGCGGCGAAGAGCTGCTCGGGGTTGGTGCCCGCCCCGCTGCCGCCCATCGCCTTGGGCGGGTTGACGACGACGTCGAGCTGGCCGTCGTCGCTTGCCACGCGGCCGTCACGGCCGTTCTCAGCGGTGGCGACGGCGGTGTACTTGACGTCGATCGGCTGTATTGCCATGGATGTCCTCCTGTTGATGGCACGACCGGGGGAACTCGCGCCCGTGCTCCCGCCGGTACGTGCACCAGCGTATGTGTTCGACCCGGAGGCGGGGCAGGGAGCCCGGTCGAGACCGCGGCTCAGTCGTCGAGAGTGACGATCATCTTCCCCACGTTCTCGCCGCGCAGCAGGCCCAGGAAGGCGTCCAGGGCGTTGTCGATGCCCTCGACCACGGTCTCCCGGTACTTCAGCTCGCCCGAGCGCACCCAGGGGGCCACTTCCTCGACGAACTTCGGCTGGAGGTCGTAGTGGTCCATGACCAGGAGCCCTTCCATCCGGAAGCGCTTGGCGATGATCTGGGCCAGATTGCGCGGGGCCGGGGTCGGCTCGGTGGCGTTGTACTGGGAGATCATTCCGCACACGGCGATGCGGCCGTGCAGATTCATGGCGGCGATGGCGGCTTCCAGGTGGTCACCGCCGACGTTGTCGAAGTAGACGTCGATACCGCTCGGCGCCGCCTCCTTCAGCTGCTCGGCGACCGGGCCGTTCTTGTAGTTGAAGGCCGCGTCGAAGCCGTACTCGTCGGTCAGCACCTTGACCTTCTCGTCGGAGCCGGCCGAACCGATCACCCTGGAGGCGCCCTTCAGCCGGGCGAGCTGTCCGACTTCGCTGCCGACCGCGCCGGCCGCCCCGGAGACGAACACCGCGTCGCCGGGTTTGAAGTCGGCCACCCTCAGCAGGCCGGCGTAGGCGGTCAGGCCCGGCATGCCCAGCACTCCGAGGTAGGTGGACAGCGGGGCCGCCTCGGCGTCGACCTTGGTGGCGTACTTGGCCCGCAGCGTGGCGTACTCCCGCCAGCCCAGGTCGTGCAGCACATGGTCGCCGGGCGCGAATCCGGGGTCCTCCGAGGCGAGGACGACACCGATGGCGCCGCCGGTCATGGGCTCGTTGAGCTTGAACGGCTCCACATACGACTTCGCCGCGCTCATCCTGCCGCGCATGTACGGGTCCACGGACAGGTGGATGTTCCGCACCAGGATCTGTCCCTCGGCCGGGGCCCGGACCGGCTCCTCCCGGAGGGCGAAGCCGTCCGGGGTCGGCCAGCCCTGCGGCCGCTCGGTCAGATGCCAGGCCCGTCCGGTGGCCGGGATCCGGTTCTCGGCGGAGTCGGGGGATACGGATGAGGTCACGTTGTCGCCTCCTGGAATTGCTTCAGGTACTGAAACAACCATGCTCCTGGATATTTCATGTTGTCAAGCATTGCGCTAGGCTGGTCGTATGGCAGCAGCAGAGAGTCGCGCCCCGGATGCGCTCACCGTCGAGGTGGCCGAGCTGATCGGCACGGTGGTCGCGCGCTATCACGAGGAGTACGAGCTGGCCGCTGCCGAGCACGCGCTGACCGGCGCCCAGGCCCGGGTCCTCGCCCTGCTGGCGCGGGAGCCCGCACCGATGCGGCAGCTCGCCCGCCACCTCAAGTGCGAGCCCTCGAACGTGACGGGCATAGTCGACCGCCTGGAGTCGCGCGGCCTGGTCGAGCGCAGACCCGATCCCGCCGACCGCCGCGTCAAGATCGCGGCCGCCACCGAGGAGGGACGGGCGACAGCGGCCCGGCTGCGCGGCGAGCTGGATTTCGCCGGGGAACCCCTCCAGGGGCTCACCCTCGCCGAGCGAAGGCTCCTGCGCGATCTGCTCAAGCGGATGCTGGGCGAGCCCCCGCACTGAGCCCCGCCACCAGCAGGTCGAGGCCCGCCCGGAACTCCTCGGCGCGGTCCCCCCGGGCCGAGGCCGTGGCGATCTCCACCACCCGCGGATAGCGCTCGGCCGGGAGCGTCCGCCCGCGCTGAATCACCTCGTCGGCCGTACCGCCCGCCGGGCTGAAGGCCTGGGCTCCGGCCTCGCCCTGCGCGAAGCCGATGATGAACCCGACCACCAGCCGGAAGGCCACCAGCAGCTCCCGGCCCGATCTGCCGCTCCTGGCCAGCGCCTCCAGCATCCGCTCCCCGAACTCCAGGGTCGGTTCGTCCGTCGTACGGCGCGCCACGATCAGCGGCACGACCTGGGGGTGCCTGCGGATGGTGGTCCAGTACGACTCCGCGAGCGTGCGGACCTCCTCGCGCCAGTCGGCCGCGGGCCGGGGCGGATACGCGGCGTGCCGGACGACGGCTTCGATGACCAGCGACTCCAGCTCGTCGCGCCCGTCCACATAGTTGTAGAGCGTCATCGGACCCGTACCCAGCCGGGCCGCCAGTGCCCGCATCGAGAGGGCGTCCAGCCCCTTCTCGTCGGCCAACTCAAGTGCCGCCGAGGCGAGTTGATCCCTGCTGAACTTCTTCGGTGCGGGCACCGGACATCCGCCTTTCCGCCGATCCTCCCGGGATCACGCTCGGGGGTCGGGCCTTGACCCACGTACGGCGTACGTGTTGCACTGACAATCGTTGACGTACACCGTACTTGGTGATGAGGGGGCGGCAATGACCGCGGTGGATCTGTTCTCTTCGATGTTCCGGCTCGGCCCGGCAGGTGACGTACGCACCGAGCAGCGCCGGATGTCGCCCGACCTCGCCGGCTGGACGGTGGTGACGCTGCACGTCGACAGCGACGCCGACGCACATCCCGAGTCCTGGGAGCAGCACTCGGACGGCGAAGAGGTGCTGTGCGTACTGAGCGGCGCGGTGCGGGTGTACCTGCGCAAGGAGGACGACCCTCGGGACCCGGACGGTGAGTTGGTGGCCAGACTCACCCCGGGCACGGCCTACGTCGTGCCCCGGGGCCGCTGGCACCGCACGACGGTCGAGGAACCGAGCGACATCATGGTGTTCTCCCGGATCGCCGGGACGCGGATGGAGCGCCGCACCGGTTGGTGAGCGGCAGCACGGGCAGCGCGAGCACCACCGCTTTCCGCTAGTGCGGCCCCAGTTCGCCGCGCAACCGCATCGAGCGCAGCACCAGTTCCAGCTCGAAGCGGCTGTCGGGGTCGTCGATCTCGTCGCCCCACAGTTCCCGGATCTGGCGCAGCCGGTAGCGCACCGTCTGCGGGTGGACGCCCAGCCGCCCCGCCACCTCCGGGGCGCCGCCGCGGGTCTCCAGCCAGGCCAGCAGCGTCTCGGCCAGCCGACGGCTGTGGGCGGGGCCGCACGACTCCAGGGGTGCCAGCCGGCGCCGTGACAGGCCGGCGATCAGTTCCTCGGGCGGCAGCAGCACCAGTGCTTCGGTGTGCTCGGTGCAGTAGAGCAACTCGCCGCCCGGTAGCAGCCCGCGCTCCATCAGGGCGACAGCGGACCGGGCCCAGCGCAGCGACTTGACGGCGTCGGCCAGCGGCACCGGAGGCCCCACGGCGCCCGACCAGCCGGCGGTTGCCCGGCGCAGCAGCTCCGGTCTGCCGGCCGCCTCCGGCTCGGGCACCACCATGCGGGGCTGCTCGCACTCCATGTCGAGCAGAACCTCGTCGCCCACGGCGGGTGGAACGGCGGAGCGGGCAGGGCGCACCAGCACCGCGACGGCCACCGTCTGCGGCATCCGCCAGCCGATGCGGGCGGCACGGTCGGCCAGCAGGTCGGCACGGTCACCGCCGCCGCGCGGCGGATGCTCGGACAGCAGCAGGTCCAGCAGCCGGCGCTGCAGCCGCAGCCGCTCGCCGGCCTGCCGTGCCGCCGCCTCCGCGTAGCCGCGCACGGACTCGGCCACCAGGCCGTCGAGGTACTGGAAGCCGGATTCGGCCAGCTCGTACATCGCGGGCGCCGGGATCTCCATCTGGGTGCCGATCTCGGCGAACCGGCGCCAGGCCAGCCGGATGCCGAGCCGGTAGATGGCCTGCAGCGAGTCGAGGCTGCGCCCTTGGAGGACCTCGCCCCGGCCGAACTCCTGGAAGACCTGCGGGGGGACGTGCGGGGCCTCCAATCCGGTGGCCAGATTCTCCACGAAGTGCTCCAGGGCGCGCCGGATACCGATGAGCGCCATCGACTCGCCCGAGTCGTCCAGCACCTGCGGCAGGGCGGGGTACTCGCGCCGGATCGCGGTGAGGATGTCGTGGGCGAGCACCGGAACCTCGGCCATGGCGCGCTCGGCGAACTGGCGTACCCGCAGCGGCGGTACGTCCTGCCAGGCCGAGCGGGCGGGCGCGGATGTCACCGTCACCCCCTTGGCGTGGCGGAGGCGGCAGGCTCCTCCGCTCCCCGGGAACTGCCCGCGGCACCGGGCGAGGCCGACGAAGCGGCACCGCCGTCATCGCCTCCGGGGGACTCCTCCGACCGCTCGGCGGCGCCGGAGTCGTGGGAGGCGCCGCTGCGGGACGGACTCGCCGAACCGCTGGGCGAGGCGGAGGGCGACGCGGACTCACCGAGGCCGGGGACCTCGTCCGGTGACGAGTGGAAGTGCACCAGCGGCACGTTGGGCTGCTCCGGTGCGGCATTGAGCGCGGCGACGATGCCGAAGCCCGCGCCGACGGCGAGACCGGCGGCGACCACGCAGGTGAGCGCGGCGGCGAGGAGTCTGTGCATGGCGGAGGCGAACCTCTCTTGTCGGTGCCGTGGTGGCCGTACCCGCCACGCGGAAACATGACGGTTCGGTGCGACGGCCCCGCCCCAGGAGCCAACCCCTTGTGAGGTGCCGAGTGTCGACGGGCATTGACTCGGTGTCAAGAGACGGCCTACGGTTTCCGGCCCATACGGACCGTCCAGACGAACTGACCGTTCCCTTCACGTGGTCGGGCGGCCCATCATCGAACGTGCACTTCCCCGTCGTAGCGCCGCACCTGCCGCAGGATCGTCCCTGCGTGCGGGCCAAGACCACCCTCGGAGTGCCCCGCCATGCGCCGTACCGCATCGCCTCTCGCCCTGATCCTGCTGGGCCTCGGCGTCTTCCTGCTCGTGCTCTCGCCGATGCTCGCCTGGTACGTCGAACCACGGGCGAAGCGCACTCCCACCGATGTGAACATCACCTCGGTCTTCACCGGCACGGGCAAGTACTTCGACCAGCAGGAACTCAAGACCAAGAGCGACCAGAAGCTCACCGTCACCCGGCGCGTGCTGGGAGACGTCGCGGCCAGTGAGAAGAGCGGGCGGGCCGTGTGGAACGTCTCACAGACCATCGACAACCCCAAGACCCGCAAACTGGACGACCCACGCAAGTCGTTCCAGTGGACGACCGAGCGCCTGGTGACCGACCGCAAGAGCAACCGGCCGGTGAACTGCTGCCGCTCAAAGCCGAAGGACATCGCCGGAGAGGCGTATCTGAAGTGGCCGTTCGACGTGGAGAAGCGCGACTACTCCTGGTGGGACAGCAGCCTGGGGGCCACCGTCCCGCTGCGCTACAAGGGCGAGGCGAAGGTGCGCGGCCACGAGGGGCTGCGCTTCACCGGGACGGTGAAGCCCACCCGGGCCGGCACCCGGCAGGTGCCCGGACTGCTCGTGGACCGGCCCAAGAGCGGCCAGGTCAACGCCGAGGAGTGGTACTCGAATTCGGGCCTGGACTTCATCGTCGACCAGCGCACCGGCCGCATCCTGTACGCGGCGACGGGGCCGAAGCTGGTGCTGCGCGCACCTGGCGGCAAGGAAGACAAGGTGACGCTGCTGCAGAGCGACAAGCTGGCCTTCACCAAGAAGACCCAGCAGGAGGCCGTCGACCTGGCAAAGGACGACAACTCGCGGCTGCGGCTGGTCGGCAGTGTCGCTCCCATCGGCGCGGTGACGGCCGGCGGGGTGTGCGCGGTGGCGGGGGCCGTACTGGTCGCCAGGGGCCGCCCCACCGCGAGCCGGGCGCGGCACGCCCCGGACGGCCGGGCCGAGGGATGAGGGTGGCGTGTGCGCACGGTTGAGCATCGGCGGTCCCGGCTCATCCCGGCCGGGAATGGTTGAACACGCGACAGAGCGCGAAGTGATGAAGCATCAGGCTCATTCCGGAGCAAAATTGTCACTCCGGTGAGTAGCCACCCGCGAACACTGCGGCAAACACTGAGCCATCCGACGCGCACCGCCCCGCACACCCCGCGCGCACGGCCCCCGCAGAGCCTTCGCATCTTCTGCGCAAGGCGAGGCAACGCACTGCCACGCACGAGCTCCACTGCAAACGCACCGCAACGCACAGGCCCCACGGCAAACGCACCGCAAACGCACCGCAATGCACCGCGACGCAACAGCAACGGCTTCACCGCCACCGCACCGGCTCACGACACCGCTCACGACAACGGCTCACCACAGCTACGAACCAGCGACGAACCGCAGCGACTCACCGCGACACAACGGCTTCACCGCCACGCACGACCCCCGCACCGCACAGCTCCCCGCCCGCCCCACGACCGATTCACCAGCACCACCGACCGACCAACCCACAAGCCCCACCGACCCCACAAGCCTCACCGAGACGACCTCGTCCGAGACGGCCCCCACCGCATCGGTTCCTACCGCACCCTGAGACGAGTTGGAGCACCAATGCCCCAGCACGTACGACCCTCCCTGGTCCCCCCACACGGCCAGCACACCGCCCTCGCGCCTGCCCCCGCCACCGGGCAGGGCTCCGCCCCGCGCAGGCAGCGTCCGGCCGATCCAGGGTCTCCCCGCCGCATCGTCTTCCTGGCCCGGCGCGACCTCGGCAACCCGGCCGCAGGCGGCTCCGAGCTGCTGATCGACCGGATCGCCGAAGGCCTCACCCTCCACGGCCACCAAGTCACCCTGCTGTGCGGTGGTCCCGCCGCCTACCGCGACTACCGCGTCGTGTCGGCGGGGAGCGACACCACCCACTTCCTGCGCGCCCGCAGCGCCTTCGCCCGGCAGATCGGCGACTGCGATCTCCTGGTGGAGGTCTGCAACGGCATGCCGTACCTCGCGCCCCTGTGGCACCGCGGACCGACGCTCTGCTTCGTCAACCACGTGCACACCGACCTGTGGGGCATGCGCTATCCGGCTCCTGCCGCGCGGCTGGGCCGGCAGCTCGAACACTGGGCGCTGGCCCGCAACCACCGGCACAACCTGAAGGTCGCCGTCTCCGGGTCGACCGCGCGGGCGCTGACCGGGATCGGGGTGCCCGAGGAGGAGATCCGCATCGTCCACAACGGTGTCGAGGAGCCGGGTCCGCCGCACCCCAAGTCGCCCGAGCCGCTGTTCCTGGCCATGGGGCGACTTGTCGAGTACAAGCGGATCGATCTGCTGCTGCGCCTGTGGGAACGGGTCAGGCCGGTCACCGGCGGCCGGCTGGTCATCGTCGGCGACGGCCCGGAGCGGCCGGCACTGGAGGCCATGGCCGGACCCGGTGTCACCTTCACCGGGCACATCAGTGAGGGCGAGAAGCACCGGCTGCTGTGCCGTTCCTGGATGCTGCTGCACCCCTCTCTGGTGGAAGGGTGGGGGCTGGTCGTCATGGAGGCCGCGGCGCGCGGCACCCCCGCGGTCGGTTTCGACATCCCCGGGCTGCGCGACTCGGTCGAGGACGGGGTGACCGGTCTGCTGGCGCGCGGCGAGAGTTCGTTCGCCGCGCACTGGTGCGCACTGGCGCTGTCGGCCGAACGCCGGCTGGCGCTGGGCCGCGCGGCGGAGCGCAGGGCGGCCCGGTTCCGCTGGGCCCACACGGTGCGCGGTTTCCGGGCCGTCGCGGCAGAGGCGTACGCCCGCGCCGTCGGCTCCCCCTCGTCGCCCGCTTTCGGCCGCACCGACCCGGGCGGGGACTCCGCCCATCCGGTCCCCGGTCCCGTTCCCGTGGGGTGGTGACAGGGCGTGCGGGACCCCTCCATCAGACGATCCGTCGCGCTCTTCCGGGCCTTCCTGCGCGAGCAGTCGGACCCGGAGCACTGCTACGGCCTGCTCGCGCGGGACGCGGTGCAACAGGTCGCGCGCTTGGTTCCGCTGGAGGGCCGCACCGTCGTGGACGTCGGCGGCGGCAGCGGGCACTTCACCGAGGAGTTCCGCCGCCGGCAGGCACTCTGCTACCTGTTCGAGCCCGATCCGCGGGAGTTGCACGCGGGCGGCCGCAAGCCGGAAGGCGCGGTCGTGGCCGACGGCTATCTGCTGCCGCTGGCCGACGGGGCGGCGGACGTGTGCTTCTCGTCCAATGTGCTCGAACACGTCGCCGATCCGCAGACCTTCCTGTCCGAGATGATCCGCGTGACCCGCCCCGGCGGGCTGATCTATGTGTCGTTCACCAACTGGTACTCCCCCTGGGGCGGCCATGAGACGGCCCCCTGGCACTACCTGGGGGCCGAACGCGCCCGCGCCCGCTACCGGCGCCGTACCGGCCGCCCCGCCAAGCACACCCTCGGCGAGAACCTGTTCGCCGTGCACATCGGACCCACCCTCCGTCACGTGCGCGCCCGGGACGACGTGGAGCTCGTTACTGCCCGCTCCCGCTACTGGCCGTTCCTCGCGGGTGCCATCACCCGCGTCCCCGGGCTGCGCGAGTTCGCCACCTGGAACCTCCTCCTCATCCTCCGGCGGTGTCCCACATGACCACGACCGTCCAGGCGCCACCCCAGGCCCCGGCTCCGTCCCCGCGGCCCGCTCCCCCTCCGGAGCGCCCCAGGGGGCGGCGCTGGCTGTTCGGCTTCTGGGCGGTCGTGCTGGTCGCCTTCCTCGCCAAGTCTCCGGGGAAGATGACGTTCGAGACCAAGCTGGGCGTGGCGGCCGACCCCTGGCAGTTCCTGGGTGACCTGGGGCAGCTGTGGCACGACCGGGGCGGGTTCGGGGGGATCGCCGACCAGTACGTCGGCTATCTCTTCCCCGCGCTGCCGTACTACGGGCTGACCGATCTGCTCCAGATACCGACCTGGCTGGCCGAGCGGCTGTGGATGTCGCTGATCGTCTCCGCGGCCTTCTGGGGGGCGCTGCGGCTGGCCGAACGGCTCGGGGTGGGCACGAGCGCCACCAGGCTGCCGGCCGCTGTGGTCTACGCCCTGTGGCCCACCTACACCATCGTGATCGGCTCCACCTCGGCCGCCGCGCTGCCGGGTGCCGTTCTGCCGTGGGTGCTGCTGCCGCTGACCGGCACCCTGGTGGCGCCCCGGGTGGCGGCCGCCCGCTCGGCGCTGGCGATCCCCTTCATGGGCGGCGTCAACGCGGCCTCCACGCTCGCCGCGCTGCTGCCCGCGCTGCTGTACGTCGCCACCCGCACCGGACGCACCCGCCGCACCCTGCTGGCCTGGTGGCTGCCGGGCGTCGTGCTGGCCACCATCTGGTGGTGGGTGCCGCTGCTGCTGCTCGGCACGTACGGCGAGGACTTCATGCCGTACGTGGAGAACGCCGAGACCACCACAGGCACCATGTCGGCCACCGAGATGCTGCGCGGCAGCGGCAACTGGACGGCCTATCTGAACTTCGGCGAACCATGGCTGCCCGCCGGATGGACGGTGGCGGCCGGCTGGCCGGCCGTTCTCGGCGGTGCCTTCGCCGCCGCGCTGGGGCTGGCCGGGCTGGCCCGCCGCGATCTGCCGGAGCGCCGCTGGCTGCTGCTGACGACGGTGACCGTCACCGGCATCATGCTCGCCGGGTACGCGGGAGCGCTGGGCGCACCGTTCGCCGAGCAGATCCAGGGCTGGCTGGACGGCTGGCTGCGCCCGTTCCGCAACATCTACAAGTTCCAGCCGGGGCTCGCCCTCGCGCTCAGCTTCGGGCTCGCCCATCTGACGGCCGTCGCTCTCAGCGTCCGGGGAACCAGGGCACTGCCGGGCCGCAGACTGCTGCTGTGGGCGGCGACGCTTGCCGTACTGCCCGGGTTGTGCCTGCCGTACGTCAACGGGGACATTCTGCAGCCGGGCGCTTTCGACAAGCTGCCCAAGCACTGGCAGCAGACGGCCGACTGGCTGAAGAAGCGCAGCCCGCACACCCGCGCCTATGTCACCCCGGCGACAGCGCACGGCATCTACAGCTGGGGCTCTCCCATCGACCAGCCGCTGGATGTGCTCGCCGAGTCCCCTTGGGCGCAGCGCGACTACGTGCCGTTCGGCACCCCGGGCAACCGCAGGGCGACCGACGCGGTGGAACAGGCGCTGATGAGCGGCGGCGAAGTACCCGGACTGGCCGACTTCCTGGCCCGCGCGGGCCTCTACGACGTCGTCGTACGCAACGACCTGGACCCGGACCAGTTGGGCTATGTCCCACCGCAGATCGTCAAACGCACCCTGGAGGCATCCGGCTACCGGAAGGTGAAGGCGTTCGGTCCGACACTGACCGGAGGCCGTATCCCCGAGGACACCCCCGTGCAGGTGGCGGGCTTCTACCCGCGCCAGCGGGCGGTGGAGATCTACGAGCCGACGGACACCGCACGTCCCAAGAGGGTGGCGCTCAAGCCCGTCTCGCGGACAGCTCAGGTCAGCGGCGGCCCCGAGGCCCTGCTGCCGCTGGCGGCCGACGAGCGGATCAAGGGCAGGCCGACCGTGCTGACCGGCGACAACCACCCGGGCCTGGGAACCCCGTCCCTCCAGGTCAAGGGCGACGGGCTGCGGCGCGCCGACACCCGCTTCGGTCTCGTCAACACCAACACCTCCTACACCTACACCGCCGACGAGCGGAACCATCCCGACAGCCTCCAGCAGCCCGGCGAGAAGCCGAAGCAGATCCTGCCCATCGAGGGCACCCGGCACCAGACGACGTCGGTGCTGCGCGGCGCGAAATCCGTGACGGCTTCCAGCAGCGGCAACTGGCTCTTCCACCTGCCGCAGTACGAACCGGTGGGAGCCTTCGACGGCAATCCGGACACCGCCTGGGCCGAGGGCTCGGCAGGCGAGCCCGAAGGACAGTGGATCAAGGCCGAGTTCCGGGGCGCTGTGGACATCCCCCGGCAGATCGAGGTGGTTCCGCTGCCCGGGGACGCCACCCGTGCGGCACCCACCCGCGTACAGGTGGAGACCGACCGGGGCACCGCCTCCAGCTTCCTGCGGCCCACCGGGGAACGGCAGAAGATCAAGGCACCGCAGGGCGCGGCACGGTGGCTGAAGCTGACCATCACCGACGCGCAGCCGCCCCGGGCCGGACTCTCCGGCGCCGGGTTCTCGGAGATCGACATTCCTGATGTGCAGGTGACCCGGCTGCTGAAGCTTCCGACGGACTCCGAGAACGCCCGTGCGGACAGTGAGTTGGTCTCGCTGCACCGGGGTGACGATCCGGGCGGCCTCTCACCGGTCTCCTCGGAGGTCGGGCTGCACCGGAAGTTCAGCACTGCTGCGCGCTCCGACTACGACGTGCGGGCACGTGCGCTGCCCGTACCGGGCCGCGAACTCGACCGGTTGCTGGACGAGGCAGCACCCGGGTCGCGCGACCGGATCACGGCGTCGGTCGACTCGACGGCCAAGACCGGCACCTCGCTGAGCGCACGCAATCTGGTGGACGGGAACCTGTCCACCGCGTGGATCGCGGGCGACAAGCCGACCATCCGGCTCAAGTGGCCCGAGAAGCGGGAGATCGGCGAGATCGTCCTCGCCCCGGCAGGCGGTATCTCCACGGCGGCCGAGGAGGTGCGGATCAGCTCGCCGGACGGCGCGACGACAGCCGAGGTCGACAAGAACGGCCAGGCGCGCTTCGAACCGATCGAGACGAACCGGATGACGCTGACGGTCACCAAAACCAAGCCGCTGACCGTCCACAACCCCGTTGCCGACCGGAAGCTCCAGCTGCCCGTCGGGCTCAACGAGGTCTATCTGCCGGCACTGGACGACTTCCGGGTGCCCGCCCCCGACGCCGACCAGAAGTTCGAACTGCCCTGCGGCAAGGGCCCGGCGCTCGCCGTCGACGGCACGCTGCACACGACCAAGGCGTCCGGGAAGGTCCGCGATCTGACCGAGCGGCGCCCCATCGACGTGGAACTGTGCGCGGGCGAGGCCAAGGACGGCAGCCTGGAGCTGGACGCCGGGGCCCACACCGTGGAAGCCGGTGACACCGGACCGCTGGCGATCACCGATGTCACCCTGGGCAGCGGCGACCAGGGCGCCGCCCCGAAGGCCGCAGCAGACGGCCCGGCTGCCGACGACACCCGGCAGTCCGACGCCGCGCAGGCCGCCGACTCCGGTGACCGCAAGAGCGTCGCCCGCGACTGGGCGGGCGACGAGCGCACCGTCGAGGTGGGAGACGGTCCCGCCGCCTACCTCCAGACGCACGAGAACGCCAACGACGGCTGGAAGGCCACCCTCAACGGCAAGGAACTGCGCCCACTGCGGCTCGACGGCTGGCAGCAGGGCTTCCTCGTCCCGGCGGGCGAGACGGGCACGGTCAAGCTGGAGTACGAGCCCGCCACCTGGTACACGGCCGGGCTCGTCGGGGGCGGGCTGGGCATCGCCGCACTGCTGTGCCTGGCCTTCATCGGTGCGCGGCGCGGTACGCCGCTGGGAGCCGGGGAGGACCGTGATCCGGTGCCCGCGCCCGGCTGGGTCCTCGGCACCGCGGCGCTCACCCTGGTGGTCGCGCTGGTCGCGGGTCCGTACGCGCTGGTCGTACCCGCGCTGGCGGTGGCCGCCCGGCTGCGGCCCGGCGTACTGGCGCCGGTGGCACTGGTGGCCATGGCGGGCGCCGGGGTGGTCGCGGCCCTCGGTGCCGGGTCGACGCTCGCGGACGGTCGGGGCGCCTTCGGACACACGGCACAGGCGCTCGCCCTGCTGGCGCTGGCCGCCGCGGTGGTGACGCTGCCCGCACGGCACGAGTCCGCCCCCGCCCACGCCGCCGAGCCGGGGCCGTGGGCGCCCGAGCCGGGGCCGCCGTCCGCGTCCGCGCCACCTGTGCCGCCGCACCCGCAGCAGTCCCGGCAGCCGCAGGAGCAGCAGCACTCGGCGTACGGCTCGGAGGCCGCGACGGCACAGCTGCCGCCGGTGCCGCCCGCCCCGTACGGCGGCCACTCGCCGACCCTCCCGGACGCCCCCGCCGCCGGCGGGGCCGGATCGCCAGGCGGAGCCCCGCCCGGCGATCCGGGCCAGGAGCCGCACACCCGGCCCGCCCACAGCCCGCCCGACGACCAGCGGCACGACCCGCACCAGGGCCACCGGCCCGACCCGCACGAGGGGGAGGAACCCGCCCCATGACACCACCCCACAAGGGCGCGAGCACCACACCCGCACCGGACAGCCCGCTCGGAGCGGACGGTCCGCAGGGCGCCGGGACGCGCGGTCCGTACGGCACCGGGGCGCACGGTTCGCACGACGCCGGTCCGCACCGCGCCGGTCCGCACGACGCCGGAGCGGCCCCGGCGGACGGCGCTGCCGAGGAGGGCGGCGGTGCCGTGTCCCGGGCGCGGCGTGCGGCCGGGAGCAGCGACGTGAGGGGCGCCGGTGGGATGTCCGAGTCCGCTGTCGTCTCGGGTGGGGCCGCGCAGCAGACCGGCCCCACCCCGGCGGTGCCCGGCGGCCCCGCCGGGGAGCGCCGCATCCCCTTCCCCACCGTCGACGAGATCACCCGGCACTGTCTGGACGACGACGAGCCGGAGACGGTGCATGTGGAGGTCCATCTGCCCGCGCTGCCCGACCCGCAGCGGCTGCGGGCCGCGTTCGCCGAGGCGATGCGGCGGCATCCGGGCATCCTGCTGCGGCAGGCGCCCACCCGCTGGTGGCGTCCCCGTTACGAATGGGTGCTGACCGACGGGCCGGACCGGGACCCGGTCTCCTTCCCGGGCGGCACCCTGGAGGAGGCACGGCGGCGGGCCCTGGCCCAGTGCCCGTCCTTGGACGCCTCGCCCCCGTTCCGCGCCGAGGTGATCGAGCACGGGGGCGAGGGCGGCTGCGTGCTGCTGGTGACGATCAACCACACGGCGCTCGACGGCCCGGCGTGCCTGCGGGTCGTCGCCAGCGCGGCCGAGTTGTACGGCGGGGCCGACAACTCACCCGCGCCACCGCCCGTCCGGCCCCCCGGCGAACCGCGCCGCACACAGCCGCAGTCGGCGCCGGGCTCGCGCCCCTGGACGCGTCCGGCCCGCGTCGCGGCGGACACCTGCCACCCGGGAGCGCCCGGGAACGGCATGCTGATCGCCGAGCTGCCGGTACCTGACCGTCCGCCCCGCGCCGCAGACGAGCCGACCGCCTACACCGTCAACGACCAGCTGCTGGTGGCGACCTGGCTGATGGTGGCCCGCTGGAACAGCACGCACGAGGAGCCCGTACGGCCGGTGCGGATCACCATGCCGGTCGACGACCGGCCCCGCACCGCGGACATGCCCATCGGGAACGGCACCCGGCTGGTGGAGGTCACGTTCGGGGCGCGGGAGCGCGAGATGCACCGGGCCCTGACGGCACCGGGCGCGCCCGACCGGGAGGCGATCGGGCGACTGCTGCGGACGACCGCCGCCCGCACCCGCGCCCTCAAGTCCGTCGACCGTCCGCAACTCGGCTTCAGCGGCGATCTGCTGACCACTCCGCTGCTGCCCGTGGGGCTGCGCGCGGCCGGAATCCGCACGCTGCGCAGGGCGGCGGGCCCTTGGGCGTCCACCACCCTGCTGTCCAACATCGGCCGTGTCCCCTACCCGCTGGACTTCGGTGACGCGGGACGCGCCCGGGCCGTCTGGTTCTCGGCGCCCGCCAAAGTGCCGCGCGGCCTGTCGGTGACGACCGTGTCGACCGGCGGGCGGCTCCAGTTGGCGCTCCGCTGGTCGCACGCCCGCCTGGACGACAGCGCGGGCGAACGGCTGGGGGCTCTCTTCGCCGAGGCGCTGGCCGCCACCTCGTACACCCCGGCGGAGTCGGACGAGGGGCACTCGTGAACGGCGGCACAGCGCACGCTCAGGACCGTGCCGCGGATCCGGAGCCGGCCATGGGAGCGGCGGAGCCGACCAGCAGCCTCCAGCAGCTCTACGAGGACCCCGCGACACCGGTCGCCTCCGGGCCCGACCGTGCGCGCCGCCAGGCGGCGATACTGGCGCGCGCCCTGGGGCCCACCCCGTCCACCGTGCTGGACATCGGCTGCGGCGACGGCAGCGCGGCGGCCACCGCCGCTCAAGAACTGCCCAGGCACCGCCTGGTGGGCGTCGACTGGTCGCAGGACGCGCTGCGCCGCGCCTCGGCGCGGTTGACGGCCGTGCGGGGCGAACTGTCCGCACCCGGGCTGCCGTTCGCCACCGGGTCGGCCGACGCGGTGCTCTTCTCGGAGGTGATCGAGCACCTGGTCGATCCGGACGCCGCGCTGGACGAGCTGCACCGGGTGCTGCGTCCGGACGGGCATCTGCTGCTGTCCACTCCTAACCTGGCGGCCTGGTACAACCGTGCGCTGCTGCTGACGGGCACCCAGCCGGTCTTCTCCGAGGTGTCGCTGCGCGGCATACACGGGCGTCCGGGCTCGCAGGTGGTGGGCCATCTGCGGCTGTTCACGGCGCGTGCACTGCGCTCGATGCTGCCCGCGGCCGGTTTCCGCGTCGTACGGATCACCGGGGCGCCCTACCACGACGTGCCCCGTCCGCTGCGTCCACTGGACCGTGCCGCCTGTCACGTGCCGTCCCTCGCCTCCATCCTGCTGGTGCACGCGCGCGCGGTCCCACGGCGCGACGGGGCACCGCGCCGTGAGCCGCCCGGGGAGGAGGGCAGCTGATGCTCTGGGGCGTCGCGGCGGCGCTGGTGGCCAACCTGCTGTTCAGCGCGGGCTTCGTCATCGAGAAGCGGGCGCTGTCCGCGCTGCCGCCGCTCTCCGCCGGGCACCCCGCCCGCCTGGTGCTGCATCTGCTGCGCAGTCCGCTGTGGATGGCGGGCGCCGCCTCGCTGCTGCTGGGTTTCGCCGCGCAGCTCGCCGTCTACCGCACGCTGCCCCTGGTCGCCGCGCAGGGGCTGTTCGTCACCGGGTTGGTGATGCTTCTGCTGCTGTCGACCCTCTTCCTGGGCGAGCGCTCCAGCGGACGCGAGCGGCAGGGGATGGTGGCCATCCTGGCGGCACTGCTGATGATCGTCTTCTCGCTGCACGACAGTTCCGAGACGATCAGCAAACTGGCGCCCGTCCCCGTGCTGCTCGTCATCTGCCTGCCGTCCCTGGCACTGGGCCTGGTGCTCTTCCTGTCGGCCGAACGGCGCTCCAGGCGGCGGCACCGGCTGCCGACCGCAGGGGTGCCCTACGGAGTGGCGGTGGGCTTCCTGTACGGAGTCAGCTCGCTGGCCATCAAGGGCGTCGCCGGGCTGCTCGATCCGGGCGACCCGGGCGGTACCGCCCTGGCCCTGCTCGGCTCCCCGTACCCGTACCTCCTGCTGTTCACCGGCTCGACGGGGCTGGTGCTGTCGCAGACGGCGCTGCAGCGGTGCCGCGCCTCACTGGTGGTACCGGTCTGCACGACGGTGAACTTCCTGTTCGCGACGGTCAGCGGCACCATCGCCTTCGCCGAGCCGCTGCCCGACGAGCCGCTGCGGCTCACCCTGCGGCTGGGCGGCGCGGCACTCGCCGTCTGTGTGCTCGTCGCGCTGCCCCGCCACGATCCCGACGCCGCACCGCCGCACCCGGACACCGCCCGCGAACCGGACCCGGAAGCGGCCCCCGGGCCGGGCACCGCACCGGAATCCCCGCCCAAGCCCCTTCCACCCGCCGGGCGCCCGCTGTCGGCGACGCTGCCGCCCGCGCGCCCCGAAGACGCACCCGAAAGGCAGTGACCATGTCCCAGTTCTCCGCGGACGACCCCCTGCTGAAGATCCTCGCCTGCCCGTTGGACAAGGGCCCGCTCACCCTGCTCCAGCCCGAGGAAGCGCTGTACAACCCGCGCCTGCGCCGCCGCTACCCCATCGTGGACGGAATTCCGCAGCTGCTCCCCTCCTCGGGCGAGCAGGTCGGTGACGAGGAGCACCAGCGGCTGCTGAAACGCCTCTCCGAACCGGAGGCCCCCTCCTGATGACCCTCGCCTCCCGGATCGGACCGCATCTGCCCGCGCGGCTGCTGACGGCCGCCTGCGACCTCCTGTACCCGCGCTTCGAGCCGGAGCTGGGGCGGCTGGCCGACTTCTGCCCGTACGGCGGCACAGCGGTCGATGTCGGCGGCTGGTACGGGCCGTGGACCCGCCGGCTGGCACGCCGCGCCGACCGTGTGGTCACCCTGGAGCCCGTCCCCCATCTGGCACACCGCCTGCGTGCCGCGGCCCCGCCGCACACGGAGGTCCTGCAGGCGGCGGCCAGCGACCACTCGGGGACGGCGACGCTGTGGCTGCCGCCCGACGGGCGCGGCGACCGCGGCGTCTCCTCACTGGTGCGGCGCGAGGTGCACCAGGCGACGCTGGATGTGCCCTGTCTGCCACTGGACGAACTGGGCCTGACCGACGTCACCCTGCTCAAGATCGATGTGGACGGCAGCGAGCTCGCCGTGCTGCACGGCGCCGAGGCCACCGTCACACGTGAACGGCCCGCCCTCTTCATCGAGCTGGAGCTGCGCATCCAGCCGCTCGCACCGGTGCTCTCCCTGCTCTCCTCGCTCGGCTACACGGGCTGGGTGCTGCCCGCGCACAGCTGGGTGCCGCTGGCCGACTTCGATCTGGCGGCACACCAGCGGCGCACCGCGCACGTCGCGGAGCACGGACTGCTGCGCCGTTCGCTGGCACCGCACCGGCGGTATGTGAACTCGGTGCTCTTCCTCCCGGCGGGCCGCAGACCGGGCCGGTGGGACGGGGCGGGCACGGGCTGACCTTGCTGGCTCCGGCTGACCGGCTCCGGTTCCGGTCGACCGACTCCGGCTCCGGCTCCGGTTCCGGTTCCGGTTCCGGTTCCGGTTCCGGTCGACCGTGCCGCGCCCGTCAGCGTCGGTCTGCGTCCGCCTGCGTCCGTCAGGGTCCGTCAGCGTCCGTTCAGGCGGTTTTGCGGGGCCGGGCGGACTTCTTCGCGGCCGTCTTCTTCGCGGCTGTCTTCTTGGCGGACGTCTTCGCTGTCGTCTCCTGGGCGGATGTCTTCTTGGCGGCGGACTTCTTGGGGGCGGCCGCCTTGGAGCCCGTCTTCTTGGCAGCCGTCTTCCCGGTGGACTTCTCGGCGGACTTCGTGCCCGTCCTGCCGGTTGTCCGCTTGGAGGCCGACGCCGTCTTCTTGGCCGCCGTCCTCTTGGCGGGCCGTTGTGCCGCGTCCGTCCGGCGGTCCGACAGCTCGTGGACGGTCGCCTCGCCCTCCTGGCGCCCGCTCCTGGCCTCCTGGACGCTGCGCTCCAGCACGGACATCAGATCGACCAGCTTGCCGCCGCCCTCCTCGGTCCGGCGGCGCAGCTCCTCGGGCGGCGGCTCGGCGCCCTCCGCCTTGGCCCGCACGAGCTCTTCGAGCGCCTCCCGGTACTCGTCGCGCAGCTCGCTCCAGTCCAGCTCGCCGAGCGTCTCCATCAGGGTGTCCGCCAGATCGAGCTCGGCGTCCCGCACCGCGACGTCCCCCTCGGGCGCGACCCCGCCGACCGATCGGATCTCATCGGGCCACAGCATGGTGTGCAGCGCCAGCGCGTCCTCGTACACGCGCAGCATCCCCAGGCTCTCCCGGGCCCGCAGAGCCAGCTTGGCCACCGCGACCTTGCCGGATCTTCGCAGCGCCTCGCGCAGCAGCACATACGGCTTGTCGGCGCGTTTGCCGTCGGCGGCCAGGTAGTAGGAGCGGTCGAGCTGGAGGGGGTCGATCTCCTCGGCGGGTACGAAGCCGAGGATCTCCACGGTCTTGGCGGTGGGGAGGGGGAGGGCTGCCATGTCGTCGTCGGTCAGCAGCACGGTGCGGCCCTCTTCGGTCTCGAAGCCCCGGCCGATCTCCTCGCGCGGCACCTCCTCCTCGTCCAGCTCGCACACCTTGCGGTAGCGGATACGGCCCCCGTCGGCCGTGTGCACCTGGTGGAAGGAGACGCTGTGGTTCTCGGTGGCGGCCACCACCTTGATCGGGATCGAGACCAGCCCGAAGGAAATGGCCCCTTTCCAGATTGAACGCATACTTTGTCCCTTCTATGGGACTCTCAGGGTATGCCGCACACGGAGATCGGGGGCCACCGTCTGGCCCTCAGCAACCTCGACAAGGTGCTCTATCCGGCGACGGGTTTCACCAAGGGCGAGGCGATCCACTACTACGCCTCGATCGCCGATGCCGTCCTGCCCCACCTCGACGGACGCCCCCTCTCCTTCCTGCGCTTCCCGGACGGCGTGGAGGGCGAGAAGTTCTTCACCAAGCACGTTCCGCCCGGCACCCCCAGCTGGGTGACGACGCGCAAGATCTCCGTGGTCAGCAAGACCCCGCTGAACCAGGTCCTGATCCAGGACGAGGCGACGCTGGTGTGGGCCGCGAATCTGGCGGCACTGGAGCTGCACACCCCGCAGTGGCAGTCGGACCACCAGGCGAAGGCGGACCGCCTGGTCTTCGACCTCGACCCGGGCGAGGGCGCCGACATCCTGGACTGCCGCCGGATCGCCGACTGGCTGCGCGAGCGTGCGGACGCCGACGGCATCACCCTGCTGCCGAAGACCTCCGGCTCCAAGGGCCTGCACCTGATCGCGCCGATCGAGCGCACACCCTCCGACCAGGTCTCGGCGTACGCGAAGAAGCTCGCGCAGGAGGCCGAGGCGGATCTGCCCGAGCACGCGGTCAGCAAGATGGCCAAGAATCTGCGCCCGGGGAAGGTCTTCGTCGACTGGTCGCAGAACAACCAGGCCAAGACCACGGCAGCCCCCTACACACTGCGTGCCAAGGACCGCCCCACCGTCTCCACCCCGCTGAGCTGGGACGAGCTGGCCGCCGCCCGGAAGGCGAAGGACCTGGTCTTCCTCAGCTCGGATCTGCCGCAGCGGATCGAGGAGCGCGGCGACCTGCTGGCGCCGCTACTGAAGAAGGGCAGCGGGCACAAGAGCGGCCGGGGCCGCATCCCCGGCTAGACCGGGCCGACCCGGACCGCCCCGGACTGCCGGGGCCACATCCGGTCAGCGACCGCCACCCCCGGATGCGGCCCCGGCCCGATGCGGCCCCGGTTCCTGCCGGGGTGCTCAGTGCGGCGCCTCTGCGCCCCAGTCGCTGCCCGCGCGGGCGCGGTAGTCACGGGCCGTACGGAAGCGGTCGCCCACCGAGGAGGGGAGCCGGCCCTGGACGGCGTCGGCCGCCTTGCTCGCCGCCTGCCGTCCGCTGAGCGCCGCGGCCTCCCCCGCGTTGCGTACCGCCGGATTCTCGGCGATCCTGCGCACGCCCTTGATGATCTGCTCGTAGCGCTCGCGTCCCGCGCGGGCGCCGAGTACGTAGCCGACGGCCAGTCCGGACACGAATGTGAGCCGGTAGCGCATAGCTTGCCCCTTCTCTCGGCTGGTGGTCCTGCTGCCGGTGCCCCGGCGGCGAACGCCGTCGGGGTGCCTTGAGGGGGTACCGCGTACGGGCGGCGGCAATACCGATTTCGGAGCACCCCCTGGCATGCGCTAATGTATTCATCGCCGCAAGGGAGCGCCCCGGGGTTCCGGAGCGCGACCGACGAGACGGTCCCGTGTAGCTCAATCGGCAGAGCAGCCGGCTGTTAACCGGCAGGTTACTGGTTCGAGTCCAGTCGCGGGAGCAGTAGCGGAGAGGGCCCCTTCTTGGGGCCCTTTTTCCGTGCCTGTCACTCGTCCGGGGTCTCAGCCGGGCGTTCTTCCGTGATCTGTACGGAAGTTGGCCCCGAGCGGGAACCGATCACCCTTGGTTCGCGGTCCTCACCTGCGTAGATCTCCCCCGGCGCGGGCGGCAGATCCTATGAACGGTTATGCTGCGGCAGACGGCGCGCACAGATGTGCGCGGTGCGCCGTTACGGGGCGGTAGCTCAGCCGGTTAGAGCAGCGGACTCATAATCCGTCGGCCGTGGGTTCGAGTCCCACCCGCCCCACCTCAGCACAACCCAGCAGAAACGTTCCACGCTGGACCTACGGCGGGGCGCTCCGGACGACCGGGCGCCCCGTCCGGCGTATCGGCGGCGCCCCGGGCGGCCGATACGCCCGGCCTCGGACTCCCTACCCCTCGCCCGTTCGGGCGCGCCCCGCCCGCGCGGGGCCTGGGCACCCGCCGCGGGCGCCGCGCGAGCCACCCGGAACGGCGCCGAAGCGGGGCCGCGCGCCCTCCCCGAAGATCCCCACCGGACCGCCCGTACGACCGCGCACCCCGAGGTGTCAACATCGGTTGACAGGATCACCTTGTCACCCTAAGTTGACACCATGGCAGGAACGGAACCGGATGAGACCGGTGAAGCGGTGCACACCGCCCAGGCTGCCCTGCATGGCGATCCGGCGGTCGGACTGCGGGCGGTCGCCGCGCTGCGGCGGCTCACGGAGGGCCTGGAAGCGCTGCAGGTCGAGCGCGCACGCAGCCAGGGATGGTCGTGGGACGAGATCGGCGCGGCCCTCGGGGTCAGCAGGCAGGCCGTTCACAAGAAGCACACGAAGCGGACGGGGAGGTAGAGCCGATGTTCGAACGGTTCAGCAGGGAGGCGCGGGACGTGGTGGTCCGCGCGCAGGACGAGGCCAACAAGCTGGGGCACGAGTGGATCGGCACCGAGCATCTGCTGCTCGCGGCGCTGCACCACCCCGAGCAGCCCGGCGCGGCGACGCTCGCCCGGCTCGGCGTCACCCCGGCCTCGTGCCGGGCGGCGGTCGCGGGCGTACTGCCGGGAGCCGGGGAAGGCCTCGGCCCCCAGGACGCGGAGGCGCTGCGGGCGTTCGGGATCGACCTGGAGGAGGTGCGCAGGCACGCGGACGAGTCCTTCGGCGAAGGGGCGCTGGACGCGGCGCCGGGCTCCGGCCGTACGAAGCGGGGACGCGGCAGGGCCGCCGGTCCGGTCACCCGGCACATCCCGTTCGCCGCTCGGGCGAAGAAGGTGCTCAAACAAGCGCTGCGGGAGGCGGTGGCGCGCAAGGACCGGGGCATCGGCGTGGAACATGTGGTGCTCGGGATGCTGCGCTGCGAGGACAACATCTCCCTCGCGGTCTTCTCCCGGCTCGGCATCGAGCCGGGGGTGGTGCGCGAGCTGGTGCTCGACGATCTGCGGAGCGCGGCCTGACGGCGGCTCCCCCGCCGACCGCTTCGGGGGTCCGGGACGGCCGGCCCGGTGGACCGTCGATGCGACGGAGACGGCCGTGACGGGCGGGACGGGAGGGGCTGATGCGTCGTCAACTCGGCGCAAGGCGAGGGGTGGTGGCGTACAACCCCGCACGGCATCAACGTGTCGTACTGGGTATCCCACGCATCGAGCTCATGCCCGCGATGCCTCGGGTATCTCGTATGAGAGCGTTCATCGCCAAAGAGGGGGAAAAATCACTATGCGTTCCACCCGCTTCTCCAAGAGCGCACTGGTCGCCGCGACCTCGGCACTGGTGCTGCTGCCCGCCGGCGCGGCGTACGCCGGCAGCGGCCCGGCCACCCCGCCGTCCCACTCGCAGAAGCTGGCCGGCTCCACGGCCCCCTCCCCCGAGGGGAATCCGGCGAGCAGGCTGGCGCAGGCCGCGGGCGTCTGCGACGACGCCGTGCCGATCGGTACCCGCGGGCTGATCAAGCGGGGCTCGGAGACGATTGCCTCGGTCAAGCAGTTCTACTCGAAGAAGTGCAACGAGAACTACGGCTATGTGTGGGTGTGGGAGAGCTTCCGCAAGACCGCGGCTCCCTACGACATCACCACCGGCGTCTACAGCTACAGCGACGACTCGGTCCACGCGGCCAAGGCGTGGAAGGCCACCAAGCAGCAGGAGTTCTGGACGGACGGCGCCAACACCGTCGACCACTGCACCTCCGGGGTGGGCAGTCTGCGCCCGGCGGGCTCACCGCACAGCCTCCAGGCGTACTCCGAGAAGCGCTGCTGACCACCGACGGCGGTCACCCGTTCCGGGCGCCGCCCGCCACCGCGGAGCGCTGACCTCCAGCAGCGCCACCGCATCAGCCGCCGATCGGCCACCGCATCGGCCACCGCACCAGCCGCCGCCTCAACTGCGGCATCAACCGCGGCGGGACCGACCGCGGCGGACGGGGAGCCGCAAGGCCCGGGCCCCGGCGTCACCTTCGTGACGCCGGGGCCCTTTCCGTACGACCCGCCGTCGCGCGCGAATACCCGCCCTGGGTGCCCGGGCCTTTTACTGTGAGGCCCCCCGGTCTGACCGATATGACCGGAAAGTCACCTTCTTCCCCTGGAGGAGATCTATGCGCACCCTTTCTCCCGTCAAGGGCGTCCTCGTCACGGCGGCCTGCGCCATGGCGATGCTGCCCGCCGGAGCTGCCCAGGCCGGCGACGGCGCGGGCCTGTCCCCCACCTCGGCCCGGGCCGGTGAGGCGACCGCCACCACCGCCGCCCCCGAGGAGGACGCGGCGAGCCGGGACTCCCGGGCCGCCCGCATGTGCAGCGACGCGTACCAGATCGGCTCGACCGGCTACATCAAGCGCAAGGGCTACACCATCGCCTCGGTCAAGCAGTTCTACTCGCCCCGCTGCCACCGCAACTACGGCTACCTGTACGTGTGGAAGGGCTTCCGCCAGCACCACAAGAAGTACGCGACGAACGTCGGCGTCTACGACTTCCACGCCAAGAAGCTGCTCGGGCTGCGCGTCTGGCGCAACACCTCGGCGGCGTCCTTCTGGTCCTACCCCACGAACACCGTGCACCACTGCACGGCCGCACGTGGTGCCGTGACGGTGCCCGGGGAGCACAAGCACTACGCCTACTCCTCGAAGCGCTGCTGACCCCTCCTCCGAGCTTTTGCGAGGACAGGTCGGACCCGGCCGTGCCGAGAGGCCGCGGCCGGGTCTCGTCCGGTCGGGAACGGGGCCCCGGGCCCGGTACGGGCGACTATGAGGCATCATTCCCGCCATGGGGATAGTCGCCGGACTGGACAGTTCAGCCGAGTACACAAGCATCGTCGTCTGCGACACCGAGACGGGGGCGGTCGTCAGGCACGGCCACGCCGAACATCCCGGTGAGCGCGACGACCCGCAGTCGTGGCTGCTCTCCCTCGGTACGGCGGCGGGCGGCGGGCAGCTCGCGGAGGTGCAGGCGATCGGCGTCTCCGCGCAGCAGCAGGGCCTCGTCGCACTGGACGGCGCGGGCAACCCGGTCGGCCCCGCGCTGCTGGGCAACGACCAGCGGATGCAGACGGCGGCGGCCGAACTGGTGGACGCGCTCGGCGGGCGCGAGGCGTGGGCGCAGGCCGTCGGCACCGTCCCACAGGCCGGTCACCCGGTCTCCAAGCTGCGCTGGCTGGCCCGCGAGCAGCCGGAGGCGGCACGGGGAGTCGCCGAGATCATGCAGCCGCACGACTGGCTGGTCTGGCAGCTGCTGGGCCGTCCGGCGCGGCGGGTCACCGACCGGGGGGACGCGTCGGGCACCGGGTACTGGTCGGCGGCGACCGAGTCCTACCGCACGGACCTGGTCGAGCTGGCAATCGGCCACCAGGTGGGACTCCCGGAGGTGGTCGGTCCGGCGCAGCCCGCCGGGCACACCCCGGAAGGGCTGCTGATCTCCGCCGGTACCGGCCAGACGATGGCCGCCGCCTTCGGGCTCGGCGTCGGCCTCGGAGACGTGGTGATCTCGCTCGGCGCGACGGGTTCCGTGTGCGCCGTCCACCACGAGGCGCTCATCGACCCCACCGGCACCATCACCTCCTACGCCGACGCGACCGGACTGCATCTGCCGGTGGTACGCACCCTCAACGCGACCCGCGTGCTGCGCGGCGCCGCCGGGATGCTCGGCACCGATCTGGAGGGCCTCTCGGAACTGGCGCTGACCTCCACGCCCGGCTCCTCGGGACTGGTGCTGCTGCCGTATCTGGAAGGAGAGCAGACACCGCAGCTCCCGCACACCGCGGGCTCGCTGCACGGGCTGCGGCGCGAGAGCATGAAGCCCGAATTCCTGGCGCGGGCCGCCGTCGAGGGGATGCTGTGCGGGCTGGCGGACGCGCTGGAGGTGCTGCGCAACCGCGGGGTGTCCGTACGGCGGGTCTTCCTGCTGGGCCAGGCGGCGGGGCTGGCCGCCGTCCGGGACGCGGCGCCCGCGCTGCTGGACGCGCAGGTCGTGGTGCCCGAGCCCGCCGACTACGCCGCGATCGGCGCTGCCCGCCAGGCGGCGTGGGCGCTGTCCGGTTCCGGCTATCCGCCCCAGTGGCCCGCCGCGGCCTGCCAGGTGTTCGAGGCGGGCGACCAGCGCGCCGTCGGGCAGGCCGTGCGCCAGCAGTACGCGACCGTGCGCGAGGAGATGTATCCGGGGGCCCTGTCGCAGACGTATCCGGGAGCCCTGCCCGCATAGCGCGAGCGGTGTGCGACGCCCCGCCCGGCGTCTCCGGGCGCGGGGCGGAGCCGTACGCGCGCCCTCCGGCGAACCGTGCCAGGACTGTGCCGTTGCGGCAGCGGAAACAAGCAAAACCACAGGCGGGATCGAGCCGCACGCTTGTACGCTCTTTCACTTCCGCCGTCGCCGTCCTCACCCCGCACCCCGCACTGATCGACCGAGGAACTCCGTGTGCTGATCCGCCTCCTACGCGCCCGGCTGCGCCAGTACCAGCGGCCGATCGCGCTGCTGGTGCTGCTGCAACTCATACAGACGAGCGCCACGCTCTATCTGCCCACCCTCAACGCCGACATCATCGACAACGGTGTCGTACTCGGCGACACGGGCTACATACTGCGCCACGGCAGCCTCATGCTGGCCGTCTCGGTGGTGCAGGTGGTGTGCAACATCGGCGCCGTCCACCTGGGTGCGCGTACCGCGGCGGCGGTCGGCCGGGACATCCGGGCGGGCGTCTTCGACCGTGTGCAGTCCTTCTCGGCCCGCGAGGTCGGACAGTTCGGCGCCCCGTCCCTGATCACCCGCACCACCAACGACGTGCTGCAGGTGCAGATGGTGACGCTGATGGCCTTCACCCTCATGGTCACCGCGCCGATCATGTGCTTCGGCGGCATCTTCATGGCACTCGGGCAGGACGTACCGCTCTCCGCGGTGCTGCTGGGCGTGGTGCCGGTGCTCGGTGTCACCGTCGGGCTGATCGTGCGCCGGATGCGGCCGCTGTTCCGCTCCATGCAGGAGCGGCTGGACAGCGTCAACCGCATCCTGCGCGAGCAGATCACCGGGGTCCGCGTCATCCGCGCCTTCGTCAAGGACGACTACGAGCGCCGCCGCTTCCACGGGGCCAACACCGATCTGACGCAGGTGCAGCTGCGCACCGGCCAGTTGATGGCGCTGATGTTCCCCGTCGTGATGACCGTGGTGAACGTCTCCAGCGTCGTCGTGGTCTGGTTCGGGGCGCACCGCATCAGCAGTGGTGACATGGAGATCGGTGCGCTGACCGCGTTCCTCGCCTATCTGATGCAGATCGTGATGTCGGTGATGATGGCCACCTTCATGTTCATGATGGTGCCCCGCGCCGAGGTGTGCGCCGAGCGCATACAGGAGGTGCTGTCGACCGACTCCAGTGTCGTACCGCCCACCGCGCCGGTCACCACACTGCGTCGGCACGGCCATCTGGAGCTGCGCGGGGCCGGGTTCGGCTACCCGGGCGCCGAGGCGCCCGTGCTGCGCGGCATCGACCTGGTGGCGCGCCCCGGGGAGACCACCGCCGTGATCGGCTCCACGGGCAGCGGCAAGTCGACGCTGCTGGGCCTGGTGCCCCGGCTGTTCGACGCGACGGAGGGGCAGGTCCTCGTGGACGGCGAGGACGTACGCACCCTCGATCCTCAGTTGCTGGCGAGCACCGTCGGTCTCGTACCGCAGCGCCCGTACCTCTTCTCCGGGACGGTCGCCTCCAATCTGCGCTACGGCCGCCCCGACGCGAGCGACGAGGAGCTGTGGGAGGCCCTGGAGGTCGCCCAGGCCAAGGAGTTCGTGGAGCGGATGGAGGGCGGGCTGGAGGCGCCGATCACCCAAGGTGGCAGCAACGTCTCCGGCGGGCAGCGGCAGCGGCTGGCCATCGCACGGGTGCTGGTGCACCGGCCGGAGATCTATCTGTTCGACGACTCCTTCTCCGCGCTGGACTACGCCACCGACGCGGCGCTGCGGGCGGCGCTCGCCAGATGGACGGCCAAGGCGACGGTGGTCATCGTCGCCCAGCGCGTGGCGACCATCCGGGACGCCGACCGCATCCTCGTGCTGGACGAAGGCCGCGCGGTGGGCATGGGCCGCCACCACGAACTGATGGAGGGCAACGAGACCTACCGGGAGATCGTGCTCTCGCAACTGACCGAAAGCGAGGCTGTGAGCGACGTACGCCCAACCGCCCAGCCGCAGACGACTGCGATAGCCGCACCTCTGCGTTGGGCGGACGGAGAAGCGAACGGGAAGGGCACAGCATGAGTGGGCCGGGGGGAATGGCGGGAGGACCGCCCCGGCGGTCCATGGACTTCACCGGCTCGGGCAAGCGACTGCTGCGGCAGTTCCGGCCGGAGCGCGGCCTGCTGCTGCTGATGCTGGCCGTGCTCGTGGTCAGCGTCGGTCTGAGCGTCGTCGGCCCGAAGCTCCTCGGCCGGGCGACGGACCTGGTCTTCGCCGGTTTCATCGGTGCGAAGCTGCCCGAAGGACCCACCAGGGAACAGGCGCTGGAGAACCTGCGGCAGCGCGGGGACGACGGCGTGGCCGACATGCTCTCCGGGATGGACTTCACCCCCGGCCAGGGCATCGACTTCGGCGCTGTCGGCACGGTGCTGCTGGTGGTGGTGGCGGTCTACGCCGCAGCCGGGCTGCTGATGCTGTGGGCCGGGCGGATCTCCACCCGCGTCATCACCCGTACCGTCTTCCGGCTGCGCGAACGGGTGCAGGAGAAGCTGGGCCGGCTGCCGCTGTCCTATCTGGACGGCCAGTCGCGCGGTGAGGTGCTCTCGCGGGTCACCAACGACATCGACAACCTCGGCCAGACGCTGCAGCAGACCATGGGCCAGCTGATCAACTCGCTGCTGACGATAGTCGGCGTGCTGGCCGTGATGTTCTGGATCTCGCCGCTGCTGGCGCTGGTCGCGCTGGTGACGGTGCCGCTGTCGGCGCTGGTCGCCACACGGGTCGGCAAGCGGGCGCAGCCGCAGTTCGTCGACCAGTGGAAGTCGACCGGCGCACTGAACGCGCACATAGAGGAGATGTACACCGGGCACGCTCTGGTGAAGGTCTTCGGGCGGCAGCGGGAGTCGGCGCAGGTCTTCGCCGAGCAGAACGAGAAGCTGTACAAGGCCGGGTTCAAGGCGCAGTTCATCAGCGGGATCATGCAGCCCGCGATGATGTTCGTCGGCAACCTCAACTACGTCCTGGTGGCGGTCGTCGGCGGGCTGCGGGTGGCCTCCGGGGCGCTGTCGATCGGTGATGTGCAGGCGTTCGTGCAGTACTCGCGGCAGTTCAGCCAGCCGCTCACCCAGGTCGCCTCGATGGCCAACCTCGTACAGTCCGGCGTGGCCTCGGCCGAGCGGGTCTTCGAGATCCTGGACGCCGAGGAGCAGTCGCCCGACCCCGACGAGGCGCACGCCGAACGGCCGTCCGCGCTGCGCGGCCGGGTGGAGCTGGAGAACGTCTCCTTCCGCTACAGCGAGGACAAACCGCTGATCGAGAATCTGTCGCTGGCGGTCGAGCCCGGCCAGACGGTGGCCATCGTCGGCCCGACCGGCGCGGGCAAGACCACCCTGGTCAACCTGCTGCTGCGGTTCTACGAGGTACGGGACGGCCGCATCCTGCTGGACGGCACGGACATCGCCGCCATGTCACGGGAGGAGCTGCGCGCGGGCATCGGCATGGTGCTCCAGGACACCTGGCTGTTCGGCGGCACCATCGCCGAGAACATCGCCTACGGGGCGGAGGCAGGGGCGGAAACCGGTGGTGATGGCGCGGGGAGTGCGGGTGCGACCCGCGAACAGGTCGAGGAGGCGGCGCGCGCCGCCCACGCCGACCGGTTCATCCGCACCCTGCCGGACGGCTACGACACGGTGCTGGACGCCGAGGGCGACAGCGTCAGCGCGGGTGAGAAGCAGCTCATCACCATCGCCCGCGCCTTTCTCTCGAACCCGGTGATCCTGGTCCTGGACGAGGCCACCAGTTCCGTCGACACCCGCACGGAGGTGCTGATCCAGCGTGCGATGGAGCGGCTGGCCTCGGAGCGCACCAGCTTTGTGATCGCTCACCGTCTGTCCACCATCCGGGGCGCGGACGTCATCCTGGTGATGGAGAACGGCTCCATCGTCGAACAGGGCACCCACGAGAGCCTGCTGGCGAGGGAGGGTGCCTACGCGCGCCTGTACCGGTCGCAGTTCGCCGGCGCGGTGGCGGAGGTGGACTGACAGACGCCCGTCGTCCGGCCGCGACGGGCCGGCACCGAGAACAGGCGATCGGCGGCGCCGTACCGGCCGTGACCCGGGGCGGCGTCACCCGCGGGCCACGGCCGGAACACATGCGGCAGGTCAGCCACCGAGCTTGTCGGCCGCTGCCCGGATGTCCGAGGCGAAGGTGCTGACCTCGGTGTACACGCCGGGCTTGCCCGGCCTGGCGCAGCCGTCGCCCCAGCTCACGATGCCGACCTGGACCCACTTGTCGGCGTCGTCCTTGCGGAACATCGGGCCGCCCGAGTCACCCTGGCAGGTGTCGACACCGCCGGTGTCCATCTTCCCCGCACACAGTTCCTCGTCCTCGACGAGGTTGGAGTAGGCGGTCTTGCAGGTGGCGTCGTCCACGAAGGGCACCTGCGCCTTGAGCAGATACCGCTGCTGCCGGCCGCCCTCCCGGTCGGCGCCCCATCCGGCGATGGTGAAGTCGCCCTTGTTGTAGGAGGCGTCCTCGGTCAGGGCCAGGGTGGGCTGGTCGATGGGCTCGGCCAGCTTGACGAGGGCCCAGTCCTTGCCGTTGCCGTCGTAGCCGGGCGCCTGGACGACCTCGGTGGACCTGGCCGTCTTTGCGGCCGGGTCCTCCAGGTCCACGACTCCGCCGGTGGCGGTGATGCTGGTGTCGGGGCCGCTGCCGTCCACGCAGTGGGCGGCGGTGAGCACGATGTCCTGGGTGAGCAGCGAGCCGCCGCAGCCCATGGACAGCCGCACCATGAACGGGAATTCGCCCTGCTGGGCCTTGGTGCCGCCGACGACGGTCGCGCCCGGCTCGCCCTGCCCGCCGGGGCCGTCGGTCGGCATCGCGGAGGCGACCGACGGGCCGAGGCTGAAGGCGGCGAGTGCGACGGCGCCGACGGCGGTGATTCTCTTGAGGCGCTTGCTGGTGTCCTTCGCGGTGGGTATCCCGGAGTGCTTCAACGGGCGTCCTCTCGTGGGGGGTTGCTCGCGCACCCGCACCCGCCCGGTTCAGCACGACTACAGCGCTGCGCTTATCATGTCCATGCCAAACTGCTGCCGACAGCAGTGGGCAGGGCAGCACGCACCGCCAGACGTCCTGTCACAGGAGGCCGGTCCGCGAGATACTGCCGCGATTATGGAGAGGCCTCGAACAAACTGACAAGGGCGCGTCGAACGAGTGATCAGTCCAGATAGCCGCGCAGTTGGTCGGCGAAGGCATGGTCCCGCAGCTTGGTGAGGGTCTTGGACTCGATCTGCCGGATGCGCTCCCGTGTGACGCCGAAGAGCCGGCCGATCTCCTCCAGCGTGCGCGGCCTGCCGTCGATCAGTCCGTACCGCAGCTGCACCACCTTGCGTTCACGCTCGCCGAGCGTGGAGAGCACCGCCTCCAGATGCTCGCGCAGCAGCAGAAAGGCCGCCGACTCCACAGGAGAGGGCGCGTCGCCGTCCTCGATGAGGTCGCCGAGATTGACGTCGTCCTCCTCACCGACCGGCGCGTGCAGCGATACCGGTTCCTGGGCGAGCCGCAGCACCTCGGTCACCCGCTCCTCGGTCAGGTCCAGCTGGGCCGCCACCTCCTCGGCCGTGGGCTCGTAGCCGCGCTCCTGGAGCATGCGGCGCTGCACCCGCACCACCCGGTTGATCAGTTCGACGACATGCACCGGTACCCGGATCGTGCGCGCCTGGTCGGCCAGCGCCCGGGACATCGCCTGGCGGATCCACCAGGTCGCATACGTCGAGAACTTGTAGCCGCGCGCGTAGTCGAACTTCTCCACCGCGCGGATCAGCCCGAGGTTGCCCTCCTGGACGAGGTCGAGCATGGTCAGACCGCGGCCCACATAGCGCTTGGCCACGGAGACCACCAGCCGCAGGTTCGCCTCTATGAGCCGGCGCTTGGCGAGCCTGCCGCGCACCACCAGCCGGTCGAGGTCGAGCGCGAGCTGCCCGTCCAGACTGGGCGAGCCCGCCAGCTTCTCCTCGGCGAACAGCCCCGCCTCCACACTGCGGGCCAGCTCCACCTCTTCGGCGGCGGTCAGCAGCGGGATACGGCCGATCTCGCGCAGATACTGGCGGAAAAGGTCCGCCGAAGGGCCGGTGGCGGGCAGTTCCCGCTGCGGTACCGCCGGCTCGGCCTCCACCTCCACCTCTGCCTCGGGCACCCCGCCCTGCTCCGGCACGGTCTCGGCCGGTGCGGGCTCGGCCGGCCCGAGCTCGGCCGGTGCGGTGTCGGAAGGCGCGCTGTCGGCCGGTGCGGTCCGGCCGGTCGCCGCGTCCGAGGGTTCGGAGGGGGCCGGTACGGGCGTGGGCGGCTCGAAGGCGGGCGGCTCCGGCGCAAGGGGTTGTCCCGTACGTGCGGGCGGCGGCGACGGCGCGGGGCGCGTGGCCACAGGAGCGGTCGGGGCGGCGAGAAGCGCCGCTTTCAGGGTCCGGGTCTGCACGGGGGCGACCTCCAGTGTGATCGCTGCCGGTTCGGGGGCGGCGTGCGAGACGGGGACGGCTGCGGCCGGGCCGCGCTCCATCCCGTACGAAACGTGCGGATCCGCGGGGGACTTTGGCCCGTCCTGGCCAGCACCGCCCCGCTCCGAGGACTCAGGCACCGCCCACCAGTGTGGGGTACGACACACGCCCGCCACGAGAGGCGTGCGGGCAGTTTTTCCGCCAAAACGTAACCCTCAGCGCACGATCCACTACGCATACCCGAGGCTGCAGGGGCCGCTGTTGAGGCTGTTCGAGGAGTGGCGGCGCATCGCGCCCTCCCTCGCGAGGGAGCGCACCGGGCCCCACCTGGCGGTGCACCGGGAAGCGGACGGCTCCCGCGTACTGCCGGGCGAGTGCGCCCGGCGCACCGTCACAGCGCCGCCGCGCCCCGCTCGCGCAGCGCGATGCCGTACTGCTGGAGCGTCCAGATCTGCTGGCGCACGCCCGCCGACTGCTCGTACTCCTGTCGGGCCTCCAGCCGCCGGGCCGTGCCCTCCAGCTCACCGATACGGGCGTTGACGGCGGCCCGGCGCACGGCCACCAACTGCTCGCCCGCGTACGCCTCGTCCACCTCGCGGTTGCGGGCACTGCGCAGTGGCTCCACGGCCAGCTCGGTGATCAGCGAGCGCACCGTGTCGTCCGGCGCCGCGTCCCGGACCCGGCCCAGATAGCCGCTGTCCCCGATCCCGGCCTCGGCACCGCCCGCCGCCTCCAGCGCCATCCTGACCACCGCGTACGGCGGCGCGGTGAACTCGTCGGCGCCATAGGCGTCGAAGGCGGGCGAGACCAGCTCCGGGCGCTGGAGCGCCAGCTTGAGCAGTTCCCGCTCGACGCGGTGCGCGGGGCTGCGCAGATTCAGATCGGGGCCGCGGGGCACGAACGGCGCCTGCACGGCGGGCGACTCGGCGGCGGCACGGGAGGCACGAGCCGCCGAACGCGGGGACGCCTGGCCGCGCTCGCGCGCCCACCGGGCGAGCTGGGCGACGCGGCGGACGACGAATTCCTCGTCCACGATGCCGAGCAGCCCGGCCAGCCGTACCGCGTAGCCACGCCGGATGGAGGGGTCCTTGATCTGGGTGATGACCGGCGCGACCTCCTCCAACGCGGCCGAACGGCCCTCCGCCGTGTCGATGTTGTGCCGGTCGACGATCGAGCGGATGGCGAAGTCGAAGAGCGGGGTGCGGCTCTCGACCACCTTGGCCACCGCCTCGTCACCCTGCGCGAGCCGCAGATCGCACGGGTCCATACCGCCCGGCGTCAGCGCGATCCAGGTGCGGGCGGCGAACTTCTGATCGTCCTCGAAGGCACGCAGCGCCGCCTTCTGGCCCGCCGCGTCACCGTCGAAGGTGAAGACGACCTCCGACTGGGCGTTGTCCATCAGCACCCGGCGCAGGATCTTCACATGCTCCCCGCCGAAGGCGGTGCCGCAGGTGGCGATGGCCGTGGTGACGCCGGCCAGATGGCAGGCCATCACGTCCGTGTAGCCCTCCACCACGACGGCGCGGTTGGCCTTGGCGATCTCGCGCTTGGCCAGATCGATGCCGTAGAGCACCTGGGACTTGCGGTAGATGGGGGTCTCGGGGGTGTTGAGGTACTTCGGCCCCTGGTCGTCCTCGCGCAGCTTGCGCGCGCCGAAGCCGACGACATCCCCGGTGATGTCCCGGATCGGCCACATCAGCCGGCCCCGGAAGCGATCGATGGGCCGCCCGTTGCGGGCCTCCTGGGCGAGCCCGGAGAGCGTCATCTCCTTGTCGGTGAAGCCCTGCCCGCGCAGATGGCGCACCAGGTGGTCCCAGCCGGCCGGGGAGTAGCCGATGCCGAAGTGCCGGGCCGCCTCCTGGTCGAACCCGCGGTCGGCGAGGAAGCGCCGCCCGATCTCGGCCTCGGGCCCGTCGAGCTGCTCGGCGTAGAACCGCGCCGCGATCTTGTGCGCCTCCACCAGGCGGGTGCGCTCGCCCTGCTGGGAGGCGCGGCCGTAGCCGCCCTCCTCGTAGCGCAGCGTGATGCCGGCGCGGGCCGCGAGCCGCTCGACGGACTCGGAGAAGGACAGATGGTCGACCTTCATCACGAAGTCGAGCGTGTCCCCACCCTCCTGGCAGCCGAAACAGTGGTAGAGCCCCTTGCTCGGACTCACATGGAAGGAAGGGGACTTCTCATCATGAAACGGGCAGAGCCCCTTGAGATTGCCGCCGCCCGCGTTACGGAGCTGGAGGTACTCGGACACCACGGAGTCGATCGGGACCGCGTCCCTGACCGCCTTCACGTCCTCGTCGTTGATCCTCCCAGCCACGCCACGAGTCTACGGGCCGCCGCTGACATGGTTACCCCCCTCCCGGGAGGGCCCCGTTCCCGGTGCGAGGGTGCCCCTGTGCCCCGGTGAGGGGGTGCCCCGGGTGTCGGTTGCGGGCTGCGGGTGTGTTGTGGCTGTGGGGGCACCTCCCGGCCGAAGGCTGGGGGAGCGCCGTTCCCGCGCCCCTTCGAAGCGCACCTGGTCCTACGGTCGCGGGACGTTGCGGAGGTTGGAGCGGGCCATCTGCACCATCCGCCCCACTCCGCCGTCCAGCACGGTCTTGCCGGCGGAGAGAGCGAAGCCGCTCAGCTGTTCCCGGGTGATCTTCGGCGGGAGGGAGAGCGCGTGCGGGTCGGTCACGATGTCGATCAGCGCGGGCCCCGGGTGGTCCAGGACGCCGCGAAGGGCCTCGCGCAGCTGCTGAGGCTGCTCCACCCGGACGGCGTACGCGCCCGCCGCCTGGGCGAGGGCCGCGAAGTCGGGGTTGCGGTTGTGCGTGCCGTGCGCGGGCATGCCGTCGACCATCATCTCCAGCTCGACCATCCCGAGCGAGGAGTTGTTGAAGAGCACGACCTTGACCGGCAGGTCGTACTGGACCATCGTCAGGAACTCCCCCATCAGCATGGCGAAGCCGCCGTCCCCGGACATCGAGACGACCTGGCGGTTCCGGTCCAGGAACTGGGCGCCGATGGCCTGCGGCACGGCGTTGGCCATCGAGCCGTGGCTGAACGAGCCGATCACCCGGCGCCGCCCGTTCGGGGTGATGTAGCGGGCCGCCCACACGTTGCACATACCGGTGTCGACGGTGAAGACGGCGTCGTCGGCCGCCTCCTCGTCCAGCACGGACGCCACGTACTCGGGATGGATGGGGATGTGCTTGTCGACGTTGCGGGTGTACGCCTTGACGACGCCCTCCAGCGTGTCGGCGTGCCTTTTGAGCATCCGGTCCAGGAACCTGCGGTTCGCCCTCTCGGGCACGCGCGGGGTCAGACAGCGCAGGGTCTCGCGGACGTCGCCCCAGACCGCGAGGTCGAGGCTGGTGCGGCGGCCGAGGTGCTCGGGGCGCACATCGACCTGGACGATCTTGCAGTTCTTGGGCAGGAAGGCGTTGTACGGGAAATCGGTGCCCAGCAGGATCAGCAGATCGCACTCATGGGTGGCCTCGTAGGCGGCGCCGTAGCCGAGCAGCCCGCTCATGCCGACGTCGTAGGGGTTGTCGTACTGGATCCATTCCTTGCCGCGCAGCGCGTGGCCCACCGGGGCCTTGAGCCGCCCGGCGAACTCCATGACCTCCTCGTGCGCGCCCGCGGTGCCGGCGCCGCAGAACAGGGTGATCTTCTCCGCGTCGCCGATCATGCGCACCAGCGCGTCGATCTCCGCGTCCCCGGGGCGCACGGTGGGGCGCGAGGTGACCAGCGCATGCTCCACAGGGCTCTCGGGTGCGGGCTCGGAGGCCAGATCGCCGGGGAGCGCGACCACGCTGACGCCCTGCTGGCCGACGGCGTGCTGGATGGCGGTCTGCAACACCCTGGGCATCTGCTGCTCGCTGGAGATCAGCTCGCTGTAGTGGCTGCACTCGACGAAGAGCCGTTCGGGGTGCGTCTCCTGGAAGAAGCTGGTGCCGATCTCGCTGCTGGGGATGTGGGAGGCCAGCGCGAGGACGGGCGCCATCGAGCGGTGCGCGTCGAAGAGCCCGTTGATCAGATGCAGATTCCCCGGGCCGCAGGAGCCCGCGCAGGCGGCGAGCTTCCCGGTGAGCTGCGCCTCGGCGCCGGCCGCGAAGGCGGCGGCCTCCTCGTGGCGGACCTGGATCCACTCGATGGCCGGGGTGCGCCGGATGGCGTCGACGATCGGGTTGAGGCTGTCCCCCACCACGCCGTAGAGGCGCTCCACCCCGCAGCGCACCAGGGTGTCGACGAACTGCTCGGCCACCGTCTGCTTCGCCATCGCTCACTCGTCCTTAGCTCGCCGCATGCGGGAGGGCGGCGGTACGGGGCAACGCTCCTGCGCAAGGCACTCATGCGAAGCTCTTACGCAGAGCTCTTACGGTGAACGTATTCCCCAACCGCCGCCCTGGCATCACGGAAATCTCCCGCCCCAGCGGCTACGCGGGATCGGCGGCCCCTCCGGCTGCACCCGTCGCCCCGGCCGCTCCCGCACCCTTCGGGGTGCCCAGCGACTCGAGCGGCACACCGGGGTCGGCCAGCGCGTGCGGGTCCACCCGGACGCCGGAGCGGACCAGGTCCTGGATGGGTCCGGTCACATCCCACACATTGGCGTTCAGCCCGGCCAGCACCTGGTTGTCGCGCAGCCAGAAGGCGATGAACTCGCGCTTGCCCACGTCTCCCCGGCACACCACCTGGTCGTAGGAGCCGGGCGGGGCGTAGCCGGAGTACTCCATACCCAGGTCGTACTGGTCGGAGAAGAAGTACGGCACCCGGTCGTAGGACACGTCCTTGCCCAGCATGGCGCGCGCCGCGGCCGGACCGCCGTTGAGGGCGTTGGCCCAGTGCTCCACCCGCAGTCGCTCGCCGAGCAGCGGGTGGGCCACGGCAGCGGCGTCACCGGTGGCGTAGATGTCCGGGTCGCTGGTGCGCAGCGAGGCGTCCACCGCGATGCCACCGCCCGGCCCGGCGGACAGCTCCAGTCCCGCCGCCTCGGCCAGCGCGGTGCGCGGGGCCGCACCGATGGCGGCGAGTACGTCGTGCGCGGGGTGCTCGTCACCGTCGTCGGTACGCACGCTGACCACCATGCCGTCGGTCCCGGTGATCTCGGTCAGCCGGGCACCGAAGTGGAAGCGGACGCCGTGCTCGCGGTGCAGGTCGGCGAAGAGCGAGCCCAGCTCGGGGCCGAGCACCGTGTGCAGCGGTGTGGGCTCCGGCTCGATGACGGTGACCTCGGCACCGTAGGTCCGCGCCGCGGCGGCCACCTCCAGGCCGATCCAGCCCGCCCCGGCGATCACCAGATGGCCGTTCTCCTGGCCGAGCGCGCTCAGCACCCCGCGCAGCCGGTCGGCGTGCGCCAGTCTGCGCAGATGGTGCACGCCCGCCAGATCGGTGCCGGGGACCTCCAGGCGGCGCGGCTCGGCGCCGGTGGCCAGCAGCAGCTTGTCGTAGTGGACCCGGGTGCCGTCGCCCAGGCGCACCGACTTGCCGGCCCGGTCGAGCTGGACCGCCGGCTGTCCCAGATGGAGCTCGATGTCGGCGGCCGCGTACCAGGCGGGCTCGTGCACGAAGACGCTGTCGCGCTCGTCCGAACCGGTGAGGTAGCCCTTGGAGAGCGGGGGGCGCTCGTAGGGATGGTCGCGCTCGTCGCCGATCAGGATGACGCGGCCGGTGAACCCTTCCGCGCGCAGGGTCTCGGCGGCTTTCGCCCCCGCCAGTCCCCCGCCGACGATGACGAACGTACGGTGTGCGTCGACCACTTGAAGCCTCCTCCTCGAAGACGCTGCCCCCTGCGGGCCGTGCTGTCCCCCGTCGTCCACACGTGAGCGTCCCGCATCGGGGCAGGCGCGGGAAGAGGCAGGGGGCATGGATGGGACGTATGAGCGCCACGGTGAGTTCCGGGGCGCGGGGTGGAGTCAGGGGGCGCGCGGCGGGACCCGGTGCCGCACGACCGGTCTCGCACCCCTCGTCAGGGCCGCCCCGGTCATCGTGACCACCCCGGTCATCCGGACCGCCCCGGCATCGTCAGCGTGCGGTGCAGGGAGCGGGCCGCGGCGTCGGTGAGTGTGGAGATCTGGTCGACGACCACCCGCAGCCGGGCGACGGCCGGCTCGGCCGAACCGGCCGCCTCCGCGTACAGATCCGCGTACTGCGGGTCCAGGCCCTCGGGGGCGCGGGCCAGCAGCGCCTCGGCCAGCTCGCGGACGACGACGCGCTGCTCGCGCCGGAGCCGCTCCAGATCCGGGCGCTGCATCACATAGCGGTCGGCGACCGCCTTGAGGACGGCGCACTCCAGCCGGGCCGCCTCGGGGACGATCAGCTCGGCGGCGTACCGGGTCAGTGGGCCCGAACCGTAGGCGGAGCGGGTCGCGGCCTCGGCGGCCAGGCAGAAGCGGCCGATCAGCTGACTGCTGGCGTCCTTGAGCCGGGCCTGGTCCCGGGCCGTGCCGTCGTAGCCGTGCGGCCACCACTCCTGCGCCAGCAACCGGTCGAGCGCGGCGGCCGGCTCGTCGTCCACCGCGCCGGGGGCGTAGCGCTCGGCGGCGACGGCGAACACCTCACTGCGCTCGGGGCCCGACAGCAGCATGCGCGGGTCCAGATGCCCGGCCCTGATGCCGTCCTCCAGGTCGTGCACCGAGTAGGCCACATCGTCCGACCAGTCCATGACCTGCGCCTCGAAGCACCTGCGGCCCTCCGGCGCGCCCTTGCGCAGCCAGTGGAAGACCGGCAGGTCCTCCTCGTAGACGCCGAACTTGCCGGAATCCGGGTCCGTCGGGTGCTCGCCGCGCCGCCACGGGTACTTGGTGGCGGCGTCCAGTGCGGCACGCGTCAGATTGACTCCGACGTACGCCTGTCCGTCCGGCTCCTCGGAGAATCGTTTGGGCTCCAGCCGGGTCAGCAGCCGCAGCGACTGCGCGTTCCCCTCGAAACCGCCCGCCGGCGCGGCGATCTCGTCCAGCACGGCCTCACCGTTGTGCCCGAACGGGGGGTGGCCCAGGTCGTGGGCGAGGCACGCCGTCTCGACCAGATCCGGGTCGCAGCCCAGTGCGGCGCCCAGCTCCCGGCCCACCTGGGCGCACTCCAGGGAGTGCGTCAGCCGGGTGCGCGGCGTCGCGTCCCACGCCGGACTGGCGCTGCCCGGCGCCACCATCTGCGTCTTGCCCGCCAGCCGGCGCAGCGCCGCCGAGTGCAGGACGCGGGCCCGGTCGCGCTGGAAGGCGGTGCGCCCCGGACGTTTGTCCGGCTCCGGCACCCAGCGCTCGACATCGGCAGGCGTGTAGCGCGGCGCCGGTGGGGCGCCGCCCTCCACCGCGGGGGTGCCGTCGGGGCCGTGGGCGGGCGTGCCGGGAGAGGCGTGCATACGCCGACCGTAACCGCACGGCGCGGCCTCAGGGCTGTGGGGCGGGTCGCGTCTCCTCGGCCACCCACTCCAGGTACGCCGCGCTGCCACGCACCACCGGGGTGGCGATGATCTCCGGTACGTCGTACGGGTGGGCCTCGCTCAGATACGCCTCCAGCGCGTCGTAGCGCGCGGCGCTCGTCTTGAACAGCACCTGCCACTCGGGGTCCGTCTGCACGGCACCCTCCCACCGGTACACCGAGGTGACCGGGCCGTTGAGCTGCGCGCACGCCGCCAGCCTGCGTTCGATCGCCGCCGCGGCGAGCTCCTTCGCCTGCTCCTGGGTGCTGGTCGTCGTCAATACGGTCAGGATCTCGGCCATCGGCCCAGGGTAAAGGGGCGTCGGCAAGGGGCGCCGAGAGGCAGCAGAGGGCCGAAACGTTCAAGACGGGCCGGGCCCGGCGCCCTAGCGTGCGGGTATGACACCTCGTTTCGACCTCATCGGTATCGCCACCAGTGACATGGCCGCCTCGCTGGCCTTCTACCGGCGGCTCGGGCTCGACATCCCCGCGGACGCGGACGCACAGCCGCATGTGGAGTACGCCGGGCCGGGCGGCGTGCGGATCGCCTGGGACACCGAGGAGACCATCCGCTCGTTCGACCCGGACTGGACGCCGCCGCCGCGGGGAGCCGGGCGGATCGGGCTGGCGTTCCTGTGCGACGCACCGGCCGAAGTCGACAAGGTGTACACCGAGCTGACCGACGCCGGTCACGAGGGCCATCACGCCCCCTGGAACGCCGCTTGGGGGCAGCGCTACGCCGTCGTGCTCGACCCGGACGGCAACGGGATCGACCTGTTCGCACCGCTCGGTTAGCCGGGGCGGCAGTCGGCCCGCCGGTCGGGGCGGCGCGGCAGCCGGTCAGCCGGGGAGGCGGAGCAGCTCCGTGATCGGGACGCCCGCGAGGGCGCGGACCTCGCGGGCCAGGTGGGCCTGGTCCGCGTATCCGGCGCGCGACGCCGTGTCCGCCAGCCCGGTGCCGGCTCGCGCGAGGCGCAGTGCCCGCTGCATCCGCAGCACCCGGGCCAGCGTCTTGGCGCCGTACCCGAAGGAGTCCTGGCATCTGCGGTGCAGCTGACGCTCGCTCAGGCCGACCCGGCGGGCGACCTGGGCGACTCCCGCACCGTCCCGCAGCGCGGCGACGACGGCGTCCACCAGAGCGGCGGCACGCGGATCGGCGGCAGCGTGCCGCTCGGCCGCCAGCCGATGTCCGGCGACCGACTCCAGGGCGGCGAGCGGGTCGCCGGCCCCCGCCACCCGCTCGTGCAGCTCGCGCACCTGTCCCCGAGGCCACAGGTCGGCCAGCGGCACCCGCTGGTCGCGCAGTTCCCGGGCGGGTACGCCGAAGACGCGCGGACCGGTCCCCGGCGGCAGCCGCAGCCCGTACACCGGCAGTCCGCGGCGCTCGGTGGCCAGATGCGCACGGGTGTCCGGCCCGGCGACGACGAGCCGGCCGTTCCACAGCAGCAGATCCATGCAGCCGTCGGGCAGCACCCGCCCGGCCGTTCCCAAGGGCACGGGCCCACGGGTCCACGCCACGGCGCCGCGCAGCCGCGACGCCCGTTCCTCGTACATGGCCCCAGGATGCACCCGCACACCGACAGCGTCACCGGACAGCCGGACAGCCGGACGGCTTGGGCCGGGCGGTCGGACAGCCGGGCAGCCGGGCGGGCAGCGGGCTCAGTGCGTGGTGAGTCCCGCCCGGTACGCCGCGGGGCTGACCCCCCGCAGCCGTTTGAAGGCGGCGCTCAGCGCGAAACCGTCCGCGTACCCGACCCGGCGTGCCACGGCGCCCAGCGTCGCGTCCTGTTCGCGCAGCAGCCGCGCCGCGAGGTCGATGCGCCAGTGGGCGAGGTAGGTCATGGGCGGCTCTCCGACCAGTTCGGTGAAGCGGCGGGCGAGGCTCGCCCGGGACACCCCGGCCTTCGCGGCGAGGGCCGCCACCGTCCAGGCGTGTCCCGGCTGCTCGTGCAGCAGCCGCAGCACCACCCCGACCACCGGATCACTCTGCGCGCGGTACCAGGCCGGTGCGTGCGCCTCGGGACGCGCGAACCAGGCCCGCAGCACGGAGACCAGCAACAGGTCCAGCAGCCGGTCGAGCACCATCTGCTGACCCGGCGCGTCCTTGACGACCTCGGCGGCGACCAGCGCCAGCAGCCCCGAGTCCCACTCGTGCTCGCGCAGCACCAGCACGGGCGGCAGTGCGTCGAGCAGCCGGGCGCTGAGGTCGCCGTGCAACTGGTAGTTGCCGCTCAGCAGCGCTGCCGGATCCTGCGGACTGCAGCCCCAGGTGCGCACCCCCAGTGCAAGCTCCTCGCACATGTCGACGCCGTCCGGGGTGGTGCAGCAGTCGCCCGGCTGGATCAGCAGCCCCGGCTCGGTCGCCGGGTCGTCGCAGAGCACGTACGGCGCGGGCCCCCGCAGCACCACCACGTCACCGGGCGCCATCCGTACCGGCCTCGGGTCCTCGCTGTGCCGTACCCAGCCCTCGCCGCTGAGCATGGAGGCCACGGACAGCGGGGTGCCGTCCTGTACGCGCACGCCCCACGGCGGGGCGAGGAGCACCCGGTGGAAGAGCCCTCCGCGCGCCCGCGCCCCGCTCAGCACATCGGTGAGCGCCTCGGTGAACCCGTCGGCGTCCCTGGCCCGACTCATCTGCCCGGCCCGACCGGTCGGCCCGGCCGGCCCGGCACTCCGCGTCACGACCGCAGTCACAGCAGCAGCTTAGACGCATGGACATGGCGCTGAGCCCCTGAGCGATGTTTCCACGGCGCCGGACGGCGTTGGCTGGAGCCATGACACAGCACACGACAGCGAACGCAGCACAGCAGCCCGGTGCGCAGGCCCCGATCCTCGTCCTGTGCGGCACCGGTACGAACGGCAGCAGGGTCGTCGAGCGGCTGCGCGAGCGCGGCCGTCCGGTGCGGGTGGGCTCCCGCTCGGCGGAGCCGCCGTTCGACTGGGACTCCCCCGCCACCTGGGACGCCGCGCTGCACGGGGTGGGCGCCGTCTTCGTCGTCTGCCAGCCCGACGTGGGCGCCCCGGGTACCGCGCAGACGGTGCGCGCGTTCGCCCAGCGGGCCGCACATGCCGGGGTGCGGCGGCTGGTTCTGCTCTCGGCGCGCGGCGAGGAGGCGGCGCTGCCCACCGAGCAGGCGATCCGGGACGCGGGCACGGAGTGGACCATCCTGCGCGCCAGTTGGTTCTTCCAGAACTTCAGCGAGGGAGTCTTCCTGCCGTCCGTCCTGGAGGGCGAACTCCCCTTCCCGGCGGGCGAGGTGCGTGAGCCGTTCATCGACGCGGACGACATCGCCCAAGTGGCGGTTGCCGCGCTGACCGAGGAGGGTCACCACGGACGTGTCCACGATCTGACGGGCCCACGGCTGCTCGGTTTCGCGGAGGCGCTCGCCGAGGTGTCCGCGGCCGGCGGGCCGACGGTGCGCTATGTGCCCCTCGCGCCGCAGGAGTACGCCCGGTGGCTGGCCGGGCAGGGCCTGGACCCGGGGCTGGTGGCGTTCCTGGTCGAGATGTTCGGGCAACTGATGGACGGGCGCAACGCGGTCGTCTCGGACGGTGTGCGGGAGGTGTTGGGCCGTCCGGCGCGGGACTTCACCGACTTCGCACACGAGGCGGTGGCGAAAGGGGCGTGGCAGGGCTGACGGTCCGGCACCGCCGGGGCCGGTCTCCGGCACGAGCCGGGCCGCGCGTCCGGCCGGTGCCGGAGCACGGAGGGAACGGGGGAATCCGCCGCGGTACCGCGGGTCGGCCGGTTGCATCGTGTGGCGTGCGAGGCACGATGGACGCATGGACGATGTGACCGCACTGGCAGCCGAGCACTTGGCGCTGGCAAGGAAAGACCCGCACGGCCGCAGCGCGTATCTCTTCCTGCACGACGGACCGCTGCGGCAGTCCGTCATCGCGCTGACGCAGGGTTCGTCGCTGGAGGAGCACAACACGCCTCCGGCGGCGAGCGTCCACGTCCTGCAGGGCAGCATCCGGCTCACCGAGGGCACCGCCGACCAGGATGTCGACGCCGGGCAGATCCAGCGGGTGCCGCATCTGCGGCACGGCATCCTCGCACTGGAGGACACGGTCTTCATCCTGACGGCGGTGACGGGAACCGACTGAGCGGGCCGCGGTGCTTGCGGGCATGCTCTCGGCGGTGGTGCGGGTCAGGCCCCCGGGCGGGCCGCGCGCCACTCCGCGACGCGGTGCAGTACCGAACGCAGCGCCAGCTCATAGCCGAAGATCCCGTGGCCGGAGACCATTCCCTGGCACACCGGTGCCGTCACCGAGGTGTGCCGGAAGGGCTCACGGGCGTGCACGTTGGAGATGTGCACCTCCACGCACGGGATGCCCAGCCCGGCGACGGCCTCGATGGCGTCGCGCAGTGCGTAGCTGTAGTGCGCGTAGGCACCCGGGTTGAAGACGATGCCGTCGTCACCGCTGCGGGTGGCGTGGACCAGGTCGATGAGCGCTCCCTCGCTGTTGCTCTGCGCACAGCGCACCTCGGCGCCCAGCTCCAGACCGAGCGCCGTGGTGCGCTCCTCGACGTCCCGCAGGGTGGTGCTGCCGTAGGTGGCGTGGTCGCGCTCGCCGAGCAGGTTGAGGTTGGGGCCGTGCAGGAGCAGCACGCGCGGCCTGGCCGCGGCTGGCGCGGCAGAAGGGGAATTCGCGTTCATGGGTGCAGCCTAGAGCGCGGCAGGGCGGCCCCCACCGGCCGCGGGGCCGGGCACAGGGTCGCCGTGCCGTTGACCTCGACCGTCCGTGGGCCTGCCGCTAGCCTCCACAGGTGAGGGGGGCTGATCGAGGCGAGGAGCAGGGCGAGCGATGGGCTGGACAGCGCGGAACATTCCGGACCAGAGCGGCCGTACGGTGGTCGTGACCGGCGCCAACAGCGGGCTCGGCTTCGTGACGGCCCGGGAGCTGGCGCGCCGCGGTGCCCGCACCGTACTGGCCTGTCGGGACGAGGAGCGCGGCAGCCGGGCGCGGGACGAGCTCGTCGCGGAGCTGCCGGAGGCGGGACCGCGCACCGAGCTGCGCCGGCTGGATCTGGGAGATCTGGCGTCGGTACGGGCGTTCGCCAAGGAGCTGCCGGACGAGCGGGTCGACCTGCTGATCAACAACGCCGGTGTGATGGCGCTGCCGTACGGCAGGACGGCGGACGGTTTCGAGCGGCAGTTCGGCATCAACCACCTGGGGCACTTCGCCCTCACCGGGCTGCTGCTGGACCGGCTGCTGGCCGCCCCCGCACCACGCGTCGTCACCGTCTCCAGTGGCTTGCACGCGCTGGCCAACATCGACATCGCGGATCTCAACAGCGAGCACTCCTATCGGCGCTGGGTGGCCTATGCCCGCTCCAAGACCGCCAATCTGCTCTTCACGCACGAGCTGGCCCGTCTGCTGGCCGGCACCCCGCTGGTCGCCGCCGCGGCACACCCCGGCTACGCGGCCACCAATCTGCAGACGGCGGGGGTGCGCATGGAGGGCAGGAAGGCCGTCGAGGGAGTGATCGCACTGGGCAACAGGGTCGTGGCGCAGTCCGCGGAGGCGGGCGCGCTGCCGACGCTGTACGCGGCGACGGCGCCCGGGGTGGCTCCGGACTCCTTCACCGGGCCGCGGCTGCTGGGCTGGCGGGGAGCCCCGGCACCGTCCTGGCGGGCGCCCTGGACGCTCAGCGATGTGGCGGCCGAACGGCTGTGGGCCGCCTCGGAGCAGCTGACCGGGGTCACCTACGGGGTGCCTTCGTGATCCGGGTGCTGGTGGTCGACGACGACTTCATGGTGGCCCGGCTGCACAGCACGCTGGTCTCCCGGGTGCCCGGGTTCGAGGTCGCGGCGGTGGCGCACAGCGGGTCGGAGGCGCTCGCACTGGTGCGGGAGACCGCGCCCGATCTGGTGCTGCTGGATCTGTATCTGCCCGATGTGAGCGGGCTGGAGGTGCTGCGGCAGCTGCGCGGTTCCGGCGCGCCGGGCGGGGGCCCGGACGTCCTGGTGATCACGGCGGCGCGGGACGCGGCGAGCGTGCGGGCCGCGCGGCACGGCGGGGCGGTGCAGTACGTCGTCAAACCGTTCGAGGGGCGGCTGCTGAGCGAGCGGCTGGAGCGGTACGCACAGGAGCGGCGCGAGTTCGAGTCGCTGAGCGCGCCCGGCCAGGAGGAGCTGGACCGGGTGTTCTCCGGCGGCGGTACGGGTGTGCCGCCTGCCGCCCCCGACACGGCGCGGCAGGCGGTCGAAAGCGCCGCAGTGGCGACCCGTATCCGCCCGCTGCCCAAGGGCCTCACGGAGCAGACCTCCGCGCTGGTGCGCTCCGCGCTGGACGCCAGCCCCCCGGAGACGGGGCTGTCGGCCTCCGAGTGCGCCGAGCACAGCGGGCTGTCCCGGGTGAGCGCCCGCCGCTACCTGGAGCATTTCGTGGCGACCGGCACCGCTCGGGTGACCCTGCGGTACGGCACGACGGGCCGCCCCGAGCGCCGCTACCACCGGGTGTGACCTCCGGCCGATGGGCGATGCCTTTCTTCCACTGCTGCGTCGGCGGTCGGCATCTGTTGCGTTGACGTCAGCGTCAATCCATAGCGTGCCGAATGACCGTACGAGCACAACGGCGGACGCCACGGAGGAAGAGCACGCGGAAAGGAGGGCGGTATGCGCATCGGAGAACTGGCCGAGCGCGCCGGTACGACCACACGCACCCTGCGCTACTACGAGTCGCGGGGGCTGCTGACCGTGGCGCGGGACGCGCAGGGGTACCGCACGTTCGGCGAGGACGACCTGCGGGTGCTGCGGCAGATCAGGGCGCTGCGGGAGAACGGTTTCGAACTGGAGGAGACCCGGCCGTTCGTGGAGTGCCTGCGCGCGGGCCATCCCGAGGGCGACTCCTGCCCGGACTCGCTGGAGGTCTACCGCCGCAAGCTCGCCGAACTGGACGCGTGCATCGCCGAGCTGCGCTCCGTACGGGAGGAGGTCGGCGCGCGGCTGGCCCGTGCCGAGGTCGAGGCGACGGCGGGCTCCCCGCACGGTCCCGAACCCCGGTGCGAACTGGCCCCGCCCAACCCGGTGCCGGACACCCGCCAGGAACCCGAGGGAGACACGATGCCATGACCGCAACCGCCGCACATCTGCCGGAAGTCACGGACGCGACGTTCGCCGAGGAGGTGCTGCGCTCCGACATCCCCGTACTGGTCGACTTCACCGCCGAGTGGTGCCCGCCGTGCCGGATGGTCGCGCCGGTCCTCGGCCGGCTCGCCGAGGAGCGCGCGGGCGCCTTGAAGGTCGTCTCCCTCGATGTGGACCGCAACCCGGAGACCCAGGCCGCGTACGGCGTCCTGTCGATGCCGACGCTCGTCCTCTTTCGTGGTGGCGAGCCCGCCCGCTCCGTCGTGGGCGCCCAGCCCGAGCGCCGCTTGGTGGAACAGCTGGGTCTGGACGAGGCGCCCTGACACGAGCGGCGTACCCCGCAAGCGCTCCGGCCGAAAGAAGGGAGGCGGCACCCCCGCACGGGTGCCGCCTCCTGGTCCGGGCCGTCGTCCGCGGTGAGGGTCGGTGCGGACGCGGGCCCGGGGGGTGGGATGGCTCTGGCTACTCCGCCGCCTGCTGCTGGGCCGCCGCGCGGCCCGCCTCCAGCCGGGCGACCGGGATGCGGAAGGGGGAGCAGGAGACGTAGTCGAGGCCGACCTCGTGGAAGAAGTGCACCGACTCCGGGTCGCCGCCGTGCTCGCCGCAGACCCCGAGCTTGAGGTCGGGCCGGGTGGCCCGCCCCGCCTCGGCTGCGCTGCGGACCAGCGAGCCCACGCCGTCCTTGTCGATGGTCTCGAACGGGGAGACGCCGAAGATGCCCTTCTCCAGGTAGGCGGTGAAGAAGCTGGCCTCCACGTCGTCGCGGCTGAAGGCCCACACGGTCTGGGTGAGGTCGTTGGTGCCGAAGGAGAAGAAGTCGGCGCACTCGGCGATCTGACCGGCGGTGAGCGCCGCGCGGGGCAGCTCGATCATGGTGCCGAGGGTGAGTCCGAGCTCGACGTTGTGCTCCCGCTCGACCTCGGCGATGACCTGCTCGGCCTCCTCGCGGACGAGTTCCAGCTCCTGCACCGTACCGACCAGCGGAATCATGATCTCCGCACGGGGGTCGCCGCCGCCGGCCTTGCGTGCCGCGGCGGCCTCGGCGATGGCGCGGATCTGCATGGTGAACAGGCCGGGGATGACCAGGCCGAGGCGGACGCCGCGCAGGCCCAGCATGGGGTTCTGCTCGTGCAGCCGGTGCACGGCCTGGAGGAGCCGCAGGTCGTTCTCGTTGGCGTCCTTGCGGGACTCGGCGAGCGCGACCCGCACCGACAGCTCGGTGATGTCGGGCAGGAACTCGTGCAGCGGCGGGTCCAGCAACCGCACCGTCACCGGGAGGCCGTCCATGGACTCGAACAGCTCGATGAAGTCGCCCTGCTGGAGCGGGAGCAGCGCGCCCAGCGCCCGCTCGCGCTCGTCCTCGGTGTCGGCGAGGATGAGCCGCTCGACCAGCTCGCGGCGCTCCCCGAGGAACATGTGCTCGGTACGGCACAGGCCGATGCCCTGGGCGCCGAACCGGCGGGCGCGCGCGGCGTCCTCGGCGTTGTCGGCGTTGGCCCGTACCCGCAGCCTGCGTACCCGGTCGGCGTACGCCATGATCCGGTGGACGGCCTTGACCAGCTCGTCGGCGTCGTCGGCGCCCGCGTGCATCCGGCCCTCGAAGTACTCCACGACCGGGGAGGGCACGACCGGCACCTCGCCGGCGTAGACCTTGCCGGTGGAGCCGTCGATGGAGACGACGTCGCCCTCCTCGACGACCTTGCCGCCGGGGGTCTTGAGGCAGCGCCGTTTGGTGTCGACCTCCAGCTCCTCGGCGCCGCACACACAGGTCTTGCCCATACCGCGGGCGACGACGGCCGCGTGCGAGGTCTTGCCGCCGCGCGAGGTGAGGATGCCCTCGGCGGCGAGCATGCCGTCCAGGTCGTCGGGGTTGGTCTCGCGGCGGATGAGGATGACCTTCTCGCCGGAGCGGGACCACTTGATGGCGGTGTAGGAGTCGAAGACGGCCTTGCCGACGGCGGCGCCCGGCGAGGCGGCGATGCCCCAGCCGATCTGCTCGGCGTCCTTGACGCCGCCGTTGCTGTCGAAGCGGGGGAACATCAGCTGGGCGAGTTGGGTGCCGTTGACCCGCTGCAGCGCCTCGGCCTCGTCGATCAGCCCCTGGTCCACGAGCTGGGTGGCGATCCGGAAGGCGGCCGCCGCGGTGCGCTTGCCGACGCGGGTCTGCAGCATCCACAGTTTGCCGCGCTCGATGGTGAACTCGATGTCGCACAGATCCCGGTAGTGGTTCTCCAGGGTCTCCATGATCTGCATCAGCTGGTCGTACGACGCCTTGTCCAGCTGTTCGAGGTCGGCGAGCGGCACGGTGTTGCGGATACCGGCGACGACGTCCTCGCCCTGGGCGTTCTGCAGGTAGTCGCCGTAGACGCCCTGCTGGCCGCTGGCCGGGTCGCGGGTGAAGGCGACGCCGGTGCCGGAGTCGGGGCCGAGGTTGCCGAAGACCATCGAGCAGATGTTGACCGCGGTGCCCAGGTCGTGCGGGATGCGTTCCTGGCGGCGGTAGAGGCGGGCGCGGCTGCCGTTCCACGAGTCGAAGACCGCGCGGACGGCCAGGTCCATCTGTTCGCGCGGGTCCTGCGGGAAGTCGCGGCCGGTCTCCTCGGAGACGATGGCCTTGAACTTGCCGACCAGTTCCTTGAGGTCGTCCGCCGTCAGCTCCACATCGGTGGTGGCCCCGCGCGCGCTCTTGGTCTCGTCCAGCGTCTCGGCGAAGCGCTCGCCGTCGATGCCGAGCACGGTGTCGCCGAACATCTGGATGAGGCGGCGGTAGGAGTCCCAGGCGAAGCGCTCGTCCCCGGACTGCGCCGCGAGCCCCTGCACGGACTCGTCGGAGAGCCCGATGTTGAGGACGGTGTCCATCATCCCGGGCATGGAGAACTTGGCGCCGGAGCGCACGGAGACCAGCAGCGGGTCGTCGGCCTGGCCGAGCTTCTTGCCCATCCGATTCTCCAGCCCGGCCAGGTGCTCGCTCACCTGGTCCCGGAGCGCGGCGGGGGCCTCGCCGGAGTCCAGGTACGCCTTGCAGGCTTCGGTGGTGATGGTGAAGCCCGGAGGGACGGGCAGACCGAGGTTGGTCATCTCGGCGAGGTTGGCTCCCTTCCCGCCGAGGAGGTCCTTGAGGTCCTTGTTGCCCTCGCTGAAGTCATAGACGAACTTCCGCTGCTGCGACTGCTGCGGCGACGCGTCTACTGCTGACTCTGCGTTCGCGGACTCTGTGTTCTTCGCATGAACCGGCACCGGACTCGGCTCCTCGTGGTCGGCTGCCCTGACGGCGGGGAGCGTACCCAGATCAAAGGCTTACGAGTACGTCCAACGGCACGTCACACGGCTGTAACCACCCGTCTGCCGAGAGATCGAAAGTACCCAGCTCTCCAGGCTGATTGGTCACACCATTCAGAACTCGAACGACTGATAACGGTGAGCCGTCTGGAGGCCGCATTTCACTCACGGAGAGTAAGAGCGCCTACAGCCCGGAAACCAAGGCACGGTAAAACCCCGGCCTGCTCCTTGGAGACCTACAGCTCACATTTGAGCGCTCATTTGAGCGAGCCTCCTATCAAGGTGGCGGGAATCACTGCGCTGAACGAGTGAACGTCTCGCCATTCGGACAGGCTGCCCGCCGCGTTAGATTGCCCCGATGACCGACCCGAACATCCGTCTGGCCCCCGTCGACACCGCGGCCGACATCCTCTTCGTCTACGGCACCCTGCGCTTCGGCCGCATCCTGACCGCCCTCCTCGGCCGCGTCCCCGCCGGCACCCCCGCAACCGCCACCGGCTGGCGCACGGCGGCGCTGGCGCGCCGGCCGTATCCCGGTCTCGTTCCGGCACCCGGACAGACCGCCTCCGGACTGCTGCTGAGCGGGCTGAGCGCCCGCGAATGGCGGGTGTTGGACGACTTCGAGGACGACGAGTACGAGCTGGTGCCGCTCACCGTGGAGAGCAGCACCGGGGGTTTGCCGGGGCCCGGCACGGTCCGGGCGTACACCTGGGCGGCCCCGGGCGAGGTCCGCCCGGAGAACTGGGAGGCGGACACCTTCGCGGAGCGGCAGTTGGACCGCTACGCCGCACGGCTGGAGGGGACAGTGCCCCGTCGGGGGCGCGGGGAACTGCGCGCGTAACCACGACCGACCCGCGGACCGCGACGCGCAGAAAGGGGCAGCCCCTCCCCGGGGCGGCTCAACCGCCGGAGGTGTCCAGTTCGGCGTCAGCCCCGACGCCCGTACCGCACTCGTACGGATCGTCCAGCCAGCCGTCGGGCAGCACGACCTTGTTGCGCGAGTGGGTCCGGCCGCGCGGGCCGTCGGCACCTTGTGGCCACTGCTGGGACAGATCCAGCTCGTCGAGCAGTGAGCGCAGCTCCTCCAAGGAGCCCGCGACGGCCAGCCGCTTGCGCAGCTCGGAGCCGACCGAGAAGCCCTTGGTGTACCAGGCGACGTGCTTGCGGAAATCGATGACGCCGCGCGCCTCGTCCCCCAGCCACTCCCCCAGCAGCCGCGCGTGCCGCACCATGACGTCGGCGACCTCACCCAGCGTGGGCCGGGCATACGCCGTCGCACCGTCCCCGGCCCCGGCCTCGCCACCGGCCCCGTCCCCGGACAGGGCGGCCACCAGGTCCGCGAACAGCCAGGGGCGCCCCAGACAGCCACGGCCGACCACGACACCGTCGCAGCCGGTCCGGCGCATCATCCGCACCGCGTCGTCGGCCGACCAGATGTCGCCGTTGCCCAGCACCGGGATCTCGCTGACGGCTTCCTTCAGGCGTGCGATGGCGTCCCAGTCGGCGGTCCCGCCGTAGTGCTGCGCCGCTGTGCGGCCGTGCAGGGCGATGGCCGTGATGCCTTCCTGCACGGCGATGCGCCCGGCGTCCAGATAGGTCAGGTGGTCGTCGTCGATGCCCTTGCGCATCTTCATCGTCACCGGCCGGCCGCCCGCGTTGTTCACCGCCTCGTGCAGGATGGCGCGCAGCAGCGGCCGTTTGTACGGCAGCGCGGAGCCGCCGCCCTTGCGGGTGACCTTGGGGACGGGGCAGCCGAAGTTGAGGTCGATGTGGTCGGCCAGATCCTCGTCGGCGATCATCCGCACCGCCTTGCCCACGGTGACCGGGTCGACACCGTAGAGCTGGATGGAGCGCGGCTTCTCGCTCGCGTCGAAGTGGACGAGCTGCATCGTCTTCTCGTTGCGCTCCACCAGTGCCCGGGTGGTGATCATCTCGCTGACGAACAGTCCCCGGCCGCCGGAGAACTCCCGGCACAGCGTCCGGAACGGGGCGTTGGTGATCCCAGCCATCGGTGCCAGCACGACGGGCGGCTGGACGGTGTGCTCTCCGATGTGCAGCGGCTGGGTCGACTCGGTCATGCGGCGACGGTTCCTCGGGCTCGTTCCTGCGATGTACGGGGCAGCTCCCCATTGTCCCCCATCCGGACCCGTGTCCCCCACGGACCCGCACCCCGCCTACCCGCCCTCGACGATCAGCTCCAGCAGCCGCTCCACCCCTCGCTGGGTCTCCGCGTCGCTGGGTACGTACGTGCCCAGCCGGGCGCCCTCGGCCGGGCCCAGCCACAGGCCGTGGTAGCTGAAGGACAGCATCCCGACGTGCGCGTTACGGAAGCGCTTGGTCCGGTCGACCGCGCGGGCCACCTCGTGCCGCTCCCACAGCTCGCGGAACTCCGGCGAGCTGTGCTCCATCCGCTTCAGCAGCGCCTTCCAGGCGGGCTCGGCCAGATGCTCGGCCATCCGGGAGCGGAAGCGGGCGGTCATCAGCCGGATCGTCTCCTGGCGGTCCGGCATGGCGGCTGCCCAGTCGGGGTCGGTGAAGGCCAGCCACATGCAGTTGCGGTCCTCGGGCGCAATCGCGTCCAGATCGCCGAGGAGGCGGCCGTAGGTGCGGTTGTGGGCCAGGATGTCGTAGCGCGCGTTCTGCACACAGGCCGGGAACGGTTCGAGCTGGGTGAGCAGCCGCCCGATCCCGGGCGGCAGCACCGTCGTCTCGCTCGCCGGGGTGGGGTCGGCCGTGGCCGCCAGCGCGAACAGATGAGCGCGCTCGCTGGAGTCCAGCATCAGCGCCCGGGAGAGGGAGTCCAGCACCTGCGCCGACACCTGGATGTCGCGGGCCTGCTCCAGCCACGTGTACCAGGTCACCCCCACCGTCGACAGATGCGCCACCTCCTCGCGGCGCAGCCCCGGCGTACGGCGGCGCGGCCCCCTGGGCAGTCCCACCTGCTCCGGTCTGATCCGCTCCCGCCTGCTGCGCAGGAACGCCGCGAGCTCCTCGCGGCGCACGCTGTCGGCGGGTGCGGAGCCCTCCGGATCGTCCGGGCGGGCCGGGTCGGGGCGGGCGGTACCGGTACTGACGCTCATGGAACCAGGATGAGGCACCCCGCATCCTGTTGCCAGGTAGTCGTTGTACCAGGACAAGGACCGTCTGGTACCAGGCTGACGGGTGCCCGAGGCTCGTGCCCATGAGTCACGATGCCACCATCGCCGCACGTCCGGACCCGGCAGCCCGTCCGGCCGCGCAGGGGACCGGCCCCCGGACGGCCCCTGCCGTGCTGCGGCCGCTCGGCCTGTTCACCTTGCTGCTGGGTGCAGCGCTGCCCATGATCGATTTCTTCGTCGTCAACGTCGCCTTCCCGAGTATCGAAAGCGATCTCGACGCCTCTCCGGCAGCCCTGGAGATGGTCGTCGCCAGCTATGCCGTCGCCTATGCCTCGCTGCTCGTACTGGGCGGGCGGCTGGGCGACGCCTTCGGACGGCGCCGGCTCTTCCTGTGGGGCGTCGCCGCGTTCGGCGTCACCTCGCTCGCCTGCGGGTTCGCCCCGGGCGTGTGGTGGCTGATCGGCGCGCGGCTGGCGCAGGGCGCCGCCTCGGCGATGATGTTCCCGCAGGTGCTCGCCACCATCCACGCGACGAGCGAGGGGCGGGTGCGCACCCGCGCCATCGGCCTGTTCGGCTCGGTCGGCGGGATCTCCATCGTCACCGGACAGGTGCTGGGCGGCGTACTGGTCGCCGCCGACCTGGCGGGCACCGGCTGGCGGGCGATCTTCCTGATCAACGTTCCTGTGGTGCTGGTCGCCCTCGCACTGGGCGCGCGCACCGTGCCGGACAGCCGCTCGGACGCGCCCGCCCGCGGCGACATCGCCGGGACGGTGCTGCTGGCGTGCGGTCTGGCCGCCCTGCTGCTGCCGCTGACGGAGGGGCGGGCGGCCGACTGGCCGTGGTGGTCGGTCGCACTGATGGTGGCCGCGGTGCTGCTGGCGTACGCGTTCTTCGCCGTCGAACGCCGGGAGGAGCGCGCGGGCCGCAGCCCCCTGCTGCCTCCCTCCCTGCTGCGTGAACCCGGCGTACGGCGCGGGCTGCTGGCCGGGGCGCCCATCTTTCTGGGCTTCAGCAGCTTCATGTTCGAAAGTGCGCTGCTGTTGCAGCAGGGGCTGCGTTTCGGCGCGTTGGCCGCGGGCCTCACCCTGGTGCCGATGGGGCTGGCCCAGTTCGCCGGCTCCATCCTGGCCTCCCGGCTGACCGAACGCATCGGCGCCGGGCGCGTGCTGGCACTCAGCGCTCTCGCACAGGGCGCCGGACTGGGCGCGCTCCTGCTGGCCCTGTTCGCACAATGGCCCGATGTGCCGCCTTTCGCCCTGGCCCCCGGGCTGGCGCTGTGCGGTGCGGGGCAGGGCCTGCAACTGCCCACGTACTTCCGCATCGTCCTCTCCGGGGTCCCGGCCGCGCGCGCCGGCGCGGGCAGCGGACTCGCCGCCACAGCACAGCAGTCCGGCCTCGCCCTGGGTGTCGCCACCCTCGGCTCCCTCTTCCTCGCCCTGATACCGCACCTGGGCGTGCGAGAGGCGCTCGGCGTGGTGCTGGCCGTACAGGGGTGCGGGCTGCTGGCACTGCTCGTGATGGGCATCCGGATGCCCCGCACGGTGGGCTGAGGAAGCGGCGCCGGGGCGGCGGCCTAGCATGCCCGGCATGGCGATGTTCGTGCACCTGACGTCTGCGGCGAACGCGCCGCGCATCCGACGCTCCGGAATCCGCGCGGCCGGCCGCGGGCAGGACGGCGCACGCGGGGTCTACTGCTTCCCGGTACTGCCGTCGTACACCCTGACCCACCAGTGGCTGCGCGAACTGGCCCGGTTCGGCAGCCGGGGAGGACTGGTGGCCGTCCATGTGCGGCTGGACGACTCCCAGCAGGTGCTGGTGGGACGCTACGCATGCGCACAGGCCACCGTCCCCGCCGCGGAGGCCGTACGCCGGATCGCCGCGCTGGACGACCCGCGCGGCTGGGAGGTGTTCGTGCCCCGGGCGGTCCGGCCCCGCGAGGTGCACCGGATCCGCACCGCGCCGCAGACGGTGGGCTGGCGCTACTGGCCCGAGGCGCACGGCGTCCGCCCCTGCACCTGCGACGGTTGCCGGGTACGCGGCGAGTACGGCTCGCGGCGCCTGCGCGAGCGGTTGCCGCATCCGCTGGACGGGCCGCCGCCACCGTCCAGGGTGCTGCTCGCCAGAGTCGCCGCGGCCGGCACCCCGGGCGACCCGACGGCGCTGCGCGAGGCCCTGCACTGGTTCGGTATGCGCCGCCGGGGCCCTCTCGCCCAGCTGGCCCACCTCGCCGCCCACCCCGACCCCGCGGTGCGGGAGGAGTTGGTGTGGGCGGTGTCCCGCTGGTCCACCCCGGGAGTGGCCGAACTGCTGGACGGTCTCGCCGACGACCCGCATCCGGATGTCCGCGAAGCGGTGGAGGCGGCACGTGAATCGTCGTCGGAGCCGTCGGTCAGCTAGCCCGGATGTCTCCGGCGCCCGAAGCAGCGGCTCGCTCCGCCCTCGCTGCGCATCAGCCGACGGCACGGCCGGGGACCGGTGGTCGAAGACCGCTGTGTCCAACGAGGGCGGGCGGGGGCAGTGCGTAGGACCTACGCGTTTGTCAGCAGGGCCGCCCGGAGGGCCTTCTTGTCGGTCTTGCCGACAGCCGTCCGCGGAAGCGCGTCGGCTATCGCGTAGGAGGCCGGCGTGTACAGGTCTCCCAGCGCATCGACGATCTCGCGCGTCAGCCGCGGCAGGTCCGGGACGTCGCCTGGGTCCCGGGGTACCAGGACCACATGGACGGTCTCCTTGTCGTCGTCCCCGGGCAGGCCGACGGCGGCGGCGTCCTTGATGCCGGGCCGGGCCAGCAGGAAGTCGTCGAGAAGCCGGGAGTAGACATTGTCAGCGGTGGCGCCTGTCACGATGATGTCCCGCACCCGGTCGACCAGGTACAAGTATCCGTTCTCGTCCTGCCGGGCGATGTCCCCGCTGCGGAACCAGCCCTGGTCGTCGAGCACCTCGGCGGTACGTTCCGGGTCGTTCCAGTAGCCCTCCATGACCGTGGGGCTGCGGACGTACAGCTCGCCGGGCTCTCCCACGGGCACCGGCTTGCCCTCTTCGTCCCGCAACTCCACCTCGACCCCGGGCGCCGGTCGACCGCAGCTGGTCAGGGACTCGGGCCGCTGCGGGTCGTGTTCCTCGGGGTCGAGCTGTGCGACGAGCCCGTTCTCGGTCGCTCCGTAGACCTGGTGCAGAACCGGCCCGAAGCATGCGAGCGCCTGCCTGAGACGTTCCGGGGAGGCGGCCGCACCTGTGTAGGTGAGGGACGTCAACGCGGGGAAGCGGCCGGGAACGCAGTCCGGGTGGTCGAGCAGTTCGTACAGCATGGGCGTCACCAGCATCACCCTGGTGATGCGCTCGCTGTCCATCACGGACAGGGCCGTGCCGGCGTCGAACGTCCGTAGCAGCACAACGGTGTGACCGCTCAGGAGGCCTATCAGAAAGCCGCCGTGACCGCTGGTGTGCGTCAACAGGGTGCACACCAGCACCGCGGAGTCGGCCGAGCCCTCGTCGGTGAACCTCTCGGCCAGGTGCACCCAGTCGTTGTAATAGCTGCTGCGGTGGACGACCAGCTTCGGCAACCCGGTGGTACCGCCTGTGTAGAGAAGCGTCGCGAGATGGCGACCGTCGGCAGCCTCACCGAGCGAAAGGCCGGTCCTCCGGGACGCCGCCGCCAAGAAGTCGTCCGCGAGCGAGGACGCGCCGATACCCAGGACATGCGGGATATCCGTCCGCTCGACGATCCGCCGGGTGCGCTCCTCGAAGTCCGGATCGAACAGGAGCATCTTGACGTCAGCGCGCCGGACCAGCGCTTCCAACTCGCTGTTGCCCGGCTCGGGCGGCACGAAGACCAGTCGACAGCCTGCGAAATGGACGGCTACCTGCAGCAGCAGTGCCTCGGGAGAGTTCTCCACGAACAGCGCCACACCGTCGCCCTCCCGCAAGCCGCTGTCCCGCAGAGCGGCGGCGAAACGCAGGACGGTGCCGGCGGCCTCGGTCCCGCTGATCCTCCGCTCTCCCGCGACGATTGCGTCGCGGTCGCCTCGTGCCGAGAGCTGTCGCAGAACCGAGATCGTGTAGTTCTCGCTGGCAGTGACCTTCGTCATGATCCTTCTTCGTGCTGACGCTTGCTTCCCGGGCACACCGTCCCCGGGCTCCTCATCACCCCTCAGCAAACCATGTGCAAGGTACAGTTAATTCACGGCGGGGTCGTTGAGCGGGGATGCCCTGCGGGCGGCCAGGCCGATCCGGACGCCACCGGCCACCGTGCGCGGTCCCCCCGGACTCCCCTCACCCGCGCACAGCGAGGTGGACCCACACCGTTTTGCCCGCCCCGCTGCGGGGGCGTACGCCCCACGCCTGCGAGAGGGCGTCGACGAGCAGTAACCCGCGGCCCGAGGTCTCCTCCGGGCCCGGCTTGCGCAGTTCGGGCATCTCCCACTGGTACGAGTCGGAGACCTCCAGCACGAGGACGCCGTCCCGGCGGCGGAGGGCGAGTTCGAAGTACTCCCCGATCCCCTGCGCGGCGTGGGCCACCACGTTGGTGGCCAACTCACTGGCAAGGAGCACCGCGTCGTCGCTGACGTGTCCGAGCTTCCACGCTCTGAGCACCTGCCGCACATGCTCCCGCGCCTTCGGCACGGACACCTTGCTGATGCGGAACCTTGCAGTGGCTGTACGCCCGGACATGGGGCCTCCCCGGAGGCGGCTGGGCAAGTTGGATGCACCTCACCTGCGGTGCGTACGTGATCGCACTGAGTGAGATGGCTCACGCTATGCGACTCCTCGCGGCTCATGCAACCCTTCATATCGAGAAGTTGCATCTCGCTGTGAGGGCAACTCGCGGCCGTGTACGGTGCGTTGCCGTGCGACCGCACACACAGGGAGGGAGGGGACATGCCCGCAGGTGGACGTCCCACGATGCGCAGCCGTCGCCTTGGGTCAACTCTCCGCCGCCTTCGAGAGGCGGCCCGGCTGGACCAGCAGCAGGCGGCCGAGTACATCGCGGGCTCGAAAGCCAAGATCAGCCGCATCGAGTCGGGCCAAGTCGCCGCGCGTCCCGGTGATGTGCGACTGCTGCTGGAGCTGTACGGGGTGCAGGAGGCCGAGGTACGTCGGCACCTTGAGCAGTTGGCGCGCGACGCCAACAAGCGTGGGTGGTGGCTCGATTACCGGGTTTCGCCAGAACTAAGCGACTACATCTCGCTGGAACACGACGCGACTTTTGTCCGCACGTGGCAGACCGTGCTCATCCCCGGGCTGCTGCAAACCGCTGAGTACACCCGGGCGCTGGTAGAGGGAAACCCGTCAGTAACGGACTCTGGCGTTGTTGAGCAAGTAGTCAAAATGCGGCAAGAACGGCGTCGCAGGTTCGAAGAATCCGGGGCCCGCTACAGCGCCGTGGTCTGGGAACCTGCCCTGTCCGACCCCATGCCCTCCCGTGAGGTGCACAAGCAGCAGCTCGCTGACCTGCTCGAAGCCATCGCTCGCCCGAATGTCACTTTCCAAGTGCTCCCCGCCGCTGAGTGGGCCGCCGCGCGCTCCGCTCCCACCTTCGTCATGCTCTCCTTCGATGGCGAGTGGGCGCCCTCCGCTGTTGGACAAGAAACGCACCGAAACGTGGCCATCACCGAAGATGAGGCCGAAATCGCAGCCTACGCACACTCCTTCGACCAGCTACGCTCAGTGGCGTTGAATCCGACCGAGAGCCGAGAGTTCATTGCGGACACGTTGGACGCGTTGCCGAGAGGAGTCAGTGAGCGTGAGTGACGAGTTGGTCACCCCCTTCCGCAAGTCGTCCTACTCCGGTTCTGACCCGAACCACGAGTGTGTGGAGGTTGCCCACACGGCTGACGGCGGACGCGCGGTCCGCGACAGCAAGAACCCCGCACACGGGACCGCGTACTTCGCACCGGGAGCCTGGCAGGCCTTCATCACACACCTGAACAGAAGTGAAGCGTCGTGAAAGGTCCCACGCCCTTCCGCAAGTCGTCCTACTCAGGCGCCGGTGGGGCCAGCGAGTGCGTGGAGGTCGCACACACCTCCGGCGGCGGACGCGCGGTCCGCGACAGCAAGGACACCGCACGCGGGACCGCGTTCTTCGGTGCGGGTGCGTGGCGGGCGTTCACCGCGCAGCTGCGCGGTGGCGGGGCAGACGGCGTGTAGGGGCACTCCCTCAGGCGGGGTCCACGCCCCCGCGAGGAGGCCGCGCGGCGGCGGCGCACACCGCGGCGGACAGCGCGAGCCCGAGCACGCCCGGGTTGACGTAACCGGGCACGGAGCCGGCGGCGTAGCTGCCGTGCTCCTCCGTCTCGCAGACGAACCGGAGCGGCACGTAGTTCACGGTGTAGTCGACGACGTGCAGCACCCGCTCGCGCTCTTCCGGAATCCGGCACGGCCGCAGCGGCGAGGAATCGGTGCCGCCGTCCTCCGCCTCCAGTACCGCACCGGCGATGTGCAGCAGGCCCCACGAGTACAGGGCGGCTGCCGCGGCGCCCAGCAGGGCGGTCAGGGCGCGCAGCCGCACCTTCCGGTCGGCGCGGCGGAGGCCGACCCGGCCGAGGGTGCCGAAGCCGTACCCGATGAGGGACAGCGAAGCGATCAGTCCGACCGGGAGCAGCAGCAGGAGCAGAAGGGCCATCCGGGCACTTCACCAGAAGGAACCGCTGCTGCCTATGGCGGATCACATAACCGCGGTGTCCCACGGGATGAGCGCCTGCGGCGACGGGGCGCGATGAGTAGCCACCGCTTGCGTTGGCAGCCCGGCCCCCTACCGCAGTAGGGGGCCGCATTGGCTCTGCGGTATGCAGCGCGGCACCGTGTCGGCGCCCTACCTTCGCGCCCATGAACGTTCCTCCGCGTACCTCCGCTCCCGCTGCCGCGCCCCGCCTGGAGAAGCTTTTCGCGCGACGGTTGGGACGGCGGCTGCGGGACGCCGTGACGCTGCTCCCCGTCGGGCTGTTCGCCCTCGTCGTGGCGCTCGGCGGGCAGACCAAGGCGGCGCGCCGGGCGCTGCGGGCGCGCCCTCAGGCGGGGGCGGGGCGCGTCCTGGCGCATGCCGTGCTCACCGTGCTGCTGGGGGTCCTGGCGCTGATACCGGTCGCGGTGCTCACCCTCCTGATCGCCCGTGGCCCGTTCTACGGCTTCGTGGACAGCGGGCCGTACGACGACTCCTGGGGCGGGCCGAGCAAGGCCGGTGCCTGGCTGGCGCATTTCGGGGTGAGCCTGCCGCTGGCCGCCGTGGCGATCGGGCTGCTGTACGGCCTGGCCGCGCTGCACCAGCGGATGACCGCACCGCTGCGGGGCGAGCGCAGGCCCGTGTGGGTGCTGCCGACGGGACTGCTGAGCTGCTTGGCCGGCGGGCTGTTCCTGGTCGCGTTCGTCAGGCAGTTGAACTGAGCCTCAGCAGCGGCCGGAGGGCTGCTGCTACTCCCCCTGGGACCAGGCCGCCACCGGGAGCGACAGATAGACACCGAAGTCGGCGAGTCCGGTGGCGGCCTCGATGCGTTCATGGAGGAGGTCCACGCGTTCCTGGCGGTTGGCGGCTCTGCTCTCGAACCACTTGGAGCGGATCTCGATCACCGCGTTCAGACCACTGCGGTCCAACGGCCCCAGCGGCCGGAAGCGGATCTCCACGTCACCGGGTTGCAAGTCGCCGTCGTAGGGCTCCTCTGGGCACTCCACCGCCTGGGAGACCAGGTGCGGCAGTACGGAACCGAGTGCCCGAAGCCTCGCTTCGGGGACGTGCGGGGCATAGGTGACGTCGACGAGTGGCATCAGAGCATCTTAGGGACGCACAGGCGTGCGCGCCCGGGTATTTCTGCGCCGCTCGCCCGGCCGCCGGGCCGCACCGGGCGAGCGCCCCGCGGCACGGCGCCGGGCGAGCGTGCTCACGCCCGGTGGTACTGGATCGGGCGGCGCGGCTCGGCGCCCAGTTCCACGGCGGCCTCGTTCGCCCAGTAGGGGCGGCGCAGCAGCTCGCGGCCGAGCAGGACCGCGTCGGCCCGCCCCGAGGCGATGATCTCCTCGGCCTGCCGGGGTTCGGTGATCAGGCCGACGGCGCCGACCGGCAGGTCGGTCTCCTTCTTGACCCGCTCGGCGAAGGGCACCTGGAAGCCGGGGGCCGGCTGGATGCGGGCGTCCGGGGCGTTGCCGCCGGTGGAGGTGTCGAGCAGGTCGACACCGCGGGCCAGCAGTTCCTTGGCGAGGCGGACGGTGTCGTCACCGGCCCAACCCTCGCGGTCGTCGTCGCTGTTCTCGGTCAGCCAGTCGGTGGCGGAGATACGGAAGAGGAGGGGGAGTTCGTCGGGCCACACGGCGCGTACCGCGTCGACGACCTCCAGCGCGAACCGCGTACGGCCCTCGAAGGAGCCGCCGTACTCGTCGGTGCGGTGGTTGGTGAACGGCGAGAGGAACTCGTTGATCAGGTAGCCGTGCGCGCCGTGCACCTCGACCACCTTGAACCCGGCTTCGTAGGCGCGGCGGGCGCTGTCCGCGAACTGGCGGACGAGTTCGGCTATCCGCTCGTGCGACAGCTCGTCGGGCGTGGTGTGCCCGTCGGAGAACGGCAGCGGGCTGGGGCCGACCGGCTGCCAGCCGTGGTTGTGCCCGGGCGCCAGGGGTGCGCCGCGGTCGACCCAGGTGCGTTCGGTGGACGCCTTGCGGCCGGCGTGCGCGAGCTGGATGCCGGGGACGGTGCCCTGTTCGGACAGGAAGCGGGTGATACGGGCGAAGGCCTCCTGCTGGCGGTCGTTCCACAGGCCGAGGTCGTAGGGGCTGATCCGGCCCTCGGGGGTGACCGCGGTCGCCTCCACCAGTGCCAGTCCGAGCCCGCCGGAGGCCCGCGCCCCCAGATGCGCGAGGTGCCAGTCGGTGGGAGCGCCCTGGTCGGGGCCGTCGGGGGCGGCCGAGTACTGGCACATCGGCGCCATCCAGACGCGGTTGGGCACGGTCACCGACCGCAACGCAAGGGGCTCGAACAGTGCGCTCACGGCGCTCTCCCATCGGATAGGGGCGGAAACAGCGGTTAGTACGATAGCCACCGTAGTACGAGACCTGTCAAATTTCGATGACTGCCGTACTATGAGGGCGTGCCGACGACAACAGCCGTACGCGAACTCCCGCACCCGTCACGGGAGGAGATCCGCCTGGAGGCGGTACTGCACGCACTGGCCGATCCGGTGCGGTTGCGGATCATCACCGTCCTGAACACCCACGGCGAGGGCGAGGGCAACGGGGCCACCTGCTCCCAGGTCGAACTCCCCGTCTCCACCTCGACCGCCACCCACCACTTCCGGGTGCTGCGCGAGGCGGGCGTCATCAACCAGTGCTACCGCGGCACCTCCAAGATCAACTGCCTGCGGCGAGCCGACCTGGAGGCCCGCTTCCCCGGCCTCCTGGACGCGGTCCTGCGCGCAGCAGCGAACTGAAGCCCACCCTTCCGAGGGATCTGTCCAGGTGATCCGCTCACATTGTCGGTCCGCCTGACTGCGGTGAGTTGTGACTGGATCACTGCACCTGGAGGGCGCATCATGACAGTGATGCTTGAACGACCGACGGCCATAGAGCCCCCCGAGGAACCGGACGGCAGTTTCGACGCGCTGCTCCGGACCCTCTTGGCCATGGAAGTACCCGAGGGCTATCGGGCAGAAATCATCGGGGGAAGCATCGTCATGTCGCCATGGTCGAAGGGGTACTACCTGCGGGCGATGCGCTCTTTGCGTGCTCAGCTGGAACCGCATGCCCCGACCGGGACGATCGTGGACAGCTCCCCTTACCTGTTCACCTTTCCGGACCAGGAACGCGCCTTCGGGCCCGATGTCTTCGTCGCCTCCGAGAAGGCGTTCGATACGGAAGCACAGCACATCGACGGTGAAGCCCTCGTACTCGTCGCCGAGTTGACCTCCGCCTCAACGCGTAATGTCGACTGGAGCGACAAGTTGGCGGTCTACGCCAAGGCAGGCGTGGGCGTTTATGTACTGCTCGACATGCAGGCACAGACCGTCTCCGTCTTTTCGGACCCGGCACCCGAGGGGTACAGGACGCGCAAGACATGCCAGTTCGGCAAGGCCTTGCACCTCCCCCTGCCGTTCGACTTCGAGCTGGGCACCACAGCGTTCGGCAAGCGGCCGGAAAACCAGGGGTGACCCGAGCACCCTCTCTGCCACAGTGCCCGCATGGACCGACAGACGCGCTCCCTCCTCGCCCACGCCGACCACCCCTTCGCGGCGCCGCTGGAGGACTCCTCCGTGGACCGGTTGCTCGCCCGTGCCGTCGTACGCGGTGACGCGCGCATGCTCGACCTCGGCTGCGGGGAGGGCGCGTGGCTCATCCGCGCGCTCCAGCGGCACCCGGACGGGAAGGCGGTGGGCGTGGACATCTCCGCCGAGGCCTTGGAGCGCGCCCGGCACCGGGCGCGGGAGGCGGGGGTCGCCGAGCGGCTGGCACTGCACCGCTGCGAGGCCGCGTCGTTCGAGGCGCCGCACCCCTTCGACCTGGTGCTGAGCGTCGGCGCCACGCATGCGTTCGGCGGGCTGCTGCCCACCCTGGAGGCCGCGCGGCGGCAACTGGCGCCCGGCGGCACCGTGCTGGTCGGGGACGCCTACTGGGAGCGGGAGCCGAGCCCGTGGGCGCGGGAGACGCTGGGCGAGTACGAGGACCTGGCGGGGACGGTGGAGAAGGTCACCGCCGAGGGCTGGACGCCGGTGTACGCACACATCTCCACCCGGCACGAGTTGGACGACTACGAGTGGAACTGGACCGGCTCCCTCTCCCGCTGGGCGCTGGACAACCGCGACCACCCCGACAGCGCCGAGGCCCTGCAGGCCGCGGCCCGGCACCGGGACGAGTGGCTGCGCGGCTACCGGGCGAGCTTCGGCTTCGTGTGCATGGCGCTGCGCCGCACCACCGGGTGACCACGGCACGGAACGACGCGAAGGGCCCGGCTCCCCCTGCGGGGTGCCGGGCCCTTCGCCGCGATGGAGCTGGTGCCGGTCAGCAGCCGATCAGACGGCCGGCCAGATAGCCCTCGATCTGGTCGAGGGAGACGCGCTCCTGCTTCATCGTGTCGCGCTCGCGCACCGTGACGGCGTTGTCGTCGAGGGTGTCGAAGTCGACGGTGACGCAGAAGGGGGTGCCGATCTCGTCCTGGCGGCGGTAGCGGCGGCCGATGGCGCCCGCGTCGTCGAAGTCGATGTTCCAGTGCTTGCGCAGCGTCTCCGACAGGCCGCGGGCCTTGGGCGAGAGCTTCTCGTTGCGGGAGAGCGGCAGCACGGCGACCTTGACCGGGGCCAGCCGCGGGTCGAGGCGCATCACGGTGCGCTTCTCCATCTTGCCCTTGGCGTTGGGCGCCTCGTCCTCGATGTAGGCGTCGAGCATGAAGGCGAGCATCGCGCGGTTGACACCGGCCGCCGGCTCGATGACGTACGGCGTCCAGCGCTCACCGGCCTCCTGGTCGAAGTACGACAGGTCGTGTCCTGAGGCCTTGGAGTGCGCGGTGAGGTCGAAGTCGGTGCGGTTGGCGACACCCTCCAGCTCGGAGAACTCGCTGCCGCCGAAGTTGAAGCGGTACTCGATGTCGGCGGTCCGCTTGGAGTAGTGGGAGAGCTTCTCCTTCGGGTGCTCGTACCAGCGGATGTTCTCCTCGCGGATGCCCAGGTCGCGGTACCAGGCCCAGCGCTGGTCCATCCAGTACTGGTGCCATTCCTCGTCCTCGCCCGGCTTGACGAAGAACTCCATCTCCATCTGCTCGAACTCGCGGGTGCGGAAGATGAAGTTGCCCGGCGTGATCTCGTTCCGGAACGACTTGCCCATCTGCGCGATGCCGAACGGCGGCTTCTTGCGCGAGGTCTGCTGGACGGCGGCGAAGTTGGTGAAGATGCCCTGCGCGGTCTCGGGACGCAGGTAGGTGACCGAGCCGGAGTCCTGGGTGGGGCCGAGGTGGGTGGACAGCAGCCCGGAGAACTGCTTGGGCTCGGTGAAGCCGCCCTTGTTGCCGCAGTGCGGGCAGTTGATGTCGGCCAGGCCGTTCTCCGGCTCGCGGCCGTGCTTGGCCTCGTACGCCTCGGTCAGGTGGTCGGCACGGAAGCGCTTGTGGCACGAGGTGCACTCGGTGAGCGGATCGGTGAAGGTGGAGACATGGCCCGACGCCTCCCAGACCTCGGGGGCCAGAATCACCGACGAGTCGATGCCCACCACGTCGTCGCGCGAGGTGACCATGGAGCGCCACCACTGGCGCTTGATGTTCTCCTTCAGCTCCACGCCCAGCGGCCCGTAGTCCCAGGCGGCACGCTGACCACCGTAGATCTCACTGCACGGGTAGACGAAGCCACGGCGCTTGCTGAGGCTGACAATTGTGTCGATCTTGTCGGCGGCCACGGTGCTCTCTTCATTGACGACGAGACGGAATACCCCAGATTACTGGGGCCCGTAGGGGGCGCGGCAAATCGGTTCCGGATTCGACCCGGCTGCCGTCCGGAGTCTTCGGGACCGTCCCGGATCATCCCTTCGAGGAGGGCGGCGTGATCACGGAGCGCGAAGCTTTAGTTGACAATCGTTTCCAATTCGGATGAAAATGAGTGTCATGAACACCGGTCCCCGCCCTCGTCGGCTCATACGCACCAGCGCGGCGCTCAGCGCTCTCGGTCTCGCCTCCCTCAGCCTCGCCGCCTGCGGCAGCGACAGCGGCGGCAGCGGGAAGGTGCGGGTGGCCGCGTCCTTCTACCCGATGGCGTATCTCGCACAGCAGATCGGCGGTGAGCACGTCGAGGTCGAGAACCTCACCAAGCCCGGCACCGAACCGCACGACCTGGAGCTGAGCCCGAAGCAGACCGGCCAGCTCAGCGAGATGGACGTGATCGTCTACCTCAAGGGGCTGCAGCCCGCCGTGGACGAGGCGGTCGAGCAGTCGGGCGTCAAGAACATCGCCGAGGCCACCTCCTACACCACGCTGGAGAAGCACGGCACCGATGTGCACGGCGAGGAAGGCCACGACGAGCACGGGCACGGCGAGCACGGCGAGAAGGGCCACGACGAGCACGCCGAAGAGGGCCACGACGAGCACGAGGGCCACGACCACGGCGACGACGCGGCGGGCGACCCGCACATCTGGCTCGACCCGGTGCGCTACGCCGAGGTCGCCAAGGGGGTCGGCAAGCAGCTCCAGAAGGCCGACCCCGACCACAAGGCCGAGTACAAGAAGAACACCGCGGATCTCGTCTCGCGCCTCGAGAAGCTCGACAAGGACTTCAAGAGCGGTCTGAAGAACAAGAAGACCGATACCTTCATCACCACGCACGCCGCCTTCGGCTACCTCGCCGAGCGGTACGGTCTCCATGAGGAGGCCGTCGCCGGCATCGACCCGGAGTCGGAGCCCAGCGCCTCCCGGATGAAGGAACTGCACAAGGTCGCCAAGAAGGACGACGTGGACACCGTCTTCTTCGAGAACAACGCGAGCGACAAGACCGCCAAGACACTCGCGGGCGACCTCCGGCTGAAGACCTCGGTACTCAGCCCTCTGGAGAGCATCAAGGACCCGAAGAACGACGACTACTTCTCCGTGATGCACCAGAACCTGACCGCGCTCAAGACGGCGCTCGGCGCACAGTGAGGACGTAGAGGCATGACCAGGACGACAGCGGCCTCGCAGGACGGTGCCGCGATAGCCGGGGCCCCGCCCGCCGTCACCCTGCGCGGCGCCACCGCCTCGCTGGGCGGGCGCCCCGTGCTGCGCGGGGTGGATCTGACGGTGGGGCGCGGCGAGACGGTCGCGCTGCTGGGGGCCAACGGCTCGGGCAAGTCCACCACCATCCGCGCCGTGCTGGGGCAGGTGCCGCTCACCGGGGGCGAACTGGAACTGTTCGGTACGCCCTTCGCCCGGTTCCGGGACTGGCGGCGGCTCGGCTATGTGCCGCAGCGCTCCACCGCGGCGGCCGGCGTCCCGGCGACGGTGCGGGAGGTCGTCTCGGCCGGCCGGCTGGCCCGGCGCCGCTTCCGTCCACTGGGCCGCGAGGACAAGGCCGCCGTACGGCGCGCCCTGGAGCTGGTCGGCATGGCGGACCGGATGCGGGAGCCGGTCGAGTCGCTCTCCGGCGGACAGCACCAGCGGGTGCTGATCGCGCGGGCCCTGGTCGCCGAGCCCGAGCTGCTGATCATGGACGAGCCACTGGCGGGCGTGGACGTCGCCAACCAGGAGGTACTCGCCGAAACCCTGCGCCGACAGGTGGACCAGGGCACCGCCGTACTGCTCGTCCTGCACGAACTCGGCCCGCTCGCACCGCTGATCGACCACGCCGTCGTACTGCGGGACGGGCAGGTCGAGCGGGTGGACAACCCCGACCGGCTGCACGACCTGGCCTGCCACCCGCACGGCTCCGTACCCGCCGCCGAGGCGGCACCGAAGATCGAGACGGGGTTGCTCTCATGATCGAGATGCTGGACTACGCGTTCATGCAGCGCGCGCTGCTCGCCGCGCTGCTGGTCGGCGTCGCGGCGCCCGCCGTGGGCATCTACCTCGTGCAGCGCCGTCAGGCGATCATGGGCGACGGTATCGGGCATGTCGCGCTCACCGGTGTCGCGCTGGGCTTCCTGCTGAGCACCAACCCGGTGTGGATGGCCGTGCTCGTCGCCTCGGTGGGCGCGATCACGATGGAGCTGATCCGCTGGTACGGCAAGGCCCGGGGCGACATCGCGCTGGCGATGCTGTTCTACGGCGGCATGGCGGGCGGCGTCATGATCATCAATCTGTCGCCGAACGGCTCCAACGCCAACCTCACCACCTACCTCTTCGGCTCCATCACCACCGTCTCCCCCGAGGACCTGACCGCCATCGTCGGGCTGTCGGTCTTCGTGCTGCTCGTCTCGCTCGGGCTGCGCCGGCAGCTGTTCGCCGTCTGCCAGGACGAGGAGTTCGCCCGGGTGACGGGGCTGCCGGTGCGGCTGCTCAATCTGCTGCTGGCCGTGACCGCCGCCGTGACGGTCACGGTGGCGATGCGGGTGGTCGGACTGCTGCTGGTCAGCGCGCTGATGGTGATTCCGGTGGCCGCGGCGCAGCAGGCCACCCGCGGTTTCGCCGCCACGCTGGGGCTCGCCATGGGCTTCGGCGTCGCGGTCACCCTCTCCGGCACGGTGACCTCCTACTTCGCCGATGTGCCACCCGGCGCCAGCATCGTCGTCCTGGCGATCGTGCTCTTCGGCCTCGTCACGGCGCTGGCCGCGCCACTGGCCAGGCGCAGGTTCCGCGGCGGGAGCAGGGGCGGAGAACAGGCCGTCTCCCGGGGGAAGACTGTCCCCGAGGGGGATGGAGAGGGCACCCTGGTAGCGGACGGGAAGCACAGCGCCGCCGACGGCACGGGGCAGGTGGATCGCCCGAGCAGGGTGTAATACCCGCCTGCCGGAAGCGCCTGGCACAATGGGTGGCCGCGAACGCCGCACCGACCCGGAGTCGCCTCGGCGCCTCCCCGGAGCCGACGAACGTAAGGAGCCAGAGCGTGACCACCGCAGGTCCCCCTGTACGCGGCCGGTCGACCCGGCAACGCGCCGCCGTCTCCGCGGCACTCGCCGAGGTCGAGGAGTTCCGCAGCGCGCAGGAACTGCACGACATGCTCAAACACCGGGGCGACTCGGTGGGGCTCACCACGGTCTACCGCACCCTGCAGTCCCTCGCGGACGCGGGCGAGGTGGACGTGCTGCGCACGGACGACGGCGAGGCCGTCTACCGGCGGTGCCACAGCGACGACCACCACCACCATCTGGTCTGCCGCGCCTGCGGCAAGGCCGTGGAGGTCGAGGGTCCGGTGGTGGAGAAGTGGGCCGCCTCCGTCGCGGCCGAGCACGGGTTCGTGAACGTGGGACACACCGTGGAGATCTTCGGGACCTGCGGGGAGTGCGCCGCCGCCGGGTAGACGCCGTAGGACTCCCCGGATTCGCGAGGCCTCCCGGATCCACGCCTCGTCGGGAGGCGGTTTTCAGCCATGATTCAGCGATTCCGCGCCGAAATGCGGGCCTCGATTCCGTCCAGGATGACGGACAGGCCGAACTCGAATTCAGCCGTGCCCTCCGTGTCGGCGGCTTCGGCGGCGTCTGCCAGTTCGCCGGAGGCCAGGAGCGCGCGGATGGCCGGGAAGTCTCCGGTCGCGGTGAGTTCGGACAGCAGGCCCCAGTAGCGCTTCTCCACATCGCTCCACTCGGTGCCGCTCGCACGGGTCGCCTGGTCGATGTCCGCGTGGAGGGCGACATCGCTGCGGACGTAACCGCTGATGGTGACCATGACGCCCAGCTTCTCCTCGGCGTCCAGCCCGGTGGCTGCCAGCTGGGCGAGCGCGTACTCCATCCACTCCACGTTGTGCCGGGACAACGGTGGGGAGCCGATGGGGATACGGACGATCCACAGGTGACGCAGTAGGACGGCACGGTAGGCGCGGGCCCAGTGCTCGATGCCGGGACGCCAGCCCTCCCCGGACGGTGGGCCCGCGGGCGGGGTGCCGATGGCCGCGTCCTCCATGAGGACCAGCAGTTCCTCCTTGCTCGCGACATAGCGGTAGAGCGCCATCGTCGAGACGCCGATCTCGGTGGCGACGCGGCTCATGGACACCGCGGCCAGCCCCTCGGCGTCGGCGACGCCGATGGCTGCGGCGACGATCCGCCGCACGTCCAGCGCGCGTGCCGGGCCCTTGCCGGGCCGCTCCTTGAGCCCCCAGGCGGCGGCCACGCCTGCCGGGAGCCCGTCGAGGGGTCGCTGCTCGCCCGGCGTCCGCTGCTCCCGCTCCACCATCGTGAGCCGTCCCGCCCTTCGGGTTGCCTTCCACCACTCGGAACGTGTATAGCATACGCAGTAGAGTTTATGGCATACGCAGTAGCGCGTATCCGATACACAGAAGAGGGGGGACGTGCCATGCACCGAGCGCCAGAGGCGGAGTGGGCGATACGAACGCGGGGGCTGAGCAAGGCGTACGGCTCCGTACAGGTGCTCGCGGGGCTCGATCTGCAGGTGCGGCGCGGCAGCGTCTTCGCCCTGCTCGGACCGAACGGGGCGGGCAAGACCACCACCGTCCGCATCCTGGCGACGCTCACCCGGGCCGACGCCGGGCAGGCCACCGTGGCCGGGCACGACGTGCTGACGGCGCGCTCCCAGGTGCGCCGCGCCATCAGCCTCACCGGGCAGTACGCGGCGCTGGACGAGGAGCAGACGGGCCTGGAGAACCTGCGGATGATGGCGCGGCTGCGCGGCCTGCCACGCGCCGCCTCCCGCGACCGCGCCCAGGAGCTGCTGGAGCGCTTCGCGCTCACCGACGCCGGGCACCGCCGGGTGTCGACGTACTCGGGCGGAATGCGGCGCAGGCTGGACATCGCCGCCGGGCTCGTCAGCGATCCGGAGGTGGTCTTCCTGGACGAGCCGACGACGGGACTCGATCCCCGCAGCCGCCGCACGATGTGGGAGACGGTCGGCTCGCTGACACAGGCAGGCGTGACCGTCTTCCTCACCACGCAGTACCTGGAGGAGGCCGACCAACTGGCCGACCGGGTGGCCGTACTGGACGGGGGCCGGGTGCGGGCCCAGGGCACGCCGGAGGAGCTGAAGAAGACGGTGACGGCCCAGCGCCTCGATCTGACGATGGCCGGGCGCGCGGCCTACACCCAGCTGGCCGGACGGCTGGGCGGCCGGGTGCTGCACCAGTCGCCGGAGGAGCTGGTGCTGGGTGTGGCGACCGACGGGAGCGCGGCGCATGTGCGGGCACTGCTGGACGAGTTGGACCCCACGCGCGAGCAGGTCGCGCGCTTCGCGGTGCACAACGCCACCCTCGACGACGTCTTCCTGGAGCTGACCCATGAGTGATCTCACGGCTTACCCGGTGCTGGCGGGCCGGTCCATCCGGCTGACCCGGCGCAACCTGGACGCGGTGCTCACGGCACTGGTGCTGCCGGTGATGCTGATGCTGGTGTTCGTCTACTTCTTCGGTGGCGCCATCGAGACGAGCACCGGGAAGTACGTGACCTATGTGGCGCCCGGTGTGCTGATCCTGTGCGCCGGATACGGCGCCTCGATGACGGCGACCACCGTCTCCAACGACATGACGAACGGCATCATCGACCGCTTCCGCTCCATGGACACCAGCCCCACCGCCGTACTGACCGGACATGTCGCGGCGAGCGTGGCCCGCAACGCGGTGGCGACGTCGGCGGTGCTGGCCGTCGCCTTCGCGATCGGGTTCCGGCCGCAGGCGGGGCCGGCCGGCTGGCTGGCGGCCAGCGGCATCCTGCTGCTCTACATCACCACGCTCTCCTGGCTGGGTGCCGCGGCCGGGCTGCTGGCCAAGACCCCCGAAGCGGCGGGCGGTTTCACCTTCGCCATGCTCTTTCTGCCCTATCCCAGCAGCGCCTTCGTGCCGATCGACACGATGCCCGACTGGCTGCACGGCTTCTCCGACAACCAGCCGGTGACCCCCGTCATCGAGTCCCTGCGGGGCTTGCTGCTGGACCAGCCCGCCGGCAACAGCCCCTGGCTGGCACTCGCCTGGTGCCTGGGGCTGCTGGCGGTGACGCTGCCGGTGTGCGGGGCGCTGTTCCGGCGGCGCATCGGCTGACCGGGGCTCAGGGGGCGGGGGTCGCCGCGTCGGAGATCCAGTGCCGGCGGCCGAAGCTGATGAGGCGGAGCTGGCGGCGGGCCGTGTGCGCGACGGCCTCCTCCGACGGCCCCTCCCCCAGGGCCGCGTCCAAGAAGGCGGAGGCGGTCATCACCATGTGGTCGACGTAGGTCTCGCCCAGCATCCGCAGATCCTCGGCGCTCCAGCCCCGGGAGACCTCGTCGCGGGCGAGCACCTCGGCCACCTCCGCGGCGAACCGGTCGAGCTGGGAGCCGATGGCGGTCCGCACGGCGGCCACCCCGCCGTGCCGCTCGCGTACCACGAAGCGGATGTGCTCGGGGTGCTCGCGCACGAAGCGGGCGATGGCGTCGACGAGGTGATCGATGCGCTCGCCGTCGTCGCTGCGTTCGGTCAGTCCCGCCCGTATCACCGCGTGCAGGCTGCCCAGCGACTCCTCGACCAGGGCGACGCCCAGGTCGGCCACGTCCCTGAAGTGCCGGTAGAAGGCGGCGGGCGAGATGCCCACGGCACGGGTGATCTCGCGCAGACCGATACTGCTGAGGCTCTGCTCCTCCAGCAGCGCCAGACCCGCGTCCAGGAGCGCACGGCGCGTTCGGGCCTTCTTCAGGTCCCGTTGCGTGTGGGGGGTGCTGCTGCTCATGTTCTCAGTAAACAGTTGTGCGCCGAGCGCCGCAATACTGTAGCCTCGAACTCAGTGAACAGTTGTCACGACACTTGTTCACCGAACTTGATGCACGCAACGCACGCACGACGACCGCCGACACGCAACGAGTTGGGAGAGAGGAACAGATGATCTTCCTCGTCGCCGCGTTCCTCCTGCTGGGCGTACTGGTGGGCCCACCGGCCCAACTGCCGCCCGAGGTGACCCTCTCGGCAGCCGCGGTCATCGCCGCCTGGCTGCTGGTCTTCACCGTCCGCGAACGCACCCGCCGCAACCGGCCGAGGAGTTGACCATGAGCACTGTGCTGCTCCGCAAGGGTCGCACCCGCGTCGAAGACGCCGACGACATGGCTGTGGCCTCGTTCATCATGGGGCTGGTCGGGCTGCTGGTCTTCAACATCGTCCTCGGCCCCTGCGCCCTGGTACTGGGCGGACTGGCCCTCGCCCGCGGCACCACGCGCCGCGGCCGCGCCCTGCTGGGCACGGCACTGGGCGCCGCCGACCTGATCGTGCTGGCCGTACTGGTCACCGCGAACGGCACCGTCTCCTGGAACTTCGCGGGCTGAGGCGCCCCCTCACGCACCCTTGGCGGCGCCCTGTTCGCCCTCGTCGGTCCGCGCACCACCGAAGCGGCGGTCGCGCTGGGCGTACTCCAGACACGCCGCCCACAGGTCGCGCCGGTCGAAGTCCGGCCACAGCACGTCCTGGTAGACCATCTCCGCGTACGCGCTCTGCCATATCAGGTAGTTGGACGTCCGCTGCTCGCCCGACGGACGCAGAAACAGGTCCACGTCCGGCATGTCGCGGTAGTACAGATACTTCGCGAACGTCTTCTCGCTGACCTTGGCCGGATCCAGCCGGCCCGCCGCCACGTCCTCGGCGATACCGCGGGCCGCGTCCGCGATCTCGGCACGGCCGCCGTAGTTGACGCAGAAGTACAGCGTCATCGCGTCGTTGTCCTTGGTCTGCTCCTGGGCGACCTGGAGCTCCTGGACGACGGACTTCCACAGCTTGGGCATCCGGCCCACCCAGCGGATACGGATTCCCAGCGCGTCCATCTCGTCGCGGCGGCGGCGGATCACGTCCCGGTTGAAGTTCATCAAGAAGCGCACCTCTTCGGGTGAACGCTTCCAGTTCTCGGTCGAGAAGGCGTACAGCGACAGGTTCTTCACACCCATCTCGATACAGCCCTTGAGCACGTCCATCACGACGCCCTCACCGACCTTGTGCCCCTCCGTACGCGGCAGTCCCCGCTGCTTGGCCCACCGGCCGTTGCCGTCCATGACGACCGCCACATGGTTGGGGACCAGCTCGCCCGGGATCTTGGGCGGCCGGGCCCCCGAGGGGTGCGGGTCGGGCGTCGCGTACTCGCGCTGCTGCGACCAGGACAGCATTCCGCGGCGTGCCATCGGTACTCATCTCCAGCGGGCGGGACAGGGGAACAGTGCTGACCCGCCCGAGCCTAGCCGCTCCTAACCGCTGGTCGCCTGCCGGACATAGCGCAGGGAGCGCAGCCCCCGCTCCAGGTGCCAGTGCAGATACGCCGAGACCAGCCCCGAGCCCTCCCGGCAGTGCCGGGGCTCGGCGGCGTCCGCGGTCTCCCAGTCACCGGTCAGCAGGGCGCCCAGCAGCCGCAGCGCCTCCGGGGAGGGCACGACGCTGCCCGGCACCCGGCAGTCGCCGCACACCACGCCGCCCGACGCGACGGAGAAGAACCGGTTCGGCCCCGGCAGTCCGCACTTGGCGCAGTCCGCGAAGCTGGGCGCGTAGCCCCCCATCGCGAGGGAGCGCAGCAAGAAGGCGTCCAGTACCAGGCCCGCACCGTGCTCGCCTGAGGCGAGGGTGCGCAGGCCGCCGACCAGCAGCAGATACTGCTGCACATTCGGCTCGCCCTCGTGGTCGGTGAACCGCTCGGCGGTCTCCAGCATGGCCGTCCCCGCCGTGTAGCGGTCGTAGTCCGCCACGATGCCCCGACCGTAGGGGGCGATCGTCTCCGTCTGCGTACACAGCGGCAGACCGCGCCCCACCAGTTCGCTGCCCCGGGCGAAGAACTGCACGTCGACGTGGCTGAACGGCTCCAGCCGCGCCCCGAACTTCGACTTCGTCCGCCGCACCCCCCGCGCCACGGCCCGCACCCGGCCGTGCCCACGTGTGAGCAAGGTGATGATGCGGTCGGCTTCGCCCAGCTTCTGGGTACGCAGCACGATGCCGTCGTCACGGAACAGGGTCATGGGGGCATTCTCCCGTACCCGGCGCGGGGGTCAGGGGGCGGTGCCCGGCGTGATGAGACCGGACTCATAGGCGGCGATCACCAGTTGTGCGCGGTCGCGCACGGAGAGCTTGCCCATGATGCGGCTGACGTGGGTCTTGGCGGTGAGCGGGGACAGGGCGAGGGTCTCGGCGATCTCGGTGTTGTTGAGACCGCGCCCGACCAGGGCGAGGACCTGCCGCTCGCGGGCGGACAGGGCGCCCAGGGCCTCCGGGGACGGCGTGCCCGGGGCGTCCGGTCCGGGCGCCCGCAGCACCCGGGCGATGAGCCGGGCGGTCGGCCCCGGCGAGAGCAGCGCCTCCCCGGCAGCGACGGTGCGGATGGCATCCAGCAGCTCGGCGGGGCGGGTGTCCTTGACCAGGAACCCGGAGGCACCGGCCCGCAGCGCCTCGACCACGTGCTCGTCGGTGTCGTACGTGGTCAGGACGAGGACCTTCACACCGTCCAGATCCTCCTCGGCGGCGATCTGCCGGGTCGCCGAGATGCCGTCGAGGTCGGGCATCCTGATGTCCATGACGACCAGGTCCGCGCGGGCGGACCTGGCGAGTGCGACGGCTTCCCGGCCCGTCGCCGCCTCGCCCACCACGATCATGTCCTCGGCGGAGGCGATGAGCATGGCGAAGGCGGACCGCACCAGAGTCTGATCGTCCGCGAGCACGATGCGGATGGGGGCGGTGGTGCGGTCGTTGTGGCTGCTCGTTCGGGCGGTTTCCGTCATGGCAGGGCTTCTCCCGGTGCGGCAACGGACGAGGACGGTCGGGCGGGCAGCAGTGCGGTGACGGCGAAGCCGGGGCGGGGCGCGCGGGAGCCGACCTCCAGGCTGCCGCCGACGCTGCGGGCCCGCTCCCGCATCCCGGCGATACCGAACCCGCCGGGGCCGCCGGCCGCCTCCTCCCCCGCCGCGGCCTCCCCGGTGGCCGCGGCGGCGTCGCCTCCGCCGTCGTCGACGACGCTGACCCGCAGCGCCCCGCCCACCGCCTCCACCACGGCCCGCACACACACGGAGGCACCGGCGTGCCGTACGGCGTTGGTCAGTGCTTCCTGGACGATGCGGTAGGCGGCGGCGCCCACGGCGGGGGCGGGCGCCAGCGCGTGCGCCGAGTCGTGTACGGACAGCTCGACGTGCGCGCCCGCGTCGCACGCCGCCCGCGCCAGGTCCGGCAGCCCGGACAGACCGGGCAGCGGCTCCATCCCGTCGGCGTCCCCGGCGCGCAGCACCTCCAGCGTCGTGCGCAACTCGGCGCGTGCGCCGCGGCAGGTCTCGGAGATGCCCTCCAGGGATTTGGCGACCGCCTGACGGTCGAGCCGTTCGGGGTCGGCCATCAGCACGTGCGCGGCCACGGACGTCTGCACACCGATCAGGGTGATGCTGTGTGCGAGCAGATCGTGCAGATCGCGGGCGATACGCAGCCGCTCCTGCGCGACGCGGCGGGCAGCCTCCTCCTCGCGGGTGCGTTCGGCCCGCTCGGCGCGCTCGACCACGGCGGCCAGGTAGTTGCGGTGGATCCGCACCGTCTCGCCGAACAGCACGCACACCACGATCCATCCGGAGGAGCGCAGCATCTCGCTCAGTTCGTGGGTCCGGCCGGCGCTTCCCATGATCGTCGCCATGACGCCGACGATCGTGCCGAGAGTGGCGAACGAGCGCAGCGGCGGACCGGCGACGGCCATCGAGTAGAGCGCGATCAGCGCGCCGGGCACGGCGGCCGTGTGGACGTAGTCCTGCGCGTGGTACGGCCCGATGCACAGCATGATCCCCAGCACCGTCAGCCAGGGCGCGCGGCGGCGGGCGGCCAGCAGGGCACCGGAACAGGTCAGCAGGGCCCAGCCGAGAGGTGTGGGGAAGCGGCCGTCGGTGGGCGGGGCGGCCAGCACCAGCACGGTCTGCACGGCGCACACGGCCAGCGCGAGCAGCACATCGCGCCGGGTGACGGGCGCTCCTGGCTGTCGGGGCCGCAAGGAGCGCGCCACGATGGTGTTCACCGGATCCCGGGGCATTCGCACAGGCCCAATCCTGCGGTACGGGGCGGGGGTTGGGGCAGGGGGGTGCGGTACCCGGGCGACCGGGCCGCCGGGGTACCGCACCGGTGCGGGCCGTCACTCACGCCGGACGCCCTCGCTCTCCGTACGGAACAGCCGGCCCGGCCACCACATCCACCGCTTCAGCAACTGACTGGCCGAGGTGACCAGATACGTCCGCACCAAGAAGGTGTCCAGCAGCACGCCCACCGCGATGACCAGTCCCAGCTGAGCCATCAGCACCATCGGCAGCGTCGCCAGCACACAGAAGGTGGCGGCCAGCACGATGCCCGCCGAGGCGATCACCCCTCCCGTGGTGCGCAGCGCGGTGAGCGAGGCCTCGGCGACAGGCACACCGCGCAGCGACTCCTCACGGGTGCGGTGCATCAGGAAGATGCCGTAGTCGACACCGAGCGCGACCAGGAAGACGAACGTCATCAGCGGTATGCCCGGGTCGAGGCCCTCGAAGCCCAGCACCGGCTCGAAGGCCAGCCCGCCCAGGCCCAGCGCGGCCCCCCAGGAGGCGACGACGGCGACCGTCAGGATGAGCGGCGCGACCAGGCTGCGCAGCAGGGCGATCAGAATGACCAGCACCGCCGCCAGCACCAGCGGGATCACCACCTTCCGGTCGTCCGCGTTGGTCTCCTGGAGGTCGAGCTGCTGGGCACTCGGCCCGCCGACGAGGGCCTCGGCACCCCGAAGGCCGTCCAGCTCGCCGCGCAGCCGGCGGATGGTGGCCATCTCGCCCGCGGACTCGGGCTTGTCCTTCGCGTACGCGGCCCACTCCGTCCAGCCGCCGCCGCTGCGCTCCTTCTCGACCCGTACGACGCCGTCGGTGCCGCGCACCGCCTGCTCGACCCGCGGGGCCGCGCCGGTGCGGGCCAGGACCGTCACCGGTCGGCTGCTGCTTTCGGGGAACGCCTTTTGCACCCTCTCCTGCGCGGCGACCGACTCGGGCTTCTCGGTGAAGGTGTCCTGTTCACGCAGGTCCCCCGGCAGCGCGAACACACCGAGGCAGAGCGTCCCCAGCAGCAGCGCGCCGCCCACCAGCACGGTGACCGGGCGGCGCCCCGCCGAGCTGCCCATGAAGGTGAACAGGGAGCGGCGGACCGTGGGGGTGCTGCCGAACGCGGGGATCAGCGGCCAGAACAGCCGCCGCCCCAGCAGTACGAGCAGCGCGGGCAGCAGCGTCATCATCGCGGCGAGCGCGCAGACGACGCCGATGGCGCCGACCGGCCCCAGCGCGTTCACGCTGTTCAGATCCGCCGCCAGCAGGCACAGCAGCCCGGCAGCGACCGTGCCGGAGGAGGCGAGCACGGCGGGCCCGCAGCCGCGCAGTGCGGCGACCATGGCCTCGAACGGCCTTCGGTGGACGCGCAGTTCCTCGCGGTAGCGCGAGACCAGCAACAGGGCGTAGTCCGTGCCGGCGCCGAAGATGAGCACCGTCATCACAGAGGTGTTCATCGTGGTGGCCGTCAGATCGAACGCCTGCACCAGGCCGTACACCAGCGCCCGGGACACCATCGCCGCCACCCCGACCACCAACAGCGGGACCAGCCACAGCACCGGGCTGCGGTAGGTGAGGATCAGCAGCACGGCGACGACCACGGCCGTGCCCAGCATCAGCGTCCCGTCGACGGACTCGAAGATCTCGCTGCTGTCCGCGGCCACCGCCCCCGGCCCGCCCAGCTCGACCGTCAGCCCGCTCGGCGGGTCCGCGATCCGGTCCCGGATACGGTGCACCGCCTCGTCCCGTACGTCCTCGTCCCCCATCCCCGTGAGGGAGAAGGCGGTCAGCAGGGTCCGGCCGTCCTTCGCCGGGACGGAGCGCGGCACAGCGCCGTCCTTCTCGCCCGCGAGGGTGTACGCGTCGGCGACCTGCCGCACCTGAGCGCGGGCCAGCTGTCGGTCCGCAGCCGTCAGACCGCCTTCCCGGTGGTGTACGAGCAGCAGGGCGCTGGTTCCGCCGCCGGGCAACTGCTCCACCAGGTGCTGCACGCGGGTGGAATCGGCACCGCCGGGCAGATAGTCGGTCGGCTTGTCACGTGTGACATCGGCGAGCTTGGCCGCGAACGGCACGGCGAGCACGAGGGCGACGACCCACAGGGCGACGACGCCCCACGGCACGGCGCGCTGCCGTCTGCTCCTGGTGGGCGGTGCCCCGGGCGGCGGTGCGGGCGCGTCCGCGCGCTCGGTCACTTCAGTAGCGGGTCCCATCCGGTTCCCCCTTTTTCCGTCGGGATGCTGGCTTGCGACCAGACTCGCCGCCCGACACCCCCGCTTCGTCGCCCCCCGGACCGAACCTCCGCTACCCCCGCAGGCGGCCCGCGGCCCCGGTTACTCCCCCGGTCGTACTCCCGCTGCGGGCCACCCCGTCAGCGGGGCCCCGCGGTACGCCGGGCCGCAAGTGCGCGGCGCAGCCAGTGGAAGGAGTCCTTGGGCGTGCGCTCCATGGTCGCGTAGTCCACGTGCACGAGGCCGAAGCGCTGTGTGTAGCCCTCGGCCCACTCGAAGTTGTCGAGCAGCGACCAGATGAAGTAGCCGCGCACATCGGCGCCTTCCGTGAGGGCGGTGTGCAGCGCACGCAGATGCGCGTCGAGGAAGTCGATCCGGCGGCCGTCGTGGGTGCGGTCCGGGTACGCGCAGCCGTTCTCGGTGATGAGCACCGGCGGCAGCCGGTCACCGTACCGTTCGCCCAGGGTGCGCAGCGTGTCGGTCAGCCCTTCGGGGACGACGGCCCAGCCGGACCCGGTGCGTTCCCGGCCGGGTGTCTCGTGGAGGGTGAACGGGACTTCGGCGGGGATGTCCACACCCGCGAACTTGCCGCCTTCTCCGCCCGCGCCGACCACGGTGGGCCGGTAGTAGTTGATCCCGTACCAGTCGAGCGGTTCGCCGATCGCCTCCAGGTCGTCCTCGACCGGTCCGGGCAGCAGCTCGGCCAACTCCTGGTCCGGGTAGCGTCCCAGCAGCAACGGGTCGGCGAACAGGTGATTGGTGAGGGTGTCGTAGAAGTCCGCTGCCCCGGTGTCGGCCGGGCTGTCGGACAGCGGCCGGACGGGACCGTGCGAGTTGGCGATACCGATGGAGTCCGCGCCGTTGGCCCGCAGCGCGCGGACCGCCAGCCCGTGCCCGAGCAGTTGGTGGTGCGCGGCGGGCAGCGCGTCGAACAGCAGCCGCTCGCCGGGCGCGTGGACGCCGAGACCGTAGCCGAGCAGGGTCAGCTCGGCCGGTTCGTTGAGGGTGATCCAGCGGTTCACCCGGTCCCCGAGGCGGGCGGCGACGATATCGGCGTAGTCGGCGAACAGGTGCGCCGTCTCCCGGCGCAGCCAGCCGCCGCGCTCCTCCAGCGCCAGCGGGGTGTCCCAGTGGAAGAGGGTGGGCACCGGCTGGATACCGGCCTCGCACAGCGTGTCGACGAGCCTGTCGTAGAAGTCCAGCCCCGGTCGGTTGAGCTGTCCACCGCCCGAGGGCAGGACGCGGGGCCAGGAGAGGGAGAACCGGTAGGCGTCGACGCCCAGTTCGCGCAGCAGTGCCACGTCCTCGGGCCAGCGGTGGTAGTGGTCGGTGGCGACGGCGGCGTCGCTGCCGTCCTTGATCCGACCGGTACGGCGGGTGAAGGCGTCCCAGGCGCAGGGCCCGCGCCCGTCCTCGGCCGATGCGCCCTCGATCTGGAAGGCGGAGGTGGACACACCCCACAGGAAGCCGTCGGGGAAGGCGGGCAGCGGCTGATGGCTCGTCATGCCGGGAGCCCACCAGCACCCCCGCCCCGAGTCAATGCCGCGGGCGGCCCCGCGACCGGCCACCGAGGGAGCGGGTGGCGAGCGCGTCAGGAGGGGGTGCGGGCCTGGACCAGCAGCCGGTCCACGTCCTCGGCGCCGATCTCCAACGCCCGGCCGATGGTGGCCAGCACCTCACGCTCGGCCGAGCAGTACACCCCGTCGGCGAGTGCGATCCGCGCCCCCTGCAGCAGCAGGCTCTCCCGCCCCGGCACGGCCAGGTGCGGGGTGAGCGGGGCGAGCACCTCGTGCAGCTCGATCTCCAGGGTGATCCTGCCGTGGCCGTGCTGTCTGCTCTCCGCGGTGAGGGCGGCCAGCAGCGCGGTCAGCTTCTCCTCGGTGCAGCCGGGGAACCCGGCCGCCCGAACCGTCTCGGCGGCCGTCTCGCGCGCGGCGCGCGCGTCCGAGCCGCCCGCGGCCAGCACGGCGAGCGCCACGCTGTGCACCGCCTCGCGCAGCATGCCTGCCAGCCGGGAGGTGGTGGGCCGGTCCAGGGTGTCGGCGCCGAAGTGGCCGCGGCAGGCGACGCATTCGACGACGGGCCCGGCCGGACCGCGCGGGAGCAGCGGGACGCCCAGAACGACGAAGCGGCGCCGCCCGGTCCGTCTGCGGTAGCGGCGGTCGCCTCCGCAGTCGGGGCAGAAGAAGTCGCCGTCATCGAGGGTGCGCCAGCTCGTGCGGACCCCTGCGAGACGTACACGGAAGGGTCGTTGGCGCATGGCCTCGCACCTCCATCACGATTCGGCAACGTCGCCGGGTGACGTGATATTAACCACAGCCGGGCGCCGGAGACAGCCCCTGGGAAGTTTTTCAGCCCCCGCACCCCTCTCCTACCCCCGACTCCGGCCGGCCGACGCGCAAGACGCGCGCCCCGACAGGGGCGCGGGGAACTGCGCTCCCCCAGCCTTCGGCCGGGAGGTGCCCCCACAGCCACCGCGGACGGACAGCCCGCAGACGACAGCAAGGGGCACCCCCTCACCGGTACAAGCCGTGGCGGGCCACCACCGAAACGGCGGCCTGCCACGGCGTACGCGGCTCAGCCCCGATACGCGCGGTTCACCGCCGAGACCGCCGCCTTGATGGAGGCCCGGACGATGTTGGCGTCGATGCCCACGCCCCACAGCACCTGCCCGTCGATGGCGCACTCGATGTAGGCGGCGGCCTGGGCGCCGACACCCTCGCTCATGGTGTGCTCCACGTAGTCGAGCAGCCGTACGTCCACGTCGATGGCGTGCAGCGCGTCGAAGAAGGCCGCCAGCGGGCCGTTCCCGGTGCCGCTGAGCACCACCGGCTCGCCGTCGACCACCGCCTCGACGGTCAGCGCGTCGGCGCCCTCGCTGGTGGTGGAGGTCTGCGCGCCGCGCAGCGCGATGCGGCCCCAGCTCTTCCCGGGGGTCGGCAGATACTCGTCCTGGAAGGCGGCCCAGATGTCGGCGGGCGTGACCTCGCCGCCCTCCGCGTCCGTCTTCTCCTGGATGATCCTGGAGAACTCCACCTGCATCCGGCGGGGCAGATCCAGGCTGTGCTCGCCCTTGAGGACGTAGGCGATGCCGCCCTTGCCGGACTGCGAGTTGACGCGGATGACGGCCTCGTAGGAGCGGCCCACGTCCTTGGGGTCGATCGGCAGGTAGGGGACGGCCCACTCGACGTCGTCCACGCTCTTGCCGGCCTCGGCCGCGCGGGCCTCCATGGCGTCGAAGCCCTTCTTGATGGCGTCCTGGTGGGAGCCGGAGAAGGCGGTGTAGACCAGGTCGCCCACGTACGGGTGGCGCGGGTGGACCTCCATCTGGTTGCAGTACTCGTAGGTGCGACGGATCTCGTCGATCTGCGAGAAGTCGATCATCGGGTCGACACCCTGGCTGAACAGGTTCATGCCCAGCGTCACCAGGTCGACGTTGCCGGTGCGCTCGCCCTGCCCGAACAGACAGCCCTCGACACGGTCGGCGCCCGCCATCACGGCCAGCTCGGCGGCGGCCACCGCGGTGCCGCGGTCGTTGTGCGGGTGCACGGACAGGCACACGTGCTCACGGCGGGACAGCCGGCGGCCCATCCACTCGAACCGGTCGGCGTGGGTGCTGGGCGTGGAGCGCTCCACGGTCGCGGGCAGATTGAGGATGATCTCGCGGCCGTCCTCGGGCTGCCATACGTCCATGACGCCCTCGCAGACCTCCAGCGCGAAGTCCAGCTCGGTGTCGGTGAAGATCTCCGGGCTGTACTGGTAGCCGAAGACGGTGCGGTCGTCCAGCAGCTTCTCGGCGTACTCCAGCACCAGCCGGGTGCCGTCCACCGCGATCTGCTTGACCTGGTCGCGGGTGCCGCGGAAGACGACCTCGCGGAAGACGGGGGCCGTCGCGTTGTACAGGTGCACCGTGGCGTGGTGGGCGCCCTTCAGCGACTCGACGGTCCGCTCGATCAGCTCCTCGCGGGCCTGGGTGAGGACGGAGATCGTCACGTCCTCGGGGATCGCGTCCTGTTCGATGATGGAGCGTACGAAGTCGAAGTCGGTCTGGCCGGAGGAGGGGAAACCGACCTCGATCTCCTTGTAGCCCATCCGGACCAGCAGGTCGAACATCTCCCGCTTGCGGGCCGGGGACATCGGGTCGATCAGCGCCTGGTTGCCGTCCCGCAGATCGGTCGACAGCCAGCGCGGCGCCTTGGTGATCCGGTTGTCGGGCCAGGTGCGGTCGGGCAGGTCGACGGCCTCGTACTGCCCGTACCGGTGGACCGGCATACCGGAGGGGCGCTGGCGTACCGAGGCGGCGGTCAGCGGGGTGGCGCGCCCGATGGGGGCCTGCGTCGAGCGGGCAGGTCGGGTGGGCTGCTGGGATGTCATGGCGTTCAGGCTCCTGGTGAGGTGGCTGTTCCAAGACCGACGACAGCACCGAACTCCGCGGGGAGGGGGTCGGCCTTGCGGTGGCTACAGACCCTCGCCGCGGCAGCTAAGAAGAAGCAGCCCGAAACGCATGATGTTCGCAGCATAACGGAGGTCCGGCGGGCTCTCAGTGGCGTATCACCATGCGGGATACCGGAAGGCGGCAGCGGGACACGGGTGCCGGGTGCCGGAACGCGGAGGAGGGGGCGGGCGAGGGCGGGCCCGGTGGCGGAGGTGACAGCGGAGCGTGACGGCGAAGCCCGACGACTGACGGCGGTCACCGCGCGTGACCGGAGGCGTGCGCCGATATCGGAGAAGTGGACGAAAAAGGGCATCACGCTACCCGGTTCAACACCGTTTTGCGCGAATCATCGCCGCAACCGGTGACAGCTCGGTAACGGAGTGCCACATTGCTCTGTATGAACGCACATCGCGCGCACTCACCGCAGACCCATCCCGTCTTCTGCACGATCGTGCCTCCACACCTCCTCGACCAGGTATCCAGGAACAGCGACGAGGTTCTCTCCCGGCCGGCGCGGCGCACGTTGGAGCGGGACGCGACCCAGCGCACCCGCCGCCAGATCACCACTGTGCGTCACGGCCTGCTCTCCGCAGCCCCCGTGGCGCCGGACATCGACCCCGCGGACCGCAAACCGCAGCGCACCATCTCCGACGCGGAGAACAAGGAGACGCTGCCCGGCAAGACGGTGCGCGAGGAGGGCAGCGAGCCCGTCCAGGACGCCTCGGTCAACCGCGCCTACGCGGGCCTGGGTGCCACCTTCGAGCTGTTCCTGAGCGTCTACGACCGCTACTCGATCGACGGCGCGGGGCTGGCCCTGGACGCGACGGTGCACTACGGCGAGGAGTACGCCAACGCCTTCTGGGACGGCGAGCGCATGGTGTTCGGCGACGGCGACGGCGAACTCTTCCGGGATTTCACCCTGCCGGTGGACGTCATCGGCCACGAGCTGACCCACGGCGTGACCCAGTACAGCGCCAATCTGGAGTACCAGGGCCAGTCCGGGGCGCTCAACGAGTCGGTCTCCGACGTCTTCGGCGCCCTGATCAAGCAGCACAGCCTGGGCCAGAGCGCACAGGACGCGGACTGGCTGATCGGCTCCGGGCTGTTCACCGACCGGGTGGAGGGCCAGGCGCTGCGCTCGATGAAGGCACCCGGCACGGCCTACCACGACGACGTGCTCGGCAAGGACCCGCAGCCGGCGAAGATGGAGGACTACGTCAACACCGGCGCCGACAACGGCGGGGTGCACATCAACTCCGGCATCCCCAACCATGCCTTCTACACCCTCGCCATGGAGCTGGGCGGCAACGCCTGGGAGCGCGCCGGCCAGATCTGGTACGACACCCTCACCGGCGGTTCGCTGCAGCCGGACACGGACTTCGCGACCTTCGCCACGGCGACCACCGAGGCCGCCAAGTCCCGCTACGGCGACGGCAGCGACGAGCACGAGGCGGTACGCAAGTGCTGGTCCGAGGTGGGTGTGACCGCGAGGTGACAGCTCGCTGACGTCCTCGTCCCGAAGCAGTCCCTGCGGTACTTAACGTGCGGCCGGATTGCCGGGAAGATGGACGTATGCGTATCACTGTCATCCGCACGGGTGGCTTCGGCGGGCTCACCCGCCGCGCCACCCTTCAGACCGCGGGCCGGCCCGACGCCGAGGAACTCGCGCACCTGGCCGACCAGGCGGTGCGCGAGGGCCTCGGCGAAGCGCCGATGGGCGTGCCCGACGGGTTCCACTACGAGGTCAGGGTGGAGTCCGAAGGCTCCGCCGCCACCGCCCACTTCGCCGACCCCAAACTCACCGAGGCGCAGTCGGCGCTGGTGAGAAAGGTGCTCAAGGAAGGAGCGTGAGCGGCCTGCCCCGGCCCCGTGCCCCGCTTCCGGCAGCCGTGCGGGCAGCGGCCCGGGCAACCGGCGCGGGCAGCGGTCCGAGCCGGTGCGGGCAGGTGGTATCCGGTCAGGGCAGGTAGTACATGGGGTTGGGCAGCTTGACCTTCCGGTCGGCGTGCCCGCCCTTGAGGTCGCTGTACTGGTCGCCGAAGTTGGCGAGGATGTCGTAGCCCTGCTCCTCGATGTGCTTGCGGGTGCCCGACTTGTACTCCACGGTCGTGCAGTCGCTGCCGCAGTCCAGGTAGGGAGGCGGGTGCTCCTCGTTCTTGAGGAAGAAGTGCTTCTTGTCGACCGGGTTCTTGTAGCCGACCTTCTTGAGGTTCCGCACGCTCCAGTCGCGCTGGTACTCCTTGCGCCCGGTCACCAGGAACACCGTGATGCCCTTGCTGTCGGCCCAGTTGACGAGCTTGCGCATCCCGAAGACCGGGTCCATGTTCTCGGTGCGCAGATAGTCGTCCTGCGCCTCGGGGGTGAAGTGGTAGCCGATCTTCCGCTCGAAGTTGTAGGTCAGCAGCGTGGTGTCGTCCACGTCGAACACGACGGCGGGCTTGTTCTTCGAGCCGCCCCCTGAGCGGTGTGCGCGCAGGTCCCGTTCGAGGTTCTTGCGGGCCTTGGCCGCGATGCGGCGCGTCTGCTGGGCGTAGTTGCTGTGCGGAGAGGCGTAGTGCTCGCCGTCCGATGTCTCGATGTCGCCGTAGTACGCCTCGATTCTGGTCTTCACCTGATCGAGGTTGGGAATCTCCTTGTCGGTCCTGGGCACCGCGTGGTCGGCCATCGCCTGACCGACCCCGAAGAGTGCCGAGCCCGCCACGGCGGCGACGGCCACCAGGGGCAGAACAGAACGGAGAGAACGGGGCATGGCGCGGCTCCTCGCAGCGAGTTGGCAGGGGCATGAGAACCCGGAGAAGGTCCCCGGGAACGTAGCAGCGCAGCCAACCGCACATCTACGCGCGGAGATTCAACGCTGGGCAAAACCTGCGCCACGGACTCGGCACCCTTGACCCCGCTTTGTTCAGCTCCTTAATCTCCGTACGCATACATAAACATCGGTAGGACCGGACGGCACCGGGCCGGAAGCGGGAGCCAGCATGAGCACGCGCGTGAAGGACCTGACCATCACCGGCGTACATCTCACCCCCGTGCTCGTCGCCGACCCGCCGCTGCTCAACACCCAGGGCGTGCACCAGCCGTACACGCCACGGCTGATCGTCCAGATCGAGACGGCGGGCGGGGTCACCGGGGTCGGCGAAACCTACGGCGACACCAAGTACCTCGATCTCGCACGGCCGCTGGCCGCGGCACTCCCCGGAACATCGGTCAGCGACCTGAACGGACTCGCGTTGCGGGCCGGTCAGGTGGCGGTCGCCGAGGAACGGGTCGAGGACGGTGTCGACGTCGGCGGCCTGCGCGGCACCCAGACCGCCGGGAAACTGCGGCTGTCGGTGCTGTCCGGCTTCGAGGTCGCCTGCCTGGACGCGCTCGGCCAAACGCTCGGCCTGCCCGTGCACGCGCTCCTGGGCGGGCAGGTGCGCGAGCGTGTCGAATACAGCGCCTACCTCTTCTACCGCTGGGCTGACCACCCCGCCCGCGCCTGCCGACCCGGCGCCGCGCCGGAACCCGCCGGCGAGCCCGACGAGTGGCAGGCCGCGCTCGATCCGGCGGGCATCGTCGCGCAGGCCCGCCGGTTCGTGGACGAGTACGGCTTCGGCTCCTTCAAGCTCAAGGGCGGCGTCTTCCCGCCCGAGGAGGAGATCGCCGCCGTCCGCGCCCTCGCCGACGCCTTCCCCGGCCGGCCGCTGCGGCTGGACCCCAACGGCGCCTGGTCGGTGGAGACCTCGCTGCACGTGGCGAACGAACTGCGCGACGTACTGGAGTACCTGGAGGACCCGGCGAGCGGCACCCGGGCGATGGCGCGGATCGCCGCACACGCCGGCGTGCCGCTGGCGACCAACATGTGCGTCACCACCCTCGAAGAGATCCCCGAGGCGTTCACCAGCGGCGCCGTCCAAGTGGTGCTCAGCGACCATCACTACTGGGGCGGGCTGCGCGCCACCCGCGAACTCGCCGCGATCTGCCGCACCTTCGGCGTCGCCCTGTCCATGCACTCCAACACCCACCTGGGCATCAGCCTCGCCGCCATGACCCACGTCGCGGCCACCGTGCCCGACCTCGACCACGCCTGCGACAGCCACTACCCCTGGCAGACCGAGGACGTCCTCACCGAGCGGCTCGTCTTCCGCGACGGCTGTGTGGACGTCTCCGACGCCCCCGGCCTCGGCGTCCAGCTCGACCACGACCGGCTCGCAGCCCTGCACGAGCGCTGGCTGGCCGACGACGGCACGCTGCGCGACCGCGACGACGCGGCAGCCATGCGGGTGGCCGACCCGGAGTGGGTCACACCCTCCGTGCCCCGCTGGTGACAGCCCGCGCCCGGCGGCCGCCACGAGCGTGCACCGGGGGCCTCGCCCGCCGTTCACCCCGCCGTTCCGCTCGCCGTTCTCCCCGCCGCTCGCGCCCGTGATCCCGTGGGGTGGAACACCGCCGCACGGGCCCCGGCCCCGGCCCGGGAGGCACTATGGTCGGTGGCACGCCGCACGGTTGGTGGCAGCCGCCGGTGGTACGCCGCGCCGGGCACCCCGCCGTGGCGGAACGGGGACAGCACATCGACGGGGAAGGCACGGTGAGCACGGTGAGCACGCGCGAAAACCCCCAGGCCGGTTCGCCGCCGGTCTCCGGCCAGGGGTGTTCCCAGCCCGGCCGGCCGGGACGCGGCCCCGTGGCTCCCCCGCACCCGGCGCACCCCGCGCACCCCCGGCAGGCGCACCGCGCCGCCCTCTCCCGCCCGCTCTTCGACCCGCTGGCGGCGGTCCGCCCTTCCGACGCCCCCCGCTGGGACGTCTATCTGACCGGCACCGTCTTCCTCGACATCATCTTCACCGGGCTGGACTCGGCGCCGGTACGCGGCACCGAGTCGTGGGCCCGCGGTATGGGCTCCTCCCCCGGCGGCATCGCCAACATGGCCACCGCGCTCGCCCGCCTCGGCCTGCGCACCTCGCTCGCCGCCGCGTTCGGCGACGACATGTACGGCGACTACTGCCGCGAGGAGTTGGAGGCGGGCGAGGGCATCGACCTCTCCCTCTCCCACACCGTCCCCGGCTGGCACTCCCCCGTGACCGTCTCGATGGCGTACGAGGGCGAACGCACGATGATCTCCCACGGGCACGAGGCACCCCCCAAGAACGCCGCCACCGCCTACGACCCGGACGCTCCCGAGTGCCCGCCCCCCGCCACCGCGTGCGTCTCCTCGCTGGTGCCGGGCCGCGCCCAGGAGTGGATCGCGACCGCCGCACGGCGCGGCAGCCGCATCTTCGCCGACGTCGGCTGGGACGAGACCGGCCGCTGGGACCTCGCGGCACTGGCCGAACTGCCCCACTGCGAGGCGTTCTTGCCCAACGCCGCCGAGGCGATGCGCTACACCCGCGCCGACACCCCGTACGCCGCCGCGCACGCCCTGGCCGAGCAGGTACCGGTCGCCGTGGTCACCATGGGAGCGGACGGTGCCTACGCCGTGGACGCCCGCACCGGGGAGACCGCCACCGTGCCGGGCATCGCCGTGGAGGCCCTGGACACCACGGGCGCCGGCGATGTGTTCGTCGCGGGATTCGTCACCAGCAGCCTCGCCGGATGGCCGCTGGCCGACCGTCTCGCCTTCGCCGGGCTCACCGCCGCGCTGTCCGTCCAGGAGTTCGGCGGCTCCCTCTCCGCCCCCGGCTGGCCCGAGATCGCCGCCTGGTGGCGCCGGGTGGGCTCCCAGGAGCCCAGCTGCGGCCACTACGCCTTCCTCAGCCGCATCCTCACCGACTGCGCCGCCTCGTCGCCGCCCCGCCGCGCCGTCCCCACCCTCGGCTTCCGCGACCGCGAGGGCTGACACCCACCGTCCGGGACGCGGACCGGACCGGCGGGAGCCCCGATCCCGCCCGCCGGTCCGCCCGTCGGCCCGGATAAAGGTCGGCAACTCAGGGTAAGCACATAGTGACTTTCTGCATATGGCGCGCCACCGCGTGCACCCTCCCGTCGGCCCGTCCGGCGGGCCGCTCCGCGGTGCCGGGTTCCGCTGCCCTCCTCCCTTCGAAAGGACCACGCGATGCGCTACGGAGACGCGCTGCGGGAGGACGTCCGCTCCCCAGGGACCACCCCGCTCATCGGGATCTACGACATGTACTCGGCATCCCTCGCCGCCCGGCACTACGACGGTCTCTTCGTCTCCGGCTTCGGATTCGCCGCCTCCCACTACGGACTGCCGGACATGGGCTTCATCGCCTGGCCGGACATGGTGGCCTTCGTGGAGAGGCTGCGCCTGGCCTTCCCCACCCAGCATCTGCTGGTCGACATCGACGACGGCTACGTGGACCCGGAGGTCGCCTGCCACGTCGTACAGCGGCTGGAGAGGACCGGGGCTTCCGGAGTCGTCCTGGAGGACCAGAAGCGCCCGCGCCGGTGCGGCCACGCCGAGGGCAAGCTGCTGCTCCCGCTGGAGGAGTACCTGGAGAAACTCCACCTGGTGCTGGACAGCAGGCGGGACCTGGTGGTGGTCGCCCGCACCGACGCCTCGGAGGAGGCGGACATCCTGCGCCGGGCCCGGGCGCTGGCGGAGACCGACGCCGACATCGTCCTCGTCGACGGGGTGCGCAGCGTCGAGGGGATCCGCCGCATCCGGGCTGCCGTCGGCGACAAGCCGCTGCTGTTCAACCAGATCGCGGGCGGCAGGTCCCCCCGCCTCTCCCTCGGCGAACTGACCACCCTGGGGTGCCAGGTGGCGATCTACAGCACCCCCTGCCTGTTCGCCGCCCACGCCGCGATCGACGCGGCGCTCACCGAGCTCAAGGCAGCCGACGGACGCCTGCCCGAGTTCGCCGAGCCCGGATCGATCGGTGTGCGGGCCTCCACCGAACTGCTGGAGAAGAACATCAGCAGGCACCGTCCGCTCGGCCCCCGGCTCGTCTCCGTCTGAGGGAACGGGCGGTGCCCCGGCCCGCCGCCCTGGCGCCGGTGCCCGCCCCGCAAAACCGGTGAGCGCTCCTGGAGCCTCGTCGTACCCTGGAGGCGTAGTGGAGGTACGCCGCAGCGAGGGAGATGAGCAGGCCCCAGAGGCCGCCCATGACGCAGACAACCCCATCCCAGGCCGGATCCGGGCAGGAGACAGCCCGCTTCACCGTGCCACCCAGCCACCCCATGGTGACGGTGCTGGGCTCCGGAGACTCTCTGCTGCGCGTGATCGAGGACGCGTTCCCCGGTACGGACATCCATGTCCGGGGCAACGAGATCAGCGCGACGGGTAACCCCGCGGAGGTCGCCCTGGTCCAGCGCCTTTTCGACGAGATGATGCTGGTGCTGCGCACCGGCCAGCCGATGACGGAGGACGCGGTGGAGCGCTCGATCTCCATGCTGCGCGCACAGGAGAACGGCACGGGCGCCGTCGACGAGACGCCCGCCGAGGTGCTCACCCAGAACATCCTCTCCAACCGAGGCCGCACGATCCGCCCCAAGACGCTCAACCAGAAGCGCTACGTGGACGCGATCGACCAGCACACGGTCGTCTTCGGTATCGGCCCGGCCGGCACCGGAAAGACATATCTCGCCATGGCCAAGGCGGTGCAGGCGCTCCAGGCCAAGCAGGTCACGCGCATCATCCTCACCCGGCCCGCGGTCGAGGCCGGTGAGCGGCTCGGCTTTCTGCCGGGCACGCTCTACGAGAAGATCGACCCGTATCTGCGGCCGCTGTACGACGCGCTGCACGACATGCTCGACCCCGACTCGATCCCCCGTCTGATGGCGGCCGGGACGATCGAGGTGGCGCCACTGGCCTACATGCGGGGCAGAACGTTGAATGATGCATTCATCATCCTGGACGAGGCGCAGAACACGAACCCCGAGCAGATGAAGATGTTCCTCACCCGGCTCGGCTTCGACTCGAAGATAGTGATCACGGGCGATGTGACCCAGGTCGACCTGCCCGGCGGGACGAAGAGCGGACTGCGCCAGGTGCGGGAGATCCTGCAAGACGTGGAAGACGTCCACTTCTCGCAGCTGACCAGCACAGACGTGGTCCGGCACAAGCTGGTGGGCCGTATTGTCGACGCGTACGACCGCTACGACAACGCCCAGCAGGCCGCTCCGGCCGAGGGCGACAGCGCGGGCGCCGATGCGCACGCGAACCGTGGCCACCGCAAGAGGAAGTAGTCGGCACCACCATGTCGATCGACGTCAACAACGAGTCCGGCCGCCGGGTCGACGAGGAAGCGGTGCTCGACATCGCCCGCTATGCCCTGGCCCGAATGCGGATCCATCCGCTGTCCGAGCTGTCGGTGATCGCGGTCGACGCCGCCACCATGGAGCAGCTGCACAAGCAGTGGATGGAACTGCCGGGGCCCACCGACGTGATGTCCTTCCCGATGGACGAGCTGCGCCCGCCGTCCCGGGACGAGGAGGAGCCCCCGCAGGGTCTGCTCGGTGACATCGTGCTGTGCCCCGAGGTGGCCGAGAAGCAGGGTGCCGACGCACCGACGCAGCACTCCATGGACGAGGAGCTGCAACTGCTCACCGTGCACGGCGTGCTGCATCTGCTGGGCTACGACCACGAGGAGCCCGGCGAGCGGGCCGAGATGTTCGGACTGCAGTCCGCGATCGTCGACGGCTGGCGCGCCGAGCGCGGACTGTCCGGGCCCTCTCCCGCACCCACGACGACATCGTGAGCACACCGCTTCTCGCCGCCGTCGTCCTGCTGGTGATCGTGGCGTGGCTGGCCGCCTGCGCCGAGGCGGGGCTGGCCCGCACGACCAGCTACCGGGCCGAGGAGGCCGTGCGCCAGGGCCGGCGCGGCGGCGCCAAGCTGGCCGCGGTGGCCGCCGACCCGACGCGCTACCTCAACCTGGCCCTGCTGCTGCGGGTCGCCTGCGAGGTGGCGGCCGGCGCGCTGGTGACGTACGCCTGTCTGCGCGCCATCGACGGGACGTGGCAGGCGCTGGCCGTCGCCATAGGTGTGATGGTCTTCGTCTCCTATGTCGCCATCGGGGTGTCGCCGCGCACCATCGGCCGCCAGCACCCGCTGAACACGGCGACGGCCGCCTCCTATGTACTGCTGCCGCTGGCCCGCATCCTGGGCCCGGTGCCGCAGCTGCTGATCCTGCTCGGCAACGCGCTCACCCCGGGGAAGGGATTCCGCAAGGGACCGTTCGCCAGCGAGGCGGAACTGCGCGCGATGGTGGATCTCGCGGAGCAGGAGTCGCTGATCGAGGCGGAGGAGCGGAAGATGGTGCACTCCGTCTTCCAGCTCGGTGACCGGCTGGTACGCGAGGTGATGGTCCCGCGTACGGACCTGATCACGATCGAACGGTTCAAGACGATCCGGCAGGGGCTGACGCTGGCCCTGCGCTCGGGCTTCTCGCGGATCCCGGTGGTCGGGGAGAGCGAGGACGACGTGGTGGGCATCGTCTACCTCAAGGACCTGGCCCGGAAGGTGCACGTCAGCCGGGACGCGGAGACGGAGCTGGTCTCCACCGCGATGCGGCCCGCCACCTTCGTACCGGACACCAAGAACGCGGGCGATCTGCTGCGGGAGATGCAGAAGGACCGCATCCATGTCTCCGTGGTGATCGACGAGTACGGCGGCACCGCCGGGATCGTGACCATCGAGGACATCCTGGAGGAGATCGTCGGGGAGATCGCCGACGAGTACGACCGTGAGCTGCCGCCCGTGGAGGAGCTGGGCGAGGGCCGCTACCGGGTCACGGCCCGGCTGGACATCGGCGACCTGGGCGAACTGTTCGGGCTGACGGGGCTGGACGACGAGGACGTGGAGACGGTCGGCGGGCTGCTCGCCAAGTCGCTGGGCCGGGTACCGATCGCCGGCGCGACCACCACGGTCGATGTCTCCCAGGACCACTCCGATCCCACCCTGACGGGCCTGCGGTTGACGGCCGAGTCCCCGGCGGGCCGCCGCAACAAGATCGTGACGGTGCTCGTCGAGCCGGTCCGGGAGCCGGCCGCGGCGGACGGCGAGGAGAGCACGGCGCTCACCGAGGGCTGACGGTGCCGGCCTTGGTCCGCCGGGCCGCGGCAGCCCTCGGCCCGGCGGTCGCTGTCACAGGCGGCACCTACGCTGTGGCCATGACGCCGGACGAGCTCAAAGCCTGCTGCCTGGAGCAGAACGAGGCGTGGGAGGACTTTCCGTTTTCCACCTACCCGGGGCTGTCCACCTTCAAGGTCAGCGGCAAGATCTTCGCCCTCAGCGCCCTGGACGAGACACCGCTGAGCGTGAGCCTCAAGTGCGATCCGGAGATCGCGGTGCGGCTGCGCGCGTCGTATCCGGCGGTGCGGCCCGGCTGGCACCTCAACAAGCGCCACTGGAACACGGTGACCCTCGACGGAAGCCTGTCGGACCGGACCGTGCGGGAGATGGTCGAGGACTCCTACGACCTAGTGGTCGCCGGGCTGCCCCGGTGGGAGCGGCTGCGGCTGGGGCAGGGCTGACGCCTCGGGCGTACCCGGCCGCCGCCACCTGTTCGGGGGCTCCCCGCTCGCGCTCCGGGGCGGCAACTGGCCGGCTGGGATGTGAGGCCGTCCGAAAGGCGATCCGATGCGCGCTGCACGCTGCTTTCCCCTCGCCGGCGCCCTGGTCGCCGCCGTCCTGCTGCCCCTGGTGGGCTGCGGCGACGACGGGGAGGCCGGGCCCGGTGACGGGACCTCCTCCCCCTCTCCGCCGCCGTCGAAGCCCGGCGCCACCCCGACCGGTTCGCCCACGAAGGCCGACGGTCCGCTCAGCAAGCAGCAGGCCCGTGCCGCGCTGCTGGTCGAGGGCGTCCTGCCGGCCGGGTGGCAGCACGCGGACCTGGACGACACCACGGCGGCCGGGGACGCGCCCGACGACCTGAGCACCAAGGACCGCAACTGCAAGCGGCTGCTCGACGCGCTCGGCGGTGACCTGGACAAGCACGAGGCCCGCACCGACGCCTCCCGCGACCACCGCAAGAGCGCCGACGGCCCCTACCTCTCCAGCGAAGTCGCCTCCTACGACAGCACGGGCGGCGACGGCTCCAAGCGGGCGCTGAGCATCTTCGAGAGCGTCCGCGAGAGCTGCAGGAAGTTCACCACCGAGAACAACGCGGTCACCGTCCAGTTCACCGTCTCCCGGCTGAAGGTGCCAACCGGCGCCGACAGCGCGAGCGCCCGGCTGCGCGGCACCGCCCGGGGCGGCCCGGCCGACGGCGAGCAGCTCACCCTCGACCTGGTGCTGACGCGGGTGAAGCAGTCCACGACGGGGCTGGCGCTGCTGTCCGTCGGCGACGGCGACACGGCTGTGACGACGCGGGCGGCGAAGGCCGCCGCCGCGCGGCTGAAAGCCGTGACGGAAGGGCGCACCCCCACACCGACGGTGCCCCCGGAGCAGGGCGACTAGCGCGTGCCCGGCGTGCGCAGGGCTGCGCCCCGAAGGGGCGCGGGGAACTGCGCGAGCGGCCACGCCGCTCCCGCAGCCCGCAGACGTCGGGCAGGGGCGGGCACTCCCCCGGCTACGGCTGCTCCGCAGGTCGGCGACGGCCCACCGTGAGGGCCACCAGGGCGCCGGTGGCGAGCAGGACGACGACATCGGCACCGAGACCCAGCTTGATCCCGCCCAGGGTGGCGGCGTCGGCTGAGGTGCCGCCACTGCGCAGGACACCCGCCCAGCCGACGGACAGGGCGCTCAGCAGCGGGATGCCGAGCGCCAGGCCGAGTTGCATGGCGCTGGTGACCAGCGAGGTGGCGCGGCCCTGGTCGGTGTCGTCGAGTCCGGAGGTGGCGGTGACGCCGTAGGTGACGACGGCCACCAGGTGCAGCCCGCTGGCCAGTGAGATGGCCACCACGACCAGCCACAGCCCGCTCCCGGTGCCCAGGCCCAGCAGCGCCGCCGTCAGCGCCCCCTGACCGATCAGGGCGAGCGCCAGGGTGCGCGGGGCGCCGATCCGGCGGGCCACCCGGGGTGCGACGGCGCCGCCCGCGACGGAGGCGAGCCCCTGCACGCCGAAGACCAGGCCGGAGACGAGTGCGGAGACACCCAGCAGGTCCTGGAGGTAGAGCGTCATCAAGAAGACCACGGCGGTCATCATCGAGACGGTGACGAGCCCGGCCAGGTTGCCGAAGGCGACAGTGGGGCGGCGCAGCATCCACAGCGGCAGCAGCGGCTCGGCGCTGCGGGCCTCCACCCGGACGAACAGGACGAGCAGCGCCAGCCCGGCGACGATGGCGATCAGCACATCGGGGCGGGAGAAGCCCTCCTCGGCTGCGGTGGACAGCCCGTAGACGACACCGAAGAGCCCCCCGGTGACGGTCAGCGCACCGGGCACGTCCAACCGGGTGCGCGGCCCCCGGCTCTCGCTCAGCAGCCGGGGCGCGGCCAGCAGCACCAGCACCCCGCCCACACCCAGCAGGCCCATGGTGGAGCGCCAGCCGAGGGTGTCGGTGAGGATGCCGCCGACGACCATGCCGACGGTGAAGCCCAGTGCCATCAGCGAGCCGTTGATGCTCAGCGCCTTGGTGCGCTTGGGGCCCTCGGCGAACGAGGTGGTGATCAGGGCCATGCCGGTGGGAACCAGTGCGGCGGCACCGAGCCCTTGGAGTGCGCGCCCGGCCAGGAAGAGCGGCGCGGTGGGTGCGACGGCGGCCAGCACCGAGGCCCCCGTGAAGAGGGCCAGCCCGGTCAGGAACGTACGGCGGCGGCCCAACTGGTCGCCCAGGCGGCCGAAGAGCAGCAGGAAGCTGCCGGTGGGGAGCGCGAAAGCGGTCACGGCCCACTGCAGCCCGGCCTCGCCCAGCCCCAGGTCGGGGCCGAGGACGGGCAGCGCGACGTTCAGCACGGAGAAGTCGAGCGCGACGAGGAACTGCGAGGCGCACAGCACCACGAGGAGCAGGATCTCGCGCGGGGTGAAGCGCTGGGACGGCCGGGAGTCGGCCGGACGGCCGGACGGTGCCGGGTGGTCGTGGTCGGGGACCGGCGCGGGCGCGGTCGTATCCGGTACGGAAGCGGTCGTTGGCATGATCACAGCCTGCTGGCGCGGAACACCCCGTGGGGAGCTGCTGTTTATGGTGGTGCCCGCACCACCAGTCAGGGAGGGGATCAGGTGGCCAGTGCATCGAGGAGCCGACCGGAGACAGCCCGGCGCGGCGCGGAGCTGCGCACATTTCTGCGCTCCCGCCGGGCCCGCGTCTCCCCCGCCGAGGCGGGACTGCCCGACGGCGGCCCCCGGCGCCGGACACCGGGGCTGCGCCGCGAGGAGGTGGCCGTGCTCGCCGGGGTGGGCGCCTCCTGGTACCAGTGGCTGGAGCAGGGCCGGGACATCACCGTCTCCCCGCAGGTACTCGACGCGGTGGCGCGGGTGCTGCGGATGAGCGCTGCCGAGCGGCGGCATCTGTACGTACTGGCGGGCCTCAACCCGCCGCTGCCCGAGTCGGAGTATGACCGCGACTATCTGTGCGACGGGTTGCAGCGGCTCATCGACACCTGGATGCCGTATCCGGCGCACATCATGGACCCGTACTACAGCGCCGTCGGGCTCAACGAGTCGGCGCGGCTGGTGATGGGCATGGACGCGCAGGAGAACTGCATCATCAACTTCTTCTGCGACGAGCGCTACCGCGCCCGCTCGGTCAGCTGGGAGCAGAACGCGCCGGGCGTCGTCGCCGAACTGCGCGCCTCACTGGCGGAGTGGCCGCAGGACGAGGGGTTCCAGCTGCTGCTGGAGGAGCTGCTGGCCAACAGCGACGACTTCCGCCGGCTGTGGGGGCTGGGCGATGTCTGCCGCCCCGGTCAGCGGCGCAAGGAGCTGGACCACCCGGTGGTGGGCGCGCTGCACTTCGAGTCGACGACGCTCCAGGTGCCGGCCCGGCCCGATCTCAGACTCATCCTGCACAACCCGGTCGCGGGCACCGGCACCGCCGAGAAGCTGCAGCGGCTGGCCGAGCCGGAGCTGCGCCGCGCCACCCTCCACCAGGTCGCGGGATGAGGCACCCGGTAGGTGAGGCACCTGGAGGGCATGGTGCGGGCACCGCATATGCTCGCGGTCATGAGTGACCAGAGCACCGGCGGGCCGAACCCGGAAGACCGCAAGATCGTCACCCTGGCGCGCAGTGCGCGTGCCCGCAACGCCGTCCCGGAGGGCGCCGCAGTGCGGGACGAGACGGGACGCACCTATGTGGCGGGGTCGGTGGCGCTGCCCTCGCTGCGGCTTTCGGCGCTGCGTACGGCCGTGGCGATGGCGGTGGCCTCGGGTGCCACCTCCCTGGAGGCGGCGGCCGTGGTCTCGGAGGCCGAGCAGGTCCCGGCCGAGGACCTGGCGACCGTACGGGACCTGGGCGGGCCCGCCACCCCGGTGCTGCTGGCCGGGCCGGACGGCGAGGTGCACTCGACGGTGACGGCGGGCTGAGCCGAGGGCTCGGCCGAGAGCTCCCCGTCCATCGGGGAGAATGGTCGTCATGAACGCATCTTCCGCCACCGCCGGCGACACCGAAGGCCGCGCCCGGGACGAGGCAGAGCACCGCTCGGGATTCGCCTGCTTCGTCGGACGCCCGAACGCGGGCAAGTCGACGCTGACCAATGCGCTGGTGGGCACGAAGGTCGCGATCACCTCCACCCGCCCGCAGACGACCCGGCACACGGTGCGCGGCATCGTGCACCGCCCGGAAGCCCAGCTCGTCCTGGTGGACACCCCCGGCCTGCACAAGCCCCGCACCCTGCTCGGCGAGCGCCTCAACGACGTGGTGCGCACCACCTGGGCGGAGGTCGACGTCATCGGCTTCTGCCTGCCCGCCGACCAGAAGATCGGCCCGGGCGACCGGTTCATCGCCGGGGAGCTGGCCGAGCTGAAGAAGCGGACGCCGAAGGTCGCCGTGGTCACCAAGACCGACCTGGTCTCCAGCAAGGCGCTCGCGGAGCAGCTCCTCGCCGTCGACCAGCTCGGCCGGGAGCTGGGCATCGAGTGGGCGGAGATCGTTCCGGTCTCCGCCACCGAGGGCTCCCAGGTGGACCTGCTGGCCGATCTGCTGGTGCCGCTGCTGCCGCAGGGTCCGCCGCTGTACCCGGACGGCGATCTGACGGACGAGCCCGAGCAGGTCATGGTCGCCGAGCTGATCCGCGAGGCGGCGCTGGAGGGCGTACGGGACGAGCTGCCGCACTCGATCGCGGTGGTGGTCGAGGAGATGGTGCCCCGCGAGGACCGCCCCGCCGACCGTCCGCTGCTGGACGTACACGCCAACATCTACATCGAGCGCCCCAGCCAGAAGGGCATCGTCATCGGCCCCAAGGGCAAGCGCCTCAAGGAGGTCGGCAGCAGCTCGCGCCGGCACATCGAGGCGCTGCTGGGCACCCCCGTCTACCTCGATCTGCACGTCAAGGTCGCCAAGGACTGGCAGCGCGATCCCAAGCAGCTGCGCCGGCTGGGCTTCTGACTCCGCGGGCCGGTCAGGCCCGTTTGGGCACCGGGACGCGCATCAGGTCCCGCGCCGCCGTCAGTTCGCCCTCGAAGCCGGCGGCGCGTGCCTCCGCGGCGAACACATCGGTGTCCTGGTAGCGCTGCGAGAAGTGCGTCAGCACCAGATGCCGTACGCCCGACTCGGCAGCGACCCGGCCCGCCTGGAAGGCCGTCAGATGCCCGGAGACCTCGGCCAGCTCCGCGTCGGCCTGCAGGAACGTCGACTCGATGACGAGCATGTCGCAGCCCTCGGCCAGCTCGTGGACCCCGTCGCACAGCCGGGTGTCCATGACGAAGGCGAAGCGCTGTCCCCGCCGCGGCTCGCTGACCTCTTCCAGACGTACGCCACGCAGTTCCCCCTCCCGCTGGAGGCGGCCCACGTCCGGACCGCTGATACCGCGCTCCGCCAGCAGGTCGGGCAGCATACGGCGCGCGTCCGGTTCGGTGAGCCGGTAGCCGAAGGTGTCGATGCGGTGCGAGAGCCGACGCGCCTCCAGGGTGAACGGCACCTCGGGCTGCGCCGGGCCGCCGGCCAGCACCCCCGGTGCGGTGACGGGCTCCTCGCGCAGCCGCACCGTGTCATGGAACGGCGTGGCGTGCCGCAACCGTTCGAAGTAGTGGCGCCCGCTCGCCGGGAAGTACGCCGTCACCTCGTGCGGCACCCCGTCGAGGCTCATGTGCTGGATGACGCCGGGCAGACCGAGGGTGTGGTCGCCGTGGAAGTGCGTCAGGCAGATACGGGTCAGATCGTGCGCGGCGACGGAGGTGTGCAGCATCTGCCGCTGGGTGCCCTCACCCGGGTCGAACAGGATGCCCTCGCCGTCCCACAACAGGATGTATCCGTTGTGGTTGCGCTGCCGGGTGGGCACTTGGCTGGCGGTACCCAGTACGACCAGTTCTCGCACCGACAACGCGCCTCACCGCCTCACTTGCGTCGCTCTCATCCGGGCGGCCATTCCAGACCGCGGCCCCCGAGCACATGGGCGTGCGCGTGGAAGACCGTCTGCCCCGCGCCCGAACCGGTGTTGAAGACCACCCGGTACCCGGTGCCCGGACCGCCGTGCGGCACGGCGATCTTCTCCATCGCCGCCACCTCGCCGGCCTCCCGCACCACGTCGGCGATCAGCTGCGGAGAGGCCGCCGCGAGCGAGGCCGCGTCCGGATGGTGCGCTTTGGGGATCACCAGCACATGGGTGGGCGCCTGCGGGTTGATGTCGCGGAACGCAACGGTCGTGTCGGTCTCCCGCACCAGCGTCGCGGGCACCTCGCCGGCGACGATCTTGCAGAACAGACAGTCCTGCTGCGGTTCTCCGTTGGAAGCCATGCCGGGATGTTACCCGAGGGGTGTCGTGGCCCCCGGCGATCGGACAGCCCCTCAGTTCCAGCGACCGCAACGGGCGAGAACGACGGCGGCGGCGGCCGTCCCGGCCGTGGAGGTCCGCAGCACGGACGGCCCCAGCCGGAACGGGGCGGCCCCGGCGGCGGCGAACAGCTCCAGCTCCTCGGGGGCGACGCCGCCCTCGGGCCCCACCACCAACACGATCTCCCCCACCGCGGGCAACTCGGCGGTGGCCAGCGGAGTGCTGCCCTCCTCGTGCAGCACCCCGGCGAAGTCGGCCGACCGCAGCAGCTGTGCGACCTCGGCGGTGGAGGCGAGGTCGGCGACCTGGGGGAACCGCAGCCGACGCGCCTGCTTACCCGCCTCCCGCGCGGTGTTCCGCCACTTGGCGAGCGACTTGGCCGCCCGCTCCCCCTTCCACCGGGTCACGGCGCGCGACGCCGCCCACGGCACGACGGCATCCACGCCCGTCTCCGTCATCGTCTCCACCGCCAGCTCCCCCCGGTCCCCCTTGGGCAGCGCCTGTACGACGGTCAGCCGCGGCCGCGGTTCCGGCTCCGTACGGACCTCGCGGACGGCGATCTGCAGCCGGTCCTTGCCCTCGGCGGCGGTCACGCTCCCGTACGCGCCCGCTCCGGCGCCGTCCGTCAGGACGATCTCCTCGCCGGGGCGCAGCCGCCGCACCGAGACGGCGTGCCGCCCCTCCGGCCCGTCCAGTACCACCGTGCCCGGGCGCAGCAGCCCCGAGTCGGCGAGGAAGACCGGCGCGCTCACGAGGGCGACCCCGCGAGTGCCGTACGCCCCTCGGCGAGCTCCGCCGCCAGCACCTCCACCAACTGCCCGGCGGGCAACTCCCGCGCCAGCCGGTGCCCCTGACCCGCCCACAGGGCCATCGCCTGCGGGTCCTTCGCCCTGGCGGCGGCCTTGCGCAGCCCGGCCGTCAGATAGTGCAGCTGCGGGTAGGCAGCGGGCGCGTACGGGCCGTGTTCCCGCAGGAAGCGGTTGACCAGTCCGCGCGCCGGGCGCCCCGAGAAGGCCCGGGTCAGCTCGGTGCGGGTGAACAGCGGACTGGTCAGCGCCTGCTTGTGCAGCGGGTGGGCACCGGACTCCTCGGTGGGCACGAAGGCGGTGCCCAACTGCCCGGCCACCGCGCCCGCGGCGAGCACGGCGGCGATCTGCTGCCCGCGCATCAGTCCCCCCGCGGCGATCAGTGGCAGCTCCACCGCCTCCTTGACCTGCGTGATCAGCGACAGCAGCCCGATACCGGCGCTCCCGCGGTCACCCTGCGCGTCGTCGCGGTGCGTGCCCTGGTGGCCGCCCGCCTCTATGCCCTGCAAGCACACGGCGTGCGCACCGGCCGCCTGCACCGCGCGCGCCTCAGCGACCGAGGTCGCGGTCACCACGGTGCAGGTGCCCTGCTGTGCGAACCGCGCCAGCACCCGGCGGGTGGGGCAGCCGAAGTGGAAGGAGACGACCGGGACCGGATCGTCGTGGAGGATCGCCAGCTTCGCCTCGTACGCGTCGTCCGTCGTGACGTCGGTGTCGCCCAGCTCCGTCTCGTACCAGGTGGCCTCGCCCGCGAGTTGTTCGCGGTAGACGTCGACCGCGGACGGGTCGGTGGTGCGCGGCTGCGGCATGAACAGATTGACGCCGAACGGGCGCCCCGTCAGCTGCCGCAGCTGTCTGATCTCCTCGTACATCGCCTCGGGCGTCTTGTACCCGGCGGCCAGAAAGCCCAGGCCACCCGCCTCGCTCACCGCCGCGGCCAGCTCGGGGCGGGAGACCCCACCTGCCATCGGGGCCTGGATGACGGGGTGCGCAGTCAGCTCGGAGAGCGAAGGCGACGAGGTGGACATGGCCACATCCTGTCACGCCCCCACCGCACACCCCCGTGCACCCTCGGTGTCCGCCACCGCGCCCCCGGTGCCCGGTTCGGCACCGGGGCCGAACCCCCGGCCGCCGGTCCTCAACGCCCGTTGAAGGCATCCTTCAGCCGGGAGAACAGCCCCTGCTGACCCGGCTGACCCATCCACCCGGGGGACAACCCCCGAACCCCCGGCCGAACCCCGGCCGCCGGTCCTCAACGCCCGTTGAAAGCGTCCTTCAGCCGGGAGAACAGCCCCTGCTGACCGGGCTGGAACTGGCCGGTAGGCCGTTCCTCGCCGCGGAGTTTGGCCAGGCGGCGGAGGAGTTCCTCCTGCTCGGGCTCCAGCTTCGTCGGGGTCGTCACCTCGACATGGACGATGAGCTGGCCGCGGCCACCGCCGCGCAGATGGGTGATGCCGCGCTCGTGCAGCGGGATCGACTGGCCGGACTGGGTGCCGGGCCGGATGTCGATCTCCTCCATGCCGTCCAGCGTCTCCAGCGGCACCTTCGTACCGAGAGCAGCGGCGGTCATGGGGATGGTGACGGTGCAGTGCAGGTCGTCACCGCGGCGCTGGAAGGCCGGGTGCGCGTTCTCGTGGATCTCCACATACAGGTCACCGGCCGGGCCGCCGCCCGGGCCGACCTCGCCCTCGCCCGCGAGCTGGATGCGGGTGCCGTTGTCGACACCGGCCGGGATCTTCACGGTGAGGCTGCGCCGCGAGCGCACCCGCCCGTCGCCCGCGCACTCCGGGCAGGGGGTGGGCACCACGGTGCCGAAGCCCTGGCACTGGGGGCAGGGCCGGGATGTCATGACCTGGCCCAGGAAGGACCGGGTGACCTGGGAGACCTCGCCACGGCCCCGGCACATGTCGCAGGTCTGCGCCGAGGTGCCGGGTGCGGCACCGTCACCGCTGCAGCTGCCGCAGACGATGGCGGTGTCGACCTGGATGTCCTTGGTGGTGCCGAACGCGGCCTCGTCCAGATCGATGTCCAGCCGGATCATGGCGTCCTGGCCCCGGCGGGTGCGCGAGCGCGGGCCGCGCTGCGCCGCCGTGCCGAAGAAGGCGTCCATGATGTCGCTGAAGTTGCCGAAGCCCGCGCCGAACCCGCCCGCGCCGGCACCCGCGGCGCCGGAGGCCGGGTCCCCGCCCAGGTCGTAGACCTGCTTCTTCTGCGGGTCCGAGAGCACCTCGTAAGCGGTGTTGATCTCCTTGAACCGCTCCTGGGTCTTCGGGTCCGGATTGACGTCCGGGTGCAGCTCGCGCGCGAGTCTGCGGAACGCCTTCTTGATCTCGTCCTGCGAGGCGTCACGTTGCACACCGAGGACCGCGTAGTAGTCCGTCGCCACTTATGACTCCGCCAGGATCTGTCCGACGTACCGTGCCACTGCGCGTACAGCTCCCATCGTTCCGGGGTAGTCCATGCGGGTCGGTCCGACCACGCCGAGTTTGGCGACTGCTTCGTCGCCCGAACCGTAACCGACCGAGACGACCGATGTGGAACTCAGTCCCTCGTGCTGGTTCTCATGCCCGATTCGTACGGTCATACCCGGGTCCTTGGCCTCGCCGAGCAGCTTCAGCAGGACGACCTGCTCCTCCAGCGCCTCCAGAACGGGCCGGATGGTGAGCGGGAAGTCGTGCCCGAAGCGGGTCAGATTGGCGGTGCCGCCGATCATCAGCCGCTCCTCGGTCTCCTCGACCAGGGTCTCCAGCAAGGTGGCCAGCACCGTCTGGATCGTGCCCCGGTCGTCGGCGTCGAACGCCTCCGGCAGGTCCTGCACCAGGGAGGGGACCTCGGTGAAGCGCTCGCCGACCACCCGGCTGTTGAGCCGGGCCCGCAGATCCGCCAGGACCGTCTCACCGATCGGCGCCGGGCAGTCGATCAGCCGCTGCTCGACCCGGCCGGTGTCGGTGATCAGCACCAGCATCAGCCGCGCGGGCGCCAGCCCCAGCAGCTCCACGTGCCGCACCGTCGAACGGGTCAGCGACGGATACTGCACCACGGCGACCTGCCGGGTGAGCTGGGCCAGCAGCCGGACCGTACGGCCGACGACGTCGTCGAGGTCGACGGCTCCTTCGAGGAAGTTCTGGATGGCGCGCCGCTCGGGGGACGACAGCGGCTTGACCCCGGCGAGCTTGTCGACGAAGAGGCGGTACCCCTTGTCGGTGGGGATACGGCCCGCGCTGGTGTGCGGCTGGGCGATGTACCCCTCGTCCTCCAGTGCCGCCATGTCGTTGCGGACAGTGGCCGGCGACACCTTCAGGTTGTGGCGCTCCGTGAGCGCCTTGGAGCCCACCGGTTCCTCCGTGCCGACGTAGTCCTGGACGATGGCGCGGAGGACTTCAAGTCGACGCTCGCTGAGCACGGCGCACACCTCCCGTCCGGCCGTTGGTCCGAAGTCCGTTCCCTCGGCGATCCCCTCTGGCACTCTTCCTGCCGGAGTGCCAAGTCCCTGAGCCAGTGTACGGCCGGTCACCACGGCCAGGGCAAGGGCCGCCCGTCGGCAGACCGCGGCCGGGGCCGGGACCGCCTGCCGGCAGGCCCGACGGTACCGCGCCACCGTGGTGCGATCCTCGCTCCCGGTGCGGCCCAGAGCGTCGTGACCGGACTGCGGTTAGCGTCGTGGCATGCAGCCGTTTGGGGAAGACGCCGGACACCATCAGTCGGCCGACGACCACAGCTGGGAGCGGGTCGCGCCCGGTGTGCTGCGGCGCAGACTGCCGCAGTGGGACGCGACGGTGGGCGCCGTCGGCGGCGACCACTGCGCCCTGGTGATCGACACCGGGTCCTCGCTGCGCGAGGGCGCTGTGATCCGCGCCGAGGCGACCGCGCTGCTGGGGCGCCGGGTGACGCGGGTGGTCCTCACCCATCCGCACTTCGACCATGTCTTCGGTGCCGCCGTCTTCGCCGGCGCGGAGGTGTACGCGGCCGTCGGCGCCGATGAGCTGCTGGCCCGCAGCGCCGAGCTGCTGCGGGACGATGCCGTGGCCCACGGTCTGCTGGAGGACGAGGCCGGGGAGGCGGCCGACGTCCTGGTGCGCCCGCACCATCCGGTCAGCGGACAGCTCACCCTCGACCTGGGCGGACGCGAGGCCGTACTGGTCAATGTCGGCCCGGCGCACACCGAGCACGATCTGGCCGTCCTAGTGCCCGGCTCCCCCGACGTCGTCTTCTGCGGCGACCTGGTGGAGGAGTCCGGCGCACCCCAGGCCGGGGCCGACGCCCATCCGGCCCACTGGCCGGCCGCGCTGGACCGGCTGCTGGCGCTGGGCGGCGAGGACGCCGTGTACGTACCGGGACACGGGGCCCTGGTGGACGCGGCGTACGTGCGGGCCCAACGGGACGAGCTGGCACGCCGGTTCGCCTCCCAGGGCACCTGGGCACCTGGCGGCCCGAGCCGCGACACGTAGCACAATGAGCGGCATGCGCAGCCGAAACGACCGCTATGACAACCCGGATCTGACTCCCCCGTGGAAGCGGGCGCGCACCGTGCCCGAGGTGGCCGCCGAGCGGGATCTGGTGGTGGAGGAGGTCAGTACCGGGTTCTGCGGGGCGGTCGTACGGTGCGAGAAGACCGCGGAGGGCCCGACCGTCACCCTTGAGGACCGTTTCGGCAAGCACCGGGTCTTCCCGATGACCGCGGCGGGCTTCCTGCTGGAGGGCAGGACCGTCACGCTGGTGCGTCCCCGCGCGAAGGCGGGTGCGGGTGCCGGAGGCGGTGCCCCGGCGGCCGGGGGGCGGCTGACGGCCTCCGGCTCCCTCGCCGTGCCCGGCGCACGCGCCCGCGTCGCACGGGCGGGGCGGATCTATGTCGAGGGGCGGCACGACGCCGAGCTGGTCGAGAAGGTGTGGGGCGACGACCTGCGGATCGAAGGCGTGGTCGTGGAGTACCTGGAGGGCGTCGACGACCTGCCCGCCGTCGTGGACGCGTTCGCGCCCGGGCCCGGAGCCCGGCTGGGGGTGCTGGTGGACCACCTGGTCCCCGGCTCGAAGGAATCGCGGATCGCCGAGCAGGTGAGCGGGGACCATGTGCTGGTGGTGGGGCACCCGTACATCGACATCTGGGAGGCCGTGAAGCCCGCCTCGGCAGGCATCCGGGCCTGGCCGCGCATTCCGCACGGCCAGGACTGGAAGACGGGGGTGTGCGCCGCCCTGGGGTGGCCGCAGAACACGGGCGCGGCCTGGCAGCAGCTGCTCGGCCGCGTCCGCTCCTACAAGGACCTGGAGCCCGCCCTGCTGGGCCGGGTCGAAGAGCTCATCGACTTCGTCACTGCTCCGGCTTCTCCGACTGCTTGACGGGAAGGGTCTGGAACTCCTCGGTCTCCAGCTTCACTCCGAGGAGGTCGAGCGGGAGGGACTCGCCGAACCGCGCCCGGCGCTCCACCCGGTAGTCGGCCTCCTCGCCCTTGCCTGCCGGTTCGGTGAGCAGGACGCACTCACCCGTGAAAGGATCGATGATCAAATATCCGGGGACGCCGCCCGCCGCGTAGAGCGTGCGCTTGGTGACGTAGTCCCGGTGCTTGCTCGTCTTGGAGACAACCTCCAGTAGGAGGGTGATCTCCTCGGGGGGCATCAGCCTGCCCGAAGCAGGGCCCGCGTCACGCGGGAGCACCACGAGATCCGGCTGGGGCTCGCTGGTCTGGGCGAGGAGGGCGACGTCCTGGGTCTGGAGACGGTCCCAGCGCTTGCGGGGGATCTGGTCCGCCACGGCCTGCACGATCCGGTTGTGGACCAGATCCGGCCCCGCCATCATCACGATTTCCCCCCACAGCAGCTCGGCCTTGAATCCCTCAGGTACGTCGAGTTCCTCGAAGGCGTTTATCGCGTGGGAGTCGGTCATCCTGGCATCCATCCGTTCTGGTGCGATGGTCATTCCAGCCCCCTTGCAGCCACTGCGTTCACGTACACACTCAGCGTAGCCACCAGATGTGACAGTGCGCACGTCGCGTCGTGGGCCGTCGTCCGAACGGTGCCGGACAATGGAGAGCATGCCCTCCGCACTTCCCGACGGCGAGCCCGTGCCCCACGACGGTTCGCTGCCCCCGCACGCACTCGACGGCGCGGCCGACCGCCCGCTCGGCTTCTACCTCCACGTGCCGTACTGCGCCACCCGCTGCGGCTACTGCGACTTCAACACCTACACCGCCACCGAGCTGGGCGGGAGCTCCCGCGAGGGCTACGCGGAGCAGGCCGTCGAGGAGATCCGGCTGGCCCGTCGGGTACTCGGTGACGACCCGCGCCCGGTCGAGACGGTGTTCGTCGGCGGCGGCACCCCCACGCTGCTCCCAGCCGCCGACCTGGGCCGCATGCTCGCGGCCGTCAGGGACGAGTTCGGGCTGGCGCGGAACGCCGAGGTCACCACCGAGGCCAACCCGGAGTCGGTGGACCCCGCCTACCTAGCCGAGCTGCGGGAGGCGGGCTTCAACCGCGTCTCCTTCGGCATGCAGAGCGCCCGCCCGCACATCCTGCGCGTCCTGGACCGCACACACACCCCCGGACGGCCCGAGGAGTGCGTCGGGGAGGCCCGCAAGGCGGGTTTCTCCCATGTGAACCTCGATCTGATCTACGGCACGCCGGGCGAGTCGGACGAGGACTGGCGCGCCTCCCTGGACGCCGCCCTGGCCGCGGGCCCCGACCACATCTCGGCGTACGCGCTCATCGTGGAGGAAGGCACCCGGCTCGCCCGCCGCATCCGACGCGGCGAGGTGCCGATGACCGACGACGATGTGCACGCGGACCGCTATCTGATCGCCGAGGAGCGGCTGACGGCGGCCGGTCTGGAGTGGTACGAGGTCTCCAACTGGGCGGTGACCGGGGACGAGGCGGCCCGCTGCCGGCACAACGAGCTGTACTGGACGGGCGCCGACTGGTGGGGCGCCGGACCGGGTGCGCACAGCCATATCGGCGGCGTCCGCTGGTGGAACGTCAAGCACCCCGCCGCCTACGCGAAGGCGCTGGCCGAGGGCCGCTCACCCGGCGCCGGCCGCGAACTGCTCACCGCGGAGGACAGGCGCGTCGAACGGATCCTGCTGGAGCTGAGGCTCAGCCGGGGCTGTCCGCTGTCGCTGCTCGCGCCGCAGGGTGCGCGGGCCGCCGAGCGGGCCCGGGACGAGGGACTGCTGGAGAGGGAGCCGTACGAGGAGGGCCGCGCGGTGCTGACCCTGCGGGGCCGGCTGCTGGCCGACGCGGTGGTCAGGGACCTGGTGGACTGAGGCGGCGGGCCTCACGGCTGGTGCGGCAGGCCGGTCCGGCCGTCGGGTGCCGTTCCGGTCTGCTCCGGCACCCGCAGCACCAGCATGGCCAGGTCGTCGGCGGGCAGGTCGGGCGCGAAGGCGTACACCGCGCGGCGCACATGCTCGGCCGTGCCGTCGGCGTCCAGCCCCGCGCTGGCGGCGAAGCAGGTCGCCAGGCCGTCGCCGTCGTCGAACAGGCGACGCCCGCAGCGGCGTTCGGTCACTCCGTCGGTGACGCACAGCAGCGTGTCGCCGGGGTGCAGCGAGAAGGAGTGGCACTCGTAGCCGACCCGCGGAGCGACCCCGAGGAGCAACTGCGGCTGTGCGGCGGTACGCACCGTCCCGAAGGCGTCGCGCACGAGCGGCAGCGGATGCCCCGCACAGCTGAGCGTGCACTCCACGAGCCCGCCCCGGAAGGCGAGTTCGCCGTAGACGACGGACAGGAACCGCGCCTGCTCCCCCACCTCCCGGTTGAGCCGCTCCAGGGTCTCGGGCACGGAGTGGCCCTCCCTGGCGAGCAGTCGCAGCACGGGGCGGGCCAGCCCGGTCACCACGGCCGCCTCCGGGCCGTTGCCGCACACATCGCCCAGTGCGAAGCGCCAGCGGCCGTCGGGCAGCCGCAGCAGGTCGTAGAAGTCACCACCCGCCCAGGCGCCCTCGCCGGCGGGTTCGTAGACGAGCGCGGTGTCGAGACCGGGGACGTGCATCTCCTCGCTGGGCAGCAGGCCGCGCTGCAGGATCCGGCTGATGTTCGCCTGGAGGGCGTAGCGACGCGCGGAGAGTACGGCGAGCGCCACCCGGCGTGCGAAGTCCTCCACCAGCCCCAGCACTTCGTCCGGTATCCGCAGCAGACCGGCGCGCCCGATCACCAGCGCCCCGACCGAACGGCCGCCGACGACCAGGTCGCACACGACCGAGGCCTCGTCGGTGCCGGTCGAGGCGGCGCCACTGCTCGACGCGGCGCGGCCGGGCCGGCGCCAAGGGGCTGCCTGACCGGGCAGCACCCGGGGCGCGGGGGCGGGCGGCTCCTCGGCGAGTTCGGCACGCAACTCCTCGATGCGGCTCTCCTGCGCGTGCCAGACCCGGGCCAGCCGGGACCGCCGCGAGCGTTCGTCGTCCCGCAGCCATACGGCACACCAGTCGGCGAAGCGCGGCACCATCAACTGCCCGGCGAGCGAGGCGACCTTGTCCTCGTCGGTGTGCCCGGACAGCAGGTCCGACGCCTCGGCGAGGAAGGAGAGCGCACCGTTGTTGGTCCACTCGCGGTCCCGGAACGGATGGGCCGCGCTGGAGACGGCGGGAAGGGCGGCGGCAGGGGAGGCGGAGGCGGACCCCGGGTCGTCGGGTGGGGTCTCGCCCGACCCGGCACCGGCACCGAGGGTGTGCGGCGCGGGGCCGAGTTGGAACCACACGGCCTTGCGGTCCCTGCGGTAACTGATGCCCCACTCCTTGGCGAGCGCGCCGACCAGCCGCAGGCCGTGGCCCTCCTCGCCCTGTGCGGCCACCCGGCGCGCGGGATGGCGGTCGGCGACCTCCGCGTAGACGACTCCGGCGGCGTAGCGGCACTCCACCTCGACCGAGGTACCGGCGTGCACAACGGCGTTGGTGACCAGTTCGCTGACCAGCAGCACCGCGTCCTCGGCCGCCGTACCGCGCACTCCCCACCGGCCGAGCGCCGCGCGGGCGAAGCCGCGCGCCGCCCCTGCCGCGAGCGCGTTGCCCGGCAGTTCGGTACGGACCGCGTGCGGCATCTCGCCCCCGCGCCCTCCCGCCCCTGACGGTGGCGCTGTAGTGGCATCCGGCGGTGGCATCGTGGTCGGCCTCTCCGCCCCCGTGGTGTCCGCCTCGTCCCCGCTGTCCATCGCACCCCTCCCCGGGCGACTCCCCCGGGTACTCCCCCGGTCGTTCCCTCACCGCGCTCGGCACGGTGGAGCAAGGGTGACAGACGGGGCTCGGTCATACGCGTGGAGTCACGGAAATCGTGGCCGAACACCGCCGTTCCCGACTCTGAGCCCTTGACACCGGTCTGCGGCCCGGTAATCTCTTCGCCTTCCTCGGGCTCATTCCCGCCTGGGCCGGCGTCCGGTCCGCGACCGGGTGGAACCAGGGCAGCCAACGGGGCCGCAACGACCACACCATCCCCGGGCGCGCCGGCCCCACCGCGCGCGAGGCCGGGAACCTGCTCGTCGACGACATGGAGGACAACCTCGTCGCCCTGGAGGCCGTCCTCGGCGTGCTCCAGGTGCTGCGCACCAAGGTGGCGGTCTTCCTCGATCTGTTCCGCAAGAACCGTCAGTCGCGTCGGCTGCTGGAGGAGGAGCAGCGCCGACTGGACGACGCCCGTGACGTCGCCGCCCTGGCCGACGCCCTGGCCGAGCTACGCGGCTCCTGACCGCCGAGGTCCCGGGCCCGAGCCTCCTCAAGGAGCTTCCGGCGACCTGACCCCACTGCGGTCACCGCTCGCGGGCGCCCTCGTACATCTCCTCGATCAGGCCGCTGAACTCCTTCTCCACCACCGGCCGCTTCATCTTGAGGCTGGGCGTCAGTTCGCCGTGCTCGATGTCCAGGTCACGCGGCAGGATCCGGAACTTCTTGATCGTCTGCCAGCGCTGGAGCCCGGCGTTGAGCTGCTCGACGTAGCCGTCCACCAGGCTGCGCACCTGCTCGGAGCCGACCACCTCGGCGTAGGGCTTGCCCTTGAGGTCCTCGTGGTCGGCCGCCCAGGCTGTGATGGCCGGCTCGTCCAGCGAGATGAGCGCGGTGCAGTAGTTCCGTCCCGCCCCGTGCACCAGGATGTTGGAGACGTACGGGCAGATCGCCTTGAACTGGCCCTCCACCTCGGCAGGGGCGATGTACTTGCCGCCGGAGGTCTTGATCAGGTCCTTCTTGCGGTCGGTGATCCGCAGATACCCGTCGTCGGACAGTTCGCCGATGTCGCCGGTGTGGAACCAGCCGTCCTCCTCCAGCACCTCGGCGGTCTTCTCCGGCAGCCCGTGGTAGCCCTGCATGATGCCGGGGCCGCGCAGCAGGATCTCGCCGTCGTCCGCGATCCGCACCTCGGTGCCGGGCATCGGCTTGCCGACGGTGCCGGTGCGGAAGTTGTCGCTGCGGTTGCAGAAGCTGGCGGCCGACGACTCGGTGAGTCCGTAGCCCTCCAGCACCGGGATGCCGGCGCCCGCGAAGAAGTAGCCCAGGTCCGGGGCGAGCGCGGCCGAACCGGAGACGCAGCCGACCATCCGGCCGCCGAACGCCTCCCGCAGCTTGCTGTAGACGAGCCGGTCGGCGATGGCGTGCTTGACCTTGAGCCCGGTGGGTGCGTCGGCGACCCCGGTACGGCGCTGGTTGTCCTGCGTCGTACGCGCGTACTCACGGGCGACCTCGGCCGCCCACTGGAAGATCTTGTACTTGGCCGCACCCCCGGCACGGGCCTTCTGCGCGACGCCGTTGTAGACCTTCTCGAAGATCCGCGGCACCGCGCACATCTTCGTCGGCTGGACGACCGGCAGATTCTCGATGATCTTGTCGACTCTGCCGTCCACCGCGATGACGTGTCCGGAGTCGATCTGCACGGAAATCAGCATCTTGCCGAAGACGTGCGCCAGCGGCAGCCACAGGTACTGCACGTCGTCACTGTTCAGCAGGCCCGTCTGCGGGATCGCGCGGGCCATGTACGACCAGGCGTCCTGTGCCAGCCGGACACCCTTCGGTTTTCCTGTCGTACCGGAGGTGTAGATGAGGGTGGCCAACTGGTCGGAGCGCAGCCCGCGCACCGTCTCGGTGACGGCGTCGGGGTGCTTCTCCCGGTAGGCGGCGCCGCGCCGCTCCAGCTCGGCGAAGCTCAGCGCCCAGTCACCCTCGGCGTCCTCGGCGGTGGGCTCGCCGTCCAGGAGCACCACATGCGCCAGATTGGGCAGCTCGTCGCGGTGCTCGCGGACCTTCGCCAGCTGGGTGGCGTCCTCGGCGATCAGCACCCGGCTGTCGGAGTCGGCGAGGATGTAGGCCGTCTCGGCGGCGTTGGTGCTGGGGTAGACGGTGGTGGTGGCGGCGCCCGCACACAGAATGCCCAGGTCGGAGAGGATCCACTCGATCCGCGTGCCGGAGGCGATACCGACGCGCTCCTCGGGCCGCACACCCAGGTCCATGAGCCCCGCCGCGATCGAGAACACCCGTTCGGCGGCCTCACCCCAGCTGTAGGAGCGCCACTCGTCGGGCCCCTCGCCTTCGCCCGCGGGCCGGATCACCGGATAGCGGTACGCCTCCGCGTCGGGGGTGGCCTCGACCCGCTCCAGGAAGAGCGTGGCCACGGAAGGCGGCCGGTTCTCGATCAGGGACTGTGTGTCGGTCACGACATCCTCCGGGACCCGCGTCCTGCTTGTCGTCCTGCTTGTCGTCCTGCTGTGTGTCGGCTCGCGCTTATTGACTCACGAGTAACTACTGAGCAGTGATCAGAGTAAAGGCAGCAGCCCCCTTACGTAAGGGGTCTGCCCTTACGTAAGGGGGCGGGGCCCCGAAGGTGCGCACGGGGAACTGCTCCCCCAGCCTTCGGCCGGGAGGTGCCCCCAGCAGCCACAACACACCGGCGGACTGCAACGCACCAAAAGGGGCAGCCGGGAACTGGCCCGCGCACGGCGGAGCACCCGGCGGAGTACGCCGCAGGCGACGGCGGACTACTTCTTCGCCTTCGCCTTACCGTCGCCCGCGGCGTCATCGCTGGACAGCGCCGCGATGAACGCCTCCTGCGGCACCTCCACGCGCCCCACGACCTTCATCCGCTTCTTGCCTTCCTTCTGCTTCTCCAGCAGCTTCCGCTTACGGGAGATGTCACCGCCGTAGCACTTGGCGAGCACGTCCTTGCGGATGGCGCGGATCGTCTCGCGGGCGATGACCCGCGCACCGATGGCGGCCTGGATGGGCACCTCGAACTGCTGCCGGGGGATCAGCTCACGCAGCTTGTTGGCCATCCGGGTGCCGTACGCGTACGCCTTCTCCTTGTGGACGATCGCGGAGAACGCGTCCACCTTGTCGCCCTGGAGGAGGATGTCGACCTTGACCAGATCGGCCGTCTGCTCGCCCGTGGGCTCGTAGTCCAGCGAGGCGTAACCGCGGGTCTTGGACTTCAGCGCGTCGAAGAAGTCGAAGACGATCTCCGCCAGCGGCAGCGTGTAGCGCAGCTCCACCCGGTCCTCGGACAGATAGTCCATCCCCTGCAGGCTGCCGCGCCGCGACTGGCACAGCTCCATGATCGCGCCGATGAACTCACTGGGCGCGATGAGCGTGGCCCGCACCACCGGCTCGTGCACCGTGGCGAGCTTCCCGGTGGGGAACTCGCTCGGGTTGGTCACCACGTGCTCGGTGCCGTCCTCCATCTCCACGCGGTAGATCACATTGGGCGCCGTGGCGATCAGATCGAGGCCGAACTCGCGCTCCAGCCGCTCGCGGATCACCTCCAGATGCAGCAGCCCCAGGAAGCCCACCCGGAAGCCGAAGCCCAGCGCCGCCGACGTCTCCGGCTCATAGGTGAGTGCGGCGTCGTTGAGCAGCAGCTTGTCCAACGCGTCACGCAGCTCGGGGTAGTCGGAGCCGTCCAGCGGATACAGCCCCGAGAACACCATGGGCTTGGGGTCCTTGTAGCCGGGCAGCGGCTCCTCGGCACCCTTGGTGAGCCGGGTGACCGTGTCACCGACCTTGGACTGGCGTACATCCTTCACACCGGTGATCAGATAGCCGACCTCGCCCACGCCCAGCCCGTCGGCAGGCGTCATCTCCGGCGAGTTCGCGCCGATCTCCAGCAGCTCGTGGGTGGCCCCGGTGGACATCATCCGGATGCGCTCGCGCCTGCTGAGCATTCCGTCGACGACCTTGATGTAGGTGACCACACCGCGATAGGCGTCGTAGACCGAGTCGAAGATCATCGCGCGGGCGGGTGCGTCCGCGTTCCCGACCGGCGGGGTGACCTGGCGGACGACCTGGTCCAGCAGCTCCTCGACACCCTCACCGGTCTTGGCGGAGACCCGCAGCACGTCCTCCGGCTCGCAGCCGATGAGATGCGCCAGCTCGGCCGCGAACTTGTCGGGCTGGGCAGCGGGCAGGTCGATCTTGTTGAGCACGGGGATGATCGTGAGGTCGTGCTCCATCGCCAGATAGAGGTTGGCGAGGGTCTGCGCCTCGATCCCCTGCGCGGCGTCGACCAGCAGGATGCAGCCCTCGCAGGCCGCCAGCGAACGGGAGACCTCGTAGGTGAAGTCGACGTGCCCCGGGGTGTCGATCATGTTCAGGACGTACGGGGTTCCCGGGTCGTCCGTGGGCGCCCAGGGCATCCGCACGGCCTGGGACTTGATCGTGATACCCCGCTCGCGCTCGATGTCCATACGGTCGAGGTACTGCGCACGCATCTGCCTCTTGTCCACGACGCCGGTCAGCTGGAGCATCCGGTCGGCAAGCGTGGACTTGCCGTGGTCGATGTGCGCGATGATGCAGAAGTTACGGATCAGCGCCGGGTCGGTACGGCTCGGCTCCGGCGCGTTCGTTGGGGTCGCGGGCACGCAGTGTCCTGTCGGTTCTGGCCTGTCGGTTTCGGGCTGTCGGGTCGTGCGGCTTCGGGCTGTACGGTCTCGCGGCGAGGTCTCGGACGCCTTCCGGGGCGCCCTTTCGGAGCGTCTTCGGGACGGCCCGGGCGCCTTCCGGGGGCGCTGCGCGGCCCCGTCGAGACGGTGTGTCGCATCCCATGGTCCCATGCGCGCGGGGCACCGACCGGATTGGGAGGCCCGCTGCCCCGGCTGGTAACCTGAGCGACTGTGCCTTATGGCACTGGACGGTGCCTGCTGGCACCGGCGTTTGAAACTCCGAACCGCAAAGGCTCATTCGTGGCGAACATCAAGTCCCAGATCAAGCGGATCAAGACCAACGAGAAGGCACGGCAGCGCAACAAGGCCGTGAAGTCCGAGCTGAAGACCGCGATCCGTCGCACCCGCGAGGCCGTGGCCGCCGGTGACGCCGCCAAGGCGATCGAGGCCCAGAAGCAGGCCGCCCGGAAGCTCGACAAGGCCACCAGCAAGGGTGTGCTGCACAAGAACAACGCCGCCAACAAGAAGGCGGCGCTGGCCAAGCACGTGGCCTCCCTCAAGGGCTGACCTCACCTTCTCGGAGCTGTTCCCAGCTCCTCGGTCTCCCGACCGCTCGGACGTTGTGAGGCGGGCCCTCTCTCATCCGCCGTACGCCCGGGCAACCGCTTGAGACAGCGCGCCGCACGCGGCCTGCGTTCGCCACGCGGGTGCGGCGCACCACACAGTACGAAGCAAAGGCCCCGTCCGAAGCCCCTCCCCAGGGCTCCAGGGCGGGGCCTTCGCCATGCGCGGCCCCGGCCCGCCACGCGCGGCCCCCGGCGACGGACCGCCCGGGGGGGCCGCCCGAAGCTCCGTCCGGGGTGCGGGGCGGTGGCTCGCTCAGCGGGAGCGGGCGGCGCCGGCGATGGTGACGACGGCCTTCTCCAGCGCGTACTCCGGGTCCATCCCGCCGCCCTTGACGGCCGCGTCCGCCTCGGCGACGGCCCGCAGGGCCGCGGCCACCCCGTCCGGCGTCCAGCCGCGCATCTGCTGCCGCACCCGGTCGATCTTCCACGGGGGCATGCCCAGCTCCCGCGCCAGGTCGCCCGCCCGCGCCCCGCGCGGGGCGCCCGCCAGCTTGCCGATGGCCCGCACCCCCTGCGCCAGCGCGCTGGTGATCAGTACCGGAGCGACCCCCGTGGCCACCGCCCAGCGCAGCGTCTCCAGTGCCTCGGCCGCCTTCCCCTCGACCGCCCGGTCGGCGACGGTGAAGCTGGAGGCCTCGGCACGGCCCGTGTAGTAGCGCCCGACCACGGCCTCGTCGATGGTGCCCTCGACGTCGGCGGTCAGCTGTGTGCACGCCGAGGCCAGCTCGCGCAGATCGCTGCCGATGGCGTCCACCAGCGCCTGGCACGCCTCGGCCGTCGCCGCCCGCCCCAGCGAGCGGAACTCCCCACGGACGAACGCCAGCCGGTCGGCGGGCTTGGTCATCTTCGGGCACTCGACCTCGCGCGCACCCGCCTTCCGCGCGGCGTCCAGCAGCCCCTTGCCCTTGGCGCCGCCCGCGTGCACCAGAACGAGGGTGATCTCCTCCGCCGGGGCCGTCAGATACGCCTTCACGTCCTTGACGGTGTCCGCCCCCAGGTCCTGCGCCGCCCGAACGACGACGACCTTGCGCTCGGCGAAGAGCGAGGGGCTGGTCAGCTCGGCCAGCGTGCCGGGCTGCAGATCCCCCGGCGCCAGGTCCCGCACATCCGTGTCCGCGTCGGCGGCGCGCGCGGCATCGATCACGGCCCGCACGGCACGTTCGATGAGCAGCTCTTCCTGGCCCACCGCCACGGTCAGCGGGGCGAGCGGATCGTCCGAGGTCTTCTTACGCGTACCAGCCATCGCGACCAGCATCCCACGCCGCACCGACACCCCGGCCCCGGAGCATCCCTCCCCTGGCAGCCGCCACCGGGGGGCCGTCGGGAGCCGGGGCGCCGTCGGGAGCCGGGGCGCCGTTGAGAGAATGCCCCGGTGAACGACGTACGGCATGTGCTGGTGCTGCCCGACCGGGAGGCGGCCGAGGAGGTCGCCGCGCAGCTGGAACTGCGGCTCGGGCTCACCGAGGAACCCGAACTCGTCCGCGAAGCGCTCGCCGGCGAGGACGACGCCGAGGACGCCCAGTGGCTGGTGGTCCTCGAAGACCCGCACGCCACCTACGACCCGGCCCTGCTGAACTCCCTCGCCGCGGCGCACGAGGGCTGGCTGGAAGGCGACTGACCCGGCGGAGGGCGAGGGGGCCGTGGCGGTCCGCGCCGGAGGAGGGCGGTGCGTTCCCGCCCGTGCCGGGGCTGCCCCGCTGGGTCACCACGGCGGGGCTGCCGTCCGGGCGGCGCGTCAGCGCCAGCGCCCCGTGCCGGTCCGTCCGGGCCACCAGGGCTCCGGCGGCGGCCAGCTCGTGCAGGGTCTCGGGCGCCGGGTGTCCGTACGGGTTCTCCCGTCCCGCCGAGACCAGTGCCACCTGCGGTCGCAGCCGCCGCAGCAGCTGCGGATCCTGGTAGCGCGAGCCGTGGTGCGCCACCTTGAGCACATCGACCCGCGGCAGATCGGGCCGCAGCGCCAACAGCGCCTGCTGCGCTCGCGGTTCGAGATCCCCGGCCAGGAACAGCCGCAGTCCCGACGTGCTGACGAGCAGCGTGACGCTCGCGTCGTTGGCGCCCTCGTCCTCCTCTCCGCCGCCTGTGCCGACGCTGCCGCCGGGGCCGGAGCCCGGGCCGCCGACCGCCTGCGTCGGTGGCGGCCACACCACCTCCCAGCGCAGATCACCGGCCTGCCGCCGCTCTCCCGCGTGTGAGCCGAGCACCGGCACTCCCGCCCGCCGTGCCGTTCTGCGCACGAACTCCGCCTGGTCGCGCGGCCGAGCCAGCCCGGTCGTCTGGATCGCACCCACGCTCCGCCCCCGCAGCAGCCCCGGGAGCCCCGCCACATGGTCGGCGTGGAAGTGGGTCAGTACGACGAGCGGGACCGTGTTCACCCCCAACTCGCGCAGACACCGGTCGACGGCCGCCGGCTCGGGCCCCGCGTCCACCACGACCGCGCCACCCGCACCGCCCCGCTCCCCGTCCACGGCCAGCACCAGCGCATCACCCTGCCCCACGTCGCAGGCCACCATCCGCCAGCCGGTGGGCGGCCACCCGGTGAACGGCCGCACCAGTGGCACCGGGCGCACAATCACCACCAGCAGCCCCAGCACACAGGCGGCAGCCAGCCACGGCCGGTACGGCAACGACAACCGCACCGCCACGACCACCCCGACCAGAACGACCGCCAGCCCCAGTGCCCCCAGCCACGTACCGGGCCAGCTGATCTCCCCGCCCGGCAGCCCGGCACCCGTCCGGGCGATCCCGGCGATGGCCTCCACCGGCCAACTCGCCAGCCATGCGAGCCCCTTCGCCACGGGCATCGCCGCGGGCGCCGCCGCCAGCGCCGCGAACCCCAGCACCGTCGCGGGTGCGACCGCGAACTCCGCCAGCAGATTGCACGGCACCGACACCAGACTCACATGCGCCGCCAGCACCACGACGACCGGCGCACACGCCAACTGAGCCGCAGCCGCGACCGCCAGCGCCTCCGCCGCCCTCCCCGGGCAGCCCCGCCGCCGCAGCGCCCCCGACCAGCGCGGCGCCACCGTCAGCAGCGAAGCCGTGGCCAGCACCGAGAGCAGGAAGCCGAAGTCCCGCGCCAGCCAGGGGTCGTAGAACACCAGGGCCAACACTGCTGCCGCCAGCGCCGGCAGCAGCGACCGCCGCCGTCCGGTGCCGATCGCCCACACCGTGATCAGCCCGCACGCCGCCGCCCGCAGCACGCTCGGCTCCGGTCTGCACACCACCACGAAACCCAGCGTCAGCAGCGCGGCCACCATGGCGGTCGCCCGCAGCGGAAGGCCCAGCCGAGGTGCCAGCCCTCGCCGCTCCGCCCGGTGCGCGAGACCGGGCGGTCCGATGAGCACGACCAGCAGGATGGACAGATTCGCCCCGCTCACCGCGAGCAGGTGCGACATGTCGGTCGCCCGGAAGGCTTCGGCGAGCTCCGGACTCAGTCGTGAGGTGTCCCCGACCACCAGCCCGGGCAGCAGCCCCCGCGCATCGGCACCGAGGCCCGCGGATGCCTCGCGCAGCCCCGCCCGCAGCTCACCCGCCGCCCGCTGCACGGCCGTCGGTCCCGCGACGGTCTCGGGCGGGCCGGGCCCCACCCGCAGTACCGCCGCGACGTCCCGGCCACCTTGCCGGTCACCGGCCGGCGGCACCAAAGCTGCCCGCACCCGAAGCCGGGTGGAGGGGAGCAGCCGCAGCCACGCGGCCCGCGCCCCGTCGGCCGCCGTCTCCGTACGCCCGCTTCGGTGCTTGTGCTGCTCCAGCCGGACCAGGAGCAGCACCGGGGTGCGCAGCCGAGTCCTGGCACCGTCCTCGGCCACCAGCGCGACCGCCTCCGCACGCACCACCACCAGCCCGGCCGACTGCCGTGCGCCCTGCGGTTCGGGCTGCGCGAGCCGCGGGTCCTTGGTGACGGTGGCCTCGACAGTGGCTCGGGCGTGGTTGTCCGCCAGCCCGGGCAACGGCCCCGTGCGCACATCAGCCGCGTGCAACGCCGCGCTTCCGCCGGCCGCCGCAGCACACAGCAGGGTGACTGCCGCCCCCACCAACAGGGTCCGGCCTCCTCGCCGGGGGCCGCCGTCGACGGCGACCGGCGTCCCGCCCCGGGGCCTTCCTCCCGAGGGTCGTTCTTCTCTCCTCCCGCCGCGCGGCACCGTGGCCGGAGGGGTCGTCGGGGCCGCAGGGGTCGTCGGGGCCGCAGGGGCTGTCGGAGTCGGCGGGGTGCTCCTTGGGGAGTTCAGGGCGGCCCGAGCAGCCGGGGCGCCCCGGAGGGACCAGGCCAGCAGCGCCAGCCCCGCAATGCCGCAGAGGGCGACACCGAGCACGGCACGCTCCGCCGAAGCACCCAGCGCCAGGGCGGCTGCCGCCCAGGCCGCCAGCGCGGGGGGCACCAGCCGCAGATCGGAGGGCTCTTCCCGCACCGGCCGCTCGTCCCCGGCAGCGTCCGACCCGGGTGTCCCGGACCCGCTCCTGGACCCGGCCCCGGCCCTGAGCCCGGAATCCGGCGTACCGCCCGGCCGGCGCGGTCCGGCGCGTGATGCGGCGGCCGGTGGGGGGCCGCTCACGGCACCACCTGCGGCTTGATGTCCGCGAACCGCTTCTCCCCGATGCCGTTGACCTCCTGGAGCTGGTCGACGGACCGGAAGCCACCGTGCTGAGTGCGGTAGTCGATGATGTGCTGGGCCAGCACCGGACCGACCCCCGGCAAGGTCTCCAACTGCTCCGGGGTGGCCGAGTTGAGGCTGATGGGAGCACCCGACGCACCGCTCGCGCTGCTCGGTCCCGGCGCGCCGCCCGGTGCGGCTCCGGCCCGGCCCGGCGCCCCCACCACGATCTGCTCGCCGTCCACCAACAGCCGCGCCCTGTTCAGGCCGCTGCTGTCCGCTCCTTTGCGCAGCCCGCCCGCGGCCTTCAGCGCGTCGGCCACCCGGGATCCCGCGGGCAGCCGCAGCACGCCCGGGTCGCGAACCTTCCCCGAGACGTCCACCACCAGCCGCTTGCCCTGTGCCCCGTCGGCGGTGGGAGCGGCCCCGCCCGCAGCCGGTGCCGCAGGCGTCCCGCCCTCCGGAGAGGCCGGGGCACTCGGCGAGCCAGGGGCGCTCGGGACCGCCACGCCCTGCGGCCGCCCGGTCCAGAAGTGGTGCACGGCGAACCCGACCGCGACGAGCAGCACCAGACAGAGCGCCGCCAGCGTCTTGGGCTCCATCCCGCACCGCACCCGCAGCCACACCGGCAGCCGCTCCTCCAGAGCGAGCCGCCAGCGCTCCTTCAGCGGGAGCCGGCGTGATTCCTCATCGCGCCCGTCCGGCTCCGGGAGCTCCTGCCGCTCCTCCCGCTCGGTGAAGAACCCGCCACCCACCCGCCCGGGCTCGGAGCCGTCCCCGGGCCCGGGCTCCGACAGCGGCTCGCACCCGGGTGGCTCCCGCTGCGGCGGTGGCACCGGCCCGGGGATCGGCGGGCCGCCGGGCGCCCGGGTGTCACCGCTGTGCTGATGCCTGCGCTCCCTGCTGCGGCGTACGGCGGAGCGTGCGGCCGCGATCGCCTCGGCACGCGCCATGAGGGGGACGGGGGCATCCGGTCCGCTGACGGGCGGCTCGGCAGGTGGCGGCTCGGCAGGTGGCCGCGCGACGGTCGGCCGTTCGGAAGGTGGCCGCTCGACGGAGGGGCGCACCGGGGCCGGCGGGTCCGCCATCGGACGCGCCCTGGTGCGGGGCTGGGGCACCGGGGGCGCGCTGTGGGTCTCCGCTGCCAGCAAGGACCGGGCGCGGGCCGCCGCGCGAGGCTCCGGCGCCGACGGCCGCACGCGCCGTGGCAGGCGGTGGGCGCCGCGTCGGCCCGGTCCCGTGCCGGGGGCCGCCCGAGGGCCCCGGGGCGGCCGACGGCGCGGGGGGCGTCGGGTCCGGCCGCCGGTGCCCGGCTCGTCGGCGCCCCCGCCGGTCGTGAGTTCTCCGGGGCGTCCACCGTGCACGGCGTCCCCGTCGCCCCTGTCCCACTCCCGGTCCCGGCCCCGGCCGTCCCCGCTCCTGTCCCCGGCCCCGTCATAGGCCCTGGGCTCGTCACTGTCCCTGGCTCCGTCACCGGCCCCGGACTCGTGCGCGTCCCAGGGCTCGGCCGGTGGCAGGCCGTGAGTCGATCGGGGGCGTGGCGTGCGTGCTGTACGTGCTGCTCGTTCGCTCATGCCCACCGACGCTAGGCAGCCAGGGCCCAGCGCGGTGATCTTGCTCGATTCCGGTGGATAACCCGTGAGTTGTGGACAACTCGCTCACTCATCTGAGTGAGAGCACGGCCCCCAGCAGTCCGGGACCGGTGTGGGCGCCGATGACCGCGCCCACCTCGCTCACATGCAGCTCGCGCAGGCCCGGCACCCGGTCACGGAAGCGCTCCGCCAGCTGCTCGGCGCGTTCGGCGGCGGCGAGATGGTGCACGGCGATGTCCACCCGCGCGTCCCCGGCCCGCTCCACCACGATCTCCTCCAGCCGCGCGATGGCCTTGGAGGCGGTCCTGACCTTCTCCAGCATCCCGATCCGGCCGTCAGCCACCTCCAGCAGCGGTTTGACGGCGAGCGCGGAGCCCAGCAGCGCCTGGGCGGCACCGATGCGACCGCCCCGGCGCAGATAGTCCAGGGTGTCGACGTAGAAGACGGCGGAGGTGCCCTCGGCGCGCTTCTCGGCCGCAGCCACCGCCTCGTCCAGGGACGCTCCCGCCTCGGCCGCCTCCGCGGCCGCCAGGGCGCAGAAGCCCAGGGCCATGGCCACCACGCCGGTGTCCACCACGCGCACGTGCACGGGCGCCTCCTTGGCGGCCAGCAGCGCCGCGTCGTAGGTGCCGGAGAACTCGGCCGACAGATGCAGCGAAACGATCCCTGCCGCCCCCGCCTCGGCGGCGGCGCGGAAGGTGCGGGCGAAGGTCTCGGGGCTGGGCCTGGAGGTGGTGACCGGACGCCGCTCGCGCAGCGCGGCGGCCAGCGATCGGGCGGAGATCTCCGTGCCCTCCTCCAGCGCCTCCTTGCCGAGGACGACGGTCAGCGGCACGGCTTCGATCCCGTACCGCCGCAGCGCCTCGGGCGGCAGATAGGCGGTGGAATCCGTGACGATGGCGAGGGGGCCGTGCATGGAACGGAGGGTATCGGGCGAGGGGACGCAGCGGTTCAGGAGGCGTTCCGCGGGCGGCGCTTCTCGAACGCCGGCGTCGATTTCCTCCGGTCGGCGGTCGGGTCGGTCAGATCGGCCAGCGACGGGTCCAGGCCCTGGCCGGAGGGGCCCAGCGCGGGCCGCGCGGACTGCTCGCCCTGCCGCTGTCCGTCCTGCCGCTGCTCGCCCTGCCGCGGTTCATGCTGCCGCTGCTCGCCCTGCCGGTCGGCGGCGCCGGTTCCGGCCGGGGGGCCGTCGGCACTCGGAGCGGCGGCCGACGGGTCGTCGCCCGGCCGGGCGGGAGTCCAGTGCCGGAGGGCGCCGGACTCGATGTCGATCTGCTCGCGCAGGGCGTTCAGCCCTTCGGCGTCGAACTGCCGTGCCCGGTCCTGTGCCGCGAAACGCAGCGAGTCGGCGGACTCCTTGATGTGCCGCACACGTTCCCGCGCATCGGGCAGCCGGGCGGCGATCCGGCTGTGGTCCGGCTCGCGCTCCATCAGCATCCGCAGCTCGCCGTCCAGACTGCGGGCGTGTTCGTGCAGCTTGTCCAGGAGGGCGACGGCTTCGGACAGACCCGGGTCGTTCTGTGCGCCCACTTCCAGCGCGGCACGGGTGCTGTCGATCGAGGAGCGCAACTGCAGGCGGATACGGGCTGCTTCGCCTACCGGTCCCGGCTGTGCGGAGCGCGCCTTGAGCATCGTCTCCTCCGCTGTGCGGCGCACCTGTGCACCGGTGCGCTCGACGCCGCGCTTGACGGCCCGTACGGCCCGCAGCGTGACCATCGTGCCGAAGATGAGGACGGCCAGCACGAACACCAGTCCGATGACGACTCCCACGTCCACAGGTCGCTCCTTAGTCGTCCGTCATCCCGTCTCCTCGTTCAGCGTAAACGGGCGGGGGCGGTTACGGGTTCCACAGAGCCCGGAACCGCCCCTGTGACGTCCCGTAGGGGACGTCACAGCAGCTGCGCCCTCGGCCGGCCGTCCGTCCCCGGCGGGACGAGGTGGACCGCGGCCCTACGCCGGGACGATGTTGACCAGCTTCGGCGCACGCACGATCACCTTGCGGACATCGGCACCGCCCAGCGCCTTCACGATCAGGGGCTCGGCCAGTGCCAGGGTCTCCAGCTCGGACTCGGAGACCGTGGGCGAGACCTCCAGCCGGGCCTTGACCTTGCCCTTGACCTGCACGACGCAGGTCACCGTCTCGTCCACCAGATAGGCCGGGTCGGCGACGGGGAAGTCCTGGTGGACGATCGACTCCTCGTGGCCCAGCTTGCGCCACAGCTCCTCGGCGATGTGCGGAGCCAGTGGAGCGATCAGCAGCACCATGGTCTCGACCACGGAGCGGGGCACCTCGCGCAGCTTGGTGACGTGGTTGTTCAGCTCCGTGATCTTGGCGATAGCCGTGTTGAAGCGCAGCCCGGCCATGTCCTGGGTGACGCCGTCGATCGCCTTGTGCACCGCACGCAGGGTGGCCTCGTCCGGCTCGGTGTCGACAACGGTGACCTCGCCCGTCGCCTCGTCCACGGCGTTGCGCCACAGCCGCTGCAGCAGCCGGAACTGGCCCACGACGGCGCGGGTGTCCCAGGGGCGGGAGACATCCAGCGGGCCCATGGCCATCTCGTACAGCCGCAGCGTGTCGGCGCCGTAGTCGGTGCAGATCTCGTCCGGGGTGACGGCGTTCTTCAGGGACTTGCCCATCTTGCCCAGCAGGCGGCTGACCTTCTCGCCCTGGTAGTAGTACGCGCCGTCGCGCTCCTCCACCTCGGCGGCCGGTACGGCGATACCGCGCGCGTCCCGGTAGACGTACGCCTGGATCATGCCCTGGTTGTACAGCTTGTGGAACGGCTCGGCGGACGAGATGTGGCCCAGGTCGTGCAGGACCTTCGACCAGAAACGCGCGTACAGCAGATGCAGCACGGCGTGCTCGGCGCCGCCCACGTACAGGTCGACGCCGCCCTTGGGCTGGCCCTGGCGCGGGCCCATCCAGTAGCGCTCGACCTCGGGGTCGACCAGCTTCTCGTCGTTGCGCGGGTCCAGATAGCGCAGCTCGTACCAGCACGACCCCGCCCAGTTGGGCATGGTGTTGGTCTCCCGGCGGAAGCGGCGCGGGCCCTTGCCGTCGCCCAGGTCCAGGGTGACGTTGGTCCACTCCTCGTTGCGGGACAGCGGGGTCTCCGGCGAGGTGTTCGCGTCGTCGGGGTCGAAGGTGCGCGGGGAGTAGTCCTCGACCTCCGGCAGCTCCAGCGGCAGCATCGACTCGGGCAGCGGGTGTGCGATGCCGTCCTCGTCGTAGACGATCGGGAACGGCTCGCCCCAGTAGCGCTGCCTGCTGAACAGCCAGTCGCGCAGCCGGTAGTTGACGGTGCCCTCACCCAGGCCGTGCTCCTCCAGCCACTTGCGCATCCGCTCCTTGGCCTCGTTCACCCCCAGGCCGTCCAGGGAGATGTCGTGGTCGCTGGAGTTGACGATGGTCGCGTCGTAGGAGCTGAACGCGTTCTCCCAGGTCGCGGGGTCCGCCTCGCGGCCGTCGGTGGGCTCGACGACACAGCGCATGGGCAGCTCGAAGGCGCGTGCGAACTCGAAGTCGCGCTGGTCGTGCGCGGGCACCGCCATGATGGCGCCGGTGCCGTAACCCATCAGCACATAGTCGGCGATGAAGACCGGGACCTTCTCCTGGCTGACCGGGTTGGTCGCGTAGGCGCCGGTGAAGACGCCGGTCTTGTCCTTGGCCTCCGCCTGGCGCTCCACGTCCGACTTGGCCTCCGCCTGCGCCCGGTAGGCGGCCACGGCCTCGGCCGGCGTCGCATGGCCACCGGTCCACACCTGGTGGGTGTCCTCGGGCCAGGACTCGGGGACGATGGACTCGACCAGCGGGTGCTCGGGGGCCAGCACCAGGTAGGTGGCGCCGAACAGGGTGTCCTGGCGGGTGGTGAAGACGTCGATGTACGCGTCCTGGACGGGGAAGCTGATCCGGGCGCCCTCGCTGCGGCCGATCCAGTTGCGCTGCTGCAGCTTGATCGCCTCGGGCCAGTCCAGGTCGTCCAGGTCGTCCAGCAGGCGGTCGGCGTAGGCGGTGATCCGCATGTTCCACTGCCGCAGCTTCGCCTTGAAGACGGGGAAGTTGCCGCGCTCGGAGCGGCCGTCTGCGGTGACCTCCTCGTTGGCCAGCACGGTACCCAGGCCGGGGCTCCAGTTGACCGGCGCGTCGGAGGCGTAGGCCAGCCGGTACTCACCCAGCAGGTCGGCCCGCTCCCGCTCGCTCAGCTCGCTCCACGCTCCCCACCCCTCGGGCGTCTCACGGGCGCCGGAGGCGAACTGCTCGACCAGCTCCTCGATGGGGCGGGCCTTGTCGGCTTCGGTGTCGTACCAGGAGTTGAAGATCTGCAGAAAGATCCACTGGGTCCAGCGGTAGTACGAGGGGTCGATCGTCGCGAACGACCTGCGCTGGTCGTGCCCCAGCCCCAGGCGGCGCAGCTGGGCCGTCATCTGGACGATGTTGGCCTCGGTCGAGGTGCGCGGGTGGGTGCCCGTCTGGACGGCGTACTGCTCGGCGGGCAGGCCGAAGGCGTCGAAGCCCAGGGTGTGCAGCACGTTGTGCCCGGTCATCCGCGCGTAGCGGGCGTAGACGTCCGTGGCGATGTAGCCCAGCGGGTGGCCGACGTGCAGCCCCGCACCCGAGGGGTACGGGAACATGTCCATGATGAATTTCTTGGGCTTGGCGGCCTGCTCCGGGTCCCCGCCCAGCGAGCCCTCGCCGGGGTTGGGCGCCTCGTAGGTGCTGTGCTTCTCCCAGAAATCCTGCCAGCGTGCCTCGATGTCGGCGGCCAGGGCCGCCGTGTAGCGATAAGGGGCCGCGGTCTCGGCGGCGGTGGTCGTCTCGCTCATCGTCCTCAAAGCTCCATCGGTCGTGACTGCCCAGCGCTCCTGAAACGAAAAAACCCCTCGCACAGGAGGGGGAGCCGCGCCGGTTCCGGTCCGCGGGAGGGGGACCGGCAGTGATTCAGCGCGGCTCGCTAAGCAGAAGGCGTACGGCACGCATAGCGCTCAGGGTACCGCACCGGGCGAGCCCTCCGCCTGGAGCCCACCTACAGCTCACGTACAGCTAGCGAAGAGAGGGACCCGCCCCTCAGAAGAGAACGAGAGGGTCGTCTCCCCCAAGACAAGAGAGGGACCACCCCTCCCAGGGGGGTGTGGGTGGCGAAGCCCCCACACCGCGCGGCGAAGCCGCGCAAGAAACAAAAGAAGCGAGACGGCCTGCGCATTCCGCAGGCACACCTCGCCTCTCGCTTCTGTGGAGCTAAGGAGAATCGAACTCCTGACCTCTTGCATGCCATGCAAGCGCTCTACCAACTGAGCTATAGCCCCAGATCTCTGGTCCGCCGGGGTTTCCCCGCGGCGGCTCCGCCAGCTTACACGGGGTGCACCGCCTAGTGCCAAATCGCTTTCCGGGCGCCGACCGGGCCGGGCGGCTCGGCCCCACCGGTGCCCACCGCCGATCACTCGATACTGTCGCCCCGTGAGCACGTTGCACCAGGTCGCCGAAAGCAAGTGGTCGCCGGCGCTCAGGGGGTTCCTTGGGCTCAAGAGATATCTGCTGCGGCGACCGGTCACCCTGGCACTCGCGCTGTCCATGGTCTCCTTCGCCGCCTTCTGGGCCGCCCAGCGCACGGCGAACGTCTCGATGATCGATCTGATGGTCTACCGGGCCGAGGGCTGGACCGTACGCAACGGCTACGACCTGTACTCGATGCGTGCCACCTACGCCGACCTGCCCGCCACCTACCCGCCCTTCGCCGCGCTGCTGTTTCTGCCGCTGACGCTGCTGGACGTGGCCGATATGCGCGGGGCCGCGACGTTCGTCAATCTCGGACTGCTGGTGGTGCTCGTCCATCTGTCCCTGCGGCTGCTGGGACGCCCGCGGCACGTCCCGCGCGGAGCGGCGGCGCTGGGCATCGCCTCGCTCGTGGTGTGGTGCGAGCCGGTGTGGACGACACTGCGCTACGGGCAGATCAACCTGCTGCTGGCCGCGCTGGTGCTGTGGGACCTGACCCGCCGGGCGGGGCACTGCTGGGCGGGGGTGGGAATCGGTGTCGCGGCAGGGATCAAGCTGACACCCGCGCTGTTCGCCGTTTTCCTCGCACTGTACGGACTGGTCCATGGCTGGCGGCGGCTGCGGCACACAGGTCGTACGAGGGAGCTGTGGAACCCGTGGCTGCGGCAGGCCGCGGTCGCGACGGTGACGTTCCTGGCGACCGCGCTGCTGTCCGCTGTGGTGCTGCCGCGCGACTCCCGGCGCTTCTGGGGCGGGGCCGTCTTCCAGTCCGACCGGGTCGGGCGGACGGAGATCACCGACAACCAGTCGCTGAGCGGTGTGGCCGCCCGTCTGCTGCACACCGGCGAACCGAGCTGGCTGTGGATGGGGCTGGCCTTCCTGGTGGCCGTACTCGGCCTGGGCACGGCCGTGACGGCAGCACTCGCCGGAGAGCGCGGCCTGCCGCACGCGACCGCCTGGGCCGCCGTCGCCTGTGCCGTCACCACCCTGCTGATCAGCCCGATCTCCTGGTCCCACCACTGGGTGTGGTGCCTGCCGCTGTTGCTGCTGCTGGGTGCGGAGGCGCAGCGCCGCGGCAGCCGCCGCTGGCTGGCCGCGACGCTGCTGACGGGCCTGGTGTTCTGCTCGTACGCGCTGTGGTGGGTGCCCCGCGACGCGAACGCGTCGCATCCGCCCGAACTGCACCAGAACGGTGCCCAGATGCTGCTGTCGGCCTGCTACCCGCTCGTGGGTACGGCGTTCTTGGTGCTGGCAGCGGTGGTGGCGCTGCGGACGCTGCGCGCACCGCGGTGAGAGGGGAGGTCAGGCCGTCGCGAAGGAGTAGAAACGCTTCAGCGTGCAGTGGGCCTCCAGCAGGCGGCCGTAAATCGGCTCGCCGTCCAGCTCCCGATAGGTCTCGATCGGGTCGCCTTTTATGATCAGCGCCCGAGCGCAGTCCTCGCACCAGTACTGGTAGGCGCTGTTGACCGGCTCCATGTCACGGACGATCGGGGTGCCGCTGCCGCACCAGTCGCACTTCCTGCTGTGGGCGCCCATCGCTCAGTCAGCTCCAGATGTGGCCGCAAGCCGTGCACACGTAGGACACTCCTCCATTGTCGCCGAGCACTTGGGCGACGTTCGCCGAACCGCAGGACGGGCACTGCAGGTTGCACGGAGCGTCCCGCGGGTGCTCCGCCCGGGGCGGGGGCCACGTGGGCGCGGACCCGGAACCGTCCTCGTCGAGGACCGTCGCCGACATCGCACTCGTCCCTCCCCTTCCCCCTTGGCCTTCCCCCTTCCAGCCGTCACGATTCTGCCACGTACCGGCTGCTGGACTAAGGGCCGGTCAGCGATCCTTGGCCAATCCCCTCACCCGGCGCACCAGTCCGTTCAGCGGTCCCGCCACCGCTCCGATGAGCATTCCGGCGACCAGCGCCGCACAGGTGACGGTGAGCGCGTGGGCCGAGGTGGCGGCGGACGGCGCCGTACGTTCCGCGTGCTCCAGATAGATGGCGCCGAACAGTGCGACACCGCTCAGCAGTCCGAGCTGCGCCGTGGTGACCAACAGACCGCTGGCATCGGCTGCTTCGCTCTGCCGCACACCGGCCAGCGTGCGCGACAGTACGGGGTTGTACGCCAGTGACAGCCCGAACCCGCTGGCAGCCAGGCAGACGTAGAGCGGGACTCCCCCGTCACCGCCGCCCGACAGCAGCACGCCCAGCCAGCCGAACGAGGCGGCGGCGATCAGGAACCCGGCGGAGGACAGCCGGGGATGCCACGACTGCGGCAGCCGCCGCCAGTTCGTGCCGACCACGGCGAACAGCCCGGCCGTCGGCACCATCGACAACCCCGCCAGCAGCGCGCTCTTCCCCAGGCCACTTTGCAGATGCAGCATCAGCACCAGGACGAACCCGGCGTTGCCGGCCATCATGCAGAAGATGCGTACGACGGCCAGCGGCACGCCCGGCGCCCGCAGCACCAGCGGTGAGATCAAAGGCCTGCCGCCGCGCCGGGCGAGCAGCACCTCGTAGCGTCCGAAGGCCGGGACGAGCGCGGCGCACAGCGCGAGGGATATCCACCCCCACAGCGGCCAGCCCTGTTCCCGTCCGAGCACCACCGGGACGGTGAACAGGAGCAGTACCGCGCCGAGCAGGGCCAGCCCCGGCAGATCCAGGGCGCGCCGCTCCTCGTCGCCGCCCCTGGCCTCACCGCGCACACCCATCAGCCAGGGACCGAGGCACAGCAGTGCGATGCCCACCGGGACGTTGATCAGGAAGATCGGACGCCAGCCCAGGCCGAACAGGTCGGCAGTGACCAGCACTCCGCCCAGCAGCTGGCCCGCCGCGGCGCCGACGCCGAGCACGGCGGCGTAGGCGCCCAGCGCGCGGGTGCGGGCGAGCCCGGTGAAGGTGCGCTGGATCAGACTGAGCACCTGGGGGAGCATCGCGGCACCGGCCGCGCCCTGCACCAGCCGGAAGGCGATGAGCTGGCCCGTGCCGGCCGCCAGACCGCAGGCGAGCGAGGCGGCGGTGAACAGGGCGAGACCGCCCAGGAAGACCCTGCTGTGGCCCAGCAGCGCCCCCAGCCGGGCCCCGGTGATCAGCAGTACCGCGTAGGCGATGGTGTAGCCGGCGACCACCAGTTGCAGCCCCGCGCCCGAGGCGTGCAGGTCCGCCCGCAGGTCGGAGGCGGCCACGTTGACGATGAAGGTGTCCAGCAGCGCCATGAACTGGCCGGTGAGCACGATGGCGAGGAGCCACCCGGGGCGCGGGCCAGGACGCGCGGTCCCTGTGCCACTGTCAGTGGCGTGCTCTTCACTGGGATACCGAACGGCGGGATGCCCGGTGCCACGGGTCCGACTGCCGGGGGTGGGGCTGCCGGGGGTCCCCGGTGTCCCGGCAGCCGGCCGCGGAGAAGCGGAAGACGAAGGAGCGAAGGTCATGCCCAGAGCCTGGCCGGGCCGGGTCGAAGATCCCGAGAGCCCGGCAATGCTGGTACTGACAGCACCTGGCAGCCGATGTGCGCTGCCCCGACGATGGGGGATGTGACAGTCATCGCCGAGACAGGAACGGAGCCGAGGGCCGCACGCAGTGCTGCCGGAGCGCCACGCCCTACCACCCGGCGCCGCAGGTCCGAGCTGGCCACGTTCCTGCGCAGCCGCCGCGCCCGGGTCTCCCCCGCCGATGTCGGGATGCCGGCGGGCCCGCGCCGCCGCACCCCTGGGCTGCGCCGGGAGGAGGTCGCCCAGCTCTCGGGGGTGGGCGTGACCTGGTACACATGGCTGGAGCAGGGCCGTCCGATCAACGCGAGCGCGCAGGTCCTGGACGCGGTGGCCCGCACGCTGCGACTGGACGAAGCCGAGCGCGAGCATCTGTACCACCTGGCCGAGGTTCCGCATCCAGCGTCCCCGGAGCGGATCGCCGAGGCGGTCGACCCCGAGGTCCACCGCATCCTCGACGCGATGGACCCGATGCCCGCCGTGGTCTACAACGGCCGGTACGACGTGCTGGCCGCCAACGCCGGCTACCGGCATCTCTTTCCGACCCTCGATCTGGTGGGACAGCCCGAACGCAATGTCCTGTGGCAGCAGTTCGTGGTGATGCCGCCGTGCTGTTGCGCGCTCCTCAACCGCGAGGCCGAACTGTCGTTGATGGTGGCCACGCTCCGCGGCACCTACGGCCGCCATGTCGGAGAGGCTGCCTGGGAGGAGTTCGTCGGCCGTATGTGCGAGGCGAGCGCGGAGTTCGCCCAGCTGTGGCACAGCGGCGATGTGGCCCCGCCGGGAGCCCGGATCAAGCTGGTGCAGCACGCCTCGGTCGGCCAGTTGCGGCTCAGTTCGACCTCGCTGCAGATCAGTGGCGCGGCCGAGACCCGGATCGTGGCCTATGTGCCGCACGACGACGAGACCGGGCAGCTGCTCGAGCGGCTGCGGACGATAGACGACCCGTTGATCGGCTGTCCTGAGCACGCCGAGCCGCTGTCCCGGACACATGAGCGGCTGCTGCGCGCGAGCCGCCGGGTGGCGCGGGAGATGAGCGCCTCGGACCCGGCCCGACCGCACAGGGAGCCAGGCTGAGCGCCCAGGCTCCGGGCTGAGCCCCCGGGCGCCCGGGGGCGGCGCCTGGCCGGGCACACAGCAAAGATCCCGCCCTCCGGGAGGAGGACGGGATCCGAGAGGTCCGCGTGGAGCTAAGGAGAATCGAACTCCTGACCTCTTGCATGCCATGCAAGCGCTCTACCAACTGAGCTATAGCCCCGAGGACCGGCGCCGGAGCGCCGCGAACGAGAAGCAGCTTAGCGGGTGGCCAGGCCAAATGAGAAATCCGGCCGTCCGCCGCCCTTCGACGGCGCCGATGCCGCGGCCCGTCCCCGTCGTCCGCCCCACGGCCCGGCTCAGTCGTCGTCGCCGAGCACCGGCTCGGGCAGGCTGCCCGCGTTGTGCTCCAGCAGCCGCCAGCCACGCACCGTCTCACCCAGCACGGACCAGCTGCAGTTGGACAGACCCCCCAGCGACTCCCAGGTGGTGGGCGGCAGCCCGATGAGCCGACCGATGGTGGTGCGGATGGTGCCGCCGTGGCTGACGACGACGAGCGTGCCACCGTCCGGCAGCTTCTCCACGGCGCGCTCCACCACGGGCGCGGCCCGCTCAGCGACCTCGGTCTCCAGCTCACCGCCGCCCCGGCGCACCGGCTCGCCGCGCTTCCAGGCGGCGTACTGCTCGCCGTAGCGGGCGACGATCTCCTCGTGGGTGAGGCCCTGCCACTCGCCCGCGTACGTCTCCCGCAGCCCCTCGTCCTGGGAGATGTCCAGCCCGGTGAGTGCGGCCAGCTCCGCCGCGGTGGCCGCGGCGCGCTGCAGATCGGAGGCGACGATCGCATCGGGCCTCAGCGCCGCCAGCAGCCGTGCGGCACGTCGTGCCTGGTCGAGGCCGGCATCGGTGAGCGGAATGTCCGTACTGCCCTGGAAGCGCCGCTCCAGGTTCCAGGCAGTCTGGCCGTGCCGCCAGAGAACGATCTTGCGGTTCCGTACCGCCCCCGTGCCGTTCAGCGCAGTTCTCCGTCCAGTTCGTCCGCCGGTTCGGGCAGCTGCTCGTCGCCCGCGGCCACCGCGTTCGCGTGCTCGGCGGCCTTGCCACGGGTGGCCTTGGCCTCCTCGGGCAGCTCCAGCTCGGGGCAGTCCTTCCACAGCCGCTCCAGAGCGTAGAAGACCCGCTCCTCGCTGTGCTGGACGTGGACGACGATGTCGACGTAGTCGAGGAGCACCCAGCGGCCGTCGCGCTCGCCCTCGCGGCGGGCGGGCTTGGCGTCCAGCTCCTTGTTCAGCCGCTCTTCGATCTCGTCGACGATGCCCTTGACCTGCCGGTCGTTGGGTGCCGAGGCGAGCAGGAAGGCGTCGGTGATGGCGAGCACGTCGCTGACGTCGTAGGCGACGATGTCGTGCGCGAGCTTGTCGGCCGCCGCCTGGGCGGCGGTGTTGATCAGCTCGAGGGAACGGTCCGTGGCGGTCACAGGCAAGGCTTTCGGATCGGAAACATCTCGTCTTCCAGGGTCTCACGGCCGCGCGACCGGATTTCGGCCCATGTCGCCGGGCCGACCGCCCGGTGTGCGCCACGGCCGGCCCTCGTCGTCGTAGACCACGCCTCAGCCCCGGTAATCGGCTCCCAGCAGCACCGTGACGTCCGCGTTGGCGGCGCCCTCGGCCTTGCGGACCGCGCTGCCGGGCAGCCCCAGCGTCTTGGCGACCTCTTCGGCCTTGGCCTTCTTCGCGGCGTCGGCGTAGGTCACCAGCGACCTGGTGCGGGTGGCGGCGCTGCCGCCCTTGACGACCGTGTAGCCGCCGTTGACCAGCGCCGCGGAGGCCGCGTTGTCCAGGCCGCGCTCACCGGTGGCGTTCTTCAGGCTCACCCGGGGCGCCGCGTCGGGGTCGGAGTTCTTGACGTTGCCGCCGAGCACCTTCTTGACGATCTGCTCGCTGACCTGCGGGCTGAGGGTCCCGTCGGCCCGCACGGGGAGCGTCCGGGTGCGGTAGTCACCCTGCTTCGCGTGGTTCGCCAGCTGGGCCAGCGAGGCACCCAGCTGGGACTCGGACAGTGAAGGATCGGGGATCTGGCCGAGGGACTCGACCGTCTTGGTGGCCGCCTCCGCGTCGCTGGAGAGCTTCTTGAGCACCGCCTGCATGACCTGCCCGAACCGGGCGAGCTGCTTGGCCTGGGGCTCGCCCTCGGCGCGGTAGGTGGCGTAGGCGACGGCGGCGCGGCCGTCCAGGTCCTGCTTGCTGCCCTGCTCGACCTGCGGCCCTTCGCCCTTCTTCGCACCGGGCACGGTGGTGTCGGTGTCCAGGGCGATACCGCCGACCAGCTCGACCAGGTTCTCCAGGTAGGGGGTGTCCAGCCGCCAGGTGCCCTTGATGCCGGAGCCGAGCAGGGTGTTCAGCGCGTCACGGGTGGGTCCGGCGCCCCGGTCCTCCACCGACTTGCCCAGCGTCGTCGTGGTGCCGTCCTCCGTGGAGACGGCCAGCGAGTTGGGCAGCAGCACGGTGGAGCCCTCGCCCGCGCCCTCGTTGTCGACGAGCAGCGCCGTCGAGCTGGCGTCACCGCGCTCGCGCAGGTGCACCACGATCACGTTCCGCTGCTCACCCACTGCGGCGCCGCCCGGGCCCGCGTCGTCGCCGATGCCCGGCAGCATGCCCGCGTGCCACAGGTAGCCGACGCCGCCCACCAGCAGCAGCGCGAGGACGACGACCAGCGCGACGACGCGGTTGCGTCCCTTGCGTCTGGCCTCCTCGCGGCGCTCGGTACGGCTCTCGGTGAACTTGAGCCAGTCGATGACGTCCTCGGAGTCGTCGCTGGTCTCCTCCACGAACGAGAACTGCTCGGTGTGGTACTCGCCCTCCGCGCCGGAGGACGCCTCGGCCCGGCCGGGAGCGGCGCTGCTCCCGGCCTGTGCCGTCGGCTCCCCGGTCGCCGGCCGCTCGGACGGGTCCGGCTGTGCGGGCTCGCCGGGCCGTCCGGGCTGCCCCGGCTGCTCGTAGGGCTCGTAGGCCCCGTACTGCTCCTGCTGCGGCGGCCGGCCCTGGGTGGGGACCCAGTCCGGCTGCTGCTGCGGCTGCGGTGCGGCGTAGGGCGCGGTCTGCTGCGGGGTCTGCTGCTGGGGGGCCTGCTGCTGCGCGTACTGGTCGTATGAGCCGTACGCGTCGTAGTAGCCGCCCTGCTGCTCCGGATGGCCCGCATAGGGGTCGTAGCCGGTCTGCTGCTGCCCGGGGGGCTGGGCGGCCTGGGCATACGGGTCGTACGCCGGGTACGGGTCCTGTCCGGCGTAGGTGCCCTCCTGCGGCGCTTCCTGCCTGCGGTATACGGGCCTGCCGTACTCGTCGTAGCCGATGATCTCGGGCTGCGGGCCGTACGGGTCGTATCCGTAGCCGTCGCTCACGCTCGCGGGTCCCCCTCCGTGCCGCCCCGGTACAGCGCGCGCTTGCTGATGTACCGCACCACACCGTCCGGCACCAGGTACCAGACCGGGTCGTCGCGCTCCACCCGTGCGCGGCAGTCCGTGGAGGAGATGGCCAGCGCCGGGACCTCCACCAGTGAGACACCGCCCTGCGGCAGCCCGGGGTCGGCCAGCGCATGGCCCGGACGGGTGACGCCGATGAAGTGGGCCAGTGAGAAGAGCTCTTCGGTGTTGCGCCAGCTGAGGATCTGCGAGAGCGCGTCGGCACCGGTGATGAAGAACAGGTCGGTGTCCGGATTGGCCTCGGCGAGCTCGCGCAGCGTGTCGATCGTGTACGTCTTGCCGCCGCGGTCGATGTCGATGCGGCTGACCGAGAACTGCGGGTTCGACGCCGTCGCGATGACCGTCATCAAATAGCGGTCCTCGGCCGGCGAGACCTGCTTGTGGCTCTTCTGCCACGGCTGCCCCGCCGGTACGAACACCACCTCGTCGAGGTGGAAGCGCGCCGCCACCTCGCTCGCGGCCACCAGGTGGCCATGGTGGATGGGGTCGAAGGTCCCACCCATCACACCGAGCCGCCGCTTACCGGTCCCGGGCACTATGTCCTCTCCCATGCGGGACGACTCTACGCTCAGCGGTCCCGGTTGAAGCGGGTGGTGATCCACAGCAGCAGCATCAGCGCGAGGAGCGCACCGCCGCCGGTCAGATACGGGCTCAGGCTCTCGTGCTGACCGCCCTCACCGTGCTCGCCCCCGGAGGCGAGGGTCAGCAGGGTGGCATGTGCGGTGCTGGGCAGAGTCATCGTCGGCGGAACCTATCCCTCGAGGCGCGGACAGTTGGCGTGCGCTGGTCCCTCGCCGCGGACCGGTGGACACACCGGCGCGACGCGGAGGTGCGCAGCCACATCGTAAGCGGGGACCCTCCGGCGCCTCACCCCGACTCATCCGGAACGCAACGGGAAGGCCCCGCTCCGCGTCCCACCCTCTAGTGTGGACAGCCCAGTCGATGAGGGGGAAACACGATGACAGACGGCACAGGCGGCACGGAGCGCCTGCCGGGCCGCGAGAGGCGGCGTTTTGAGGGCATCTCGTCACGCGCGTACGAGCACCCGACGGACCGCTCGGCCCTGGTCGCGCTGCGCAAGCTGAGCGGGTTCGACACCGCGGTCAAGGCACTGAGCGGCCTGCTGCCCGAGCGCAGCATGCGGCTGCTGTTCCTCTCCGACTCGGTGCGGGTCAGCGACCAGCAGTTCGCCCACCTCAACGCGATGCTGCGGGACGCCTGTTACATCCTGGATCTGGAGAAGATCCCGCCGATGTACGTCACCCAGGACCCGAAGCCCAACGCGATGTGCGTCGGTATGGACGAGCCGATCATCGTGCTCTCCACCGGCCTGGTCGAGCTCCTGGACGAGGAGGAGATGCGCGCGGTGGTCGGCCACGAGGTCGGGCACGCGCTCTCCGGCCACGCGGTCTACCGGACGATACTGCTGTTCCTGTCCAACCTGGCGTTCAAGGTCGCGTGGATCCCGCTGGGGAACGTCGCTGTCATGGCGCTGGTGACGGCGCTGCGCGAGTGGTTCCGCAAGTCGGAGCTGTCGGCCGACCGCGCCGGGCTGCTGGTGGGGCAGGATCTGCATGCGTCGATGCGCGGGCTGATGAAGCTGGCCGGCGGCAACCACCTGCACGAGATGAATGTCGACGCCTTCCTGGCACAGGCCGACGAGTACGAGGCGGGCGGCGATCTGCGCGACTCCGTGCTGAAGATAATGAACGTGCTGCCGCGCTCCCACCCCTTCACCACCGTGCGGGCCGCGGAGCTGAAGAAGTGGGAGGCCAGCCGCGACTTCCAGCGGATCATGGACGGCCACTACCCGAAGCGCACGGAGGACCAGGACACCTCGGTCCGGGACTCGTTCCGGGAGTCGGCGAACCACTACACCGAGTCGGTGCGCAACAGCAAGGACCCGCTGATGGGCTTCGTGCGCGACCTGGCGGGCGGTGTCGGTGACGTCGGGGGCAGGCTGCGCGACACCTTCACCGGCGGCCGGGGCGGCTCCGGGGGTCAGGACGGCGGAAGCGAGGGGAACGGCGGAAACGGCCGGGCTAACGGCTCGAACGGGAAGGATGGTCCGGGCTCGGCTGAGCGCTAGACGCCAGCAGCCCGCACATCGAGGCGGCGGACCGGCCCCGCTCGTACGGGTCGGTCCCCGCCTTTCCCGCGTCCTTGGCGCGCTCGCCGGCAAGCAGCGGGGTCAGCACGTCGGAGGAGTCCCCGCCGCAGTCCATCGGGCCGGCGCGCATGGCGACCTGCCGCACGTTGACCTGATGGTCGCGCAGGTCCTCGCGCTCGAAGCGGAAGCGCACCTCCCTGCGGACGGAGAAGAGGGAGGCGCTCTTGCGGGCCTTCGCACCCTTCTTCGCGTCGGCGGGGCGTACGGCGTAGACGAAGACGTGGTCGGCCGTCACCTCCAGGCCGTCCCCGACCTCCTGCACGGCAAGCGTGCCGTCGACCCGTACCTTCGAGCTGGCCAGCGCGGCCTTGTCGGTGTCGAGGCGCACCATCCAGGCCGTGGCGGCGTGCCGACCGTCGCTGCGCGGCTTGTCGACGCTCCGGTCGAACTGGCGCTGCTGGCGGGGGTTGAGCAGCACCCGCACCGGCCGCACGGCGCCGCCGGCGACCACCTGGGGGTCGAGCGAGCTTTGCACCACGTACTCCTTGGCCATGGTGAGCGCGGCAAGTACCTGACTCTCCGAGAAGTGGTCGCTACTCCGAACGGGTGGCAGTGCCACTCCATCGGCCCCCTTCGCGAACCGGTCGGCAGGGCTGTTCTCGAACAGGTCCGCCGGGGTGCTGCCGGGGACCCGGCCGGTGGGCGCCAGCGGCAGCATTTCGCTGTGCAGGGGCTCCGCGCCGGCCCGCGCCGGGGACCGGTACGGATTCCGTATGCCCATGTAGATGGCGGTGCCGAAGGCCAGGGCGATCAGCAGCACCAGGATCAGCCCCTGCCGGGAGAAGCCCAGGCCCGTTCTGCTGCGGCGCTCCGCCTCGGGGCGGGCGCGGACAGCGGCGTGCTCCTCGTCCTGCAGGCGCTCACGCGCCGAGAACTCCTGGAGCCGCGCAGCCTTGATGAACGACTCGTCGAACACCAGCGATCGGTATTCGTCGTCGCCGCCGTTGGGACCGCCGCCGTCGGGCGTCCCGTCGGGAGGATCCACTCGCCCGGCCATAAGGACAGGGTAGGACCGACCGGGCGGGCGTGAACGGCGTGGCCCCGGCCAACTTGCGGGAATCCCAGCGGCCTGTTCCGCCTACCGCGACAGGCCGCTTCCGGCCCCTGCCGACGGTGCTCAGCCGCCGGGGGGCTCCACGGAGACGGTGGGCAGGGCGCCCGGTCCTTCGCGGTCGACGCCGGTGGTGGCCGGTGGCGGGGTGGGGTCCTGCCGCTGGTTGGAGGTGCCCCGGTAGACGGCCGAGAAGGCGAGGGCCACCATGCCGATGCCCATCACCACGGCGAGCACCCAGGCGACGGGCCGCTGCCAGCTGCGGTGACCGCGGTAGGGGCGCGCGCCGCCGCCGTGCGGCGTGTACCGGCCATGGGCGCCGTGCGGGTATCCGAAGTCGGCGCCGTGCTCGTAGGCCGGGTCCAGCTCCGGCGGGAGGCCGTCGGTGCCTTCGTACTCCACGCGGTAGTCGGAGCGGTCGAAGCGGCCCTCGTCGTCGTCCGGGTCGTCGTAGAAGGGGTCGTCGGCCTCGGTGAGGTCGTCGTGCGGGAGCTCGCCCTCGCCGCGTGCGCGGCCGACGCCGTCCTCGGCGGAGCGGAGGTTCTCGTTCTCCGTGAGCTCCGCGTGCGACTGGGCGGAGGCGAGTATCCGTTCGGCCGCGCTCGGCTCATGGACCTCGGCGGCGCGTACGAAGTCCTCGTCGAGTACCACGGAGGCGAACTCGTCGTCCGCCGCCCCGTGGTCGCGGTACTCGGGCTCCTCGCCGTCCGGGAACGGCCTGCCCCCCACGTCGTCCGGCACGCGATCCAGCGTAGACCTATGCGGTCAATTTGGGCAGGGCTGATGGGAACTGGGAACCGGGCAGAAAATCGGTGCCGTTCACTCCCTGATGTGACCGTCCCCGGTGACCACGTACTTCGTGGAGGTCAGCTCCGGCAGACCCATGGGACCGCGGGCGTGCAGCTTCTGGGTGGAGATCCCGATCTCGGCGCCGAAGCCGAACTGGGCGCCGTCCGTGAACCGGGTGGAGGCGTTGACCATGACGGCGGCGGAGTCCACGAGTGCCGTGAAGCGGCGGGCCGCGGCGGTGTCGCCGGTGACGATCGCCTCGGTGTGCCCGGAGGACCAGGCGCGGATGTGCTCCACGGCGGCGTCCAGCGAGGGCACCACGGCGGCTGCGATGTCGTACGAGAGGTACTCGCTCGCCCAGTCCTCCTCGGTGGCCGGCAGCACCGTCCGCCCGGAGGCGCCGGCCGCCGTCTGCCAGGCGTCGTCCCCGTGCACGGTGACGCCCGCCTCGGCGAGCGCCTCGAGGGCACGCGGCAGAAAGGCGTCGGCGATCTTGGCGTGCACCAGGACGGTCTCCGCTGCGTTGCAGACGCTGGGGCGCTGGGCCTTGGAGTTGACGAGGATGGCGAGCGCGGTGTCGATGTCGGCGCGCTCGTCCACATAGACGTGGCAGTTGCCGGTGCCGGTCTCGATGACGGGGACGGTGGACTGCTCCACCACGGTCTGGATCAACGAGGCGCCGCCGCGCGGAATCAGCACGTCCACCAGGCCCCGGGCGCGCATCAGCTCGGTGACGCTCTCCCGGCCCTCGCCGGGCACCAACTGCACCACATCGGCGGGCAGTCCCGCCTTCTCGACGGCATCGCGCAGTACGGCGACCAGTGCCGTGTTGGAGGCGTGAGCGGACGACGAGCCGCGCAGCAGCACCGCGTTGCCGGACTTGAGGCAGAGCGCGGCGGCGTCGACGGTGACGTTCGGGCGGGCCTCGTAGATGATTCCGACGACGCCCAGCGGGACCCGCACCTGGCGCAGCTCCAGACCGTTGGGCAGCGTCGAGCCGCGCCGCACCTCGCCCACCGGGTCGGGCAGCGCGATCACGTCGCGGACGTCGGAGGCGATGGCCTCGACCCGCTCGGGGGTGAGGGTGAGCCGGTCGACGACGGCTTCGGCCGTCCCGGCGGCGCGCGCCTTGGCGACGTCGTCGGCGTTCGCGGCGACGATCTCGTCCGTCCGGGCCGTGAGCGCGTCGGCGATGGCCAGCAGCGCGCTGTCACGGGTGGTGCGGGGGGCCGGGGCGAGGTCGGCTGCCGCAGTCCGCGCGCGGCGGGCCGCCTGACGGACGGGGGACTCCGGGGTCTCGGATGCGCTCATGGCGCGCATGGTAGCCGGGGCACCCGGCGGGCCGCCTCGGCGTCTCAGCAGGACCGCTCGGAAGGGGGCCGCACCGGCGCCGACGGGACCCGGTGCCGCCGAACCCGTGCCGCCAAAACCGGTGCCGCCGCGACCGGTGCCGTCGGAACCCGGCGCCCTCAGAACGGGTGCACCCCCATCGGGCTGGCGGGTGGCGGACCGTAGCCCTCGGCGACGCGCTGCTGGAAGGTCTCCCGGCCGATCACTTCGAGCCCCACGATCTCCCAGGGCGGCAGCTTTGCCGAAGCCCGGTGCTCGCCCCACAGCCGCAGCGCCACGGCGGCGGCGTCGTGCAGGTCATGGGCCTCCTCCCAGTAGCGGATCTCGGCGTGGTCGTTGGCGTAGCGGCTGGTCAACAGGAACGGATGGTCGTGGGCGAGCTGTTCGAGCGCGCGCCGTACGTCGGCCAGCGGTGCCTCCCGCCCCGCGACGCTCAGCGTGATGTGCCAGAGCCGGGAGCCGACTCGTTCCTCGGGCTGGGGAGAAGACGCCATGTCGACGCTGGCCAGTCGTCTCACCGGTGGCCTCCTGGAGTGGTGCTGCTGCTGCGTTGTCCGGTTGCTGCTGCTCGTGTCCGTGGTGCTGCTCGTGTGTCGGTGCTGCTCGGTGGCTGTCGGTGCTGCCGTCGGGACGGTGCGTGCACGTGCGGGTGCACGTGCCGCACGTATCGCCCGCGTCAAAGTTGACCAGCCCGAGGGCGAGCGCGGGGCCGTTTTGCGGAAGGTGTCCGTGGAAAGGCTGGACTTTTTCCTGTCCGGCTTCCTGTCCGGCCCGAATCAGAAGCGCAGCAGACAGCACCGATCAGCCGCGGAGCAGGCGGCGCCATGCGGCGCTCAGCGGGCGGCGTCGTTCAGCCGCTCAGCAGCACGAGGTCGTCCCGGTGGACGACCTCGCGCTCGTAGGCCGGGCCCAGCTCCTTGGCCAGCTCGTGCGTGGTGCGGCCGAGCAGCCGCGGCAGCTCCCTGGCGTCGAAGTTCACCAGTCCGCGTGCCACCGCCCGCCCCGCGGTGTCCCTCAGCTCCACCGGGTCGCCCGCCGAGAAGTCACCCTCCACCCCGGCGATACCGGCGGGCAGCAGCGAGGTACGGCGGTCCACGACGGCCCGCACGGCGCCGTCGTCCAGCGTGAGCGCGCCGGTGGGCGTGGAGGCGTGCGCGAGCCACAGCAGACGCCCGGCGGCGCGCCGCCCGGTCGGGTGGAAGTACGTGCCCGTCTCCCGGCCCGCCAGCGCGTCGGCCGCGTGCACGGCGGAGGTCAGCACGACGGGCACTCCGGCGCCGGCCGCGATCCGGGCCGCCTCGACCTTGGTGACCATCCCGCCGGTGCCCACCCCCGCGCTGCCCGCGCTGCCGATGTCGACGCCCTCCAGATCGGCGGGGCCGCGCACCTCGGCGATGCGGCGGGTGCCGGGGGTGGCGGGGTTGCCGTCGTAGAGGCCGTCCACATCGGAGAGCAGGACCAGCAGGTCGGCGCGGACCAGGTGGGCGACGAGCGCGGCGAGCCGGTCGTTGTCGCCGAAGCGGATCTCGTCGGTGGCCACCGTGTCGTTCTCGTTGACGACCGGGACGGTGCCCATGGCCAGCAGTTGGTCCAGGGTGCGGTAGGCGTTGCGGTAGTGGGCACGCCGGCTGGTGTCGTCCGAGGTCAGCAGCACCTGGCCGACGCGCCGCCCGTAGCGCGCGAAGGAGGCCGTGTAGCGGGCCACCAGCAACCCTTGGCCGACGCTCGCCGCTGCCTGCTGGCGGGCCAGGTCGCGGGGGCGCTTGGCCAGCCCCAGCGGCGCCAGCCCGGCGGCGATGGCGCCGGAGGAGACCAGCACTATCTCGCGGCCGGGGAGCGCGGTCTGCTCGGTGCCGGCGCGCGTGTCGGCGTGCCGGGCGTCGATGTGCTTGGCGAGGACGTCGACGAGGGCGTCCACCCGGTCGGCGTCCAGTCCGCCAGTCGCGGTGGTCAGCGAGGAGGAGCCGACCTTGACGACGACGCGGCGCGCCTCCCGCACGGCCTGACGGCCCACTTGTGCACTCTCCGTGACCGAATCGGTGTTGCTGCCTCTGCCGCCCCCCGGATGCGCGCCCTGTCCCGCGGCGTCGGCCACGCGGCCTGTTCCCCTGTCTCCTGTCACGCCCGTACGTACCCCTCGCGCCTGTCCCGCCGCGGCCGGCCGAGGGGCGCCGCTGTGCGCCCGTGGCCCGTGACCCGCCGTCTGTCCTGTGTCGCAATCTACGTCAGCGCCGGTCCGCTCCGCTCATCCGTTTCGCGCAACGGACGGGTGCGGATGGTTACCTTTGACCAGGTAAGCACGTATCCGGGGACGACGAAGATTGTCACTTGACCCACGGGCGTCATACGGTCAGTGGTCGACCACTGGCCACCGCCACCGGCCATCCCTCAAGCCCTGTTCCTTCGAACCACGATCTCCATGCCAGGAGCCCAGCCCGTGCCCTCTGCCGGACTCTCCACACGACGCGCCGTGCAGCTCGCGGCCCTGCTCGCGCTCGCGGTGTTCTACACCGTGCAGCTCGCGGGCGCGCTGCTACCGAACGTGCCCGTCTTCGTCGCCGCCTCGCTGGCGGGACTCGCCCTCGACCTGTACCTGACGCACAAGCAGCCCGGGCTGCTGGCGCTGCTCGGGAAGGTCCGCTTCGACGTCACCACGCGACAGCTGCTGCGCGACATGCTGGTCGTCATCGGCCTGGTGCGCATCCCCGAGGTCCCGCCGGACATCGAGCGCCCGCTCACCCTGCTGCTGCTGGCCGCGTACGCCGCGCACTTCCTGTGCCAGGCGGTGGCCCAGCTGGTGCGCCGCACCCGCACCCTGCCGGTCGTCACGCGCAACATCGACACCTCGGCGCTGCACCTCACCAACGCGCCGTCCCGGCTGCTGGCCCGCCAGCCCAGCCGCAGGCTGCTGCGCTTCTCGATCCCCGGCACCCTGGGGCTGATGCTCAGCGCCGGGCTGTCGGCGCAGGAGTGGGGTCTGATCGGCGTCAGCTGCACCCTGCTGCTGTCGCTGAGCAGCGCTGTGTATCTGGGCACCTGGCTACTGCCCAAGAAGCGCTCCAAGAGCGAGCAGGACGTGCTGGCGTGGCTGGACAAGTGGCTGGCGCAGTACAGGCCGACCATCGGCATGTACTTCTCGGGCGGCGCCACCTCCGCGTACCAGGCGAACATGTGGCTGAGCACCCTGGCCCAGCTGGACGGCAGGCCGCTGATCGTGCTGCGGGAGCGGTTCATGGTGCAGAAGATCGACGCCACCGACATCCCGATCGTCTGCATCCCCAAGGTCGCCCACCTGATGCGGCTGGAGCACTCCACGCTCAAGGTGCTGCTGCACCCGGCCAACTCCGGCAAGACCTCCCAGGTGCTGCGCATCCCCACCCTCAAGCACGCCTTCATCAACCACGGCGAGTCCGACAAGCTCTCCTCCTGCAACCCCTACGCCAAGGCGTACGACCAGGTGTGGGTCGCCGGAGAAGCAGCACGTGAGCGGTACCAGCTCGCCGAGGTCGGGGTCGACGACAAGGACGTGGTGGAGGTGGGCCGCCCGCAGCTGAGCCCCATCCAGCACGCCGACGAGCGCGCCGCGGCGCCGAAGAGCGACTACACGACGGTGCTGTACGCGCCCACCTGGGAGGGCTGGGACGGCAACCCGGGCAACACCTCGGTCCGGCTGGCCGGCGAGAACATCGTCAAGGCCCTGCTGGCGGACCCGAAGGTACGGCTGCTCTACAAGCCGCACCCGATGACCGGCTCGGTCGACCCCCGCGCGGGCGCCGCCGACCAGCGCATCCGCGCACTGATCACGCAGGCCAACGCGGCTCGCGGCGGTGCGCGGCGCAGCACGGAGGCGGTCGCGGAGCTGGAGCGCCGCACCACGGAGCTGGACCGGGTGTCCACCACCGCGTTCCGCCGCAGCGCGGACGAGATGGAGCGGATGAAGATCCAGGGCACACCCGAGGAGGGCAACGCCGAACGGGTGCGGGCCGCGACAGAGGCGTGGGAGGCGGCCTACTGGGCGTCGTTCCCGGAGTGGGAGCACCAGATCATCGACGGCCCCCGGCCGGCGATCTTCACCTGCTTCAACCAGGCCGACCTGCTGATCTCGGACGTCTCCTCCGTCGTCTCCGACTACCTCAGCAGCGAGAAGCCGTACGCGGTGGCGAACACCAGCGGCATGAGCGAGGAGGAGTTCCGGGCCACCTTCCCGACCGTGCGGGCCGGCACCGTGCTCTCCCCCGACGCTCAGCAGATCCCGGCGCTGCTGGAGTCGGTGCGCCACCCGGAGAAGGACGCCCTGGTGCGGGCCCGCAAGGAGCTCAAGACACATCTGCTGGGCCCCTCCGATCCGCCTTCGCTCGTCCGCTTCAACGCGGCCGGGCTGGAGCTGGCGGCCGAGGCCGAGGCCCGCAACACCCGTGTCGCACGGCGTACGGCCGAGATCCCCGGCCAGCGGGAGATGGAAGAGGCCGCCGAGGAGGCCGAGATGGAGGCGCCGACGACGGCGGATCCGGAGGATGCGGTGCCGACATAGGCAGCACCGCCACCGCGTGACCACCGTTTGGGCGGGGCCACTCGTTCGGGCGGCGCATGCGCAGCACACCGGCGCACGGAAGCACATGACGGTGCGGGGCCCCGGGAGGAATTCACCTCCCGGGGCCCTTCCGTATGTCTGCGTCACTTCCGTCCCATCCGTCCCAGGACCTGACGCATACGGCTGAAAGCCCGGCCCCGCGTCCCTACGCTCGCTGGCGACCCGGTAGGCACCATCCGCCGGGTTCCGCACCACCAGCCAGGAGGGGACGCACGTGACACGCCTGAGAACCGCCGCAACACCACTCGCTCTGCTCCTGGTGGCGGGAATCCACCTCGCCACCCCCTCCCCCGCCGCAGCCGCCTCTCCCGGCACCGGTCCCGTCTTCAACCTGCCCAACGGCACCCCCACCCAGCAGCGCGCCATCCGCAGCGATCTGCTGGCCCGGATCAAGGCGGCGGCGCCCCGCTCCACGATCAAGCTGGCCCTCTACCACTTCTGGGACGCCGAGGTGGCCCGCGCACTGGCCAAGGCCCACACCTCGGCCAAGCGGCGCGTGAACGTGCGGGTGCTGCTGGACGAGTCGAGTGTGAGCACGATGCCCTCCAGCAGCTCGTACAAGATCCTGCGCAAGGCGCTCGGCACCGACCGGGCGAAACGGTCCTTCGTCGGGCTCTGCCCGAAGGGGAAGTCCTGTCTGGGCAACCCCGGCTCGGGGGCGTCCATCGCGCACAACAAGTTCTGGCTCTTCTCCCGTACCGGCGGCTTACGAAACGTCGTGGTGCAGACGTCCTCGAACCTGTCCACCGGCAACTACACCAAGTTCTGGAACGACGCGATGGTCGTCTCCCAGGCCCGCACCTACCAGGCCTACAGCCGCTACTTCGACAAGATGGCCGCCGCGAACTGGCGCACCTGGCGCTACACCCGGGCCGCCGCCGGCCCCTACACCGGCTACTTCTTCCCCCGGCCGAGCGGCGGCGACACCGTGCGCGGCATCCTGGACAACGTGACCTGCCGCTGGAAGGACGCGCGCGGCAGCCACCGCACCAGCGTCCGGCTGGCGATGTTCAAGCTCACCCGGCAGGGCGTAGCCGACGAACTCGCCGCGCTGCGCCGGCAAGGCTGCGCCGTCGACATCGTCTACGCCGAGACCGACAGCAAGGACAGCACCGGCTCCCCCGGCACCTGGGAGACGCTGCACGTACCTGGCGGCCCCGCTGTGCGGTGCCTGCACTATGACGACGACGGCGACCCTAAGACGGCACGGGAGGTCATCCACTCCAAGACCCTGATGATCTCGGGTCGGTACGCGGGTGCCGCGAACAAGGTGGTGTGGACCGGAAGCCACAACTACTCGGGCCCGGCGCTCACCAAGAACGACGAGGCTCTGATGAAGGTCGACAGCTCGGCGGTGCACGACGCCTATGTGCGGCGCTTTCGTGCCGTGTGGGCCGCGGCGCGGCCCGGCAGCGCCGACAACACCCCCAGCTGCAAGGGAGTGAGCCCCCAGCCGGAGCACTAGGGCGCGCCTCTGGGCTCGCCCTTCCGGCTGTGCTGGTCAGGGGTTCTGCCCCTGACTGGCGCTTACAGGCTGCGGGTTCGTCGTGGCTTGTCGCGCCGTTCCCCGCGCCCCTTCGGGGCGCGGCCCTCTTACTCGAACGGGTCGAAGTCCTCGTACTCACCCAGGGCTTCGTCGCGCTCCGCCTCGCGGTCGCGGCGGCGCTGGGCTGCCGGACGGGGGGCGTCCATGCGGTGGTCCTCGCCCCGGCGGCCGAGCATCTCGGCACCGGTGACCATGGTGGGCTCCCAGTCGAAGACGACGGCGTTGTCCTCGTCGCCGATGGCGACGCCGTCGCCCTCGCGGGCGCCCGCCTTCAGCAGCTCCTCCTCGACGCCGAGGCGAGCGAGGCGGTCGGCGAGATATCCGACGGCTTCGTCGTTGTTGAAGTCGGTCTGCCGCACCCAGCGTTCGGGCTTCTCGCCGCGCACCCGGAAGAAGCCCTCCTCGATGCGGGTCACCGTGAAGCCCGCGTCGTCGACGGCCTTGGGGCGGATGACGACACGGGTGGACTCCTGCGCGGGACGGGCGGCGCGGGCCTGGTCCACCAGACCCGCCAGCGCGTAGGACAGCTCCTTGAGGCCCTGCCGGGAGACGGCGGAGACCTCGAAGACAGGGAAGCCGCGCTCCTCCAGATCGGGCCGGATGATGTCGGCCAGGTCCTTGCCCTCGGGGATGTCCGTCTTGTTGAGGACGACGACGCGCGGCCGGTCCTCCAGGCCGCCGTAGCGGGCCAGCTCGGCCTCGATGACGTCCAGGTCGGAGACGGGGTCGCGGTCGGTCTCCAGCGTGGCGCAGTCCAGCACATGGACCAGCACGGAGCAGCGCTCGACGTGCCGCAGGAACTCCAGCCCGAGCCCCTTGCCCTCGCTGGCGCCGGGGATCAGCCCCGGCACGTCCGCGATGGTGTAGACGGAGCTCCCGGCCGTGACCACGCCGAGGTTGGGCACCAGCGTGGTGAAGGGGTAGTCGGCGATCTTCGGTTTGGCGGCGGAGAGCACCGAGATCAGCGAGGACTTGCCCGCACTCGGGTAACCGACGAGCGCGACATCGGCGACGGTCTTCAGCTCCAGGACGACGTCCCGTTCCTCACCGGGCTCGCCCAGCAGCGCGAAGCCGGGGGCCTTGCGCCGTGCGGAGGCCAGCGCCGCGTTGCCGAGGCCGCCGCGGCCGCCCCGCCCCGCGATGAAGGTGGTGCCGGCGCCGACCATGTCGGCCAGCACCTCGCCGCGCTTGTTCAGGACGACGGTACCGTCCGGCACCGCCAGCACCAGGTCCGTGCCGTCCTGCCCGGAGCGGTGCCCACCCTCGCCGGGCCGGCCGTTGGTGGCCTTGCGGTGCGGACTGTGGTGGTAGTCGAGCAGCGTGGTCACGTCCGGGTCGACGACGAAGACCACGTCGCCGCCGCGCCCGCCGTTGCCGCCGTCGGGGCCGCCGAGCGGCTTGAACTTCTCCCGGTGCACGGAGGCGCAACCGTGCCCACCGTTACCCGCGGCGACATGCAGCTCGACGCGGTCCACGAAGGTGGTCATAGGGGTGTGCCTCCAAGGCGTGCTGAGGGGGGTGTACTACGCACCGAGGGCGGACCCGTTTCCCGTACGCAGGCATATGCCGAACATACGGGAGAAGGAGGTCCGCCCTCGGGTGTGGAGAGTGTGCCGTCCGGCTGCTTACTTGGCAGCGGGTACGACGTTGACGACCTTGCGGCCGCGGTGGGTGCCGAACTGCACCGCACCCGCGTCCAGCGCGAACAGGGTGTCGTCGCCGCCGCGGCCGACGCCCTTGCCCGGGTGGAAGTGGGTGCCGCGCTGGCGGACCAGGATCTCACCCGCGTTGACGACCTGACCGCCGAAGCGCTTCACGCCGAGATACTGCGGGTTGGAGTCGCGACCGTTCCGGGTGGACGATGCGCCCTTCTTGTGTGCCATCTCTCCTCAGTCCTTACTTCTTGGCCGGGGCGGGGATGTCGGTGACCTTCAGCGCGGTGTGCAGCTGGCGGTGGCCGATGCGCTTCTTGTACCCGGTCTTGTTCTTGTACTTCTGGATCCGGATCTTGTCGCCCTTGTGGTGGTCCACCACCTCGGCCTGGACCTTCACGCCCGCCAGGACCCAGGGGTCGCTGGTGACCGCGTCACCGTCGACGACGAGCAGGGTCGAGAGCTCGACGCTGTCGCCGACCTTGCTGTCAGAAATACGGTCAACCTCGATGACGTCGCCCACAGAAACCTTCTGCTGGCGACCGCCGGTGCGCACGATCGCGTACACGCGGAACTCTCTCTCGCTCGTATCGGAGCTCCTGACGCCAGCCGCCCGCCCGCGCGAGAGCGCGGATCTGATCCGGAAGGATTGAGCGGCCTCTCCCGGGAACCGGGAGGGATTTGCTCAGGAGCGGCGCGCCCGGGTGAGGACACGCCGACGGTCAAGGGTACCCCATACGGACCTGGGGTTCTTTCCGAGGCCCCGTTGCCCGGACCCGAGCCGGGCGGGGAGGGACGGGCCCTCCCCGCCCGGCGGGTCACCGCCGGGGGGTGCGGGTCACTCCTCGGGGGTGGCGGCGGACACCGAGGTTCCGGCTCCGCCCTCCTGCTCGGCGGCGGCCGTCTTCTTGGCCGAAGCCTTCTTGGCCGCCTTCTTCGCGGCGGTCTTGTTCGCCGCCGTCTTTCCCGCTGCCGACTTTCCCGCCGCCTTCGTCGCCGACTTCGCCGTCGTCGACTTCTTGGCGGCGGTCTTCTTCGCGGCCGTCTTCTTGGCCGGGGCCTTCTTGGCCGCCTTCTTCGCGGCGGTCTTCTTCGCCGGGGCGACGGCTTCGCCCTCCTCCGCCGGAGCGGTGGTGGTGATGGTCCGCGTCACCCGCCGCCGCGGCCGGACCGGCGCGACATCGGTGACGACCTCGCCGACCACCGGCTCGGGCTCGGCGGCCGCAGCCGGAGCGGTCGCCTCGTCCGACGGGACGACCAGCACGGCGGCGGTGCCGTCCCCGGTACGCGGCGCCCCGGCCGGAGCGCTGACCTTGCGCGTCACCCGACGGCGGCGCCGGGCGCCGGTGGCGGGTTCGGTGGCCGCCTCGGGCTGCTCGGCGGGCTGCTCGGCGGCCTGCTCCGTGCTCGGTTCGGCAACCGGTGCGGCCACGTCGGCCGCGGGCTCGGCCGGAGCCTCGGCCGGTGCCGGGGCGGTGGGCTCGACCGCAGCGGGCCCGGCGGCGACGGCCTCCGGAACCGCGGGCTGTGACACGGCGGACTCCGAAGCGGCGGGCTCCGGTGTTGTCGGCTCGACCACCTCGGCGGTCTCACCCGCCGTCGCCCTCGGCGACCCCGCGGGCGCGCTCGCCTTGCGGCTGCCCCGGCGTCGGCCACGTCCACCACGCGCGGCAGCCGCTGCTGCCTCCGCCTCGGCGGCGCTGTTGAACAGCTCCTCGTCCGGCACGAACTCCACCGGCGCGGGGGCCGCCGTCGAGACGTCGGCGGACTCGGCCACCACCTCGGAGGGCTCCACCGCGGCAGCCGCCGGCGCGGTCGCGGGCGAGGGCTCGGGCTCTGCCGGGACGGGCTCGGCGGGAGCCGGCTGCGGCTGTGCGACCTGCTGGCCGCCGCCCTTCGCCTCGCCCTTGTCCGCCTTGCCCTTGCCCTTCTTGCCCTTCTTGCCGCCGCCACCCGCACCGGCGGCCACGGCCTGGTCCATGTGCACGATGACGCCGCGCCCGTTGCAGTGCACGCACTGCTCGGAGAACGACTCCAGCAGCCCCTGTCCGACCCGCTTACGGGTCATCTGCACGAGGCCCAGCGAGGTGACCTCCGCCACCTGGTGCTTGGTACGGTCCCGGCCCAGGCACTCCAGCAGGCGGCGCAGCACCAGGTCGCGGTTGGACTCCAGGACCATGTCGATGAAGTCGATCACGATGATGCCGCCGAGGTCGCGCAGCCGCAGCTGGCGCACGATCTCCTCGGCCGCCTCCAGGTTGTTCCTGGTGACCGTCTCCTCCAGGTTGCCGCCCTGGCCGGTGAACTTGCCGGTGTTGACGTCGACGACGATCATCGCCTCGGTCCTGTCGATCACCAGCGAACCGCCGCTGGGCAGCCACACCTTGCGGTCCAGCGCCTTGGCCAGCTGCTCGTCGATGCGGTACGTGGCGAAGACGTCCACGTCCGAGGTCCACTTCTGGAGCCGGTCGCCCAGGTCGGGAGCCACGTGCGAGACATAGCCGTGGATGGTCTCCCAGGCCTCGTCACCGCTGATGGTGACCTTGGAGAAGTCCTCGTTGAAGATGTCGCGCACCACCCGGACGGTCATGTCCGGCTCGCCGTACAGCAGCGTGGGCGCGTTGCCCTTCTGGGCCTTCTTCTGGATGTCCTCCCACTGCGCCTGCAGCCGCTCGACGTCGCGGCGCAGCTCGTCCTCGCTGGCGCCCTCGGCCGCCGTACGGACGATCACGCCGGCGCCCTCGGGCACCACCCGCTTGAGGATCTGCTTGAGCCGCGAGCGCTCGGTGTCCGGGAGCTTGCGGCTGATGCCCGTCATGGACCCCTCGGGCACATAGACCAGGTAGCGGCCCGGCAGCGAGACCTGGCTGGTCAGCCGGGCGCCCTTGTGGCCGATCGGGTCCTTGGTGACCTGCACCAGCACCGACTGGCCGGACTTGAGCGCGGTCTCGATCCGGCGCGGGCCGTTGCCCATGCCCAGCGACTCGAAGTTGACCTCGCCCGCGTACAGCACGGCGTTGCGGCCCTTGCCGATGTCGACGAAGGCGGCCTCCATCGACGGCAGGACGTTCTGCACCTTGCCGAGGTAGACATTGCCGACGTACGAGGTCGACTGCTCCTTGTTGACGAAGTGCTCGACCAGCACATCGTCCTCCAGGACGGCGATCTGCGTACGCTCGCCGCTCTGCCGCACGATCATCTCGCGCTTGACGGCCTCGCGGCGGGCGAGGAACTCCGCCTCGGTGATGATCGGAACCCGGCGACGCCCCTGCTCACGGCCCTCGCGGCGGCGCTGCTTCTTGGCCTCCAGCCGGGTGGAGCCCTTGATGGCCTGCACCTCGTCGGAGGGCTCGTCCTTCTTCTTGCGGGGCTCACGAACCTTGACGACGGTGCGCTCGGGGTCCTCCGAGGTGACCGTCTCACCGGCCGGGGCCTCCGTGTCACCGGAGCGGCGGCGGCGACGGCGGCGACGGCGCGAGCTGCTGGAGGAGGTGCCACCGGTGGCCCCGGCCTCGCCCTCGTCCTCGCCGGCCCCCGCTGCGTCCGCAGCGGCCCGCCCGGCGGTCTCGGTCTCCTCGGCGGCCTCGGGGCGCTCCTCGCGCTCCTCCGGCTCATCGGCCTCGTCGGACTCGGCACCCTCGGCCTGCTCGGCGCTCTCGCCACGGCGCCGACGGCGGCCGCCCCGACGGCGGCGGCGTGCGGGGCGCTCGTCCGCCTGGGCGCCCTCCTGCTCCTCGCCCTCGGTGTCCTGGTCGCCGCCCTCGCGGTCCTCCCGCTCGTCCCGGCTCTCGTCGCGGGCGGCGGGCTGCTGCTCGGCCTGCTGCTCGGCCGACTCCGCGCGGCGGCGACGGCGACGGCGCGGAGTGGCGGCGGCCTCCTCCTCGATCGCGGCCCCGGTCTCGGTCTCCGGCTCCGGCTCGGTCTCCGCCTCGGCCTCGGCCCGGCGCTCGGCCTCGGCGGCAGCGGCGGCGGACTGCGGGGTCTGGAAGGCCGGCTCGGTGAAGACGGGCGGCTGGAACATCGCCACGGGCGGCGCGGGGCGCTTACGCCGTCCCCCGCGCGTCTCGGCCTTCTCCGACTTCTCGGACTGCTCGCCGGTCCTGGGGGTCCCGGACGCGGGGGCTTCGAAGCCCCTGGCGACCTTCGGCTCGGCCTCCTGCGGCGCCTCGGCCGTCCCGGCTGCCTCGGTCGCCTTGGCAGCCTTGGCGGCATTGCCCTTCGCGTCGCTCCTGGCGGCCTTGCCGCTGTCGGAGGCGGGGCGGTCGGAATCGGCGGTTCCGGCCGGCTCCGCGGCCTCGGCGCCCTTGCGGGTCGCCCGGCGACGCGTACGGGCAGGAGCGGACGTCTCGGTGGCCGCACCCTGCTCGGGGGCCGGTGCGGCCTCGGTGGTCCCGGCGGGCGCGGAGGCCTCGACGGTCTCCGTCGCCTCGGTGGCGGCGGGCGCGGAACCCGCACGGGTCGCACGGCGCCGCGTACGGCCGCCGGAGGCGGGTTCGGCGGAGGCGGGTTCGGCGGAGGCGGGTTCGGCGGAGGTCTCGGTCCCCGTCCCGGTCCCGGTCTCCGGCTCGGCCGTCGCGTCGGCGGCAGCGGCGGCCTTGCGGGTGGCGGTACGGCGACGACCGCGCGTCTTCGGCGCCTCGGCGTTCTCGGCCGTCCCGGCGCCCTCGGCCGTCCCGGCGGACGCGGAGGTCTCAGCGGTCTCGGCGGGCGCGGAGGTCTCGGCGGGCGCGGAGGTCTCACGGGTGCTGCGACGACGCGCAGCCGCGGGCTTCTCCTCCTCGGACGACTGCGCCGTCTCCTCGGCCGGGGCGGCGTCGGCGGCCTTGCGGCCGGTGGCACGACGGCGGGTACGGGCCTTCGGCGCCTCGGACTCGGCCGCCTCGGGCTCGGGGGTGGACTCCGCCGGAGCGGGCGAGCCCGCGGGAGCGGTGGCCTTGCGGGTGGCGCGGCGGCGGCTGCCGGTCTTCGGCGGCTCGGTGCCCACCTCGACGGTGCCACCGGCGGTCTCCGGCTGCGGAGCCGCCTCGGTCCGTTCCGCGGCCTGGGCCTGTTCGGCTGCCTCGGCCTGTTCGGCGGGCTGGGCCGGCGGCGGCGAGCCGGCCGGGGCGGTCGCCTTGCGGGTGGCGCGGCGGCGGGTGCGGGCGGCGGGCGCCGGTGCGATGTCGGCGGGGGCCTGAGGAGCGGCGTCGCTCCCCGAGTCGTCCGGGGCCGGGCCGTCCTGGGCTCCGGCCTCCCCCGAGGTGTCCTCGGCGCTGTCGCGCACGGTCGGCGTTCCGGCCCCGGCGGTCGCCGAGCTCCCGGTCCCACCGCTGTCCGTGCTGCTCACCGGCTCACCGGTGTCCGCCGTGGACGGCGGTCCCGCGGGACGGCTGGCGGCACGGCGGCGGCGCGGGGGCAGGTTGTCGCTCGGCGTGCTGAGCGCACCACCGGCGGTCTCGGGCGCTCCGGCGGCTCCGCCGCCGACAGTGGTGCCACTGCCGACGACCGACCCGCCGGACGCGGTGGATCCGCCGGAGGCGGCGGCTTCCGCGGAAGCGGCGGGACCGGCTGCGGCTGCCTCGGCTTCGTTGGATTCAGTTGGTTCGAGCATGCGGGCGGTTCTCCCGTCACGCTCCCGGGCGCCGCGCTCGTGAGGTCCGGGGCGGCCCGCCCTTGCGGGCGGATCGCTCTCCGGGGCGCGGGCGCCGCGCGGGAGCTTGTCGTCTCACTCGCCGGTTCCGGCCCTTGTCCGGCCCGGCTACGGCGAAAGTCTGCTGGTCTGTGCGCTCGCCTGGCCTACGGCTGCCCGGGTGGCTCCCTGGCGTGCGTCGTCGGCGGCGGCGCGGCTTCGGCGGCTGTCCTACGCGGCGCCGCCCGGCACCGTCGCGGCGCTGGAGATCCCTGAGCCGATGGGCTCCGGAAGCGCGTCGCGGTCAGGTGCGAACGGGTCGGTCACCGTGCCGCTCTCCTCATCGAGCGGCCCCTGCGCCAGCCTGGTCACCGCTGCGGGGACCGGCGGCGCCAGGTCGGCCGTAGCGCGGAGACCGGACAGGACGTCGTCGGGTCGTACGGCAGGTGTCAGGTGCCGTACTACCAGGCGCAGTATCGCACAGGCCCCCTTGCCCGGCCTATCGGTGCCGGTGGAGCCGACCGCAGCGGCGGCGGTGTCCGCCTCGGCGTGCTGCCCGGTCGGCTGTCCGTCGTCCTGGCCCGCGACCGTCAGTGAGCGGACGGCGGCCCGGGCGTCGAAGGAGCGGAGGCCCTTCTTGGTCTGCCGCTGCACCTCGACGGACTCGGCCGCCAAGAACGCGTCCGCCGCCTGCTGTGCCTGCTGCGGGGTGACGCCGTCGAGCCGCAGCTCCCATACGGACGCCTGCAGCCGGTCGCTGAAGTCGGACCCGTGGGCCTCGACCGCGTCGACGATGTCGAGGCCGTCCGGCATACAGCTGTCGAGCAGCGCCCGCAGCTGTTCGGGGTCACGCTGCTGGACGAGGGCGATCTCCAGGTACTCGGCCTCGCTGCCGGTGCCGGTGGGGGCGGCGTTGGCGTAGCTGACCTTGGGGTGCGGGGTGAAACCGGCGGAGTACGCCATGGGGACCTCGGCCCGGCGCAGTGCTCTTTCGAACGCGCGCTGGAAGTCGCGGTGGCTGGTGAACCGAAGGCGGCCTCGCTTCGTGTAGCGCAGGCGGAGGCGCTGCACGGTGGGTGCGGGCGGCGGGCCTTCGGGCTGTCGCTTGCCCAGTGGTTCTCTCCTCGGTGCCGGGCGGTGCGCGAGGGCGCGACCGTCCATGTCTGATGGGTTCGTCTATGCGTCGTGTACGAAGGCGGAAGTCCGCACCGACCAGGCCGGCGCCCTCCGTGTCGAGGCGCCTCACCTGCGGTCTTCGCGACCGGGCGGCACCCCGGCGGACGGCCGGGAAGCCCGGGGTCGTGCGGATGATCCTGGTGCCCAGGGTACGCGGCTGCCCTGGGGCAGCGGCTCCCGCTCCTTCGAGCGGGGCACTTTCCGGGCCTCGGGCCGGGGGGATCCCCACAGGGCACGCCGTATCTCTGCCCGTGTCGCGCGCATCGATTCCCGCGCCGAGCGAAGCGCGTCCCGCACCGGCCGTCCGGCAGCCCTCAGGCCGCGGCCCGCCGTACGCCCCACCGCACGTGCCGCGGTGGCGAGCGGGCGCCACAGCCAGTCGCGCAGCGCCCGTCCGAGGGGGGCCAGCAGGTAGCGCCACAACCCCACGAAAGGGGCCACCAGCAGCAGATACGCCATCCGTCCGAGGAACCGGAAGACCACCACCGTCACCCGGCCGGCCACCTGCCAGGCGATGACGAGGGCGGCGGCGATCTCCCGTACGACCAGCGCGACGCCCCGCCCGAAGGGGGCGAGGACCCAGCGGTGGAGGGCGAGAGCGGGCACCACGAGCAGATACCGGCCCAGCCACGCCAGTGCGGCACCGGTTCCGCGCGCCACGGCCACCACCGCGTGCCCGAGAGGGGTCAGCACCCAGCGGTAGAGGCCCACCACCGGCGCCACCACCAGCCACCGCCACAGCCAGGCGGCGGCCGCGGCCACGCCCCGCCCCACCGGGGCCAGCACATACCGCCACAGCAGCACCGCCGGCAGCAGCACCAGCTGCCGCCCCAGCCGGCGCAGCCCGCCGCCGAGCCCGCGCAGCGCGGCCAGCAGCGCGTGGCCGAGCGGGGTGAGCAGGCCGGCGTACGCCCAGGCCAGCGGGGCGACGATCAGCACCCGGACCACGAAAGCGACGGCGGCGGCGACACCGCGTCCGGCCGGAGCGACCACGTACCGCCACAGGGCGACCCACGGCCATACGAAGAGGGCCTTGCCCGTCCATACCAGCGCGATCCCGACGCCCCGGCACACCGGCGCGAGAACGGTACGCCACAGGCTGCTCGCCGGGGCGACGACGAGTGTGCGCCACAGCCACGCCAGCGCGCGCCCGGCCGGAACCAGCACTCCGCGCCGCAGGGCCCGCCCCACCAGCACCAGCCCGTCCCACACCATCCTCACGGGCAGTACCAGCACGAACATCACGATGCGCACCGGCAGCCGCACCGCGGCCGTCAGGCACCCTTCGGGTTGCTTCGTGTCCGCGGCGGCGCCGTGGCGCGGCCGATGTCCGTGCTGGTACCCGTTCACGCTGGTGGGGACGGCCGAGCCCGCCGGGCGGTTCGGCCGGTGGTGTGGCGATCCGGTAACGGCCGCGGCGCGGCCGGCTACTTCACCACCGTCAGCGGCAGCAGCTTCTTGCCCGTGGGCCCGATCTGGATCTCGGTGTCCATCTGCGGGCACACGCCACAGTCGAAGCAGGGGTCCCAGCGGCAGTCGGGGACCTCGGTCTCGTCGAGGGCGTCCTGCCAGTCCTCCCAGAGCCAGTCCTTGTCCAGCCCCGAGTCGAGGTGGTCCCAGGGGAGCACCTCCTCGTAGGAGCGCTCGCGGGTGGTGTACCAGTCGACATCGACGCCGGTGCCCTCCAGCGCCTTGGCGGCCGATTCCATCCACAGGTCGTAGGAGAAGTACTCGCGCCAGCCGTCGAACCGGCCGCCGCGCTCGTAGACCTCGCGGATCACCGCGCCGATGCGGCGGTCACCGCGGGAGAGCAGGCCCTCGACGATGCCGGGCTTGCCGTCGTGGTAACGGAAACCGATCGAGCGGCCGTACTTCTTGTCACCGCGGATCTTGTCGCGCAGCTTGGCCAGCCGGGCGTCGGTCTCCTCGGCGGACAGCTGCGGTGCCCACTGGAAGGGGGTGTGCGGCTTGGGGACGAAGCCGCCGATGGAGACGGTGCAGCGGATGTCGTTGGACTTGGCGACCTCGCGGCCCTTGGCGATGACGTTGACCGCCATGTCGCCGATCTGCAGCACGTCCTCGTCGGTCTCGGTGGGCAGCCCGCACATGAAGTACAGCTTCACCTGGCGCCAGCCGTTGCCGTAGGCGGTGGCGACGGTGCGGATCAGGTCCTCTTCGGAGACCATCTTGTTGATGACCTTGCGGATGCGTTCGCTGCCGCCCTCGGGGGCGAAGGTGAGGCCGGAGCGGCGGCCGTTGCGGGTCAGCTCGTTGGCCAGGTCGATGTTGAAGGCGTCCACGCGCGTGGAGGGCAGGGACAGCCCGACCTTGTCCTCCTCGTAGCGGTCGGCCAGGCCCTTGGCGATGTCACCGATCTCGCTGTGGTCGGCGGAGGAGAGGGAGAGCAGACCGACCTCCTCGAAGCCGGTGTTCTTCAGCCCCTTGTCGACCATGTCGCCGATGCCGGTGATGGACCGCTCCCGCACCGGGCGGGTGATCATGCCCGCCTGGCAGAAGCGGCAGCCGCGGGTGCAGCCGCGGAAGATCTCCACCGACATCCGCTCGTGCACCGTCTCCGCGAGGGGGACCAGCGGCTGCTTGGGGTAGGGCCACTCGTCCAGGTCCATCACGGTGTGCTTGCTCACCCGCCACGGGACGCCGGAGCGGTTGGGCACGACGCGGGAGATCCGGCCGTCGGCCAGGTATTCGACGTCGTAGAAGCGCGGTACGTACACGCCGCCGGTCTTGGCCAGCCGCAGCAGCAGCTCGTCGCGGCCGCCGGGGCGACCCTCGGCCTTCCAGGCCCGGATGATCTCGGTGACCTCCAGCACGGCCTGCTCGCCGTCGCCGATCACCGCCACATCGAGGAAGTCGGCGATCGGCTCCGGGTTGAACGCCGCGTGCCCGCCCGCCATCACGATCGGGTGGTCCTCGGTGCGGTCCTTGGCCTCCAGCGGGACACCGGACAGCTCAAGAGCGGTCAGCAGGTTGGTGTAGCCCAGCTCGGTGGAGAAGGAGACCCCGAACACGTCGAAGGCGCCGACCGGGCGGTGCGCGTCGACGGTGAACTGCGGGACCTGGTGCTCCCGCATCAGCTTCTCCAGGTCCGGCCAGACGCTGTAGGTGCGCTCGGCCAGGACGCCCTGGCGCTCGTTGAGCACCTCGTAGAGGATCATGACGCCCTGGTTGGGGAGGCCGACCTCGTAGGCGTCCGGGTACATCAGAGCCCAGCGGACGTCCGTCTCGTCCCATTCCTTGACGGTGGAGTTCAGCTCGCCGCCCACGTACTGGATCGGCTTCTGAACGTGCGGGAGGAGGGCCTCTAGCTGGGGGAAGACCGATTCGACGGGCATGTGGGGCGCGCTTTCTGCGGGTGCCCCCGGCCGGAGCCGGGGAGGGGGACAGGGCCAGTCGTCCAGAGTAACGGTTGGTCACGCCCGCCCTGTCGGCTGCCGGGGCCGGGGGCCGCGCACCGGCCCCCCCGACCCCGGCAGACGAGGACTTATGCCGCTATCGGCCGCTGCGTCCGGATCGACTGCAGCAGCCCCACCGCGATCCACACCGCGAACATCGAGGTGCCGCCGTAGGAGACGAAGGGCAGCGGCAGACCGGCCACCGGCATGATGCCGAGCGTCATCCCGATGTTCTCGAACGCCTGGAAGGCGAACCAGGCGATCACCCCGGCCGCGACGATGGTGCTGTACAGCTCGGTCGACTCGCGGGCGATCCGGCAGGCCCGCCAGATCAGGATGCCGAGCAGGACGAGGATCAGCCCGCCGCCCACGAAGCCCAGTTCCTCGCCGGCGACCGTGAAGACGAAGTCGGTCTGCTGCTCGGGGACGAACTGGCCGGTCGTCTGGGTGCCCTCGAAGAGGCCCTTGCCGGTGAGGCCGCCGGAGCCGATGGCGATACGGGCCTGGTTGGTGTTGTAGCCGACGCCGGCGGGGTCGAGCGCCGGGTTGGCGAAGGCGGCGAACCGGTTGATCTGGTACTCGTCCAGCAGCCCCAGCGTCCACACCAGCACCGCTCCCCCGGCACCCGCCAGGCACAGCCCGATGATCCAGCGGTTGGAGGCGCCGGAGGCGAGCAGCACGGCCAGCACGATGATGACCAGCACCATCACGGAGCCGAGGTCGGGCATCATCAGGATGATCGCGATCGGCAGCGCCGCCATGGCGAGCGCGTGCAGCACGGTGCGGTGGTCGGGGTGCTCCCGGTCGCCGGCGTCGACCTTGGCGGCGAGCAGCATCGCCATGCCGAGGATCACCGTGATCTTGATGAACTCCGCGGGCTGGACCGTGAAGCCGCCGCCCAGGTTCAGCCAGGCCCGCGAGCCGTTGATCGTGGCGCCGAGCGGGGTGAGGACGCAGACGGCGAGCAGCACGGTGATGCCGTAGAGCACCGGTACGACGCTGCGCAGTCTGCGGTGGCCCAGCCAGACGGTGCCGATCATCAGCGCGATACCGATACCCAGGCTGATGACGTGCCGCACCAGGAAGTACTGCGGGTCGCCCTGGTTGAGCTCGGTGCGGTTGCGGGTGGCGGAGTAGACCAGGAGCGAGCCGATGACCGCGAGCGCGACCCCGGACAGCAGGATCATCCAGTCCATCCGCCACACGATCGAGTCACGTGCGGTCAACCGGTCCCAGGCCGAGCGGCGGCGTGGGCCGTAACCGCCGAGGGCGAACGTCCTAGCGCTCATGGGCGCTCACCTCCGGCCAGTGCACGGGCGTCGCTGACCTGCCGGGCCCCGTCTCTGCGGCGCTGCTGCTGCTCGCCCTCGTTGCGCGCGACCGCGGCCTCGCCGCGGGCCCGCGGCGTCTCCCCCGGGGGTGAGGCGGTGGGGCTGCGGTCGGTGGGCGAGGCGGACGGGCTCGCGGACTTCTTGTCGGCGGGCCGCTTGTCGCGCTCGGCGACGATGGTGCCGTCCTTGTCGATCTTCGGCAGATCGGTCTCGGGCTTGGGCAGCAGCGCCTTGCTCTTGTCGATGCTGCCGTCCTTCCCGACGCCGTACATGGCGTCGTAGATGTTGCGCACGGCGGGTCCGGAGGCGCCGGAGCCGGTACCACCCTGGGAGATGGTCATCACGATGGTGAAGTCGTCGGTGTAGGTGGCCAGCCAGGAGGTGGTCTGCTTGCCCGCCACCTCGGCGGTACCGGTCTTGGCGCGCAGCTTGATCTTGTCCTGCGGCCAGCCCGCCTCGCCGAACCGCCAGGCGGCCGAACCCCGGGTGGCCACCCCCTGGAGGGCCTTGTCCATCTGGCGGAGCGTCTTGTCTCCCAGCGGCAGCTTGCCGTGGGGGTTCGGCTTGATCTCCTTGACGGACTTGCCGTCGGCACTGACGACGGCCTTGCCGAGGGTGGGGTCGTACATGGTGCCGCCGTTGCCGAGCGCCGCGTAGATGGTGGCCATCTGGATCGGGGTGACGAGGGTGTCGCCCTGCCCGATGGAGTAGTTCACGCTGTCACCGGCGCGCATCTTCATACCGGAGACGCAGTTCTCCTTGGCGATCTTCTCGGCGTAGCTGGGCGTGCCCTTGGCGTTGTCGGCCTGCTTGCACCAGGCGTCCTTGTTGGCCTCCCAGTAGTTCTTCTTCCACTCCCGGTCCGGGACCCGGCCCTTGACCTCGTTGGGGATGTCGATCCCGGTCTTCTTGCCGAGACCGAACTGGTGCGCGGTCTTGTAGAACCAGTCCTTGGCGCCCTTCTTGGGCAGGTTCCCGCCGTCCTTCTTCCACTCCTTGTAGGCGAGGCGGTAGAAGACGGTGTCGCAGGAGACCTCCAGGGCGCGGCCGAGGTCGATGTTGCCGTAGCCCTTGGACTCGTAGTTCTTGAAGACCTGGCCGCCCACCTCGAAGTCCGAGGAGCAGTTGTACTTGCCGTTGAACGGGTAGCCGGCCTTGACCGCGGCGGTGGTGGAGATGACCTTGAAGATGGAGCCCGGCGCCGCCAGGCCCTGGATGGCGCGGTTGAGCAGCGGGTAGTTGGACTTCTTCCCGGTGAGCTTGGCGTACTCCTTGCCGGAGATGCCGCCGACCCAGGCGTTGGGATCGTACTCGGGGTTGGAGGCCATGGACACGACACGGCCTGTCTTGTTCTCCATCACCACGACGGCACCGGCGTCCGCCTTGTAGTTGCGGCCGGTGTTCTTGTCGAACTCCTTGCGGGCGTTCTTCATCGCCTGGTCGAGCTGCTTCTCGGCCACGGCCTGGACCCGCGAGTCGATCGAGGTGACCAGGTTGGAGCCGGGTCGCGCCTTGTCGCTCTCGGCCTCGCCCATGACCCGCCCGAGGTTGTCCACCTCGTAGCGGGTGACGCCCGAGGAGCCACGCAGCTCGCTGTCGTAGGCCCGCTCCAGGCCGTTGCGGCCGATCTCGTCGGAGGGGAGGAAGGGCGAGTCGGTGTCCTTGGCCTTCTCGATCTCCTCGTCGGTGACGGGCGAGAGGTAGCCGAGCGCCTGCGAGGTGTCGGCCCCGTACGGTGCCGGATAGCGGCGGACGGCCTCCGGCTCGGCGGTGATCCCGGGAAAGTCCTCCGAACGCTCCCGGATCTGCAGCGCCTGCTGCGGCTTGGCGTCGTCGGTGACCGGGATCGGCTGGTAGGGCGACCCGTTCCAGCACGGCTGCGAGGTGTCCGCGTCGCAGAGACGGACCTTCTCCTTGACGGTCTTGGGCGACATGTCCAGGACCTTGGCGAGCCGTTCGAGGACGGCCTTGCCGTCGTCGTCCTGCTTCATCAGCTCGGTGCGGGAGGCGGAGACCACCAGCCGGGTCTCGTTGTCGGCGATCGGCACACCGCGCGCGTCCAGGATGGCGCCGCGCGTCGCGGGCTGGACCACCTGCTGGACGTGGTTGCCCTTGGCCTCCTTCTGGTATTCGTCACCGTTGCGGATCTGCATGTACCACAGCCGGCCACCGAGGGTCAGCAGCAGCGACACCACCAGGATCTGGATGACGACCAACCGGATGGTGACGCGGGAGGAACGGCCGGTCTCGGGAATATTGGTCACGGCGCGTAGCGCCTCCTTGTGGGGCGGTGGTCGGGCTGGGGGCACCCCCGGCCGGAGGCTGGGGGAGGGTGGGCATTGGTCACAGCCGCTTGACCCCCTTGATCTTGCCCGCCTTGCTGCGTCCGCCCAGGCTCACCGTCTTGTTGCGCGAGGTGCGCTTCCCGGCCTTGACGCCCTTGCCGCCCTTGCTGAGCAGGCTGCCGCCGGCCGAGGCGCTGAAGCCGGCGCCCGAGGTGAGCCACCCGTAGGCGCGCATACCGCCGTCCGCGCTGCCGCCGCCGGGTTCGGCCCCGATCGGGTCCTTCTCGCCGCGCCGCGCCAGCGACATGATCAGCGGCACCACGAACGGCGCCAGCAGCAGGTCGTAGATGGTGGCGGTGATCAGCAGCCCGCTGAGCCCGACCTGGCGGGCCACGGTGTCCCCGACCAGCGCACCGACGCCCGCGTACAGCAGTGTGGAGCCGATGGCGGCGGAGGCGACCACCAGCATGGGCACGGTGGCCGAGCGGTGCTGGCCTGCCTCGGGCTTGGTCAGCCCGGCGGCGTAGCCGATCAGGCAGAGCACCAGCGCGTAGCGGCCGACGGCGTGGTCGGCGGGCGGGGCGATGTCGGCCAGCAGCCCGGCGCAGAAACCGACGAGCGCACCCGCGGTGTGGCCGTACACCAGAGCGAGGGCGAGTACGACCAGCAGCAGCAGGTCCGGTACGGCCCCGGGGAGTTGGAGTCTGGCCAAAACGGTGACCTGGAGCATCAGGGCGACGACCACGAGAGCGGCCGAGAGCAGCATCCGGTTGAGGTGCACGGGGATCAGCTCCTGGGCGAGGGCGTACCGCTGGGCGTCTTGGTCACGGTCACCGTGGGGGCGGGCTTGGGTTTGGGCGGGTTCTTGGTTTCGAGAACCTTGTCGCGCGGGTCCTTGCGCGGCGGTTTGACGACGACGCCGACCACGTCGAGCCGGGTGAAGCCGACGTAGGGCCGCACCCGGACCGTCCGGGTGAGGTCGCCCTTGTTCCGGTTGACCTTGGTGACCTCGCCCACCGGGACGCCCGGTACGAACGGCTTGTCGTTGCTGGAGCCGAAGGTGACCAGCCGGTCGCCCTTCTTGACCTTGGCCTTGCCGTTGAGCAGCTGGACGTTGAGCGCGTTGCCGCCGCGCCCGGTGGCGAAGCCCAGCTCGTTGCTCTTCTCCATCCGGGTACCGACGGTGAAGTCGGGGTCGTTGGCGAGCAGCACCGTGGAGGTGCTGGGGCCGACGGTGGTGAGGCGGCCGACCAGCCCGTCGCCGTTGAGGACGGTCATGTCGCGGCGCAGCCCGTCCTCCCGGCCGGCGTCGATGGTGACGGTCCAGGAGAAGCCCTGGGCCGCGCCGATCGCGATGACCTGGGCGCCCTTGACGCCGTAGCCGCCCGCGCCGGCGGTCTTGAGGAGCTTGTCGAGCTCGTTGGCCCGGGAGCGGTTGCGGTCGCTGGAGCCGAGCTTCTGCCGCAGCGCCGCGTTCTCCTGCTCCAGACGGCTGAGTCTGTCGTGGCGGGCACCCGAGTCACGGACGGCGGCAATGGCGTTGCCGACCGGGTCGACCGCCGTGGCCATGCCGTTCTCTACCGGGCCAAAGACGGAGGCGGCCGACCGCCGCGCTCCGTCGAGCGGAGACTGCTCGCCCCCTCTGAGATCCACCGTGATCAGTGCGAACGCGACGGCGATCAGCAGGACGAGCAGCAGCCGGCTTTCTCGGGTGTCCCTCACGTGCGGCGGCCGTGCCTTTCTCTGGGGCAGCCCCGCGTTCGCGGGGTGCATTGGCGGGGGCCGCCACTGCGTTCGAACGACCCGCCGCTGAACGGTCAGTTATTGCGAACAGATGCCCGTGGCGCTCAACGGCGCGGCTGGGCGTCGAGCACCTGCTGGAGCGCCTCGAACTCCTCCACGCACTTGCCGGAGCCCAGCGCGACCGAGTCCAGCGGGTCCTCGGCGATGTGGATGGGCATACCCGTCTCGCGGCGCAGCCGCTCGTCCAGGCCGCGCAGCAGGGCGCCACCACCGGTGAGCACGATGCCGCGGTCCATCACATCGCCGGACAGCTCCGGCGGGCACTTGTCGAGGGTGGTCTTGACCGCGTCGACGATCGCGTTGACCGGCTCCTCGATGGCCTTGCGGACCTCGCCCGCGGAGATCACCACCGTCTTGGGTAGCCCGCTGACCAGGTCACGGCCGCGGATCTCGGTGTGCTCGTCCTTGTCGAGGTCGTGCGCCGAACCGATGGTGATCTTGATGCTCTCGGCGGTGCGCTCGCCGAGCAGGAGGCTGTACTCCTTCTTGATGTGCTGGATGATCGCGTTGTCGAGCTCGTCGCCCGCCACCCGGATCGACTGCGCGGTGACGATGCCGCCCAGCGAGATCACGGCGACCTCGGTGGTGCCGCCGCCGATGTCCACCACCATGTTGCCGGTGGCCTCGTGGACCGGCAGTCCCGAGCCGATCGCCGCGGCCATCGGCTCCTCGATGATGTGCACCTGACGGGCACCCGCCTGGGTGGACGCCTCGATGACGGCGCGGCGCTCGACTCCGGTGATACCGGAGGGCACACACACCACCACGCGGGGCCGGGCGAGATAGCGCCGCTTGTGGATCTTCAGGATGAAGTAGCGGAGCATCCGCTCGGTGATCTCGAAGTCGGCGATGACGCCGTCCTTCAGGGGCCTTACGGCCACGATGTTGCCAGGGGTGCGGCCGATCATTTTCTTCGCCTCGGCGCCGACCGCCAGGATTCCGCCTGTGTTGGTGTTGATCGCGACGACGGACGGCTCGTTGAGGACGATCCCGCGACCCCTGACGTACACCAGCGTGTTGGCGGTCCCGAGGTCGACAGCCATATCACGGCCGATGAACGACATGTTGGTTCCCATGGATGCGTCTGGCCTTCCAAGTGGGGCGATGTGGTGTGCGGCTACGGAAGGAGGTGGACTACCGCGCTGGCATGCTCTAAGCGCGAGGCTTCCATCGTAGACGCGCTTGCTCGAACACGTGGAGACGGTTCCTCCGCCATTGTCGGCGGAAGTCCGAACGGCCACCGTAATGGTGACGTCGTGTCGGAGCCGAGCCCCGATCCATTCCGCCTCGGGCGGTCGATCCGGCGTCGGGCGAGGTCGGGCTCAGGAAAAAGCGGGGAAGAAAATCTTCATCTCCCGCTCGGCGGACTCCTCCGAGTCCGAGGCGTGAATCAGGTTCTCCCGCACGATGGTCCCGAAATCGCCGCGCACCGAGCCGGGAGCGGCCGCGATCGGGTCGGTCGGACCCGCCAGCGCGCGGATTCCTTCGATCACCCGTTCGCCCTCGACGACCATCACGACGGACGGCCCCGAGGCCATGAACTCCATCAGCGGCTCGTAGAAGGGCCGGCCCTCGTGCTCCGCGTAGTGCTGCTCCAGCGTGGCGCGATCCAGCGTGCGCAGCTCCATGGCCGCGATGGACCAGCCCGCCTTGCGCTCGATACGGCCGATGATCTCGCCTACCAGGCCACGGCGGACCGCGTCGGGCTTGAGGAGGACGAGGGTGCGCTGGCTCATGTGTGCGGCTCCTTGGCTGCGGTCATACGGTGAGCAGAGGCTACCTGCGGCCTGCGGCCGTACTGACGGCGGGGATCACTTTTCCGCCGCTTGGCGCCGCACCTCGCGCCCCTTTTCACGCCCCCTGCCGCGCCTTCGGCCTCAGGCCGTCGGTTCGGCCTCGGCCGCGGGTCCGGTTTCGGCCGCGAAGCGCGCCTTCGCCTCGTCGACCTTCTTGCCGAAGTGCACCGAGGCCCACCACAGCCCCGCGAAACAGGCGCCGAGGAAGAACATCGCCGGGACCACGAATCCACTGGCGATCAGCCCGATCTGCAGCGCCCAGCCGAGCTGGACGCCACCCGGTCGGGTGATGAAGCCGCACAGCAGTACGCACAGCGCCATGGCGATTCCGCTGACCGTCCAGACGGTCGCCGCCGAAAGGTCACTCGTTTGCATCGCGACCAATCCGGCGAAACCGATCACGAAGAACTCACCGATCAGTGTGGACGCACACAGCGTTCGCATCTAGTGCCTCCCTCCCAGCAGCAGCCGGGCCTCGCCGACAGTGATGACCGAGCCGGTGACCAGCACCCCGGCCCCCGCGTACTCGCCCTCCTCCTCGGCGAGGGTGACGGCCTCCTCCAGCGCCGCGTCCAACCGCGGCTCGACCTGCACCCGCTCGTCACCGAAGACCTCGACGGCGACGGCGGCCAGTTCGTCCACGTCCATCGCGCGGTGGCTGGAGTTCCGGGTGACGACGACCTCGGCGAAGATCGGCTCGAACGCCTCCAGCAACCCGCGCACGTCCTTGCCCGCGCTGGCCCCGACCACGCCGACGAGCCGGCTGAAGTCGAACGCCTCGCTGACGGCCTGTGCCGTGGCCTGCGCCCCGCCCGGGTTGTGCGCCGCGTCCAGCAGCACCGACGGGCTGGTGCGCACCAGCTCCAGCCGGCCCGGCGAGGAGACCGAGGCGAACGCCTGACGCACCACCTCGATGTCCAGGGTGCGGGCCTGCTGCTGGCCGATACCGAAGAACGCCTCGACGGCGGCGAGCGCCACACAGGCGTTGTGCGCCATGTGCGCGCCGTGCAGGGGCAGGAAGATGTCCGGGTACTCGCCACCCAGCCCCCGCAGGGTGAGCTGCTGTCCGCCGACGGCCAGCTGCCGGTCCACGACGCCGAACTCCATGCCCTCACGGGCGACGGTGGCGTCCACCTCCACGGCCTTCTTCAGCACCACGGACGCGGCTTCCACCGGCTGCTGGGCCAGCACCACGGTGGCGTCGGGCTTGACGATCCCGGCCTTCTCCACCGCGATCCGCTCGGGCGTGTCGCCGAGCCGGTCGGTGTGGTCGAGGGAGATGGGGGTGATGACGGCGACGCCCGCGTCGATGACGTTGGTCGCGTCCCAGGTGCCGCCCATCCCGACCTCGACGACGGCCACGTCCACCGGCGCGTCGGCGAACGCGGCGTACGCCATACCGGTGAGCACCTCGAAGAAGGAGAGCCGGTACTCCTGCTGCGCGTCGACCATCTCGACGTACGGCTTGATGTCCTGGTACGTCTCGATGAAGCGCTCGGCGGAGACCGGCGCGCCGTCGATGCTGATGCGTTCGGTGACCGACTGCACATGCGGCGAGCTGTAGCGCCCGGTGCGCAGCTCGAAGGCGCCGAGCAGCGCCTCGATCATGCGGGCCGTGGTGGTCTTGCCGTTGGTGCCGGTGATGTGGATGGACGGGTAGGAGCGCTGCGGCTCGCCCAGCACGTCCACCAGCGCGGCGATGCGCTGCACCGAGGGGTCCAGCTTGGTCTCGCCCCAGCGGGTGGCAAGCTCCTCCTCGACCTGGCGCAGTGCCCGGTCGACCTCGGGGTCCTCGGGCCTGGCCGGCACCACCTCCGGCTGCGGGGGCCCCGCCTGGGCGCGCAGGGTGCGGCTGCCCGCCTCGATCACCGCCAGATCGGGGTCGCGGTCGGTCTCCGCACCGACGATCTCCTCGAAGGAGGAGGGATCGGGCGAGTCGGGCTCGGGTTCGTGGGGCTGGGACGCGTCGCTCACGCGCCCCAGTCTACGGAAGAGCGGGGCTTCCTTTCCCGCCGCAGCGGCGCCGAGCCCCCTACGACGTGACCGGCGGCACCGGACCGGCCTGAGCCGGGTCCGGCACCGCCGGGCACGTCGTTCGCAGTACTCGCCGTCGCGGCGGGAAAAGGCGCGGCCAAGGTCAGTGAAGCCGCTCCAGCTGCTGTGTCAGCCGCGCGATGTCGGCCTCCGCCGCCTCCTTGCGGCCGCGGATCTTGTCGACCACATGGTCCGGCGCCTTCGCCAGGAACGCCTCGTTGGCCAGCTTCGCCCCCGTCTGCGCCAGTTCCTTCTCGGCGGCGGCCAAGTCCTTGGCGAGCCGCTTGCGTTCGGCCTCCACGTCGATGGCGCCCGACAGGTCGAGGCCGACCGTCGCACCGGCGACCGACAGCGAGGCCGTGGCCTGGAAGCCCTCCCCGGCGGGCTGCAGCCGCAGCAGCTGGCGGATGGCGTCCTCGTGGGCCACCAGGTCGGTGCCGTCCAGCACGAGCTGGGCCGGGACCTTCTGGCCCGGCTGCAGGCCCTGGTCGGCGCGGAAGCGGCGGACCTCGGTCACCGCCTGCTGGACCGTGGCGATCTCCTGCTCGGCGGCGGCGTCCCGGAAGCCGGAGTCCTGCGGCCAGGGTGCGACGACGACGGACTCGCCGCCCGTCAGCGTCGTCCACAGCGTCTCGGTGACGAACGGGACGACGGGGTGCAGCAGCCGCAGCGTCACATCCAGCACCTCGCCCAGGACGCGGCGGGAGACCTCGGCGGGCCTGCCGCCCTTGGCGAAGGTGGTCTTGGACAGCTCGACGTACCAGTCGAAGACCTCGTCCCAGGCGAAGTGCCGCAGCGCGTCGGAGAGCTTGGCGAACTGGTAGTCGTCGTAGTAGCCGTCGACCTCGGCCAGCACCTCGTTCAGCCGGGAGAGGATCCAGCGGTCGGTGGCCGCCATCTCACTCGCCTCCGGGAGCGGGCCCTGGACGGTGGCGCCGTTCATCAGCGCGAAGCGGGTGGCGTTCCACAGCTTGTTGGCGAAGTTGCGGGACGCCTTGACCCAGTCCTCGCCGATCGGCACGTCGGTGCCCGGGTTGGCGCCGGAGGCCAGGGTGAAGCGGAGCGCGTCGGAGCCGTACGCGTCCATCCAATCGAGCGGGTCGACGACGTTCCCGAAGGACTTCGACATCTTCTTGCCGTGCTCGTCGCGGACCAGGCCGGTCAGCGCGATGGTGTGGAAGGGCGGCTCCTCCATCACGTACATGCCGAACATCATCATCCTCGCGACCCAGAAGAAGATGATGTCGTAGCCGGTGACCAGGACGTCGGTGCCGTAGAACTTCTCCAGGTCGGGCGTGCTGTCCGGCCAGCCGAGCGTGGAGAACGGCCACAGCCCGGAGGAGAACCAGGTGTCCAGGACGTCCGGGTCCTGGTGCCAGCCCTCGCCGGTGGGCGGCTCCTCGTCGGGGCCGACGCAGACGACCTCGCCCTCGGGCCCGTACCAGACCGGGATGCGGTGGCCCCACCACAGCTGGCGGGAAATCGTCCAGTCGTGCATGTTGTCGACCCAGTCGAAGTACCGGGACGACATGTCGGCGGGGTGGATGGTGACCCGGCCGTCGCGGACGGCGTCGCCCGCGGCCTGCGCGAGCGGGGCGACCTTGACCCACCACTGCATGGACAGCCGCGGCTCGATCGTCGTCTTGCAGCGGGAGCAGTGCCCGACGCTGTGCACGTAGGGGCGCTTCTCCTCCAGCACCCGGCCCTGCTCGCGCAGCGCGGCCACGATGGCCGAGCGCGCCTCGAACCGGTCCAGGCCCTGGTAGGGCCCGTGCGCGGTGATCACACCGCGCTCGTCCATCACCGTGAGCATCGGCAGCCCGTGGCGGCGCCCGATCTCGAAGTCGTTGGGGTCGTGCGCCGGGGTGACCTTGACCTGGCCGGTGCCGAACTCGGGGTCGACATGGCTGTCGGCGACGACGGGGATGGAGCGGTCGGTCAGCGGCAGCTTGATCAGCTTGCCGATCAGATGCTGGTAGCGCTCGTCGTCGGGGTGGACGGCGACGGCGGTGTCGCCCAGCATCGTCTCGGCGCGCGTGGTGGCGACGACGACGCTCTCCTCACCCTCGCCGTACTTGAGCTGCACCAGCTCGCCGTCGTCCTCCTGGTACTCCACCTCGATGTCGGAGATGGCGGTCAGACAGCGCGGGCACCAGTTGATGATCCGCTCGGCGCGGTAGATCAGCCCGTCGTCGTACATCTTCTTGAAGACGGTCTGGACGGCGCGCGAGAGGCCCTCGTCCATGGTGAAACGCTCGCGGGACCAGTCGACGCCGTCACCGAGGCGCCGCATCTGGCCCAGGATCTTGCCGCCGTACTCCTCCTTCCACCGCCACACGCGGTCGACGAAGGCCTCCCGGCCGAGGTCCTGGCGGGACTTGCCCTCCTCGCCGAGCTGCTGCTCGACCTTGTTCTGGGTGGCGATGCCCGCGTGATCCATGCCGGGCAGCCACAGCGCCTCGTAGCCCTGCATCCGCTTACGGCGGGTGAGCGCGTCCATGAGGGTGTGCTGGAAGGCGTGTCCGAGGTGGAGAGATCCTGTGACGTTCGGGGGTGGGATGACGATGGTGTACGGCTGCTTGCCGCTCTTGGCATCCGCCTCGAAATAGCCCCGCTCCACCCAGCGCTCGTACAGCTTCCCCTCTACCTCGGCCGGCGCGTACTGGGTCGGCAGATCTGCGGGAATGGCGCTGTTCGGCCCGTTGGTGTCCGGGCTCTGCTGAGTGTTGTCGGTCACGACGGCCAGTGTACGGGCGCCGATGTCCCGGTCTCGAATCGGTTTGTGGACCGGTGCAGCGGGCGGGCGCGGCATCCGTCACTATGAGCGGAGCGCATTCGACTACTTGTTCACGGAGGGGAAGCGCCGCTCATGAGTAACAACCAGCCCGGCCCTTACGGCCAACAGCCAGGGCAGCCCGGTCCTTACGGCCAACAGCCGGGTCCGTACGGGCAGCCGCCGCAGCAGGGCGGTGCCAACCCGTACGGCGGCGCCCCCGGTCAGCCGGGTTACGGCTACCCGCAGCAGGGCGCCCCGCAGCAGCCCCCCGGGCCGCCGCAGCAGGGATACGGCTTCCCCCAGCAGCAGGGCATGCCCGGCCAGCCCGGCCCCTACGGCCAGCCGGGGCAGCCGGGTCAGCCCGGGCAGCCCGGTCCCTACGGCCAGCCGGGGCCGCCGATGCCGCCGCAGGGCGGTGGCGGCAAGGGCAAGACCATCGGCATCGTCGTCGGTGCCCTGGTCGTTGTGGCGGCCGTCATAGGCGGCGTCCTCGTCTTCACCGGCGGGGACGACGACAACGGGGGCGGCGGCGGCAAGAAGGGCGGCAAGGACGACTCCGTGGTCGCCGACGACGGCAAGAAGTACAAGCTGATCACGCCCGCCACGGTCGCCGAGGAGTACGAAAAGAAGCCGGGCTCGGAGAACAACTCCTCCAGCGGCTTCAGCGAGTCCGACAAGCAGAAGTTCGAGCAGTTCGGCGTCAAGGACCCGAAGAACGTCTCCGCCGCCTACAAGAGCGGCACCGGGCTCGACACCAAGCAGCTCAACTTCGGTGGCGTCTACGGGGAGATCGAGAACCCGGAGGCGGTCGTCAACGCGGCGCTGCTGATGGTGGCCAAGGAGGCCAAGGAGGACCCCAACACCGGAGGCGGCGGCAAGGCCGAACTGGACGGCGAGCCGCAGGAGGTCCACCCCAGCGGGCTGGGCGACGACGCGGTGATGAAGTGCCAGAAGGTCAAGTACAGCGCGCCCCCCGGTGACAGCTCGGGCATCAAGGGCTTCACCATGCCGTTTTGCATGTGGGGCGACCACAGCACCATCGGCTTCGTGGTGACCGCCTCCTCCGCCGATGTGCTCAGCGGCAAGGACACCCCGGTCTCCGAGGCCGGCGAGACGACGGCCAAGGTCCGCAAGGACGTCCGCGTCCCGATCGAGTGACGCGCTGCGCCCCTGGGGCGGAAGCGGGCCGACGACGGCGCCCGGTGGAGATCCACCGGGCGCCGTCATGGCTGTGCGCTGGTGACTTCCGGAGCATATCCGGACAACTCGCTGAGATTTTTTCACGATTAGGTTCCTAGCCGGCCCCGATTCGGCGCCCGGTGCGGCGCTCTCGTCGTGCATCCGTCAAGATGTGCGAGCGCGTTCAGCACATCAACGGAGGGGAAAGCGCCGCCATGAGTCACAACCAGCCAGGCCCGTACGGTGAGCCGGGGCCGTACGGTCAGCAGCCGCAGCAGCCGGGCCAGCCCGGCCCTTACGGTGGCGCTCCGGGCCAGTCGCAGCAGCCGCAGCAGCCGGGGTACGGCTACCCCCAGCAGGGCCAGCCGCAGCAGCCCGGTTACGGCTACCCGCAGCAGGGCCAGCCGCAGGGTCAGCCGCAGGGCGGCGCCCCCTACGGCCAGCCCGGACAGCCGGGGATGCCGGGAGCGCCGGCGCAGCCGGGAATGCAGGGGCCCGCACACCCGGGTATGCCCATGCCGCCGCAGGGTGGCGGGGGCAAGGGCAAGACCATCGGCATCGTGGTCGGCGCCCTGGTCGTCGTCGGCGCCATCATCGGCGGCCTGTTCATGTTCGGCGTCATCGGTGGCGGCCCCGCCTACAAGCTGACGACCCCGAACACCGTGGCGGGTGAGTACCAGCGCGACGGTGAGGGGAAGACCTTCAAGGGCAAGAAGGGCGCCTTCGGCCAGAGCAAGGACAAGATCCCGGGCATGTCGGCCGATGAGGGCGTGCAGGCCCGCTACAAGTCCGGCGCCACCAAGCAGCTCCAGTTCACCGGCGCCTACGGCTCGGTGGACGACCCGGAGAAGGCCGTGGACTGGGTCTTCCAGGAGTCCGAGAAGAACATGGGCTCCACCGGCAGCAAGTCCCCGGGCGACCCCAAGGAGGTCTCCCCCTCGGGCTTCGACGGCGACTCGATGAAGTGCAAGTCCTACTCGGTGCTGACCCAGAAGGCCGACCTGTGCGTCTGGGCGGACGGCAGCACGATCGGCCAGGTCGTCCTGATGGACAAGAACGGCGGCGGCGACATCGACAAGGCCGCCGAGACGACCGCGAAGGTCTTCGAGGACTCCCGCAGCGAGAAGTGAGCCGACGATGAGCCACCCTCCCGGTCCTCCCGGGCCCTACGGGGCCGGTGCCGGTGGGTACGGGCAGCAGCCGCCGGGTCCCGGTGGCGGTCCCTACGGGCCGCCGCCGGGGCCCGGTTACGGCGCTCCCGGCCCGTACGGTGCCTGGCCGCCCCCACCCCCTCCCCCGCCACCGCGCCGTCGGCTGGGCGGGGGCGCGATCACCGCCATCGTGCTGGGCAGTCTGGCGTTGGTGGGCGTGCTCGTCTTCTCCCTCGCCGCGGTGGTCAGCGTCAGCCGGCCGGGCGGCACCGAGAAGATCGCGTTCCCGGCCACGCTGGAGTCCGGCAAGTACCACCGCATGGACGGCAACGCCCAGGTGGAGGCGCAGGAGCGGCAGCTCCAGGACCAGTTGCCCAGCGACGGCACCGCCAGGGTCGCCACCTACTCCGTCAGCTCGTCGGGGGATCCGACGGCGGGCGGGCTGGCCATCGCCGGCGCGTACGGCGACATCGACGTCTCCTCCTCGAAGATGCGCGACGACATGCTCGACGGCATGCGGCAGAGCCAGAGCGGTGAGGTCGTCGGCGAGCGCCGGGAGTTCACCCCGGGCTCGGGCGATGTGGAGGTCTCCTGCCAGCTGACACGGATCAGCCGCGGCAGCGTCTCGGTGTACGCGCCCGCCTGCGCCTGGGCGGACAACTCGACGGCGGCCACCGTACTGGAGGTCAACATCGCCAACACCACGCCCGGGAGCGTCGATCTGGAGGAGTTCGCGAGCGTCACCGCGCGCGTCAAGGACGAGGTGACCGTGCCGAAGTAGCCCCCCGGCGTCAACAGTGTGAAAGGCCCGCCCCCTCGAAAGGGGACGGGCCTTCACACTGTCAGGGCTCGGTCCGCCACGTGTCGGGACTCGGGTGTCGGAACTCGGGACTCCGGACCCGGGCCTCGGCCGTGGTGCTCAGGCGCTCTTCTCGTGGCGCTGCTGTTCGCCGTTGCCCCGGGCACGCGGCACCAGGGTCGGGTTCACATTGGAGTGCACGACCTCCTCGGTGATCACGACGCGCTCGACGTCCTTGCGCGAGGGCACCTCGTACATCACCGACTGGAGGACCTCCTCCATGATGGCGCGCAGCCCGCGGGCCCCGGTGCCGCGCAGGATGGCCTGGTCGGCGATGGCCTCCAGCGCCGGACGGTCGAAGTCGAGCTCGACGCCGTCGAGTTCGAAGAGCCGCTGGTACTGCTTGACCAGCGCGTTCCGCGGCTCCATCAGGATCTGCAGCAGTGCCTCACGGTCGAGGTTGTGCACCGAGGTGATGACCGGCAGCCGGCCGATGAACTCCGGGATCATCCCGAACTTCACCAGGTCCTCCGGCATGACCTCCTCGAACTGGTTGGTCGCCTCGATCTCCCGCTTGGAGCGGATGTCGGCGCCGAAGCCGATGCCCTTGGCGCCGGCCCGGGACTCGATGATCTTCTCCAGACCGGCGAAGGCACCGCCCACGATGAACAGCACATTCGTCGTGTCGATCTGGATGAACTCCTGGTGCGGGTGCTTGCGGCCGCCCTGCGGCGGCACCGAGGCCGTCGTGCCCTCCAGGATCTTCAGCAGCGCCTGCTGCACACCCTCGCCGGACACGTCCCGGGTGATCGAGGGGTTCTCGCTCTTGCGGGCCACCTTGTCGATCTCGTCGATGTAGATGATCCCGGTCTCGGCCTTCTTGACGTCGTAGTCGGCCGCCTGGATCAGCTTCAGCAGGATGTTCTCGACGTCCTCGCCCACGTAGCCCGCCTCGGTGAGCGCCGTGGCGTCGGCGATGGCGAAGGGGACGTTCAGCATCCGGGCGAGGGTCTGCGCCAGCAGCGTCTTGCCGGAGCCGGTGGGGCCCAGCAGCAGGATGTTGGACTTGGACAGCTCGATGCCGTCGTCCCGCCCCTGGCCGTTCTCGCCCGCCTGCACCCGCTTGTAGTGGTTGTAGACGGCCACCGAGAGGGCCTTCTTGGCGGACTCCTGCCCGACGACGTAGCCCTCGAGGAACTCGTAGATCTCCCGAGGCTTGGGCAGCTCGTCCCACCGGACCTCGGAGGACTCCGCGAGCTCCTCCTCAATGATCTCGTTGCAGAGATCGATGCACTCGTCGCAGATGTACACACCTGGACCCGCGATGAGCTTCTTCACCTGCTTCTGGCTCTTGCCGCAGAACGAGCACTTGAGCAGATCGCCGCCATCACCGATGCGTGCCACGAGGAGCTTCCCCTTCGCCTGGGATCCGTCAGGGATACGGACCGAGGTACGTGCTCTCCGACGGTACCTTGCCGGACCGCCGGAATGGGCCCCCCTTGGAACGACCCGACCGACACTTCTCGTGCCGTCCCAAGGGGGCGCGGGGCGCGTGCGCGCCCCGTCAGAGTCCGACGGAGGTCTTCCGCGTGGAGACGATCTGGTCGATCAGGCCGTACTCCAGCGACTCCTCAGCGGTGAGGATCTTGTCCCGCTCGATGTCGTTCGAGATGATCTCGCGGTCCTTGGTGGAGTGCTTGGTCAGCATCTCCTCCAGCTGCTCGCGCATCCGCTGGATCTCGTTGGCCGCGATCTCCAGGTCGGAGACCTGACCGCGCCCGGTCTCGCTGTAGGGCTGGTGGATCAGGATGCGGGCGTTGGGCAGCGCCATCCGCTTGCCGGGCGTACCGGCGGCCAGCAGCACGGCCGCAGCGGAGGCCGCCTGGCCCATGCAGACCGTCTGGATGTCGGGCTTGACGAACTGCATCGTGTCGTAGATCGCGGTCAGCGCCGTGAAGGAGCCGCCGGGCGAGTTGATGTAGACCGAGATGTCGCGGTCGGGGTCCATCGATTCCAGGCACAGCAGCTGCGCCATGACGTCGTTGGCCGAGGCGTCGTCGATCTGCACGCCGAGGAAGATCACGCGCTCTTCGAAGAGCTTCGCGTACGGGTCGTACTCCCGCACGCCCTGCGAGGTGCGCTCGACGAAGCGCGGCACGACGTAGCGGGACTCGGGCGCGACGCCGGTGAACTCGGCCCGGGGGCCCGTCTGGAATGAGGTCATCGGGAGGTTCTCCTGAAGATGAGCTGGTGGCTGCGGTAGGGGCGTGTGCCGTACGGCGCTGTGGCGGGGCTCACGCACCCGTGCCGCCACCGCCGGGGAGCTGCGCGGCGTTGCCGTAGACCTCGTCGATGAGGCCGTACTCGCGCGCCTCCTCGGCGGTGAACCAGCGGTCGCGGTCCGCGTCGCGGGTCCACTGCTCGACGGTCTGGCCGCTGTGCGCGGCCGACAGCTCCGCCAGCCTCTTCTTGGTACGCAGCAGCTGCTCGGCGTGGATCTTGATGTCCGTGGCCGAGCCCGCCAGGCCCGCGGAGGGCTGGTGGATGAGGATGTCGGCGTTGGGCAGCGCGAACCGCTTGCCGGGCGTCCCCGCGGTCAGCAGGAACTGCCCCATGGAGGCGGCCAGGCCCATGGCGATGGTGACGACATCGTTCTTGATGTACTGCATGGTGTCGTAGATCGCCATGCCCGCCTGGACCGAACCACCCGGGCTGTTGATGTACAGATAGATGTCCTTGTCCGGGTCGGCGGCAAGGAGCAGAAGCTGGGCGGTGATCTTGTTGGCGATATCGTCGTCCACCGGCTGGCCGAGGAAAATGATGCGCTCGTCGAGCAGCCGGTTGTAGACCTGGTCGCCGAGGCCACCACCGAAGTTGGGCTCGCCGGCGGCGGAAGGCATCGGAAGCGTCACGTGTCCACCTGCTCGTGTCCGGACGGCCACGCGAAGCTGGCCGTCACTGGGGTCTTCGTCTACTGGGGACCCTAACGCGCCGGTCGTCGGCCGCCATCCCGGGCCGAGCGCATTTCGCTGTGAGCGCAGGTGCCCCGGACGACCACTGACGTCGCGGTCAACAGCCGAACGGGGGGCGCCCGGGCGTGCACTCGCGCGCCCCGGCGCCCCCCGTTCGTGGGTCAGGCGGGCCGGATCAGCCCTCGGTCTTGTCGGCGGCCTCGGCGCCGGTCTCCGCGGCGGTCTCCGCGGCGGTCTCCGCGGCGGTCTCGGGGGCGGCGGCGGTCTGCTCGGCCGCCTCCTCCTCGGAGGCCTGTGCGGCGCCCTCGTCGTCCTCGTCGCTCAGGTCGACGACCTCGCCGTTGGTGTCCTTGACGGTGACGGCCTCGACCACGGTGGCCAGGGCCTTGCCGCGGGCCACCTCACCGACGAGGACCGGCACCTGGCCGCCCTCGACGACGGCCTGCGCGAACTGGTCGGGGCTCATACCGGAGGACTGCGCACGGCGCATCAGGTGCTCGGTCAGCTCTTCCTGGCTGACGTTGAGCTTCTCCTTGCCGACCAGCTCGTCGAGGACGAACTGGGTCTTGATGCCCTTCTCGGCCTGCTCCTTGAGCTCGGCGTCGAACTCTTCCTCGCTCTTGTCCTGCATCTTCAGGTAGGAGCCGAGGTCCAGGCCGAGCTGGGAGAGCTGGTGGTTGACCAGGTTGTGCTTGCGGGACTCGATCTCGTCCGCGAGCAGCTTCTCGGGCACGGGGACCTCGGTGAGCTCCAGAAGGGCGTCGAGCACCTTCTCCTGGGCCTGGGTCGCCTGCTCCTGCGTCTTCTGGTCGGTCAGCCGCTTGCGGCTGTCCTCGCGCAGCTCCTCCAGCGTGTCGAACTCGCTGGCGAGCTGGGCGAACTCGTCGTCCAGCTCGGGCAGTTCACGGGCGGAGACGGACTGGACGGTGACGGTGACCTCGGCCTCCCGGCCGGCACCGGAGCCGCCCTTGAGCTCGGAGGTGAAGGTGGCGGTGCCACCCGCCTCCAGGCCGGTGACGGCCTCGTCGATCCCGTCGAGCAGCTCACCGGAGCCGATGGTGTAGTCGACGCCCTGGGCGACGCCGTCCTCCAGGACCTCGCCGTCGATCCGCGCCTCCAGGTCGACCTTGACGACGTCGCCCTCGGCGGCCGGACGCTCGACGGCCGAGGTGGAGGCGAACCGCTCGCGCAGCTGCTCGACGGCCGAGTCGACGTCCTCGTCGGAGACCTCGGCGGCGTCGACCTCGACCTCGATTCCGGAGTAGTCCGGGATCTCGATCTCGGGGCGGACGTCCACCTCGGCGGTGAAGGCCAGCAGCTCGTTGTCCTTCAGCTCGGTGATGTCCACCTCGGGCTGGCCGAGCACATTGAGCTCACCCTCCTCGACGGCGGACTGGTAGAGCTTCGGAAGCGCGTCGTTGACGGCCTCCTCCAGGACGGCACCGCGACCGAAGCGCTGGTCGATCAGGCGCGCAGGGATCTTTCCCTTGCGGAACCCGGGCACGGTGACCTGCTGGTTGATCTTCTTGTACGCCGCGTCGAGGCTGTCCTTGAGCTCCTCGAAGGGCACCTCGACAGTGAGCCGAACCCTGGTGGGGTTCAAAGTCTCCACGGCGCTCTTCACGGTCGGTCTCCTTGGGGCTGGCATTGGGGGTCTTGCTGATTCTTGGCTGCGCCCCGTATGCATGCAGACACGACACAGGCACGCGCGTCTTTCATAGTACGTGGTCGGGGTGGCCGGATTCGAACCGACGACCTTCCGCTCCCAAAGCGGACGCGCTACCAAGCTGCGCCACACCCCGTTGGTGCGACACGTAGAGTACATGTCGTAGGATGCGGTTCGTGCCGATCCGGCCTACGCGGGCGTAGCTCAATGGTAGAGCCCTGGTCTTCCAAACCAGCTACGCGGGTTCGATTCCCGTCGCCCGCTCCGCGAGCACGAAGGCCCGGCCCCGCCAGGGGCCGGGCCTTCGTCGTCGCCCGAGCGGCGCGGTCGCCGCACGACCCTGGGCGTCCGCATGGGCGCACTCCGGTACGCCTGCGGGCGGTCACACCGGGTGTCCGCCGCCGGAGGGACCGGGCGCCGGCCGCACCGGAAGGGAGCGCCGGAAAGAGATCACCTGGAAGCCGGAAAGAGATCGCCCGGAGGGATCGCCGGCGGCGCGGGGGATCTAGAAGCTGATGTCGTTGATCGTCTCGGCGACCGAGGTCAGGAACCGGTTGATGGAGGGGGCCATCCCGGTGGAGGCGAGGAAGAACCCGAAGAGTATGGCCACGATGGCGGGGCCCGGCTTGATGGACTTGCTCCGGATCATCACGACCAGGATGACCGCCAACAGCACGACTACGGACAGCGAGATGGCCACAACTGCTCACACCCTCATGGTCGGAACGCCTCACCCGGCCTTGGGGGTCTGCCACCGTGGCCGCACCCCCGCGCGCACAGCGCGCACCCATCGTGCCACCAACTCCGGTGCGGGAGGACCCGGCTGAGGGTCCGCCGGACTCATCATCGGGTAAATACTGATCGACGGGCGACGGACAGTCCGGGACAGTCGGTGCGTAGACGGCGTAGCCGACAAGCCACCGGGCGATCAAAATTCCGGCCATCAATTCGGCTTGATCAATGCGTGGCGGCTTGACGAATGTGCCGAATACACCGGGCGATCAGCGGTACAACTTGTGCACCTGGTGCATAAAGACCGGCACGCGGTGCCGCCCCCCACTCACAGGTGGCGGAATTCATGCACCGCTCCCGCGAATTGTGGCCTCGCTCACAGCGGGCACGGGCAGCGCCGCGAGGGCCCGCATCTGGCGTCACAGGAGTCTCATACGCCCCCTTTAGATGGGACATCGTCCGTCAACCGAACATTCACGTCACGCCCCGTCAGCTCCGTCCGGTAAGCGGGAGGAATAGCGCCCGCGGAGGGTGGGAAGGAGGAACGGGGCAAGAATTTACGGCTCACATGTTCAACCGCTATGGTGCGGCAGATGTTGCACGCTGGTTATGAGCGGGCGCCGCTCCCCCCCGTCCGCCAGGAGTCCCCCTCCGAGACGCCACCGGCGTCCGCGGAGCAGCCTGCGCAGTCGCAGCCTGCCAAGGCGCAGAAGAAGCCAGCAGCCAAGCAGCGGGACCCGTTCTTCGACAACGCGAAGTACCTGACGATCGTGCTCGTCGGGATCGGCCACGCGTGGGACCCGCTGCGCCACGACAGCCGTACGGCCGAGGCGCTCTACTTCGTCCTCTACACGTTCCACATGCCGGCCTTCATCATCATCTCCGGCTATCTGTCGAGGAGCTTCGAGGGCAAGCCGAAGCAGGTCCAGCGACTGGTCACCGGGGTCGTCGTCCCCTACCTGGCGATCCAGTTCGCCTACACCTACTTCATGCGGTGGGCCAACGACGACCCGGACCGCGAGTTCCACTTCCAGGAGCCCGGGTTCGCGCTGTGGTTCCTGTGCGCGCTGTTCATCTGGCGGCTGACGACACCGCTGTGGAAGAGCCTGCGCTGGCCGATGCCGGTCGCTTTGGTGATCGGGGCGGCGGCGAGCGTGACGCCGAGCATCGGCGGTGACCTCAACCTGATGCGGGTGGCGCAGTTCCTGCCGTTCTTCGTCCTCGGCCTCCAGCTGCGCCCCCACCACTTCCAGCTGGTCAAGCGCAAGCAGGCGCGGTACCTCGCGGTGCCGGTGACGCTGTGCACGATGGTCTTCGCGTACTGGGCCGTGCCCCGGATGTCCAAGGCGTGGTTCCTGCACGACAAGGCGGCTGCCGACATGGGCGTCCCCTCCTGGGCGGGCGCGGTGATGTACCTCGCACTGTTCGGCTGCGGCCTGGTGATGACGGCCTGCTTCCTGTCCTGGGTACCGCGGCGGCACATGTGGTTCACGGCGCTGGGCGCCGGCACGCTGTACGCCTATCTGCTGCACATCTTCTTCATCCAAAGCTCGCGGCAGTTCGACTGGTACGAGATGGACTGGGTCGACCACCCGCTGAGCCGGGTCGTCATCACGGTGCTGGCCGCGGTGATGATGACGGTGCTGTGCACGCCGTGGGTGACGCGGCTGTTCAGGTTCATCATCGAGCCGAGGATGGACTGGTTCTTCAAGCGGGACCCCGGCGCCATGGCCCGCCGCAGGGAGTCCGGCAAGCCCGCCTCCCACCGCAGGAAGTAGCCCCGCTCTCCGGCGCCCTTCCGGCCCCCACTCCGCAACGGCGAGTGGGGGCCGTCGCGTTGCCCCACACCTTGCCGGCCGCCGCCGTCGCTCGGTGTGCGGCGGGCCGCCTCGCACATACGGACAGAGGGTGATCCGAAACCGCCCCGTTTGCCGGAGCCGCCATGAGCCGCCGCGGCCACCCACCGCGGACTGCCGGGTGCGCAGCGGTCAGTCGCGGCAGATCAGCAGCAGCGCCCGGTCGTCGTTGACGTCCCGCGCCACGGACTCGATGAGGTGCCAGGCCGCGCCGTGGAAGCTGGAGGCGACATAGCGGTCGGCCTCGCCCGCGAGGCGGTCCATGCCCTCGGTCAGGTCCCGGTCGGCGGTCTCCACCAGCCCGTCGGTGAAGAGCATCAGCACGTCCCCGCGCCGCAGCGTTCCCTTGACCGGGTCGAACTCGGCACCGTCGTAGACGCCCAGCAGCGGCCCCTCGGCGGCCTTCTCCTCCCACTTGCCCGAGCCCGCGTTGAGCTGCATCGCGGGCACGTGCCCCGCCGACAGCAGCTCGTAGTCGCCGCTGTCCAGATCCAGGACCAGATGCACGGAAGTGGCGAAGCCCTCCTCCCAGGACTGGCGCAGCAGATAGCCGTTGGCGGCCGGCAGGAAGGCGTGCGGCGGCAGCGAGCCCAGCAGCCCGCCGAAGGCGCCGGACAGCAGCAGCGCCCTGGAGGCGGCGTCCATGCCCTTGCCGGAGACATCGGTGAGGACCAGCTCCAGGGTGCGGCGCTCCGGTCCGGTGCGCGCCGCGACCACGAAGTCCCCGGAGAAGGACTGCCCGCCCGCCGGACGCAGGGCCATCTCGTGGTGCCATCCGGCGGGCAGCTTGGGCAACTTGCTCTGTACCCGGATGCGTTCTCGCAGGTCGAAGAGCATGGTGCCGCCGCGCCGCCAGGGCACGCCCACCCGGCTGCGGAACTGCGCGATGAGCAGCCCGGACAGCCCGGCCGCGGCCACGACCAGAATGGTGCCCGGCGTCACCCGCCCCGCTCCGTCCGCCAGCTCCCAGGGCCTCAACAGCAGCGACTCGACCATGAGCGCGATCGCGGCGGCGGCGTACAGCGCCAGCAGACTGGCGGGCCGCAGCAGCAGCCCGCCGGCGATGAGCGGCAGCACCAGCGCCTCGGGGGCGCACCACAGCGGGGTGAGGATCGTGGCGCAGGCCAGTGCGGGGACGGTGAGCAGCAGACCGGCCAGCGCCACCCAGTCGGAGGCGCCGCCCCGGAAGTAGTCGACGGCGGACTTGCGCAGGTTGGTACGGACCCGGTGCCAGGCTTTGTACGCCTGGTGCGACCGGGCCGTCGCTGCTGAGAGTCTCCTGCGGCGTTCCGCCATGCTCACGGAGCCTAGCCACCCCGTCGGCGGCCCGTCGATTCCCGGCCCTGGTCGGGGGGCGTACGCGCGGTGGGCGCGCACAGGGGTGGCGCGCCCGCGGACAAAAGCGTTCGCCCGTGTTCGAACTGCCTGCTAGTGATGGCGGTATGACACTTGAGCCACGGGTTCTTCAGCCCTCGGAGTGGGACGACTGGTACGGCGCGCTGCTGAGCGCGTTCGCCTCCGAGGACTCCTCGCAGGAGCGGGAGGTCTACCGTTCGCTGACCGAGGTCGAGCGGTCGATCGGGGTCTGGGACGAGGACCGTCCGGTGGCCACGGCGGGGCTGTTCTCCTTCCGGATGGCGGTGCCCGGCGGCGCCGTCGTCCCCACCGCCGGGGTGACGATGGTGAGCGTGGCGCCCACCCACCGCAGGCGCGGCCTGCTGCGCACGATGATGCGGCGGCAGTTGGACGACCTGCGGGCGGCGGGCGAGGAGCCGCTCGCCGTGCTGACCGCCTCGGAGCCGGCGATCTACGGCCGCTTCGGATACGGCCTGGCGACACACTCCCTCTCCGCCCGGATCGACACCAGCAGGGTCGCGCTGCAACTGCCGGCGCCACTGGCCGCCGAGGCGGACGGGTTGCGGCTGCGCCAGTCGGACGAGGCCGCCTCGCTGCTCGCGGAGTGCGAGGCCGTCTACGCGCAGGTGGTCTCCCGGCGTCCGGGGATGCTGCAGCGGCGCCCCGGATGGGAGCGGGAGCCGCTGCTGGATCCCGAGCGCGACCGCGAGGGCGCCTCGCCGCTGCGCTGTGTGGTGGCGCTGCGGGACGGCGAGCCGGTGGCGTACGCCCGTTACGCGGTCAAGATGTGCTGGAGCCGGACGGACGCAGCGGACGGCGAGGTCCGGCTGCGGGAGCTGGAAGCGCTCGACCCCGCCGGTTACGCGGCGCTCTGGCGCTTCTTGTGGGGTATCGACCTGACGACGACGATCGTCGCCGACAACCGGCCCGTGGACGATCCGTGGCAGCACCTGGTGAGCAACCCGCGCCGGTGCGGGACTGCGGTCGGGGACTCGCTGTATCTGCGCCCGGTGGATGTCGGCGCCGCGCTGGCCGCCCGCTGCTATGCCACCCCGGTGGAGGTCGTGCTGGAGGTGGAGGACACCTTCTGCCCGTGGAACACCGGGCGTTGGCGGCTGTCCGGCGACGAGAAGGGGGCGGTGTGCGAGCCCACCGGGGACGCGGCGGACCTGTCGCTCGGCGTACGGGAACTGGGCAGCGCCTATCTGGGCGGGACCTCGCTGACAGCGCTGGCGGGAGCCGGGCTGGTGCGTGAGGAGCGGCCCGGTTCGGGGGCCCTGCGGGCGACGGCGGCGGCCTTCGCGGACGACGTCCAGCCGTGGCTGCCGCACGGGTTCTGAGGGCTCACGCGCGCTGGCAGGTGGGGCACCAGAACAGGTTGCGGGCCGCGAGTTCGGCGGTGGCGACGGGTCCGCCGCACACCAGGCAGGGCTGGGCGGCCCGGCGGTAGACGTAGACCTCACCGCCGTGGTCGTCCACCCGCGGTGGGCGTCCCATGGCCTCGGGGGTGTGCTCGTCGCGCACGGTGTCGATCCGGTTCTTGCGGACCCCGTCGGTCATCAGATCGACCAGGTCCGACCAGATCGCCTCCCATTCGGACCGGGTGAGATCGCGTCCGGCACGGTACGGGTCGATACCGTGCCGGAAGAGGACCTCGGCACGGTAGACGTTGCCGACGCCGGCGACGATCTTCTGGTCCATGAGCAGCGCGGCGATGCTGGTGCGGCTGCGTGAGACGCGCACCCAGGCGGCCTCCGGGTCCGAGGCGGGGCGCAGCGGGTCCGGCCCGAGCCGGTCGCTGATCGCCTGCTTCTCCGGCTCGGTCAGCAGTTCGCACCGGGTGGGGCCGCGCAGATCGGCGTAGTGCAGCGGACCGGCGTGGGGCAGCGGCCCGGCGGGGTGCTCGCCGGGCCGGGTGGCCAGCCGCAGCCGCACCTGGCCCACGGGTGCCGGGGGCGGGCCAGCACCGAAGCGCAGGGTCCCGTACAGGCCCAGGTGTATATGCACCCAGCCGAGCGGGCCGAAGCCGAGGAACAGATGCTTGCCGTGTGCCTCGGTCGCGGTCAGCGCCGCGCCGTCCAGCAGCGCGGCACCGTCGGCGAACTTGCCCTGCGGGCTGGAGGCGTCCAGCGGGTGTCCTGCGAACCGGTCCGCGACATCGCGCGCGAGCCGGTGGATGGTGTGGCCCTCGGGCACGGCTCAGGGCTGCGGGTGGTGCGCGGGCACGGGCGGCAGCTCACCGGTGCGCTCGTAGTCGGCGAGCATCCCGATGCGGCGCTGGTGGCGCTCGCCCTCGGAGAAGGGGGTGTTCAAGAACGTCTCCACGAAGGAGACGGCCTCCTCGGTGGTGTGCATCCGCGCACCCACGCTGACCAGGTTGGCGTCGTTGTGCTCGCGGGCCAGCGCTGCCGTCTCGGTGCTCCACGCCAGGGCGCAGCGGGCGCCGGGGACCTTGTTGGCGGCCATCTGCTCGCCGTTGCCGGAGCCGCCGATGACGACGCCGAGGGAGCCGGCGTCCGCGACGGTGCGCTCCGCCGCGCGGAGGCAGAAGGGCGGGTAGTCGTCCTCGGCGTCGTGGATGTGGGGGCCGCAGTCGACGGGCTCGTGGCCCGCGGCCTTGAGCCACTCGACGAGGTGGTTCTTCAGTTCGAAACCGGCATGGTCGGAGCCGAGGTACACGCGCATGACGCAGAGTGTGCCATCCCCGTCCGCCCGGACGCCGCCCAGGGCGGCCGAGAAGGGTGCGGAGTCGCTCCCGGAGCGCCCACGGCACACCGGCGGGCACGTTTCCGCGGAAGTACCAGGTCGTCACCGCAATGTTCCGTGTACAACAATCCGGATTCGACTCTTCCGTTGTGGGCAGGACGAGCTCTTACATGTGAGCGCTCGTTTGAAACATCACCCTCATTAGGAGCCGGCTGCCCCATGAGTTCCCAGCACACCCCGCGCAAGCCGGGGGAGCCGCCACAGAGCCCGCCGTCGACCCAGGGCGGCGGCGACGGCCTCCAGGCAGGCCTCAAGAACCGCCATCTGTCCATGATCGCCATCGGCGGTGTCATCGGCGCCGGACTCTTCATCGGGTCCAAGGCAGGCATCGCGGACGCGGGCCCCGGCATTCTGCTGTCCTACGCGCTGGCCGGGCTGCTCGTCGTCCTGGTGATGCGGATGCTCGGTGAGATGGCCGCCGCCCACCCGACCTCCGGGTCGTTCTCCACCTACGCCGATCGCGCGCTGGGCCGCTGGGCAGGGTTCACCATCGGCTGGCTGTACTGGTTCTTCTGGTCCGTGGTGCTCGCCGTGGAGGCGACGGCGGCCGCGGAGATCCTGGAGGGCTGGCTGCCCACCGTGCCCCAGTGGGGCTGGGCGCTGCTGGTGATGGTGGTGCTGACCGGCACCAACCTGATCTCCGTCGGATCCTACGGCGAGTTCGAGTTCTGGTTCGCGGGGATCAAGGTCGTCGCGATCATCGCATTCATCGCCGTCGGCGTGATCGCCTTCGCGGGCCTGCCGCCCGCCGACCACTTCGCCGGCGCGGAGAATCTGACCGGCCACGGCGGGTTCCTGCCCCACGGCCCCGGAGCGATCCTCTCGGGCATGCTGCTGGTGGTCTTCTCGTTCATGGGCAGCGAGATCGTCACGCTGGCCGCCGCCGAGTCGCCGAACCCGGTCAACGCCGTGCGCAAGGCCGTCAACAGCGTGATCTGGCGGATCGGCCTGTTCTACATCGGCTCGATCTTCGTGATCGTCTCGCTGCTGCCGTGGGACTCCAAGGCGATCGCCGCCGACGGCCCCTACGTGGCCGTGCTGGACGCGCTGGACATCCCGTACGCGGGCACCGTGATGGACGTCGTCGTGCTGACCGCCGTGCTGTCCTGCCTGAACTCGGGCCTGTACACCGCCTCGCGGATGGCCTACTCGCTGGGTGAGCGCAAGGACGCCCCGGCCTCCTTCGGGCGCACCAACTCCAGGGGCGTGCCCACCGCGGCGATCCTGGCCTCCGTGGCCTTCGGCTTCGTCGCGGTCTTCTTCAACTACATCGCCAAGGACACCGTCTTCGAGTTCCTGCTGAACTCCTCAGGCGCCGTCGCGCTCTTCGTCTGGCTGGTCATCTGCGCCTCGCAGCTGCGGATGCGGCGCCGGATCGAGCGGGAGACCCCGGAGCGGCTGACCGTGCGGATGTGGCTGTACCCGTATCTGACGTGGGCGACCATCGGCCTGATCGTCTTTGTGATCGGCTACATGTTCACCGACGACGACGGGCGCACCCAGATGGTGCTGTCCCTGGCCGTCGCCGCCGTGGTGCTGGTGGCCTCGCTGGTCACCGACCGGGTCCGGCAGCGGCCCACCCCGCAATCGGAGGCGCCGGGCACCTCCCCGGCCGGCTCGGCGGCGGCCGACGCGGCCGGGGAAGCCCCAGCAGCCGCCCGGGTGCCGAAGCCCACCGCCGAAGCCGACTCCGAAGCCGGCTCCGAAGCGCAGGCCGACGCCACCGGCACCACGCGCTGAGGCCGGCAGAACATGTGCGAGGGCCCGGCGCCGTGCGACGCCAGGCCCTCGTTCACGGTGCGGGGTGTCAGCCCTTGCGGCCCGCGAGCTTCCAGGCGGTGGGCAGCGCCCCCATCGCCAGGGCCGCCTTGACGGCGTCACCGACCAGGAACGGCACCAGCCCCGCGGCGACGGCCTCGCCGGCCGACATACCGGTGGAGACCGCCAGGTAGGGGACGCCGACCGCGTAGGTCAGCGCCATACCGACGGCCATCGTCCCCGCCGTGCGCAGCGCGCCGCGGTCACCGCCGCGGCGGGCGAGGGCGCCCACGGCCGCGGCGGCCAGCAGCATGCCGAACACATAGCCGAGGGAGGGCATCCCGACCCCGGCGGAGGCTTCGGCGAACCACGGCACCCCGGCCATGCCCGCCACCGCGTACAGGGCCAGGGCCAGGAAGCCGCGTCCGGCGCCCAGCCCGGCGCCGACCAGCAGGGCGGCGAAGGTCTGACCGGTGACCGGCACCGGCGAGCCCGGGATCGGCACCGCGAGCTGGGCGGCCATCCCGGTCAGCGCGGCGCCGCCGACGACAAGTGCGACGTCCCTGACCCGGGCACGCGCTGAGCTGGAGGCGGGCAGCAGATCCGCGAGCACGGCTCCCGGACGCGGTACGGCTGCGGAAGTGAGGGCACTCATCTGGCATCTCCGTCTGGTGCGAGCTGGTAGAAGCAGGCACGGGCGCGCAGGACGACGACCTCGTGCCCGTCGACGCTAGCCGAATCCACTCGTGCGCCGAGCGTGAGCGGAGCGTGAGGTTGATGACAGTGCGGGCCCGCGAGACCCCGCTCACCCCCCGTGCACCACGGGTCGGCCCGGGTCACCGGCGGAAAGGGACTGTCCGCAATGCGGAAACCGTTGCACGATTATTGCTGTGCCGGGGCAGACTCCCGAAGACTGTCGGAGCAGCACTTCCCCGCAAGCTGTGGGAACGCACGTACCGCTCTGTTCCCGCGTTCACCACCTCACACACCCCCAGGAACGGCTACTGATGACGCGCACCGAGACCTCCGACGCGCCACACTCCCCCGGAGAGCCCGCCCCGCCCTCCGGACCGCCGGAGGAGGGGACCGACCCCTCCCGCCGCACCCTCGCCCACGGCCTCAAGCAGCGCCATCTGTCCATGATCGCGCTGGGCGGCGTGATCGGCGCCGGGCTCTTCGTCGGCTCCGGCGCGGGCATCGCCGCCGCCGGCCCCGCGATCGTCCTCGCCTATGCGGCCTCCGGGGCGCTGGTGATGCTGGTGATGCGGATGCTGGGCGAGATGTCCGCGGCCCGCCCGGCCTCCGGCTCCTTCTCCGTCCACGCCGAGCGGGCCCTAGGTCCTTGGGCGGGTTTCACGGCCGGCTGGATCTACTGGACGCTGCTGTGTGTGGCCATCGCCACCGAGGCGACCGCCGCCGCGAAGATCATGACCGGCTGGCTGCCCGCGACCGACCAGTGGATATGGGTCGCGCTGTTCATGCTCGTCTTCTGCGCCACCAACCTGGCGGCGGTGCGCAACTTCGGCGAGTACGAGTTCTGGTTCGCCGCGATCAAGGTGCTGGCCATCACCGCCTTCCTGGTGCTGGGCGTGCTCGCGATAGCCGGCGTGCTGCCGGGCACCGACTCTCCGGGCGCCGGCCATCTGACGGGGGACGGCGGCTTCTTCCCCACCGGCGCCGACGGACTCATCGTGGGGCTGCTGGCCTCGGTGTTCGCGTTCGGCGGCCTGGAGACGGTGACGATCGCGGCGGCCGAGTCGGAGAAGCCGGTCTCCGGGGTCGCCAAGGCGGTGCGCACCGCGGTGTGGCGGATCGCGCTCTTCTACGTCGGCTCGATGCTGGTGATCGTCACCTTGATCCCGTGGCACGACAAGTCCGTGCTCTCCGGGCCGTACGCGGCCGTGCTGGACTACATCGGCATTCCGGCCGCCGCGCAGATCATGAACGTGGTGGTGCTCATCGCGCTGCTGTCGGCGATGAACGCCAACATCTACGGCGCCTCGCGGATGTCCTACTCCCTGGTGGAGCGGGGTGAGGGCCCGGCGTTCCTCAACCGGGTGAGTGCGCGTGGGGTGCCGCGCTACGCCGTGATCGCCTCGTCCCTCTTCGGCTTCATCGCGGTGCTGCTCAACATCCTGTGGGAGAAGACGGTCTTCCAGTGGCTGCTGAACATGGTCGGCGCGGCCACGCTGGTGGTGTGGGGCTTCATCGCCGTCTCGCAGCTGATCACCCGCAGGCGGCTGGAGCGTCAGGCGCCGGAGAAGCTGGTGGTGCGCATGTGGCTGTTCCCCGGGCTGACCATCGTCGCGCTGTTGGGTATCGCGGCCGTACTGCTGCTGATGCTGCGTGAGGGGGACACCCGCACCCAGCTGGCGTTCACCGCCGGTCTGACGGTGGTGCTGGCCCTGGGCGGATATCTGCGCCAGCGCAGGCACCCGCGCACCCCACTGCCCGAGAACGCCTGACGGAGCGTCGGCGACCCGGCCCGGCCTAGGACTTCGGACCGAGACGCACCGAGCGGAGCGCCCCCTGCACGCAGGGGGCGCTCCGCTGTTTTGCGCTCTCTTGCTGCTAGCTTCTTGTTGCAAGTAATATGCAATAGCGAGCGAAGGGCGAGAACATGTCGACAGCGACCTACACCTTGCCGGAGCTGCCGTACGACTACTCCGCGCTGGAGCCGGTCATCAGCGGCGAGATCATCGAGCTGCACCACGACAAGCACCACGCCGGGTATGTGAAGGGGGCGAACGACACCCTCGAACAGCTCGCGGAGGCCCGTGACAAGGACCAGTGGGCCACCATCAACGGACTGGAGAAGAACCTCGCCTTCCACCTGTCCGGGCACATCCTGCACACCATCTACTGGCAGAACATGACCGGTGACGGCGGCGGCGAACCGCTGGAGAAGGACGGCACCGGCCAGCTCGCGGACGCCATCGCCGAGTCCTTCGGCAGCTTCGCGAAGTTCAAGGCCCAGCTGTCCAAGGCGGCGGCCACCACCCAGGGCTCGGGCTGGGGTGTGCTGGCCTACGAGCCGGTCACCGGACGGCTCATCGTCGAACAGGTCTACGACCACCAGGGCAACGTCGGGCAGGGCTCGGTGCCGATCCTGGTCTTCGACGCCTGGGAGCACGCGTTCTATCTGCAGTACCGCAACCAGAAGGTCGACTTCGTCGAGGCGATGTGGCGCGTCGTCAACTGGCAGGACGTCGCGGCCCGCTACACCGCGGCGAAGGAGCGCGCCAACAACCTGCTGCTGGCGCCGTAGCGGCCCCGACGGCCCGGCAGTGCGGCTTCCGTCCTCGTGATCGTCTTCTCACCGTTCCGGGGCGGAGGACGGCGGGGCCCCTGGTGTGGACGTGACACACCAGGGGCCCCGCACTCTTCGGGAGCTCAGTCGAAGACCGGGCCCACATCGCGGGTGCGCTTGATCTCGAAGAAGCCGGGGGTCGAGGCCACCATCAGGGTGCCGTCCCACAGCTTGGCGGCGGCCTCACCCTTGGGCGCCGGAGTGACCACCGGGCCGAAGAAGGCGATCTGCCCGCCGTCCGCACCCGGCACGGCGATGACGGGCGTGCCGACCTCCTGACCCACCAGGCCGATGCCCTCCTCGTGCGAGGCGCGCAGCTCGGCGTCGTAGCGGTCCGAATCGGCGGCGTCGGCCAGCGAGGCGGGCAGCCCGACCTCCTCCAGCGCCTCCACGACGACCTCCCGGTCCAACTCCCGCCCGCCCGGGTGGGCACGGGTGCCCAGCGCGGTGTACAGCGGGCCCAGCACCTCGTTGCCGTGCTCCTGCTCGGCGGCGATACAGACCCGCACCGGCCCCCAACCGCGCTCCAGCAGCTCGCGGTACTGCTCGGGCAGCTCGTCCACCCGCTTCTCGTTGAGCACGGACAGGCTCATCACATGCCACCGGACCTCGACCGGCCGCACCTTCTCCACCTCCAGCATCCAGCGGGAGGTCATCCAGGCCCAAGGGCACAGCGGGTCGAACCAGAAATCAGCAGGCGTCTTGTCCGTCATACGTTCTCCTCGGCCAGTGCGATTGTGAGCTCGAACGCCGACAACGTACCGGGCGGTCCAGCGCATTCCCGGGTATGCCTCCCCAGCGCCGCATGCGATCCTGAGCAGGTTGTCGACCAGGCGATCCGACCTGCGGTGCGAGGACCGCGGTCGAACGGAGAGGGAGCGGCGTGCCCGGAGAGAACCTGACCCGCACCGAGGCCCGGGAGCGGGCCGCGTTGCTGACCGTGAACGGGTACGACGTGGCGCTGGATCTGCGCTCGGCCATCGAGCCGCCACCCGCCACCGGTCCGCGCACCTTCCGCTCGACGACGACGATCACGTTCGAGAGCGCCCAGGAGGGCGCCACCACCTTCGTCGACCTGGTGGCCGAGCACGTCCACTCCGTCACCCTCAACGGCGAGTCGCTGCGGGTCGAGGAGGTCTTCGACGGCGCCCGTGTCACCCTGCCGGGACTGCGCGCCTCGAACGAGGTGACGATCGACGCGCAGTGCGCCTACAGCCGCACCGGCGAGGGCCTGCACCACTTCCTCGACCCCGAGGACGGCGAGGTCTACCTCTACACCCAGTACGAGCCGGCCGACGCGCGCCGCGTCTTCGCCAACTTCGAACAGCCCGATCTCAAGGCCCCCTTCGACTTCACCGTCACCGCCCCCGCGAGCTGGACGGTGCTCAGCAACGGCGCCCAGGTGGGCGAGCCGCGGCCGGTGGACGACGGGACCTCGGCCCTGTGGCGCTTCGCCCGTACCCGGCCGATCTCGACGTACATCACCGCCGTCGTCGCGGGCCCGTACACCTACGTCGCCGACACCTACCGCCGCACCTTCGAAGGAGGCGGCGAGCTGGAGATTCCGCTGGGCGCCCTGTGCCGCAAGGGGCTGGCGCGCCACTTCGACCCCGAGGACATCTTCACCGTCACCAAGCAGGGGCTGGACTTCTTCCACGACCACTTCGACTACCCGTACCCCTTCGGGAAGTACGACCAGGCCTTCGTGCCGGAGTACAACATCGGCGCCATGGAGAACCCCGGCTGTGTGACCTTCCGTGAGGAGTTCATCTTCCGCGGCAAGGTCACCGACACGTCCTACGAGAGCCGGGCCAACGTCATCCTGCACGAGATGGCCCATATGTGGTTCGGCGACCTGGTCACCATGGAGTGGTGGGACGACCTGTGGCTCAAGGAGTCCTTCGCGGACTTCATGGGCGCCTTCTCGCTGGTGGAGTCCACCCGTTTCCGGGACGGCTGGATCACCTTCGCCAACCGCCGCAAGTCCTGGGCCTACCGCGCCGACCAGCTGCCCTCCACCCACCCGATCACCGCCGACATCCGGGACCTGGAGGACGCCAAGCTCAACTTCGACGGCATCACCTACGCCAAGGGCGCCTCCGTCCTCAAACAGCTGGTCGCCTACGTGGGCGAGGACGCCTTCCTGGAGGGCGCCCGGCGCTACTTCAAGCGCCACCAGTGGAGCAACACCCGCCTGGAGGACCTGCTGTCCGCGCTGGAGGAGACATCCGGCCGCGACATGGCCGAGTGGTCCAAGGCATGGCTCCAGACCGCCGGGGTCAACACCCTCACCCCGCAGCTGACCTACGACGCGGGCGGCCGCGTCACCGAGCTCGCCGTCCTCCAGGAAGCCACCGACGCGCACCCCACCCTGCGCCCCCATCGCGTCGCCGTCGGCCTCTACCGCCGCGATCCGGCCCACGGCACGCTGGAGCGGTACGCCCGCGCGGAGGTCGACGTCGCAGGCGTGCGCACCCCGGTCGCCGAGCTGGCCGGTGCCGAGCGCCCCGACCTGGTGCTGGTCAACGACGACGATCTGACCTACTGCAAGGTCCGGTTCGACGAGGTCTCCCTGGCGACGCTGCGCGACCACCTCGGCGGGCTCACCGACCCCCTGGCCCGGGCCCTGTGCTGGTCCGCCGCCTGGAACCTCACCCGGGACGGGCTGATGCCGGCCCGGGACTTCATCTCCCTGGTGCTGCGCTTCGCCGGGCGGGAGACCGAGATCGGTGTCCTGCAGATGCTGCACGGCCAGGCCAAGCTGGCCCTCGACAGCTACACGGCGCCCGAATGGCGCGCCGAGGGCTCACGGCTGCTGTCCGAGGGCGCCGTCACCCAGCTGAGGCAGGCCGAACCCGGCAGCGGACACCAGCTGGCCTGGGCGCGCTTCCTGGCCGCCGTCGCCTCCGGCGAACACGAACTGCGCCTCTTGCAGGGACTGCTGGACGGCACCGCACGGATCGACGGCCTGGAGGTGGACCAGGAGCTGCGCTGGGCCTTCCTGCAACCGCTCGCCGCCGAGGGCCTGGCCGACGAGGCGGCCGTCAACGCCGAGCTGGCGCGGGACGACACCGCCTCCGGCAAGCGGCACCAGGTGCGGTGCCTGGCCGCGCGGCCCTCCGCCGCCGTCAAGGCCCAGGCGTGGGCCGGTGTCGTGGAGTCCGACGCACTGTCCAACGCCCTCGTCGAAGCGACGATCTCCGGCTTCGACCAGCCCGGGCAGACCGAGCTGACCGCGCCGTACGCGCCCCGGTACTTCGAGGTGCTGGAGTCCGTCTGGGCCTCCCGGTCGATCGAGATCGCCATGGCCATCGTGCGGGGCCTCTTCCCGGCCTCGCAGGGGAACCAGGCCACGCTCGACGCCACCGACGCATGGCTAACCGGACATCCGGACGCCGCACCCGCCCTGCGGCGCCTCGTCGCCGAGTCCCGCGACGACCTCGCCCGGGCCCTGCGCGCCCAGCGGGTGGACGCCGGCGCCTAAGGCGCGCTGCGGCGGGCCCGGGCAGGCGAACGCCCGGGCGCGCTGCGGCGGCCCGGGCAGTTGGTGGGGCCGCAGCGCGCCGTCGGGCCCGTCAGACCATCACCGGCGGCCCGGGGGCGCGCCGGGTGGACAGCCAGCGGGCGTAGGCGGGGCTGCTGCGGGCCACCTCCTCGTAGGAGGCCCGCAGATCGTCGAAGACGGCGTCCGCCTCGGCGCCCGGCCCCCACCCCGTCCGCAGTCCCACCAGCAGCCGGACCCCGAGGGGGTCACCCGCCAGGGGGACGATGGACATGCCGGGACGCGGCTGGGACGTCGGCTGGCACGGGGTGACGACCTCGCCCGCGGCGACCAGATCGCCCGCGGACAGGTAGTCGCCGTACACCACCCGCGGATCGATGCCCGCAGCGGCGAACACCCGCCGCAGCCCGTCCCAGTCGCCGTCGACCGAGGGATCGACCATCCACCTCTCCTCGGCGAGCTCGGCGACGGCGACGGCCCGCCCGGCCCGCGCCGCGGGATGCGTGGCGGGCACGGCGACGAACTGCGGTTCGCGCCGCACCAGGACGCGCAGTTCGACACCGTCGGGCACCCGTAGCGGCGAGCCCTCGACCTCGTGCACGAAGGCGGCGTCGAGCTGATTGCCCGCGACCATCCGCAACAGCGTGTTCGCGGAGACATCGGCCTGGAAAGTGATGTCGGTGTCCGGCAGCCGGTTGTGCAGACGGCGCAGCCAGCCGGGGACGGCCCTGCTGCCGGTGCTGCCGAGCCGCAGCCGCACCCCGGGCCCGGCCCCGGCGAGCCCGGCGGCGTCCTTGGCCTCGCGGATCAGCTCGGTCATCTCGGCGATGATCGGCCGGGCACGGGTGAGGACGGTGCGGCCGAGCGGGGTGGGCCTGCTGCCGGTACGCTCCCGGTTGAAGAGCTGGCCCCCGACGGCCTGTTCGATCCGCCTGAGCTGGGTCGTCAGCGAGGGTTGCGTCATACCGAGTTGTCGGGCCGCCTTGTGCACGCTGCCCGTGTCGGCAATCGCACACAGTGCACGAAGATGCCTCACTTCGAGCTCCACACGCGGAGCATAACGGCGGTGTCGCGCCTCCCACCAGTCAGCGTCGCGCTGGTGAACGTCCCGCGAACCCCCCTGCCGCTCCAGGTGATTCACCGGTCCTATCGGCAGGTGACATCATTCCGGAACGCCGCGCGCTCGAACAAACTCTCCCGCAGCAGGAATCCGTCCGGAGGGACCGGCGGCGCCCCCCACGCCAACATCCCAGAGCGGCGCCGGTCTCTCGGAACACGAGGAGAGACCCCCCATGAGATACCGCAGATCTGCTCTGTCGACGGCGCTCGGCCTGGGCGTCACCGTCGCTCTCGGCCTCGGTGCCGCACCCGCCACGGCTTCCGCCGACGGTGCCTCCACCTCCCCCACCAGCTCCACCGGCTCCGCCAGCGCCTCCAGCACCCAGGGCTTCACCGGCGAGAACCAGCGCAACAACGACAAGTTCTTCAAGTTCATCGTCAAGGAAGCGCTCAAGAAACAGGCCGCCAAGCCCGGCATCCAGCAGGTCACCATCAACTACGACGCCAGCCGCGCGCCCAGCTTCCGCAACGAGATAGCCAACAGCACCGCCGTGTGGAACTCTGCCGTCTCCAACGTGAAGCTGGCCGAGGGCGGCGGCGCCAGCTTCGACTACCGCGAGGGGAACGACCCGCGCGGCAGCTACGCCTACACCGACGGGCACGGCAACGGCTACATCTTCCTGGACTACGCGCAGAACCAGCAGTACGACTCGAACCGCGTGGTCGCCCACGAGACCGGCCATGTGCTCGGCCTGCCGGACAACTACTCCGGTCCCTGCAGCGAGCTGATGTCCGGTGGCGGCCCCGGCCCCTCCTGCACCAACGACCAGCCCAACGCCGCCGAGCGCGCCCGGGTCGAGCAGCTGTGGGCGAACGGCCTCGCCGACGTGGTCTTCGAGCAGGCCGCCTTCAAGTGAGCCGCACGGCCGACTGAACCACCACGCCACCGCCCGCGACTCGGCCCCCGGTCCGCACGGACCGGGGGCCGTCTCGCCCGGCTGCCGCGAGCCCCGCTCAACGGCTCACCGCTCACCTGCTCAACCGCGCACCGCGTCAGCCCGCGGCGCCCGCCGCCTCGTCGGCGGCCTGGGCACGCAGCGCCCGCTCCACGCCCGCCCGGGACTCGGTCACCAGGCGGCGCAGCGCAGCGCCGGGCTCGGCCGAGGCCAGCCATGCGTCGGTGGCCTCAAGGGTCTCCGGGCGCACCTGGAGGGCCGGGTAGAGGCCGATGGCGACCTGCTGCGCCATCTCGTGGCTGCGCTGCTCCCAGACATCCTTGACGGCGGCGAAGTAGCGCTCGGTGTAGGGCGCCAGCAGATCGCGCTGGTCGGTCTGGACGAAGCCGGAGATGACCGCCTCCTGCACGGCGTTGGGCAGCGCGTCGCTCTCCACGACGGCCCGCCACGCCTCCGCCTTGGCCTCGGGTGTGGGGCGCGCGGCACGGGCCGCGGCAGCGTGCCGTTCGCCCGCCGAGGTGGCGTCCCGCTCCAGCTCGGCACCGATCCGGGCCTCGTCGGCCTTGCCGGTGGCGGCCAGCCGGCCCAGGAACGCCCAGCGCAGCTCGGTGTCCACCGTCAGCCCCTCAAGGGTCTCGCTGCCCTCCAGCAGCCCGGACACCAGATCGAGCTGGGCATCCGTACGGGCCGCGGCGGCGAAGGCGCGGGCCCAGGCGAGCTGGTGGTCGCTGCCGGGCGCCGCGGCCCGCAGCTGCTCCAGGGCGGCCTCGGCCCAGCGGGTGAGCCCGGTCTCCCGCCAGTCCGGTGCCGCGTACAGGTCGAGGGCGAGCTTGACCTGGCGCTGGAGGGACTGGACGACGCCGATGTCGGACTCCTTGCCGATACCGGACAGGACCAGATCGAGATAGGAGCGGGCGGGGAGCTCGGCGTCGCGGGTCATGTCCCAGGCGGAGGCCCAGCACAGCGCACGCGGCAGCGGGTCGGCGAAGTCACCCAGGTGCCGGGTGACGTTGGCCAGCGACTCCGGGTCCAGCCGGACCTTGGCGTAGGTGTGGTCCCCGTCGTTGAGCAGCAGCACATCGGGGCGCTTGCGCTGCCGGGGCAGCGGCACCTGGGTCAGCTCCCCGTCGACGTCGAGCTCCACACTGTCGGTGCGGACCAGCTTGCCGTCCACCAGGTCGTAGAAGCCGACGCCGACGCGGTGCGGGCGCAGCGTAGGCTCACCGGCGGCGCCGGCGGGCAGGGCGGGGGCCTCCTGCCGGATGGCCAGCCCGGTCAGGGTGCCGTCCTCGGCGCAGGTCGGCTCGGGCCGCAGGACGTTGATGCCCGCGGTCTCCAGCCAGGCCTTGGACCACGCCTTCAGATCGCGTCCCGAGGTCTCCTCCAGGGCACCGAGCAGGTCGCTCAGCCGCGTGTTGCCCCACTCGTGGCGCTTGAAGTAGGCGCGTACGCCCTGGAAGAACTCGTCCATACCGACGTAGGCGACGAGCTGCTTGAGGACGGAGGCGCCCTTGGCGTAGGTGATGCCGTCGAAGTTGACCAGGACGTCGTCCAGATCCCGGATCGGGGCCATGATCGGGTGGGTGGAGGGGAGCTGGTCCTGGCGGTAGGCCCAGGTCTTCATCTGGTTGGCGAAGCTGGTCCACGCGTGCGGCCAGCGGCTGCCGGGGGCGTGCGCCTGGCAGGCGACGGAGGTGTAGGTGGCGAACGACTCGTTCAGCCACAGGTCGTTCCACCACTCCATGGTGACCAGGTCGCCGAACCACATGTGCGCCAGCTCGTGCAGGATGGTCTCGGCGCGGCCCTCGTAGGCGGCGTCGGTGACCTTGGAGCGGAAGACGTACTGGTCGCGGATGGTGACCGCGCCGGCGTTCTCCATGGCGCCCGCGTTGAACTCGGGCACGAAGAGCTGGTCGTACTTCTCGAACGGGTAGGGGTAGTCGAACTTCTCCTGGAACCAGTCGAAGCCCTGCCGGGTGACCTCGAAGATCGCGTCGGCGTCCAGGTGCTCGGCCAGCGAGGGGCGGCAGTAGATGCCCAGCGGCACGCTGCGGCCCTCTCCCTCCCAGCTGCTGTGGACCGAGTGGTACGGGCCGGCGATCAGCGCCGTGATGTAGGTGGAGATCCGCGGCGTGGGGGCGAAGCGCCACAGGTTGTCCGACGGCTGCGGGGTGTGGGGGTCCCCCCGGACGAAGTCCGGGGGCGAATTGGAGATCACCGTCCAGCCTTCGGGGGCGCGGACGGTGAACTGGAAGGTGGCCTTGAGGTCCGGCTGCTCGAAGGTGGTGAACACCCGGCGCGCGTCCGGCACCTCGAACTGGGTGTAGAGGTACGCCTGGTCGTCGACCGGGTCCACGAAGCGGTGCAGGCCCTCGCCGGTGTTGGTGTAGGCGCAGTCCGCGACCACGCGCAGCTCCTGCGGGCCCTGCGAGAGCCCGCGCAGGGCGATACGGGAGTCGGCGAAGACGGCGGCCGGGTCGAGGGATTCACCGTTGAGGGTGACCTCGTGCACGGCGGGCGCGATCAGGTCGGCGAAGGTGTCGCCCGCCTCGGCCGCCCGGAAGCGGACCGTCGTGACCGAGCGGAAGGTCGCCGCACCCTCCTGGGCACCGCTGATGTCCAGCTCGATCTCGTACGAGTCCACGGTGAGCAGCCGGGCCCGCTCCTGGGCCTCTTCGCGCGTCAGATTCGTGCCAGGCACTTGGTTGGTCTCCCCACTCTCGCGGATCTCGTCGCTGTCGTGCTGGAGCCATACTTGCACGCGGTTGCGACACCTGGTGGCGGGCGTTCCCACGCTGTTCAGACGGGGGTCATTCGCGCTGCCAATGCAACGGAGGAGGGGCTCCCCGCCCCTGGTGAACCTCCGTACCGGGAGACCGCATGTCCCGTCGCAGCCGCTCTCTGCCCGCCGACTCCGCTCCCCCCGCAGCTCCCCCCACGGCCCCCCGCACAGCCTCCTCCGCAGCTCCCCGCACGGCGTCCTCCACCACTTCCCGCGCGGCGTCCGCCGCCGTCCACCGTGCCGCGTCCCTCGGCGAGTCCGCCGCCACCGTGGCCCGGCGCCGACTGCCACCAGGCGGTCCCGGGCGTCGCCGGGTACTGACGCTCGCCGGGTCGGCGGGGGCCGCCGCGGCGTTCGGGCTGGTGGCCGGTCCGGGGTCCGCGCCGTCCCCCGCCGCCGCGCCCGCCGCCGACGCGCCCGTACGCCCCCGCCGTGCGGCGCACGACCCGGCCGGTGCCGGCCCGCCGCACACCGGCACCACCCTCTCGGGGGTCGCGGTGCCCTCCGGGGACGGGCCGTTCCGGCGGCTGGTGACCGGGCCCGGCTGGCGCCGGGTGGTACGCACCGAGCTGGCCGGGGCCGGGCGCCGGCGGGCGGCGAAGGCCGTACCCCTGGTGGCGTTCGCGCAGTTCACGGATCTGCACCTGGTCGATGTGCAGCACCCGCTGCGCTACGAGTTCCTGCGCGCCCAGACCGCCAGCGCATGGCGTCCGCAGGAGTCGCTCTCGGTCGTCGGCGCGATCTCGCTGGTGGAGCGCGTCAACGCGCTGGCCGGCGGACCCGCCACCGGGGCCCCGCTCTCCTGCGTCGTCACCACGGGCGACAACACCGACAACAACTCGCGCGCGGAGCTGGAGTGGTTCGTGCAGGTGATGAGCGGAGGGCGGATCACCCCCGACACCGGCGACCCCAGGCTGTACGAGGGGGTGCAGGACTCCGGGCTGCCGGACTTCTGGCAGCCCGACTCGGACGTGCGCGACCACGACAAGGCCGTCGGCTTTCCGCGGCTGCAGGGGTTCTTGCGGGCCGCCGTGCGCGAGGTGACCAGTCCCGGCCTGACGCTGCCCTGGTACGCGACGGTCGGCAACCACGACGCCCTGCCGGGCGGCTGCTTCGCAGCCGCCGACGCACGGGGCTTCTTCGCCGACTTCGCCACCGGCGACCGGAAGCTGATGCGGCTGCCCGACGCGGAGGGCGCCCGACTGTGGCGCGCCGTGGAGCGGGGGCTGGACCCCGAGGGAGAGCAGTTCAAGGAGATGCTGCGCGCCGAGCGTCGGCATATGCGTATCGTCACCCCGGACCAGCGGCGCGCCCCGGTCACCCCGCGCGAGTACGTGCGCACCCTCGCCCGGCCGCACGCGCTGGGGCACGGCCCGGCCGGGCACGGGTACACCGAGGCGAACGCCGAGGACGGCACGCTGTACTACGCCTTCCGGATGGCCGAGGACGTGATGGGCTACAGCCTGGACACCACCCGGCGCGACGGGCACTACGCGGGCCGGCTGGGCACGGCGCAGCTGCGCTGGCTGGAGCGGCGGCTCGCGGACCACGACGACATGTACGCGATCGTCTTCAGCCACCACACCAGCACCACCACCCCGGAGGGCGGCGACGAACTGCTGGCCCTGCTGCGGGACACCCCGCACGCGGTGGCGTGGGTCAACGGGCACAGCCACCGCAACCGGATCACTCCGCACGGCACGTTCTGGGAGATCAGCACGGCCTCCCATGTCGACTACCCGCAACTGGCGCGCACCATCGAGCTGGTGGACAACAGGGACGGCACCCTCTCGCTGTTCACCACTCTCATCGAGTCGGCGGCGCCGCACCGGACGGATTTCACCGACCTGTCGCAGACCGGACTGGCCGCCCTCTACCGGGAGCTGGCCTTCAACGCCCCGGGCGCCCGCAAGGGGCTGGAGGGTGCCGAGGGCGACCGCAACACCGAACTCCTGCTGCGCAAGCCATGAGCCGCCCGCGCCTGGGCCCCAAGCCCAGGCCCCCAGGACCCAAGCCCTCCCACGACTCAGTCCAGGGCCGCCCGCCCCTCCCACTCCTCGGCCGTGAGCGCGGCCAGGCAGGCCCGTACCGAGGGGCTGTCGCCGCCCGCGCGCCACGCGGCCCGCACCTCCCGGTGCAGCGGCGGGCGCACGGGCACGAACCGCACGCCGGGCGGGCAGGGGGTCTGGGCCATCTCGGGGACCAGCGCGGCAGTCAGCCCGCGGGCGACGAAGGCGAGTTGAGTGGCGTACTCGGTGACGGTGTAGCGGACCCGGGGCTCGACGCCGCGCGCCCGCAGGGCCTGCACCAGCGCCTCGTACGGCTCGGTGCCCACCGGGCAGCTCGACCAGACGGCGCCCGCCAGTTCGGCCAGATCCAGCGTGTCCCGGTCGGCCAGCGGATGCCGGGCCGGGAGCGCCACCTGGACCTCCTCCACGGCCAGCGGCTTGACCCGGACGCCCTCGGGCAGCGGCATGGGGCGGCTGTGCCAGCTCTCGATCAGCAGCAGGTCCAGCTCGCCGGTCAGCAACCGCGGCACCATGTCGACGGCCTCGCCGTCCACCACTGTCGGCCACAGCCGGGGGTGCGCCTCGGTGAGTGCGGCGAGCACGTCGGGCAGCAGGGCGCGCAGCGAACTGCCGACGCCGCCGAGCCGGAGCGGCCCGATGATCTCGTCGCCGAGGTCGGCCAGGTCGGACTCGGCTGCGGACAGCTGGGCGACGACGCGGGCCGCGTGCTCGGCCAGCACCCGCCCGGCGTGGGTGAGGCGGACGCCGCGACCGTCGGGCTCCAGCAGCTGATGGCCCGCCTCGCGCTCCAGCTTGGCCAGTTGCTGGGAGACGCCGGAGGGCGTGATGTGGAGGGCGACCGCCGCGCGGGCCAGGGAGCCGTGCACGGCGACCGCATCGAGCGCGCGGAGCCTGTCGGAGCTGAACACACAAGCGATGCTAACGAGTACCGCACACGAATCGTCGCTTTTGCTTGAGAGTCACGGCAGGCAGAGTGGCTGTCATGACCACCACCGGGGAGGGAACGCAGCAGGCCGGATCCGCCGGGCCGGCCGGACGCAGCCCCGTCGTGCTGGCGGTGGCGGCGTCGGCGTGCATCTCCGCCTCCGCGATGTTCGTGAAGCTGTCCGGGGTCAACGCGGGCACCGCCGCCTTTCTGCGCTGCGTACTGGCTCTGGTCGCGCTGGTGCCCGTCGCACTGGCCGAACGCCGCCGTCTGGGGCCGCGACCGGCCCGCGCCCAACTGTTCGACCTGACGGCGGGTGCACTGCTGGGAGTCGACTTCGTCTTCTGGGCTCAGAGCATCCACGACGTGGGCTCGTCCATCGCCACCGTGCTGCTCAACATCCAGATCGCCGTCTTCCCGCTGCTCGCCCTGGTGGTCACCCGCACCAGGCCCGGCGCACGCTACTGGCGCACGCTGCCCGTGCTGCTGCTGGGCGTCGCACTGGCCAGCGGGGCGATCGGCCACCCCGAACCCGGCAGCAGCCCGGTCTCCGGGGTGCTCTACGGCGCCGCGGCAGGTGTGGCGTTCGCGGGCTATCTGTTCTTGACCCGGCTGGGCGGCGGCGGTGCGCACACCGTCCACCCGGTGTGCGTCTCCACCCTGGCCGCCGGCGTCACCTCCGGCGTGCTGGGGGCACTGTGGACGGGGGTCGACCCGGCGCCCGGCTGGGGGCCGCTGGGCTGGCTGGCGGTGATGTCGCTGTTCGGGCAGGTGCTGGCCCTGGTGCTGTTGGGCCCGGCACTGGCGCGGCTGGCGCCGGTCACCAGCGCCGCGCTGTTGCTGCTGCAGCCGGTGCTGGCGCTGGCGCTGGGCGTCGTCTTCCTCGGGGAACGACCCACGGTGACCCAGTTCGCCGGGTGCGTCCTGGTCGTCCTCGCCGTCTGGCACACCAGCCGGGCCGATCACTAGAGTCACCGTCCATGCACCTGTCGCGTGCCCTGCTCAGCGGGCTGATCGCCACCGTGACCGCGTGCGGGCTGGCCGTCAGTTCCTCCGCGGCTGCCGACCAGGGCCATGCGCGCACCCGGGAGGCCATGGAGGTCATGGTCGAACAGGACGGCGTCCCCGGAGTGCTGGCACAGGTGGAGGACGGCGCCGGAGCCTGGAGCGGCAGCGCGGGCACCGCCGACTACACCACCGGTCGCCCCAGACTGGCCCTGGACCGCTATCGGATCGGCAGCCTGACCAAGCCGTTCGTGGCGACCGTGCTGCTGCAGCTGGAATCGGAGGGCACGCTGCGGCTGGACGACCCGGTGGGCCGCTGGCTGCCCGACGTGCGGCTGGGCGAGTACGGCGCGGCCGTGGGCGGGCCGCATCGCAGCGTCACACTGCGCCAACTCCTCGGCCACACCAGTGGCATCCCGGACTACGCCGCCGATCCCGCGCTGCGCCGCACCTACTTCAGCCCGCGCTTCCTGGTGCACCGTTGGCACTCCCACACCCCCGAGAAGCTGATCGAACGCAGCCTGTCCCGGCCCCCGCTGTTCCCCCCGGGGACCCGGTGGAGCTACTCCAACACCAACTACCTGCTGGCCGGCATGGTCATCGAGCGGGCCACCGGACGCTCCTACGCGGCAGAGATCGAGCGCCGGATCCTGCGCCCGCTGAAGCTGGAGGACACCGCGCTGCCGGGCACCTCGTCCCGCATCCCGGGGCAGCACGGCAAGGAGTACTCCACGCTCTTCGTCCCCGGGGCACACCCACCGGTACGGGACGTCACCCGGCTCAACCCCTCGCTGGCCGGGGCCTCCGGCGAGATGATCTCCTCGGGCCGCGATCTGGTGCGGTTCATGCGCGCTCTGGTCACCGGACGGCTGCTGCCGCCCCGGCAGCTGGCCGAGATGCGGGCGACCCGCAAGGCCGGCTCCACCGACCGCTACGGGCTGGGGCTGACCGAGCGCACCCTCTCCTGCGGCGTCACGGTCTGGGGCCACGACGGCACCATCCATGGCTCCACCACGGCGGCCTACACCACGGCGGACGGCACACACACGGCCGCCTTCAACGTCAACGGCGACTGGTCGGGCGACACCCGGGACCTGTTCGAGGCGGAGTTCTGCCACTGAGCGCACCTGGTCAGCGCGGCAGGACCGCCACATACTCGGCGGGGTCCTGTTCGTCGGCCGCCATCAGTGCCGTCCTGACCACCGCGGCCTGCTGGGCGAGGGAGTCGCGCAGCTTCTCGGGGGTGACGTGGACGACGGTGATGCCCAGCTGCTCCAGCGCCTCCCGCTTGTGGGTGTACGCGTCCCAGGCCGCCTCCGCACCGGCCCGGGGGGTACGCGCGTCGATCTCCACCGCGACGGCCTGGTCGGGCCAGTAGGCGTCGACGGCGCCCAGGTGCGGGCCGCCGGGCACCCGCAGTTCGACGTTCCAGCAGGGGTCGGGCAGGCCGTGGCCGAAGACCATCTCGTACAGTCTGCCCTCGGTCAGCGCCCGCCCCTCCGCCAGCAGACTGTCCACGGCGTCCGCGACGTGCGGCAGACCCAGCAGCCGGGCTCTGGTCAACTCCCGTACCACCGGATGCGGCTCGCAGTGCCCGCCGCGCACCGCCTCGACCAGCAGCCGCCGCACCTCGTCGCCGTCCGCCAGCTGGGCCACCGCGTCGGCCAGCGCCCGCGGCACCGGCGCCACCGGCAGCCCGGTGATCAGCTCGGGCTCGGGCAGGATCCGGGTGCGCACCAGGTGCGCGGAGGTGTACGAGCAGGCCGCCGGGAGCGGCGCGCGGGCACCGGGACCGGTGGGCTCGCCCAGATCCGGGACCAGGACGTCGATCCGCTCCAGATCCAGCAGGGAAGGAGCGGAGGAGAAGCAGCGCAGGGCCAGCGCGGCCAGGCCCGTGATCATCGCGCGATGGGGCGCCGCGGGATGCGCTGTCGGCGGCGCGGCGGCGTCGCTCTGTGCGTACAGCAGCGCGGCGCGCAGCCGCTCCTCGCTGGTGGGCAGACCGGTACGGGGCGGCAGTGGTACTTCGTGCGTCATGCTGTGGGCGATTCCCCACTGCCCGCACGAAGCCAACGTGTGTGACACAGCTGTCACACAACGCGGACAACCCTGTACTAAAGCACGGGAGTTCGACGGCCGATAATGGCCCGGCCCGCCGAGGCCCGGCAGCGCGCCCCGTGTGGCGTCAGCTGTTCTTCTTGTGCCTGTCGCCGACCATGACGAGCCCGGCGATCAGCAGGAAGAGCACGATCGGCGCTGCGACGTACAGCCCCAGGGTCTCGGCGATGCTCAGGCCGGGGCCCGGGTCGTCGCCGTCGTCGCGGGTGAGCGCGAAGGCGGGGGACGACAGCAGCGTCATCAGCGTCACACCAGCGGTGACCGTACCTGCGCGCAGGGCGTTCTTGTTGACCTCGTTGCTCACGCAGCCAACATATCGGACGGGTTGTCGCACCGCGCGCCGGGGTGCTCTTATCGGGTCGTCGGCCCGGGCCCGCCGCGGCCCATGGCCCGGCGCAGCTCCGCGAACAGCTCATGGGCGCGGGGGGAGGCCACCAGTTGCTCCAGCGCGCGGGGCCGGCCCCGGGCGTCGGCCAGCGGAAGCCGCCAGTTGGGGTACTCGTCGCTGGTGCCCGGGACATTCTGCGCGCGCCGGTCCCCCACGGCGTCCGGCAGCCAGACACCGACCATCCGGGCGGGCGTCGCGGCGAGGAAACGGTAGACGGCCTTGATCTCGCCCTCCTCGTCCCCCGGGCCTTCCGGCAGCATCCCGAGGCGCTCGAACAGTGCGAGCCATTCGGCGAGTTCGGACCGCTGTGCGGCCCGCTCGGCCTCGGCGCTCCGGGTGAGCATGCCGAGGCGCTCGCGCAGCTCGACATGGGAACCGGTCAGCCGGGCCGCGGTGCTCGGCAGGTCGTGGGTGGTCGCCGTGGCCAGGCAGTCGGCCCGCCACCGCTCGGGCGGCAACGGCGCGGGCCGCCCACTCCCCGCGCCCGCGCCCTCCTCGGCGGCCCGGGTACCGCTGCGCGCGGCACCGCCCTTCCCGCCCTCCGCGGCGCCGCTCCCGTAGGCCCGCTCGAACCACAGCACCGAGGTGCCCAGTACCCGCCGGGCGGCCAGCTCCTCGCGGACACCCGGCTCGACGGTGCCCAGGTCCTCCCCGATGACTGCGGCACCCGCGCGGTGGGCCTCAAGGGCGAGGACGCCGTGCATGGCCTCGGTGTCGTACCGCACATAGGTGCCCTCGGTGGGCGGGCGGCCCTCGGGCACCCACCACAGCCGGGAGTGGCCCATCACATGGTCGACCCGCAGCGCGCCGGCGTGCCGGAAGAGCCCGGCGAGGATCTCGCGGTAGGGCGCGTACCCCTCGCGGGACAGCGCGTCGGGGCGCCAGGGCGGCAGCCCCCAGTCCTGGCCGCGGGCGTTGAACTCGTCGGGCGGGGCGCCGAGCGTCATGCCCTGGGCGAGGATGTCCTGGTGCGCCCAGGCGTCCGCGCCGCTGGGGTGCACACCGACGGCCAGGTCGTGCACCAGCCCGATCGCCATGCCGGCCTCGCGGGCGGTGTGCTGCGCCGCGGCGAGCTGGCAGTCGGTGAGCCAGGCGGTCCAGCTGTGGAAGTCGATCCGCTCCATGTGCTCGTCACGCGCGCGTGCCGTGCGCACCGAGCGGGGGTCGTCCAGGCCCGCGGGCCAGGAGCGCCAGTCGGGGCCGTGCAGTTCGGCCAGCGCGCACCAGGTGGCGTGGTCCTCCAGGGCCTGTCCGCGCTCGGCGAGGAAGTCGCAGTAGGCGGCCCGGCGCCCGGGGCTCAGCGGCACCGTGCGGACCAGCTCCAGCGCCGCGCGCTTCAGCTCCCAGACGGCGTCCCGGTCGATGTGCGCGGCACCGCGCAGCACCTTCTCGCGCAGGGCCGCGGCGCGCTGCAGCAGGGCGCCGGCCTCACGGCGCTGGGCCGGGTCGAGGTAGGCGTACTCGGGGATCTCCTCGACGCGCAGGTGCACCGGGTCGGGGAAGCGGCGGGAGGAGGGGCGGTAGGGCGAGGGGTCCGTGCGACCGCCCGGTGCGGCCGGTACGGCGGCGTGCAGCGGGTTGAGCTGGACGAAGTCGGCGCCCAGCGCGCGTCCCGCCCAGCCGGCGAGCTCGCTCAGATCGGCGAGGTCGCCCATGCCCCAGGAGCGGGTGGACAGCAGCGAGTACAGCTGCACCAGGAGGCCGTGCGCGCGTGTTGCTCCGGGGCGGGTCCCAGGCGCGGGAAAGACGTCGGGGGCGACGAGGAGCGTGCTGTGCGCGGAGCGCTCGTCGGGTGCGTGGGCCAGCAGGGTGTGGACGCCGGGCGGCAGCGCCGTCCTTGGGCCCCAGTCGAGCGTTTCGCCGCTCTCGGTGACGACGCGCAGCGCGGTGCCGTCCGGCAGCGCCGGACAGCCCGGCAGGCCGGACGGACCGGATGAGCCGGATAAGCCGGCGTGGGCGGCCGGCCCGGGGTGCCCGCCGGAGCGCAGCACGACGGTGGGAGGCAGCAGTCGGCGGCTGTCCCACTCGTGCTGCTCCAGCGCGGCACGGACGGCGCGCGGCGTCGAGGCGTCGACGCCCAGGGCCGCGAGCACGGCGACGACCGTCTCCTCGGGCACCTGGACCCGGTGGCCCGGTGCGGGCTCGTAGGAGAGCGAGACTCCGTGTGCCGCGGCGAGCCGCGCGACGGGGGTCCCCCCTGACGGGGTCCGGGGGAGCGTCCCCCCGGACGGAGTCTGGGGGAGGTCCATCAGATCTCCGCCGGCTCCGTGCCGTAACCGACCCCGGTGGGTTCGCTGGTCAGGGGCGCCTCTGCGAGCGGGGGCTCACTGGTCAGCGGGGTGGCGTCGGCGAGCGGGGGCTCGCTGGTGAGCGGTGCGTCGGCACAGCCGCAGGAGCACGAGCCGTCGAGTCCGGAGTCGGGGTCGGACACACCGGACAGGTCTACCGGCTCGTGCCCTCGTTTGGAGAGTGCGCGCTGTTGGGGCAGCGGGGTGAGAGCGGAGATCAGGAGTTCAGCGGACGCGGCCACGGGGGCCTCCGTTCGTTGACGAAACGTCGGTCACAACTCGCCCTACCCAGTCGACGGGCATGCAGACGTGTCCGAGGAAGGAACGTGTCCCAGCTCACGTCGGTTCCCACGGCGAATCAGCGACAGGGCGGGTCCCGGAAAGGAGAACCAAGGGACAAAACGGTCAACCAGCGCCAGTATTTGCGGACCCGCCTCCACGGGCGGCCCGCGGTCGGGCGCCCGCGGGCCGGGACGCCGGGCAGTCACCCGGCCAAAGCCCGCGACGGCCGCGCCGCTGAACCATAGAATCCGCGGGCGACCGCGTTTTGTGGCACGTCTGTGGCTTCCCGCGGTGCGCCGGATGGAGCCGCCGTGTCTATGGTGCTGGCGGAAGACACAGCGGCACGTACGGTACGCACGGCACGGGCGCGCGGCAGCGGCGTACGGAAGCTGGACGGAGGGGTTCCGGTCGGACATCGGGAGGCAGCGGTGGGGACAGCGCGCGGTGAGCACGACCCGGCGGTCCCGGGGGTCGGCACGGGCACCGTTGTGCCCCCGCGCTCCGGGATGCCTGGCGGCTGGGGCCGGATGGGAGCCGCCGCGCTCACGGCGGCGGTCGTCTCCGGCCTCCTCGGTGGCGTACCCGCACAGGCCGCCCCCCCGGCCACCCCGGACGGCCCGGCCGCCGGCAGCCCGGACGACGAGAGCTCACACGACGGGCTGCCCCCGGTCTGGCCGCGCCCCCAGTCGATGCGCGCCCAGGGCGAGTTCGTCCCGGCGGGTTCCGAGGCCACACTGATCGCCGACGAGAACGCGGACGAGTACGCCCTGCGGGTCGTCCGCGAAACACTGCGCGAGGCCGGCGTGCGCACGGTGCACGAGTCGCGTCCCGGCCGAAGCGGACATCTGCGGGGCCTCGTCGTGCGGGTCGGCACCGAGTCGGCCGGCCCCGCGCTGCGTGAGCTGCGCGCCCCCGCGCGCGGCGACCTGCCCGCGGGCGGCTACCGCCTGGCCTCCGGACAGGCGGGCGGGTACGAGACCGTGGCGCTCGAAGGGACGGACGGGGACGGGCTGTTCCACGCCGCGCAGACGCTGCGACAGCTCGCCACGCAGCGGGACGGCCGGCGCGGCTTCCCCGGCGTCGCGGTCCGCGACTGGCCGACCGCCTCCGTCCGCGGTACGACAGAGGGCTTCTACGGCCAGCCCTGGACGCACCAGGAACGCCTCTCCCAGCTGGACTTCCTGGGCCGTACGAAGCAGAACCGCTATCTGTACGCACCGGGCGACGACCCGTACCGCCAGGCGTCCCGCTGGCGCGACCCGTACCCGGCCGCGCAGCGCGCCGACTTCCGCGAGTTGGCCGAGCGGGCCGAGCGCAACCACGTCACCCTCGGCTGGGCGGTCTCGCCCGGCCAGGGGCTGTGCTTCTCCGCGCCGGACGACCGCAAGGCGCTGCTGCGCAAGCTCGACGCGATGCGGGCCCTGGGAGTGCGCGCCTTCCAGCTTCGTTTCGAGGACGTCAGCTACAGCGAATGGCACTGCGACAAGGACGCGGACACCTACGGCACCGGCCCCCGGGCGGCGGCACGCGCCCAGGCGGAGCTCGCCAACGCGGTCGCCGAGCACCTGGCCCGGCGCCATCCGGACGCGGCCCCGCTGTCCGTGGTGCCGACGGAGTTCTACCAGAAGGGCCGTACGGAGTACCGGGCCGCGCTCGCCGAGAAGCTGGACGACCGGGTGGAGATCGGCTGGAGCGGAGTAGGGGTGGTGCCCCGCACCATCACCGGCGCCGAACTGGCCCGCGCCCGTGACGCGTTCCCCCGCCACCGCCTGGTGACGATGGACAACTACCCGGTCAACGACTTCGCGTCCGACCGGATCTTCCTCGGCCCCTACCGCGGCCGCGAGCCCGCCGTCGCGACCGGCTCCGCCGCGCTGCTGACCAACGCGATGAAGCAGCCGACTGCTTCCCGCATTCCGCTGTTCACGGCCGCCGACTACGCCTGGAACCCGCGCGGCTACCGCCCCAAGGAGTCCTGGCAGGCCGCCATCGACGACCTGGCCGGGGGGCGCGGCAGCGCGTCGGGCACCCGGGCCGCCGTGCACGCGCTGGCCGGCAACGACGCCTCCTCGGTGCTCGGCAGCGACGAGTCGGCGTATGTGCGTCCGCTGCTGGACGCCTTCTGGAAGGCCTACGAGCACGGTGACGGCTCCGAGCTCGACGAGGCGGCCGACGAGCTGCGCAGCGCCTTCACAACGATGCGTACGGCCCCCTCCAAGGTGCCGGACGGGCTCGGCAAGGAGGTCGAACCGTGGCTGACCCAACTGTCGCGGCTCGGCGCCGCGGGCGAGGCGTCGGTCGACATGCTGGTCGCGCAGTCGCGCGGTGACGGGGCCGCCGCCTGGAAGGCGCAGTTGGAGGCGCGGCGGCTGCGCGCCGAGAGCACCAAGAGCGAGGTGACGGTCGGCAAGGGCGTGCTGGCCGACTTCACGGACAAGGCGCTCGACCTGTCCGACGGCTGGACGGGGGCCCAGCCGCCCGGTCCGGGTCCCAGGTCCAAGGACAGGACCGGGTCCAAGGACAGGCCCGGATCCGGGGACGGGCCGAAGGCCCGGCCGCAGGACGGGCGCGGCCGGCAGCTCCCGGTGAGCGGCGGCCCGCAGGGCGCCCCGCACCACCCGCTCTCCTCGGCGGCGGACGGCGACCCGAGCACCTCCTACCGGGCGGCGACGAGCCCGGCCGCCGACACCTTCGCGCCCGAGCGCCCGCCCATGCTCGTCCCGCCGTCCGCCGCCGACACAGCCGGTGCGACCACCGACACAGCCGGTGCGGCCGGTGCCGCGAAGAAGGGCGACGACGGGCACCACGAGCGCACTGCCGGAGGACTGACCGTACGACTGCCCAAGCCGCGCCCGCTGCGCGCCGTCACGGTGCTGACCGGCCCGCACTCGGGCACCCGGGGCGCGGTCGAGGCGCATCTGCCCGGCAAGGGGTGGCAGCGGCTGGGGGCCCTCTCGCAGACCGGCTGGACGCAGCTGACCGCCGGTCGGCACGGCGCCGCGGAGGCGGACGCGCTGCGGCTGGTGTGGAGCGAGCAGACGAAACCGCCGGTCGTCCACGAGATCACGCCCTGGTACGCCGACACCCCGGCGGCCTCGCTGTCGCTGCCCCGTACGACCGTGGACGCGGAGATCGGCGGCGGTACCGCCCGGGCCACGGCGCGGCTGGGCGGGAACCGGCCCACCGACGTACGCGGCAGGGTCACCGCGAAGGCACCCAAGGGCTTCACCGTGCGGACACCGCTGCGCACCACCGTGCGGCGGGGCAGCACCACCGAGGTGCCGCTGCGCATCAGCGCCGACAGCTCGGTCAAGGCGGGCAGTTACCGCATCCCCGTCTCGTTCGGCGGCGAGCGGGTCACGCTCACCGTACGGGCCTACCCGCGCACGTCCGGACCGGATCTGGCCCGGCACGCACAGGTGACGTCCTCCGGGGACGAGACCAAGGACTTCCCCGCGGCCGCGGTGGCCGACGGCAAGCGCGGCACACGGTGGTCCTCGCCCGCCGAGGACGGCGAGTGGGTGCAGCTGAAGCTGGGCGAACCGGCACGGGTGGGGCAGGTCGTGCTGCGCTGGCAGGACGCCTACCCCTCGCACTACCGCGTGCAGGTCTCCCCCGACGGCAAGCGCTGGCGCACCGCGGCCACGGTGCGGGACGGCGAGGGCGGCAAGGAGTCGGTCCGGATGGACGCCCCCAGGGACACCCGCTATGTGCGGGTGGTCGGCGACAAGCGGGCGACACGCTTCGGGATCTCGCTGTGGTCGGTGGAGATCTACGGCGTGGACAGCGCGGGCCGGGCCAAGCACGCCCGGCGGGATGGCGACGGCGACCGCGACGGCGGCTCGGGCGCCCGGTAGCTCCCCGCCCAGCAGCTCCCCGGAGCGGCAGCGGGGGCGCCGCCGGGCGGCACCCCCACGGGGGCGGGACCGTCACGGAGCGGGACCGTCACGGGTTGCCGCACAGGCGTCACAGCGAGCGCGCGGGCGCGACAGAGCGTGCGGGCATAACAAAGCCCGGGTCTCAGACAGGGGTTCTGCCGTCGATCCGGGCGAGATCATCGTCCGCGCCGTATGGCTGCAGATAGGGCAGCCAGCGCGGATCCCTATGCCCCGTGCCGATGATGCGCCAGGCGAGGCCGGAGGGCGGGGCGGGTTGGTGGCGCAACCGCCAGCCCAGCTCGGCGACATGGCGGTCGGCTTTCACATGGTTGCAGCGGCGGCAGGCCGCCACCACGTTCTCCCAGGCGTGCGCCCCTCCGCGGCTGCGCGGGATCACATGGTCGACGCTGGTTGCGACGCCACCGCAGTAGGCGCATCGGCCGCCGTCCCTGGCGAACAGGGCGCGGCGGGTGAGGGGGACGCTGCCCCGAAAGGGCACCCTCACGAACCGCTTGAGGCGGACGACGCTGGGGGCGGGTATGACATGGGTCGCGCTGTGCATCAGGGCGCCGGAGTCCTCCAGGCTGATCGCCTTCCCGTTGAGGACGAGTACGAGCGCGCGGCGAAGCGGTACGACGCCGAGCGGCTCGTACGACGCGTTGAGGACCAGGACATGCGGCACGGTGCCTCCTTGTACGTCGGCGGCGCGTGGCTCGCGCCGTGACGATCTCCCCTCAGTGTGTCCCGTGCCCTGGTGACTTCGCCACCACGACCGGGCAACGAGCTGAGCGTGTTTTGGACCACACCGGCTACCTCCCCCGTGGATCAGCGATCTCACTCGAACACCTGGCCTCATACTGCTCCAAGGCATCAAATGTGAAGCCCTTGCGCCGTTAGTGTGGTCCTGGCATTCGTACGGGTGCCTTGCGGATGTGTCTCGCACGGAAGGTCAACCTGTGTACTGGCTGCTCAGCGCATCCCCTACGCCCGACGGCCCCCAGCCGCCGCGGTCCCTGGAGGACGCCCAGGACAGCGCGGGCGAAGCCGCCGGATGGGTCCAGGAGAACTGGTCGGACTGGCTCGCCACGGGCCTGCGGATCGTCTTCGTCTGCGTCGTCGCGGTCGTGCTGCGCTATCTGATCCGGCGCGCGATCACCCAGCTGATAACGCGGATGAACCGCAGGGCCGAGATCGCCGACAGCGGCAACGCCCTGCGCGGACTCCTGGTGAGCGGCGAGCGCCGCAGACAGCGGTCCCAGGCGATCGGCTCCATCCTGCGCAGCGTGGCCTCGTTCGTGATCATGGGCACTGCCGCGATGACGGTGCTCTCCGGACTCGGGATCAACCTCGCGCCGCTGCTGGCCAGCGCCGGTGTCGCGGGCGTAGCACTGGGCTTCGGCGCCCGCGACCTGGTCAAGGACGTACTGGCGGGTATGTTCATGCTCCTGGAGGACCAGTACGGGGTCGGCGACCGGGTGGACGCGGGAGAGGCGTCCGGTGTCGTCCTGGAGATCGGTCTGCGGGTGACGCAGCTGCGCGGCGACGACGGCGAGATCTGGTACATCCGCAACGGCGAGATCAAGCGCATCGGCAACCTCAGCCAGGGCTGGTCCATGGCCTCGCTCGACGTCCGGGTACGCGCCGACGAGGACTTGGACGCGGTACGGGACGTCGTCGTCGCGGCGGGCGAGGAGATGGGCAAGCAGCGGCCCTGGGACGAGATCCTGTGGGAGCCCGTCCAGGTGCTCGGCCTGGACGAGGTGACGCTGGAGTCCATGGTGCTGCGGGTGTCGGTCAAGACGATGCCCGAGAAGAACCTGCCGGTGGAGCGGGAGCTGCGCTGGCGCATCAAGAAGGCCCTGGACGAGCGCGGCATCCAACTCGTGGACGAACCGTCCCTCGCTCTGCAGGCCGTACGGCCCCCGTCGCTGGAGAAGTAGCTCCCCAGGGCGCCGGGAAGCCGCC
>NZ_JAFFZM010000049.1 GCF_017676345.1 Streptomyces smyrnaeus | reverse complement strand
ACGCCTATCATCACCACGGACGCCCGGCACCGGGCCGACGCCAAGAGCGGGCTGATCACCCTGGTGGAGCACGCACTGCTCGCCCGCCTCAAGTAGTCGGCGCCGCCGCGGAGCGGCGGCGGCGCCTTGCGGACCGGCACCCGGGGCAGGCCCCCCGGGACGCTGTGTTTTTCGCCATGCCCGGGAGCTGCGGCGGCCTCACGTTCATAACGTTTCGACAGAGAATTACGTCCGTGTGAACACGCCGGGCGCGCGGAACGTCTCACTCTGCGTACGAATCCCGGGCCATTTGGCGCCGCACGGCCCCAATGCCCGTTTTTCCGTGGACCGGTTTCCTCGTTCTTCCTCGCCCTCCGTAATGCGCCAACTGTTTGGAGGGAGCGGCCGTGACGTGCTGGAATTCCCTGAACTCAGCAGTAGCGCCGGCGCAAGGTGTTCAGTGGGGCGCCGCGCACCGAGAGGTGAGAAGTCGAGTGAGGCGAACGACCAGGGGTAAGTCGGGACCGGCACAGGAAGGTTCCGCACGGCAGGGCTCCGCGGAGTCGAGGGGTAACTTCACCCCGCCGCAGCGGCCTGCCATGCCGCGCGGCCCGCATTCCTCGGCCCCCCAGCCACCGCCCGCCACCGGCACCGGCAGCAGATGGTCGGCGCGCAACTGGCGGGTACCCACGCGGCTGAACGCGATCCTGCTCATACCCGTACTCGTCGCCCTCGTCTTCGGTGGCTTCAAGGTCGAATCCGACGTCTCCGCCTGGCAGGACGCCAAGGAGGCCCAGCGTACGGCCGAACTCGTCGAGGCGGCAGCGAATTACGGCAATGCCCTCATCGACGAGCGCGACCGCACCGCCGAGCCCCTGCTGAAGGGCGAGAAGGACGACCCGGCGGTCCGCAAGGCCCGCGCCGCCACCGACCGGGCCGCCAAGGAGTTCAAGGCGGCCGTCTCCCACCTCCCGGACAACCCGGGCCTCAAGCGCCGGCTCGCCGCGTTCGAGAAGGTGGAGCCCCGGCTGCCGGTGCTGCGCGAGACCGCGTACACCAAGGACATGAACGGGGTGGAGACGGAAGAGGGCTACGTCACCATCCAGCACCCGCTGATGGAGTTCGCCAACGAGCTCGGGCTGGGCACCGGCAACGTCACCTCCTACGGCCGTACCGTCTACGCCATCTCGCTGGCCAAGGCCGCCGTCTCCCTGCAGCGGTCGCTGGGCACCCATCTGATGGTCGAGCCCGGGCCGACCCGCAACGACAAGGAGGCCCAGCTGACCGCGCTGGCCTCCTACCACTACCTGGAGCGCATCGCCCTGGGCGAGTACACCTCCGGTGGGCGCTCCGAGGATGTGCAGCTGCTCAAGGAGGAGACGGCCAAGGCCAAGGAGGCGGGCCGCAAGCGGATCGAGGCGGCCAAGGAGCACGCGGCGGCCAAGGGCGAGAAGTTCGTCGAGCCGCCCTCCATGGACAAGATGGTCAAGGCCATCGGCTCCGGCGCCGGCCCCGGCAAGCTGCGCGCCAAGGGCATCACCACCGAAAGCTACTTCGCCACCGCAACCGGCACCTTCGACGCCTACCGGGCCATCGAGCAGGAGCTGGTCGACAACTCGGTCGCGGAGACGAAGCAGATCGCCTCCGACGCCCAGCGCAACGCGCTGGTGAACTCGGCGATCGTGCTGGTCGCCCTGCTGCTCGCGTTCGTCATCGCGGGCCGGATGGCCCGCTCGATGAGCCAGAGCATGCGCTCGCTGCGCACCGCCGCCTTCGACGTGGCCCAGCAGCGGCTGCCGATGCTGGTCGACCAGCTCTCGCGCACCGAGCCGGGCCGGGTGGACACCCGTGTCCAGCCGATTCCGATCACCAGCCGCGACGAGATCGGCGAGGTCGCCCGCGCCTTCGACCAGGTGCACCGCGAGGCCGTCCGGCTCGCCGCCGAGCAGGCGCTGCTGCGCGGAAACGTCAACGCGATCTTCACCAATCTCTCCCGCCGCAACCAGGGCCTCATCGAGCGCCAGCTGGAGCTGGTGACGGAGATGGAGAACAGCGAGGCGGACCCGGACCAGCTGGAGAAGCTGTTCCGGATGGACCACCTGTCCACCCGTATGCGCCGCAACGGTGAGAATCTGCTGGTTCTCGCCGGTGAGGAGCCGGGCCGCCGGTGGACGGAGCCGGTGCCGCTCGTCGACATCCTGCGTGCCGCCTCCTCCGAGGTGGAGCACTACGAGCGCATCGAGATCAGCGGCATCCCCGAGACGGAGATCCACGGTCAGGTCGTCAACGACCTCGTCCACCTGCTGGCCGAGCTGCTGGAGAACGCGGCGTCGTTCTCCTCCCCGCAGAGCAAGGTGCGGGTGACCGCGACCCGGCTGCCGGACGGCCGGATGATGATCGAGATCCACGACAAGGGCATCGGCCTGACCGCCGAGGACTTCGCGGACATCAACCACAAGCTGGCCAACCCGCCGACGGTGGACGCCGCCGTCTCCCAGCGGATGGGGCTGTTCGTGGTGGGCCGACTGGCCGACCGGCACGGCATCCGCGTCCAGCTGCGTCCCTCCGGCGAGCAGGCGGGCACGACCTCGCTGGTGATGCTGCCCGATGCCATCACCCACGGCGGGGGAGGGGAGGAGAGCCCCGAGGAGGACTTCACCGTCTCCCGGATCGTCCCCGAGCAGCCGCGGGAGCACGACGCGCTGGATTCCCGCTCCGCCGCCGAACTCGGTTTCGACGACTCGCGCTACGGCGTCGGCGATCAGCAGTCGCCACCGCTCGGCTCCATCAGCCGCTCCCGGTTCCGCGAGGAGCGCCGGGCAGCGCTGGAGGCGCCGCAGTCCCCACTGCAGCAGCCGCACCCAGCTCAGCAGCAACCGCAGCAGCAGGAGCAGGACCGGCAGCAGGCCCCGCAGGCCGGACAGCCGCAGTCCGCTCCCGATCAGCGGCAGGACGTCTACGGGCAGGGGCAGCCCTACGACCCCGGCCAGGGACAGCAGCCCTACGACGCCTACGGGCCGGGGGACCGCTACCAGCAGCAGCGGGACCCGTACCAGCAGGGCTATGAGGGGTACGAGGGGTACGAGCAGACCGGCGAGATCGCCGCGCAGCAGTACACCGGCGGTTATCAGCCACAGCAGTTCCAGCCCCAACAGCCGGGCCACGAAGGCCGGTACGGGCCGCAGCAGCCCCAAGCGGAATCCGCTCCCGGCGTTCCCCAGGGGGAGGCCGAGCGTGTAGGTTTCGACCGTCCGGATTCCCTCCCGACCAGCTACGGTGCCACGACCGACGCGGGCCTCCCGCGACGTGACATGGGGCGGCAGCAGCAGGACGGGGGGCCGGAAGCCCAGCACCAGGGTTCCGCCCAGGGCTGGGAAGCCCCGGTCACCCCGGGCTGGGAAGCCCCGGCCGAGGAGGCCGCCGGGCAGCCGTCGCAGGAGGAAACCGGAACCCACCGGTGGAGCGAGAACGACGAACGCTGGACCAGGGCGGGCCAGTTGCGTGCCCCCCAGTCCGGTGGCGTCACCTCGTCCGGTCTGCCGCGCCGGGTGCCCAGGGCCAACCTGGTCGCGGGTGCGGCGGAAGAGAGCTCGCAGGGCGGACCCTCGGTCTCCCGCGCGCCCGAGGATGTGCGCGGCAGACTGAGCAACCTGCACCGCGGCGTCCGCCAGGGGCGTACGGCGGGCGACGGCAACCAGAATGACCGACAGGGCTTCGGCCCCGGCAGCACCTACGATCAGGAGCGTTAGTGTGAGCCCGATGAGCCAGGCGGCGCAGAACCTGAACTGGTTGATCACCAACTTCGTGGAGAACACCCCCGGGGTGTCGCACACGGTGGTGGTCTCCGCCGACGGACTCCTGCTCGCGATGTCCGAGGGCTTCCCGCGGGACCGCGCCGACCAGTTGGCGGCGGTTGCCTCGGGTCTCACCTCGCTGACCGCGGGCGCGTCCCGGATCTTCGAGGGCGGTGGGGTCAATCAGACGGTTGTGGAGATGGAGCGGGGATTCCTGTTCATCATGTCCATCTCCGACGGTTCCTCGCTGGCCGTCCTCGCCCACCCGGAGGCCGACATCGGTCTGGTGGGGTACGAGATGGCACTGCTGGTCGACCGCGCCGGTGGGGTCCTCACCCCGGATCTGCGAGCGGAGCTGCAGGGCAGTCTTCTCAACTAGGGCACAACTGGCCTACGGCAGTGCGCAACGCGGCCGGGCGCCATAAGGTGCCGTGAGCGCAACGGTCGCACGTCCGTGAGTCGGAGGAGGAAACGTGGCAACGCCCCCAGGAGGTCCGTCGTCGTACGGCAATGGTCGTCCCGATCAGCCGCAGGACGGCCAGTCCGTCGCGGCCCAGGGTGGGGACACGCCGTTCCTGAACCGTTTCAACTTCCCCTCGGCGCCGAGCGAGTACGTCCAGCGGTCGGCCGACCAGCAGCCCCAGCAGCCAGGTGGGCCGCAGCCCCGGCACGGGGCGCCGGCCCCGCACGGAGCGCAGCCGCCGTACCAGCCGCAGCACGGCGGGCAGCCGCAGTACGGAGCGCAGCCCCCGCACCAGCCGCAGCACGGCGAGCAGCCCCCGCAGCGGCAGCCGCAACAGCAGCAGAACCCGCAGACCCGTATCCAGCCGATGCAGCCCGGCCACGGTGACAGGTCGGCCGGCACCCAGCGTGCCGCCGACCAGTCCCCGCCGCCGCAGCAGCCGCTGGTGCGTCCGTACGCGATGACGGGTGGCCGGACCCGTCCCCGCTACCAGCTCGCCATCGAGGCGCTGGTGCACACCACGGCGGAAACCGCACAGCTCCAGGGCCAGCTTCCGGAGCACCAGCGGATCTGCCGACTGTGCTACGAGATCAAGTCGGTCGCCGAGATCTCGGCACTTTTGACCATCCCGCTCGGCGTCGCCCGGATTCTCGTCGCCGACCTGGCCGAGGCCGGACTCGTCGCCATCCACCAGCCTGGCGGTGACGAGACCACCGCCGACGGTCAACCAGACGTGACATTGCTCGAAAGGGTGCTCAGTGGACTTCGGAAGCTCTAGCGCCGGGCCCGTCGGGGGTACGACAGCCCGTTCGACGACCTCCGCGAAGATCGTGGTGGCCGGCGGATTCGGCGTGGGCAAGACGACCTTCGTCGGTGCGGTCTCGGAGATCAACCCGCTGCGCACCGAGGCCGTGATGACCTCCGCCTCCGCCGGCATCGACGATCTGACCCACACGGCGGACAAGACCACCACCACGGTGGCCATGGACTTCGGCCGGATCACCCTCGACCAGGACCTGATCCTGTATCTGTTCGGTACGCCGGGTCAGGACCGTTTCTGGTTCATGTGGGACGACCTGGTGCGC
>NZ_JAFFZM010000048.1 GCF_017676345.1 Streptomyces smyrnaeus | reverse complement strand
TGCACAGGACCTGACCGAACGCCTCACCGAGCTCGGCGCTGAAACAGAGCTGGTGGCGGCCGATATGGCCGACTCCGAGGCGGTCGACGCGCTCATCGCGGGTATCGACCCCGCGCACCCACTCACCGGTGTGGTGCATGCGGCGGGTGTACTGGATGACGCCGTGCTCGCCTCCCAGTCCGCCCAGCGGCTTGCCGGCGTATGGGCGCCGAAGGCCACGGCCGCGTACAACCTGCACCGGGCCACTGCCCATCTTCCCCTCTCCTTCTTCGTCGTCCTCTCCTCGAGCACGGCAGCGCTGGGCAGCCCTGGGCAGGCGAACTATGCGGCGGCGAACGCGTTCTGTGATGCCCTTGCTGTTCACCGTCGTTCCCTCGGTCTGCCTGGTGTCTCCGTCGGCTGGGGGTTGTGGGCGGAGGCGAGCGGGATGTCCGGCGGGCTCGGCGAAGCCGACCTCGCCCGGATGGCGCGCTCCGGAGTGGGCGCGCTCGCGACCGATCGCGCGCTGGAGCTGTTCGACAGCACTCGCCATGACGGGCGCCCGCACCTCCTCGCCATCGATCTCGATGTACGGGCGCTCGCCACCCAGCCCGCCGAGGTGCTGCCACCGGCACTCCGCGCGCTCGCCGGTACCGGCAGGGGCGGGGCCGGCGGTGCGGAGGGGCGCGTACGGCGTGCGGCGGCGACAGCCGTGCGCGTGGAGTCGGAGGACTGGAGCAGCAGGCTGGCCGGGCTGTCGGCGGGTGAACGACACCGGGTGCTGCTCGATCTGGTGCGCGGCCATGTCGCGACCGTGCTCGGGCACGCGGATCCCGAAGCGGTCCAGGAGGGGGCCTCGTTCAAGGACCTCGGGTTCGACTCGCTGACGGCCGTCGAGCTGCGCAACCGGCTCGGCGCCGCGACCGGGCTGCGGCTGCCGCCCGCCCTGATCTTCGACTACCCACGGGTCGGCGCGCTTGCCGAGGAGCTGCTGGAGCGGGTCGCGCCGCAGAGCGGGACGTCGGACGGCGGGCCGCAGGAGGTGTTCGAGCTGGAACCGGTGCTCGACGAACTCGCCCGGTTGGAGGGGACCTTGGGCGCCGCCGCACTGAGGGACGGCGACGCCCGTGCCGTCACCTCGCGGTTGGAGGACCTGCTCCACCGGTGGAGGTCGGCACAGACACTCCCGGGCGACGTCGGCGACGGGCACGGCCAGGGGGACCAGAAGGGCAACGGCAACGACAACGGCAGCAGCGAAGGCAACGGGAACGGCAGCGGTGGCACACGGCTCCAGGACGCCACGGCCGACCAGCTGCTCGACTTCATCGACAACGAGCTGGGCGCGTCCTGACGACCACGGCTGACGGCGAAGACCCGGCGACGTACACCGAGTCGACGAGTCGGTAAATCGGCGAATCGGCGACAAGAGCAGTGCCACAAGAGCAGTGACCTACAGCGCCGCACGGCGACATATGACGACGTACACGACGAAGTACCACAACGCCGTACACGACGGTGTACGGAGCAGAACGGCGACACACGGAACAGGGCAGGGCGCACCAGCAGGCAGCACGCCAAGCGGATAGGGCCGGTGAGAACCAGATGGCGACCGAAGAGCAGTTGGTCGAATACCTCAAGCGTGTCACCACCGATCTCCAGGAGACGCGCCGGCGGCTGCGCCAGGTCGAGGAACAGGCGCAGGAGCCGGTGGCCGTGGTCGCCATGGCCTGCCGATTCCCCGGAACCGGCCGGGACGGGGACACAGGGGCAGGCGGCGGTGACATCACCTCGCCGGAGGAGTTGTGGGAGCTGGTGGCCTCGGGCACCGACGCGATCGGCGAATTCCCCACCGACCGTGGTTGGGACCTGGAGGGCCTCTACCATCCCGATCCCGACCACCCGGGAACCACCTACACCCGCAAGGGCGGCTTCCTCTACGACGCCGACCAGTTCGACGCCTCGTTCTTCGGCATCTCACCGCGTGAGGCACTCGCCAGCAGCCCCCAGCAGCGGGTGCTCCTCGAATGCTCCTGGGAGGCGATCGAACGTGCCGGCATCGACCCCGGCACCTTGCGCGGCAGCCGGACCGGCGTCTACGCGGGGACGGCGACCACGGGCGACGGCTCGAAGGGCGGCGGCTCCTCGCAGGCGTCCGAGGGGTATGCGGGCAACGCACCCAGTCTGCTGTCGGGCCGGGTCTCGTACACCCTGGGCCTGGAGGGGCCCGCCGTGACGATCGAAACGGCCTGTTCCTCCTCCCTGGTGGCCATCCACTTGGCGGGTCAGGCGCTGCGCCAGGGAGAGTGCGAGCTGGCGCTGGCCGGTGGTGTGACGGTCATGGCCACTCCGGAGGTGTTCACCGGCTTCTCGCGGCAGCGCGGTCTGTCGCCGGACGGGCGGTGCAAGGCGTTCGCCGCGAGCGCCGACGGCACCGGCTGGGGCGAGGGGGCCGGTGTCCTGGTGCTGGAGCGGCTGTCCGACGCACGGCGCAACGGCCACCCGGTACTGGCCCTGCTGCGCGGCTCGGCCATCAACCAGGACGGGGCCAGCAACGGTTTCACGGCGCCGAACGGCCCCTCCCAGCAGCGCGTGATCCGCCACGCGCTCGCCAACGCGCGGCTCTCGGCGTCCGAAGTGGATGTGGTGGAGGCGCACGGCACCGGGACCGTCCTCGGCGACTCCATCGAGGCCGACGCGATCATCGCGACCTACGGCCGGAACCGGCCCGAGGACCGGCCTGTCCTGCTCGGTTCCGTGAAGTCCAACATCGGGCACACACAGGGCGCAGCCGGGGTGGCGGGTGTCATCAAGATGGTGCTGGCGATGCGGCACGGCACCCTGCCCGCGTCCCTGCACATCGAGGAGCCGACCCCGCACGTCGAGTGGGACGCCGCGGCCGTGCGGCTGCTGACCGCGCCCGAGGAGTGGCCGCTCACCGGCCGACCGCGGCGGGCCGGTGTCTCCTCGTTCGGTATCTCCGGCACGAACGCGCACGTCGTACTGGAACAGGCACCGCAGCCGGAGCCGGTGGCCCCTCCCGAAGCCGCGTCCGAGGCTCCCGGGGCCGGGCCGGAGGGGGGAGGCGGAGCAGCGCCCGTCCTCCCTTGGGTGCTGTCCGCGCGGAGTGTGCCCGCGCTGCGCGCCCGGGCACGCGAACTCGCCGAGCACACCGACCGCGTCACCGAGGCGGCGCCCCCCGAGGCGGCCTCCTCCGAGGCGTCTCCCGATGCCTCCGCCGGGGCGTTCACCGGTTCGGCCGACGGGGCGACCGCCGCCGATATCGGCTGGTCGCTCGTCAGCACGCGGTCCGTCTTCGAGCAGCGTGCCGTCGTCGTCGGCGCCGACCGCGATGAACTGCTGGCGGGCGTACGGGCGCTGGCCTCGGGTGGGGAACACCCGGCCGTCGTCGGCCCGGGCGACGCGGCGGGAGCGGGCTCGGGCGGGTCGGCGCCCGTGCTGGTCTTCCCCGGGCAGGGCTCGCAGTGGGTGGGCATGGGCGCCGGGCTCCTCGACTCCTCGCCGGTGTTCGCGGACCGGATCGCGGAGTGCGAGCGCGCCCTGGCGCCGTACGTCGACTGGTCCTTGACCGATGTCCTCCGGGGCGCCGAGGACGCGGCCGACCTGGGCCGGGTGGACGTGGTGCAGCCCGCGCTGTGGGCCACCATGGTCGCGCTGGCGGACGTGTGGGCGGCGCACGGTGTCGTACCGGCCGCCGTCGTCGGGCACAGCCAGGGGGAGATCGCCGCTGCCTGCGTGGCGGGGGCGCTCTCCCTGGAGGACGCCGCCAAGATCGTCGCCGTACGGAGCCGGGCACTTCGGCAGCTCTCCGGCAGTGGAGCCATGGCTTCGCTGGCGGTGGGGGAGGAGCGCGCGGCCCGGCTGGCTGAGCGCGCGGCCCCCGAGGTGGTGGTGGCCGCAGTCAACGGCCCCGCCTCCACCGTCGTCTCCGGCCCGCCGGAGCAGGTCGCCGCGCTCGTCGCGCACGCCGAGGAAGAAGGAGTGCGGGCCCGGACGATCGACGTCGACTACGCCTCGCACGGCCCGCTCGTCGACCGGATCACCGAGGAGCTGACCGAGCGCCTCTCCGGAGTACGCCCGGTGCGCGCGGAGATCGCCTTCTACTCCACCGTGACCGGCACCCGTACGGACACCTCGGCCCTGGACGGCGAGTACTGGGTGACCAATCTGCGCCGCCCCGTACGGTTCGCCGACGCCGTGGCCGCGCTGCTGGCCGACGGGCACCGGGTGTTCGTGGAGGCCAGCCCGCATCCGGGACTCACCTTCGGCCTCCAGGAGTGCTTCGACGAGGCGGGTGTCACCACCGCGACCGCCGTGCCCACGCTCCGCCGTGACCAGGGTGGCCCCGAGCAGCTGGTGCGGGCCGTGAGCCATGCGTTCACCGCGGGGGCACGCGTCGACTGGAGCCCCTGCTTCCCGCAGCGACCCGCCCCGAGGACGGTGCCGCTGCCCACCTACCCCTTCCAGCGCCGGCGGTTCTGGGCCCACGGCGGCACGGGCGACGGTGGTGGCGACCCGGCGGGTCTCGGCCTCACCTCCGCCGACCATCCGCTCCTCGGCGCGGCCGTCGAGGTCGCCGAAGCCGACACCCGGCTGCTCACGGGGCGGCTGGCCGCGACCGGTGGCGCTGCCTGGCTGGCCGACCACCAGGTCGACGGCACCACGCTGGTGCCCGGTGCCGCGCTCGTCGAATGGGCGCTGCGCGCCGCCGACGAGGTGGGATGCGCGGGCGTCGAGGAGCTGGCTCTGCAGACCCCGCTGCTGCTCCCGGCCTCCGGTGGGGTACGCGTCCAGGTCGTGGCGGGCCCGGCCGACGAGAAGGGGTGGCGCGACGTCAGGGTGCATGCGCGCCCCGACCACGACGATCAGGCGCCCTGGACGTGTCACGCCGTCGGTGTGCTCGGCCCCGTCGGCGTGCTCGGCCCCGAAGCCGTGCCACCCGTGGAGCAGCCCCCGGGAGGGCTCCCGGGGGAGCCCGTGGAGGAGTCCGCAGCGGCCGTGTGGCCGCCGCCAGGCGCGCGCCCCGTGGAGCTGGACGGCTTCTACGCGCGGGCCGCGGCGGCCGGATACGGCTACGGCCCCGCCTTCCAGGGCGTGCGGGCCGCCTGGTACGACGGCGCCGACCTGCTGGCCGAGGTGGAACTGCCCGAGGCCGCGGGCAAGGAGCCAGACGGCTTCGGCATCCACCCGGCGCTCCTCGATGCGGCTCTCCACCCGGCGCTGCTGGGGGAGAAGGACAGCGGGAGCGCGGAGGACGACGGCCGCGTCTGGCTGCCGTTCGCCTGGAACGGGGTCACGCTGCACGCCACAGGAGCGACCACGGTGCGGGTCCGCGTCTCGCCCCACGACGGGGGAAGGGACGGTGACGAGACCGGCGCGGGCGGTGGCCGGACACTGCGGCTCACCGTCGCCGACCCGACAGGCGCACCCGTTCTCACGGCGGCTTCCGTGGTGCTGCGCCCTGCCGACACCGACCGGCTCCGCGCCGCCGCACGGGCCGCGGCCCAGGGGCTGTTCGCGCTCGACTGGATACCGGCCACAGGCGTCCCCTCCGACGAGCGCAGGGACATACTCGACGGCGACTGGGCGGTGCTGGGCACGGAGGCCACCGCGGCGGACGGCACCCCCGCACCGGACCTCGACCGCTACGCGGACCTGCCCGCGCTCACCGCCGCGCTGGACGCGGGCACGCCCGCACCCACCGCTGTGCTGGCCCCGGTGCCGTCAGCGGAGGGTCTGGAGTCGGACGGCCTTGCCCTCGCGCAGCGCATGCTGGGACTGCTGCAGGGCTGGCTCGCCGAACCACGGCTGGCGGAGACCCGGCTGGTGCTCCTGACCCGGGGCGCCGTGGCCGTATCGACCGAGGATCCGGACGCGGCCGAACCGGAGCACGGAAGCGGGGGCGGCACGGCGCTCTGTGCCGCCGCTGCCGGGCTGTGGGGCCTGGTGCGGGGGGCACAGGCCGAGTACCCGGAGCAGCTCTTGCTGCTGGACTTGGATCCGGACGGCGCCGCGCTCGCGGACACCGCCACCGTCCGGAAAGCCGTGGCGCAGGCCGTCGCCGCGAACGAGCCGCAGGCAGCGCTGCGTTCGGGGCGGCTGCTCGTCCCCCGCCTCACCCGGACGAACGGCAGGGACGCGCACCCGGCGGAAACCGCCACCGCCACCACCGCCGCCACCGGCGCCGCCACAACAGAAGGCCCGCACGGCACGCCGCGCCCGCTCGACCCGGACGGCACCGTGCTGATCACCGGCGGTACCGGGACGATCGGTGGCGTCATCGCCGAACACCTGGTGCGCGCATGGGGCGTACGGCATCTGCTGCTGGCCGGCCGTCGGGGCGAGGAGGCGCCGGGCGCACAGGAGTTGGCCGGTCGCCTGACCGAACTGGGCGCCGACGTACGTGTCGTCGCCGCCGACGCGGGAGACGCCGAGGCGGTGGCCCGGCTCGTCGCGGAGGCAGGCGCCGACCACCCGCTGACCGGAGTCGTGCATGCGGCCGGCGTACTGGACGACGCTGTGCTCCTCTCCCAGTCCGGGGACCGGCTCGCGCGCGTCTGGCACGCCAAGGCGACCGCGGCGCTGAATCTGCACGCCGCCACGGCACATCTGCCGCTGGCGATGTTCGTGCTGTGCACCTCGGCCGCCGGTGTCGTCGGCAACGCGGGCCAGTCCGGCTACGCCGCCGCCAACGCCTACGTCGACGCGCTCGCCGCCCACCGCCGCGCCCTCGGCCTGCCCGCGCTCTCCCTCGCCTGGGGCCTGTGGGAGCAGACCAGCGAGCTGACCGGCCATATGACCGGCGCGGACCTGGCCCGACTGCGCCGCTCCGGCTTCTTCCCGCTGCCCACCGCGCAGGCGCTGGAACTCTTCGACGCCGCGTGCCGCACACCGCGCTCCCCGGCGGTGGCCGCCGGGATCGACGTACGCGGACTGCCCGCGGCCGAGGTGCCCGCGGTGCTGCGCGGACTGGCGGGGCGTACGGCCACGACGGCGGCCCGACGCACCGCCGCCGCAGGCGCGGAAGGCGCCGAACCCGGGGGTCTGGCCAAGGAACTGGCCGGACTGGACGAGGCGGGACGGCTGGAGGCCGTCACCGAACTCGTGCGCCGTACCGTCGCCGTCGTCCTGGGCTTCGGTTCCCCGGCCGAGGTGAGGACCGAAGTATCGTTCAAGGACCTCGGATTCGAGTCACTGACCGCAGTGGATCTGCGCAACCGCCTCTCGACGGCGTCCGGGCTGCGCCTGCCGACGACGCTGGCCTTCGACTACCCGACTCCGGCCGCCCTCTCCGGCTATCTGTGCGCACGCCTCACCGGTGAGAGCACCACAGCAGCGCGGGACACGACCCGCGCGCACGGCGCGGCGACGGACGAGCCGGTCGCCCTCGTCGCCATGGCCTGCCGTTTCCCGGGCGGCGTCCGTACCCCCGAGGAGCTGTGGGAGCTGGTGTCCCAAGGCGTGGACGCGATGGGGGAGTTCCCCAAGGACCGCGGCTGGGACCTGGACAGGCTCTTCCACCCGGACCCCGACCACTCCGGCACCAGCTACGCCGACGAGGGCGCCTTCCTGTACGACGCGGCCGGGTTCGACGCGGCCTTCTTCGGTATCAATCCGCGCGAGGCGCTGGCCATCGACCCCCAGCAACGGCTCCTCCTGGAGATCTCCTGGGAACTCCTGGAGCGCGCGGGGATCGCCCCCGCCTCGCTCAAGGGCAGCCGCACCGGAGTGTTCGCCGGCGTCATGTACCACGACTACGCGACCGGCCTGGCCACCAGCGGCGACACCAAGCTGGAGGGCTACTCCATGCTCGCCGGCTCCGGCAGCGCGGCT
>NZ_JAFFZM010000047.1 GCF_017676345.1 Streptomyces smyrnaeus | reverse complement strand
GGCAGGGGGGTCCTAGGGGGGCGAAGCCCACCTAGCGGGGGGCCGTCGGGGGGCGGAGCCCCCCGACACGACCCCTCGGCGGCAGCCGAAAAACCAAGGGGGCGTGCCCCCACAACAGAGGGCGGCGGCAGCCGGAGGGGGTCAGGGGGCGGAGCCCCGAGGGAGGGGTGACCAATGGCGGGAGTGTGGTCAACGACGCACTCCGTGACGGGCAGGTCGCCGATAGCCTACGGGTCGGTAGCCAACCCGCGACGGTAAGGAGCCCTCCGAGATGTCCTCGCCCAGCCCCGACATCGACGACCTCGACATCCACACCACCGCGGGCAAGCTCGCGGATTTCGAGCGCCGCACACAGGAAGCCGTCCACGCGGGTTCCGAACGAGCAGTGGAGAAGCAGCACGCCAAGGGGAAGCTGACGGCGCGCGAGCGCATCGAGCTGCTCCTCGACGAGGGTTCGTTCACGGAGCTCGACGAGTTCGCGCGGCACAGGTCGACCAATTTCGGGCTGGAGAAGAACCGCCCGTACGGAGACGGTGTGGTCACCGGCTACGGCACGGTCGACGGCCGTCCGGTCTGCGTCTTCTCGCAGGATTTCACCATCTTCGGCGGTGCCCTGGGTGAGGTCTACGGCGAGAAGATCGTGAAGGTCATGGACTTCGCGCTGAAGACCGGCTGCCCCGTGGTGGGCATCAACGACGGCGGCGGTGCCCGTATCCAGGAGGGGGTGGCGGCGCTCGGGCTGTTCGCGGAGATCTTCCGCCGCAATACGCACGCCTCCGGGGTGATCCCGCAGATTTCGCTGGTCCTCGGCCCGTGCGCGGGCGGCGCCGTGTACTCGCCGGCGATCACGGACTTCACCGTGATGGTGGATCAGACCTCGCACATGTTCATCACCGGGCCGGACGTGATCAAGACGGTCACCGGTGAGGATGTCGGGTTCGAGGAGTTGGGCGGGGCGCGGACGCACAACGCGACCTCGGGCGTGGCGCACCACATGGCGGGGGACGAGAAGGACGCCATCGAGTATGTGAAGGCGCTGCTGTCGTATCTGCCGTCCAACAATCTGAGCGAGCCGCCGGGCTACCCGGAGGACGCGGATCTGGAGACCTCGGACGAGGACCGGGAGCTGGACGCGCTGATTCCGGACTCGGCGAACCAGCCGTACGACATGCACACCGTCATCGAGCATGTGCTGGACGACGGCGAGTTCCTGGAGACGCAGGCGCTGTTCGCCCCGAACATCGTCACCGGGTTCGGCCGGATCGAGGGCCAGTCGGTGGGTGTGGTGGCCAATCAGCCGCTGCAGTTCGCGGGCTGCTTGAACATCGACGCGAGCGAGAAGGCGGCGCGGTTCGTCCGTACCTGCGACGCGTTCAACATCCCGGTGCTGACGTTCGTGGACGTGCCGGGCTTCCTGCCGGGCACGGATCAGGAGTACGACGGGATCATCCGGCGCGGCGCCAAGTTGATCTACGCGTACGCGGAGGCGACGGTGCCGCTGATCACGGTGATCACGCGGAAGGCGTTCGGCGGCGCGTACGACGTGATGGGCTCCAAGCACCTGGGCGCCGACTTGAACTTCGCCTGGCCGACGGCGCAGATCGCCGTGATGGGGGCGCAGGGCGCGGTCAACATCCTGCACCGCAAGAAGCTGGCCGCCGCCGGTACGCCCGAGGAGACCGAGCAGCTGCGCGCCCAGCTCACCCAGGAGTACGAGGACGCGCTGCTCAACCCGTATGTGGCGGCCGAGCGCGGCTATGTGGACGCGGTGATCCGCCCGGCGGAGACCCGCCGCCACATCACCCGCGGTCTGCGCACCCTGCGCACCAAGCGGGAGCAGCTCCCGCCGAAGAAGCACGGCAACATCCCGCTGTGAGGAGGCTGCGATGACGACGGAGTCCATCGAATCCGGGCCGGGGTCCGCAGAGCCGCCCATCCGGGTCGTACGGGGCAACCCCACGCCCGAGGAGTTGGCGGCCGCGCTGGCGGTGGTGCGGGTGCGGGCTTCCGCGGTGCCGGCCGGGGAGCCGCGGCGTGCGGAGCCGACCGCCTGGTCGGATCCGGCCCGCACCGTGCCGCGCTCGCTGCCGGCACCGGGTCCCGGTGCCTGGCGCCGCACGTTCTGGCCCGGCTGACCGTTCCGGTGCCCCGCGCCTGAGTACGCGTACTCAGGCGCGGGGCACATCCGCGCGACCACCATGGGCGCATGCTGTGGTCCGACCCCCGTGACGAGCCGCCGCCGGAGATGAGCAGGGTCCAGCAGAAGCTCAACCGCCTCGGCTGGGTGCTGCTGGTGGTCACCGGTGTGGTGATGCTGCTGCTGTTGTCCGTCGCGTACTCGTGAACGGTCCGAGCGCGGCAGGCGCGCCGACTCCTTACGATGGCCCGCATGAATGCACCGCGCCTGGTACTGGCTTCCGCGTCCCCCGCCCGTCTCGCGCTGCTGCGGCAGGCGGGGATGGCGCCGGAGGTGATCGTCAGCGGGGTGGACGAGGACGCGCTCAGCGCCCCGACCCCGTCCGAGCTGGCCCGGGTGCTGGCCGAGGCGAAGGCCACGGCGGTCGCGGGCCGTCAGGAGGCGGCGGGCGCGCTGGTCGTCGGCTGCGACTCGGTGCTGGAGCTGGACGGGCTGCCGCTGGGCAAGCCGGCGGACGCCGAGGACGCGACGGCGCGTTGGAAGAGCATGCGGGGCCGCTCGGGCGTGCTGCACACCGGGCACTGCGTCATCGACAACCGGGCCACGAGCGCACGGCGCTCGGTGACGGCTTCCACGACGGTGCACTTCGGGCAGCCGACGGACGAGGAGATCGCCGCCTATGTCGCCAGCGGCGAACCGCTGCACGTGGCAGGCGCTTTCACCCTCGACGGTCGTTCGGGGCCGTTCGTCGACGGTATCGAGGGCGACCACGGCAATGTGCTGGGCCTGTCGCTGCCCACGCTGCGCAGGCTGCTGCGTGAGCTGGGCGTCGCCCTCACGGACCTGTGGGCTCCGCGCTGATCCCGGGCCCGTCGGCGGGGTGGCCGGCGGTGCGCTCGGCGGGCTCCTCCATGGCCTCGCCGTACCAGGTCAACGACCAGACGATGAGCCCGAGAACGGCCATCATCACCGTGAACGCCAGCCAGCCGACCAGGCCGACGCAGAAGGCACCGAGCACCCCGTGCACCACCGCACAGCTGATCAGCACGATGCGCCAGAAGCCGCGCGGCGGCAGGTCACGTACCGCCGTGCGCACGAGGATCGCCGCGCAGCTGAGCACATAGCCGCCGACGAGTACGGCTCCGATCACCGCCGAGACCGTCATCGCGCGCGGTTCGATGCCCGCCAGGGACATCTGCTGGGCGTCGGCGACCTTGCCGAGGAAGAGATTGAGCCCCACGAGCACGGCTGCCTCCACCGTGAGCACCGACGCGGTCACCGCGGCCACTGCCCGTCTGCGCCCTGCCACTTGGCCACCTCTTCCGTCGCTGCGCATCCGCGGGGCGCGGGGCGGCTCCGGTTGGCCGCCCGTTGGTCCGCCCGACGCGCTCACCGCTGTTCGTCGTCGTTCTCGTGCTGCGTTACTCCGGGTACGTCGCTGGCAGAGCGAACGCTACTCACGGGTACGAGCCGGGGCAAGGGAAACGACGCAAAGCAAAATTTCCCCCTTCGAGTCGTAGGGACTCCACAAAGACTCAGCCTCCAGACGCACGACTCCGACAGAGAGCTAGCCCACATGCCCGAGGCGGCCGATCCAGCGCCAAATGCGGCGTACCGTGGGACAACGAGGGGAGATCCGGTTCTGCGCGACCCGCGGGTGACACTCCGTGTGGGCAAGCTCACCCCCCTTGGCGGCTCGGCGTCAGGTGTCGCCTGTACCTAAACTCAGCTTGTTTCAAGGAGGGAGCCATCGTGCGCAAGGTGCTCATCGCCAACCGCGGCGAAATCGCCGTCCGCGTCGCCCGCGCGTGCCGGGATGCGGGAATCGCGAGCGTCGCCGTCTATGCCGAGCCGGACCGGGACGCGCTGCACGTCCGCGTGGCCGACGAGGCATTCGCCCTGGGCGGTGACACCCCGGCGGCAAGCTATCTGGATGTCACCAAGGTGCTGAAGGCCGCCGCCGATTCGGGCGCCGACGCCGTGCACCCCGGTTACGGATTCCTCTCCGAGAACGCCGACTTCGCCCAGGCCGTCATCGACGCGGGCCTCAACTGGATCGGCCCGCCCCCGCAGGCCATCCGCGACCTGGGGGACAAGGTCGCCGCGCGGCACATCGCCCAGCGCGCGGGCGCGCCCCTGGTCGCGGGCACCAAGGACCCGGTCTCCGGCGCGGAAGAGGTCGTGGCCTTCGCCGAGGAGAACGGGCTGCCCATCGCCATCAAGGCCGCCTTCGGCGGCGGCGGGCGCGGTCTGAAGGTCGCCCGCACGCTGGAGGAGGTCCCCGAGCTGTACGACTCGGCGGTGCGCGAGGCCGTGGCCGCCTTCGGCCGCGGCGAGTGCTTCGTCGAGCGCTATCTGGACCGGCCCCGGCACGTGGAGACCCAGTGCCTGGCCGACAAGCACGGCAACGTGGTCGTCGTCTCCACCCGCGACTGCTCCCTCCAGCGCCGCCACCAGAAGCTGGTGGAGGAGGCCCCCGCGCCGTATCTGACGGACGAGCAGAACGCGGAGCTGTACCGCGCGTCCAAGGCCATCCTCCGCGAGGCCGGCTACGAGGGCGCGGGCACCTGCGAATTCCTGGTGGGCCAGGACGGCACCATCTCCTTCCTGGAGGTCAACACCCGCCTCCAGGTCGAGCACCCGGTGACCGAGGAGGTCACCGGCATCGACCTGGTCCGCGAGATGTTCCGGATCGCCGACGGCGAGGAACTCGGCTACGACGACCCCCCGCTGCGGGGTCACTCCTTCGAGTTCCGTATCAACGGCGAGGACCCGGGCCGCAACTTCCTTCCGGCACCGGGGACGGTGACGACGTTCGCCCCGCCGTCCGGCCCCGGCGTCCGGCTCGACGCGGGTGTCGAGTCGGGTTCGGTGATCGGCCCCGCCTGGGACTCGCTGCTCGCCAAGCTCGTCGTCTCCGGCGCCACCCGGCAACAAGCCCTGCAGCGGGCCGCGCGGGCGCTGGACGAGTTCGAGGTGACCGGGATGGCCACCGCGATCCCCTTCCACCGCACGGTCGTGCGGGACGCCGCTTTCGCGCCGGAGGTGAACGGCCGCGAGGGTCAGCCCTTCGACGTCCACACCCGGTGGATCGAGACGGAGTTCGTCAACGACATCAAGCCGTTCGCCGCCCCCGCCTCGCCGGACGCGGAGGAGGACGAGGCCGCGGGCCGGGAGACCGTCGTCGTCGAGGTCGGCGGCAAGCGGCTGGAGGTCTCGCTGCCGTCCTCGCTGGGCATGCCGCTGGCGCGGGCCGCCGTCGAGGGCGGTGCCCGCAAGCCCCGGCGGAAGGCCGGCAAGAAGTCCGGCTCCGCCGCCTCCGGTGACGCGCTCGCCTCCCCGATGCAGGGCACCATCGTCAAGGTCGCCGTCGAGGAGGGCCAGCAGGTCGAGGAGGGCGAACTCATCATCGTCCTGGAGGCGATGAAGATGGAGCAGCCGCTGAACGCGCACCGCTCCGGCACCGTCAAGGACCTCCGTGCGGAGATCGGCGCTTCCGTGACCTCGGGCGCCGTGATCTGCGAGATCAAGGACTGATCCGCGGGGTCAAGGACCGAGCACCCGTTCCTTCCGCCGCGCACCCCGCAGGACGGGGTGCGCGGCGGAAGCGGTTCAGCGCCGCCGGGGCGCCAGGTCGGCCACCCGGGGCGGAGCCGCCGAGGCGGACCTGAGGTGGGTGGGAGGCGTGCCCCCCGACTGACCTGCCGGGCCCCCGGCAGGGTTCCCTGCCTGCGAGGCGGCCCGGCGGGGGGTGGGCATGGGCACTTCGGGCCGCCCCCTCTCCTGGGGGGACGGCGCGGTCCCGGCGACGGCGATCTGGATGCCGCGGTCGGCGAGGGCCTGCAACTCCGTCTCCGCACGGTCGTCGTGCGGAGGCGGTTCGTCCGTCACCAGTCGGGTGATCACATCGGTGGGCACCGTCTGGAACATGGTGTCGGTCCCCAGCTTGGTGTGGTCGGCCAGGACCACGACCTCGCCGGCCGCCTGCACCAGCGCCCGGTCCACGCTCGCGGAGAGCATGTTGGAGGTGGACAGACCGCGTTCGGCCGTCAGCCCGCTTCCGGACAGGAAGGCGCGGGAGACCCGCAGCCCCTGCAGGGACTGTTCGGCGCCGCTGCCGACCAGCGCGTAGTTGGAGCCACGCAGGGTGCCTCCGGTCATCACCACCTCCACGCGGTTGGCGTGTGCCAACGCCTGCGCCACCAGCAGCGAGTTGGTGACGACGGTCAGCCCGGGCACTCTCGCGAGCCGCCGTGCGAGCTCCTGAGTCGTCGTTCCGGCTCCGACGACGACGGCCTCGCCCTCCGAGACGAGGCCCGCGGCGAGGTCGGCGATGGCCGTCTTCTCCGCGGTGGCCAGGTGGGATTTCTGGGGGAAGCCGGACTCCCGGGTGAAACCTCCCGGCAGCACGGCCCCGCCGTGACGGCGGTCGAGGAGTCCTTCGGCCTCCAGCGCCCGTACGTCACGGCGCACGGTCACCTCAGAGGTCTGGACGACGCGGGCGAGCTCACGGAGCGAGACGGCTCCGTTGGCGCGCACCATTTCAAGGATCAATTGACGACGTTCCGCAGCGAACACGGAACTGACAGTAACGCCAACGACCGTCTGCTTTCAGCGCTATGCACGGATTAACAGAAGTTGTTCGTACGGCGACACCGAACGTGATATAGGGGATCGTTTGGGGCGACGTCCCGATCGGTGTCCGCCATGTCCGTCACTCAGTGCAGTTCGGCGATCTTCCGCGTGTGCAGCTGGCGGGCCACCTCGGCGATCGACCCCGTGAGCGAGGGATACACGGTGAACGTGTTCGCGATCTGCTCGACGGTCAGATTGTTGTCAACGGCGATCGAGATCGGATGGATCAGCTCGCTGGCCCGGGGCGCGACGACCACACCCCCGACGATGATCCCGGTACCGGGACGGCAGAACAGCTTCACGAAACCGTCCCTGATGCCCTGCATCTTGGCCCGCGGATTGCGCACCAGCGGCAGCTTGACGACCCGCGCCTCGATGGCGCCCTTGTCGACATCCGCCTGGCTGTAGCCGACCGTCGCGATCTCCGGGTCGGTGAAGACGTTCGCCGAGACCGTCCTGAGGTCGAGCGGATTCACCGTGTCGCCCAGGAAGTGGTACATCGCGATCCGGCCCTGCATGGCCGCGACGGAGGCGAGCGCCAGGACACCGGTGCAGTCGCCCGCGGCGTAGACGCCGGGGGCCGTGGTACGGGAGACCTTGTCGGTCCAGATGTGGCCCGACTCCTTGAGCCGGACCCCCGCCTCCTCCAACCCCATGTCGGCGGTGTTGGGAATCGCACCGACCGCCACCAGACAGTGGGTGCCGGTGATCGTACGGCCGTCCTGGAGAGTGACCTCCACCCGGTCGTCGTCCGTCCTCTTGGCGGAGGCGGCACGGGAACGGCTCATCACGTTCATGCCCCGCCGCCGGAAGACGTCCTCCAGAACCGCCGCCGCGTCCGGGTCCTCCCCGGGGAGGACCCGGTCACGGGAGGAGACCAGGGTGACCTGCGAGCCCAGCGCCTGATAGGCGCCCGCGAACTCGGCACCGGTGACGCCGGAGCCGATGACGATCAGCTCCTCGGGCTGTTCCTGCAGGTCGTAGAGCTGCGTCCAGTTCAGGATGCGCTCCCCGTCCGGGCGGGCGTCGGGGATCTCACGCGGGTGGCCGCCCGTGGCGATCAGCACCGCGTCCGCGGTGAGCTGCTCCTGACTGCCGTCCGCCGCCGTGACGGTGACGACGCGGGAGCCGTCGGTCGCCTGACCGGACTCCAGGCGGCCCCGGCCCCGCACGACACGGCCCCCCGCACGGGTGACCGCAGCCGTGATGTCGTGCGACTGGGCGAGAGCGAGCCGCTTGACCCGGCGGTTGACCTTGCGGATGTCGACACCGACCACCCGGGCCGGATCGTCCGGGTCGTGCGTGGTGTCCTCGACCCGGATACCGAGCTCCTCGTAGGAGGAGTCGAAGTTGGTCATCACCTCGGCGGTGGCGATGAGCGTCTTGGACGGTACGCAGTCGGTGAGCACCGAGGCGCCGCCGAGGCCGTCGCAGTCGACGACGGAGACCTCCGCGCCGAGTTGCGCCGCCACCAGGGCTGCTTCGTATCCGCCAGGGCCGCCGCCGATGATCACGATCCGAGTCACATGCTCCATTGTCCCGCACCC
>NZ_JAFFZM010000046.1 GCF_017676345.1 Streptomyces smyrnaeus | reverse complement strand
CAGCAGGACCCGGAGGGCCCCGCCGCACCGGCCTCCGGCCGGTGCCAACCGACCCTGTGCCCTGCTGCTTTGCCTGTCTCCAGTCTGCAACCCACCCTGAGGCTGGTGTGGTGCGTGCCCCCTCCGGGGTCACGCACAGGCGAGCTACGAAGGGAGGGGGTGCGGTTCCCGGTCGTCCCCTAGTATGCATCATGGGGAGGCTTTGGAGATTCACGGCCACTCCCTCGCAGCCTCCGGTGGCACTCCCTGACGCTGAGTCAAGTATGCACGATGGGGGCGGAATTGGAGTCACGGCACACCACCCTTGCGTGCCCGGGAATCATCCCTACGGGTCTGTGAAACCGCTGGGCGGGCGTTCTGTTTTCTACTCAGGTTATGTACTGTCACGCGGCGATATTTCAAAGGGTGTCGTCTTCCCAGTCCCATTTTCAGGGAATTGGTGGGGCGGGGCAGCAGACCGTCGAGTGGACCGCCCACCAACTCCCGGTAGCAGCCGCCAGGGCGGGCGTAGGGGTGCGGGTCGTCGTGGTCACTGCCGTAGACCCGCCGGCTCGGCTCACTCATACGCCGCAGCCTCCCACCCGGCACCGACACCCCCGCACTGCCCCCGCTGACAGCGGTGCGCAGGCTCCTCTGACACCAGTGCTGCCGCCGGACCCCGGCCACCCATAGCCCGGGCGGTAGCTGTTCTAACGTGGTGCCTAGAGCCCTTGTTCCATCGATTGGCCTCGGCTTGTCGCAGATGTCTCTATGCTGGCCTTGGTACAGGCTATATGGAGGGGGTCGAGGTATGCAGGTGACTATTCGAGTCGATGACGCCAGCCGTGAAGATGAAATCAGCTCGCTGCACGACTGGTTTCGCACGGATCGTGCTCTACGCCGCGTTGCGCAAATTGAGATGGTTTCCTCTACCCCGCCCATTCATGGAGCGCAGGGGACCCTACTTGATGCGATTTCGCTTGTAGTAGGGAGCAGCTTCAGTGCAGCGTCTTTGGGGCTTGCTATTGCTACGTGGCGTTCCACCAGGCCTCAGCAGCCGACTGTGACTGTCGAGCGGCCCGATGGTATCAAAGTGACTATTAGTGATGCATCTTCAGATGAGGCCCAGCGTTTGGTGGAGCGGCTGCTCAGCGAATGAATAACGGTCGCATACTTCCCGTTTCTGAACAATCTAGCGCTCTGTTTATTGGAGTTGATTCTTTCACCTCGCTCGAAAATCTTCCCGCGGTAAGGCAGAATCTCTCCACGCTGGGTTCTCTCTTTTCCAATGAGGTATGGAATCTGGGCCCCACTCGGTGTGAAGAGCTACTCAACCCTTCCTCGATGCGGGTGGTGGACGAGGCGATATTCCGTCATGCGCGGGCAGCCTCAGATACTTTGTTGCTCTATTACGCAGGTCATGGAGTGCTCGACCTGCAAGGCCGACTGCACTTGGCCATGCCTGACAGCGATCCGCAAGCGGTGCACTCCACGGCGTTCCCTTATGACTGGATGCGTATGGGGTTGGCTGCCAGTTCGGCTCGTCGCTGCATCGTCGTGCTCGATTGTTGTTTCAGTGCCCGAGCCATGGGTCTGCAATCCGCTGGTGCAAGTATGGCTCATTTGGCGGAAGTCGACGGTACCTACGTGCTGGCCGCTGCAGCGGAGAATGCTTTTGCTCTGGCGCCTCCGGGGGAGGCGTACACTGCTTTTACTGGCGCTTTGGTAAGCGTGCTGTCTAACGGTATCGCTGCGGCTCCCGAATTGCTTGATCTGGACACTGTATTTCGTGGTGTCCAGTCGTCCTTGCGTCGCCAGGGACATCCTGAGCCTCAGTGTTTGAGTCGGAATCACGTTGGAGGCATGGCCTTCGCCAGGAACGCTGCCTACGCCGCTGGTGAGGAAGAGTATTCAATCCAGGAGGCGATCGAGGAAGTACATCGGGGTCGCAGCCTTAGCGAGACTATCCAAGTCGTCGCAGACCAGGCAGTTCGGGGCTTGGGCTATCAAGTCGCGGCGGTCAACCTTGTGATGGCTGATGGCGACCTGACAGTTGCTGCAATCTCCGGCTCCAAAGCAGCTGAAAAGACTGTTGCGGGTCGTGTCGGACCCCGGGAGGCATGGGAACGCATACTTGCGACTGGCAGCGCATGGGGAAATCTCGTCTTTGTCTCCCACTCAGATGAGCAACTTCTGAACTCGGTGCCGCAGTGGTATTCCGCTGAATCCGGCATCTCTTTTGAGAAGGGCGTCTGGCATCCCATGGACCGCCTCTTCGCACCGCTGTACGCCTCCGACGACCAGCTGCAGGGCGTCCTGTCCGTCGACCGGCCCCGCAACGGCCGCCGTCCCGGCGCCTGGGGCTGCGAGGCGCTGCAGATGTACGCGTCCCAGGCCGCCATCGCCATCAGCAACGCCCGGCTCCGCTCGAACATGCAGCGTGCAATGGTGCGGCTGGAACGCGAGCAACAGACACTGCGGAACAACGAGGAGAGCTTCCGGCAGGCGTTCGAGTACGCGCCCAGCGGGATGGCCGTCGCGGAGATGGGCGGGAACCATCACGGACGGCTGCTGCGCATCAACGACGCGCTGTGCCGCCTGCTGGGCCGGCCCGCCGCGGCGATGCGCCGCTACTCCCTCGCCGACCTGGTGCACCCCGACGACTTCGGGACGCTGCTGCGCACCTCGGCCGAGGGCGGCCGGGCCAAGCTGCGGCTGGCGCGGCGCGACGGCAGCTACGTCTGGGTCTCGCTGCGCAACTCCGTGGTCGCCGACACCACCGACGGGCCGCGCTACCTGCTCACCCACGTCGATGAGTTGTATTCCTGATGTAGGAGGCGATGCTCTGCCGTGCTTCGGCAGCGGACACCGTCCCTTCCTAGCCCGCATCACCACCGAGGCAGGCACGGGAGAGGAGACCAAAACTAGTTGATGGCGTTGCCGTCCGAGGCGATCTGGACAGCGGGCGACTGGAAGACGGGGCAGCCAAGGGAGAAGATCGACCGATCGCAGATGTCAGGCCCTGCAGACCTCGGAACCCGGAAGTTTTCGAACGAGGGCTGGAAGGCACTCCGGGAAGGCAGCAATCGTTAGCGGAGCCTCTCCTCTGCCTCAAGCGCCAGCACCTCCGCAGCAGCCAGGAACACCGAAACAGACACTGAGGACCCGGTGGCGCCTGGCCAGCCACCCGAGGAGAGGGGCCGGGGACCGCCGAGGGAAGGGGGGCGGGGGCGGTAGAGGGCTCGGCCACTGGGGCCGAACTGGCCGATCTCAGTGGTCAGAGCCGCACCCTCGGCCAGCTCCTCCTCGCTTTGACCCTGTCGTCCAACAGCACGCAGTCTCGACCTCACGGGCGCTCAACGCCAGACAGTCGCCACAGTCGTGTCCCTGCCCGCGCCTGGTTGGCAGGCATCTCACGGACAAGGTGGTAGAGATTCTCGAAGTACTCCTGCCACCGGTAGGGGTCCGGCAGAGCGTTCTGTGCACGTCGGGCCCGTTCCACCGCTACCAACGGCTCCATGTGCTCCCACACTGAGATCACCGATCCGCCTAGGTAACCGGAGACAGGTTCGATCTCCACCACACCGTGTGTGACGAGAGCGCCGAGGTTGTCGTAGTACCAGCCCAGGCTCGCGCACCAGCTCCTGCCCTTCCTCAGGCAGGCCGGCTAACCCCTGAGATGGGTCGAAGGCAGGCAGTTCCTCGTGGACGAACGTACGTGCCCGCGCCAGACGCACGCTGCGATGCTCCCTGAACAGGTCCACCACCACCGGCAGCGCGTTGGCCTGCTCCGAGAGCCGCAGTTGCCGCCACGACACCGCGCAGGACACCCCAAGTGCCACCAATGACACCACCAACGCCGCAATCTCCATCGCACCCCCAAGCCGAGCCAACCCACGCGACACCCCGTTCCCCACATCGCCCCGACCCACACGGTTGTTGCCCGGGGCCTTGGGCTCCGGACGGCACCGCGCCTGCTACCTGAATGGCCAGCCGAGGGCCGATTCAGTACAACGCGATGGCGTCAATGACGATGGCGGGACCGGAGATGTATGCCTGAACATCGTCGTCAGGGACGTCCAGGCCGGCGGTGGAAGCGACCGCCCTCGTTCATCACGAACACCGTCGCGGCGACGTAGACGGCCGCCAGGGCGACGACCCGGGCCGGACCACGGCGGCCGCGGCGGGGGCGTGCTCGAGGAGGGAGGTGAAGACGTCGGCGGCGACCCCGGAGGTGAGGATCGCGCTCGCCTTCCACCAGGCGCGCAGCTGCGCGAGCTCGGAGACCACGGGAAGGAACCGCGGCTCGCCGTCGTCGTCAACGGCGGTCACGTACTCGTGCTCCAGCTCGGTCAGGCAGGCGGCGACCTGGTCACTGCGCCGGGAAGTCCTGCGGATCAGCTTGTGCGGCGCACCCCGGCAATCTCCATCACCGGCCGGCGCCCCGGAGTGACGGTGCACGGCTCAGTCGCCAGCCCCAGCGGCTCGCAGACCTCGGCGGCCACCAGCTCGTTGTAGAGCGCGGAGGCGGCACGGTGTTCTTGTACAGGGCCAGACTGTGGGTCGAGCCCCACTTCCCGTCCAAGCGCTGCCCCTTCACGCTCAGGTCTCGACGGCCGGTGAAGGCGCCGCGGCTGGCGGGCCTCGGGGACATGGTCAGGCTGCGCGGTTCGCGATCGCGCCGAAGACGTCACTGAAGGGGTGGGCCTGGTGCGTGGTGACCATAACCCAGGCGCCGCTTCGATGTCGGCGGGTGTGTGTCGTGTAGTGCTGGATCTCGGCCGGGGTGAGGACCTTCAAGTCCCCGAACACGTAATACAGCGGGGTCGGCGCATGTGTCGCGGTGAAGAGCAGGCCGGCGGCCAGTGTGGCACTGCTGATGGCGTAGCGGTCGGTGTGGGTGCTGGGCATGCGGTCTTTGGCGTCGATGGTGATCAGTTCGCCGTCGCGGGCGGCGATGAGGTCGGGGAAGTAGCGCAGAGCGGAGGCCGTGCGTGCCAGGGCCCGTTGAATCGATGGTGCGTAGGTGCCCTGACCGCAGCGCTGGACCGTCCATCCGCGGGCGCAGAGTGCAGTGGCGACGCGCGCTTCGTGAGCTTCGCCCACCTGCTTACGTTCCTGCCATTGCGTCACCACGCGTGCCCCTTCCCCGATCTAGCATGGCTGATACGAAAGAGTGCTTCTTCGTGCTACTCGTCTGTGGCTATGATGCCCCTCATGGCGGCATACGCAGACCCACGTTTTCGTCCCACTCTCTGGCCGGGGACGCCGGTTCCCCTGCCGGAGATGACACCCATGGTCGGGGTCCAGGCCGTGGGTGACTGGATTGTGTGGGGTGTCCAGGGCTTCGACCGGGTCCTCGCAAGGGTGTCGTTGCCGGACGACTTCTATCTGCGCGAGCTGATGGAGGTGGATCCGGCAGACCTGGAGACCGTGGCCGACTGGATGAACCGGTACGGGAGCCTGGGGGGCAGCATCGAGGCCGGCAGCTGGGACTACGACGAACACAGCCGCCTGCAAGAGCTCGAGGGGCGTGAACATCCCCACTATGGCCCCTGGTCCCTGCACGGCGACCTCGTACGCCTCCACATCAGCGAGGCCCAGGCCGCCATCGCCACGTGGTTGGCATGCCGTCGTCCCGGCGGGCTGGACGAACTCGTCGAGACAGAAGTCACCGAACAGCGGCTGGCCGACATCGCAGCCGAGAACGACCACGACGACAGCAGCTACCCCAAAACCCTCGAAGAGCTCCGCTCTGTCACCCTCGACCTGCGACTGGCCTTGCTCCGGAATGCCTTGCGCTACAACCTCGCGGCCTTCAGCGTCGGCCTGGGCAGTCTCACCGATCGGCAGCCGTCCATCCTCTCCGTCGCGTTTCTCCAGCTGTACAACCACCTCGCCGAGGACGCCACCATCCGCACCTGCGCGAACGAGACCTGCGGGCGGGACTTCGTCCGCCAGCGCGGCCGTGCCGAGTACGGCCAGAACCGCACCAGCGGCATCAAGTACTGCACCCGCGAATGCGCCCGCGCCCAAGCCCAACGCGAGCACCGACGCCGCAAGGCCACCAGGTCCCGGCCGGCCCCCGCCCCCCACTAAAACCTCGCCGGACCCGAACGCAGAGGAGCGGCTCGGATGATCCACCTCCGCGAGCACCAGGTCACCGCGGTCGCCGCGATCCGTGCCTGGCCGGGCGCCCCGAGCGCGCTCTCTCTTTGATCCCCATGTGTGGTTTTCGCTGGTCAGGCATGAGGTCGAAGGCGGAGGCCCATCGGGGGCGATGCCCCGGGCGTGAAGCGTTGCCGATGGACTGCCAGGCGTTGGTGAGGAGCGGAGCGGTTGCCGCGACGGGTCGGAGGGTGAGGGCGTAATCGGTGAAGTGGCCGCAGGCGGTGAACCCGAGGCGGCGGTAGACGGGTTCCCCGTCGGCGGATGCCTGCAGCACCGCGGTCTCGTAGCCCGCGTCCCGGGCGGTGTGCAGGGTGGCCGCGGTGATGGCGCCGCCATAGCCGCGGCGGCGGTCGGTGGCGAGTGTGGCGATGTTGTAGATGCCGGCGACGCCCGCGTGCAGGAAGACCTCGGCCGAGCAAACGGGACGGCCGTCGACGTAGCCGACCATGTAGCGGGCGGGGCAGTCGGCGGTGAGGGCCGAATCGGCGGTGTCGGCGAAGAACTGACGCACCGTGGCGGCGGGCGGGTTCCAGTTCGCGGCGAGGACCGTGGCGTAGTCGGCGAGCTGTTCCAGGGTGGTGGCCGGGCGGATCTCCAGGCCGTCGACGTGCGCGTCGGGAGGGGGGCGCGCAGGTCCTTCCACATTCCCACCTCCGTTTCCGACGCCTCCAGGCCGGCGGACTGAAGATGCTCGGCGAGATTGTCCGGCGTGGAGGCGGGGCCCACCCACCAGGAGAAGGGGCGGCCGGTGGCGGCCAGGGTCCGGGCCGTCTCCGCGGCGCGGGCCGTGGCGTTGCCCGGGGTGAAGCGGGCCGTCGCGACGATGTTGAAGGTGTCGTCGTCCAGACCGCTGTCGGCGATCAGCAGGTCGCTGGTCTCGGTGACGGACGCGCCCTTAAGGGTTCGGTGCAGGTGGCAGGCGTGCTCGGCGAGGTTCTGCTCCATCGCGAGCGGAAGGCCGGCCCAAAGGCCGCTGAAATCAAGTAGACGTGGGGCTACGTGCCCGGCAACGGGCCGCTGCTCCGACGAATCTCGTACACAGGCGGACGGGAGCAAGAGGCATCCCGCGACAGGCCACACGATCCTCAGACGAAACGAGTGTAAGGGACGACCGCTTGAGTGAAACGGGTAAATATGCCGCTTCGGATTTTTTCGGAGAGGTATCTATGCCGAAAAGTCTGTATCTCCCCGACAGGAGCATCATTAATGGCCGCGTGCTCGCACACGAAGCAAGACAAAAGTCGCCTCAGGTACTCCACTAGGGCAGGAGTAGTGGTGGCTCTCCTGCTGGTTGGCAACCTTGCGCAAGGAAGCACCGCGAATGCCCAGAACTGGCAAGAGACGAAATACACATTCAGCTGCCGAGACTATCCAGCTCTTCTAGGCCCGGCCAAGGAAATGAGGATCATCAATCGTAAGTGTCACCACGTTGAATTCTGGGTGGACCTCAAAAATTGGAAAGTCCACTATCGGCTCGGCAAAGAGTTGAATAGCAAGGTGAAGGGGCGGGATGCGATGTTTTTCACTTACATCCCTTTGAGAAACCAAAAGCCAGGAGTGAACACGTGGTGGGTGCCAACGTGCAAGGAAGTGGAATCAAGGTGGCAGCCCCCCAAGGACGGAAAAGCAAGCTTCTGGTACGTCGTCGCTGACGACTGCGACGTATGGAGAGATGGAAAGGGCGTCGCTGAGCACAGGCAAGCTGACAAAGATTGGGGTTTCGGCAGGTAGAACCTCAGCCACTGGGGCGCCCAGGAGCACGGCGTGCTCTCCGGGGGGTCGGTGGCCAGGCGGGTGACGCCGACGAGGTCGCCGTCAACCTCCTGGGAGACCACAGCAAGTACGTTCTCCACGACAGCCGACCTACCTCACACTGGCCGGAGAACAGCAGCCACTTGGTCACCCCATGACAGCAGACCCAGCCCCAACCATCCCCATGACCAGGACACCGAGTATCCCCTCCTGCTGACACCCACCCAATGCCAACGACGCGCCCACTCACAGGTCGCCGAGGCGGTAGAGGGGCACGGTGGGGGCTTCCCGGCGGCGCTGCCACCGGCTGAGGGTGTAGCGCACGGGTCAGAACAACACCGATGACGTCAACCCGACGCTGTTCATCCAGGTGGCTGGAGCGCGTCGCACGCTCCAGCCGCCGGGCGGTTCCCTTCGTCAGGTGCGGCTCACTTCATCAGGTCGAGGTGCCACTGACCGCTCTCGTCGCTCCAGCAGGCGTAACCCTTGTACTGAGGATTCGCGCCCTGTGTGAGCAGCTTGCCCCAGTAGTGGCAACCATTGGGCCCGTTGACCTTGTAGGTCGCGTCCGGAATGCCGTCGCCCGGCGTGCCCGGACCGTCGGCCAGGGCGGATCCTGCGGTCATGCCGGAGAAGGCGGCGACACCGGCGATGACGAGGGCCATCTTCGTAAGCTTCTTACGCATCTTGCTCCCTGCATCTTGTGGAGAGTCGTACGGCAGGTTCGATGGCGGGCCCGGCGCAGCAGTTCACGATGCCGGGGGAGGTTTGTACGTCTCAGGCGGATCCAGTAGTCGGTGCGGCTTCAATGTCATATGCGTACCGGGGACCTGGTGGGAGGCCATCATCTGGCAGGGGCGGCACCTGGGTCGAGCGCTGTGCACGCGCCGCCGCTGCGTGCAGCGAACTCCCCCTGAGGCAGCGTCGTGCTGCCGGTAATAGTTGTGGTGTTGCCGCTTGCAGCTCCATGCGGTGGCCCGGCGGGCTCGGAGAGCGTGACTCGGTGCCGGAGTCTTGCCAGGGCGGGTGGCACAACGCTGTCGGCCCGGCCACAAAGATGCGCCCGTCTCCGGCACCACCGACAACGCGGTCGTCGGCGCCGTGACGGGTCCGATCGCCATGCCGCACACGCTGCTGCTGGGACGCTGGGACCTGACCGGGCGACTGCGCCTGGTCGCCCGCGCAACGCCCTGGTCCCCGTCGCTGAGGCAGCCGATCGACGGGGTCCTCGGGCCGGCCGCGCCGGATCACCCCTGGCGCAATGTCACCGTCTTCGTGGGCTGGGGAACGCGGGAGCCGCTGCAGCACCGGTGCGTCGACCCCGGGGTGGCGGTCGAGTTCAAGGGGCGACGCCGCGCAGGACTCCGGCCGGTTCCGGCATCCGATGCGGGTGCGATGCCTGCGCCTTGGCCTGTCTCCGGCGAACTGCCCAGCTTCGGGTGAGCAAGTGGGCCGTCAGCGTGCGCTGCACGGGTGGTTGGCTGTGCATGCGGGAGCGGGAGTTGTTTCAGCGCAACGGCGGGAGTTTCTGCGGGCTACTCCGCGGGCCGGGTGTTGGTCATGGTGCTCACCGTCCGCATCTGCGGGCGCGGTAGGCGGCCTGGCGGCGTCGGTTGGGACAGTAGCGACGTGGGCGTCCCTGCATTTGTAGAAAAAGCGTGATTGGGCGGTCTGGTTGGTACGGCTCATCGCAATGGACACAACCCGTGAACCTGTGCATCCCCGGGTCGGAGAGGTTCTGACGCAGTTCCGCATCGATGAGGATGTCGTCACCCTCAAGGTGGACAGACATCTCATGGTCTCCCAAACAGCACCTGAGTGCGAATTGCTCCCGGGATGTCAGAAGCATCGCGTGCGTGGTTGGAAGCCCAAGGCGGCGGCGTGTGGTTTCTGCCCCGCCCCGTGCAGCAGGTAGGTGAGGACAGTGAAGGCTTCCAGCTGGTTGGATTCGTGCAGCGCAGCAGCCGGAACATTGGTGCGCTCCGCGCTCGGATGTCGGCTCGCTGGGCCTCTTGCCCTCGCGCGCCACAATCACCGTAGCGGCGGCTCTGCCTCCGGCTGTGGCTGTCCGGGCACCGCACCTTTGTGGGGAAGGCGCGGTCGGGCTGTGTGTTCGACCGGTCGTCAGGCGGGGGCGGCGCCGAGCAGGCCGCCGTCGATGATGAGGTCCTGGCCGTTGATGTACGACGCGTCGGGCGAGGCGAGGAACGCGACAGCCGCGGCGACCTCTTCTGGGCGTCCGAAGCGGCCGGCGACGATCTGGCCGGTGAGTGCCTGTGCTTCCGCTCGGGTCAGCGCGTCGGCGGGGTACATCGGTGTGTCGATGTAGCCGGGGCTGACGGAGTTCACGCGGATCCTGTGGGGGGCGAGTGCGGCGGCGAGGGTTCGGGCCAGGTTGTGGGAGGCGGCCTTGGTCGCCGAGTAGAGGGTCAGCACGCTGTTGCCCCGGTGGAGGGTCCATGAGGCGTTGATGACGATCGAGCCTGCGTCCGTCAGTAGCGGCAGCGCCTTTTGGACGGTGAAGAACACCCCCTTGAAGTTGAGGTCGATGCTGTGGTCGAAGTCCTGCTCGGTGATGTTCTCGAACGGCAGGAACGTGCCGGTGCCTGCGTTCGCGAAGAGGCCGTCGAGCCGGCCGTGACGGTCCCGGAGGGTGTCCATCAAGGCGTCCACCGCTTCGAGGTCGGCGGCGTCGGCCACGACGCCCGAGGCGCTGGGGCCGAGTTGTTCGACGGCCGCGTCGAGCCGTGCGCGGGTGCGGCCGGTGACAATGACGTGGGCGCCTTCGGCGACGAGGCGGTGTGCGGTCGCCAGGCCCATGCCGCTGGTGCCGCCAGTGATGAGGACGGTCTTGTCGGTGAAGCGGTTCATGCCGGTGTTCCCGTCAGGGTGTGAGCGAGGTGGTCGCTGAGGTGGGGCAGCCAGTCGGGCCGCGCGTTGCCGAGGAGGTGGTCGCCGTGCGGGACGGACAGGTAGCTGCCGTGCGGTGCCAGGCGGGCCAGGGGCTGCCCGTTCGTCACGCCGGGGATGGCGTCCTGGTCGCCGTCCACGACCAGCAGCGGGGCGGTGATGCGCGGTGCCAGGGCGGCGAGGTCCACCTGGCGTACGAACTCGTGGGCGGCGTCGGCGCCCCCGGTGCGCGTGGCCATGATGTCCCGTACGGGCACAGGCAGTTGCTCCCAGTCGAGGCGGAAGGGACCGCTGACGGTGGCGAGGGCCGCCACGCGCGGCTCCAGCGCCGCGGCCCGGGCCGCGAAGTAGCCGCCCAGGCTCAGGCCGACGAGCCCGATGCGTGCGACGCCGAGGGCGTCGATGACCCGGCCCACGACCCGCTCGTAGTCCGGGACGAAGGTCGTGGTGGCCGCGAGCACGCCCTGTCCAGGGCCGTCCATCGCGAACACCGCAAGCCCCCTGGCCAGCAGCGCGGACACCAGGTCGAGGAACTCCTCCTTGGCCGAGTCGAGGCCGGGGACGAGGACCACGGTCCCCGGCGCGTCGGCGGGGCCGCGCAGCCAGCCGGTGAATCCCTCGCCGCTCACCCGCCGCGCATCGGGCTCCAGCAGGGTGAGGGCTCGGCTCAAGGCGTGGTCCGCCTCGGCGGCAGCACGATGTGCCTCCGGGTACGGCGCCAGGGTGGCCAGGTGGAACCACCGGGCCGCCATCAGGAGGTACTCGCCCTCCGAGAGGGGTGATGCCGCGTCCTGCGCGCGGCGGAGGTGGTCGTGTCCAGTGCGCAGGAAAGACGGCCCCCAGTCGGCGACGCGGACGAGGCCGTCGGTGACACGCCGGTACTCGTGAGGGTCCACGCCGGTGCCGGTGGCGCGTGTCCACTGGGCGGCGGCGAACTCGGCGGCCCTCATCGGGCTCCTCCGGTCAGCAGGACGGCCTTGCCGCGTATCCGGCGCTCTCGCAGGTCGACCAGGGCGTCTGCGGTCTGTGCCCAGTCGGTGACGCGGCCGATCTGCGGGTGCAGCCGGTGCTCTTCCACGAGCCTCACCAGGGCTGCGAGATCGGAGCCGTACGGGGCGCCCGCGTAGTGGAAGTGCTGGATCGTGACGCGCTCGGGCCCGCCGAGGAGCTGGAAGAAGTCGAGGGTCGCCGGGGTGCGGCTTGCCTGGCCGAACCAGACGAGCGTGCCGCTCGGGCGGACCTTCGACAGGGCGATGGGCAGATCCGGCCCGCCCGTGGACTCCAGCACGACATCGAACGGTCCCTGAGCCGCCGCGACCTCGTGCACCACCGTCGCGCCCAGTTCCGCGAGCCGTTCACCGCGTACCGGCGTGGCCGTCACCGCGGTCAGTTCGGCTCCCGCGCCGACGGCCAGCTCGGTGACGTAGTGGCCGACGCCGCCCGAGGCGCCGGTCAGGAGCACCCGTCGGCCGGCCAGGGAACCGGCCGTACGCAGCAGCCGCAGGGCGGTGATCCCGGCCAGGGGCAAAGCCGCCGCCCGTACGCTGTCGATGCTGTCCGGGAGCGCCGCCAGGGAGTGCGTGGGCACGGCGGCGTACTCGGCCCAACCGCCCTGCGCCGGGTGCCCGACCACGCGGGTGCCGATGCCGGGGCCGGAGCCGTCGGCCGCCGCCTGTACGACGAGCCCTGCAATGTCCTTGCCGGGCAGCAACCCTGGCGTGGGACGTTCGAGGAGGAAGGTCTCGCCCCGGTTCAGTGCGATCGCCTCGACCTTGATCAGGGCCTCACCGGGCTCCGGCACCGGCTGGGGGACCTGGGCGAAGGCGACCGGGCGCGCCGCTTTCCCTGTGGGAATCAGTCTGTGCATGGGCAGGATGCAACCCCCGCGGCTGCCCCACGGGCCAACAACGAACGAGCACAGCCGACAACGTTTGGTTGTCGCCTATGGTGGGAGCCGTGGATCTCGACGTGGCGCAGGTGCGTGCCTTCGTGCGCACCGCCGAAGAACTGCACTTCGGACGGGCGGCCGCAACCCTCGCCATCTCCCAGCAGGCGCTGTCCAAGAGGATCGCGCGGCTGGAATCCCTGCTCGGTACCGAAGTGTTCCGGCGCGGCAACGGCGTACGCCTCACCGAGGCCGGGCAGCGTTTCCTCCTACCGGCCCGGCAGGTCGTGGCCGCCGCCGACGCCGCTGTCGCGGCAGCGGTCGGTACAGATGATCCGTTGCGTGTAGACGTCTGGGGTCACCTCTACGCGCCGATGCGGACGCTGGCCCAGGTCGCCGGACGGGCCGGAGAGCTGACGTTGGGGCACGGGCGTGATCTGCCGTCGGTGACCACGGCACTGCTGCGCGGCGACATCGACGCGGCCTTCGGTCGCGTCCATCCCCGGCTGCCCGTCGGCCTTGCCCACCGCCTCGTCCGCCTCGAGCCGGTGGATGCCATCCTGAGCGAGGACCATCCGCTCGCGGCCGAACCGGCGCTGCGGCCGGGCCAGTTGCGTGGCAGCGTGCTGTGGTCGCCCGGCCCGCTGCACCGGCTCGACTTCCTCGACCGGTTCGCCGACCGGTTCGGCATCGAGAACGCGGCGGCGAGCGTCAACCTGGGGCTTGCCCACTTCCTTGCCGAGATGACGCAAGAGCCGCGACGCTTCTCGCTGGTACCTGCGGATGTGCCCCTGCCGGAGGTCCCCGGACTGGTTTCCGTCCCCCTGGTCGATCCCACGCCGCTGTACGCCTGGTCACTGCTGTGGCGGACCGGCAACGTGCACCCGGGACTGACCAGCCTTGCCGCCGCCTGCGCGCAAGCAGCCGGGCGCAGGCGGTGGCTGGAGTACGACCCGGCTCGCGACTGGCTGCCCGAACCACCCGCAAGCGATCCTGGCCCCGGAACGGACTGACCTGGTTGCAGACGGCGCCGGCCCGTTTCATGGATGGTCGCTCGTGGGACAGCCGCCCGCCCGGCGTCCCGCCTGCTGTGATCATGTTTCGTGAGTCGTTGCGATCAAGGGCTACTGAAAACGCCCTCAGGTGACGCTGGGCGTGCGCGGCGGCTTCAAGCGTGTGGAACCGCGCGACTGCCCGATGTCCACCTGGGCCGCGCCGGCGGGCTCGCCGTGCCGGGCCGGCAAGGGCAAGGTGGCCCTCCAGTACCACACCGCTCGCTTCCGGCTTGTGCCCCAGCTCGCCAAGGCACTCAAGCGTTCCGACCCCGGACGCAGGCAAGCCGGGCTCGGTGTGGACCCAGCTGCCCCCGGCCGGTGAGCGCCGGCGCCGAACCGGTCGGGCACGTCCGCCTCGGCCACGCCCGCGTCTCGACCGCCCGACAGTCCCTCCACGCACAGCTCGACTCCCTCGGCGAGGCCGGAGTCACCCGGGTCTTCTCGGAGAAGATCTCCACCCGCGCCACGCGGCGCCCCGAGTGGGAGGCCGCTGTGCAGCTCGCCGGGGAGATCCGCGCCTCCGGTGTGCGCGTCACCCTCGTCGTCCACGAACGCAAACAGCTCGGCCGCGGCATCGAACTCGCCGTGCTCGCCGCACAGCTGAAGGCGAGCGATGTCGGGCGGGAGTTCCTCACCGGGGGGCTGAAGGGCTCACACGACCCGTCCGGAATCGTGTGCACCGTGCTCGCGGCGATGTCGGGCATGGAGCGCAAGGTATGTCCGCGACCGCACCCTCGAAGGGCGCGAGGGTGCACGGAAGCGCGGCAGGACCATCGGCGGCGCGGGCGTCACCGACGACGACATGCTGTCCGTGGCTTTCCATCTGCGCGACCGAGAGCTGAGCCTGCGTGACATCGCCGAGCGGCTCGTCCCCACCGCGGGTGCGAAGAAGGGGCAGGGCCCTTCGGCCGCCACCGTCATGCGGATGCTGCGGGAACATGACGAACAGGCCGTCACAGCAGCGGGCGCGTGATCACCCGGCTCGGTTGCGGCCGGCGTCTGAGGCAGGATTCCAGGGCCGTCTTCAACTTCCGCAACCCCGTCGCCTGCGTGATTTTCGCCGGCTTGGCGCTGCTTGTCCGCGGTCTCCTCTACGCCGGCAACCACCCCAGCACTGCCCAGTGGAAGGAGAGCGAACTGCGCTCGGCCGTCAAGAAAGCGACGGCCGCGCTGTCGGAAAAGGGCGCAGTTCGGCCCCGGCCCTGCCCCGGTACGGCGAGGTCGGGCAGTCGCGCATTGCGGAGCACGGCCCTCACCGCGAGAACCCCCACGACAGCGCCCGGGAGACCGGGCGCGTTGCTCGCTCGCCTCCCCGCCGCCGGAGCACGACTACTTCAGCGACTGTGTGGAGGAGGTGGGCTACGCCATCACCGCCGACGGCACCGACACCGCGTTGTGCCTCACCGTCACAGCGCACCCGGGCAAGTACGGCTACAGCTTTGTCAGCTGCAAGACCCGCGACGGCTCCTGCCCGGCCACATGAAAGACAGGGCCGTGGTGGCTCGATGCGGCCCCGCAGGAGGCCCAGGCGGGCGCTGCGTGACGCTGGGACAGGGACCTGGCGGCTACCCGCCGCCGGGTGCGAGGACACGGTGCGGGACCGGGGCCAGCACGGCCAGCAGCGAACTCATACGACTGCGGGTGGCGGCCGAAGATGCATCCAGCGGGCCGACACCGGCCGGGACAGGCGTAGAGCGACACATCGCGCCCCAGGGCGGCGTACCGTCCGGGGCACTGACCACTCCCGCCAGGAAGGTCGTCGAGGCTCACCGTCCCGCCCTGCTACTGGGCGATGTCGGTCCTCACCCGGGCGTTCGGGCACTCGGCTGCCCGGCCGCGCACAGCGTTGTTCTTCTCGGCCTGGCCGACAGCGAGCCTCCAGCGGGCCTTCGTGGCCACCCGGTCCGGCAGATGCAGACAGGAAGCCGTCTTGGCGGACACCCACGTTGTAGCCGCGCCTGCGCCCGGACCGCCCCGGATACCGCGCGCGGGTCCACTCAACCGGGGCGCCGGGCAGGCCCCGTGCAGGACCAGCCGGTGCGGCGGTGTGCAAGAGCGGCTACTGTCACGTGGCGGTAGGCGCCTGGCTGTTCATGCCGAGCGGTAGCGGCCGCCCGGCAGCGCCTGTGCAGCGCGTGGTTCCTTCGCGCGGGATCAGCACTCCTTGTCGCTTTCCTCAATCCGGCCCGCGGCTGCCTCAGCCCGTGCGTCGAAACCGGAGGCGGCGGTGGGGCTGTCGGGATGTCGCCCGGCCGCCTCGAAGATACGGTCCGCTGCTTCGCGGTCCATCGGTGTCTGCCGTCCCAAGCCCCTGCAGTGACCGGTCGGCAGCTTGCGGGTGCGCCGACGCTCCGCGTGATCACCAGCCGGCTTGCTTGAGGAACCGAGGCACAGGAGCCTACCGCCTGCTGTTTCACAGCCTGCGCCGCAGCGGTGGCGCGGCTGCCTGCGGCGCCACCGCGTACAACAGGGCTCCGCTCAGGCGGGTGGAGGCGGTCGGCCACCGCGGTCGGCCACCGCGGGGAGGTTGTCGGCAGCGCCGGTTACCAGGTGGCGCCGGCGGGCTCCTCGATGGTGGTGTTGATGCGGTTGAAGAAGTTGGTGAGA
>NZ_JAFFZM010000045.1 GCF_017676345.1 Streptomyces smyrnaeus | reverse complement strand
CCCCAACAACGGACCGGGTACGAGGGCTGGAGCCCTCGCACTCATATGCTGGCGGTATGGCACATCGGAAGCTCGTCATCAAGGTCACCGCGGGGGCGGACGCCCCCGAACGATGCTCGCAAGCGTTCACGGTCGCCTCCGTGGCCTCCGCCAGCGGCACCGAGGTGAGCCTGTGGCTGACCGGCGAATCAGCCTGGTTCGCCCTCCCAGGCCGCGCCGCCGAGTTCGAGCTGCCGCACGCCGCGCCCCTGCCCGACCTCATGGCGGCGGTCCGGGCGAGCGGTGGCCGTATCACGCTGTGCACCCAGTGCGCCGCCCGCAGGGGCATCGAGGAGAAGGACGTCATCGAGGGCGTCCGGATCGCGGGCGCCCAGCTCTTCGTGAGCGAGATCATGCCCGAGGGCGTGCAGGCCCTCGTCTACTGAGCGCCCCTCGGGAGGCCCCCGCCGAGCACGGCGATTAGACTCGGCTGCGTCACCGAACATCGCGCAAGGAGAGCCACCCCGTGCTTGAGGCATTCTTCACCGCCCTGATGGTCCTGGTCTGCATCGGTACCGTGGCCTTCGCCGGGCTGGCCTTCAAGAAGCTCTACCAGGGCCAGCGCTAGCGCTGACCGCTCGCCCGCCACACTTAGGGATCGACCAGCTCCATGATCGAGATTCCGTCCGACCTCCACCCGGACCTCGTCCCCCTCGCCTTCCTCCTCGGCAACTGGACCGGTGCCGGTGTGGCCGCCCTCGACGCTCCGCAGGACGGACAGCAGGGCGAGGAGGAGCGCAAGTGCAACTTCGGGCAGGAGGTCACCTTCACCCACGACGGCCGTGACTTCCTGGAGTACGTCTCGCACTCCTGGGAGCTGGATTCGGAGGGCAGGAAGGTCCGCCCGCTGGAGACCGAGACCGGGTACTGGCGTGTCGACAAGGACCGCAAGGTCGAGGTCGTGATGATCCGCGACCAGGGCATCGCGGAGGTCTGGTACGGCGAGCTGGCCGAGAAGAAGCCGCAGATCGATCTGGCGACCGACGCGGTGGCCCGGACCGCCGTCGCGGGCGAGTACAGCGGCGGCAAGCGGCTGTACGGCTATGTCAACGGCGATCTGATGTGGGTGGGCGAGAAGGCCACGCCCCAGGTGCCGCTGCGGCCCTACATGTCGGCGCAGCTGAAGAAGGTCGTCGATCCGAAGGAATGGGCCAAGGACGTCGTGGATCTGCCCGACGACGGCATCGCCTTCTTCCGCTGACGGATTTCTTCCGCTGACGATCCCACCCGTGCGAGGGTCCCGCTCTTCCATCGGCGGGCTCCCGTTCCGCCGGCGGTCCCGCCCAGCAGTGGCACGGCGGCGTCTCAGCGGTGTCACGATTGTGAAAGCTGTGAAATAGCCCGTTTCCCCGGGCAGAGTCCAGGAACCCGCTCCCGGCACCCTCGACCCGGGTAGCCGCAGGTCAGGGCAGTTTCCTCACACATCGGGCAGGCGTCATCACACAGAGTTGGCATATTAATGCGTACCCCTGAGTGATAAGAATGGCGTTAATCCATTCACCGGCACGAGCGCCGGCGAGTCCCTGTCGCACGTTCTGCGCCCCCTCGCCCCGCGCTCGGCTGCCATAACGGGGAAAAGGCTCTTCTGTGAATCGTTCTCGCATGACCTCCGCCGCCGCGACCGTCGCGCTGCTCGGCGGCCTGGCCACCACTCAGCTGGCCACCGCGGCAGGCGCGTTCGCGTACGACAGCGGTGCCGAGATGAACGTCGGCCTGACGTCGGGGATCCTCTACGACAAGAACACCGGCAAGGTGATGGGCGACGGCATCGGGGGCAACTTCGGCAACCACGGCCCCGAGGCCGCCAAGGCCACCGTCACGGTGACCGCCGTCAAGAACGTCACGTTCACCGGCAAGCCGAAGGTGGACAAGGGCACGGTCACGTCCTGGAACGCCAAGAAGGTCGTCATCGTGGCCGACCTGGCCGCCGACGGTGACGAGCTGGAGAACATGGACCTTCCGGCCACCCTCTCGGGCAAGAAGCAGACGCTGCGCGCCCAGATCAAGGGCGACAAGCCCGACCCGGACACCAGCAACAACAGCGTCACCCAGACCTACAGCGTGGACGCCACCAAGCCCAAGCCCACCGAGAAGCCGACCGACAAGCCGACGGAGAAGCCCTCGGACGAGCCGACCGAGAAGCCGACCGACAAGCCCTCGGACAAGCCCACCGAGAAGCCTTCGGACAAGCCCAGTGACGACGCCTCCGACGCCAACACCCCGGCGCCTGCGGGTGGTTCCGACGAGGGCGACAGCGGCAAGGGCGACCTCGCCGAGACCGGCAGCAGCTCCAACACGCCGCTGCTCGTCGGTGGCGCGGGCGCACTCGTCGTGATCGGCGGTCTGGCCGTCTTCGCCGCCAAGCGGAAGAAGGCCGGCCAGAACTGACCCTTCTCCCCTTCCGACAGCGCGGGTCCGGGTGCCACGGGGGCACCCGGACCCGCGCCGCTTCTACACTGGACCTCGTGGCTACCACCGACTGGCAGAGCGACCTTCGGGCGCGCGGATACCGGCTGACTCCGCAGCGCCAGCTCGTGCTGGAGGCCGTGGACAAGCTGGAGCACTCCACGCCCGACGACATCCTCGCCGAGGTCCGCCGTACGGCCGGCAGCGTCAACATCTCGACGGTCTACCGCACGCTGGAGCTCCTGGAGGAGCTGGGACTGGTCTCCCACGCGCACCTCGGGCACGGCGCGCCCACCTACCACCTGGCCGACCGGCACCACCACATGCACCTGGTCTGCCGGGACTGCACCGAGGTGATCGAGGCCGACCTGTCCGTCGCCGAGCCGTTCACCGCGACCCTGCGGGAGCGTTTCGGCTTCGAGACGGACATGAAGCACTTCGCGATCTTCGGCCAGTGCGCGAAGTGCGTCGGCGAGGCCGCCGGCTCCGACGGGGGCGGCGGTCGCGACAAGTCCGCCGACGCGGCCGGGGACGCCTCGTAGCCCGTCGTAGGCTGGGCGTATGTCCTCCAGCAGTTCGAGCAACAGCGCCGCCGCTCCCGCCCCCAGCCCGCTGCTGAACCTGCCCGGTGCGGTAGCGGCCGAAGCCCCCGACGAGGGTGTCGCCGCCCACTACGGCGACCTGTTCAAGGAACAGCGCGCCCTGGCCGACGGCACCGGCTTCGTGGACCTCTCGCACCGCGGCGTGGTCACCGTCTCCGGTGCGGACCGGCTCTCCTGGCTGCATCTGCTGCTCACCCAGCACGTGGAGCAGCTTCCGGCCGGGCAAGCCACGGAGGCGCTGATCCTGTCCGCGAACGGACACATCGAGCAGGCGCTCCAGCTCGTGGACGACGGGACGACGGTGTGGATGCACACCGAACCCGGCAAACAGGGCGAGCTGATCGCCTATCTGGAGAGCATGCGGTTCTTCTACCGCGTCGAGATCGCCGACCGGACGCCGGACGTCGCCGTCGTGCATCTGCCCGCGGGTTCCATCGCCGATGTGCCGGACAGCGCCCTGGCCGTGCGGGAGACCTCCTACGGACGTGATCTGTTCCTGCCGCGCGACCAGCTGACCGACTTCGCCGCCTCGCACGGGCCGGCCGTCGGCGTCCTCGCCTACGAGGCGCTGCGCGTGGAGGCGCGGCGACCGCGGCTGGGTATGGAGACCGACCACCGGACCATCCCGCACGAGGTGGGCTGGATCGGCTCCGCCGTGCATCTGGAGAAGGGCTGCTACCGCGGGCAGGAGACGGTGGCCCGCGTCCACAACCTGGGGAAACCGCCGCGGCGGCTGGTCTTCCTGCACCTCGACGGGAGCGAGGTGCGGGTGCCGGTGCACGGCGACGCGGTACGGCTCGCCGCCGAGGGCCTGGAGGGCCGGCAGATCGGGTTCGTCACCACCACGGCACGGCACCACGAGTTGGGGCCGATCGCGCTGGCACTGGTGAAACGGAACGTCGATCCGGACGCCCAGCTGATCGTCGGCCCCGACGCGACCGCGGCGGCACAGGAAGTGGTCGTCGCTCCCTAGGGACCCCCTAGGGACCCCTGGGAGCCCCCTGGGAGCCGCCTCACACCTCCAGCAGCACCGTGAAGGGGCCGTCGTTCGTCAACGACACCTGCATGGCGGCGCCGAAGACACCCGTGGCGACGGTGGCGCCCAGCGCACGCAGTTGGGCGACCACCTCGTCCACCAGGGGTTCGGCGACATCCCCGGGCGCCGCGCCGTTCCAGGTCGGCCGCCTCCCCTTCCGCGCGTCACCGTAGAGAGTGAACTGGCTGATCACCAGCAGCGGCGCCCCGATGTCCGAGCACGACTTCTCCTCGTGCAGGATCCGCACCGACCACAGCTTCCGCGCGAGCTGTGCCGCCTTCTCCTTCGTGTCGTCGTGCGTGACTCCGACCAGCACGCACAGGCCTTCGCCGACTATCCGACCAACGGTCTCGCCGTCCACGGTGACGCTCGCGCCGTCCACTCTCTGCACCACTGCTCGCATGCCGCCATGATGCCGTGCCGCCGTTCGGCGGGGCGTACGGCGGCCGAACGGGGGTGAGGAACAGTGCGAGCAAGCGGCACAGAGTGGCACGATGCGCACACGCGGTGCGTTCAGCAGGTACCGCGCAATGGGGATGAGGGGACACAAGCCCATGAGCACAACCGGAGCGGGCCGGTCCCGGACGCCGCGACAGTCCGGGGCCCTTGAGGCGCTGCGTGAGCCGGAGCAGCCGGACCTGCACACGCTGTGCCTGCGCGAACTGCGGGCCCTGCGACGTTCGGCACAGCAGGACGAGGCGGATCTCAGCTATGTGCGCAGACTGCTCCAGGGGCGCATCGACATCCTCCGCGCCGAACTGGCCCGGCGCTCTTCGGCCGGTTCTCCGCTGCTGGATCTGCTGCCGCAGATCCTCGCCGACAGCCCGCCCAGCCACCGTTCCTCGGCCCGGCATGTGACACTCGCCGCACCCCGCAGCGAGGAGTACCGCACCCTGGCCGAGGAGATGCTGTCCGAGGTGGAGCTGAGCGACCTGGAGGCCCGTACGGACAGCGAGCTGCACGACGCGATGGCCCGGCTGATCCGCTACGAGCAGCAGGTCTCGCGCCGCCGCCAGTCGTTGCAGCACACCGCCGACGCGTGCAGCACGGAGATCGCCCGACGGTACCGGGAGGGAGAGGCACAGGTGGACGACCTGCTGCCGTGACCGGGAGCCGGGAGAGCGGGCCGGGAGACAGGGGCCGGGGAGACAGGGCCCGGGGCCGGCAGACAGGGGTGTCCGTTCTGCGGCGCGGCGGGTCCGGTTACGGTGAAGGGTCACATTCGTCTGCCCCGCACGCCACGCACGGCGTTCACCACCGGAAGGTCCCGAGATGCCCGAGATACTCCCCGTGCTCGCCGAGGTCGTCAGGTCCGGCTTCACCGAGGGGCAGCACAGGGGCTCGCTGGTGGTGCTGGCGGCCGACGGAAGCGTCACCTGCGCGCTGGGCGACCCCGAGGCGCCGGTCTTCCCGCGCTCCGCCAACAAGCCCTTCCAGGCGTCCGCCGTGCTGCGCTCCGGTCTGGAGCTGTCCGGCGAGCGGCTGGCGCTGGCCGCGGCGAGCCACTCCGGGGAGGGCTTCCAGCTCGACCTGGTCCGCACGATGCTCGCCGAGCACGGACTGACCGAGTCCCATCTGCGGTGCCCCGCCTCCCTCCCGCTGGACGAGAAGGAGGCCGAGGCGTTCCTGGCGGCCGGCTCCACCCGGACCCCGCTGGCCATGGACTGCTCGGGCAAGCACGCCGCGATGCTCGCCGCCTGCCAGGCCAACGGCTGGCCGGTGGACAGCTATCTGGACCCCGACCACCCACTGCAGAAGCTGGTCCGCGAGGCGCTGGAGGAGGCCACCGGCGACCCGGTGGCACACATCGGTGTGGACGGCTGCGGCGCGCCGCTGATGGCCGTCTCGCTGACCGGGCTCGCCCGCGGCTTCCGCGCGCTGGCGCTGGCCTCCGCCGGAACGCCGGAGGGACGGGTGGCCGAGGCGATGCGCGCCCACCCCGAGTACGTGGGCGGCACCCGGCGGCACGACACCTGGCTGATGCGGGAACTTCCCGGTGCCGTCAGCAAGATGGGAGCCGAGGCCGTGCAGGGGTTCGCGCTGCCGGACGGCAGCGCGCTCGCCCTCAAGGTGGAGGACGGGGCGACACGCGCCCTGGGCCCGGTGCTGGCGCGGGCGCTCTCCCGCCACATGGGGGTCAGCTCGCCCGTTCTGCAGCGGATCGCGACGGCTCCGATCCTGGGCGGCGGCGTGCAGGTCGGCGAGGTCCGCGCGGCGTTCTGAGGGCGGCGTTCCGGGGGTCGGCAATCCGGGGGCGGCAGTCCGGGGGCGGCGTTCCGAGGGCGGCGGAAATACGGGTGCGGGGCGGAACCGCGTCCGCCTAGCGTGAGCGGATGCCGAACCCCGTCGAGATCCGTACCCTGACCGGCCCCGACGAGCTCCCGGAGTGGCTGCGCGCCGTCTCCACCGGTTTCTTCCGCTCCCCGACCGTCGACGACGCGGAAGTGGCGGTCCGCAGGCAGGGCATGGCCCTCGACCGTACGCAGGGCGCCTACGACGCCGGGCGCTGCGTGGGCACCTTCCGTACGACGCCGCAGTCGATGACCGTCCCCGGGGGAGCGCAGCTGCCCGCATGTGCGGTCACCAACGTCACCGTCTCCCCCACCCACCGGCGGCGCGGGCTGCTGACCGGGATGATGGCGAACGCGCTGGACGCGGCCAAGGAGCGGGGCGACGCCTTCGCCAGCCTGATCGCGGCCGAGTACCCAATCTACGGGCGGTACGGCTTCGGTCCGGCGGCCTGGACCACCGAGTGGGAGGTCCAGGTCGCCCGTACGGGGCTGGACCGCCGCTACGCGGGCCCGGCCGACCTGGGGGATGACGGCAGCATGGAGCTGGTGGACGCCGACGGCTTCCGCACGCTGCTGCCCGCCGTCCATGAGCGGTTCCGTACCGGGCCGCAGCGGCAGGGCGCCATCGACCGCGACGAGAAGTGGTGGCAGGTGAACACCGGCGCCCTGCGCTTCCCCGGCGACGGTTTCGGCTCCCCCTTCCACGCCGTCTATCGCGACGCCGACGGTCAGCCGCAGGGCGGTGTGACCTACACCTCCGACGACGTGTGGCGGGCCAAGCAGCCCGAGCAGACCGTGACGGTGCAGGACCTGTTCGCCACCACGGCCGCCGGTGAGGCGGCGCTGTGGCGGTTCGTGCTGGCGATGGACTGGGTGCAGCGAGTACGGACGGGCCTGCGCGCCCCGGACGACGTGCTGCCGCTGCTGCTGCCGGACCCGCGTGCGGCCCGTACGGTCACCCACGCCGACTGGCTGTGGATACGCCCGTTGGACGTGCCGCGCATGCTGACTGCCCGTACCTACCCGGCCGAGGGCACGCTGGTGCTGGAGGTGCGCGACAAGAACGGTTACGCGGGTGGGCGCTTCAAGCTGGAGGCGGCGGCCGGTCCGCGCGGCGGGGCACGGTGTGCGGCCACCAGGGAGGACCCGGAGCTGTCGCTGGACGTCTCCGAGCTGGGCGCTCTGTTCCTGGGCGACGAGTCGGCCGTACGGCTGGCGACGCTGGGCCGGCTGACCGAGCACCGGAGCGGCGCGCTGGAGCGGGCGGAGCTGATGTTCCGTACGGCACGACGGCCGTGGTGCCCGGACGTGTTCTGAGACGGCGCCCGCAAGGGGGCGCGGAGAGTGCGCGACCAGACCCATGGCAACCCGCCCGCAGCCTGCGGACGTCGGACAGGGGCCGCCCCCCCAGCAGCGCGGCGCGGCGCAGCGCTGCGGAGAGGGAGAACAAGTGCCGTCGTCAAGCCGCCTTCCCCATGGCGTGGGTTGATGGGAGGGGAAGGCGGCATGACAGCGGCCGCGGGTCGGACACCGGTCCGGGCGGTCAGGGGTGGAGCAGCAGGGTGGCGAGCACCAGGGCTCCCGCGGTGCTGCAACCGGTGTGCCGGGCCTTGAGACCTATGCTCAGCAGCAGGAAGCCCACGAGGCCCAGGACCCCGTAGCGCACCTGGACGAGCTGTTCGAAGGCGACGACGGCGATGGCTACGGCGAGTGCGAAGAACGGCATGGCGGTCCCTCCTTCTCAGGCACGAGAGGAACGGCTGTGCTGGGAGTGCGGAGTTCGCCCATGCGTCATCGGACGGGCGGATGGCTCAGGGCCGACCAAGAGGATGGGTGGTGCTGAGTCGAGCCGGCTGTGACTTCTCTGCGAGGTTGTCCGCCAGGTAGAAAAGTTGGCGACCAACTCGCTTACTACATTCCCACTTGTCCACCATCTGGAAACATCTGGCAGACAACTAACGCCCGGTGACCTGAAGTTGTATGGTCAATCCGTGACCAGGAAGCCGACCTCCGTAAGCGGCCGCCGTCCGCGCGAAGTGGTCGCTGACACGCTCCGTGAGCGCATCCGGACCGGCAAACTCCGGCCCGGCGCCCGCCTCCCCACCCAACGGGAGTTGGAGGCCGAGTTCTCCGTAGGCCGCAGCGCCGTACGCGAGGCCCTGGCCGCCCTCACCCAGGAGGGCCTGCTGGAGAACGTGGGCCGTGGTGCCTCACCGACCGTGGCCGAGTCCACGCACCACCCGGACGCCCCGCGCAGCGCCGGGGTGGAGCTGGCCGACCGCCTCCATGAGGCATTTCAGGCCGAGGACGTCGCCGTCGACGCCTTCTCCCTCACCACCGAGACCCTCAACAATGCTCTCGCCTGGCCCGTCCGGCAGGTCATGGACCACCAACTCACCCCCCGCTCGGTCACCGCACGCGTCCTCATCCCCAGCCTGGAGGCCCGGCTGGCCCTGCCGCGGCTGATAGACGACCCGGAGGACCCCAAGCCCCGCGAGCGGCTGCACCAGATACAGACCACCTACGTCAACGCCCTCAGCAACTCCCTGAACTCCCTCGCCCAGTTCGGCACCGAGGTGACGCTGACCGTCCGCACCGTGCCCCTCACCCCCACCCACAAGCTCTATCTGCTCAACGGCGACGAGGCCCTCATCGGCTACTACCAGGTCGTCAAGAACGAGGAAGCCGCCTTCGAAGGCGAGCAACTGGCCCTCTACGACGTCCTCGGGCTGACCGCCAAACTCTTCCGCTCCACCCGGGGGCCGCAGGCACGGGACGAGCAGGAGAGCAGCTTCGTGGAGGAGTCGCAGGAGTTCTTCGACTCCCTGTGGACCACCATCGCCGTTCCCTTCGGGTGACCGGCGAGGGAGCCGCGAGAGGTCGGGGAGAACGGCCCGGTACAGTGCCCGCACCCCGGTGATCTCCGTGGCCGAGCCCGACCGCCCCCGAGGACAGCGCCGATGACCTCCCCCGCCCTGCGACAGGCCGCGACGATCGGCGCCGTGGACGGACCGCTGGCGGGCTACCACCGCGAGTGGTACGTGGTCCGCCCCCAGGGCGAGCTCACCCGGCTGGGACGGGTCAAGATCGGCGAACCCCGGGAGGGGGCGCTCTGGTTCGACCGGCGGTACTTCGCCTCCGAGGACGAACTGCTGCTGGAGCTCGCCCGGCTCGGCGTACCGCGCGTCCCCCCGGTCCACCGGGTCCGCTCCACCGGCACGGTCTTCCACGGGTTCGTCGAGGGCCGCACCCTCGCGGCCCTCTCGCCCCGCGGTCACCCCGTCGCCCCCGCCCACCTGCGGCAGATCATGGAACGGTTCGCCTCACTGTGCCGACTGCGCCCCGGCGACGTACGCGCCCGCCGACTGCGGCCCGACGAGGGTGGCGCGGCCGACCAGCCGGGGGCCGGGCACAGCGACAGTTCACTCTTTCTGCGCGGACTGCTCGCCTTCACCCGCGAGCGCGCCCATCGCGCACGCCTCCCCCGCTTCGGCCCGCTCTTCGCCCGGCTCGGTGTCCCGCACGACGCGCTGGGCCCCCGCTCCCGGACGGCCACCGAGGCCGCGCGGCTGACCGACCGGCCCGGCTGCCTGCTGCACGGGGACCTGCACCGGGCCAACTTCATCGTCGACCCGGCCGGCACGCTGTGGACCATCGACTGGGAACTCGCCTCCTACGGCGACCCGCTCTACGACCTGGCCACCCATCTCCATCTGATGGACTACCCGGCCCGCCAGCAGGCAGCCGTCGTCGAGGAATGGCGGCGGACCGTCACCCCGCTGCTGCCCGGAGCCGACGCCGGGCTGGCGGAGGACCTGCCGCGCTACCTCGACTACAAGCGGGCCCAGTCCGTCTTCACCGACGTGGTCCGGCAGGCCGTCGCGGTCAGCGCCGCCGTCGGCTCCCCCGACTTCGCAGGCCAACTGGCACAGGCGGCCAAGCTGGTGCACGACGTACTCGTACGGGCCGCCGAGCCGCTGCAGCTGTCCGACGTACCGAGCGCGGGCGCCGTCGAGTCGGCGTACGCCGACTTCTGCACGACGCCGGGCAACCGCTAGGCGCCCCGCAGGCAACCGCTGGGCGTCCGCCGGACGACCGCTCCGCGTCGGTCGGGCGACCGCCGGCGCCCCCGTCCGGCGGAGGGGCGCCGGTGGCGGACCGGAACCACTGCCCAGGGGCGGGGGAGCCTGCGACAATCACTGCCTGCCCGGCCGCGGGGCAAGAGCGCCGACACCGGCTCCGGCCCAACGGCCCAGGAACAGGGACACACGGGGACACACGGGGGTACAGAGGATGGTGGCGGCAGTGGAGCGGGAGATCAGCTCGGCGCAGTGCGTGATATTCGACTTCGACGGCCCGCTGTGCCACCTCTTCGCCCGGCGCACCGCCGCCTCGGTCGCCGACCGGCTGCGCGAGGCCTACGCCACCGCCCCCGACGGCACCCCCCGGACATGGCCCGAGACCACCGACCCGCTGCGACTGCTGACCGCCGCCTTCGAAGGCGCCGCCCCGCTGCCGCAGGAGAGCGCCCTGCGGATGGAGCACTCCCTGTCGCTGGAGGAGGTCGCCGCGGCCGAAGTGGCCTTCCCCACCGGATACGCCGACACGCTCGTACGGACCCTGCGCGCCACAGGACGCACGGTGGCCGTCGCCACGGACAACTGCGCCGACGCGGTGGAACGTTACCTCGCCAAGCGCTCACTGCTGGAGGCCTTCTCCGTCGAGGGGCGCCCTTCAGGTGCCCCCGGCCGGGTGTGCGGCCGCGTCTGCGACTCGGCCGGCCCCCGCCTCAAGCCCGACCCGGACTGTGTGCTGCGCGCCCTCGAGTCGACGGGCGCCGACGCCGCGAAGACGGTGATGATCGGGGACTCCGCACGTGATGTCGCAGCGGCACATGCCGCAGGAGTCGGCTTCGTGGGCTACGCCCGCAACGAACGCAAAGGGCGGGAGCTGCACGGCGCCGGTGCCGAATGGGTGGTGCCGTCGCTGCGCGAGGTGTTGCTCACCGTCGACCCACTGGCCCATGTGTGAACGGGGCACGGGCCAAAGCCGACCTCGGTCCCCTTCCCTCCGTACGCTGGCCCCATGAGTGACGCACCCACCCCCGCGAGCGACGAACCCGCACACGACCCCGAGGTCCTCGAACTGGCGCAGAAGGTCTTCGACCTGGCCCGGCACGGCGACACCGACACCGTCGCCGCCTACGTCAAGGCGGGCGTCCCGGCGAACCTGAGCAACGACAAGGGCGACACCCTCGTCATGCTGGCCGCCTACCACGGCCACCCGGAGACCGTCCGCGCCCTCGTCGCCCAGGGCGCCGACCCCGACCGCACCAACGACCGGGGCCAGTCCCCGCTCGCCGGTGCCGTCTTCAAGGGCGAGGAAGAGGTGGTACGGGTCCTCGTCGAGGCAGGCGCCGACCCGCACGCCGGTACGCCGTCCGCCGTGGAGACCGCCCGCATGTTCGAGAAGCGGGAACTGCTCGACCTCTTCGGCGAGCAGTAGCCCCCGCTCAAGCCCCCGCCCAGAACGTGCGGGGCGGGCGGGGCGGGCGGGCTGACGGGCCCAGAGGTCCGGCGGTCCCGGGGCGGGGGTCAGACGGCTTTGCGCGCTTCGATGAGGGAGCGCGCCGAGTGGGCGACGAACGGGCCCTCGGCCTCGATCCGGTCGTGCAGCTCGCGCAGGCGGTCGTGGTAGCCCTCCACCGTGAAGTCCGGAACCATCCACACCACCTTGCGCAGAAAGTAGACGACCGCTCCGATGTCGAAGAACTCCATGCGGAGCCGCTCCGAGCGCAGGTCCACCACCTCCAGCCCGGCTGCCTCGGCCGCCGCCCGCTCGTCCTCGGGCCGCCGGTGCTTGCGACCCTCCGGCTGGGGGCCGAGGAAGAACTCCACCAGCTCGAACACGGAGGCCGGACCCACATGCTGGGCCAGATAGCTGCCGCCCGGCTCCAGCACCCGGGCGATCTCGGACCACCAGGGCCGTACCGGATGACGGCTCACCACCAGGTCGAACGCGCTGTCGGCGAACGGCAGCGGCGGTTCTCCCGTGTCCGCGACGACGACCACCCCGCGCGGCCGCAGCAGCGCGGTCGCCTTGGCCGCGTTCGGCGGCCACGACTCGGTCGCGGCCATCACGGGCGGCAGTCTGTCCGCCTCCGCGAGCACCTCGCCACCACCGGTCTGGATGTCGAGCGCGGCGGAGGCGGTGGCCAGCCGGGCGCTCATCCGCCGCTGGTACCCCCAGGAGGGCCGCTCCTCGGTCGCCCGCCCCTCCAGCCAGGAGAAGCCCCAGCCGTCCACGGACGCCGCAGCGGCCTCCGCCACCAGCTCATCGAATGAACGCGCCATCCCGCCATCCTCGTGGGCCCACACCGGCCGGGCCAACCGGTTTACCGCCGAACCGGTCGGAGCGTCGCCGTACCGTCAGCGCGTCCCCGTACCCACCCGCACCACCTCCCCGAGCTCCAGGGCGACATAGACGGCACCGTCCGGGCCGACGGTGAGGCCGTGCGGCTCCGATCCGGGAGTGGGCAGCGGATGCTCCACGATCCGGCCGGACGGGGCGCGGGCGGCCATCCGGTTCGCCGCCCACTCGGTGACCCAGCAGGTGCCGTCCGGGCAGACGGCCACCGCGTGCGGTCTGGAGCCGCGGTCGGGCAACGGGAACTCCTCGACACGGCCGTCCGGGGTGATACGGCCGAGCTGGCCGGCACCGATCTCCACGAACCACAGCTCTTCGGCGCCGGCGGCCATCCCCACCGGTGCGGCGCCCCGGGTGGGCAGCTCATACAGGGTGACGGCGCCGTCGAGCGCGATGCGGCCGATCGCGTCCGCCTGGTTCAGCGTGCACCACAGCGCGCCGTCCGGCCCCGCCACCAGAGCGGAGGGAAAGCATCCGTCGACCGGCAGCGGAAACTCGGTCACCTCGCCTTCGGTGGTGATACGGCCGATGCGGTGCGCACTCGTCTCCGTGAACCAGAGGGCACCGTCCGCGCCCGCCGCGATACCGAACGGGCCGCATTCCGGCGTCGGCAGGGCGAACGACCCGGCCTGCCCGTCCACCGTGATCCGGCCGATGCGGTGGTCCCTGGTGCGGGTGAACCACAGGGCGCCGTCCGGGCCCGGTGTGATCACCGTCGGGCCGCAGTCGGTGGCGTCGAGCGCGTATGTCGTCGTCCGGCCCTCCGGAGTGACGCGGGCGATGGCGCCCGCTGCCACCAGCGTCACCCACAGCGCCCCGTCGGGGCCGGTGACGACGTCGTAGGGGCCCGCTTCGGAGCCGAAGGCGGCCGTGGTCGTCATCGTCACCGCCTCCGCCACCGCGTCGGGCTCGACGGCGGGGGCGGGTGGACCGGAGACGGCGGGCGGAACGGATGTGGCGGACGAGACGGGGCTCTGTCGGTCCGGGCCCGGGCTCACAAGCGGCTCCTCTCCTCGGCCGTCCCCTCGGGGAGCGGCGCGCTCGGTTCTTCCAGGGTGAGATGCGCGCCTCGCCAGCGCTGCCGCAACCGGCGGTCGTGGCTGACGACGACCAAAGCGCCGTCGTAGGCGTCCAGTGCCGCTTCCAACTCCTCTACCAGCGCGGGCGAGAGGTGGTTGGTCGGCTCGTCCAGCAACAGCACATCGACCGGCTCGGTCACCAGCCGGGCCAGGGCCAGGCGCTGCCGCTGGCCGGTGGAGAGCCGGGCCACCGGCACGGACAGCCGCTCCGCGTCGAACAGCCCCAGGGACAGCAGACGTCGGGCGTGCTCCTCCGGTGGCCCCGGGCGTCCGTGCGCATAGGCTTCCAGCAGCGTCGCCCCGCCGTCGCCGGCGATCTCCGGCTCCTGGGGGAGATGGCCGATGCGCCCTCTGCGGGAGATCCGGCCGGTGTCGGGCGCCAGCTCTCCGGCCAGGACGCTCAGCAGCGTGCTCTTGCCCGCGCCGTTCGGTCCCGTCACGAGCAGTCGCTCACCGGCGGAGACGGTCAGCCCCGTACGGGCCAACCTGCCCCGGACGCCCACCCCCTCGGCGTCCAGCACCGTGCCGCGCAGCCCGGCGCCACGCAGGGCCGGGGCGGCGAAGCGCAGCGGCGTCGGCGGCGGTGGCACCGGGTCCGCCAGCATTCGGCGCAGCCGCTCCTCCGCGTTGCGGACCCGACTGGCCAGGGATTGCTGGACACGACCGGCGGCCCGGTCGTAGGCCATCTTGTTGCCGTCCTTCATCGCCCGGCCGGGTGCCACTCTGCGGGCCGTGGTGGCCGCGGTCTCACGCAGCCGCTCCGTCTCGTCCCGCCAGCGCTCGTGCGCCTCGGCCCAACGGTGGCGCGCTGCGGCCTTCTCGGCCAGATAGCCCGCGTATCCGTTGCCGTAGCGGACGACCTGGCGGCGGTCGGCGTCCACCTCCAGCAGCGTCGTCGCGACACGTTCGAGGAAGGTGCGGTCGTGCGAGACCGCGACCGTGGTGCCACGGCGCGCCCGCAGATGCTCTTCCAGCCAGCGCAGCGCGGCATCGTCCAAGTGGTTGGTGGGCTCGTCCAGCAGCAGCACCTCGGGGCTCGCTGCCAGCAGCGCGGCCAGCCGGAGCCGCACCCGCTCACCGCCGGAGAGGCCGCCCACGGTGCGGGCACGGGGCAGCAAGCCCAGCCCGAGTCCGTGCAGGGCGCGTTCGACACGGGCCTCGGCCTCATAGCCGCCGCGCACTTCGAAGACGGTCAGCAGCTCCCCGTACTCCCTGAGAGCCGACTCGTCCCCGTCGGCCATCGCCGTTTCCAGTGTGCGCAGCCGCCGTTCCATGGCGCGCAACTCGCTCATCGCGCCGTCGATGACCTGCTGCACCGTCAACTCCCCGGGCAGCACTTCCTCCTGCGGGAGATACCCGACACCGCCGTCGGCGTGCAGGACGATCTCACCGCCGTCCGGCTTCTCGCGCCCCGCGAACAAGCGGAGCAGCGTCGTCTTGCCGGAACCGTTCTCCCCCACGATCCCGGCGCGCTCACCCGCCGGGAGCGCGCAGCTCACTCCGTCAAGGACGGTCCGGCCTTCGTACGACTTCGTGACGGCCGAGGCCGTGATCTGGGTAGGCATACGTGCTCTCCAAAGCGATCGGGGCTGAGGCGGCCAGGGGGGACCGCGGGACCGGGTGAACGCTCTGGTTGAGCATCGGCAACTCCTCTTCCGCGTCGCGGCATGCGCGACGAATGCGACCTCGTACCGACCGGCGAGCTTTACAGCGACGCCTGTCGCGTTAAGATAGTGACACGGCGAGACCGCCACGGCAAGGGGATATCGCGAGCGGGGCGGGGAGCGGGGTCGGAGCAGGGGCCGAGCGGGGCGGAGCAGGCCGAAGCGGGGCCGGACGAGAAGCGGAGATGAGCGCGGAATGACTGCGGGAAGGTCCGGGGAAGAGACCGGGAGCCGGAGCGGACCGGAGGCCGACGGCGGCAGCGCACACGGCTTCGGCAACGCGTACGGCAGCGGCAACGACGGCGAGAACGGCAGCGGCGACGGGCCCGAGGCCGCGGGGTCTCCGCCTCCCGGTGCCCGGCGACCCGGCGGGCGGACGGCGCGCGTCCGCGAACAGGTGCTGGGGGCCGTCGGTCCGCTGCTGGTGGAGCACGGGTTCGACGGCCTGACCGTCGACGCCGTCGCCGCCCGCTCGGGTGTGCACCGCGCGACGGTCTACCGCCGCTGGCGGGATGTGGGCGGGCTGCTCGCCGACGTCCTCGACGCGGCGGGCGACGACGGCTGGCGCCCGGCCGACACCGGCTCCCTGGAGGGCGATCTGCGGGCGCTGAACGAAGAGGTGCAGGAGGCGCTGACGGAGGAGCCGTCCGTCGCACTGGCCCTGATCGCCGCCTCGTTCCGCTCGGAGGAGGCGGCGCGGGCGCTGAGACGGTTCTGGGAGGAGCGGTACGCGCGCTGCGAGGCGGTCGTGGGCCGGGCGGTGGAGCGCGGCGAGTTGAGCCCGCCCGTCGACGCGCGGAAGCTGGTGGTGAGTTCGACGGCTCCCCTCTACCACCAGCGGGTGCTGCTGCACTCCGAACCGGATCCGGGGCTGCCCGCCGAGGCCGCCCGCACGGCGGCGCTCGCCGCGCGGGCCGGCGCGTTCAACGGCGCCCCCCCCCCCCCCCCCGCCCCCC
>NZ_JAFFZM010000044.1 GCF_017676345.1 Streptomyces smyrnaeus | reverse complement strand
CCCGCAACACCACACACAACACCACCGCGCATGCGAACAGGAGCGGGCGGGAGGAACACCACCTCCCACCCGCTCCTTCGCATATATCCGCTCCTTCTTCTCAATGTCCGCTCGTCTGTTCTGTGGAGTATTCGGGTCATCAGGTGGGGATGCCTGAAATGCCCGCTGGTGTACCGCTGTTGGCGGGCCAAGTACACCGAACGCACGAGAAGAGGACGCACACCATGGCCGCAACCTTCCGTCTCCGTACTGCCGTTGCCGGTGTCATGACCGTCGGGCTGATCGGGGTGGGTGCTGCGACAGCGACCGCGACGACCAGCGAACCCACCGCGACTGCCGACACCTCGGTCCAGGCCGATCCCAGGGCCAAGACCAACACCGTCACTGCGGACCGGGAACATGTGAAGCAGTGGGAGGAGTTCCGGTTGCGCGGGAAGGTGACCGGGATCAAGGCGGGGACGACCGTGCACCTCCAGCAGAAGCAGCGCGGCAAGTGGAAGACGCTGCCGGGGACATCGATCGTCAACCGTTCACTGGACTACTCGATGCGCGTCAAGCTCGGTATCAAGGGCGTGAACCAGGTCCGGACGATGATCGCGGGTGAGCCCTCGAATCCGGTGACGGTGACCGTCCACTGACGGTGTGCGCGTCCGGCTGACGGTATGCGCATCCGCTGACCGTACGCGTGCTGTACGTACCGCTGGGGCCCGAACACGGGGTAGTGCTAGATACACCCCGAGTTCGGGCCCCAGCGGTATGGGTTCGGGCTCGCGGTCGGGCGACAGTGGACACATGACAACGACGACGCACGTACAGCCCGGTCGGCCCTCCCCTTCCCCTTCCCCCTCCGCGCTTTCTGCACCGATGCCGACGGTCTCCGGCGCCCGTGGCGGGGGGCGCTTCGGCCGGGAGGTGGGGTATCTCCTCTCGGGGCTGCCGATGGGCATCGCCGCGTTCGTCTTGATGGTGACGGGCTTCGCGCTCGGTGTCTCGACGCTCGTCATCGTCCTCGGCCTGCCGGTGCTGGCCGGAACACTGTCCATGGCCCGGTATCTGGCTCGTGTCGAGGCGGACCACATAGCCGCTGTCACCGGCCGCCCTCTTCCGCACCGTCGCCGGGAACCGGCTTCGCCGGAGAAGGGGAGCGGCGGCGGACGCTGGAAGATCGTGCGTGATCCGCAGGCGTGGCGGGAGCTGGCACACGCGGTACTCGCCTTCCCCCTCCGGGTGGTGACCTTCTCCCTCGCAGTCACCTGGCTGGTGGGCGGGCTCGGCGAGCTCACCTATGGGCTGTGGTCCTGGTCGCTCCCCCGCGACGACGGGAAGGACGGCCTGATGGATCTGGCCTTCGGGATAACGGGGCGGGGTCCCGACATCGCCTTCAACACCGCGATCGGTGTGTTCCTGCTGCTCACAACGGTGCCGGTGGTGCGGGGGCTCACGGTGGTGCAGGCAAGCCTGGGGCGCGTCCTGCTGCGCCGGGGCGAGCTGTGACGCGGACCTGCGGCCCGGGGCCCCGGGGCTCGGGGCCTGGTCAGACGGGGCCCGGGGGAGGGAGTGGGCGCTCGAGCGGCGCGCCGGCCGAACTGCTGCCATCCTGAGGCAGCGGGCAGCTGCGACGGGCGGGCACCCCTCGCAGCGCCGGGTGTACGGCCCGCACACACCACCTCCAGCGAGTCCTGTACGCCCAGCAGGCAGCAGGCAGCAGGCACCGTACGCAGGAGGAGCAGGTACGCAGGCAGCGCCCGGAGGCACCGCACAGCACGCAATACCCAGCCCCGTCCGTCGGAGGATCCGCATGCTGACGACCGACTTCGTTCCCGGCACCCCCAACTGGCTCGACTTCGGCGCACCCGATGTGGACGCCGCCGTCGCCTTCTACACCAGCGTCTTCGACTGGCAGTTCCAGTCGGCGGGACCGGAAGCCGGGGGGTACGGGTTCTTCCAGCGCGGCGGCAAGACCGTCGCCGCCGTCGGCCCGCTGATGGAGGAGGGGGCGAGCCCGGCCTGGACGACGTACTTCCACACGCAGAACGCGGACGCGACCCGTGCCCAGGTGGAGCGGGCGGGTGGCACCGTACGGGCCGAGCCGATGGATGTGTTCACCGCGGGGCGCCTGGCACAGTTCACGGATCCGACCGGCGCGGACTTCGCCGTGTGGCAGCCGGCGGAAACCGCGGGGCTGGAAGTGGTCATGGAGCCGGAGACGCTGTGCTGGACGGAGCTGTACACCACAGATGCGGCAGCGGCGAAGGGTTTCTACACGGCGGTGTTCTCCTGGTCCTACGAGGACATGTCGATGGGTGACGACCTGGTCTACTCGGTGGTGTCGTCGCCCGGTGGCGGTACGGAGGGCGACACCGGGCAGGGCGGCATCATGCAGCTCCCGCAGGAGAACCTGAGCGCCGGATCGACCTCGGAGTGGCATCCGTACTTCGCGACGGAGGACTGCGATGCGACGTGCACCCGGGCCACCGGCGCCGGGGCGAAGGTGCTGATCCCGCCGACGGACGCGCCCGGTGTGGGGCGGCTCGCGATGCTCCGGGATCCGGCGGGCGCACCCTTCGCGTTGATCAAGGGAGATCCGAACATGGGGTGACGAGCGGCAGGCGGGGATTGACCCTCACACCGTGTGAGGTCGTGAAGTGGGGGAGTCATGTTCACCATCGGAGACTTCGCGACCCACGGCAGGGTGTCGGTGCGGATGCTGCGTCACTACGACGCGGTCGGGCTGCTGCGGCCCGCTCGTACGGACCCGTACACCGGCTATCGCTACTACGCGGCGGCGCAGCTGTCCCGGCTGAATCGGATCATCGCGCTCAAAGAGCTTGGCTTCACGCTGGAGCAGGTGCGGGAGATCATCGACCAGCGGATCAGCGTCGAGGAGCTGCGGGGGATGCTGCGGCTGCGGCAGGTGGAGCTGCGGGCGGCGATGGAAGCCGACGCCGCACGGCTCGCACAGGTGGGGGCGCGTCTTCGGCTGATCGAGAGGGAGGGACACATGGGTTCCGAGGACGTGGTGGTCAAGCGGCTGCCGAAAGTGCGGGTGGCGGAGTTGTCGGGGGTCGCCGACCGGGCGGGGCCGGAGTCGATCGGGCCGGTGATCAAGCCCCTGTACGGGGAGTTGTTCCCGCGTCTGGAGAGGGCGGGTGTGAAGCCGACGGGGCTGGGGCTGGCCTACTACGAGAAGGGGCCGGGGGACGACGAGGACAGCGTCCTGGTGCATGCGGCGGTGCAGGTGGCGCCGGAGGCCGAAGCTCCAGGGTCCGGGGAGTTCCAGGTGGTGGACCTTCCGGAGGTCGAGACGGCGGCCACGTTGGTGCACCACGGCCCCATGGACGACGTCATGCCCGCGCTGCAGACCTTGGCCACCTGGATCGAGGCCAACGGCTACCGCTCCGCCGGTTATCCGCGTGAGTTGCTGCTCTCCTGCGAGGGCGGTCCGGAGCAGTGGGTGACGGAGCTCCAGGAGCCGGTGGTACGGGCAGTCGGCTGAGCCGATGGGAGGGGGCGGGACGCGTCGGGTCCGGCTCGTGCTCCGGACGCTTCGGCCGCAGCCGAAGCGTCCGGAGCCTAGCGTCCGAAGCATGACACGAACCGTGCACGAGCTCGACCGAAGTGCGGATGTGCGGGCCGCGCTTGCCGACCCCCATCTGGTGCCGGAGCTGCCGCCCGTGGACGAGGGGCGTGGGCGGCACCCCCTGCTCGAACCGGGCGAGAGCTCGGGGCGGGGCGCGTCGGTGGCCTGGCTGCGTGCCTCGGTGTCCCGGTTCTGCTCCGGGGAGAGCCATGCGCGGCGCCGTGCGCTGGTGGAGGCCGAGTTGCGCCGCGTGGATCCGGCGGAGCTGCGGCGGGCGGTGGCGGCGGGGCCGGATGCGGTCGGCGAGGAGGTGCGGATCCGGGTGGTGCGGACCCTCGCCGAGGCGTTGGGGCTGCCGGAGCCGCAGGCGGTGGCGGAGGCGGTCGCGGTGGTGGCCGGGGTCTACTTCGGCGGTACGGATCCGGCCGCCGACGCGGCGGTGGCCGAGTTGGTGGAGCTGCTGGCGGGGGAGGCCGGGGGAGAGGACGAGTTGGAGGTGGTCGCGAGCCGTATCTGTCTCCTTGTGCAGGCGTGCGAGGCCACGGCAGCGCTGGTACGTCACGCAGCAGCTGGAGCGGCGGCTTCGGCAACGGCTGCGGCTCCCGACCGGCCGGTGGGGGAGCTGTTGGCGGAGACGCTGCGCCGCGATCCCCCGGTGCGGGTGATGCGGCGGGTCGCGATTCGCGGCACCCAGGTCGCGGGGCGCGAGATCGCCGAGGGGGACGTGGTGGTGCTGGACATCGTCGCGGCGAGCCGCGAGGACCGGGTGGGCCCCGGGGGAGCAGCCCGCGCGGCGGGTGGCTCGGCGCAGCTTCCGCCCGGCTCGGAGGTGCCGCTCGCCTTCGGGGCTCCGCCACGGGAGTGCCCCGGTCGGGAGCACGCACTGGGGCTGGCTGCGGGCCTCCTGGAGCGGGAGCCGCGTACCGCCTTCGCGCGGCTGCACCACCGGGACGCGCCGCTGCTTCTGCCCAACGCGTGGGATCACGCGTCGGCGGCTGCTCTGGTGGCGGACGGTTTCGAGGCGGTGGGCACCACCAGTCTCGGTGTTGCCGCCGCGGCCGGGCTGCCGGACGGGGCGGCTGCCACCGCCGCGGCCACGGTGGCGTTGGCGCGGCAACTGGGCGATGGTGGCCTGCTGTTCACCGTGGACGCCGAGGGCGGCTTCAGCGACGATCCCGGGCGGGTGGCGGAGCTGGCTCGGCAGTTGTGGGCTGCGGGTGCGGCCGGTATCAACATCGAGGACGGGCGCGAGGACGGCGCTCTCTCCCCCGTCGAGCTGCACATGGCGAAGATCGCGGCGATCAAGGCGGCGGTGCCCGGGCTGTTCGTCAACGCGCGTACCGACACCTATTGGTTGGGCTGTCGGCAGGCCGAGACGGAGCGTCGGCTCGCGGCGTACCAGCAGGCGGGTGCGGACGGGGTGTTCGTACCGGGGTTGTCGGATCCGGCGGGGATCGGTGCGCTGGCCGCGCGTCTCGACGTGCCGCTCAACATCCTCTACACGCCTGCCGGGCCCACCGTGTCGGAGTTGGCGGCGCTGGGTGTGCGGCGGGTCAGTCTCGGTTCGCTGCTCTACCGCACGGCGCTGGGCGCGGCGGTGGCGGCGGCGCGAGCCGTGCGGGACGGCCGGGACCCCGCGCACGTCACCGGCGCGGCTCCCTCCTACGCCGAGGTGCAGGCGTTCAGTGCGCCTGGAGAAGGCTGAGCACGGCTTGGCGGTAGGCGGCGAAGACCCGGGGCAGTTCGGCCAGGTGGGCGCGTTCGTCGATGCCGTGCAGCCCTTCGTACGGCACCCCGAAACCGGCGGTCGCCCGGATTCCCTCGCCCGCCAGCAGGTTGCCGATGTTCGACGGCCCCGCGGTCTTCGGTCGTACGGCGAACCCGGCGTCGGCGGCGGCGTGCAGCAGCGCGCGGGCGGGCTGCTCGTCCTCGGTGAGGCGGAAGGGTGGCCAGTCGGCCACGGGGGTGATGTCCGTCGGTCGGGGGGCGGGCAGTTCGGCGTCGAGGCGGGCGGCGATCTCACGGACGAGGGTTTCGGCGTCGTGGGCGGCGAAGCCGGGGGTGGTGCGTACGTCGACGTTCACTTCGCACAGGTCGGGTGTCACGGAGAAGCCGTGGCCGCCGTGGAAGGAGGTCACGGACAGCTTCGGTGGCAGCGGGAAGTGCGGATCGGCGCCGGCGGCGGTCAGTTCGGCCGCGTCGAGGAGGCGTACGAGGTGGGCGGCGCGGGAGATCGCACCGACCACCTTCCGGCGTGCTCCGGAGTGTCCGGCGGGGGCGTGTACGGCGAGGGTGGCCCGCCACAGGCCGCGACCGCCGACCACCACCTCGGTCGCTCCGGGGTAGCCGATCATCACTCCGGCCGGGCGGGCGGCGGTGGGGTCGGCGAGGTAGGCGCGGGCGCCGCCGAAGCGGCCGGTGTGTTCGTCGACGTCCAACAGCACGGCGAGTCCGCCGTGCAGGGCGTCGGTACGGGGCAGCAGGTCGGCGGCGAGGTGGCAGAACATGGCCGCGGCGAGCTTGGAGTCGGCGGCGCCGCGTCCCAGCAGCCAGCCGTCGGCGACGTCGCCGCAGGCCGGTGGGAAGGACCAGGCGTTCTCGTCGCCGTACGGGGCGGTGTCCAGGCAGGCGTCGAGTGTCCACCAGGGGCCCGGCCGGCCCCCGGGCAGCTCCACGAGCAGCCCTGCGGGCTTCCCGGCGTCGTTACCGGCGGCACTGGCGGCACTGGCGTCGCCGGTGTCGCCGGTGCCGCCGTACAGACGGCGATGGGGCAGGCCGTGGGCGGACAGCCACTCCTCCACCACGCGCAGGACAGGGCCGTAGTTGTCGAGTCCGGCCCGGCTGGGGTGTCGGATCAGTTCCTGGGCGAGCCACACCACGGATTCCGTACGCTCCTGGGGGCCCGCAGCTGTCTCGGTGACCTGCCGTTTCTCGTCGCTCATGCACACATGGTGGCGCGCCGGGGGATCCGTCGCGCCCGATGGCCCGGCAATGTATTGGAACGTTGAGTCCATAACCGTGCTACCGTGCTGCGCATGGCCCGGCCGAGACTGTTCGACGAGGAGCGGGCCCTGGATGCGGCGATGCGCGCTTTCTGGGAGAAGGGGTACGAAGCCACCTCGACCCAGGACCTGTGCGAGGCGACCGGTCTGGGGCGCAGCAGCATCTACAACACCTTCAGCAGCAAACACGACCTGTTCCAGCGGGCGTTGGCCCGGTACGTCGATGCCATGACTGCGCAACAGCTGGAGATTCTGGAGGATGTCGAGCGGTCCGCGCTGGAGCGGATCGAGGCGCTGTTCGAGAGGATCATCGAGCAGGAATTCGAGCAGCGGTGGGCGGGGCGGAGCATCGGCTGCCTGTCCGTCAACACCACGGTGGAGCTGGCGGCGCGGGACCCGGAGGTCGACCGGGTGCTGACCCGGGATCTGCGGGTGCGGCTCGACGCGCTGCGGGCCGCGGTCGAGGCGGGGCAGCAGGCCGGCGAGATCACTGCCGACCGTGAGCCGGAGGCGCTCGCCCGCTTTGTGAACGCCGTCATCGGCGGTATGCGGGTCTCCGCGCAGGGTGGTGCTGACCGCCCGGCGCTGAAGGGGATCGCCGCAACGGCGGTGAGTGCGCTTCGGCGTTGACACCGACAGCCGCGGGAGTGCGTGCTCCTGCGGCTCTTTGCTGGGCAAGTTTTGTACTGATCCATCCATAACGGATCCATCCATCACAGCCGGTGGGCGCACCACCGGACGTACTCGGGGAGTCACGGATGCCACTGACCGTCTATCTCATGGCCGCGGGGATCTTCTCCATGGTCACCAGCGAGTTCCTGGTGGCGGGGCTGATGCCGCAGATCGGGGACGGGCTGGACGTCACCGTTTCACAGGTCGGCTACCTGGTCACCGCGTTCGCCGCCGCGATGACCGTCGGCGGGCCGTTCCTCGCCGCCGGAGTGCTCCGACTGCGGCCCAAGCAGGCGCTGCTGCTGCTGTTCGGGATCTTCCTGATCGGCAATGTCCTGGCCGCCACCGCCTCCAGCTACGCGGTGATGCTCGTCGCACGGGTCGTCGCCGGGACCGCCTCCGCCGCGTTCCTGGGCACGTCGATCTCCCTCAGCGTGCGGCTGGTCCGGCCCGAACTGGCCGGGCGTGCCGTGTCCGTGGCGCTCAACGGACTGATGCTCGGCACGCTTCTGGGACTGCCGCTGTCCACCTTCATCGGCGAACGGTACGGCTGGCGCGCCGCGTTCTGGGCCGTCACCGTGATGACCCTGCTGGCCGCAGCGGCCACGCTGGTGTGGGCGCCGAACGTCGAACGGCAGGGCAGCGGGAGCGGCGCGGGCGGCGGTCTGCGCCGGGAACTGGGCGTCTTCCGCAATCCGAAGCTGTGGCTGGTGCTGGCCACCAGCACCCTGGTGATCGGGGCGACGTTCTCGGCGTTCAGCTACTTCAACCCGATCCTGACCGAGATCTCCGGCTTCTCGACCGGCAGCGTGCCGCTGCTGCTCGTGGCGTACGGCGCCGCCAACCTGATCGGCAATGCGATCGTCGGCCGCCTCGCCGACCGGCACACCCTCGCGGTCCTGCTGACCGGGCTGATCAGCCTCGGGATCTTCCTCGCCGCCTTCGCGCTGCTGGCCGAGGCCCCCGTCGGCGCCGTCGTCTTCATGCTGGCCATCGGACTGGTCGGCGTCACCATGAACCCGGCCATGGCCGCTCGCGTCCAGCGGGTGGGCAACACCGGCCCGCTGGTCAACACCGTCCACTCGTCGTTCATCACGCTCGGCATCATCATCGGCTCCGCGCTCGGTGGCCTCGCCATCCCGCACTTCGGGCTGGTCTCCCCGGTGTGGATCGGGGTGGGCATGGCCGCGCTGGGCGTCGTCAGCCTGCTACCGGATCTGCGGAGCGGTCGCCGCCCGGCTCGGCAGCCGGTCGCCGACCGGCCGGCAGGCAGCGCCCCGGCCGCGGCGGTCGCGGAGGCGGGCGAGGGAGCGGGCGAGGAGACGAGCCGCTCCGCGGTGAAGGTCGGCTGAGCCCGGGGGCGCGGCCGGGGCGGAGCCTTGCCGACCGGCCGCACCCGGGGTCGGGTCGACCGGCCGTGCCCGGAGCCGCGTGGCAGCCCCCGGCGCGACCGGGGCCTGCCACGCGGTGCTCAGCTCATACGAGTGAACCGGGGCCACCCGCAGGTGCGGGGGCCGGACTGGGCTCCGGGCTCCCCGGGTGCGGCGGCTCGGGAGAGGTGCCCTTGCCGACTGCGGTCTCGGTCTCAGTCGGCGCGTTCAGCTCGCTCAGCATCTGCTTGCTGAAGCCGAAGAAGTAGGTCGCCACGAAGCCGACCAGATATCCGGCGGCCAGCCCCAGGCCGTAGATCGCGGCGATGGCCCCCAGCCCTTGGTCGCCCTTGAGCAGGGGGAAGAGCGCCCAGCCGGAGGGGCCGATGGCGGTGGAGCCGACCGAGGTGCCCAGTTGGTAGAAAAGGCCCACGACCCCGCCGCCGAAGGCACCACCCACGCACGCCGTGATGAAGGGGCGGCCCAACGGCAGCGAGACGCCGTAGATCAGCGGTTCGCCCACGCCGAGGAAGCCGGCCGGGAGCGCGGAGCGGATGGTCTTGCGGATCGAGGTGTTGCGGCGCAGCCGCAGGTAGATGGCGACCGCCGCGCCGACCTGGCCGGCGCCGGCCATCGCGAGGATGGGCAGCAGCACGGTGTAGCCGCTCTGCTCGATCAGTGTGGTGTGGATGGGGATGAGGGCCTGGTGCAGTCCCAGCATCACCAGTGGCAGGAAGAGTCCGCCCAGTACGAATCCGGCCGCTGCTCCGCCGTGCTGGAGCAGCCAGTCGGCGAGGTGTCCGATGCCGGTGGCGATCTCGCCGCACACGTACATCAGTCCGAACAGCGTGACCAGTCCGGCGACCAGCACCGTCACGGTGGGCGTGACGAGTACGTCGACGGCGGACGGTACGAGGCGGCGGCAGGCCTTCTCCACATAGACCGCCAGCAGCGCGGCGAACAGTGCGCCCAGCACACCGCCCTGCCCGGGGGCCAGCTTCTGACCGAACGCCGAGACGTCCGCGACCCCGGGGAAGACGATGACGGCTGCCGCGGCGCCGCCCAGTACCGGGGTGCCGCCGAACTCCTTGGCGGTGTTCAGCCCGACGAAGACCGCGATCAGCGACATGAAGCCGCTCGCGATCGCCGCCAGCGCGGGGGTGAGCGCCGGGAGCCAGCCCGCGTTGGTGAACAGGCCGTTGATGCCCGCGACGATGCCGCAGCCGATCAGTGCGGGGATGAGCGGTACGAAGATGTTGGCGACACGGCGCAGCATCAGCTTCACCGGTGTCGCGTTCTTCTCCTTGCGGGCGGCGCGGATCGCCGCGCCCTCCGCCGCCAGCTCGTCGGCCGTCCTGGGCGCTCCGGCGGGATCACCGGCGGGGTCACCGGCGGTCTGCCCGGCGGCGACCTGGGCTGTGGCCCGGTCCCGTGCCGCCTCGGCCTCCGCCTCGACCAGCGCCTCGAACTCGGGTGTGATCCGGGCGACTTTGCCCGGCCCGAGCACGATCTGGTACGTGTCGTCCTCCACCACGCCCAGCACTCCGGGAAGAGCCTTGAGGGGCTCGTCCTGGACGCGGGAGCGGTCGGCGAGGCCGAGCCGCATCCGCGTCATGCAGTGGCTGACGGAGGTGACGTTCGCGGCGCCTCCCACCAGGGGGAGGATCGCCTCGGCGAGCTGTCTGTCGGAGTTGCCCTCAGGCTTTGCCTTGGTGCTGTCTGTGCTCATGGTGCGGTCGCTCTTCTTTGAGTGGTGCCATGGTGCGGTTGCTGTGGGGGGTGGGTGGTGCTGCTGTGCCTACGCGGCCCCGCCGGGTGTGCCACCGGGGGTACCGCCGGGCGCGTCGGTGGGCGCGTCGGTGGGTGCGCTGCCGGGTGCGTCGGTGGCGCACCGCAGCGCCGCGCGCAGGTGGCCGTGCGAGTCGGCGAGCAGCCGCTGCGCCGTCGGGCCGTCGACTCCGCCGAGGACGGTGAGGATCGCCGCCTTGACCTCGCCGTCGGTGGCCGCCAGTGCCGCCTCGATCTCCTCGTCCGGCGCGCCGGTCGCCAGCGAGACGATGCGCCGCGAGCGGGCCCGCAGCTTCTCGTTCGAGGCGCGCAGGTCCACCATCAGATTCCCGTAGGTCTTGCCGAGCCGGATCATGGTGATGGTGGAGAGCATGTTGAGTACGAGCTTCTGCGCCGTACCGGCCTTGAGCCGGGTGGAGCCGGTCAGCAGCTCGGGTCCGACGACGACCTCGATGCCGTGTTCGGCGGCGGCGGCCAGTGCCGATCCCTCGTTGCAGGCCAGCCCCACCGTGAGCGCCCCACGGGAGCGCGCGTACTCGACGGCGCCGACGGCGAAGGGCGTACGGCCGGACGCCGAGATGCCGACCACCGTGTCGTCAGCCCTCAGGCCGAGCGCGGCCAGGTCGGCCGCAGCGGCCTCGGCGCTGTCCTCGGCGCCCTCGACCGAGTTCACCATCGCGCCGGGGCCGCCCGCGATCACCCCGGTGACCTGGCCGGGGGCCGTGTTGAAGGTGGGTGGGCACTCGCTGGCGTCCAGCACCCCCATCCGCCCGGCCGTGCCCGCCCCGGCGTAGAGGAGCCGGCCGCCGCGCGCCATCCGCTCCGCGATGGCGTCGATCGCCGCCGCGATCTCGGGCAGTCGGGCGGCGACGGCGCCGGGGACGGTGCTGTCCTCACCGTTCATGATCTTCGCGATGTCGAGCGTGGGCAGCTGGTCGATCTCGGCCAGCTCGCTGCGGAACGCCTCGGTGGTGAGCGTGTCCAACTGCTGGCGCAGCTGGTCATGGCCGGAACCGTGCTGCTGCGCGGAACCGGTCTGCGCGGTGCCGGCCTTGGCGGTACGGGCCTTGGCGGTACGGGCCTGCGCGGTGCCGGGCTGCGAGGTGGCGGGCTGTGAGGTGGCGGACTGTGAGGTGGTCATGGGAGGCGCGCTTTCTGTGGCTCAGGGCGGCGGGGTCCGGTGGGCCGTGACGCGGCACGTGCGGCCGGTGCGGCGTCACGGCGCGCTCGGCGGGGCCTTCGGCGGATGCGTCGCCGTCGGCGAGGGGACGTCGCGACGGGCGCGCCGTGGCCGGGGGCCGACCGGATGGGTGGCCGGTCGGCCGGGGGCTCAGCGGGTGCGCGGCCTGGGGGAGTGGCGGTGCGCCAGCGCTTCGTAGGAGGCGGACAGCGCGGGCGCCGCCGTCTCGTACGTGCGCTGGGCCACCCCTATGAACAGGCAGTCCACCACGAGGAGCTGGCTCGTCCTGCTGGACATCGCCGCCGGTCGCAACTCGCTCTCGCGTGCCGTGGAGGTCGTCAGTACGTGGTCGGCGTACTGGGCGACCTCGCCGTCCGGGCGGCCGGTGATCGCGATGGTCGTCGCACCCTGGTCGAAGGCGACCCGCAGCGGTTCTATGACGTCCACCGTCCGCCCCGAATGGGTGATGGCGAGCGCGACATCGCCCGCCCGCAGCTGGACGGCGTTGGTGACGGCCAGGTGGGGGTCCACATGGCTGTGCGCCACCATGCCGATGCGCAGCAGCTTCTGCGCCAGGTCCTGGCTGACGAGCCCCGAGGCGCCGACGCCGTACACATCGATGCGCCGGGCCGACGCCATCGCGGCGACAGCCGCCTCGACCTGCGCGACATCGAGCCCGGCTGCGGTGTCCGCGAGGGTCTGCTGCTCGTCGGCGGCCAGTTTGGCCACGACGTCGGCAATCGGGTCGTCGACGACGATGTCGGCCGTCACCGCGGGGGCCGCACCGGACTCCTGTTGCGCGGCGAGCCCCGCGAGCGCGAGCCTCAGGTCGCGGTAGCCGGGATAGCCGAGGAGCCGGGAGGTGCGCACCACGGTGGCCTCGCTGGTGCCCGTGCGTTCGGCGAGCCCCGTGACGGTGAGTTGGGCGCAGCCCGCCGGGTCGCCGGCGACGGCTTCGGCGACGCGTTGCATCGAACGGGTCATCGACGGCGCCATGGTGCGGACCTTGGCCGCGAGTGCGGTGGGCCCCGGGCGGTTGGCGGCCCGGGAGGAGGGGGTGCTGTCGCCGGTCTCGCCCGCTGAGCGGGGGGCCGGGGGCTGGGCGCCCGGCCCTGGCGTCCGACGACCCGGACGGAAGGCGAAATTTTCCTTCAGGTCACTGCTCACAGCTGAAAGATATTTTCGTATCGGTTACCCGTCAATGCCCGCCGCGGCGCGCCGGTCCGCGAGCCGAGCCCCGGGTCCGCGAGCCGAGCCCGAATCCGCGCGCCGGTCCACCGGTTCGGCGAGCTGGCGTCCGCCGGGGTCCGCCGGTGTGAGCTGTGAGCCGGCCGGGAGTGCAGTGGTGCAATGGAGGTATGGCACCGAAGGAATCCGCATCCGACCCGGGTCCCGGCGACGAGGGCCGCCAGGACGCCTTGGAGCGGGCGCTGCACACGGCCCGCGCCCTGATCCTCGCCGACCTGGAGGCCGGCGACGTCGCGCAGGCCGACATCGTCTCGCTGGTCGAGGAGGCGGTCGCCCACCGGCGCTGGTGGGTCGGACAGTGGCCGGAGGGCGTGGCCTTCGTCGACGGCCTGGTGGCGCAGGACGTGCAGGACTCGCTGCTGGAGCGGTACGGGCGCTGGCCCGTCTGCCCCGTGTGCGTCGGCTCCGATCCGCACGCGCTCGACGTCGAACCCGAGCTGGGCGTCGAGCCGCACTGGGTGTGCGGCAAGACCTCCACGGTGGTGGCCCGGGTCGGCTATCTGAGCGGCAAGCTGTGAGCGCGGGGCACCGGGCGGAGCCCTCCGGGTGACCGTCTACATCGATCCGCCGATCTGGCCGGGGCACGGCCGCCTGTGGTCGCACCTGGTGAGCGATGTCTCGTACGAGGAACTCCACGCGTTCGCGGCGGGCATCGGGTGCCCGCCGCGGGCCTTCGACGGGGACCACTACGACGTGCCCTCGACGCTGTACGACACCGCGGTGGAGGCCGGAGCGGTCCCGGTCGGCTCCAAGGAACTGCTCGGCCACCTGACGAACGCGGGACTGCGCCGCCGCAAGCGCTGACCGACTCAGTCCCCGGGGCGTCTCCCGCCCGCCCCGGCACCGCCGGTCACGTCCGTCGCGGCGGGCGCCGTCGCGCCGGGCGCCGTCGCGCCGGGAACCGAGCGCAGCCCCGGCCCGGCGGACGCGGTGACGAGCCGGGAGCGGGCGTGCACCCGGGAGGAGACGGCCGTCGTCAGCACGGCGGCCGCCGCCATGGCAGCGCCGACCCAGGCGACCGCCGCGTACCCCCACCCGGCGGAGATGGCCAGGCCGCCCACCCAGGGGCCCACCGTGTTGCCGATGTTGAACGAGGCCGTGGCCGTCGCGCCCGCCAGGGTCGGGGCCGCGTCGGCGGCGTTGAACATCCGGGCGTTCAGTGCGGGGCCGGTGGTGAAGGCCGTGACGCCGAGCATCAGGGCCAGCGCGATCGCCGCCCAGCGGTACTCGGCCAGCAGCGCCAGCGCGGTGAGCACGGCGGTTGAAGCGCTGATGCCGCCGTACATCGTGCCGAACAGATGCGCGTCCGCGATGCGGCCGCCGATCACCGTGCCGATCAGCCCGCCGAGGCCGAACAGGGCCAGCACGCTGGGCACCCAGCTCTCGGGCAGCCCGGCCACCTCGGTGAGCAGCGGCGCGAGGTAGGAGAAGAGCGCGAAGACGGCACCCGCGTTCAGCGCGATGGTCACCAGCGCGAGCCACACCTGCTTGTCGCGGTAGATCCGCAGCTCCCGCCGGAGGTCGGGGGCATGGGCACCCGTCGGCACCGGGGTGTCCGGCACCGACGCCAGTACGCCGACCACCGCGAGGGCCGCCAGCGCCGCGACCGCCCAGAACGCCGCGCGCCACCCGGCCTGCTGGCCCAGGAACGACCCCGCCGGCACCCCCGCGACATTGGCGACACCGAGCCCGCCCACCATGATCGCCATGGCGCGGGCCCGCGCGTTCTCCGGCACCAGTGAGACGGCGACAGCCGAGCCCACCGCCCAGAACCCGGCACACGCCAGTGCGCTGACGATCCGCGAGACGAACAGCACTTCGTACGTGGGCGCCAGCGCCCCCACGACGTGGCCCAGCACGAAAGCGGCCAGCAGCGCGATCAGCGTCGTACGGCGCGGCAACCTCAGCGTGGCCGCGGCCAGTACGGGCGCCCCCACCACCATGCCCACGGCGAACGCCGAGACCAGCAGCCCGGCCTGGGGGATCGACACCCCCAGGTCCCGTGCCAGCGGCTGCAGGATGCCCGAGAGCATGAACTCGGAGGTCCCCAGCGCGAAGACGGACAGCCCCAGCACATACACGGCGACCGGAATCCGTCCGCCGACCGCTTCGCCCTGCGCGAGATCCCCAGCCATGTCTGCCGCAACCGGCTGTCCGCGCCCGGGTATTCCCACCGGGCCCGACCGGTCAACCAGTCGCACGGCCCGAGCACTTCGCCACAGCTACGGCTGAGCCTGCAGCAGCCGCAGCTCCGTGGTCAGGTTGTGGCGGGCCGCGGGCTCCCAGTGGGTGCGGGCGTACGGGGTGCGGTAGAGGTGCGGCAGGCCGAGGAGTTGGTGGAGGACGGTGCTGCGGCCCTCGCGGAAGGCGGCGTCGGGGACGAAGGCGTACTCCTGGCGGATCTCGGCGGCGTAGTGCGCGTACTGCTCGGGGGTGCCCGACAGGACGGCGAGGTCGGCGTCGCAGAGCAGTTCGCCGTCGAGGTCGCGGGGGGCGGGGTCGTGGCTGACGGTCAGCCGGACCAGGCGTGCCACCTCGGCGGTGCGCGCCTGCGCCACCCCCGCCTCGGGCAGCGCACGTTCGGCGAGGCGGGCGCTGCGCTCCTCGTTCTCGCTGCGGTCGGGGCGGTAGACGGCGTCGTGGAACCAGGCGGCGAGTCGCACGGCGTCCAGGTCGGCGCCCAGGTCGGCGCCCAGGTCGGAGCCCGGGGCGCTGCCGGACGCGGCACCGACTGCCGCACCGGACGTGGCGCCGGACGCGGTGCTTTCGGCGGCGGGTGCTTGCCCGCCCGGCTCGCCGGGGGTGAGATGCGCGGCCAGTTCGTCGACGCGGTCGAGAACGGTCCGCAGATGGGCGGTGGAGTGGTAGCGGCGGTGGGGTTCGGCCCAGCGGCCGAGGAGATCTTCCCCGTACGGGGTCGGATCGGGTCCCTCGGCGCCGTCACGGGCACTGACCAGCAGCGCGTTCCAGCGTTCGAGCAGGGCCCGGTGCGTCGCCTCGGCCGCCCGGCCCGCCTCACTCGTCGCCCCGCCCGCCGGTCGGCCGTCGGGTGGGGGCTGTGTTGTCGACATCGGGCAATTGTCGTCCGACGGGAGCGCCGTCTTCCAGCGCTCCCCGCCGTGTGGCACTCTGTTGCGCATGTCTAGACCAATTCTCGAGGTGGTGGCGCTCAGCGCGGAGGACGCGGCTGCCGCACAGGCCGGAGGAGCGGACCGCCTTGAGGTGGTCACCGACATGGCCGCCGACGGGCTCACCCCTTCCGCGGAGACGTTCGCCGCCGTCCGGGACGCCGTCGACATCCCCCTTCGGGTGATGTTGCGGCTCGCCGACGGCTTCAGCGCCGGGGGAGACGCCGGGATCGAGCAGCTGTGCGCCCGCGGTGCCGCGCTGCGGGCGGCCGGCGCCGAGGAGTTCGTCCTCGGCTTCCTCGACGAGGCCGGACAGGCGGACCTGCCCGCGATCGAGGCCGTCACCGCCGCCGTCCCGGGGTGCCGCTGGACGTTCCACCGCGCCCTCGACCGGGCCGCCGACCGGGACGCCCTCCGCAAGCAGCTCGCGGAGCTGCCCGGCCTGGACACCTACCTCACCGCGGGCTCACCGGACGGGGTCGGCGCGGGCTTCGCCACGCTGCTCACCGAGGCCGCCCGTACCGCGGCCCGCGAACCCGGCTACGCCCCCCGGCTGCTGGTCGGGGGCGGTCTGGCCCTCGACCACGTACCCGGGCTGCTCCGCGCGGGCATCGATGCCTTCCACATCGGCGGCGCGGCCCGCCCCCGGGGCTGGAGCGCCCCGGTCGAACCGACGGCGGTGCGCACGTGGCGCCGGGCCCTGGACGGGGACTGAGCCGGCCCCGCTCAGCGGGCCTCGGCCTGCGAACCCCGCACCGCCGAGGGCAACCGCACGTGCCGCGCCCGGACGACGACACCGCGCGGGCCGTCGCCACCGGGCGCACCGTCGCCACCGCCGGTCCCGTTCCGCCCGCGCAGCACCGCCGTAGCGCCTGCCAGGGACAGCGCGGCGACCGTCGCGCCGAACAGGGCGGTGGCGGTGTTGAGCGAGGTGACGTCGCTGAGCGCGCCCGCGGCCACCGGGAGGGCGCCGGCCAGCAGGTAGCCGCCCGCGGTCAGGGCCGCGTTGGCCTCGGCGAGGCGCCCGGCGGGAACGTTGGAGCTGAGCATGGTCAGGGCACCGAGCTGGGTCAGGCCCTGGCCGAGCCCGGCGAGCACGGCCGAGGTGACGAGCGCGGTGACCGAGGTGGTGCGGACCGCGAGCACGAGCGCGGCCATGCTCGCCACGGTCAGTGCGGCGCCCGTCAGCAGGTCGGTCCTCACCCGCAGTCCCCGCGCGGCGAACTGGATCGCCGTCGCGGCGGCGAACAGGACGAAGATGGTCGCGCCGGAGAGTATCCGGCTGCTGGTGTGCAGCAGGTCGGCGAGCAGGGTGGGGCCCAGCGACAGCACGAATCCGGTGGCCGCGATAGCGGGGGCGAAGACGGCGAGGCCGAGCAGGAGCTGACGCCGGTTGGCGCGTGGCGCCGACGGGATGCGTACCCAGCGCTGCGGGGCGGCGGGGGCGGCTCCGGGTGCCCGGCGCGGCAGCGGCATCCGCAGGACGACCACGAGCGCGGCCAGCAGCAGTCCGAGCTGGAGCAGGAAGACGGTCACCGAGGGCCCCGGCGCCAGCTCGGACAGCAGGCCCGCCAGCAGCGGCCCGACGGCGGCGCCGCCGACCATCGAGGACGAGGCGATGAGCCCGGCGGTTCGCTTCTGTGTACGGTCCGCGAGGTCGGAGACCGCTGCCATTCCGGCGGAGAGGAAGGCGCCGACCGCGATACCGCTCAGCAGCCGCGCGGCGAGGAGCACGGGCACCGAGTGCGCGGTCGCGAACATCGCGGAGGCGAGCAGGCCGAGCGCCAGTCCGGGCAGCAGTACCGGCTTGCGGCCGAAGCGGTCGGAGAGGGTGCCCGCGACGGTGAGGGTGCCCAGGAGTCCGGCGATGTAGAAGGCGTAGATCGCCGTCAGGGTGGCGGCGGAGAAGCCGATCCGGTCCTGCCACAGGACGTAGAGCGGCGCGGGTTCGTTGGACAGCGCGAGTACGGCGACGACGGGCCAGGCGGCCAGCCACATCCAGCGCGGGGAGGGCGTGGGCATACGGGAGCTCCTGGGCAGGGGAGGACGCGGAGGGTGTACGAGTGGACTCGTACAAGTAGTACGAGAGAATTCGTACCAGGGGGGAGTAGTACGATGCAACTCGTACTACTCCCGATCGCGTCGTACCGCACCGCGAGTGCGGCTCCGGTGCCCGCACGCCCGCCGTCGAAGGAGGCCACCTGATGAGTGAAGCGGCCCTCACCCGGGACTTCCGCATCCCGCCGCCCCCGCCCGGGGTGCAGCTGCCCGAGCCGCTGCCCGAGCCCGCACGGGACGAGATCCGGCTGGAGGCGGTGATGGCGGCGCTCAGCGATCCGCTGCGGATCGGCGTGGTGCGCAAGCTCCTGCTGGAGGCGGTCGACTTCGACCACACCTGCACCTGGTTCGAGCTGGACCGCCCCAAGTCCTCGCTCACCCACCACTTCCGCACCCTGCGCGAGGCCGGCCTCGTCCGGCAGCGCCAGTACGGCCCCTCCCGCCGCAACCAGGTCCGCATCGAGGATCTGCAAGCCCGCTTCCCCGGCCTTCTCGCGCTGATCGCCGACTGGACCCCGGCCTGCGAGTAGGCCCGAAGCCGTTGACAGCCTCAACGGCCCCCTCTAGCTTGCTGCTTGCCGTTTGAATCGTTTCACGCAGTCTTACGACCCGTCTTACGACCCGTCTTACGACCCGTTTCACGAGGTGTTCCGTCGCCGCCGCCCGCCACCGAAGGAAGCGCATGCCCTCCTCGTCCCGCCACCCCGCCGTGGTCGCCCTCCTCGACCGCGCCCACACCCTCGGCGCCGACCCGCGCAACACCAACTACGCGGGCGGCAACGCCTCGGCCAAGGGCAGCGCCACCGACCCGGTCACCGGACAGCCCGCCGAGCTGATGTGGGTCAAAGGATCGGGCGGCGACCTGGGCACCCTGACCGAGGACGGGCTGGCCGTCCTCCGCCTGGACCGGCTGCGCGCGCTCACCGCCACCTACCCCGGAGTCGAGCGCGAGGACGAGATGGTCGGCGCGTTCGACCACTGCCTGCACGGCAAGGGCGGCGCGGCGCCGTCCATCGACACCGCCATGCACGGCCTGCTGGACGCGGCACACGTCGACCATCTGCACCCCGACTCCGGGATCGCCCTCGCCTGCGCGGCCGACGGCGAGAAGCTGACCGGCGAGTGCTTCGGCGACAGCGTCGTCTGGGTGCCCTGGCGGCGCCCCGGATTCCAGCTCGGGCTCGACATCGCCGCCGTCAAGGACGCCAACCCGCAGGCGGTCGGCGTCGTGCTCGGCGGCCACGGCATCACCGCCTGGGGCGACACCTCCGAGGAGTGCGAGCGCAACTCCCTGTGGATGATCCGGACGGCGGAGGAGTTCCTGGCCCGGCGCGGCACGCCGGAACCCTTCGGACCGCTGCTCGGCGACGGCTACCGGCCGTTGCCCGAGGCCGAACGCCGGGAGCGCGCCGCCGCGTTGGCGCCCGTACTGCGCGGGCTCGCCTCCACCGACCTGCGCCAGGTCGGCCACTTCACCGACACCGGGCCCGTGCTCGACTTCCTCTCCCGCGCCGAGCACCCCAGGCTCGCCGCGCTCGGCACCTCCTGCCCGGACCACTTCCTGCGCACCAAGGTCCGCCCCCTCGTCCTCGACCTGCCCGCCACCGCGCCCCTCGACGAGGTGGTCGACCGGCTGCGCGAGCTGCACGCCGCCTACCGCGAGGAGTACGCCGCCTACTACACCCGGCACGCCACCGCCGACACGCCCCCGATGCGCGGCGCCGACCCCGGCATCGTCCTCGTGCCCGGCGTCGGCATGTTCTCCTTCGGCAAGGACAAGCAGACGGCACGCGTGGCGGGCGAGTTCTATCTGAACGCCATCAACGTGATGCGGGGCGCCGAAGCCGTCTCGACGTACGCGCCCATCGAGGAGTCGGAGAAGTTCCGCATCGAGTACTGGGCGCTGGAGGAGGCCAAGCTGCGGCGCATGCCGCCGCCCAAGCCGCTGGCGGGCCGGATCGCGCTGGTGACCGGGGCCGCCTCCGGCATCGGCAAGGCCATCGCCCGGCGGCTGTCGGCGGAGGGCGCCTGCGTGGTGGTCGCGGACCGCGCCGGGCCCGAGGCGGCAGCCGTCGCCGAGGAGTTGGGCGGGCCGGACAAGGCCGTCCCCGTCACCGTCGACGTCACCGAGGAGCAGCAGATCGAAGCCGCCTTCGCCACCGCGGCCCGCGCCTTCGGCGGCGCCGACCTCGTCGTCAACAACGCGGGCATCTCCCTCTCCAAACCCCTGCTGGAGACCACGGCCGCCGACTGGGACCTCCAGCACGACATCATGGCCCGCGGCTCCTTCCTCGTCTCCCGCGAGGCCGCACGGCTCATGCGGGCGCAGGAACTGGGCGGCGACATCGTCTACATCGCCTCCAAGAACGCGGTCTTCGCCGGCCCCCACAACATTGCCTACTCCGCCACCAAGGCGGACCAGGCGCACCAGGTCCGGCTGCTCGCCGCCGAACTGGGCGAACACGGCATCCGCGTCAACGGCGTCAACCCGGACGGCGTCGTCCGCGGCTCCGGCATCTTCGCCGGCGGCTGGGGCGCCCAGCGCGCCGCCGTCTACGGCGTGGAGGAGGAGAAACTGGGCGAGTTCTACGCCCAGCGCACCCTGCTCAAGCGCGAGGTCCTGCCCGAACACGTCGCCGCCGCCGTCTTCGCCCTCACGGGCGGCGACCTGACCCATACGACGGGTCTGCACGTGCCGGTGGACGCGGGCGTCGCCGCGGCATTTCTGCGCTGACGGCCCGGGGCCGGGCCCCGGCGAAGGGGCAGGGCCCCGCGCGCGTCAGAGGGCCCCGACGAACGAGAGGACGATCATCCCGACGACGAAGACGGCGAAGGCCAGCCGCGTCCGACCGCGCCGCCCCAGCTCGAACATGACGCCCGCCAATGCCGTGGCGGCCACGGTGACGGCGATGATGAGACCCGACTGGTGCTCTGCCGCCCCCTTGACCGTCTGACCGATCCCCCCGACCAGATACACCACCGCGACCAGCATGGTGACCGTCCGGGCGTTGCGCGGGGTGTTCCTCTGCTGCCGGAGGAAAGCCCTCCGATCGGCCGGGGAGGAGGTCCGCATCCGCAGCATGTCCTGCTGGAGCCGTTCGTAGTCGTTGCTCCCCGGGGCGCTCATGCCCGCACGATAGCGCCATGCGCCGCTGCGTACCCCGGTCGGTCCCCGTCGCGCCCACCACCTCTACGAACCCCTCACCCTTGATCAGCCCGTGCCCCGCTCGTTCGGACGTTGTTCGGACGGCCCCGGTGCCGGGCAGGCAGTCTCTAGGCTGGAACGAGAGGTCGGCTGAGAGGGGTGGGTGCGGTGGGCGGGAGTTGTGAGACCGAGCCGGTGGCGTTCGGACAGCGGGTCCGCGTGCTGCGGGTGCGGCGTGGGATGAGCCGGGAGGTGCTGGCCGGGCTGCTGGGGCGGTCTGCGAGCTGGGTGAAGCAGATCGAAGGCGGACGGCTGCAGATGCCGAAGCTGCCCATGGTGCTGCGTATCGCCGAAGTGCTGCGCGTGGGTGACCTGGCCGAGCTGACCGGTGAGGGCACCGTGCCCACAGCCTTGTTCACCGGCCCGGGGCACCGCCGCCTGCCCGAGGTGCGGGCAGCCATCGACGCCTTCCCCTTCAGCGCCCGGAGCCGCGAGGCCCCCGGTGTGGCGTACTTGCGCGAGGGCCTGGCCCGGGCGTGGGCGGCACGACATGCGGCTCCGCACCACCGCGACGTGCTCGGCGCGCTGCTCCCGGGGCTGATCGAGGACGCCCAACTCGCCGTGCTCCAGGCCGACACCGCTGCCCAGCGCCGCGCCGCGCAATCGGTGCTGGCCGAGACGTACGCCCTCAGCCAGTTCTTCCTCGCCTACCAGCCCGACTCCGCGCTGTTGTGGCGTGCCGTCGAGCGCGGCATGGTGGCGGCGCAGGAGTCCGAGGACCCGCATGCGATCGGGGTCGCCGCGTGGCTGGCGGCGCAGGCCCACCGGGACAGTGGGCACGCCCACTTCGATGCCGCGGACGCGGTCACCCACGCCACGCTCCGGCATTTGGAGCCGCTGCTGCCCGACGCGGACGACGACGTACGCGCCATCGCCGGTGCCCTCCGTTTCGAGGCCGGATACACGGCTGCGCGCCGCGGCGAGACCGGCACCGCCTGGCACTACTGGGACACGGCCCACGCCGTGGCCCGGCGACTTCCCGCCGCCTACTTCCACCCGGTGACGTCCTTCTCCCGTGCCGTCATGGGCGCCCATGCCGTAACCGTCGCGGTCGAGCTGCACATGGGCGGGGAGAGCGCGCGCCAGGCGCACGGCGCCGACACCCTCGGCCTGCCGTCCCGGCCCCGTCGGGCCCGCCACCACGTTGAACGCGCCCGCGCCTACCAACTCGACGGCCGTCTCGACGAATCCCTCACCGCCCTGGCCCAGGCGTACGACGCCGCCCCGGAGACCGTCCGCTACAACGGCTACGCCCGGCGCATCCTCTTGGAGGAGACCGCTGCCAAGAGCCCGACCAGGCGCCGCCGTGCCGGTGAGCTCGCCACCCGGGTAGGACTCCTGACCGCCTGAGCGGACGAACCAGGCGGTGCCAGGGGGCACAAACTGTGCCCTTTCTCGCATCGTGCCGCTTCTACGGTCCCGCTATGGACAAGCACGAAGACATGCGGCTGCTGCCGTGGGTGAGTGACATGGGCAAGCCGTGCTATCTGGTCGGGGACCCCGAAGGGGTGGTGGCGGCGTTTGCGGACCGGGTGGAGGAGCGCCAACTGGCCGCTGCGCACCAGGCCCTCTCGGAGGCGCACTCCGTGTTGGGGGAGCCCGCGGCAGGCGCCCTCGCGCTGCGGCTGGCGCTCGCGAGGGTGCTGCCCGCCCTCGCGCACGTGCTGCGGATCGCGGAGAGCCGGGG
>NZ_JAFFZM010000043.1 GCF_017676345.1 Streptomyces smyrnaeus | reverse complement strand
GCGTCGGAGTTGACGATGCCGGTGAGGGCCCGCAGGCCGGCGACGACCTCGGACGCGTCGGGAGCTTGCTCGGGGTCGGTGAGCCATTGCGTCATCAGCCCTGTGAACAGAGCCATCTGTGCGGCACCGAGGGTGCGGGCGGCGGCGTCGTCGATCTCGTCCTCGGGTGTGCTGCGCAGCAGGGCGGCCAGCCCCCGACGGCCCTGGGCCTGGCCACCGGCCAGATGGCGGCGCAGATCATCCGAGTGTTCGGCCTGGAGGAGGGCCTCGATCGTGGCCCGCCACAGGGTCCGGTCGTCCTGGAATGACTTGATGATCGCGGTCCACATGGCCTCGTAGCGCCCGGCCGGGCTGCTTCCGGACTCTCCGAAGGAGGCCAGCGTGCGGCCGATCCGGCTGCCCCATTCATCGATCGCCTCGATGAGAGCGGCGTTCAACAGCGCCTCGCGGGAGCCGAAGTGGTAGCCGATGGCGGCCATGCTGACGCCGCCCGCGGCGGTCGTGATGTCGCGCACCGTGGTTCTGGCCCAGCCCTTCTCCTCCAGGCACTGTCTGGCGCCCGCCAGTAGGTCCTCGCGATTTCCCATGCCGGAGACCCTACCTGATGCCTCAATCGTTCGCCTCAGGCGACCGCATAATTCGAAAGCCTGAGACACACGTCTTGTGCAAGCGCCCAAATCTGTCTACGGTTACGCCGCAGCCACCAGCCAAGGAGATGCCATGAGCCACACCCGCCCCGTCAGCCGACGCTGCCTGCTCGGACTGACCAGCGCCGCCGTCCTCGCCTCAGGGACCTTCGGTGCCGGCGCCGCCGCAGCGAGGACCTCACCGGCCGCCGGGCCGTTGGACGCCTTGAACCGCGGAGCGCGCCCCCTGCGCGACATGGGCGCCCTCGGTCGCATGGTCGGTGGCGCCCGGGTCGTGGGCCTGGGCGAGGCCAGCCACAGCGGCCACGAGTTCTTCACCCTCAAGCAGCGCGTCTTCCGCCACCTCGTGGCCACCAAGGGCTTCACGACCTTCGCGCTGGAGGCGAGTTGGAGCACCGGCCTGCGTCTGGACGCCTATGTCGCCCGCGGTGTCGGCGACCCCGCGCAGATCATGCGGGACGAGTTCCAGGGCCAGTACGTCTTTTGGAACACCGAGGAGTATCTGGACCTGATCCGCTGGATGCGCCGCTACAACGTCGCCCACTCCGGCCGGCCGCAGCTGCGCTTCGTCGGAATCGATCTCGGCTTCCCGGGCAAGGCCGCCTTCGACCAGGTCTTCGACTACCTTGCCGCGTACCGCCCGGAGCTGACCGACGCCATCGAGCCCCTGTACGCACCCCTGCGACCGGAGGCCGGCACCGAGGCCGGTCCGTGGATTGCCAACCAACTCTTCGCCAAGAGCGCGACCGAGCGGAAGGCCGACGCCGACGCCGCCACCTCGGCCCTCGCGCTGCTGCGCGACCGGGGCCGCCCCCACGGCTCCGGCCGGCACGGTCGGGAGGCGTACGCCTGGGCGGTGCAGAACGCCACCGCCCTCGCCCAGAGCTTCACCGGCTACGCCTTCCCCGACGAGCAGTTCCCCGAGCGGATGCGCTACCGCGACCAGGCCATGGCCGCCAACACCACCTGGTGGCTGCGGCATCGAAGCGGCAGGATCCTGCTCGCCTCGAACAATGGCCACATCGCCTACACCAGCGACAATCCGGCCGAGTTCCCCGAGCCCGCCGGCGCGGTTCTGCGCCGGCGGCTCGGCGACGACTACGTCAACATCGGGCTGACCTTCAACGAAGGCACCGTCAACGCGCTGCCGGACCACACCGCGCAGCAGCCCGAGACCTACACCGTCGCCCCCGCGCCGGAAGGCCACAACGAGAGCACACTCGACAAGGTCCGCTACCGCGACTTCAGCATCGACCTGCGCACCGCCCCCGCAGCGGCCCGCACCTGGCTCGACACGGCCCGCCCCACCCGCTCCTTCGGCCTGTACTGGTCGACCGACGCTCCGCAGATCGCACTCGGCCGCTCCTACGACATCCTCATCCACCTGCACCGGATCGAAGCCGGCCACCTGCGCTGACCCGGCCGGGCCGCAAGGCCGGGTGAGCCCGGTGCCGGGCGGCACAGATCGCCACGAACTCGAAGGACAGGCCGGAGCACCAGACAGCCAGGCGTTGGTGCCGTACCGTCCACCCGCTGCGCCTCGGCCTGGAGTGTCTCCAGGCGCCGACGTGGGCGGGTGGTCGATCCGACCTTGGCGTAGGGCGCAGATCCGGTGAACCGGCGGATGCAGATGTGTCCAGTGCTTCCTGCGGCCGATGGGGAAGGGCGGTCTTGCATAGCGCGCCGACCAGCCGCGCGGGGCGCGTGGGCCCCAGATGTGGCGCCTGGCCTCTCCGTAGAGGGCCTGAGCGGGAGATCGAGCCGCCCCTGCCCCGTCCCGACAGCGTGCCCCCCGCACGGTGGACGAGAGCAAGATGCCCGAAGAGTTGCCGCTCATCGGATCCGACGGCAAGGTCGTCAAGAACGCGGACGGCAAACCGCTCATGGTCAAGACACGGGGCGGCCTCAAGCCGTCCGGCCCTCCCGTCGCTCCGGCGCCGGGAGCTACGGCCGGGGAAAGCCGCTCCAAGGAAAAGGGCGAGGACGGCCGGACGAGCGAGAAGCTCAAGATCGAGCCGTCCGTACCGCCCGCGAACTGAGGGACTACAGCGACGGATGGGCGAGGAGACGGTATGAGCACGGGCAACGTAGCTCACTGCCGTGTCTGCCGAGTCGTCTCTTCGCGGGTCGAGTGAGCACGGGCTGACTGACCACCTGCTGCGGGTTGCTGTGCTCAGGGCGACCTGGTCCACCGGGGCGCGGTCTGCGCCCATTGGGCGTCCCACGCGGCGAAGTTGCGGCGTCGCAGGATGAGGATGGTGGCTCCGTAGGCGGTGACACCGGTGACGGCCACGGACAGGAGGGCGAGGGCCGACCAGCCCATCGAGCGACTGCGGATCTCCTGGGAGGTCATGGGCGGCTCGGTGATCTTTCCTTCCTCGCCGACCCACACGCGGACGGTGCTGTCCGCGGGAAGCCCGGGCGGTACGTCCGTCCTTCCCGTGCGGATCCTTCCGGTCGGGTCGGTGTAGCGGACTTCGGCCGGGTAGCGGGTTGCCCGAGCCTCGTCGGAACCGGGTTCCAGGTGCTGTGGCGCGTCGTGCAGAAGAACCGCAGTGGTGTGGTGACGGGACTTGGCCTGGTGCTCGGAGGTCGCCCGGTAGTGCCGGTAGGCGGCTTCGCCGATGACGATCATGGCTGCTGCGCCCACCAGCGGTACGGCCAGGAGCAGTCCGAGAGCGATCCAGGCCTGCAGCTGGTCGGTGCGCCTGCGCAGGGGGTTGCGTCGCCAGCGCCACCAGGGCACCGGGTGCACGTGCTGCTGTTGGGGATCGGGAACTGGTGGCGGCTGCGCGGGCGGTATCTCGCCTGACATGGCGTCCTCCTTCATGCGATGACGCGGCTGGGGCTGCGAGTGGTCCCGGGGCCGGACGTGGGCCGGGCCGATGCGCCGGGACCGGATCGGCGCGGCCAGGCCCCCAGGGCGGCTGCGCCTCCCGCACGGCTGCGCCTCCCGCACGGCTGCGCCTCCGAGGCGGAGCCTGGGCGGCCTACGACGTACGGCGCCGTCGCGACGGGTCACCACGGGAGACGGGGTCGGCACCTCCCGCCGTAGCGGCGGGAGCGGTCAGGGGGAGGGGAGGCCGGGACCGGAGGTGGGCGGGGAAAGCCCCGTGGTCGGGGGATGGACCTCCGCGCTTCGCAGCAGTGCGGCGGCACCGCGGATCGCCGCGGTGTGTGGTGCGGGGACGGCTCGCAGGGGTGCGTGCAGGCTGCCGATGAGCTGGCGGGTGAGGCCGGGGAGCAGGGCACCTCCGCCTGCCAGGAGGGCGCCCTGGCTCAAGGCGTCGGCGGTGAGCGATGTGCCGTCCTGCCGGAGCATGGAGGCGATCATCGTGGAGACGGCCTCGGTGATCTGCGAAGGATCGCCGGCGTCTGGGAGGTCGATGGTGCCCAGGGCGGTGCGGCGGGCGTCGAAGACCGCACCTTCGGCGAGGAGTACGACTTCGGTGAGGTGAGCGCCGACGTCCACCACGAGCAGTGGCCGGGTACGGTCGGCGCCCGCGGCCAGGGCGACGGCGCGGGCGGTGGGGACGGTCAGGACCGCCCGCGGCCGGAGCACTTCGACGGCCTTGCGGGCCCGTTCCCGGTAGGCGGGGCCGTCCAGTACGGGAGTGGTGATCACCACCAATGGGCGGACGAGGCGGGGCAGGCGGTGGCCGAGCAGCCGGTCCAGCATCCTGGCGGTCCCCGGCACGTCGACGATGGCGCCGCGCTGGACGGGGTGGACAGCAGCGGTACCGGGGAAGGTGACGGTGGGCACGTCGAGGATCATTCCGCGCCCGCTGACCCAGGCTCGGGTGCGGGCGCTTCCCATCTCCAGGGCGAGGCCGCCTCGCTGCCGGCCCAGCGGCCAGGGGCGGTACTGCCGGTGCCCGGAAGTGGTGGTGTACCGGGAGCGGCGGACGATGGTCACTGCCCGGCCCTCCGCACCTGCTGGCACCGTGCGCAGTAGCGGGCCTGCGGCACGATCATCAGGCGCTCGCGGTCGACGGGACGCCGACACAGCTGACAGGTGCCGTAGCGGCCCTCGGAGATGCGCCGCAGTGCCGCTTCCACGTCGGAGAGGATCATCCGCGCGGAGACGGCCGCTGCCACGCGCGCTGCACGTTGCGATTCGGGGCGGTGCCGACGCCGGTCCCGGGCGCTGGGCACCGCGTCGAGCTGTAGCTGTTGCAGCTGGCTCCGGCGGAACAGTCGCTGCTCGTGCAGATCCGCCAGGAGCGCGGTCAGGTCCTGGGGCGACAGCTGCGTGGCACGCTCACCGATGGTCTGATGGTTCACCACTTCACCTCTTGGGCAAGGCGGGGTCGAAGATTGCAGGACAAGCCGGTTACGCGGTGGTGCGCCCCTGGCAGGCGACGCAGTAGCGGGTGTACGGGAGGATCTCCAGACGTTCTGCGGGAACGGGCTTGCGGCAGCCCAGACAGGTGCCGTAGGAGCCGTCGGCGATACGCGTGAATGCCTCGTCGATCTCTTTCAGCACCCGCTGGATCGCCTCGGTCTGCACGGATCTGAGGTTCGCGTCCGTGCTCTGACCGCTCTCGTGGAGGGCCTGCAATTGGGCCATGCGGCTGCTTCGGGCATGCTCGAGGCGCTGGCGAGCCTCATGAGCGGTCAGCCGCCCGGGGCGGGGGTCGGCCGGGGAGGCATCGAGCGGCACGAAGAAGTCCTTTCTCACAGCGCGTGCGGCAGCCGCCCGGATCCGCCAGTCCGCGGCCCACCATGGCCCGAGCACTGGCCGAAGCGGCCGGCCGATCACCTTCGATGTCGACTCTGCTCGATGCCCCGTCGGAAGCCCATCGGGCACAGGACCCATTTGCTGGGGACCGCAGTAACCACATGGCGGGCGTGGGCGGAGGATGGGTACCTCGTAACCTCGCACATGGGGAACGGACCCCATCGACCGCGCGTGGAGCAGAGGGCAGGATCGGTCGTTGTCGAAGGCTGCGGCGGCTCCCGCTCCGGGTGTGCGACGTCCGGCAGCGCAGGTGATGACGGCCGGACCGCAGAAGGGAGCACCCCCGGTGTCGCTGTTCTGGCGGATCTTCGGGCTCAACGCCCTGGTGCTGGGCACCGCCACGGCGCTGCTGTTGTGGGCGCCGGTGACCGTCTCCGTACCCGTGTTGCTGACCGAGGCGCTCATCCTGGTGGGCGGCCTCGCCGTCATGCTGGTCGCGAACGGCGCCCTGCTGCGCTGGGGCCTGGCCCCGTTGGATCGGCTGACCAAGCTGATGACCACCGTCGACCTGCTGCGCCCCGGACAACGGCTGCCGGTGCCCGGCGCCAGAGGCGGAGAAGAGGTGGCCGAGCTGATCCGCACGTTCAACGCCATGCTCGACCGGCTGGAGCAGGAACGAGCCACATCGAGCGCGCAGGTGCTGCTCGCCCAGGAGGCGGAGCGGCGCCGCATCGCGCAGGAGCTGCATGACGAGGTCGGGCAGACCATGACCGCGACCCTGCTCGTACTCAAGCGCGCGGCGGACGACGCCCCGCAGCCGCTGCTCGAAGAGCTGCAGCAGGCCCAGGAGATCACCAGGGAAAGCCTGGACGAAGTCCGCCGCCTGGTGCGGCGTCTGCGCCCCGGGGTCCTGGACGATCTCGGCCTGGCCAGCGCACTGGTCTCACTCACACAGGACTTCGCCACCCACACCGGGCTGCGCGTCGTGCGCCGCCTCGAGACCGACCTGCCCGTACTGGACCGGGAAATCGAGCTCGTGCTGTACCGGGTGGCTCAAGAGAGCCTGACGAACGCGGCTCGGCACGCGGAAGCCGGGCGGGTCGAAGTGAGCCTGCGCCACACCGGCGAGACGGTGCTGCTGGAAATCGCCGACGATGGCCGCGGCATCGAAGCAGCCCGTGAAGGAGCCGGGATCCGTGGCATGCGCGAGCGGGCTCTGCTCGCCGGGGCCACCCTTGACATCACCTCGACACCCGGCACGGGTACCCGCATCCGCCTCGCCACGCCAGCCCCTGGGGAAACAGCATGACCATGCCTGAGCCGATCACGGCCTCGTCGCCGGCCCGTATCCTGCTCGCCGACGATCACGCTCTCGTACGCCGCGGTGTGCGCCTGATCCTCGACCGGGAGCCGGACCTGGAGGTGGTCGCCGAGGCCGGTGACGGAGCGGAGGCCATCGAAGCGGCCCGGAGCCAGGAGGTCGACCTCGCTGTCCTGGACATCGCCATGCCGCGGCTGACCGGCCTGCAGGCCACTCGTGAGTTGTCAGCGCTCAAGCCCGGCCTGCGCATTTTGATGCTGACCATGCACGACAACGAGCAGTACCTGTTCCAGGCGCTGAAAGCAGGTGCCTGCGGCTATGTGCTGAAGTCCGTCGCGGACCGCGATCTGGTCGCCGCGTGCCGGGCCGCGATGCGTGACGAGCCGTTCCTCTACCCCGGCGCGGTCACCGCACTGATCCGCAGCTACCTGGACCGGGTCCGGGACGGCGAGGAGAACCCCGATCACTTCCTCACCCCCCGCGAGGAGGAGGTCCTCAAACTGGTCGCTGAGGGACACTCCTCCAAGGAGATCGCCGAGATCCTGGTCATCAGCGTCAAGACCGTGCACCGCCACCGGGCCAACCTGCTGCACAAGCTCGGCCTGCGCGACAGGCTGGAACTGACCCGGTACGCCATTCGCGCCGGCCTCGTCGAACCCTGACGCCGCCCCATCTCTTTGATCGGCGTCGTCGTCTGCAGTGCGTGAGATTGCACTGAAGAGGTGAGTATCCGCGCCACTGCCGCCCGAACGGGTACTCGTGTTCATTCCGAGTCCTACCCCGGCGCGGACCGAGCGCCTTCGAGTGGCGAAGGAAACCGAGAACAGTGACAGACGTAGCGAGCCAGGGCCCCGAACCCGGCGATCAGCGCCCCGTACTCACCAACCGGCAGGGCCACAAGGTCTACGACAACCAGAACCAGCGGACGGTCGGCGCGCGCGGACCGGCCACGCTGGAGAACTACCAGTTCCTCGAGAAGATCAGCCACTTCGACCGGGAGCGCATTCCCGAGCGGGTCGTGCACGCCCGCGGCGTCACCGCCTACGGATACTTCGAGAGCTACGGACGGTGGGGCGACGAGCCCATCGCCCGCTACTCCCGGGCGAAGCTGTTCCAGGAGCGCGGCAAACGCACCGACGTGGCCGTACGGTTCTCCACCGTGATCGGCGGCCGCGACTCGTCGGAGGCGGCCCGTGACCCCCGCGGCTTCGCAGTGAAGTTCTACACCGAGGAAGGCAACTGGGACCTGGTCGGCAACAATCTCGCGGTGTTCTTCATCCGGGACGCGATCAAGTTCCCCGACGTCATCCACGCCCTCAAGCCCGACCCGGTCTCGCACGAGCAGAAGCCGGCCCGGATCTTCGACTTCATGTCGCAGACGCCGGAATCGATGCACATGCTCGTCAACCTCTTCAGTCCGCGCGGTATCCCCGCCGACTACCGGCACATGCAGGGCTTCGGCGTCAACACCTACAAATGGGTGAACGACCAGGGCAGGACCGTCCTGGTCAAATACCACTGGATGCCCCGGCAGGGCGTCCGCAGCATGACCGAGGAGGACGCGGCCGCGATCCAGGCCGAGGAGCTCGGTCACGCGACGAAGGACCTGTACGAGGCGATCCGGCGCGGCGATCACCCCGAGTGGGAACTGCTCGTCCAGATGATGGACGACCACGACCATCCCGAACTGGACTTCGATCCGCTGGACGACACGAAGACCTGGCCCGAGCAGGACTTCCCGCCCAAGCCGGTCGGCCGACTGGTCCTGAACCGTACGGTCGAGAACTACTTCGCCGAGAACGAGCAGATCGCCTTCGGTACCGGTGTGCTCGTCGACGGTCTCGACTTCTCCGACGACAAGATGCTCGTCGGCCGGACCTTCTCCTACAGCGACACCCAGCGCTACCGCGTCGGCCCGAACTATCTCCAGCTGCCGGTCAACTGCGCCAAGAACGCCACCGTGCACACCAATCAGCGCGACGGCCTCATGACGTACGAGCAGGACCCGCACGCGGGCGACCCGGAGATCAATTACGAGCCGTCGATCATGGGCGGGCTGCACGAGGCCCAGTACCCGACCTCCGACGACGAGGGACCGGAGATCCGGGGCCGGGTCACCCGCAAACGCATCCCGCGCACCAACGACTACCTGCAGGCGGGCCAGCGGTACCGCCTCATGGAGGACTGGGAGCGCGACGACCTCGTGAAGAACTTCGTCACCCTGATCTCCCAGGCCGACCGCACGGTTCAAGAGCGCATGGTGTGGCACTTCCTCCTGGTCGAGAACGAGCTCGGCCTGCGGGTCGGGGAAGGGCTGGGCATCAGCCCGCAGGACGTCGCCCACCTCGAACCGCTGGCCGGCCAGAGCCTGACCGAGGAGGACCGCGAGCGGTTGGCGAACCTCGGCAGCAATCCCCCGAGGGACGTCACCGGTCTCACCATGACCCACTGCGTCCCCGACGAGCGGCACACCGTCACCCGCTGACCGGCTCCGCCGCGGGCGCTGCGGTCGGCGTGCCGCCGGCCGCTGCCGACCGGAAGGCGCAAGAAAGACGCATGAGAGGAGGAGCGATCACAGATGGCGGCACCGAAGCGGTACGCGGTCGCGGCATCCGGGCAGTGGGTGGACGAGGAGGACGGCCGCCGCCTGCCCGCGGGGGAGGTGCATGCCTGGGAGCAGGGTCTGAACCAGACCGTATGCGGTCTCTCGCTCAGCCGCTCCGAGCTGCGGCGGTTCCCCCACATCGGGTGGCCCGACATCTTCCCCGAATCCGGGGGAGCGGCGGACCGCGTACAGCGGGTGTGTCCCCGCTGCGCCTCCGCCGCAGGCCGCCGCGGCACCGACGCACGGCCCCGCTGGCACCGCACCAACCCCCGGCCGTGACCCGGGCTCCGCGCGCCCGTACGCACGCGCGCGGCGCCCCGCACGCCGCAGGCGGGGTGTGTCCTGGCTGTCGAGGAAGATCCTTCCTCGGCCCTCGGCGACATAAGCGCGAGCCCGCCCAACGACTGAGCGGTCCGAGCACCGGAACGCACCGGAACTCCTGGCCCATCGCCGGCCACCGGCTGCTCTCTCCCAATAGATCGGCGGTGGGAACGCGTCCGACCTCTGCCTGCCCCCCACCCTGGCGAGGCAGCCGGGCGTGACGAGGCATCAGGTCAACCCACAGCGGTGCTGCGCACCCGGGTCGGCAGTCCGGCCGGACTCAGTCGATCGTCTTGATCACCCGGGCGGGCACTCCTGCGACCACGGTGCCGGCAGGGACATCACGAGTGACCACCGCGCCTGCAGCGACCACCGCACCGGCACCGATGGTCACTCCTTGCGTGATCACGGCAGCCGCCCCGATCCAGACGTCGTCTTCGATGGTGATCGGGGCGAAGGAGAGGTACTCGCGGCGCTCGGCCAGGGGCAGGGGATGGCCTCCGGTGATGAGGCTGACCTTCGGGGCGATCATGACGCCGTTGCCGATGCGGATGCCTCCCTTGTCCATGAAGGTGCATCCCTGGTTGACGAAGACGTTCTCCCCGAATGTCGTGTTCAGCCCGTACTCGGTGAAGAACGGCGGGTAGATCATCACCGACTCCGGCAGCGGGCCACCGAACACAACTGAAAGTAGTTCCGCGCGACCTTCGCTGTCACTGAACGGAAGTCCGTTCAGCCGAGACGTCGCATCGGTCACCTCCACGATCCGCTCCGCATGACGCGCGAACTCAGGCGTACGGACATACATGACCTGCTCTGTGCGGGTAGACATGAGCTGATCCCACCACCGCGCAGAACACCCGATCAAACAACCAGGCATCACACCATCCACCACCAATGGTTGTGCAAGTAGGGTGGCAGTGTGGATGTGGAAGCGCTGCGGACGTTCGTGACCGTCGCCGAGACCGGCCAGTTCCAGGCTGCGGCCGACGAGCTGGGGATCAGCCAGCAGGCGGTCTCCAAGCGGATCGCGGCCCTGGAGAGGCACATCGAGGTCAGGCTCCTGGTCCGGACCTCCCGAGGCTCCCGGCCGAGCCTGGACGGGCAGGTCTTCCTCCCGCATGCCAGGAAGGTCCTGGCGGCCATCGAGCAGGCCGAGCAGGCTGTGCGCCCCGGCAGTCGGCCCTTGCGCGTCGATGTCCTCAATCGGCGCATCGCTCCTGCCCAGGCCGTCTACCGGTTCTACCGCTCCCACCCCGAGACGGATCTGGACGCGGTCACACTGAGCATGGAAAACGCCGCACAGGCCGCCCAGGCGGTGCTCGAAGGGACCGTCGACGCGTCCTTCCGTGCCCTGCCGGCGGACCAGGTCCCGGCCGGGATCAGCGCCGAACGACTCCTGGACGCGCCCCTGGAGCTCCTGGTCGGCCCCGGCCACCCGCTGGCCGACGCGCCCTGGGTCAGTCCTGCGGACCTGGTCGGCCACCGCATCTGGATACCCGGGATCAGGCCGGGCACGGAATGGGCGGCGTTCTACCAGTCGCTGTCCAAGGCCTTCGGCCTGAGCATCGACGCGCTCGGCCCCAACTTCGGCGACGAGGCACTGATGGACGCGCTGGCCGACTCGGCCTCGCTGGCCACCCTCGTCGGCAGCGGGGACCGGTACCTGTGGCCCCGGACCCACGATCTACGGCGCATCCCGCTGCACGAGCCGACCCCGGTCTACCCGCACGTGCTGCTGTTCCGCAGCGGGGACCAGCACCCTGTGCTGACCGCGCTCCGCGACCATCTGCGCACCACGGGCCCGCAATCCCCGCACGACGTGTGGGCGCCGGACTGGGTGACCGCTGATCGGACGACCGAATCAGCAGACAGGCCCTGGGCAGGCTGGCCGAAGACGGCGAAGCGGCCCGGCGCCCACCCGACGCAGGCAAACTGCCAAGTGGACTCTCGCTAATGTGTGTTGACCAACTCCACGGGGGAGGACGCATGGGGCTGACCGGAACGTCCGAAGCCAGTCGGGACGCGGTGATGGTCCTGCCCGGCATCATGGGCAGCGAGTTGGTGGAGGCCGAGTCCGGCCGTGTTCTGTGGGGGCTGGGAGACGCGCGGTGGTACGCCCGCGCGTGGACGACGGGGACATCGCTGGCCGACCTGCGTGTCACCGACGAGGAGCGGCACGGGCGGACGGGACGCATCGTGGCGACGCGCCTCCTGCGATTTCCCGCCTTCGCGCCCGTGCTGCGCGGCTTCGAGCCCTATACGCCGCTGATCGCCGGCATTCGGCGGGTGATGGCGCACGCGGATGCCGTGGCGGAGTTCCCCTACGACTGGCGGCTGCCGGTCGAACTCAATGCGAAGCGGCTCGCGGTCGCGGCCGAGAAGCACTTGAACGCCTGGCGTGCGCACCCCAGCGGCAGCCGACGGGCGCGGTTGGTGCTGGTCGCGCACTCCATGGGGGGACTCGTCGCGCGGTACTTCACACATGTTCTCGGCGGGGGAGCGGAGGTGCGTACCATGATCACGCTCGGTACGCCCTTCCACGGGTCTGTCAAGGCGGTTCAGATCCTGAGCACCGGGCGCGGAGCTCCCCTTTCGTTGCCGCGCCGACGGCTGCGTGCCCTGGCGACGACGCTGCCCGGTCTGTACGACCTGCTGCCCAGCTACCGCTGTGTGGACGAGGGTGCGTCCGCGCGACGGCTGACCGCGGGCGACATCGTCAGTGTCGGCGCGGACGGCGAACTCGCCACGTCCGCCCTCGCCGGGCGCGAACGGCTCCTCGCGGTGACGGACGGCCCGCACACAAGACCCCTCATCGGCGTCGAGCAGCGCACGGCGCAGTCCCTCACCTTCCGCGACGGTATCGCCGAGGGCCGTGACCACGTGTGCGAGGACGGCGACGACGGCACGCTGAACCGTGTCGACCGTCGCGGCGACGGCACCGTCTACCGGGACTCGGCCCGGCTCGATGGCGCGGAGCCGGTCCACCTTCCGCAGACCCACGGCGCGATATCCGGGACCGCCGAGACACTCGCACATGTACGCGCGATCCTGACGGAGCGTCGGCTCGGGCCGCCCCTCGGCGCCGCCGCCGTCGCGCTCGAGGCGCCCGACGTGGTCGCGGCCGGGAAGCCCTTCGATGTCGCCGTCGATCTGCAGACCGATCCTGCGGCCGTATCCCTGCAGGTGACCAGCGCGCACACGACTCAAGTGCTACGCCGCCCCCGGCTTGTGCAGCGTGACGACACACTGACTGCGCAGATCGTCGTGCCCACTGAAGGCTTGTACCGGCTCGCGACCAAGGTGGGAGGGTTCTCGCCGGTCACTCAGCTCGTCCTGGCCGTTCGAGGGGAGGATCCAGCGGACACATGACCGAGAACACCACGGTGTACGACGTGACGTCCTCGAACGGCGACGGCCGGGACTCCACCGGCTTCCCGGTCGTCTGCCTCCCGATCGGCCGCTACCGCCACCACGCGCCCCTGGACGCCGACGAATCCGCCGCCCGCGTCGCGGAACTGCTCGCCGAACTGGGCGGCCGGGCCGACCCGTGGCTGCTGCCGGACACCGCACGCAACCGGTCAGCGGTGGAGGAACGACTGGAGCAGTGGGCCGGACCGCCCACGCCGAGGAGTTCGGTCCTGTACTGGGCCGGGCACGGCGAGGCAGCACCCGACGGCGCCTGGCTCGCCGTACACGAGACACCAGCTTCGATGCGCACACGCGGGCTGCTGCCGGAGTCTCTCGCCGCCTTCATCGACGCCGAATGGTCGCGCCGGATCGCCGATCCATACGCCTGGACGGTCGTGGTCATCGAGGCGTGCGGGGCGGAGCGGTTCGCCGATCTGGTCGCCGTACGTCTGCTCAGCGGGGACAAGCCGCGGCGCCTGGCGATCGTCGGTGTCGGGGGTTACGGGGCCGGCCACCTGGGAGAGTTCGCCGACGCGCTCTCCGGGGCGCTCGCCTCGTACACCGACAACGACGAGACGATCCGCCTTGCCGACCTGATGCTGCGCCTGCACGACAGGATGCAGGTCGGCAGCATCCACGCCGACGCCTTCGACCTCCACCTGGCACCCCCGCTGTCGCGGCCGCGTCTCCTGCCGTACGGCATCACGACGCCCCTGGACGTCTACGCCGAACTCCAGGCCTTCCTCGCCGGCCTCACCCCCGACGAACGCAGCCACTTCATCCCCAAGGCACAAGGTGCCGAGCAGGGCGAACTGGCCTGGTACTTCGTCGGCCGTGACCGGGAGCGTGCCGAAATCGCCCGCTGGCTGCGCGCCGAGTCGACCGGCATGCTCGTCGTCACCGGGCGCGCCGGCGCCGGAAAGTCCGCGCTGCTCGGCAACGTACTCGTCCACGCCCACCCGGACCTTCGCGAACTGCTCGTCCGGAGCGGCCACGTGCGCGAACTGCCGGACGGCGAGCGCCCGCCGGACCGTGTCTTCGACGCCGTGATCCATCTGACCGGCGCGTCGATGAGCGAACTCGTCGGCCGGCTCGCACAGGCTGCGGAGCTGGGAGAGCGGCCCGCGACCGGCTCCACGGCGCAGGACATCGAGTGGCTCTTGGACCGGCTGGGCAAGAGGGCGAAGCCGTTCACGCTGCTGGTCGACGCACTCGACGAGGCCCAAGAGCCCCTCGACATCGCCGGATCACTCCTGAGCCGGGTTGCCAAGCTGCCACATGCCCGCGTGGTGGTCGGCACCCGCGCCTCGACGAAGGAAGGCCCCGACCAGCCGGAGACCGACGACCGCAATCTCGTCGACGCGTTGGGAGCGGCACACGTCATCGTCGTGCCGCGCGACCCCGACGCGCTCGGAGAGTACGTGCGACTGAGGCTCACCCACGCCCTGCCCACCGCCGACCCGGCGGCCATCGACGCTGCCGCCCGCCAGATCCAGGCGTACGACCGGCATTTCCTGTACGCCCGGCTCGCCGTCCACGAGATCGTCGCCAATCCCCAGCTGCTGACGCCCGAAGGCGGCGACGCGCTCATCGGGCTGCTCCGGCGTGATCACCGAGCGCTGTTCGCCGCGGCGGTCGACCGCCTCGCCCGCCGCTCCGCGGCCGCCGAACCGTTGCTGGAGGCACTCGCCCTCGCCCGCGGACGTGGTCTGCCCAGGGCCGACCGGATCTGGGCCATCACCGCCGGCGCACTCTCCGACGGCGTTCCGGTCACCGACCTCGACATCGACCAACTCCTGGAGGCCGCCGCCCCGTACGTCATGCTCGACTCCGAGCACCAGCAGAGCGTCTACCGGCTCGCACACCGTACGTTCCAGGAACACTTCCTCAACCCGCGGCAAGAGCAGGCGAGATGACACGACCTCTCTCGGAGCGCCACCGCAGGATCGCCCAAGGTCTCATGGCCGTCGCGACAGAGACCCCGAACCCGTACATCGCACACCACCTCGCCGCACACATCGCCGAAGCCGGTGCCTGGCAGGAACTCGCCGACGCCCCGCAGGTACTCGATCACCTGGAACCCCGTGCCGTCGCTGCGGAGGCGCTGCGCCTCGGTTACGGACGCACCCGCCTCCCGGGCCCCGTCACCGCCACGCTCGTGGCCCGCGACCTGCTCGCATCGGTGGCCCCGAAGGACCGGGAGACCGTCCGTGCCCTGACCATGGCACGCTTCGTCGGCGCTGTGCCGGCGGACGGAACCCGGCGTGCCGATGCCACTTGGACCGTGCGGTGGACCAGGCTGCGCCGTGACCTTCTCCCGGCGGTCCTCACCGACCGTGCGAGCCCGGTGGAAGCGCTGCGGGCGTTCTCACTACCGGACGGGCGGCAGCTTCTCGCCGTCGGGACGCACGACGGAAGGGTGCGGCTGTGGGACTCGGAATCGGTGCTGGACGCCGACATGTCTCCCGTCGGGGAACTGGCGTACGACCGCCCGGTCCACACCCTGGAGACCGTTGCGCGGCCCGGCGGAGAGATTCTGCTGGCCGTCGGGGTCGACCGGACCGTCCACCTGTGGGACCCGGTCGCCCGGTCGACGGTCGGCTCGTCCGTACTCGACACCGGCGCCGCCTGCGAGGGACACGCATTGCTCGCCCCTGCCTGGAAGGCGGTGAGGCTGCCTGACGGCCGTTCGCTCATCGCGGTCTGCGACACCCACAATGTCCGGTTGTGGGACCCGTTCACCGGTGAACCTGTTGGTCCGGAACTCGTCGGGCCCGAGTCGCTCACGGTGGCCCAGGCGATCAGCGAAGGTTCGCAGAGTCTCGACGGGGTCCTGGCGCCGGTGACCCTGCCCGACGGGCGGGCGCTGCTCGTCGCCGGAGGCACGTCCCGGGTCCTGGATTCGATCGACGGTTCCACCGATTTCATGTACGGCCGACTCTGGGCGTGGGACATCACCACCGGCGAGCTGGTGTGGAAACTCCACACCGGGTACAGCGGCACCCTCACGGCCCTGACCACGGTGCCGCTGCGCGACGGGCGCCAGGCTCTGGCCACCGCGGGTGGCGGCGGTGTGGTGCGGCTCTTCGACCCGGAGGGGCCGACACAGGTCGGGGAATGGCTGCACGGCAACGGCGCCGACGTGGTGGGGGCCTCCACCGTGCGCCTCAGGCACGATCGCACCGCACTGGTCACGGTCGGTGGCGACCGCACCGTGCGGGCCTGGGACCCCCTGACCGGTACGCCTGTCGGGGCGCCCATGTCCGCGCACAACAGCGGCGTGCGCGCACTCACCAGCCTCCACATCGCCGACGGGCGCGCCTTCGTGGCGGGCGGCGGCGAGGACGGCACCGTCCAGCTCTGGGATCCCGAATCAGTCGGCCACATCGACGATCCGCTGGCCGGTCCTGTGCACCAGTTGGTCTCGATGCCCGTCCGGCCGGGCGCCATCCGGCAGAGCAGGCCGCTCCTCGCATCCGTCAACGCGGACAACACCCTCCACCTGTGGGAGGCCTCCAGCGGGCTGCCCATGGCTCAGCCGCTTGAGGTCTCTGCCGGTCGACCAGTCACCGTGCCGATCCCGGACGGCCGTACCCTGCTCGCACTGGGAGACGGGAAGTGCCCCATCCGGTTGTGGGACCCCGAATCCCACCGGGGCGTACGCACCAAGCGGAGTCGGAATCCGCTCCGACGGCTGCACCTGATCGACTATCCGACGGCCGTGGCCACGGTGCCATGGCGCGACGGGCGCACCGCAGTGGTCGTGAGGAACGGCCCGAGTCTCTCGCTGTGGGATCCGGCTTCGGGACGAGACCTGGGCAGCCTGCGGATCAGCATGGGCCTCAACCCGCTGGATGCCGGAACGATCAGTCTCCCGGGCGGCCGGACGATGCTGTTCACCAGCTCCCAGGAAGGCATCAAGCTCTGGGACCCCACGACCGGCGCCCGGATCGCCGAATGGAACCGCAAACTCGACAACCGCACCACCATCATCCCGGTGACCTGGCCCGACGCTCACCCGCTGCTGGCCGTGACAGAAGAAGAGGTCACACATCTGGTGGATCCGTTCTCCGAGGACGCCCCCGGGGGCGGTCGGGTGCGCGCGACATTGGCCGTGGGTTTCCAGCCCCCCACTTCACACCCTGACCATCCGCTGTTGCCCGGCAGACATCGGCTCGCCCTTGCCGGATGCCTCACGCGCGAAGGCCGGCCGGTTGTGGCGACCGGCGGCCACGATGGTGCGCTTCGCCTCTGGGAGCCGGAGACGGGTGAGCTTGTGCACGCGCTCCCTGTCGGGGCTCCGATCAATGCGCTCCTGGCCACGGACAACTTGCTCGTCATCGGGTCGCGGGACGGACTGATCGCTTTGGAGAGCTGAGAAGAGCGTTGCAGTGCCCGCGAAAGCCGGAGCTCTTTCGTCACGCCGGGTCCCACAGCCGGGAGCGGTGCAGGGACTGGGCGCAGTGGCGGTATATCTCGTCGATCTCGACGAGCAGGGCGAGTGCCGGGCGCCGGCCCGTGTCGGACATGGCGTCGAAGAAGGGCGCGTCGGTGAGGATGCGGGCCCTGCCGTTGATCCGCAGGACGTCGCGGCTGCCGGGAACGAGGTAGAGCAGCCCGGCATGCGGGTTGTCGAGGACGTTGTGCAGGCTGTCGCCGCGTCGGTTGCCGGGCCGGTCGGGCAGGGCCAGCGCGCCCGCGTCCACGACATGGGTGAAGCCGGGGGCGTCTCCACGGGGGGAGACGTCGCAACTGCCGCCCGCGCCTGAGGTGGCGAGGAGACAGAACGGGGAGCGGGCGAGTATGTCCGTGTCCTCGCCGGTGAGCCGGTCGTGCACTTTGTCGATCACGACGGGGTGCGGTTCGCCGAGGAGTTCGCGCAGTTCGGTGCGTGAGCGCAGCTCGGTGAGGCCGCCGGCGGGGGCGGCCCCGGACATGGCCCCGGACGTGGCGGCAGACGCGGACACGGGCGCGGCCATCAGCGGCCTGCTTCCCGCGCGGCCACCGGGCGGTCCGCAGACGCGTCCTGGAGCGGCCTGACGTGGTGGCGTCCGATCGGCAGCATCAGCGGCCGGCCCGACACGGGGTCCTCGATGATGCGGCTGTCGAGGCCGAAGGCCGTACGGACGGTCTCCTCGGTCAGCACCTCGGCCGGGGGACCGGCGGCGTGCAGCCTGCCGTCCGCCAGCGCCAGGATGTGGTCCGCGTACCGCGCCGCGAGGTTGAGGTCGTGCAGGACCATGACGACGGTTGTGCCCCGCGCCTGGTTGAGGTCGGTCAGGAGGTCGAGGACCTCGACCTGGTGGCTGGCGTCCAGGAACGTGGTCGGCTCGTCCAGCAGGAGGATGTCCGTGTGCTGGGCCAGGGCCATCGCGATCCAGACCCGCTGGCGCTGGCCCCCGGACAGCTCGTCCACGCTGCGGTCGGCGAGCGCTGTGGTGGCCGTCGCCTCCAGCGCGGCGGCCACGGCCGCGTCGTCCTCCGCGCTCCAGCGCGAGAACATCCCCTGGTGCGGATGGCGGCCCCGGCCGACGAGGTCGCCGACGACGATCCCCTCGGGCGCCACTGGCGACTGCGGCAACAACCCCAGCGTACGGGCCAGTTGACGTGCAGGCATCCGATGCACCTCCTTGCCGTCCAGGACGACGCGGCCCGTACGGGGGGCCAGGAGGCGGGACATCGAGCGCAGCAGCGTCGACTTGCCGCAGGCGTTGGCGCCGACGATCGCGGTGACCCGGCCGGGCGGGATGTCGAGGTCGAGCGCCTCGATGACGGTGCGGTCGCCGTATCCGAGGCCGAGCCTCTCGGCGGAGAGCGTGTGGTGCGTGGTCACAGGGACCCTCCCGTCCGGTTGCTGCGGACGATCAGATGGATGAGATAGGGGGCGCCCAGCACGCCGGTGACGACACCGACGGGAAGCCGGGTGCCGAAGGCGTTCTGGCCGGTGAAGTCGGCGACGAGGACGAGCAGGGCGCCGACGAGCCCCGCGGGCATCAGCACCGGGCCGCCGGGCCCGACGAGCCGCGCCGCGATCGGCCCGGAGAGGAACGCCACGAACGCGATGGGCCCGGCCGCCGCCGTGGCGAAGGCGATCAGCCCGACGGCCGCGACGATCACGGTGACGCGGGTGCGTTCCGTGCGGACGCCGAGCGCGGCGGCCGTGTCGTCGCCGAGCTGCATCGCGGACAGGTGGCGCACCCGGCTCAGCAGCACGGGGCCGAGCACGGCAAGGGCGACGAGGACGGGCACCGTCTCGCGCCACGCGGCGTTGTTGAGGCTCCCGGTCAGCCAGCGCGATGCCTCCTGGAGGTCCCACTCGGCGGCCTGCGAGAGGACGTAGGAGATGACGCTGTCGAGCATCGCGGAGATCCCGATCCCGATCAGGATGAGCCGGGTGCCGACCACCCCGTCCTTGAACGCGAGGACGTACACGAGCAGCGCCACGGCGAGCGCCGCGACGACCGCGAGGACGGACACCTGCGTCTCGTCCAGCGACAGCGTGACGATCGCCAGGGCGGCCGCCGCGCTCGCGCCCGAGCTGATGCCGATGACGTCGGGGCTGGCGAGCGGATTGCGCAGCATCGTCTGGAACGTCGCCCCCGCCAGGCCGAAGCTGAAGCCCGCCGCGACGGCGAGCACCGCGCGCGGCAGCCGCAGCCGTCCGACGGTGAACGAGGCCCCCGGCACCTGCTCGCCGACGACCACGCGGAGCACGTCGTCGACCGGGTAGCAGGTGTCGCCGACCATCAGATACGCGAGGAACGTGCCGGCCACGAGCAGGGCCAGCACCGCCGCGACCGTACGCCGCCGCAGCGCGCGGCGCACCCGGCCGCGCGCCACGTCACCGACGGACGGCGGGGGAGCGAGGATCTCGGCACTCACAGGGCACGTACTTTCTGCTTGCGGACGATCCAGATGAAGAAGGGGGCGCCGAGCAGCGCCGTGACGATGCCCACGTCGATCTCCGCCGGGCGGGCGACCACCCGGCCGATCACGTCGGCGGCCGTGAGCAGCGCGGCGCCCAGCAGCGCGGCGAACGGCAGCAGCCACCGGTGGTCCACGCCGATCAGCAGCCGGCAGGTGTGCGGGACGACCAGGCCGACGAAGCCGATCGGCCCGGCCACGGCGGTCGCCGCGCCGCACAGCACCACCGCGCCCAGCGCGGCCACGCCCCGTACGACGGCGACGCGTTCGCCGATCCCGGCGGCGACCTCGTCGCCGAGGGCGAGCGAGTTCAAACCCCGGGCCGACAGCAGGCAGAGCACGAAGCCCGCCGCCAGGAACGGCGCCACCTGTCCCGTACGTTCGAACGAGGCACCGCCCACGCCGCCGACCTGCCAGAGCCGGAAGCCGCCCGCGATGTCGTTGCGGGGGAGCACGACGGCCGTGACGAGCGAGGCGAACGCGGCGGAGATCGCCGCCCCCGCGAGCGCCAGCTTCAGCGGGGTGGCCCCGCCGCGGCCGAGGCTGCCGACCGCGTAGACGAACCCGGCGGTGAGGGCGGCGCCCGTCATCGCCGTCCAGATGTAGCCGGTGGGGGAGGCGAGCCCGAAGTACGCGACCGCGACGACGACGGCGAGCGAGGCCCCCATGTTGACGCCGAGGACGCCCGGGTCGGCCAGCGGATTGCGCGTGACGCCCTGCATCACGGCCCCCGCCAGCCCGAGCGCCGCGCCGATGAGCACGGCGAGGACCGTACGGGGGATCCGCTTGCTCGCCGCCGCCTCCCCGAGCGTCGCGTCGGCCCCGCCGAGCGCCGACCAGACGTCGGACCAGGGGATGTCACGCGAGCCGTAGGCGAGCGAGGCCGGCGCCAAGACGGCGAGCACCACGACGGCGACGCCCAGCCACAACAACCGGGCGCGCGCACGCTCCAGCACCGGGGGCCGCGACGGCGCGACGGCGTCCGGCGGAACGGTGGTGCTCGGCGGAACGGTGGTGTTCGGCACGTGGCGGGTACCGGTCCGGTTCACCGGACTCCTCCGAAGACTCCCTGGCCGGCACGCCGGGGAAGAATCGGGCGCTTACGGAGCAGGGCAGTGGACGCCGTCAACTGTGGGTCCTTCCGGATGGATTGGTGGGCATGGCGATCACGACGGGGCCGGAGGGTGCCGAGCATGTCCGGTGTCCTACCGGCTGCGTATGTCGTCCACGGCCCGCACGGCCCTGATGGGCGAGTGGGTCCGAGCCACCCGCGGGTTCTCGTCCTTCCGGGGACAAGGACCCGGCCCAGGCGCTGCCTGGTCCGGCAGCGTGGGTCAGGAATCCCCACGTCGGCCCTGGGGGCGAGGAGGACACCCTCGCCCCCAGGGAGGGGAGGGTCAATCGACCTTGTCCGCGGCCTTCGCGAGGGCCTTGACGTAGTCGTCGAGGACCCACGAGATGGAGAGCGGCGTGGGGTTGGCGGCGGTGGCGAGGGGGGACGTGTTGCCGGGGAGCAGGTAGGCCGAGTCGCGCTCGATGGCGGGCATCTTGGACAGCAGCGGGTCCTTGCGGAGCGTCTTGAGCAGCTTGCCGTCCTTGTCGCCGTAGCCGGTGACGATGTCCACGTCGTCGAAGGCGTCGATCTTCTCGGCGCTCTGCGTCAGCGCGAACTTCTTGGTGCCCTTGGAGGCCTTCGCGATGCTGCCCGGGGTCTTCAGCCCGAGGTCGTTGAGGAACTGGACGCGGGTGTCGTGCGCCGTGTAGTAGCCGACCTTGCTGACGTCACCGGGGTCGACGTGGGTCATGAACATCGCCGACTTGCCCTTGAGCTGCGGGTACTTGGCGACCGTCCGCTCGATCTCGCCGTCGAGCTTGTCGACCAGCTTGTCGCCCTTGTCCTCCAGGCCGATCGCCTTGCTGTTCATGCGGATCACGTCGCGCCACGGGGTCGACCAGGGGGCGTCCGGATAGGCCACGACGGGGGCTATCTCGCTCAGGGTGTCGTAGTCCTTCTTGGTCAGCCCGGAGTAGGCGGCGAGGATGACGTCGGGCTTGGTGTCGGCGACCGCCTCGAAGTCGATGCCGTCGGTCTCGTCGAAGAGCTTCGGTGTCTTGGCGTGGAGCTGCTCGAGCCGCTTCTCGACCCAGGGCAGGACGCCGTCGCCGTCGTCGTCGCCGAAGTCGGCCGCGGCCATGCCGACGGGGACGACGCCCAGCGCGAGCGGGACCTCCTGGTTGGCCCAGTTCACCGTGGCGACGCGCTTCGGCTTCTCCGCGACGGTCGTCTTGCCGAGCGCATGCTCGATGGTGATCGGGAAGCCCCCCGAAGAACTTCCCGATCCCTTACCGCTGTCCTTGTCCTTCTCGTCGGCGGACGTGCTGCCGCACGCCGCGAGCGTCAGAAGAGCGGCAGCCGCGGCGAACACCCGCAGGCGAGGCGGGCGAAGGCGATGTGTACGCATGAACTCGAATCTCCACTTGTCCGGATGCGGGAGGTGCCGGTCCTCGCACGTCTGGGTCCCGGGAATGCCGTCGTGGAGTGCGCACCACACTGCACAAACACTTAGGTAAGGCTTGCCTTGTCATCGTAAGGAGAGTGATGTGGGTGTCGCAATCAGCCTTATGAGACAACGGATATAGCGATCGGGACACCGAGCCCGGTGTACGGGGGCGGGCGGGGCTTCAAGGAGGGGTGCGGGTGGCCGGAAACGCGGCCGTCAACGGGCCCGGAACGCGCCCGGCGTGAGACCCGTCGTCCGGCGGAACGCCGCGCCGAACGCGCTCGCAGAGCGGTAACCGACCTGCTCCGCGACGGCCTCCACGTCCCAGCCGCGTGTGAGGAGCGCCACGGCGTGCTGGGCGCGGACCGACGCGACCCAGCGCACGAAGCTGGTGCCGGTCTCCGCGTTGAAGGCGCGGGTCACCGTACGGGTGCTCACGCCCAGCTCCGCGGCCCAGTCCGCCAGCGTGCGCTGATCGCCGGGGTTCTGCCGGAGCGCATCCGCGACCGGGCGCAGGAACGCCGACGTGGGCGCCTGCACGAGCAGTTCGCGGGGCGACGGTTCGAGCGCGTCGAGGATCATCGCCTCGGTGGTCGCGCGGGAGTCGGCGGGCAGCCCCGGCTCACCGAGCCGTTCGAGCAGCAGCCGCAGCAGCGGGGTGATCTCGACGGTCACCGGTACGTCCGAGATCGAAGGCGTCGTGTGGAACCCGAAGAAGCCGGCCCGGAACCAGGTCCCGGCCACCGCCGAACCGGAGTGCAGCGTCCCGGCGGGCATCCACAACCCCAGGGACGGCGTGATCGTCCAGACGCGCGACCCGACGACGGCCGTGGACGCTCCGCGCTCGTTCCAGAGCAACTCATGGAACGCGTGGGAGTGTTCACCCCAAGTGGTGTCGCACGCGACGGCCTCGTCGTACCCGAGGATGCCGGACGGCAGCTCCACCGCGCCCGCGGCGACGACCGGCAGGGTACGGACCTCCCTCATCGCGCCTGCCCTCCCCGTGTGCCGCCCATGACCTCCGTGATGACGGAACGATTATCCCCCTCGGCTCCCTCGGCTCCTCCGCCTCTCCCTCTCTGTCCTATCTGCGGTGCAATGTGTACCGGTCGAGCGAATCCGGGTCGCCGATCCAGTAGTAGAGGGTGGGCTGTTTCTCGGTGCCGCCGAACTGCCAGCCGATGCCCTCCAAGCAGCCGCTGACACTGAGGTCGAGCTGCGGGGTTCCGGACGGCGATGCTTCCCGCGCCCACGAGCCGGAGCCACTGCACTGCTCGGGTGTGTGCCCGCCGTCCGCCGCTTCTGCGGTATTGACGTCCAGGTCGTTGGCCACCGCGCTGCCATCAGCCCGGAGGGTGAGGGTGCCGCCCTGATCGTCGGTCCACGTACCGACGAGCTGCGCGGCGGTGAGCCGTGGCGGCTCGTATCGCTGGATCAGGCCGGTCCCGTAGGCCGCCAGGCCGCCGACGAGTACCACCGCCGACAGTGTCAGTCCGCAGACGGACACCACCCCAGCCAGTCCGAACCGGGCGCCGGTGCCGCGCAGGACGGTCACCGCCCGAGTGCACAGGACCGCGGGAACCAGGCCGAGGAAAGCCGCGACAAGAACCAGGGGGAGTACGGTCCAACTACCGCCGAGAAGCGCTGTCGGCACCCCGGTGCACACGGCGACCACCGTGGCGAACGCCCCGCAAGCAGCCAGGTACCAGCGGATCGTCTCCGCCCGCCCAGTCCTGCGGGCCGACCAACGCGACAACTGCACGACCGGCAGGACGGCCGCCGCCGAGCCGATCGACCCCGCCAGGCCGAGCATGACCACGGCGAGCACGGCCGCGATGAGATACCCGACGTAGGCCGAGAAGCCGGTGGCGAAATAGTGCTCATGCCGCAAGCCCGCCAGGAAGTAGACGACCAGCGCGAGCGCGCCCTCCGCCGACAGCGTCACGGCTCCTGTCAGCCACGCGGCCGTCCAGCCTGCGCCGCCCACACGCTCCGGCCCTGCAGGAGTCGCCACCTGCTTGTCCACCGTCCAGTGCGCCATCCCCGCCCCCTTTCATGACTGCTTCATCATGCACCTGTCCAGCAGGGCCGCCGCAGCGGGGGTGCCACGCTCGAGGTCGGCGAGTTCCACGCAAGCCGATCAGGGCAGAGCCGGGGGGCCGTGGTGGTGTTCGGGGGCATCGAGGACATCGGGCTCGGTCCGGGCCGGTCGCCAAGTCGTCGCCGGGCGGAGAGCGGGGGCGT
>NZ_JAFFZM010000042.1 GCF_017676345.1 Streptomyces smyrnaeus | reverse complement strand
CCAGCTCGGCGATGTCCCGACCGGCGAACGTCACGGCAAGCGCTTCCGGTCGCAACCGCCGCCCGTCGCACACGGGACAGTCGGCACCGACCAGGAACCGCCCTACCCGCTGTCGCAGGGTGGCGCTCTTCGTCTCAGCGAAGGTGCGCAGCACATAGCGTTTCGCGCTCTGATAGGTGCCCTGGTAGGGCCGCTGGATGCGGCCCGCCTCACGGACCGGGTGCACGGTGACGACCGGCTGTTCGTCCGTGAAGAGCAGCCACTCCCGCTGCTCGTCCGGCAGCTCCCGCCACGGGCGGTCGATGTCGTAGCCGAGTGCCGCGGTGACGTCCCGCAGGTTCTTGCCCAGCCACGCACCCGGCCAGGCCGCGATCGCACCCTCACGAATGGTGAGCGACGGGTCCGGCACCAGCGACTCCTCGGTGACCCGGTGCACGGTGCCCAACCCGTGACACTCCGCGCAGGCACCTGTCGCCGTGTTGGGCGAGAAGGTGTCCGAATCCAGCCGCTCCGCACCGTCCGGATAGCTGCCCGCCCGGGAGAAGAGCATCCGCAGCGAGTTCGACAGCGTGGTGACCGTTCCCACGGACGAGCGTCCGGTCGGCGTCGAACGTCGCTGCTCCAGCGCCACCGCCGGCGGCAGACCGGTGACCTCCCCGACCCGCGGCGCTCCGACCTGGTGGATCAGTCGCCTCGCATACGGGGCGACCGACTCGAAGTAGCGCCGCTGTGCCTCCGCGTAGAGCGTGCCGAAGGCAAGCGAGGACTTGCCCGAGCCGGAGACCCCGGTGAAGACGACCAGCGAGTCACGTGGAATGTCCACGTCCACGCCCCGCAGATTGTGCTCGCGGGCGCCCCGCACTCGTACGTATCCGTCGTCGCTCATTCGCCCATGATCAGCCACGCGCCCGTCGCGTCGCATCAGCAGCCCCGGCAGGGCGTGAGGGACACACATGGGTGGTACCCATGGCCGCCATGGAGTGGTTCACGCCATGGTTCTCGGCGCCCGGTTACGAGATGGGCCGACTGATCTTGCAGCGCGCCCTGGCCGCTGTCTACCTCGTTGCCTTCTTCTCGGCCGCGATGCAGTTCCGGGCGTTGCTCGGAGACCGCGGGCTGGTGCCTGCAGCTGCTTTCGTGCGGCGGGTGTCCTTCCGGGCTTCCCCCAGCCTCTTCCACTGGCGGTGTGACGACCGCGTCACCGGCGCCTGCGCCTGGGCGGGTGTCGTGCTCGCCGCTGCCGTGGTGGCGGGGGCCGCGGATGCCGTACCTCTCTGGGCGTCAATGGTGATGTGGGCACTGTTGTGGATCCTCTATCTCTCGTTCGTGAACGTGGGGCAGATCTTCTACAGCTTCGGCTGGGAGTCACTGCTGCTGGAGGCCGGCTTCCTTGCGATCTTCCTCGGCAACGCGGAGACGGCACCGCCTGTGCTGACCCTGTGGCTGATGCGCTGGCTTCTCTTCCGGGTGGAGTTCGGCGCGGGGCTGATCAAATGGCGCGGGGACGAGTGCTGGCGCAAGCTGACCTGCCTCTACTACCACCACGAGACCCAGCCGATGCCCGGTCCGCTCAGCTGGTACTTCCATCACCTCCCCAAACGGCTGCACCGGGTGGAGGTGGCCGCCAACCATGTGGCCCAGCTGATCGTGCCCTTCGGTCTGTTCTGTCCGCAGCCCGTGGCCACGGTCGCGGCGGGTCTGATCATCGTCACGCAGCTCTGGCTCGTCCTGTCGGGTAACTTCTCCTGGCTCAATTGGCTGACGATCGTTCTCGCGTTCGCCGCCGTCGACACCTCTGCCCTCACCGGTACCCCTTCCTATGGTCCGACTCCGTTGTGGTTCGCCGTCGTGGTCTGTGTGGCCACGACGCTGATCGTCGTGCTCAGCTACTGGCCCGCGCGCAACCTGCTCAGCCGGACCCAGCAGATGAACCGGTCGTTCAACCCCCTCCACCTGGTCAACACTTATGGCGCCTTCGGAAGCGTGACCCGCGTCCGGCAGGAGATCGTCATCGAGGGCACCGACGAGGACCGGATCACGCCGGACACGGTGTGGCGGGAGTACGAGTTCAAGGGCAAGCCGGGAAACGTGCACCGACTGCCGCGCCAGTTCGCGCCGTACCATCTCCGTCTGGACTGGCAGATGTGGTTCGCCGCGCTCTCCCCCGCCTACACCCGTGGCTGGTTCGAACCCTTCATCTCCCGACTACTGGACAACGACCGAGCCACCCTTCGACTGCTGCACACCAATCCGTTCCCGGAACAACCTCCTACTCATGTGCGAGCGCTGCTGTACCGCTATCGCTTCACTACGCGAGAGGAGCGGCGGGAGACCGGCGCCTGGTGGCATCGCACTTTTGTGCGCGAGTTCCTGCCGCCCGTCGCTCTCTCAGGGGAACGCGGCGATCGGCGCCCCCGGTGATACAGGGGTGGGGGCGGCCGAACCGATCGGACCCACTACGAGAAAGCTAGCTCCGGGTGCGCGTGCCGTGTCCGACGTCTCACATTCCGTGGATAACCCGCCAGTTGTGCATAACCCCGTCACCCGAGCGGGTGACGGGGCGAGCAATCCCCGGAGGCCCGAGAACAGCGGGAGAGCCCCACAAGCGCAGTGCGGAGAAGCAGGAGAAGGAGAAACGGGCTGGGAGCAGGAGAAACGGGACGGAGCCGGAGATCAGGGTCAGGCCAGGTGGAACGGAGGCGGGAGGCCCGAAGAGCGGGGAAGAGGAAAGCGCGGAAGCAGGAAGCGGGGAAGCGGGGATCAGGGCGCCGGTACCGAAGCGGGAATCAGGGCGCCGGTACCCGGGCCACCTCGGGCGACGACGACTCCAGCGGCACCGACCAGGACCTCACCAGCCCCAGCTGTGCCGCCTGCCGCGGCAGCACCGCATCCAGTGCCCAGTCCGCCAGCACTCGTACCCGGTTACCCGGCATGGCCGCGAGGTGGTACGCCCGCGTGACCAGGTTGGCGAGCGGCCCCGACAGCGGCACACGCAGCGGGTTCGCCGCGGCCTTGACCCCACCGAGGTCGACCATGAAGCCCAGGTCATGGTGTTTGTAGGGCCGCGATGCGCCGTAACCGAACGAAGCCGCCAGGTTACGGCCCGCTGTCTTCCCCTGCCGTACCGCGTGCTGCGCCGTCATCGGAGTGATCTCCCCGGGGCGGGTCAGATCGGGCACCGCAGCCGCGTCACCGCAGGCCATGACCTCGGGCCTGCCGGGCACGCGCAGATACTCGTCCACCACGATGCGCCCCTGCTCGGTCTCCAGCCCGAGGTCCTTGACGAGGGGGTCGGGCCGTACACCCACACACCAGATCAGCGAGCGGGTCGGAACGAACTCTCCGCTGTCCAGCAGCACACCCTCGCTGGTTGCCTCCTTGACGCTGGTCCCGGTCCGCACCTCGACACCCCTCTTGCTCAGCACCTCGTGTGCAGTCTTCGAGAGGCGTTCATCCAGCTCGGGCAGGATGCGCGGGGCTATGTCGAGCAGCATCCAACGGGGTCGCTCCCCCTCCCAGGACCGACTGTTGCCAGCCGTGCCTCCGCTCGACTCCTGTACTGCCCCCTGCTCGTCCTGCTCCCCTTCTGTCGCCGGCTCCTCGTACCCCTCCGGCCTCTCGCGCTTCCACGGCTTTCCGGTTCGCTCCTGCCGGCTGTGCTGCCTGGCGAGGGATGCGGTGAACATCTGCCCGTGCGCGGCGACCTCCGTGCCCGTGTAGCCCGCGCCGACGACCACGAAGGTACGGCGCGCCACGGCCTCCTCCGGATCCTCCGACGCCGAGGCCAAGGCGATCTGCCGGTTGACGTGATCACGCAGATAGAGGGCTTCCGGCATGCCACGGAAGCCGTGCGCGTGCTCGGCGACACCGGGGATGGGCAGCAACTTGTTGACGCTGCCGACGGTCAGCAGCAGTCGGTCGTAGTCGAGCTCCCCGGAGCGGCCCTCCGGGTCCACGTACTGGAGCCGGCGCTGATCGAAATCGATGGCGTCGACCTCGCCGAGGACGAGCCGTACCCGAGGCAGCGTGCCCGCCAGCGAGACGGACACCCGTCGCGGCTCCAGCACGCCGGAGGCGACCTCGGGCAGCAGGGGCAGATAGAGGAAGTAGTCGTTGGGGTTGACCAGCACGATCTCCACCGCGCCACGGAGCGTGCGCGAGAGGGTACGCGCCGCCTGATATCCGGCGAATCCAGCTCCGACGATCACTATGCGGGACCGGCTCACAGCCGAGACCTCCTCCCAGGAGCGAGGCCGGAACCACCTGCGGCCCCGGCCGTCTGTCGCAGGAGAGCCGGAGTTCCCGCCTGCCTCGACACCAAACTCAGGACCGGTCCGCTCAGAGCCCGTTCACGGCCTGACCGAAGCCCCCGCCGGGTCCTCCCCCGGTCGACGCGAGCGGGGAGGGGGGTGAGCGAGCACCCCCTGAAGTGCTGTATTGTTCTTTGTGCGCGAGCGGCGAGGGGGAAAACCCCGAGCCGAACGAGCACCGGGACGTGGCGCAGTTTGGTAGCGCACTTGACTGGGGGTCAAGGGGTCGTGGGTTCAAATCCCGCCGTCCCGACGGTGTTCATGCAGGTCAGAGGCGGCTTCCATGGAAAATGGAAGCCGCTTTTTGACGTTTCCGTGACCTTAACTGGGAACCCAAGGTCACGGCAGTATAACGACGGACTACAACACTGTCCGTTTAGTGGGGATCTTCTATCGCGCGATGCGCTCACACGACTGCGATCCGTGACGAATAAGCCGCATATCGGCCAAACCGGCACAGTGAATGCGGTCAAGTGTGCCGCTGGGCTGCAAAGCACGGTCAAGGTCGGGACAAAGGGCTGCGCCTGCGGCTGGGGTGATGTGGCATCAGGTGAGTCTTCGCCATGCGACGGGGACCGTCCGGTCTCCCTTGCGGTGCGTCATGCCCTGGGCGTCAGCCGAAGGTTGGGGCCCGTTGCGTGGTCAGGGGGTGGGTGAGGGCGGTACCGGCCCGCGTGAGGTGGCGAATGTCGGGGTGAAGGTAGCGCTGGGTACCGAGTCCAGCGAGCGATCAGGACGTCGCCGGTGGGTCATCGAACGCACCCTCTCCTGGCTTACGGCTACCGCAGACTCAACCACCTCTACGAACGCGACCCGGGCAACTACCTGGCCTTTCTCGGAGTCGCCGCCGCCCTGTGCTGCTCCAAACGACTCGTCCGCCTCACCACATAGGACACGGTCTCAATGAGGGGAAACTTCCCCTTAGAGCCCGCACCCAACGGACACTTTGCATGGTTGCGCTGGTCGGGCATGAACGGCTTGTCAGTCTCCGAGGTTTTCCGGCGGCGTCGTCGCGGTGACTGCGGCGGGAAGGCGTCCGGTGAGGATCTGCTGGCGCGGCAGCGACAGCCCGAAGTGCTCCTGCAGGACCTGCAGCGTGATCAGCACCTCGTCCTCGTGCGAGGTGGTGTCGAAGAAGCCGGCCTCTTCCAGTGCGGGGATCAGGAACTCCGTCCCGTCGTCGGGGCGCTCACCGATGTTGAACCACCCGACTGTCTCACCGTCACGGTAGTACCAGACTTCCTTGGGCGGGTCGTCGGGCTTCGGCGTGAGGTGCAGCACTTCGACCCCGCCCGCTGACATGGGCGGGTGCGCCCACCACGCTTTGGACGGCCAGCCTTGTTCGACCGCGAAGGACCAGCCTGCGCATGCGCCGAAACGGGCTATCCGCGCCGCTCCCTCCCGGCCGGTCAGGGACTCGGCTTCTCCCATGGTGATCGGGTCGAGGATGCCTGTCGGCTCGGCACCGAGCCGCACGGCGAGATCGTGCGGGCTCAAGCCTCGGGCGAACGTGATGAACAGGTTCGGGCTGTGCCAGGTATCGGGCAGCCACAGGATGCCGTCGGACACGCTCTCTCTTTCTGTGCGGGTGAGGGTGCGGCTGGGGCAGGAACATCTGGTGTTCCTGCCCCAGCCGGTCATTCGTCAGCCGATCATGCCTCTATGCGGGGCGTCACGGCTTCGGGACGGTGCAGGTCAGCTTGTCCGCGGTGCCGCAGTGCGCGAACTCTGGGAATGCCACCCAGTACTCGTCCTTGTCCAGCAGACGCTGCTTGCTCGAGAACCCGCTGGAGAAGCCGGCCATCGATGCAGAATTCATCCAGGAGGACATCGAGGACCGTCCGCAGAGCTCCTTGTACGTCGGCGCGGCATGGCAGGTGTCGTCGTACAGCTTCCACACTCCCGCCTTGTAGCGGGTGGCGTAGGTCTGCAGGCATTCGTCGCCGGAGGCGACCGGGTTCAGGCCGCCGAACCTGTCCGGCATGCCGGCACTGTTGTAGGTGGACGCGTAGGCGAACTCGTCGCACGACTTCGGGTCTTTGTTGCTGGTGGTGAACTCCGGCAGCGTGGTGGTATCCGGGTTGCCGTACTTACCAGCCCGTGAAGATCGCAGATCGGAAGCCGTTCCAGCATTTGCTGGGACGGCTTCTTCCGTACGTGCATCTGCTCCAATGCTGGGAGCGCGGGGACGCGAGTACTCCCGCGCTTCCAGCTATCGGCAGTGCCTGTTTCCTCCGTCCCACGATCGGGTCGAGGTTGTGCGCGGTACGCCGCGCTGCGCGCCCGTCGTCAACGGCTCCCCGTCCCCTTCCCCGCACAGGAATGCGTCTTTGCCCAGGCCACCGCGGCAGTGCCGGTTGCCCCGTGACGCAATTCCGTGCCTGGGGCGGGCGGATGGCGCTTGAGCGCGGGCGTGGACGTATCCGCGAGAGCGGAAACGGCTGTGGGAGGGGGCGGCAGCACGCCTCCGCCGGGGATGCGGCGGTGCCGGGCCGCGCGGATCGGGGCGTGAACGGCTATACAGCGCGCTTGAGTTCGCGGCGATACCGCATGAAGGGGCGGGGGCGATTGACGGCCAGTACGGCGGTGGTCTGCCCGTCGCGTTCATAGCAGGCGAGGAAGCTACGGGCGTCGGCGGAGCCTTCGACGATCCTCGGGGTGTCGGTGGGCAGCCGCCGACCGGCGAACTGGATCCGCACCCCGTACTGGTCGGACCAGAAGTACGGCAGGCTCCGATGGGTGGCGACCGTGCTGCCGGCCAGGAGATTCTGCGCGGCGATGCCGGCCTGTTCGGTGGCACTGGTCCAGTGTTCGGCACGGTGGCCGTCCACTCTGGCCACGTCTCCGACGGCTACGACGTTCGGCAGCGAGCCGACGCAGCCGGCGTCGCACACCACGCCGTCCTTCAGCAGCAGTCCGGAACTCTCCAGCCAGTCGGTGTTGGGCCGTACTCCGATGCCGACCACGACGATATCGGCGGGAAGCAGCCGCCCGTCGGTCAGCTCCACACCCGTGACGCGGTCCGGGGAGTCCGGATGGTCCGAGTATCCGCGGCCCCCCTGCAGCCCGGCCACGCCTGTTCCCGCGACGAGGGTCACCCCGTGGTCCGCGTGCAGTCCCGCGCAGACCTTGGCCATGTCGTCGCCGAGTTGGGGTACGAGCGGGAGCGGGGCGGCCTCGACCACGGTGACGTCATGGCCGAGCATGGCGCAGGAGGAGGCCACCTCGGCGCCGATGAACCCACCGCCGATGACCACGACTCGGGCCTGGCCGCGGGCCAGGTCCTCGCGGAGCGCCTGGGCGTCGTCCAGGGTGCGCAGGGTGTGCACTCCGGTATGTGCCGGGTCGCCGGGCTCCTGCCCGGGGAGGAGCCGAGGAGTGGCACCGGTGGCGATGACCACGGCGTCGGTCTCCAGCGACCGGTCACCGTCGAGGAGCACCGTGCCCCCGGCGGCATCCAGGCCGGTGGCCCTGGTCCCCAGGTACCACTCGGCGTAGAGGTCGGCGGTGTCATCGGCATCCACCAGGGCCAGCTGTCCCTGGTCGGTGGCGCCGGTGAGGAAGTCCTTGGACAGCGGGGGACGGTCGTAGGGCTGGTGGTGCTCGTCCCCGACGATCACCAGTCGGCCGTCGAAGCCCTGGGTGCGCAGAGCGCGCGCGGCGTACAGTCCGGCCAGCGAGGCCCCGACCACGGTGATGCTCTTCATGCCGGCTCCGCGACGGAGACGTGAAGCAGAACGTGGCCGTCCTCGACGGAAACCTGGTGGGTGCGCACCGGGTACTTCGCCGGCGGACAGGTCGGGCGGCCGTCCCGCAGGTCGAAGAAGGCCGTGTGCAGCGGGCATTCGACGAAGCAGCCTTCGAGCCACCCGTCGGCCAGCGAGGCGTCCTGGTGGGTGCAGGTGTCGTCGATGGCGTAGACCTCGCCGTCCTCGGTGTGGAACACCGCGACGGGAGCGGCAACGCCGTCGGTCACACGGATGGACTCGCCGGGCGGCAGGTCTTCGATCCGGCACACCGTGATCATGGGGAACCTCCAGGTAGCGGGGCCCTACAGGGGTGAGGAAGCCGTTGGCTGCGCAGGAGAGCTCAGCCTTGAGACGGAGAACAAGAGAGGCGCTGTCTCGAATTACACAACGCGATTCGCTATACGCAACATGCTTTCTGCCGTCCCAGCGGGTTGTCAAGAGATGATCTGCACCGGATCGCGATGGCCCCCGACGGCGCCTCTTCACCCAGGTGGAACCCGATCAGAAGGCAGGTCGCACCAGGTCGTACGCAGGGACGACGGCAGGGCGGCGAGGGCGCGGGGCCGTCATGCGACGCTCGTCACACAAGCCCACGCGCGGGCCCCTCGGGCAGACCCGTTCGTCGGCTCGCCGCACGCGGACGAGTGTGATGTGACGGCGGCGGCGCGCTCCCGGCGCCGCCGTATCGCGGTTCGGGCCCGGCGGTCGGTCATTCCCGCTGAAGAAGCGGCTGCCCGCGGTCAGAGCTCCGGGTCGTCCCACTGAGCCAGCAGGGTCTCCCCCGTGGCTCCCGCGGATGCGGGTGTGGCACCGTGCAAGGACTGTTCAGTCCAGATCACCTTGCCGCGGGTGGTGTACCTGGTCCCCCAGCGCTGGGCGAACTGGGCGACGAGGAACAGGCCGCGTCCGCCCTCGTCGGTGGTCTTGGCCCGGCGCAGATGCGGGGAGGTGCTGCTGCCGTCATCGACCTCACAGATCAGACTGTCGCGGTCCCGCAGCAGACGGAGCCGGATGGGACCGATGCCGTAGCGAATGGCGTTGGTGACCAGTTCACTGATGATGAGTTCGGTGGTGAAGGCGATCTGATCGAGACCCCAGACTTCCATCTGCCGGGCGCAGGCGGCGCGGACGCGCGCGACGGCAGCGGGGTCGGAGGGCACCTCCCAGTCGGCGACCTGGTTCGGGTGCAGCAGCCGGGTGCGGGCTACCAGCAGGGCGATGTCGTCGCTGGGGCGGGCGGGCAGCATGGCGTCGAGTACGGCCTGGCAGGTCTGTTCCGGAGTCTGGCCGGCCTGCGCCAGGGCGTCTTGCAGGAGCCTGACACCCGTGTCGAGGTCGCGGCGGCGGTCTTCTACGAGTCCGTCGGTGTACAGGGCCAGCCGAGATCCCTCGGGCAGGCGCAGCTCGGTGGTCTCGATCGGCAGACCGGCACCGAGGCCGAGCGGGGGCGAGACGGGAACGTCGGGGAAGGTGACGGTGCCGTCCGGGTCCACGAGGGCCGGGCCCGGATGCCCGGCCCGGGCGATGGAGCAGTTGCCGGAGACCGGGTCGTAGATCGCGAACAGACAGGTGGCGCCGGTCATGCCCGCGTTCTCGACCTCGGCGGGCTCGCCCTGGTCCAGGTTGGCGACCAGCTCATCCAGGTGACCCAGGAGTTCGTCGGGGGGCAGGTCGAGGGCGCAGAAATTGTGGACGGCGATGCGCAGGCGCCCCATGGTGACGGCCGCGTGCAGACCGTGCCCGACGACATCACCCACGACCAGCGCGACACGGGCGCCTGGCAGCGGGATGACGTCGAACCAGTCCCCGCCCACCCCGGGTTGAGCGGGAAGGTACCGGTAGGCCGCCTCCAGAGCCGACTGCTCGGGCAGGCCGCGGGGCAACAGGCTGCGCTGCAGGGTGACCGCCGTGGCATGTTCCCGGGCGTAGCGGCGCGCATTGTCGATGGAAACCGCCGCGCGAGCGGCCAGTTCCTCGGCGAAGAAGAGATCCTCCTCCGCGAAGGGCTCCTGCTCCGACCGCCAGAAGTCGACCGTCCCCAACGCCACGCCGCGGGCCTGCAGCGGCACAGTGATCAATGAGTGGATACCGAAGTCCAGGACACGCCGCGCTCGCTCGGGATCCTGCACCTGCCAGTCCCGCGCGGCACCCAGCTCGGGCTCCAGCACGGCATGGCCGTCGCGCAGGCCCTGCGCTTGCGGCATCGTCGGCAGAAACGTGATCACCTCACCCACCGGGTACAGCGGGGAGTCGTCTCTCACACCGCGGGCGGCGGTGCGGTGCACGGTCAGGCTTGTACCGTCCGGCTCCTCACCCCGCTGGACCGCGTCCACCAGCTCCACAGTGACGTAGTCAGCGAACTGGGGAACCGCGATCTCAGCCAGTTCCTCGGTGGTACGCACCATATCCAGCGTGGCGCCGATCCGTGCCCCGGCGTCGTAGAGCAGGTTCAGGCGTTCCCGCGCCACCTCGGCCCGGCCCGCCAGTGTCCGCAACTCGGTGGAGTCCCTCAGGGTCGCCACGCTGCCGGGCGGTTCTCCGTAGCGGTCGACGGGGCGCAGGTTGACGGCCAGCAGCCGGTCCCCCTCCAGGTGCACCTCATCGCTGACCGTGCGGCCGGAGGCCAGCAACTGCGCCGTGCCCGGGGCCAGGCCGAGATCGGTGACCCGTAGACCCTCCGGCTCCTCGGGCAGTTTCAGCAACTGGCGCGCTTCATCGTTGGCCAGGAGCAACCGAGCGTCGTTGTCGATGATGAGCACGCCCTCGCGCACAGAGTGCAGCACCGCGTCGTGGTGCTCGTACATCCGGGTCATCTCGGCGGGTCCCAGCCCGCGTGTCTGACGCAGCAGCCGCCGGCTCACCAGCGCCGACCCGGCCATGGCCAGAACAAGCGCGCCGCCCGCGGCGCCGAAGATCACCGGCAGTTGCTCCCCCACCGCCGCGTCGATGCTCTTGACCTTGATCCCGACGGACACCAGCCCGACGACCGAGCCGTCACTGTCGAAGACGGGCACCATCGAGTCCACGGCGCGGCCGATCCCTGGGGTGTCGTAGGTCTCCTGATGCACGCGGCCGGCGAGCGCCTCGGCATAGGAGCCGACGACATGCTTGCCGATCAGGTCCGGGTCCGGGTGGGTCCAACGGATACCGTCCGGATCGAACGCGATGATGTAGGCGACACCCGATGCCTTCCGGGCCTCCTCCGCGCGCGGCTGCAGCCGCGCACTGGGGTCGGAGGACTTCATGGCGCTCAGCGTCCCCGGGGCCCGCGCAAAGGTCTGTGCGCCGACCAGCGATCGATCGCGGGCCTCCTGCAGACTCGCCCCCTGAGCCTGCAGGACGAGAGCGGTCACAGCTGCGGCGGCGAGCACCGCCACGAGTACGAGCTGCAGCACGAACACTTGGCCCGCTGCCGTGCGCAGACTGAACAGCGAGTGCGGTCGCCGCTCCCGAGCCGGGCGCGGGGCGTACCGCTCGCCTTCCGGACCATGCGGCTTCCTGGTTCCTGCACGCTGCGCCGCACGCCGATTTCGTTTACGCCACCGGTTGAACAGGCGGGAAGGCGGTGGGGAGATTTCCCGAGACCCAGCTGCGCGCATACTCCTATTATGAGACCGGTGGTGCACATGAGGAATACGGCTGCTCACGGTGAAACCCGTGATGCGGTGGAGTCGACAACTCACGCTTCCCGCAGCCGCAGCAGAGCATGCGGAATCCACAGAAGGGGGTGGGCCGACCGCCGAACGGCAGCAGCAATTTTTGCGGCCCAGTTTGCGGCTGCGGTCCGCTGAGCGGTTTGCTCGGGCGAGACGAACTCGGCATTCGTCCAAGGACCCCGCCCTGGTCACCGTACGCAGGCGAAGAAGGACCGGCACCTGGTGCCGTGGCCGGCACCCACGAGCAGGGGGCCGGGTGATGTCCATCCGTCCGCGGGCTCTCCCTCACCTGCGGAAGGCAGACATGCGGAAGAGAGAACCAGCTACACTCCACCGCGGTGCGATCGTGCGCCGTCGGATCCATCCGGTGGAAGACCGCACGATCCGCCGACAGGTTGACGAAAACCTGCGGCCTGACCGTGATTCGGGAAGCCTCTGCGGTCAGTTCCGGACACCGGCCACGCACAACCCATGGACTCGGAAATTCGCTCCTCTTCCGCCCGGAACGTCTCAGAAACGGTGTAGTACCCCCCGGGCTGACGTGGAAATCAGGCTCGGGGCCGGGCACGTCACAGTCATCGTGCCATCTTCGCAAATGGTCGGGGGCGCACATGGCGAGGTCCAAGAGGGAAGAAGTGGTGCTCGGTGGTACCCGGGCCCGGTAGGCGAGCATCGTGCCGATGGCCGGGACGCCCATGAATCCGTGGCCCGGGAAGTGCGACCACGGTCGTATACGGGCACTCGGGCACTGACCGGCTAGTCAGCGCCCTCGCGCGAGCCAGGCGTCGAGCTGGAGCGCTTCGCCTCGATCGAGGTGTTGCTGCCGTGACCGGTGTGAACGGACGTGTCGGCAGGCGCCTGAGCAGTCGCTCACAGATGGACGCGATGCCGGAGCGGACGCCGGCTGCCGACGGCGGCAACCGTCACGCCGTCGTCATGCGCCGCGTCGATGACCGGGGCGGCCTCCCGCAGCCGTCGCCGACCAGCCAGACATTGTCGTCCACCTCCCGGCTTCCGCCGTCCAGTGCGCGGGTGCCTCTGGAGTGACGACGTGAACGATACGCGCGCTCACAGGACCACCACCGAGCGCAGGACATCGCCGTGGCGCATCTTCTCGAACGAAGCCTCCACGTCGCCCAGGGTGATCTTCTCCGTGACGAAAGCGTCCAGGTCGAAGCGGCCCTGAAGATAGAGTTCGATGAGCGCGGGGAAGTCGCGGGAGGGCAAACAGTCGCCGTACCAGGAGGACTTCAGCGCACCGCCACGGCCGAAGACATCGATCAACGGCAACTCGATCTTCTGCTCCGGGGCGGGGACGCCGACCAGGACGACGGTACCGGCCAGATCTCGGGCATAGAAGGCCTGTCGATAGGTCTCGGGGCGGCCCACCGCGTCCACAACGACATCGGCGCCGAAACCACCGGTGAGGCTGCGGATGGCCTCGACGGCATCGGTCTGGGCAGAGTGGATCGTGTCGGTGGCGCCCAACTCGTCGGCCCACGCCAGCTTCCGCTTGTCGACGTCGACGGCAATGATCTTCGAGGCGCCGGCCACCTTTGCGCCGACGATGGCGGCCATGCCCACACCACCACAGCCGATGACCGCGATCGAGTCGCCCCGACCAACCGCACCGGTGTGGACCGCGGCGCCGAATCCCGCCATCACGCCGCAGCCGAGCAGCCCCGCGGCTGCCGCGGAGGCAGTCGGATCGACCCTGGTGCACTGACCCGCCGCGACGAGAGTCTTCTCGGCGAAGGCGCCGATACCCAGAGCCGGCGACAGCGGAGTGCCGTCTGCCAGCGTCATGGGCCGGGTGGCGTTGTGGGTGCTGAAGCAGTACCACGGCCGCCCGCGCCGACAGGCCCGGCACCGGCCCCCGCACACCGCACGCCAGTTCAGGACGACGAAGTCGCCGGGCGCCACATCCGTGACGTCCTCACCGACCGCCTCAATCACACCGGCCGCCTCGTGGCCGAGCAGGAAGGGGAACTCGTCGTTGATCCCGCCCTCCCGGTAGTGCAGGTCGGTGTGGCACACGCCGCAGGCCTGCACCTCCACCAGCGCCTCGCCCGGACCAGGCTCGGGCACCAGGACGGTTTCCACCGAGACCGGGGCGCCCCTCTTCCGGGCGACAACGGCTTGTACCTCGTGTGTCACTGTCGAGCTCCTCACTGAGGGGCCGGCCGAGTACGCCTTCGGCCGGATGTTTCCGGTGGCGCCGGAGGGGCCCTCGCCGATCCGGGCGAGGGCATAGGAGGCTTGGCTGCCTGTGACGCGGGAGGTGGACGGTACACCCGCGACTCAGGCAAACGGCTCCGGCCCGGCGTGGCCGGAGCCCGGGAAGATCGAGACTTCGTTGCGAATTACGCACAGCACTTCGCGATGAGCAACAATCTGACTTCTGGGCAGGACTGCTGTCAAGAGACTCTTTCCGCCTACTCGACCTTTACCGACGGCACGGTCATCCATCTGATGGACGCTGGGGGCCTCGCGCGCCCAGGCACACGATCCGGACGAGCCGGACACCGTCGGCCGCGACGTCGAAGGAGCACGGCCATCCGGGGAGACGGGACTGCCGCTCGGTCGCGGGCCACCGCCCGCGGTGCCGCTCACACCACTACGGAGGGTGGTCAATCACCACCCTCAGTATTCGCCGAGCGCATAGGCGCCGTGCGTATAGTTGCCCTATGAGTAACCATGCGGCACGCAGTGAAACAGCAGGTCGCGCGGTGCACGGGGTGCAGTCCGTCGACCGTGCCGTGAGCGTCCTGGAAATCCTCGCCCAGCGCGGCGAGGCAGGCGTGAGCGAGATTGCCGCCGAGCTCGACGTCCACAAATCAACCGCGTTCCGACTGCTCGGATCGCTGGAGGCACGCGGTCTGGTCGAGCAGACGGCCGACCGCGGCAACTACCGTCTGGACTTCGGAATCGTGCGCCTCGCGAGCACGGTTACCCACCGCATGGACATCACTCAGCAAGGGTGGCCGGTGTGCGAACGGCTCGCCGAGGACATCGGCGAGACCGTCAATATCGGCGTACTGAAGGAGTATTACGCGGTCAACCTCTACCAGGTGCGCGGTCCGGCTGCGGTCGGCGCACACAACTGGGTCGGACGGCTGACCCCGTCGTACGCCACGTCGAGCGGCAAGGCTCTACTGGCCCACCTGACCGTGGAGGAGCGCGACAAGCTGCTCGCCTCGGGCATGACGAAGCAAACACCACACACCATCACCACCAGATCCAAGCTGGAGAAGAACCTCGCAGAGGTGCGTGACCGCGGGTACGCGCTGGCGCTGGAGGAACTCGAGATCGGACTGCACGCCATGGCGGCCCCGATCCGCTCCGCGGACGGCAAGGTCATCGCCGCGATCAGCGCGTCGGGGCCGGCCTACCGCTTCACCGAGGAGAACATGCGCAAGCTCTCCCCGACGCTCGTCGCGGGCGCGGAGGAGATCAGCGAGCGGATGGGCTACTTCGCGGGCTGACCTCCACCGGCCTGCGGAACGGAACCAGAACTCCGGGCGCCCCACGGCACCGTGGAAGGCGGACAGCGGGCTCAGGGCAGGGGCACCCGTCCCGAAGGGGCCGCCTCGGCCCCCCGGCGGACAGCCACCCGTACCGCGTCGAGGGTCGAGGCCACATCGTGTACACGCAGGCACCAGGCACCCCCGCGCTGCGGCGAGAACGGACACGGCGGTGGTCGCGGAACGCAGCTGCGCCGAGCGCGGCTGCCCGGATGCCGGATCCCGCCGACAAGCGGCCCGGAAACGAACTGCGTGACGCGCCCACGAGGACGGGATGCCCAGCGCGCCGACCTGTCCCAGACGGCCCAGTAGTGCCCAGTCGTGCTCCGGCGCCCTGGCGGAGCCCAGCCCGGGATCGACTATCAGGCAGTCGCGCCTGTTCCCCGCCCGCAGTGCGGCATCACCCCTCGGACGCAACTCGTCGACCACATCGGTGACCACATCGCCGTACACGGCGGGGCTCCGGTCGACCTCGAACCCGAGGCCTCGCCGCGAGGCAGATCAGCGATATGGCACACAGGCATCACCCTGACCACTCGATGCATATTGCGAAACTGATTGCGCAAAGCGCAACACAAGTGTGGGGTCCGCCCTCCACGCTGTCAAGGATCGACCTGGGCCCTCGGGAGGCTCTCCCCAAGGCCTGAATGGTGCGCAGCGCGCTGGATTCGGGCGCGCCCGTGACGGATCCGGACAGGAAGGTCCCAGCCAGCAGATCGGGCCGTCCCACCCTCCACCAACTCAGCGCGCACCGTGGGCACCAGGTGAACCAGGCCGGGTGCTGTTCGAGGGCGATCCCGACGCCGACCGCGGGTTCCACACCCTTGACGGCGTGCGACATGGAGTGTTCCCTGTTGCGCCCAGAGAGGTGTGTTTCACATTACACAACTTGCTGCACGAGCTGGCTTCCCGGTACGGCCGCCGGATCACGGCCGACCACGCTCGCCGGCACCGCCGCAGCACGGAACGGCCCGAGGGGCGGAATCCACCGAGATCGTTGCAGACGGCCGGACCTACGACTTCCGGCCGACCACGCCCGAGCCCGCCAGCAGAAGGAACCACAGCATGGCTGCCCACATGGCGAAATCGTCAGGTGACACTCCCTATGAACAAGAAGCAGAGCCCCCGCCCCATAAGTCTTCGATCGCGCCGCGCGTCTTCTGGCCGTCCGCGGTCATCATCCTCGTCTTCGTGGTGTACTCCACGGCCCTCAGCAAGTCCGCGCAGAACCTCATCGGCAGGGTGCAGGAGAGCATCGTCGGTGATCTCGGCTGGTTCTACACCGCCCTCGTCTCACTCTTCGTGATCTTCGCCCTCTGGGTCGGCATCGGCCGCTACGGGGACATCAAGCTCGGCAAGAACAAGGACAAACCCGAGTTCGGCCTTGGCTCGTGGCTGGCGATGCTGTTCGCCGCAGGCATGGGCATCGGGCTGGTCTTCTGGGGTGTCGCCGAGCCGTTGAACCATCTCACCGCCCCCAGGCCGGGCACCGGTAAGGGCGAGGCCGAGCGGAGCGAGTTCGCCATGGTGCAGACCTTCCTGCACTGGGGAATCCACCCGTGGGCCATCTACATCGTGGTCGGCCTCGCCGTCGCCTACGCGGTGCACCGCAAGGGCCGACCCGTCTCGATCCGGTGGGCCTTGGAGCCGATCCTCGGCAACAGGATCAAGGGCTACTGGGGCGACGCCATCGACGTGATCGCCGTCGTCGGCACCGTCTTCGGCGTGGCCACCTCCCTCGGCTTCGGCGTCATACAGATCTCCTCGGGTCTGGAGTCCCAGGGGTGGGTCACCAACCCCGACAAGTCACTGCAGGTCACCCTCATCATCGGCATCACGCTGCTCGCCACCGTCTCCGTGGTCACGGGCGTCAGCAAGGGCATCAAGTGGCTGTCGAACATCAACATGACACTGGCCGGCGCACTGATGCTCTTCGTACTCATCGCGGGCCCGACGCTCTTCATCCTCAATCTGTTCATCCAGGACATCGGCGCCTATCTGCAGAACGTCCTCATGCTGAGCTTCGACACCGGCGCCGTGCACGGCGGTGAGGGCACCGCGTGGGTCAGCAGCTGGACGGTCTTCTACTGGGGCTGGTGGATTTCCTGGGCACCGTTCGTCGGCGTCTTCATCGCCCGCATCTCCCGCGGGCGGACCGTTCGCGAGTTCGTATGCGGTGTGCTGCTGATACCCACCCTGCTGACCTTCTTCTGGTTCGCCGTCTTCGGCGGCTCGGCGCTGCACCGCGAGACCTTCGGAAACGGCGGCCTGGTCGGGCAGGACGGCACGGTCGGTACGGACAGCGCACTGTTCCAGCTGCTCGACACCCTGCCGGGTGGCGCGTTCGTCGCCGGGGCGACGATCCTGCTGATCGTGCTGTTCTTCGTCACCTCCTCCGACTCCGGTAGCTTCGTGGTCGACATGCTGGCCTCCGGCGGCGACCCGAACCCCCCGGTGTGGAGCCGCGTGTTCTGGTCCTTCTCCGAGGGGGCCCTGGCCATCGCGCTGCTGGTCGCCAGTGGCACCGGAACCGCCTCACTGACCACCCTGCAGACGGCGGCGATCATCACGGCGCTGCCCTTCAGCCTGGTGATGATCGGCATGTGCGTCGCCACGGTGAAGTCCTTCCGCCAGGAACGCCAGGCATACCTGGCCCGTCAGCAGAAGAAGCAGGAAGCGCGGCTCGTCGACCAGGCAGTCACAGCCATCGAGGAGGGCTTGGAGAACGGAGCCCCGCCGAACGGGAATTCGCCGGACAGGGCGCTGCCGAACGGGAACCTGCCGAACGGCAGTCCGCCGGACGGGGCGGAGGACAGCCCGGTCGACACACGCACCGCTTGACGTTGCCTCCCGGCGCCGACACTCATTGAGCGTCCGCTGCCGGCAAAGGAGTTCACCGGCGTTCGCCGGTGGAGCCGGGCCCGCGCCTGGGCCCCGGTTCCACCACGTCGCACCGAAAACCCGCCCTGCCTTGACGTCCCCTCAACAGACAATTAGCGTACCGCATGACAGTTCTGATATATCAGTTGGCTTTCGGCCGGTTATCAAACAGTCTTCACTTCGGCGTCCGCCCTCTGCACCGAATGGAACGGCGAGGCCCTGCACCTCCCTCTCGACGGCCGCACCGGCCCAGTGACCGTTACCGATCCCCTGCTCCACGACAAGGAGGGACACAGCCGTGCCGGTTGAGACTTCTGTACGCCACGGACCACCCGAGAACTGGAACGGCACACTGCCGACACTCCCCTCCTTCGCCGCCCATCTCGCCGCACGGCTCACCAGCACCCGCACCGAATACCGCGGAGGGAACTGATGAGCATCAGCGTCTTCGACCTGTTCAAGATCGGCATCGGCCCGTCCAGTTCGCACACCGTGGGGCCGATGCGGGCGGCCAACTCCTTCGCTCTGTCGCTGGACCAGGACGGCATCCTGGGCAGCACGAGCCGCGTACACGTGGAACTCTTCGGTTCCCTCGGCGCCACGGGGCACGGGCACGGAAGCGTGAAGGCCGTGTTGCTCGGGCTCGAGGGGCACGTCCCGGAGCGGGTCGACCCGGCACTCGCCGAGCCCACCGTCACCCGGGTCCGGGAGACCGGCACCCTCCGTCTTCTCGACAAGCAGCCGGTCGGCTTCGACGTCGACAGCGACGTCGTCCTCCACCGCGTCAAACGGCTCGACTTCCACTCCAACGGGATGACGTTCGAAGCGTGGAACAGCGAGGGTGCACGTCTGTCGCACCGTACCTACTACTCCATCGGCGGCGGCTTCGTCCTCGACGAGACCGAGGCCGCCGGATCGCAGATCGTGCCGGACGACACCCCCGTCCGCTATCCCTTCACAACCGGCGAGGAACTCCTCGCCCACTCCCGGGAGACGGGCCTGCCCATCAGCGCGATCATGATGGCCAACGAGCTGTCGTGGCGCAGCCGCGAAGACGTCCGCGCGGGCCTGCTGCGCATCTGGTCCGTGATGCAGGAGTGCGTCGAGGCCGGCTGTGCGGCCGAGGGCACCCTGCCCGGCGGGCTCCGGGTGCGGCGCCGCGCCGCCGCGCTCAAGAACAAGCTCGACGCCGCGTGGGAGGAGACGGCGACAGACTCGTTGCACGCGATGGAATGGGTCACCCTGTTCGCTCTCGCGGTGAACGAGGAGAACGCCGCCGGCGGACGCGTCGTCACCGCCCCCACCAACGGTGCCGCCGGCATCATCCCCGCCGTCCTGCACTACTACATGCGCTTCGTCCGCGGAGCGGGCCCCGACGGCGTCGTGAACTTCCTGCTCACCGCCGCCGCCATCGGTGTCCTGTTCAAGGAGAACGCCTCCATCTCGGGAGCCGAGGTCGGCTGCCAGGGCGAAGTCGGCTCAGCCTGCTCCATGGCCGCCGCCGGCTTGGCGGAGGTCCTCGGCGGCACCCCCGAGCAGGTCGAGAACGCCGCGGAGATCGGCATCGAACACAATCTCGGGCTCACCTGCGACCCGGTGGGTGGTCTGGTGCAGATCCCCTGCATCGAGCGCAACGCCGTCGCGTCGATGAAGGCCGTCACGGCTGCGCGTATGGCCCTCCACGGCGACGGCCGGCACCACGTCAGTCTCGACAAGGCCGTCAAGACCATGCGCGAGACGGGCGCGGACATGAAGGACAAGTACAAGGAGACCGCGCGAGGCGGCCTCGCCCTCAACGTGGTTCAGTGCTGAGGAGAAGACTTGTGAGCAACCACTACGTACTGACCTTGACCTGCCCGGAACGCCCCGGCATCGTCAACGCCGTGACGGCCTACCTGGTCGAGCACGGCTGCGACATCACCGAACACCAGCAGTTCGACGACCCCGAACACGGCGTCGTCTTCCTGCGGACGAGCTTCTCGGCACCCGACGACGCCTCCCTGTCCGGACTCCAGGCCGGATTCACCGCCACCGCCGAGCGTTATGCCATGCGGTGGCGGCTGCAGGACGCGGGGGCCAAGCCGCGCATCCTGGTGATGGTCTCGAAGTTCGACCACTGCCTCGCCGACCTGCTCTACCGCTGGCGCAGCGGGACGCTCGAGGGCGACGTCGCGCTCGTCGTCTCCAACCACCCCCACCTCGGGCCCCAGGCCGAACAGGCCGGTGTGCCCTTCCACCACATCCCCGTCACCCCGGACTGCAAGCCGCAGGCCGAGGAGCAGTTGCTCCGCCTGGTCGAGGACCACGACATCGACCTCGTGGTGCTGGCCCGGTACATGCAGGTCCTCTCCGAGGACCTGTGCAAGCGCCTCGAAGGCAGGGCGATCAACATTCACCACTCGTTCCTGCCGAGCTTCGCCGGTGCCAGGCCCTACCACCAGGCCTACCGGCGAGGCGTCAAGCTCGTCGGCGCGACCGCGCATTACGTCACCGCGGACCTGGACGAGGGGCCGATCATCGAGCAGGAGGTCATCCGCGTCGACCACCGGCAGAGCGCGGAGCAGTTGGTCAGGGTCGGGCGGGATGCCGAACGTCTGGCACTCGCAAGGGCTGTCAACTGGCACTGCCAGAGCCGCATCCTGCTGCACGGCCACCGTACTGTGATCTTCAACTGAGGCGGCGCCCCATGACCACCACTGTCTCGCTCGACGGTACCGCCACCGCGGCCGACATCAAGGCGGAACTCGCCCTGCGGGTAGCCGACTTGAAGAGCCGCGGGATCGTACCCGGACTGGGCACCATCCTGGTCGGGGACCATCCGGGCAGCCAGGTGTACGTCGCCGGCAAGCACAAGGACTGCGCTGCGGTCGGCATCACCTCGCTGCAGGTCGAACTGCCCGCCGACGCCACCCAGGCGGACGTCGAGGCAGCCGTGCTCAGCCTCAACGCCGACCCGGACTGCACGGGCTACATCGTGCAGTTGCCACTTCCCGGTCATCTGGACATGCACGCGGTCCTGGAGCTGATCGACCCGGCCAAGGACGCCGACGGACTCCACCCCACCAACCTGGGCAGGCTGGTCCTGGGCAAAGCCGGACCACTGCCCTGCACACCACGCGGGATCATCGAACTCCTCCGCCGGCATCACGTCCCCATCACGGGCGCGAACTTCTGCGTCATCGGCTGTGGCGTCACCGTGGGCCGACCGCTCGGCCTGATGCTCACCCGCAGCAGCGAACACGCCACCGTCACCATGTGCCACGAAGCGACCGCCGACATCACCGCTCACACACGTGCCGCCGACGTCGTGGTCGCGGCCGCCGGTGCCGCGCACCTTGTCCGGCCCGACTGGATCAGGCCCGGCGCGACCGTCCTGTCCGTCGGCATCACTCGCACCATCGAGGGCGTTCTCGGGGACGTGCACCCCCGGGTCGGTGAGGTGGCGGGCAAGCTCGCTCCCACCGTCGGCGGCGTCGGGCCGATGACCCGGGCCATGCTCTTGAAGAACATCGTCGAGGCGGCGGAGCGTCAGGCCGGTGAGACCCCTCCGGCCTGAAGTTCCGGGAGCTGCGGGAGCTCACGCCGCACCGATACGACACGGACCGCACCCGTGCCGGGCGTGGCGTGAAGGCCGCGGAGACAGACGGCTTCGAGGGTAGCCACTGTCTCCGCGGCCACATCGTGTCGCCCGGAATCATCGACGAGTTGCCATGGCAGCCACCTCTTGACGCTGTGAGAGCGCCGGGATTAGCGTGGGCCCGCTTGATATATCAGTTGCGCAGCAATCTCTGTCTTCTTGTCTTTCAGTTCGAACTTCGTCTGCTGGTGGCGACGTACTTCACCACCAGCAGACACCTTCCCGGCTCTCCCCCGGGCGCGTTCAGCACCACCCCCGCAGCACGGTCGGCACCGGCTCGCCGGGGCGCGGCCGGCACCCCGCACCGAAGATCACTGAGTACAGGAGTACCGACATGCAAGAGGTCCGCGCAGTCGTTGCGATGAGCAAGGACGCCCCGGTCACCGTGGAGACCATCCTCGTCCCCGACCCCGGCCCCGGCGAGGCGGTCGTGACGATCCAGGCGTGCGGTGTCTGCCATACCGATCTCCACTACCGCCAGGGCGGCATCAACGACGAATTCCCGTTCCTCCTGGGCCACGAGGCCGCCGGCATCGTGGAGTCCGTCGGTGAAGGCGTCGATTCCGTGGCCCCGGGTGACTTCGTCGTCCTGAACTGGCGTGCCGTGTGCGGCCAGTGCCGTGCGTGCGAGCGCGGCGAACAGTGGTACTGCTTCAACACGCACAACGCGACACAGCAGATGACCCTCACCGACGGCACGGAACTGACGCCCGCCCTCGGCATCGGCGCCTTCGCCGAGAAGACACTCGTCCACTCCGGCCAGTGCACCAAGGTCGACCCGGCCGCCTCGCCGGCCGCCGCCGGCCTGCTGGGGTGCGGGATGATGGCAGGCCTCGGCGCCGCCCTCAACACCGGCCAGGTGGGACGCGGAAAGAGCGTCGCGGTGATCGGCTGCGGCGGCGTCGGCTGCGCGTCGGTCGTCGGCTCCCGACTCGCCGGAGCGTCCCGGATCATCGCTGTCGACATCGACGACCGCAAGCTGCGGTGGGCCGAGGGTCTGGGCGCCACCCACACCGTGAACAGCACGCGGCAGGATGCCGTCGAGGCCATCCGGGAGCTGACCGGCGGACACGGCGCCGACGTCGTCATCGACGCGGTCGGCAGGCCGGAGACCTACCAGCAGGCCTTCTACGCCCGCGATCTCGCCGGCACGCTCGTCCTCGTCGGCGTCCCCACCCCTGACATGAAGCTGCCCGACATCCCGCTGATCGACGTGTTCGGCCGCGGCGGATCCCTCAAGTCCAGCTGGTACGGCGACTGCCTGCCCTCCCGGGATTTCCCGCTGCTCATCGACCTGTACCAGCAGGGCCGACTCGACCTCGACGCCTTCGTCTCCGAGAAGATCGGCCTCGACGACGTCGAGGAAGCGTTCGACCGGATGCACCACGGCGACGTGCTCCGCTCGGTGGTGGCCCTGTGAGCCCCGCCGAGCACGTACGCATCGACCACACCGTCACCTCCGGGACGTTCTCCCTGGACGGGGAGACCCACCAGGTCGACAACAACGTCTGGATACTCGGCGACGACCATGAGTGCGTGGTCCTCGACGCCCCTCACGACGTGGACCGCATCCTCGACGTCGTCGACGGCCGCCGGGTGAAGGCCATCCTGTGCACCCACGCCCACGACGACCACGTCAGAGTGGCACCGCAGCTGGCGGCCCGCACCGGGGCGCCGATCCTGCTGCACCCCGACGACCGCCCTGTGTGGGAGCTGACGCATCCCGGCATCTCGTGGGACACCAACCTCACGGACGGAGAGATCCTCAAGGTCGCCGGCGCCTCGCTCGAGGTCTTGCACACCCCGGGCCACGCACCGGGCGCGGTGTGCTTCTACGCCGAGGAGCTGGGTGTGCTCTTCAGCGGGGACACGCTGTTCAACGGCGGTCCCGGAGCCACCGGACGCTCGTTCAGCGACCACAGCGTGCTCGTGGAGTCCATCCGGGAGAAGCTGTTCCGCTTGCCCGGCGACACGGTGGTGCACACCGGGCACGGCCCGGACACCACCCTTGCCGCGGAGATGGACAACATCCCGTAGCGGACCGAGGCTGCCGGCGGCTGTCCGCCTGCTCCGTACCTTCCCGGGCGCGCCGCGTCGTTCGGCCCGCGCACCGACCGTCCTGACGTCCCCACCGCGGTAGCGAGTCCCGTTCCTTTAGGAGAGAGCAGCAATGAGTACCACGCCACGCGTCGTGATCATCGGAGCCGGAATCGTCGGGGCGAACCTGGCCGACGAGCTGACCGCACGCGGTTGGAACCGCGTCACTGTCCTCGATCAGGGACCGCTGCCGCTGACCGGTGGTTCGACCTCGCACGCGCCTGGGCTGGTCTACCAGACCGCTGCGTCGAAGACGATGACAGAGTTCGCCGCCTACACCGTCGAGAAGCTGCTGAGTCTCGGCAGTGGCGACTCGTGGTGCTTCAACCAGGTCGGGGGCCTGGAAGTCGCCACGACTCCGGAGCGGCTCGCCGATCTGCACCGCAAGCAGGGCTGGGCTGCCTCCTGGGGTGTCCCGGGTGAGGTCGTCGGGCCGCAGGAGTGTGCCCGGCTGCACCCGCTCCTCGACCCCGACCAGGTCCTGGGTGGGTTCCACACTCCGACCGACGGGCTGGCCAAGGCCTCCCGTGCGGTTGTCGTGCTCGCCCGCCGTGCCGAGTCCCGCGGAGCGGAGTTCCGCGGCTCGACCCGTGTCACGGGGATCAGCCACAGCGGGGGCCGGGTCACCGGCGTGCAGACCGACAGCGGAGAGGTCCCCGCCGACATCGTCGTGTCGTGCGCCGGGTTCTGGGGCCAGGTCGTGGGCGACATGGTCGGCATGCGGGTTCCGCTGCTACCGCTGGCTCACCAGTACGTGCGCACCGGACAGGTGGCCGAACTCGTCGGCCGCAACGACGACCGGATCGAGGCCGGACTCCCGATCCTGCGCCATCAGGACCAGGATCTGTACTACCGGGAGCACAACGACTGTGTGGGGATCGGCAGTTACGCGCACCGGCCGATGCCGGTGAACATCTCCGCCCTGCCCGAGGACGGGAACGGCACCACCGAAGGGACCATGCCCTCGAAGCTGCCGTTCACGGAGGAGGACTTCGCCCCGTCCTGGGAGCAGAGCCGACTGCTCCTTCCCTCCCTGCGGCAGGCCAAGGTCGAGGCCGGTTTCAACGGGGTCATGTCCTTCACCCCCGACGGGGGCCCGCTGATCGGCGAGTCCCCCGACGTGTCCGGTTTCTGGATCGCCGAGGCGGTCTGGGTGACCCACTCCGCGGGGGTGGCCCGCTCGGTCGCACAGCTGCTCGTCGACGGGCGCAGCGAGATCGAGCTGCACGGCTGCAATGTGCACCGCTTCGACGAGATCGAGACCACCGAGCACCACGTCAACGAGACCTCGAAGCAGAACTTCGTGGAGGTCTACGACGTGCGGCACCCGCTGCAGCCCAAGGACTCTCCGCGCGACCTACGTGTGAGCCCGTTCCACGCGCGGCAGAAGGAGCTGGGAGCGTTCTTCCTCGAGGCCCACGGCTGGGAGCGCCCGCACTGGTACGAGGCCAACGCACCTCTCCTGGAGGAGCTGCCGCCCGAGTGGCAGCCGCCGGCCCGGGACGACTGGTCAGCCATGTACCACTCGCCGATCGCCGCCGTCGAGGCGTGGAAGACCCGCACCGCGGTCGCGATGTACGACATGACGCCACTCAAGCGCATCGAAGTGAGCGGGCCCGGTGCGGTGACATTCCTGGAGCGGCTGACCACCAGCAAGATGGACAAGTCCGTGGGGGCGGTCACCTACACCCTCGCGCTGGATGACGCCGGCGGCATCCGCAGTGACCTCACCGTCGCCCGCCTCGCTCGGGACCTGTTCCAGGTCGGCGCCAACGGCAATCTCGATCTGGACTACTTCCGCCGCCAGGCTCCGAGCGACCACAGCGTCCAGATCCGTGACATCACCGGCGGAACCTGCTGCGTGGGAGTGTGGGGCCCGCTGGCCCGTGCCCTGGTCCAGCCGCTGAGCCACCAGGACTTCTCCCATGAGAGCCTGAAGTTCTTCCGCTGCATGCCCGCACACATCGCGGGCGTCCCGGTCACCGCGATGCGTCTGTCCTACGTGGGCGAACTCGGCTGGGAGATCTACACCAGCGCCGAGTACGGCCAGAAGCTGTGGGACGTGCTGTGGGAGGCCGGCCGCGAGCTGGGGGTCGTCGCCGCCGGGCGTGCCGCGTTCAACAGCCTGCGGCTGGAGAAGGGGTACCGCGCCTGGGGGACGGACATGACCACCGAGCACAACCCCTACGAGGCCGGTGTCGGGTTCGCCGTACGCCCGCAGAAGGGCGAGTTCATCGGCCGGGACGCGCTCACCGGCCCCGGAAACGACACCGTCACCCGCCGTCTGACCTGCCTGACCATCGACGACGGCCGCAGTGTCGTGCTGGGCCACGAACCGGTGTTCCTCGACGGCCGGGCGGCCGGGTACGTCACGTCCGCCGCATTCGGCCACACGATCGGCAAGCCCATCGCGTACGCCTGGCTGCCCGCGGAGGCCACGGTCGGGACCGCGGTCGACATCCAGTACTTCGACCGCACGATACGCGCCACCGTCACCGCCGAGCCTCTGGTCGACCCTGAGATGGCCCGCATCCGCCGCTGAGCGGTGCG
>NZ_JAFFZM010000041.1 GCF_017676345.1 Streptomyces smyrnaeus | reverse complement strand
AGAGCACGGCTGCCACCGCGCAGACTCCCAGTACGGCGGTGAGCGCCGCCCAGGGGAGCTGGATCGGCGTCCAGACCGACAGCAACGCCAGGGCGGCCCAGATGCCCGCCAGGTTCACTCCGGCGACCGCGGTCCCCAGCACGCCACCGACCGCGACCACCATCAGGGCCTCGGCTGCCACGGTTCGCAGCACCTGCCGGCGGGTGGCGCCGCTCAACCGCAGCAGCGCGAGTTCACGCGCCCGGTCCCACGTCGACATGACCATGGTGTTGGCCAGCGCGACGACCGTGTACAGCAGAGCGATACCGAGGACGACGAGGAAGCCCGCCCGGGTGGTGCGGTCGGTCGCGGGGTAGGTGGCCCGGAGCCATTCCCGCGCGGTGAGCACCCGACCGTCGGACTTGGGTACGGCTCGGCCGAGTTCATCGGCCACCGCGGCGGCGTCGGCCCCGTCCGTGAGCCGTACCTCGACCCGGTCGACCGGCGCGTTGCGGGCGTTGCGCGGGGTGACGTAGGCGCCGTTGTCGCCGGTTCCCGTGGTCATGACCGCGGCGATCCGCAGCGACTTCCTGGTGCCGTCCCCCAGCCAGACCGGCACGCGCTCCCCCACCGTGTGGTGCGCCCACTCCTCGTTGACGATGATCGAGTCGTCGTCGAGATCGCTCACGTCGCCGGCAGCGAGCGGCAGCCGGGTGGTGGCCCGGAGCCGGGCGGGGTCGCCGGCCCGGGCCGGCGACTTGATCAGCGCCACCCCCTCCTCCAGCGTGTAGACGGCGGTGGAGGAGGTCGCGGAGACCTCGGTGCCGGCGACCCGGCGCAGCCGCTGGAGCGTCGCCTGGGCGAAGCCGCCTTCTTCGGTGGGGGTGACGACGAAGTCGGCCGCGGTAGCGGTGCGTTTCTCGGTGGCCTTCGCCGCGTTCAACGTCGCCGTCGCTCCCAGCAGGGAGCCTGCCAGGGCCACCGTGACCAGCACGGGCGCCGCGAGGGCCGCCGTCCGTCCGGCCCGGGTGTCGGCGTTCTGCCGCATCAGCATGCCCACCGCGCCCGGAAGCCGGGCCGGAAGCCAGGCGATCAGCCGGGTCAGCGGGCGGACCAGCAGCGGCGCCAGCAGCGCCACGCCGGTGATCAGCAGCATGGGCCGGGTGACGTACGTCTTGCGGTGCAGCAGGTCGCCGGGGTCGGTGGCCAGGGAAACCGCGAGGGTCCCGGCAGCGGCCAGCAGCAGGGCCGTACCGCACACCGCGCGGCTCATCGGCAGGGCGCGGGACTCCACGGAGGCTTCCCGCAGGGCCTCGGTCGGCGCGGTGCGGCCGGCCCGCCAGGACGCGACGACCGCCCCGCCGAAGGCCACCAGCAGCCCGGTCCAGAAGGCGACGTGGTACGGCCAGATGTGGTGCTGGACGGTGAACCAGGGCGGCGCCAGTTCCTGGTCGACCACCCACCGGGCGAGCATCGGTGCGCCCCGGGCGCCGAGAGCGCAGCCGACTGCCGAAGCTGCGGCACCGACGAGCAGCGCCTCGAAGAGCACCGTGCGGCGGACCTGGGCCGGGGTGGCTCCCGCCATGCGCAGCAGTCCGAACTCGCGGCGGCGCTGGGCGACCGCGAACGCGAAGGTCGAGGCCACCACGAACACCGAGACGAAGGCGGCGACACCGCCCGCCGTGCCGAACATGGCGTTCATCGCTGTGACGGCCTCACTGTCCCGCTCGGGGTCGGGGTCGGCGAACCGGCGGGCGTCGCCGGTGAGGACCCGTACGCCCGCACTGCCGTGTACCGCCGCGCGTACGGCGGCCGGATCGTCGGTGTCGACGACCAGTTGGAGGCTGCGCGGCGCCAGCTCGGCAGCGCGCCGGTCGGTGTAGAAGACGGCCTTCTCGAAGCCGAGCCCTCCCACGACGCCGACGACCCGTACGGCTCCGTCCGCGGTGGGCAGCCGCCGGCCGGGCTGTACCGGCCGACCGCCGCGCCGGGTCCAGTCCTCGCTGACGACCACCTCGTCGTCCGCCCGGGGCTCGCGTCCCTGCTCCAGGTGGTACGGGGCGAATGCGGCGGTGGACCAGGGGTGGCCCACCAGGTCGCCGGGGCCGCCGTCGACCGGGACATCGAACGACCGGTCCTCCACGACGCGCCCCAGCTTCTTCAGCCGCGTCTTGACCCGGTCGGGGACGGTGCGGGGCTGCGCGAGCTCGTGGGTGCGCTCCCCGATCGAGGTGGGCACGCGGAGGGTGTCCGCACCCTTGACGACCACGGGGGCCGCGGCGAATCTCTCCGGCTCGCGCTCCGGCGCCTGCAGTGACGACGCCAGCGCCAGCCCCATGACGGTGAGCAGCCCCACGCCGAGCGCCAGCGCGACGAAGCTGCCGGCGAACCCGGCCCAGCGGGTGCGCAGGGTGGTCAGCGCGATGTTCAGCACGTCACGTCCTCCAGCTGAGCCATCTGCGCGGCGATCTCCTGTGCTGACGCCGCACACAGCTCTCCGTCGACCCGGCCGTCGACGAGGAAGACCACGCGGTCGGCATAGGAGGCGGCGACCGGGTCGTGGGTGACCATGACGGTGGTCCGCCCCTCGTCGCGGACCATGTCGCGCAGCAGCGTGAGGACCTCGCGGCTGGTCTGCGAGTCGAGGGCCCCGGTCGGCTCGTCACCGAAGAGCACCTGGGGGCGGGTGATCAGCGCGCGGGCCAGCGCGACCCGCTGCTGCTGGCCACCGGACAGCTCCGCAGGCCGATGCCGCATCCGCTCCCCGAGCCCGACCCGCTCCAGCACCTCCCGTATCCGGGCGGGGGCCGGTCGACGGCCGGCGAGCCGCAGCGGAAGGGCCACGTTCTGCCCGGCGGTCAGGGACGGCAGCAGATTGAACGCCTGGAAGACGAAGCCGATCTGCCGGCGGCGCAGGAGCGTCAGCCGGGTCTCGCTCAGCCCCGTCAGCTCGGTTCCGCCCACGGCGACCGAACCCGATGTGGGCCGGTCGAGACCGGCGGCGCACTGCAGCAGCGTGGACTTGCCCGAGCCGGAAGGCCCCATGATCGCGGTGAACGTGCCGTGCTGGAAGTCGAGCGAGACCTCGTCGAGGGCGGTGACGGCGCCACCGCCTGTGCCGTACCGGCGGGTGACGTGCCGCAGCTGGACCGCTTCATGAGCCATGTATCCGTCCTGACGTACTCGTGATGGTGGTCGCGCGCACTGCCGCCGCGCGCGTCGGGCGGCAGGGGGGCGGCACCGGGAGATCAGCTTCACGGCAGCGCTGGAGCCGCGAGGCGGTGACAGCATTGCAGAGAAACTTCTGCAGAGGAAGCTCTGCAGAGGAAGCTCTGCAGAGGAACGTCTGCGCTAGGGTCGGCACATGACCGAGCCACCGGAAGAGGACGGCCCCGCCGCCGTCCAGCAGTCGTTTCGCACCGTCAGCGACCCCGCGGCCCTCAAGGCGCTGGCCCACCCGCTGCGCCGCAAGATCCTTCGCCGGCTGGCCACCGAGGGCCCCGCGACGGCCACCGCGCTCGCCGCCGTACTCGGCGAGAACACCGGAACGCTCAGCTACCACCTGCGCCAGCTGGAGCGAGCCGGCTTCATCGAGGACGACCCCGACCACTCGGCGAACGGCCGCGAGCGCTGGTGGCGCGGAGTGCGCGGACTGGACGTGCGGCGCCCGCCCCAGGCCGACCTGTCGGCCGCCGAACGCGCCGTGGTCGGCGAACTGGACCGGCTGCGCATGGAGGAGGACATCGAACTGGTCCACCGCTACGCCCTCCAACCGCCCGAGGAGGAGTGGGGGTGCGGATCACGCAGCACCCTGCATCTCACCCGGGAGGAGGTGCAGCAGTTCCACGACGCGTATCTGGAGCTGCTGCGGCGCTTCCAGCGGCCCCGCGCCGACGCCGGGCCTGGTGCGCGGCCGGTCGCCGTCCGCTGGTTCACCGTTCCACTCGACGACCCGGAGCAGTGACAGCACGGCGCCTACGAGCATCTCGGGAAGCGTCACCGCCTCGGCCGCGAATGCGGCGCACGCGATGAAGACCGCGCGCGGCCGAGGCGGGAGAAGAATGTACGATGGCGCTTAGTAGAAACGCCTACCGGTCGAAACTCCCGCTCTCCCGGGAGCTGTCGGAGGCCCCCTTCATCGGCTTTCAGCTGCAATGTCCGGAAATACAAGACTTGCCGCTCCCGCTCATCCGCTGTGTCGGGAAACACACCGAAACAGCAGAGATACGGGCAAGATCTTCTGCCGGCTCGTCAAGAACCTTTGCCGCGCGAGTTGTTCGGAACACCTCCCCGATTCGCCACTTTACGCTCAGAAAATGATCCACCGCATAGCGTTGATGAATTGCGAGATCATTTTCCGGAAGCGGCCCGCAGGTGAATCGAGCGCCTTGATCCGGGCAATCCATTGTGTTTCCGTGTCCTCGCTCCGGCCTCCGTAAACGGCCGGAGTTCCCATGCCGGGGCGCCGAATCCTGCCGCCCGGCGAGGGAAATTCGCACCAGAACCGCGCGGCAGGAGCGGGGGACCCAGGTAAGTGCCGTGCCGCATCCAGCGGCCCGGCTAGGGGTGAAGCCATGCCCGTAGCGCCCTCGCGCACGGGAATGGCCGGGCCACTCCAGCCCGAATCCGACAGCTCACCTCGCAGGCGCTAGGAGAGGACACCCCCATGTCTCGTGGCCGTCATGCCCGTCATCCGCTCAGCGCCCGCAGCATTTCCCGGCTTTCGATCGTCCTGGTCGCCGGCGGTGCGGGAATCGCCGCTCCCCTGCTGACCGCGGGCAGCGCGCACGCCGCCCCCGCCCCGGCCAAGGTGCAGCAGCAGGCGCAGTCCGCCCAGGCGGCTGCGCAGGCCAAGACCGAGCAGGAGCCCAGCTCCTACACCGTCGTCAGCGGCGACACCCTGTACAAGATCGCCGTGGACCACGACATCAAGGGCGGCTGGTCCACCCTGTACAAGGCCAACAAGGAGACGATCGGCGCCGACGCCGACCTGATCCGCCCCGGTCAGAAGCTGACCCTGGACACCGCCTCCGCGCCCGCCGAGCGGAGCAGCAGCTCCGAGCGGGCCGACCGCAGCTCGGCCGAGCGGACCAGCAGCGTGCACAAGACCCAGTCGACCAACCTGGACGGCTGGATCAACGAGGCGCTGACCATCATGAAGCAGCACGGCATCCCGGGCAGCTACGAGGGCATCCACCGCAACATCATCCGGGAGTCCGGCGGTGACCCGAACGCCATCAACAACTGGGACATCAACGCCCAGAACGGCACTCCGTCCATCGGCCTGCTCCAGGTGATCAAGCCGACCTTCGACGCCTACCACGTCGAGGGCACCGTCCACGACCAGCGCGACCCGGTCGCCAACATCGTCGCGGCCTGCAACTACGCGGCGGACCGCTACGGTTCGATCGACAACGTCAACGGCCCCTACTGAGCCGTACCCCGATCGCGGCGGCTGCCCCTCACCCTCACCGGGTGACGGGCAGCCGCCGCGTCGTTTCCGGGCACGGCGGGCCGCCGACTCGGGGCCGCGCGGCTCCGCGACGCGCCGGCGCGGGCACCGGGCCTGACGCCCGCACCCTCCGCCCGGGAAGGGCCGGGTTCACCCGAACGCCGCCTTCCCCTGGCGCCGATGCGCCCGAATGGCCACCGTCTATCCATGAATGCTGAGAAACATCTGGTAAGTGTCATAACTCCCGCTTACAATGCGCTGCCCTACGTCAAGCGCTGCGTTTCCTCGGTCGCACACCAGTCACTCGGCCCCGGTCGCATCGAGATGATCGTCGTGGACGACGGCTCCACGGACGGCACCGCCGCCGAGCTGGACCGGATGGCCGCCCGGCATCCCCGGCTGCTGCGGGTGATCCACCAGGAGAACTCCGGTGGCCCTTCCGCCCCGCGCAACCTGGCCCTGGACCTCGCCCAGGGCGAGTACGTCTTCTTTCTCGACGCGGACGACTACCTGGCCCCCGAAGCGCTGCAGCGGCTCACCGTGACCGCCGAGGAGAACAGCTCCGATGTGGTACTGGGCAAGATGGCCTCGGTGGGGCGCAGAGTGCCGCGCTCCATGTTCCGGGCGAACCAGCCCGACGCCGACCTGTTCACCTCCCGGGTCTACTGGGCGCTCTCCGCCCAGAAGCTCTTCCGCAAGGAACTGCTCGACCGGCTGCGCCTGCGCTTCGACACGGATCTACGGGTCGGCGAGGACCAGCCCTTCACCGCACTCGCCTACTTGCGCGCACGCCGCATCTCCGTGGTCGCCGACTACGCCTGCTACTACCTCGTGCGGCGCGGCGACGGCCGGCATCTGACGTATACGAACAAGACCGAGCCGACCCTCGACGCGCTCCACCGGGTGTGTGAGCTGCTGCGGAGCGAGCTGGCCCCCGGGCCGCAGCGCGATGCCCTTTTGGAGCGGCACTTCGCGGTGGAGCTGAAGGACGCCTTCAAGTTTCTGGGCACCGAGACGGAAGCGGCAATCCAGCAGCGCGAGTTCGAGCGGATGCGGAGACTCGTCGCCGAGCACGACGGCGATGCGTTCTGGCCCCGGCTGCCCCCGATCCAGCGGCTGCGCTGCCATCTCACCCGGCACGGCGACCTGGCCGAGTTGTTGGCCCACACCTGGTCGGACAACAGCAAGCTGCCGTTTCGTATCCATATCTCTCAAGGAAGAGCACTGGCGCACTATCCACCTGATCGTGACAGCCGTCCCCAAGGCGCCACCGCATTGTTCGACGTGACGGATCACCTCACCCTCACCCACCATGTATCCGCATTCTCCTTCACCGGTAGCCGACTTCGCCTCAGCGGTCGCGCGACGTTGCACAAGAGTGAGCACCACAGCGAGCACCACGAAGAAAGCAGAAAGACGCTGGAGGTCTTCCTCCAGCACCGCGGAGAAGGCACCGAAAGACGCCATGCCGAAATCCGCCTCGCCGAAGACGCCTTCGAGGCGGACCTGGATCTCCTCGGCGGCGACGGGAACGACGCACCACTGGCCGACGGCTTCTGGGACCTGTACCTGCGCCTCACCGTGAACGGACTCAGCAAAACCGTGCGGCTGGGAAACCAGCGCGACCCGAACGCGGGTGCCTGCCCGTTCACCTGCCTGACCGACGACGGCGCCGGAGGAATACGGACAGCCAGAATCTACTGGACGTCCTTCGGTAATCTCAGCCTGCGGCTCCAACACGTACCAGCAGCACAGCTCGGCAAGGAACTGCGCCTCGAACCCGAAGTCGCCGCGTGGCGCGGCCCGGTGCTGCGGATGAGCGGCCGGACGAACCTGCTCGGTCCACCACCGGGGACAGCCCTCCTTCGGCTGGCGACGGCAGACGCCGAGGCCGACTTCCCGCTGGCGCTTGGGGACGACGGCCGGTTCACGGCCGAACTGCCTCTCGGTACCCTGTCCCCGGGCCGGTGGGCGGCCAGGCTGCGGATAGCCGCCGCCAACTGGCACCACGACCTCCCCGTGCGGCAGCCGGCCCTGCCGCACGGCGCGACGCGCTGGCGCCGTGGATGCCTCCCCCGGTACGCCGAGGCCGTGGCCGCCGCCCCGCTCACCCTCCGGGTGGGCCGGGTGCCGCTCCTCCGCGGCGTACTGCGTCTGGTCCGTGCCAGGCGTCGCGGGCTCCTCAAGCGGCACCTGTGACCCACCCCGTGGTCACGGAGTGTGGAAGGCCACCTCCGGGTTCGCCTTCGAGGGGCCGTCCAGCAACGGCCGGGGCAGACCGCGCAGATGCCGGTCGAAGAAGGCCGTCACATACCGGGTGGTGATCTCACCCGAGCGCTTCCCGGACAACGGCGCCGAGGGATCGGTGACACCGGCCTGCCCGCCCAGGATCGGCATGTCGATGAAGGTGAAGTGCCCGGAGTCGGCGACCGTGAGCCACCGCTTCCAGCCGTGCAGCCGCTCCCAGGTCCGCGGCCACGTCGTGTCCCGGGCCTGCGGGTCGTGGCCGTCCCTGGTGCCGAGCATGAGGACCGGGCGGCCGGCCGCCGCCTGCGGCACCGGTGCGAAGAAGGTGCCGTCCAAATTGGCGGCGGCCCTGATACGGCGGTCGGTACCCGCTGCCACTGCCGCCGCGTTGCCGCCGAGCGAGTGGCCCGCCGCCCCGATGTGCCGCGGGTCGATCAGCGCCGCGTAGTCGGGGGACCGCTTGCGCCCTTCCGGTGCGTGCCGCCGGTCCCGCGCGGGGCGCGTCAACTCGTCGACGACGAAGGAGATGTCGGCCGCCCGGTTCCGCGCCGCCCGGGCCAGCAGCTTCTTCTCCCCCTCGTCGGTCGGCGCGGCCTCCACGGTCTCGCATGCGACGCAGGTCAAGGTGCGTGCCGCGGCCTTGTCGGCACGCGCGGCGCCCCGGTCCGTGAAGGTCGTGCCGAAGGATTCGTAGGCGTGGTCCAGCAGTGCGACGACGTAGCCCTGTGAGGCCAACTCCTCCGCCAGCGTGGTGAGGGTGGCGCGGTGCAGGGTGAAGCCCGGGGAGAGCACCACGAGCGGGTGCCTGCCCGGTGCGGGGCGGGCGCCGAAGCGGGCGTTGGTACGGACCGAGGCGAGCCGGTCGGCCGGGAAGGATCTGTCCAGCTTCAACCCTTTGAGCAGCAGTGCCGCTTCCTCGGCCGACAGATACGGCGCGGGGGCCGACCGGTCGCCGCCGCGCCGCGCGGGGTAGAGGACCGAGACCATCACCCGGCGGGCGCCCGCCGACGGCACCCAGGGATCGCGGCGGTCGTGGTCGACCAGGGGCAGGGTGTCCCGTCCGACCGCCCACTCCCCCGTGGGCTTCGGAATGGACAGGCGGCTGTCGCTGTTCGCGGCGGTCGCCGCAGAGGCTGCCGGGCGCGCGTCGGCCGTCGACGTCCTCTCGGCGGAGGCGCAGGCGGCGGCTGTCGGGGTGAGCAGGGCGGCGGTCAGGACAGCGACCGCCGCGCAGTGTGTGCGGATCATGGCCGGGAGCCTATGAACGCGCGCACCGTCCGGGCAGCGACGAAAGGCGGGGGGCTTCCTGACTTTCGTCAAGGAAGGCCGGGCGGTTGGGGCGCGCGACGTACGGAGTTCGCCCTCTTGGCAGGGGCGCCGACGCACGGCAGCGTGAGCCGAGCATCTCACCCCCCACCATGGAGTGCGCACATGAGAGAGGCGAAAACCGCGTATGACGCCCCTGCCGGCCGGTCCCGCCGAGCCGTCGGACGGGGCAGGAAGGCCCCGGCCGTCGTGGTCGGGGCCTTCGCTCTGGTCGTCGGGCTGCCGGGGACGGCGCTGGCCGATCCGCCGCAGTCGCTGCCCATGAACGCGACCGAGTTGGAGAAGAGGTTCCAGCCCGCCTACGACTACGACACCGACGGCTGCTATGCCACCCCCGCCATCGGCCCGGACGGCACCATCGCCCCGGGCCTGAAGATAGGCGGCGACGTCAACGGCAACTGCCGCGACGCCTCCGACCTGGAGAACACCAACGGCTACTCCCGCACCAAGTGCAACAACGGCTGGTGCGCCCTGGTCTACGCCTCCTACTTCGAGAAGGACCAGGCGGCACTCGGCGGCGGGAGCGCCGGGCACCGGCACGACTGGGAGCACGTCGTGGTGTGGGTGCACAACGACCAGGTCGAGTACGTCTCGACCTCCAACCACGGTGGATTCACCGTGCACCACAAGGACGCCCTGCCTTTCGAGGGCACGCACCCCAAGGTCGTCTACCACAAGGACGGGGTGAGTACCCACTGCTTCCGCGCCGCCAAGAACGACGGCGGTGACGAGCCGCCCGAGAATCACCGGGGGAGCTGGCAGTTCCCCACCCTCGTCGGCTGGGACGGCTATCCCGAGGGGCTGCGCGACAAGTTGACCGGGGCGGACTTCGGCAGCGCCACCCTGGGCATCAAGGACGACACCTTCAACAGCCATCTGGCCGCGGCCGTACCGGACGGCATCCCCTTCGACCCCGACGCCTGAGACAGGACCGGACGCGGGGCGGTGGTCGCTGCTGTGCACGAGGCAACACGCCGGCGGGCACCTGCCCCGCAGGCCACCCCCGCGCGGTCCGCTTCTGCCGACCGCCGCATCCCACCCTGTGGGCCGACCGCTGCCGCGTCCGCGTCAGTCCTGCGCCTCCCCCGGTCGCGGCGCCGCCTCTTCGACGGGCTCGGTACGCACCACCCGCACACCCCGTTCGGTGAACTTCGCCACCTGGTCGGCGTCGGCCGCCGCGTCCGTCACCAGTGTCCAGCCCGCCGGCAGCGCGGCCCACGCGTGGAACGGGGCCCGGCCGAGCTTCGCCGCGTGCGCGAGTACGTAGGTGTGTGCGGCCCGGCGCGCCATCAGCTCCTTCAGCCGCGTCTGGCGCAGCTCCGCCTCGCAGATCCCGCCGTCCGCCGTCACCCCGTCCGCCGACAGGAAGACGCGGTCGAAGGTGAGCCGTTCCAGTGCCGCTTCGGTCAGCGGGCCCACGAAGGCCTGGCTGACCGGCCGCCAGGTCCCGCCCAGGCACTCGACATGGACGGTCTCGACGTCCGCCAGCTCCTGCAGCGCCGTCAGGCCGGTCGTGGCCACGGTGAGATCGTCGACCGTACGCAGTTGGTGCGCCAGCGCACCCACCGTCGACCCCGCGTCCAGCAGTACGGTCTCGCCCGGCCGCACCTGGGCCGCCGCCCAGCGGGCGATGGCCCGCTTCTGCTCGTACGCCTCCCCCGTGCGCTGCCGCAGCGACGCCTCCGGATGTGCGCTCAGCGCCATCGCCCCGCCGTACGTACGGGCCAGCCGGCCGTCGGCGGTGAGCCGGGCGAGGTCGCGGCGGATGGTGGAGGCGGTCACGCCGAAGTGCTGCGAGAGCTCCTCGACGCTGGCCAGGCCGGTGGTGGTGGCGAGCTGCAGGATCTCCTCGCGGCGGGCCCGGGATCCGGTGGGCGGCATCAGGTGTCCTTCGCGATACATCGGTCGGTCGGTCACTTCGGTTGCTTCGGTCCAACTGCCCTTCGTGGGGCTTCGGTTCAGTGGGCGGTGGACATCTCGGCGGCCTGCCGCAGCGCCTCGATCATGCTACCGGGCTCGGCCTTTCCGGTACCGGCGATGTCGAACGCGGTGCCGTGGTCCACGGAGGTGCGGATGACCGGCAGGCCGACGGTGAGATTGACCCCCGCCTCGATACCGAGCACCTTCACCGGACCGTGGCCCTGGTCGTGGTACATCGCCACGATGAGGTCGTAGTCGCCGCGGGAGGCCAGGAAGAACGCGGTGTCGGCGGGGAGCGGGCCGCGAGCGTCGATACCCGCGCGGCGTACCTTCTCCAGCGCGGGAACGATCTTCTCCTCCTCCTCGCCGTAGCCGAACAGCCCGTTCTCTCCGGCGTGCGGGTTGATGCCGCAGACCCCGATGACGGGATCCGCCCGACCGGCCCGGACCAGCGCCTGGTGGCCGCGGCGTACGGTCCGCTCGACCAGCCCCGGCTCGATCCGGCGCACAGCGTCGAGCAGTCCAATGTGGGTGGTGACGTGGATGACTTTCACCTTCTCGGTGGAGAGCATCATCGACACCTCCTCGACCCCGGTGAGCTCGGCCAGCAGTTCGGTGTGGCCGGGGTAGAGGTGTCCGGCGGCGTGCAGTGCCTCCTTGTTGAGCGGTGCGGTGCAGATTCCGTCGATCTCGCCCGCGACCGCGAGTGCGGCGGCGCGCTCGACGTACGCGTAGGCGGCGTGGCCCGCTTCGGCGGAGAGCCTGCCCCAGGGCAGCCCGGCGGGCAGCAGCGCGAGGTCGACGACGTTGATCCGGCCGGGGACCAACTCGGCGTCGGCCGGGGTCCGTACGGCCACCACCTCGCAGTCGACGCCGAGGATCCCGGCCGCCTCCCGCAGCCGTGCGGCGTCACCGATGACCACGGGCCGACACCGGTCCAGCGTCCCGGGGTCGAGCGCTGCGGACACGATCACCTCCGGCCCGACACCGGCGCCGTCACCCATGGTGAGGCCGATCAGAGGGAGGGGCTGCTGCGCGTTCACTGTGTCACTCCTTGGCATGGCAGGGGGGTTGAGGATGCGGCCGGCGCCAGGGACGGCGGCTGCGGCTGCGGCACGGGAGGCGCCGGCACGGAAGGCGCGGGAACGAGGCGGGGGCGGAGCGCGGCCGCGATCCGGTGGAGGGAGTCGGGGCCGCCGAAGCTGCCGGGCCGGGTGACGACCGACCGCCCGTCGTCGGTACGGGAGTGGACGGCGCCGTGGTGGATCTCGCCGAGCGGCAGCAGCGCCGTGACACCCGCCGCGTCGAGCACCCGACGGGCGGTCTCTCCGCCGGTGAGCACCAGGTCGGGCCGGCCGGGGAGGGCCGCCACCGTCCGCGCCAGTCCGGCCACCACCCGCCGTGCTCGATCCGGCCGGATCCCACCGGTCGGATCGACCGAGACCACGGTGACGGCGTCGGCTGTGAGCGGGGGCAGTGGTACGGGGTCCTCGGCGGCCAGCGTCCCGGGGTCCAGGGCCAGATGTCGGGCCCCGGCTGCCACCAGCTGTGCGATCTGGGCGGCCACCACGGGCTCTGCGCTTCCGGCGACGACGAGCAGAGGACGCGCGGCGGCGGATGCGTCCTCCCCCGCCCCGGTCTCCCGCCCCGATGTGCCGGTCCCGATGTGCCCGCCGAGGGAGGCGGCCAGCCCGCCGCTGCCCAGCAGCCGGTATCCGGGGCCGAGGGCCACCGCGGCCTCGGTGATCGCGGCCAGGTCGGCATCGGTGACGGCGTCGCACACCGGGTGCCGGCCCCGCCTCGCCACGGACCTCAGCAGGTCGGCAAGGCCGCGGACTCCCTGCCGTACGGCCTCGACCGGTACCCGGGCGGTGGGCAGGGGGGCGAGAGCTTCGGTGACGGACCGGGGTGGGCGACGCCCCTCGGCGCGCCAGGCGGCGCTCTCGTGCAGCGGTACGCCCTCGACATGGAGCACGCCCTCGCGGACCACCCGGTCGGCGCGGGGCAGCGCCATGGCCACGACCACGGCCTCGGCGCCCTGTGCGAATGCGGCGGCCTCGGCTCCCACGTTCCCGCGCAGCAGCGAGTCGGACTTCTTGTACCACAGGACCGGCTCACGCCGTGCCTCGGCGGCCTCCGTTCCGGAGCACGCCGGATCGGTCCGGCGCCGGGGCGGGGGTATGGCCGCTGTCTCGGCCAGGACTGTCCGTACCGCCGCGGCCGCGGCGCGGCTCGTGGCCTGGCGCGAGTCGAGGTCCACCACAACGGCCCGACCGGCTGCCCCGGGAGTGCTCGTCTGCGGCGGGCCGAGGGTCAGCCTGGCTGGCAGCCGCAGCAGTGCGGCCACCTCTGCCGCACCGGACAGGTCGTCGGCGAGCGCCATGACGGGCGCCGCGCCCTTCCAAGCGCTCACGCGAACCTCCTTCGCAGCCGAGAACTCCGCACAGCCCGTACGGGATATGCACGCGACACGCAGAAACTCGGGGAGCCGCGGCGCCGATGGCACCTGATGATGGCACAGCGTGCGCGATTCGCGCGAGACTCTTGCGCGGAATACGCAAGCATGCAAGCGTGCCCTCCACGCGACACCGGCCCGTATCGGAAGGAACCGCTCGTGAGTACCGACACCCGTCCCGGCCCCCGCCCTGAGGAGGTCGCACTCCCGTCCGTCCCCGTACCACTCTCCCGGCTGGTCCTGGGCACCATGACGTTCGGCGACACGGTCGACCGGGCCGGCGCCGCCGCCATGCTGGATACCGCACTGGAGGCGGGCATCACCGGCGTCGACACCGCCAACGTGTACGCGGGCGGCGAGAGCGAGCGGATCCTCGCCGAACTGCTGCCCGGCCGGCGGGAGCGGATCGTGCTCGCCACCAAGGCCGGTATCCCCCACCCCGACCAGGGCGAACACGCGCCGCTGTCGCCCGCCGGACTGCGTGCCGCCCTCGAAGGCAGTCTCAAGCGGCTCGGCACCGACCACGTGGACCTCTTCTACCTCCACCAGCCCGACCGCGGTACGCCGCACGCCGAGACCCTGGCGACCGTCGCGGAGTTCGTCGCCGAAGGGAAGATCCGCGCCCTGGGCGTCTCCAACTACGCCGCCTGGCAGATCGCCGAACTGTCCAGGACCGCCGCCGAGGTCGGCGCCCCCCGCCCGGCCGTCGCACAGCAGCTGCACAACCTGCTCGCCCGCCGGATCGAGGAGGAGTACGTCGAGTACGCGGCCGTCAGCGGACTGCGCACCATGGTCTACAACCCCCTCGGCGGCGGCCTCCTCACCGGTCGGCACCACTTCGGCACCGACCCCGCCACCGGCCGCTTCGGCGACTCGAATCTCGCCTCGACGTACAAGCAGCGCTACTGGAACGAGGACCTGTTCGCCGCCGTCGCACAACTCGGCTCCATCGCCGACGAGGCGGGCATCCCGCTCACCGAACTCGCCCTGCGCTGGCTGCTGGACCGGCCCTCCACCGACGCGCTCCTGCTCGGCGGGTCCAAGGTCGCGCAGCTGCGGGCCAACATCGCCGCCGCGCAGGCCGGTCCGCTGCCTGCCGACGTCACCGCCGCCTGCGACGCGGTCGGTGCCGACCTGCGCGGCCCGATGCCCGCGTACAACCGCTGATCCGGGGCCCTGCTCGCCTCCACCTCCCGTTCGGCCGCCCCTTCCCACCCGGAGACCCCGCCATGACCACCGCCGCGCAGTTCACCACCGCCCTGCGCAACCGCCAGCGCCTCCTCGGCTACTGGTCGTTGCTCGACTCCCCCGTCGCCGCCGAGCGCCTCGCCCAGGTCGGGTACGACTACCTCGCCTTCGACGCGCAGCACGGCATGTTCGGCTACCAGGGGCTGCTCAACAACCTCATCGCCACCGACACCCGCGGCTCCACCGCCGTCGGCATGGTCCGCGTCGAGGCCAACGACCCCACGTACATAGGCCGCGCCCTCGACGCCGGAGCCGCCGCCGTCATCGTGCCGCTCGTCGACACGGCGCAGGACGCCGCCGCCGCGGTCGCCGCCGTGCGCTACCCACCGCACGGCCGACGCTCCTACGGGCCCATGCGGGCCCAGTTGCGGATCGGCCCCGATCCGATCGACACCCACGCGCAGACCGCGGTCCTCGCCATGATCGAAACCGCTGACGGGCTCGCCGACGTCGAAGAGATCTGCGCCACCCCCGGCCTTGACGGCATCTACGTCGGCCCCTCCGACCTACGGCTGGCGATCGGCGGGCGCACCTCCACGGACCCGGAGGTCGCCGAGGAGTTCGAGGCCGCCCTGGCCCGGATCCGTAACGCCGCCGAGGCCGCGGGGATCGCCGCCGGCATACACAACGCCGACGGTGCGAGTGCCGCCCGCCGACTCGACGAGGGCTTCACCTTCGCCACCGTTGCCGCCGATGTCGTCCACCTCCAGCAGGCCGCCGCCGCGCACCTCGCCGCCGCCCGGAGCACCGGCGCATGAACTCCCCCGGCTTCACCACCCTCGTCACCACGCCGACCTTCGCGCGGCACTCGTCAGCGCCATGGACCCTGCTCGCCGAGCAGGGAGCGGGCCCCGTACGGCCGTACGACGACGCGGTACTGCCGCGCGACGAGTTGCTGGAGCGGATATCCGGCGCCGACGCACTGATATCCGGTATGGACCCGATCACCGCCCAGGTGATGGACGCGGCCCCGCGCCTGAAGGTCATCGCCAAGCACGGTGTCGGCACCGACACCATCGATCTCGTCGCCGCCCGCGACCGGGGCATACCCGTCGTCTGCGCGCCCGGCTCCAACTCCCGCGCCGTGGCCGAGTACACCTTCGGGCTCGTCCTGGACGCCGCCCGCGGCATCACCGCCTCGCACACCGCCGTCATGGAGGGCCGCTGGCCCAAGCTCTTCGGCCCCGAGCTGCACGGCAGGACCCTCGGCGTCGTCGGCTTCGGCCGGATCGGCCGCCTTGTCGCCGGCTACGCGCAGGCGTTCGGCATGCGCGTGCTCGCGCACGACCCCTACGTCCCCGACGACACCGTCCGGGCGGCAGGCGCCGAACCGGCCCCGCTGGACGCCGTGCTCCGCCACGCCGATGTCGTCACCCTGCACCTCCCGCCCGGCGACCAGCCGCTGCTGGACGCCGCCCGGCTGGCCGTCGTCAAACCCGGCGCCGTCCTGGTCAACGCCGCCCGCGGCGGACTCGTCGACGACACGGCACTGGCCGAGGCGCTGCACTCCGGACAGCTGGCGGCCGCCGCGCTCGACGCCTTCGCGGTGGAACCCCTCCCGGCCCACCATCCGCTGCGCACGGCACCCCGCCTGACACTCACCTCGCATATGGCCGCCTGCACCCCGGAGGCCAACCACGCGATGGGGCTGATGATCGCCGAGGACATCCTCCGTGTCCTGAACGGCGAGTCCCCGCACCACGCGGCCGGCTGACCCCGGCTCGCCGGCCGCTCGTCCCCGCACCCCGTTCGTCCCTGCTCCTCGATTCCCGCCCCCGTTCCCCTTCCGCTTCCGCTCCGGCGACGGCGCCGGATCCAGCAAAGGAACAACGTCTTGTCCACCACCGCTCCCGCGCCCGCAGCGGCGCCCGCGCAGGCCGATCCGTACGCTCTGCGCGCCGAAGACGCCCGACCGGCACCCACCACCTTGGCCGCCCGGCTGCGCCATCTCGGACCCGGATTCGTGCTGTCCGCCGCCGTCGTCGGCTCCGGCGAACTGATCACCACCACCTCCCTCGGTGCCAAGGCCGGCTTCGCGCTGCTGTGGCTGGTGGTGGTCTCGACCGCGGTCAAGGTCTGGGTGCAGATGGAGCTGGCCCGCTGGACGATCCTCAACGGCCGCACGGCGCTGGAGGGCTACCGGGAGGTCGGCCCCCGCATCGGCCGACTGAGCTGGATCAACTGGCTCTGGATCGGCATGGACTTCGCCAAGATGTTCCAGCGCGGCGGCATCATCGGCGGTACGGCCGCGGCCTGTTCGGTGCTGTGGCCGGTCATCGGGGAACCACTCGGTACGGCCTCCCTGACGCTGTGGGCCTTCGTGGTCACCCTCGTCACCATAGGACTGCTCCAGTCCGGCAGATACAGCCTGGTGGAACGCGCCTGTGTGGTCTCCGTCATCGTTTTCACGCTGGTCACCGTCAGTCTCGCGGTGAGCCTGCCCGGTACGGAGTTCGGCTACGGCGCGGGCGACCTCGGTGGCGGCTTCAGCTTCGAGATCCCGGCAGGCACCGTCGGTATCGCCCTCGCCGTCTTCGGCATCACCGGTGTCGGCGCCGACGAGATGACGACCTACACCTACTGGTGCCTGGAGAAGGGGTACGCCCGCTGGACCGGTCCCGACGACGGCAGCGAGGAGCGCGCCCGGCGGGCCGCCGGCTGGATCAAGGTGATGCGGATGGACGCACTGACCGGCCTGGCCGTGTGCGTGCTGTGCACCCTGTCCTTCTATGTGATCGGCGCAGCCGTGCTGCACCCCCAGGGCCTCGTCCCCGAGGGGAACCAGATGATCTCGACGCTGTCGCGGCTCTACACGGACACCATGGGCCCCTGGGCCGAACACGTCTTCCTCCTGGGCGCGTTCGCGGTCCTCTTCTCGACCCTCATCGGTTCCACGGCATCCGTGCCACGGCTGTGGACCAACACCCTCGGGCTGCTCGGCGTCATCGACTGGACCGACGTCCGCGCCCGTACCCGCACCATCCGCATCCTCACCTGGACCCTGCCGCTGGTGTGGACCTGCTTCTTCCTATGGGTCCAGTCCCCCGTGCTGATGGTCCAGATCGGCGGGATCGGGGGCGGCGTCTTTCTGCTCGCCGTGGTCGTCGCGGTCTGGAAACTGCGCTACACAGGCGTGCCGAAGCGCTTCCGCACCAGCCCCTGGCTGACCGCGGCGCTGGTCCTCAGCAGTCTCGCCATCCTCGGCGTCGGCGTCTACGGAATCCTGGAGACGGTGGGCGTGGTGACGGCGGAATAGCCGGGGCCGCCCGGCGCGGCAGCGGTGTTCAGGCCGCCGACAGGGCGCGCCCGCCGTCCCACGCCCCGGAGGGCGCGCCTCACACCTCCAGACTCGTCTCGATCCGTCGCAGTTGGTGCCGGGCCATGGCGAGGTTGGCCTTGGCCGAGTCCAGCGCTATGTAGAGGAAGAGGCCGTTGCCGCTCTTCGCCTTCAGCAGTCGGATCAAGTGGTACTGGCTGCCCAGGGTGATCAGGATGTCCTCGATCTCGTCCTCGATGCCCAGATGCTCCATCGTGCGCAGCTTGGCCCGTACGACGTCCGTGTTCCCGGCAGCGGCGACCTCCAGATCGAAATGCTTGCCGCCGCCCAGGGTGCCCAGCGCCATACCGCTGGTGTAGTCGACCAGGGCGACCCCGATCGCGCCGTCGATGCTGCTCATCGCTTCCTTGAGGGAAGCCTCGGTGTTGGACATGGTGGAGTGCTGTCCTTTCGTCGGTACGTCGCGTCGGCGCGTCTTGTCGGCGCGTCTTGTCGGTACGTCGCTCGTGGCGGGTGTCGGTGGTCGGTACTCGCGTCGTTCACTCCGTGGTGCGTCGTGCCGGGTCCTCGGGAGCGGGAGGAGCTGGAGCATTGCGGCGGCGCCGTTCGAGGGGCAGGCGGCGACGTTCCAGCTGCGGCCTGCTGTCGGACGGTGCCGGTGGCTCGGCAGCGGAATGCTCAGCCGGGAAGGACCGGGGCTCGGCCAGCAGGGCGCCGATACGCCCCGCTGCGCGACGCCCTTCCAGGTGCAGTCGGCCGACGTTGATGCGGTCGTCCGCCAGGAGCGTGAGCACGGCGGTCGGCCCTGCCGCGTAAGTGGCGACGTATCCCAGCTCCCCGTGCAGCAGCAGTTCGCGGAAAGCGCCGCGTCCCGTCGCCTCGTTCATCCGGAACGCCAGCCCGAGCGCGGCGGCGGTCAGCGCGGCCAGCGGCTCCGCTTCCGGCCGTCGGCCGTCCTGGGCCCGTGCCAGGTCCTCGGCCAGAACGAACCCGTCCACGGTCGCCGCCAACGCCCCGCCGACCTGCGGGACTCTGGCCCGTAACGCGCGCAGTTCCTCGGTCACGGCCGCTTCCGCCGCCATGAGCACTCTCCTCTCGGCACGCTGACGGAATCCCCTGATCACCACGCCTCCAGTGCGTCCCTGAGCCGGCGCAGCAGGGCGACGTCCGGGTCCGGGAACTCGTGGCCCGGCGCCACGGCTGCGCTCGGCCCGCCACCTGCGGTGGTCTCCTGCTGCGGGGCCTGTGCGGGGGAGGCTTCCTGCGGTGGGGGGTGCGCCGGGGCGGGAGGGGGCTGTCGCCCGTGCGGCTCCGGGCCGGCGGGCAGCGCCGGGACAACGAGCCCCCCGGCCGCCAGCCGGCGCAGTTCCACCAGGAGGTGGAAGGTGGGCCGGCCCAGTATCCGGGCGATGTCGGTGGCGGTACGGGCGCCGTCGGCCAGCCGCAGTATCGGCAACTGGCGGCCCGGCACCGTCGGCGCGACCGGCGCGGTGCGGACGGGGGGCAGGACATCGACACGGGCGTCCGGCCAGATGCGGTCCAGCAGCGCCAGGCGGCGTGCGGTCTCACGTTCCACGGCTGTCGGTGGGAGGCCCCGGGGTACCCCGAGCCGGTCCCGTACCCCGCGCCGGAAGCGCCCCGCTCCGCCACCGGTCGCCAGCACGAAGAACGCCGCGTCGTAGAGGGCCGTGCGCCGGCACAGGTCCAGCACTCCGGCGGGTACGAGCCCGCAGGCCACGAGGTGCTGTGCCACGCCTCCCTCCCTTGCCGCCCTGGACAGTGCGGCCTCCCAATCGGCCTGCGACAGTGGGCAACACCGGGTCAGCAGCAGTTCCAGCCCCGTCGCCGCCCCGCTTTCCGCGTGCACGACCTCGCCGTCGACGAGGAAGAGGGTGCCTGCTGCCCGTGTGAACGCGCCGGTGGCACGCTCCGCCGCGAGACGGTGCAGCATCGAAGGGGCACGGCGGGGCGCGCTGCCGGTTTCGGGGGTGCCGTCCCGAGGGTGCTCGTACGGCATCCGGCGGTCGGGCACGCGTCGCTCCGTCCGGGAGTGCTCCGGTACGGAGCGGGCCGACAAGGATCGCCGCTGCGCTCGGAGGAGAGGCACGGCATGTCTCATCAGAGCACCATCCGCTCGGCTATCTCCGCCAGCCGGATCCGCGCCAGCGCGAGATTCCCCTCGTCGCGGGCGAGCCACAGATGGAGGAAGACGGTGCCGTCGAGGGCGCCGGTCACGAAGCGCAGCAGGTGGTAGCTGTCGCTGTTCGTCGCGATGATGTCTTCGACGGCCGGTGCCGTCCCGAGGTGGTGCGCAGCTGGAGCGGTGTCCGGAGCGTGGGCGGGCGCCTTCGCGGTGGTGGGGGGCGAGGACTCGGCCGCCACGGCGGCGAGCGGGCCGAGGGAGCGGTATTCGGCGACCATCCTGGCCAGTTCGGCCGTCTCGCAGGCAGCCGCCTCCCCGTCCCCGCCGGGTGGTTCTCCGGCCAGGCCGAGCGCGAGGCCGCTGATCCAGTCGACCACAGCGGCGCTGCGCGCACCGGGCAGGCGCATCGCCTCCAGGAGGCATTCATCGATTCCGGGCACGCTGCACTCCCCTCCCCTGCGCGGCACACCGCTTCACCAACACCGCCCGGCCACGGACAGTGAGGCTCAGACTACGCACACGCATGCGAGCTGGCGCGCGTTCCGGCATTTTCCGGGGGAACATGCCAAGAACATATGGAAACTGATCGAATTGCTTTGCTCATCGACCGTTTCAGTTATGGAACTGACCGAGTTCGAGCGCAATACGGCTCTGCCCCTTCGGAGGACTCGCCCATCCGGGAGCCGCCTTCTCGAAGATCGGCTGACACTCGGAACCCGCAACGGGAGGCGGCCGACGAGGAGTTGGTAGCGTGCACGTCCCGTTGTGGTGGCAGACTGCGTCCAGGCTTTCGAACTCAGGGACGAACATGGCGAACAAGCGGCGCGCATGGCAGTGGGCCGGTGGCATATGGCTGGTACTGGTGGCTGCGGGAGGAGCAACCACACTGGCGCTCGACCCCGGCAGCAGCCCGACCGCGGACGACGGCCCACGCGACGGCCGGCCCTCGCCCCGCCCGCTGACGGGAGGTCCGCGCGTACCGGAAGGCTGTGAGGACGAGGCGGAGAACGCCCGACGGCAGGCCGGGCCGGGCGAAGGCTACGCCTACCTGTGCGTCACGACTCGGCAGGACTCCGAGGTGAGCCGCTCGGCCGAGCCCGGCGGTCCCCTCTCGTGGTGAGCCGGTCGGCAGGGTCCGGACGGCTCGCGCCCGAGGCACGGTGATAGGAAGACGGGAAAGAGCGCCTGTCCGCCGAGGAAGGGTCACCCCTCATGCACTTCCGGTCCGTCGACATCCCCACTCCGGACGGCACGGCCGACGCCTACGCCGCCTGCCCCGAGGAGGACGGCAGCTACCCCGCCGTGCTCTTCTACATGGACATCATCGGGCTGCGGCCGGTGATCCAGGAGATGGTCACCGAACTGGCCTCGCACGGCTACTACGTCCTGGCGCCCAACGTCTTCCACCGGCACGGCCGCGCTCCCGTCGTCGAGGTGCCCGACCTGAGCAAGGCCGAGGACCGGGAAGCGTTCATGGGCCAGGTCCTCCCGCTGCTGCGGTCCCACACCAGCGAGCACGCCGTCCGGGACGCCGGTGCCTACCTCGACTTCCTCGCGCGGCAGCCGCAGGTACGCGACGGCAAGGCAGGGGTGACCGGATACTGCATGGGCGGCATACTGGCCCTGCGCGCGGCGGCCGCGTACCCGGAGCGGGTCGGCGCAGCGGCCGGCTTCCATGCCGGCCATCTCGTCACCGACGCGCCGGACAGCCCGCACCGCCTCGTCGGACAGCTCTCAGCCCGGGTGCACCTCGGCCACGCCGAGCACGACGACTCCATGACGCCGGACGACGTGACGGCGCTGAACAAGGCACTGGACGAGGCCGGGGTCGACTACACGTCCGAGGTCTATCCGGGTACTTCCCACGGCTTCACCATGGCTGACACCGCCGTCTTCGACCCGGCGGCCCTGGAGCGGCACTGGGACCGGCTGCTGGCGCTCTTCTCCGAGACACTCAAGGAGGGCTGACCCGGTGGACCGTGCGCGGCTCGGGCGCAGGCGGCCCGGGGTCAGGCCGCGGCCGGCTGCCGAGGGGCGAACTCCCTGGCGTACACCAGCGTGACCAGCACCAGGGCCATCGGGACCAGCATGGCGACGCGGTGGTTCCAGATGTCGCCCAACACGCCCACCAGCGGTGAACCGATGAGGAAGCCGACGTAGTTGAAGACGTTGAGCCGTGCGACGGCGGCGTCCGAGGCGCCCGGGAAGAGCCGTCCCGCCGCAGCGAAGGTCTGCGGCACCAGGACGCACAGGCCGAGTCCCAGCAGGGTGAAGCCGAGCATTCCCGTCCACGCCCCGGGTGCCGCCGCCACGGTGCCGAAGCCGAGCGCCGCCAGCAGCGCCCCCGCCCGCACGACGGCCGCGGCTCCGAACCTCCTGACTCCCAGGTCTCCCAGCGAGCGGCCGATCAGGGTGGTCGCCATGTAGACGTTGTACGGAACGGTGGCCAACTGCTCCGAACTGCCCAGCACGTCCTGGAGGTACTTCGCGCTCCAGTTGGAGACGGTGGAGTCTCCGATGTACGCGAAGGTCATCACCAGGCACAGCGGCAGCAGCATACGGAACGCCACCGCCGCCTCGGCGGCGTCCGCCGTTGCCGCCCCCTGACCGTCCCCGGTCGACGGGCCCGGCACGGCGTCCACGTACCACCGGCTGCCCAGCAGCGCGCCGGGCAACAGCACAGCGGCCACCGGCAGATACGAGACGAACAGCGACAGCTGTCCGTGCGCCCCCAGCCACGCCAGCGTCGCGCCGAAGATCCCGCCCAGGCTGTACGCGGCGTGGAAGCCCAGCATGATGCTGCGCCCATAGGTGTGCTGGAGGCTCACCCCGAGCATGTTCATGGAGGCGTCCAGCGCGCCGACGGAGAGCCCGAACACTCCGAGTGCGACGGCGAGTTCCGTCATCGTGTCGCCCGCGCCGACTCCCAGCAGCGACAGCAGCACCACGGGCTGCGCCCACCGGAGCACCACGCTCGGCGGCAGCCGTCCGACCAACTGCTCGGCGCCCACACTCCCGACGCCCGCGAGCACCGGCACCGCCGCGAGAAAGACGGGCAGCAGGGCGTCCGACACGCCGTACCGGTCCTGCACGGCGGGGATACGCGTCACCAGCAGTGCGAAGGCGACACCCTGTGCGAAGAAGCTGAAGGCGAGCGCGGCTCTGCCATGGCGTATCCGTGCTTCCGTCATGGCCGGACAGCGTATGGCGCCCCGCTACCCGCCGGTAGACGGATCAGGGCACGAATTCCGGGGCGCGGGCACGGGCACGGGCACCGGCGTGGGCGCGTTGTCGTCGTCGCGTACGGATTCAACCCGCCGTTCCGGGGCTCCAGATGCCCGAGGCGAGATCGTCGAAGTGGCCCGCCCAGACGCGTTCCGGGTCCGCGAAGGGAAGCGGGTCGTATGTACGCAGGTCCAGGACGAGGTTGTCGGCGACCCAGTAGGTGGCGTCCGGATGCGCGTCCTTCGCCTCGACGCGCCAGCGCCGCAGATCTCGGTGGAGCCTGTACAGCAGATAGGTGTAGGACTCCACGTCGCGGTGTGCGGGCAGCACCTGTTCGAGACCCTCGTCGACCTCGTGCACGATGCCCGTGCGGCCGTCGAGCAGGAGATCGCCGTATCCGAGGAAGTCCAGGTGGAAGAGGTCTTCGAGCGGTGCGGGCAGCCCCTGGACCGCACCCAGTTCCTCGGCCACCTCGGCCCAGTGCGGATCCTCGTCGAGCGGGACGCGGCAGCGCGACGACCCGTCCTTCCAGAAGTCCGGGCTCACACCGCCCGCCGGTATCCCCACCTCGCTCAGGAAACGGCGGGTCGGTCCGTGCGCCATACGCGGGTGGAGCAGACGGGAGGGGATCCGCAGCAGCCCCTCCGCACCGAAGACTTCCTCGAGCACGGGGCGCGTCAACCGCACCCGGGGACGGCAGGGCTCCCGGGGCGGTACGGCATCCGGTCCGGTGAGCTTCGCCAGCCGCACATGGGCGGGCAGCCGCTCCGCGACATAGTCGGCGGGCCCCAGCCGTTCGGACACGGGCCAGCCCGTCATGGCGGCGACGGCCTCCCGATGGTGCGCGGCGACGCCGCCCGGCGAGGTCGGCAGGCAGTCGGCCGCCGCCTGCGCGAGGCAGCCGGGACGCAACTCGTACGCCGGGATGCCGGGCTCCGCGGTGGGCAGACAAGCGGCTGCCGCGTCCACCGCCGCGGAAGCCGCCTCGGGATCGTCCGGGCGGCGTGCGCAGTGCAGCAGCCGCCACACGGACTCGGTCATCGGCCCCTGGGCGAGGGAGAGCGTGGCCGCCGCGTCCCGGGCCGGTGCGCCGAGACCGTCGAGCCAGGCCGCGCACACCCGCTCGGCCAAGGACGCGTGCCGGGCGCCGGCGGAGCCCCGCGCCCTGGCCGCGACAGCTGCCAGCCCCACGTTCGGGTACATCTCGGCCGGGGCGAAGGGCGAGGCGCCGGGCACGGTGGTCTCCTCCGCCCCGTACCAGGCGTCGAAGGCAGCGCGTTCGGTGAGGCGCGGGTCGTCCAGGTCGAGCAGCGCGTGCCGGGTGTGCCCCAGCAGCTGCCGGTCGCAGGATTCCACCAGCACCCGCACGTCCGGGAGCTGAGCGAGCGGGCGGACCAACTCGTCGGCCACCCGCGCGGGTTCCGCGCAGGCGTCCAGTTCGGCGATCGTGACGGTCACCGGCCCGCCGCGTCGGGCGATCATGGCGAGCAGTGCCCGGCAGTGGCGATCGCCGGGAACCGTCCCACCGCTGTCGCCCGACGCGGGCCCGCCGGGAGCGTCCTCGTCCCGAAGGCCGTCGGGCTCCGCTCGGCCGTCCCCGGTGAACTGGGTGTACAGCGCACGAGCGCACTCGGACAGCTCGCGCCCTGCGGCGGAGATCGCGGCCTCACGGACGGGAGCCCCGAAGGCGGTGGGGCCCGACCAGTCCTGGCAGGAGGAGTCCGTGAACCAGGCCAGCAGCCGCGTCTTGCCGACCCCCGAAGCGCCCGTCACCACACATACGGCGGGCCCGCACAGATCGCCGCGCCAGCGCAGCAGAGCCTCCCCCGCAAGCGCACGTCCCGCGGTGAGCGCGGCGAGGGGACGCGGCGGGTCGTGCATCTCCACCGCCGGGAGCTCCGGCAGCCAGGGGCAGGCCTCCGGGTCCGCGTAGTCGGGCGCCGAGGGCAGCGCGCCGGTGCGCTCCAGCAGTTCGACGGCGAGGGGCACATGTTCCGTACGCACACGAGCGGCGTGCTCGACGGTCGCGGCGGCGTTCGCACGCCAGCGTTCGCGCACCTCCTCCGCCCGCGGACAGTCGCGGTGCCCGGTGACCCGGTGCGGCCCTCCGTGGTCCTCGGTCAACTCCTCCAGATCCGCGTGGAAGGCGTCCTGGGCCTCGCCCATCACCCGCACGAAGGTCTCCAGGACCCGGGCCTGCGCGGCAAGGTGGCGCGCCTGGGTGGCGTCCGCCGCACGGGAGCCGGCGCCCCGCGCGGCACGGGCGAGAGCCGCGTACCGCTCCAGCGGGAGGTCGGGCCATTCCAGCCCGACGACGCGGAAGGCCGCGTACAACCGGCCGGGCAGCCTTGGCGGCACGGCGAGGGAGATCATGAGGCCGTACTCTAAGTGCCGCCTGTGACAACGCCGTACACGGGCCCGAACCCGACGGGCCCTGACCTGTACGGCGTCGAGCGCGCGAGGCGCGTGGACGCCAGGGCGTCCACGCGCCCGGAGGGCTCCCGGCGGCCGGGTGTCAGCGGTTCGGCCGCGGGTGTCAGCGGTTCGGGCGGGCGGAGCTCACCTCGGCGAGCGCGGAGTCGGGGTCGCGTTCGAGCGCCACGTCACCGATGCTGACCGTGCCCACGAGTTCGTCGCCGTCCACGATGGGCAGACGACGGACCGCGTGCTCCCGCATCAGGTGCACGGCCTCGTCGATCCCCGCGTCCGGCGCGCAGGTGACCACCTCGCTGCTGCACACGTCCTGGGCGCTGGTGGAGTCGGCGTCCCGGGCGTCGGCCATCGCGCGGACGACGAGGTCCCGGTCGGTGACCACGCCGCGAAGATGGTTCTCCTCGCTGACCACCACCTCGCCGAAGTCCTCGTCCCGCATCAGGCGGGCCACATCGGTGAGCGCGGTCTGCGGGGTGACGGTGATCGGATCGGCCGTCATGATGTCGCGGATCCGCTGGGCCATCTCGTTCTCCTGACTGGTTGCGCTGCAGTGCGCGGCGACGCGCCGCCGCCGCGGCCGGTCCTCGCCACCCGTGCGTTGCCAGCGGCGCGGCCGCCTACACGTTCCGCCGGTGCCCGACGTCGTCCCCCCGCCTCCGGGCCGCTCCCGGAGTGCGGAGGCGGTGAGCAGCGCCCAGCCTGGAGACAGGAGCAGCGGAACGGGTGGGCGCGGCGCGAGGTGTGAGAGCCGGACCGGGACGAGGACGGGATGGGACGGGACGATGGCACGGCTGCTGATCGACGGGGACGACCTGGTCGTCCGGCCGGCATGGTGGGAGAAGATCGCCACCGGGCACGGGGAGATACGGATGCCCCTGTCCGACGTTTCCCGGATCGGCGAGGCATCCGCGTGGTGGCGCCCGATGCGGGGCGAGCCGCAGCGGACCAGCTACCTTCCCGGCCTCTCGCACCTGGGGGTGTGGCGGCACGGGGAGGGCCGGGATTTCATCGCGGTCCACCCCTGGAGACCGGTCGTGGTCGTCGAAACCCGCGGGCAGGCCCCGTTCGCCCGGATCGCGATCTCGGTGCCCGACGCCCATGCCGCCGCGGAACTCCTCCCGGCCGACAAGCATCAGCGCCCCTGGGGCCACACCCCCGTACGGGCGGACTGACGAGGCGGACCGACGAGCGGGAGACAGGCGGTGCCCATGGCCGGTACGACAGGAGACGACAGGCCGACTCGGCTCCGGGGCGAGCGCGGACATCGCGCGGTGCCGCACACGGCTGATGTACGCATCGAGGCGTGGGGCACCAGCCGGGAGCAGTGTCTGGCCGAAGCGGTGCTCGGCATGGTCGAGAGCTTCGCCGACCTCTCCCGGGCCGAGGCACACTCCGTACGGCAGCTACGTGTGACAGGCAGTGGTGACGAAGACCTGCTGGCCACGCTGCTGGACGAGGTCGTCTTCCGGCTGGAGGTGCACGGCGAGGTGCCGGTGCATCTGCGGGTGGAAGCCGTCGGCGAGGTCCTGGACGTACGGGCGGCCGTGACGGACCTGGGAAGGGTGCCGGTCACCGGCGCACCGCCGAAGGGGGTCTCCTTCAACGAGCTGCGGCTGGCGCCGGACCCGTACGGCTGGTCGTGCGCGGTGACGGTCGACGTATGAGCTGCCTGATCCACTGACGTGTGAGCTGCCTGATCCGCTCTCGCGCCGGTCCGGTCGGTGCCGGTCGTTCCGGTCAGTTCGGGTGCCTCGGCCGGGCACGGCCGAAGGACGGCCCGGCCGCCTGGTCGTTCGTCGTCCGGTCGGCTATCCCTTGACCACGCCGACGGGGACCAGCCGCGCCACCTTGCGGCACAGCCCGGCGCCCTCGCTCGCCTCCACCACCGCGGCGACGTCCTTGTAGGCCTCCGGCGTCTCCTCGGCCAGGCTGCGGGGGGACAGCGGGCGGACCGCGATGCCGTCCGCCTCCAACCGCGCCCGCAGCTGCTTGCCACCGACGGTCCGCGCGGCCTGGTGCCTGCTGAGGGAACGGCCGGCGCCATGGCAGGTGGAGTGGAAGGCGTCTCCCCCGGTGACACCGGTGAGGACGTAGGAGGCGGTACCCATGGTGCCGGGGATCAGCACCGGCTGGCCGACGCCGCGCAGGTCCTCGGGAAGCTCCGGGTGCCCGGGCGGAAAGGCACGGGTGGCGCCCTTGCGGTGCACGCACAGCCGCCGCTGCTCCCCGTCGACGGCGTGCGTCTCGATCTTGGCGAGATTGTGGGACACGTCGTAGACCAGGTCGAGTCGGACACCCGCCGCACGCTGGAAGACCCGCCGCGTCGCCTGGGCGAGCAACTGGCGGTTCGCGCGGCCGTAGTTCGCCGCGGCAGCCATCGCTCCCAGGTAGTCACGGCCCTCCGGGGAGTCGACCGGGGTACAGGCCAGCTGCCGGTCCGGCACCTGGATGTCGTACCTGGTCATGGCGCTGTCCATGGCCCGTACATGGTCGGTGCAGATCTGGTGGCCGAGCCCGCGCGAACCGCAGTGGATCATCACACACACCTGGTCCCTGACGATCCCGAAGGCGGCGGCGACCGGTTCGTCGTAGACATCGGCGACCTGCTGTACCTCCAGGAAGTGGTTGGCGGAGCCCAGGCTGCCCACCTGCACGAGCCCGCGCTCGCGTGCCCGCTCGCTCACCTGACCCACATCCGCGGCAGCCACTGCCCCGCCGTCCTCGCAGCGGCGCAGATCCCGCTCCTCGCCGTGGCCCTGCTCCACCGCGTAGCGCGAGCCGCCCTCCAGGACGGCTTCCAGTTCGCCCGGGCCGTCGGGCTCCCAGACCCCGCCCGGGCCCGCACCGCGCGGAATCGTCCGGCCCAGCCCGTCCATGACCTCCTGCAACGCCGGCTCCAGCGCCTGCCGGTCGCAGTCGGCCGCCAGCAGCCGCACTCCGCAGGAGATGTCGAACCCCACGCCACCGGGCGAGATCACCCCGCCGTCGGCGACGTCGGTTGCGGCCACTCCCCCGATGGGGAAGCCGTAGCCCCAGTGGATGTCGGGCATGGCGTAGGAGGCTCCGACGATGCCCGGCAGCGTTGCCACGTTGACGACCTGCTCCAGCGACTTCTCGGCGTCCCGCAGCAGTTCCCGGGACGCGAAGACCACTCCAGGAGCCCGCATCCCGTCCTGAGGGTCCAGACGGAAGCGGTAGGGGTCCTCCTGCACATACTCCCTGACGTGCTCCATCGCAGCCTCCTGATCGGCCTGCGGCTGCGGCTCGTCCACGCCCCCACAGCCTCGGCAGCCCCACGGGACGGGGTTACCAAGCCGTGCCGGAACACACGTCGGCGGCACGGGGCGCGTACGCGCGAGTAGGCACGCGGGCCCGGTTTCGCGTCGCACTCCGGCGGCGACCCGTCGAGGAGACGCCATCCACGTGCCGTGTCCGACCGCCTTTCTGTGAGACCACCATGTTCGCCGCGTACGAAGCCGTGCAGCCGACCGGCCGGGAACCCGAGCCCCCCACGCCGGGTCCAGGACCGGGGCCGCCCGCACCCGGGCCGGGGCCGGTGCCCGGGCCGGAGCCCCCGTCGGAGCCCGACCCGGTACCGCCCGAACCGCCTCAGCCGGGGCCCGACCCCGTGCCGCCGAACCCGCAGCCCCCCACGCCGGGCCCCGAACCGGGCCCGGCACCCGATCCGATCCCTCCCCCGGCGCCCACGCGCACTCGCACCACGGGGTCCTGCGGTTCCGGAGAGGGAGAGGACTAAGGCGAGAGCGAAGGCGAAGCCACCGGTCGATGACTCCGGGCACGGGGCTGTCAGCAGTCTGCAATCGACAGACCGGCCCCGAGGGCGTTGCCGTGTGAGGCCGCCCATAGGAGCCAGATCACTTACGAGGCCGGATCGTATGTCTGGTTCGCGAGGATCCGGGGCGGGGGGTGCGACGGCTCGATCGAGTCGGGTATGTCGCACTACGTGGGGTCGTAGGTCACACAGTTGTCGGGCCGGGGAGCCGGTTCCCAGGGTGGGTGCCAGGTCGCGACGAGACCGGGACAAGCGCACCGCACGGTGCAGCCCCCCGGGGGATGCGCGGCCGGATACGTCCCCCCACTGGAAGGCTCTCCGCTCGCATGCGTACTGCTCTTCGCTCGCTCAAGCCCGCCCGCCTGGCCACCACCGGCCTGACCGCCCTGGGCGCGGCCGGTATCGCCACCACCGCCCTGGCCGGCACCGCCCACGC
>NZ_JAFFZM010000040.1 GCF_017676345.1 Streptomyces smyrnaeus | reverse complement strand
CCCTTCTTCCTCTGCAATCCAGAGGACGTGCCCGTACGACACCTACAGTCGTGCATGCAGTCGTGCATGCGGCCTTCCGTGCTGACTCCACCTGCTGGAGTCTGGAGTGCGCGGAGAAGACGAAGAGGAAGAAGGCAATGGGAGACGTGTTCCTGGCGCTGTCGATGTCGCTCGACGGCTATGTTGCCGGTCCCAAGGACGACGTCGAGCTGTTGCATCGCTGGTTGTTCAACGGGGAGGCAGCGAGCCGGCACGGGCACGGCCTGAGCATGGTGGAGGCCAGCCGCGAGGTCGTCGACGATTACTTCGACCGTGCCGGGGCGTGCGTCGTCGGGCGCCGGACGTTCGAACTGGCGGGGCGATGGGGCGGTCGACCGCCTTTTCCGATGCCGTATTTCGTGGTCTCCCACGACGTTCCCGACGAACTGGCCGGTCCGGATGCGCCCTTCACCTTCGTCACCGACGGTGTGGAGAGCGCGATCACACGGGCCCGAGCCGCTGCCGACGGCAAGAACGTCAGTGTCATGGGCGCCGACGTGCCCCAGCAGGCGATCCGGGCCGGGCTGCTGGACGAGCTGCTGATCCACCTCGTGCCGGTGCTGTTGGGCGGCGGCAAGCGCCTGTTCGAGCACCTGGGCGGGGAGCCGCTGGAGCTCGACCGTAGGGAGGTCGTCGCGACGCCGGACGGCATCACACATCTGCGGTACCGGATCGTGCGGTAGACGGCAGGGCGGAGCAGCCCGCGCTGCGGCTGTCTACGGTTTCGTCGGCAGGTGGAGGACCGATGTCAGTGGTGGGTCGAGCCGACCGTCAGATGACCGTGCGGCCATGCGGCGGCCGTGCTCGACCACGCTCTGGGTGAGCGCGTTGAGGAGCGGCAGTACCTCCGGGTCCTCGCCCACTACATACAGCGTGCCCGCTTCGGCGATGAAGGATTCCAACGCAAGGCGATCGGCTCGTTCGGCCGAGCATGCGTTGCGTACATGGAGCCGGCCGAGCGGTGCCAGAGCGCGGCGGATCAGGGCGACCGCGTCGGCACGCAGTTGCGGGTGACCCGCGAGCGCGGACTCCAGCTCACCGGCGGCGCCGGAGGTGGCCTTGGGGTGGGTGCGCAGGATACGTACGGCGTCGGCCGTCTGGCCCGTGGCGAGCGCCCAGCGGTGCACCTCGCGGAAGGGGCGCTTCTCCAGTGCGGCGGCGTGCAGCCAGCAGCGGAGGACGGTCTCCGCCGTGGTGTGGATCGTCGCGTCGATGGGGCGTGGGGAACGCAGGGGCGCCAGGAGGGATGTCGCGCGGGACGCGGCCGTGGCGCGGTCGGCGCAGCCGTGGTGGGGGGACCAGCGGAGGCGGTCGGGGGTGTCACAGGCGTGCGTCGGGTCGAAGAGGTGGACAGGGCCGAGCTTGGCGCGGGCCGTCTTGGTGGCGGTCCACAGGTCCGGCGTGGCCGCGCTGACGAGCGCGGCGCCCGGGGCCTCCAGGATCTGCGTCACCGGGTCCTCGGCACCCGCTCCGCGGGCTCCTGGACCGCCACTCGTGCCGGAGGCGGCTCCGGCGCCTGCCGTGCCCAGCAGGGTGGGAGCGAGCGGGCTGGGCGGGCCGACAGGAGGTGCCTGCCGGGTGGGCGCCCCCTGCTCTTGGGGCGGGGCGAGAGGTGCTTCGGCGGAGGGTGACTGGGCCGGCGGCGGGAAGGTCGGCGATGCCGACCCCGGTGCCGACCCCGGCCCCGGGGCGGATGCCGGTGCCGACGCTGCCGCCGACGCCGACGTGGGGTCCGTCGCTGACGAGGGCGGTGGAGGATTCCCGGGCTCCCCGGTGGGTGCCCCACCTTGGTCGCTCTGGTCGCCCTGGTTGCGCTTGTCGCCCCGGTCACCCCGGTGCTCCGCGGATCCGGGGCTGCCGCCCTCGCGTGGGCTCTCCTGCTCCTGGCCGGGCCGGTCGCGCAACATGCGCCTGGCCTTTCGTACGGCCCGGGCGCGGGCGACGGTGCCCATGACGAAGACCGTGAGCACCATCAGCACCATCAGTTGGCTGATGAAGACGCCCCAGAACAGGCCGTAGCCGGAGAGTTGTCCGCGTGGGGTCGACGGCCAGGCGCCGGGGATGTCGTGCGGCTCGGTGATCAGCTCGCGTACGGCGAGCGGAGTCCTGCCGAAGGTGACGTCGTCGGGCCAGGCTCCGTGCGAGAGGAGGCCCGCCAGTCCCGTCGCCGTCCACACGAAGACGGTGAGGCCCAGCAGGAAGGCGAGGACGCCCACCAGGAGGCCGTCGGGGATGCCGGGGCCGCCCCCACCGGATGCGCGGCGCATCCGGTGCGGTTCATGGTCATGGTCCGGGTGGTTGCCCGGGCGGTGGTGACGCTCGCGGTCGTCGTATGGCATCGGTACCGGTATTCAAGCGGGGCCGGTCGGTGGCGGCAAGATCCCCTCGGCGGCTTCACCGAGTGGGATGGTCGTGCGGTGCCCTGTCAGGCGACGCCCGAGCCGGGCGTCGCCGGTCCGGACGGGGCGCGTTCCATCGCCATGGCGCGCGCTTCGGTCTCGGCCTCCAGGTCCGCTTCCAGCGCGGCCTCGAAGGAGGCGGCTTCCGCCTCGGCCTCGGCGGCGCTCTCGGTCATGGCGCGGTCGGTGAAGACGAGCGGGCGTTCGGCCTCGGTGACCAGGTGTTTGACGACCTGCACATTGCCGTTGACGTCCCATACGGCGATACCGGGCGACAGGGTGGGGATGATCTCCACCGCCCAGCGCGGCAGGCCCAGCACCTTGCCGGTGGCGCGGGCCTCGTCCGCTTTCTGGGCGTAGATCGTCCGGGTGGAGGCCATCTTCAAGATTGCTGCGGCCTCGCGTGCCGCCGCTCCGTCCACCACGTCGGAGAGGTGGTGGACGACGGCGACGAAGGAGAGACCGAGTCGGCGGCCGAACTTCAGCAGCCGCTGGAAGAGCTGTGCCACGAAGGGGCTGTTGATGATGTGCCACGCCTCTTCGACCAGGAAGATCCGCTTGCGCCGGTCGGGGCGGATCCAGGTGTGTTCGAGCCAGACTCCGACGATCGCCATCAGGATCGGCATGGCGATGGAGTTGCGGTCGATGTGGGAGAGGTCGAACACGATCAGTGGCGCGTCCAGGTCGATGCCGACCGTCGTCGGCCCGTCGAACATGCCGCGCAGGTCACCGTCGACCAGCCGGTCGAGGACGAGGGCGACGTCCAGGCCCCAGTCGCGTACGTCGTCCAGGGCGACGTTCATCGCCTCGGCCGACTCCGGCTTGGGGTGGCGCAACTGTTCGACGATGTCGGTGAGCCGCGGCTGGCGGTCGGTGATGGTGGAGTTGACGTAGGAGTGCGCGACCTTGAGGGCGAAGCCGGACCGCTCGTCGAGGCCGTGGCCCAGGGCGACCTCGATGATGGTGCGCAGCAGCGCCAACTGGCCGGTCGTGGTGATGGCCGGGTCGAGCGGGTTGAGGCGGATGCCCTGGTCGAGCGCGGCGGTGGGGTCGAGGCGGATCGGGGTTATGCCCATCTCCTCGGCGATCAGGTTCCATTCGCCGACGCCGTCCTCACCCTGCGCGTCCAGGACCACCACCTGCCGGTCCCGGAAGCGCAGCTGGCGCAGCACATACGTCTTCTCCAGCGCGGACTTGCCGTTGCCGGACTCGCCCAGCACCAGCCAGTGCGGGGCCGGCAGCTGCTGTCCGTACAGCTGGAAGGGGTCGTAGATGTAGCCCTTCCCGCTGTAGACCTCGCGGCCGATGATGACGCCGGAGTCGCCCAGCCCCGGCGCGGCCGTCGGCAGATAGACGGCCTGCGCCTGGCCCGTGGACGTACGGACGGGCAGGCGGGTCGTCTCCGTCTTGCCGAACAGGAAGCCGGTGAATGCTTCGGTGATGGCGGACAGGGGATCGAGCGCGGCCATGCTGGCTACCTCCGGCCTGGAGCGGCGGTGCGGGGGTGGAGCTGCGGTACGGCGACGGAACTGGTGGGGGGCATGGGGGTCTCCTCAGCGCCGGATGCCGGTGGCGAAGGGGAGGGTGTTGACGAAGGCGCGGTGATGCTCCCTGTCGCACCATTCCAGCTTCAGATAGCTCTTGCCCGCCGAGGCGCGGATCGTGCGCTTGTCCCGGGCGAGCGCGTCCGGTGACCGGGACGAGACGGTGATGTAGCCGACGAGGTTGACGCCCGCCGCGCCCGAAGCCAGGTCCTCGCCGCGCTGGTCGACGCGACCGCTCGCGGCGATGTCGCGCGGGTCGACGGTACGGTTCATCTTCGCCGAACGGCTGGCCTCCGCCTCGTCGTTCGTCTTCTCCGTGAGCATCCGCTCGATGGCCAGCTCGGTCGGCTCCAGGTCCATCACCACGGCGACGGTGCGGATCACATCCGGGGTGTGCACCAGCAGCGGCGCCAGGAAGTTGACGCCGACCGGGGTCATCGGCCACTCCTTCACCCACGCCGTGGCGTGGCACCACGGCTCGCGGGTGACCGACTCGCGGGTCTTGGCCTGCAGATACGTCGGCTCGACCGCGTCCAGCTCGGCCGGCCAGGCGTTGCGCTTGGACATCGCCTGTATGTGGTCGATGGGGTGGTCGGGGTCGTACATCGAGTGGATCAGCGACGCCAGCCGGGCCTGGCCGAGCGGCTGCCGCACCCGGATGTCCGCCTCGGTGAGCCGGGCGCAGATGTCCGTCAACTCGCGGGCCATCACTATGGCCAGCCCCTCGTCCTTGGTCAGCTTGCGGCCTGCCGTGCGGCGGGCCGCCTTGGCGATGGTGGCGCCCTCGGTGGCCAGCTCGCGGCCGTAGGGCATACAGGCGACGAGGTAGGCGCGGTGCTGCTCGCTGGAGGTGGAGACCATCGACAGGAGCTGCTCGTAGGAGGAGCGCAGCCACCCGGCGGCCCGCTCGTTGCCGCGCTGGGCGACGTCCTTGGCGTGCGCGTCCGGGTCGGCGGGCAGCGTACGGGCCAGCATCTGCAGCCGCGTCACATAGCCGTCGCCGTTGGCCACATGCTTCAGCAGCGTGCCGAACCGTTCGACCAGGGCCTCCTGGTCCTCGCTGTCGCGCAGCCCGACGCCCGGGCCCTCGATCTCGATGGCGGCGGTCACGGTGCGGCGGTCGGCGTGCAGCAGCACGGCGATCTCGTCGGGCCCGAACGGTGCCGACACCCAGTTGATCCGGCCCACGCCGGGCGGCGGACCGATCTCCATCTCACGGCCGTCGAGCATGGTGCCCGCCTCGACGGCGTCCGAACGATACCTCGTACCGCGGCGCAGCAGCCGCTTGTAGGAGCGGTTGATCTCGAACCACCTGTAGAACGTACGGCCCTTGTACGGCACATAGACAGCCGCCAGCGCGAGCGCCGGGAAGCCGACCAGGGCGGGGATACGGAACGACAGAACGGGGATGAGCAGACCGCTCATCATGCCGAGGAAGGCACCGACGACGATCAGGGCGATCTCGCCCGTCTCGCGGTTCTTCCCGACGATGGCGTTGGGCCGGGCCCTGCCGATCATGTACGTACGGCGCGGCGAACCCAGCGAGGATCCGGCCGAGTGGGACGACGTCGTCATCCGCGGTCACCTCCCGAACCGCGGGGCCGACCGGACTGGGACCCGCCTGTGCCCGAGGAGCTCTGGCGGGGCGGGCGGGCCGAGTGGGGGGTCGTGGCGGCGGGCGCGGCCGGGGCCGGCTGCCGGGGTGCCGGCTCCTCGCCGCCACCGCCGCCTCCGCCACCGCCTCCGCGGGAACTGTGGGCGGAGACCCCGCCGGACACGGCCGAGCCGGAGGACTTGCCGCCGCCTCCGCCGGACGAGGACGCGCTGGCGGCCGGAGCGCTCTGGCCGCCGCCCCTGCCACCGTGGGTGTTGATGCCCTGCCGGACGAGCGCGGCCGGCGAGGCCACCACCGCGGCGGCGGACCGGGAGGAGGAGCGGACCGCGTTGCGGTGCGCGGCGATGTCGTCGCCGAAGCCGGGGACGAAGCGGTAGATCATCGCGCTGGCGAAGATCGCCAGCAGAATGATGGCCAGCCCCGACACGATTGCCGAGACCGAGTCCGGCCCGTCCCCGCCGGCGAGCGCGCCCGCGAGACCGAGCACTATCACGATCACGGGCTTCACAAGGATCACAGCGATCATGATGCCCGCCCAGCGGCGGACATGTCCCCACAGATTCTTGTCGACCAGGCCCGCGTAGACGGCGGTGCCCAGGAGGGCGCCGACGTACAGCAGCGCCGCCCGCACCACCAGTTCGAGATACAGCACGCCCGCCGCGATGATCGACACCAGCGAGACGACGATCAGCATGATCGGGCCGCCGCCGATGTCGTCGCCCTTCTCCAGGGCCTTGGAGAACGTGCCGAAGAACGCGTCCGTCTTCTCCGACGTACCCGACGCGATGACCTCCGTGACCCCGTCGGTCGCCGACACCACCGTGTAGAGGATCAGCGGCGTGAAGGCCGACGCCAGCACCGTCAGCCAGAGGAACCCGATCGCCTCCGTGATGGCCTCCGTGAACGGCACCCCACGCACCGCCCGCTTCGCCACCGCCAGCAGCCACAGGGTGAGCGTCAGAATCGTCGACGCGGCGAACACCACGGCGTACTGCCGCAGGAACTCGGTGTTCGTGAAGTCGACCTTCGTCGTCGAATCCACGAGCTTCGCCAACTTCTCCACCGTCCAACTCGCCGCCTCCGCACAACCCTTCGCGAGGGAGGAGAGGGGGTCGGTAGCGGCGGTGGGATCGTCGAGCGGACTGGAGGGGGAGTCGCCGCTGCCTCGCTCGCAGTCCTCCTGCCAGGGGCCCGGAGCGTCGTCGCAATCGTCCTTGGGCTCGGCCACGGCACGGGTCGCCAGGAGGACGGCAGCAACCTGCAGGCCCGTCAGGGCCGATCCCAGGGTGAGGAGGCGGCGCCGAGAGTTAGCGGGCATAGGTGAAGCCTCCGAACTTTTCCACGGCGTCGGAGATCTCTTCCGCCCCCGAGGCCCTGTTGTCGCCGTTCACCGGAGCGGGGCCCTCCTTCTGCGCGAAGTCCTGCACCTTCCAGTCCCCGTCGGTCCACTTGAGGTCGAGGGTGAGTGTGAACCAATCATTCCTGACCGGGTTGGTGGACTTCTTTCCGGCGTTGCCGAAGACACCCGTGCACCACACGTCGAGCTTCGCCGTGTTGTCGTCGTACTTGCGGACCTGGGTGCCGACGGGGACGGTGCGGGAGATGAACGTGGCCCCCTTCGGGGGGTTGCCGTCCTTGTCGAGGCCGAGGCTGGAGAGAAGGTTCGACGAATATGCCTTCTTCATCCGCTTGATGGTCGGGTCCACCTGGTTCGGGGTGAAGAGCTGCTGAATGATCTCTTGCCTCTTGTCGGCCTTCATCATGTCAGCGGACACCAGCGCGACAGCGTAGTTCGCCGCGGCGCTCTGTGCCCCCCGCTCGCTGTGGGGGAAGCCGGAGGCGAGGGCGTTGGGGGAGTTCTTCACAGGTTTTTCACCGGAGGGGGCGGTGGGTTGGGCTCGGGGGGCGGTGCCGTCCTTCCCGTCGGAGGCGGCGTTGCCGCTTTCACCGCCGCCGTCACCGTCGCTGCCGCCGCGGTTGGCGAAGGCTATGGCGGCGATGAGGAGGACGACCACGGCGACGACCGTCACCAGGCTCCGCCCGGGGCGGGTGGGTGGGCGGTTGGCGCCGCCTTCGCTGCCTGGTAGGCGTGTTCGAGTCGTTGTCCGTGCGCCATCACGGGCGCCGGGCACGCCTTCGCTGGTGCGAGTACGCGCGTCGTACTCGTCGCCGCCGCCGATGTTCATGCCGGCCTGGCCCCCTCGACCTCTGTCGCTCAACTGCCGTCACTGCATTGTCCCCTCAGATGACGGTAGCGGGGTCACACCGCGCATGTGCCGTGTGCAAGCCAGGTGAACGGCAGCATTTCGAACGCCGCGCCGGTGCGCCGTCCGTGTCCTTGCCGCTCGTGGCGCGAGGGCGCGCACGTTGCGGGCGGCTTCCGCGCACTGGTGCGCCCCCGGTGCTCCGGATGACCGGGCGGGATCTGAGTACCTGCACCCATGTGCAGGGGGCCGCAGGGCGGCACGCTGCGGGTATGACTGATGTGACTCCTTCCGTTCAGAGACCCACCACCGCGGCGTTCTTCGTGCAGTCGGCGATTGCTTTCGGGGTGTCGCTGGTGGCGCTGCTCGTCGGGATCGTGCGGCTGCCCGTCGGCCCGTGGGAGCGCGGGTATCTCGGGCTCGGGCTCGTTTTCGTGGTGTCCTCCGCGTTCACGCTGGCCAAGTGCGTACGGGACCGGCAGGAGGTGTCGGAGGTGACGAACAGGGTGGACAAGGCGCGGATCGACAAGCTGCTGACCGAGGTCGATCCGTTCGGCCAGAGCAAGGGGTGAGTGCGCGGGGCACGGCGGCGTGAGCCCGGTGGCGCGGCTCCGGTCGTCCCGGTCGATCCCGGTGGTCGGCCCAGGCCCGTCCGGTGGACTGTCAGGCGCGCTTGCGTGCCAGGGTGACGCCGTCGCGCAGGGGCAGCATGACGGACTCCATGCGGGCGTCGGCCGTGACCGTGTCGTTGATCTTGCGGATGGCGACGTCCGCCTCGTCCTGCGCGGCCGGGTCCACGACGCGGCCCGCGCGCAACACGTTGTCCAGCACGATCAGCCCGCCGGGCCGCAGTCGGGGTACCAGCGCCTCGTAGTACGCCGGGTAGCCGACCTTGTCCGCGTCGATGAACGCGAAGTCCACGAACTCCTCCTGCGGCAGCCCGCTCAGCGTTTCGAGGGCGGGCGCCAGGTGCAGTTCGATGCGGTCGGTGAGGCCGGCGCGCTGCCAGTAGCGGCGGGCGATGGACGTCCACTCCTCCGAGACGTCGCAGGCGATCAGCCGCCCGCCGGCGGGCAGGCCGCGTGCGATGCAGACGGAGGAGTAGCCGGTGAACACGCCGACCTCGACCGCGGTCTCGGCCCCCGTCAGCCGGACCAGCATCGTGAGGAACTCGCCCTCGTCGTGCGTGATCTGCATGGTGGGGAAGTCCGGCACGCGCTCGTGGGTCTCCTCGACGAGGTCGCGGAGGATCTCGTCGGCCGGCGTGCAGTGGGCCAGCAGATAGTCGTCGAGGGCGGGGTTCACGATGTCCATGGAACTCCTGGGTGAGCGGGCGCGGGCGCACCCGGATGTCGGTGGTGGGGCGGTCCGAACGGCGCCCTGCCGCGGCCGGTCGGCGTGTGCCGTGCCGTGGACGGTCGCTAGACCGCCATGCCGTAGACGATGGTGAACAGGGTGCCGAGCGAGCCGATGATGAACACGCCGGTCAGCCCGGCGACGATCAGCCCTTTGCCCTGCTCGGCGCTGAAGGTGTCGCGGAGGGCTGTCGCGCCGATGCGCTGTTTGGCCGCGCCCCAGATCGCGATGCCGAGGCAGAGCAGGATGGCCACGGCCATGATGACCTCGATCATGATCCGGGCCTCCTGGCCCAGGGAGCCGAACGGGCCCCAGTCCGGCGCGATGCCGCCGATGATGGTGGTGATATCGCCTTTGTCAGCCGCCAGGAACATGGTGAACTCACCGCCTAGTTTCAAGGTTCGTCTCTGACGGATTGTGCCATGACCCGGTGACAAGGGGAGCGTCGCGCTTGCCCTAAGTGGCCCGACTTCGTGGCCGATTCGCCGACTCGTCGTCGCCGATCCGCCGACGCCGATCCGCCGACGCCGCGGTCCCGCCCGGGCCTCGCCGGGGACGGCGCGGGGAGTGAGGGCACCGGAGGGGGAGGTGGGGCTCCTCGGGCGGGGCGGAGGGCGTTTCCTGGAGCGGCGTGGAACGCTGTCGGTGGGCTTCAGGGGGCGCGGTGGGCATGGAGTGTTTCCCGAAGGGGCATCAGTCGCTCGGTCGTACTTCTGTGCGCCCCCGGTGATCCCGGTGCCCGATGCGGGACGGGGCCGCGTTCACCTCCGCGCCCGTTGTCCGCCGTTCCCCTTCGCGGATCGGCCTGGAATGATATGGCCGCGTGGTCGGCGTTACTGAACTGGTGTCCTGTGGGGGAGGGTTGGGGAGTGCGCCGTAGAAGAGCGTGGCTGCTGGCGATCGGTGGCGGGCTGGGAGTGCTGTCCCTGTTCGTCACGCTGCTCGTGGTGGGCACGTACGTGGCTTCCGCCAGCCTGCTGGGCGCGGGTGGCGGGGCCGTCGCGCTCGCCAAGGGCGCTGTGCCGGCTGCCTACGCGAAGCTCATCCAGAAGGCCGGCAACATGTGCGAGGCGATCAACCCCGCACTGCTGGCCGCGCAGCTCAAGCAGGAGAGCGGCTTCAACCCCAACGCGCAGAGCCCCGCGAAGGCGCAGGGCATAGCCCAGTTCATCCCGGCCACCTGGGCGACGCACGGTCTGGATGCCAACGGCGACGGCAAGAAGAACGTGCACGACCCGGAGGATGCCATTCCGTCCGCGGCGAGCTACGACTGCAAGCTGGCCGCGAACGTCAAGAACGTACCGGGCAACCTCACGGACAACATGCTCGCCGCCTACAACGCGGGTCCGTACGCGGTCATCAAGTACGGCGGGGTGCCGCCCTACAGCGAGACCAAGAACTATGTGGCGACCATCCGCAGGATGGAGCAGAGCTTCGCGGCGCCCAGCGGTCGGCTCAGCCCCACCAAGCAGGGCGCCGGCGCCATCGCCTTCGCACAGAGCAAGCTGGGGACGCCGTATCTGTGGGGCGGCAACGGTACGCCGGAGCAGGGCGGCCGGTTCGACTGCTCGGGTCTGACGAAGGCGGCGTTCGCGAAGGTTGGTGTCACGCTGCCGCGGGTGGCCAACGACCAGTACGACACCGGGCCGCACCCCAAGCGGAGTGAACTCCTCCCTGGGGACCTGGTGTTCTTCGCCCACGATCTGACCAACTCCCGGACCATCCACCATGTGGGCATCTACGTCGGTGGTGGCAAGATGATCAACGCTCCCTACACGGGGGCGAAGATCCGCTACGACCCCATCGACACTCCCGACTACTTCGGGGCGACCCGGCCGAGCGCCAAGTGAGCGTTTGTGTGCGCAGCGTAGGGATTGCGCCAACAATCCGTGAGGCACAGGCCTTGAGCTGCGCGTATGGGTCACCCTTGGGTAACGTCCTGGTGATCGTTCGGTAAGAACGGAACGGTTCGCCTGACGCAGCGCGTTTTTCTCCACGGAATGGGACTTCCGCACCGCGACCACGGGGGGTCGTCAGCGCAGATCCAGCGATGAGCACACAGCCGAAGTGAGGGGCCGCACCGCGATGGCACTCTGGGACAACCCTGATGTCGAACTGCTCTACGAGATCAACGGGCTGGCCAAGGACGCACCCACCTGGGCCGACCGGGTCATGGAGTACATCGGGGAGTACGGCATCGCCGTGGGGCTCGTCGTACTGGCCCTGTGGGCCTGGTGGGGCGTGACGCGCAAGCGGGAGAGCCGGGACGAGGCGCTGAGCGGCTTCGCCGGACTGGTCTGGGCCCCGCTGGCCGCGGTGATCGCCATCGTCGTCAACATCCCCATCCGGGGCTTCGTGGAGCGACCGCGGCCCTTCATGGAGCACAAGGGCGTGGAGGTTCTGGTCGAGGGCAAGACGGACTTCTCGTTCGTCAGCGACCACGCCACCCTCACCATGGCCATCGCCGTGGGCATCTTCATGGTCCAGCGCAAGCCCGGTCTCGTCGCCATCGGACTGGCGCTGCTGGAGGCCTTCTGCCGCGTCTACATGGGCGTGCACTACCCCACGGACGTCATCGGTGGACTCGCGCTGGGCACCGCCGTGGCGCTGCTGCTGGCTCCGGTCGCCATGTGGGCGCTGACGCCGCTGGTGCGGGTGGTGGCCGGAAACGCACGGCTGGAGGTACTGCTGTGGGCGGGTGCCGCTGCTGCCGCCGTCGCGGCGGGCGGCCGGGCCGTGGGGCGGCGCGGCGAGGGGGAGCCCCGCCGCACCAGGGACCGCGACCTGGCAGCGTGATCTGACCCCGAACCGGTCCAGGTACGGCCCAGGTCCAGGTCCAGATCCGGCCCCGGCTCCGGTCCAGGCATCGGCCTTCGAGCAGTACGCCGCGAGTTACAGCGCCCCCGCCGCATCGCCCGGCGGGGGCGTCGGCGTGTGGTCGCCGTGCTCGCGCTGGTGTGCATGGCAGTCCGCACGGGCGCGGTCGCGGGCGCGGCGTGCCGGGCCGCGCCAGCCGCAGGTGCACGATGCGGAGCAGAAGGAGCCCCGCTCGTTCAGCGACGTCCCGTGCGGGACGGTGTGGGCCGTGGGGCGTACCGGGTCCGGCTGGTGTTCGGGAGCTCGCTCTCGCACATGACCACCGTACTCGGGCCGTGACGGCGTTCCCAGGGCCCTCGTTGAACCGTCGAATCCGGACCGGCCCCGCGAGACCGGGGCACCTGCCGGCCGAAGGCCGGGGGAGGCGGCGACCGGCAGCGAGGGGTCGGCTAGAGATGGCAGTGCGGCGGCAGTCCCGAGGCGGCGCGGTGTTCTTCCCGCTCGGGATGGTGGCGCTCGGTGCCGTGCTGCTGTCGGTCGCCGGATGCTCGGGGGACGGCGCTGTGGCGACTGCCGGGCCGTCAGCGGTCGGGACCGCCCGGCCCGGACCGGCCGCCGTGGTGGCGGCGGCCGACGAGCTGGCCCGGGCCGGGACGGCACGGGTGCGTACGGCGATGGAGATGGTCAGCGGCCATACGCGCGTCACCATCGAGGGGCGGGGCGCCTTCGACCTGGCCGCCCGCACCGGCAGGCTGCGGGTCACGCTGCCGCCCGGCGTCGACGGGGCGCGGCCGGGGGAGCGCAGGCTGGTGCGCGAGCTGGTCACGCCGGGCGCGCTCTATATGCGCCACCGCGCGGGGGTGCCGGCCGACAAGTGGGTGCGGGTGGACACCACGGGGTTGCCGGACGGGAACCTGGTGACGGGTGGCGCGACCGACCCGGTCACCGCCGCACAACTGTTGCGCGGCGCACGCCGAGTGGTCCACGAGGGCGTCACCGAGCTGGACGGCAGCCGCGTGTGGCACTACAGCGGCGTGGTCGACATCGAGCGGGCGGCTGAGGGTGCGCCACTGCTGGCGCGGCGGCAGCTGAAGGCAGCGGAGAAAGGGTTCTCCGGCCGTATGGTGCCGTTCGATGCCTATCTGGACGCGCAGGGGCGGCTGCGGAAGGTCCAGCACCGTTTCACTTTCGCCGCGGACCCGGACGGTCCGCCGGACGCGGACTACACGGTCTCCTCGACAACGACGCTGCACGCCTTCGGCGTCCGGGTGCGGATCAGGATGCCCGACCGCGGTGACATCTGGACCGGGAAGATCGCCGCTCCGTAGCCGTCGTACGGCAGCTGGGCCGGTCGCGCGCGGCGCCCGCGGTCGCCGCGCCGGCGGCGCGGGAGGGGACGGGAGCGGGACGGCCACCGTGCCGTGCCGGTAAATGATTCGGAAGTGCCATGCGCGCAGGCGGCGGTCTCCCTAGGCTGGGAGGCTGGGCCCAGGCCCGGCCGTGGCGCTCCGCCCGGTGGATCCGTGCAGCACGGGAGGTGATACGGGTGCCCGTACCGAAGCGTGACGACAGGGGCGACGGCCGTGGGGGCCGCTGCCGACGGCGTTCGCTGATGCACGACCACGTCGCTCTCGCCGAGATCGAACTGTGCGGCGAGCTGATGATCGCCGCGTCCGCCGCCGAGGGGCCGCTGAGCGCGGCCCGTATCGATGAGGTGCTGCGGCGAGCGGCGGACGAGCTGGACGACCTTCCCCGACCCGCCCGCTGAGGAGTTGCCCGCCCGCTGAGGAGCTGCCCCGCGTCTTGTCCGGTCCGTCCGACCGGCGGGCCGCCCGGCCCTGCGGCGGGCTGTCCGGTCCCGGCGGAGGGTCAGGTGCGCAGCAGGCGGGCGATGGCGGCGGTGGCTTCCTCCACCTTGGCGTCCATCTCGGCACCGCCGTCGAGCGCGGCGTGGGCCACGCAGTGCCGCAGGTGCTCCTCGAGGAGTTGGAGGGCGAAGGACTGCAGGGCCTTGGTGGAGGCGGAGACCTGGGTGAGTATGTCGATGCAGTAGACGTCCTCGTCCACCATCCGCTGCAGGCCGCGGACCTGACCCTCGATCCGGCGCAGTCGCTTGACGTGAGCGTCCTTGTTCTTGGTGTAGCCGTGCTCGCCGGTGGCCGCGTGTGCCGAGCAGCACTCCGAAGTGGCTTCGGCCACGGTTTCCGGCGTGTCCGGTGTGGTCTGCGGCGACGTCATACGGTCCTCCCGGGTGGTGGTGAGGGGCTGTCGAGGCCGTTATATCGGGCCCTTGATACCCCCAACGGGTATATGATACCGGACTTCTCGGAGCCCACTTCAGTACGCGAGTCTCCATGGGTGACACTGGGGGACGCCGGTTCGCTGTGGCCGGATGATGCGCCTAGCATCAACGAGACCGTCATCGATGCACCCCGAGGACCCCCAGTGCGCTTTCGTCTGACCCCCAGGGAGACGAGCTTCTACGACATGTTCGCGGCCTCCGCGGACAACATCGTGACCGGCTCGAAGCTCCTCATGGAACTGCTCGGGGCGGAATCCTCCGCGCGGAGCGAGATCGCCGAACGGATGCGCGCGGCCGAGCACGCGGGGGACGACGCGACGCACGCGATCTTCCACCAGCTCAACTCCTCCTTCATCACGCCGTTCGACCGCGAGGACATCTACAACCTGGCGTCCTCCCTCGACGACATCATGGACTTCATGGAGGAGGCCGTCGACCTCGTCGTCCTCTACCAGATCGAAGAGCTTCCCAAGGGGGTCGAGCAGCAGATCGAGGTTCTGTCGCGGGCCGCGGAGCTGACCGCGGAGGCCATGCCGAACCTGCGGACGATGGACAACCTCACCGAGTACTGGATCGAGGTCAACCGGCTGGAGAACCAGGCCGACCAGATCCACCGCAAGCTGCTGGCCCATCTGTTCAACGGCAAGTACGACGCCATCGAGGTCATGAAGCTCAAGCAGGTCGTGGACGTGCTGGAGGAGGCCGCCGACGCCTTCGAACACGTGGCCAACACCGTCGAGACCATCACGGTCAAGGAGTCCTGACGCTCCGTGGACACCTTCGCGCTGATCGTGACCGTCGGTGTCGCGCTCTTCTTCACGTATACGAACGGCTTCCACGACTCCGCGAACGCCATCGCGACGTCGGTCTCCACCCGGGCACTCACCCCGCGTGCAGCCTTGGCCATGGCCGCGGTGATGAACCTCGCGGGCGCCTTCCTCGGCAGCGGCGTCGCCAAGACCGTGAGCGAGGGGCTGATCGAGACCCCGCACGGCGACAGCGGCATGGCCATCCTGTTCGCCGCGCTGGTCGGCGCCATCACCTGGAACCTCATCACCTGGTACTTCGGGCTGCCGTCGTCCTCCAGCCACGCCCTGTTCGGCGGCATGGTGGGCGCGGCACTGGCAGGCAGCATCGCCGTCCACTGGTGGGGGGTGTTCGAGAAGATCGTCGTGCCGATGTTCCTCTCGCCGCTGGTCGGGATGGGCGTCGGCTATCTGGTGATGTGCGTCATCATGTGGCTCTTCCGCAAGTCGAACCCGCACCGTGCCAAGCGGGGCTTCCGCATCGCGCAGACCGTCTCGGCGGCCGGGATGGCCCTCGGACACGGTCTGCAGGACGCGCAGAAGACCATGGGTGTGGTCGTCATGGCGCTCACCATCGCCGATGTGCAGCAGCACAACGAGATTCCCATCTGGGTCAAGCTCGCCAGCGCCGCCATGCTGTCGCTGGGTACCTACGCGGGTGGCTGGCGCATCATGCGCACCCTGGGCCGCCGCATCATCGAGCTCGACCCGCCGCAGGGTTTCGCGGCGGAGACCACCGCGGCGTCCGTGATGTACACGGCTTCCTTCATGTTCCACGCGCCCATCTCCACCACCCATGTGATCACTTCGGCGATCATGGGCGTGGGGGCGACGAAGCGGGTCAGCGCGGTGCGCTGGGGCGTGGCGAAGAACATCGTTCTGGGCTGGTTCATCACCATGCCCGCCGCGGCCGTTGCTGCTGCGCTGATGTACTGGATCATCAAGCTCGTCTTCGGCTGACCCGCGCCCTGCCAGGGGCGCGGGGAACTGCTCCCCCAGCCTCCGACCGGGAGGTGCCCCCACAGCCACAGACCACCCGCAGACCGCAGCGGTGGCCCAAGGGGCACCCCCTCCCCGGTACGAACAGGGAGGGGGCGAGGAAAATGCCCGCGGTGGCACCGCCATGCAGCACCGCGGGCGGTCAAGGGGTGGGCGGTCGAGGCCGGCCCGGCCCAAGGGCTCAGCCGAAGCGGCCGGAGATGTAGTCCTCGGTGGCCTGGACCGACGGGTTGGAGAAGATGCGCTCCGTGTCGTCGATCTCGACGAGCTTGCCGGGCGCACCCACCTCGGCGAGGTTGAAGAAGGCGGTGCGGTCGGAAACCCGCGCCGCCTGCTGCATGTTGTGCGTCACGATGACGATGGTGAAGCGCTCCTTCAGCTCCCCGATCAGGTCCTCGATCGCCAGGGTCGAGATCGGGTCGAGCGCCGAGCAGGGCTCGTCCATCAGCAGCACCTGCGGTTCGACGGCGATGGCCCGGGCGATGCACAACCGCTGCTGCTGTCCGCCGGACAGGCCCGATCCCGGCCGGTTCAGCCGGTCCTTGACCTCGTTCCACAGGTTGGCGCCCTTGAGGGAGCGCTCGACGACCTCGTCGAGGTCCTTCTTGCGGTGCTCGCCGTTCAGCCGCAGCCCCGCCGCGACGTTGTCGTAGATGGACATGGTCGGGAAGGGGTTGGGCCGCTGGAAGACCATGCCGATGGTGCGCCGCACGGAGACGGGGTCGACACCGGTGCCGTACAGGTCCTCGTCGTCCAGCATCACCTTGCCGTCGACGCGTCCGCCGGGCGTCACCTCGTGCATGCGGTTGAGGGTGCGCAGGAAGGTCGACTTGCCGCAGCCGGAGGGGCCGATGAAGGCGGTCACGGAGCGGGGCTCGACGGTCATGGATATGTCGTCGATGGCACGGAAGTTGCCGTAGTAGGCGGTCAGGCCGCTGACGTCGATGCGCTTGGCCATGGGGGAATCACCCTCTTAGTGCTTGGGGGCCTTCCAGCGGGCGATGCCGCGGGCGACCAGGTTGAGGATCATGACGAAGGCGATCAGCACGAGGGCGGCTGCCCAGGCGCGGTCGTAGGACGGCTCGTTGCCGAGGGCCCACTGCTCGTAGATGAAATACGGCAGCGAGGACTGCGCGCCTTCGAAGGGATTGTTGTTGATCTCGGCCGAGCCGAAGACCAGCAGCAGGATGGGGGCCGACTCACCCGCGATACGCGCGACGGCGAGCATGATGCCGGTGGTGATACCGCCGACGGCCGTCGGCAGCACGACCCTGAGGATCGTCTTCCACTTCGGCACACCCAGTGCCAGCGACGCCTCACGCAGCTCGTTGGGGACGAGCTTGAGCATCTCCTCCGTCGAGCGTACGACGATCGGCATCATCAGGATCGACAGCGCCATCGCGCCCGCGAACCCGGAGTAGCCGAAGTCGAGAATGATGATCCAGAACGAGAGGATGAACAGGCCGGCGACGATCGAGGGGATGCCGGTCATGACGTCCACGAAGAACGTGATGGCCTTGGCCAGTCGGCCCGTGCCGTACTCGACCAGGTAGATCGCGGTCAGCAGCCCGATGGGTGCGGCGATCAGCGTGGCCAGACCGACCTGCTCCAGGGTGCCGATCAGCGCGTGGTAGATACCGCCGCCCGGCTCCATGGTGATCACACCGCTCATGGAGTGGGTCAGGAAGTAGCCGTCGAGGACCTTGATACCGCGGACGATCGTCTCCCACAGCAGGGAGGCGAGGGGGACGACGGCCAGCAGGAAGCAGACCCAGATGACGCTGGTCGCCAGCCGGTCCTTGGCCTGCCGGACACCCTCGACCCGGCCGGCGATACCCGCGGTGAGGCCGAGATAGAGGACGGCGGCGATCAGACCCCACTGGATTCTGCTGTCCAGCCCGGCCACCAGCCCGATCCCGATGCCGAGCGCGGCGGCGACGACGGCCAGGCCGAGCGGGGCCCAGCGCGGCAGGCGCGGCTGCTTCAGCGTGGGCAGGGGCAGCGGGGCGCCGTCGACGGGGGCGTCGGCCACAGCTGTCTGGCTCATGCGTTCGCTCCCGAGTACTCCTTGCGGCGCGCGATGATCAGCCGGGCCGCGCCGTTGACCAGCAGGGTGATGACGAAGAGGACCAGGCCGGAGGCGATCAGCGCGTCCCGGCCCATGGATCCGGCCTCCTTGAAGCCCGCGGCGATGTTCTGCGCGAACGTGCCGCCGCCCGGCTGCAGCAGGCTGGCCTTGATCAGGAAGCTGGGGGACAGGACGGTGGCGACGGCCATCGTCTCGCCCAGCGCCCTGCCCAGACCCAGCATGGAGGCGCTGATGACGCCGGAGCGGCCGAAGGGCAGCACCGACATGCGGATGACCTCCCACCGGGTGGCGCCCAGTGCGAGGGCCGCCTCCTCCTGCATCTTCGGCGACTGCCGGAAGACCTCGCGGGAGACGTTGGTGACGATCGGCAGAATCATGATCGCGAGCAGGATGCCGACCGTGAACAGGGAGCGCGCGGCGCCGCCCTCGTAGGTGAAGATCCCGGTCCAGCCGAAGTACTCGTCCAGCCAGGTGTACAGGCCGGTCAGGTGCGGAACGAGGAAGAGCGCGCCCCACAGGCCGTACACGATCGAGGGGACGGCCGCCAGCAGATCGATGACGTAGCCGAGCGGGGTCGCCAGCTTGCGCGGTGCGTAGTGCGAGATGAACAGTGCGATGCCGACGGCGATCGGCACCGCGACCACCATCGCGATGACGGAGCTGACGACGGTGCCGAAGGCGAGGACCGCGATACCGAAGCGCGGTGGGTTCGCGTTGGCGTCCCACTCGAAGCTGGTGAGGAAGTTGGCCTCGTCGGCGTTGATGGCGAGCGCCGCTCGCCAGGTGAGGAAGACGGCGATGGCCGCCATGATCACCAGGAGGGTGATTCCGGAGCCCCGGGAGAGCCCGAGGAATATTCGATCACCCTTGCGCGTGGCGCCCTTCGCTGAGGCCGCTGAGGCCGCTGAGGCCGGGGGGCCCGCTGTTGCGGGTGGGTTTTCGGTAGCCATGGTTTCTCCGGTCTGACGGTGCGGGTCGCTGCGCGAGCGGCGTTGCTGCGCGGGCGGCCCTTTGGCGGTGCACCGGAAGTCTTGGCGGCCCCTCGTCCAGGGACGTTCGGGGCGCCGTTTGCACGGGGAGAGCGGGTGGCGGCGCGCCGGGCGCCGCCCGCCTTCGGCCGGGACGCCCGGCCGCTGCGCCGGGGCCTCGCCGTCGCGGTGGGGGCAGTGCCCTCCGCGACGGCGAGATGGGAGCCGCTGGTGCGGCAGCCCGTCAGCTCAGGCCGTCGATGGTGGTGCGGACCTTGGTGATGATCTCGTCGGGGATCGGGGCGTAGCCCTTGTCCTTGAGGGCCTTCTGGCCGTCCTCGCTCGCGGTGTACGTCAGGAAGGACTTCATCGCGTCCAGCGATTCCTTCTTGTTGCCCTTGTCGCAGGCGATCTCGTACGTCACCAGGACGATCGGGTAGGCGCCCTCGGACTTGGTCTTGTAGTTCAGCTCCAGGGCGAGGTCCTTGCCCTGGCCGACGACCTTGGCGTCCGCGATCGCCTTGGAGGCGTTGTCCGCGGTGGCCTCGACCGGCTCCTTGGCGCCGGTGTCCAGCTTGACCGTGTCGAGGTCGTTGCCGGTGGCGTAGGAGAGCTCGGCGTAGCCGATGGAGCCGTCGTTCTGCTTGACGTTCGTGGCGATGCCGGAGGAGCCGTCGGCGCCCTGGCCGCCCTTGCCGGCCCAGGCCTTCTCCGGCTCGTGCTTCCAGGAGGAGGGCGCGGCGGCGTTGAGGTACTTGGTGAAGTTGTCGGTGGTGCCCGACTCGTCGGAGCGGTGGAACGCCTGGATCTTCTTGCCCGGAAGCTTCGCGTCCGGGTTGAGCTTCTTGATCGCGGGGTCGTTCCACTTGGTGATCTTCGAGTCGAAGATCTTGGCCAGCGTGTCGGCGTCCAGTACCAGGTCCTCGACGCCTTCGAGGTGGTACGTGACGGCGATCGGGCCGCCGACCATCGGCAGGTCGATGCCCTGGCCGCTCTTGCAGACCTTCTTCGACTTGGCGACCTCCTCCGGCTTGAGCGCCGAGTCGGAACCCGCGAACGCCGTCTTGCCCTGGAGGAACTCCTGGATGCCCGCGCCCGAGCCGGTGGGCTTGTAGTTGATCTGGGTGCTGCCGCAGGCCGACTGGTAGGTCTGCGTCCAGATGTCCATGGCGTTCTTCTGGGCGCTGGAGCCGGAGGCGAGGAGGTTGCCCTCGCCCTCACACTTGATCTTGCTGGCGGCCTTGGTGGTGTCGCTGCCGGAGCCGCCGGAGTTGTCGTCCGAGCCGCAGGCGCTCAGGGCCAGGGCGCCACAGACCGTGAGAGCGCCGACAGCTGCGGTGCGGAGCCGGATCGTGCGCTGAAGCTTCACTTTCGTTCAGTTCCTTCCTGGGCCCGGGAGCGACGACCGGCCGGCCGTCGGGGTCTCTGGCTACGGGGCGCAGTCCCTGTCTCGGGGGGTGCCGCGCTCTTGGTAAGGCCGAAATTAGACAGATCAGGTGAAGCGGCCGACGGAGCTGAGTGAACGCCGAGTGAACCTCGGCCGTCAGCCCGGTGCTCCTCGGGAGTGGGAGCTTCCGGGGCGGGCCCTGTTGATACTCGTCAGTACATCCCTCTGTTGTCTTCGCGGCCGGCATGGCACTATCCGCTGCGTCGGCCAAAGTTGACCATATCCAGGGGGTGGCCCGGGTGAGACGGCCGCAGAGCAGCTCGACCCTCCCGTCCGGCCGGTACGGCGCGCTCGTGCTGGTCTGCACCATGGCGCTGCTCGCAGGAGCCGCGCCGGGTACCGCGTACGCCGCGCCGGGGAGGCCGGACCCGGGCGATACCAAGACCGGAGCCGGAGCCGGAGCCGACGAACAGGGCGACGCCAAGACCGGGGCCGACGAGCAGAGCGGGGCCGGCGGACCGGGGCTTGAGCAGATCCGGAAGCAGATCGAGCGGCTGCACGACAAGGCCGGTTCGGCGACGGACGCCTACAACGCCGCCGAGGACGCCGTCAAGAAGCAGCAGAAGCACATCGTCAAGATCGCCAAGCGTATCGAGGCCACCCAGGACAAGTTGGACGAGCTCAACAAGACGGCCGGCGCCATGGCCCGTGCCCAGTACCGGAGCGGCGGCATGCCGGACGAGGCCAAGCTGCTGCTCAGCGACGACCCGGAGAAGTTCCTGCACAGCGTCTCCCTGGCGCGCAAGGGCCAGCACGCCACCCGGGGCTTCATCGGCTCGCTGAGCAAGACCCGCGGCCGGTTGCAGGGGTACGCCAAGGACGCCACGGCCGAGTGGAAGAAACTGGAGAAGACCCGCAAGAAGAAGGCCGCCGCCAAGAAGAAGATCACCGCCCAGCTGAAGCAGGCCAAGAAGATCGAGACCGGCCTCAAGGAGGAGGAGCGGGAGCGGCTGCGCGAGCTGGAGGACGAGGCGGCGAAGGCCCGGCAGGCCAAGTGGCTCGAATCCGGTGTGCTGAAGGGACTCAAGGGGAAGGCTTCCCCGGCCGGTCGGCGCGCCATCGAGTGGGCCACCGAGCAGCTCGGCAAGGACTATGTGTGGGGCGCCGAGGGCCCTGACACCTTCGACTGCTCGGGGTTGACGATGCGCGCCTGGGAGGCGGCGGGGGTGCGGATTCCGCGTACGTCGCAGGAGCAGTGGAAGCAGCTGCCGCATGTGCCCGTCGGGAAGATGCGCCCCGGAGACCTGATCATCTACAAGAAGGACGCCAGCCACGTGGGCATCTACGTCGGTGACGGCGCGCTGCTGCACGCGCCGCGTACCGGTCGGCAGATCACCGTCGAGGGCGCGGGCACCATGCCGATCCTGGGCGTCGTCCGCCCGGACAAATAAGGCGTATTTGCGGGAATCGACAGGGTGGGCGCGAGCGCGGGTCACGAGTGGTAGCAGGAACAGCGCGTCTTGGGGCCCATTTCCGTACGTGTGCGTATTTCGAGGCCCGGTGGCGCGTGAGCTTGGTCATGCGGGAGCCGGTGAAAACGGCCGTATCGCGGTGTGAACTCCCGTTCTGTTGTGGGCATATGACAGAGGCGGATTGTCGTCGGCCATTCCATCGGTCCGTACGAGGGCGTTAAGGTCCTGTTCGAATGCCCGGGATGACGAGCGCCCGACCACCGCGCGCCGTTCCGGGCTGAGCCATGGTGGGCGCCGTTCGGCGCGCGCACCCCGCCCTCGGGGGAGGGAGAGGTTTCAGCATGCCCGTAAGCGCGCCCCAGGCCGGGGCGGCGGCGCAGTCCGCCGACGCGCCGGCCCGGCAGGCCGCCCAAGGACCCGGCAGCAGTCCGACCCTGCTGGTCATCGAGGACGACCCGGCCGGTGCGCTGAGCGTGCCCCGCATGCTCGACGCGTACGGCAGGCCCGTACGGGTCCGTACGGCCCGCAACCTCACCGAGGCCGCCCGGCTGCTCACGGACGATGTCCACTGCATCCTGCTGGACCTCGCGCTGCCGTGCGAGGCGCGCGGAGACACGGACGAGGCGCCGTCCGAGGGGTTCCCCGCCGAGCTGCCGGAAGCCGCGCCCCCGGGCGCCATCCCCGGTATCGGCGGCGTCCCGGGCAGCGCGGCTGCGGCTCCCGCCGGCACCGGCGGTACGGTCCGGGGTGTCTCCGGCGCTTCGGGCGCTGCCGCCGCTGCCGGTGGTTCGGGTGCGACCGGCGCCTCCGCCTACGGTGCCCCCGCCGTCCCCGGCGCCTCGGCCCCGGACTCCGACGAGCTGCAGATCCTGCGGCGCGTGCTGCGGATGGCCCCCCGGCACGCCGTCCTCGCGCTCACCGACGGCAGCGACGCCGAGCGGGCCGCCGAAGCCGTACGGGTCGGGGCCCAGGACTACCTCTTCCGCGACGAGCTGGACGGCAGGCTGCTGATGCGCGCCATCCGCTACGCGGTGGAGCGCAAACGGGCCGACCTCGCCCAGCGTCAGCTCACCGAGACCCGGCTGCGGGCGCAGGAGAACGCCCGGCTGGAGCGCGGGCTGCTGCCCCGGCCGCTGTTGGAGGGCAGCGATCTGCGGTTCGCCGCACGGTACCGGCCCGGCCGCTCCCGCGCCCTGCTCGGCGGCGACTTCTACGACACCGTCCGCACCCCCGACGGCGTCGTCCACGCCATGATCGGCGACGTGTGCGGCCACGGCCCGGACGAGGCGGCGCTCGGTGTGGAACTGCGCATCGCCTGGCGCGCCCTGACCTTCGCCGGACTGTGCGGGGACGCGCTGTTGAGCACCCTGCAGAAGGTGCTGGAGAACGAGCGGGACAGCGAGGAGATCTTCGCGACGCTGTGCACCGTCGACATCGCCGCCGACGGCCGCAGCGCGGGCGTCTGCCTGGCCGGTCACCCCTCGCCGCTGTTCGCGGACGACGGCGCGGGCGCGGCGCCCCGGCTGCTGCCGGAGGACGAGAGCGGACCCGCGCTCGGACTGCTGCCGGACGCGCGCTGGTCGCGCCGCCAGGTCGCGCTGGGGCGCTCCTGGAACCTGATGATGTACACGGACGGGTTGATCGAGGGCCGTGTGCACGAGGGCCGCGTCGACGAGGGCCGTACGGAGGAGGGCCGCGCCGACAAGGGCCGTACCGACGGGAGCCGTACCGGGGCGGGCGCCGGAGACGGCCGGACGCCGGGCCGGGAGCGGCTCGGCCAGCAGGGGATGCTCGACATCGTCGCCCGCCGGATGGCCGAGGGCGCGCAGGGCGAGCGGCTGCTGGACGAGACGATGGACGAGGTGCGCCGCCTCAACGGGGGCGAGCTGACCGACGATGTGGCGGTCCTGCTGCTGGGCCGGGGCCGGTGAGCCCTCGGGCACCGGCCCGGCACCTCCCGGCGGCTCACCTTGACGGCATCGTCACCGGCCGTTGAACGGCCCGTACGGCCCGTCGCTGCTGCTGCCACCGCGAGGGCGACGGCCGCCTCGCCCGTTGCCCATGATCTGCTTGAGCGCCGGGCGGACATCGACGATGTAGACGATCGTGGCGATCAGCCCGATGATCTTCAGCAGGAACATCGGCACCAGCAGGTTCACCAGGACCGTGATGCCCAGGATGATCAGCCAGAACTGCTTGTTCTGCTTGTCGGTGGCCCGGTACGCGTCCTCCCGCCGCAGGGCGGCGTCCACGAAGGCGAACAGCGCCAAGGCGAGCAGCACAACGGTGATCAGCCCGAAGACTGTGGCCTGAAAGCCCGCGAACAGCATGGTGCTCACACTCCCGGTCGGTGTCGTTCCCTGGCTCGGTCGCCTCGGTTGACGCGCTCTCGAAGGGGCTTTGCCGCAACGGTACCGCAGCGCTCAGGGAACGGGCCGGGCCCACGAGGGGTGCCCGGCCCGTTCTGCGCTCTGGCCTCGTTCGCCTCGGCTTCCGCTCTTCCCCCGCGCCGTCCCACGCGGCTCAGGAGTCGGTCTTGGGAGCCGACTTCCGGGCGGCGGGCGTGGAGGTGCCGTTCGTCTTGCGGGCGGCGGTCGTCTTCTTGGCACCGGAGGCGGTCCTGGTGCCGTTGCCGCTGCTGCTCTTCGTGGCCCCGGCGGCGGACTTACGGGCGCTGCTCTTGGCGCCGCCGGTGCTGCTGCTGGTGCCGGTGGCTCCGGTGGACTTGCTGCCCGTGCCGGCGGCGGACCCGGAGGTCTCCTCGGCCGGCGGCTCGGCGATCTTCACCGACTGGGCGGGCTCGCGCTCCACGGTCACCTCGGGGGTGTCGTCGTCGCTCTCGCCCCGCCAGTTCTTGACAGCCTCGCGGCCGCGCACCGCCAGCTCGTCGTACGTCTCCCGCGCCTTGATCGCGTACTCCGCCGCGACGCCGACGCTCTGCAGCGCCAGGTGCTGGGCCTGCTCGCGGAGCTTCTTGATGTCGGTGTCCAGCCCGGTGAGGGTCTCACCCACCTTGGCCTGGGTCTCCTTGGCCTGCTGGGTGAGCTTCGCCTGGACCTCCTTGGGGTCCGCCTCCCGCACCGCCGCGAGGGCCTGCGGCGCCTCTTCGCGGATCTTGTCCACGACGCCCGCGGCGACGTAGAGGGGCTTCGGGTCGGTGAGGGTCTTGCGCAGATCGTTCGAGAGGGGCATGAGGGTACGCCTTTCGTGGCTCAACTCGCCTGACAGAGCCGCCGGTTCGGTCCGTACGGTGCCTCGCGCCGGAACCGGCGCCCGACGCCGGTGGCCCGCACCGCCGCGGCCCTGGTGCTGCTTGCTCCGCTTGTGGTCACTCCGCTTGCTGTTCGTGCTCCGGCGATCGAGGCTCCTCGTCCGCCGGTCCTGCCCGTCCTGCCGGTCCCGTCGGCCCCGCGTCCTGGGCGGTCGCCCGCTGCGGGGCGTTCTCCTTGCGGAACGACTCGTAGATCTGGAGCAGCGCCTGCTTCTGCTGCTCGTTCATCGAGGGGTCCGCGAGAATCGCGGCGGGGACCTGCAGCAGGTCCTGCCGGTCCCGCTCGTCGAGAATTCCGGCCTGCACATAGAGCGTCTCCGCCGAGATCCGCAGCGCCTTGGCCAACTGCTGCAGGATCTCCGCGCTCGGCTTGCGCAGCCCGCGCTCGATCTGGCTCAGATACGGGTTCGAGACACCGGCGGCCTCCGCGAGCTGCCGCAGCGACAGCTTCGCGGTCCGTCTTTGTTCCCGCAGGAACTCGCCGAGGTTCCCGACATTGAGCGAGGCCATGACTCCAGAGTGCACCCGAACGCTAACTATTGCAAGCAAGCCGCTTGCAAGTGTCGCGCACGGCGTCTGTCGTGGCCTTTGGGATCAATCCGCCGCGGACGACTGTGGTGCGAGGGGCTCAGGAGTCGGACCCAGGATTCGGGCATGGGCGGCGGGCTCGCCGGGGCGGTGGACGGCGGTCGGTTCCGGCAGTGCGGGCCAGTAGTGCTCGGTGAACAGGCGGGCGACCAACTCGCCCCGGCTGGAGACGCGGGCCTTGGCGAAGACGGTCTTGATGTGGTCGCGGACCGTGTGCGGGGAGAGGAAGAGCGTGGTGGCTATCTCCGCGGTGGTCGTCCCCCGCGCGACGAGCTGGGTGATCTGGAGCTCCCGGGAGGTCAGACCGTACGCATCGGCGACCAGGACCGCGAGGTCGGCGGGCGTCGCCGGCTCGATGACGAGGGCCACCGGGCCGGGTAGGCCGCCGGGGCCGGTGAGGCAGGAGGCGTGGCAGCTCAGCCAGCGGCCTTCGGTGGTCCGGATGCGTACCCGGGCGTTGCCGTGGTCCCAGCCGTCGGCTATGGCCCGTGCCTGCAGGGCCGTGCCGATCACCCAGATGGGCAGTGCCACCCCCAACGCCGAGGCGTAGGAAGGCCCCGGCGGCAGCAGTGCGAGGTGGTGCCGCGCCTCGTCGTTGATCGACATGGCTTCGCCGCAGGCGTCGAAGAGGATCAGGCCGGGCGCGGGCGAACCGGTGCGTGGAGCGGACTCGGGCGGTCGGGCGAATCCGCGCAGCCGCTCGGCCAGCGGGCGGGAAAGGTCGGCGAGGAGCGCTATCTCGTCCGGGTGGAAGGCGTCGGTGGTGCGGAACAGGCTCACCAGGCCCCAGGGCCGGTTCCCGATCCGTAGTACGGCGCGCAGTTCGTCGTGTACGCCCTGGCCGAGCAGCAGGCGCCGGAAGCGGGCGCTGCGGGCGGGCAGATCGTCGGTGGCCGCGCGCAACCCGGCCGCCGGTACCGATGCGCGGGCCAACTCGCGGAACGGTACGACGTTCTCCTCCAGGAGCTCACTCTCCCAGTACGTGGCACAGCCCTCACCGGCGCTGAGGTTCTCCACCAGCATCGGCGCCGTGATCAGGCCGGTCTCCGGGTCGGCGGCCGTCCACACGGCCGACTGGTACGGCACAAGGCGGCGCAGCCGGGCCGAGGCCCGGCTGAACAGCTCCGATGCGTCGGCGGCCTGTTCGGCGGCCGACAACACCGGCCGGCGTGGATCGGTCATGCGCATCCCTCCGCCGGTCAGCATCCCAAGGCCGCCGCACAGCACCAACCCCCCATCTGAGGGGGGCGTTACCGGCCCTTGGCCCGTCGGCGCGGGATGGGGTTCTCCGACGGCGTCGGCGAAGGTCGCCGACAACACGACCGACGGAGAGGGAAAACATGAACATCGGCATAGACATAGGCATCGGCGCAGACGCAGACGCAGACGCAGACGCAGGCACAGACAGCGACATCGCAATCGTCGGAGGCGGTGCGGCAGCGGTCGGGCTCCTCGACGCGCTGGCCGCCGAGCAGGACGGGACCTCGGCCGGGAGCGGCACGCTCACCGTCTTCGAGCCGTCGCCGCAACTGTGGCGGGGTCGGCCATACGGCCCTGACCTGGATTCGGTCCTGGTGAACGCGCCACCGGCCATGATGTCGATCCGCAACGGCGACTTCGGCCACTATGCGGCTTGGCTGGGCGAACGAGGTGCTGACCACATCGACGTGCTCCTGGGGCAGCCGTTGGTCCCGCGTGCGCTCTACGGCGAGTATCTGGTGCACACCGCCGAGAAGGCCATCGCCGCCTTGGGCGAGCAGGGGTGGTCCGTCCGCGTGGTGGTCGCCCGCGTGACCGGGATCGTCCGCCGCGGAGCCCGTCTCGTACTGCGCACCCACGACGCACACGAGTACGGGGCCACTCAGGTAGCGCTGTGCACAGGTGGAGGAGCGCCTCCGGATCTGTACGGACTCACCGGCAACCCGGGCTTCACAGCCGACCCTTATCCGCTGGCCGACACACTGGCCTCAGTCCCGGCCGGGGACGATGTCGCGGTCATCGGCAGTGGTCTGACCGCCGTGGACGTGGCCGTTTCGCTCGCCGCGCGCGGGCATCGAGGGCGGATCACGCTCCTGTCGCGCAGCGGAGTGCTGCCGCGCGTCTGGCAGCGTCCGGTCGACCGGCGACCGCGGCAGCTGACCGTCGAACGGGTGTCGGCGCTGCGCGAGGCACGCGGGAACGTCACGCTCGACGACCTCGTCGGGCTGCTGCGTACTGAGCTGGCGGACGCCGGGGAGGATTTCGACGCGCTCATGGCCGAGCTCCTCCACATCGAGGCCATCAGTCCGGTTCAGCGGCTGCGGCGGCAGATCGCCGCCGTCGACGATCCCCGCATCGGCCGGCGCGTGCTCCAGGAGACGGCGCATACCGTCGGCCCTCATGTGTGGCGGCTGCTGCCCGAATCCGACCGGGTGCGGCTCCGGCGTCACCTGCGCACCGCCACCAGCGTGGCCTCGCCCATGATTCCGGCGAACGCCGCCACCTTGCTGAGGCTCCTGGAGGCCGGTCAACTCACCGTCGCTGGTGGCGTTCAGGCGATCGAACCGGTGCACGGAGGGTTCCGCGTGCGGGACGAGGACGGCGCCCACACCGCGGGCACCGTGGTCAACGCCGTGAATCCGCAGCCACAGGCCATTTCGGCCGCCGCCGAGGAACTGGTCCGGTCCCTGGCGGACTCCGGCCTGGCCACCCTCCACCCGTCCGGCGGGTTGAACCCGGCAGACCAGCACCTGCACATTGTCGGCGATCTGACCGGTGGCGCGTCGTTCATCACTTCGAGCATCGCCGGCCTCGCTGCCCAGGCGTCCCGCACCGCACAGGCCCTCCGGGCACCGTGACGCCCAGGCACCCACCATGGCCCGGTCCGCCGCCCCGAGGGCTTGCCCCCTGGGGTCGTAACAATTAACGTTACGACTAGGCCGAGGGGCGAAGGAGGTGGAGTCCGACGTGAGTGCCAACAGCAGGCTGACCATCGCGGCGCACGCCCTGACCTGGATCGGGCTGTACCAGCGGCGAGGCCACGAGGTCGCCACCTCCGAGCAGATCGCGGCGAGCGCCAACACCAACCCGGTGGTGATCCGCCGCCTGCTGGCCAAGCTGAGCAAGGCCGGCCTGGTCGATTCGCGGCGGGGCGCGGGGGCGGGCTGGATGCTCGCGCGGGACCTGGCGGCGATCACCCTGCTCGACGTCTACCAGGCGATCGAGCCGGGGCCGGTCTTCGCCATGCATCGCGCGGCACCGGACCCGGAGTGCGTCGTGGGCCATGGAATCGGGCCGGCGATGACCGCCGTGTACGACGATGTGGAGGCCGCCCTGCGCGGGGAGTTGGCCAAGACCACGCTGGAGGACGTGCTGCGGGACATCTTGAAAGCCGCCTGACCTCGGACCGTCGGCTTCCCCTTGTCGAGGGGGAGTGCATTCCGCACCCACCAATGTAACCAAAATGGTTACATCAAGATCGGAGAGACTCATGGGACAGCTGGACGACAAGACCGCCCTCGTCACCGGCGCCTCCAGCGGCATCGGCCTGGCAATCGCCCGCCGTTTCGCCGCCGAGGGCGCGACCGTCTACCTGACCGGGCGCCGCAAGGCCGCGCTGGACGCCGCCGTCGCGCAGGTCGGGGCCCGAGGCATCGCCATCCAGGCCGATGCCTCGGACCTCGGCGACCTCGACCGGCTCTTCGCCGAGATCGCGGACCGCAGTGGCCGCCTGGACGTCGTGGTGGCCAACGCCGGGGTCGGGGAGTACGGCCCGCTCGGTGCGATCACCGAGGAGGAGTACGACCGCACCACCTCGATCAATCTCAAGGGCACGGTCTTCACCGTCCAAAAGGCGCTGCCGCTGCTGACGACCGGCGCCTCGGTGCTGCTGCTCTCCTCCAGCGCGGCCCTGCGGGCCACCCCGGGCCTGGGCGTCTACGCCGCCACCAAGGCCGCGATCCGCAGCCTCGCCCGCACCTGGGCCGCCGAACTGGCCGGCCGCGGAATCCGCGTCAACGCCCTCACCCCCGGTCCTGTCGAGACCCCGGGCCTGAACGAACTCCTCGCCGCTTTCCCGTACGGCGATCTGCCCACCGCGGCCGAGCCCGCCCCGACGACCCCGCTCGGCCGCGCCGGCCACCCCGACGAGGTCGCCGCCTCCGCCCTCCACCTGGCCGGCGACCAGAGCACCTTCACCACCGGCGCGGAACTGTTCGTCGACGGCGGCGTCACACAGCTCTAGGCGCCGGATCGGCGACAGGCGACGTGATCGACGCTCCAGGCAACTCGGCGGGCCGCTGCGCGGCAAGCACTTGCTGTTCCAGGGCCGGGGCCCGACCGGCACACCTCCACCTCATCCGAACGAACACCTCATCCGAACGAAAAGACGAAGGGCAAGGACGATGGCAGCAGATACTCGGACCTCGCGGACCGTGGCCGAGAAGTTCGTGGAGCGCCTCGGCAGGCAGGACCCCGACGGCATCCAGGAGCTGTTCGCCGAGGAGATCGACTGGCACGTCCCCGGCAGTGACGCGCTGCCCTGGACCGGACGCCGTACCCGCCGGGAGGAGGTCGCGCCGTACTTCACCACGATGTGGCCGCACTTCGCGCCCGGCAGGAGCAAGGTCGTGCTGGAGCGCGTCGTCGTCGACGGCGGTGACGCGGTGCTGCTGGCGGTCTTCACGCACACCGTCGCGGCCAGTGGGAAGGAGTTCACCACACCGGTGGCCATGCACCTGATGGTCGAGGACAACCGGATCGTCCGTATGCACCTGTACGAGGACACATTGGCCGTGGAGAAGGCGTTCGACGCCGGCTGACGCCGGCAGGGGGCGGGGGCAGCCACTTTTTTGTGGGTACTTGGCAGCGCCGGACAGTCGGGCGACTCTGGTGGTGGCCGGTCGGACGACGGCCGGCCCGCGGGGAGCACGGAGTCGGGGAGGTGACGGGTGCGGCGGACGCGGCGGTGGAACAGGGCCTCAGGAGACCGGTGTCGGCGGCGCCACGGCCCCGGCGAGCATCTCCAGGCGGCGGTGGCCCCAGTCCGACAGCGGTGCCAGCGCCTCGGCCAGGTCGCGGCCGAACGGGGTCAGGGAGTACTCGGTCTTCAGCGGTAGCACGTCGTACACCTCGCGGTGCACGAGGCCGTCCGTCTCCATCTCGCGGAGTGCCTGAGCCAGCACCTTCTCGGTGAGGCCCGGCAGATTTCTGCGGAGCTCACCGGGGCGGCGCGGGCCCGACTCCAGCTGCCAGAGCAGCGCGGTCTTCCACTTGCCGTCGATCACGGAGATGGCGGCGGTCACCCCGCACACGTTCGGATCCTGGGCACGGCTGCGCGTCATGGTCGTCCCCTTTGTCAGCCTCTTGTAGGCCTTGTGTCGTTGTTCATCCTATTCGCACGGGAGTTGCAGCATGTCTTCCTCCAACGAACAAACCACCGGCCGTCCGTCTTCCGCCCACCGGTCGTCCGCAGCGGGCGAGTCCGCCGTGACGGTGCTGGGGCTCGGGCCGATGGGGCAGGCACTGGCCGGCGCGTTCCTGGACGCGGGGATACGGACCACCGTCTGGAACCGGACCCCGGGCAAGGACCGCGAACTGGTCGAACGGGGCGCGACGAGTGCCGCTACCGCCGAGGAGGCGGTCGCCGCCGGTGAGTTGACCGTCGTCTGCGTGGTCAACTACGACGCGGCGGACGCCGTCCTGCGGCGCGACGCCGTCACCGAGGCGCTCAAGGGCCGTACGGTCGTGAACCTGAGCGCCGACACCCCGGCCCGTGCCCGGGACACCGCCGACTGGGCCGCCCGGCACGGCATCCACTATCTGGACGGCGCGATCATGACGCCGACCCCCACGATCGGCACCCCCGACGCCGTCTTCCTGCACAGCGGCCCGCTGGAGCCCTACGAGCAGCATCTGCCCGTGCTGCGGGCGCTCGGCGGTACCCACACCCACCTCGGTACGGAGATCTCGCGCGCGGCCGCCTACGACGTCGCACTGCTCGACATCTTCTGGACCGCGTCGGCGGGTTACGCGCACGCCCTCGCGGTGGCCCGCGCGGAGGGCATCAGCGGGCGGGAACTGGCGCCGTTCGCCAAGGGCATCGCCGAGATCCTCCCGCCGCTCTTCGAGGAGTGGGCCGACGACGTGGACGACGGCACCTTCTCGGGGGAGACCAACCCGCTCACCTCGGGGGCCTCTTCCATGGCGCACATCGTGCACGCCTCCGAGGAGCACGGCATCGACGCGGGGGTGATGCGTGCTGCTGAGGGCTGGGCCCGCCGTACGATCGGGCTGGGGCACGGCACGGACGGGCTCAGCCGGATCGCAGAGGTGCTGGGACGTCACTGACCGGTCGCCGACGGCGTAGTCGCGGGTGCCCGCGCGGGGACCGCAACTCGCGCGCCGCCTCGGTGTCACGCCGAGCGCCGTCTCCCAACAGCTGCGTGTACTGCACGAGACGGGGCTGGTGACCAAGGCACGCGACGGTCGGCACGTCCGGTACCGCCGTAGCCCGCTCGGCGACCGGCTGACCGGCTGACCGGCCGGTGGGCACCGGCCGGGCCGCGCCGACGACGACCGGTTGACCTTCACCTCGGGGGAAGCCGCAGTATCGGCGGGGCCGGGTGCGGAGCCCGGTGAGGAGGGAGGACGGGTATGGACATGGACACCGGCCCGCTGACCATCGGAGCCTTCGCCAAGGCGTCGCGGCTCTCGCCCAAGGCCCTGCGGCTGTACGACGAGCTCGGCCTGCTGGCCCCGGCCCGCGTCGACCCGGTGAGCGGCTACCGCTACTACGCGCCCGAACAGCTGGAGCGTGCCCGACTGGTGGCCTGGTTGCGCCGCCTGGGCATGCCGCTGGCCCGCATCAGGCGCGTATGCGATCTGGCGGCGGCAGCGGACGCGGCAGCCGCCGCTGAAGTGCGGGCGTACTGGGCGGAGACCGAGGCGGAGGTCGCGGCGCGTCGGGATCTGGCCACCCTCCTCGTCGACCATCTGTCACGGAAGGAACCCGCAGCCGTGCCCTTCACCTTGGAAAGCACCCCCGACGCTCCCTTGGCCATCCGCTACGCGGCCCTGTCCGACACCGGCCGGATGCGGGAGAGCAACCAGGACACGGTGTACGCGGGCGCGCGACTGCTGGCCGTCGCCGACGGGTTCGGCACCGGGGGAGAGGAGGCGAGCGCGGCTGCTGTCGCGGCGCTCCGCCGACTGGAGACGGCGGACCTCCCGGCCGGTGACCTGCTCAACGCGTTGGAGGACGCCGTCGAGGAGGCGGGCCGGGAGGCGGGCCGCGCCGTGCGTGGTGTCGCGGCGGAGGACGCCGGCACCACCCTCACGGCACTGCTGTGGAACGGCTCCCGGCTCGCCCTCGTCCATATCGGCGACACCCGCGCCCATCTGCTGAGGGACGGCGAACTCTGCCAACTCACCGAGGACCACACGCTGGCGCGGAAACTGCTCGCCGAGGGGCGGTTGACCCCCGAGGAGGCCGCCTCCTGCCCACAGCCCGCCCTGCTGGCCCGCGCCTTGACGGGGAGCGGTGCGGGCGGTGCGGGTGAGGTGGAGGGCGGCACCGTCGACACCAAGCTCCGCGAGGCGCGCCTCGGCGACCGGTATCTGCTGTGCTCGGACGGCCTGTCCGCGGTCGTGCCCACGGCGGACATCCGGGAGACCGCCGCCACCGTCGCCGACCCGGCGCAGGCGGTGCGCGCACTGGTCGAGTCGGCCAACCGGGCGGGCGGACCCGACAACGTGAGCTGTGTGGTCGCCGACGTGGTGCGGGCCGACGGCGCTGCGGGGTGACCGCGCCGCCGGGACGCTGCAGCCGTTGGGACAACGTCAGGGCACAACCTCGCGCAACGTCAGGGTGACATCGCGGCAGCCCGAGCGCTGCCGCTGCCCGCGCTCCCCGTACGGGGCGGTCGGCGCCGCAGCAGTCGGGCGGCGTGGTCGCGGAGGGCCTTGGTGGCCGGGTGGGTCGGGGTGTGCGGCCACACCAACTGGACGGTGACCGGGTCCGCGTCGGCGAGCGGGAGATATCGGACGCCGGGGTGCGGATAGCTGTGACGAGTGCTCTCCGCGGTCACACCGACGGAGTCCCCGGTGGCGATCGCGGTGAGCCATTCGTCCACGTTGGCCACCTCGAACGTGTGCGGTCGCGCCTCCTCGGGCCACAGTTCGGCGCTGGTGGTGGCGGCGGTCGCGCAGATGGCGACCGGGCGCGGCGCCAGGTCGGCCAGCCGCACCGTGGCGCGTTCGGCGAGCGGATCGCCTTCCGGTACGGCCGCCATCCGGGACTCCTCGTACAGAGCGAGCGCCTCCAGCCCCGAACCGGGTGCGGGGCGCTTCCGCAGGAAGGCCGCGTCGAGTCCACCCCGCCGCAGCTCCGCCTCGGGGTCGTCGCACCGGCGCACGCCCAGCGGCGTGTCCGGATGCTCCGCACGCCAGGAGCGCAGCAGCGGCACGGTGTGGCGGCCGAGCGACCCCCAGGGGAAGCCGATCCGCAGGGGTCGTGGCCCCGTCGCAACCTCCTCGAGCGCGTCGTCGAACTCCCGTAGCACCCGGTGCGCACGCTCCGAGAGTCGTCGGCCCGCCTCGGTCAGCTCCAGTCGCCGGGTGGTCCGCTCGACGAGCCGGGTGTTCAGCCGTGTCTCCAACTGGTCGAGGGTACGGGAGAGCGCCGGCTGGCTGATGTGCAGGACATGGGCCGCGCCCGTGATGGTGCCCTCGTCACCGATGGCGGCCAGTGCGCGCAGATGCCGCAGCTCCACATTCATAACCACTGAGCATAGGTCCTGCACAATCGGCATTTCCCCGCACAGCGGACGGGGCCCTAGCGTCCTGGGCATGAACATTCTTCTCATAGGCGCCACAGGCACGCTGGGCACCGCGGTGCGCTCCGCACTGGCCGAACGAGGCCACCAGCTGTTCACCGTCGGCCGCACCGGCGGCGACCTGCGCTACGACATCGCCGACCCCGAGCAGGTGACGGCCCTGTACGAGGCGGCGGACGCGGCGGCGCGCGCGGCGGGCGGGCCGCTGGACGCCGTGGTCAGCACAGCCGGTGACGTGCCGTACAAGCCGGTGGCCCGGATGACGGCCGCCGACTACACCGCCGCCTTCCACGGCAAGGTCCTCAGCCAGCTCGAACTCGTGCGGCAGGGCGTGCCGCGCGTGGCCGAACGCGGTTCGTTCACGCTGATCAGCGGCGTGCTGACCCGCGAACCCATCCCGTCCGGCAGTGCCGCCTCCATGGCCAACGGCGCCGTGGAAGCCTTCGTACGGGCCGCGGCCATCGAGATCGCTCCGCAGCGCGTCAACGCCGTCAGCCCCACGCTCTTCACCGAGAGCGTCCCGGACTACGGCGACTTCTTCCCCGGTGTCCGGCCGGTGGACCTCGCGGACGTCGCCCAGGCGTACGTCCGCTCGGTGGAGGGCGGCCACACGGGACGGATCTACGAGCC
>NZ_JAFFZM010000004.1 GCF_017676345.1 Streptomyces smyrnaeus | reverse complement strand
AGGTACACCCCCTCACTCGGCGGCCACCGTCGCATGCCATGCGCCCGGGCGCATGCCTGTCGCCTTCCGGAAGAACACCGAGAAGTTGGACGCGTCGGGGAAGCCGAGCGTGTTGGCGCAGGCGGCCGCGGTGAGGCGGTCGTGTGCGAGGAGCCGTTTGGCTTCCAGGACGATCCGATCGACGATGTACGCCTTCGCGCTGCGGCCGGTGACCTGCTGCACCGCTCTTGTGAGGGTGCGGGGGGAGTATCCCAGTGTCCGGGCGTAGTAGCCGACGTTGTGATGTTCCCGGAAGTGTGCGTCGACGCTGGACCGGAACAGCTGGAACACCGGATTGATCGACCGTGCTTCGGCGTGGGGAGGCCGTAGCCGGGCGATGAGCGCGGAGAGCAGGATCTCGGGCAGCTCCGTCGAGATATCCCCGGGTGGGGCGGATGCTTCGAGGAGGAGATGGTCGCGCGCGGTGTCGACGAACGGCCAGTCCGCGTCGGGAATGCGCCAGTGTGCGACCAGGTCCGGGGACGCGACGAGCTCCCGGGTGGCGTGGGTGACCGGCGCGGTCGGCACGAACAGCACGACGTGCCCAGCCACTCCGGCGATGTCATCCCATCGGTGCACAGCCCCAGGAGCGATCCACACCGCGGACCGCTCCTGGAGCGGGTGTCGGAGGAAGTCCACGGTGACGGATCCGTGCCCGGCATCGACCACGGCGAGGACGTGGAAGTCCGCACGCTGTGTCCCGCCGTCGTTCAGCTCGCGAAGGCGGTCGAACGTCATGGTTTCGACAGTGGCGGCACGGCGCCCGACGGGCTGGTAGGTCATCTGCCGGATCACGGTCATCTGTCCAGTTTCCACCATCAGGCGACCAGTCGTGCCGATGCCCCGGCACGGCGGAAGAGGTTCGATGAACACAGAACAACCGCCTCAGAGCCTTGATCGAGAGAGTCACGATGAACACGACGCAGCAGTCGCTACTGCCCGCTTACGACCATCGGCTGGGGACCGGACCGACCCTTGTGTTTCTGCACTACTGGGGTGGGTCCGCCCGCACCTGGGACCTCGTCGTCGACCGCCTCGCGGGACGCGACATGCTCGCTGTCGACTTCCGCGGGTGGAGCCGCTCGAGCAACCTGGCCGGCCCCTACACCCTCCGCCAACTCGCCGACGACACGCTCGCCGTGATCGCCGACGCGGGCGTCACCGACCACGTCCTCGTCGGACATTCCATGGGTGGCAAGATCGCACAGCTCATAGCGGCGACCCGGCCCGCCGGGCTCCGCGGGATCATCCTCGTCGGTTCCGCTCCGGCGAAGCCCGCCGTAGAGATCACTCCCGAGTACCGGGAAGGCCTTTCCCACGCCTACGACTCCGACGAGTCCGTCGCCGGCGCACGGGATCACATCCTCACCGCGACCGAACTGCCCGAATCGATCAAGTCGCAGATCGCGACCGACTCGCGGGCCAGTTGCGACGCGGCCCGCACTGAGTGGCCGCTGCGCGGCATCGCGGAGGACGTCTGCGAGCACACCCGCATGATCAGCGTCCCCGCCCTCGTCGTCGCCGGAGAGAACGACCATGTCGAGCCCGTCGACGTGCTCGTCGACAACCTGGTGCCCTACCTCTCCGGAGCCGACTTCACGGTGATTCCGAACACGGGTCACCTGATCCCGCTGGAAGCTCCGGCCGATCTCGTCGAGGCAATCACGGCCTTCGCGCCAGCAGTGTGACCATCTGCACGGCCTGAGAATCGACTTCCTCCACGATCACCCGCGGGACGCCCCGCCGCGTGACAGCGCAAGACCGGGCCCCGACCCTCCCGCGTTGATACGCACTCCGCCAGACCTGCTTGCCGCGGCCGGCCGGGGCGACAAGCAGGTCGCCCTCACCCCCCAGCACCGTGCCGAGACACCTCAGCAGGTGGGGCCCGTGTTCATGGACTCCCTGCAGACCGGTGACGTCTAGGACCTGCTGCCGCTCTACGAGTCGACAGCGACGGCTCGGCCGTCTCGTGGCCCGGGGACGTCTGCGGACCAAGGGCGAGCCCGCAGCATGGCCACATGGCCTCTGACCTGATTCGTCGTGGACACCAGCCGACGACCAGCGCGAGTAGTTCTCCTGCCCTCACACCACAGCCATGACCAGCAACTTCACGATGCACACCGCTCATTGGGGAGACCCGGTCGGTACCCAGGCCGGAGAGGCAGGCTTCGTCCCTGACCCGGTCTGGGGTGGTGGGGACAGACTGCAGCAGGCCGCAGGCAACGCGACGCGCCGGGACCGACAGGACTCGCCCCTTCCTTCGGAGCATCGCCACAGCCAGTCGCGCTTTCACCTTCCCCGACGGATGCCGAGGGGGCTACCGGGACGGACTCGCCTTCCCTCGCGCGGTAGAGTTGAGTTCAACGAGAGCTCTGCGGCACTCCGGACGCGATAGTCCGAGGCAGTGCCGGTCTCGTCGTCTCGCTGGCCCAGACGCTCGTCATCGACGACACCCCTCTCGGCCAGGAATCCGAGTCGGCATCCGATTCGTGTGCGACACCGAGCCGATCGGCTCGGCCCCCATTTGCCCCTGGCCAGCGGAATTTTCGCCGCCTTCTTGTCGGCTCGTCGGGTCCGGCGGTATCCCCCGCCGCACCGAAGCCGAGCACATCGCCTCGTCGCGGACGTTCGACCGGGCGCACCGGCAGTCCACTCGACCGGACCATGAGTCTCCCCGCTTCCCACGAAAGGACACCCACACCGTGAACAATCCGACTCGTATCACCGGCGGCCCCGAGCGCCAGATGCTGGAGTACATGCTCGACCACGTGCGGGCCGAGCTGATCGACACCGTGCACGGCCTGTCTGAAACAGAGGCACGCCGCCGTCTCGTCCCATCCATGACGACGTCAATCGGACTGGTCAAACACGCTGCGTTCGCAGAAAGGATGTGGTTCCAGCACGTCTTGGGAGGTTTGCCGGAAGCCGAATGCGACGGTGCCATGGCGGGCGAAGCCAGTTTCGAGGTCAGTGACGACGAAACAGTTGCCGATGTCATCGCCGAATTCGAACGCGCCGGAAACCGCGCACGAGCGATCGCCGCGGAAATCGACCTCGACGCCACCCGGCAACGCCCTGGCTTCGGCACCGTCAGCCTGCGATGGATCTATCTGCTCATGATCCAGGAATTCGCCCGCCACGCCGGGCACAGCGACATCCTGCGTGAGCAGACCGACGCCACCCGCCGGACGTGAGCCAGGCGGCCAGATCCCGCCGGACAGCCCCCCGGACGGGCGTCGCCGGAGGCACCGAACCGGCAGTCGCACGCCGGTCGGCTGCGGAAGAGCCGCCCTCGAACCGACGGCTGCCGGCACGCCGTTAGGGTGCCGTCATGCTTCCGTGCGGCCCTGTATCGTCCCCCGCTGCCGAGCGCCAGGAATGGCAGCAGGCGCTGGTCGTCTTGGGCTGCCCGCTGGCCGCCGTGGGGCCCCGACAGCACGAGGACTGGCTGGTGGACGCCGCAGCGGTGCTCCAGTTCCGCACCCGCGATCCGCGCGGCTGGCTGCCCGACACCCACACCAGCTGGCTCCAGCGCACCAGGCACTCCCCGTACTACCCCTTCGACCGGCTGGAGCCGCACCACCTCGACCACCATCTGGAACTGCTGACCCACGAGGCGGCGGTCGAACTGACCGCGCTGCACTGGACCGCCACGCCCCACGGCGGCACCCAGCCGTCCGGCGCGCCCGACCCGGTACGGCGGCGCCGACTGTGGTCGGCGGCCCGCACTCTCCTGGCCCGATTCGGCCCCGACGCGGAGTACGCCACCAACGCCGAGGACCTCAGCAGCGGCACGGACCCCCACTGGTACCGCGACGGCTTCTCCCTCTCCTGCTTCGCGGGGGTGGACGCGCAGCGGGACGGCATCATCACGGACTTCGGCATCCTGGCGGCCTCGGACACGGAGGTCGGAGCGTTCTGGAACTTCTTCATCGACTGACCCCTCGACGTACCCAGCCGGTCAGCTCGGCACCGTACGGGACGCGGACCGCATCGTGGTCCTCGCCCAGGAACGGGTCGTCGAACAGGGCGGCCACGAGGAGCTGATGCACAGGACGGCGAGTACGCCCGTCTGTGCACGCTCCAGGCGAGCGGCTATCAGGAGCCGGCCCGCGAGGCGGTACCAAGTGAGCCCTGCACGAACGGCCGCACACGCCGCACGGGACCTGGCGCTGCTCGTTTTCGGTCTGCTACGGGGCGGCAGACTGGTGTCCGTCACGGTCCGCGGCGCCAGCATGCTGCCCGTCTACCAGGACCGCGACCGAGTGCTCGTACGGCGCGGGCCCACGCCCCGGCGCGGAACCGTCGTGGTCGCGGAGCGCCCCGACCCGGACGGACGCTGGTCCCTCCCGGCGCTCACCGGGCCCGCGCACGCGCAAGCTCTGGCGGGCCGGGAGTGGGTGATCAAACGCGTGGCCGCCCTCCCCGGCGACTCCCTGCCGCTCGGCGAAGTCCCCGCGCTCGCCGCACCGGAAGGAGCGGGAACACCGGCCTGCCCCGCACACTGGGCACGGTTCTCCGAGCGCTGCCCCCGGCTCCCTGAGTCCCCCGCCCCGCTCCGCGGACCAGCCCATGTACGCACGCATGAAGGAGGCCGGGTACGACTTCCCCGGCGACGACTACGCGTTCCGCGCGGGTGAGGTCGCTCCGAAGAAGCGCTCGGCACCGAGGTCGTGTGCTTCGACGACCCGGGCGGCGCGATTGTGGAGATCACCGGTCCCGGGGCGGATTCGCCCGCTGACGCCCGGGCGCCGGCTCACGCCGGGTGGATGGGGCCCTGCAGCTCGTGGACGGCCTTGACGAGCGGGGCGAGTGCGGGGTCCTCGGCTGCCTCGTCCAGGGCCTTGCGCAGGGCGGTGTTGTGGGTGGGCCGGGCCTCGTCCAGCAGACGTATGCCGGCCTCGGTCACATCCGTGTAGATGCCGCGGCGGTCGGTGGGGCACAGATAGCGCGAGAGCAGACCGCGCTCCTCCAGCCGCGTCACCAGCCGTGTGGTGGCGCTCTGGCTGAGCACGACGGAGTCGGCGACCTGGCGCATCTGCAGGTGGCCGCCCTCGCCGTCGTGCTGCCGGCTGAGCACGTCCAGCAGCGAGTACTCGCGGGCGCTCAGCTTGTGCCCCGCCTGCAGCGCGCGTTCGACGCAGCTCTCGATGCGGCCGTGCAGCAGTGAGAGAGCCGACCAGCTGTGCGCCAGTGCGGTCATCGCCGGGTCGGTGGCGGTCATGAACAGCTCCCTCGGACGGGTCTTGCGAGCAGTGGTGAGGCACCCGGCAGGGGACTGTCGGGCGTATCACTCGATCCACTATACCCGCGTTTGCAATTATCCAGCGCGTGCAATTATTGTGGGCGCTCGTAAGGCGCTAGCGCACCTTCATGGACCGCACCTTCAACCGCGCCTTCCGCCCCGGGCTCACCGCCCGTCCCCTCTCTCCCCCTTGCACCGTCAAAGGACCCCTGTCATGCCGCTCGCACTGCTGGCCCTGGCCATAGGCGCTTTCGGAATCGGCACCACGGAATTCGTGATCATGGGACTGCTGCCCCAGGTCGGCGCGGATCTCGGGGTATCGGTTCCCACGGCCGGCCTCCTGGTCACCGGCTACGCCCTCGGCGTCATGATCGGCGCGCCGATCATGACCGTCCTGGGCACCAAGATCTCCCGCAAGAACATGCTCATGCTGCTCATGGGCCTGTTCATCCTCGGCAATCTCATCTCCGCCGTCGCCCCCGTCTTCGCCGTCATGCTGATCGGCCGGGTGGTGGCCTCGCTGGCCCACGGTGCCTTCTTCGGCATCGGCTCCGTCGTCGCCGCCGAACTGGTGGCGCCGGAGAAGAAGGCCGGCGCCATCTCGATGATGTTCACGGGCCTGACCGTGGCCAACGTCGTCGGCGTGCCCCTGGGCACGTTCGTGGGGCAGAGCGCGGGCTGGCGGGTGACCTTCGTGATCGTCGCCGCGCTCGGTGTGCTCGGCCTGGCGGGCGTCGCCAAACTGGTGCCCGACATGCCCAAGCCGGAGGGCGTGCGGCTGCGGCACGAGGTCGCCGCCTTCAAGAACACCCAGGTCGTGCTGGCCATGGCCATGACCGTGCTCGGTTTCGGCGGCGTTTTCGCCGCGATCACCTACATCGCACCGATGATGACCGACGTCGGCGGCTTCGCCGAGTCCTCCGTCACCTGGCTGATGGTGGTCTTCGGGCTCGGCATGGTGGCGGGCAATCTCATCGGCGGCCGGTTCGCCGACCGCAGGCTGATGCCGATGCTCTACACGGCCCTGGGCGGCCTGGCGCTGGTCCTGCTGCTGTTCACCTTCCTGGCCTCCGTCCAGGTCGCGGCCGTTGCGGCCGTCTTCCTCATCGGCGCCCTCGGCTTCGCCACCGTACCGCCGCTGCAGAAGCGGGTCCTGGACCACGCCCACGGCGCCCCCACGCTGGCCTCGGCTGCCAACATCGGCGCCTTCAACCTGGGCAACGCGCTGTCCGCCTGGCTCGGCGGCATGGTGATCTCCGCCGGTCTCGGCTACACCGCACCCAACGCCGTCGGCGCCGTCCTGGCCGCCGCCGCGCTGGTGCTGGCCGTGGTCGCGCGCCGGATGGAACTGCGCCCGTCCCGCGGCGCGGCACGACCACCGACCGCGAGCCCATCGACCGCGAGCCCACCGGTCCCGGCGCCGAAGCCGCAGACCTCGCACCCGCGGACCTCGCCTCCGCCACGACCGCCGCCCCGGCCGCCGACTCCGGCTCCGTTCCGGCCGTGGCGTGCGCCGTCCGCTCCTGACCGCCGCGACACGCGGACGTCCATCACCCACCGTAGGAAGTGACCCATGAGCACCACCGTGACCCCGCTGACCACGGCCGACGCCGAGACCCTCATCGCAGCGGCCCGCCACGCCGCCGACGAGGCGGGAGTTCCCGTCAGCATCTCCGTTCTCGACGCCGGCGGCCACCCGCTGGCATTCCGCCGCGATGAGCGCGCCGTGCTCATCTCCGGCGAGACCAGCACGGCCAAGGCCTACACCGCCCTGCAACTGAACGCACCGACCGCCGAGGTGGCCGACCTGGTCAAGCCGGACGGTCCCTTCCACTCGCTGCCCACCGCGCTGAACAAGCCCCTGCTGTTCATCGCGGGCGGGGTGCCCGTCCACCGCGACGGTCAGCTCATCGGCGCCCTCGGGCTCGGCGGTGGCGCCCCCGAGCAGGACCACGGATTCGCCCAGGCCGCCCTCCAGGCGCTCTGACCGACATCGACCAGTACCCCAGCCCCCAGCACCCCAACTCCCCAAGTCCCCAGCACCACCGAAAGGCCCCTCTCATGACCTCCGTCCCGAACGTGACGCTCAACAACGGCGTGGTCATGCCGCAGCTCGGCTTCGGCGTCTTCCAGGTCCCCGACGAGGAGACCGCCCCCGCCGTCGCCGTCGCCCTCGCGGCCGGCTACCGCAGCATCGACACCGCCGCGGTCTACGGCAACGAGCGCGGCGTCGGCCAGGCTCTCAGCGCCTCCGGCCTCCCCCGCGAGGACCTCTTCATCACGACCAAGCTGTGGAACGACGACCAGGGCAAGGACAAGGCCCTGGCCGCGTTCGACGCCTCCCTGGACAAGCTCGGCCTCGACTACGTCGACCTCTACCTGATCCACTGGCCCACCCCGGCCCGTGATCTGTATGTGGAGACCTACAAGGTGCTGGAGGAGATCCTGGCGAGCGGGCGCACCCGCGCGATCGGCGTCTCGAACTTCCGGGTCCCCGACCTGCGGCGGCTCCAGGACAGCACCGGTGTCACCCCGGCCGTCAACCAGATCGAGCTGCACCCCGCGCTCCAGCAGAACGAGCTGCGCGCCTTCCACGCCGAGCACGGCATCGCCACCGAGGCGTGGAGCCCGCTGGCCCAGGGTGCGGTCCTCAAGGACGAGCCGATCGTGAAGATCGCCGGATCGCACGGCGTGTCCCCGGCGCAGGTGGTGCTGCGCTGGCACCTGCAGAGCGGCAACATCGTGATCCCCAAGTCCGTCACCTCCGAGCGCATCCGACAGAACCTCGACGTCTTCGGCTTCGAGCTGAGCGATGCCGACATGTCCGCCATCGCGGGCCTGGACCGCGGGCTGCGCACCGGTCCGGACCCCGACACCCTCAACTGACCACCACCCCGAACGCCCCGAGCGCCCGCCCCGCCCCTCGCGTCATGGGGCGGGCGCGCGGGGCACCTGCCGTGCACCGGCATCGACGTACGTACCGAGGCATCGACCTCTCTCGGTATCGATGTACGCACCGCCACACACCCTCGACGAGGAGGAACCATCGTGCAGATCGACCTTTCCGGCCGCACCGCCCTGGTCACCGGCTCCACCCAGGGCATCGGATACGCCATCGCTGTCGGCCTCGCCCGCTCCGGAGCCCGGGTCGCCGTCAACGGCCGGGGCACGGAGCGCGTCACGGACGCGGTGGAGCGGGTGCGCGCCGACTCCGGCAGCGACGAGGTCATCCCCGCCGTGGGCGACCTGGCGACCGAGGAGGGCGCCGCGGCGGTACTGGAGGCCGTCCCCGAGGTCGACATCCTGGTCAACAATCTGGGCATCTTCGGCTCCGCCGCCCCGTTGGAGATCGACGACGCCGAGTGGCGCCGCTACTTCGAGGTGAACGTCCTCTCCGCCGTCCGGCTCATCCGCTCCTGTCTGCCCGGCATGACAGAACGGGGCTGGGGCCGAATCCTCAACCTCGCCAGCGACTCGGCCGTGGTCGTCCCTGCCGAGATGATCCACTACGGCATGACCAAGACCTCGCTGCTCGCCGTCAGCCGCGGCTTCGCCAAGGAGGCGGCCGGCACGGGCGTGACCGTCAACTCCGTCATCGCCGGACCGACGCACACCGGCGGCGTCGAGGGCTTCGTCCGTGAGCTGGTCGGCGACGAGCTGCCCTGGGACGAGGCACAGCGCGAGTTCATGATCAAGCACCGCCCGCAGTCACTGATCCAGCGCCTCATCGAGCCCGAGGAGATCGCCCACCTGGTCGTCTACCTCTCCTCGCCCTTCGCGTCCGCGACCACCGGCGGCGCCCTGCGCGTCGACGGCGGCTACGTCGACTCGATCCTGCCCTGAGCGGCCCGGCAACCGCCGGTTCCTGGCTCGCGGCTCCGGTTCCCGATCCCCGGTCCCCGGTCCCCGCCGGTGGCCGGGGCGTCCTTCGCCTGAGCCGAGGACGCCCCGGCCACCGGCCGTTTCCATAGCGGACGACACCATCCGTCATACGCGTTGAACCCGCGCTTGCCCTTGATATGCGTCCGCAACACCCGCGTCCGGTCCACGCGGCGGCGTACGGCGACCGTCCCGGCATCCAACTCGCGGTGGGAGCCGACTCCACGGTGGCGAAGTAGACATCGAGCCGGCTCTCGTCACCCGCCGTCCAAAAAGAGCTCAATCCGTGCTTGGTCCGGGCGTCGCCGATGTTGAGGATGTCCGATCGGCACAAGGCTGCCTCGTCGTCGTCCAGGTGGACTGGGCGAAGGTCAGGTAGAGACCAACCTTCAGATCCAGCCCGGAATACGTGTTTCGGCGAGACCCGAAACAGCTGTCGCGCACCGGACTGCCGAGACAGCATGTTCCGTAACGGGGTGATCGTCGTGCCCCTCCAACGGCACCCGAGAAGGAGAGAACATGCTGCGGAAGACAGCATTCGCGACCACGACCGCATTCCTCGCCCTCGGCACCCTCGGTTCAGGCATCACTGTTGCTCATGCGGGCGGGCCCGACATCCACCGTGCGGAGGCGCCCGTCGGCGTGCTGGGCAAGTGCCCGGACAGGAACAGGGCAGAGATCCCTGGCGCCTTGGCCGTGTGGGAGATCCGCTGCAAAGGCAAGGACTGGGTGGTACTGGATGGAAGGCTGAAGGACACGAAGAAGGACGGCAAGTGCGCCAGGCTCAGGTTGGTGGCCGAGGAACACACCCTCTACAGGAAGGCCTGCGGCAAAGGGAAAGTCGTCGACCTCAACAGCATGATCGCAGCTAAAGGTAACTGGCTGAAGGTTTATCTGTACACCCGATGACTGATCAGCTCTGTCACCGTCAGTGCTGGCCAAGGGTTGTATCACCGGCGCCTCCGGGCACATCGCCTCCGCGGTGATTCCCGAACGACATTCCGCCAGCACACCGAGACCCGACTCGCCCGGTCGGACCGCTCCGCCGCGCCCGTGGAGACGCTGAGCGTCGACGTCCGGCGCGGCGTTCTCGATGATCTCGACGCTCTGAGTGCCGCAGCGCGAGAGGCCGACGAGGTCATCCACCTCGCGTTCGATCACGCGCAGCAGGGAACTGGTGATCTCGTCGGCGCCGTCTCAGCGGGCCTTCGAGCCGTCCCGGCCAGCGGCGCGCCCCTGGCCGACACGAACAATCCCACCGTCGGTACGAAAGCGGCGGGCGGGATGGCGCCTCGCAGGACATCCCGGCGTACTCACGGAGGACACCACTCTGCCCGGCAGTCCGCGTATCGACGCCGGTAGCAGCGTGATCGTCCTGACGCGACAGGGCGTGCGCTCATCGGTCGTGCGCCTGCCACCGGCGGTGCACAGCCACGGCCGCTACGGTCTCTTCTCGGGCCTGATCGAGACCGCCCGCGCCATCGGCACGTCCACATACCTGGGTGACACACCGCCGTTCCGTGCGCGCGAACTCCGCGAGTTCCTCGCCTTGCCCACCATGAGGCGCAGAAACGGACGAAGCGGCCTGTCAACGGGCAGGGATCGGCACGGTCGACGGCCGCCACTCCCGCCTGATCAATCCGAACACCCACGTGTCGGACACCTCGCCGTTCACGACGCACTCTTCCCGCAACGTTCCCTCGCGCACGAATCCGATCTTCTCCAGGACCCGGGCAGATGCCACGTTGCGCGTATCCGTTTCGGCCTGAACCCGATTCAGATCCAATGTGTCGAATGCCCACTGCAGCACAGCGCGCGCGGCCTCCGTCGCGTAGCCGTGACCCCACACGGCATCGTCGAGGCAGTAGCCCAACGACGCGCTGCGGTGGACCGAGTCCCATTCGGTCAGATGGCACCATCCGATGAAGGCCCCGTCAGAAGCACGGTCGATGGCCAGCCGCGCCCCGGTGCCTTCGTCCGCCACCTTCCGGCACATCGCGATGAAGCGCTCAGCGCGAGCCCGTTCGCTCCACGGCGGTGAGTCCCAATAGCGCATCACCAGGGTGTTGCTGTGCAGCGCGAAGAGGGGGCCCGCCTCGGCGTCGGTGAAGGGTCGCAGTCGCAGGCGAGGGGTGTGCAGCGTGGGAGTGGTCAAAGCCATGGGCGTCATCCTGCTTCCTCAGGGGGTGGGCAGAACACCGAATATCGATCCCGGTCCGGTCCTCCGCACGACCGAGGCACCGCCTACCAGCAGATCGTGCACGCCTTCAACCAGCACCCCGACCGCATTCCAGGCCTGTGACCCCTCTTCTGCCCCCTGGCTGGCGCTCCCGTCGGGCATTCCTCGCCGCGGCACGGCGTCAACTCGGTGGCTCAGCCCGGTGAACGGGGCTGTCCAGGACGGCTCCGGCACCGCTGTCACAGCAGCCATATCCGGAGGCAGCGCAGCTCGCCGGTCGGCCTGCGGACCTCTCACGGATGGTGGTCCGCCCGCCGTGTCACGTGGTGACGGCGCGCCGCCATTCCCAGCAGGACCGATCCCGCGATGCCCACCAGGAGGGTTGTCCACTCGGGCATGTGGGCTGCCCGCATGAGGCCCGCGACGCCAAAACTCGTATCCCATCCGGCCTCCGTGATGGCCGAGCCGAAGCCCTGGATGACAAGGATGGCTCCGAACAGCCACAGCAGCCCCTGACTCGTGCTGCTGTCCGGCCTCTTGGACTGATTCGCCATGACGAGCTTTCCCTCTCGATGTTCGCGCGTCGCCGTTCCGATGCGGTCGCATCACATCGTGCAGCCATCCGGGATACGATGCAAATGCATCAGAACGCGAGGAGGAGTAACCGTGCCCAGGCAGGTCGACTACGAGGACCGACGCCGACGGATCGCCGAGGCGGTCTGCGCCCTGATCGCACGCTCGGGCATGGATGCGGTCAGCCTCCGCGACGTCGCCGCCCAGGCCGGCGTTTCCATGGGAGCTGTCCAGCGGTGCTTCCGCACCAAGGAGGACATGCTGCTCTTCGCACTGGAGCACATCTCCCAGTACGTCAGCGAACGCGCCAACCAGCGCATCGCTGCCACGTCCACCCCTCAAGCCGCGTCGACCCTGCTGTCCCACAGCCTGGCCGAACTCGCCCTGCTGGACGATGCATCGAAGACACAGGCCCACGTCTGGCTGGCCTTCGTCGCCCATGCCCCTGCCAGCGAGAAACTGGCTGCCGTCCTGCACGACACCTATGCCAAGCTCCACGACCTCATTGCGTGGATCATCCGCTACGGCCAGGACACCAGGGAGTTTCCCCAGACCCTTGACCCCGACCGCGAAGCGCACATGCTCCTCGCCCTGGCCGACGGCCTCACGGTCCACGTCCTGGCAGGCCACCACTCATCGGCCGGCGCGCTGGCCACCCTTCAACGCCACATCGACCATCTGCTGGAAGACGGGTCCGACTGCAACTGACCCCTTCGCTCCGGACATCGGATTCACCTCAGTGCAGGCCGGCAACAGCAACCTGCCCAGCTTGGGTCAGGAGCTACGGGACATCGAGTGACCTGGTCGACGAACATGGACACTTCGCAGCTGAGCTTCGCCGCACCGGGCCGTGGTCAAGAATGTCGGCCCGGGGTGCATGCAGGCCCCGAGCGGCAGGAGCGTAACCTATTCCGCAGTAGGCGAGTCATGCTGCTGACACAGCTCAGCTCCGCAACGGCCCCCGGGGTCGGCGGCTCCCCCACTCTCAGGTGTCGGTGCACAGAAGCGACCAGGAGGTTGACCGGTGATCACTCTGACCGCGGTGGGAGGGGTGGCTCTGGTCGAATTGGGCATGGCCCTGACTCCGGGACCGAACATGGTTCACCTCGCCTCCCGCGCGATCACCCAAGGCCGTAGGGCGGGTCTGATCAGCGTCAGTGGGACCGCCGTCGGATTCCTGTGCTATCTGCTGGCCGCGGTCGCGGGCCTGTCCGCGTTGTTCGCCGCTGTGCCGGTGGCGTTCACCGTGGTCAAGCTCGCCGGAGCCGCCTACCTGGCCTACCTCGCCTGGGGCATGCTCAAGCCCGGCGGCCGCTCGCCTTTCGCCCCGGCTCAAGACCTGCCCCCGATCTCCGACGCCCGCCTGTTCTCGATGGGGCTGCTGACCAACCTGCTCAACCCCAAGATCGCTCTGATGTACGCTGCGCTGCTCCCCCAGTTCCTGGACCCGCAGGCAGGCCCGGCCTGGGCGCAGCTGCTCCAACTTGGTGGTGTGCAGATCATCGTGGCGGTCACTGTGAACACGCTGATCATGCTCGCTGCAGCACGGGTCTCGGGGTTTCTGGCCGCCCGCCCCCGCGTCATGGCCGCTCAGCGGTTCACCGCAGGCGGCCTGCTCGGCGCCTTCGCCCTGCGCACCGCCTTGTCCCGTACCCCCACCTCCGCCTGACCTGCCCCTCGTGCCCGACGAGTCGCGCTGCTTGGGTCGCCTTCCTTGAGTTCACCCACTGTGACGCCAGCACAGCAACCGTGAAGTGCACCGTTCCCTGGCGGTGAGCGAGGGAAGAACCGTCTGTAGGCGGTGACCGGCAGAAGGCCTGCCCACCGACAGAGGCCTGCAAGGTCGGCAGTTCGCCGTCGATATTCGCTCGCCACCGCAGCGGATGCTGTCCATACTGCGGCAATGGATCCGGTAACTCTCGAGACCGACCGCCTGGTGCTCAGAGCCTTCACCTCCGCCGACGTGGATGCGGTGTACGAGGCTTGCCAGGACGAGGAGATCCAGTTCTATACGCCGGTGCCGGTGCCGTACCGGCGTGCGGACGCCGAGAAGCGCATCGGTGAAGAGTTGCCCGCGGGTTGGAGCACGGACAAGAGCTACACCTTCGGGGCCTTCCGTAAGGACAGCGGCGCCCTGGTCGGGTCGTATTGTCTGTTCGTCGTCATGCCGGGCGTCTGGGAGATCGGCTACTGGGCGGTCAAAGCGCAGCGTGGCCACGGGTACTCGGTCGAGGCCGCCCGGGCGCTGTGCGACTGGGGCTGGGCCACCCTCGACGTTCACCGCATCGAATGGTGGGCCATGGTCGGGAACATCGGATCCCGAGCCGTCGCCGAGAAGCTCGGCTTCACCGTCGAGGGGACCCTACGTAACCGCGGCATTGCCAACGACGGCAAGCCGCACGACTGGTGGATCGGCGGTCTGCTGAAGCCCTGAGGCCGGGCGTCAGTTCGATCGAGGCGGACGCGTGGCCGACCCGATTCTTCCTCCAGTACGGGCTCGAATTGCTTCTGGGACAGGCAGTGGAACAGGTGAGCGAGCCTGGCGTCGACAAAGGGGATCGGTGCCGCCAGAAGGGCGTCCAGGTCAGAAGTCACACTCGGGCCCCCCGCGACCCGAGATGGTTCCTGTGCTGGACCCCCGACCAGGCACGTGACTCCTCCCGCCGTACGGAAGAACACACCGCACGCCCTCACCACACCGACACGTCAGCCATCAGGCCCTCGAAGAGGGGCATGTGCGACGGCCGATCCCCTGGCGGCGGCCCGCCGGGAAGAGGGTCAGGCCTTCTCCAGAATCGTCTTCAGCTCCGACATCATCATGATCCAGCCGCCGCTGACCCCCTCGAGCATCTTGGAGTCGGCCGAGGTGAAGCCGTCGTGGGTGATGGTCAGCTTCACGCCCAGCTCCGGCTCCTCGGCGGGCTCGATGTCGAAGGTGACCTTCGAGCGCTCCTTGGCCGCCTCGGCGAACTCCGCGTCGCTCATGCCGAACATCTCCTGATGCATCGGCTGCAGCGTGTGCCAGGTGTAGGCGAGCCGCTTGCCGGGCTCCGCCTCGGTGACGACCTGGCCGAGGTCCTGCGGGTCGCCGCCCTCCTCGACCGGCCACAGCACCTTCGAACCGACCTTCCAGTCGGAGGAGGGCGCCCAGCCACCGTGGTACTGCTTCAAGAACTCCGGGCTGGTGAGCCCCTCCCAGAGATTCTCGGGCGTGGTGTGGATGTAGATCGTGTAGACGAACTCGGGCTTGCTCATCGCCGTTCCTTCCAGGGCCTGCTTCAAATTGCTGAGCGCGGCCATCCGACCCCGCTCGTACTGGCCGATCCAGCGGTCGGCCATATCGTGGAGGGGCACGGGATTGAGGTAGTGCAGCCTCTCCCGGCCGTGCCGGACCACCGTGATCAGGCCCGCGTCCTCCAGCACCGACAGATGCTTGGACACCGCCTGCCGGGTCATCTCCAGCCCCGCACACAGTTCGAGCAGGCTCTGCCCAGCCCTCTCGTTCAGCCGGTCCAGCAGCCGCCTCCGACTCGCGTGCGCGAGCGCCTTGAACACCTCGTCCATGCCGTTCCATCCCCTCCCCCATCACATTGGCAACCGATTGGTTGCATGTCAAACGGGCGGGTGATGGGTGATGTGACAGTCAGCGCTCGTACCACCACGCAGCGATCACAGCATTAACGCAGGGTGGGCCTGGCGGGAGGGCGAGTCAGCTGACCAGGCCAGGAGGGTGCGGCCCGTGGCGCCTCGGCCGCACCCGGCCGGCCGTGCTCGCCGAAGCAGCGGAAGCCCGCCGCCGAGGCAAAACTGTTGGAGCACACACGTTCACACCACCGACGGTGCCTTCCCGGCGTCAGCGAGGCCTTCGCATGCCCTGCCGCAGCGCCCCCTCAGGACCTCACTCCTGGCTGATCACCTGGCCGGTCAGATGGGAGGGGTGAGGTAGCCGGCGAGGGTGTAAGCGGCGGACAGCACCCGTGCCATGAGCGGCCTTCCGGCCTGCCTGGGCAGCCGCAGGTTGGGTCCGTCATCAAATACCTCGACATCGATCGCGGTGATCGGGGACGCTTCGCACAATGACCAGAATCGACGACACGCCGCCCGCGTGGGACGAGCGCACCCAGCTCACCACGTTCCTCGACTACGCACGTGACACCGCCCGCGCCAAGTGCGAGGGCGTCTCTGCGGAGAACGCCCGCAAGGCACTCCTGCCGGGCTCCCCTCTGATGACCATGAGTGGAGTGATCAACCACCTCCGCTGGGTCGAGTACTACTGGTTCCAGGTGGTCTTCCTCGGAGAGGAAGACGGGGGCCCCTGGACCGAGGAGGACCCCGACCGCGAAATGCGTATCGCTGTCGACTTCCCGCTCACGCGGTTGCTCGACGAATACGCGGAACAGAGCGCCCGCTACCGGGAGCTGGTCGCCGGGAACGACCTGGACAAGCAGGCCCAGCGAGCTGTCCGCGACGGTCTCCACGTCGACCTGCGCTGGATCCTCCTTCACCTCACCGAGGAGACGGCCCGCCACAACGGCCACCTGGACATCCTGCGCGAGATGCTCGACGGCACGATCGGCGACTAGATCCGGCGGAGATCATGGACGGAGCCGAGGCCGGAGCCGGATCGAGGCGACGGTGCCGGTGCCGGTGCCGGTGCCGGTGCCGGTGCCGGTGCCGGTGCCGGTGTCGATGTCGCGGAAGACGGAGCCGCGCTTGGCGAACTCGTGGCCGTGGTGGCACGGGAGTCCTTCAACGCGTTGATGGTTCGCTCGCGAGTCCTTCAACGCGTTGATGGTTCGCTCGACTTCGGGGATGGTGTTCTTGATCTGCCTTCGCCGCAGGTGGCGGCGGTTTCGGCGGGAGAAGTACGCCATGTCGCCGCCGAGATGGTCGGGCGTCAGGAGCTGCGCGGAGTGATCGGAGTGACCAGCCCGGTTTCGTAGGCGAGGACCACGAGCTGGGCGCGGTCGCGGGCGTGGAGCTTGGCCATGGCCCGGTTGATGTGGGTCTTGGCGGTCGCCGGGCTGATGACCAGGCGGTCGGCGATCTCGTCGTTGGACAGACCGCGTGCGGCCAGGGCGACCGTCTCGCGTTCGCGGCTGGTCAGCTCCTCCGGCCCGCTGCCGATGCGGGCGGGCGGTGGCTGGGTGATGTATCGATCGATGAGCTTGCGGGTGATGGTGGGCGCGAGCAGGGCATCACCGCGGGCGGCGACGCGTACGGCGTGCAGGAAGTCCTCCGGCAGGATGTCCTTGACCAGGAAGCCGGCGGCGCCGGCGCGCAGCGCGTCGAAGACGTACTCGTCCATGCCGTAGTTGGTCAGTATGACGACGTGTACGTCGGCCAGGGTCGGGTCCGCGGCGATGCGCCGGGTCGCCTCGATGCCGTCCATGAGGGGCATCTGGATGTCGATGAGAGCGACGTCGGGCAGCCGCTTCTTGACGAGGGCCAAGCCCTCTTGGCCGTCGGCGGCCTCGGCCACCACCTCGATGTCGTCCTCAAGGTCGAGCAGCGCTCGGAAGCCGCTGCGGATGAGGGGCTGGTCATCGACCAGCAGGACCCGGATCACAAGGCTCCGTTCGTGGGGAGTTCGGCCTGGACAGTGAAGCCGCCCGCGCTGCGCGGCTCGGTGCGCAGGCGGCCTCCCAGTGCCGTGACGCGTTCGCGCATGCCGAGCAGCCCGAGCCCGGGCGTCGGTGCGGGATGCAAGGTGGCCTTTCCGTTGTCGTCGACGCGGATGGCGAGCGTGCCCGGCCGGTGGTCGATGAGCACTGAGGCCGTGGTTGCCGCGGCGTGCCGGACGACGTTGGTGAGGGATTCCTGAACGATCCGGTACGCAGTACGGCTCACCGCGGCGGGCACGTCGTGCGGGTGTCCTTCTATCGTCAGCGTCGCGTCCAAGCCGGTCCCTTGGAACCGTTTCACCATGTCGGGTATGTGGCCGAGTCCGTGCGGCGGAGTGGTGTCGTCGTCGCGCAGCGCCTCGAGGGTCGCGCGCAGCTCCCGGCTCGCCTCCCGGCCGGCTCCCTGGATCGCGAGCAGGGCCTCCGGCACCCGCTCGCCGCGGCGCCGGGCCACATGGACAGCAACCTCCGACTGCACCTTGATGACCGAGACCTGGTGGGTGAGCGCGTCGTGGAGCTCCCGCGCGATGCGCAGCCGCTCCTCGTCGGCCCGGCGCCTGGCGGTCTCCTCCCGGGTGCGCTCGGCTTCGTCTGCCCGGTGTTCGGCCTGCCGCACCGCCTCCCCTGCGGCGTACGCAGCGACAAGCCAGGCGAGTTCAAGGGTGTTCCGAGCCTGCGCCACGACCTCGCGCAAGGACCCGGCATGAAGGTCCAGGGCCACGAGATGGAGCGCGGCCAACAGGCCCACGGAGACGGCCAGCGTGCTGACCCGGTGCCCGGCGCGTACTGCGCCGTAGACCGCGACCAGGTACGAGACGGCGAGCGCCTCGAACCCGGCCCGCAGATAGCCCACCGCACACAGCCCGGTGACGACCAGGACCACGAGCGGTGCCCGGCGGCGCGCGGCCAGCGTCAGACCGCCGGCCGCCAGCAGCACGGAGCCGAGCAGCTCGGGCCCCCCGGACGGATGCGGCCCGGACAGCCCGGCGCTCAGCAGCAGCGCCGCCACGCCCGAGGCGGTCACCCAGTCGGTGACTCCGGCCGGGACAGCGAACCGTCCTTTGTTCATGGGTGCACCGTAGCCGGACGCGGTTGTGGGCGAGTCCGGCTCGTGGACGAGCGCTTGGCTACCGCGTACGCGGTACCGGCGCGCCGTCTGCCGCCGCCGCGGTATCCGGATCCCGCGGCGGCGGCAGGGGGAAGTGCCTGCATCTGCTGGACGACAGGCGGGAAGAGCGACGCGCATGCTCAAACGGCACATGGAACTTCGGAAGCGGCAAGCGAGAAGAGGGAGAGCAGTATGAGCGCTTCAGCAGCACTGATGGCGGCTGCCGAGGGTGGGGTCGTCGGTGACGGGCGAACAGGCGCCAACCTGGCCCTCGGAGCGGGGGCGCTCGGGCTGGCCATCGGCTGGCTGTCCATGGCCCGCGTCGGCCGCCGGATCAGCACCGGAAACGCCCGCGCCGGCGGGTCGGCGGCCATCGCGGTGGGAACGGTCGGCGTGGTTCTCGCGGTGCTGCACCTGGCCACCGCCGGCGGCGGTCCCGGCACCGGCAACGGACTCGTCGGCGCGATCGTGGCCGTCCCGCTGGGGTTGGGCGCCGTGCTTCTCGGCCGCCGGGCTCTGACCCGCTGCTATCGCGCCGGTCGGCCGCCGACCGGGTGACTGACTGATCGGTACCCGGTTACGACGTGCGTGCGGCCACCGCGCGCCGGACCCGTAGGCGGCGACACCGACGGCCGACACCGCGCCCCGGAACCCGTCGAGGACAAGTCGAGGACAAGGGGAGGACAAGGGGAGGGCGAAGGCCGGTCGGCCCCTTCTCCCCGAGTCGGAAGCGACCCGCCGCTGGTCGACGGCCATCGGGATCGTTTCTCATGACGTACGCATCAAGACCAACGCGCACAACCTGACCTTGCTCTTCTCGGGCCGCCAGGTGAGCGAGGCCCCCGTCGGATACACCCCCTTCCTCACGGATCGAACGACAGCTTCCTTGGGAGCTCGAGGTCGTTCTTCCAGTGATGGACAGGGTGATCTGAGCGCCGTCTGCCGCCGCATGGACGAGGGACTGCTGGCCGGGACCGAGCCGTCATGGAAGAAGTCCTCAACTCACCAACCGAACCGCATGAGAGCCCATACGCTGCACGGGCGGACGCAACAAGAAGCCACCAGCCCCGGAACACGCCCCCGAGGAGAGCCAGATGGCGGTGCATGTCAGCAGCGAGATCCTCGAACACATCGGAGAGGCCGAGGCGGGCCGACACGCCCGCACCCGCACCTACACCTGCGGCGCATGCCTCACGGTCAGCGACGCGACCACCGAACCGGGCATCGCGGTCCTCTCTGTCAGCCCCGAGATGTCGCAGCTGAGCACCGTCCACGAACGGTGCGTACCCCCTCAGGTGGTCCGCCGCTGTCCCAGCGGAAGCCTGGGGATGTCCACGAGTACCGACCTCGTTTCCCGGGCCGTCACCGTCCCCGCCCCCGGCGGCAACCGACCCGCCCTTCTGTTGGCCTGGGAAGAGTCCGTCACGCTACTGGTCCGGTCCCCTTCAGCCGGCGATGTGCCGATCTCACCGGTACAGCGGTTCCTCATCGACCAGGGCCTGCACCGGTTCTTCGCCCTGGGCAAGCGCCCTCCGGAGTCGCCCGGCTGGCTTGTGCGACAAGGCCCGGCCGATGCCCTCCAGGTCGACGGGCCCGGACACCGGCAGCTCGAAGACGGCCGCATGTCCGCCCCTGCCGCCTGGCGGTCGCTGGTCGCCGAGGCTGGTGAGATGACGCTGCTGGTGGGCCAACTCGACCACGGGACCCTGTACGCGAATCAGCCGTCATGGACGGCGTACGGACAGGCACTACGCGGAGGACGCCTGGTGACCGGGACCGTCAAGGCCACGCTCCTTTGAACCAGGCGCTGGTACTTCGGCAAGGCGAGCGCTCATCGCGATCGGACACGCAGTAGCCGTTGAACGGAGAGACGCCGCCTAGCTCCAGTCGACCGTGAGGCCATCGCGCTCGAAGGTCTCCTCGACACCGGCCCAGTCCTCTACCCACTCATTTGTGCAATTGACGCTCATGCCGACGTCGTCGGCGATGCGGATCATGACACCTGTGGCCTCCACGGGGTCCTCCTCCCCTCCCGGCAGGTCACACATCTTGTCGACCCGGATGTGGCGGTCCCGGTTCCTGCCGGACGCGATGCGTCCCACCACGCCGAAGCAGGGGGTGGCGCCCGCATACTTCGCGATGATGTCGGAACGGTCCGGCACCGCCGCCACTAGAAGACGGTCCGCCGGGCCGGAGAAGTGCAGATCCACAGGGACGCGGCGGCCGAACAGCTCAACCAGAGCCTTGGCCCGCATGGAGCCGATCGGCTCTGTGATCACTGCCTGCAGCGTCATGAACGGGCCGTCAGTGATGGTGACGACGGCTCCCCGTCCGATGGATGGGCCGGACACAGCCGCTTCTCCTCCTACGCAAGCGAGCGTTGTTCGCCCGGGCAGCGTACCGGGGCGGCCGGACACAGCAGGGCCCCCTGCCGGAAAGCGGGCTCACATCTCAACGTGCTGCACACCGCCAGTTGGCGGAAACAAACCGCAGGAGAGAACACCGGCATCGGGCTCGGGTCGCAAGAACCCGCATCTTCTCCTCGCGGCCCCCTGGCCTTCGGCACCGAGCCGGTACCACGCTGCGCCCGGCGAGATCACAGGAGGTCGGTCGTGTCGTCGGGCGGCAGGGCAGCAGGGCGGCAAAGAGGCGGTGGGTGAAGACGCGCCGCCTGGCCTGGCCGGGCAACCACCACGGCGCCCGTGTCACGACCGCCCAGAAGCCTTCCTCACCCTGCGAGGGCTCGAAGCGACAGCCCGGGGCCGGCCCAGCACCTGCGGCCGGCCCCCTGCCGATCATCCGGAGCACTGTCAGGAGACGCCGGAGCACTGTCAGGTGCCGCCCGTTCGCACCGGCGGCAGCACCTCGTCGAGCGCCGGGTCCACTGTGTTCAGGGCCTGTTGGCCGGCGGTCAGTGACTCGTACACGAAGTGCACCACCGCGTCATCGATGCCGCAGAAGCCCGAGATGCCCTCCCGCAGGGTGCGGGAGACCACCTGGTCCCAGCCGAGTTCGGTGAACTGCTCGCGTCCATAGCTGACCAGGCTGAGCCAGAGCATCCGCTTGCCGTGCAGCCGCGGTCGGCTGCCGCCGTAGGCGAGGCCGTGGTTCCACACGCGGTCGATCCAGCCCTTGAGGACGGCGGGGAGGCCGAACCACCACAGCGGGAAGACCACCACGATCACATCGGCCGCCTCCACGCGGGCCATATGGGCGTGGACCTGGGGTGAGTACGGCTTTTCCGGGTCTGCCCAGTCCGGCTCGTCCGCCGGAGTCATCCGGGGGTCGAAGTCCTCCGCGTGCAGATCGAGGAGGTCGATACCGAAGCCGTCGCGCGTCAGCCGCTGCTCGGCCCGGTCGGCGAGTTGGGCCGTCAGGGAATCCGCGCGAGGGTGGGCGAGGACCAGCAGGGCGCGCGGGGAGTGCGCGGTGGTCAGCGGGGAGCGCGGGGCCATCAGTTGCTCCCCAGCCGGACGAGCATCTTGCCCGTGTTGGCGCCGCGCAGCACGCCCAGGAATGCCTCGGGAGCCTGCTCGATCCCCTCGGCGACGGTCTGCTCCGTACGCAGCGAGCCGTCTGCCAGCCAACCCGCCGCCTTGCCGATCCACTCCGGGAAGAGGTCGAAGTGGCTGCTGACGAGCATGCCCCGCAGGGTGACCTCGTGTGTGGCGGCGCGGAAGAGGTTGTCGGGTCCGGGCACGGGCGCCGTGGCGTTGTAGCCACTGATCGCGCCGACCATGGCGATCCGTCCGCCGGGGCGTATGGCACCGATGGCTGCCTGCAGGTGGTCGCCGCCCACCGCGTCGAGGTAGACGTCGATCCCGTCGGGTGCCGCCTGTCCGAGTTGCTCGTCCAGGTTTCCCAGCCGGTGGTCGACGGCCGCGTCGAAGCCGAACACGTCGAGGAGTTTCTTCGTCTTCTCCGGGCCGCCGGCCGAGCCGATCACCCGCGCCGCTCCGAGCTTCCGGGCCAGCTGTCCGGCCACGCTGCCGACCGCGCCGGCTGCGGCCGAGACGAAGACGACGTCCTTCTCGCGGACCGGAGCGGTTCGGGTCAGCGCGGCGTAGGCGGTCAGACCGGTGGTGCCGAGGGGGCCGAGGTATGCCGTCGGCGGGGCGATCGTGGTGTCGACGACGGTGGCTGCCGTCGCGTCCAGGACGGCGTACTCGCGCCAGCCCAGGAAGTGCGAGACGGCCGCACCGACCGGCACGGAGGCTGCGCGGGAGGCGATCACTTCACCGATCGCGCTGCCTTCCAGAGCACCGCCGAGCTCGAACGGCGGGATGTAGGAGGGTGCGTCGTTCATCCGGCCGCGCATGTACGGGTCGACGGACATCCAGGTGTTGCGGACCAGGATCTGCCCCTCGCCGGGGTCGGGCAATTCGGTGTGGACCAGTGTGAAGTTCTCCCCCACCGGCTCCCCTGCGGGACGCGAGGCGAGCCGGATTTCACGGGACGAGACGGACATGAGACTACCTCCGGGCAATGTGTGCGACGGGTTTTCATGACCTGCTGACGGGTCTTGGTGACCTGCTGTGGCCACGGACAGCACAGTGCCCGGGTCCACGCACGAACTGCTGACACTCCACGCACGGACACCGGTTAACGTGCTCACATGCGATTCGAGGTGCTGGGGTCCGTCACGGTCCGTACAGATGACGGAGCCCCGGTTGCCGTGCCCGAGGGCAAGGTCCGCGCGCTGCTGGCCGATCTACTGGTGCACTTCGGCCGGCCGGTGCCGGTGGACCGGCTCATCGACGACCTGTGGGGCGACGAGGTGCCCGGCAACCCCGGTAACACTCTGCAGACCAAGGTCTCGCAGCTGCGCCGGGTACTGACGAGGTCCGACCCCGGCGCCCGCGACCTGATCGCGTACGGGGCGGCGGGCTACGCGCTCCGGGTGCCCGACGACGCGGTGGACGCGGGCCGGTTCGTCGAGTCGATCACCCGTGCACGGCGGTTGTCCGAGCCGGGGGCCCGGGTCGCGCTGCTGGCGGAGGCACTGGAGCTTTGGCGCGGGGGAGCGTACGCCGACTTCCGTGACGCCCCCTTCGCGCAGGCCACGATCGCCCACCTGGAGGAGCAGCGCCTGACGGCACAGGAGGAGCTGGCCGAGCTCCGCCTTGATCTGGGGGAAAGCGCCTCACTGGCCGACGAGTTGGCGTCCCTCGCTGCCGCCCACCCGTTGCGTCAGCGGCTGTGGGCGAGCCTGATGCGGGCCCTCTACCGTTCCGGGCGGCAGAGCGAGGCGCTCACGGCCTACCGCGAACTGCAGCGGCGCTTCGCCGAGGAGTTGGGCATCGACCCGGGGCCCGAGCTGGCTGCCCTGCACGAGGCCATCCTGCGCCAGGACCCCGCTCTGTCGCCCGTGCCGGCTGCCCCCTCCGTGCCACGCTCCGTGTCCGTATCGCCTCCCGCGTCCGCTGCACCACCGCCGTCCGAGCCCGCGAGGGAGGCGTCGGCGCCGCAGCGTGCCGGAGTGCCCGCGCCGCTGAGTTCACTCGTCGGCCGTCGGGATACCATTCCGCGGCTGTGCGCGCTGGTCGAGTCCACCCGGCTGGTCACCCTCACCGGGCCGGGCGGGGTCGGCAAGACCCGGCTCGCGTTGGCGGCGGCGTCCCGGCTGGCGGATGGTTCAGCTGTCTTCGCCGACGGCGTCCGGTTCGTCGAGCTCGCCGGGACGGGGCACGAGGTGGCAGAGACGGTGGCGGTCGCCCTCGGTATCCGCGACGACGACACCGGGCACCCCGAGGCCCGGGACGGAGACGGAGCGCAGGGCGGGAACGCGAGAAGCGGCGGGGCAGGTGGGGCGAGCCAGAACTCAGCCGGCGACGGGGGCACGAGGAACGGCGGAAGCAGCCCGAAGACCGACGGAGGCCCGGAGATTGGCGAGGTTGGGCGAGGCGAGGGTGGGCGGGGCGCGGTTCGGGCTCGGCTCGTCGATGCGCTGGCGGCGCGGCGACTCCTGCTCGTCCTGGACAACTGCGAACACCTGGCCTCTCCGGTCGCCGAACTCGTCGGCTACTTGCTGGGGCACGCCCCGGGGCTGCATGTCCTGGCCACCAGCCAGGAGCCGCTGGCTCTCTCCGGGGAGGTGCTGGAGGCGGTCGCTCCCCTCGCCGAGAACGAGGCCATGGAGTTGTTCGCCGAGCGGGCCGCAGCCGCCGCCGGCGGATTCACCCTGGACGCCGGCAACACCGAGGCCGTCGCCCTCATCTGCCGCCGCCTCGACGGGATTCCCCTGGCCCTGGAGCTGGCCGCGACCCGGGTGCGGACCCTGGGCGTACACACACTGGCCGACCGCCTGCACGACCGCTTCCGGCTGCTGAACCAGGTGCGCCGGGATGCCCCGGCCAGGCAACGCACGCTGCGCGCGATGATCGACTGGAGCTGGGAGCTGCTGTCCCCGCCGGAGCAGACCTTGCTGCGCAGGCTCGCCGTCTTCGTCGGAGGGTTCACGCTGGAATCAGCCGAGTCGGTCTGCGCGGGCGAGGGCATCGCCACCGACGAGGTACTCGATCTGCTCTCCCGCCTGGTGGACCGCTCCTTGGTCGTCGTGGCGCACGAGGGGCAAGCAGCGGACAGGCCCCGGTACCGCATGCTGGAGTCGGTGCTGGCCTACGGTCTGGAGCGTCTTGAGGAAGCCGGGGAGGCCGAGGATGTCCGCCACCGCCACGCGCGGCACTTCACCGAACTCGCGGAGCACGCCTGTGAACTGCTGCACGGCCACGATCAGCGGTACTGGCTGCAGCGCCTGGACGCCGAGTCCCGCAACCTGCGCTCCGCGCTCGCGCTGGAAGAAGCCGAGTCCCTCGGGCTGCGCCTGGTCAACGCCCTCAGCTGGTACTGGTTCCTGCGCGGTCGCGTCGGCGAAGCGCTCCGTCGGCTGGACCAGGTCCTCGCGCGGACACCGGTGGCCGCCGGGCACACCTGCGGTCCCGCCCGGGCCTCGGCCCGTGCCAGGCGCGCCGCGTTCGCGCTGCTGAGCGGGGTCGATGTCCACCCCGACGAGGATTTCGACGGCGCGGACGTACGCAGCCTATGGCTGCTCGCCTACGCCAGATGCGGTTTCGGCAATCCACGTCCCGGGCTGCGGGAGGCGGTCGAGCTGACCGATCTGGAGGCACTGGGCGCCCGGTTCCGGGCGCTCGGTGACCGGTGGGGCGAGGCAGCCCTCCTCAGCGTGCGCGCCACCCGCGCCGTGTACCAGGGAGATCTGGTGGCCCTTCGGCAGCACGCCGAGGCTGCGGCCACCCTCTTCCGGGAGTTCGGCGATCGCTGGGGACACTTGCAGTCCTGCGAGCAGCTGGGCGTGCTCGCCGAGATCGCCGGGGACTACGCGGCGGCAGCACGCCTGCACCAGGACTGCGTACGGGACGCGGAGGAGCTCCAGCTGTGGACCAGCGCGTCCTTCGGGTTGGCCAGGCTGGGCCGGATCGCGCTGCTGACCGGTGACCTGGAGCGGGCCACCGAGTACCACGAGCAGGCCAGGCGGCTGGCCGCGGAGCAGTCCCACCGCCCAGCCGAACAGTTCGCGGTGACCGGTCTCGCACTCGGCGCCCGACGACGCGGCGACCTGGAGACCGCGCAGACCCTGCTCCGCCCGTGGCTCGATTGGAACAGGCGGTTCGGCGTCGACTCCGGCACGGCGCTGATCCTGGCGCAGCTCGGTTACGCAGCCGAACAGCGCGGCGACACCGAGGGCGCCGCGGCTCTCCACCGGGAAGGGCTGACCGTCGCCCGTCGCACCGGCGATCCCCGTGCGCTGGCGCTGGCGCTGGAGGGCCTGGCGGGGGCCCACGCGGCAGCGGATCACCCCGAGCGCGCCGCGTGCCTGCTGGGGCGGGCCGCCGCCCTGCGTGACTCCGTCGGTATGCCGCTGCCTGCCGCCGAACGCGTCGATGTGGACCGGGCGTCCGAGCGCGCCCGTGCTTCCCTCGGCGAGGCGGAGTTCGCTTCCGCGTTCGCCCGCGGACGGGCCGGGCAGGCCGTGCGAGAACCCGACAGCCTCACGGCGGGCCGAATACCTCACGCAGGCGCAGAGCCAGGGCGGTGACGTGCTGTTTCCAGTCGCCCTCGGGGCGGTAGCTGTCCACGGAGGTCGGCAGAATCCGGTCGGCAACCGCGCGCAGCAGTTCGGGCTTGTGCGCTGCACTTGCCGGTGCGCGCACCGCGTGCATAATGAGGGCAACGTCGGCCGGTCACACGACACACTCGGCGTCGGTCGGGAGTCTTGGCTGTTCGTCATGGGGAAACACACAGAAAGAGCACTACCGCGACGCGGAGAGCCGCTTCCGCGCCTCCAGCACGGCGCGGACGATCCTCGGAGAGCCGGACACCGGCGCCGCGATCGTCTGGCAGGAGACCACGCTGCCCGGCCGCGACCGACCAGGGGTCCGGGGCTACCGGCCGGCCCCGACAGCAGACGCCGACGCCGTACCCCGCAAAGACACCTCGGCTCGACCGGACTGCCGCAACCACCGCGGCCGTACAGAGTCGCACCGGCACGAGCCACAACTACCGCGCACCATGGAGGACGACACAGTGCAGCGAATCGGCATCATAGGGGCGGGCGAAATCGGCAAGGCCATCGTCGAGGGCCTGCGCAGCGAGGGCGGCGCGTCCCCGGAGGTCTTCCTCTCTCCCCGGGGGGCCCGCGTCGCCGCCGAACTGTCCGAGCGCTTCGAGGGCGTCCAGGTGTGCGCCGACAACCAGGAGGTGGTGGACCGCTCCGAGTTGGTGATCGTCGCCGTGCGCCGCCAGGACCACCAGGAGGCGCTCGCCGGGCTGAAGGTGGACGACGGCAAGATCGTGGTCAGCCTGATGGCCGGTGTCGCCATCGACGACTTGCGCGGGACCCTCGCCACAGGCGCCCCACTCGTCCGCGCCATCCCGCTGCCCGCGGTGCGCGAGCGCCGCTCCGTCACCGTGACCTGCCCCTCCCACCCGACGGTGGACGCTCTCTTCGAACAGCTGGGCGGGGCGATGCCCGTCGCGGACGAGGAGGCCTTCAACGTCTTCTCCGCACTGACCGGGACGCTCACCGCCCACTACACCTACCTCGCCACACTCACCTCGTGGGCCACCGCCCACGGCATCGCCCCCGACGCCGCCGACCGGTATGTGCGCGGCCTCTTCCAGAACGTGGGCCGCTCGCTGAACGACGAGTCACGCCCTCTGCATCAGCTCGCCGCCGACCATGAGACTCCCAGAGGGAACAACGAGCGGATCCGCACCACGTGGTTCGACCCGGCCAACGCCGCGGCCCTCCAGGAGGCCTTGGACGGCCTCCTCTCGGACCTGAAGTGACAGCTCCCGGTTGCGCCCGGCCTCTGCTATCTACCCCCCACGCTTTGACCACCGGCGATGGCGGAGTGCAGAGGGATTAGTCTCCGGTCCCCCGGGCCGTGGGGATGTTTGCCGCGGTGCGGCTGTCCCGGTACGGGGCCAGGAAGGTGGTCAGCGCGGCAAGCATCTCCTCCGGAGCTTCCTCGGCGGGGTAGTGCCCGCAGCCGGGAATGACGACGCTCTCCACCTCATCCGCGGCACGCTTCATCGTTTTGCCGACCGCTTCACCCAAGTTCTCCGCCCCCGCGACTGTCAGCACGGGAAGGGTCAGCCGTCGGGCCGCACGCTGCTCGTTCTGCGCGAGGGTCGTGTCGATCGCGCGGTAGAACTCGAAGCTGGCACGCCGGGCTTCCGGTGCGGCGGCGAGGGTTTCGACGTAGTACTGGACGGCGTAGTCGGGCAGGGGCTTCGCCGCCTTCGTGGCGAACTGGTGACCGTAGAAGAGCTGTTCCCGCCCGCTGACCAGTTGTTCGTTGAGGTCGGTGAGGCGATTGAAGGTGAAGTGCCAGAGGCTTTCATTCGCCTTCCGGCTGCTGAAGAGCGGCGGGGAGGGGGACAGTCCGGGGATGGAGGCCTCGGCGACGGCGAGGCGGTCGAGCCGGTCCGGGTGGTCGGCGGCCAGGGCATAGGCGGTCCACATGCCGATGTCGTGGCCGACCATGGCGAACCGCTGGTGCCCGAGCGCCGCCATCAGTTTCACCATGTCGCCGGCAAGGGTGCCTGTGTCGTACCCGTCCCGGGGCTTGTCGGACAGTCCGACACCGCGCGAATCGGCCGCGACGACGTGGAAGTCCTGGGCCAGCGTCGGCATCAGGAGGCGCCAGGCGTACCACGTCTGGGGCCAGCCGGCCAGCAGCAGAAGCGGGGGGCCTTCGCCACCGGTGACGGCGTGCAGTCGCACCTCACCGGTGTCGACGTACCGACTGGTGAACGTCTCGGTGAACCGGGCCGGGAGGTGCGGCACATCAGAGACGGAACCGGGGCCGTCGGGCGTGGGGAATGGGGGTGGCGCCATGTTCATGATGATCCTCTCTGCGGGGATTGCCGCAGTTCGGGGCGTAGGGCGACACCGACCGTCCGGCCCGCCCTGAGTGAGGCCGTGGGAGGCCGCTCGTCGATCACGCTAGCCATCTTGGACCGATCGGTCAATGATGTGGCTCGTCCCTCCACGAGCCAGGTAGGGTCCCGATGGCAATGTGAAGCAGGAGGTGGGCGGCATGTCGGGCCGGAAGCAGTTCGATGTCGGCGCGGCCCTAGACCAGGCAATGCGGGTGTTCTGGCAGCGCGGGTACGCGGATGCCTCGCTCGGTGCCCTGTGCTCGGCCACCGGCCTCGGCCGCGGGTCGCTCTACGGCACGTTCGGCGGCAAGGACGCCCTGTTCCGCCAGTGCCTCGACCGTTACGAGTCGATCTACAGCGAGCAGTACGGGCAGGCCCTCGCGGCGCACCCCGGTAACCCGGTGCGGGCGTTGGAGGCCTTCTTCGACGTCATCCTGACCCGTATCGCCGACCCGTCCGTCCCCGCCGGGTGCCTCGTCGCCCAGTCCGCCACGCAGTCAGCGACGCTGGAGCAGGAGAACAGCGCCAAGGTCCGCGACCTGCTCGACACGCAGCGTCGGCGGGTACGCGCGGCGCTGGCGGATTCTGCAGCCGATGCCCAAGTGCTCGACGAACTGGCCACGTTCGTCGTCGCGGTCAATCAGTCGCTCGCCGTGCTGAGCCGTGCCGGTACGTCGGACTCGGAGCTGCGTGCGGTGGCCCGGCTCGCCTGCACAACGGTGGCGGACACCCTCGCCCGCGCCACTTCCGGGGGCGCCGCCTCCGACTGACCGGCGCCGTGAAGCCGCCCCGCTCCGGGGTACGGGTGTCGCCCCCTGTCACTGCCGACGGGAACGGCACCGTGCAGGGCAGGGCAGGACAGGGGCCGGTGCGTGGCCGACCTCGGCCGCCAGGCGCAGGTCCACATGCGGGCGGAGCCCGGGCGTACATCTGTCCGGCCGGCAGCGGGACGACAGCCGCCAGGCGCTGGCTGGACCACGGAGGCGGGCCGCCCAGGTGCGTGTCCCGCCCGGTACCACGCGGCAGCCCACAACCTGCCCGGCGGCGCAGGCGCCATGTCCGCATGCCGGGACGGCGCCGGTACGCAGGAATGGAGGTGCGGCCGAGTCGGGTTGTCCGGTGGCACAGCAAGAGCGCCGGAGAGGACATCCATCGATGACGCAGTCGCAGGAGCGGACGCGGGAGACGGGCCAGGAGCCGAAGCCGGGAAAGCGGGAGGGCGAGGGCGAAGGCGACCGGTCGCCCCGGCGGTCGGGGCGGCAACTGTTGGCGGCCTCCGTCGGGAACGGTGTCGAGTGGTACGACTGGTTCGCGTACTCGTTCCTCGCCGTCTACATCGCGGATGAGATCTTCCCCAAGGGGGCGGACAATTCGCTGGTTCCGCTGCTGTCCACCTTCGCCGTCTTCGCTGTCGGCTTCTTCATGCGGCCGGTCGGCGGACTGCTGTTGGGGGCGGTCGCCGACCGGGCCGGACGGCGCTCCGCGCTGACGCTGACGATCCTGCTCATGGGCGGCAGCAGCCTGCTGGTCGCGGTCACCCCCAGCTACGCGGCAGCCGGAGCGTTCGGGCCGTGGTGCTGGTGATCGCCCGGCTTGTGCAAGGGCTGTCCGTGGGAGGGGAGTTCGCCGCCTCCACGACCTTCCTGGTGGAGTCGGCCGGCCCGGGCCGCCGCGGGCTGTTCTCCAGCTTCCAGTACGTCTCGACGACAGCGGGCCAACTGGCCGCCTCCGGTGTCGCTGCGCTGTTCGTCTCCACGCTGGACGACAGCCAGATGCACCAGTGGGGCTGGCGGGCTCCGTTCGTGATCGGGGCGCTGCTGAGCCTCGCAGGCTTCTGGGTACGGCGGGGCGCGCAGGAGACACGCAGCGACAAGCACGCCGGTGGGCCGCGTCCCGGGCTCTTCGACGCGCTGCGCAGCCACCCCCGCGAGTCCCTGCTGATCGTCGGGATCACAGCCGGCGGGACGATCGCCTACTACGTGTGGACCTCGTACCTGCCGACGTACGCGCAGGTCAATGCCGGGCTCGACAAAGGCGATGCGCTCGTCGCCGGCACGATCTCGTTGGTGTTCTTCATGCTGCTGCAGCCACTGGGCGGGCTGCTGTCCGACCGGGTGGGCCGCAAACCGCTGCTGCTGACCTTCGCGATCGGGTTCGCCGTCGTGTGCGTTCCGCTGCTGCACGCGGTCGGCGATTCTCTCGTATCACTCCTGCTGGTGCAGTGCGCCGGAATGGTGCTGCTCACGGGCTACACGGCCATCGCAGCCGCGGTCAACGCCGAGGTCTTCCCGGCCCGGGTGCGTGCCGCGGGCATCGGCTTCCCCTACTCGCTGGCCGTGGCCCTCTTCGGCGGCACCGCTCCCTACGTCGGCACGCTCTTCGAAGAGCTGGAGATGCCCGACGCCTTCCCGTGGTACGTCACCGCGCTGTGCCTGCTGTCGGCACTGGTGTATCTGCGACTGCCGGAGCGGGCCAAGGAGGACCTGGAGCGGTGACCGGCAGGCGGGTGCGCCGCTTCCTACGGGGCCAGTACGAAGATCCCGAACAGCATGAAGCCCACCCCGAACAGGAAGATACCGCTGAACAAGAACAACTCGGCACGGCGGCTCAACGGATTTTCCCGGAAGTACTTCAGCGGCCCCGTGGGCGCGCCCTGCGGTCCCAACACCACCAGCTGTCCCCCTCTCGTCCTGACAGTCGTCTACCCGCGCCCTTCCAGCTCACCCCCACTCAGCAAGAACTCGGGCAAGAGCAACAGGCCGGCGCGGAGCTGCGCCACTGTCGTGGCCCGGAGCTCTGCCCGGGGCGCGTCAGGTGGCGGTCAGGGCTTTGGCGACTGTGACCGGTCACCCCGCGCGAACGCGGGGTGACCGGGGATCGCTGGGTGCTCTTCGGCGGCTTGCGGAGCACGACCGATCGGGTGCGGGCAGCAGTCCGGTGAAGTGGTCGGGGCGGCTCTCAGGGAACGCGTCGCCGGTAGACGGATTGGAGAAGCTGGTCCTTGGCCGGCCCGGTGATCCGCCACTGAAGGTGCCACTCGTCGGGCGAGCAGACCGTGAACCGCCCCTCGTACCGGTCCGCGGCACAAGGGTGGACGACGGACCAGTCACCGCTGCGCAGGTCCAACTCGTGGAAGTGGCGGCCGTCCGCGAAGGTGACCTCGGCTGTGCCGTCGGGGCGGGGAAGCAGACGCAGCACACGCGTGGCCGGATACGTTCGGCCGCCCCAGGTGAGCTGTCCTTCCTCCCTGTGCAGCAGCGCTCCCTCCGGCGCCCCCGCGGCCCCCGCGGCGTCCGCGGCCCGGAACTCGGCGCTCCCCCGGAAGGAGCCCTCCATCTCCGTTCTCCGGTCGATCACGGTGCGCTCGATACTCCACAAGCCCGCGAGGTACCCGGCTGAATCGGTGACGCGGTACGGACGGCAGCCGGGGGGCTTTCCAGGTGGGTGTGGCATGTCTCCATTCTTCCGTCCGCCTCTCACCACCGTCTCACCGCCGTCTTCGGGCATGGCTTCGGCCGACGGCGGTGCCCTCCTGGGGCTGGGGCGGCTGCTGCCCGTCCGCCACGCCGTAGCTTTCAACGCGCGCACGCTTCGATCGTGCGTGCTCGGTGTCCGGTCGCATGAGGCAGGTAGACGGGGAGGACCAGCACGCAGCGAGACGGAGGCTGCCAGTCATGCCGTACACGCCTCAGCGTCGACCGGGCGAATGCCGGAACCAGCACCGGTCCGAGGCCTTGTCAAAGCCCGAGGTCACATCACAGCCGGAGGACGCCTCGCAGCCGTTGGCGGAAGCCCGCATCGCAGAGCTCCGCCGGTCCATCGACGAGATCGACAGCGCCGTGATCGAACTGCTGCGCCGCCGGGCGCAGCTGTCGCGGCAGGTGCAGAAGGCGAGGATCGGGCAGCGAGGTGCCCGGATCGCGCCCGCCCGTGAGGACAGGGTGCGACAGCACTTCCGCAGCGGCCTCGGCACGAAAGGCGAACACGTCGCCGGAGCTGTCCTGCTCCTGTGTCGCGGAGGCGGTCCCTCCGTAGCGGCTGCGAACGGCGATGCAGCGGCCGCGGACGGCGATGCAGCCGCTGCGGACGGCAACGACACGACCGGACGGAGCTACCGGTGACTGAGCTGCCGAGGGCGGAAGACCGCGCGGCGGTCGAGTTTCCGCGCTCCTTGTCGGACGACGACATGGATCAGTGGCACCGGCTGCCCGCCTTCCAGCAGCCGGTATGGGAAGACGGTGCGCGGGCCCGTGAGTGCCGGCGGATTCTGGCCGGATCACCGGGGCTCGTCACCGTCGACGAGGTCGGTCAGCTGCGTGCTGTCCTGGCCCGGTGTGCCGCCGGCGACCTCAACATCGTTCAGGTCGGCAACTGTGCGGAGCATCCCGAGGACTCGGCCCCCGAGAGGGTCCGGCGGATGGTGGGCCTGATCGACGCTCTGGCGGGCGTGTGGCAGTCGGTGACAGGGACGCCCGCCGTACGGGTCGGCAGGATGGCCGGACAGTACGCGAAGCCCCGCTCGCAGCCGTCCGAGACAGTGGCCGGGCGCCGACTGGCCGTCTACCGCGGTCACATGGTCAACCGCCCGGAGGCCGGGGAACGCAGCCGTCGTCACCTCGCCGACCATATGCTCGAGTGCTACCGGAGCGCGCGCCAGGTGCTGGCGGAGACGAGGCGGCTCAGCACCGGGCCTGCCGGCCAGCCGCGGGTCTGGGCCTCTCATGAGGCACTCGTCCTGGACTACGAGCTGCCGCTGCTCCGCCGCGACGCCGACGGCCGCTTTCTGCTGGCCTCGACGCACTGGCCGTGGGTGGGAGAGCGCACTCGCCAGCCAGAAGGCGCACACGTGCGGTTGCTGGCCTCGGTCATCAATCCCGTGGCCTGCAAAGTGGGTCCTTCCGCTGCTCCGGACGAGGTCGTGGAGCTGTGCGAGACGCTCAACCCCGCTCGCGCCCCGGGTCGGCTGACCCTGATCGCCCGGATGGGGGCGGACCAGGTGCTCACATGCCTTCCGCCCCTGGTCTCAGCCGTGCGGGACGCGGGGCATCCGGTGGTGTGGATGTGCGATCCGATGCACGCCAACACCCACCGCCGCCAGGGTCTCAAGACCCGTCTGGTGGAAGAGATCACTGCCGAACTCCAGCGCTTCCACCGCTGTGTGAGCCGTGCCGGCAGCGTTCCGGGAGGTGTGCACCTTGAAGCCACTCCCGGTGAGGTGACCGAGTGCATTCCGCAGCGCGCGGCGGGGCCGGACCCGCAGCGGTACCGCAGCTTGTGCGATCCGCGTCTCAACACCCACCAGGCACTGTCCGTGCTGAAAGCCGCCGCACAATCCGCAGCCGCCGGCCCGGTCGACCCCGGGACCTGAGGTTTCCGGTCGCCCGCCGGGGAGGCCGGGGAGGGTTGGGTTGCGCTGTCGAAGCCCCCCGGCTTCTCCGCCGTTCCGCAGCCAACCCCGGCACCCGAACCAAGGAGCAGAACTCATGGTGATCCCGCTGGAGGAAGACCTTGCCATCGGCGAGCAGCCCCGCGGCCCTGCAGAGCGGGCGGGTGACGTCGCCCTACTGCGCGCGCTCGCCGACGAGATGCGCCGAGCACAGGACTACATGGTCGGCTTCCCCGTCAACCTGGACTTCGACTACCGCGACCTGGCCCAGTACCTGGCCGTGCACGGCAACAACGCCGGTAGTCCGTGCGCCAGTACGGACTACCACCTGCACAGCAAGTACTTCGAGCGGGCCGTTGTCGATTTCTTCGCCCAGCTCGCCGGAGCACCTGCCGGAGGGGCGTTCGGGTACATGACGAACGGCGGGACGGAGAGCAATCTGTTCGGCGCCTATCTCGGCCGGGAGCGCCATCCCGACGCCGTTCTGTACGCGTCGGCGCGCGCCCACTACTCCGTTCCGAAGATTGCCCGCATCCTGCGTATGGAATACGTCGGAGTGGCCACGGACGAGACCGGGGCCATGGACCTGTCGGCGTTCCGCTCGGCGTGTCAGCAGCACCGTACGAAGGCGGCCATGGTCGTCGCCACGATCGGAAGCACCGAGGAAGGAGCCGTCGACGACCTGCGCGGGATCCACCGTGTCCTGACGGAGGTGGGCATCGACCGGGCGCATCTGCACGCGGACGGGGCGTTCGGCGGCCTGCTGGCAGCGCTCGGCCCGCGCCCGGTGCCCTGGGGGTTCGCCGACGGTGCCGACTCCATCGCCATAAGCGGGCACAAGATGATCGGTTCGCCGGTTCCCTGCGGCATCGCCCTGGCCCGCCCCGGCGATGTGGAGCGCATCCGGGTGCACGACGCGGCAGTGGGAGCGGACGACGACACCATCAGCGGGTCACGGGACGCCTTGTGCCCGATCCTGCTGTGGCAGGAACTGCGCAGGCTCGGACGCCAGGGCCTGGCTGAACGCGTACGCCGGTGCGTGCGGGTGGCCGAGTACGCAGCCGACCGCCTCCGCGACTGCGGTCGGCACCCTGTTCGCGTACCGGGGAGCAACACCGTTCTCTTCGACGCTCCCGACCATGCCACCTGCCGCCGGTGGAACTTGCTCCACGTGGGCGAACGTGTGCACCTGATCGCCATGCCGCATGTCACCGAGGAGCACGTCGATCGCCTCTGCGACGAGCTGGAGGGCACCGGGACGCCTTCTCCTTGGATGGACCGACTCGCCGAGTCCGGTTGACGGAAGGGGGCGGGGGCGCCCTCTGACCTGACGCCCATCAGCTGCAGGAAGGATACGGCCAGCTGCGCAGTTCCGCGCGCCCCCTTCGGGACGCCGAACCAACGATGTGGGGCACCAACTCGGCGTGTCTTCCGGTCAGTTCAGGGGGAGCCTGCTGGAATGGGACACAGGGCGGCGCACGGCGGTCCCTGGAAAGGGAGCCCTATGCGCAGGAGTCAACGGTCGTGGTCCGTTCAGGTCGTCGTGATGGCGCTGACGTTGCTGGCCATGTTGGCCGGGCCCGTACCGGTCGCCTCCGCCGCCGCTCTCCAGGCCCCGCCGGGGGACTGCGCGACAACACTGCGTTGCGACCTGGCCGAGCTTGAGCCCGTGCCCATGGCCGAACGGGTGGAGATGGTCCGCGACCTGCAGCAGCAGCACGGACCGGCATTCGAACCGGGCTTCCGGCGCTGGGCCGCGATCGTCGGCGTGATGTCAGCCGCGCGCGATCGGGGCGTCGGCGGTCCGGGCACCTGGATGTCGGTGACGAACGCGGGCCTGCTGGAGGCGATGGAACGGGGACTCGCCCACGGACTCGATCCGGAAGCGGACGTGTACGGCAACCCCGGTGCCCTGCGCTGGTCCAGCTACCTGACGAACCTGGCGGCCGGCCGCCTCACCTCACGTCCCCGGCACGACGAGGAGTGGAGCAAGGCGGAGCAGGCCTCCCTCGATCACGGGGACCGGATCGCCCGCACACAGTTCGATCTGCGACCCACTCCCTCGGAACAGCGCTTCAAGCAGCTCACCGACCTCTACCGCTGGGCCATGCAGCACGAGAAGGAGCTTCCCGCCCAGCTCGGCGCACTGACCCCGGTCCTGTGGTGGTTCACGGACGTCCGCAACGAGGACTCCTACCGGATCAGCGCCGAGATCGCGATGACGGTCTCCTTCGGCCCGCCAGGCATCGAGAGCCTCACCCGGCTCCTTCTTGAGATCCAGCTCAAATGCCCCGCATGTGCCTCCCCGCTGCCGGTCCCCGCGCAGGCCGGAGCTCGCTGAGCGAACGTCGGGGAGCCGCTGGACGCACGCACCGGCAGCCGCATTCGATACAGCGCACGTTTTCTGTGTGTACGGCCCGGGGATCGCCTCATTGGTTCATGGGAGCCTCATCTCTCACCTGATGCACCACCTCGCCGGGGAGGGACCCTGTCCTTGGCCCGCCCGGGGAGGTGGTGATCTGGACATACGCAGGCCGCTTGCAGGCCGCTTTTGGTAAAGCTTCCCCCCGGCAATCCGGTGGGGAGGGGATTACGGGAGACGGAGCGGCCTTGCCTGTCAAACGCGTGATGGGGTAACGTCCCCTGAAATTGTTCCACGCATCGGTATCGATCCACGTGCCGATGTGAGCGACTTTCGCAGCTCCGTGAACTTCTCGTCGGCGGCCCCGTGTTCCTCGGGAAATCCGACTCTGCAATTCGGCACCACTCCCCCATGCTGGCGACCACCACACTGGAGTGCTCCGATGTTGATCCGATCGCTGAGTGAATTAGCCGGGTCGAAGTACGAGGTCGAGTGGGGAAACGGCACGAGCCTCCGCCTTCTCACCACCGTGGACAACATGGGATTCACCGTGTGCCACACCGTGGTACGCGCAGGCACTTTCTCCCACCTGGAATACCGCTCACATCTCGAAGCCTGCTACTGCCTCTCCGGCACCGGAGAGATCGAGGAGGCCTCGGGCGCTGTCCACCGCATCGCCCCCGGAGTCCTGTACGCACTCGACAAACACGACCGGCACTGCCTGCGCGCGGATCCCGGGTGCGATCTGACGCTGCTGAGTGTGTTCAACCCTCCGTTGCAGGGCACTGAACGCCATTCGCTGGACCTCGCCGAAGCATCGTCCTACTGATGCCGCGCGGACCCGCCTCCGCCCTCCGTACCCCGCTGCACTCGCTGTTCGCACGGCACGCCGCGGAACAGCCCCGGCGAGCCGCCCTCACCATCGACGGAGTGCACACCTCCTACGGGCAGTTGAACACACTGGCCGAGGAGTACGCGGACGCCCTGCCGCGCCTCGGCGCGCGGCCCGGCGACCGCGTGGTGGTGTACGCCGATATCTCGGTGGATGTCGTGGCGGCGGTCCTCGGCATCCTCAAGGCGGGATGTTGCGTCGCCACCACGCACCAGACGTTCGGGCGGAAGAAGCTGGTGCATCAGATCGGCGAGGCCGACGCCGCCGCTCTCGTCACCGACCGGGCGGAGGATCTGGGCGACCTGTTCGGCGACACCGACCTGAACGCCGTGATCCGCCTGGGCGGAGGGACGGTGCTGCGCCGGTCGCGCCCGGTCGAGCGCGACAGAAGGGGCGCGGACATCCCCGTCGAGGGCCCGCTGGCCGCCCTGTTCTACACCAGCGGCTCCAGCGCCGACCCGAAGGGGGTGGCGATCAGCCACGCCAACATGTCCGCCGCCTTCACCGCCGTCACCGAGTATCTCGGGAACACGGCCGACGACGCTGTGCTGAGCTTCACTCCGATCGGCGCGGACTTCGGCTTCTACAACATCATGATGCCGCTGGCCTTCGGCGGTCGGGCGGTGCTCCACCGGCAGCTGCCACACGGGCCGGAGCAGATCTTCGAGACCATCGATCGCGAGGGCGTCACTGCCGTGCACGCCTTCCCCTCGATACTGACACGGCTGTGCGCACGCGGGGACCTCGGCCGGTACGCGATCCCCTCCGTCCGCTATCTGTGCAGCACCGGGCAGCGGCTCCCGCCCGAGCACATCGCCGCGTTGCGCGGCGCTTTCCCGTCGCTGCGCATCCATTCGATGTACGGCCTCACCGAGTGCAAGCGGGTCTGCGGCCTGCCGCCGGAAGAGATCGACCGCCGCCCCGGGTCGGTCGGCAAGCCCATCCCCGGGGTGCGGGCGGCGCTCATCGACGACGCGGGCGAACCGGTGACGGAACCGGACACCGTCGGGGAACTCGCGGTGTCCGGCGACCTGGTGATGCAGGGCTACTGGCGCAGGCCCGAGCTGACCGCCCGTGTGCTGCGCACCGACCCGTCCGGCGGCCGGACGTTCCTCACCGGCGATCTGTTCACCCGCGACCGGGACGGCTACCTGTACTGGGTGCGCCGCAAGGACGACGGCTTCAGCCGGACGCTTCTCCAGGTGGACCCGCACGAGATCGAGGCACTGCTGCGCGGACGTCCTGACGTGGTCGACGTCGCCGTCGTGCCGGTGCCGGACGAGCGGTCGGGCAACGTACCGGCGGCCTGTGTCGTACTGCGCGAGCCGTCCGCCGTCAGCGCGGAGGAGTTGCGGGCCTTCTGCGCCGATCGGCTGGACTGGCACATGGTGCCGGCCCAGGTCGCGCTCTACGAGGAGTTGCCGAGGACCGCGTCAGGGAAGACCGATCGCCTCGCGCTCCGCCGCGCGATGGCCCGCAACGACACCTCAGGGCAAGCGCGGAAGGAGACAGGACGATGACGACGGAGGGAACCACGGCACCGGACGGCGCACCGCGCGGTGCCGGCGAGTTACCGTACGGGGCCGACGAGTTGCCGCACAGCGCCGACAAGTTGCCACGCGGCGCGGGGACTCAGGAGTACGTGGCGACCTCGTCCATGATCGGGCTCGCGGACCGGTTCGACGACATCGCCACGGGCCGGGACCAGGTGCCGCGGGTGCCGGTCCGCTCCACGATCCGGGACGCGGTCCGCGACCGGCGGCTCCTCGACTACCAGGACGCGATGGTTGAGCGCTCCGGTCCCCTTTTCCAGCACTTCCTGGCGAGCGTGCCGGGGATACTCGAAGAGATGTCGCGCGTCGGTGTCGCGCTGTCCCGGCTGATCGAACGCAGGTCGGCGGCCGAGCCGAGAGACTTCACCTTCTACGAGGCAGACGCGTTCGACGGCACCAACGGACGGACCCTGGCTTCCTTCTCCCGAGGGCGGATCAAGACGCTGACGAGCTCGCCGAACAAGGCCAACGAGCCGTGGTTCCACCGCTATGCCGACCCGGCGGTGTCGCGCTACTTCCCCGAGTCGCTCTTCCGACTGACGGCCCGCACACTGCACGAGCGGGACGAGTACGCCCCGTTCCGGGGCGGGGTCGACTTCCTCTACGAAACGGCCGCCTTCCAGTTCTACGGCAAGGAACGCGCGGCGCAGATCGACCACGTCGCCGGCTTGCTGCGGCCGGACGGGCTCGCGTTCTTCCTGGAGAAGCTCAACCACCCCGACCCGCAGGAGTACCAGCGCCGGGAACGGGTGAAGGACGAGGTGCACAAGGCGGCGTACTTCACTCCGGCGGACATCGCACGCAAACGCCGGCAGATGTTACAGCGGATGACCGACGGGCAGGTCGAGTTCGACGATCTGGTGGGCGCGCTGGGTGACCGGTTCAACCACGTCCATGTGATCTGGCACGCCACCAACTTCTACGAGTTCGTGGCCTCGGACGACGCCGAGCGGCTCGCGGAATTCCTCGAACTGGCGGGAGAGCCCCTCATTCCGGAGGAGTTCCGCTTCGAGGACGCCTCCGCGCGCCGGGTGGGTGGTCGCGAGCGGGAGGGGGCCGTATGAGGGGCGAGGGTGCGCCACCGGACGACACGGACGGTGATGTCTGCGCCCGGGTCGAGGCGCTCGCGGGCACCTGGCGGGGGCGGGCCGCCGGCGCCGAGCGCGAGCGCACCCTGCCGAGGGAGACCGTCGACGAGTTGCTCGACTCCGGATTGCTGAGTCTCGCCGCGCCCACGTGCCACGGTGGTCCGGGGAGCGGCTGGCCGACCCTGGCCGAGGCGGCCCGGCGGGCGGCCCGGGCCTGCCCCTCCACGGGGTGGACCATCGGGGTCGTCGGCGGGCACGCCGCGCTGGCCGGGCGGCTGTCACCGGAGGCCTCCGGACTGCTGTTCGCCAAAGGTGTGCGGCAGGTCTTCTCGACGGCCTCAGCTCCGGTCGACGGGCGGATCACCCGAGTTCCCGGCGGCTTCGAGGTGGCAGGGCGGTGGCGGTTCTGCTCCGCCGTCGACCATGCGAACTGGGTCATGCTGAACGGCTGGTGCGAGTCGCCGAGCGCGCCGGAACGCGTCCTCGTCCCCCTCCGCGCCGACCAGGTGACGGTGGAGGACGGATGGCACGTCTCCGGGATGTCCGCGACCGGCTCCAAGAACATCCTGGTGGACGGCGTCTTCGTAGCGGACGCCCTGGTCACCTCCTTCGACGCGTGCTTCGGCGAGCGCTGGCCGAACGGGTCCGGACCCGGCCCCGGAGCCGGGCCCCGAACCGGAACCGGAGCCGGAGCCGGGTCCACCGACTACCTGGGTGGTGTCCCCTATCTGCACTACATGAACAGTGTGGTCATCGGACCGCTGCTGGGCTGCGCCGAAGGCGCGTTCGACCACTATGCCGCGTCGCTCAGCCCCCGTGACGGGGGTCGGCCGCGGGCGCTGGACGATCTACTGGTGCAGGACGGGCTGACGGAGAGCGCGGCGGAACTGGCCTGCGCGCGTCATCTGTACAGCGCCGTGTGCGCCACACTGCACTCTGCGGGTGTCGGCCGACGGGCCCTGACATCCCAGGAAGGTGCCGTGATCAGCAGGGACCGCGCGTATCTGGCGCGGCTGTGCGTCCGGGCCGTGCAGCGGCTGGTCCAGCTGGCAGGCACCGCCGCCCACCACGACGCGTCCGTTGTCGCACGCCATTGGCGGGACCTTCAGATGATGGCTGCGCACCGGGACGTGAGCTGGGCGCTGAATTTCCCCGCCTACGCGGCCCTGGCCATCGAGTCCGGGGGCGCCACGACCGCGGGCTCAGGTGTGCCGGGGCGCTCAGGTGTGCCGGGGCGCGACGACGCGCTCCCGGCAGTCGCGGAGTCGCACCGCTGATGGCCACGTGAGGCGCCCTCCCAAGCGCATGCCCGGGAGCAGGACGAAGCGCATGGCCGAGAGCAGGGCCGAGGACGTGCCCCGGAGCAGTAGCCGAGCACCGGCGACCGGTGGTTTTGCCCGCGGTGACGTGCGGCTGCTGTCCGGGGGCTTCCTGCTCTTCTTCCTCTCGTCCTTCGGCCAGACCTTCTTCATCTCGCTCTTCTCCGACGACATTCGTACGGAACACGAGCTCTCACACGGCACGTTCGGCGGCCTGTACACGGCGGCGACGCTGGTGGGCGCCTTCACCCTGGTCCGGGCCGGCCATGTCATCGACCATCACTCCGCACGCGCGGTGGTCCGCGTCACCGTACCGCCGCTCGCCCTGGGCGCGGTCGCCATGGCCCTGTCACCGCATGTGGCGGTGCTGTTCGCGGCTCTGGTGCTGCTCCGCTTCTTCGGGCAGGGCATGATGACGCACACCTCGTTCACCCTGATGGGGCGCTGGTTCACCCATCAGCGCGGGCGGGCGGTGTCGGTGGCGACGCTGGGGCTGAACACGGGCGAGGCGCTGCTCCCGATGCTGGCCGTCGCGGTGGCTGCCGGGGTCGGCTGGCGGTCCGCGTGGTGGGGGGCCGCCGCGGTGCTGGCCGTTGCCGGCTGCTTGCTCCCGCTGCTGTTCGCGCGGGAGCGCCGGCCGAGCGGTGGCACCGAGGGTGCGGCGGTCACCGCGGCGACCGCTCCCACCTGGACCCGTGCCGAAGCACTGCGTGACCCGTACTTCTATCTGCTGATGCCGGCCGTCGCGGCGCCGGCGCTGATCGGCAACACGGTCTTCTTCCACCAGGCGTACCTGGCCGAGCTGCGCCACTGGTCGCCGGAGGCGAGCGGGTCGGCGTTCGCGGCGTCCGCCGCGACGACCGTGGTCTTCAACCTGGCAGGCGGTCACATGCTCGACCGGCTGACCGCGCTGACCATGCTGCCGTACTTCCTGCTGCCGCTCGGCTGCGGACTGCTCGTCCTGAGTTCGGCGGACGGCCAGTGGAGCGTCTTCGCCTTCATGGCGCTGTACGGCGTCACCAACGGCTTGTCGCTCAGCCTGTTCGGGGCGACCTGGCCGGAGGTGTACGGCGTCGGGCACCTCGGCGCCATCCGCGCGGTCGTGGTGGCGGTCCTGGTCTGCGCGGCGGCGGTGGGCCCGGGGGTGAGCGGCCTGCTGATCGACGGCGGCGTCAGCTATCCGGGACAGATCGCGGCCATGGGCGTCCACTGCCTGGCCGCGTCGGCGCTCATGCTCCGGGTGACGCGGCGGCTGCGCACCCGCGGCCGCACATCTCGCACGCCACTTCCGCAATGAGCGCGGGCCAGGCTGCCGCCGACCCGGCTCCACGGCTCGCTCGTACGGTGCCCGCCCCCTGGCAGAGCCTGCCGACCCCACACTCGCGCGTCGGTGCCGCTCCCGGTCTCGCAGGAACGGCCCGGCGACCGCCGTGATCGGATCAGCCACCCCGAGAGCCTCTCACCCTTGACCAGCAGGTGGGGAATCCTTGGCCGGTGCTCCGGATTTCCATTTCCGGTGGAACGCTGACTGCGCGAGAAGTCTCCCGAAGCGGAATGTCTCAAACGCAAGGCAACCGCATCAGCGTTCATTGCCCGCTGAAAGTTCCCCTGGATATGTTCCCCCCGACACACGCCCGGCCCCCAGCGGGTATGAATCCGGCTTGGCGGCGGGCGTGGGGAAATCAAGGGAGGGGAACCGTGGCATCAGTTCGATCCTTGACCGCTGCAGCAACGGCTGCCTTAGCCATCGGCGTCAGCCTCGCTGTACCCGGGACGGCCGCAGCCAAGGACACACCGCAACTGCGGTCCAAGCCGATCGTCAAGAAGTTCGAAGGCTCCAAGGACAAGGCGTCGGTCAAAGCCGCCTGCGCCATTGACGCCTACGGCCACCGTGGCTACCGCGTATGCGGGTTCGACTACTTCAGGTACGACTGGGGTGGCGGCAACTACGAGTACTTCGTGGTCGGCACCAACTACGCCGTGTGGCACATCTGGAAAGGCGCTAGCGGCTGGAAGAGCCTCGGCGGCAAGGCCCGTACCGCCGCGCCCAATGGCACCTACGCCACCAGCCCGGTCGGCGTGGCGACCATCGGCACAGACAACAATTGCTGGTGGCGTCCGCGCGGCAATGGCAGCTGGCCCGGCGGCTGGCGCCGCTGCTGAACCACACTGACGGAACACGCCCCGGCAGGGCCACCCCTGCCGGGGCTGTGCGTTGACCACCGGAAGACCACGCCTTTGCGCACGCCGCCGATTCGGCAGCACCGAGCTGTCACCGGGTATTTGAGCCCTTTCTCCTTGTGAAGAAATGCAAGTGGTGTGGTCGTCCATTTCGAACAGCAGGACAGCTCGTGGTTTCTCATCACCGACTTCTTCTGGCCGGGTGAAGTCCACGAGGAACTGCCGCGCAAGGCCTGATTCAGCAGTGTGCAGTCCCGGGCCCCGGCCCCCGGTGCTGACCGACGCACACGGGGTGGCCGATGCCGCGCTTCTCGCTTCCCGTCCATGGAAGGCGGAGCCGACCAGCTCGGCCTCGCCCCGGTACCGGGGCGGCGGCCCGGGACCGGATGGGCGGTTCCACGAGGCCGAGGCACCACCCCTTCGTCCGGAGTGTGGGTCGCTTCATTGGTCGAGGGAGTCCCACCACCAGGCGATGGAGGGGATCGGGGGTGGGGAGGTGTCGGCGGGTGGGGTCCGAGTCCAGGATCCCGTGGTGGTGACAGCACCGGGTGAGCGGCCGTCGGGGTTGCGGTAACGGTCGGCGCTCAGGCCCCATTCGAGGTTTCCGGGCAGCAGGTGGTCCAAGTGGTCCAGGTAGGCGCGCAGGGGACGGCTCGCAAGCGGACCGACCTGCTCGCGGAGCTCGATGTAGCGGTGGGTGAGCCGGTTGCACAGCTCCGTCGCCGTCCGCAGTGCTTCCTGCTGGGTGCAACTGCGCTCGCGGCGCAGGATCTCCACGAGCCCGAGTCCGGACGGCGGGGTACCTTCGTGGCGGGCAACCCACTGCTCCTTGCCGTAGGAGAAGAGGTCGTCGTCGAAGGCGGCGGTGGTGAAAGCGAGTTCGGTCAGAGCTCCTACGAGAGGTGAGGACAGCTCCCGGTCGGGTATCTCTTCCCCGTCGATGATCTCCGCCCAGGCCAGCGTGGCGGCACCCGCCGCGGTGTGCCGGCGCAGGTGGGCGTAGTCGTTGAGCGCCGGCGTGCTGTGTGCGGCACGGTGGCCGAACTCCCACAGCATGGCGAGGAACCAGGCCCGGTGTGCTTCGACGCAGCGCCGCACCTGGGCAGGGGTGGCCCACCGGTGCGCTCGCAGTGCCAGGTCCCGTACCGCCGGAATGAAGGTGTCAAACGTGTCATCGGGGCTGTCCACCCGCGCGTCGGGGGCCTCCAGAACCCGTACGAGCCTGGTGGTCAGGTCCGCGAAGCGGCCCGTGCGATCGGCGGCGGATCGTGTGTGCCCTTCGTCGTACGCGTCATCGAGGTGGAACATCAATGTGCACCAGTCCACTGCCAGTCGCAGCCGTTCGGCCGGGGCTCGGGGCATGATCCGCCCGTAGAAGCCGGGGCAGTCGTTGCCGCGCATGCGGGCCTTTTGCCGGGGTGTCAGCGCGGGTGCGAACTGGTTGATCCAGTCGGCGGTGTGTCGGGCCAGGGCTGCCTCGTCGGGATGGCGCGCTGTGGGGAGAGGACAGTAGCGCGGCGGGAGTTCGATCGAGAGAGTGTCGGCGGTGCGCATGCAGTGCCTCGCGGAAGGGCTCTGGGGGTCTGTGGCGCCGTTACGGGGGCGGATTCGAGGGTGGCCGTCAGGGGGTTGATGCGGAGGGAATGCGGCACAGAGGGGTGTGGCGTGGCGTTCACGACTGCCCGTCCTGCGCCGTACGCGCGTGCCGGGTGGAGGTCTCCATCAGCAGACGGCGAGGACGTAGGGCTGTGGACAGGGCCACCGGGCGTACGTCGCTGCCGGGAGCGCGCCGCAGCCGCCACCGGCCGACGACGGCGGCGAGCAACAGCGTGCTCTCGGTGAGGCCGAAGGTGTCGCCGGCGCATTTGCGGGCGCCACCGCCGAAGGCGGCGAAGGCCCCTTTGGGCAGGGTACGGGCGCGCTCGGGCAGCCAGCGGTCCGGGTCGAAGGCGTCGGGGTGGTCGTACAGCCCCGTACGCCGGTGCACCGCGGGGGCGCAGAAGGCCACGGTGGTGCCGGGCGGCAACTGGTGCCCGCCCAGTTCCGTCCGTTCGGTGGTGACCCGGGTGAACAGCCAGCCCGGCGGATACAGGCGCAACGCCTCCATGATCACCTGCCCTGTGTACGGCAGTTCCGGCACGCTCCCGCCTCTCGCGGGCCCGCCACCGAGCACGGCGTCGACTTCCCGCTGGAGCCGGGCCAGCGCCTCGGGGGTGCGGTCCAGCAGGTACAGCGCCCAGGACACGGCCGCGGCGACACTGTCGGAACCGGCAGCCAGCATGGTCAGAACCTGATCGTGGATCTCGGTGTCGTCCAGGCTGTCGCCGCCGGGTGCGGCCTGGTCGTGCGCCGTCTCGTCGCGCGCGGTGATGAGGGCGGAGAGCAGATCTCCGCGGTCCGTGCCGCCACGCCGGTACTCGGCGACCAGGCTCTCGATACCGCGCCGCAGCTCGGCCACGGCGCGGTCGAACCTGCGGTTGGCCGGCAGGGGCAGACGTTGGAGCGTTCGCGGCAGGAACATCCGGGCGGTGAGCTGGTCGAGCACCGTCTCCACCGATTCCCGGAACCCGGCCGCCGCCTCGGCGTCGAGCCGGGTGGCGAACAGGCTCCGCAGCACCGTACGCAGAGCGGCGCCGTACAACGCACGGTAGACGTCGACAGTCTGCCCGTGCTCCCACTCGTCCGTCAGCGCGGCGGCCTCCTGCTCCATCACCGTCGCGTACCGTTTCAGCCGCTCGGGGTGGAAGGAGGGCTGGATGAGCCGCCGCTGTCTGCGGTGCTCGTGGTACGGGCAGCTGCCGACCCCGTTGCCGATCGTGCTGCGTACCCGGTCGAAGAAGGGGCCGCCCTTGTCGAACGTACGGTCGTCGGTCAACACCCGCCACAGCAGGTCGGGATGGCAGGGTACGCAGGCTCGTACCGGCCCCAGACGCACCTCAACCAGATCACCACGGTCGGACAAGGACCCGGCGAACCGCAGAGGGTCACGCATCATCGGCCAGGCATGACCCAGCAGCGGCACTCTTCCCGGCGCACGGGGCAGACCAGTCGTCCGTGACGTCGAGCTGCTGCGCAACGGGGACCACCACCAGTCCGGCTGCCCCCTGCGGGGCAAACCGCTGTAACGACCTGAGCAGACTCTTGCCAGTAGCAACGCAGCGGCAACGGCACAGCCGTCGTTGCTGGGCTTCTCCTCCTTCGTACACCTTTCTCACTGGCGAGCGGAGAGTACAACCCGCTGTCGGCGCGGGTGTGTTGAACGTGTTGAAAGCTGCATCCAGTGATCGGCGACACCGAGCGCCGTGACGCACCATCGCGCGCTCCTGGCTGGGCGCCCACCTTGAGGAACGCCTGCTCTGTCCGCCGGCAGCGCCATCGGCGGCCTGTATGGGCCGCATCCCCTTTTTCTGGTGCTTCGCGCTTGCAGCGGCCCCCGCAGTGCTGTCCGCCGCAACCGTCCTGGTCCGGCCCCGGCGTCCCGTTGCAGGGGCCTCCCCACCCGAGGGCGAAGGGTCGGCTGGGACCTCACGCCGGGCCGGCCGGTGACAGCGTGAGGTCCCAGTACTCGGCGTAACGCCCGCCCCGCCGCAGCAGCTCGTCGTGGCTGCCCTGCTCGACGATGCGACCGCCGTCCAGGAAGGCGACCCGGTCGGCGCGGCGGACGGTGCGCATCCGGTGCGCGACCATCACCACCGTCCGGCCCGCCATCAGCCGCTCGATCCCGGTGTGCACGGCGGCCTCACTGACCGGGTCCAGGGCCGAGGTCACCTCGTCGAGCAGCACGACGGGCGCGTCCTTCAGCAGTGCCCGTGCGATCGCGATGCGCTGCCGCTCGCCGCCGGACAGCAGCGCGCCGCCCTCGCCGACGTGCGCCGACCAGCCGCCGGGCAACCGCTCGACCACCTCGTCCAGCAGTGCCGCGGCTGCGGCGGCACGCACCTCGGCGTCGGTGGCGTCCGGACGGCCGAGGCGCACGTTGTCCTCGATGGTGCCGTCGAAGAGATAGACGTCCTGGAAGACGATGGCGATCCGCGCCATCAGCTCTGCTGTCGCCATCTCCCGTACGTCCACACCCCCCACCCGCACCGCGCCGGCATCCACGTCGTAGAACCGAGCGAGCAGCTGCAGCAGCGTGGTCTTGCCCGCGCCCGACGGGCCGACGACGGCCAGCCGCTGCCCCTCCGGCACGGACAGCGACACCGCGTCGGCCACGGTACGGCCGCCGTGGCGGAAGGTGACGGCGTCGAACTCCACGTCGTGACCCGTCGGTCGGAGCGGTTCGCACGGCTCCGGCAGCGGCTCGGCGTGCAGCACCTCGTCGAGGCACGCCAGCTCGGCGCGGGCGGCGCGCAGGCTTCCGCCGATCTCGGCGAGCGAGAGCAGCGGGTCCGCGCAGCGGGCGGCGAGCACCAGGACGGCCAGGACCTCGGCCGCGCCGATGTCCCCGCCGAGGGCGAGGTAAGCGCCCAGGGCGAGCAAGGCGGTGAACACCGCCTGCACGGTGGCCGCCAGCCCCAGCACACCGGGCAGCGCCGCCAGCGTGGCCCGGCGGGAGGCGTGCTGCTGGTCGGCGAGGGAGTCGTCGAGCAGTTGGAAGCGCTCGACGGTGCGGCCGCCCGCCCGCAGCACCGGCTGGGCCTGGAGGTATTCGATGACGCGGTCGGTGGCCTCGCGCTCGCGGGCGACGCGCTGGGTGTCGGTGGCGGTGGTGGCGCGTGCCGTACGGAGCTGGACCGCGGCGACGACGGGCGCGGCGGCCAAGGCGGCGAGGCCCAGCTGCCAGTTGAAGACGAGCATCACGCCGACGATCGTCAGCGGCGTCACACAGGCGGAGATGAACGGCGCCAGCAGGTGCGCGATCACGCCCATCGCCTGCAGCACGCCTTGGCTCGCGAGGACGGACACCTCGCCGACGCGGCCCGGCCGGTACCAGCCGATGGGCAGCCGGGCGAGGTGATCGCCGAGCCGGTGGTACATGCCGTGCAGCATCGTGGTCCCGGCGCGGAAGCCGGACCGGTCGCTGATGTAGCGCAGCACGGCGTAGCCCACGACCGCGGCGCCGAAGGCGAGCAGCCAGGGCCAGGCGTCGTCGGGCGTGCCGCCGAACAGCGCCCGCAGCACGGGGACCAGCAGGGCGTACGACAGGCCTTCGGCGAGGGCGGTCGCGGTCATGAGGGCGACGGTGCGGCGCACCCGTCCGGCGTACTCGCGGCCGAGCACACGCAGCAGCATGGTGATCATCGGGTCTCCTCCCCTTCGGTCACACCGGTGTGGAACTTCCAGAACGCGGCGAACTCCCCGTCGTGCGCGACCAGTTCCGCGGGTGTGCCCTGCTCGACGATCTGCCCGTCACGCAGCATCACGACGGTGTCGGCATCGGCGATCGTCTCCATCCGGTGGGCGATGACCAGCGTCGTCCGCTCGCCCCGGGTCAGCGTCAGAGCCTCACGGACCGTCGCCTCGGTCCGCGGGTCGGCGAAGGCGGTCGCCTCGTCGAGGACCAGCACCGGGGCGTCGGCGAGCAGGGCGCGGGCGATCGAGATACGCTGCGCCTCACCGCCGGACAGCCGGGCGTCCTCGCCGATCACCGCGTCGTAGCCGCGCGGCAGCTCGAGGATCCGGTCGTGGATGTTCGCCAGCCGGGCGGCGCGGACCACGTCGTCGTGGTCGGCGTGCGGCACGGCCAGGGCGATGTTGTCGGCGACCGAGGCGCGCAGCAGCCGTACGTCCTGGAAGACGAACGAGACCCTCCGGTACAGCTCGCGGCCGGCCACCTCGCGCAGATCGACGCCGCCGAGCAGCACCGCGCCGTGGTCCGGGTCGAAGAACCGCGGCAGCAGCTGCACCAGCGTGGACTTGCCGCTCCCCGACGGCCCGACGACCGCCGTCACCGTGCCCGGTTCGAGTACGAGGTCGACGCCGCGCAGGACTTCGCGGTCGGCCTCGTACCCGAAGCGGACCCCGCGCAGCTCCACCCGGTTCCCCCGCGGCGCGACCGGTTGCGCGGGTTCGGGCAGCGCCTGTTCGGCGAGCACGTCCCGGATCCGGCCGAGCGCGCGCCGCGCGGCCTGCAGGTCGTCGAAGCCGTGCCCGAGCGCGGCCACCGGAGCCGTCAGTCCCAGTCCGAGCAGCAGGAATGGCAGCAGATCGGCCGGCGCGAGTCCACCGCCGGTGATCCGGTACGCGCCGCCGATCAGCACCGCCAGCAGCACGAACGGCGGCGACAGCGCCACCTGCATCCCCGCCGCGACCCCGGACAGGCCGCGCACCATCGCGTAGAAGCTGTGTGTGAAGTCGTCCACGGCGGTACGGAACTCGCGGTGCGCGCGGTCGGCGCCGCCGAACGCCTTGACCACGGCGATGCCCTGGACGAATTCGACGACGGAGGCCGAGATCCGCCCCATGGCCGCGTCGAACTCCTTCTGCTCCCGCAGCCGGGCCGGCGTCATCATCAGCGGCACCAGCGCCACGGCCAGCAGTACGGGGATCAGTGTGATCAGCGTCAGCCGCCAGTCCACGGTGACGAGATAGACCAGCGAGATGAGCGGCACCACGAACGCCGACACCAGCTCCCCGGGCGTATGGGCGATGACCGGATGCAGCGCGCTGACGTCCTCCCCCACCAGCTTCGCCAGCTCACCGCCGCGCCGCCGGGACAGTCGGCCGATCGGCATCCGCCCCAGGCTCGCGGCCAGCTGCCGGCGCAGCGACAGCTGCACATGGCCGTCGAGCAGATGCCCGACGCCGGACGCCGCGGCCGTGAACAGCAGCCGCACGAAGAGCCCGGCCGCGCCCGCGATGACGACGTTGCGAACGTGGCCGTGGGCAGCGGGGCCGGGCGCCAGCAGCGTACGGCCCAGCTCGACGACCGCGAGCAGCGGCACGAGGCCGGCGACCGCGCCGACGATCTGCAGGAGGACGACGGTGGCGAAGCCGCCGGCGTAAGGGCGCAACAAGCGTCTCACGCCCGGCGGCTGGGCGGTTCGGGTCTCAGACATGCGCTCACCTTCGCCGCCGGTGCAAGCCGGTGGATTGGAGAAATGTTTCCGTCAGCGGCCCACGTACCATGGCGCTCATGCCAGCTGCCGTGCGTGAGGGCGACGATGCCGCCGTCTGGGCCCTCGCCCGCCCGACCAGGCCCAGCCGCGTACCCGGTGTCGTGCTGTCCGGGTTCCGCGACCGCGGCCCGGCGCCGGTCGACCACCGGCTCGACCCGCATCCGGTGGTGACGCTGGCACTGGCGTGCGGCGACGGCGCGCCCGTCATCTACGACGACGCCGGGCAGCGGAAGGCGGAAAGCCTGGTCACCGGGGTCGGGTTCGGCTCCGGAGGCGCGGCACGGATACGGGCCGCGAACGTCGAGTGGCTGCAGGTGCGCCTGTCCCCCGCGATGGCGCGTACGGTGTTGGGCGTCGGCCCGGCGGATCTGGAAGGCTCCGTGGTGTCCCTCGCCGACCTGTGGGGCCACCGGCGGGCAGCGCGCATCGCTGAGCAACTGGGCGTGGCCGCTTCCTGGGAGGAACGCTTCGCCCTGGTGGAAACGCTCCTGGCCCGCATGTCCGCCGAGCAGCCCGCCATCGACCCCGAGCTGACCTGGGCCTGGGACCGAATCGTCGCCGACCACAACCACATACGGGTCGGTGGACTGGCCGCCGAACTCGGTTGGAGCCGCAAGCGGCTGTGGTCCCGCTTCCACGCGCAGATCGGACTCACGCCCAAGCGTGCGGTGCGACTCGTCCGCTTCGACCGCGCCGCCACCCTCCTGGCCATGGGCCAGGAGGCGGCCCGGGTCGCGGCCGAATGCGGTTACTCCGACCAATCCCACCTGCACCGGGACGTGGTGGCGTTCACAGGGGTCACGCCCGCGACCCTCGCCGACGTCACCCTGGTGCCGGCCGACGACCTCGCGTGGGCGGACCACGTACCGCGCCTTTCCTAGGCCCCGGCCGGCTGCCCACTCTTCCTCGCCCAGGTCCGCACCGCACCGAGACACCGTCAGAAATCGAGCAGTCGCTCGCTCAGCTCCCAGAGTCGCACGGCGCCGTCGGGGTCGAGAGAGTGTGACGCCGCGTCCGACGGGATGTTGTCCGCCGTCACCGGCTGCTGCTCGTCGTCCAGCGGCGCCACGTCGCTGTCCTTCAGATAGACGCCGCCGATGTCCGAGAGAAGCGGGCTCGCGGCGCCGAACACGATGGTCGCGGCGCCTTGCTGCACCGTCTTCTTCCCGACGACCGGGTCGATGATCGGCCGGCCGTCCGCGTCGATCAGCCCGGCGGCCCGCAACCCGTCCGCTCCGGCCGCGGCGTTGAGCGCCGTACCCACGACCACGCCTGGGTGCGCCGCGTAGCCGCGGATGCCGGCATCCGCCCAGCGACGGTCGAGTTCGACGGCGAAGAGGACATTGGCGCACTTCGACTGGGCGTACGCCAGAAGCGGCGCGTAGTCGCCGGAGTCGAAGTGAGGGTCGTCCCAGCGGATGGTGGACAGTCGGTGGGCGCCGGAGGTGACGTTGACGACCCGGGCTCCGTGAGCGGCTTGCAGAGCGGGCAGCAGAGCGCGGGTGAGCTGGAAATGGCCGAGGTGGTTGACTGCGAACTGCACTTCATAGCCGCGTGCGTCCACCTCCCGCTTCTCCGGTGCCGCAACTGCCGCACAGTTGATCAGAATGTGAAGCGGGCGTCCCGACGCCTTCCATCGGTCGGCGAATGCGTCGACCGAGGCGGGATCAGCCAGGTCGAGCCGGCCGACCTGGACGCCGTCGATCCCGGCCACGGCTTCACGTGCCCGCTCCGGGCTGCGTGAACCGACGGTCACGGAGGCGCCCCGGGCGGTCAGGGCGCGGGTGACTTCGCGACCGATACCCGCGTGTCCGCCGGTGACGACAATGTTCCTGCCGGTCAGCTGCGTTCCGGTGAGGATCTCATCGGCTGTCGACGCCGGGGTGAATCCGGAGCCGATGGGCTTCTGCTGGTGAGTCATGCGAGTTGTCCTGTCGTCGTAGGAAGATTTCCACACCTTGCTGATGTCGGCGGTGGGCCGGTTGCTACTTGCTCTCAAGGCGCCCGACCGCACCGGGGCCGGTCGTCAGTTCGGTCCGGGCCTGCCTCCAGGCGTCGTCGCCACGGTGGAACCGGGCGCGCAGATAGGCCGCGGTGAGCTGGGCGATCGCGGCGACGTGTTGGGGGTTCTCGTCCGACAACTGGGCACTCTCGGCGGCGTCGTATCCCTGGATCCCGCCGAGCAGGTGCCCCGCTCCGAAGACGGTGAGCAGGGTCTTGGGGCCAGGTGCGAGGTGGTAGGGGTCGTGGTGCCAGGTCGGCCCCATGTCCGTGAAGTGCTGTGAGTCGTCCTGGTCGCCGGCCACGACCAGCGCGGGCCGGGTCATCGTGGAGAAGTCGACGGTGCGGAAGGCCGGTACCTGGTCGGCCATCGGTCCGTTGAGGGTGTCGCCGCCCCGGCCGGGCGCGGCCAGCAGCACGCCCTGTTTGATGCGTGGTTCGAGGTACCTCACCCGTTGTCCGGAGTCGGGGTCGGTGACCCCTGCGCCCAGCAGGAGCTCGGCCGTGAAACCGCCCAGGGAGTGGCCGGCGACGGCGATGGCGTCACGATCGATACGCCCGGCGAGCAGCGGCACGTCCTTCTCGATCTCGTCGAGCCGGTCGAGGACGTTGATCATGTCCTCGGCGCGGGAGCGCCAGAACAGCGGCGCTCCCGGGGTGGTCTCCCACAGGTGGCCGAGTCGCCGGGAGCTGAGGTGGGTGGGCTGGACGACGACGAATCCGGCCGCCGCCCAGCGGTGGGCGATCGGCATGTAGCCGTCCTCCGAGGAGAGGTTGAGGGCTCCGCCGTGGCCGTGGGAGAGCAGGACGACCGGGAGGTCGCTCCCGGTCGCGGGCGCGGTGACCCGCAACGAAAGGTCCACGGGTCGTCCGGGCACCCGCAGCGCCACGGGGCTGTAGGAAAGGACCGGGGTGGTCTCTGCGGCGGCGTCGGGCATGGCCGTCGATGCGGGCATGTGGCGTCGTTTCCTTTCGGGGCACCGGCCGGCTTGTGGCCCGGGCGGAGCGGTGGGGAGTGTCCGGTTGCCACCACGCAGGCAATCGGAACGTTGCTCCGCTTAGTTTACGGAACAGCGTTCCGCTTCTCAAGCGGAGTACCGCTCCGAAACCGTCGACCAGGCGGCGGTGGACGCCGTCGACACCTTGAGGGCCCACGTCACCACCCGCGTGGAAGGCATGGCAGGATCGCGGCCATGTCCCCCAGCGTTCCCCGCCTGCGGATCGGCTCGACCGAGATCATCGCCCTCCCCGACGGCGAGGGCCCGTTCTTCGCCCCGCGCGCCGAGGCCTTCCCCGAGGCCACGGCCACACAGTGGGACGAGGTCGACCGCTACGACCCGGGCGCGGTCGACGCCGAGGGCCGCTGGCACCTCCAGTTCCGCGCATACGCGATCCGGGGCGACAAGGGCCTCACCGTCGTGGACGCCGGAATCGGTCCGGCGGACAGCCCGGCCGGCTCGTGGGCGCCCGTGCCCGGTGTGCTCCCCCAGTCGCTCGCCGCCGCGGGCATCGACCCGGCGGAAGTCGACACCGTGGTGCTCACACATCTGCACACCGACCACGTCGGGTGGGCGGTCGTGACCGAGGCGGCCCTCCCCTCAGCAGGCGACGCGGCAGGCGGCAACACCTCGACCGAGGGCGCGACCAGCGGCCGCCGCCCTTACTTCCCCAACGCCGAATACCTGCTCCAGCGCACCGAGTTCGACGCTCTCGACATGCTCAACCCGCAGCTTCGCGAGGCCCTCACCGACCCACTCGCAGCCGCTGGCCAGCTCCGGCTCCTCGACGGGGACACGCCACTGCGCACCGGGCGAGCGGTCGCCACGCCCGGTCATACGCCCGGACACCAAAGCGTGCTGGTCGCCGACGGGCGCGAGCTGGCACTGGTCACCGGCGACCTTTTGGTGCACGCGCTCCAGCTGCTCCACCCCGGGCTCGCCTACGCGCCGGAGGTCGACCCTGACGCGGCCAGGCAGTCGAGAGAGCGCATGCTCAGCCGCGAAACCGACACCACCCTGCACCTGGCGACACCCCATCTGACGGAGCCGTTCCTCCCGCTGTGATCACGGCATCACCGGAATCCAGCATCACGGCGGCGCGGAGCCGGTCAGGCCCTGAGGGCACGCGAACGCCCCACCGGGCTGCGACTGCATCCGGTCGCGGGTAGGCCCAGCACGCCGAACGCCTGGAAAAGGCCGGGCGGGACGCGAAGCTCGAACCGACCGGGCCGGGCCGGTCGGTCAGCTCGGTCAGCTCGGGGGCATCGCGGCCTCGATGTGGGCGAGGTGGTCGGCGAGGATCTCCTCGAACGCGGCACGGCGATCGACCCCGAGGGGTCGGACGTCGCGGGCGAAGTGGGCCAGGGCCGGGAAGCGCTCGGGGTCGGCACCCAGCACCGCGACGCGAAACAGTTCCAGGCCCTGTTCGTGCTCTTCGGGGGTGACGGTGCTGACCCCGGCCTCGGAGGCGATCAGCGCGGCGAGGAGGACCACGATCCGGTGGTAGCGCACCGGGATCTCCTCGTCGGGCAGTCCCGACGCGCGCAGGGCCTGCAGCACCTCCTCCATGACCAGCCGGGACCCGGTGCCGCTCGACGCGTAGCGCCCCCAGACCGAGGCGAGCTGGGGCTGCTGCCCGAAAGCCTCTCTGACGCGCAGGGCCAGAGACGTGATGCGCTGCTTCCAGTCGCCTTCGGGGCGGTAGCCGTCCATCGCGGCCAGGAGGATCCGGTCGGCGACGGCGCGCAGCAGTTCGGTCTTGCTGCGGAAGTGCCGGTACAGGCTGGAGGAATCGGTCCCCAGGGTCGCGGCCAGCTTGCGCACGCTGAACGAATCCGCGCTGCTCGTGCGCAGCAGCTCCGCCGCCGCATCCAGAATCTCTTCGGTCGACCAACGCCTTCGGCCTGCCATTCTGCTCCTCTCGCCGGACCTCACCCTACCTGTGCACGCGCTGTTGCACGCGCCGCGTGCTCACCGCGTGCATAATGAGGACATGCGGATGCCGGGCAGGCCGGCATGCCACTCGTGCCCTGTTGTCCGGGCCAGGCGACCGATGCGGAGCCCACCCGGGAATACGGAAGGACGCATGACGTGAAGAACTTCCTGGATTCCGCGGCGCTGAACGCAGCCGTCGAAGACGTCCACCACGCCGGGATACCGGGCCTGTTCGCGGAGGTGCGAGACGGCGACCAGGTCTGGCGCGGCGCGGCCGGGGTCGCCGACGTCGTCACCGGCCATCCCGTCACCGCCGACATGCGGCACCGGGTCGGCAGCATCACCAAGACCTTCACCGCCGCCGCGGTCCTGCAACAGGTCGAGACGGGTCGGATCAGTCTCGACACACCGATCGGCCGGTACCTTCCGGAACTCGTTCCCGGAGAACGCGGCGACGCGGTCACGGTCCGGATGCTGATCAACCACACCAGCGGCCTCGCCGAGTACCTCCCGTACGCCTACCCCTCCCTCAAGGCGTTCCCGGCCCTCGCCGACACCGGGCCCCAGAGCCTGGACGAGCACCGGCACACCCGGTTTCACCGCGCTGACCTGATCGAGCTGGGGGTCACCGCACCTGCCGTCGGCACCCCTGGCGGTCGGCCGGGGGTGTACTCCAACACCAACTACCTGCTCCTCAGCGAACTCCTGGAGCAGGTCACCGGCGCTTCGGCCGAGCAGTACATCACCAGGAACGTCATCGAGCGCGCAGGGCTCCGGGACACCGGCTTCCCCGCCGGACCGCACGTCGACGGTCCGCACTCGCGGCTCTACGAGGCGTGGTTCGGCATGATCGACCCGCCGCGCGACTACAGCGTTTACGACATGTCATGGGTGGGGCCGTCGGCCTCGCTGATATCAACCGTCGCGGACCTCAACCGCTTCTACGGCCTGCTGCTGGCCGGGGAGATCGTCAACCCGTCGTCGCTGGCGCAGATGCAGCGCACGGTCCCGGTCATCTCCCAGGAGGGCAAGACGATCGACTACGGCCTCGGCCTGCACCCGATGGAGATTCCCGGCCAGGGCCCCGGTCAGGATCAGGGTCGGGGCACCTTCTGGGGGCACGGCGGCACGGTCTGGGGTGGTGGAGCGCTGGCCATGACCCGTGCCGACGGCAAGCGGCAGCTGGCCGTCGCGGTCAATCTGCAGAGGTGGAACAGGCTCGATTCCTCCGGCAGGCCGCAGCCCCACCCCATCGACGACGCGCTCGCGACTCTGTACCGCGTGGCGATGTACGGCTGACCGGCCGGAGAGCGGCACAGGAGAGGCGTTCAGGGCCACGCCTGCCAGCGCCTGCCCGCACCGCCACGCCTGGCGCTGGTGCTGACCCAACGCGAACCGCCCACCGTGCACCCCGGTCCGGAACGGCGGGGCGGCTGGCTGGTTCAGGCGACACCGGTTGTCCGCTCCGTCCGCCATGGCTGTGAGACTGGGGAGATGCTCATACAGTTCTTGACCGCGGTCGGTGTCCTGGCTGTGCTGACCATGGTGCCCGGGCCGGACATGGCCGTCGTGACCAAGCGGGCCGTTGCCTCCGGCTGGCAGGACGGGCTACGGACAGTGGGCGGGATCACCGCGGGACTGCTGGTCTGGGGCGTGCTCGCGGTGGCCGGTCTCGCCGCTGTTCTGGCCGCGTCCGCGACCGCGTACACGGTGGTCAAACTGGCCGGTGCCGGCTACCTGGTCCTCCTCGGTGTCCAGGCGCTTCTCCAGAGCCGCCGAAATCGGTCGCAGGAACCGGCCGCGGCCCTCACCCCGCCTCGCGGCAACCCCTGGCGGACCGGTCTGGTGAGCAACGTCCTCAATCCCAAGATCGCTGTCTTCTACACAGGTCTGCTGCCGACGCTCGCCCCGACCGGGCTGCCTGCCCACAGCGGCATGGCCCTGCTGGTCCTCGTACACGCGATGCTCACCGCGGTCTGGCTCGGCGGGTACGTACTGCTGCTGTCCAAGGCACGCGCCTTCTTCGAGAAGCCGGCCGTACGCCGGGGCATGGACCGTGCCACCGGAACGGTACTGATCGGGTTCGGACTGAAGGTCGCCACCACCCAGCCCTGAGGTTCTGCGGTGGTCCTGCGCATCTGGCCACGGTCCCGCGGGCCCGGGCCCGCCGATGCGGAACCCGACCACCCGGCGGCCCGGCGGCCCGACCGCCGGGCCGCCGGGATAACCAAGGCAAGCTCGCGAAACGTTCACGCGGCAGCCCGTGCAGCAGCACGACGCGATGTCTCACTGCCGGCTGGCCGCTCCGGCCGGTTCGACGCCTGACGTTGAGGTTGCACAACCGGCTCGGACCAGGGCTCCCGTGCTCAGCTCGCGGCGGGCCCTGGCGGCCGCGCCCACCGGGATCGCGTCCGTGCCCAGCGCGGCCCGTACCAGCCGGACCGGGTGGCCGCTGACCGGCGGTTCGGCGGCCAGCGCCTCCCGCACCAGAGGCTCCAGCAGCGGCCAGGCGCCGCTGACGCCGCCGCCGACCACGACTGTGGTGACATCGACGACGCCCGCCGTCATCACGATCGCCCGGGCGATGCCGCCGGCGGCGGCCCGGTACACCGCAAGGGCGTCCCCGTCCCCGTGCCCCGCGGCCTCCGCGATCTCACGGGCCGTCAGCCGGCGGCCGGTGCGCTCGGCGTACCGGGCGCACAGCGAACGCCCGGAGGCGAGGGTCTCCAGGTGGCCCCGGCCGCCGCAGGTGCAGGGCAGGTCGCCGAATCCGGGGATGTGCCCGATCTCGCCCGCCGCACCGTGCGGCCCGGCGAACAGCGCGCCGCCCATCCACAGCGCCCCACCGACACCGGTGCCCAGGGTGATGCCGAGGACGTCGGACTCGCCGCGCACGGCGCCGCCGTACACCTCCCCGTACAGGAAGGCGTTGACGTCGTTGTCCAGATAGGCCGGGACGCCGAGTGCCGCCTCGACGGCGTCGGCGACCGCGAAGCCCGCCCAACCGGTGAACGAGTCGCTGGCCACCAGGATCCGTCCGGCCGCGGAGTCGACGACGCCGGCCGCACCGGCGCCGACGCCGACGAGCCGCCCAGGGGTGCGCTCCAGCAGCGGGGCCAGGGCGCCGAGCGCCTTGCCGACCATGGCCGGGCCGCCGTCGGCCGCCGGGGTCGCGGTCCCGGCCCGGTCCAGTACCGTCAGATCCTCGGCGCAGAGCACCACTTGCGTGGTGGTGCCGCCGATGTCCAACCCGGCGAAGAGGGTGCGGTCGTGGGAGGTCAAGCCGTCGCCTCCGTCCGGCCCGCCGCCAGGGTGGCCAGGCGTTCGGTTCTGCGGCTGCGCTGCACCACCGGGTCCGGAACCGGCACGGCGGCCAGCAGCCTGCGCGTGTAGTCGGTCTCCGGCCGCAGCAGCGTCGTGCCGGTGTCGCCCTGCTCCTCGACCCGGCCCGCCCGCATCACCGCGACGCGCTGCGCGAAGTGCTGGACGACGGCCAGGTCGTGCGAGACGAAGAGGCAGGCGAAGCCCAGCTCGGCCTGCAGCTCGGAGATCACCTCCAGGACGGCCTCCTGCACGCTGACGTCGAGCGCACTGGTGGGTTCGTCGGCTACCAGGAGGCGGGGCTCCAGCACCAGGGCGCGGGCGAGGCTGACCCGCTGGCGCTGCCCGCCGGAAAGCTCCCTGGGAGCCCTCCGGGCGACCTCGCGCGAAAGTCTGACCCGGTCCAGGACGGCGGCGACCCGCTCCTGGCGCTCCCGTGCGGAGAGCGCGCGGCGGTGCACCCTGAGGGGTTCGGCGACGCACTCGCCGACCGTCATCCTGGCGTCCAGCGAGGCCACCGGGTCCTGCAGCACCACGCCGACACCGGCCCGCAGCGCCCGGCGGGCCCGGGAGCGGGTGCGAGCCAGGTCGGTGCCGAACAGCGAGACGGTGCCCTCGTTCGGCGTGATCAGGCCGAGCGCGACCCGGGAGGCGGTCGACTTGCCGGAGCCGGACTCACCGACCAGGCCGAGGGTCTCGCCGTGGCGCACGGTGAGGGAGACACCGTCCAGGGCGCGGACGGCGCCCCGGCCGCGCCCGAAGACGACGGAGACGTTGTCGAGCTCGACGACCGGCTCGGCCTCGATGGGAGGTGCGGCGGCCCGTGGCGTCTCCGAGAGGTCCTCGCCGTCGACAGAGAGGCGCGGCACCGCGGCCAGCAGGCGCCGGGTGTACTCGTGGGAGGGGCGCAGCAGCACGTCTTCGACGGGGCCGGTCTCCACGATCTCGCCGTGGTACATCACGGCGACCCGGTCGGCGAAGTCCGCGACGACGCCCATGTTGTGGGTGACCAGCAGTACGCCGGTACCGGTCTCCGCGGCGAGACGGCGCAGCAGGTCGAGGATCTCGGCCTGGACGGTGACGTCCAGCGCGGTGGTCGGCTCGTCGGCGATCAGCAGCGCCGGCTCGTTGGCGATGGCCATGGCGATGACGACGCGCTGGCGCTGTCCACCGGACAGCTGGAAGGGGTAGGCGGACGCCCGCTTCTCCGGTTCGGGGATGCCGACCCGGCGCAGGAGCTCCACCGCCTCCGCGGCCGCGTCCTTGGCAGACATCTCGCGGTGGTTGCGGACGACTTCGGCAATCTGCTTCCCGACCCGGGTCAGCGGGTCGAGGGCTGTGGCCGGCTCCTGGAAGACCATCGAGACGGTCCGGCCGCGCAGGCCCGCCAGGGCGGCCTCGCCCGCGCCGACCACCTCGGTGCCGGCGACGGTGGCGCTCCCGGTGGCACGGGCGTTGTCGGCGAGCAGGCCCATCGCGGCGAGCGCGACGGTGGACTTGCCGGAGCCGGACTCACCGACGAGGGCAAGCGTCTCGCCGGGCTCGACCAGCAGGGACACGCCGCGGACGGCGGGCACCTCGCCGGACTGGGTGGTGAACACGACGCCCAGGTCGTCGAGTCGAAGGATCGGCCCGGCCGCCGGTGCGGCGGGGCGCTGGTCGGCGGTCATCCGCGTCCCCTCACATCGAATGCGTCGCGGAGCCCGTCCCCGATCGCGTTGAACGCCCACACCACCAGGATGATGGCGAGGCCCGGCGGCAGGATGAGCCACCAGTAGCCGGAGTAGGCGGCGGTGAGGCCGGCCGACAGCATGCCGCCCCAGTCGGTGGCCGGTGGCTGGACGCCCAGGCCCAGGTAGGAGACGTAGGCGACCAGCAGGATAGCGTCGGCGATCTGGAAGGTGGCCGCGACGACGATGGTGGAGACCGAGTTCGGCAGAATGTGCCGGGTGATGGCCCTGGCGTGGGTGCCGCCGATGGCGCGCAGCGTCAGGATGTAGTCGCGGTTCTTCAGGGTCAGCGTCTCGGCGCGGACCAGCCGCGAGGGCACCAGCCAGGAGACGAAGCCGAGGATGACGACGAGGCCGCCCAGACCCGGCGTGGTGATGGCGGAGACCACCAGCAGGATGAAGAGCGCGGGGATGGCGATGCCGGCGTCCACGACCCGCATCATGACCGCGTCGATCCAGCCGCCCGCGTAGCCTGCGGCGGCACCCCACAGGGTGCCGATGACGGTGGCCAGGACGCCTGCGGCGAGGCCGACGATCAGCGACACCTTGCCGCCGTACATCAGCCGGCCGAGCTCGTCGTGGCCGACCGCGTCGGTGCCCAGCCAGTGTGCGCCGCTGGGGGCCAGGTTGACCTGGTGGAGCATGGTGTGGGTCTGGTCGGTGGAGTACACCAGCGGGCCGACGAAGCAGAACAGCACGAAGAAGACCACGACGCCGAGGCCGACGACCGCGAGCCGGTTGCGCAGGAACCGGCGGACGGCCAGCCGGGTCCCCGACGCAGCGGCGGAGTCCGGGGCGGTGGCCGTGCCAGGGGTCCGGCCCGGCTGTATGACAGTGCTCATGACCGGCCTGCCTTCACTCGGGGGTCGATGATCCGCTGGACGATGTCGGCGATCAGCGTGCCGGTCACCGTGGCGACCGCGATGATCAGCACGCAGCCCAGCAGCACCGGGTAGTCGGAGGATTGCGCGGCGGTCCAGAAGAGCAGGCCCATGCCCGGGTAGTTGAAGAGCTGTTCGACGACGAGGGCGCCGCCGAACAGCACCGGCACGTAGTAGCCGAGCATGGCGACCACCGGGGTCAGCGAGTTGCGGAACACGTGCCGCCACAGGATGGCGCGGGAGCGGGAGCCCCCGGCCCGCGCCGTCCTGACATAGTCCTCGGAGAGGTTCTCCAGGGTGGCGGCCCGCATGTAGCGGCTGAACACCGCGACCATCGAGGCAGCACCCGCGGCGATCGGCAGCACCAGCCCCTGCGGGTCGGAGAGCACCTGCCCCAGCGTGTGCCCCTGCGGGGCCTGGGAGGGGAACCATGGCAGCGCCTGGCTGAAGACCAGCACCAGGATCAGCCCGAGGAAGTACACGGGGGTGGAGTAGGCGATGAAGCTCAGCGTGGTGATGACGTAGTCGACCGGCTTGTTGCGCCGCACGGCCTGCCACATGCCCAGCGGCACGGCCAGCAGCAGGCCGACGATCGCCGACAGCACGGTCAGCAGCAGGGTTTTCGGCAGGCGCTCGGTGATCAGCTGCGACACCGGCTCGTTGAGGGTGTACGACGTGCCGAGGTCGCCGTGTGCCAGCTGCCCCAGGTAGTAGAGGTACTGCACGGGGAGGGGCTTGTCGAGGCCCTGCTCGTGGTTGAAGGCCTCGATCTGCTGCGCGGTGGCCTGCGGGCCGAGGATCCCGCGAGCGGGACCCCCGGGCAGGGAGTGCAGCAGGGCGAAGACCACGACTGTCACGATCAGGATGACCGCGGCGGCCTGCAGGACCCGTCTGAACAGGTATGTGGGAGTGCTCATGTGGTTTCCGGTCGCTCGGGCTCAGTGGTGCGCGCGGTCGCGGGGCGGCCTACTTGGTCCACTTCCACATGGCGGGGTGGAAGTTGGCGAGTGAGTCCTGCGAGAAGCCGCCGAGGCCCTTCTTGACCACGGAGACCTGGTAGTCGGGCTCCGGCAGCCACACCACCGGCAGCTTCTCGGCGAGGGCGGCGCTGTACTGGCGCATGGCCTCGTCGGAGGAGGAGGTGGTGGTCCGGGCGATCAGCTTGTCCACCTCGGGGTCGGAGTAGCTGCCGAAGTTGGAGCCGCCGCCGGTGGCGAAGAGCGAGTCGCCGCTGGGGTAGGCGGGGAAGTACCAGCTGCCCGCGGTGCCGAAGAACGACAGCTGCCACTTGCAGCTCGACTCGCTCGCCTTGCACTGGCCGGACTGCGACAGGACGGAGTTGACCGGTGCGGTCTTGATGTGGAAGTCGATACCCGTCTTGGCGAACGACGACTGCAGGGCGCTCATCATGTTGTCGGTCACGGTCGAGCCGGACTGCGAGAGCACCTGCATGGAGAACTTGGTGCCCTTCTCGACGCCCTTGCCGCACTGGCCGTCGCCGCTGCCGGGGCTGGTGCACACCATGGTGCCGCTCTTCTCGGTCCAGCCGTGGTCCGTCAGCAGCTTGCGGGCCTTGGCGGTGGAGAACGGGTAGGGGTTGTCCTGCTGCTTCCGGGAGACGAAGGAGGACTTCTGGCCCTGCGGGATCGGTCCGTAGGTGGGGACTGCGGTGCCGTTGAAGACGACCTTGGCCAGCGTCTTCTGGTCCACCGACAGCTGGATGGCCTGGCGGGCGTAGAGCTGCTTGAAGACCGGGCCCATCTGCGGGTTGTTGAAGTTGTAGGGCATGTAGGTGATGGCCCAGCCCTGCCACGGCTCGATCTTGTAGCCCTTGGCCTCGAACGACGCCTTCTGGCTCAGGTCGGTGGCGTTGATGTAGCCGTAGTCGACCGTGCCGGCCCGCAGCGCGTTCTTCTCGGCCTCCGAGGTGGTGAACGGCAGCAGGTTCACGTTCTTGATGTGGGCCTTGCCGCCGCCGTCGTACTTGGCGTTGGCGGTGAGCTGCACTTTGCCGGCCGTGGAGAACGACTTGAGGGTGTAGGGGCCGCTGACGGTCTTCCACAGCGGGTCGGTGGCGTAGCCGGAGATCTTCTTGGCGGCACCGTTGAGGTACTTCCAGACCTTCTTCGCCCCGGCGGCGCTGCGGTCCAGGTCGGAGACGGAGCCGGAGTCGCCGGCCTTGTCCCAGACGTGCTGCGGCATCGGCCGGATCATGCTCAGCTGGTTGGCGAGCATCCACTGCTGGTTGTAGGCCCGGTCGAAGGTGATCTTGAAGTGGGTGTCGTCGACGGCCTTGAAGGAGGTCCAGTTGTCCGGCGCCTTGCCGGGGCTGTAGCTGGCCCAGTCCGACTTGTTCGCCTTGACGACGTTGAACCAGAACTCCACATCGCGGGAGGTGATCGGCTTGCCGTCGCTCCAGTGCCGGTCGCCGAGGGTGATGGTGACGCTCTTGCTGTCGTCGGCGAAGTCCGCGGCGGTGGCGAGCGAGTTGTCCTTGTTCCAGCCGACCTTGCCGGCGGAGCCGTCGTAGGCGATCAGCGGCTCCCACAGGGACTGGGATATGGAGGAGTTGTTGGTGTTCAGATGCGCGGCGGTGCCGATGGGGAGGATCCAGTTCGGCGTGAAGTTGGCCGGGAGCGCGTAGTTGATCGTGTCCGACCCGCCGGAGGCGGACGACGAGGCGCCGCCGCCGGAACAGCCGGCCAGCAGCGCCCCGGTGGTGACGGCGACGCCCGCGACGAGGGCCCAGCGGCGGCCAGGGACCGTGTGAGCAAGGGACATGGCTCTCCTTGGGAGGTGAAGCCCCATAGGGGGATCCCGGTGGACCGGGCTGGCGCCGTCGGACCGGCGCTGTGTTCACGACAGCTAACGCCTGCCGCGCCGCGCGCACAAACAAAGTTCTGTAACAAGTAAGTATCTACGGTTCTGGAAAAAGTCTCACCGGCCTCACGAGGCCGTCCTGGTGCGGGTGTTTGTGGCGTATTGCCCGGATAGTGCGCCGGGAAAGATCACCCGGAGCCGTTCCGCGACGCATCGGCCGGGCGTACTGTCTCCGTCACACCTACTCATCGCGGAAGTTACTTCGTCCATGACTGAAATAAGTACGGGAGGATCGAAGGCAGCGAAGGGCGCCTCGGCCCTCGCCCCGCGGATCCTGGAGCTCGTGGCGTCGGGGCAGGCGTCCTCGCGTGCCGAGCTCGCCGGGCTTCTCGGCGCCGCCGCCTCCACCGTCTCCCTCGCCGTGAGCCAGCTCGTCGAGCGCGGGCTCATCGCCGAGGAGGGCACCCAGCCGTCCACCGGTGGGCGGCCCCGCAAGGTGCTGCGGCTCGGCGGCGCCGACGGGTTCGCCGTCGCCGCCGACCTCGGCGGTCGGCACGCCCGCGTCGGCGTGGTGCTGCCCGGCGGCGGCCTCACCAACGTCTCGACCGTCCAGTTCGCCATCGCCGACGGACCCGAGGCGGCCCTGCCGCGGCTCGCAGAGACCCTGCAAGCACTGGCCGAGGACCACGGCCGCGGCCGACTGCGCGGCGTCGGGCTCTCGCTGCCCGGCCCGGTCGACGTCGCCTCGGGCACGGTCGTCATGCCGTCCCGGATGCCCGGCTGGAACCGCTTCCCGATCATCGACTGGCTCCAGGAACGCTTCGGCGTCCCGGCCGCCGCCGACAACGACGCCAACTGCATGGCCGTCGGCGAGCACACCGTGCGGCCCGCCGAACACCGGCAGTCGATCATGGTGAAGATCGGCTCCGCGATCGGTGCCGGCGTCATCGCGGACGGCCGTCTCTTCCGGGGCGCCACCGGAGCCGCCGGCGAGATCACCCACATCCGCGTCGACGGCGGCGCCGACACCCCCTGCTCCTGCGGCAACACCGGCTGCCTGGAGACCGTGGCCTCCGGCGCAGCCCTCGTGCGCATCCTGCGCGAACGCGGCGCCCAGGTCGACCGTCTGGAGGACGTGGTGCGGCTCGCCACCCACGGCGATCCGGAGGCCACCCGCGCCGTCCGCAAAGCGGGCGACTACCTGGGCCAGGTGCTCGCCACCAACGTCAACTTCTTCAACCCCGACGCCGTATACCTCGGCGGCATCCTCTCCACCCTGGAACCGTTCGTCGCCGCCGTGCGCAGCCAGCTCTACGAGAGCTGCCACCCGCTGGTCACCGAACACCTCACCATCGAACGCGTCAGCCTCAGCGCCGACGCCGGACTGGTGGGCGCCGGGCAGTTCGCCCTGCAACGCGCCCTCGCCGACGCCCTGCGCGAGGTCGGCCGCACCGACCTGGCGTCCGACCGCCTCCCCTCCCCCGCCACCCCGGGCCCCCGCACCACCGTAGGAGAACAGCCGTGTCACGACCCCGCACCCCCGCCGCCCACCCGGTGATCGCGATAGCCGGACTCGGTATCGAGTCCTCCACCTTCTCCCCCGCCCGCACCCGGGCCCCCGCCTTCCACCCCGCGCGCGGGGACGAGATCCTGGAGCGCTACCCCTTCCTCGCCCCCGGCCGGGAGCTGCGCGAGGCCGCCGAGTGGCACGGCGCCCTCGTCGGCAAGTCGCTGCCGGGCGGAACCGTCACCGCCGCCGCCTGGGAGGAGCTGACCGGTGAGCTGATCGAACGGCTCGCCGCCCTGCCCCAGCTGGACGGCCTCTGGTACGACATCCACGGCGCCATGACCGTCGAGGGCGTCGACGACGCCGAGGCAGTGCTGCTGGAACGCATCCGCGCCACGGTCGGCCCCGATGTGATCGTCTCCACCTCCATGGATCTGCACGGCAACGTCTCCCGTGAACTCGCCCACCGCAGCGACTTGATCACCTGCTACCGGATGGCGCCCCACGAGGACCATATGGAGACCAAGGAGCGGGCCGTCCGCAATCTGGTGGATCTGCTGGCCTCCGGCGCGCCCCGCCCGGTCAAGGCGTGGGTGCCGGTGCCGGTGCTGCTGGCCGGCGAGCAGACCTCCACACGCGTCGAACCCGCCAGAAGCGTGTACGCCGCCGTCGACGAGGTCGAGGCCGCGGAGGGTGTCATCGACGCCGCGATCTGGGTCGGCTACGCCTGGGCCGACGAGCCGCGCAACCGCGCCGCCGTCGTCGTCACCGGCCCGGACGAGGCCGCAGTCGCGGCCGGTGCCGAACGCCTCGCCCGCGGATTCTGGGACGCCCGCCACGACTTCGACTTCGTCGCCCCCACCGGCACCTTCGACGCCCTTCTGGACGAGGCGCTCGCCTCCGACCAGCGGCCCTCCTTCATCAGCGACACCGGTGACAACCCGACCGCCGGCGGCGCCGGCGACGTCACCTGGGGCCTGACCCGGCTGCTGGAGCGCCCCGAGTTCCAGCAGGACGACGGACCCACGGTGATCTACGCCTCCGTGCCGGGACCGGACGCGGTCGAGGCCGCCGTCGCGGCGGGCGTCGGCGCCACCGTCACCGTCACCGCCGGCGCCGAGGTCGACGACCGCCACGCCGGCCCGGTCACCCTCACCGGCGTCGTACACGCGATCCGGCACGGCGACCGCGACGCCGGGACCGAGGTCGTCGTCCGGGTCGGCAGCGTCCACGCGATCCTCACACGGCTGCGCAAGCCCTACCACCACGAGCACGACTTCACCGACCTCGGCCTCGACCCGCGGCGCGCCGACATCGTGATCGTGAAGATCGGCTACCTGGAGCCCGAACTCGCCGAGATGTCGGTGGGCTGGAAGATGGCGCTCACCCCCGGCGGCGTCGACCAGGACCTGGTGCGCCTGGGCCACCACCGCATCCGCCGCCCGATGTTCCCCTTCGACCGCGACATGGCCGAGCCCGACCTGACGGCCCGTCTCATCCCCGCCTCCGACCAGCCGCTGACCGGGGACGACGAGTGACGGCTCGCCCCGCCCTGGAGATCGCCGTCACCTCGCCGGCCGGCGCCCGCACCGCCCGGGAGCACGGCGCCGACCGGGTCGAGCTGTGCACCGGCCTGGAGCTGGGCGGCCTCACCCCGTCCGCGGCGCTGATCGAGGCCGCGGTCGAAGCGGGCCCACCGGTGCAGGTGCTGGTCAGATGCCGACCGGGCGACTTCGTGCACGACGCGGAGGAGATCGCACTGATGGCCACCGACGTGCGGTCCGCCGTCGCCTCCGGAGCGGCCGGGGTGGTGATCGGCGCGCTCACCGCCGACGGCCACCTCGACGTCCACGCAGTCGCCGCGCTCGCCGAGGCCGCCCACGCCGCGGGCCGGCCGGTGGAGGTCACCCTGCACCGCGCCGTCGACCAGGCCGCCGACCCGGTCGCCGCCGCCGCGCTCCTCCCCGGGCTCGGCCTCACCCGGGTCCTCACCTCGGGCGGCGCCACGACGGCGGTCGAGGGCGCCGGGCGGATCGCCGCGATGGCCGCCGCCGCTCCCGGCGTGGAGGTGATGGCCGGCGGCGGAGTGCGCCCCGACACCATCGCGGAGCTGGTCGCCGCAGGCGCCGCCGCCGTCCACCTCTCCGCCAAGACCCGGGCCGCGCCCCGGCGCGGCGGCGACTGGGTCCCGCTCGGCGCCGGTGGCGCCTCGGCCGAGCAGGACACCCACTTCGTCACCGACCCCGCCGTCGTCGCCGAGGCCCGACGGATGCTGGACGCCGCCGGCTGACCGCCGAACCGGCCGCCCACGGCGGCCGGTTCGTCCGCCCTGCACTCACTGACCGCCCACGAACACCGACCCCCTGGGAACCGACGCCGGTATCCACTGTGCCGACATATGGGCACAAAGGGGTGTCCACTCAGCATGGATTTCTAGGCGGTTGCTCGCCGGACTTGGTAGCTCCAGTGCGTGAGCGCCCGGACGATGGTCTCGGCGCCGACGGGGTTCGCGCTGTGAATGAAGATCGTTCCGATGTGGAAAGGCCGTCCGCTGAAGGCAGCTTCTTCCAAGAGAGCCACCACGGGCATGATGGTGTCGTCGCCACCGAGGTCGTGGTCGAGCCAGAGTTCATCGATGAAGCTGTCGCGGTGCTCCCGCAGAAGCTGGATGCCCTCGCAGCTGGTGCGGGCGACCCATGCGGCCCCGGGGAGCTGCCGAAGGTCGTCGATGCCGAGAACGACGCGCCCGCGGGCGGCTGAGTCGTCTTTCACCCGATCATCATGACAGTGCACCGGTTTGGCCGTGCGGCACGGATGACGTCGAGAATCCTCTCCTCGGCCTCCACATCGGCGGCGGTGGCGAAGTCTCCGGCGGCTTTGTCGATACGGGGAAGCCACTGGCCGTACATGTCGCGGACCACGTCGGCGCCGGCGCGCGCCCCGGCTATCGCGACTTCAGCATCGTCGGAACCACTGTATGAGTTGAGCACGTCGCGGTGGACGTTCACTCATGCGGGTGGAGCGCTGCTGCGATCAGGTCCACCAGCCAGGGGTTCGGGCACCGAAGAACCGAGGCTTCAGCGGAGCCGCCGGCCGGTCGGCGGCTCGTCTTTTGAGGGAGGTACATGCTTATGCAACGTTCAGCATCCATCCTCGGTGCACTGGCCGCGGCTGCCGCGCTCGCGGTGACGGTGCCCGCCTCGGCCAACGCGGCCAATGGCTACCTACTCATCGACGGCAAGCGCTACGTCGATCCCAGCGGCTGCTACGAGCTTCCACAGGACGCCGAGGTCGAGAATCACACCGACCAGCCGGCTGATGTCTACTCCGACGGCAACTGTGAGGGACAAGTCATGGAGACCATCCCTGCCGGCGGCAGCAGCTTCACCGACTGGGGCTACAGCCTCCGCATCGAATAACGCCCCGCGGCCTCCAGGCTTGTGGGCGGTTTCTTCAGCGAGGACACGCGTGACAGAGCACCCCCCGGTGGCCGCTCCGAGCAGCGAAGTCGGCCGCCCGCCTGCGCCAAAAGTTGAGGGGTCATCGGTCGCTGGGAGTAGGTCCCGCGGCTCAGGCGCGCTTCGTGTCTGCCGGTTAGGTTCGGTCCTCATGGAGACCACAGGAGCCGTTCGTCGCCGGACGGCGGAGCGTATGCGTGATGCTTTGGAGCGGCTCGTCACCGAACGCGATGTGTGGGTGTCGACGGCCCACCCCCACCATGGGCCGCACCAGGTGCCGCTGTGGTTCTTGTGGGACGGGCGAGCAGTGTGGATGTGCACCAGCGCCATTTCCGTGACCGCGCGGAACGCCCGTGAAGAGCCGCGCGTGCGCCTGGCGCTGCCGGACACCTCCGACGTGGTGCTCCTCCAGGGTGAGGCGGAGTGCTTCGCGGACCAGGAGGTGCCCGAAGACGCGGCGGAGGCGTTCGCCGACAAGTTCGGGTGGGACCCACGGGAGGAAGAGGATTCCTTTCTGTATATACGCGTGGCCCCCAGGACGGTGCGCGCCTGGCGCGGCGAACCGGAGCTGCGCGGGAGAGTCATCATGCGCGACGGGACGTGGCTGGAACAGCAGTCGTCGGCCGTATGACCCGGGGTTCCGTCACCTCGTGGCCCGCACACGGCACACCGTCACTCAGGCCGCCGACCTCGCACCCGAGCCGTTCGTGGCAGCGGCGTCGAAGACGCCTTCGTCACCTGCCATTCGTCACCTACCCGGTATTCCGATTCACCGGCGCGGCGGGAGACGGTGCAACTCCACCCCGCGTAGACGTCCGGCCGCCGCCTCTGCGGTCATGTAGGTGCAGTACGGCTGGCGCCGCCGGTCCGTCGGTGAACCGGGGTTGAGCAGGCGCAGCCTTCCGTCCTCCGTCGTGGTGTCCCACGGGATGTGGCTGTGCCCGAAGACCAGGACGTCCAGGTCGGGGAAGCAGGCTGCACAGCGGCGCTCCCGCCCCTGCGCCGCGCCTGTCTCGTGGACGACGCCCAAGCGCAGGCCTGCCAGCTCGGCGTACGCCACCTCGGGGAGCCGGGCCCGCAGCTCGGGGCCGTCGTTGTTGCCGTACACGCCGATCAGCTGCCGGGCCTGCGACTCCAGCAGGTCGAGGGTGGCGGTGTCCACCCAGTCGCCCGCGTGCACGACGACATCGGCGCGGGGGATCTCCTCCAGCAGCTCCTCGGGCAGCCGCTTGGCCCGCTTCGGCAGGTGGGTGTCGGACATGAGTAGGAGACGCACCCGGCGACGGTACCGGATGGCGTCGCGTCTCCCTCGGACATGTGCCGTCTTTTCGCGTGACCTGCTCACCTGCGTTACCCCGGCCGCAGGCCCAGCTCGGCGGTGTGCTGAGCCGCGAGGCGGACGGTGGCGTTCGGCGCTCCGTAACCGCGGTACCCGCCGGTGCGCTGGACCAGTTCGAAGAAGACCCGGCCCAGGGTGACCGTGTAGCAGTGATGGAACTCCCCGTACTCGTCGCGGTCGTAGAGGATGCCCAGCTCGCGCAGCGTGGCCAGGGTGTCGTCGGCGAGGCCGTGGCGGGCCCTGAGGTCGTCGTAGTAGTTGCCCGGGATCGGTAGGAGTCCACCGCCGTGGTCACGTACCCGGCGCGCGGTGGTGACGATGTCGTCGGTCGCGAGCGCGATGTGCTGCGGGTGCGTCTCCCGCTCGCCGGGCACCGGCGCCACGTTGAGCGCGATCCGCAGCGTGCCCTCGGGGTTGGCGACGGCGCGGCTGCGGAAGAGCCCGTAGGGGTCGGCGAGGTCGAGGCTCTCGTTCGGCTGGAGACCCAGCACGCTCGGGTAGAACAGGGACGCCTCGTCGAAGCGGTGCCAAGGCTGGGTCAGCGCGACATGGTCGATCCGCGTGACAACAGTCCCTGGTTCGGGGCCGGCTGTGTCCTCCAGGGGCAGCACGGGCGCGAAGTCGTCCGTCCAACTCGGGTGGTCCTCGCGCCTGGTGCGGCAGAAGAACAGCTCGGTGCCGTCCGGAGCCTCGACCGCCTCCAACGGCACGTCCCCGGCCGCACGGCGGCGCGGGATGACAGGTGTCAGAAGGGACTCCGCGCGCCGGGTGGCCGCGCCCGGGTCAGGTGTCTCCAGGCCGAGCGCTGTCAGCGCCGGGCCCTCGCGACGGCTTGCGCCCGCGGTGTTGACGACGAGTCGCGCCTCGCCCTGCTCCCACAGCTCGACCGGCTTGCCGCCGTGCCGCCCCGTCCGTACGAAGCCCAGCGCGCCGAGCAGCGCGCGCAACGGCTCGGTGTCGGCTGCGGCCAGCTCGGCGAAGGCGAACGAGGAAGGGACGACGCGTCCGGGCGGCGAGGCGAGCCCGACCGATTCCTCCAGGGTGAGCAGCGAGCGCATCGCGTCGACCGCGGTGCGCGAAGCGTCGGCCTGCCGGAACACGTCGTTGAAGACCTCCAGCGACAGCGGCCCGGTGTAGCCGGCCCGGAGCGCGGCGTGCACGAGACCCGCGACGTCGAAGCCGCCCTGGCCGGGGAAGCAGCGGTAGTGGCGGCTCCACTGGAGGACGTCCATCGCCACCCGGGGCGCGTCCGCCAGCTGGAGGAAGAAGATCTTCTCGCCGGGTATCCGCTCGATGCCCCGGGGATCGGAGCCGCGGGAGAGGATGTGGAAGCTGTCGAGGCAGGTGCCCAGCGCGGCATGGTCGGCCAGCTCGACGATGCGCCAGGCGTGGTCGTAGGTGCTGACGTGGCGTCCCCAGGCCAGCGCCTCGTACGCGAGCCGGATGCCGTGCGCCTCCGCGCGCTGTGCGAGCAGACGCAGCTGGTCGGCCGCGAGTTCGTCCTCGTCGATCGAGTCGGGGGACACGCTGGAGCAGACCAGCATCGTGTCGGCTCCGAGCCGCTCCATCACGGAGAACTTCTGCTCCGCGCGCCGCAGGTTGTTCTCCAGTACGTCCTCGGGTACGGCCTCGAAGTCCCGGAACGGCTGGTAGAGATCGATGCGCAGCCCCAGGTCGGCAGCGCGCTTCCGGATGTCCTCGGGGCCGAGCGGACTGGCGAGCAGGTCGTTCTCGAAGATCTCGACTCCGTCGAACCCGGCGGCGGCGACGGCCCCGAGCTTCTCGGAGAGAGAGCCGCTCAACGACACCGTGGCGATGGACTTGCGCATGGGGGAGTGCTCCTCCTGGTCTCTTCTCGGGGTGCGGGCGCGGCCCCTTGCCTCCGGGCGCCGTCGTACCGGGTGGCCGGGTGGGCCCCTCATCCCGCCGGGGCGCCGACGAGGTCGGCGAGGTCGGCGAGCATCCGCTCCGGGTGGGGTTCCCTGCCGGTGAAGAGGCGGAATGCGTCGGCAGCCTGGAAGACCGCCATACCGCCGCCGTCGAGCGTGCGGCAGCCCAGGTTCGTGGCCGCGCGCAGCAGGGCGGTCTCCAGCGGCCGGTACACCACCTCCGCCACCCACAGCTCCGGCCGCAGCAGTTCCACGGGTAGGGGGAGGCCGGGGTGGGTCTCCATCCCGGTGGGTGTGGCGTGCACCAGGCCGTCCGCTTCCACGAGTCGGCTCTTCAGCCCGGCCGGGGAGAAATGGTCGGCACGCCCCTTTCCGAAGTGGGAGCCGAGCGCGCGGGCGAGCGATGCGGCCCGCTCCTCGTCGGTGTCGACCACGGTGAGCCGGTCGGTGCCCAGGGTGAGCAACGCGTGGGCGACGGCGGCTCCGGCCCCGCCCGCGCCGAGCTGCACCACGCTGCCGGTCGGCGCGCCTGGCAGACCGCGCGCGAAGGACTGGGCGAAACCCGTGACATCGGTGTTCTGCCCGACAGCGAGCCCGTCACGGAACACCACCGTGTTGACGGCGCCGAGCCGGGCCGCCTCGGGGGCCAGTTCGTCGAGGTGCGCGGTCACGACCTGCTTGCAGGGGTGCGTGATGTTGAGGCCGTCGAAGCCGAGGAGGCGCGCTGCGCGCAGCACTTCGCCGACGGCCTCGGGGCCGGCCCCGAGCACGTCCAGGTCGAGGATGCGGTACAGGAGACGCAGCCCGTGCCGGTCGCCCTCGCGCTCGTGCAGCGCCGGGCTCAACGAGGGGCGGATGCCGGTTCCGATCAGGCCGGTGAGGTACGAGGGGGCGGGTGAGGGCGTGGTCATCGCTGCTCTTTCCTGGTGACGAGTGGGCACCGGGTGCGGGTGGGCGGCGGCACGGGCGCCCTGTGCTGTTCGTGTCCGGCACCTCCGTGACCTGACACCTGGCCGTCCCCCAGGCACGGTCGGGGGGGACGGCCACGGACGCGGGGGCGTACTCAGGCCGAAACCGACTTCGCCGCGCTGGTGGAGCCGTTCGGTTTCGTCGAGCCGTTCGGCCTCGTGGAGCCGCTGGGTGCTGCGCTGTCCGGCTTCTCGCCGAGCCGGCCGGTCGGCACCCGGTACGTCTCGCGGGCGCTCGCGATCGTAAGGGAGCACACGGCGCAGATGGCGGCCGTGAAGATCGCGACGCCGAGCCAGTCGTCGCCGTCCGGCCCCGCGATCTGTTCGGCGAAGGTGACGGCGAATCCGGCGACGGCGAAGCCGATCTGTGTGCCGATGGCCACCCCCGAGAGCCGCACGCGAGCTGGGAACATCTCTCCGTAGAGCGAGGGCCAGATGCCGTTGGCCGCGCTGTAGACGACGCCGAAGAAGAGGATGCCGGTGAGGAAGATCAGCGGGTAGCTGCCCGCGGAGATCGCCCACAGATAGGCGAAGACCAGGATGCCGGAACCGAGGGAACCGGTGAGGAAGACCGGCTTGCGCCCGATCCGGTCCGCGAGCTTCGCCCACAGGGGGATGGCGAGCAGCGCGACAGCGTTGGAGACAGCGCCGACCCACAGCATCGTGGACTTCTCCAGTCCGACGGTGTCGCCGGTCGCGAACGCCAGGGCCCAGACCGTGAAGACGGTGCTGACGGTCGCGATGAGCGCCCCGCCGATGACGCGCAGCACGTCGGCCCAGTGGTGGCGCAGCAGGTCTGCGAGGGGAAGCCGGGAGACCTCGTCGCTCGCGGACACCTCCTCGAATACGGGGGTCTCCTCCAGATTGCGGCGGATGAGATAGCCGACGACCGAGACGGCGATGCTCAGCAGGAACGGGATGCGCCAACCCCAGGTGTAGAGCTGCGCGTCGGGCAGGGCCGCCACCGGTATGAAGACCAGGGTCGCCAGAATCTGACCGGCCTGGGTGCCGTTGAGGGTGAAACTGGTGTAGTAGCCCCGGCGGTGCTCGGGAGCGTGTTCCAGCGTCATCGAGTTGGCGCTCGCCTGCTCGCCCGCGGCAGAGAGCCCCTGCAGGACGCGCATCAGGACGAGCAGCACGGGTGCGGCGGTACCGATCTGCGCGTAGGTGGGAAGGCAGCCTATGACGAAGGTCGACAGGCCCATGAGGATCAGGGTGAAGACCATGATCTTGCGCCGTCCGAGCCGGTCACCGACGTGGCCGAGGATCAGTGCCCCGATGGGGCGGGCGGCATAAGCCACGCCGAAGGTCGCCATCGAGATCAGCGTGGCGGTTGCCGGGTCGTCAGGGTCGAAGAAGACCTTGGGGAAGAAGAGTGCGGCGGCGCTGCCGTAGATAAAGAAGTCGTAGTACTCCAGCGCGCTGCCGATCCACGCGGCGACGGCCGCCTTGCGGGGCCTGCCACGTGTTGCCGCGGGCGGCGCGGCGGAAGGGTCCGGGGGCGGTTCCGACGGGGCATGCGAGCGAGGGGACACACGTGCTCCTGTGGGGACGGCCACCTGCGCTCCTCGCTCTTTCTCTTCGCTGGGAGCTGCCTGGTGGGTCGGGTGAAAAGGACGGCGGCGGGGCCCGCCCAGGGGTTTCCGTGGCGGGCCGGAACCGTCGGTGGCCTCCGGTCCGGGCGGGCGCGGGGCAAGTAACGTACTAGTTAGTTAATTGCGCTGGCACGGATCGTGGACCTCCCCCTGCCCGCTGTCAAGACATCGTGCGGGAACAGCCCTATCGGGAGCGCGGAGACGCATATGGCCGGGCGGGGGTCGGCTGAACGGGCGGGGGTCGTCCGTCCGGACGGGCTCAGCGCTCTCGCGCAGTGTCCCCGGTGAGATAGGCGAGGACCATGTCGCCGAGCATCGTGCGGTAGTGCTGCCGCCGGTCGGCCGCGGTCAGATCGCGGCCGAAGAGGGCGCCGAAGGTGTGCCGGTTCGCGACCCGGAAGAAGCAGAACGAGCTGATCATCGCGTGCAGGTCCACCGCGTCGACGTCAGCCGTGAACACGCCCTGCGCGCGGCCCTCTTCGAGGATGCGGCCGATGACCTCGATGGCGGGCGAACTGAGTTCGCTCAGCGTCGCGGAGCCGATGATGTGCTCGGCCTCGTGGATGTTCTCGATGCTCACCAGCCGGATGAAGTCCGGGTGCTCCTCATGGTGGTCGAAGGTCAGCTCGGCCAGACGGCGGATGGCGGCGACCGGGTCCAGGTGCCCTACGTCGAGCCCCTGTTCCTGTTGCCGGATGACCGCGTAGGCCCGCTCCAGCACCGCCGTGAAGAGCTGCTCCTTGCCGCCGAAGTAGTAGTAGATCATCCGCTTCGTGGTGTGGATACGGGCGGCGATCACGTCGACGCGGGCGCCGGTGTATCCGAGCCGAGCGAACTCCTCGGTCGCGACGTCCAGGATCTCCGCCCGCGTACGGGCCGCGTCGCGCTGCCGTCCGGAGGAATGCGTCGGCGGGGGCGCGGCGGTCATGCGGCTCCTTGCGGGACGGGGATCGACGCGGCCAGTCTAAAGACTGTCCGACGGAGCACCCGAGGAGCTTTCGGTGGTGCGGTGGGCTCCATGCGCCTCGCGGGAGCGATCATCGCTTGCGACAGACCTATGCCGAAGAGCTCCCGGCGGTCGGGCCGGGCGACGACGAAATGCCGTACCAGTCGTCGGAAGCGGCCCGCATCCGTCAGCGCACGGAGCAGCCCGAGGCTCCGGGGATGAGCGCTCGTGCGGCCCCGCGCGGGACCGCGCGAGCGACGCGCGGTGGCGGCGTACGGGCCGGGCCGACCTGTACGCCGCCGGTGCCGCCCGTGTGAAGCGGGCGGGTCAGACGACCGCGCCGAGCAGCGGGGTCAGGCGCTGCGGGTCAGATCCCATTGCTGGTTCGCCTTCCGGTGACACGACCACTGGATGACGTTGGCGTTGTTCGCCTTGCTGGCTCCCTGCACGTCCACGCACTTCTTCCGGCTGAGCGGCTTGGCGTACAGGGGCGTCCGGCTCATCCGGCCCGGGGTGAAGGCGAAGGACTGGTTGGTCGCGCCCACACAGGTGTATTGGTTGATGTTCGCCCCGTTGGCGCCGCTGGCACCGTGGACCGTGAGGCACTTTCCGCTGTTGACGTTCTGCAGGACCACGCTCGCCAGCGACTGGTCCCCGCCGGTCATCACCATGCGCCACTGCTGGTTCCGGGCGCCGACACACTTGTACTGGTTGACGGTCGCATTGTTAGCCCCGCTGGCCCGGTAGACGGTCAGGCACTTGCCGCTGTTCTTGTTGACGATGTACCTGACCGTACTGTCCTGCACAGCAGTCGACCGGTCAGGCGCGGCGTCCGCGGCGCTGCTGCCCGACGCGGCCAGCGAGACCGTCGCCACGGCCGCGGCCAGGACCGTTCCGGCTCGTTTCATCCCCGAAGTCATCCGCGCCCCACCCACTTCTGGTTGTTCCTGCCGTTGCAGCTCCACACGATCACCTGTGCGTTGTCCGCCTTGCTCGCTCCCCGTACGTCCAGGCAGCGGTCCCCTGTGCTGCTGCCTGCGCTGGGGTTCATGGACCCTTCCGCGTAGGGGGCGAGCGAGAACCAGATCTGGTCCCGGGAGCCGCCGCAGGTCCGCTGGACCGCCGGGGTGCCCTTGGCCGTGCTGCCTCCGCGGAGGGCGAGGCACTTGCCGCTGTGGTAGGCCATGAACCGGCGGGCGACGCCGCCCTGGTTGTAGGTCACCCACCACTGGTTCCTGGCGCCGGACACGCACCGGTACTGGTTGACGACCGCGTTCTCCGCCTTGGACGCGCCCCGCACAGTCAGGCACTTACCGCTGTGCTTCACCCTGAGATAGAAGATGTTGTCGTTCCCGGCCACCGACTTCATCTCGGTGCCGGCGAACGGACTCCCCCGTTCTGCCGCCTTGTCCACTCCCCCGGTCCCCGTGCGGGCCCCGGCGGTACGCTCTTCGGCCGGAGCGGTCCCGCCTTGTTGAGGCAGGGCCGCGGCGGACCCGGAAAGCGTCGCCACCGCGACCGCGCCTGTCGCAGCCAGCAGCGCTGCTGTTCTGCGCATATGTGTCCATCCCCCTCTTTCTCCGGTCTCACGATCGTCGCCAGACACTACGAGGGGGCAACGCACCCGACATCCGGTGTGGGGTTGAACCACGAGGTAAACCTGGGCGGTACCGGATGAACCCGCAGCGGTACCGGTGACGACTCCCGCGGGGATCGCTCCTACATGCGCAGACGCGGTTTCGAAACGAAAGTTCCGGTACCAGCGGACCGTCTCCGAGAGGAAGCGCCCGCCCCACAGCCTTCTGTGACGCGCCTCAGTCGGCGCGGCCCGTCGTGGCTGCCACGGCGGCCCGGATCTCCGCGGAGAGTTGGGCCGCGTCCTCGGTGTAGCCGGTCAGCAGTAGCCGACCGCCGTCCCGCAGCCGAATGACCAGGTGGACGTTCCATCCCATGAGTCTGCCCAGGGCGTGATCCTGCCCGCGCTCGACCACGCGGCGGACCACCGTCCATGGCAGCACCAGGGTTTCCCCCGTCCGCCGGTAGACCAGCCCGTCCTCTCGCAGCACGAACACCTCGCCGTGCCGCCGCAGGGTTCGCAACCCGCTGGAGACTCCGCCGTAGAGCCCGACGAGCGCACCGCCCCACAGGAGTCCGGCCACTGACGCGCCGCTCCCGTCCTCGGAGAAGACGGCGATGGTCACCGGGAAGGCGATGACGGCGAACACCAAGCCGACCAACAGCGCGACGATCGATACGCGCCCGCGACGCCCATTGTCCGTCGGGTGGTTGCGGATGAAGGCGCCCAGCGCGCGCTCCGCCTCGGTGGCCATGGATTCCCCCCTTGGAGCCCTGACTCCAGACTTGCCAGTCTGCGGGGCGGCAGAGTGGAGGACAAGGGGCCGGGGCGCCCCCCGCGAAGCCTTCCGCCTTTCCGTGTTTGATCGGTGCCGGGCTCCGCAGCCCTCCCCTCCGTCACGCTGTGCGCCGGGCTCATCCATGCTCAGCCGGGCTCACCCAGCTCCTCCACAAGAGCCGGGAAAAAAGATCGGACGGTGATGTCGAGAATCGGTGTCCTGCTCCGTCCCAGGGGTGAACGCGACCACAATGGGCCGCACGAGCACCGAGGAGAGCCACGATGGCCAAGTATCTGCTGCTGAAGCACTACCGAGGCGCCCCGGCCGCGATCAACGACGTGCCGATGGACCGGTGGAGCCCCGAGGAGATCTCGGCACACATCCAGTACATGAACGACTTCGCGGCCCGGCTGGAGAAGACCGGCGAGTTCGTCGACGGCCAGGCACTCGCCCCCGAGGGAGCCTGGGTCCGCTACGACGGCGAGGGACGCCCGCCGGTCACCGACGGACCCTTCGCGGAGACCAAGGACCTCATCGCCGGCTGGATGGTCATCGACGTCGACAGCTACGAACGCGCCGTCGAACTGGCCGGGGAACTGTCGGCCGCCCCCGGCGCCGGCGGCGAACCGATCCACGAGTGGCTGGAACTGCGCCCGTTCCTGACCGAACCGCCCACCATCACCGAGTGACACCACCGATGGACGAGGCCTTGCCCAGGAGCCCGCGACACGATGCTCACGAGTGCATATGGGCCACGGCGTCCGCGAGGGGTTCGAGCGGCTCGAAAAGTGCTCGGCGCACTGCCCGGTGCGCCCGGTTCCTCGGTCCAGGTGATGCTGCCGCTCGACGACGTGCTTCGGCGAGTGGGCAGTACGGACTGCGGGCCGAGGTGCTGGGAGGCGCCGGGTGGCGCCGACGTCCAGTCCCGCTTGCTCGCCTTCATCGGCCGCGCGCCCTGGTGGACCAGACGGTCGGTCCTGCCGACGGGCGGCTGCCTCACCACTGGCCCTGTGCTGCGTTCCTCGCGGGGCGCTGCCTCAGACACCCAGGGCGGGGCCGCACGCGGCTGCTCCGCTGCTGGGGCGCAACGGGACGCCGTTGCCGCGCAGCACCTCGCGGACGTCCAGGATCAGGGGGAAGACCTCGTGGTTGCGGTCTTCGTTCTGCTCCTCCCACGCCCGCTGCTCGGCCTCGACGGCCATCCGGTCCTCGGCGAACACCCGCTCGGTGAAGCGCCGGATGAGCGGCCAGGCCAGGTGCAGAGCGCCCGGGATACGTGGCTTGGCGATCATGAGGAGGCCGTAGGCATGACATGTGCGCTGCTCGGCGCCTTCGGGAACATATACGGCCCATAGACGGAAGGCTGGGCGTTCGGCGTTCTGCGGAACCAGGTCGAGAGTCTGGTACGGGTAGTCCGTACGGATGATCATGGTGTCGGAGGAGCCTCTGCGGCCGGTGCCCTCGGTGGCCAGCAGTTCGGCGCCGCGGTTGCGCTTCCCGCCGACGTGCGTGAACAGGTAGCGGGCCTCCACCGACCGCGTTCCGGTCCGGGACTCCAGCAGTTGGGGGTGAAGCTTTCCGACGACGCCCCGGTGGAGGAACTGGTGGTTCATGTCCAGCAGATTCTCGTGCATGAACGAGTAGTGGCAGCGCACCGGTCGGCAGAAGGTCATGGTCTTGTACGCCGGTGAGCCGAACGCCGGCAACTCGGGCAACGCGGTGAGCGCCGCCTTCTCCGGGGCCCCTGGAAAGACGAACACCAGCCCGTAAGCCTCACGAACGGGGTAACCGCGCACCCCGCGCGGCGGCCGGCCGTCACCCTTCGACAGATACGGGATCTGTGAGATGCGCCCGTCACCGCGATAGGCCCAGGCGTGATAGCAGCAGCGGAGTGTCTCACCTTCCACGACGCCCATGCTCAACGGCACCTGCCGGTGGGCGCACCTGTCCTCCAGCGCATGGACGGCGCCGTTCTCCCCGCGGTAGAGGGCGATGCGCTCGCCGGCGAACGCGGTCGCGATCACCTGGCCCGTACGGACCTTCCGGGACAGCGCGACGGGATACCAGTAGTCCGGATTCGCACCGACACGTCTGAGGTCGGACAGGCCGGATTCCGGCTGGGGATGCACCGGGCTCCGACCACTGCCGGCCCGGTCGGAATCGATCTCGGTCATGCCTCACCCCTACAGCGGAGATGTACCGTCAGCTGCGGTCACCGGGCACGGCATGCACCAGCCATTCACGGGTGCGACCGAGGTCCCTCGTCTGCCATCCTCGCGGGTTCCCGCCGCCATGTCGTCCTCGGCACGCCCAGCGGGGTGAGCCGGAGTGCCTGGAGCCGTAGCGGGGGCCGGTACGCCGGTACGGGGGTGGTTTCCGGCCCCGTCCACCCGTTCACCCGTCCGCCCCGCGCGCGGCGGTACGCCACTGGCCGCCACGCCGCGGCGGCGCCCGCCGGGGCGCGGCATCGCCGCCTTACAGCCCGACCTCAACCCGGTCGAGGGCACCCGGTCCGCCCTGTGACGCACCACCGCGGCCAACCGCGCCTTGGCCGACCTTGATGAAAGGTCAGTACTCACGAAACTGCTGCCGTTCGGCGGCCGGCCCGCCTCCCTGTGCACCGCGTGCCCAGGTCGTACCGCAGGGAGGCAACAGCCCGTCAGCCCTTTGGGCCCCGCAAGTTCAACCACAGTAGGAGCCGCCCGCACGCAGTTCCATCGACCGATCTCGATTATGAATCGTCTCTCTTTTACGTGTCACCTACTCGTGCGACCTTCCATGTTTACACCCCCTGCTTCACTCTTGCAGGCTTCTTGAGGTGTCTGCGAGTTTGTGTCCCTACTTCGCGGGGAGATTTGTGATGTTGAAATCGTCAAGCGGAGGAGGTGCGCATGAAAGCCAAGATGGCGGGAGCTGCGGCTTTCCTCGTCGTTGCGACAGCGTTGTCGGCGCCCGCAGAGGCATACAGCCCTTTGCCGACGCCCAACAAGAATTACCGCCTAGTTAATGCGAACCTGGGAACGGCACAATGCTTCGAGGACCGGGGGCGTGCCGAACAAGTGTACTTGGTTTCGGGGGATGCATGTAAAGGCGATCAAGCCGTCTGGTCCTTCCTGCAAGAAACCCCTGCATTTGTAATGCGCTTGAAGAATGCCCGTTGGCACGGATGCATTGACTACCGGGACAAGGAGGACGTGCACACAGGAACCTGCGATCCTGAACAGGGGAATCCGGCGACGCTGCGGCTCGAAAAAAGGACCGATTGGACGACGGGTCAAGGTTTCTGGATCATTGCGGAGGGCAAGTGTCTCACGCCACAGACAGATTTTCCCCCCGCAGGCGTGCGATTCATGAAGTGTGAGGAAGGTATTGGCGCTCAAGAATGGATTGCGCTGCCTGTCTGACGCTCGGTCTTCGGTGCCGGAGGGGGGCATCGATGGCCTGCTCCACGCGGAAGCCTTTACTGGCCTTGAGCACATGGTGAGTTGCTGGTGGGGTGCGGATGAGCCCAGTTCCTGCACGGCAGCCGTCGAAGGTCGGCCTGGGCGGGGTGCGGCACAGGATCGACCGGACGCCCTCGGCCGGTTCAGATCGGGCGGCCGGGGCAGGAACTGGTGGACGGCCGACCAGTCGCTTGGAGTGCGAACGCCCCACCTCGGTGGTCAGACGAGCCGAGTCGTCACCATGAGCAAACCAGTCAGCCGCCCGAATCCACACTCGCTCCCACCCCCGAAACGCCGAGGCGCAGCTCGCAGTGCGCCTCGGATCAACGTGGTTTTTCGAAGATCTCGATCTCTTTTCCGCAGAACCCTGAAACGGCATTACCCGCGACACAGAACCTGACCACGACGCTCTTTCCGTGGGTAGGACTATATTTACCCCTCCCGGCCAAAGTATCCGTTGTCCGCTGGAACCTTCCGTTTGAAGGATCGTCGCGGCCTGGATAAATGTACGTCGTACGCTTGATGTCGCTCCGCCCACCACCATATTCACGGGACCAGTGTTCGATGTAGCCGTAGGTGGCGTCGCTCCGGTACAGCAACTCCACGTCTGCGGTTACCAGGTAGCTGTCCTTTCCGAACCGGACCTCGCCGCCAGGGTCTCCGATGGTGTGAAGGCACCCCGGGAAGATCCAGCCGTTGCAGTGGCCTCCCTGGAAGGGCCGCACCGTGTCGGCATCGGCAGATGTTGCGGTCGCCACTGAGAGCAACAGGGCAGCCCCTACGACGCCGGTCGTATGACGGACTTTACGCAGGACGCTTACCATCCGCACCCCCTCGAATTTTTGCGTGAACACCGGCACCCCGGTATTCCCATCGAGAGAGACATTCCCTGGTGAAACAGCTCATGAAACATGCAGCGAGCAAGGCGCTCTCGGAAACCAGACCACTGATCTGGTTTTCTTTATTTCCGGCTTGATGGTTGTTGCTGCGCACGACTCGCGGTGTCGAGGAACTGACGGCTGTTCATTCACCGGCGTTCCACTCATGTGCGAGGCCGCTGCAACCGGCCCCCGACGGCCCCGGACGGCATGTCCGGGGCCCCGAAGGTAGGCAGGAGCAGGTTTCAGGCAGGCGGAAATCGCGGCGCGGCAGGTGGGTCCCAGCCGGTTGTGCTTCCAGGGCGGACGCGGGCGGTTGTCACATGCCGACATGGCCGTAGACGCGGTCGAACCGCAGGGACGCCAGATCCTGTCGGCGGATCAGCCAGCTGATGACGCCCAAGTCCAGTTCCGCCACGTCCGCGTCGCACCGCCAAGTGGCCAACAGCACCCATTCGTCGGCGTCCTCGGCCTCCGGCTCGCTGTCGCGCGCCAGGACGAGCGGATCGTCGTTGATGACGATCGGGTGGCCGCCGAGCGCGAACGTCCAGACGGGCCACGAGCCCCCTACGTGCGTCCAGGCGCTCTGCAGCTCGTCGGCGAGTTCGTACTGTTCGTCGTCGGGCTCCTCCCACCGTGCTTCGGCGAAGCTCTCCGGGTCGGGCGGGGAGAGGTGATGCCAAGTCGTGCACATCTCCTGCGGCGCGAACGGCTCATGCCCGGTGTCGGCACGGGCGGCTGTCGGCGTATGCGCGGAGACATGGCGCACGGCGTCGGAAACCGGTCCGGTGAAGCCCGGGTCGGGATCCGCGAAGAAGAGCAGGTGGCCGTCGGAGGGGAGGGGAAGTCCGGCGGCGCCGGGCGGGAGGAGCGCGCAGTCGACGGAGGCGACGAAGGGGAAGGACGGATCGGGCGCGTCCACCGGTAGCAGCGGGGCGCCGCCCAACCGGGCCGAAACCGGGCCGTCACCGCCACTCGCCCAGTACACGCCCGGCAGGGCCCGCCGTATCCATGTGTCCACCTCGTCCGTCGGCAACCCCCGGGAGGCTGCCTCGGCGCGGAAGCGGTTGACTCTGTCGGTGTTCCAGTCATCGAGCACGGCGTCACCCTAGACGGTGAGTTCGATCTAGGTGGTGCGTTCGATGTCGGTCGCGGCCGCAGCCATGGGGAAGAGTGCCCGTCGGCTCGGGTGGGCAACAGGGCTCGACCGCACCGCCTCTGACCAGGGCGGCCGAGCGTCCGGTGCCGACCCGGGGCGCGCCCCGAACCCTTCCGCATGGCAAGATCGTCGCGGGGCGGGCAGTCAAGGTCGGGATGGGGCTCGGGGTGCGGTTACGCGAACGGTTGCGGTACTGGTTCGACGGCACGATGGACCGGGGTACGCCCGCGCTGATCGGCTGGTTGGCGCTCGCCTCCGCCGGGCTGATCGTGGTCGTCGCCACGTCGGTGATGCTCTTCACCGACGAGGACACCGAAGCGCACGGCGGATGGCTCGGTGTGGCGTGGATGAGCCTGCTGCGCACGCTCGACCCGGGCACCATGGGTGACGACACCGGACGTCCGGTCTTCCTGGCCCTCATGCTGACGGTGACGATCGGCGGGATCTTCATCGTCAGTGCGCTGATCGGTGTGCTGACAACGGGACTGACGCCCGGATCGAGCAGTTGCGGAAGGGCAGGTCGCGGCTCTTCGAGCGGGGTCACACGATCGTCCTGGGCTGGTCGGAGCAGATCTTCACGGTGATCGATGAGCTGGTCGAGGCCAACCAGAGCGAGCGCCGCTCCTGCGTGGTGGTGCTCGCCGACCGGGACAAGGTCTCCACGGAGGAGCAGATCCGGCTTCGGGTGCCCAGAACGGGAAGGACGCGGGTGATCTGCCGATCGGGCAATCCACTCAAGCGCGCGGACCTGGAGCTGGTCAGCCCGGACACCAGCAAGGCCATCATGGTGCTGCCGCCCACGGATCTCGAGGCGGACACCATGGTCATCAAGACGCTGCTGGTGCTGAACAACCGCGCCTGGCGCAGCCCACGGCCCCATGTGGTGGCCGCGGTACAGGACTCGGACAACCTCGCGGCAGCGCGTCTGGCGGCGGGCGAACACGGTGTGGTGATCGACGCCGACGACATCGCCGTTCGCTTCATCGTGCAGTCCCACCGGCAGACCGGCCTGTCCACCGTCTGCAACGAGCTGCTCAGCTTCTACGGCAGTGAGCTCTACATCCGCGCCGAGCCCTCCCTCACCGGGGTGACGTACGGCGAGGCGCTGCACCGCTACGAGCTGGGCACTCCCGTGGGGCTGCGCCGCACCGACGGCCAGCTCCTGCTCAACCCGCCGATGGACACCGTCATCGGCGAGGACGACGGTGTCATAGTGCTCGCCGAGGACGACCTGTTCATCAAGCTCGCGACCAGGCACCCGGCCCGGATCGTCGAGGAAGCGCTGGCCTGCGCCGAGCCTCCGGATCTGACTCCGGACCGCACCCTGCTGATCGGCTGGAACGGACGCGTTCCGAAGATCATCGAGCTGCTGGACAGTTTCGTCGAACCCGGCTCGGCGCTGGACATCGCGGCCTCGCACCGTCCGGCGGCGGATGTGCTGGGTCCGTACGAGAACCTCACCGTGGGCTACAAACCCTGCCGGCCCACCAGCAGGCGCTCGCTGGAGGCCCTCGACCCGGGCAGCTACCAGCACGTCCTGATGCTCTCCGACGAGAGCACCGACGCGGAGCAGGCGGACAACCGCACCCTGGTGACCCTGCTCCACCTGCGCGACATCGAGAACCGGCTGGGTGACCCGTACTCGATCGTCACGGAGATGAACGAGGACAGCAACCGCGAGGTCGCCCAGGTCACCAGGGCCGACGACTTCATTGTCAGCTCGAAGTTGATCAGCCTGATGCTGGCGCAACTCACCGAGAACCGGCACCTCCACGACGTGCTGATCGATCTCTTCGACCCCGCGGGCTCCGAGATCTACCTCAAGCCCGCGACCCGCTACCTCAAGTCCGGCGCCAAGGCGAACTTCGCGACGGTCATCGAGGCCGCCCGCCGCCTCGGTGAGACCGCCGTCGGGTACCGGCTGGGCGCTGAGCGTGGCGCTCCCCCGGCCTACGGCGTGCACCTCAATCCGCCGAAGGCCGCTCGGCTCCGCCTGACGGAGGAGGACCACATCATCGTGCTCGCCGAGGAGGAATGAGGCGGAGGCCGCCGCCCCTCGCCGTCCAGGTGGTCGACGGCGACGATGTGTCGAGGTTGTCGACGATGTGCTGGACAGGCAACTCGGCGGGGTCGCACCGGCACTTCCGCCGCATGCTCGAGGAGGCCGGAGTGGGCCACGTTGTCGGGCTGCCGGGATCGCAGCAGGTCGCGTCGCTCACAGGGGCCTGGCGCCTCGCTCAGCCGGCCGGCGACGCTCCTGAGGACGGAGTGCGCGCAGCGAACCCTGTGGTGGCGAAGGACGCCTTGTCCCGGGACGTCGTGCCGTCGGTGATCCACCAGTGCGTCGGGACATCACCGTAGAGGCCGAACGTGGTACCGGACCCCCAGTTCATGATCAGCTCGTCTTTGCCGTCGCTGTTGAAGTCCGCCGCCCCCGCGGGCCGGGCGTGCCGCCATTTCGCGGGCGTCTTCCGACCGTTCGCCCGCGCAGGCCCGTCGCGCCGGACGCGGGTGCGTTCATCGCCGTCGATGAGCGTGCCCCCTTCGTACGTGGCGACCAGGATGCCGTCGCGGCCGTCGCCGTCCGGGTCGGCGGCCACGAAACCGCCGGGTCCGTAGCCGGTGGCCGCGCCCTTGGGTGCCTTGGGCAGCCGGTGGGTGACCGGTGCGCCGCCCTTGCCGGGGTATACGGTGAGCGATCCGTCGACTTCGGGTGCCTCCGTCTCAAAACCTGGCTCGTTGTTCCGGCTGCCGTCGTCACCGATCACCACGTCGCGCTGCCCGTCGCCGTCGAAGTCGCCGAACGTGTGGGCGTTTCCACGGCGCAGCTGCTTTCCGTTCTGGGACAGGCCGGTGCCGCGGCGGGCCGTATAGAGGGTGTTGCCGGACTGCTCACCATCGCCGACCGCATGGATCAACAGGGGTGTCGCGCGCGGCTTTCCGGAAGGGTCGATCTCGTCTGCGACGAGTCGGCTGTACTCCTCTGCCAGGCGGGTATCGGTACGCGCCGGCGCACCGGACCGGGTGAACGGACCGTACAGCAGCACCACGGACGAACGGTCGAGCCCGAGCGCCGCGAGATCGTGGTGCCCGTCACCGTCGAAGTCGCCGCGCACAACGGATTCCACGCCCAGCTTCGAGACGCTCTGCGGAAGCCGGACCGGGGTCGCCCCGGACCGCTTCGTCGGCCCGTGGGGTCCGCCCCAGGTCACATACGCGACGCTGCGCGCCGCAGTGATCTTCCCAGCTGTCACGCGCTCGCCCGCGACGGTTGTGACGAAGTCCGGGAAGCCGTCGCCGTCCAGATCGGCGGTGACAAACTTGTCCGCCTCGACGGCGTCGCGGACGGCGTTCTCCGCCGGACGGGGCAGGCCCAGGTCCCGGGCTCCGTAGACCGTGCGCGTCGAGGGGGAGAGGCCCTTGGCGGAGCCGTAGACCACACCGACCCGCTCGTCGCGGCTCCGGGCGCCCCGGTCGCCGCCGGTGGAGACCGGAACCATGAGGTCGCGATATCCGTCACCGTTGATGTCGTCCGGATCCTTCGATCCCTTCCCGGGGGACGGCGACCGGCTCTCGGCGGGCGCGCTGGGCTCCTCGGCAGCCGGCGTCCCGCCGTTGGAGGCGGACGGCTGATGGCCCGTTCCGCCCCTGCCGCATCCGGTGAGCGGGGTGAGCAGAACACAGATGCCCACAGCAACGGCTGATACAGCGGTACGGGACCTCATGCGCCTCACCCTCGCACCGTGCGCGGTGCCGACTCCAGCCCGACGGGACGGCTGTTGCCCAGTTGTTGTCGGTCAAGCCGCACCCGGCCCGCTGACGCCGGACGCTGCGAGGCTCGGTGCCCGGAGGGTTGTCGAGGCTCCACACCAGGAGGGGGTGAGGGCGGTGCGAACGTGGGGACGGTGCGCGGAGAGTAATTCTGCACCGCGCATTTCACAAAGGTGCGGGTTCAACACATTCACGCATCCGTACCCTGGAGCGGCTCCCTTTCAGTCGGTGCCTATGAGACCGATGGAAGGAGCCCACTCCGCCGCTTGATTCGGCAAGGGCCCGCGTAAGACGACAGACACACCACCGTGGAGTCCCCATGCACCCCAAACCCGATACCGGCGACACGTCTTCCATTCCTGCGCGCGACAGCCACACAGAGGCCGCGCGACAAGTGCGGCTGGACTGGTTGCGCTCAAGGACAGAAATGCCGCTGGCGCCTCTGGAACACTTGCAGATGCGTGCGGAAGACCTCGCCAACAACGTGGAGAACCTCATCGGTGCGGTGGAAGTCCCCGTCGGGCTCGCCGGGCCACTGCTCTTCGCAGGCACGCATGCTTCCGGCAGGCTGTACGCGCCCTTGGCCACCACCGAGGGTGCGCTGGTCGCCTCGGCCTCACGCGGCGCCAGTGCCCTCTCACGGTCCGGTGGCGTGCGTACGCATGCGGTGGCACAGCTCATGACCCGGGCGCCGGTCTTCCAACTCGGCTCCCTCGGCGAGGCCGCCTCGTTCGCGGAGTGGATCACCGACCGTCTTGAAGAGCTGCGCACCCAAGCGGTCCGAGTCTCCCGCCACGCCGTACTCGTCGGCGTCCGCCCGGTGATGACCGGCCGCACCGTGCACCTGGTCTTCTCGTACGAGACCGGCGATGCCGCGGGCCAGAACATGACCTCGGCTTGCACTTGGCACGTATGTCAGTGGACTCTCGCCCGCTTCCCCGCGGAAACCGGGACGGAAATCGACCGCTTCCGGATCGAGGGGAATCTGAGTGGGGACAAGAAGGTCACCTACCACAGCTTTCTCAACGGCCGCGGCACCCGCGTGGTCGCGGAGGCCGACGTCTGTGCCGACGCCTTGCGCAACGTACTCAAGACCACACCGGAAGACCTGCTGGAGACGCACCGAATCCAGCGCGGCGGAGGCGTGCACGGCGGCATGGTCGGCAACAACGCCTGCGTCGCCAATACCGTCGCCGGAATGTTCACCGCACTTGGACAGGACATCGCCTCGGTGCACGAATCCAGCCTCGGCCACCTCGAGCTGGAGCCCGCGGGCGACGGCGTGCGGGCCACGATGGTGCTGCCCGCCCTCATCGTGGGCACGGTCGGCGGCGGTACCGGGCTTCCCGCCCAGCACGCCCTGCTGGACATGCTCGGCTGTGCCGGACAAGACGGGCAACCCCGCCTCGCCGAGATCGTCGCGGGATTCGCACTCGCCCTCGATCTGTCCACGCTGGCCGCCGTCAGCGCCGACGAGTTCGTTGCCGCACATGAACGCCTGGGACGCAACCGCCCCTCGCATGTCCCCGCTCCCCCACACCGAGACGGCGACGGCGACGGCGACGGCGACCGCGACCGCGACCGCGACCGCGACCGCGACCGCGACCGCGACCGCGAGAACAGCTCGGTGTGACGTCCTGACGTCACCGCCGCCCCCCACTCCCGCCCGGCAGTGCAGTGCAGTGCCTAGGCTTCTGCCGTGAACGACACCCCGCATGGCATACGGATAAGACCAGGCAGCCTGGCCGACGCACCGGCCATCCTGGACATGCTCGACTCCGCGGTGATCTGGATGAACCAGCGTGGCAATACGGAACAGTGGGGCACGACGCCGCATTCGCAGAGGCCCGACGGGATGGCGCGGGTCGAACGGTATGTGACCGAGAACGTCCCGTACGTCGCCGAGTTGGACGGCGCCCCTGTCGGAGCCATGGTGTTGGACTGCGGACCCAGTCCGCAGATGCCGATCGCGCCGGCCGAGGAACCCGAGCGCTACATCCGGTTGCTGGTCTCCGACCGACGGTACGCCGGCATGGGCATCGGAGCAGCACTGCTGGCCCATGCCGTCGAGGAGACCCGGCGGGTCGGCGTGGAACTGCTGCGGGTCGACTGCTGGGCGGGCGGCGGAGGCGAACTGGTCGCGTTCTACGAGCGCAACGGTTTCACCCCCGTCAGCCGTTTCCTGTCCGAGTCCTGGCCAGGACAGGTGCTGGCACGACGGGTCGGCTGACGGCGCGCAGGGGCAGGTCGCCGTTCGACAGGGTGTCGGCGACAAGGAGGGCGCGGCGCCCGGCCTGTGATCGCCGGCCTTTGATCGCCGGCCTTTGATCCGCGTACGTATCTGATGGCTGCCGAACCGAACTCGCGATGTCGGTCAGGTCGACTGTGGTGCCGAACTCAGTGTCGGTGCTCCGGACTCCACTCGTAGACCGCGGATGCAGTTTCCACGACCTCTTTGGGCCAGGCTTGCCGAACGTGCTGCAGTCGGTCGTGGTGTTCTGCGATCCAGTCCTCGGAGGTGCGGATCGTCAACGCCGTGGTGAGGCGGTCGGGATCCTCGACCCACACAGAGACCGATCGTTCGTCATTCACATGGATCCCCAGTTCGAGGCCCCGGCCCGCGCCGAGGCTCGCGTTGCCACCCGGGCCGAGTTCGGACAGCGACCGCTGCCAGGACGAGAGGTCCTGCTGGGAGAGACACATCTCCAATCGCGCGTCGACGAAGCTCGTGGATATCAGGACATCAGCGCGCAGCAAGTCGTGGCTGGTCAGTACTCCGGGCCGCAAGCGGCCGGTGACGCGCACCAAACAGCGATTGCCGTCCACGTCCTCCAGGTGGATCAGGTCCAACGCCTTCGACTCCGTCACAGCCGGCCTCGCTTCCTCGTACTGGTCTCATGGGCATCCTTCCTCATCGCTGCTCCCTCGCTCGTATGGGACTCAGCCCCCGACATCGTCGCCGTCCGGGCGGCCGACTCCCCCGGCAGCGATGGCTGTCGGACTTCGGCTGCGACGGCACCGTCGTCGAAACCGGCACGGAGTGCTACCGGCCCTCCCGCACGAAGACCAGGCAGCAAGGACCTCCGCGTCCCGTCATGGCGAGCGAGTACCGGGCCGGACCGAGCCGGAGATTGCCGGCATCAGCGCCCGTGGTGGTCGGGAGCCGCACCGACCCAGCGACGATAGGCGTCGACGTCGACGTTGCTGCCACACACGATGATGGCGATGTGTCGGCCGGCGAAGCGGGCGCGGTCTTCGAGGATCGCCGCGATGCCGAGCGCGGCCGACGGTTCGACGACGAGGCCGGCGTGGTCGAGGAGCATCCGCATACCGGCGATGATCGACGCCTCCTGGACCAGGATTGCGTCGTCAGCAACCAGGAGGAGATCGTCCAGAACGGCCGGGATGGGACGCCGGCCGGCGACGCCGTCAGCGATCGTATCGGTCGAGTCGGTCGTGACGACGCGCCGCTCGCGCCACGAGCGTGTCATCGCGGGTGCGCCCAGCGGCTGGACGCAGATCACCTCGACTCCGGGGGCAAGGGCCTTCATCACATGGCCCACGCCGCCGGCCAGTGCCCCGCCGCCGAGAGCGATCAGGACGGTGTCGAACGACGGTACGGGCGCGCTGTCGACCAGTTCCAGGCCGATGGTCGCGGCGCCCTCGCAGGTCTCGATGTCCAGGCTGTCTTCGAGCAGTCGGGTGCCGTCGCGCCGGGCGATGGCCGCCGCCCGGTCGCGAGCCATCTCGTGATCGCCGTCCACCAGTTCCAGCGTGGCGTCCAGTGCGCGGATGCGGTCGAGCTTGGCCGCAGTCGCGAAGCGGGACGCCACGACGGTGACGTCGAGCCCCCGGCCGCGACCCGACCAGGCGAGGGCTTGGCCGAGGTTGCCCGCGCTGGCGCACACCACAGCTCGCGGGCCATGATCAGCGAGCAGGCTCGTGACGATCTCGGTGCCGCGGGCCTTGAAGCTGCGGACAGGGTTCGCCGTTTCGAGCTTGATGCTCACCGCACAGCCGAGGCCGGGCTCCAGCGGCTCGCAGCGGAACAGCGGAGTGTCGAGAAAAATCGGATCGATCATCCGGCGAGCCGCCCGGATCCGAGCAGTGTCGAGACGTGTCTCGGGCATGACACAGCAGCATAGCGCCGCCTGCACAGTCGGTATCGAGATGATCACGGTCATACCGGGTGCGTTCGTCGCGGACGCCCGCAAGTAGCTGGAATACCGACCTGGCCACAGGTGACAGCTTCCTTGTCGGCACACGGCACACGGCAGACCTTGTTGTTCGGGTGGCAACAGGGGGCCGCTGAACAACTCGAACGGTGCTGTCCTCGATTGAGTCGGCAAGCAGGTTGCCGCACGCGGAGGCGCAGCAGTTGCGGGCGGACGGGGTCGGCCCCAGATGCGAGCCCGCCGGCGTCGCCGCACCCCAAGAGATGAAGACCTTGCCGTGCCATGTCCCGTGACGCACGGGCCGGCGCGCATCGTCCAGCCTGAGGAGGCGCCACGAATGCATCTGCGGAAAGTCCCGGATTCCCCTGGCGGACCCCCGCACGCGCCGGCACGTTCCCGTTCGTCGGAGGCTCACGCGGCACCGGCCTGTCTGGTGATGGTCAGTGACTACCGCCTGGCTCACTCCGTCGCCGCGGGAATGCGGTCGCGGTTGGTCGAGACGGGTAGCGACATGCCCGTGCTCCTGGCGCCCATGTACGGGCACGAGTTCGCCGCGCCGGGGGCGGCATGGCGGCTGCGGGCCTGGTGGGATGTGCAGGCCACCGGTGTGGAGCTGTCCGCAGCCACGTTGCTGATCGTCGGTGTCGAGGAAGAGGAGCTTGCCGGGCTCGGGCGCGTCGCGTACGTGGCGGTGCCGCCGGGGCAGACACGGGCGTGCCCGTCCCCGCGCGGCGGTCCGGTGATCGAGGTTCCGGCGGCCACGATAGGTGAGCTGATCGACGCCGTCGGGTCCAGCATGATCGGTGCCGGTGATCGCGACGAGCCGGCGAAAGGGGCACGGTCGGTCATCGCGTTCCCCCAGTCGGAGCGACACGCCAAGCCGCTGTGGAGCCACCAGCTGGTGCGCACTGCGGGAGCGCTGGGGGTCGGTGCGTGGCTGTTCTCGGCGTCCATCCAGCCGGGCCAGGCCCAGGCCGCGGACCATTCCTCGCTCCCTCAGCAGCAGCACACGAACCGGGCAGCCGCGCAGCAGGCCCACCCGCACGCCGGAGCGGAAACCGTGCCGACGTCGGCTGCGGGCCCCGGAGTGCCGGGCCCGCAGCAGGACCGGCCCGGAACGCCGGCCGCTGTTTCCGGCTCGTCCCCATCAGGTGAACCCCCGGCCACCGCGACCCCCTCGGCTCCGGCGGCTCCGGCCGCCCCTGTGGTCGGCCAGGACGCCCCCGCCGACCCGCCCGCTCCCCCTGAGGACGGTCCTCGGCCCGATGAGTCGATCGTCAACCACCGCGCGAACGAGCCCGCCCCCGGCCCCGCCTGGAAATGGGGTGATTTCGGAGGCCGCACGGCCGAGGGAGTGGTCGCGGGAAGCGGTACCGGCGCGGTGGCAGGCCCCAAGGGGGCGTCGGCCGGCGGGATCCTGGGCGGTCTGTGGAACGCCAGCGCGTACCTCAGCCAGTACCCCGACGTGGTGCGGGCTCTCAATCAGTCACAGCCCGGCTGGATCCCGCCCGAGCCCTCGAAAGATCCGCTCAACCCGGCGTTCCGACCCACCCGGGGCGAGGTGTCCGCCGGCGTCGCCAAACCACCGGGCAGCGACAAGAAGCCCCCCTACCTCGGCCAATCCGGCACACCCGCCGGCGACTTCACCAAGGACGTCGGTTACGGGGGCGCCGTCGGCACCGTCCTCGGGTTCGGGAACAAGAAGTACTCCGGGGTCACGGGCCGATTGGGTATCGCCGGGGGCCTGGGCGTGTACGCGAAGAACCACCCGGACCAGGTGCAAGCCCTGGCCGACACTCTGCGCGAGGCCGAGCCGGGGTATGCCACCGGGAAGGTGCTCGCAGAGAAGCGGGCACTGGAACCGACGCCCGCAGAGATCTCCGCCGGCGTTGCACCCCCTCCCGGCCCCTCAGCCGCAGCCCGGATACTGAAGACCCTGCGCGAGGCCGAACCCGGATACGCCACAGGACAAGCACTCGCAGAACAACGGGCACAGCAACCGACACCCGCAGAGATCTCCGCCGGCGTAGCACCCCCTCCCGGCCCCTCAGCCGCAGCCCAAATACTGAAGACCCTGCGCGAGGCCGAACCCGGATACGCCACAGGACAAGCACTCGCAGAACAACGGGGACTACAGCCGACACCGGAGGGAACGGGTGCCGCCGCGCCACCGGCTCCGCCGCCCGCTCCGGTGCCGGTGCCGGCACCGCCGCCGGCACCAGGCCCTGAAGCCAATCCGGCGCCCGGTCCGGTGGAACCGGCACCGGCACCCGCACCTGCCCCGCCACCAGCGGCGCCCCCGACTCCGGATGCCCCGGCCCCAGCGCCCGGTCCTGAGGCCCAGCTGCCCGCACCGGCACCGGCACCGGCACCGGCACCCGCACCCGCACCCGCACCCGCACCCGCACCCGCACCCGCACCCGCACCCGAGCCTGCGCCTGCGCCGGTGCCCGAACCCGCGCCGTCACCGGAACCCGCACCAGCGCCTGCGTCCGCGCCGGAACCGGCGCCCGAACCGGCACCTGCGCCCGTACCGGAACCCGCACCCCAACCCGAGCCGGCGCCCGAACCTGCTCCCGAACCGGAGCCCGCGCCTGAGCCGGCGCCCGAGCCCGCACCGGCACCCGAGCCCGAACCTGCGCCCGAACCCGCACCCGCACCTGAGCCCGCACCCGAACCCGCACCCGAACCCGAACCCGCACCCGAACCCGCGCCGGAACCCGAGCCCGCACCGGAGCCCGAACCAGAGCCCGCGCCCGAACCCGCACCGGAACCCGAACCCGCACCCGAGCCCGAACCGGCGCCGGAACCCGAACCCGCACCCGAGCCCGAACCCGAACCCGCACCCGAACCGGCGCCGGAACCCGAGCCCGCACCGGAGCCCGAACCAGAGCCCGCGCCTGAGCCGGCGCCCGAGCCCGAACCTGCGCCGGAGCCCGCACCCGCGCCGCCGCCGGCGCCTGCCCCGCCGGCGGGCTGACTCCGTCTCGCTCGCTGCCGCCCTGCGCGTCTTGGCGGCAGCGAGCCCTCTCGTGGACGAGTCACCGGTCGCTGCTGGTGACGGGTCACAGGTCCAGGACGAGGCGCGGGGACGAGGCGCGGGACACACAGGCGTACATACGGCCCGCGGAGGCGCCGATGTCGTCCCGGTGTTCGGGATCGCCGTCCAGGACGGTCAGTTCACAGCTTCCGCAGATCCCCTCGCGGCACCCGGCCACCACAGGGCGCCCCGCATGGGTCAGGGCGTCCAGCAGCGACTCATCGGCCGGTACCCGCACCGTCTGCCCCGACCGGGCGCACACCGCCTCGAACTCCGTGTTGGGGACGAACTGCCGGGGCACCGCGTGGAAGCGCTCCATGCGCAGCCGTTCGGCGGGGAACGCGGCCTTCGCCGCGTCGAGCATCGAGGCGGGGCCGCAGCAGTAGACCAGTGCGCGGGGAGGGAGCATCGAGCCGAGTGCGGCGAGGTCCGGCCTGCCCTCCTGGTCGGTGGCGACGACCCGAACCCGGTCGCCGTATCGGGAGGTCAGTTCGTCGGCGAAGGGCATGGATGCCTTCGACCTGCCCACGTACAGCAGCGAGGCCGGAGTGCCGGAGGCGACGGCCGCGCGCAGCATCGGCATGACGGAGGTGATGCCGATACCGCCGGCGACGAACAGGTATTCCGGGGCGGAGACGAGCGGGAAGTGGTTGCGCGGGAGCGACACGTCGAGTGTGCGCCCACGGCGCAGGAAGCGGTGGATGTACTCCGAGCCGCCCCGGGTGAGTGGGTCGTGGCGGATCGCGATGCGGTAGGCGTCCCGGTCGGCCGGGTCCCCGCACAACGAGTACTGCCGGGTCAGCCAGTTCGGCAGCGCGACGTCGATGTGCGCGCCCGGCTCCCAGGGAGCCAGCGGTCCGGTGGGACCGCGCAGAACGAGGGAGACGACGTCCTCGGCGGCCTGGTCGATGTGGTCGACGACCGTCTGCTGCATCTGTTGTGTCTGTTGCATCGGTGATTCACCCACAGGCATGGTCAGTAAAGCTTCCGGTAGCCCTCTTCGAGGGTCTGGACGAGCGCTGCCGGATCGATGTCGATCCCGAGCTGGGCGGTGACCACCTCGCTCACGGGCGGGATCTCGTCGGCGAGGGCTTGGCTCGCGGGATCCCACAGCCGGGAGCGGATGAGTGCGCGCCCGCAGTGGAAGAAGACCTCGGCCACCTCGACGACGAGCGCCAGCTCCGGCCGCTTCGCCTCGGTCTGCATCCGGGCGAGTACGTCGGGCTCATCAGTGGGATAGGCACGGCCGTTGACCCGCAGGGTCTCCCGCACCCCGGGGACCAGGAAGAGCAGCCCGATCCCGTCGTTCTCGGCGAGGTTGTGGAAGGAGTCGGCCATCTTGTTGCCGGGCCGGTCCGGAAGCGCGAGCGTGCGGTCGTCGAGGACCTTCGCGAACCCCGGGTAGTCGCCACGGGGTGAGCAGTCGGCGAGTCCCGTGGCATCCGCCGTGGCCATGGTCAGGAAGGGCGAGTGCGCAATGAAGCGGCGGGAGTGGTCGTCGATGCGGTCGAGAACCTTGGCCTTGATCATGGCCTCGGGCTCCCCCACTCGGGCGCGGACCTCAGCCGGCGACACCCGCCGGGGGCGCGTACTGGTGTGCGTCACGAGAACTCCTTACGGGCGGATGGCGGACGCCTACGGGCGGATAGCGGCGGGCGGTCGGGACGCGCGTCGCTCCCGGCCCGCTCCCGGATTCCTGCCGACGGCCGTCATGGGCCGCTTCGCAGCAGGTCATGGCACTATTGTGAGCAATTACTCAGGTCGTGCGCTACTCGCTTCCGAGGCGCCGGAGAGGAGGGGTCCTGGTGTCGGGGCACCGCAGACTTCAGCCACGTAAACGGCCGCGCCAGGTGCGGGCCGAGCTCACGCGGCAGCGCATCCTCACCGCGGCTGCTCACGTTTTCGCCGACCACGGCTACGCCGCCGGCACCACCAATCGGATCGCGGAACGGGCCCGGATCTCGATCGGCTCGCTCTACCAGTACTACCCGAACAAGGACGCGATCCTGGTCGAACTGCTGAACCGGCACCTGGAGTCGGGCGTGTCCGCCACCAGACGCCGTATGGCCGAAGGGCTGCCCGACTCCCTCGAAGAGTTCGTCCGCAGCGTCGTGCGCACCTCCATCGAGAATCACCTCGACGACCCGCAACTGCTCCGGGTCCTCGCCGAGCAGGCGCCCCGATCCCCGGAGCTGCTCGAAAAGGTCGCCCAGCACGAGCGCGAACGGGTCGCCTACATCCAGGAGTTGTTCGAGAGGCACCCCGAAGTCCGCGTTGAGGACGTCTACCTGGCCGCACGGCTCTTCGTCTCCACTGCCGAACTCCTGATCCACCAGCTCATCGCCGCGCCGGACCCGGTCGACGGCGCTCGCCTCGAGAACGAACTGGTCGTCATGCTCACCCGCTATCTGACGGCCGCACCGCCCGAAAGCAGCTGACACCTCCCTCTCCGTGCCCGGTGTCACCCCGGGCCCCGTAGGTGTGCTGGTAGACGATCGGGCGGGCCTGGCGGAAGGGATCCCCTACGCTCCCTTCTGACAGAAAGGGAGGGGCCGGGTGATGTTCGAGGGCGCGGAGCGGCACGGTGACAGGAGACGGCCACGGCGGCGGGCGCGGACGGCGGCTGCCGCCACTGCTGTCGTGTCGGCGTCCTGCGCACTGGTGCTGGTGCTCACCGGGTGCGGCGCGTCCGGCACGTCCTCGGACGGCCGGTCCGACTCCTCGGGCGAGCGCCCGCCGGCCGGCAAGGCCGACGACTCCGAAGACGGCCCTGACAGCGGGGACTTCAACGGTGACGGTTATGACGACTACGCCACCGTTGTCCACTCCGCGAGCAAGGACCAGAAGCGCACCAAGGACACCCTGCTGGTGGTCTACGGTTCCAAGAAGGGCCTCAACCGCTCCTGGACGACGCGGGCCGGTGGCCGCTTCCAGCTTCTTCTTCGCACCGATCTGAACGGCGACGGCTTCACCGACCTGGTGACCTCCCGGGCACACGGTGCCGGAACCGAGGCACAGGCCCGGGCCCGGGCTTCTGCGATGTTCGGTGGCCCGCGGGGTCTGACCGGGCCGCGTGCGCTCCAGGTTCCGAAGGGCTTCAGCCCGAAGGCGAGCGGCGACTTCGACGGCGACGGGAAGACCGACCTGTTCGACACGGGCAGCGGCGGGCCCGGCGATCCCGACAGCGATCCCGCTGCACGGGAGGGCAGCACCTCCGCGCGTATCGTCTACGGCCCCGTCGCATCCGCAGGTGAGCAGCGGTCCCGCAAGCACCGGCGCGAGCCCGTCCCACTCGACCTGAGCCAGCACGGGTACGCGGCCCCCGACGGCGCCACAGCAGGCGACTTCGACGCCGACGGCCGCACCGATCTCGTCCTCACCTACGGCTACGACGCCGAGCAGGACGACTCCGCTCCAGCCGATCTCACCCCGGTCGCCTACTACCGGGGCACCGAACGCGGTCTGGCCCGCGACCGCAGCCTCGACGAGTCCCTGCGCCAGGCGCTGGCGGGCGGCCAGGACGGGCCGCGCGCCCCGTCCGTCGGCGACGCGGACGGCGACGGCATCGACGATCTGCTGATGCCGCTCACCGTCCCGGTGTCGTACGCGCAGGAGAAGGCGGGCAAGGGCGGCGGTGTCGGTGTCCTGTACGGCGCCCGCTCCGGTCTCGGCACCGGCAAGCGAACCCTGCGGATCACCCAGGGACGGCACGCCGGCTTCGGCGCCTCCCCGTCGGTGGGGAACGTCAACGGCGACGACCACCCCGACATCGTCGCCAACACCCCCGACTTCCGCCGCCACGACGGCCTGGTCACCCTCCTCCCCGGTGGCCCCGACGGCCCTTCCGCACAGAACGCCCAGGAGATCGACGCCCGGACCAAGGGCCTTCCGGGCACCCCCAACCCGCACCGCTGGAACGCCTTCCACGTCCAGCCCCCGCTGCTCGACACCAACGGTGACGGCCACGACGACGCCCTCGTCTTCGTTCCCCTCTACAACCACCGCAAGGGCGCGTTCCTGGAGATTCCCGGCTCCGAGAAGGGCTTCGCCCCCACCCGTTCCCGCCAGCTCACCCCGTCGGATGTCGGTGTGCCTCTGCGCCTGCGATGACGCGTCCGGGTGCGCGCCCTTGCCACCATCGCCCCCTCCTGCCGCGGCGGCTCGGTTCTGACTGATTCCTTGCGCTTCGGCAGCAGAACGCCGTGCTCGCGGTAGCCTCCAGACATCGCCCAACTCCCTGTGCACTGCCATGTATCTGGCTCATGCCCCTATCTACGAGGAGTCTGGATTGAGTCACCTGCATTGGCGTGTGCGCGCTCTTGTGGGCGCGTATGCGGTTTCCGTCTACGGCAACTTTCTCAATCTGATCGCGTTGAGCCTGTTCACGTACGAGGTCACGGGGAGCGGGCTCGGTCTGGGCCTGCTCATGGCGCTGCGGTTGTTCGCGGGAGTGCTGGCCGGGCTGGGAGCCGGAGCGCTGGCGGCCAGGGTGGGGCGCCGGGCCATGATGATCGGTGCGGATCTCGGCCAGGCGGTGGCCATGGTGGTGCTGGCGCTGTCCGCGACGGGCTCGGCTCCGGTGTGGCTGCTGGCTGTCGTCGTGGTGGTGCTCGGTGCCGGAAACACCTTCTTCACCGTCGCGCTGCGCAGTGCGGTCCCGGTGATGGTGGGGCACGAGGCGCGGGTCCGGACCAACGGGCAGTTGACGACGTCTCGTTCCGTGGCCACCGTGGCGGGTTTCGCCTCGGCCGCCCCGATCATCGAACTGGCGGGACACAGCGCCGCGTTCGCCGTGAACGCGGCGACTTTCCTGGTGTCCGCGGTGGCATTGTCGCTGCTGCGGCCCCGTATGGAGGAGGACCGGAAGGGCCCGCAGACCGCGCCGGAGGCGGGAGCCGCTTCGCTGCGGCAGGTGCTGAGGGCGGTGCCCGCACTGCTGCTCGGCATGGTCCTGCTGCGGGGCGTCGACGCGCTCGCGTCCTCGTCGCACAACGTGGCGCTGCCCGTGGTGGCCGACGTGGAGTCGCCGGGAGACCCGGCCCTGTTCATGACGCAGTTCTGGGCTTCCTGGGCGGTGGGCACGTTCCTGGCCCACCAGCTTCTGAAGCGGCGGCACGCCTCGTGGTCGGAGGGCCGGTGGGGGGCGTACGCCTTCGCCGTGGGCACCTGCGTGATGTCGGTGTCCTTCGTGCTGGCCTTCACCGGTCCGGCGCCCCTGCTCCTCATGGCTGTCGCCGGGGTCGCCGGGCTGGCCGACGGGTTCACGGAGATCGTGTACACCTCCCGGCTGCAGGCCGCGCCGGACCGGGAACGCAGCCGTCTGTTCGGGCTGTCGGCCACGGCGGAGACCTCCGGATTCGCCCTGGGCATGGTGGCCGCGGCGGCAGCGCTGGAGATGTGGCCGGCGCTCGCGGTCGTGGGCCTCTTCCACGGGATGGCGCTCTGTGCGGCACTGGCGTTTCTTCTGCTGTCCCTCGCCGCCCGGCGCCGGATGATCGAGCAACCGTACGAAAAGCCGTCACACAGTGAAGGAGCGAACACCCATGGCCCGTGCACGCGGACCGGCCCTGTACCGAGGGCCTGAGCTGGAGCTGACCGACGACGATCCGCTGAACGCGGTCAGCGCCCTGCTGCGTGCGGCGGAGCGCTTCGCGGACGCGGGCGTCGTGACCGTCGACGACGAGGGCCGCACCACCGTGCAGAAGTACCCCGAACTGCTGGCCAGGGCACGACGGATACTCACGGGGCTGCGTGAGCGCGGGCTGCGTCCCGGCGCCGACATCGTTCTGTGCGGGTTACCGCTGGAGGAGTTCTTCCCCGCGTTCTGGGCCTGCCTGCTCGGCGGCGCCAGACCGGTCGCCCTCGCGGAGCGGGCCGAGGCGCACTCCCCGGCCATGGAACGTCTCGGTCACACCTGCGCGTTGCTGGGTGAGCCGCTGGTGGTGACGGACCGGGCCGGCGCGGCCGTGGTGGCCGGGGCAGTTCCGTCCGCACAGGTCGTGGTCGCCGAGGACTGTCTGCGCCGACCGCCCGCGGAGGATCTGCTGGAGCCGGACGGCGCCGATGTGGCGCTGCTCATGCTCTCCTCGGGCAGTACGGGCGTGCCCAAGGCGGCCCGGCTCACGCACCGGGGGCTGAGCGAGTTCGCGGCGAGCAGCCGCCGGATCCTGGATGTGCGGCCGGGCGATACGACCGTGAACTGGCTTCCGGTTGATCACAGCGGGGCGCTCCTGCTCTACCACCTCCTCGAGGTCTTCGTGGGCTGCACAAATGTCCACACGGCGAGTGGCCATGTGCTGGTCGCGCCGCTGCGCTGGCTGGACCTGCTGGAGGAGCACGGAGCGCACCACGCCTGGGCGCCCGCCTTCGCCTACCGGCTGATCGCCGACGCGGTGCGCGAACACCCGGACAGACATTGGGATCTGGGCCGGATACGGACCCTGGTGTGCGGCGGGGAGCAGATCCCGCTGTCGGTGATGGAACGATTCCTCGCCGCGACGGAACCGTTCGGTGTGCGGGACGAGCACATCGTGCCCGTCTGGGGGATGGCGGAGACGGTCACGGCCATCACCTACGGCAACCTCGGCGGTGCGGGGAGCGTGAACCACCTGCGCAAGGACAGCCTCGACGGGGACCTGGTCCGCGTCGGCGAGGACACCGCGGAACAGGACCGCGCCACCTTCGTCGCCGTCGGAGCCCCCGCACACGGGGCGGCGGTGCGCGTCGTGGACCACCACTCGGAGCCCCTGCCGGAGGAGCGGATCGGCAGACTGCAGATACGGTCGGCGGCCCGCGTCACCCCCGGATACGTCAACAACCCCGAGGCGGACCGGGCCGCCTTCCCCGACGGGCCCGACTGGCTCGACACCGGCGATCTGGCCTTCCTCGCCGACGGCCAGGTGACGATCACCGGCAGAAGCAAGGATCTGATCGTCCTCAACGGGCACAACGTCCACGGCCACGAGGTCGAGGACGCGGCCGTCGCCGTGCCCGGCGTACGGGCGGGGGAGATCGCCGCCTGCGGGGTGCCCGACCCGGAGGCCGGCAGTGAGTCGCTGGTCGTGTTCTTCGTCAGCCGAGGCGACGCGGCCGCGGACGAACGGGCCTCCCGGGGCATCAAGGCGGCCGTCTTCACCAGACTCCGGCTCACGGTCGCCCGCGCTGTGCCGGTACCCGAGGCCGAGTTCCCCCGTACCCCGGCGGGGAAGGTGCGCCGGGCACAGCTGCGTGAGCGGCTGCTGGCGGGTGCCTTCGACACCGGCCCGGGGTACGGCACCGGTCTTCCGGGGGGCGGCGCCGATCTGCTGCGCGTGGTACGCGAGGACGCCGCCGCCCTGCTCGGGCACGCGGTGGACACCGACACTCCCTTCTACGAGCTGGGTATGGACTCCCTGGCGCTCACCCGGCTCCGCGGCCGGTTGGAGTCGCGGCTGGCCCGGTCGATACCCCAGTCCGCCTTCTTCGAACACCCCACGGTCGCGGCGCTCGCGGCGTATCTGGCCACAGCCGCGCCGGAACCGCCGCAGCCCCCGCACCCGGAGCGGGAAGCGGCCCCGCTCCCCCGCCCCGGCCAGGCTGCCGCCCCGCACCCGGACCCCACAGCGCCGGAGCACCGCATCGCGATCATCGGCATGTCCGCGCGCTTTCCCGGGGCACCGTCCGTCGCCGCGTTCTGGGCGAACCTCCGCGAAGGCGTCGACAACGTCAGCGTCTTCTCCTCGGGCGGCACCGAGCCGGACCATGTCCCCGTCGGCGGTGTCCTCGACGACATCGAGGGCTTCGACGCGGACTTCTTCGGCATGAGCCCCAAGGAGGCCGGGCTCACCGACCCCGCGCACCGGCTCTTCCTCGAATGCTGCCACCAGGCCCTGGAGGAAGGAGGCTACGCGGCCTCGGCCCCCGGCACCCGCATCGGTGTGTTCGCTGGTTCCGGTATGAATCTGTACGACCACCAGGACGCGCCCGGCGCCACACCCCCGCCTCCGGACGGCGATCCGGCCACCGGCCTGCTGACGGCCATGGGGCGGGAACCGGACTTCCTCGCCACCCGAGTCGCCTACCGGCTCGACCTCACCGGCCCCGCCATCGGTGTGCAGACCGCCTGCTCCACCTCCCTGGTCGCCGTCCATCTCGCGGCGCAGGCCCTGATCAGTGGTGACGCCGACCTGGCGCTCGCCGGAGCGGCCGCCGTGCACACCCCTCAGGAATCCGGCTATCGCAGCCACCCGGGCTCCATCCTGTCGCCGACCGGGCGCTGTCGTGCCTTCGACGCGGACGCCGACGGCACGGTGGGCGGCAACGGGGTCGCCGCCGTACTGCTCAAGCGGCTCGACCGGGCGTTGGCCGACGGTGACACCGTGCACGCGGTCGTCCTCGGTTCGGCCGTCAACAACGACGGGGCGGGCAAGGCCGGGTTCAGTGCCCCCGGGGTGGCGGGCCAGATCGAGGTCGTACGGCAGGCACTGCGCAAAGCGGCGGTCGAGCCGGACACCGTGTCGTACGTGGAGGCGCACGGCACCGGCACCCAGCTCGGGGATCCGGTGGAGTTCGAGGCACTGTCGCGGGCGTTCGGGGAGGGCACGGACCACACCGGGTTCTGCACCCTGGGCTCGGTGAAGCCGTCCATCGGCCATCTCGACAGCTGTGCGGGCATGGCCGGGCTGATCAAGACCGTACTGATGCTGAAGCACCGCACTCTCGTACCGACGCTCCATCTGCGCCGGCCCAATCCGGGGCTCCGGCTGAACGGCGGCCCGTTCGTGCTCGGCACGGAACGGAAACCGTGGTCCGGGCGGCCCGGTGTGCCGCGCAGGGCGGGGGTCAGCGCGCTCGGTGTCGGCGGGACCAACGCGCACGTCGTACTGGAGGAGGCGCCGCCCCGTAGCGCCCCGCGAGCACCAGTGCTCCCCGTGGTCGTGCCCGTCTCCGCGCGGGATCCGCAGGCCCTGGCCGAACTTCTCGACAATCTGCGCGAGCACCTTCGGGCACACCCCGGGCTCGCCCCTTCCGATCTGGCCGCCACGTTGGCCCTCGGCAGGCCCCACCACAGGCATCGCACGGCGGCGGTGGGGCGCACGGGGGAAGAGTTGGCCCGGGCCCTGGAGCGTGCGGCCGACACCCTCACCCAGCCGGCACCTTCGCCGGGACCGCCGGCTTTCGCATACCCGGGGCAGGGCAGTGCCCGCCCCGGCATGGCGCGCGAGATCTACGCCGCGCACCCCGAGGCCCGCCGCGTCCTGGACCTGTGCGAGCAGGTGTACGCCGAGGAGTTCGGCGGCACCCTGCTGCCCGTCCTCCTCGACGACAGTGCAGCGGACAGCGATGTTCCCTGGCCGACGGAGACCGCCCAGCCCGCCCTCTTCGCCCACCAGATGGCTCTCACCGAGCTGTGGCGCGCCTTCGGGATCCGCCCCGCGCTACTGCTCGGACACAGCGCAGGAGAGTACGCGGCGCTCTGTGCCGCCGGTGCGCTGTCCGTCGAGGACGGGCTGCGGATCACCGCGTGGCGCGGCAGGCTGATGCAGCGCGGATGCCCGCCCGGGGCGATGCTGGCAGTACACGCCGATCCGGCGACCGTGCGGCGCCTCGCACAGACGGCAGGAGCAGAACTGGCAGCGGTCAACGGGCCACGCGCCCACGTGGTCTCCGGCCCGGCGGAATCCCTTCGGCAGCTGGAACAGCTGCTCGATCAGGAGGGCGTCCGGTGGCAGCCACTGCCCGTGGACCGGGCCTTCCACTCCGCCGCGCTCGACCCCGTCCTGCCCGAACTCCGCACATACGTCGAGAAGTTGGAGCTGCAGCCGCTGCGGGTCCCGCTGGCCGGCGCGCTCGACGGCGTACTGCGGCCGATCGGCTGGCGGGCCGACGCCGACTACCTGGTACGCCAAGCACGCGAACCGGTCCGCTTCGACCTCGCGGTGGCGACCGCGTCCCGGCAGGGGGCTGCGGACTTCCTGGAAATGGGCGCGGGCAGCGTACTCACCGGTCTGGGCAGGCACTGCCTGCCCGACAGCCGCTGGCTGCCCGGCCAGGGAACCGACCCGGACCCCGGTACGGGCGCGGGTACCGGCACGGCCACGGGTACGGGGCAGTGGCACGGTGTGCTGGCCTCGCTCGGCGAGCTCTACCGCAGGGGCGCCGACCTCGACTGGCGGGCGGTCGCCCGCGACGGCGGCCGCGTCCCGCTGCCCGGCCATCCCCTGCGCCGACGCCGCTTCCCGGTCCCCGGCGCGGCTACGAAGGGCGGTGAGGCCGTTCCGGCGGTGGCGGAATCGGTGGCGCCGCCGCCCGCCGGGAGCCCGGCGCTGGACGAGCCGGCACTGGACGAGGCCGTGGAGAGCATTCGCGAACTGACAGCGCTGAAGCTGGGAGCCACCCGGGCGGATGTCGCACCGGACACGTCCTTCTTCGCGCTGGGCGCCGACTCACTGGCCCTGCTGGGCATGACCACGGAGTTGCAGCGGCGGTACGGAGTGCGTGTCCCGGTCCGAGAGCTGTTCACCGAGTCCGACACTCCGCGCAAGCTCGCCGAGTTCGTCGTACGACTGCGCGGCGGCCCGGACCAGGAGGCCGGAACCGCGCATGGTGCGCCCGCGGAAGGGGCCCGCGAAGACGTGGACGCGCCGGGGCAGCCCCCGGAGGGCGCTCCCGAGACGGCCCCGCGTCCGGCACCCGCGTCGGTGCCCGCACCAGTGCCGCGTCCGGCACCCGCCTCCGCACGGGCGTCGGAGCAGACACCGGAGGAGACACCCAAGGAGACACCGGCGCGCGGCGACGACACCGGGCTCCAAGATGTGCTGGCGCAGCAGCTGCGGCTCGCCGGACAGCTGGTCGACCAGGTCACCGGCCTGATGTCCCGCCAACTGGAGCTCGTCTCGGGTACGTCATCCCCGACCGCCGCGCCCCTCTCCCCACCGAAGGCGCCCGCCACCGCTCCCCTGCCCCAGGCCCCCGTAACCGCGCCCGTACCGCAGGCACCGCCCGCAGCCGCTGCCCCACGGCCGTCGTCCGATGCCCTCCCGTCGGCCTCGGCCGGATGCGACTTCAGCTTGTACTTCTTCGGTGACTACCCCGAGACCGGTACGGCAGACACCTACGCGCTGATCATGGAGGCCGCCGAGTTCGCGGACAGCCACGGGCTGCACGCCCTGTGGTTCCCTGAGCGGCACTTCAACTCCTTCGGTGCGCCGTTCCCCAACCCCTCGGTGCTCGCTGCCGCACTGGCGGCGCGTACCAGCAGGGTCCGCCTGCACGCCGGTTCCGTGGTCCTGCCGCTGCACCATCCGGTGCGCGTTGCCGAGGAATGGTCGGTCGTCGACAACCTCTCGGGCGGCCGAACGGGCCTGTGCTTCGCCAGTGGCTGGCATGCCGGGGACTTCGCGCTCGCCCCGGAGAACTTCGGACGGCACCGCGAGGTGATGTACGAACAGCTGCAGACCGTACGCAACCTCTGGTCGGGAAGGCCGCTGACCATGACCGGCGGCGACGGCGAACCCGTCGAGATCGAGCTGCACCCCCGCCCCGTTCAGGACCAACCGCCGCTGTACGTCGCGGTGGTGGGGAACCCGGACAGCTATCGCCGGGCGGCGGCGGAGGGCCTCGGCATCGTCACCAATCTGATGGCGCAGTCGGTCGAGCAGCTCAGCGAGAACATCGCGCTCTACCGACGTACCCGGGCCGAGCACGGCCACGACCCCGACGCGGGCCGGGTGGTGGTACTGGTGCACACCTACCTCGGTGCGGACACCGAGACCGCCCGCGCAGAGGCCTACCGGCCGTTCATGTCGTACCTGCGCTCCTCGCTCTCCCTCTTCAACCAGGTCACCAACAGCCTCGGCTTCGAAGTCGACCTGGACAACACCCCCGAGGAGGACGTGGACTTCCTGCTCGGCCGGGCCTACCAGCGCTACTGCGACTCGCGTGCGCTGATCGGCGACGAGGAGTCGGCGGCCGGGACGGTACGGCGGCTGACACGAGCCGGTGCAAACGAGATCGCCTGCTTCGTGGACTTCGGCGTACCGGCGGACAAGGTGCTCGCCGCCCTTCCCGCGATCGACCGCCTCCGCACCCGCACATGCCGGACGGCCCCCACGGCTTTGCCGACGCCCGCCAGAAGGGACCTGTCGCCCGCGCAGCGACGGATCTGGTTCATGGAGCAGCTGCACCCCGGCACCAGCATGTACCACGAGCCCAAGGCGATCCGGCTGGAGGGCCCGCTGGACACAGCGAGGCTGAGGTGGGCCCTGCGCCGTACCGTGGCCCGCCAGCCGGCGCTGCGTACCGTCTTCGGCACCGCCGACGGGGTCCCCTACCAGGAGACGCGGACGGACGCCGCGATCGACTGCCCGGTGGAGGACCACACCGGCGCGACCGAGGAGCAGGCCCTGCGCTCCGTTCTGGAGACCGAGGGCCGCCGGATCTTCGACCTGAGTACCGGACCCCTGTTCTCGTGCCGGCTGCTGCGCCTGTCCGACGAGCGGCACCTGCTGTTCCTGCTGGCCCACCACATCGTCTTCGACTCCTCCTCCACGGAGGTGTTCGCCCGCGAGATCGCCGCCCACTACCGCTGTGGACCGGACGGCGATCCCGCGCTGCGCCCTCTCGTCGCCCGGCCGACCGCCCCCGCCGACCCCTCCCGGGTCGCCGAGGCGCTCGCCTTCTGGCGGCGGGAGCTGGCGGACGCACCGGAGCTGACGCTGCCTTCGGACCGGCCCCGACCGCCGGTGCGCTCCGGTGAGGGCGAGAGCCTCACCCATGAGCTGGACGCCCGGCTGACGTCGCGGCTGCGGGAGTTCGCCGCCGAGCGGCGCGCCACCCTTTTCATGGTGCTGACGAGCGCGATCGGCGCCGTGCTCGGCAGGTTCAGCGGGCAGCGGGACATCGTGGTGGGCACGGCTGTCGCCGCCAGGCCGGAGGAGGCCGGGGACGAGATCGGTATGTTCCTCGACACCGTGGCCCTGCGCCTCGACCTGTCCGGCGACCCGGACTTCACCGCGTTGCTGCACCGGGTGCGCGAGCGCAGCACGGCGGCGTACGAGCACCGGGACGTCCCCTTCGACGAACTCGTCAGCGCACTCAATCCGCGTCGTGATCCCGGCCGCAACCCGCTCTTCCAGGTGATGGTGGAGTACGAGAACGAGAGCCGGGTGGACTTCGACCCGCCGCGGCTGACCGCCACTCTCCTCGACACGCCTTCCGCACGCGCGCCCTTCGACCTCGGCATCTATCTGACGCACCACCGCGAGGGCGTGCGGTTCATGGTCGAGTACGACACGGAGCTGTTCGGGCAGAGCGACGTGCGACGGCTCGTGGACTACGTGGAGCAGGTACTGCGGCGGGCCCTCGCCGACCCCGGCGCCCCGCTCTCGGCGCTCACCGCGCTCACGGACGCCGACCGCACGACGCTGGCGCGGCTCGGCCGGCAGCAGGAGCCCTTGCCCGCCGTGGAGGAGACCCTGCACGGCCTGTTCGAAGCGCAAGCACGCCGGACGCCCGACGCCGTCGCGCTGGTGACCGATCAGGGGCAGCAGCTCACCTACGGGGAGCTCGACCAGCGTGCCGACCGCCTCGCCCGCTGGCTGCGCCCGCACGGGGCAGGCCGTGGCGAACGCGTCGCGGTCGTACTGCCGCGCGGCCCCGAGCTGATCACCGCGCTGCTGGGCGTGCTCAAGAGCGGAGCGGCCTATCTGCCGCTCGACGCCTCCCTGCCACCCGCCCGCCTCGCACAGCTCCTGGACGACGGCCGCCCCGTGCTGGTCCTGACGACCGAGGCACTGCTCACCCGGCATCCCGCCCTCCAGCGGTGGCCGGTGAGGACCGTGGAGCAGGCAGCTAGCCAGGAGGAGGCACTGGATCGGAGCCCGGACGAGGACCTCCTCGCCGTTCACCCCGCGGATGCCGCGTACTGCATCTACACCTCGGGCTCCACCGGCCGTCCCAAGGGCGTCGTCGTGCCCCATCGAGGTCCCGTCAACCTGGTCCTCCGCCACCTTGAGCAGCATCCAGCACTGCGGACCCTGCAGTGGACCTCGCCCGCCTTCGACGTCAGCGTCCAGGAGATCTTCACGACGCTGGCGTCCGGAGCAGCGCTCGTGCTCATCGACGACGAGGTGCGACAGGACCCGGCGGCACTGACGGACGCCGTGCAACGCCAGGGAGTCGAGCGGATGTTTATGCCCTGCACCCCGCTGACGTACCTGATGGAGACCGGCCCCCGCATGCCCGCCCTGCGCGAACTGTTCTCCGCGGGCGAGGCGCTGCGGCTCACCCCGGCGTTCCACAGGTTCCTCGCCGCCCATCCGGAGTGCGCCCTCTTCAACCAGTACGGACCGACCGAGACCTCCGTCATCGTCACCTCGCACCGGGTCGACCCCGCCCACGGGGCCTGCCCGCCCATCGGCACACCGATCCCCGGCGTGCGGATCCGGCTGCTCGACGCGGACGGCAGGGAGGTCCCGGTGGGTGCTGTCGGTGAGCTGTATGTGGGGGGTACGGCGGTGTCGTACGGCTACCACGGCCGCCCCGAGGAGACAGCCGCTGCCTTCGAGCCAGTCGGCTCCGGCGAGGAGATGTGCTACCGCACCGGAGACCTGGCCCGCTGGCGGGGAGACGGGACGCTGGAGCACCTCGGCCGCCTCGACGACCAGGTCAAGATCAGGGGCCATCGCGTCGAGCCCGCCGAGGTCCAGCAGGCTCTGACGCGGCAGCCCGGCGTACGTGAGGCCGCGGTGCTGGCCCGCCGCGACAGCCATGGCGAGAGCGAACTCGTCGCCTATGTCGCACTCGCGGGCCCGGACCGGCCGGCTCACCGACCGGACCGCCGGAATCGGCCGGATCAGCCGGATGGGCAGGATCGGCCGGATGGGCAGGATGCCGTCGAAGAGCTGCGGACCGCCCTGGCCGCTGAGCTCCCCGACCACCTGGTGCCCCGGCGCTGGGTGCGGGTGGAGAGGCTGCCGGTGAACGCCGCCGGAAAACTGGACCGCGACCGGCTGCCCGCCCCCCGCGACACCGCGGACACGGCGGACAAGCCCGACGACGAAGGCGAGGAACCGGGCAGTCCCCTGGAGAAGGCCCTCCACGAACTGTGGTGCGCCGAACTCGGCGCCCGCCGGGTGCCGCTGAACCGCTCGTTCTTCGAGCTCGGTGGCCACTCCCTGAGCGCCGTACGGTTGTTGAACCGAATGGCCACGGAACACGGTGTCGAGTTGTCCATGGCGGACTTCTTCCGCGCACCGACCATCCGCGCCGTCGCCCACCGCATCGACCCCGGACCGCGGCGGCCGGTGGAGACGGTGCCCATGCCCGCCACCCTGCGCAGGCTGTGGCGCCGCCACCACGAGCGTGCCGATCCCAGCGTCTACAACGTCGCCCATCGGGTCGATCTGCGAGGTGAGCTGGACCCGCACGCGCTGGCTCAGGCGCTCGAAGGACTCGTACGACGGCACGACGCGCTGCGCAGCAGGGCCGTACGGCACGGCGGTGAGCTCGCGATCGAGGTCCTCGCCGAGGTACCGGTGGAACTCCCCGTCAGCGACCTCACCCGGCTCGGCGACCAGGAGATCGACCAATGGTGCCAGGACCAGGCGAGACACCCGTTCGCGATGGACCGGGCGCCGCTGTTCCGCTTCCGGCTCGGCAGATCGGCCGACGACCGATGGGTCCTGGTCGTCGTCCTGCACCACGCGATCTGTGACGGCTGGTCGATGGGCGTCCTGTGGCGGGAACTGCAGACGCTCTACAACGACGGGGCCGCTCAGCGGCTCCCCCTGCCCGCTGCTCAGTTCACCGACTATGCGCGCTGGGAGAGGGAGCAGCTCGACGACGGTGCACGGCGAGGACGCCTGGAGGCGTTCTGGCAGGCCGAACTCGACGGCGTACCGCTGCGCCTGAACCTGCCCTACGACCACCCGCGACCGGAGATCCTCTCCGGTGCGGGAGCCCTGCATCAGCAGGTGATCGACGGCGCGGTACCTGCCCGTGTCGCCCGAACCGCCGCCCGTCTCGGCACCACGCCGTACGTGGTCCTCGCCGCCGCCTTCGCCACCTGGGCCGCCCGGCTGTGCGGGCACTCCACCGATGTGGTGCTCGCCGCCTCCAGCGCCAACCGGGCCGGCCGCCAGGAGCACGAGGAGGCGGTCGGCCTGCTGGGAGACGCCGTTCTGCTGCGTGCACGCCTTTCCGAAGCCACCGACTTCGCCGAGCTCGCCACCGGCCTCGGACCGACTCTCTTCAACGCCCTCGATCACCAGGTCCTGACGCTGAACGAGGTCGTCCGCCTGCTGGCTCCCGAGGAGGCGGACAGGCTCTACCCCACCGTTCTGTTCACCGTGGTCACCACCCCGCCACCGGCCCTCGACCTGAGAGGAGTCACCACCGCCGTCCGGAGCCTGCCCACCGTCGGAGTCGCCCGCAACGAGCTGTACGTCGTCCTCGAACCCCGGGACGGAAGTATCACCGTCACCTTCGAGTACTCCACAGATCTCTTCGACGCCGCGACGATCGCGCGCTGGGCTCAGGGATTCACGCGGCTGCTGGCCACTGTCACCGACCAACCGACGACCGCCCTCTCGACGCTGCTCACACCGTCGGAGGACAACGTCTGAGAGAACACTCGCCCGCCGTCCGGGCCGGGCCGTCCCCGCCCGGGGACGGCCCGGCGGGTGCATGCCCCGACGCCGGGTTCCCGGGTCGGCGCCAGGTGCTGTCGCCGCAACGGAGCTCGGTGCGGTGCAGTGCACTGCGCACAGCGGGTACACGTGGGACATGAGTGAACGAGACGAGCGACCACAGACACCCGACCTTCCGCCCCCTCCCGAGGCGGGGGAGCTCTCGGAGGACGCAGCGCCGACAGAGGAGGAGGAAGAAGAATCCGCACCCAGCGGCGGCAAGGAGGACGCCGGGGACTACGTACCCGACGAGGCCGCAGGCGAGCCGACGGACTGAGCCCACCGGCCGTGTCCGCAGTGCTCGCCTTCGGCCCCGTCCCACGAGAGGACAAGGTGGAGCAGGCCTACGGGAGAGGGGCGCCACGTGCGGCGACCCACAGCTCGTACCACTCCTGGTGCGTGAGGTCCGGCTCCCGCAGGACCGCGTCCCGGCAGGCGTGGATGCGGTCGGGCCGGGTCGTGCCGACCACCGGTGCGATGGCCGCCGGGTGCCGCTGGAGCCACCACAGCACGATCGTTTCCGCAGTGGTGCCCTTCGACCGGGCCAGTTCGGCGACGAGTTGACCGGCCTGGCCGGAATCGGGGCCGGTGAAGCGCCCGCGGGCGAGCGCTCCCCAGGCCTGCAGCTGAATGCCGTGGGCGGAGCAGAACTGGAGGGTTCCGTGCGGGAAGCCGTTATGGGCGAGGGCGGAGGTGTTCACCAGGACCTCGGACTCGATCCAGTCCCGGTGGTCGAGGCTCATCTCCAGCTGATTCACGACCAGCGGGAGATCGAGATGGGCCTGCAGGTGGGCGATCTGGGCGCCGCTCATGTTGGAGACGCCGAACTGCCGCACCAGCCCCTGGCCGTGAAGGTCGGTGAGAGCCGCTGCGATCTCCGCGGGAGGGGTGAGGGGGTCGGGACGGTGCAGGAGGAGGACGTCGATGACGTCGGTGCGCAGCCGGTGCAGGCTCTCCTCCACTCGGCGCGCGATGGTGGCCCCTCGCAGGTCGTAGCGGCCGACCTGGTGCTCGGCGGGGAGGCGGATGCCGCACTTGGTCTGGAGCACGATCTGCCCGCGTAGTTCGGGGTTCCGGTCCAGGACTTCACCGAAGACGGCCTCGGACTTGCCGTGCTGGTAGATGTCGGCGAGGTCGAAGACGGTGATACCGGCTTGTCGCGCGGCGTCCACGGCGGCTTCGGCCTGGGCGATGTCATCCGCTGTGTACGGTTCGGTGTCCCACCCGCCACCGAGGCCCATGCATCCGTAGACGAGTCGGGCGTCGTGCACATCCATCCGCGTCCCCGGCATCCAGCAGCCTCCTTCTTGCCCGCACCGGCTCTTCCACCGGCCTTGCTGCACCGGGTGTGCCCGGTTGCCCGGGTGACGCCGGTCAGTGTTCAACCTAGCGGGGACGCTCGGCCCGCAGGCGGGCGGTCCCTGCGCGGAGCGGACGCGTACCGACGCGCCATGCGCTGCGCACATCCCCGCACCGGCCGGTCGGGCTCCCTCGGCGGCCCGTCAGCCATCGGTGGCGCGGCCGTTCTCGGCCGCCTCGGCGGCGCGTTCGATCTCCTCGCGGACGTGCCGGGCCCGGCGGCGGTCACCGCGGGTGGCGTCGGTCACGTCCAGGAAGATGTGGTCGACGTCGGCGCACTGTGCGGCGAGGTTCTGCTTGACGCGGACCAGAGCGTCCTCGACGTGCTCGCTGTCCACGCCGGGCACGAGGTCGACCCGTGCGGCCAGCAGCACCGAGTCGGGGCTCATCCGCATCGTGAGCACCTCGATGACGGCGTCGATCTCCGGCTGCTCGTCCAGCAGCTCGATGATCTCCCGTTGGAGCTCCGGCTCGGCCGCCTCGCCGATGAGCTGGTCCTTCGCGCTGCGGCCCAGGGCGAAGGCGATATGGACGAGCAGTACGCCGATCAGCAGCGACGCCACCCCCTCGTACCAACCCTGGCCGGTCGCCATGTGCAGTGCCATACCGGCTATGGCCAGCAGTACGCCCAGGCATGCCGCGCCGTCCTCCGCCAGGACAGTCCGCAGCGCCGGGTCGCCGCTGTGCCGTACTTCGGCGGTCATCGACCGGGTCTCCTCCTTGGCCCGGCCCCGCGCCTGGAGCAGCGCCCGGGCGAGCGAGGTGCCCTCGGCGAGCAGCGCCACGAAGAGCACGACAAGGCCCATCAGGTACCCGGTGAACGTCTCCTCGCCGCTGGAACTGAACGCCTCGAATGCCTGGAAGAAGGAGAAGCAGCCACCGGTGACGAAGATGCCGACGGCGGCGAGCAGCGACCAGAAGAACCGCTCCTTACCGTAGCCGAACGGATGTGCGTTGTCGGCGGGCCTGCGGCTGCGCCGGAGGGACGCGAGCAGAAAGACCTCGTTGAGGCTGTCGGCCACCGAGTGCGCGGCTTCCGACAGCAGCGCCGGTGAGGCCGCGACGAAGCCGCCGACCAGTTTGGCGACCGCGATGAGCAGATTGGCGCCCAGCGCGACCCACACGGTCGTCCTGGTCTCGCCGTCCCGCTGGGCAGCTGCGGAGCCCGGCTCTGCGGGCCGGGTCTCGCCGAGATCCCGTTCTTCGGACCGGACGTGGACGAAAGGCGCACCGTCCCGCCCGCTCTCATGGACCGCCGTCCCGCAGACCGTCTCCGCGCTCTGCGTCACCTCGTCCATCTGCTCCTCGACCTCTCTCGTCATCGGGTACGGGGTCCCCGGGGACGGATCAGCGAGTACCCGGCGCCGGATCGGCGAAGCGGGTCGGTTGCCGGGCCGTCCGTGGCCGGCCCCGGAGCGTCAGCCCAGCAGCTCCCGGGCCAGTGCTCCGCTCCACCACTGCTCGACCTGGTCGGGCGACCAACCGCGCTCCGCGGTGAGTACGGCGTAGACGTCGATGTTGCACACAGCCGCGTAGATGTCCGCTGCCGAGGTCACGTCCAGGCCGCGCCGGAGGACATCGGCGGGCCAGGACGAGAACACCTGCACCCGCGTCTCGTCGGCGCGGGCGCGGCCTTCGCGGTAGAGCGCGGCCAACTCCGGCTCGGTGCGGCCCGCCTCGCGGATCAGGTTGATGATGTCGCCTGCCCGCTCGAAGAGCCGCCGGTCGTATGCGGCCATCGCCGCCAGCTGCGCGGCGGGGTCCGCACCGGGCCGCTCCAGCTCCGCGACCAGTTGCGCCACATCGGCCGACAGGTCGGCCGCGTCGGCCAGTGCCCGGGTCAGTTCCGCCTTGTTCCCGTACGCGGCGTAGACGGTGGGTGCGGAGACCCCCGCCTCGCGCGCCACCTCCCGCACGGTAGTCACCGCCCATCCCTGGGAGACGAACAGCCGACGGGCGGCGCGGGCGATGTCCGCGCGGGTCTCCTGCGCCTGCGCCGTACGGCGCAGCGAGTCGTAGCGGCGTCGTCCCGGCTCCGTGCTCATGCTCCTTGCACCCCTTCGCTTTACGACCCTTATAATGAATAGATGATACGTCAAAAAGCCTGGTGGACCGCCATGAGCTTCCCCCGTCTCGCCGGTGTCGCCGCCTTCGGGTTCGCCTTCCTGATCGTCATGGGCAATGTGGTCGTGGCCCCTGCCGGTCTCCCCCGCACCGGTGCCGACATCGCCGAAGTCACCTCGTTCTTCGGCACGGAAGGCGGCCTGGTGGGCGTGGGGTCCGCCCTCACTCCCGCCGCCTGGGCGCTGGCCACGCTGTTCGGCGCGGGCGCGGTCGCCGCACTGCGGCAATCGGAAAGCGCGCGCGGCGAGGCGTGGTCACTGGTCGGGTTCGCCGGCGTCGTCCTGCAGAACGCCGCCTTCGCCGGGGTCATCGCGATCCGCCTGGCCATCGCGTCGACGACCTCCCAGGACACCAGCGCGACACTGGGGCTGTGGGCACTGCACGACGCGCTGTTCACCCTCAACGGCACCTTCCTGGCGCTCGCTCTCGTCGGCCTGTCCATCGGCGGTCGACGGGCCGGACTCATCCGGCCGTGGCACCGCACATGGGGACTCCTGTCGGCGGCGCTGCTGTTCACCTCGGCGACCCTCGCCCCGCTGGTCATCGACCACACCGGACCGCTCGGGCTGCTCGGCCTCTTCGGCTGGCTGATGTGGGTGGTGTGGCTGGCCGCATACGGCACCCCCCTGATCCGCCACGCCCCCGTCCCCTCCCCCGCCCCACGCCACGCGACAGTCGGCTGACCGCCCGGAATCGGCTTCCACCGACCCGGGCAGCACTGTGCCGCGTACGCCGGGCCTGCTCGTCTCCTCGTCACCCGGCGAGTGGCCGGGGGCGCCTCACCCAGGGCCTCGTCCAGGGGGCGCGGCTCAGGAGGCCCGGGTGTGGTGGTCCAGCAAGCGAGTGAGCAACTGGAGGAACTGGTCGCGTTCGGCCGTACTCAGCGGAGCGAGCAGTTCGTCGTGGAGGTCGTCCAGGATCCTGTCGAGGTGGCGTAGTCGGCGGCGGCCCCGGACGGAGATCGTGATGACGTTGCGGCGCCGATCGTCGGGATCCGGTACCCGCTCGACGAGGTCACGCTCGGCCAATTCCTTGACGACGCCGACCATGTCGCTGCGGTAGATGCCGGAGCGCCTGCTCAATTCCGCCTGGCTACCCGGCCCGTACTCCTGCAGTGAGGCGAGCACAGCGTAGTGCCACTTGCGGCCGTCGGCCCTGGCCAGCCCCTCGTTGATCAGCCGGTCCGACCGCATGGTGAGCTGCGACAACAATCGGCTCGCCCGCCGCCGCAGCCTGTCGGGCGTCTTGCGCGCGCCGTCGTCGGACATGTCCGCAGTTTGATCTCCGTCCACGGTCACAACCCTATCCGTTGCGTTAGTCCCACTAACGATGTACGTTCACTCGCGCCTCGAAGGCGTTGGTGGGACCAACGCTGGCGGGGCGGACTCCACGGAAGGACGACCTTGCCCGACAAGACAGTGCAGATTCCCACCCCGGACGGCCGCGCCGACGCCTTCGCCGCCTTCCCCGACGGTGACGGGCGGCACCCGGGGGTGCTGATGTACGCGGACGCCTTCGGTATCCGTCCCGTGCTACGGGAGATGGCCCGCGAACTGGCCGACCACGGGTACTACGTACTCGTCCCCAACTTCTTCTACCGGCACGGTCCGACACCGGTGATCGAACTCCCCGAGCACATCGGAGAAGACGTCCGCCCCGCGACCATCGCCCAACTGATGCCCCTGATCGAGGCGCACACCGCCGAGCGCATCCTGAGCGACGCCGACGCCTGTCTCAGCTTCCTCACCGCCCAGCCCGAGGTGGCGGCCGGACCGGTCGCGGTGACCGGCTACTGCATAGGCGGACTCCTGGCGCTGCGCACCGCCTCCGCCCACCCCGACCAGGTGGCCGCCGTCGCCAGCTTCCACGGCCCAGTGGGCGCGGACGGGCCCGACGACCTGCGACGCCTTCTCTCCCCGCTCACGGCCCAGGTCCACCTCGGCCACGCGGAAACGGACATGACGCCCGAGTCCCTGGCCGAGCTCAACCAGGCTCTGGACGCCGCGGGTGTCCAGTACACCTCCGAGATCTATCCCGGCACCGTCCACGGCTTCACCATGTCCGACACCGACGCCTTCGACCCCGCCGCGCTGCAGCTTCATTGGGACCGCCTGCTCCCCCTCCTGGACCGCACCCTCACCCACAGCTGACGCTCCGATGCGCAAGCCGGGCGAGCCCAGGCGCGGTACGAGCACGCGCCGCCATCGCCTTACCTGGCGACAGCCCTGGTGACAGCCACCTCGATGTCGAGCCGGCGTCGAGCCGTGATGCCGGCTCGACGCCCTCGGAGATCTCGTGCCCGACGGGGAGGGCGCGCGCGGGGTGGCCAGTGGAAAGGTGTCCTTGCCATCCTTGTGCGGTGAACGATGACCAGCGCACACCTCCCTCGAAGGTGGCCGACGACCGCGCGTCGCTCACCTCGTTCCTCGACCACCAGCGGGCCACCCTGGCCATGAAGTGCCAAGGGCTGACCGGCGAACAGCTGAAACAGAGGGCGATCCCGACCTCACAGCTCACCCTCTTGGGCCTGGTACGCCACGCGGCGTCCGTCGAGCGAAGCTGGTTCCGCTTCGCCCTGAACGCCGAGGATGTCGGGCCGCTGTGGCCCGGCGAGGTCGACGGCACGGCCGCCGAGTTCCATGTCGAGGACGCCGACGCGGACGAGGCGTTCGAAGTCTGGCATGAGGAGTGCGTCCGTGCCCGTGCCGTCGCCTCTTCGTTCGCCTCCCTCGACGACACCGTCGACTGCGGCGGGGTGACCATCTCGCTGCGCTACGTCCTCACCCACATGATCGAGGAGTATGCGCGGCACAACGGCCACGCCGACCTGCTGCGCGAAGCGATCGACGGAGCCGTCGGCGAGTAGCCGCAGAGTCCTGCCCATGTTCACCAGCATTCACCAGCACGCTGGATGCTCTGCGGGCTTCTTGGGCACGGCTGCGTGCGCGCGGCCGGCCCGGCCCGATGCGTAGCACGCGGGCCTTCTCCGGCACGGGTTCGAACTGCGGCGATTCCCCGCGCTCCGCTGCCGTGTTCACGATCGACAGAGGCTCTTGGCCCCTGCCGACGGCCAGGTGCAGCTTGATGGCGAACCCACCGCGCGAGCGCCCCAGTCCCTGATCATTCATCGTTCAAGATCTACATTCGATACACGTCCTGGCCCCCCGGCCTCGTCAAGCGGTTCCGCCCGTCACCGCTTGCGCTGCCTCGACTGCCTCCCGGGCTTTCCGCTCTTCCCGGTCTTCCCAGCCTGCCCGGTCTTCTCCGTGTCCTCCACCTTCTCCACCGCGGTGTCCGGGGGCGCCACCGGTTGTCCGTCCGCCGCTTTGACCTCGAGGCGACGCAGCGGTCGGCCGGTACGGCGGTCGAGCAGACGGGAGTGGGGCTCACCGGGGGCGAAGCACTGGTCCTCGCCCCACTGGCGCAGGGCGACGATCACCGGAAACAGGGCTCGGCCTCTGTCCGTGAGGACGTACTCGCGGTGGGACGCGCCCTCGGACGCAGGCGCACCGCGCAGCACTCCGGCCTCCTCCAGCGTCCGCAGCCGGGCGGCCAGAATGTTCTTGGCGATGCCCAGGCTTCGCTGGAACTCGCTGAAGCGGCGGCTGCCGTCGAAGGCGTCCCGCACGATCAGCAGCGACCATCTGTCTCCGATGACGTTCACCGACCGGGCGACGGGACAGGGGTCGTCGTCGAAACGGATGCGGGCGACCATTCGGCTCCTTCCCCGGGACTCCACGGGGTCTCCGGCTCTCCGGCTCTCCCCATGCTGGTTGCAACATGCTACCTCGTACGGCTACGGTCACGCCGGTAGCAAGATGCAACCGATTGGGAGGCGTACCCATGGCGATCGAGTGCTCGGGCAGGGCCGACGAGGCGAGCGGGCCCGGTGACCGCGCGACGCCGGTGCCGACAGCGGCGCCGGACCTGTCGCCACCCGCCCGACTCGTGCCGCTCCTCGCACTGGCCTGCGGCAGCTCCGTCGCCACGGTCTACTTCGCCCAGCCCCTCCTGGTGACCCTCGGCGAGCGGTTCGCGCTCGGCCCCGCACTGCTCGGCACCATCGTCACCGTCACCCAACTCGGCTATGCGGCAGGCCTGTTGCTGCTCGTTCCGCTCGGTGACCTGCTCGACCGACGCCGGCTGATCACCGCACAGCTCGGGCTGCTGGCGCTCGCTCTGCTGGGCGCCGGGCTGGCGCCGGGCGCGGCGGCGCTGCTCGGTGCGCTCGCCGCAGTCGGACTGCTCGCCGTCGTCGCCCAGACGATGGTCGCGGCCGCGGCCGCGCTGACCACGCCCGCCCGGCGCGGCCGCGCCGTGGGCACCGTCACCGGCGGCATCGTCACCGGCATCCTGCTGGCCCGCGCCGCCGCCGGTGCCCTTGCCGACCTCGCCGGCTGGCGGGCGGTGTACCTGGTGTCCGCCGGCGTCACCGCCCTGCTCGCCGTGCTGCTGCGCCGCGCCCTGCCGTCGACCCTGCGGCCGGCCATGCCGCCGTCCGAGGGGGCCGGAAAGATGTCGTACGGACGGCTGGTGGCCTCGACCGTCACCCTGTTCGTCCGGCATCCGCTGCTGCGGATCCGCGGCGCGCTCGCCCTCCTGGTGTTCGCGGCCTTCAGCACGCTGTGGAGCACCGTGGCGCAGCCGTTGAGCGGTCCGCCGTGGTCGCTGTCGCATACGGCGATCGGCGCGTTCGGGCTCGCCGGAGCGGCCGGGGCCGCCGCCGCAGGAGTGGCCGGACGCTGGAACGACCGGGGGTTGGCCCAGCGCACGACCGGCGCCGGTCTCGCCCTGCTGACGCTGTCCTGGCTTCCGATCGGCCTGACGGGGCAGTCGTTGTGGGCGCTGGCGGGCGGTGCGGTCCTGCTGGACTTCGCCGTACAAGCCGTCCACGTCACCAACCAGACCATGATCCACGCCGTCCGACCCGACGCGGGCAGCAGGATCATCGGCGGCTACATGGTCTTCTACTCGGCGGGCAGCGGCCTCGGTGCCCTCGGCTCCTCGCTCGCCTATGCGGTGGCGGGCTGGCCGATGGTGACGGCCCTCGGCGCGGCGTTCAGCCTCGCCGCCCTGCTCCTGTGGGCAACGACCCGCCGCACGACCGTGGTCGGACCGACCGGGGACATCGGTTGACAGCCGCGCCGCCCACGCCTTCCCACTTGTCGACATCTGCTACGTCTGCGACGCACGCGCAGCCGGGGGATGCGGCTTTACGCGGTCAACTGCCCGGGGGTGTGGTGACCGACGTCGGCCGGTCCAGCGCCGCGTTCGGGCCGGCTGATCTCGGCCCACACCGCATCGAGGGAGAGGCCGAGGACATCGGCGATCGCCGCGATGGTCGGGAAGGCAGGGGTGGCCACGCGGCCCGACTCGATCTTCCGGAGGGTCTCCGGTGAGACACGTGCGTCGAGCGCGACATCGAGCATCGAGCGCTCTCCCCTGGCTCGACGCAGGAGGGCGCCGAGGCGCTGTCCACGTTCGACCTCTGCGGGAGTGAGCGGCAACCTGACCATGACTCCCATACTAATACCGGTATAGTATGGCCGGTATAGTTATTGGTTGCATCGGAAGGGCGCCGCATGATCGAGATCCTGAACCCCACCCTGTTGAGCCGGGCCACAGACACGGGCGCCCTGGTCGCCGACATCCTGCAGACGCTGAAGAACCGCAGCGCGGTCGGCACGAATCTGCTGGACATCGACCGGTGGGCGAAGAGCATGATCGTCGATGCGGGAGCGCAGTCCTGTTACGTCGACTACGAACCGTCCTTCGGGCGCGGCCCGTTCGGCCACTACATCTGCACGGCCGTCAACGACGCCGTGCTCCACGGACGGCCCTACGACTACAAGCTCGCCGACGGCGATCTGCTGACACTCGACCTCGCCGTGTCCCGACGCGGAGTCGCCGCGGACGCCGCCATCAGCTTCATCGTGGGCAAGGCAGCGCCCTCGGAGAGCGTCGCGCTGATCAGTACGACCGAGCGCGCGCTGGCAGCGGGGATCGCCGCTGCCGGGCCCGGGGCTCGCATAGGTGACATCTCCCACGCCATCGGCACGGTCCTCAGCGAGGCCGGGTACCCGATCAACACCCAGTTCGGAGGCCACGGCATCGGATCGACGATGCACCAGGACCCGCACGTTCCGAACACCGGACGCCCCGGCCGGGGATACAAACTGCGCCCTGGACTGCTGCTGGCACTGGAGCCGTGGATCATGGCGGACACCGCTGAACTCGTCACCGACGCCGACGGGTGGACGCTACGAAGTGCGACAGGCTGCCGGACAGCACACAGTGAGCACACGATCGCCATCACCGACGACGGAGCCGAGATCCTCACCCTGCCGAAACAGGCGCAGCCGTGAGGCCGAAGCTCCCGGGCCACGTTCCGCTGCGCCGAAGCGTCGCATCGCGGACCGAGCTTTCGAAGACGAATGCCCGAAGCGGAGCCGGCCAGATCGCCCTCACGGCTGCCGTCGCGCCTGGGTGAGCATTGCGGGAGAACGGGGCAGCAGACCGGGTGCCCGGCGGGCGCTCACCCGGCCGGGCCCCGGTCAGCCGTCTCGCCGGCGTAGGTTGCCAGGCCGTCGACCATCCGCTGCATGAAGCGGGTGAGGTACCACCGCCACAGCGGTCCCGAAAGGGGCAGCTTGGGCTCGAAGCCGGCCGACCAGGTGATGTCGGTACCGCCCTGCGGTGCCTCGGCGAGTTCCACGGTGCCCCGATAGGAGCGGAACGGGCCGCTCACGTTCTCGTAGCCGAAGCGCCGGTCGGGGACCAGCTCGACGATGCGTTCCCGGGAGACCGCCCGGCCGGTACGGAAGATCCGGGTGTCACCGACGCCCTGCCGCTCCCCGGGGTCACTGCCGTCCTCGATCTCGACGGCGTCGATCGGCGACCACGACGGCCAGGTGGCCGCGCGGACGAGCGCGGTGAAGACGGTCTCGGGGTTCGCCCGGGAATGTGCGGTGACGGCGTAGTTGTACGGCATTCCCTCACGCTAGGGCCGGGTGCGCCGGTGGGGGGATGCGCACGATTGCGCACCCGTCTACGCATTCTTGCGGTACACCGACGGTCGGACGCCCATGTGCGCCAGGAACGCCGACGACAGGCTGCCGGGGCTGGAGAATCCGCAGCGTTCGGCGATCTGCGCGACAGTGAGCTCCGTGTCGGCGAGCAGCCGCCCAGCCTGCTCGATCCGCAGTCCGGTGAGATACCGGTGCGGCGTCCGGCCGGTGGCGTCGCGGAAGACGCGGACGAAGTGATAGACGCTCAGATGCACTTCGGCGGCGATGTCGGCGAGCGTCAACGGGTCGGCGAGGCGGTCCCGCATGACGGCGATGGCTTCGCGGACGGCCTGGTGCTCGGGACCCGGGAGGCGGTGGTCCCGGCCTCGCGTCAGCAGATGTGTCACGAGGAACGCCGCAGCCGACTCCGCGTACAGGTCGTCGGCGTTCTCGGCGCTCGGCAACGCGCGCATCACCTGCTCGACGACCGCGTCTCCCCCGGACAGAGCGGCCCGCAGCGCCGCGAAGTCGGGGGCGGGCCCGCCCAGTTCGGCCGCGGTCCGCTCGACCGTGGCCCGTGGAACGTGTACCTGGACGCTCCGCATCGCGGAGGTCGCGCGGTAACCGCGCACGGTCGAGTGGCCGGGGACCATGAGCTCCAGACGGCCGGGGACCCAGCGTCGCCGCACCGCCCTCCCGCCGTCGCGCACCCGCATCACCGCGTCCCCGCCGGTGCAGAGGACCAGATGCAGATCGGACACCCCGGGCAGCGGAACGGACTCCGCCTCCCGGGCGTGGGTGAAGCTCTGTACGAGCATCGACCGCCATCCGGCGGCGTGCCAACTGCAATAGGTGCGCCGCACGAGTTCGCCGGTGTCGAAATCCGCGTACGGCGCCAGGTCGAAGTCAGGCGAGTCGAACACCCCGCCACTCTATGTCCGGCCCCGCCCCGGTCCTCGGGCCGCTGACGCGGAGACCGGGAGGGCCCACCACGATTCCGAGCTGTGCGGTCATCCGGCGCTCAGCCGTGCGACACCGGCCGGCGGGGCGCCGCCGTTGTGGTGGTGGCGTGCACTGCTGCGGTGCGGCCGGTCGCCGCCGGCCCCTTTCGGCGGAGTCTCCTCGCGTACGCAGTACGCCCCGGTCGCGGCCGCGCGCGATGTGTTGACTCGGCACGGCCCGCCTCCCATACTGGCGGCCAAATCGATTTGGCCAAATCGATTTGGCCACCGTCCGGGCCCGATTGTGCCGGCCAACACCGAGCGAACCGCACCCGAGAGGGAGCCCTCATCGTGTCGCTACGCAATGCTCTTCGTCGAGGCCCGGACCCACGCACCACACCCCGCCCCGACGGTCCGCAGGTGCACCCCGTCGACGACTACCGGCCGCTGCACCGGATGCTTCTGTTCGGTATCCAGCATGTGCTGGTCATGGCCGCCACTCCGATCTCCAGCGTCTTCCTGGTCAGCTCCACCCTCCATCTGACCCCGGCGCTGACCGCCAACCTCCTGTCCGCCGCGTTCGTGCTCTCCGGACTCGGCTCGCTGCTCCAGTCGCTGGGGCCGTGGGGCATCGGGGCGCGGCTGCCGTTCGTGATGCTGCCCGGTGGCGCCCCCCTGATCCTCTTCCTCTCCATCGCCGAGCAGCACGGAGTACGCACCGCAACCGGCGCAGTCGTCATCACGGCCGTCTTCTGCTTCGTGGTGCTGCCGGTCTTCTCGCGACTGCTGAGGTTCTTCCCCACGCTGGTCATCGGCACGATGATCGTCATCGTCGGGGTGAATCTGGTGAAGGTCGGCGCGCTGCTGATCACCGGGCGTCCGGGCAGCAGCGGGTTCGCCGAGCCGCGCGCCTTGCTGCTCGGCCTGGCCACGGTCGGCTGCACCGCGCTGGCCTACGGAATGCTGCGGGGCACGCTGCGTCAGCTGTCGGTGCTCCTCGGACTGTTGGCCGGTACCGCACTGGCCGCACTGCTGGGCCGGGTCGAGCTGGAGGCCACCGGCGGCGGTGCGTTGCTGCACGCACCCCAGCTGATGCCGTTCGGGACCCCGCAGTTCGCGCTGCTCGCGTCCTTGCCGCTGCTGGTCTACAGCCTCGCCTCGATGGCCGAGGCCACCGGACAGACGGTGATCAACAGCGCGGCCGTCGGCAAGGAGCCGGACGCCCGTCGCGACGCACCGAAGACCATCCGGGGCGACGCACTCGTCTCCTTGGCGGGCGGCTTCTTCGGGCTCCCGCTGATGGTCACCAGCGGGGAGAACATCGGCATCGTCCGGATCACCGGCGTCCGCAGCCGCTTCGTCACGGTCGCCGCAGGCCTCGTCCTGATCACCGTCGGCTTCCTCGCGCCGGTGGCCTGGCTCGTCAACGCCATTCCCGCTCCGGTGGTGGGCGGCACCGCGTTGGTCGTCTTCGGGGTGATCACGGTGCTCGGCATCCAGATGCTCGGACGCAGCGGCCTGGACGACCACACCAACACCTTCATCGTGGCCGTCGCGCTGGCACTCGGGCTGCTCCCCATCCTGGTGCCCGGCGTATACGGTCAACTGTCCCCGAATCTGCGGATTTTGCTGGAGAGCGGCGTCGCGGTCGGCGCCTTCAGCGCAGCCCTGCTGCACGCGCTCTTCCACCGAGCACCCTGGCGTCCCCGTCCCACCACGGCCATCGGGGGCGCGGCAGTGGGGACCGCGGCCGAGGCCGCGCCGGCCGGTCCCTCGGGCACCGACCAGGAAACCGCCCGTTGACTCCTCACACCTGTCACCCCTTCACCAACAAGGACGCCATGACCCCCCTGCGCACTTCCGAACCCGGTGCCCTCGCACGCAGCGACGGTTCGCCCCTGCTCCTGGTCCCCGACACCGTGCTGCTTCCCGACGGGCCCGCCGACGGCCACGCGGTCGTCGTGGACGGCACCGTGTTCACCGCCGTCGGACCGGCCGCCCGCCTGTCCCGCGACTTCCCGCACCTGGAGCCTGAGCGATTGCCGGGCACCGTGCTGATGCCCGGCTTCGTCGACGCCCACCACCACCTCACCCAGAGCTTCGGCGCCGCACTGGCCTTCGGCGAACCGTCGGAGATATTCCGCCGCGTGTGGGCACCGCTGGAGGGCGCGCTCGACGAGGAGTCGGCGTACGTGGCGGCGAAGCTCGCCTCGCTGGAGGCGCTGCGCGGCGGATTCACCACCGTGGCCGAAGCCGGAACGCGCGCCCCGGTCGACGTGGAAGCCGTGGCGAGCGCGGCACGCGACGCGGGACTGCGCTGCGTCCTGGGGCAGATCTGCAACGACTCCGACCGGGGCCGGGACCCCGGCGGAACCGGAAGCGCTCAGGAGATTTCGGCGCTGGCCGAAAAGCATCTCGCCCGCTACGAGACCGATCCCCTGGTGCACCCCTCACTGGCCGTCTCCCTCCCCGAAGCGGCCACCGAACGGACCCTGAAGGCCACCTCCCGGCTGGCCGCCGAAGCGGGCACGGTCCTGCAGATACACGTCAACGAGCACCTCGCCGCTGTCGAACGCTCCCTGCTGCAGCACGGCTTGCGCCCCCTGGAGCATTTGCACCGGCTGGGCGTGCTCGGGCCGCAGCTGCTCGCCGCGCACGCCACGCTGGTCACCCCCGGTGAACTCACCCTGCTGCGCGACACCGGCACCGCCGTCAGCTACAACCCGGTGGCCAGCGCCTGGAAGGGCAACGCCGTCGCACCCGCCCTCGCCATGGCCGAGCAGGGGATCCGGTTCGGCCTGGGGAGCGACGGCACCCGCGGTGACGCCTTCCGGCTGCTCGACGCCGCCGAGACAGCCCAGCGCCTCACCTACGGGCTGGCCGGCGGCGACTCCTCCTGCGGCGGTGGCTGGACGTGGCTGGACCACGGCACCCGGCTGGGCGCCGACGCGGTCGGGCTGGGCGGTATGACGGGGGGTCACGGCGTGCGTACGGGCGTGGTGGCGGCGGGTGCCGCAGCCGACTTCCTACTCGTCGACCTCACGGGCCCGGAGATGTGTCCCTCGCACGATCTGCCCTGGGAGCTGGTGCGGCGCGGCAACCGCGATCAGATCACGGCGGTCTTCACCGCCGGGTGCCTGCGTCTGTGGCACGGCTGGCCTCCGCACTGGGACGGCAGGAGCCTGGTGGCGCGTGCTGCGGAACTGGCGCGTGAGGTGGTGCGGCGGGCGCCGGTGGTGCGGGCCCACCGGACCTCCACGGCAGCCGCCCGATGAGCGGCGAACTCCTCGTCCTGCTGGCGGTGACGGTGGCCGCTGCCGCCTTCGTCCAGGGTGCCAGCGGCCTCGGCTACGCACTCATCGTCGCGCCGGTGGCCGGCCTGGTGGACCCCGGGCTGCTGCCGGTCTTCCTGCTGGCGTCGATGATTCCGCTCAATCTGTACGTCGCCTGGCGGGAGCGCTCCAGCCTCGATCTGCGCGGTGCGGGCTGGATCACCGGTGCGCGGCTGGCGGCCACCCCCGCGGGGCTGCTGCTCCTCGCGGTGATCCCGGAACGGGACCTGGGCCTGTTCGTCGGGGGCGCGACCGTGCTCGCGGCGCTGGTCAGCCTGGCGGCGCCCGAGTTCGCTCCGGGCCGGGGCGCCTTCGTGGGCGCCGGACTGGTCACCGGGATCACCGAGACCGCCACGGGGGTGGGCGGCCCGCCGCTCGCGCTGGTCTACCAGCACCGGCCGCCGTCCGAACTGCGCTCGACGGTGGCCGTCTGTTTCCTGGTCGGTGAGATAGCCTCCCTCGCGCTGCTGTTCGCGACCGGGCGCGGGCAAGCGGACCACCTCGGCACGGTGCTGTGGATTCTGCCCGCGCTCGCGGCCGGGGCGGCGTTGAGCCGGTTGGTGCACCAGCGGCTCGACGCGCGCCGACTGCGGCTGGCGGTGCTGGTCTTCGCGCTGGTGTCGGGGCTGGTGCTGATGCTCGGGATATGAGGGCTCAGCGCTCGTCGGCGACGGCGGGCCCCCGGCTGGAAGACGCGCGTGTCACCAGCCGGGGGCCCGGCGCTCGCCGTGGGGCGCCTGGTGGCTCCCCGTGCAGCCGCTGCAGCAGCAGCTCGACCGCGTCGGCCGCGGCCTGCTCCAGATGCAGGTCCACAGCGGTCAGCGGGGGCGTGCAGGTCCTGGCGCGCAGGCCGTCGTACCGGGTCACGACCATGACGTCGTCCGGGAGCCCGCGCCCGCTGTCGCGCACCGCTCGCACCGCGCCCACCGCGAAGGCGTCGACCAGCACACACAGGGCGTCCGTGTCCGGGTGTTCGCGCAGCAGCGCGGCGCACGCCTCATAGCCGGCCGACTCACCACCGGCCTCCTCGGCCACCGCGGTCACGGGCGGCCATCCGTACCGTTCCGCGGCCCGCTCGTAGGCCGCCCGGGCATCCACTGCCGGGGACCGGGTACCGGCCGCCGTGACCAGGGCGGGGCGCTGGGCCCCTTGCCGGAACAGATGCTCCAGCAGCAGTTCGGCGACCGCCTCGCCGTTGAGGTCGACGTACGGCACCCGGCCGGTGTCCGGCACCGGCCGGCCCAGCGCCACGCACGGCAGCCCTCGTCCGGTCAACTCGGCGACGAGCGGATCGTCCTCCCCCGGCTCCACGACGATCGCCCCGTCGACGTCGACGGTCCGCAACCCCGCGCCCGTCTCCCCCGGCGGGAGCAGCACCAACGCGAATCCGTGCGCCAGTGCGTGTTCCGCGGCGGCAGCAGCCACCTCCATGTAGAACCCGAGCCGGGAGGGCCCCCCGGCCACCGCGAGCGGCATCGAGGACAGCAGGGCGATCGCCTTGGCCTCGCCGCGGCGCAACCGCTGGGCCCGCAGATTGGGGCGGTAGCCCAGTTCCTCGGCCACCCGCTTGACCCGCTCGCGCGTGCGCGGGTCGACCTTGCCCAGTCCGTTGAGCGCGTGCGAGACCGTCGTACGGGAGACGGAGGCGGCCCGCGCGACATCGGCGATCGTCGGCTGACGCGGTGCGGAACCCGGGCGGGGGCTGGCCATCGGTGGGGGAACTCCTCACGGTCTGGGTACGGCCCCCCAAGTCTCCCTGATGCACCCCGGCAGCGGTACGCCCCTTGCCCTCGGGCGCCGACACGCCGGTTGTCCGCGGGAGGGGCCGTACCGGGCCCGAGGCGGAGCGGCGCTGCGGTGCGCGGCGGTCAGCGGGCGGCGGCCACCAGCTCCCGCAACCTGTCGGCGTCCAGCTCCCCGGGTTCCCTTCCTTCGAGTGCGGCGGTGTTCGCCAGCCGGGTCAGCGTCTCGTTCACCGGGGTCGGCACTCCGTACATCCGGCCGAGCAGCACGATCTCGCCGTTGATGTGGTCCGCTTCGATCGAACCCGCCTTCCGGGCAAGGCTCTGCCAGGAGGAGCCGAGGGCCTGCTGCCCGTCCGGCTGCGCGGGCCCTTCGACTTTGCCGTTGCGCAGTTCGGCCATCTCGGCCGGGCTCGCCCGGTCCAGCCCCGCCGCCTTGAGCACTGCTGTGCCCTCGGTCCGGGCCCATTCGGTGACCTGCGCCGCCGCGCCTTCCGCGGCACTTCCGCACAGGGCCTCGACCGTCTGCGCCAGGTTGGCGAGGAGCTTGGCGTACTTCCAGCGCATCACCTCGGGAGCGAGGGGTGCGAGCATGTGGGCGCTTTCCAGGTCGGCGGCGATACCGCGAGCGGTCGCGTCGATGCCTGCCGGGTAACGGCCCAGGACCAGGGCGCCGGTGTACGGTGCGCAGCGGGCGACGACCGTCCCCGCACTCAGGTGCGCGGCGGGCAGTACGACGCACATGCCGTACACGCGGCCGAAGCGGCGCAGCGCCAGTCGCTCGTTCTCGACGCCGTTCTGAGCGCAGACCAGCGGAATCGTCTCACCTGCCGTCGCGCCGTGCCGCTCACCGGTGACCGGTCGCGCCGCCCACTCGCGCAGTGCCGCCTCGGTGTGCTGGGCCTTCACGGCCAGTACGAGGACGTCGCCACGGCGCAGCGTCACGGCCTGCGGGCTGTCGACGACCGGAACGGGCAGGGCCAGCGTGCCGGTGGAGGTCGTCAGCCGTAGTCCGTCGGTGCGCAGGGCCTCGTAGTGGGCCCCGCGCGCCACGAGGACCACGTCGTGGCCGGCCTCGTGGAGCCGGCCGCCGATCGCTCCGCCGACCGCCCCGGCTCCGACAATGATGTACCGCATTCCGCTCCTCGTTGGGGGCGGCCGGTGGACGGTCAGTCGCGCCACCGGCTCTCCGCCGCGTACCACTGCACGAGTTCGTCGACCCGCTGCTCCACCTGGGCCGCGTCGCCGCCGGTGACGACATAACCGCTGAGGTACACCCCGGACTTGGCGCCGCCCTGGTAGGTGGCGCCCACGGTACCGCGATGGCGTTCCTCGGCCACGAACGGTGGCGGGTCCTGCGGCAGCGCCACGAGCTGCCCGGACCGGGGGTAGAAGACCACCCAGCCCGCGGCCCGGCCGGGTTCCACGCCGGTTGCTCCGCGTGGCGCCGGGTGTCGCGGCACCGCTTGGGCGAGGAACCACTCGCGGTCGAGGTCGATGCCTGACGCCGCCCGTATCGCGGCCGCGGTCAGGGCGCCGCCCGTACGGCTGGCGACTTCGCACAGGACCAGTTCGTCCTCGGGCGTGTGGAAGACCTCGAGGTGGTAGCTGGTGCACCGGGGGGTCGGCAGCGCGTCCAGTACACGGTGCGCGAAGTCGACCAGTCGTGGCACCAGCGGGTCGTCGCTGGTCAGTTGGGTGGAGCCCAGTGGTGTACCGGATCGGTAGGAAAGGCAGTCGTTCAGATAGCGGGAGACGAACGAGGTGACCGGCTCTCCCTCGGCGACCAGACCGTCGACCACGTACATCGTCCCGGTGACGAACCGTTCGACCTGGGCGTACTCGGGCAGTGGCCCGTTCAGCAGCCGGGCCAGATCCTCCGGCCCCCGCAGGACGTGCGTACCGGTGGATCCGGACCCGTAAGCGGGTTTGACGACGACCGGATAGCCGTGCTGCCGGAGGAAGGCCAGGAGGTCCACGAGGACCCGGATCGGCGCGAAGTCGGGCACGGCGAGGCCCGCCTCGGCGACCAGGGTCTTCATCAGGACCTTGTCCCGGAAGGCCAGGGCGCTGTCCCAGTTCTGCCCCGGGACGCCGAGCACTTCGCGCAGACGCGCCGCGCGCAGCAGATCGCTCTCCGCCCGCGCCACGAGGCTCTGGGCGGGCGTCGTGGTCAGCGTCTCCAGGACCGCCTGTTCGAGGGTGCCACCGGTGCGGTAGTCGGGGAAGCAGCGGGCTCCGGGCACATGTCGGTACTGCGGGAAACGGCTGCCGGAGACGAGGAGTTCCAGTCCGATGCCGGCGTCGGCGGCCCACTTGTCGTACGGGGTGTCGGCATAGTCGCTGTCCACGAGTACCACGGCTCCGCGCTCGGAGGAGGCCCGCACTGCATTCTCCCTCCGGCCACCACGCGGGGTGACACGGGACGGTTCGTGATCCGGACGCGGCCGAGGCTAGTTCATCCGTCGACGGGAAGCGGCATTCTGCGCACAGTGCTGCTTCGTCCTCAAATTCCCCTTCTACTCATTCTGCTTACAGTACGCTTACCCGCAGATGTGAAGGCATCTGTCGCTCGCTCGCACGGGAAAGTCGGAAGAACAAATTCCGCATCTGACGTGACCAACGGATGAGAGTGCACTCGATGGACGCCACCCCGGTCCTTCCCAAGCTCCTGAAAAGCCAGGGGCATGACTTCACAAACGGCCTGCACACCCTGTTAGGCCTGCTGGAACTCGATATGTACGACAGAGCGGGGCACTTCGTGACCGCGCTGGAGCACGAGCGGCCGGCTCCCTTCGCCCCGGTCGTGGAACGCATACACGAGCCGCTGGTCCGTGCGCTTCTGATCGGCAAAGGGCTCGTCGCCGCGCAATGGGGCGCGGCTTTGCAGATCTCCGCCGACGCCTGGCTGCGACGGCCGGTCGCCCACCCGCGCGACCTCGTCATCGTCATGGGCAACCTCATCGACAACGCCCTGGAAGCGGTGCGGGGTCAAACCTGCCGCAGTCCGCGGGTCGAAGCCGGCCTGCGGTCCGACGGCGACGCCGTCGCGCTGTGGGTGTCCGACAACGGCCCCGGGGTTCCCATCAGGCTGCGCAAAAGGATCTTCTCCGAAGGATGGTCTTCCAAGCAGTCACCCGACGGGCACGCCCGCGGCCTCGGACTCGCACAGGTGCAGCAGATAGCCGACAGCTACCGCGGCAGGGTCCGGGTGCGTGACCGGGCGGGCGGCGGCGCGGTGTTCTCCGTACGTCTGCCGCGACCGACCGGCACACCGGCACCGGGAGGCTTCCAGTGACCCGGGTGCTCGTCGTGGACGACGACTTCCATGTCGCCGAGATCAACTCGGCCTATGTGGCGAAGACCCCCGGATTCCGCGTCGTCGGCCAGGCGGGCAGCTGCGCGGAAGCGCTCGCGGCCGTGGACCGCGGCGGGGTCGACCTCGTACTACTCGATCACTATCTGCCGGACAGGACCGGAGTGGAGCTGGCCCGCGAGCTGCAGCGTCCCGAGTACGCGGTCGACGTGATCATGGTTACCGCCGCCCAGGACGTGGAGACCGTGCGCTCGGCCGTACGGTGCGGGGCGCTGCACTATGTGGTGAAGCCCTTCACCTACCAGACGCTGCGCGCCAAACTCGACGCGTACGCGAGGCTGCAGAAGACGCTCGCTCAGGACGTCCTGGAGGGGCAGGCGAGCGTGGACGGCGTCTTCCAGGCGCTGCGCTCCTCGACCGCGAACGCGCCGTCGGGGAAGGGCTACGCCATGCCGACGGTCCAACTCGTCCACCAGGTGATCGCCCGCTCGCGGCGGCCGCTGTCCGCGCACGACGTGGCGGAGCGCACCGGGATCAGCCGCTCGACCGCACAGCGGTACCTCAAGCACCTGGAGAGCTCCGGGCGGCTCAAACTCGTTCTCAAGTACGGCGAGAGCGGACGCCCGGTACACCTTTACGAGTGAGCGGCCCCGGGCCGCACCGGCTCGGCACGTGAGACGACCTCGACCAGCCGTCCCGGGTGGGGCGCGGCCCCACCCGGTAGGCGCCGCTCGGCAGAATTGGCTAAACGACGTTACCGAGAAAAAGCCGCAGTCCGGGCACAACGGTGCCCCGCCTCTTCGCACCGTCGTACTGTCCGAGTGACACCGCCGCAGATGCGACGAGGGGGCGAAGTATTCGGGGGGAAGACGCGGGGGACGACGTGCGGGCGACCGCACCTCGCAGTGGAGCACAGGTACGCGCCGGGACAGTCGTACCGGCGCGTCAGATCCGTGACGAGATCCTGTCACAAGGCGTCCTGCCCGGACTGCAACGAGGGCAAGGGGCCTCGGACCTGCCGGGAGGCGTGGTCGGTCCGCGTTGTGCGCCCACCTGAACCGGCGTGCGGCCGGTGCGCCGGTCGCGCAAGCACTTTCTGACCTCAGACGTCCGTCTGCACATGGACGTCTGGTGCTCGCTGCCCTCTTACCGACAGATCACCGGACCGTCAGCGAACGAGGAGCCGTCCGTCATGCCGTCATTGGCCAGTCCACTGTCCGACATCGCCCCGTCTCCCCTCGTCGCCGTCCAGCAGTTGCTGCGCGACCACGCACACGCGCTCCCCGTCGGCCTCCACCAGGGCAAGACGGTCTTCGAGCCGTGCGCCCGGCCCCGGGTGTGGGAGCGTGCCGACTTCGGTATCTCCGCGCACGAACACGCCCCGCCCGCAGGTGTCCCGGCGCTCCGCGAGGCCTTCGCCGCGGCGGCCTCCGCCCGGCGAGGCGCCACCGTGGACGTCGACCAGGTGCTCGTCACGGGCGGGGCGACGCACGCCATCGGGGTGGTGCTGCGCGCCGTACTCGCCCCTGGCGACGAGGTGGTGATCCTCTCTCCGCAGTGGCTCTTCGCCACCGGCCTGGTCCGGGCGGCAGGCGGGGTGCCCCGCGAGGTCCCCGTCTTCCTGGAGCTGTGCGCAGACCCCGGCTTCGACTTCCTCGGCGCCGTCGAGCAGGCGGTGACCGACCGGACGCGGGCCATCTACTTCAACAACCCGAACAACCCCACCGGCTTCCGCCTCGACGAGCAAGCGCTCGCCGGGCTCACGGAACTGGCCGAACGGCACGACCTGTGGCTGATCGCGGACAACGCCTACGAGAACTACGACTTCTCGCAGGACGGATTCCTCGACTCCGCCGCCGTCGGCCGTGCGGCCGAGCGCACCTTCTCCGTGCACACCTGCAGCAAGACCTATGCGATGCCGGGCGCCCGGGTCGGCCACCTCGTCTCGCCACCGGGCTGCGAGGAGGCTCTTACCAAGTGGTCGCTGCACACGCTGTACTCCGTATCGACACCGTCCCAGTTCGCCGCCTACGAGGCGCTGGCCACGCCGGAGAGCGAACTCGCCGACCGACGTGCGCGCGCGTACGACGCTTGGCGTCTGGCGGACGAATACCTCGACATTCCCCACACCGCCGTCTCCGGGACCCTCTACACCTTCCTCGACCTGAGCGCGCTCGGTGACGGTGAGCGGTTCGTGCGCAGCTGTGCCGAGAACGGTGTCGGCCTCGCGCCGGGCCGGGTGTTCGGTGAGCACTGCCGCGACTGGGCCCGGATCTGCTTCACGGCCGCGCCCCCGGAGGCCGTCCGGGACGCCGTCCAACGCATCAACAAGGTCTACAAGGAGGCCATTAGTGAGCGCTGACTCTGCCACCTTACTCACCGGCGGAACGCTTGCTCCCTATCTACGACGCTACTCTTCCCCGGCTCAACTCGGGCTGAAGATCAACGTCTACCGCGACTACGAGGTCGAGGGCCTGGCGCGGGCGCTGTGCACCCCCGATCTGGCCGACAGCCCTGTCGAGTGCGTCATGGTCGGCGATTCCTACTTCATGACGCATCTCGGCCGGCCCGGCACGGCCATGACCGGGCCGGCCGAGGAGGAGTGGGCCCTGGCCACCCTGGTCGGCCTCGTCGGTGAGGTCCGTGGCGCCATGGACAAGGAGTTCCCCGAAGACCGCCGTCCCTTTCTGCTCTCGGATCTGCCCGACGGCACCACCCGGAACGCCCACCGGGCCCTCGCCGCAGCCGACCGGTTCACCGCGGCCGGGGCCGATGCCGTGAAGATTGAGGTGTCCTGCGAGGACGACCTGCGGTGCGCAGAGGCTGTGGCGGCCACCGGAACCCCGACCCTGGTGCACCTCGGGTACACGCCGCAGCGCAGCACACTCGGCCGACACGGTGACGACCTCGAAACAGCCTTCGAGCTGTTCGCCTGGGCCCGCCGGGCCCGGGACGCGGGGGCCTGCGGCCTGATCGTCGAGATGGTCAGCGAACCGGTCAACCAGGCGCTCAGCCGACCGGACGGGAAGGGCCTGCCCATCTACTCCGTGTTCAGCGGACGGGCCCGGTGGGGCGGCCAGAGCCTCAACCTCTGGGACGCGGTGGTGCGTCCTGCGCGCGCGTCCCGGTACTTCCCGCCGACCGCGGTCATCGACGCCGCCGACGTGGCCACCGCCTACGGGCCCGAGCTCATCGCCGACAGGATGCGCGAGCTGATCCGGCTCACCCTCGCCGGCTGGTTCCCGCTCTCCCCCCGCACCACCCTCGGGCACCGCGACACCGCGCGGATCGCCGACACGGACCCCTGGAGCCGCTCATGACCGTGACCGAGTCGGCCGAGAACGTCTTCGACGAGCTCGAGTCCGCCGTCAGAACCTACTGCCGTCGCTTCCCCGCCGTCTTCACCAAGGCGAGCGGCCACCGCATGTGGGACCGGGACGGAAGGGAGTACATCGACTTCCTGTCCGGAGCGGGCGCCTTGAACTACGGCCACAACCACCCAGAGGTGCGCCGTGCCGTCGTGGACTATCTGCTGGCCGACGGGCCGGTGCACGGACTGGACATGCACACCGGTGCCAAGGCGGACTTCCTGACCCGCTTCCGCGACGTGGTGCTCGAACCCCGGTCCCTCTCCTACCGCGTGCAGTTCACCGGGCCCACCGGCACCAACGCCGTCGAGGCCGCCTTCAAGACGGCGCGCAGGGTCACCGGGCGTACCGAGATCATCGCCTTCACCGGCGGCTTCCACGGGCTGTCGCTCGGCGCGCTCTCGGCCTCCGCCACGGCGTTCAAGCGGGGCGCCGCCGGCGTGCCCCTGGGGCACGTCACCCGGATGCCCTACGACGGGTACTCCGGCGAAGCGGTCGACACCGTCGACCACCTCACCCGGATGCTCGACGACCCCGGCAGCGGTGTCGACCTGCCCGCGGCGATCGTCGTGGAGACGGTGCAAGGCGAGGGAGGGCTCGCCGCGGCCGACGCCGGGTGGTTGCGCCGGCTCGCCGACGCGGCCCGCGAGCGGGGCGTCCTGCTCATCGTCGACGACATCCAGGCAGGCTGCGGACGCACCGGCACCTTCTTCAGTTTCGAAGAGGCGGGCATCGTCCCGGACATGGTCTGCCTGTCCAAGTCGATCAGCGGATTCGGGCTGCCGATGGCGCTGGTCCTGGTCAAGCCCGAACTCGACCAGCTGGGGCCGGGCGAGCACAGCGGCACCTTCCGTGGCAACAACCTCGCCTTCGTCTCCGCCGCGGCCTGCTTGGAGTTCTGGGCGGACCCGGAGTTCACCGGGCGGATACGCAACACCGCGGCGCATTTCGGCGAACTGCTCGCCGGGATGGCACGTACGCACGACCAACTGGGCTGCGAAGTCCGCGGACGAGGTCTGATGCGGGGCCTGGCCTTCTCCGACCGGGGTCTCGCCGACCGTGTCTCCCGTGCCGCGTTCGGTCGCGGGCTGCTGGTGGAGACCTCCGGAGCCCGCGGGGAAGTCCTGAAGATCATGCCGCCGATCGTCGCGGATCCCGCGGTGCTCGAGCACGGTTTCGGGATTCTCGGGGCGGCCGTCGAAGAGGCAGCAGCAACGTCGAAGGAGGAACTGTGACGGTCCTGAGCGAGCACAGCGAGGACGGAACAGCCGGGCACGAGCACGCCATCGACGAGTCGGTACTGCGCCGCATCGCCGCCTCCTGGCCGAGGCGGGCCACCATCCGCACCGACCTCGACCAGATCGCGGAACCCGAGGAGTACGACCGGACGCTTCCCGACTACCCGGTGCACCTGCTGCCCTTCGCCGAGCACCCGCACTTCGTGGCGGCAGACCCCGAGAAGCGTCAGCAGGTGCTCACCATGGCCTGGCTCGTCTACAACGAGCGGGTCATCGCAGCCGAGGAGTACGTGGCCAACCCCACCTTCGCCATGATCATGCACGGTGTCTTCCCGGGTGCCGACGGGGTGCAGCTCAAGCGGGCGGTGCAGCAGACCCACGTGGACGAGGTCTGGCACACCTATATGCACATGGTGGCCATGCAGCGCACCCGCGAGGTACGCGAGGTCGTCAACGAGCCGAGCTACCCGCACACCGTCACCTACCGCAGGCTGCTCCAGGCCGAAGCGGAGACGTCCGAGAAGTGGGAGCGGGACCTGCTCAAACTGGTGTGGACGACGGTCTCCGAGATCAGCGTCAACGCCTATCTGGAGCTGCTGTCCCGGGACACGACGGTGCAGCCCTTGCACGCCCTCGTGCCACGTCTGCACGCCAGGGACGAGTCGGCGCACTCCTCGGTGATGGTGGAGGTCGCCAAATCCCTGTTCGTACACATGAACACCGAGCAGCGCAGGGCGTTCGTCGACGCCCTGCCCCGCGCCCTGAACGCCTTCGTCGCCCAGGACTTCGAGGTGTGGCCCGACGTCCTGAAGCACGCGGGCATCGAGCACGCCGACGAGATCGTCGCGGACTGCCGCGCCCAGGCCGGCAACGACCTGCTGGTGCGCGACTTCTCCGGCATCCGCCGCATCGTCAGGGAGATGGAGCTCGAGGACGACGTCGACTTCTCGTTCGGAGCCCAGTGAGGTGAGGTTGCCCCGTCTCGCCGCGGGCGGTGGCCGTCTGGTCACCGCCGCGCTGGTCCAGTCGCTGGGAATCGGCCTGTTCATGGCCAGTTCCATGGCGTTCTTCACCCGCCAGGTGGGGCTGAGCGCGGGCGAGGTCGGTGCGGGCCTCGCCGCAGCGGGCGCCGTGGCGATCGGGGTCACGCTCATCGCCGGTGAGCTGGCGGACCGTATCGGCCCACGCCGCGTACTGGCGACGCTCTACGCCGCACGCGCGGTCTGCTGTGTCGCCTACGGGTTCGTCTCCACCTTCTGGGAGTTCATGGCGGTCACCCTGTTCGCGCTGGCGGCGGACCGCTCCGGGCCGCCGGTGCTGCAGGCCCTCGTCGCCGCCACCGTTCCGGTACCGCTCGAACGCACCACCCTCCTCGCCGTGATCAACGTCGTACGCAACTGCGGGCTGGGCCTCGGCGCGGTCGCCGCCGGAGTCGCACTCGTCAGCGACACCTTGGTGGCCTACCAGCTCACTTTGGGGGTCATAGGGGCGGCTTTCGTCGGTGGGGCGGTCCTGGTCCTCCGCGTTCCGGCGGGCGGCCGGCCGGCCGGTTCGCCGAAGCACGCCGCCGACGACGGCGGGAAGCGCGCTCGTGCGGTGCGCTCGGTGCGCTCGGTGCTCCCGTATCCGCGTTATCTCGTCCTGACGATGCTCAACTTCCTGCTCAGCTTCTTCGACGTGCTGCTCATGGTGGCCATGCCGCTGTGGGTGCTGGAGCGCACGGACGCCCCGCGGTACATGGTCTCCGTCCTGTTCGCGGTCAACACGGGGCTGGTCGTCCTGATGCAGATCCCGGTCAGCCGGCTCGCGGACGGGCTGCGGCGCACCAGTCGGCTGTTCGCCGTCGCCGGGGGCGCCATGGCCGTGTGCGCGATCTGCTTCGCCACTGCGGGCGGCGCCGACGGCTGGTACGCCATCGGGTGGCTGACCGCCGCCGTGGTCGCTCTGACGCTGGGTGAGGTGCTGGCGAACTCGGCGGCCTGGGAACTGTCCATCGCCCTGGCGCCCGAGGAGTCGCGGGGCCGCTACCTCTCCGTGTTCAACATGGGGCTGTCCACCGAGCGCATCGTCGGGCCGCTCGTGGTGACCGGAGCGCTCCTCGCTTCCGGTACGGCGGGATGGGTGGTGGCCGCGGTCGTCTTCCTCTGCGCCGGGATGGCCGCGGAACGGGTGGCGCTCGGGGCCGGGACGAGGATCGGGGCGCTCGCCCGTGCCTGACACGACGGTACTGACGTGCGCGGCCGTGGCCGTGTTCCTCGGGGCGATCGTGCAAGGCACCATGGGCGTCGGCCTGGCCGTCGTAGCCGCCCCGGTGGTGCAGATCGCCGCCCCAGGGCTGATGCCGGGCGCGATGCTGCTCGTCGCGCTGGGGCTCGCGCTGCTCGCCGTGTCCCGGGAGGTCGGACACGCCGACTGGTACGGCGTCTCCTGGGCGCTGCTGGGGCGTATCGCGGGGACGGCCACGGCCGCATACGTGATCGTTCTCGTGTCCGGGCCCGTGTTGGACCTGCTGGCCGCCGGCATCACGCTGGCCGTCGTCTCGCTGCTGACCTTCGACCCGGCTCGGCTTCCCCGCAACCGCACGACGCTGGTCGCCTCCGGTGTGGTGGCGGGGATCACCGGCACCACGTCCTCGATCGGCGGTCCCTTCATGGCACTGATCTACCACCGCGAGCCGGGGCCGACCGTGCGCGGCACCCTGGGCGTCTTCTTCGCCGTCGGTGCGTTGCTGTCCCTGGGAACCCTCGCGGCGGCCCACCGTCTGCCGGCCGAACAACTGGTGGCCGGAGGGATGCTGCTCCCGTCGATGGCACTCGGCTTCCTGGCTTCCGGGCGGCTGCGCCACCACCTGGAGGGCGACCGGATGCGCCGTGCGGTGCTCACGCTGTCGGTGGGAGCGGCCCTCGTACTGCTCGTACGTGGACTGTCAGGAGGCTGACCGAGGCCGACACGAGGCGACGGACCGCAGAATCGAAGCAGATGAGGAGTGGAAGAATGCGTATCGGCTTCGCGGGACTGGGAGTCATGGGCGGGGGCATGTGCCGACGGCTCGCCGACAGTGGACTGACGGTGGCCGCGTTCGACATCGACGCGGAGATGACGCGCCGCGCGGCTGAGCACGAGGGTGTGGTCGCGGCGCCGGAAGCGGCGGGAGTGGCCGCCCCGGTCGTGATCACGATGCTGCCCGACGGCGCGGCGGTTCGGCAGGTCGCCGACGCGCTGCTGCCGCACCTCGCGCCGGGCTCGCTCATCATCGACACAAGCTCATCGGCCCCGGAATCCACCCTGGAACTGGCCGAGCTGGCAGCCCGATGGAAGGTCTCCGTGGTGGACGCCCCCGTCTCCGGGAGCCCGGCCGCCGCCCGCGGGGGCGAACTCACCTTGATGGCCGCGGGCGGGCGCGACGCCCTCGACCGTGCCGAGCCCGTGCTCCGAAGACTCGGCACCGTCCATCGCGTGGGCCCGACCGGCGCCGGCCACGCGCTCAAAGCCCTCAACAACCTGCTCTCCGCCATCAACATGGCGGCGGTCGCGGAAGTCATGCTGGCCGGCGGTGCTTTCGGGCTGGAACCCGCCACCATGCTCGAAGTGATCAACAGTTCCACCGGGCGCAACCACGCTTCGCAGACCAAGCTCCCGGACCATGTGCTGACCGGCACCTTCGACTCCGGGTTCGCCCTCCGGCTGATGCTCAAGGACATCCGGATCGGTACCGCACTCGAAGAGCAGGCGGGTGGCCCCACGTTGTTCGGCTCCGTGTGCAGACAACTGTGGCAGCAGGCGGAGTCGGCCCTTCCGGCCGACGCCGACAACGTCGAGGTGATCCGCTGGCTGGAGGCCGCGGCAGGCAGGGAGCTGCGAGCATGACCGAGAATCCGCGCATAGCCGTCATCGGAGGGACCAGGCCGGCGATACGCAAGGCCAGGGCCGCCGGATACGACGTCGTCTGGGTCCACCACCCTCGGGAGCTGGACCCCGCGGGACTGCGGGACGTCCAGGAAGCGCACCTCGTCGCCTACTGGGAGCCGCCCGCGGTCACCGAACTGCTGCGCACCGTCCATCGGCTGCGCCCCCTGGCGCGAGTCGTCTCGATGACCGAGGACGGCCTGGAGTCCGCTGCCGCGGCCACCAGCGCGCTGGGCCTGCCGGGCACGGGACACTCCGTGGTGGAGTTGCTGCACGACAAGCTGGCGTTCCGCACCCGGCTCCGGGAGCGCGGCGTGGACGGTGTGGCCGTAGGGACCGGACACGGCGAGCGCGACATCCGCGCCTTCGTCGAGGAGCACGGACCGGCGGTGATCAAGCCCCGTTTCGGGTCCGGCAGCATCGGGGTCCGCGTCGTGCACGGGCTGCGCGAGGTACCCGAGGTCGCGGCCTGGGCGGAGCGGTTCGGGCTCCACAGCTTTCTGATCGAGGAGTATCTGCAAGGTCCCGAGATCAGCGTCGAGTCGTTCTCGTTCGGCGGGCGCCACACCGTCCTGGCGCACACCGCGAAGGAGACGCTGGACTCGCTGGTGGAAATCGGCCATGTGCAACCGGCGGGGCTGGAGGCAGAGTCGGCCAGGCGCGTCGATGATCTGGTCGCCCGTATGCTCGACGCCGTCGGGCTCACCGACGGGCCGGCCCACACCGAGGTCAAGCTCACACCGCAGGGCCCACGGCTCATCGAGTCCCACAACCGGCGCGGTGGGGACCGGATCGTCGATCTGGTCGAAGAGGTCCACGGAATCGACATCGACGCCCTCGCCTTCCGGTGGTACGCGGGCACCACCGGCCCCGTGGCGCCCGGCGATCCGCGGGGCGGAGCAGCCGTCCGTTTCCTGACGGCGGAACCGGGGGTGGTCCAGCAGATCGAGGGAGTGGACGCGGTGCGCGCCGACCCCGATGTCCTGGACGTGCAGATCAGCGTCTCGCCGGGCGACACCGTCTCCCCCCTCGCATGGTCCTACGACCGCGCGGGCCTGGTGCTGGTGCGCGGCTCGGACGCGTCCGAGGCCCGGGACCGGGCCCGAAAGCTCGCCGAACGCATCACCATCCGCACCGCGCCGGGAGAGCGACGTGCCGACAGGCGCCACATCAGCGCGGTGGCGCCCCGACCCGACAGGCTCCTGGGTACGACGCCTCTCCCCCGGAGCGAACCGGGCACACCGCCTGCGCCCGACCGCCCGGCCGAGCCGCCGGTCCTTTCCGGAAGGAAGGGCCCGGCAGGACTCGGCACCGAAGGAGCCGAGCCCCGAGGAAAGGAGTAACACTCCCATGGGCAAGCTCTATCCCTCCCTGACCCCGACGTTGCGCGCGTTCATCGCGGAGGCCCCGATGTTCTTCGTGGCCACCGCTCCGCTGGCGGGCGACGGTCACGTCAATGTGTCGCCGAAGGGAGGCATGGACACCCTCGCGGTGCTGGACGACACCACGGTGGCCTATCTCGACCTCATCGGCTCGGGCGCCGAGACCATCGCCCACCTCCGCGAGAACGGCCGGATCACTCTCATGGTCTGCTCGTTCACCGCCCGCCCCAAGATCCTCCGCCTCTACGGCACCGGCGAGTGCGTCTTCCCGGACTCCCCCGACTGGAACCGGCTGATCGGCCACTTCGGAGAGCACCCCATTCCCCGGTCCGTGGTGGTCGTCTCCCTCAACAGGATCGCCGACTCCTGCGGGTTCACCGTGCCGGAGATGACCCTGGTCTCGGAACGCGACCTGCAGGACCAGTGGGGTGCGCGCAGGACCGGGGTCCAGCTCGAAAGCTACATGCGCGAGAAGAACGCCCACAGCATCGACGGCATCGACGCCCGCCCGCACCAGCCCGAGGAGGCCAGTACGGCCCTGTACGGCAGGTGACCTCGGCGCGGGTACAGCTTGCACGGCTCCCGCAGAGATTCCGGTTCGCCGGTGCCGCCGGCTCCGTGACGGCGGCACCGGCGTGGCCGTTTCTCGCGGTCGGCTCCCTGCTGGGGGCATGCTGTCAGCCACACCGTGCGCCTGATCCGCGTCGGCTCGTGCGCCGCGCCCCGTCCTCCCACCGAAGGTTGACGCTCCGGCGCCCCGTTACCGCTGTCCAAGGAGGACTTCGCGATGTGGCCCAGCATCATCGCCGTCGTCGGCACACTGCTCGGGGGTACGCTCACCGGGCTGCTGCAGATCAAGAGTGCGCGGATCGCCCAGAGCGCTGCGCGCGCTGATCAGAGGGCGGAAGCACTGCGGAGGGCGCTGGGTGAATTGGTGGCCGCCCTCGGTGACCATCGGCGGGCCCTGTGGCATCGCGAAACCCTGCGGCTGGACGGCGCGGACGCGGAAGCGATCGAGGCGGCCCGCGCCGCTTCCCGCGCCACGCGCTCGGCCGTGACCGGCCCACTGGTCTCGGTCTCCGTCCTGGAGCAGGCACTTGCTGAGCCGGCTCGTCAGGCTGCCCTGGCCGCGTTCAGCCTGCGCGGCGCCGCCGACCACGCCGTACTGGCCTCCCGCCGTGCGGCCGCCATCGCGGCGACCGACGATCTGGTCGCCGCTGCCGGCCGGGCCATGGCCTGACCGGCTGAACGGCCGCCTGACGCGGGGCCGGCATCTCAGCGCCCTCCGCGCACGAGACGGTGCCAGGGAGTCTCGCATCCCTGGCATCCGCTCCTCCAGGCAGGGCCTACCGGTCCGACAGCTGCTTCACCCGGCTCGGTCGAACCGGGCGCGGCCGCAGCCTGCCCGTCCCGCCGTGCGCGTCAGGCCTCGCGAAGCGGTGCGAGCGCGTTGCTCAAGGCGATCACTTCGGTGAGCAGCTGCTCGAGGGCGGCCTCGTGGCGATCGGTGGGCACAAAGGTCGTGAACTTCTCGAAGTCGGTCTGGAGCGACAGGTGGAGCTGGCTGTACACGGCGGCCAGCTGCACCGCCCCGGCGATGTGCCGCAGGTGGTCGACGGCGCGGGCACCGCCGACGTTGCTGCCGTACCCGATGAAGCCGGCGGCCTTGTTGTTCCACTCCTTGTAGACGAAGTCGATGGCGTTCTTGAGCGCGGCGGGGATCGACCGGTTGTATTCGGGCGTGACGAAGACGAATCCGTCGAGCCCTGCGATCTTGGCGCTCCAGGCACGGGTGTGGTCGTGCTCGTAGGTGCCCATCCGCGGGGAGCGCGGCTCGTCGAACAGGGGGAGGTCGTAGTCGGCGATGTCGACGACTTCGAAATCCGCGTCGGTCCGTGCGTCGGCCGTCTTGTGGACCCACTCCGCGATCTGTGGTCCGACGCGGCCGGGACGGGTGGTGCCGAGAATGATGCCTATCGTGGTCATGAGCGTCTCCCAAGTTCGACGAGGGTCAAGCACGCGGAGAAAAAGACGGTCTGAGCTGGTGCCGTGCACCGGGGGCGTGCTCGCGAAGGCAGGCGGCGACGAGTACGGTTACTCGTCATCGCCCCGCCCGCACCGGACCGCCCCCAGCCGACGGCGATCATTTAAGCACCAGGTGTTGCGAGGCGGGGCCGGGACGTGGACGACGATCGCTGCCGTCCGCGGGTTCGCCGGCGTCGAGCATGGCGAGGTGGTCGCCGAAACCGAGTGGCGGAGTGCGGCCGGCGGCGTCTCCAACTCGAAACTGACAGGTGCTCCTGCGAAGGCGGCGTCAGGTGAAAGCGGCTGCAGGAAGCTCTGCCTCCGTCTCCTCCCAGCGGAGGTGGATGCCTAGTTCACCCTCCAGGAACCGCAGGAACGCGACATCGCCCAACTCGTCACCGTCGTACACGAAACCGGGCGCCGCCTCGGCCGGGTCGCCGTTCGTCAGGTGCGGCATGCCAGGTTCGAAGGACGTCATCGCATCGCCGTGGCAGGCATGGCCGACGAGACAGAAGCCCTTCGCGTTGCGGTGCACTTGGAACGCCCGTCCCTGCTCGGACAGTTCCGCGAGGTACGCGCCCGTGTGGTCGTGGAATTCCTCCAGCGCATACGCCCAGCCTGCCACCGAGCCCGCGCGGACGATGGTCTTCGGCGGGGCGGGGAGAAAGCCGGCGTCGGTCAGTTGGGCGACGGCTGATTCATCTTCCCAGTCCAGGAAGTCGAGGTCGCTGATGTGGTGCTCCTCGTCCCTCAGTAGCAGCTCGTACGCTGCGGAGCGGGTGAGCGGGACGATGTGGCTCTCCTCGGCGCCGACGCGGCGCAGCAGCTCGTGCGGTGAAAGGCCTTCGCTGAGGGTGAAGGTGAAGCCCGTGTCATAGGCATCGGCTATCCAGCGCAGCCCGTTCTCCGTAGGCACCTGGTTCATCGAACGCCCCTCCCGGCACTGTGGCCCACCACGCTGACGGCCTTCGCCAGCAGAAGCTGACGCACAACACTGACACCGGCTCGCGGTAGGGCGACGGCCAGGAGACCGCAGCGAGCGAGCGACTGCGGCCGAACCTGCGCGGGGCGTCCGCCGGTCAAGGGTAGGGGGTGGCGTGGGTGTGGCGGAGGGCCATGATCGTGGCTACTGCCTCGAACCAGCGGGCGAGTTGTTCCTCGTTCTCCAGGTCCGCTTCCCCGAGCACGGAGGAGGCGGTGGTCAGCCACTCGGACGCGGTGCGGGCCGCTTCCCGGCCCGGCAGCGGTTCCGGCAGCTCGACGGCGGCCCGCAGGCCGTCCCGGCGTACGACCTCGGCGAGGAAGGCCACCGCGCGCGGCAGGACACCCAGTTCCTCCGCGATCAGCGCGGCGGCGACCGCGCCGTCACCGAAGAGCGCGGTGCGGTGGGCACCGCCGAGCGTCAGGCCGTAGCGGAGCAGCAGGGGAACGTCGAGGGAGCTCAGTTCCGCGTCGGTCGTCCTGTCCGGGGGCATGCGGGGCGTCACTCCTTCACCGTGATGTGGAAGACGGTCTCCGGGCCCTTCTTGCCCGCCTTCGCGGCCTTCTCCTCCTCGCCACCGCACGCGAAGCAGTTCCTGCGCACATGTACCTCGGTGCTGCCCTCGCTCTTCGCGCGGTAGTCGAGGAAGAGGTAGCCGTGCGAGCCCATCCGTTCCGGGGAGTCCGCCTCTTCCCGCTGCCCCGTCTTGACGACGACGGCGCTGTCGGGTTGCGGGTCGGCGAGTTCCCAGTCGTATCCGGCGCCGGGATTGATGCGGATCTTCAGTGAGAAGGTCTCGCCGGGTGCCACCTCGACGTCGGTGTGCTTGGCGTCGAACACCGTCTCCGGGGTGGGCGACGGTGTGGGGGAGGAGGCGGAGGCCGGGCCGGAGGCGGCCGGGGTGGGCGAAGGCGTGGGAGGGCCACCGTCGCCGCCGTCGGCATCGCTGTCGTCGGTTCCGCCGCAGGCGGTGAGGGCCAGCAGCAGTGCGACGGCAACGGCAGCCGGGCCGGTGCGCCGTGCGGGGGTGGGTGTCATGGGCGGACTGCCTGCTTCTGCTCGGGGAGCCGGATGTCGGTGGGCGTGGGGTACTTCTCGCTCGACGCGCCGCCCATGGTGCCGTTGACGAAGTCGTCCTCGCTGACCCAGGTGGTGAAGCCCCAGGGGTTGTAGATCTGCAGTTTGCCGCCGTCCTGGCCGATGATCATCATCTGATGACCGAACTCGTCGCCCTGCCGGGCGCCGAAGGGCACGGGCTGGCCGCTGTCGACCGCTTCACGGATCTTGGGCAGGACTTCCTCCCGGGACTCCTTGGTCCGGGTGGCGATGGCCTCGTAGTCGGTGCCGGTGTGCGAGCCGATCTCGTCGTCCGCGACCATTTCACTCTCCAGGCCGTTCATACCTCTCTTGTCGCCTTCGCGCCGGTCGTAGACCCTGGTCTCCTCGGCCCTCAGACGCTCCTCGAAGGCTGCGCCGTTGTCATGGTCCGGGTCTCCGGGGTGTCCGCCGGTGGTCAGTTCCAGGGCGTACACCGGGTCGCTCTGGGCGTGCATGGTGACCGTGGAGAGAGCCACGCATGTGTCGCCCTTCTGCCGCCACTGGTATCCGTCGAACGTCACCTTCTGGGAGTGGTCTCCCTCCCGCCGGGAGTCGTCCGGGCGGTTGACGATGGGCGTCAGATGCTGCTGGAGCCAGGCCGGCTTGTCGCCGTACGGGTGGATCTTGCGGGCGAAGGTCTGTATACGCGCCATCGGATAGCCGGCGGCCAGTGCCTTGACCAGATACGCGCGCTCCTGCGGTGACTTGGCGCCGTCCAGCAGCTTGTCGTAGGCGGTACGGTCCTTGGCGTCGAGACTGTTCAGGCGCGTGCTGGAGCGTTCCAGGTCGCGGTTGGTGAGAATTTCGTTGTCCGCTGGGTCCCCGCCGTGTGCGGCCGCGTCTGCGAGGACGACCCGGTCCGCGTCCGACAGATGCCTGGTGTCCAGCCTGCCGGAACGGACATCGGCGGCCAGCTCGTTCAGCTTCCGTTCGGCCCGCTCCCCCGCCGCCTCGGCGGCTTCCACGCCGGACTCCAGATATCCGATACCGTCCAGCGCCGCCCGGCGCGCCCGGTCGGCATCCACGGCAGCGGCGAAGTACGCACTGTCTCCTTCGGGGAGCATGCCCCGGGCAGCGCGCAGCGCGTCGAGACCGAAGCCGTGCTTGCGCTGCGCGGTGCCGATGCCCTCGGCCAGCAGGGTCAGTTCCCTGGCCGCCGTACCGAACGTTTCCGACATGTGTTCCGCGTTCCGCGCGGCGGCTTTGGTCACCTCGCTCGCCTTGGAGCCCGCCTCCCCCACCCAGGTGTCGGGCAGGCCGGCGGTGGCGACGGCCCGCACTCCTCCCCGGATCTCGTCGGCCAATCCGGCGGCCCCGCGGTAGTCGGCGGCCTTGCCCTCGACCTCGTCCGGGGAGCCCTCGGGGGCGGGAAAGCCCAGGGCGTCGTCGATGAGTTCCGCGAGCACGAGGTTCGTCTTGTCGCCGTCGAGTCCACCCTTCCCCTCGAAGTGGAGCGCTTCCAACCTGCGTCGCAGCCGCCTCAGCTCCCCCTTGCGGCGTCGGCCCGGCCCGGTCACCGCTCCTTCTCCTCGGGTTCGGAGAGGGCGGAGAGGGAGTCGAGCTTGCTGCGCACGTCGTGGTCGGTGTTCCCGCTCAGAGTGACGCCGTCCCCGATCCTGCGGTGGATCTCCCGCAGCGCCCCGGCGAGGATCTCGATCTCCTTGTGCCACGCCTGGGCGAAGGAGGTGAACGCCTGCTGACCGCCGTACTCGCCGAAGGCAGCGCCGCCGAAAGGATTCAGCACCCATGACGGGAGCTGGGCCCACGGCTCGGCGCCGCCCACCGACTTGCCCATTCCGTCGAGTGCCCGTGCAGCCTCGTCCAGCCGCTCGCCCTGGGTGAGTGTGGGTTGGCGCTGCAGCCCCAGATCCGGCGTTCGCTCCACCACGGCCTACTCCGCCTCCCCGACCCATCTGCCCACCAGGTGCACGTCAAATGGCGGTCATCATAACGAGCCGGGGCAGCGGGCCACGCCGCGGCTGCCCTTCCGCGACCGGTGGCAGACCGCCGATCAGCAACTCACCGGACGGAAGACCCTCCGCGACAGGCTCACGGAGGGCGAGCGGGGCGCGAGCGGGGGGCGGACGATGCGGTCAGTTGATGGGGACGAAGTTGCGCGTGCCGGTTTCCGGGTCGGGTGCACCGAGGTACCGCTGGTCGACGACGCGGTCACTCTTTTCCCCCGCCGTGGCCTCGAGGCCGATGGGGATTCCGTCGATGGTGAACTTTCCGCCCAGTTTCAGTTCGGATGCCCTCCCCCTGTAGGAGACGGCGCTGACCTGCCCGCGATCGTGTGCCAGCCGAGAGAAGAGATCCCCGTCCGGAGCGGGCGGATCGGTAGGGATGGCGGGGCCGGCCAGGGCGGCGGGGGGTGGCGCGCTCAGCCACTTCCGGGCGGCGGCCTGTTCCTCGGACTTCGCACCGATCGGCACATTCACCGTCACCACGTGGGTGTTGGTGCGTCCTTCTTTGTAGCTTCCGGAGACGCCTGCCTTGGCGCCGCCGAGCTCACCGCCGAAGGTTCCACCGAGTTTTCCCTCCACCGTCTGGATGAGCCGAACCGTGGTGATGTTGGTGTTGGGGTCCGGGTTGTTCTTGTCCCGGACGACCTGGATCGTGCCGTTGACGACCGCGCCGAAATCCGCCTTCACCACTTTCCCCCGGGTGAGCGAGGGCTCCACAACGAAGTCCCTGCTCAGGGTCACCGAGGGCCGCTGGGGGTTCAGCGTGCTGGTGATGCGCGAGAGGTTACCGCCGAACTTGATTCCCGGAGTGGCGTTTCCGACGCCGATCGACCCGTCCACCTCCACACCCACCGTCGCGGTTGTGATCTTCGGCTCGCCGATCCGCTTCAGCACGTCCGGGAGCCGCGCCTTGGCAAAGATGACGCCGATGAGGTTCGTGCCGTTCAGCTGACGGTGCAGAAAGTACGCCTCGTCGATGTCCTTCTGCAGCTTCTCCGCCTCGGCCTTGTTCTTGAACACCCAGGTGTCGCCGAGCTCGAATTTCACCGTGCCGCCGATCGATATCCCCTTCTTGTCGGGTCTGGCGGCCTTGGCTCCGACCTGCTCGTTGTCGATCATGGTGACGCGGTAGGTGCCGTCGTTCATCTGCTCGGTGCGCAGTGCGTAGCCGTCACCGATCTCGAAGATACCGATCGAGAGCTTGGTGCCACCCGCGCTCTCGTGGCTGGAAGTCTTGTAGGGCACCACCTTGAAGTAGGCGAGCTGGGTGGCCTGCTGCAGTACATCCGCGGGAAGCCCTTTGAGCGTTTGCAGCGCCTCGGGCTTCAGATACAGATACTGCTCGCGCTGCGCGGGCTTCAGCCCTGCCCACCATTTGGCGATCGCCTGCTCGCCCGCGTTGGGCTTCGGTACGGCGTTGAGGTCGACCAGATCGGCGGCGAGCAGGGCACCCGCATCCAGCTTGACGGAGGACGGAGCTGCCCGCCGGACCTGCTCCAGCCGATCGCACCGGGCCCGGATGTCGGCCGCGGTCTGTCTCAGAAACGGATCGACGGAGCCCGGCAGCGGTCCGCCAGCGAGTGCCTCGCCTTGCGTCCTGGGACCCGGAAGGTAGCCCGTCGGGATCCCGTACACCTTGGCGATCGGAATCCCGCCCGTGGCCATCGGCACTCCCGGGTTGTCCACCAATGGCTGGAGTTCCGGGCTCGTACTCGCCTGCTGCGGCGCCATGTCAGCGACTGCCGCCTCCAGGATCTGTGACAGCTGACGGTGCATCGGCACGATGGAGCCCGCCACCGAGTCCAGATGCCCGGCCAACTCCCGTACTCGTGCCGGGTCGAAGCCTTGGAAGCCACCCATCAGTCACCTCCGGCCGGGGCTGCCGCGGCCTCCCGGTCGAGCAGTTCGGCCTCCTGGTCCCAGCGGTTGGCGGCGGCGCGCACCCCGTCCGCCAAGCCCTCCAGCTCACGCTGACGTCGGCGCAGCTCCCCCGTGACACGCTCGGCGTACGGGCCCAACCACACGTCCTCGGCGGTCGCCTTGGCCACCCCCGTGTCCAGCGTGGAACCCAACGAACCCGCCAGACTGCGTGCCTGCGCCGCGCGCTGCCGCAGCCGCCCCGCCCGTGCCCGCGCCTGCTCCGGCGTCTCCCCCGGCCTCATCGCCCCCACGTCCCCGGTCTTCGACGCACGCGACCGCGTGCGCCTCCGCAGCGCACTCACGTCCGCTGCAGACGGTCCGAACACTGCTCATTCTTGTTCGGACCCCTGCTGCAACGCGTTAGCACAGAGCGACAAGTTGGCCCGCCTTCACACCTCCGCATCCGGGCGCACCCGAAGGAGCCCGCGGCTACGCCCGCTGCGGGATGTGCTCTAACGGCCCTGGAGCGCCTTGACGTTGTCGCCGAACGTCCAGTTCTTCGAGCCGTCCCAGTTCAAGGACCAGGTCATCAGGCCCTTGAGACTGCCGTCGTAGTGGTTCCAGGCCTGGGCGACCAGGGAGGGTGACATATGGCCGCCGCCGGCGCCGGGCTGGGCGGGGAGGCCGGGTACCTGTTTGTCGTAGGGCACGCGGATCGTGGTGCCCTGGACGACCAGGCCCTTGTTGAGGCAGTCGGTCTGGGCGATGAAGCCCTGGACGGTGCCCGCGGAGTACGAGTCGCCGCTGCACCCGTACATGCTGCCGTTGTAGTACTGCATGTTCAGCCACCACAGGCGGCCGTTGTCGGCGTACTTCTTGATGATCGGGAGATAGGCGCCCCAGATCGAACCGTAGACGACGCTGCCGCCCGTGACGTACGCGGTCTCGGGCGCCATCGTCAGGCCGAACTGCGGCGGCATCTGGGCGAGGACGCCGTCGATGATGTGGACGAGGTTGGCCTGCGAGGTCGAGAGCTGGTTGATGTTGCCGCTGCCGACGAGGCCGGTCTCGATGTCGATGTCGATGCCGTCGAAGTTGTACTTCTTCAGGATCGGCACGATGGTATCGATGAACCGGTCGGCGACCGCGCGTGAGCTGAGGTCGATGCCCGCCGTCGCGCCACCGATCGACATCAGGAGGGTCTGCCCCTGGGCCTTGGCCTCGCACATCTCGGCCGGGGTCGCGACCTTGACGGTGGAGTCCATGCCGTCCTCCCACAGCACCGTGCCGTCCGAACGGATCACGGGAAAGGCCGCGTTGAGGACGTTGTAGCCGTGGGCGCGGATGCGGGTGTCGGTGATGGGGGTCCAGCCGAAGGGCGGGTGGACGCCGTTGGCGGCGCCGTCCCAGTTCTCCCAGTAGCCCTGGAGGACCTTTCCGGCCGGCTTGCCCTGCACCGGGCAGGTCTCGGCGGCCTCGGAGGACGGGGCCGCCGCGGTGCGCGGGCGTTCCACCGCCTGCGGGGCTGTCGCGGTGAGGAGCTGGACGACGCACGCCAGCACCACGCCGATACCGAGCAAGTACCAGGGTCGTCGTCTTCGAGCGGACGTTCCGTGCATGCCGTGTCCCTCCGCCTGTGTGTGGGGTCGCTGAGAGCGTTCTGTGGTCCGGACCTCTCGTCAATAGGTCTGGACCAAATCAGTCGCTCGGTGCCCCCGCGGACGCGGCAGCTGTCTCACCCGGCAGTGCGCAACGCTTCCGCGATCTCCTTGTCCGCAACGGCCATGGCGGCCTCGGCGCGGACGTACCAGACCTCGCGTCGCGCCGGGGAAAGCCCCGCCCAAGGGTGACGCTCCGCGCTGAACCCAAGGGTGCTGTACAGGGCCACGGCGTACCGCTCGCGCCGCTCGTCCTCACTCATACGGTTCTCTTCCTTCGGGTCTTCCGGGGCTTTCGGGGCTTTCGGGTCTTTCATGGGTGCCGAGTCATGCCACGTGCTGCACCGGCGCTCGACCGTACGGCCTCGCCACCGCCCCGCCGCACGGGGGCCGCCGAGAGGTGTCCTCAGGACGGCCCAGGGCGGTGCCTCAAAATAATTGCCCTCTTCCAGCTCTCCGTGACGACCTGCCCAATGCGTTCGCACGCTCTCGGCCCCTCACGCCGGGGTGCTTGATCACTGGTGGACCGAAGCGGTGAGGCGGCGCAGCGCGGCGTGGGCGGGTGGGCCCCAGGTGGCCTTGCCTCCGGGGCGGCCGTGGACCCCGGCGTATCCGATGTGGATGCCGACGAGGGCACGCAGCACCGCCCACCCGCGGGCGCGGCGCAGGGTCGCGGCGTCCGGGCTCGGCTCGTAGCACTCGTGGAAGCGGTCGATGGCACCGTCCGGCAGCAGGACCCAAGCGGCGGCGAGGTCGCAGGCCGGATCGCCGGCGAAGAGGTCGCCGAAGTCGATCACCCCGCAGAAGGCACCGTTCGAGGTCAGGATGTTGGCCGGGTGCAGATCGCCGTGCAGCCACAGGCGTGGGCCTTCCCATTCGGGCGCGGCGGCGGCGTCCTCCCAGACCGTGCGGACAGCATCGGGGTCATGCACCAGTCCCAGTTCGATGGCCGAGTCGAGCCCTCGGGTGAAATGGTCAGCCATGTCGGCCAGCGGGTCACCGCGGTCTCGGCCCGCCGGTGCCTCGTCGGGGGCGGGACGGTGGAGGGCGGTCAGGAAGGCGGCCAGGGCGACGGCCGCCTCCTCGGGGCACCTCGCGGGAGCGCGATCGGCGGGCTCACCCGGGACCCAGGTGGTGACGAGCCAGGGCCGCGGGAATCGCACGGAGGGCTCACCAAGGCGCTGCGGGACGGGGGTCCGCAGAGGAAGGTGCGGGGCGAGGAGAGGCAGCCAGGCGTGCTCCTTGCGCAGCAGCGCATCCGCCGACGCCGTCGCCCAGGGCAGCCGGACCGCGAGGTCGTCGCCGAGCCGCCACACTTGGTTGTCCCAGCCGAGCGCTCCGAGCGCAAGGGGACGATCCGCGAGGTCGGGGTGCTGCTCGTGCAGCAGATCCCGGATCAGGTCCTCGGTGATGTCCGTCTCGCAAGCTGTCATATGGAGCAACGGTAGTCGGGTAGCAGCGCGCCGGGCCTCCAGCCAGGCCGTAGCGGCAGAACGCCACGGCGCCGGCGCGCTTCTCGGTGCAACGGCGCCGGCACGCCACGCGAACACGGCAGGCTTCGCTCCGGACTCGGTTCATGGCCGGGCAGCGCAGAACGGGCTACGCCTCCAGGTTGAGGGCGGGGTTCATGATTGAGCAGGCCCGGCGCAACAGCGCGGACGGTTCGCCCGGTGTGCAGTCGGGCAGCCAGTCGTCAAGGGCGCAGCGCCAGGCGGCCACGAAGAACTCGATGAGGAGTCGCAGTTCGAGAGAGTTCTGTGCGTCGAGTCGACGCGCGATCTCGGCCTCGACTTCGGCACAGTGCCGCAGCGTGTACCCGTCGAGTGCGGGCGAGTCGGCGATCAACTGGAGGGTCAGCGGGAAGCGCCGGTACCAGTCCTCGTCCATGCGCTCCAGGGTGGTCAACATGGCGGCGAGGAAGACATCGGCCAGCGGCCCGGTCTTCTCGATCCGGGCCGGGCCGTGTTCGAGTTCATCGTGCAGGCCCTGATGCCCTGGTGCCCTGATCCGGGCAAAGGTACTGAGTCCTCGCCGACGGCCGTGCCCCCGGCCGGACGGCTCGCCACTCCTCGCGTCGAGGGCGTCCGGAAACCCTCGCGCGGCTCGCACCCGCAGCGGTGGTCTCGCGGCGCGCCCGGGATGTGGACCACGCCGGGGGCGCACTACGAATCATGCTTTCCAGTGCGTTTACGGTCAACTGCTGGTGAGTGCCATGAAAGGAGGACGAAACTCGCCCTGTTTCGCCCGGGCTTTCGCCAGGGCGTCGGATCCCACGAGAGGACCTCGCTGATGCCCACTGTCCGACGCACCCTGATCAGCGCCACGGCACTTCTCGGTCTCGCCCTGACGGGCATGGCCACCACCAACGCGACCGCAGCCGGCTCCGCCGAACAGGCACAGCCCGATCAGACCGTGATCATCCACTCCGCCAAGAACCCTCGTCTCGTTCTCGACGTCAAGGACAACTCCACACAGGACGGCGCCCCGATCATCCTCTACAACCGGCACGGTGGCGCCAACCAGCGGTTCGAGGTGTTGCCCGTCCAAGGCGACTGGTTCCAACTGCGCAGCGTCAGGAGCGGCAAGTGCCTGGTCAACGGGTACCACAGCGTGGCCAACGGCCACCAGCTACGGCAGTACGGCTGCAACAGGAACTACGAGGACCAGCTGTGGGCCCGCGTACCGGTGGACAACAGCAACAGGTTCACCCTCGTCAACAAGTACAGCGGCAAATGTGCCGACCAGACGACCGACGGCCGTTCGCTCACCAACGTCATCCAGTGGACCTGTCACGGTTTGCCCCACCAGCAGTGGACGTTCGAAACCACGGCTCGGTGACGGCCCTACGGCCTCACCGGTAACGACGTCGTCGCCCCGCCCCGTCAGCGGCGGGGCGACCCCCTCCACTTGCGGCCCAGGATCGCGTGGCGGCGCCGCCACGGCCCTGCTGCGGCGGAACACAGTGATCCGCCGACGTCCGAGGAGTTCACGGGCGGACGCGAAGGCCGTCCATCACGAGGTCCAGCAAGCGGGTGGCTCGGGCGTAGGCGCCTTCCTGTGCGCCGACGTGCCACAGGCCGGTGATGGCGAGCAGAAAGTCCTCGGTCCGCACACCGGGGCGGATCGTACCGGCCTTCTCGTTGGCGCTCAGCAGTCGGTCGGCCGCCCGGGCCACCGGGACAGGTGCCGGTTTCGCCGGGTCGCCCGGTGCGCTGGTGGCCTCGCGGAGCGCGTCGGACAGGCCCGCCTTTGTCGAGGCGAACCGGGCCAGGTGGTCCATCCACGCGCGCAGCGCCTGCTCCGGTCCCCGGCAGCGCAGCAGCAACTCGTCCGCGCTGTCGGCCACCTGCTGCAACTCGTGCCGGTAGACCTCCAGAAGAAGCGCCTCCCGGTTGGGGAAGTTGCGGTAGAACGTGCCCTGTCCGACGCCCGCCTTCCTGGCGATCCGGCTCAGCGGGGCGTCGGCGTCGCAGGTGAGTTCGGCCAGGGCCGCCTCCAGGAGGCGCTTGCGGTTGCGCTGGGCGTCGCAACGGCGGGGCACACCGGGCGGGCCGGGAACGTCCTTCTGCGTCTGCACTGGTCCTCCTCTTCTCCGACTGCGCGGAGTGCGGGGAGCTCGACGCCGAGCGCAGAATGCTCGGCGCGGAGCATGGAACGCCGCCCGCACGGAACACCCCCACACGGAACGCCGGATGCCGGGGGATGCCACCCGGGCAAGCCCCCCCGGGGCCTATCGAAGGTGCCCCGTGTCATTGAGCAGCCGCACCGATGCGCGCCCGTCAGGGTGGTACGTCACCGCAGACAGCGACGCCGCAGCCAGCTCCATCCGGAACAGCGACTCGGCCGGCGCGCCCAGCGCCATCCGCACCAGCGTCCTCAGCGGGCCGACGTGCGAGACCACCAGCACCGCTCCCCCGGTGTGCCGCGCCAGCAGCACGTCCCGCACCGCCGCCACCCGCCGCGCCACCGCCTCGAACGGCTCGCCACCGCCCGGGGGCGCCACCGCTGCCGACCTCAGCCAGGCCGCCAGGTCGTCCGCGTAGCGCTCGCGCACCTGCGCGAAGGTGAGCCCCTCCCACGCTCCGAAGTCGGCCTCCCGCAGGTCCTCCTCGACATGTGTGCGCAGGCCCAGCCGCGCGGCAACTGCCTGTGCCGTCTCCCGGCAGCGCCGCAGCGGTGAGGTGGCGACCGCCCGTACGCCGCCGCGGGCGGCCAGCAGCGCCGCGGTGGCCTCGGCCTGCCGCCGCCCGGCATCCGACAGCGACGGGTCCGAGCCGCCGCTGCCGGAGAACCGCTTCTCCCGCGTCAGCGGCGTCTCACCGTGCCGCAGCAGCAGGAGTGTCGTCGGCGTGCCGCTGACGGCCGGTCGGCCGGGGGCCGAGCTCACCAGCCGACTATGTTCTTCGCAGTGCGAAATGGTCCCGCACCGAGTCGGCCTGGTTCTCCATCATGCCGATGATCCGCTCGACGACCTCTGGGTCGGCGTCGTCGGCGATCGTCAACTCGCGTGACCACTCGAAGTAGCTGCGATCCCTTTCGTTGGTTATCGGCCGGACGCGAATCGTGGCGACATAGCCGCTGACGCCTGTTGCGGGTGCGACGGCCCGGTAGGTGGAGGACCGCTCCATCTCGTTGCGTCCGGCGACCTCCTGCTGGACGAGTCCGTCGCAGAACGCGAGCGTGAAGTCGTATCGCGAAGGCACCCGCTCGGGTGCGCCGCCTTCTGCCCAGTGCACGTTCTTCGCCGCGGCTCCGGACACGATCTTCACCACCTTCATGGGGTCGCGGACCTCGGCCCATACGGTGTCCGGATCGGCGTCGACGATCGTCGAGTGGTACATCGTGTGCTTCCGCTTGATCTCCACGAGCACTCCTCGTCAGTACTCGATGCGATCGGGCTTGGCCAGCCACGCGTCGAACGGCGCCGTACGGTTCGGCAGGTCCAGCTGCTCGACCGACATCGGCCACATCGACTCGGGCTTCTTTTCGAACAGGTCGTAGAACTTGCGGTCGTCGAAGCCGGCCACGGCCGCGTCGTGCCGATCGGCGGAGTAGACGAGCCGGTCGACCCGGGCCCACAGCGCGGAGGAAAGGCACATCGGGCACGGCTCACACGAAGTGATCAGGACGCAGCCCTCGAGCGAGAAGGTGTCCAGTTCCTTGCAGGCGGCGCGCATCGCGGTCACCTCGGCGTGCGCCACCGGGTCGAGGGTCGCGGTGACCTGGTTGTTCCCGATCGCGACGACTTCGCCGTTCTTGGCGACCAGCGCGCCGAACGGACCGCCGCCGTTCGCCACGCTGTCGGTGGCCAGCGTGATCGCCTTTTCCATCCAGGCGCGCTCGGAGTCCTGGACGCTGGTTTCTTGGATGTGCGTGGTCATGGTCGTTCCTTTTCGGAGAGGTGGGGGATTTCCGGGTGCTGCTCTGCCCGTGCGGGGCTCCGCACCCGGGTGGCACGTGGCGCCCCGCGGGCGCCGCCTTCAGCTCGGCGCTGTCCGGCGGCGCCCGCGGGAGACCGTCACGACTGGACGCCGCAGAGCTGGTCCGGCGCGACCGGAGTGTGGGTCAGCTCCAGTCCCGTCGCGTTGCGGATGGCGTTCACGATCGCCGGGGTGGCGGAGATGGTGGGCGGTTCGCCGACGCCGCGCACACCGTAGGGCGAGTTCGGATCGGCCTTCTCGATGACGTCCACGGCCATCGGCGGCATGTCCAAGATGGTGGGGATCAGATAGTCGGTGAACGACGCGTTGCGGATCTGGCCGTCCGTGACCTTGATCTCCTCCATCACGGCCAGGCCGAGCCCCTGTGCGGAACCGCCGTGGATCTGCCCGACGACGGCATCCGGGTTGATGGCCTTGCCGACGTCCTGCGCACAGTCCAGCTGCACGACCTTGACCAGGCCGAGCTCGGTGTCCACGTCCACCACCGCCCGGTGCGCGGAGAAGGCGTGCTGGACGTGCACCCGCCGGCTCTGCCCGGTCACCGGGTCCATCTCGTATGTCCGCAGGTGGTGGTACTCCCTGGTTTCCTCGATCACGTCGTCGCCGAGCACCTCGACGAGATCGACGATGAATCCGGTGGCCGCGGAAACCACCTTGCCGCCGGAGAGCGACAGGTCAGCGGCCTGCTCACCGAACCGCTGGGCGACCCGCTCGAAGAGCACCTCGCGGACGGCCTCGCACGCGTTCTTGACGGCACCGCCGGTGATGTAGGTCTGCCGGGACGCCGAGCTCGACCCCGCGTCACCGACGTTGGTGTCGTTCGGGTGGATGTTCACCCGTTCCACGCCGAGTTCGCTCCGGGCGATCTGCTGCTGCACGGTGATCAGGCCCTGCCCGACCTCGGCCGCCGCCGTGTGCACCATCGCAACCGGCTCGCCACCGATCACCTGCAGCCGCACCCGCGCCGTGGAGTAGTCGTCGGCACCTTCCGCGTAGGAGACGTTCTTGATGATCACGCTGTAGCCGACGCCCCGCACCACGCCCTCGCCGTGCGTCGTGTTGGACAGCCCGCCCGGCAGGCCCCGGATGTCCATGGGGGTGGAGTGGTCCTCCTGCGGCAGCGGGATCCTTTCGAGCCGTTCCAGCAGCTCGGCGACCGGCGCGGGGTAGTCCAGCACCTGCCCGGTGGGCGTGGTCGAGCCCTCCTCGATGGCGTTGAGCTGGCGCAGCCGTACCGGGTCCATGCCCAACGCCTTGGCGAGCTTGTCCATCTGCAACTCGTAGGCGAACGCCGGCTGCACGGCGCCGAGACCACGCATCGCGCCGCACGGCGGATTGTTCGTGTACAGGCCCCAACCCTCGATCTTGACGTTGGGCACCTCGTACGGTCCCACGCCCAGCGAAGTGGCGTTGCTGACCACGACGGGGGTCTTGGAGGCGTACGCGCCGCCGTCGAAGTACATCTTCGCCTTGACGTAGACGAGCTTGCCGTCCTTGGTCGCGCCGTGCTCGTAGTACATCTTCGCCGGGTGCCGGTGCACATGGCCGTAGAAGGATTCCTCCCGGTTGTAGACCATCTTGACCGGTTTGCCGGTGTGCAGCGCCAACATGCAGCCGTGGATCTGCATGGACAGGTCCTCACGGCCGCCGAAGGCGCCGCCGACACCGGACATGGTGAAGCGCACCTTCTCGACCGGCAGCCCGAGCGCCCGTGCCGTCTGCTTCTGGTCCACATGCAGCCACTGGGTGGCGATGAACAGATCGACGCCGCCGTCCTCGGCGGGGATGGCCAAACCGGACTCCGGCCCGAGGAACGCCTGGTCCTGCATGCCCAGCGTGTACACGTCGGAGACCACGACGTCGGCCTCGGCTTCGGGGTCGCCGCTGGTGATCGGCTGATAGCGCACCACGTTGCCCCCGGGGTGCAGCTTGGGCAGCGTGTCGTCGTGCGCCGCCTGCTCCGGGTCGGTGATCGGCTCCAACACCTCGTAGTCGACCACGATCTTCTCCAGCGCGCGCCGGGCGGTCTCCGGGTGATCGGCGGCGACCAAGGCAACCGGCTCGCCCTTGTAGCGCACGACGTCCTCGGCGAGCACCGGGGTGTCGGCGACCTTCAGGCCGTAGATGTTCTCGCCGGGGACGTCCTCGTGGGTCAGCACCGCGTGGACGCCGGGGTGCTTGAGCGCGGGGCCGACGTCGATGGAGTTGATCCGCGCATAGGGGTGCGGGCTGCGCAATGTCGCGCCCCACAGCATGTCCTCCGCCCACAGGTCCGACGAGTAGGCGTACTCCCCCCGTACCTTGAGCGTTCCGTCCGGCCGCAGCGGGCTGTCACCGATCCCGCCGGTGATCAACTCATTGAGTTCCTGCGGGGTGCGGGCGGGAGAAGTCTGGTTGGGAGCCTGGTTGGCCATCAGAAAGCCTCCACCTTTGTGACGAGACAGTTGCCGAGCATGAGGTGATCGATCTCCGTTCCGAGGAAACAGTTCAGCGCGTCGGCCGGGGTGCATACGATCGGCTCCCCTGCGACGTTGAACGAGGTATTGATCAGGCAGGGGATGTCGGTGAGTGCGGTGAACCGGCGCAGCAGAGCTGCCAACCGCGGAGTGTCCTGATCAGTGATCGTCTGCACTCTGGAGGTACCGTCCACATGGGTCGCGCCCGGGATCACCTCACGGAACTCCGGCCGCACCGGGAAGACGAAGGTCATGTACGGCGAACGCGTTTTGCGTCCCATTTCGAAGACCTTCGGCGCGTCCGATTCGAGCACGAGCGGTGCGAACGGGCGGAAAGGTTCGCGGTGTTTGACCTTGGTGTTGATGAAGTCCTTGATATCCGGGAACCAGGGGTTCGCCAGGATGCTGCGGTGCCCCAAGGCCCGGGGGCCGTGTTCGATCCGCCCCTCGTACCAGCCGATGACGACCTTCTCGGTGAGCAGTTCCGCCACCTCGGCGACGACCTCGTCATCGCTGAGTCTTCTCCACACCACTCGATCGCTGAACTCCCGCAGGGTCTGCTCGACCGTGGCATCGTCGTACTCCGGCCCGAGGTATGGAGTCACAGAAGGAGCGAGCTTCTTCCTGCCGGCACTGTCGGAATGGCCGACCCACGCGTGGACGGCGGCGCCGATGGCGATGCCCGTATCGCTGGCGCCGAAACCGACGTACATGTCGTCGAAACGCGAACTCTCGAAAAGCGGGGTGTTGTTGAGGCAGTTCAGTGCCACGCCACCTTCGAACAGCACATGGTCGAGGTCCGTTCTGGATTCCAGTGCGCGGAGCTGATGGCTTGTGACGACGGTCAGCATCTCCTGTGCCGCGGCAGCCACCCGGGCCTTGTACTCAAGGGCGTCCTGCGCGGGGCCGAAGTACTGCTGGAACAGTGGGTCGAAACTGCGGGGATCGTCCGTCTCAAGGGGTCTGCAGAAGGTGTAGCGCCCGTCCTCGTGCAGTTCGACGATGTGCTCGAGGAACGGGTTCGGGCTCGGTGGCTCGGCGTATCCCGACAGGCCCATGACCTTGTACTCGTCGTTGTTGGGCACGAATCCCAGATATCGCGTGACGGCGGAGAACAGCAGCCCGATCGAATGGTGCGCACCGATGGTCGACGCGTCGAAGACGCGGACCCGGCCGTCGCGGATCTCCCCGGTCAGCGACGAGAATCGCTCAGCGCGGCCGTCACTGACGAGGAAAGCGGCGTCCTTCATACCCGCCATGTAGTAGCCGGTCATCGCATGGGCGAGATGGTGCGGTACGAACACCACCTTGTCCGGATCCGGGGTGTAGCCCGTGCGTTCGGCGAAATCGGCGAGGATCGCTTCGTGGCTGACAGCCCCGGTGAACAGTTCGCCGATTCCGCTTATGAGACCGAGTTTCGCCGTAGGCGACACAGAGGTGGACGTGATGTCGAGCAGCATCCCGTCCAGGACCTCCGCGGAGAAGTCCCACGGCACGGCAACAAGGTCGATGTCGGAGAATTGCAGCCCTGCGTGCTCGAGGCACCATTTCACCGCGTTGACCGGAAAGTCGGAGGTCTTCTTATGCCGGTTCAGCCGCTCTTCCTCCACAGCAGCGACCAGTTCGCCGTCCACCAGCAGTGACGCGCCCGCGTCGTGACCGAGGAGGTAGTGCCTTTCGGTACCGACCGCGCCGAAGTGTTCGGCGAAGATTTCCGAGACGCGAGTGAAACCGTTGCACCCCAGGACAATCATGACAGTTTCAGCTTCCTTCTCTTTTCGAGACCTGCGCCGCCTTCACCCTCACGAAGGCGGCGGCTCCGTGACCGTGGGCGGAGGTCGGCCGGGCGGCAGGTCGCAGGGCGGCTCGGTCCTGGGTCATTCGGCGGCCACGAGGTCGCGGACGATCTCTCCGGCTGCGGGTGCTTGGCACAGTCCCTGACCGGAGAATCCCGCCGCGTAGAAGAAAGGGCGGGAGGGGTGCCGACCGATGAAGGCGGTCCCGTTCGGACTGCCGTCGAAGGCCCCGCTCCACCCGCGGTGCAGGCGGATGCCGTCGAGGGCCGGGTAGACGGTGCTGAGCTGGTGCGACACCCGCTGGAGCCACGCCCTGCGCGGCTCGTCCGGGTCGGGGCGGCCCATTCCGACGAGGATGCGGTCCATCCAGGCCCGGATCCGCAGGCCGGAGGAGGCGTGCAGGGTCATCGGCAGGGTGGTGGCCGGGGCCGCATCGGGAAATCCCGCGCGTGAGCGGAGCCGAACGCTCGGGGAAGGGTCGGTCAGAAGCAGTTCGATGGGGTACGTGGTCACGGGCAGGTCGATGTCGGCCATGGAGGCAACCGTTCTCGACCAGGGGCCGGCCGCGCAGACGAGGGTGTCGGCGAGGATGCTGCCCGTGGGGGTGTGGACCTGCCCGTCGGGGTCGAGGCCGGTGACGGGTGTGTCCGTGCACAGCACGGCACCGGCTTCCTGGGCGGCTGCGGCGTAGCCGCGCACGATCGCGGCCGGGTCGCAGACGTAAGCCTCCGGCGCCCAGGCTGCCGCGAGGACGGCGCGCTCGCTGAGCAGCGGGTTGAGCCGCACCGCTTCGGACGCGGTCACGAGTTCGACGTCCACTCCGGCGGCCTGCTGGGCGGCTTGAGTACGCCGGAAGTCCGCCACCTGTCGGTCGTCGTTGAAGACCACCAGGAAGCCGACCCGCTCCAGCCCGAGCGGGGTGCCGGTCCGTTCGGCGAAGGCGTGATACGCCGCCATGCTGCGTACGGCAAGGCGGCCGGTGTGGGGGTCGCCGGGAAAGTACGGCCGCAGCACACCCGCGGTGGCGCCGGACGCCCCCGAACCGAGCGTGCCGCGCTCCAGCAGGACGGTGTCGACACCGGATTCGGCGAGTTGGCACGCTATCGAGGTGCCGATGACTCCCCCGCCGATGACCAGGGCGTCCGCGCGTGCGGGCAGAGCACTCATGACTGCCGGCTCACTTCGGCGGGGCGCTGTTGGCGCAGCTGGTCCCCGGTGTCCCACGGGAACAGCTGCAGGTTCCAGCCGCCCAAGCAGTTGATGTAGAGGGCCAGCTGGCTCACGACGGCCTGGAAGTCGTCGCGGTCGAGGTGGTCGAGGCAGGCCAGGAACCGCTGGGTGAAGGCCCACAGTCGCTCCAGACCGCAGTAGCCCAGGAACTCGGCCGGGGTACCGACCAACAGGCGGGCCATCTGGCGCAGAGAATCCAGCGGCATGCCATCGACCACGGCCCGGACCAGACCGCCGTAGCTCGCGTATCCCAACGGGCGCGTCTCCCCGTTGACGAACAACAGGGTGGGCAGCACCGTCTCGAAACTCCCCGCCCCGGAGGGGATCCACCCCCGGTGCAGATCAGCGAGCTCGGGTGGTTCGGACAGCCAGCTCCGCTCGGTCTCCGCGTGCACGTCGCCGACCAGGCGGTTCACCTCGGGGTCGGCGGCGGTCAGACGGGGGATGCGGTGGCCGCCTCCCCGTCCTGCCTTGCGGACCTCCACGAGGACCGGTTTCTTCGTGGAATAGACCGAGTCCCACACCGCCTGCCCGGCCTCGGCCAGACCCGCCATGTCCTCCGGCCGGACCTGGCCCACGGGGGACGCCGGCATCGGCTCGGTCAGCGTGCCGTACTTGATGCCCAGGTGCTGCAGCGCAGAACAGAAAACCGTCCCGTCGGGTGCCTCACGTCTGTCGAACCGAGTGGTCGCGGGCAGATACAGCAGCGAGGGCATCGGTGCCACGTGGTACAGATGACTGCCCGCCACCAGCGCGTGTCCCTGCAGGCTCTGGTAGGGCAACGCCTCCCACAGCGCATCAGCCAGCACGGCGTTGCGAGCGTCGAGTTCAGCGGTGACGGTGATGCCCAGATCGGGCCAGGCGATCTCAACATGCCGACCGGACAGCGTCGCAGCCAAGGCTCTCTCCTTCGTTCGGCCACATGTCAGGGGGCGAGCAGAGTGGTCGACCGACGGTGGTCCATGATGAACTCGACCATCACGCCGATACCGCCCGCGATCGGCGTCGCGACCGGATGCTGGGCCGTTACGGCCAGCGCTTCCCCCACGGGGCATGTCGGAGGAAGTCCACGGCACTCATCTCTTGCCTCGTCACAGCGTGGTTGCCGCGTTCGTGGTTGCCGCGTTGTGACTTGCTGAGGAGTACACAGCCAACGGCGTGGGAACAGCTAGGAGTGGAAGACATGAAAGCCCCGGCAGACTGAGACCGGGTCTTTGTGGATTCCTACGAATGCCGGTCCGGCCCCCGGCATGAGGAATCTCCTAGTGCCTCCGTCGGGCTCCCACGTTCACCCTGGTCAACGGCTTGGCGACGGCAACCGGTGGCCTTGCGGGCAAGCCGCCCCGGCTTGCGCACCGTCGTCCGTGCCATCTTTGTGACCCGAGTCCGGAATCGGACTCGAATCCCTTTCATCCCCATCCGGCCACCGCGATCGGCTACCGCGCAGGCGGCTGGCTGTACGACGCGCCGCCTCTTCCCCGGGCTCACCGCCCGAGTCCACGCGGATATCTCCGAAGGCCGCTCAAGTGCGCCGGAGCGTGGCGGTGGCCGGAAACTCCCGCGGGCCCCTCACCGTCACGACGCTGTTGCACCGTGCGCCTGCGCGTCGTGCGACGTCACCTTCTCGGCCACGTGCTCGCGGGTTGCGGCTATCCACCTCCGGACGTCTGCCGCCGTCCCGGCACCGGCGGCCTCGGCCTGGCACGTCTTGCTGGAGACGGCTATGTGGTGGCGGATCATGCGCAGGACCTCGGGATCGGTGCAGTAGGAGGTGTGCACCAGTGCCTTGCCGGAGACGCTCAGCTGTTGGCCTGCGGCGATTCCGGGCAGCCGGGTGCCGTTCATGGCCGCGCGAGCGATCATTTGGCGCACCTCCAGGCCGAGCAACCCGGCGTGCGCCATGGCGTTCCTCTCCAGCGCCGCGTCGATGCGGTCCGGCAGCCCGACAGCACCCGCGTCGATCGGCACGGGCCACGTCGAGACATGGACGAGGTCGGTGTACGGGACGTCACACCCCTGCCCGGTACGGAGCAGCCGCTTGGCCAGTGCTGCGTTGACACCCGGCATGAACCACTTGTTGACGCGGCCGTAGGCGTCCTCGGTCAACGTGGAGCCGGTGAAGTGGTACCCGTAGCCCATCGAGACCTGTGGAGCGAGCGCGACATGCTTCAGCGGAGCGTTCAAACGCAGCAGCGTGGGCACGCGAGGCCACTGAGCGGTCGGCGTCCGCGGTACCCCGCGCTGTGCGGGCGGTACGGACAACTGGGCGTAGCCGGGCGCTTCGGGCGGGCACAGCGCCCGAAGTCCGGTGATCGCTTCGTCCGTCGCGGCGTACAGGCCCAGCCATCGTGAGGAAAAGCGTGCGAACGCGGACCGGGCGAGCCTGGCGCGGGTCGTCAGCGCGTGGGTGACATCTCCACGCACCACGACCTTGAGTGTGTACTTCAGCCCCGCGATCGCCAGCACCAGCCATACCAGGCGGATGATCCACGACAGCTCGAACCAGGAGACAGCGAGCGACAACAGCAGGCTCGGACCGAACACCCCGAGCATGTAGGTGAGAGCGAGCGGGGCGGTCCAGCGCGGGGCTTTGAAGTCCCGAGGACGCACCTCGCCTGCCAAGGAGAACTTTGCGTCCCGCCACCCTCTGGCCAGCAGACCGCCTTGCGGCAGATGGCACAGGAAAGGGGTTCCGAGTGTCGTCCAACTCCGCAGTCGGCCGAGTTCCAGCTCGCTGCTCACCGCCTGGTACTTGCGGGCGAGGGAGCGGTTTCCGACTGCGCCGGAGCCGGATTCGTCATAGGAGAGGACCCCGCGCCGCACGAGTGCGTGGTACAGATGGTCGGCCAGCATGCCCCCGCGCCGAAGAACCTGGCTGGTCAGGAGGGCTTCCCAGATGACCGAGCCACCATGGCTGTGGCCGACCAGGTGGTACGCGCGGCCCTTCCGTTCGAGCTCGACGAGAAGCGCCAACAGCTCCATGGATGCGGACAGCCGCGCCGACTGCGTGTTCGCGCCGCTCCAGTGGAACAGCCTGCCGTCCTGCGGGAGGCTCACTCCTGGCGGCAGGTTGTCCTCCAGCCACCTCCATGTGTCGCTGCCGCGTTGCCACCAGCGGTGTCCCTCGTCGTTGCCGTCCTTGTCACCGGCGAAGGTGCCGTGCACAAGGATCACGATCTCGTCCTGGACCAGCGAGTCCGCACCTGAATCCGTCACCCGTACATCATGGAGCCACGGTCGAACACGCTGTGGCCCGTTCGGCGGCATCGGTCGCCAACCTCCCGCCGGAAGCGGGGGTCGGCACCGCGCCATGGGACTCTCCCGTTCGTCCCCGCAACTACGTGTCCCACCGCCCTCCGCGTGCTAGGAAGAAACCATGCCCGCACGCGAGCGCTATGACGCCGTCATCGTCGGTGGCGGCCACAACGGTCTGGTCGCCGCCGCCTACCTCGCCCGGGCGGGCCGCACCGTGCTGGTGCTGGAACGCCTGGACAGCACGGGCGGCGCCGCCGTCTCCACACGCCCCTTCGCCGGGGTGGACGCCCGTCTGTCCCGCTACTCGTATCTGGTGAGCCTGCTCCCACGGAAGATCGTCCGAGAGCTGGGGCTGAACTTCACCCTCCGTAAGCGCACGGTGTCGTCCTACACCCCGGCCCACCGTGAGGGCCGCCCGACGGGCCTGTTCGTAGGCGGTGGCCCGGACCGTACGCGGGAGTCGTTCGAGCGGCTCACCGGCGGGACCGCCGAGTACACCGCCTGGGAGGCCTTCTACGGCATGACCGGGCGCGTGGCCGAGCGCGTCTTCCCGACCCTGACGGAGCCGCTGCCCACCCGGGACGAACTGCGCCGCCGCATCGACGACGACGCGGCTTGGCGCATGCTCTTCGAAGAACCCGTCGGCGCCGCGATCGAGGCGCACTTCAGCGACGACCTGGTCCGCGGTGTCGTTCTCACGGACGCGCTCATCGGCACTTTCGCCGAGGCCCACGACCCGTCCCTGAGACAGAACCGGTGCTTCCTCTACCACGTGATCGGCAACGGCACCGGTGACTGGGACGTGCCGGTCGGCGGAATGGGAGCGTTCACGGAGGCCTTGACCGCCGCCGCGCGGTCGGCTGGGGCGGAGATCGCCACGGGCCACGAGGTGACCCGCGTCGAGACCGACGGACGGCAGCACGCCGACGTGACGTACCGGACACCGGAGGCCGAAGGCGTCGTCGCCGCCCGCCACGTCCTGGTGGGCGCCTCGCCCCGGGAGCTCGCCGCGCTGCTGGGCGAGGAGCCGCCCGCTCCCGTCGAGGGGTCCCAGCTCAAGGTCAACATGCTGCTGAAGCGGCTGCCGAGGCTCCGCGACCCGGCCGTCGACCCGCACCACGCGTTCGCGGGCACCTTTCACATCGCCGAGGGCTACGACCAACTGGCCGCCGCGTACGCCGATGCCGCCGCCGGCCGGCTGCCCGGGGCCCCGCCCTCCGAGATCTACTGCCACTCGCTCACGGACCCCTCCATCCTCGGACCGGAACTCGCCGCACAGGGCTGCCACACCCTCACGCTCTTCGGCCTGCACACCCCGGCCCATCTGTTCACCCGCAACCACGACGCCGTACGTGACGCGTTGCTGACATCGACCCTGGCCCAGCTCGACGCCCATCTCGCCGAGCCGCTCACCGACTGCCTGGCCACCGACGCCGACGGCAAGCCCTGCATCGAGGTGAAGACCCCGCTCGACCTGGAACGTGATCTCGCCCTCCCCGGCGGCAACATCTTCCACCGCGACCTCGCCTTCCCCCACGCCCAGAACGGCACCGGACGCTGGGGCGTGGAGACGCGGCACGCCAACGTCCTGCTCTGCGGTGCGGGAGCCGTGCGCGGCGGTGGCGTCAGCGGCATCCCGGGCCACAACGCGGCCATGGCCGTACTGGGGCGCTGACGAGCCGACAGCCTGTTCGACGGCGGCCGACGTTCCGCCTGCGCGGACTTCAACGTGCGCTTGGTGCGCGGTCGTACGCCTCGCCTTCTCGCAGGAGGCCGGGCCGACACGCCCATCGCCGCTGAGCCGGCCGGGGACCGGAGTCGGGGCGCGTGCAGGACTTCGGCACCCACTGCCCGGGCCGCGGCGAAGAAGGCGTCGACGGTGTCCCGATCGGCTGCGGCAAAGGCGATGTGCACCTCGCGGGCGGGCGCGGAGTCCGCTGCCGGGACGAGCCACAGCGGGTGCCCGTCGACGCCGAAGCTGATGTCTTGGCCGAACTGCTTCTTGCGTTCGCCGCCGAGCGGGGCGAGTACGGCCTCGTAGAAGGCGGCGCTGGCCGCGATGTCGTCCACCCGGATGGCGATGTGATCGAGCATGTCCCAACCTCGCACGGTCGGGGGAGCCGAAAAGCAGTGGAACCGAACTCCCCTGTGCCGTTACCGTGCTCCGGCCCGCAGTCCCTCTGCCAAGGATGTGCCGTTGTACACCAAGTGAGATCTCCCGAGCGCTGATTCGTCGCGTGTCGCGTCTGTGCGATGCGCTCCTTTCTGCTGCGATCTTCTCACTGGAACCGGTGTATTTCTGTGTCCAAGAACTGGGTAGTCGTACCCACCTGCCTGCCGATCGTTGCCCGCCGTTGCCACGGGTGCGCCTCCGGACGTTTCCGGGCGGACGGAGAGTCCCGCGTCACGGGGGACCACCAGCTCCTCGGCGCCTGGCTCCTCGCGCTGGGCGCCGAAGGCCGGGAGACCGCCGAGCCCGCTGTCCCGGGACCGCTGCACGTGCGGTCCGTACAAGGCGATCTCCGGTGTCCGCTCCACGAGAACGACAACGGCCTCGGCGTGGCCGGTGAACGGCTCCACGACCCGGTCCTGCCGCGCCGCGACGTGGGCGGACCGGGTCGAACCGAGCGGCCGGCCTGGCAGTCGCCTTACGGTCCCCCGCCACGCCGGGCGCGCCGGACGCGGCGGGGCCGGTGGGCGCCTGCGCCGGCTTCGGTCAGGTCCCGGTCCGCTTTGCGGCGCGGGTACTTGTGCGGCCGGTGCCGCTGACCGCTGATGGTTGCGGCTTTCCACCGGCCGGAGCCGAGCGCTGCTCGCCGAGGGCCTTTCCGCGCCGTCCGCATGTCGTCGCGGAGGTCGCGGTCTCCTGACCGACCCGTCGCCTGCGGCTGGTCGGTCAGACGAGCGCCGGTGCGGGACCGTGCAGGTAGGGGGTGATGTTCCGCCAGGCGCGCTCGACGTATTCCCCCTTCTCACCGACCGGGGCGACATAGTGCAGCGCGCCTTCGGCGGCGTCGTGGCCCGCAAGGCGGGCGATGATCCAGGCGGCGAGGTAGTGCGAGGCCAGGCAGCCACCGGCGGTGGCGATGGTGTCCTTGGCGTAGAAGGGCTGGTCGAGCACCTCGACGCCGGCGGCGACGTTCACCACCGCGTCGCACACACCACAGGCGATCCGCCTCGCCCTGGGCTCGACCGATCTGGACACTCTCCGGTCGACGCTGCGCACAGTGCGCCGAGTCGCCGTCGAGGACGCCTACGCGTGAACTCGGGCTCCGGCCCCTCCAGCCGTCGCCAACTCCTCGACCGCCGCCAGGCGCTCGCGGCGGACCGGGGTTGTACGATCATCCGCGCGATGCCCGGCAGTGGGACCGAGGCGCGGAGAGGGGCGGGGAGAACAGCGTGAGCAAGGGTGGGGAAGAGGACGGGGCCTCCATATCGGACGAGGAATTGGAGCGGTTCCTCCGAGAGTCCGAATCCGGGGCGAAGGAGGCTCCCAAAGAGCCCTCGGCCCGGGCGCGGATGGTGGCCAGGAGGCTGCGCGAGGAGCCTGACCGCCCGACCGGCTGGCGAACGTACGAGCTCGGCGGCGGCCCCCGGGGCAAGCAGGCACGGAGCGGTCGCCGGGGGAAGAAGATCTGGTACGGGACAGGGCTCCTGGTCGCGCTCGTGCTGCTGGTGCTGGCGCTGAATCCGGCTGGGGTGGTCGGGTGGTTCCCTGGTGCCGAGGACGAACAACCGCCGAACGCCGAGGAATCGGCCGCACCGTACGCAGTGAACGCACAGCGACCCACGCTGGAAGAGCCGTTCAGGGGATCGCCCGCGCACAAGTGGGACGACGGCCTGGCCGGCATCCGCTTTCCGGAGGCACGGGCCACCGGGTGGATGAACAAAGCGCAGGTCGATCAAGCGCTGAACCGGACCCGCGACTTCTTGTCCGCGTCCAGCCTGGACGCGGCTGTACTGCGCGGAAAGCGCCCCGAGAAGGCGATCGCGCTGATCAACCCGCGTCAGCAGGATGTGCAAAAGCTGTTGAAGACCGGGTTCCGCGATCCGAGCCGGAAGAACAACCCACTCCTGCTGTTCAGTCGCTTCGACCCGGCGAAGGTGAAGCTCGCCGGAGACGTGGTGAAGACACGCGGCCGGGTCACCTACGAGGTCGGCGAGCGTGGGGCCCTTGAGGTCACCGCGGACGTCACCTACGTCTACCCGGTCATTCCGGCCGAGGCGGGAAGCGACGAGGTCGCGCGGACGATCGTGCGGCGGGAAACGGTCATGAGCTGGGACGACCCTGACAAGGTGGTCACCCGGCCGGGGACCTTCTCGGTCGTCTCGTACAAGCTGGACACCACCAACGGCGGCTGCGACATCTTCAACGGCTATCTCAATCCGAGGTTCGGCCACGAGCAGGCGTCCGGCAACGGAAGCGGCCCGGCGGTCGATCCTTACGACCGGAGCCGGCCGATCGACGAGCGGATACGGGAAGCCGAGGGCCAGGGGTGCGGCAGGGCCACCCGAACCTGATCACGCTCCCCTCGGCACGGGCCAGGGCGCGTCGGGGAACCGGAAGTCGTGCCAGGCGCGGTGGTGGCGCAGGCGTCAGGTGACGGCCCGGCGGTAGATCTGTCGCGAACCGCCTTCCGGGCCGGGATCGGTGGCCTCAGCCGCGGTGAAGCCGAGGCTTTCGTAGAAGACGCGTGCCCCACTGGCAACTGCTCCCGGGTGGTCCGCCCCGAAGGTGACCACCTCGATGCTGCCCGGCCCCTGCACGAACCGGCGCACCGCGTCCGCCATCAGCGCACGACCGGCGCCCTTGCCCCGCGCCTGCTCCGAGACGACGAGCCAGTGGACGTGGTAAGTCGGGGCCTGTGCGCCGAACAGCAGGCCACCGAGGAGCGTCGGCCCCGCAACGGCGACGAGCGCCGTGGACCGGCGTATGTGCTGGGCCACGGCACCGTGGAACTCAGGATCCGCAACCATCGGACCGAACCAGTGCTCGACCTGGGCTGCCAGGTCGAGGAAGCCGGTCAGGTCCTGCTCCCGCGCAAGTCTGACGATCACCTGAAGAGTCTGGCAGACGAGGCAAACGGTACCCTCTCGCGGCACCGGCGGAGCCGGGGCACCGCCCTGTCCGCCCCGACCCGTCCGCCCTGGCTCCTCGGCCCTGACTCGGCTTCGTCCAGCGGGCGCCTGCACGCGCCCGGGACCTCAGCGAGCGCCGCCGCCGCACGGCGCCGACAAGGGGCACCTCACCAGCTTGCGGCGGCGCCGAGCCCGTCTCCGATCGAAGTGATCGGACGTCAGGCAGTGGCGTGGGGGCGACTTCGATCGTGGGTGGCCGTCTGGCGGTCGGCCTCGTCCCGCACGAGCCAGGACAGCAGCGAGGCCACCGTAAGGCCGGCTTCGGCAGGGTGACGCAGCACCTTGCTGGGGTCGATCCGGTACGTGTTCGTGCGCCCTTCACGGGTGTGGGAGAGGTAACCGTCCCGCTCCAGGTCGGAAATGATCTTCTGTACAGCACGCTCGGTCAGCCGGCAGTGCACGGCGATGTCACGGATGCGGGCGTTGTGGTTGTCAGCGATAGCTGCCAGCACCCGTGCGTGGTTGGTCAGAAACGTCCATCCGGTGTGTGGCTCGGGCACTCCATCCATGGGCCGATTCTACCGACCCAAGATTCACGCACTCAAAAACCGGTACTAAAGTTCACGTATGATCGGCGCGTGCGGGTCGGGCAAGCGGCCCTGAGACCGAGACGGGCTCCGCGGAAGGGGAGAGAAGCCCATGTCGGAACCTGCGCTCTCCGCGCAGCCTCTCACCGCGCCGGCCACTGCTGAGAACTCGCAGAGCGGCGGCGGCGACATCCCGGAGTCGCCCCCGCCATGCCTGGCGACCATCGGCACGGTGCCGGACCGCGACCGGATACGCGTGAGCCTGCGGGGGGACCTCGACCTCCAGGGGCAGCGTCTCCTGCCTGACCTGTCCCAGGCCCTCCGCCGGTCGGGCAACGGCATCGACCTGGATCTGACCGGAGTCGAATTCTGCGACCGTGCGGGATTCAACGTCCTGCTCGACCTGCGCCGGCAGGCACTCGCACAGGGAAAGACGGTCACGCTTCGCGCCAGCAGTCCACAAGTCGAGCGGCTGCTCGACCTCACAGGAGCCCGGGAATTGTTCGTTCAACTGGACCAGGAAGCCGCGGATGCGGCCGACACCCACGGGTCGCACCAGGACACCGAGCAAGAACTGCGAACCGAGGTGCTTCATCTGCGACGGGCCATGCAGACCCGGCCGACCATCGATCTGGCCCGCGGCATCCTCATGGCCACCTTCCACCTGAGCCCCGAGACGGCCTGGGACGTGCTCGTCGCGACCTCCCAGAACACCAACATCAAACTGCGCCAACTGGCCAGCGACCTCGTACGCACCGTTCACGGGGACCCACTTCCCAAAGCGGTGCAGGAGCAACTGATGACCGCAGTTGCCAAAACGGAGTCCGCCCCGACCGTCTCCGACTCGCCGACCTGACCTGACGGGACGGGGGCGGGACGATGGCCCCACCCGCGATGTGACGCGTACCACTTTCCGGGGGCTTCGGGTCGGGCATGAGCGATCGTGATCGACATGGATACTCGGTTTCTCGGCATCGCCGATCTGGTCGAGGCCCCCTCCGTGGCGGTCGTGGTCGATGTCATGCGTGCCTTCACGGTGGCTGCCTGGGCGTTCGCCCAGGGGGCGGAAAAGATCGTTCTTGCTGAGTCGCTGGACGAAGCCCTGGCGCTCAAGGACCGCCACCCGGATTGGGTGGCGGTCAAGGACGGTCCGTCGGTACCCGGGTTCGACACCGTCAACTCGCCTGGCCTGCTGCGGTCCGTCGACCTCGGCGGGCGGACCGTAGTGCAGAAGACCACGGCAGGGACGGTCGGCGCCCTTGCGGTCAAGGAAGCATCACTGCTGCTGTGCGCCGGCTTCGTGGTGGCGGAGGCAACGGCTCAACTGTTGCGGGCACGCAAGAGTGAGAGCGTCACGTTCGTGGTCACTGGCGAGGACGGTCAGGCCGATGAAGATCTGGCGTGTGCCCAATACATCGCTCGGAGGGCCGCTGATGCCGGAACCGATGCTGCTGAGTTCCTCCGCCGCGCTGCCGAGTCACGCGCCGCCGGCGAACTGGCGGAGGGAGTGCGTCAAGGAGTCCATCCCGATGACGTTGCGCTCTGCCTCGAGCTCGACCGGTTCCCCTTCGCCATGGTGGCGACCTTGGAAGGCTCGCTCATGGTCCTGCGTCCACACACCGCGCCCGAACCGGCCGCACGGCAGGGCCCCGTCCTGCGGGGATCGTCGCCCATTGAAACCGTCGTCGCAACGGGGCCGCCCAGGTCTTTCGGCCCTGCCCGGAACACCTACCGGCGCCGACCAGGCACTACCTAGCCTGCCGTGGTCATGACCGTCAGCAACCGGGAGGCTCACTGTGCGGACACCGCACCTCGCACGCACCGCCGCCGCTGCCGCAGCCCTCGTCGCCGCCGGGGCTCTCGGCTTCACCGTGCCGTCCGCTTCCGCCGACACCGGCTCGATGACCCTGACCGAGGCGAAGGCCCACGCCGAAGCCCGGAGCGGGAGCATGGACTGTTTCGTCGGCAACATCAACAACGGCGACTCCTGGACCGCCTACGCCCAGGCCTCCGTTCACCCCGGATCAGCCACCTGGTACGAGTACGGCGACAGACTCAAGGTCCAGGACTCCCTGTCGGACGGCAACCGGACCATCGGGAGTATCCGCTGGTGCTACGGCGGTGAGTGGTCCAAGTGGCACAACTACGACTCCGGCCCGGACGAGGGCAACACCGACGTCCGGTGGAAGGACTTCGACTTGAAGGAAGGCCGAAAGGTCCAGATCCTCGCCTGCCGGGACAACGGCGCGGACGGCGACCGCTGCGGGGGCGTGGACAAGGCCAACGCCTGACACGGCAGGCGTCACATGGGGGGGTGTGAGTGCTGATGGCGGCGTCCGATTCAGCACCGCCCGCGAACCCCCTCTCCTCCACCGGCGCCCGACCCCGGCGCGGTTGACGACGTGGTCGCAAGCGGCGCCCTCGGCGTCCTCTCGGCGGCCAACAGCAACGGCCCCCCACCTGCCACGGGCGCCACGCGCCGGAAATTCACTACCGGGGTGGCCGGAAAAAAGCGGAGACTCGTCCCATGGCTGACATGGAGTCGTTCCGGGAAGCGGTCACCTCGTGGGCGGCCGGAGGCACCGGCGACTCAGCGCGGGAGCTGGCCGCGCGCTTGTCCGTCCGCGCAGTTGTCCTGCTCGAAGGGCCCAGCGACGCCGCAGCGGTCAGCGCGCTTGCCGCGCGACGCGGCCGGAACCTGGCCGATGAAAGAGTCTGCGTCCTGTCGATGGGCGGTGCCATGAGCGTCGGCCGCTTCGCCCACCTCCTCGGACCGCCCGGCCTGGGCCTCCGTCTCACCGGACTGTGCGACGAGGCGGAACGGCGTTACTACGCCCGCGCCTTGGAGCGGGCCGGTGCGCCACATCCCGGGTTCTTCGTCTGCGCGGCGGATCTGGAGGACGAGCTCATCCGCGCACTGGGAGCGACACGGGTGGAGGAACTCGTCCGGGTGGAGGGCGACCTGCGCGCACTGAAGACCTTCCTGCGCCAGCCCGCACAGCAGGACCGCACTTCACAGCAGCAGCTGCGGCGCTTCTTCGGGACGAAGAAGGGGCGCAAGATCCATTACGGCCGCGTCCTCGTCGAGGCTCTCGACCCCGACCGCGTACCCGCCCCACTCGACGACGTGCTCACCAGCCTTTGACCACTGGACGAGGTCGAGGGTCGGCGTAGTGGGCAATGTGGGAGCGGCCAACTCTGCCGGGCGCACACCCGGACCCCGGAGGCCCGCGCCTTCTACCGTCTCGCCATGGACAAGTCGGACCGTGAGCCGGTCTTCCTCCGCAGCCGCTGGGGAACGAACCGGTACGTGTACAACCCGCACGACCCCATCGGTTGTGCCTTGATCGTCATCTCACTGCTGCTCGCCATCGGCGCCATGTACGGGCTCAGCCGCTCACACAGCCCCGATGCGCCCGGGCCGTCGGGTGGGGAACACACCGCAGTCCGCAGCGACTGAGGCGACCTGCCCGTTGCTCGGTTTCCATGGTCTCTGTGCGAGGGTCACCCCCACGCACCCGTATCCGGAGGGGCGGCGGCGGGCACGGGCTCTGAAACCCGGGGTTGCCGCCGACAACCTCCTGTCTCCTCGGGCAGCAGTACGCTCGCCAGGCGGGACGTGGACGTCACCTCATGAGGGCTGCGCTGCACCCTCATGGAGGTCACCGCTGATCACCCACAGGTGGCCGAACGGGTCCCTCACCCTGCCCTGCCGCTTGCCGTACGGGCGGTCCTCGACCGGGATCACGAGCTCGCCCCCCAGCTGCACCATGCGATCTGCTGTCGCATCCGGGTCCGACACGTTGGCCATCACGAGGACGGGTGAGCCTCCCAGCGACGCGGGATCGTGCCACCCCCATTCCTCGACGCTCTGCGCCAGCGCCAGGACCGCGGAGCCCAGGGTGAGTTCGGCGTGGTTGACGACACCGTGGTCATCGGCCACTCGGATGGTCGGCGTCGCTCCCAGCGTCTTTGCGTAGAAGTCGATTGCCGCGTCGGCGTCGGATACGAGCAGCTTGGGGTGGAGTTCACTGATCATGGCTCCACCATCACGGGGAAGGGTGTCGCCGGCCTTGTAGATTTCGGCCCTCCTCCGCGAGCCAGGCGGTCGGCGTCGTCTGCATCAGGTCGTGGAAGTCCCGCACGAGATGACTCTGGTCGTGGTAGGCGCTCTCGGCCGCGATCCGGGCCCAGGAGTCGGCCCCCTGACCGGCCCGAGAGACAGCAGCCGACAGCCGCGCGACGCGCGAGGCGAACTTCGGGCCGACCCCGAGCGCGCTGCGCATCACATGCCGCAGTCGTCGTGGGCTCAGATGCACCCGGCGGGCCAGCTCCTCGACGGACATCTGTCCCCTGCTGAGACCGATGATCTTCAGCGCCTCGAAGGCGTCTCGGGACACGTCCAGCCGGGCGGCTTCCTCAAGACGCTCAAGGAGGCGAATCCGCAGGAGCGATTCCCGTTGGTCGGCCGGCTGGTCCGCGAGCTCCTCGCACAACCGGCTCACCCACGGCAGGAGCACATCGGCACCGGTACCACCCGCGTCCACCTCACTGAGCGGTACTCCCACCAGACGTTGCGCCGCCATGGGCGACAGGTCGACGTAGACGATCGGCTGGTGCGGCCGCAGGGTGAGGGACGGCGTTGCCACGCCAGGGCGCATCAGTCCGGCAACCACGGCCTGCATGGTCCGGGCATGCCCGCCGTACCGGATGTCCATGGGTGTTCCGAGGCTGACGACCAGGCGCGCCGACAGAGCCGGGAGGGCCCGGTGCAGTCGAGGCCGACCGGTGTGCTCGCTGGCGGCGACCGTGCCGATGCCTGCCGCGCGACATGCCTGACGCAGTTCCACCTCTGCATTGTCCCACCGCTGCGCACCCGACGGCGGACTGATGACGCTGATGCCCCTGGTCACACCCCCTGTTGACGCCCCGTGGCCACGCCGCCACGCGAGGCTGCCGAAGTGCCTCTCGTAGATCGGTCACATCCCTCGGCTTCGATCCGTCATAGGGGTGCAAGCGCAGCGAAGCGCGAAGCGCGGAGTACGGAACACCAAGCCGCGAAGTACGAAGTACGAAGGGAAATCGACCATGGAAGCACGTTCGATCACTGCTGAGGTACCGGTGGGCCCGCGGATGTCCCAGGACCCCTTGGAGCTCGTCCCGGAGCTGGCGGAGGTGTCGGCGGCGCTGTTCAAGGCCACAGGTAACCGTTCGGTGCCGCGGACCACGATCAGTCTCGTCCAGTTGCGCGCCGGCCAGATCGTCGGCAACACCTACCTGACCATCCTGCACACGGGATTCCTCCGCAAGGCCGGCGAATCGGAAGAGCGGATCACCGCGGTGTCGTCCTGGCCGGACGCACCGTATTTCACCGGCGCCGAGCGTGCCGCGCTCGCTCTGGTGGAAGCGGTCCTCCAGCCGTCAGCGCACGGTGAGCGGGTGCCCGACGAGCTGTACGCCCAGGTGTCCGAGCACTACGACGAGAAGGCGCTCGCGACCTTGACCATCGCCATCGGGCAGGTCAATTTCTTCACCGCTGTCGCTCTCATCGCCAAGCCGACTCCCGGCCGGTCGTTCACCGACCCCTGGGCGTGAGACCGACACTTCGCGCCCGTACGAGACGATCCGGCCTGCGCCCCGGAGCGGGGCCGAGGCCGGATCGGCGTGCAGCGCGACCAGCCGGCCGACCCTTGAGGCGGCAACAACCACATGGTCGATGATGAACGGACGAGACTGGTGAACGAACGAGACCTTCTGGCCGAGCGCTTCGAAGAGCACCGCACACATCTCAAAGCGGTGGCGTACCGGATGCTCGGTTCCCTGACCGAGGCCGACGACGCCGTCCAGGAGGCATGGTTGAGGCTCGCCCGCACCGAGGCGGGTGACATCGGCAACCTCGGTGGCTGGCTGACCACGGTCGTCGGCCGGGTCTGCCTGGACATGCTGCGCTCACGCACGCAACGCCGCGAAGACCCTTGGGAATCCCGCCTGCCGGACCCGATCGTGAGCGGACAGGCCACCGACCCCGAACACGAGGCCCTGATCGCCGACTCGGTCGGACTGGCCCTGCTGGTGGTGCTGGAGTCCCTCACCCCACCGGAGCGGCTGGCCTTCGTCCTGCACGACATGTTCGGTATGCCGTTCGACGAGATCGCGCCGGTCATCGACCGCACACCGACCGCCGCGCGCAAACTCGCCAGCCGCGCCCGCCAGCGCGTCCAGGGCGCGGCCCCGGAGCCCGACCCCGATCCGGTCGCACAGCGCCGGGTCGTCGACGCCTTCCTCGCCGCGGCGCGCGGCGGTGACTTCGACGCGCTGGTAGCCGTCCTCGATCCCGAGGTCGTGCTGCGCGCCGACGGTGGAAAGGCGCTGCCCGGTGGCATGAAGGTCCTGCGCGGCATCGACTCGGTGGCCGGTCAGGCCGCCACCTTCCATCGCATGGCCACCGCCTCCACCAGCCGCCCCGCGCTCGTCAACGGTATGGCCGGCCTGGTCAACACCGTCGGGGGCGCGCTGTTCTCGGTCATGAGCTTCACCGTCTCCGGCGAGAAGATCGTCGCCATCGACATCCTGTCCGACCCGGAGCGCCTGGCCGCCGTCGACCTCACCGGACTGGAACGCTGATCCCGTCACGTCCGCCGGGACCGACACGGAGGAGAACGTCTCCTCCGCCCGGCTGGGCGGGATCGTCCGCGCGGCTGAGCGGGATCGGCCGCGCGGCTGGGCGGAATCGTCCCGCTGTGTGATGGCGGCCGCGTCGTCCCTGCCTACGGTTCGACGCATGGCAAGCGAAGCAGGGCGTCAAGTGCGGTGGCCCGGTTGGGCGATGGTGGTGCTGTTCCTCGGGTACGGCCTCGGCAAGGCCGTCTTCGCGGCACAGGGCAAGCTGGGGTTTCCGGGCGGGCCCGTGGTACCCGCCGCTGAGTACGAGAGCTATGCCCGCGATGTGATGGACGTGGCCGCGGCGCAGTGGCTCGCGGCGTCGAACGGCCTGCTGGGCGCGGCGTTGTTCCTGGCGACGGTGGTCAGCGTGGGACGGCGGATACCGCGCCCGCTGATGCTGGTCGCTCTCGCTCTCACGTCCGTCGGCGTCGGCGCGGGCATGGTGGTCCTGATCGTGGACGGTTTCCTCGGCCTCGGCGTGGGCTGGCGGTGGTACCACGGCCTTCTCGGAGTCGTCGTGCTGGGACTCCAGACGGCGGCCTTCTGGTCCTACGCGCGGGCTCCCCGGTGTGCGGCGCGGTCGTCGGCTATCCGGCTGTCATCGCGCGTCGGACGCTCTCGCGGAGCAGTGCGCGACGCTGCTCATGCAGTTCCGAGGGCTCCTGGTCGGTCGCCGCGTAGACATTGCTGACCGGCGACCACGCCATCGACATGGCGATGACCATGGCCATCAGGTCGAACGGGTCACCCTCGCGCACCAGGCCGGCGGTCTGCGCGTCGGCGATGGCACGCAGTTTGCCGTCGTCGAGGCGGTCGGGGTCATCCACCAGGTGTCCCGTCGGGCGGCGCTCCAGACGCGCCCAGGTGGCCAGCCGGATGAGGTCGGGACGGCGGAGGTATTCGTCGTAGAGACGCACGGCCCAGTCCGCGAGGTCGGTGGCGTCGATCGGGACGACGTTGACGATCCGTTCCAAAGAGCCGAAGAAGATGGCGTCGAACAGCCCTTCCTTGCTGCCGAAGTAGGCGTAGAGCTGCGCCTTGTTGGTGCGTGCGGCAGCCACGATCCGCTCGATGCGCGCCCCGGCGATCCCGTGCTCGGCGAACTCCTGGGTGGCCACTTCCAGGATGCGCTTGTACGTCGCGGCTCCGCGCGAGGTCAGGGGCTGGTCGACCATGTCCGCCACCGTACCAAACAGAACAGTTGGTTTGCTTTGCCTCCTGCCCCCGTCTACCGTGAAACAGACCGAACAGTCTGTTTGAGATGAGGCACCGTGCGGACCACAGTTGGCTGGCAAGCGGACCCGGCACCGACACTGCGGCGGGTGCCGGTGGAACGGCGCGCCCTGCGCCCCGACGATCTCGCGGTCCGGGTGGACTACTGCGGTGTGTGCCACACCGATCTGCACGCCCTGGACGCCCATGACGGCGCAGCGCATACGCCCCTGGTGCCGGGGCACGAGTTCACGGGCGTCGTGACCGAGACCGGCTCCGAGGTCACCCGCTTCGCCCCCGGCGACCCGGTGGCGGTGGGCAACATCATCGATTCCTGCGGTGAGTGCGCGATGTGCCGCTGCGGCCAGGAGAACTTCTGCCGTGCCTTTCCGACTCTGACCTACGGCGGCGTCGACCGGCACGACGGATCGACCACCCTTGGGGGCTACTCCCGCGAATACGTCGTCCGCGACCGGTTCGCCCACCCCCTTCCCCCCGGCCTGGACCCGGCCGCCGCGGCCCCGCTGCTCTGCGCCGGGATCACCGTCTGGGAGCCGCTCCACGCGCTCGGCGCGGGGCCGGGAGTCCGCGTCGCGGTGGCAGGGCTGGGCGGCCTGGGCCATCTCGCGGTGAAGCTGGCGGTGGCACTCGGCGCCGAGACCTGGGTCGTCAGCCGCTCGCCGGCCAAGGGCGACGACGCCCGTCGCCTCGGTGCTCACGGCCTGCTGGTCTCCTCGGACCCGGACCAGATGGCCGACGCCCGCGACCGCTTCGACATCGTCATCGACACCATCTCCGCCCCGCACGACCTCGCTGCCTGTCTGCGCCTGGTCGCCATGGACGGGACACTCAGCCTGCTCGGGCACCTCGGTACCGTCACCCTGGAGGTGATGGACCTGCTCGTGGGGCGCAAGAAGCTCAGCTCGGCAGGCAGCGGCGGCCGGCAGGCGACCGCCGCCATGCTCGACTTCTGCGCGCAGCACGACATCACCGCCGACATCGAGCTGCTCCCCTCGGCGCGGGTGAACGAAGCCCTGGACCGGCTCCGGCGCAACGACGTCCGCCACCGCTTCGTACTCGACATGTCCGACCTGGACTGACCGGGCGAGGAAAGCGATGCACGGCGCCCGGGTATGGCTCAGATCACACGAAAGGAGCGATTCAGGCGGAACACCGGGGACCCCGATGCCGTTGTAAAGGGCGTGGCTGCGGAAGGGAACAGTGTCCCCGGGCCTCACCTGTCGCCCATGGGGAAGATCGTTCGGCTGAAGCCCCATGGAGCCCATCGCCGAGAGGCGACCGCCCTTCCGTAGACCACCCCGAACAGGCCCCGGTCGGTATTCCCCCCCACCGGCCAGGGGCCTCCGCCCCGGCCGGTTCCCCCGCTGGCCGGGGCCTTTGCATGTCGGGGGCCCGACTGCATGTCGGAGGCCGACGCGAGCGGTGCCACCGGGGCCGGCGACGGCACGGTCAGCGCAGGCGCAGCTCGACGGCGGTCAGGGCGACCGCCAACGGCCCCGCTACCAGGAACAGCAACGGTGGCAGCGCCCAGACACACATGCCTGCTGTACACAGTGCGAGCAGCACCAGCACGCTGCCCGGCACGTCTCGCACGGCGCGGCCCGCCGCATCCCGGCAGGCCCCCCGCCAGCCGTGGCCCGCCCCGGCCCGGTATCCCGCGCAGGCGCGCAGCCCCACCAGGGCCGCGACGGCCGCTGCGGCGGCGAGGAAGACAGCGAACTGCCCGGCGCCTGGCAGTCCCGCCGCCACCAGTGCCGCGTCGGCGGCCAGCAGGGCGCAGGCCGCCAGCAGCACGGCTCCCGCGGCCAGGTCTCCGCGTCGATCCTCCCTGGCCCGCAGGGCGGCCAGGTAGCGCCTGGCGGTGCACGGTTCGTCGTACAGCCGGCGGCGGCGCAGTACAGCGCAGGCAGTGGACAGCGCGGCCGGTGCCGTGACCAGCGGAAGGGCGGCCACGGCAGTGGCCAGCCCGATGCTGAGCACGTCGGCGAAGAGCTCGAAGCGCGGGCTGAACAGCTCTCCCCGCTCGCGTACGCCCTGGGGTGTGCTCATCGCGTCAGCCCTTCAGTCCGGAGTTGGCCATGCCCTCGACCAGCAGCCGCTGGAAGGCGAGGAAGAACAGCACGATCGGCAGCAGCGCGATCACCGACATCGCGAACATGGGCCCGTACGCGGACTGGCTGGAGGTGTCCACGAAGGTGCGCAGCGCGAGGGTGAGGGTGTATTTGCCCGGCTCGAACAGGTAGATCAGCTGGGTGAAGAAGTCGTTCCAGGTCCAGATGAAGGTGAAGATCGCGGTGGTGATGAGCGCGGGTCTGGTCAACGGCAGGACGATGCGTGCGAAGGTGCGGAAGGGGCCGCAGCCGTCGATCTTCGCGGCCTCGTCGAGCTCACGCGGCAGGCCCCGCATGAACTGCACCATGAGGAAGACGAAGAACGCGTCGGTGGCCAGGAACTTCGGCAGCACCATCGGCCAGAAGGTGTTCACCATGCCGAGCTGGTTGAAGACGATGTACTGCGGGATGAGCACCGCGTGATGCGGCAGCATGATGGTGGCGATCATGAACGCGAACAGCGGCCCGCGCAGCCGGAAGCGGAGCCGGGCGAAGGCGTAGGCGGCCAGTGAGCAGCTGAGCACATTGCCCAGTACGGCGCCGAGCGAGATGGTCAGCGAGTTGCCGAACAGCTGGAGGAGGCTGACGCCCTCGATACCGTCCGCCGCCGTCGAATAGTTCTCGGTGGCGAGCCGGGAGGGCAGCAGGGCCAGGCTGGAGAGCACCTCGTCCGCCGGTTTGAACGAGGTGGCCACCAGCCAGGCGAGGGGGTAGAGCAGCACGATGAGCGCGGCCAGGCATCCGGCGTGCAGTGCGACGCGGGGCCAGTCGACCCGCCCGCGAGCCCTTCGAGCAGGGGGTACGTCCCTACCGGACGGGGGACTCGCGGTGGCGTGCGCGGACATCAGTGGCCCTCCTCGTTGGCGTAGAAGACCCAGGAGCGGGAGGTGCGGAAGAGCACCGCGGTGACGATGCCGATGGCCAGCAGCAGCATCCAGGCCATCGCGGAGGCGTAGCCCATGTGGGAGGCGGTGAAGCCGCGGTCGTAGAGGTAGAGGGTGTAGAAGAGTGTCGAGTCGGCGGGACCGCCCCGGCCGCCGCTGACCGCGAAGGCGGGGGTGAAGACCTGGAACGCCTGGATGGTCTGGAGCACCAGGTTGAAGAAGAGCACCGGGGAGAGCATCGGCAGGGTGATGGAGGCGAACTGCCGCCACCGGCCCGCGCCGTCCACCGCCGCGGCCTCGTAGAGCTCGCCGGGTATCTGTTGCAGCCCGGCGAGGAAGATGACCATGGGCGCCCCGAACTGCCAGACGGTCAGCAGGGCGACGGTGAGCAGGGCCCAGCCGGGCCGGTTTACCCAGCCTCCGGTGTGCACACCGAACGTGCTCAGGAAGTTGTCGACGGTGCCGCCGTCGTTGAAGAGCGCCCGCCAGACCAGTGCGATGCTCATGGAGGCGCCCAGCAGGGAGGGCGCGTAGAAGGCCGAGCGGTAGAAGTCCTTGCCTCGCCGCATCGACTTGAGCGCGACGGCTGCTGCCAGCGCCAGGGCGAGTTGCAGCGGCACGGCGACCAGTACGTACAGCAGGGTGTTGCCGACCGAACGCAGCAGCCTGGGGTCCTCGGTGAACATCTGCACGTAGTTGCGCAGCCCGATCCAGGACGGCGGGTCGAACAGGTTGTAGTCGGTGAACGACAGATACAGCGAAACCGCCATCGGCAGCAGTGTCAGCACGGCCGCGCCCAGCACCCACGGTGAGAGGAAGATCCAGGCGGGGCCCTGCGGTTCCCTGCGGGGCGGGCGTCCGCCGCTGCGGCCGAGACGACGGCCGGGGCCTCCGGCCCGGGGCCGCCCCGCGGCAGCGCCCGCGCCATCGGCGCCCGGTGCGGCGGCTGCTGCGGGTGATGTGGTGGGAGTAGGGGGCATCACGGCCTCAGCTCCGCTCTGGCCTCGGTGAGGAATTGCTGTGCCATCCGGCGCGGGGAGGCCTTCTCGAAGGCCACCTGGTCGTAGTCCTTCTGGAAGACCGACTGGAGAGCGTTGTCACCGCGCGGGGGCGCTGTCGGCGGGGCCTTCAACTTGCCCTCGAGCGACTTCTGCAGATCGGCGACGGCCTTCTGGAAGCCGGTGAGGTTCGGCAGCATCCGCTCGCGCTGTCGGTTGTTGACCGGCGTGCCGCGGTCGACGGTGAGGATGTCGGCGGCCTTGTCGGAGTTGAGGAGGAAGTCGATGAAGCGGGCGGCCTCACGCGGGTGCGAGCTCTTGGCGGAGATACCGATGAGCATCGAGGGCTTGTAGTACTGGCCCATGGTGCCGTTCTCACCTGCCGGCATCGGCGCCAGGGCGAGCCGGTCACCGTAGACCGACTCGAAACCGGCCGAGGGCGCGTCCCAGTTGAACTCCGCCATCGCCTTCTTGCGGCCCATGGGCGAGTTCTCCACGGAACCGTCCAACTGGGTGGTGCCTTCAGCCGGGCTGACCAGCCCCTCCTTGCGCAGCTTGCTCGTGTACGTCCAATAGCGCGTCAGGTCGTCCTCACTGAAGGCGACCTGGCCGTTCTCGTCGTAGAGGCGTTTTCCCCGGGAGCGCAGCCAGACCTCGAACCAGTCCTCCATCGAGCCGGGGTCCGTCATCACCGGACTGTCGTGCTCGCGCTTCACCTCGCGCAGGACGCTCTCCAAGTCGTCCCACGTCCAGCCGGGACGCGGCGGCGGCACACCCGCCTCGCGCCACGCCTCCTTGTCGTACGCGAGTGCCTGGGTGCCCACGCCCATCGGGATCGCGTACTGCTTCCCCTCGAACTGGCCGGTCCTCAGCAGCGACTTGTCCATCTGCCCGGTCGGCAGGGCCTTGCGCTGCTCGGCGAGGTCGAGGAGGATTCCGGACCCGGCGTACTGGCTGATCTGCCGGTAGTCGAGCTGGACGATGTCGGGCGCGTCCCCGCCCGCCGCCTGGGTGGCGAGCTTCTGCTTGTAGGCCTCGTACGGGGAGTAGGACGTCCGGATGTCGACGTTCGGGTGAGCCTTTTCAAAGGCGGCAACGGCCTTCTCGGTGCGGGCCGCGCGATCGGCGTTGCCCCACCAGGTGAACCGGAGCACGACCTTGCCGTCGCCCGCCGCTGAGGCGCCCTGGCTGCAGCCGGCCAGAGCAGCGCACAGCGCGAACGCGGCGGCTGCGGCACCGAACGCCCGCGTTCTGGGTCGGTACATGAGGAAGGGCCTTTCGTGGACGGGGGGAGGGAGGGGACGCGGTGTCGAGGGGGTCAGTAGCGGTGTTGGACACGCGCCGGAGGACGGCGCCGGGCGCTGATCCGCCACGAGCCGGGCACTGACCCGCCAAGCGGCGCGGACACTACTCGCCGTAGTACGGCAGGGTGGTGCCCACGAGCGCGTACTCGTCGCGGCGTCCGCACATCCCGTAGCCACCGCGCCGGGTGGGGCCGGCGGCATACGCCTGGGCGGCGGCCAGGTGGGAGGAGTCGCCCTCGGCGAGCGCGTCCAGTTGCTCCCCGGTGCGCTCGGCCGCCGCCAGGGCCCCGTGCCGCCAGCGCTCCCGCCAGGCGGCCACCTTGGGGGCGACGATCCGTGCGGCGGCCCGGTGGAAGGCCCGCAGCGCTCCCGTGTCACCGTCCGCCAGGGCCTCGCGCAGCAGCAGAAAGCCCTCGACGGCCAGGTCGCGCCGTCTCAGCGCGGCGCTGTCCGTCGCGGGTCCGGCCGTGCCGGGCAGCGAGGCGGCAGCGGCGTAGGCGTCCGGGTCGTCGAGTACATGCGGCGGGAAGGTGAAGACCGCGTCACCGGCCTCCGGCAGACCGCTGTTCTGCATCAGCACGGTGACCCGCAGCCCGGAGCCGTTGACCATGCGGTGCACGGTTCCCGGTGTGAACCAGGCGAGCGAGCCGGGCTCCAGCGGTGTCTCGGTGAAACCGTCGTCGAGGGTCAGGGTCTGCACCGCCCCCTCCCCCTGGGTGACGACGTACGCCTCGGTGCAGGCCAGATGGATGTGCGGGCTGCCGCCGCACACACCGTCGACTGCCTGCCAGGTGTAGGCGCTGATATGGGACAGGCCGATGCCGCCCGGCAAGGGTGCGTCCAGCACGGCGGGTCTCCCTTCGTCGGTGGGTGCGCTCCCTGGTGCCCGTCACCAGGGCAGAGCGGACAGATACCGGTCGACGGCGTCCGCTTCCCATGCCCCGTCGGCGATCAGCACGCGGTAGCGGTAGCGGAAGCTGTCGCCGGGCGGCAGCTCGAACTCCTCGAAGAACGCCCAGGAGAAGGCGACGGTGGGTGTCGGTTCGGAGCGGACGAACCAGTGGGAGGGGTGTACGGCCTCGGCGTTCTCCGGCGCGTGCGCGAAGACGACGGTCGCGTGTCCGTCCACGTCGTCGTGCTCGCCGACGAAGCCCAGCCAGGGGTGATCGGCGGCGGACTGCCCCATCATGGCCTCGTCGGTGCTCGGCCCGCCCCGGACCAGCACCTGCCCTCCGGTGAAGGCGCGGGGGCCCCGCCAGTGCAGACCGGTGTACCCGGCCATCTCACGGCCGTGCGTGGTGGGCGAGCCGAAGTGCAGCGGCTCATCGCGGGTGTTGGTCAGCTCGATCGACCAGTCCAGGGCGTAGGCGCCGGCCTCGGTGTCCACGGAGTGCAGCGCGACGGAGCGCGTCTCGCTCGCCCACTCGGCGCCGCCGTTCTCCACCCAGGTCAGCCGTTCGGTGAAGTGCAGCGCGGCGTCGCCGACCTCGAACGCGTCGAAGCCGTCGTGCCGCATGGACCCCACCCGGTCACGCAGCGGCAGATAGCCCTCCCCGTGCACATAGCTGTTGCCGCCCCAGAAGTTCTGCCCGGACAAATGGCTGGCTGTCATCTGCAGGCCCTTGTGCCACCGGTGGTCGTTGGGCCGGTAGCCGGTCACCGTACGCCCGCCGAGGGTCCGCAGCGGGTGTGCGTACGGCTTGCGGGACTCGAACGGATCCGGGTCGGGCGCGTACACATACGCCATCAGCTCGCTTCCGCCGGCAGCGCGCACACTGACGCGTTCGCCGTGTACGTGAGTGACGGTGAGGGTGCCGGCTGCGGTGGTCGGTGCGCTCGTCACTGTTCGGTCCGCTCCTTCGGTGCCCAGTCGGGGTGGTTGCCGTGCATGGCGCGGTAGTACGGGTCGCCAGGGGTGATCTCTCCCGCGCCGACAGGCCGGCCGGTGAAGGCCGATTTGTAGACGGCGGCGGCGAATTCCAGGGTCCGGCGCGCGTCCTGGCCGCTGCCGGGCGGTCGGACCCCCTTCTCCCGGGCATCCAGGAAGTCACCGAGCTGGGCGGCGTGCGAGCTGGGGACATCCGCCGCGGGAGTGCGCCAGCGGGTGGTGCGCGGCCCGCGGTCGTCCACATGCGGCGCCGGGGTGTAGGTCCAGTCGTCGTTGCGGTGGCCGTACAGATGGGTCAACTCCACGGTGGCGTCCGCACAGTCGATACGGAGACGGCTGACCTCGTCGGGGCTCAGCACGCTGTTGACGACGGTCGCCATCGCCCCGCTCTCGAACCGTACGAGGGCCGTGGAGACGTCCTCGCTCTCCACGGCGTGCACCAGCCGGCCGGCCATCGCCCGGACCTCGCTCCAGTCGCCCAGCAGATGCAGCAGCAGGTCCATCTGGTGGATGCCGTGCCCCATCGTGGGGCCGCCACCCTCGGTGCTCCACCGGCCGCGCCAGGCAACGCCGTAGTAGGCGGCATCGCGGTACCAGGTGGTCTGGCAGTGAGCGACCAGAGGGCGCCCCAACTCCCCGGCGGCCAGCAGTTCACGGGCGTGGACGGCGCCAGAGCCGTAGCGGTGCTGGAAGACGACCGACGCATACGGCCCGCCCGGCCCGCCGCCATGTCGGCCGCCGCCGGCGCCGGAGTACTTCTCGCCGCACCGCTGCTCGGCGGCGGCTATCTCGTCGTACTCGGCGAGCGAGAGACACAGCGGCTTTTCGCACAGCACCCAGGCGCCGGCCTCCAGCGCGGAGCACACCTGCTCGGTGTGGAGCGAAGGCGGTGTGCCGATCAGCACCAGATCGGGGCGCTCGGCGGCGAGCATCCGCGCGGTGTCGTGGTAGCCGGCCACATGCTCTCCGGCCTGGTCACGGAAGACGGCAAGCCGTCTCTCGTCCACGTCGACGGCGGCAACGAGGCGCACCCGGTCGGCGTGCGCGCGCAGCGCCGGCAGATGGCTACCGGTGACGATTCCACCGGTGCCGATGACGGCAGCACGGACGAGCGAGGTCTCGACAGGCATACGGAAGCGGCTCCTTGTGGGGACAGAGGGGCGGGGCACGGAGGAGCACGGACGCGCGCGGGTGCTGGGGCGACGCGCACGAGCGCCGGAGCGACGCGCACGCAAACAGCGGTGGCGAGCACGGGCAGGGCAGGAACAGGGGAGGCGGCAGAGGACAGAAAGCGCTTTCCTCGCGAGGGACACTAGGCCCGCCCCCGACGGCAGAACAAGACCCGGGCAACAAGAGATTGAAACGACTCAACACACTCCTGGCCCGGCCCCGTCGCCCCCACCCCTCGGGCCCCCTCCGGCCCGACTCCCCCTCCCGCCACGGCCCACCCCCGGCTCCCCCCGGCCCCCTCACGGACGCGAGCGGCCCCCCGTCGCGGCGTATCGTCCGGCCGTGCTATCCGTGGAGGCCGCTGCTGGACGGATCAGGGAGGACGGCTCAGAGGACGGCCCATGGGGCCGCTCTTCCCTCCCTGCTCCCCCACCGACCGAACCGACAGGAGTCACACGTGCCCGTATGGAGCTTCCCGGCCACAGCCCCGGCCACAACCCCGGCGGGCACCGCTCCGCCGGGCCCGTTGCCGTTGGCCGTCGGCCGGGACGACGCCCGGATGCAAACGTACGGCGTGCCCCCGAGGAGCGCGCAGTGAACCGTTCCGTGCTCCGCGCGACCGGGCAGCGGCCCTGCACTCTGGTGGTGTGCCGGGGCTGCTGCTGCGGCAACCCGGCCAAGCACCCCGGCACCGACCACGCCTGGCAACTCGACCGACTACGCACGGGCGCCGCCGCATCCGGCGGACGCTTCGCCGTCCGTACGACGGACTGCCTCGGCCCTTGCGGCCAGGCCAACGTCATCGTCGTCCAGCCCTCCACAGCCGGGCGCCGGGCCGGCGCGCGTGCCGTCTGGGTCGGTTTCGCCATGGACGACGACTGCACCGATGACCTGCTGCGCTGGGCCGCCGCCGGTGGGCCGGGCGTCGCCGAGCCGCCGGTCGCACTGGAGCTGCAGTTCATCCCCCCACCGCGGGAGGCCCGCGCTCGCGCCCGCCGGTGAGCGGATTTCTCAGCCGTTTCTCATCGAGCGCGGGAAGGTCCCGAAGCTCCCCTTTCTTAGTCTGGAGAGGTGAGGAGGTCGCGATGGTCAGGGACAGCGGTGGTGGGCCGGGCGGTGACGGGCAGAGCAGCCGCGGCCCCGAGGACGGAGTTCCGCCCGAGGACACGGCTGCTTCGTCGCAGACCTCTCGACCGTCCGAGGCGGACGCTCCAGAGAGAACGGACGGTTCCCAGGCTGCAGCCACAGCCCCCGGGACCGACCCCTCCGACAGGAAACCCGACGAGACGAACCCCGACGAGACCGGCCCCGATGAGACCGGTCCCGTCGAGTTCGACGAAGCGTTCATCCGCGCCGCCAGCGTGACGGAGCCGGCGGCCCGCACCCGGGCGCTGGCCGCCCGCTGGCAGCAGGAGGGATACCCCGAGCGGGAGCCGTGGCGCTCCGACGAGCCGCCGGCCGGCTGGTTCTGGAGCCGGGCCCGGCAGGGTGACAACGGGCGAAAACGTCGACGCAGACTGCGCCGCCGGCCCTGGAGACGCAAGCCCGAGGACTGACGCACGGATACGTACGACTGTGCACTTCACCGGACCGGGCCACCGGGCCCGGGGCCACCGGACCCGGGCCAGTCCACGCGGGCCATTCGCACCGGGTCCCCGGCAATGGCGACCAGGTCGGACAGCGCTCCTCCGGCGTAGTCGGACACCCCGTCCACCCCGGCCGGTGCGAGCGCGTGGGCCCGTTCGGCCAGCCCCTCCCCGTAAGTTGTCGGCTCGGCACCGAGGGAGCGCAGGAAGTCGTGGCTGTGCTCACTCGCCGTGCCGATGACGGTGCCACCGCGGGCGGCCGCGAGCTGGACGGCGATCGTGCCCCCCCCCCGCGCGCCGCACCAGCACGGTGTGTCCTGCGCCGACGGCGAGCCGGTCGAGGTCCCGGGTGGATGTCCCGGGGCGCCCAGGTGGGCGTCGCGACCGTCTACCGGCGCTTCCCGATCAAGGAAGCGCTGCTGACCGAGGCCTTCGCCGAGGAGCGTGATCGCACGCTGCAGCTGCTGCTCGACCTCGTACGACGTGCCCAGGAAGCGGGCGCCCTGCGGCGGGACTTCGTGCTGGAGGACGTCGGCCTGGCGTTGATGGCGAACGCGGGCATCCGCGCGCAGTCGCCCGAGGTGCGGGCGGAGGCCTCACGGCGCTTCGCTGCCTGATGATCCAGGTGGACGCAAACGCCCACCGTCCCACCGGTGGTGGCGACCGCATCGACCTCCGGGGGCCGGAGAGCGCTGCGGACTCAGGCGCCCACGGTGCCGTCGACACCTTCGCGCAGGAAGTCCGCGTGCCCGTTGTGGCGGCCGTACTCCAAAAGCACGTGCACCATCACCATGCGAAGCGACACCTCTTGGCGCCACCTTGGTTGATACCCGGTCCGTTCCAGGGACTCGGCCTCACGCTCGATGCGACGTGAGTGGCGCACCTCCGCCTCCCAGGCCGTGAACGCTTCGTGCCTGGTCGACGTGCTCGCGTCGTACGCCGCCTGGAAGTCGACCTTGTCGGACCAGACCATGGGCGCGTCGTTGTCCTCGAACACACGGCGGAACCAGGCCCGTTCCACCTCCGCCATGTGCCGTACGAGCCCGAGCAACGAGAGCGTTGAGGGTGGCATCGACTGCTTCCGCAGCTCCTCATCGGTGAGCCCTTCGCACTTCATGGCGAGGGTCGCACGGTGGTGGTCGAGAAAAGCCCGCAGCGTGTCGCGTTCGCTTCCGAAGCGGGGCGGTTCTGCGCGATTGTCACCGGTCACTGGTCTCGCTCCTCATCCGCGCTTGAAAAACGGGGCTGCTGTCGACGCCGGTCGGCTCGCCCCGGACGTGGACCGTACACCGGGCCCGAGCGCCGGCAAGAGGGCGAGCGCGCGATGGCCGTCGGTCGGCCGGCAGTGACTGCGCCGGGGAGCCGATCTCGGGAGAACCGGCGGGAGGCGGGGTCGAGGAAAGTCAAGCCTGATGACGACTTGATGGTCCGTCAGGCGGCTGGTGGGATTCGCGGCACCAAGGAACCGAGGAACCGACGACCCAAGGAACCGACCGTACGACCGTGCCGGAGGTCCGCCCGTGTACCGACGTCTGCTCGCCGCCCTCGCCGCCTTCACCATGCTCGTCGGCTCCCTCCTGCTCGGCGCGGTGTCCACTCCCGCGGTCGCGGCCGGTGCGGACACCGGGCCGCCGCAGCCGCCCCGTCTCACCGACGACCGCGGCCGGGTGCTCACCCTGCGCGGCTGGAACATCGAGGACAAGAAGCACCGGGGTGAGCAGGCGCTTTCGGCCATCACCGAGCGCCATTTCAGGGATCTGCGCGATCAGGGCTTCAACTTCGCCCGGTTGCTGGTCTTCTGGGACGACCTGGAGCCCCGGCGCAGCCACTACAGCACGGACTACCTCAAGAAGATCGAGCGCATTCTGGACTGGGCGCGCCGCTACCGCGTCCATGTTCTGATCGACGCCCACCAGGACGTCTTCGGGCCCGCCTTCGGACACCGTGGAATTCCCGCGTGGGCCACCAGGACCGACGGCCTGCCCTTCGAGCCGCGTCCCGACGACTGGTTCTCCGAATACTTCGAGCCGGCCGTGCAGCGCGCGTTCACCCACCTGTACACGGACGCCGATCTGCAGCGGGCCCAAGCACGTATGTGGCGGGTGCTGGCGGCCCGGTTCGCCGACCATCCCGCCGTCATCGGTTACGACCTGATCAACGAACCGATGGGCGAGATCCGGGCGGGCGAGGAGCTACCGACGGCGGCCCGGCGCATCGAGGCGGAGCAGCTCACCCCGATGTACAACCGCCTCGCGGACGCCATCCGTTCTGTCGACGACGACAATTGGATCTTCTTCGAGCCGACCCCGATCGTGGGCGAGGGCGTCCCGACCGGCCTCGGCCGCATCGACGACCCCAAGAGCGTCTACGCGCCGCACTTCTACAACAGCGCGATGGAAGCGGGCGACGACTACGACCCCGCCGCGGGCTGGATCGAGGCCTACGAGGCGGCCGTGACCGACTACCCGGCGCGGTACGGCGTCCCGGTGGTCGTTGGTGAGTGGGGGCCGCTCAACAACGCCCTGCCCAACATGGGCCGCTTCTACCGCGACGCGCTCGCCTCGTTGAACCGCTACAGCTCGGGCTGGGCGAGTTACGTCTGGTGCTACGGGGGCGGCTACTGCGCCGTCGACGAAAAGGGCCGCTTCCGCACCAACAAGGAGCAGACGGCGGCCCCGTACGCCCCGGCCGTGGTGGGCGAGCCCACGGCGGAGGAACACACCCCGGAAACCGGCGCCTACCGGCTGGAGTACCGAGCGGGGCACGGCATCACCGAGGTGCGCGTACCGCCACGCCCCGGCGGATGGCAGGTCCGGGTGGCGGGACCGGCAGGGACCGCGACGCCCGTACTCCCGTCGGACCGGACGGCGGTGGCACGGGTGCACGCGCGGCCGGGGGCGACGGTGACGGTGGTCGTCACGCCCCGGAACCGGCGCTGATGCCGGTAGCGGAAGGACGGGCACCTGACAACCCGGCGCCCCGGGGAGACGGGCAGCGAAACGGTGCTCCGCAGGGCCCGGGACAGGCGGGTGCTCCACAGGGGCCGGGGAACCGGCCTGCGGCCCGGGACGAGGGAGAGTTCCGGCGCGGAGACGCCTTCCACGCCTGGAGCGGAGCAATCATTAGGCTTGCCGCATGTTGAGGCTCGGGTTCCCCGTCATCGGAGTTACGGACCTTCCGCGCGCGGTGGCCTTCTGGACGGAGGCTTTGAACCTGGTCGCCACGGAGGAGTGGAAGAGCGAGACCTGGCGGACCCTCAACCATGCGGACGGCTCCGGTCGGGCCCTCGCCCTGCTGTGCAGCGCATCCCCGGTCGAGCCGCGCCCCCGTCTCCACCTGGACCTCTTCACCGATACCGCGGAGGAACAACAGGCCGAGGTCCGGCGGCTGGTCGACCTCGGTGCGCAGGTCGTCGACTGGGACCTCTACCCGCCCGAACCCGACTTCGTGGTTCTCGCCGATCCGGACGGCAACCGCTTCTGCGTCGTCGATCTGAGCCATGCGCCGTCCGGGCCGGGCGGCACTGTGGCCGAAGAATGACCGACTGTCTCAGGTGGCCGGGGCTGGACCGAACTGGCGCGGGCGGCCCCGGCATGGCGGCTACTCGGGTCGGCTGTGCAGCAGATCGGTCGAGACCGCCCAGAGGCGCTCGGCCACGGCGGGATCGAGCGCCCACTCCTTGACACCGTGGGGGTGCTGCGCGAGGTCGGCGTCGTTCGGCACGGTGTAGGCCTCTTGCCCGTCGTCGAGGTAATGGCCACCGGAGTGCGCGAAGGCCGGGAAGACAGCCGCGACGACGGTGGTCGCGGCCCCCTGCTCAACTGTCTTGTATGTGAAGACGCCGGCGGCCTCGGCTGCGTCGAGGGACCGCTTTTGCTGTGGCGTGAAGTTCCGTTGCAGTCCCGTGGCGACGCCGCCGGGGTTCACGGCATTCGCGACGATCCCCTCCGATGCCCACAGTCGGGTGGCCTCGACGGCGAACAGGGAGTTCGCCGTCTTCGACTGAGCGTAGGCGATCTGCGGGTCGTAGCGGCGGCGCTCGAAGTGAAGGTCGTCGAAGTCGATGCCTGAACGCATGTGCGCTGTCGAACTCACCGAGACGATCCGAGCGCCGTGTCGGTCGGAAGCTCCCAGGGCGAGGGCGCCGTGCAGGCCGACGGCGAGGGCGAAATGGCCGAGGTGATTGGTTGCGAATTGTAGCTCCCAGCCCTCACGGGTTCGTTCGAGACCGCCGGTGACCACGCCTGCGTTGTTGATCAGAAGGTGCAGCGGGCCACGCCACGCGTCGACGAATCGTGCGACGGCCGCCCTGTCGGCGAGGTCGAGCCGGGCGACGCGGGGGCGGACTCTTCCGGTGGACTTCCCGATCGCCTCGGCTACGGCGTCGCCCGCGGTGGTGTTCCGGACGGCGAGGGTGACCTCGGCCCCGGCAGCGGTCAACGCGCGAGCGGTCTCGGAGCCGATTCCGGAGGAGCCTCCCGTCACGATGGCGCGGACGCCGGTCAGATCGAGGCCTCGCAGCACGTCTTCCGCGGTGCTGGTGGCGGTGAAGGGCGTGGAGATGAGCGCGGATTCTGCCATGGTCAGGACTATACGCGGTAGACATAATTTGTATAGCTCGAAGCCTGCTCGTATGCTCGGCCCATGAGTAGTCCTGATGTCGGCCGCCCGCCCTCGGCAGTCGCCGATACCAGCCGGCGGGCCATGGTCCTGGACGCCGCCTTGACCACTTTCGCGCGCTTCGGTTACCGGAAGGCCTCGATGGAGGAGGTGGCGCGGGCGGCGCACATCTCCCGGCCCGGGCTCTACTTCCTCTTCTCCTCGAAAGAGGAGCTGTTCCGGGCCGCGGTCACCCAGGCGCTGGAACGCGACATCGCAGCGGTCGAACGCGTCCTGGCCGATACCGGGCGCCCCCTGCCGAAGCGTCTCGTCGAAGCGTTCGACCAGTGGGCGGGCCGCTACATCGGCCCGTTGACTCGCGATGTAGCGGAAGTCGTCGAAGCCAACCCCGGCCTGCTCGGCGAGATCGTCGAGACCGCGCCACGGCGTTTCGAAGAACTGATCACCGATGCGATCGCTGTGGAGACAGGACGCGCGGCGGCGCCGGATGTCGCCCGGACGATGATCAGCACATCGATCGGCCTCAAGCATCAAGCTTCGTCGCGGGAGTTCTACCTCGAACGACTGAAGGTCGCCATCGCTCTTCTGACGCGCTGAGCGGACCCGGCTGCCTTCCCCATCGATGTGGAAGGGGCCGACTCCTTCCGGAGCCGGCCCCTCGGGGTTCGGGGACGTGTCACAGCAGTCGCTTGCGGCCCCAAGGGATGACGAAGGCGACGACGGCTGCGGTGACGGCGAGCATGATGCCGGCTCCGAGCCACTGCATCGTGTGCATCTGGGAGACGGGGAGGTAGTCGATGGACCAGCCGATGACGTGCTTCGACTCCAGGCAGGCGGTGTGTGCCTTGGTGTGTTCCGACTGTGCGACGCACGTCGTCCAGTCCAGCTTGTCCCCGGAGCTGGTGAGGAAGTACGCGCCCTGCCCCTGCTGCACCGCCTGGTCGGGCAGCTTCGGAGGCGCGGCACCGGAACCGACGCCGTTGTGGGTGCTGACCGACAGGACATTCCCCAGGTCCAGACGGAAGCGGTCCCAGACGAGCCCGATCGCCCCGACGATGCCGAGCGTGACCACCATCGACACCAGCGTGCGGCGCAGGACCATGCCGACCGCCACGCCCACGGTGAAGGTGAGCAGGGCGTAGGCCACCGGCATGATCCCGGTGCCGTCGAAGAACACGCTGCTGGTCCATTCCAGGGTGTCGGAGCGCCCCCTGAGCGGGCTCCACCACCAGTTGAACACCGCGCCGAGCACAGCGGTGGACAAGGCGATCAGCCCGGCGGTCATGGCCAGCTTCGTGGTGAGCCAGCGCAGCCGGCTGACGGACTGCGAGGTCACCAGCTTTACGGTGCCGGACTCCAGATCACCCGCGATGAGCGGGGCACCGAGGAAGACACCGACCAGGATGGGGAGGTAGCCCAGATAGCTCCCGAAGCTGAACAGACGGCTGGTGTGCATCTCGAAATCGGGCGGAAGGCTGTCCGACTTCTTCGGGGACGAGTCCAGGGCGTTCAGTTGGTCCATCATCTGCCCGCGCAGACAGACCATGACGGCCACGCCGAGAAGGGTGACGGCGACGAGGGTCCAGTACGCGGCGCGGTGCTGGCGCCAGACGAGCCAGGACGTACCGCCGAGCCCGGGGCCGGCCAGCCGGGAGCCGCGTCCGTCGCGAGGGCGCCCGGCGGACACCGAGTGGGCCGGGTCGTGAGTGAGCGTGGTCATGCGGTCACCGTCTTGTTCCGGTCGCGGGCGATGACGTCGTGGATGTCGCCGACCTGGGCGCCGGGGGCGATCAGCGAAGGCGCGTCGGGTGACCTCAGATAGGCGAGGAGAAGCTCCTCCAGGGTGGGATGCTCGGCCTGCCCGCCGTACTCGATCGGCCCGCCGAGGCGTACCAGGGCACCCTGCCGGCCCTCTTCGCCGCGGAACTCGACGACCCTGTGCGGTGCGAGAGCGGGCGACGGGCCGCCACCCGGGGCGGCGAACCAGGCGTGTGCGGCGCGCAGTTCGTTCACCTCGCCCGCGAGCCGCAGACCGCCGTTCGCGATGACGAGGAGGTAGTCGCAGATGTGCTGGAGCTCGGCGAGCATGTGCGAGGACACCAGCACCGTCGTGCCGTGCTGGGCGGCCTCCGCCGTCAGCGTGGCCATGAGCTCGCGGCGGACCAGCGGGTCCAGGTCGGACATCGGCTCGTCGAGGATGAGCAGGTCGGGGCGCTTGCCGAAAGCCAGGGAGAAGGCGACGCGGGTACGCTGCCCGCCGGACAGGGTCCCGATCCTCGCTGACAACGGCACCTGGCCCGCGCTGACGAGACCTTCCGCGACACCCTGGTCCCAGCGGGGGTTGAGTTCGCGGCCGAGCCGCAGGGTCTCGGCCACGGTGAAGCGCCGGAACAGCGGCTTTTCCTGGGACAGGAACGCGGTCCGCAGGATCGCCTCCCTCGACCCCGGCGCCGCGTCGAACACCCGCAGGGCCCCGGTCGTGGGCTGGATCATGTTGGTGGCCAGGCCCATCAGGGTGGTCTTGCCGGCCCCGTTGGGGCCTACCAGGCCGCACACCCGCCCGGCGGGCAGCCGGAAGGAGACATCCTGCAGCGCCCAGCCACGCCGGTACCTCTTGCCGAGCCCATAGGCTTCGATCGCCGAGTATCCGACGGGGGGTGCGTACCTCGTTCCGCCTGGGTGGTGCATCCCTGAGTGGTTCATGTGTGGCTCCTGTGCGTGGGAAAGGGACGGCCGTGTATGCGTTGGGGCAGAGAGGCCGGTCGTCGTTCCGTGCGGCTGCCGTCGCGTGCCGTCGAGGCCGGGAGCCCGCGGCGCGCCGCGGGCTCCCGGCAGCTGCGGGGTCCCACCGAGCTGAGGTCGGCCGTGATCATGACATGCTCCTCGGGTGAGGGAAGGCGAACGCCGCCCGGTGAGCACGACTCTTCCCCGTCGCGTCCCGCGGCGGATCGGGCGAAAGGCAGATCTTGCGCGGCCGACTCCGACTTTCGGCCGGTCGGCGGGAGGGACGGTGAGGAAGATGGCGGAAGCGGCGGACGAGGCGAACGCACCCCCGACCGCACCCATGGCCCCCAGGGGCACACATGGGAAGGGAGGTGCGCAGCTACTGCCTGTCCCGGTGTGGGCGCTGCTGGCCGGCGGCCTGGTGGGGCTCGTCGTGCTGGACTGGGCCGGCGGCTTCTACGGGGTTGCCGGTTTCTCCAGGATCGCGGATCAAGGTCCCCCCAAGCTGACCGGCGCGCTGCTGGCCGTCGCCCTTGTCGTCGCCTCGCCCCGGCTCGGCAGCCGGACGCTGCCCAAGGCCGCCTGCGTACTCTCGGTCGTGTCGCTGTGCCTCTCGGTATGGCTGCACCTGGAGATGCGGGCCAGTTCGCAGGCCATGGGATTCGCCGAGCCGGCGGCGCTGACGTGGCTCCTGCTGATCGTCGCCCGGCGAGGGCAGCCCTCGTGGGCGACGGCTGCCGTCCCCCTGCTGTGCATGGCGATCGTGCTGCGGCCTGTGTCGGTCTCGGTGCGGCAGTCCACCACCATCATGGCGCTGCTCTTCGCGCTCGCAGCGGTCACGGCGTTGGGTATCGGCCTCGGGATGCGACTGCTCCTGGCGGACCGGCGGCGGCAGGCGGCGGCCCTCAGGCTGGAGCAGCGGACAGAGTTCGCCAGGGACCTGCACGACTTCGTCGCCCACCACGTGACCGGCATCGTCGTACAAGCACAGGGAGCCCAGGTGGTGGCGGACCGACGGCCCGAACTCGTGCCACCCGCGCTGCAGCGGATCGAACAGGCGGGGGCGGAGGCGCTGACCTCCATGCGGCACATGGTCGGAATGCTGCGCGACGCCGACGCCGAAGTGGCGCTGACGCCGCTGGCGGGCATCGACGAGGTGCGTACGCTCGTCGAGGAGTTCTCGGCGATCGGTGGCGCCAGGGCCCGGCTCGAACTGGAAGGGACCTTCGACGACCTGCCGGTGGAGGTGACCACCACCGCCCACCGGGTGGTGATGGAAGCCCTCACCAACGTACGCAAACACGCTCACGGATGCACCGAGGTGCGGGTGCGCGTGGACCGCTCGGGGGACCGGATCGCCGTACGGGTCAGCGACGACGGACGGCCGCGCCACGTCTCCGACAGCGGCTTCGGGCTGAAGGGCCTGGCCGAACGGGTGGGCATGATCGGCGGAAGTGTCCAGGCGGGCCCTGTGTCTGCCGGCGGCTGGGGCGTCGAGGCGACACTCCCGGTGACACCTGTGCCACCGGTGACACAGGTGTCACCGGCACGGGTGGTGGCCTCGTGACGATCCGCATACTGATCGCCGACGACCAGGCCATGGTCCGTGCCGGGTTCGCGATGTTCCTGGCCGCGGAGGACGACATCGACGTCGTCGCGGAGGCCGCGGACGGGGTGCACGCCGTGGAACTCGCCGAGCGCCACCGGCCCGACGTGGTGCTGATGGACATCCGTATGCCCCGCATGGACGGGTTGGAGGCACTGCGCAGGCTGACTCGCCCCGGCACCGTGAATCCGCCGAAGGTCGTCGTGGTCACGACGTTCGACGACGACGAGTATGTGCAACGCGCCCTGAGCGAAGGAGCTTCCGGCTTCCTGATCAAGGACTCAGGACCGGCCCTCCTCGTCGAGGCCATCAGAGCGGCGGCCTCGGGCGAGGCCCTGGTGAGCCCGGCCATCACGGTCCGCTTGTTGCAGCGCCTCAACAGCACCGTCCCCGCACCACGCAAGCCGCACACCGCGCTCTCCGCGCGGGAGGAGGACCTGGTGCGGCTGGTGGCCAGGGGTCTCACCAACGCGGAGATCGCCACCGAACTGACCATCTCGGTGGGCACGGTGAAGACCCATCTCACCAACGTGCAGACCAAGTTGACCGCCCGCAACCGCGTGGAGATCGCCGCCTGGGCCTGGGAATCCGGCCTGGTGGACGGACGGGGCCTCTAGGATCTTGCGTGCGGACCAGGCTGGGTCCGGTTCTGTGCGGGTCTGTGGCGTCCGTAGCGTCCGGTGGGGAGGTACGGGATGAGTTTCCGGCTGGCGGCGTATGCCGTGTGCGTGGAGGGCGGACGGGTGCTGCTCGCCCGTCACGTACCGCCGAACGGCGAGGCCAACTGGACTCTTCCGGGCGGCGGAGTCGAGCACGCGGAGGACCCGTTCGACGCTGTGATCCGGGAGGTCGCCGAGGAGACCGGTTGCGACGCGGTGGTCGAGCGCCTGCTGGGTGTGGACTCACGGGTCGTCCCGGCGGCCGAACGCACCGTCCCCGGTGGACCGGACCACCAGAACGTCGGCGTCTTCTACCAGGTCCGCATCACCGGCGGCCGGCTCCGGCCCGAGCCCAACGGTGAGATCGTCGAGTCGGTGTGGACTCCGATCCCCGACATCGCCGGCCTACGCCGGTCCTCCCTGGTCGACGTCGGCCTCGCCCTGGCTCGGACCCTTCCGGCGACCGGCCACGTCGCTCCCGTCCCGGTCGGCGGTCTGATCCAGCACTGAGGCAGCACCGACCTCCATCTGGTCTGCTCGATCGTCGTCCGGCCCAGGTGATCGGCCGGACGATCAGTCGGAGTAGCCGATTGATCAGTCGGAGTAGGCGATCGATGCCGCCAGGTCCTGCTGGGATTCCAGTGCGGTGAGCCGCTCGGTCAGCGCGGCGTGCACGGCGTCGTAGGTGTCGGAACCGAGAGTGAGGCGCAGGGGCGGGTTCGGGTGCCGGGTGGTGTCGTAGATGGCGGCGGCCAGTTTGGCCGGATCGCCGGTGAAGACGCTCTCGTCAGCGGTCTCCAGATAGCGCCGTGTCCGACCGACGGCGTTGTCGCGGTAGGCAGTGGATTCGGTGGTGTAGTGCAGGGCCGAGGCGAAGCCGGTGCGGGTGGCGCCGGGTTCGACCAGGGTGAGGCGGACATCGAAGTCGCAGACTTCGCGGCTGACGCTCTCGGTGAAGCCCTCCAGCCCCCACTTGCCCGCATGGTAGGAGCTGTGCGTGGGGGTGCCGACCTGGCCGCCCAGGCTGGAGATCTGGATGATGCGGCCTCCGCCCTGCTCGCGCATCGGCTTCAGGAACGCCCGGGTGATCAGCATCGGAGCGAGCAACAGGACTTCGATCTGGTCGCGGATCTGCTCGACCGTCATCTCCTCGGCCGCGCCGACGACCGCGTATCCGGCGTTGTTGACCGCGATGTCCACCGGCCCGGATCGCAGGGTCCGGTCGACCACCTCGTGGACATCGGCCTGCCGGGTGAGATCGAGGATCTCGACGGTCAGCCGGTCGCCGTACGTCTCGCACAGCTCTTCCAGCGCCGTGCGGCGGCGGACGGTGGCCGTGACGCGGTCGCCGTATCGGAGGGCATGCTCGGTCAGGTGGCGGCCCAGGCCACCGGAGGCGCCGGTGATGAACCAGTGGCGTACGGGCTTGTCGGAGGGAGTGGGCATGGGCGTCTCCTGGAGTAGAGTGTTACCGGAATACGTTCCGGTAAGCAGTTAAGCGGAACGTATTCCGGATTGCAATCGGCCCGAGACAGGCACAGAAGGAACGCGCATGCCCGCCACCCCCCGTCGGCCCAGAAGCGATGCGCTGCAGAACAGGGAACGCCTGCTGGAGGTCGCCGCCCGGGCCTTCGCCGAGCAGGGGCTGGACACCGCGCCGGCCGCCATCGCCAAGCAGGCCGGTGTCGGTGTGGGTACGCTCTACCGGCACTTCCCGACGCGCGAAGCCCTCATCGACGCCGCCTACCGACGCCAACTCACCCGCGTGTGCGACAAGGCGGCCGACCTCGTCGCCCGGCACCCGGCCGCCGAGGCCACCCGGACATGGATGGCCCACTTCATCGACTACGCCACGGCCAAGAGCGGTATGTCCGCAGCGCTCAACACGGTCATCGCCTCCGGGGTCGACCCGTATGCCGACAGCAGGGCGCTACTGACCGACGCCGTCGCCACCCTCCTCGAAGCAGGCGCCCGGGACGGCAGCCTGCGACCCGATGTGACTGCTGACGATGTCCTGCTGCTGATGGGCGGCATCGCCTACTCCGTGCAGCACGGCACCAAGGAGCAGGCCGGCCGACTTGTCGACCTCCTCATGGACGCGTTGACCAAGAAGTCGACCGAGTCGACGACGAGTTGAACTCCGCTGCCGGACCGCCGGGTCGCCGACCCTGCGTCCGGGATTTGCACGCCGCGCCCCGCGTCCCCCGGCCCAACGTCCTCCGGTCCCGCGCCCAGCGCCTCGCGGTCCGTCGGCGACGACCTACCGGTGCAACATCGGCAGTACGTCGGCACGGCACACTTCGAGCGTCTCGGGCAGCCCCAGATGGAAGTCGAGGTCGTGCGGCGCGGATCCGCTCCTCGTAGATCTCCTGGATGGAGCGGCCGGTCACCCGCCGCACGACCTCGCCCGTCAGTGCACCGATCACAAAGCCGTGGTAGCCGTAGGCCGCTCCCGGCTCCCAGAACGGCCGCTGCCCCGCGAGCCGCGCGGCCGTCAGCCGGTCGTCGGCCTACTCCTCGGTGGTGAACCCGCCGTCGACGCCGACGACTCCGGAACGGTGCGCAAGCAGCTCGCGCAGGGTGACGGAACAGCGCAAGAGCGCATCCGTCCGGAGCTCAGCCCTTGTCCAGCACCCGGTGCGCGGCGGCCATCCATGCGCGCTGCGCACGCAGCAGCTCGGCGAAGGCGGCGGAGTTCTTCTCTGTCGCCGCACGCTGGATGCGGTTCTCCGCCGCGTTCCACACCGGCACCAGGTCGGTGCTCTTCTTGCAGCGCACATCCGCCCGGGCCTGCCGGATCTCCCCCTCGGAGACCTGGTCGCCGTTCAGCCGGCGCTCTTCCGCGAGGGGCTCCAGCGGGTGGGCGTAGCGGTAGCCGGCCTGCCGCATGCAGGCGCTCCAGGCCCGGAAGACCCGCACCAGCACCCGGTCCTTCATGGACTGCTCGTAGGTGGCGCCGATGGTGTCGTTCAACAGGCCGAAGTCCGCGTCGGGGACCTCTTCGAGGAGCGTCTCCTCGGCCTTCTTCAGACAGCCTCCGGAGGTTTTGCCCGGCGGCCGCCCTTCCGATCCGTAAGCGGCCTTCTTCTCCATGCCGTCGAGCCCCTTCCGGCGCTTCTCCTCGGCCGCCTCCCGCCGTGCGACAGTGGGCCGGTCGGGAGGCAGGTGGTAGCCGTAAATCCGGGCGATCTGGGGCTCCACGACCCCGTAGCGGCGCCGGTTGCGCGGCTCGGCATCCTTCGCGGCGGCTCTCGGAAGCCGCTTCCAGGACAGCCCTTGGCGCCGCATGCACTCGCCGACCAGGACGTCCTCGGCGGCGTCGATGACCTCCAGTTCGGCGGGTGAGGGGTCGTAGCGGTCCAGCGGCACACTGATCGACACGGCCTCGTCCCCGGGCGGCGGCACGGGGGCGGTCGCCCCGCCCGCCGCAGCCGGCTTCGACCTCGATGCGGAGTCCACCTCCGCTGCGCAACCGGTGACCACACAGAGCAGCATCAGCACGGGGACTGCCCTGGAACACAGTGACACTGTCGGCCTCCAGCGAGGAGAGGGCGCGGCGCCGTGGACCGCCGGGCCACGCCCTTCGTGTGATCACGTTCATGAGCTCTCATGCCGATGAGCTCTGCGATGCGGCGCTGCTAGAACTTGAACCGCACCGAACTGGCCTTGTTGTCGAAGCGGTTGTTGGTCAGGTCCTTGTCCTCGCTCTGCTTCCTGGCGACGTAGCGAGCACCGCCGTAGTTCTTGTACTGGTACAGCGTCACGCTGTAGCCGGTGTTGTTCGACATGGAGCTGGCCTTGTTGTCGAACCTGTAGTCCGAGGCCGCCAGGTTGGGGACGTTCTTGAGCAGGATGCGGGCGCTGCTGCCGCGGTAGTTGTCGTGCTCGTACAGACAGAACTGCCAGTTCGGGCATTTCAGCCTCTTGAGTTCCGCGTCGGCCTGCTGGGCCTGCGCGGCGGAACCCGACCCCAGCACGGCAACGGCCCCGAGGGACAGCGCGCCGAGCAGTCCGCCGATTCTGAGCTTCACTTGGACATCCTCCCAGTTGCACAGGAAAACTCGCGGAGTAACGGCAGTGCGCATGCCGCGAGTTACCGGCAAACTGCTCGTCACAAGAGCGAAGTAAAGCATGTGCGACCGGTGGGTGTACACGTTTCCGCTCGGTCGTCCCGGGCACCGCGGCCGGTGCCCGGGGCGGCCGAGCCCGGTGGCCGCGCTACGACTGCTGTCAGCGGCGCAGGGTGGTCTCCCGCTCGACGCGGGAGAGTTTCTCGGGGTTGCGTACGGCGTACAGGCCCGTGACGAGCCCACCGTCGATGCGCACCGCCATGACGGTGTCGATCGCGCCGTCGAGCCGGAGTATCAGCGCCGGGTAGCCGTTGACCTGCACCGGCTGCAGCGACGCCGTGGCGCCGAACCTGCCCAGTCCGGCCATCAGCGCAGCCACCGGGTCGGCTCCCACGACGGGGTGCAGGACGGCCTGCACGACTCCCCCGCCGTCACCCAGGAGGACGACATCGGGTGCCAGGGTGTCGAGCAGACGCTGCAGATCGCCGGTCTCGATCGCCCGCCGGAACGCCTCGAAGGCCTCCTGGGCCTCGGCGGGAGACACGGCCTCCCGTGGTCGGCGGGCCGCGACGTGTGCCCGCGCCCGGTGTGCGATCTGGCGGACGGCGGCCGGGTTCTTGCCGACGGCCTCCGCGATCTCGTCGTACTCCAGACCGAACACCTCGCGCAGCACGAACACCGCGCGCTCGGTCGGGGACAGAGTCTCCAGCACCAGCAGCATCGCCATCGAGACGCTGTCGGCCAGCTCGACGTCGTCGGCCACATCGGGAGCGGTCAGCAGCGGCTCGGGCAGCCAGGGGCCGACGTAGGACTCCTTGCGCCGGCGCAGCGTACGCAGCCGGGTCAGCGCCTGACGCGTGACGATCCGGACCAGGTAGGCGCGCTCGTCCTGCACGGCGGCGTGGTCGACACCCGCCCACCGCATCCAGGTCTCCTGCAGTACGTCCTCCGCGTCGGCAGCCGAACCGAGCATCTCGTAGGCGACGGTGAACAGCAGATTGCGGTGGGCGACGAATCCCTCCGTGGCGGACTCCATCCGCACGCCTCGAGCGGGCGACGCGGCCGCGTCCCTCGGATGCTCGCTGCGCTCCCCCATGGATGGCTCCTGCCTGCTCGCCGTCGACCGTTCCGCACACAAGACACCGGTCCCGAGCAGCCTGTGACACGCCTGGCCTGTGGCGTACGTCACACCACCGCGCTGTCACAGGGGTCGGGACCGCGGCATCTCCATGTCCGTAACGACGCCGTGCGAACGCTCGCCGCCGCACGCGACCCACGAGGAGAGGACGAAGCCATGGAACCCCGTTTCCATCTGTTCGACAGCCCCACCGCCGCGAAGATCGTTAAGCGGTTCTACAACGTCTCGTCGGTGCTGGAACAGTCGACGCTGCCCAGGGCGCTGCGGGAACTGGTGGAGCTGCGGGTCGGCCAGCTCAACGGCTGCGGCTTCTGCGTGGACATCCACACCAAGGAGGCCGCAGCCGCCGGTGAAACCACCCTCCGGCTCAATCTGGTGGCCGCATGGCGCCACAGCACCGTGTTCACCGAGGCCGAGCGGGCCGCGCTGGCGCTGGCCGAGGAGGGCACCCGGCTCGGCGACCTGGGCGTGTCCGACGAGACCTGGGCCGAGGTCCGCAAGCACTACGACGACGACCAGGTCGGTGCACTGGTCTGCCTGGTCTCGCTCATCAACGCGGCCACCCGGATGAACGTGATCGTGCACAACCCGGGTGGCTCGTACGAGCCCGGCGCCTTCGCCTCGCTCAACTGACCTGCATAAGTGGCCGGCGGGCCCCGGGTTCGTTGACTGGGGCCCGCCGGCGTTTGTACGCGACACTCGACGATCAGCTCAGCACTCGCCGCCCCACTTCGCGTAATCCAGGATGACGGTCACGCCGATCGATTTCGCAGTGGTCGGGCTGTCGCCCGGGTAGTGCAGACAGCCCTTGTAGTGAGGGCTGGTGCTGTGGCGATAGGTGTACTGGTAGCGGATGTGGTCCCCGCCCGGGTAGCGCACACCGTTGTTGAAGATCGAGATACCGTTGTACGACTTCAGGTCGTACAGATTGCCCTGAGATTTCCACTTGGGCTTTCCCGAGAAGCTGGTGTTGTCCCACACGCACACGTACGACCTGGGGCATGCGTCCTTGCCGGTGAGCTGCGAGCCGTCGACGGCGGTAGCGACACCGGCCGTGGCGACGGTCAGGAGCCCCGCAGCAGCGAGCATCATCGCCTTCTTGATCATAAATTCTCCTCCCGTGTCATCACTCGGACACCCGACGTCAGCACTCGCCGCCCCACTTCGCATAGTTCAAGGTCACGGTCGTATCGATTGCGGTCACGCTGTTCGGGGTGTCGCCGGGGTAATGGAGACACCCGTAGTGGGTTCTGCCGTTGATGGCATACGTGTACTTGTAGCGGATGTGGTCGGCACCCGGGTGCCGGACGCCGTTGTTGAAGACCGACAGGCCGTGGGCGGACTTGTGCGCGCCGAGGTTTCCCTGCGACTTCCAGCGCGGTTTCCCTGAGAACGAGTCGTTGTCCCACACGCAGACGTAAGAACGGGGGCAGGACGACTTTCCCGTCAGCGCCGGTCCGCTCGACGCGGCGGCGCTCGCGGCGCCCAGGGTCAATGAGACCCGCAACTGCGAGCGTGAGCGCCTTCTTCAGCATGGGCATTCTCCCGTTCAGCCGTGGACGCTGTGCACGGGACGCTAGAAGGTGGTAGCCGAACCCTGGAAGGCATTTCGGCGCTGCCCGAAACAGCAGAACCCGGCCCGGGCCTCCGTTTTCGGGCCGGGCCCCGCACTCACCGGGGCCCGAGGCGGCGGCCGACCTGTTCGAGTCGGGGCAAGAGCCTTTCGGTGAACTGCCACAGCAGTGACGAGTCGTGCGTCTGGAAAGCGGCGCCGTTGTAGAATGTGCGGTTGCGGCCCTGCAGGGAGTACAGCCTGCGGTAGAAGCCGTCGGCGATGTCGTCGCGGCTGACGGTCAGCGCGTACGGGCTGTGGCTCTTGAGTGTCTCCAGTTCCACCGTGGTCCTGGGAAGGGTCCCCGCGGCCACGAGGCGCCTGATGTCGGCGAGGACACGCGCCCGCACCTGCGCGTGGGTGAGGGCGACCGTACTGCCGTACTTCACCTTGTGCAGACCCGTCACGCCACTCGGCTCGATGAAGTAGGTCACCGGCATCGCCGGTGTGTGGAACGGTGGTTCGGCGGTGGCGTTCTGGACCATGAGGTTGTCAGGGACGCCCGGCAGCCGCAGCAGGCCGGTGTAGAAGAACGTGGAGCGGAAGCGGCCGAAGAGGGCGCGCTCGGTGTCGTCCAGATCGAACGGCGCCAGGTTGCCCGGCACCGGGGGTGCGGTGAAGACGATCTGCTTCGCACGGATGGTGTGCTCGCCCTGCGGCGTAGCGGCCCGGAGCGTGACACCACCGTCCTCTCGGGCGACACCGGTCAGCTCGGCGCCGAACAGGACGGCATCGCCGAGGTGTGCGGTGGCCTTCTCGTACAGCCCGCCGTTGTTCCGGGCCTTCGTCGCGAGAAAGGAATTCCCTTTGATGATCCGGGAGGTCCCGTCGATGTCCAAGCCCTTCATGATGTAGAGCGTGGGCAGGTCGAGCAGGTTGCCGAATCCGTCCAGAGCACGGAAGACAAAGGGAACGAGACTTCCGAGATTGTGTTTGGCGGCGAACTCCCGGAATGGCATGAGCAATTCGGAGGGGACCGGGTCGGGCAGGTCGAAACCGGCTTCCAGGAACGGGTACTTACGACGGATCCGCAGGTAGGCGGACATCACGGTGTTCGGTGGATACTGGTAGTCGATCAGGCGCCCGGTCCTGAAGTCGGCGAATTTCGGCGGCTCCTGCTGGCCCGCGGAGATCTCGACGGGAACGTCGAGCTTGTCGAAGAAGTCACGGACGATCGGCAGATCGCGCCAGATGAGCAGGCCCACTTCGGCGGTACGGCCGGTGACGGGGTCACGGTAGGTCTCGGTGTGGCCGCCGAGCCTGTCGGTACGCTCGACGACGAGAACGTCCCGGCCGAGTTCGCGGAGCCGCATGGCGGTGTACGTTCCGGACGCCCCACCGCCGATGACGCAGACATCGCACTCGATGATCCGCCCGCGGCCGACCGACGCGTTGGCGATTCCCGGGGAGAGACCCACCGCCGCGGTGGTCCCGGCCGCCATTGCTTTGATCAACTGCTTGCGTGACAGGCTCACTGGACACCTTTCCCGTGGCGGGGAGAATTCCCGTGCGCTTCCTGGGCGACGAGATGCCGGAGATGAGAGGTGCGGTCGCGTTCTTCCCGACCCGGATTCCCTCCGGATTTCGAGCATAAGAGCTGGCAGGTGCACGCAACCATACGCGTCACCCGGTTTTCACTCCTACGGGTTCCGCGTTCCGAAATCCGCCTCCATCACCCGGCGGTCGACGCGAATACGGTCCGCGTCCTTCGCGGGAAACAGCACCGGGAAGGCCGGTGCACTCGACTCCACGTTCCCGCTGCTGCCTGCCGGGACGTATGAGGGGGCGTGGCGGGGGCCGCTTGCCTCCCGCCCGCCGTAACTACCCGCCATATCTGCTCGCTCTACCGCCCGTCCATGGCGCGGGCCAAGGTCGCAGGGCGCATATCGGTCCAGGTGCGTTCGACGTAGTCCAGACACGCCTGCCGGGTGTCGCGGGGATGGACGACGCTCCAGCCGTCGGGGACATCGAGGTGCGCCGGCCACAGCGAGTGCTGGTTCTCGCTGTTGGCCAGAACGAGATAGGTGGCGTCGTCGTCTTCGAACGGGTTGCTCATCTCAGCTTTCCTTACTGGTCGGGTGAGGGTGAGGTGCGGGGCGTGCGGTCCGGTCGAGGTGTGTGGCGAGGACCGGACCGATCAGGGCCAGCGCTTCGGGCCGGGTCATCTGATGGTGGCCGACGGCGACCTCATGGGTCTCGACCCTTCCGGTGACATACGGCTGCCAGGCTCGCGGATCCCAGCGCTGGGCGTCGCCGTCGAGCGTTGCTGCGAAGACCAGCAGGTCCCCGTCGTACGGCTCCGGAACGAAGTCGGGCATCAGCCGGGCCAGGTGCGTTGCCGTATCGAGGACGGTCCGCAGTTGCTGCGGCGCCAGTCCGCCAAGGGCGCTGCCCTGGACGCGGAAGGCCTCGACGATCCGCTCCGGTGTGAGCGGCTCGGCGGCGAGCGTTTCCTCGTCGCAGCCGAGGACACGGACCAGCACGTCCTGCTCGGACAGTGGCGCGCGCTCGTCGGGGGCGAGTCCGGTGAGCGGGTAGGAGTCGAGGACGGCGAGCAGGGCGGTTCGCTTGCCGCGCCGTGCGAGTTCGGCCGTGAGCGCGTGTGCGATCAGCCCGCCGGCGGACCAGCCGAGCAGTTGGTACGGGCCGTTCGGCTGCACCTTGAGAATCTGGTCCGCGTAGTCGGCGGCGACCTCCTGGAGCGACGCCGGCCTGGCCGTGGGGTCCGTGAGCCCGCGAGCCTGGAGCGCGTACAGCGGCTGGTCCTCGCCGAGGTGTTTGGTCAGACCCTGGAAGGACCAACTGATGCCCGTGGCGGGGTGGACGCACCACAGCGGCGTGCGCCTGCCCTGCGGGTGCAGCGGGAGCACCACTTCGAACCCGTCGTCGGGCGTCGTCCGCCCGCCGAGTCGTTCGGCGAGGGCGGCCACGGTCGGCGCCTCAAACACGGTCGGCACGCCCACCTCCGCGCCCAAGGTCTCACGCACGCGTGTCACGAGACGGAGGGCGAGGAGGGAGTGTCCGCCAAGGTCGAAGAAGGAGTCCTCCGCCCCGACCTGGGGGACTCGAAGAACCTCCGCGAACAGTTCTGCCAGCAGCCGCTCGCGGGAGTTGCGCAGCGGACGACCGGCAGCGCTGGTGGTGCTGAGCTCCGGCTCGGGGAGGGCGGCGCGATCCAGTTTCCCGTGCGCGGTCACCGGGAGCGTGTCGATCGGCACGAACGCCGAGGGCACCATGTAGCCGGGCAGCCTGGAGGCGGTGTGCGCGTGCAGGTCCGGCAGGGGCGCACCGTTGCGGGCTGCGGGTACGACGTACGCGACGAGCCGGTTGTCCCGGGCCACGACAGCCGCGTGGCCGACCTGAGGGTGCGCACTGAGGACGGTCTCGATCTCACCGGGTTCTACGCGGTGGCCGCGGACCTTGACCTGCTCATCGGCACGGCTGACGAACTCCAGGTCGCCGTCCGCGTTCCAGCGGACCAGATCGCCGGTCCGGTACATCCGCGTCCCGGAGGGCCCGTACGGGTCGGCCACGAAGCGCTCAGCTGTGAGGGCGGGCCGGTCGAGGTAGCCGCGTGCCAGGCCGACACCGGTGATGTACAGCTCTCCCACCACCCCGGGTGGCGTCGGACGCAGCGCCGCGTCCAGGACGTACACCCGTGTCCCGGCGACCGGCCGTCCGATGGGCGGAGGTGCCGCCGCCGGCGTCAGCGGCTCGCTCATGGTGGCGCACACCGTGGCCTCGGTCGGGCCGTAGGCGTTGACCAGTCGGCGCCCCGGCGCCCACCGCGCCACCAGCTGCGCGGAACACGCTTCGCCGCCGACGGTGAGCGTCGAGGCGGACACCCGCGCCGGGTCGGCTGCCGCGAGCACGGAGGCCGGGACGGCCGCGTGGGTGACCTCGATGTCCGGGTCCGTGAGGGCGGACAGCAGATCGGCGCCTGGGGCCTGCACCAGCGTGGCCCCGGTGAGCAGGGCGCCGCACACGTCGCTGATGGACACGTCGAAGCTGGGCGAGACCAGTTGCAGGACACGGCTGCCGGGGGTGATGGCCAGTGCCCGTGCCTGTGTGGCGGCCATGGCGGCGATACCTGTGTGGGAGACCACGACGCCTTTGGGGCGGCCGGTGGATCCGGAGGTGTAGATCACGTACGCGGGGTGCCGCACCGACAACGGCACGGAGCGCTCGGCGTCGGTGGGATCGGCACTGTCCATGGCCGCCAGTTCGGCCGAGACCGCGGGATCATCGACCGGTACCACGGACAGATCGGCTTCTTGCGGCAGCCGTGGTGCCGCTGCGCTGTCGGTGAGCACCACGACAGGGGCGGTGTCCCGCAGCATGAACGCGATGCGCTGTGCCGGATACGCCGGGTCGACCGGCACATGGCCGGCTCCCGCCTTCGAGATCCCCAGCAGCGCGACGATCCATCGCACGGAGCGCTCCATCACCACGGCGACCAGCGACTCCGGACCCGCGCCCCGCTGCAGCAACAGGCGCGCCAGCCGGTTCGCCCGCTCGTTCAGCTCCGCGTACGACACCTTCTCGTCGCCGCACTCCACGGCCACCGCATCCGGTGAACGCTTCACCTGCTCCTCGAACAGCTGCGGCAGTGTCCGCTCCGACACCGCCTCCCGGCCTGCGCCCCATTTCTCCAGCAGCCGACCGCGCAGTGCCGTATCCAGCACCTCCAGCCGGCGCAGGGGCGTCTCCGGCGCCGTCTCCAGCGCGGTGAGCAGGCCTTCTGCCGCAGTGAGCAGCATGTCGCACACTGTTGAGGCGTCGGCCGGTTCGGCGGCGTCGACCGTGATGTCGAACCCGGTCCCGGTGGCGTCGACGGAGGCCGCCAGCGGCATATCGGTGGCCTCGCCTGCATACAGCCATTCAGCTCCGGCCAACTGGGCGTGCACGGCCAGCTCTTCGGCCGAGACGTGCCGGAAGTTCAGCAGCGAGGTGAACAGCGGCCTCCGACCGACGATTCCGCTCGACCGTACGGCCAACGCGAGCGGCGCATGCTCGTGCACGAGGAGATCGGCCAGTTGTCGGTGCATGCCCCGGACCGCGTCCTCGACGCCGACCCCGCCGTCGCGTACGCGTGCGGGCAGTGTGTTGATGTACAGGCCGGGGCCGCGGTCGGAGCCCGCTCCGCCCTGCAGTCGTCCGAACAGCACCGTTCCGAAGACGACGTCGTCGTGGCCGGACGCCGCCGCGACCACTCGTGCCCACGCCACGTGGAAGAGAGTCGCCGCACTCACTCCGAGCCGGCGCGCCTGTTCGTGGAGCCGTTGGACCACCTCCGGCGCCACGATCCGCCGCACGCTGCTCACCGCGGTGCGGTCGCCCATCTCCACCAGCCCGAACGGCGTGGTCGGCTGCTGCACGTCGCCGAGCAGTGCGTCGAAGAAGCGCTCGTACTGCTGCGTCGTCATGCGCAGGCGGGCCTGTCCCACGTAGTTCCGGAACGACAGCGGAACGGGCAGCTCCGCCTCCCTCCCTTCGAGGAGGGCCCGCACCTCCTGCAGCATGACCTCGAGCCCCTTGTGGTCCTGCACCAGGTGATGAACCTGCAGCAGCGCGAGCCGACGGCCCTCGCCGGCCGGGTCGGGTGCTGTGAACACCCGTACCAGTGGCGCCCGTCCCAGGTCGAAGGCGCCGCTGCCCTTGGCGAGGAGGGAGGGGACCGGGTCCGACCCGCTCTCCAGCGTGACCTCGTGCACCGGCAGGGTTGCCCGGCGTGCCACAACCTGCACGGGCTCGCGCAGGCCCTCCCACAGCACCGCGACCCGCAGACAGTCATGGCGTTCGATCACCCGCTGCAGTGCGGCCAGGTAGCTGTTGAGCCGCTGCTCGGATGCGAAGCCCAGCACTACCGAGAGGACATATGCCGCGCCGTCGCGCGAGGTGGCGTGCTGCCCGTCCGGATGGCCTTCCTCGGGCAGATCGACGTCGTCCGGGCGCATGAGGTCGTGGAAGAGAAAGCCTTCCTGGAGGGGCGCCAGGGGATAGATGTCCTCGATGTTCGCAGCACCGCCCGGCACCTTTGCGACGATCTGCTGCAACTCCTGCGCGGTCAGCCCGGCCAGGGGGACCATTTCCGGCGTGATCGCCTGTGCCCCTTCCGGAATCAGGCACGGCGGAACAGCAACCTCTTCCTCACCGATCGCGGCTGCCAGATCGCCCACCGTCGGGGACGTGAACAGCGTGCGTACGTCGATGGCCACGCCTTCCTGACGCAGCCGTTCCACCAGCGCGACCGCCAGCAGGGAGTGCCCGCCGAGTTCGAAGAAGTTCTCGTCCACACCGACGGTCTCCAGGCCGAGCACTTCGGCGAAGCCCGCGCACAGGGACTGCTCCCTGGGCGTGGCGGGAAGGCGTCCGGATCCCGCGGCGTCCGCCTCCCGACTCGGCGCGGGCAGGGCCTTCCGGTCCAGCTTGCCGTTCACCGTCAGCGGCAACGCGTCCAGGAAGACCACGGTCGAAGGCACCATGTGCCGAGGCAGCTGGCCCGCCAGGTCCTTCCGCAGCCGCGCGGCGTCCGGTCGGCCGGAGCCCGGCTCGCCGGTCACCTGGGCCCCAGCCCTGGGGACGACATAGGCGACCAGCCGCTTGTCGCCGGGCGTGTCGCCAAGTGCGAGCACCGCCACCTGGTCCACCTGCTCGTGCTCGGCAAGAGCGGCCTCCACCTCCCCCAGCTCGACCCGGGCGCCGTGCACCTTCACCTGGTCGTCCGCCCGCCCCACGAACTCCAGCTGCCCTTGGCTGTTCCACCGCGCCAGGTCCCCCGTGCGGTACATCCGGTCGCCGTTACCGAACGGGCAGGCGACGAACCGCTCGGCTGTCGGTCCCGCACGCCCCACATAGCCCCGCGCGACGCCCGTACCCGCCACATAGAGCTCTCCCGCGCTCCCGGGCGGCACCGGCTGCAGATACGCGTCCAGTACGTAGGCCCGCATGTTGGCGATCGGGCGGCCGATCGGGACGTCCCCGTCGGTGAGTTCTTCGCCCGGAGCCACCTGGTGGGCGGTACATCCGACGGTGGCCTCCGTCGGGCCGTACTCGTTGGTCACCTCCACCTCGGGGTGGGCCCGGCGCCACTCGTGCAGCTGCGCCGCGTGGAGCGGCTCCGCGCCCAGGAGGAGTTGGGCCGTGGGCGCGCAGGCTTCGGGTGCCGCCTTGAGGAGCGGAAGGTGGCTGGGGGTGATGTCGAGGAATGCCGCGCGGCTCCCACCCAGCATGTCGGCCAGTTCGGTGCCCAGTTGAGCGAGGTAGATCCGACCGCCGCAGGTGAGCAGGGCGTGGAAGGCAGTGGCCATGGCGTCGAAGGAGATGGTGTGATGCAGGACCGCGCTGTGCCGTAGCTCGGGGAAGACGTCCTTGCACCGCTGCACGTAGTTCACCAGGCTGCGGTGTTCGACGGCGACGCCCTTGGGCCGTCCCGTCGAGCCCGAGGTGTAGATCACGTACACGGTGTTCCGGGGCCCCAACGGAGCGCACCGTTCGGCGTTCGTCAGCTCGGAGTCGGGGTAGCCGGCCAGCTCGTCGGCTGTTGCGGCATCGTCCAGCACCAGCACCGGTCCGCCGATGCTCTCGGGCAGCACTCCGGCTGACGCCCTGTCGGTCAGCACCGCTGCCGGACGGGAGTCCTCCAGCATGAAGGCCACTCGCTCGGCCGGGTAGGCGGGATCGACCGGCACATAGCCGCCCCCGGCCTTCATGACGCCCAGCAGCGCGACCACCACGTCCACCGAGCGCTCCATCACCACGCCCACCAACGCCTCGGGCCCCACCCCCTGTGCCGTCAGCCACCGCGCCAGCCGGTTCGCCCGCTGGTCCAGTTCGGCATAGGTCACCTCGTGGCCGCCGCCCACCACCGCGACCGCGTCGGGGGAGCAGGCAACCTGCGCCGCGAACAGCCGGGGCCATGTCGTGTCCGGAAAAGGGCTGCTGGTCGCGTTCCACTCCTCCAACAGCCGCCGCCGCTCCCCCTCGTCCAACAGCTTGAGCGTTCCCAGGTTGTCGTGGGGTGCGGCAGCCTCCATCCACTCCAGCACCCTCATGAACCGCTTCGCGTGACTGCGGGTCTCCTGCGGGGTGTAGCGGTGCGGGCTCGCGTCGAAGTTGAGTTCCGCACTCCCGTCGAAGGACCTGTCGTAGAGGGTGAGGGCGAAATCGTCACACGGGCCGAAGGAGAGGAGGTGAGCACGCGTGACACAGTCGTCGAAGGCCACCGCGTCGAACGACTGGAGGTTGACGGTCATACCCACCAGGTCGCCGCCCTCCCCCACCCGCTTCAGGTCGCGGCGCATCTCCTCGTACCGGTACCGCTGGTGCCGCAGCGCCGCCCGCACACGCGTCGAGGTCTGCTCCAGCAGTTCTCCCAGCGACATCCGAGGACGCACTGTCAGACGCAGCGGGAGAACGTTGGCCGTCGTCCCGGCCGCACGCCGCTGCCTGCCCCTGTCCCTGCTGAGCACCGGAAGTCCGATGAGCAGGTCCTCCGCGCCGGTGCTCCGGTGCAGAAAGACCGCCGCCGCAGCGATGAACAAGCCGGACAGCCGGGTTCCCAGCCGTTCTGCCGCAGCGCGCAGGGCGGCCATTTCCTCGTGCGCCAGATCGCGCGTGTGGCGGAGAGGAAGCGAGGAGGAAGTCGTCACCTCCCGCCCGCTCAGGCTGGTCGCGGACGGTGCGTCCCGGAGCGTCTCCAACCAGAACTCCCGGTCCTGCGCGTACGCGGACGAGGAGCGGTAGGCGGCATCGGCGTCCAAGAGCACCGACACCGGCTCCAGCGGGCCGTCCGTCTCCTGCACCGCTGCACCGCGCAGGATCTCCGTGTAGAGCTCACCGACCCGCCGAGCGACGAGCGACGAGCCGAAGGCGTCCAGCACCAGATGGTGAAAGCCGTTGAACCAGAAGAAGCGGTCCGGCGCCGCCGTGAACAGCGCTTGCACGAAGAGAGGTTGCTCCTCCAGATCGAGAGGCTTCCGCAGTGTCGCCCGCATCCATTCCTCGGCAGCGCTGCGGGGCTCGGACGTACCGCTGACGTCGACGAGATGCAGCCTCCAGTCCTCGCAGGGCTGCACGCGCTGGCGTACTCCCCCGCTGTCGCTCGTGCGGAAGCGCAGGTGCAGGCCCTCCGCCTCGCTCACGGCCCGGCGCAGCGCCGACTCGAAAGCCCCCACGTCCAACGGCCCGAGGATTTCCAGATACTCGCCCGTGAAATATGCCGAGCTGCTGCCGGGGTCGAGCCGTTCCGCATGCCAGATACCAAGCTGTCCGGCCGTCAACTCGTAGGAAGTGGGTTCAGGCATGCCTCTTCAACCTCTACTGTTCTCTGCTTCGGACGAGGGACGTGTCAGCCGGGCAGCGCGGCCGAGATCGGTTGCCGGACGGATGAACGGCGCAACTGCGCGGCTTCTCGCGTGTCTTCCCGCGCTGAGGGTGCTCGTGCATCCGGCGGCTTCGCGCTGTCGGTCGAGGTCGCGCTGCCGGTGGTTTCAGGCTCTTCCGCCCGCCCTGTCAGCAGCCGCCCACGACCTGGTGCACCGGCAGTCCGCCGAAGAGGGGTGCCGGTTGCGCCGGTTGCCCGCTGTCACGGCCCTCCCACCGCGTCGCGGTGACCACTGCCGGTGCAGAACTCTTCGCATCCGGGCGTCGAGGACAAATGCGTTCTCTTTTCCTGTTCTCTTTCCGCGCAGATACGCGAGTCTCTTTCTGCAGTCTCTTTCTGCGCGCATATCCATCGGCCACATCCCGCATCCCGCAGGCGGAGAGGACGCGGGCGAGCATCGGCCGTCGTCCCCTACCGACTTTCACGTACCGCGTGAAATGTCCGGTCCAAGAAGCTGCCCCACGCGACGCATACGTTCCCCCACCGCCCCCTTCCGCCCCAAGAATCCCCGTCAACCCCCGCTCCGGCCTTCTGGATCAACGCTAGCGAGAGAATCGAGCAGCGAGGACAGCGGTGTTCATTTCTCACCCGATCGAGAGGCGCCCGGCGATAATCGGGTCGGCCGGCCGTCGGGACTGCCCCGCGCAGGGCGTGGGACAGACAACTGCCGCGCCCTTCCCCGGGCGCTCGCCCACCGGCCCCACAAGGTGCGCCTCCCGGGACGCCGACGCTCCCCGGGCGCACCCGCTGGAGCCGTGACGTGGATCACATTAAGCCCCGTGAACAATCCCCGGCCGACCGCCATCTCAGTGGACGACCGACCAGTGACCGCGGCCGGGCGCCCCAGGGGAGAGGGGCCCGCGCCGTGTCCGACACCAATGGGGGGACCTCATGAAGACCACTCGCCGCGCTCGCCGTACCGTCCGTACCGTCGGCCTCGTCGCCGCCGCTGCCGCCGCCGCGTTCTCGCTGACCGCCTGCCAGGACGGCGGCGGCAAGGATGACGACGCCGGCTCCTCGTCCTCCGCCGGCACGTCGAAGGACTCCGCAGCACACGACTTCCGCCCGGCCGACTCCGACGCGGAGAACTCCGGCTCGACCGGCTCAGGCTCGACCGGCTCGGGGACAGCGGGCGGCGGCGCGCAGAGCGGCAACCAGGACGACAGGGGCAATGGTGACGCGGGCGCACAGACCGGCGCAGCGGGCCAGGGTGCCAAGAGCTCGACGTGCACCGTCGGCAAGGTCTCCGTCGGGCTCAAGGAGACCGGCGGCAGCGCGCCGGTCATCCTGCTCAAGGCCACCAACAACGGCAGCACCCGCTGCGACCTGTACGGCTACCCGTTCGTGGGCTGCCCGGACGCCCAGGCCCCGATCGCGGTCGGCGGCGGCAAGCCTCAGGCCGTGGTCTCCCTGGAGCCGGGCGAGTCGGCCTACGCCTCACTCGGCCTGGAGAAGGGCGACGGCGGCAACATGCACCGCGAGAAGCACCTCACCGTGCAGCTGGCCAACCGCAGCATGCACGGCACCGGCGCCACCGCCACCCTCACCGCTCCCGGAGCGGGTCTCGCGATCAGCGACAACTCCACCGTCTCCTACTGGAACACCACCCCCGAGTCGGCGATGCAGTAAGGCGGCACCGTCTCCGCGCGGAAACGGCCGGCAGGCCGTTCCGCGGGGCGTCGCCCTGAGCCCGGAGCTCAACCGGGCGGGGCCGACGCCATCTCCTTTCCGGTGATCCAAGCGTGCGCGCGTGGAGCAGCACCGGCACACATCCCGACCAACCGCAATGACAGACGAGGAGTCCCTAGATGTCTCGTACACGCACACGGTGGATCGCCGCACCGCTCGCGGCGGCAGCCCTGACCCTGACGTACGCCGGCTACCAGGCCGGGGCGGCCGAGCCGTCGGCCCAGGGCGCGGACCCGTCCGGCCGCGCCGCCGGAGCGGCAGCCCCCTGTCTGGCCGACGCGACCACGCTGGTCGGCGACCTCGACGGCGACGCCCGCCCGGACAAGATCACCGACCCGGAGCACACCGGGACCGGGATGACGGTCCAGTGGGGTGGCACGAACGGCTCGTTCGGCGAGAAGATCCCCGTCAGGAACCTCCTCGGTGCGGAAAAGGGTGAGATCGCGGCCGCCGCGGTCGCCGACTTCGACAACGACGGCACCCTCGACATGGTCGTCAACATCGTGGAGCCGTCCGGCGGAGACGACCCCTCCACCGCTCGCCTCGCCGAGTACCGCCCCGGTCCCCTCGACCGGACGAACCTGCGGTCCTCCGATGCCCGGCACTCCGACATCGGCGAGCACGGCGAGGTCCAGCAGCTGAGCGTCGCCCGCTACAACGACGACCAATATCCCGACCTCGCCGTCCTCAACAACTCCGGTGACGGCCAGATGGACCGGGACGTGCGCCTGTCCCGGCCGGGCGGCGGCCTGGGCGACTACGACTACGAGGCGAAGAAGAAGTACGGCGAATTCGGCACGTGGGCCGAGCCGCCGGCCATGCCCGGCGACGGCTGGAAGCAGTTCTACAAGCCCTGCTCCTGACCACCGCCGGGGGCCACCGGTTCTCAGCAGAGCGACGGCGCCGCTGTGGCCACAGCGGCGCCGTCCGCGTGCCGCCGCGTACACCGTCTCCCCCGAGCGAGGTGGAGTCCGGGTACAAGACCGCTGCGGCGGGGACTTACTTGCTGTGCAGGATCTGGATCAGATTGCCGCAGGTGTCGTCCAGCACCGCAGTGGTGACCGGACCGGCCTCCAGCGGCTCCTGGGTGAAGTGCACCCCCAGTTCGCGCAGCCGGTCGAACTCGGCAGGCACGTCGTCCACGGCGAAGGAGGCGGCCGGAATGCCGTCCTCGGCCAGCGCCGCCTTGTACGGCCTCACCGCGGGATGGCCGTCGGGCTCCAGCAGCAGTTCGGTCCCGTCGGGGTCCTCGGGGGAGACCACGGTCAGCCACCGGTCCACGCCCAGCGGCACCTCGGTCTTCTTCACGAACCCCAGCACCTCCGTGTAGAAGCGCAGGGCCTTGTCCTGGTCGTCGACGAAGACGCTGGTCAGATGGATTCTCATGGGTTGCTCTCCGGAGCTCGGGGCCTGAGCCACCGGGTCACGATGTGCTCAAGGGGTTCGCTGTTCAGGTCGTGGTACTTGTAACGACCCTGGCGCCGCGAACGGACCAGATCTGCCGACTCCAGCACCGCCAGGTGCTGGCTGACCGCCTGACGGGACAACCCCAGACCGTGCCTGGTCACCAGCCGTGCGCAAATCTCGAACAGGGTCTGGCCGTCCCGCTCCACCAGCTCATCCAGGATGCGCCGGCGGGTGGGGTCGGCCAGGGCCTTGAAGACATCCTCCGCCACAACCCCACCATAGGCAAGTGGTCACTTGCCTATCAAGTGGGAGCCGGGCATCCCTGGCCGAGGGGCCGCACTGCGCTGCCGGCTGCCTCATGGGACGTCATAGTGGCGCCGCATCTGTCGGCGCTGCTCCCATGCGTCCCGCGTGAGTGCGTACTCGACCTCGCCGTGCTCGGAGCCGGGAATCGCCTCCGGCCAGTCTCCGGTGAAGTTCCGGACGAAGGACAGTCCGCACTTGTCCATCACACGCCGCGACGCCTGGTTGACCGCCATGGTGTTCGCGGTCACCCGCTCCACCGCGAGCTGGGTGAAACCCTTGTCGATGAGCGCACGTGACCCCTCGGTGGCATGGCCGCGGCCCCAGGCGGACCTGCCGAGCCGGTAGCCGAGTTCGACCACGGCCGGGCTGTCCTCCTCCAGCGGCCGGAACTCGAACCAGCCCAGGAACTCCCCGGCGTCCTTGCCCTGCGCGGCCCAGTATCCGCGAGTTCCGAAGCACGGGTGGACGTGCAGAAGCCGTGGCAGGGTCCGCTCCAGGAGGGCAGCGCGGCTCGTGGGCCGACCGCCGTTGATGAAGCGCATGACCTCAGGATCGTTGTGCAGCGCAAGCAGGTCGTCGGCATCGTCGGCGGTCAACGGCCGCAACACGAGCCGGTCGGTCTCCAGGAACACGCCCATGCAGCGATCCTGACCGGCCCCGAGCGGGAACGCCACCGGGTTTCCACTGCGGTCGCCACCCGTCCGGCTCGCGGCGTCCACGAGCCCCGAGCGGGCGCAGAGCCGGCCGTGTGCTGCGGTGTGCTAGGAGTTGCGCACATGGACCTGGACGACCGACTGATGGGCCACTGGAGCAGCGTCCCGTTCTCCTACGGCGCCATGGAGGCTTCGGAACTCGGATTCCTCGATGACGGACGGGGGTGGAGTGCGTGGTTCAACGGCGCCGACGCGCTGTGCGTCACGCGCTTCACGTGGGGGTGTCCGGAACCAGGAGTTCTGGAACTTCGGGCGCAGTGGCTGGTGCAGGGCACCCTCAGCCAGGCGGCGGGCCGCACGGCGTTCTTCTCCGCAGAGCCGGCCGAGCGGCTGGACGATGTCACGCGCCATCCCTACGCCATCGGGTCGGCCGTGCCGATGCCAGGTGCCGATGCGCTGATGGCGGTCAGCTTCGAAGAGCCGGTGGAGTTCAGCCACCAGTACGCCCGGGGAGCGACACTCATCCGGCCCGAGGAGGACCCCACCCATCTCGTGCTGCCCCCTCGGTAGCCCGGCTCGTCCTTACACTGCGGGAATGCTCAGCCCGCTCCCCCGCCTGCCCGCGCCCTACGCCCCCGCGCACGCGTGGGTGGAGTACGACCTGGCCGTCCGCCGCGAGCGGTACTGGACACCAGGTCCACAGTGGACACCGGGCCCGCGTCGCGTCCCCGAACAGCCCTCGGACCCCGCGGTGGCGCTCTGCCACGGCGACGGGCGCGTGCGCGAAGCGGCGCTGCACGCCGGGGCGCCCGATGACCTGCTGCCACTGGTGGTGTTGCGCTGCGCCGATTGGGCCGGGCCCGTACGGGAGGCGGCACGGCTGGTCCTCGAACAGGCCGCACCTGAGGCGCTGGTGGGCACAGCAGCTGTTGTGCTCCACGCCGCCGCCCGCAAGCGCGGCGGTGCCGCGCTCTCCCTGCTGGAGTCGCGACTGGCCGAAGGCGGCCCGGAGCTGTGGGAACGCGCCTGCGCACACCCGCTGCGCGAGGTGCGGCGCTGGGCTTACGGACGGGCGGTGCGCAACGGCCGGCTCACGGCTGAGCAGTTCGCGCGTGGCGCTGCACGTGACCCGGATGTCGTCGTCCAGGAACGCTGCGCGGAGGCGGCGCTCGCCGCCTGCCCGTCCCCCGTACCGCCCGAAGTACTCGAGATGCTGCTGGGTGCGCGCAGCGCGCGCGTCCGTGCCGTCGCCGTCACCGCGCTGCGGCGACTCGGGCAGCCGCTGCGAGGGGCCGACTGGCTGATCGACCGGTCGCCGAGCGTACGGGCCTGCGCGCAGTGGGTCGTACGGCAGGGAGGCGGAGACCCCCTTGCGTACTACCGACGGGCCGCCGCCGAGGCTCCTGGCCGCACGCGACCATCGGTTGTCGCGGGTCTCGGCGAGTGCGGCGGACCGGCCGACGCCGAGCTGGTACTGCCCTGCCTGGCCGATGCGCGGCCCGGTGTGCGCGCGGCGGCGGTCGGCGCGCTACGCGCGCTGGGAGCCGCGTCCCCCCAGCGCGTGGCGCCGTTGCTGGACGACCCGTCGCCCGCCGTCGTACGCCGCGTCTGCGGCGCACTCCTGTCCGACGCGGAAGTGCTGTCGCAGGACGCGTTGCGGGCCCGGCTGGAGCCGGACCGGCCCCGGCACATCCGGCTGGCCGCTCTTCGGCTGCTCGCGGTCCACCGCGGCCTGGCTCCGCTCCGGGCCGGGCTCGCGCTGGTGGAGGACCCGGATCGCGAGATACGCGTCCGGGCCCGCGCCCTGGTGACCCGCTGGGCGCCGCCCGACTCGGCGATCCTCGCAGCCGCGCTTCCCGCTCCCGAACGCTCCCGTCTCACCGCCGAGATCGACCACGCGGCCCCCGCCCTCGGGCCGTCCGCCGTGCGCTTCCTGCACTGGATCCTGCGGTAGGCCCTGCCCTCGGCAGGTACCGGGGCGACCGGGCGGCGGCGGGGGTCGCGTGGCTCGATCCGGTCGCCGGGTCACACCCGGGACTGCGCGTGGGCGGGCGAGTCGGCCTGGGCCCGCTCGCGCGGGACGCGGCGGCGCCGGGTCGGCATCGCGAGCGTCGGGTTGGCGACGCCCCAGGCCGCGCTCTTGCAGACCAGTTCCTTGTAGACGGCGGCGATCCGGCCGGTCAGTGCGGCCCGCAGGGCGCGGTCGTCCGCGGTGACGTACTGGATCAGGCCCTCCCTGCGGCCCAGCGAGATGCACTGGTTGAAGTAGCGGAGCGGCACGTTGGGGAGCTTCCCGTCGGTCAGCCGCGCCGCGATGGCGTCGGCGGCCTGCCACGCGGTGGGGGTGCCCGTGGCGCAGGACATGCGCAGCGGCTTGTCGCCGGGGCCCATCACCATGGCCGCGTCGCCGACGGCGTACACGTCGGGGTGCGAGACCGAGCGCATGGTGTTGTCGACCACGATCTGGCCGGTGCCGGTGACTTCCAAGGCGGAGGCCTCGGCGATCGGGTGGACAGCGAAGCCGGTGGTCCAGACCGTGACCGAGGCCGGGATGGTGTTGCCGCCCTCGGTGGTGACGCAGTCGGCTCGGACGCCGGTGACGGCGGCCCACTCGTGCACGGTGATGCCGAGCTTGTCGAAGACCTTCCGCAGGTGCCGACGGCCTCGGGGTGAGAGCCAGTCGCCGAGGCCGTCGCGCGCGACCAGGGCGACATCGAGGTCCGGGCGGGCCTCGGCGATCTCGGTCGCGGCCTCCAGACCGGTGAGGCCGCCACCGACGACGGCCACGGGCTGTCCGGCCTCCAGTCGGGCCAGTCGGGCACGCAGCCGGAGCGCTCCGGGACGACTGGCGATCTCGTGGGCGTACTCGGCGGTGCCGGGGACCTCCTGGTGGTTCCAGCCGCTGCCGAGGGCGTAGACAAGCGTGTCGTACTCCAGTTCCTCGGGACCGTCGGCGCCGAGGACGGTGACGCTCTTGCTGTCGGCGTCGACGCCGGTGACCTTCGCGAGCTTCAGTTCGACGCCCGTACCGGCGAACATGTCGCCGAGCGGCCGCGGTTCAAGGTCCTGGCCGACTGCCAACTGGTGCATCCGGACGCGCTCGACGAAGTCGGGCTCGGCATTGACGAGGGTGATGGTGACGTCCTCACGGTGCAGCCGCTTGGCGAGGCGCCCGGCTGCGGAGGCTCCGGTGTACCCGGCTCCGAGGACGATGATGCGGTGCTGCATGTGTCTGCTCCTGTCTGGCGTGGACTCGCCCCTTGAACCGGGCAGCCCCACGTTTTCTGACAGGAACGCGATGTGAACCACGTCACATCGTGGTCAGAAGGCCTTGAGCAGGGGTTCTCCGCGATCGGCTGCCGCCCACCGCTCGGTCGCCCGCACGAGCTTGTCGGGGTTGATCTGGTTGCGGAACGCGGCGATACCCTCGGCGTTCACCTCCAGACACATGACACCGACGACCCGGCCGTCGACCACCGCCACGATGGCAGGGTCGCCGTTGGCGGTCGTGGCGTAGACGTCGGGTGAGCCGCCGATCAGCGCGCGCTTGGCCTCGCCGGGTTTGAACAGGCCCCGCATGAACTTCGCGACAGCGAGGGCACCTTCGAACGCCTTGGCACGGGCCGGGACCTTGCCACCGCCGTCGCCGATCGCGAAGGCGTTGTCGGTGAGCAGTTGCACGAGCGGTTCGGTCCGGCCGCTGGTGGCGGCCGCGAGAAACCCCTCGACGACCCGTCGGGCGGCGGCCTCGTCGATCTCGGTACGGGCCTTGCCGTCCGCGACCCGCCTCTTGGCACGGTGGAAGAGCTGCTGACTGGATGCCTCGCTGATGTCGAGGATCTCAGCGATCTCCCGGTGCGGATACTCGAATGCCTCCCGCAGCACATACACCACGCGCTCCTGGGGGGAGAGGCGCTCCAGGAGGGTGAGGACCGCGTACGAGACCGATTCACGCTGCTCGGCGGTGTCGGCCGGGCCGAGCATCGGGTCCCCGGGGAGCAGGGGCTCGGGGAGCCATTGGCCGACGTAGGTCTCGCGTCGCGCGCGGGCGGAGGTGAGCTGGTTGCGGCACACGTTGGTGAGCACCTTCGTCAGCCACGCCTCGGGGACCTCGATCCGGTCGACGTCGGCCGCGTGCCAGCGCAGAAAGGTCTCCTGCACGGCGTCCTCGGCCTCACCTGCGGAGCCGAGGAGCCGGTAGGCGATGGCCTCCAGCCGGGGCCTGAAGACCTCGAACCGCTCCACGTCGTCCATGGTCACGGGCATGGCCCCGATCCTAGCGCCCGCGACCGGCGACGACCGCTCCGCTGCGGCCCCCGAGGCCTGCCGGGCCGTGCGGGCGCGGCCCTTCGGACCGGGAACCGGCCCGCCCGGAGCAGATGGAGCCGGAGCGGTCCTGGCCGAGGGCGACGCACGATGGTCCCGCGTTGCGGCTCTGCGTAGGTTGACGGCATGACACCCACAACTGCCACAGGCACCGCCTTGGTCACCGGAGCCTCCCGCGGCCTGGGAGCCGTCATCGCTCGACGTCTGGCGGCCGACGGCCACCCCGTCGCCGTCGGTCACCGGTCCGGGACCGAAGCAGCCCGCAGAGTGGTCGCGGACATACGGGCATCGGGTGGGACCGCCCACGCGTTCGCCGCCGATGTGACGGACGAGGCCGCCGTCACGGATCTGGTCGCCGACGTCACCGCCCGCCTCGGTCCCGTCACCACGCTCGTCGTCAACGCGACCGGCCCGCAGCCCGAACTGGACCCGGCCCAGGTGACCTGGGACGACCACCTCGCCCAACTCACCTTCTTCGTCAAGAGCCCCACCCTGCTGATGCAGGCGGTCCTGCCGACCATGCGGGAGCGCGGTGGAGGCCGCATCGTCCAGATCGGTTCCGACGTGCTCGAACGCGTCCTGCCCGCGATGTCGGCGTACACCGCCGCCAAGGCCGCCCAGCACAGCCTGACCGAGTGCTGGGCCCGCGCACTGGGCCCGTACGGGATCACGGTGAACACCGTCGCGCCGGGCTGGATACCGGTCGAGCGGCACGCCGGAGCCAGCCGTGAATCACTCGCCGCCTACACCTCCGACGTACCGCTGGGGCGGATGGGCCGTCCGGAGGATGTCGCCGCCGCCGTGGCCTTCCTCGCCTCGCCGGAAGCAGCCTTCGTCACCGGTGAACGCGTCAAGGTCAACGGCGGCCACACCCTCGGCTAGCTTCTGCCTCGCCCATTCGGCCGGCGTCGGATCCGACGAGATCGGCAACAGACCGCCCGCACCAGCTGCGCCGACTCCTGGCAGCGGCACTCGGAGGGTACGGTGAGCGCGATTCCCTCCGACGGGGGACCAACACCGAACCGGCGGTGCGGCAGCCGCCGGAACGAAGGGGGACAGACGTGACGCGGTTCGGCAGCCGGGTCAGGGAGTTGGCACTGTGCGTGGCCGTCGCCGGTCTGCTCAGCGGATGCGGCGGCGGTGACGACGCGGACGGTGAGGAGACCAAGCGCAAGAGCGGCAGCGATTCCCGGAGCAGCGCCGCAGACTCGGCACCGGACGGGAAACAGAAGGAGAGCGCCCCACCCAGGCGACCCGCCACCCAGCTCAAGGCCGCTCCCGTCTACGACACCGGTGCCGGCTGGGAGCGGCGCTGGCACGGCGATCCGCTGGTCCTGCCCCGGACGGACGCCGTGGCCGAGTTCTCCGGACAGGACGCGCCCCAGGGCCGGTTCACGGTGGTCGACGCCGCAACCGGTAAGGTCCGCTGGATCTCCCGGTCCCTGTCCTCCGTCGCTCCGGCGGACGACTCGGAGATGGACTCCGCGGTACTGACCACCGGCGGCAAGGACTATCTGGCGGCCTGGTCCTCGGGGCGGACCGGTGAGGACGTCGTACGGCGCGGCGAACAGGTCCTCGCCGTGGACCTCTTCGACGCCGACGCGTCGGGTGACTCGGTGCCGCCCGCTCACCACGTCGAGATCAAGAACCCGCGGCGGGTATGGCACGGCACGGGCGCGCTCATGGTCGAGCTGAAGGACGAGGTGGTGGCCATCGACCCCGCCACCGGGAAGAAGACCACCTACGACCCGGAAAAGCTGAAGCCGCCGCGCGGCTGCGCCGATTGCTCCCCGGGCGGCACCGTGGAGGCGATCACCACGGCGGGTCCCGTCGCCCGCACGTACATCAATGATTACGACGGCTTCTGGGTGCCCGGTAAATGGGCGAGCGCCGACATCGCTCCCTCCGGTGCCGTCCCCGAGGGAGCACGGACGCAGCCTGTCTCGGACAAGCTGCTGATCGCGCAGTGGGAACGGAAGGGAGACAAGGAAGAGACGGTGTGGGCCGTCGTGAACGCCGCCGACGGCAAGGTGCGGGCATCCGCACGGTGCGGGAGGTACGGCTGGCAGGCCGCAAAGAAGACCACGCCGCGGCTGTCCGCCAACGGCCGCTTCGTCAGCTACGGCACGGCCGTCTTCGACGTCGAGAAGGGCGACGGACACTGCTTCCCGGACACCGACAAGTCCAAGGAAGTGATGTTCGATCAGGTGACCGACAAAGGCCAGGCCTTCGGCTACACGAAGGCCGCCGGGCAGGGGCTGATCACCGAACGAAAGCCGGTGCTGATCGACATCACGTCCGGGAAGGCCGAGCCACTCGCCGAAGGTACCGCCGTCCCGGAAGCCGACCTCGCGGGCATGGGGCTTTTCCTGGTCGAGAGGGAGGACAGACTCGTCGCCTACCGGCACGCCGACTGACCGCGCGACGTACGCACACGAGCGCGCTCAGGCCCGGATCGGACCGACCGTGACCGGCCCGGACGCGGCGGACCCGGAGGCCGCGTCTTCCTCGCGTGACCGGCCGACACCGACGGGAGACGCGGGTCACATCCGCTCATGTCACAGGGGGCCGAGCTGCCCCGTCTCAGAGAAGGGAGCAACCACCACCACGAAGGGAAACACCATGGACGCGCGACTCGACTACTTCGCCGACCCGACCGCCGGCAAGGCCCTCAAGCACTTCATGTCGGCGGGCAAGATACTCAAGGAATCGTCGGTGCCGGCCGCGACGCAGGAGTTGATCGCGCTGCGCATCAGTCAGATCAACGGCTGCGCCGTCTGCATCGACATGCACACCAAGGAGGCCGCCGCCGCAGGAGAGAGCGCGGTGCGACTGCACCTGGTCTCGGCGTGGCGGGAGGCCACGGTCTTCACCGGCGCCGAGCGTGCCGCGCTGGAGCTGGCGGAGGAGGGGACCCGGGTCGCGGACGCGGCCGGCGGGGTCAGCGACGAGGCGTGGGCACGGGCAGCCGAGCACTACGACGAGCAACAGCTCACCGCCCTGGTCGTCATGATCTGCTTCATGAACGCGGCGAACCGGCTCAACATCATCGCCCAGCAGCCGGCCGGCGACTACGAGGTCGGGCAGTTCCACTGAACCGCACCGGCCGGCAACCGGCCCGGGGCACCGGCAGCGTGCCCCGGGCCACTGGGCCACCGCGCACGGGTCACCGGGCACCGGGCACCCGGGACGGCGAGTGGGCATCGTGCGTCTTCACCGCGACGGGACGCTCGTCGAGGACGCGGTGCTTCCAGGCACTGGGCCGACCGATCAGCCGCGCAGGTCGGACGGGTCCTCGCCGCCGAGAGCCAGATCGATCGCGGCGAGGTTCTCCTCAAGGTGGTCGAGCGAGCCGGTACCCGGTATCGCCAGCACCGACGGCGACATGGCCAGCAGCGAGGCGATCCGCACCTGCGCGGCGGTCGCGCCCAACCGTGCCGCGGCCTCGCCGAGTTGTTCGGCATCGAGCGAGTCACGGCCATCGCCGCCGCCGAGCGGGAAGTACGGCACGTATGCGATGCCCGCATCCTCGCACTCCGCGAGGAGCTCCATGGCACCGGTGTACTGGTTCTGCACCGCCGTGACGGGCGCGATCGCCCGCGCCTCGGCGAATTGAGCAGCGTCCACGTTGCTGACTCCCAGGTGCCGGATCAGCCCCTCCGCCCGAAGCTCGGCCAGCACCGCGAACCGGTCGGCGATCGACTCGCCGCCCGGCCCGGTGACCCCTCCCACCCGCAAATAGACCAGGTCGAGCCGGTCCAGCCCGAGGGCACGCAGATCCGCCTCGACCAGTGCGCGCAGTTGATCAGGCGTCGCCTGACCGCTCGGCACACCGTCCGGACCGAGCAGCGGCCCGACCTTCGTGGCGATCACCAGATCGTCACGGTAGGGGGTCAGTGCCGTACGGATCAGCTCATTGGCCCACACCGCTCCCCTGCCGTAGAAGCCGGCCGTGTCGATGTGGTTCACGCCCAGTTCAACGGCGCGCCGAAGCACCGCGATGCCGCTTTCGGGGGCTCGTGCCGGACCGTTGAAAGTGCTCATCGCCAGGCGCATTGCGCCGAAGCCGAGCCGGTTGAGGGTCAGGTCTCCGCCGAGGGAGAAGGTTCTGCTCGTCATGACTCGATGGTGTCCACCTGCACCGTGCCGGGCGAGGAGATGGCAGCTTGCTGCCAGACTTGCCGGGTGCGGAACGAACAGGTGTTTTCAGTCCGAGGGGACGAGGAGCTGGTCGCGCGCGCCGGTCATCTCTTCGCGTCTGTACAGAACGAGTTCCTGTGCGCCGCCCGGGACCTGGGGACCTGGTCGCAGCCGGAAGCCAGAGCAGCGGTCCAGGGCCGGGTGCGCAGCAGCACTGCCGCGGACCTCGCCCCTCGCAAGCTGCTCAGCCCGGTGGCGCTCGCCGATGAGGAAGCCCGCGCCCACCTGCGGTCCGTGCAGAACATGGGGGCTCTCGTGCGGATCAGCGGCTCTCCGCTGCCGCACGAGACCATCCTCATCGACCGGCGCGTGGTGATCCTGGCCGGCCAGGAGACCCCTGTCGGCCGGGAATACACCGTGTCGACGTCGCGGGTCCTGGTCGACAGCGTCCATTCGCTGTTCCAGGCGATCTGGCACACTGCCGTCGATCTGGACACCTATCTGCGCAGCGACGTCCCCCACCTGGACACGGAAGGCCGCAGAGTCCTCGAAGCGCTCGGCTCGGGACTGACCGACGAGTCGGCGGCCAAACGGCTCGGCGTCTCGCTCCGCACCTATCGCCGGCGCGTGGCCGAGCTGATGGTCACGCTGGAGGCCGACTCCCGCTTCCAGGCCGGGCTGCGCGCAGGCGAACTGGGACTGTCCCCTTGAGCTCCTGGATCTTTCGTGACGGGCCACCGACGGAGGCGTCTCGTGGCCACGGGCCGGGAGCGTCGAGGACGCTCCGTCACCGTGCGGCTTCCTCGACGTCCGTTCGGCATCACTGCGCGGACAACCGCTCCAATGCCGACCGGCTGCGGTCGTCCGCGGCGCGGAAGATCATCAATCGCTGGTCCGGGTCTTGGAGCGGTACGAGCACTTCGACATCCACGGAGATCACACCGGCGACAGGATGCCGCATCACCTTGTGCCCGCGGCCGTTGACCTTGATGTCCTGCTCGGCCCACAGCCGTGCGAATTCCTCGTCACCGGTGGCGAATTCGGAAATGAGGTCGGACAACGCCTGATCCTCCGGGTGCGCGGCCCAGGCGGCGCGCAGATGGGCGACGCCCTCCCGTACGACCCGTTCCCGGTCGAGGTAGAAATCGCGTATCTCCGGATGCATCAGGCACAGCCATACCGCGTTGCGCTGCGGCACGGGCAGAGTGTCGAAGTCCAGCAGCAGCCCCGACATCTCACGGTTCCAGGCCAGGATGTCGTAGCGGTGGTTCAGCAGCATGGCCGGCAGCGGCGACAGGTCGGTGACCAGCCGGACCAGCGGTGGCGCTGCAGTGGTGGCGGGCCGGTCGGTGTTGCGGGGGCGCTGCTGGGCCAGGTCGTAGAGATAGGTGCGTTCGACGGGGGCCAGGCGCAGCGCTCGGGCCAGTGCCTCCACCACGTCCGCCGAGGGCCGCAGCCCGCGTCCCTGCTCCAGCCGCACGATGTAGTCGACGCTGACCCCGGCCAGTTCGGCCACCTCTTCGCGGCGAAGTCCCGGGGTCCGCCGAGCCTGCCGGCGCGACGGCAGACCCAGATCGCTCGGGTTCAGCCGGTCGCGTCGGGCCCGCAGGAACGCGGCCAGCTCCTGTGTCGTGTCCACGGTGTGGGTCGTCATGTTCGTCCCAACACGCAGGGTAGGACCGGCGTTCCCAGGAACCTCCTTCCCTTACCCCCGGCTCGCGGCGGTCACAGTCTTGTTCTCGACGACGGATCACGAGCACAGGAGGACACGATGTCGCTCACTCTGGACACCTACCGGCTGCTGGGCCGCTCCGGGCTGCGGGTCTCACCGCTGGCGTTGGGCGCGGCGACCTTCGGCACCGATTGGGGCTGGGGAGCCGGGCAGGACGAGGCGCGCCAGCTGTTCGACGTCTACGTCGAACGAGGCGGCAACTTCATCGACACCGCCAACACCTACACCAATGGCACCTCCGAGCGCCTGCTGGGCGAATTCGCCCGCGACAAGCGTGAAAGCCTGGTGCTGGCGACGAAATACACGACGCTGCGCCGGCCCGGCGACCCGAACTCCGGGGGCAGTCACCGCAAGAGTCTGTTCGCTTCGGTCGAAGCGAGTCTGCGACAGCTGAATACGGACTACATCGATCTGCTCTATCTGCACGTGTGGGACTTCACCACACCGGTCGAGGAGATTCTGCGCGGCATGGACGATCTGGTCCGGCAGGGCAAGGTCTTGTACGTGGCGATCTGCAACGCACCGGCCTGGCAGGTGTCGCGCATGCAGGCAGTCGCCGACCTGCGCGGCTGGTCGCCGCTGGTCGCGCTGCAGATCGAATACAACCTGATCGAGCGCACCGGGGAACGCGATCTGATCCCCATGGCACAGGAGATGGGGCTGGGCGTCGTCCCGTATTCGCCATTGGCCGGCGGGATACTCACCGGCAAGTACAGCCGCGACGACCTGACCGCGCCGCACGTCGCCTCCGACGACGGCACCCGCAGAAGCTTCAACCTCGCCTTGGGCACGCTCACCGAACGCAACCTTGCCATTGCTGATGCCGTGCAGGAGGTCGCCACGGAACTGGGCCGCACACCCGCCCAGGTCGGGCTGGCCTGGACCCTGCAGAATCCGAGCGTGACGACGCCCATCATCGGCGCCCGCACCCTCGCGCAGCTGGAGGACAATCTGGGCGCCCTACAGGTCGACTTCACCGCCGCCCAGCTGGCCCGTCTGCACGAGGTCAGTGCGACAGTACTGGGCTTCCCGCACGACATGCTCGCCAGTGACCACATCCGCAAGGTGGCCACAGGCGATCTGAAGCTCGAAGACCGCCGCTGATTATCGGGCTGGCCAAGGGGCTGTCGTATGAGTGTGCCCGGCTGAAGCTGTTGCTGCCGAAGGACAACGAAACCGGGCCGGGTGTGGGGGTCGCCGGACCGGTTCCACGCCTCTTGCGGCGCCGACAGCCCGCCGGCGCCCGGGCCGCCGGGGATCGTCACCCGGCTCGTACCGGGGAGATGGTGCCGGGCCGGTCCGGCAGGTGCTCACCGGGGGGCTCGGGCGCCGCCGCCCTGCCGCAGCAGGTCGACGATCTGGGCGTGGAGGGCGGCCAGCCCTTCGGGCGGCAGCGGCGCCGGGCTGCCGGTGAGGGTGTACCACTCCTCCGCGCCGGTGTACTGGACCTCGATCGCTGCCCGTCCGCCGGGCGCCGACCGGGTCACCACGGTCACGTCGCCCGTGATGACCCCCACCTCGTCGGTCATGATCCCGCCCGGCCCTGCCTGGACGCGCTCCTCGTACCGGCCCGGAGCGCGGTCGGTGTCACGGCTGGTCATCGGCCGCAGGTCGCCAGCATCTCGTCGAGCTCGTTCTTCTCCGCGCGTGTGACGGTCAGCTGGTAGGTGGCCTTCACCGAGGTCCAGGCGCGGGCGTAGACGCACCAGGTGGCCTTGACCGGGGGCTGCCATTCCTCGGGCCCCTGGTCGCCCTTGGTCCGGTTGGTGGACGCGGTCACCGCCAGCAACTGGGGGTGGGTCAGGTCGTTGGCGAACGCCTCGCGCTTCTTCTGCGGCCACTTGTCGGCCCCGGAGCGCCAGGCATTGGCGAGCGGGACCATGTGGTCGATGTCCAGCTCGGAAGCGTCGCCGACTTTCTTGCCGTCGTAGAGGCTGGTCCAACGGCCGGAGACCGCCCGGCACTCCTCGTCCCGCTCCACATCGGTGCCGGAGCGGGCGAGGACCTTTTCGCGGGTGTCGCAGCTGTCGCCCTGCGCGCTCCAGTGCGGGAACCGCTCCCGGCTGTAGCCGGACATCGAACGGTGCGCCGCGACCTCCAGCTCATCCAGTTGCTGCCGGGCCTTGGCAGCCGTCGGCAGGCCGGGCAAGCGCCCTTCGCCACCCGGGTTCTTCCCGTCGGCTGAGGGCTCGTCGGCGGACGGCTTGTCCTGCTCCGGTGACGACGTGTCCGAGGGCGAGCAGCCCATCGCGGCGAGGAGTACGGCCAGCGCCAGCGCCTTCGGTCCCCACCACCCCTTGCGCCGCATAGCTCTCCTGTATCGCCTTCGAGAGTCCGTTTTCGAGAGTCCGCCCGGGCGCAGCCTACCCAGGTCGGACCATGCCCCACGCCTCCCCCCGTCCGGCGAAGCCGTGACCGACGCCGGCTCGCGCACCCCGCGACGGCCGCCCACGCCCGAAATCGCCCCGTTGCCCGGTCGCCTGGGCCGCCACCGCTGTCGAGTCCGTACAACATCCTGCTCCACCCCTCGCGGATTGCACACTGATGCCTTCTTATGGCGGAAGGCAGCGAGGGCCCGGCCATGGTCGGGTGGAGATGGGCGAAGGTGGCAGCGCGCCGTCGACGTTTCGTCGGCGGCGGGGGCGATCATCACGCCGAGGCGGGAACGATCAGGTCGAGGAGTCGCACATCATGGTCCCAGGAGAGGACGGCCACGGCGGTCAGCGATCCCCGCACGGGTTGCCCGAGTTGTGCTCCTCCGGGATGCTCCTGCTGGATCAGCAGGCACGCATCGTCCACGTGAATCGCGAGGCCGAGGCCCTGCTCGGTGTCGAGGCGGCGTACCTGCTCGACCAGGATGCCCACGACCGGCTCCATCGCGACCGGCACGGGCACACGATCCCGCGGAGCAGCTGCCCCCTCCAACGGGCCTTCCACAGCTCTCGGCCGGCTCAGGGGCAACTCGGCTGGTACGAGCGCGGGGACGGCACGCTGCTGCCGGTCTGCTGGTTCATCACCCCGTGCCGGATCAGTGCGGAGACGGACGGCGCGATGGTGCTCTTCTACCCGGGCGCTCCGGGTGGCGGCACCGCCGAACAGGAGCGTCGCGCGGAAGTGACGCTGCCGGAGCTGGATCGGCTGGCTCTGCTGGCCGAGGCCACCACCTCTTTGACCTCGACCTTCGACGTCCATGAAGCGCTGCACCGGCTCACGCGGCTGCTGGTGCCCCGCCTGGCGGACTGGGCCGTCATCGATCTGCTCACCGAAGGTGACGAGGTGTGGCGTGCCGCTGTGGTGCACCACGAGGGCGAACGCCTGGTCGACCGCAAGGACCTGCAGGGGCCGATGCCTCCCCTCCCCCAGGAGTCCGTGATGCCACTTTCACGGGCGCTGCGGGGAGCGGCGTCGACACTGGCGGTGCCCGAGACGTATCAGGGGCCGCCGGATGCGGGGATCGCGGTGGCACAGCGCAAGCTGTTCGAGGCCACCGGGATGCACTCGGCGGCCATCGCCCCGATCCGGGGGGTACGGGAGGTGCTGGGAGCCTTGACGCTCGGTCAGGCCGAGCGGGCCGAGCGCTTCTCCGACCTGCCCCTGCTGGAGGACATCGCGCGCCGGGCGGGCCTGGCGCTGGAGAACGCACGTCTGTTCCAGCGGCAGCGGCGGGTCACCGAGACCATGCAGCGGCACTTGCTGCCGCAGCTGCCCCGAGAGCCCCGGCTGGAGATGGCGGCCCGGTATGTGGCCGCGCCGGAGGCTTCCGAGGTGGGGGGCGACTGGTACGACGCCTTCTTCCTCCAGGACGGAAGACTCGCTGTGGCGACCGGTGACGTCCTGGGGCACGACGCCGACGCGGCGGCTGCCATGGCGCAGGTCCGCAACATGCTGCGCGCCTACGCCTGGTCCTACCAGGAGCCGCCCAGCGCCATCGTCGACCGGCTCGACCAGGCCGTGCAGCACATGACCGACGCGTCGTTGGCCACGCTGGTCTTCGCCCGGGTCGAAAGCGATACCGAGGGCCGGCAGGGGGGTCAGGTGCGCTGGACGAATGCCGGACATCCGCCGCCGCTCCTGGTCACGCACGACGGGCGGGCCCGGTTCCTGGACAGCGTCGTGGATCCGCTGATCGGTGCGGGCTTCCCGGCCTCGCGGCAGGACGCGGCCGTGGACCTGCCACCGTTGTCGACCCTGGTCTTCTACACCGATGGTCTGGTCGAGTCGCGCGGCCACTCCCTCGGTGAGGGGCTTGATCGACTGAGCGAGCACGCCGCCGCTCTGGCTCGTCGTCCTCTCGACACCTTCTGTGATCTGCTGCTCGACCGTGTCCGGCCCACCGACAACGACGACGACGTCGCCCTGCTCGCTCTGCGCAGGCCCGCCCGCACCCCGTGAAACAGGTGAGCGGAAGTCCCCCGGCCTGCGGTCCGAGGGGCCCGAGGGGGATCAGTCCTCGGGCCCCTCTCGCCGAGTCGACGGGGATCACGGCCGGCGAGCACCGGCCCCCTTGCGGCTGAAGGGTGTGGTGTTGCCGTCGTCGCACCGGGCCGTGCCGGTGGGGACCGCGCTGTGGAGCAGGTGGTTCTGGGTCCAGCGCCGGCTGCAGTCGGTGGGAACACCGTGTCCGAAGCCGTTGATGACGACGAGACCGCGCTGACCGAGGGCGTGGGTCATGTTCCGGGCCCACCTGAGGGGTGTGGACCAGTCCGACTGCTGGTTCATCACCAGGATGGGCGTCTTCGCCCTGTCCCAGGGACCGGTGTGGCGGGGCAGCGCTGCGCGATACTTCTCCGGCCAGTCGCGGCAGGTGATGTCCGTGACGACCTCTGCGGGCCCGAAGACGGGCGCCTCGGCGCGTGCCGTCTTGAAGCGCTTCAGCCAGGGCCCGTGCTGCTTGGGCAGCGGAGGAAGGTCGAGACAGTCAGTTGTTTCGAGCACGTCCTCCTCGTTGTTGTTCTCCGGCGGGTTGGTCTTCGCCGGTTCCGCGTTCTTGGGGGCGGCAGTGCCCTTGGCAGGGGGGAAGGTCTTCTCGTAGAGGCGCTGCAGACCCTGCGCCGCCTTTCCGGCGCTGCCCGGTGCCTTGAAGGCGTACGCGAGGTCGACGAACCGGTTCCAGGTGTCGAACGACGCGGCGTCGGACGAGCGTGCGGCGCCCAAGTGGTGCGCGAGGCGCTGGAACTTCTTCTCCGCGTGCCCGTGGAACGCGCAGTGCTTCGCGTCCAGGTCACACGCCTTCAACATCGCCTTGACGGTCTTCTCACCGCCCTTCGCCTCCGACAGGCTGAAGGCGGCGGCGTTGTTCATCTGCGTCCTGGCGTCCACCACTCCGTGCAGGATGAGCGAGCGCACCCGCTTGGGGTACATGTTGGCGTAGACGGCGCCGATGGTCGTGCCGTACGAAATACCGAGGTAGTTGAGCTTCGCGTCCCCGACGGCCCGGCGGAGCCGGTCCAGGTCGTGGACGTTGTCGACGGTGGACATGTACGGAACGAGCCAGCCGGCGTTCTTCACGCAGTCCGCACCGGTGCTGTCCTTGTCCTTCAGCTGGTCGAGCATTTCCTGCTCGGTGCGCGGGCTCTCGTGCTCGCTGTCGGCTTCCTGCAGGACGCGGGGGCGCGGAGTTTGCTTTTTGCAGTTCAGCGGGGGACTGCTGTGCCCTACACCGCGCGGGTCATATGTCACCAGGTCGAACCGCTTGGTGACCTCGTTCGTGGCGTAGGTGGGCCAGCCTTCGCTGTCCGCGTCCTCGATACCGGAACCGCCGGGGCCACCGGGGTTCATGATGAGGGAGCCGATACGCTTCTTGGGGTCGCCGGCGGGCAGTTTCGCCACCGCCAGTTTCAGAGTCCCCTTGCTCGGGTCCCTGTGGTCCAGCGGCGTCTCGAGCGTGCCGCACTTCCACTTGCTTCCCACATCCCAGTCGGCGGCGCATTTGTGCCAGCTGATGACTGGTGGTGTACCGCTGCCGGTGCCGCCAGGGCGCGGCGTGCTCTGTGCGGATGTGTTCTGCTGGGGGAAGGCAGCCTGCGCCGACGCTGCCGGGGCGGATGCAGTCCCCCCCAAGGACAGCAGTACCGACGTGGCCAGCACCACGCGTGAGACGCCTCTTCGCCGCCCCGAGCGTCTCCGGTGTTTCACAGTGCGACTCATGAATCACTCCCTTAGCCATGGCGAGTCAGCACCACCATGAACCAGGGCCGGGAGCGCCCATCCGGTGACACGTCAGCCGACCGCCATGATTACCCGATTGCTTCGCCGGGGCTCAACGGGTGAATACGGCGTACGGCTGGTGACCCGTTCGGCTTCGTCCGGCCAACGGCTCGGGACATCGCCGTCTGCCGGGCAGTCGGACGACGAGGCTGCCGCCCGCAGCGGGACAGGGTGCTCGTGATGGCCATCTGCGGGTGGCGTCGGGCGGGAGACCTGTCACACGGTGGGACGTCTCAGCCTTCGTCCAGCACCGCCCGGATCACATGCCGGGCATTGCGCGCCATCGCGGGGTTCGTCTTGCGGTAGTACGGCAGGGCGATCAGCGCCTGCGACAGTGTCCGCCCCCGGCCACGACGCCAGGTGGCATCGTCCACGCCGAGCGCGGCGCGGAAGACCTCTCTCGCGTCGGTCGGCAGTACGTTCCACGCCGGGAACAGGTCGCAGGCGGGGTCGCCCATCCCCGCGCACCCGAAGTCGATCACGGCAGTCAGCCTGCCGCCGCCGTCCACCAGCAGATTGCCCGGCATCAGGTCGGCGTGCAGCCACACCGGCGGCCCTGTCCATCCGGGCGCCCGGAGCGCGTCCTCCCACGCGGCAGTCGCGGCGTCGCAGTCGACGCCCTCCTCCGGGATGCCGCGCAGCTGCTCGATCGCCGCCCTGGTCTCCGCGTCGAGCGAGGCGACCGGGCCGCCTCGGTGCGCCTTCGGTCCAGCCGGCAGGTCGATGCCGCGCATCGCCGCCACGAATGCGGCCAGGTCCTCGGCGAGGCCCGCGGCGTCACCCGGTGCGCCCTCCTGGGGGTGCTCCCCCGGCAGCCACCGGTACACCGACCACGGCCATGGATACCCGTGGGCGGGCTCACCGGCTCCCAGCAGCTCGGGGACGCCCGTGGGCAGATGGGGTGCCAGTCGCGGCAGCCACTCCTGCTCCCGCAGCACGTCCCCCGCGCCGTTCCGTGCCAGCGGCAGCCGTACGACCATCTCGTCGCCCAGCCGGTACATGGCGTTGACCGTCCCGCCGGACGGCCACCGTTCCACCGCCGGCCCCGCCCACTGGGGGAACTGTCCGGCGATCAACCGCCGGACAAGTCCGACGTCGACGGGATGCGCACCGTCACGCATCTGCGCTGTGCTCATGGACGTCATCCGAACACCGGCGCCGATGCGCGTCAAACGCCTTTCCGCGGCGGCGCAGCGGTGGCTACACGCTGTGCACCAGGTGCTTGATCTCCTGGAACTCCGCCAGTGCACGCGGCCCGTTGAGCCGTCCCATGCCGCTCTGTTTGAAGCCGCCTTCCTCCATCTGATCGCGGATGACGGCCCAGGTGTTGGTCCATACCGTGCCCGCGTCGAGCTGCCGGGCCACCCGAAGCGGCCGGTCGACATCCCGTGTCCACACGGAGGCGGCGAGGCCGTATTCGGTGGCGTTGGCCCGACGCACGGCGTCGGCCTCGTCGTCGAACACCTCGAACGTCGCGACGGGGCCGAAGACCTCGCGCTGCACCAGCGGCGCGTCCACATCCTCGATCTCGACCAGGGACGGCCGCAGCAGGGCGTCGGCCCCCTCGGGCCGCAACAGGCCACCGCGTACCAGGATCTTTCCGTACGCCTCCGATTCGGCGACCAGCGCGTCTATGCGCAGCGCCTGCTCGCGGTCCACGACCGGGCCCATATCGGTGTCCGGCCGGTCGCCGGGCCCGGGGCGCACGGCCTCCAGGGCGGCCACCATCCGCCGGCGCAGTTCGTCGGCGACGGGCGCGTGGGCGAGGATGCGGCTGCCCGCCATGCAGAACTGGCCCGAGAAGGTGGTGACGGCAGCCGTCAGGACCGGTACGGCGGCCTCCAGGTCGGCGTCGTCGAAGACGAGCATCGGTGTCTTCCCGCCCAACTCCAAGGAGCAGGGCTTCAGTCTGCGCGCCGCCTCCGCCATGATGGCCCGGCCCACGACCGTGGAGCCGGTGTAGCTGACGACATCGGTGCCCGGATCGGAGACGAGTAGCGGTGCCCCCTGGTTGCCGGACTCGGTGAAGGCGTTGAGGACTCCGGGAGGCAGGGACTCGGTGGCCGCGACGATCTCGTAGAGCAGGCCGTTGGTGAGGGCGGTCTGGGCCGGCATCTTCATCGCCACGGTGCAGCCCGCTGCCAGTGCCGGGGCGAAGGAGCGCACGGCCAGGACGACCGGGGCGTTCCACGGCACGATGATTCCGGCGACGCCCATCGGCTGATGCAGCGTCATGGAGTAGCTTCCCGGTGCCATCTCACCGGCCCGCCCGGCGTCGGTGAGGGCCAGCGCCGCGTTGTAGCGGAGCTTGGGGATCGCGTCATCGAGCTCCAACTCGGCGTCCGCACGCTTCTTGCCGTGTTCCCGGGACAGCAGCGACACCAGCTCGTCGCGTCGCGCGGCCATCCGGTCGGCCATCTCCAGCAGGGCACGCGCCCGCAAGGTCCGGTCCCGGGCCCATCCGCTGCCGGTGTCCGCGAACGCGCGCCGCGCCGCGTCGACAGCGGCCCGGGCCGAGGCCGCGTCCCCGTCGGCGAAGGTGCCGATGACCTCGCCGGTCGCCGGGGCGCGGGACTCACCGACAGCGGCTCCGTCGCTCCATGCGCCGTCGATCAGGTTGCGTACGTGTGCACGGTTCATCGTCCAGCCTTCCCGGTCGAAGCGGATCACGGGCGCGGTTGTGCTGTCCGTTCGGTTCCCCCGGGAGTCCCGTCTACTACAACTCCGGGCGGAACGGCAACAAGCCGCCGCCCGTCGGTGGCGGCTGCCGGGCGAGATCAGTCGGGCAGTTTGGCCAGTTGCGCGCGCACGACCTCAGGGGCGGGTTCTGTCTTGTCCGGCTCGATGAGGTTGGTACCGAAGAAGATGGCGAGTGTGGAGCCGGAGCGGACCACGGTGAAGGTCAAAGGCATACGTTGGCCGTCCACGGTGCTCTTCATGGAGTAGGACACCCCCTCGTCGCCCTCCGTGGGGTCCGGGAGCGGGACGACGTCCTGGTAGCTGCCGGACTCGTCCCGGAATCCGCCGGTGCACTTGTTCACCGCCGCTTCGACATCCGCGACGATCTTCGCCGCGTCCCCCTCCCTGTGACCCAGCAACCCGACGGAGGTGACGAGTCCGTCGTCCCGGCTGGTCGTGACGGACCCACGGGACTCGGGCGCGGGCACCGAGGTGTGTGCGGCCATGTGGACCAGCGGCGAACATGCCGCGGGTTTCGCGCCCCCTCCCGCCAGCGCGAGCCGGGCCGTGGCCTCGTCGCCCGGCAGGGGTTCGACATCGACGCCCTTGACCTCACCTTTGCGCAGCAGCGCCTTCTTCAGCGCCGCCTTGCCGAGCGGGGGCCGCGCGGACCGGGTGTTCTCCGGCGTGTGGTCGCCCCCCGACGTCTCGGGGGTCTTCTTCCGGGCGCCGTTCGCCGCGTCGTCGTCCCCGGAGGAGGAGCATCCGACGAGCAGCGTGGCTGCGAAGGACAGGGCGACCGCCGCGACGACGGCCTTGCGCGGTTCGTGGGACACGGCGGTGGTCCTTCCGCTCACAGGCCCGACCACTTCGGGCATCTAGGTGACCGCTGTGCGGGCCCGGAGGTTGCCCTCTTTTCCCGGTTCCACAGCCGTCCGCAACGAACGGGGCGCACCAGGGGTGTTGACACCGTGATTGGCATGGACCTGTTCATGATCCCTGGTTAAGGTGCGCAGCGGCATGTCCCGGGACCGCTCCCAGGCTCTGCTGTTCCACCCCCACCACACTGGAACAACGAAAGGCCGATCCCATGAGACGCACCAGAACCCCGCGTGCCATCCTGTCCGCGCTGCTGCTCAGCGGTGCACTTGTGACGGCCGGATTCCTCCCGGCCTCGGCAGCAGGCGCGGAGCCACAGGGCGAGAAGGCTCCCGCTTCCGACGGCATACTCGCCGCCATGCAGCGGGACTTCGGTCTCAGCAAGCAGCAGGCCGCAGCCCGGCTGGCCGCGGAGAAGCGTGCGACCGCGGTCGAGAAGAAGGCGCGACGAGCGGCCGGGGCGGCGTACGCCGGCTCCTGGTTCACCCCCAAGAGTCAGAAGTTGACCGTCGCGGTGGCCGACCGCGAGAAGGCCGCAGCCGTCCGGGCCACCGGCGCCACCGTCGAACTGGTCGACCGCAGCGCGCGGCAGCTCGACGCCACCAAGAAGCGCATCGACGCGCTCGACGCACCCGACGGCGTGACCAGTTGGCGCGCCGACTGGAAGACCAACCGGGTCGTCGTCGAAGTCCTCGCCGACAAGCAATCCGACAACGATGTCAAGGACTTCCTGGCCCGGGCCCGCAAAGCAGGCCCGCTGACGGTACGGACCACCGACCACGCCCCCGAGACCTTCGCCGCCGGTACGGTCGGTGGCGACCCCTACTACACCGGTAACGTCCGCTGCTCCATAGGCTTCTCGGTACATGGCGGATTCGTCACGGCCGGCCACTGCGGCGGGACCGGCCAGGCGGTCAACGGCTGGGACCGCTCGTACATCGGCAACTTCCAAGGCTCCTCGTTCCCCGGCAACGACTACGCATGGGTCAACGTCGGCAACGGCTGGTGGACCGTCCCTGTCGTCCTGGGCTGGGGCACGGTCTCCGACCAACTCGTCCGCGGCTCGGCGGAGGCCCCGGTGGGCGCCTCCATCTGTCGCTCGGGGTCGACCTCCCACTGGCACTGCGGAACCGTGCTCGCCAAGAACGAGACCGTCAACTACAGCCAGGGCGCCGTCCATGAGATGACCAAGACCAGCGCGTGCGCCGAGGGCGGCGACTCGGGCGGCTCCTTCATCAGCGGCGACCAGGCCCAGGGCGTCACCTCCGGCGGCTGGGGCAACTGCAGCAGCGGCGGCGAGACCTGGTACCAGCCCGTCAACGAGATCCTCAATCGTTACGGCCTGACCCTGCACACCGCCTGACCTTCCTGCCCCACCGGTCCGATGCGACGGTGCGCCCCCGCACGACACCGCCGCATCGGACCGCGGACCAGCGAGGAACCCGGCCGGCTCGACAGGTCCGGATCACTCGTCACCGAGCGGCGTCAGGCCCTGGTCCTGACTTGGGCCCCGGCCCTGGTCCTGGCCCTCGTGGTCCTCGCCCTGGTCCTGGCCGTGGTCGTGGTCCTGGTTGTGGCGCAGCGCGTCCAGCACCACATGCACCGCCGCGCGGGTCGGTGAGCCCCGGCGGATCGCCGCCGTGATCGTGCGCGTCACAGGAGTCGCCAGGTCCCTGGTGGCGACGCGATAGCGGCGGTCGACCGCCAACCCGGGCAGCAGCGCGATCGACAACCCGGCCTCGACGTGCTGCAGGGTCATCATGTAGTTGCTGAACCGGCACACCACACGCGGCTCGAACCTCGCTTGGCGGCACAGTCGCAGTGCGAGGTTCGCCATGTAGGACTGCGGCATGTCCAGCGCCCACGGCTCGTCCGCGTAGGCAGCGAGATCCGCCGGGCCACGCCCGGCCGCAGGGTGCTCGGGCGGGGCCACCAGCAGGATCGGGTCCGTGGCCAGCGGTACGAGATCGAGGTCCGGCCCCAACGGCAACTCGTCGAAGTCCGTGGTCGTGATGATGATGTCCACGTCGCCGCCCCGCAGCGCGGGCATGCTCTCGTGCGGCTCCAGCTGCAGCAGCTCGACGTCGAGGTGCGGATGCTCGCGCGCGAGGCGGGTCACCGCCGGCACGGCCATGGTGTGGATCGCGCTCTGGAACGCCCCCAGGCGCACCAGCCCGGCCGGTTCTTCGCCGAACCCGCGCAGTTCCGCCTCGACGGTCTCCATATGGTCGAGGATGGCCCGCGCCCGCCGCGCGAGGATCAGACCGGCCGGGGTCAGCCGCACCCGGCGTCCCGTCCGTTCCAACAGCTGGGTGCCTGTCTCGGTCTCCAGCACGGCGAGCTGCTGAGACACGCTGGACGGGCTCAGATCGGCGGCTTGGGCGACCGCCCGCACGGTGCCCAGTGTGTCCAGCCGGCTGAGCAGCCGCAGCCTCCAGGGGTTCATCACATGGCCATTGTTGTACGGACTTGCCGAACAGGACAGCCGGCATTGTTTGATGGACGTGTCGCTCGGCTGCGCCTTACCGTCGGGGCATGGCTGCTTCGACCACCGCCGCACCGTCCGCCGGAACCTTCTGGGCCGATGCCGACAAGCACCTCGTCCGCTACGGCGGCGAGTTCACCGACGAGATCATCGAGCACGCCGCCGGGAGTTTCGTGTTCACCGCCGAGGGCCGGAGGCTCCTGGACTTCACCTCCGGGCAGATGAGCGCGATCCTCGGCCACTCGCACCCGCGGATCGTCACCACCGTCCAGCGGCAGATCGGCACCCTCGACCACCTCTTCAGCGGCATGCTCAGCCGCCCGGTGGTCGACCTCGCCCGGCGGCTGGCCGACACCCTGCCCGCGCCGCTGGAGAAGGCGCTGCTGCTGACGACCGGCGCCGAGTCGAACGAAGCCGCGATCCGGATGGCGAAACTCGTCACCGGCAGGCATGAGATCGTCTCCTTCGCACGGTCCTGGCACGGCATGACGCAGGCCGCCGCCTCCGCCACCTACAGCGCGGGGCGCAAGGGCTACGGCCCGGGCGCTCCCGGAAACTTCGCCCTCCCGGTGCCGAACGCGTACCGGCCCGACTTCACCACGGCCGACGGCTCGCTGGACTGGCGGCGTCAGCTGGACTTCGCCTTCGACCTGATCGACGCCCAGTCGACCGGCAGCCTGGCCGCCTGTCTGGTCGAACCGATACTCAGCTCAGGCGGCATCATCGAGCCGCCGGCCGGGTACTTCGCCGCCCTGCGGGTAAAATGCCGGGAACGCGGCATGCTGTTGGTCCTCGACGAGGCCCAGACCGGCCTGTGCCGCACCGGAACCTGGTACGCGTTCGAGCGCGACGGTGTCGTCCCGGACATCCTCACCCTGTCCAAGACCCTCGGTGCCGGGCTGCCCCTGGCGGCGGTGGTCACCAGCGCCGAGATCGAGCAGGAGGCGCACGAGCGCGGGTACCTGTTCTTCACCACCCACGTCGCCGATCCGCTGGTGGCCGCGGTCGGCAACACGGTTCTCGACGTGCTGATCGACGACAGGCTCGACGAGCGCGCGCGGACGCTCGGCACGTTCCTCCACGACGGCCTGAGCGCCCTCGCCGACCGTCACGCGGTCGTCGGGGACGTCCGCGGCCGGGGCCTGCTGGCCGGCCTCGAACTCGTCGCCGACCGCGAGACGAAGCGGAGCTCCAACGAGTTGGGTGCGCGGGTCACCCGGCGCTGCCTCGAACTGGGCCTGCACATGAACATCGTCCAGCTGCCCGGTATGGGCTCGGTGCTGCGGATGGCACCGCCACTGACCGCAACCGAGGAAGAGCTGTCGCTGGGCCTGACGATTCTGGACCAGGCGATCGGCGACACCTGTCGCTGATCGTGCTGACCTCGCTGACCGCCGGCCGCACCAGAGGCACCTTGGGCGGCTCGGCTTCAGCGGCTCCGGCGGCGCCGAACAGCTCCGGCGATGGAGGCCGGTCAGCCCATGACGGCCGCGATCTCCTCCGCGCAGTCCAGCAGCGCGGGCACATGAGTGCGCAGCTCCTCCGCCGAGGTCAGGACGACCGTCGCGCCCAGTGACACCGCCAGCCGGGGGCTCCCGTGGCCGTCCGGGTCGGGGACGGCGGCCGCGATCGAGCGGACGCCGACCTCGTTCTCCTCGTCGACCTCCGCCCAGCCGCGCGCTGCGACCCGGGCCAGCTCCTCCCGCAGCGCTCCCGGTTCCGTACGCGTCCGGTCCGTCACGGCCGGCAGGCCGCCTGCGAGCAACCGTTCGCGCTCCCGCTCGGGGAGGGCCGCGGCGAGCGCCTTGCCCAAGGAGGTGGCGTGCCAGGGGTTGCGGGTGCCCTCGGCACTGCGCAGTTGGAGGTGCTGGGTGCCCTGGACCGTGAGGACGAGCAGGACGTCGGCGCCGTCGAGGATCCCGGCGATCGCCGGGAGGCCGGTACGTGCGGCGAGGCGGCGCATCGGGTCGGCCGCCGCCGAGTAGCCGGCGGGGGAACGCTGGAAGGCGCGGGAGAGCTCCAGGACGCGGACCCCGAGCGCATAGCGGCGGGTGTCCTCGTCGTATGCGACGAAGCGGTCGGCCGCCAGCCGTCCCAGCAGCCGGTGCGCACTGCTGACGGGGAGCCCGGCCGTACGGGCGACGGCGCTGACCCCGAGACCGGCGGGGTGGTCGGCCAGTACGGTCAACAGCCGCAGACCACGGCTGAGCATGTCGTCGCCCGACGGTGCGCTCACCCTCGCCGCTCCCTCGCCTCTCGTCACCGTGTGCGGCACATCATCCCCGCACCGCGGGCTTCACCGTACCGGCACCGTCGATGGGCCGGGCGGCCGAGGCGTCCGGCCGCGGCTCGCGGATGGTCAGCATCAGCGCGGAGGAGATCAGCGTGCACACCGCCATGAAGCCGAACGCGCCCCCGTCGCCCAGCGAGGTGCCGCGCACCCAGCCGACGAGGTAGGTGCCCGCGAAGGAGCCGAGCGCGCCGAAGGAGTTGACGCAGGCCACCGCAGCGCCCGCGACACCCGCCGGTGCCAGCTCGGAGACGAGGGCGAAGTAGGGGCCGTACGGGGCGTACATGCACAGGCCCGCGACGACCAGGAGGGTCAGGGCGAGCGGGAAGTGGGGGCCCGCGAGGTAGGAGCCGAAGAGGGCCAGGGCGCCCAGCCCGAGCCATGGCCACACGGCGGCGCGGCGTCGGCCACTGCGGTCGGAGATGCGGGAGTTGACCAGCATGGCGAGCGCGGCGAAGACGTACGGCACCGCCGTCAGCAGCCCGGTCGTCCCGATGCCCTCACCGGAACCCTTCTTGACGATGGCGGGCAGCCAGAAGATGAAGCCGTACATGCCGAACGACCAGAAGAAGTACTGCGCGGCCAGGATGACCACGGGGCGGGAGCGCAGCACCTTGCGGTACTCGTCGGCGGTGGCGGGCGGGGCGTCGGCGGTGGTGGCGCCCACCTCGGCGGCGGCGGTGACGGTTGCGGTGACTGGGGCACCGGCGGCGGCGCGGTGTTCGACGGCGAGTTCGGCGCGCAGTTCCCGGCGCTCCGCCTCGGGCAGCCAGCGGGCGTCGTCCGGGCGGTCCTTGATCAGCTTCAGGCAGACCAGGCCCCACAGGACGGACGGGATACCCTCCGCGACGAACATCATCCGCCAGTCCGTCACCGCGATCAGCCAGCCGGAGACGACCGACAGCCACATGACGGTGATCGGGTTGCCCAGGATCAGCAGTGTGTTGGCCCGGCCTCGCTCGCCCTTGGTGAACCATCGGCTGAGCAGCATCACCATCGAGGGCAGTACCGCACCCTCGACGACGCCCAGCATGAACCGTACGGCGATGAGCTGACCGGGGCTGCTGAGGACGCCCTGCAGCACGGCCAGGACGCCCCAGGCAACCGTCGACCAGGCGATGAGGCGGCGGGCGCTGCGCTGCTCGGCGTAGATGGTGCCGGGGATCTGGAAGAAGAAGTAGCCGAGGAAGAAGGAGGCCGCGATGAGCGAGTCGAGACCGGCGGACAGCTGCAGGTCCTCGGCCATACCGCCCGCCGACGCGATCGCGTAGTTCGACTTGTCGAGATAGGCGAGCGAGTAGGTGACGAAGGCGACCGGCATCAGATACCGGGCACGGGCCGAGGACCAGAAGCCCCGGGCGTCGGTGCGGGGAGGTGACGCCACTGTCATTCCCGGACCCCCTTTTTTCCGTGGGATGGAAAGTGTTTCACTGGGCGGGAAGGACGTTACGAGCGTGTGGCGTACAGGTCAATGGTTCCGAAGGTGGCCGAGCCCATGGTCCGAGCCCACCGCCCGCGACCCACGACCCACGACCCGACCGACGAGAGGCCGCAGCGATGATGTCCGACAACCGCGAGAGCACCGCCCCCGACACCGTCGATGTCCTTCTGCCGTGGAGCGGCCTCGACGAGAGGCACGGGCCCTGGCCCCCGAACGTCCGCGTCCACGTCTGGGACGGACTGTCCCCCGAGGACGAGTTGCCGCCCGAGGTGCTCGGGCGCGTCGGCCTCTGGGTGATGCCGTATGCCGTACCGGGCGCGGAGCGGCTGCTTCCGCGTCTGACGCGGCTACGGGCCGTACAGTCACTGAGTGCCGGTGTGGAGAAGCTGCAGCCGCTGCTGCCGGAGGGCGTCGCGCTGCACAACGGCCGCGGTCTGCACGACTCCAGCACCGCCGAGCACGCGCTCGGCCTCGTTCTCGCCGCTCAGCGCGACCTGCCGCAGTGGGTCGTCGACCAGCACGCGGGGCGCTGGGAGCCGCACTTCACCCGCTCGCTCGCCGACTGCAAGGTGGCGGTGATCGGCTACGGCTCCATCGGCGCCGCTGTCGAAAACCGGCTGCTGGCGTGCGAGGCGGAGGTCGTACGGGTCGCCCGCCGCGCCCGTCCCGCCGAGGGTGTGCACCCTGCGGAGGACCTGGTCCGGCTGCTGCCGGACGTCGACATCGCAGTGCTCGTCCTACCGGAGACGCCCGCCACGGTGGGACTCCTCGGCAAGGAGGAGCTGGCCGCCCTGCCGGACGGAGCGCTCGTCGTCAACGTCGGCCGGGGCCGCACCCTCGACACCGAAGCGCTGCTCGCGGAGGTACGGAACGGACGGCTGCGGGCCGCCCTCGACGTCACCGACCCCGAACCCCTGCCGGCCGACCACCCGCTGCGCACGGCCCCGGGCGTGCTGATCACCCCGCATGTGGCGGGTGGCTCCGCCTCCTTCCGCCCCCGCGCCGAACGCCTCGTCGTCGACCAGGTCCACCGCTTCGCGGCGGGAGCGCCGCTGCGGAATCCGTTCGAGTAGCGGGAGCCGGCCCCGCGATGCTCGGCATCGCGGGGCCGCTCAGTCGAGACAGAACTCGTTGCCCTCGATGTCCTGCATCACGATGCACGACTCGTTCTCCTCATCGGCGGGCAGCAGTCGCACACGTACCGCGCCGAGTGCGACCAGTCGTGCGCATTCGGCCTCAAGCGCGGCCAGGCGCTCCTGACCCACGAGTCCGGTGCCGACCCGTACGTCGAGATGCAGCCGATTCTTGGCCACCTTCTCCTCGGGTACGCGCTGGAAGTACAACCGCGGGCCCACACCCGAGGGATCACTGCAGCCGAACCACGAACCCTGCTCCTCCGGAGGCTGGGAGCGGTCGAACTCTTCCCAAGTGGCGACCCCCTCCGGCGGCGGAGGTACGACATACCCCAACACCTCGCACCAGAAACGAGCGACGCGCTCAGGTTCTTTGCAGTCGAAGGTGACTTGAAACTGCCTGATCGATGACATCGGCGCACCATAGCAGGGGCGCTGTCGCTCATTTCCCGGCGCGGGCCCGCCAGTTGCCGACTCGCCGCCTGGTGCCGCCTGCTCTAGTAGTCGAGTGCGGCGTACCAGTCGCCCCGGCCCGGGCGGGTGAGGTCGAGAAGGTGCCATACGGGGCTGAGCAGGTCGATGCCTCGCTGGTCGATGTCGTCGGACATCCGGGGGTGCGCCGAGTAGAAGTGGCGTACCGATCCGTTGTCGTCGCGGGTGAACACCGACACCGTCGAATCCTGGTTGCCTTCGGCGTCCTCGCTGCCCAGGTCGTACTTGAAGGTGCTGGACCCGGCGCCGAGCAGCCGCAGTGCGGTCCACTTCCGGTTCCGGGCGTGGGTACGGAGTGCGGGCAGGTCGGCCGCCGCGACGATTGCGAGGTCGGCGTTCTGTGCGACGTGGTGCGCCACCGCGTTGAAACCGTCGAGCCACATCGTGCACATGGGACACGGCTCGGTCTGCGTCTTGCCGTACATGAAGTGGTAGACGATCAGGTCGCGGCCGGGCCCGGTGAACAGTTCGCTCAGGCGCACGCTCCGCACCGGGGCGTCGCCCGCGTGCAGATCGGCAGGACCTTCCTCGAACACGTAGTCATCGACGACGGGTCCCAGCGGCAATCGGCGGCGCAGCTCGGCCACGCGTTCGCGATGGCGCATCAGCGCGATCTCGGCTTGCCGCAGCTCCTCACGGGCGCCGGCGTATGCGGCCGACTCTTCGGTGAGGTTGGTCTGGCGCATCGCTGCTCCCGGTCCGACTGCTGGGTGGTCGCCCACCATCTGCCCTGCTCCGGCAGCATATGTCTGCGGCATGCGTATGCGGAGCAGAACGGCGGGCGCCTGGCCAAGTGCACCCCGCTGGATCAGCCGGGCCGGTGGCCGGCCCGGGTGCGGACGCGGACTCGGACGCCGGGCGGTCACGAAGGACGCCCGGTCAGCTCCTTGTCCCGGGGGAAGACCCGTACCAGCGTATTGACCAGGTGGTCCACCGCATCCGCCCCGGGACGGTCCGACAGGTTCGACAAGAGCCGCACCATGGCGCCCATCACCACCGGCGATCTGACCGCGTTCCGGGTGACCAGCGAGGTGAACAGTGGGCGCGCCATCAGCGAGGAGAAGACGCGGCCGAACCGGTAGTAGCGGCCCAGCCGGGTGGCGATCTCCCGGGGGTACCGCTCCAGCACCCGCTCCCGGGAGGGACCCGCGGGACGGCTCAGGGCTTGGGGTACCAGATCGGCGACGAGTTCGCCGGCTTCCATGGCGTAGGCGATCCCCTCGCCGTTGCACGGGTTGACCATGCCGCCCGCGTCGCCGATCAGCAGCAGTCCCTGGTGGTAGTGAGGGAGCCGGTTGAACCCCATGGGCAACGCTGCGCCACGCAGCGGCCCGTCCGCCTGCTCCTCACCGTGCAGCCCCCACTCCCCCGGCGTCCGCTCCAGCCAGGGGGCGAGCATCGCACGGACGTCGGTGGTGCCGGTGCGGGAGTCGTTGAGGACTCCGAGGCCCACGTTGACCCTGCCGTCGCCCAGGGGGAAGATCCAGCTGTAGCCGGGCAGGATCTGGCCGTCGGCTCGGCGCAGATCGAGCCAGGACTCCAGATACGGGTCCTGGTGTTTGGCGGGGCTGCGGTAGTAGCGGCGCACCGCCGTGCCCACGGGGCGCTTCCCCAGCCGGGTGACGCCCATGGCCAGCCCGAGCCGCGACGCGACGCCGTCGGCGGCGATCACCACGGGGGCCGAGAAGTCCCGTGCCGCCCCGTCGGGGCCGCAGGCCGCGCTGACCCCGGTGATCCGGCCCGCCGCGTCCCGCAGCGGTGCCGTCACCTTCGTCCCGGTGTGCAGTACGGCACCGGCGGCAGCCGCCCGTTCGGCGAGCAGCTGGTCGAAGTCGTGGCGGGTGCGGGTGAGGCCGTAGCCCGGGAAGCTGTGCCCCTCCGGCCAGTCCACCTCCAGGGTGACTCCGCGCGAGACGAAGCGCAGCCCGCGGTTGCGGCTCCACCCGGGAGCGGAGGTGTCGACGCCCATCCGTACGAGGTGCCGTACCGCCCGCGGCGTCAGACCGTCCCCGCAGACCTTCTCCCGGGGAAAGCCGGACTTCTCCAGCAGCGCCACCTCGATCCCCTGGCGGGCCAGGTGGTAGGCGGCCGTGGACCCGGCCGGTCCCGCACCGACGACGAGCACCTGGGCGGTGGGGCGCGGCCCCGTCATACGGCGGGCTCCATGCGCGGGCCCTCGTGCCGGTCGGCACTGTGCGGCCCAGGGCCGTGGGCCGGGGCCGTGGCGCGGTGCAGCGCGACGATGCCGCCGGTCAGGTTGCGCCAGCCGACCCGCTGCCAGCCCGCTTCCTGGAGCAGTGCCGCGAGTGAGGGCTGGTCGTGCCAGGCGCGGATGGTGTCGGAAAGGTAGGTGTAGGCATCCGGGTTGCTGGAGACGCGGTTGGCGATACGGGGCAGGCCCCCCATCAGATAGCGCAGATACACGGTGCGGAAGGGCTCCCAGGTGGGGTGGCTGAATTCGCAGACGACCAGCCGTCCGCCGGGGCGGGTCACCCGCGCCATCTCCCGCAGGGCCGCGCCGGGGTCGACGACGTTGCGCAGGCCGAACATGATGGTCACCGCGTCGAATGCGGCCGCCTCGAAGGGGAGCTGCAAGGCGTCGCCGACCCGCAGGTCGAGGGAGCGGGCGGCGCCGCGGGCCACCATGCCGGGCGACCGGTCGACGCCGATGACGGTGGCGCCGGACCGGGCGAGTTCCTCGGTCGAGACACCGGTGCCGCAGGCGACGTCCAGACAGGTCTCGCCCGGCTGGAGTGCGAGCGCCGCGCGGGCGCGGGCCCGCCAGCGTCTGTCCTGCCCACCGGAGAGCAGGGTGTTGGTGCGGTCGTAGTGGTCGGCCGCTTCGTCGAACATGCGGGTGACCTCGTCCGGGTGCTTCGCGAGGGTCGCACGGCTCATGGGCAGCTCCTTGGTCCGACAGCGGTTCGGCCCGCGGCTGGACCCGCGGTTCGTCGACGGTTCGGTCAGCGGCGTGGCGGTGGCATGGCAGCGGCTCGCGGTCAGAGGTTTCCTCGTCGGTCCTGCTCCCGCTCCACCGCTTCGAAGAGGGCCTTGAAGTTGCCCTTGCCGAAGCCCTGGCTACCGTGCCGCTCGATCAGTTCGATGAAGAACGTCGGCCGGTCGACGAGGGGGCGGGTGAAGATCTGCAACAGGTATCCGTCCTGGTCGCGGTCCACCAGTACGCCGCGCTCCCGCAGCTCGCCGACATCCACCCGGACGTCCCCGATACGGGCCCGCAGTTCGGGGTCGTCGTAGTAGGCGTCCGGAGTCGTCAGGAAATCCACTCCCGCTGCCCGCAGGACATCCGTCGCGGCCAGGATGTCGTGTGTCTCCAGTGCGATGTGCTGGACTCCGGGGCCGCGGTGGTACTGGAGGTATTCGTCGATCTGCGAGCGCTTCTTTCCGGGGGCGGGCTCGTTCAGCGGCAGTTTGACCTTGCCCGTGCCGTCGGCGACGACCTTGCTCATCAGCGCCGAGTATTCGGTGGCGATGTCCTCGCCGACGAATTCGGCCATCGTGGTGAAGCCCAGCACGCGCCGGTAGAAATCCACCCACTTGTCCATGAGGCCGTGTTCCACACAGCCGACCGTGTGGTCCACCTGGTGGAAAAGCGGCGGGCACGAGGGCTTGGGGACGACGGGTGGCGGACCGAAACCCGGCAGAAAGAGGCCGTCGTAGGAGTCGCGCTCCACCAGGGTGTGCCGCAGTTCGCCGTACGTGGCGATCGCGGCCGTCCGGACCCGGCCGGACTCGTCGGTGTGCACCGTGGGCTCCTGGAGCACGGTGGCGCCGGCCTCGGCCGCGTATGCCAGACCCTCGTCCAGGTTGCTCACCTGGAGGGCGACGTCGCTGACCCCGTCCCCGTGGGTGGCGGCCCACCGCGCGGCACCGCTGTCAGGGGAGGCGCCGCCGGTGATGAGGAAACGCACCCGCCCCGAGGTGAGCAGATACTCCGAGAGCCCGGTGCGGGAGGTCTCGTTCCCCCGGTAGGCGGTCACCTCCATGCCGAAGGCGTTGACGTAGAAGTGCGCCGCCTGCCGTGCGTTACCGACGCAGAGCCGAATGTGGTCGATACCCAGTAGATCGCACGGACGATTCCCGGCAGTTTCCTTCCGAGGCTGCGAAACCTCTCCTGCGGGAACGGTTTCCTGGAGTTCCATAACCGAGGTCCTTTGCACTGCGTCACGTGGCACGGCGGTGCCGGACGGCGTGGAGCTGCCGCGCGGAACCAAGCCACACTGCGAGAGACGTTACGTGCCACCGGGCAGCACACAGGTCACCACGCGTGTGTCAGCCCCGTCCGGTCACTCAGCCAAGTGAATATTTGACGCCGCAGGCCCATCGGACGCTTATCTCCGGCTACGTGCGGCACCTATTCGCCGGGCCGCGGAATGCGGCCCCCGCTGTGTGTTCGCCTCCATGATCCTGAGCATTGAGCCCTGAGAAGAAGGATTCCACGTGACCTCCTCGATGACCACGCGGCCGAGCGATGTGGGCCAGGTCGCCGCCCCGTCGGTGCCCCCGCTGACCATGGACCGCCTGTCGTTCATCCTGTTCGGCCACGCCGCCTTCCAGTATCTGAACGCCGCCTGCGAGCTGGGAGTGCTCGACCTGTTGGCGGAACGGGGGCCCCTGCCGGAAGAGGAGATCCGCACCCGGCTCGAACTGGAGGAGCGGGCCTGCGCGGTGCTGCTGCTGGGGTGCACCGCGCTCGGGCTGACGGTCAAGGAGGGCGGCCACTACCGTGTCGCCGACCTGGTGGCATCGCTGCGGGCCGGCGGCACCTGGCAGAACATCAAGGACACGGTCGCCTTCGAGCAGCACGTCGTCTACGAGGGGCAGGCCGACTTCACCGAATCGCTGCAGCGGAACAGCAATGTGGGACTGCGCCGCATCCCCGGGGACGAGCCCGACCTCTACCAGCGACTGAGCGGCAATCCGCGGCTGGAGTCGGTCTTCTACCGCTATATGAAGTCCTGGTCCGAGTTGGCCAACAGCCACCTTGTGCACACGCTGGACCTGGGGAACGCCCATCGGCTGCTGGACTGCGGCGGCGGTGACGCGGTCAACGCCCTCGCGCTGGCCCGGCACAATCCCGCCCTGCAGATCACCGTGCTGGAGATCCCGTCATCGGCCGAGATGACAGCTGCCCGCATCGCCCGGGCCGGGCTCTCGGACCGGGTCGGCGTGCAGCCCGGCGACATGTTCGCCGATCCCTTCCCCACCGGTATGGACTGTGTGCTGTTCGCCCATCAGCTCGTCATCTGGACACCGGAGCAGAACACGGCGCTGCTGCGCAAGGCATACAGCGCCCTCGAACCGGGCGGCCGTGTGGTGATCTTCAACTCCATGTCGAACGACGAGGGGGACGGTCCACTCGTCGCCGCGCTGGACAGCGTCTACTTCGCCGCGCTGCCTGCCGAAGGCGGCATGATCTACCCCTGGCGGGTGCACGAGCGGTGTCTGCGGGACGCCGGATTCACCGCCGTCGAGCGTCATCCCGTGCCCGGCTGGACCCCGCACGGGATCATCGTCGCCACCAAAGAGGCAGCGTGAGTCCGCCTCGGCCGACCAGCGGGGCCACGGCGTCCGGGACGCTGACCGCCTTTTTGAAGCTGGCGCGCGTCAAGTTCCTGTTCCAGAGCATGATGGTCACCGGGTTCGGTGTCACCCTCGCCGTCCACACGGGTGGGGCCTTCTCACTCCCCTGGTATCTGCTCACCTTGGGCTTCGCCTGGTCGACGCACCTGATGACGCACTTTTGCAACGAGTACTTCGACCTGGAGGCCGACCGGGCCAACCCCTCCCCCACCTCGTGGACCGGTGGCAGCCGCACCCTGGTGGACGGACTGCTCAGCCCCACGGTGAGCCTCGCCTCCGCCTTCGTGGCCCTCTTCGTCGGCATCGCGCTCACTGCCGCGATGCCGACACTGCCCACCCGGCTGCTCGCCGTCGCGCTGATGGCCCTGGCGTGGTTCTACACGGCGCCGCCGCTCCGGCTGAACTACCGCGCGCTCGGGGAGGTGACGTGTGCGACCGTGCTGTACGGCATGGGGCCGCTGCTGGCCGCGCTGCTGCAGCCGGGCGGGCTCTCGGCGCTGCTGCTGTGGTGCACCGCCGTCGTCTGTGTGCTGCAGGTGCTCCGCTGCCTGATCATGAACTTCGCCGACATGGAGGGCGACCGGCTCGTCGGCAAGAACACTCTCGCCGCAGCTCTCGGCCCCGTCAGAGTGGCCCGCCTGTACGCCTGCGGCCAGGGCGTGCTGTACGCCGGGGTGCTGGCGCTGGCCGCGGCGGGAGAGCTGCCGTTCCTGGTGGCGGTCGCTCAGCTGGCCTGTGCTCCGGCCGGACTCCATGTGCTCCGGGGGCTGCTCAACGGGGCGATGGCGGAGCCGCGCAAGGCCGACGGCGTCACCTTCTGGGCGTCCATGCAGTTGCCGCTGACCACGTGCGGAACCATGATCGCGCTGCTGGTCGATCTCGCGCTTCGGGGCACACCGGCGCCGACCCCGTGGATCGTCATCGCCGTGGGCACCACGGTCGTGTTCGCGGGGTGGCTGACGCGTACCGCACTGGTCTCCCGGCGTCCGACGGCGGCGGACGGGACGCGGACGCGGCCCGCGGAGCCGGCGCCGGTCGAAGGGCAGGCGGAACGGGCATGACCTCCGTGGCAGGAATGACTCCCGCCGACATCCAGGTCGCCCAGCAGCTGTGCGAGCACGCCCGCCGACGGACGCAGCCGGCACTTCTCAAGGCCGTCAGCCGCCTGCCCGGTCCGCTGGCTCCGGCCGGCGCCTACCACTTCGGATGGCACCGGTCGCCCAGCGGCGCGGAAGACGACGTCCCTCACCGGCCGGATGACGACCTCCCGGGTGCTCCGGGGGAGCGTGCAGACGGGGCCCCGGACACCGCGTCGACGCCGGAGCCGGACAGTGGGAAGGCGGTGCGGCCCGCCCTGGTGTATCTCGCCGCCGAGGCGCTGGGCGCGCCGAGCGAGCGCGCGATCCCCGGAGCCGTCGCTGTCGAACTGGTGCACAACTTCACGCTGGTGCACGACGACATCACCGACGGGGACGCCACCCGCCGCGGCAGGCCCGCGCTGTGGAAGCGGTTCGGCGTCGGCCCGGCGCTGCTGGCGGGGGACGGCCTCCACGTACTGGCCATGGACGCCCTGCTGAGGCCGCTCGACGAGCGCTCGGGCACGGCAGCCGCGCTGCTCAACCACGCCCTCATCGCGACCATGTACGGGCAGGTGCGGGACCTCAGCTTCGTCCAGCGGCCCTGGGCCGGCCCGTCGGCGGTCTCCGTGGCCGAGTACCGGGCCGCCGCCAAGGGCAAGACGGGAGCGCTGCTGGCCTGTGCGACGGCGCTGGGCGCCCTGCTCGCGGGCGGCCGGCCGCGGCAGGTGGCACGGTTCGCCGCGTTCGGCCGCCATCTGGGCGTGGCGTTCCAGTGCGCCGACGACATCCTCGGCCTGTGGGGCGATCGGCGGTGTACGGGCAAACCCGTGGGCAACGACCTGCTGCTGGCGCGGAAGACCATTCCGGTGCTCCTCGCGCTCTCCGCCGACACACCCGCGGCTGCGCGACTGCGGGAACTCCTCGGCCGCAAGGACAGCCCGCTCACCCCGCAGGTGGTGCCCGAGCTCCTGGGGCTGATCGGCGAGGCCGGCGGCGAGGAGGCCACCCGGCGGGAGGCGGAACACCAGACGGCGCTGGCCCTTCGGATGCTGGCGACGGTGCCGATGTCCGAACGCACGCGTCGCCGGTTCGCCGCCATGGCCACCTATCTGACACGGCGGAGCTCCTAGGGATGCTGCGTCACTGGTGGCGGAGGACAGGTGCCGACCTGCCCTGGGGCGATCCGCTGCCCTCGCACCGGTCACCGATGGAGGGCTACCTGTGGCGGTTCACCGATACCGCCCGGAGCCGGGTGCTGCTGGTGGCCTGCGGCGTCAACCACCGACCCGGCCGCCCCTGGGGGACCGTGGTGGTGGCCGCGAGTCCCCTCTCGCTCGTACGGTCGACGACGCTGGACGGCGCGCGGGCGGACAGCGACCGCTTCGCCGTACACGCCACTCCCGCACTGACCTTCGCCCAGAACCGGTTGCGGGTCTCCCTTGCGGACGTGGACCTCGAGGTGAGCGTCCTTCCGCCCGCACGGCGTCGTACCGTCCTGCCCGCCGCGAGTGTCTTCTCGTTGGTTCCGGGACTCAACCACTACTGGCACCCCTATCTCTTCGACGGCCGGGTCGAGGGTGCGGCGCGGCTCGGGGACGAGCACTGGGACCTGACGGGGTGCCAGGTGTACGCGGAGAAGTCGTGGGGGCGCGGCTTTCCTCCCGCCTGGTGGTGGGGCCAGGCCCACGGCTTCGACCGCCCCGACGTCCGGGTGGCCTTCGCCGGCGGACTGCTGGGGAGGGGCCGCGCCACGGTGCCCGTCGGGGGCCTGGTCCTGGGCCTGGGCGACCGGCGCATCGAGCTGTTTCCCCCCGCGGCGATCGTCCGCGGCAGTGCCCGGGCCGACCGCTGGTGGCTCACGGCCGCCGGCCCGCGCTACCGGGTACGCCTCACCGGCGAGGGCGCGGGAGGTCCACCGCTGCGGCTGCCCATTCCCACTCTGATCCCCCACCACCTGGGCTTCTCCGAGCAGCACTTGGCGGGTGAGATCCGGTTGGAGATCGACCGCGCCGGCCGGCCGCTGTATGCGGGCACCTCCCGCCTCGCCGGGCTGGAGACCGGCCCGGCGCCCCGGTCCCCATGAGAGGGCCGTCCCTCCGGACCCGGATGTGTGTGGCTTCGTCGCGGGGTTGAGGCGGCGGCGGGACGCTGTTGCGCCATCGTCCAGCAGGGTGGGTGGAGTGGAGGTCAGCGCGAGGGCGCGGCGAGCCGGGTGCGGTACCAGTCGAGCGTCGCGTCCAGGGTGCGCCCCAGCGGGGTTGGCCGGACGCCGAAGGTCTCCTCGAAGTCCGAGGAGTCCATGACCTGCGGTTCGGTGTGCTGGTAGAACAGCTCGGCGTAGGAGTCCACGAAGACCTGGTCGAACGGGCCGAAGGGCCGGATGCGCTCGAGGACGACCGTCTCAAGGGGTCTGCCGACCCGCTCCTCGATCATCCGGTGCACCTGGCGGGTGGTTTCCGCGGGGGCGGTCGGCAGATGCCAGACGCGACCGTCGGCTTCGGGGTGCTCGCCCAAGGTGGCCAGTCCGGACGCGACATCGGTGATGCCGGTGTAGCTGTGCGGCAGGTCGATGTTCCCCAGGGCGACCACCTCTCCGCCGGTCAGTGCGCCGGGGAAGACGCCCGCGCCCAGCGTCGAGTTGAGCACGCCGGGGCCCACGAAGTCGGCCGAGCGTCCCAGAGTCACCCGCACCCTGCCTGCCCGGTGGGCGTCCAGATAGGCGCGGTCCAGCTCGGCCCGCATCCTGCCCTTGGCGCCGGTGGCCCGCCAAGGGGTGGCCTCGGTCATGACCTCGCCGTGTGTTTCGCCGTACGGGTAGAGGGTGTCCAGTACGACGAGGCGGGCGCCGGTGGTCTCCACGGCCTGCAGTATCGCCCGCTGGATCGTCGGCATCGCCTCGACCTGGAGGTGGTAGGCGACATTGACGCAGTGGTGGACGACGGCGGCGCCGTGGATCGCCTCCAGCGCTCCGGCGACGGTGCCCACGTCTCCCCTCGCCCGCCGGACACCGTCGATGGCCTCGCCCTCTCCCGACCGGCTGACCAGCCGGACCTGGTGGCCACGACGGGCCAGTTCCGCGGCGAGCGCGGTGCCTGCGGGGCCGGAGCCCAGAACGACGTGCAGATCCGTGTTCGTGGTCATGATCTCGCTCTCCTCCGTGGGCAGCCGGAGATCGGCCACCCCTCACCTGGCTGGTTACAAGGAATATCTTGAGTTAGAGACTGTAACTCACGCGAGTACCCCTCGCAATCGAAGGCAGCCGGTAGTGTTTGCGACGACCTACTCCACAGGGGGAACCCATGACCGCTGCGCGCACCAGCCCCCGGGACCGCTACCGCGAACAGACCCGCGCCGAGATCAAGGCCATCGCCCTGCGGCAACTCGCCGAAGGCGGTGCGGGGGCGGTGGCGCTCACCCGGATCGCCCGGGAGGTCGGCCTCTCCGGGCCCGCGCTGTACCGCTACTTCGCCAACCGCGACGACCTGCTCAGCAGCCTCATCCAGGACGCCTATGACGACGCCGCCACAGCGGTCGGCAGCGTCGGCGACCAACTGCCCCCCAGCCCCCGGACGAGCCTGCGACTCCTCGCGGACGCCTACCTCGGCTGGGCCGCGGCCCAGCCGCACCGCTATCTGCTGATCCAGGGCAGCCCACTGCCCGGCTACTCGGCTCCGGCCGACACGACAGCCCGGGCCCGCGCGGTCCTGGGCCCCTTCCTCCAGGTCTTCGCCACCGGCGAGCCCGACGAGGAAGTGCGCCCCCTGGTCGCCGAGCTGGCCGCCTGGGCGCAGGAGGACGAGGCGGCCGCCGCCTGGCTGCGCGAGTACACCGGGCTGGAACCGGAGGACGACCGCGCCGCGACCGCCCTGGCCGGTGCGGTCCTCGCCTGGTCCCAGCTGCACGGCACGGTCAGCCTCGAAGTCTCCGGACAGTACGCCGGGATGGGCCACCGGGCACGGACACTGCTCACCTGCCAGATGAGCACCCTCGCGGCGGCGTTCCGCCTCCCGGACGACTGGCCGGAGCGGGCGACGGGCTGAGAGCGGAGCAACCCCGTCCACACTGGTCGTGTCGATCACCTGCTGCGGCGAGGAGAAGAGGTCGCGAACGCTCTCCGCCGCGGCAACGACGACGAGCAACGGCGCCATGGGGCACTGTTGACCTCCCATCCCTGGCGGATCGGCAAGTCGGCACGCCGGTGGATCGGTAGGGGGAGCCGAGGGGCCGGGTCCGCGGTTGCTCCCCGAGTCTGCGGACCCAGACCTCTTCGACCAGTATCACAACCACAGCAGCCGCAAGGCCGCAGCCCACACCGAGGGTGTGCACTCGAACGGCTCAGCAGCGGCTACGTGTGGTTCGCACCTGGCGCCCGGCACGTCGAACCACTCATCCGCCATGAGGGGAATGATCCCGTTAAGACCGTTTTCTTCGTGTCTACTGACCTTTGTGCGCCGTTGACTGTGGTGCCCCTTGCGCCTCCCCGGTATCGACGTGGCGGATCGCAGGGCACACAGGTGACGGCTGTGCGGCAGCCGGACAGGAGAAAGGGCACAAGGTGGCGGTAACGACTGACCAGCCCGTGGACGAGGAGTCGTCCGGGAACACGGGGCGGGCCGGACACAAACGCGGATCGATCGTCGTGGCCTGGATGACCACCACCGATCACAAGAAGATCGGCTCGCTGTACATGTGCACGGCCTTCGTCTTCTTTCTGCTGGGCGGCCTTCTCGCCCTCGGCATGCGGATCGAACTGGCACGTCCCGGTCTGCAGTTGCTGTCGAACGAGCAGTACAACCAGGCGTTCACCATGCACGGCACGATCATGATGCTGATGTTCGCCACCCCGCTGTTCGCCGGTTTCGCCAACGCGATCATGCCGTTGCAGATCGGCTCCCCGGATGTGGCCTTCCCCCGGCTCAACATGCTTTCCTACTGGCTCTTCCTGTTCGGCTCGCTCATCGCCGTGGCGGGATTCCTCACCCCGCAGGGCGCGGCGGACTTCGGCTGGTTCGCCTACACGCCGCTGTCGACCGAAGTGCGCTCGCCCTATCTGGGGAGCGATCTGTGGGTGATGGGGCTGGCCCTGTCCGGATTCGGCACGATCCTGGGTGCCGTCAACTTCATGACCACCATCGTGTGCATGCGGGCCCCGGGTATGACGATGTTCCGCATGCCGATCTTCACCTGGAACGTGCTGCTGACCAGTGTGCTGGTCATCATGGCCTTCCCCGTGCTCGCCGCGTCCCTCTTCGCTCTGGAGGCCGACCGGAAGTTCGGCGCCCATGTCTACGACGCCGCCAACGGAGGACCGCTGCTGTGGCAGCACCTGTTCTGGTTCTTCGGTCACCCGGAGGTCTACATCGTCGCTCTGCCGTTCTTCGGCGTGATCACCGAGATCATTCCGGTCTTCGCCCGTAAGCCGATCTTCGGCTATGTCGGTCTCATCGGGGCCACCATCGCCATCGCCGGCCTGTCGGTCACCGTCTGGGCGCACCACATGTTTCCCACCGGGGCGGTCCTCCTGCCCTTCTTCTCCTTCATGTCCTTCCTGATCGCGGTGCCCACCGGGGTGAAGTTCTTCAACTGGATCGGCACCATGTGGAAGAGTTCACTCTCCTTCGAGACCCCGATGCTGTGGTCCCTGGGCTTTCTGGTCACCTTCTTGTTCGGCGGGCTGACCGGGGTGCTGCTGGCCTCCCCGCCGCTCGATTTCCATGTGACCGACAGCTACTTCGTCGTGGCCCACTTCCACTACGTCCTCTTCGGGACGGTGGTGTTCGCCATGTTCGGCGGGTTCCACTTCTGGTGGCCCAAATTCACCGGCCGTATGCTCGACGAACGCCTCGGAAAGATCCACTTCTGGACCCTTTTCACCGGCTTCCACACGACCTTCCTGGTCCAGCACTGGCTCGGCGCCGAAGGCATGCCGCGCAGATACGCCGACTATCTGTCCGCCGACGGCTTCACCGCTCTCAACACCGTCTCCAGCATCGGCGCCCTTCTCCTGGGGCTGTCCACCCTTCCGTTCCTCTACAACATCTGGAAGACCGCCAAATACGGCGAGAAGGTCACCGTCGACGACCCCTGGGGCTACGGTCGGTCCTTGGAGTGGGCCACCTCCTGCCCACCGCCCCGGCACAACTTCGTCACCATGCCCCGGGTCCGCTCCGAATCCCCGGCCTTCGATCTCCACCACCCCGAAATCTCCGAGATCGACCAGGTGGAGAACATCGATCGCCGCGACGTCGTGGAGACGGGAAAGGGTGTGGCTCCGCCCCTGGGGAGGTCGGATGACCAGTGAGCACGGCGGCGGACCACCCTCGTCCGAGGCGCGCCCGGCACCGCGTGCGGGCGAGCGGGACGAGGCCGCACGCGGGGTCGCGGAGTTGGAGAGCTATCTGCTGCGGCAGACCGAAACACACAACGCCCAGCACGACGCCGCCTGTTTCGCGGCGGAACTCCCCTGGCTGACGTCGGCGCAGCGCAAACAGGTCATCCGTCTCTATGTGCGCGATCGAAAGGCCCTTGCCCGGCAGACGCAGAAACTGATCGAGACAGCACTTGAGCAGCGCGCGGCGGAGGTCGCGACCGCCTATGAGGCGCTGCGGCGCCGTATGTGCCTGACCGTCAGCGTGCTGATCATCGCGCTGACCTTCGCGCTCTGCCTGCTCAGCCTGACGCTCCTGACGTGACGCCTCCGCTCCCGCAGCGGAGGGGCGGTCCGGCACTGAGGGATCGGCTGCCGCCGGGACAGGAGGTGCCCCCGGAGGTGAACGGTGCGCACCGGGGCGTTTGAGCCGGGCGTCCCCGGCAACCGAGGGTCGTGGAGAGGTGGGCCCCGTGCTGCGCTCCAGCAGCGTGGGCAGGGTCCGGGAAGGAGCTGTCATGGCGGGAGACCGCGAGGGCACGGACGGTCACCGCTCGGGGCTGCGGGTGGTCGTCGTCGGCGCCACCGGCAACGTGGGCACGAGCGTCGTCCGGGCGCTCAGCGAGGACGAGCGCGTCGGCTCCGTCCTCGGGCTGGCCCGGCGGTCGTGCAGGCTGTCGGTGGCCAAGGCGGAATGGTCCTGTGTGGACATCGGGGACCCCCGGACCGATCTGGCGCCACATTTCCAGGGCGCGGACGCGGTGGTCCACCTGGCCTGGCTCTTCCAGCCCACGCACGATCCGGTCACCACCTGGCGGACCAACGTGGACGGCAGTGTGCGGGTCTTCGACGCCGTCGCGCGCAGCGGCGTCCCCGCCCTCGTCCACGCCTCCTCCGTGGGCGCGTACTCCGCCGGCCCGAAGGAGGAGTACGTGGACGAGTCGTGGCCCACCCACGGCTGGCCCCGGGCCGCCTACTGCCGGGAGAAGGCCTATCTGGAGCGGGTCCTCGACGCCTTCGAGGAGCGCAACCCCGACGTCCGGGTGGTGCGGATGCGCCCCGGATTCCTCTTCAAACGGGAATCGGCCTCCGAGCAGCGGCGGCTCTTCGCCGGCCCGCTGGTGCCCCAGCGACTGGCGCGGCCCGCGCTGCTCCCGGCCGTCCCCGACATCCCGGGACTGCGGTTCCAGGCCCTGCACACCGACGACGCAGCCGACGCCTACCGCCGCGCCGTCCTGCGCCCGGTGCGGGGTGCCTTCAACCTGGCCGCCGCCCCGGTCATCGACTCCGCACAGCTCGCCGGGCTCCTCGGGGCACGCACGATGCGGCTCCCCCTGCGACCGCTGCGCAGTGCCTTGGCCGCGGCCTGGCGCCTGCGCCTCGTACCGGCCTCCCCCGACCTGTTCGACGCGGTGCTGCGGCTGCCGCTGCTGGACACCACCCGGGCGCGCACCGAACTGGAGTGGAGCCCCGGCCGCAGTGCGACCGAGGCCGTCGACGAATTCGTGCGCGGGCTGTATCAGGTAGCCGGCGCGGACACCGCCCCCTTGGCCTCGCGCCTGCCCGGCGGCCGGGCCCGCGAACTGGCCACGGGCGTCGGCCGGCGCCCTTAGCACCGGGCCGGCCGACGGGGCTGGTCAGTCCGTGCCGGACTCCATCGCGGCGCGATCCAGCAGCTCGTCGTCGCCGAAGACCTCGCCGCGCGAGGCGATGGCCTCGGCACCGCCCTCGGGCAGGGTGCCGATCAGCCCGGTCGCGGCCGCCTGGGCGGCGCCGATGGCGGGGGTGGAGGTGCCGATCAGGCCGAGCCCGGCGTACTGCTCCAGCTTGGCGCGGGAGTCGGCGATGTCGAGGTTGCGCATGGTGAGCTGGCCGATCCGGTCCACCGGACCGAACGCCGAGTCCTCGGTACGCTCCATCGACAGCTTGTCCGGGTGGTAGCTGAACGCCGGCCCCGTGGTGTCGAGGATCGAGTAGTCCTCACCGCGCCGCAGCCGCAGCGTCACCTCGCCGGTGACGGCCGCGCCGACCCAGCGCTGCAGCGACTCGCGCACCATCAGCGCCTGCGGGTCCAGCCAGCGGCCCTCGTACATCAGCCGCCCCAGGCGCCGACCCTCGTTGTGGTACTGGGCGAGGGTGTCCTCGTTGTGGATGGCGTTGACCAGCCGCTCGTACGCCGCGTGGAGCAGGGCCATGCCCGGCGCCTCGTAGATCCCGCGGCTCTTGGCCTCGATGATCCGGTTCTCGATCTGGTCCGACATGCCCATGCCGTGCCGCCCGCCGACGGCGTTCGCCTCCATCACCAGGTCGACAGCGGAGGCGAACTCCTTGCCGTTGATCGTCACCGGACGGCCCTGGTCGAAGCCGATCGTCACATCCTCGGTGGCGATCTCGACCTCGGGGTCCCAGAACCGCACACCCATGATCGGCTCCACGGTCTCCACCCCGGTGTCCAGGTGCTCCAGGGTCTTGGCCTCGTGGGTGGCGCCCCAGATGTTGGCGTCGGTGGAGTAGGCCTTCTCCGTGCTGTCGCGGTAGGGCAGGTCGTGGGCGAGCAGCCACTCCGACATCTCCTTGCGGCCGCCCAGTTCGGTCACGAAGTTCGCGTCCAGCCAGGGCTTGTAGATCCGCAGGTTCGGGTTGGCGAGCAGTCCGTAGCGGTAGAACCGCTCGATGTCGTTGCCCTTGAAGGTGGAGCCGTCGCCCCAGATCTGCACGTCGTCCTCGAGCATCGCCCGGACCAGCAGGGTGCCGGTGACGGCGCGGCCGAGGGGTGTGGTGTTGAAGTAGGCGCGCCCGCCGGAGCGGATGTGGAACGCCCCGCAGGTGAGTGCGGCCAGGCCCTCCTCGACCAGCGCCGCACGGCAGTCGACCAGGCGCGAGATCTCGGCGCCGTAGGTCTTCGCACGGCCGGGCACCGAGGCGATGTCGGGCTCGTCGTACTGGCCGATGTCGGCGGTGTAGGTGCACGGAACGGCGCCCTTGTCGCGCATCCACGCGACCGCGACGGAGGTGTCGAGGCCGCCCGAGAAGGCGATGCCGACGCGCTCGCCGGCGGGAAGGGAGGTGAGGACCTTAGACATAGGAAGATTATGCATAATCACGCATGCTCATGCAAAGGGTGGCCCCCCTTTCGGGGATACGGAAGCACACGGTGAACACTCCCTCACGCTCACCGGCGCCCCCGACACCCTGAGTAACTGAGGGAGCACGAGGGGACGACGCGACTTGCAGCCCGGTCGGCGATAAGGCCTCCGCACCCCGGGCCTAAGGAACCCCCGGTGCCACAAGATGCGCAGACTTCCCCATGTGGCGCCCCCACCTCGGACACGACGCTGGAAGCACAGCAGGAGACCAGCCCGTCCAAGGAGACCGTCATGATGCACCACGAGTTCCAGGCCGCCCGCCAGGCCGCCCTCCTCACCCGGGCGGCGCAGCGCCGCCTGGTCCGCGAGGCCCAGCAGGCCAACAAGGCGGCCCGTAACGGCGCCGACAGCACCCTCGGTACCGGCAGCCGCAAGCTCTTCTTCCGTGTCGCGTGACGGAGCGAGGGCGTCGCTTGGCCGGGCCCTACGACATGGGATGCTCGGCACCGTGCACAGCAGTCACACAAGCCCCGTTTTCGTGGGCCGCAGCGCCGAACTGACCGCCCTCGGTGAGGCCCTGTCCCGGGCGGAGGCCGGGGAGCCCCGAGCCCTGTTCGTGGGCGGTGAGGCCGGCGTCGGCAAGACCCGGCTGATTCAGGAGTTCCTCGGCCGGGCCGCCGCGGGCGGGGCCGTGGTCGCTCTCGGCGGCTGCGTCGAAACCGGCGCCGACGCCCTGCCGTACCACCCCGTCTCGGCCGCCCTGCGCTCCCTGCGCCGCCAGCTCGGCGCGGAGCTCCTCGCCGCCGTCGCCGGCCAGGAGGGCGAGCTCGCCCGACTGCTGCCCGAACTCGGCGAGATGGACCAGGGCCGCTCCGAATCCGACGGCCGCGCCCGGCTCTTCGAGCTCACCGTCCGCCTGCTCGAACGCCTCGCGGCGGACCGGACCCTCGTCCTGGCCCTGGAGGACCTGCACTGGGCCGACCGTTCCACCCGCGAGCTGCTCAGCTATCTGCTGCGCGCCCTCACCGACAGCCGCCTGCTCATCCTCGCCACCTACCGCGCCGACGACCTGCACCGCCGCCACCCCCTCCGCCCCGCCCTCGCCGAGTACGAGCGGCTGCGCACCGTCACCCGCCTCGAACTGCCCCGCTTCGACCGGGACGAGGTCCGCCGCCAGCTCGCCGCCATCCACGGCGGGGCCCCGCCCGAACAGGTGCTGGACCGGGTCTTCGACCGCTCCGAGGGAAATGCGTTCTTCGTCGAGGAGCTGGCCCGCAGCATCCTCGCAGGCTCCCCGGGCGCCATCCGCGACTCCCTCCGCGACCTTCTGCTGGTCCGGGTCGAGGCACTGCCGGACCAGGTGCAGCGCGTGGTGCGGATCGCCGCCGAGGGCGGCTCGGAGGTGGAGTTCCGGCTGCTGGCCGCCGTCACGGGTCTCGCCGAGGACGAGCTGATCGAGGCGCTGCGCACCGCTGTCGGCGCCGCCGTCCTGCAGCCCTCCGACGGGGGCGAGTCCTTCCGTTTCCGGCACGCCCTGATGCGCGAGGCCGTGGTCGGCGACCTGTTGCCCGGCGAGCGCTCCCGGCTCAGTCGCCGCTACGCCGAGGCGCTGGAGGCCGATCCCACGCTCGTACGATCCGAGGAGCGGGCCGGACGGCTGGCCGGCTACTGGTTCGACGCCCGCGACCCCGCCAAGGCGCTGCCCGCCCTGATCGCCGCGGCGGCCGCCGCCCGCGGCCGGCACGCCTTCGCCGAGCAGCACCATCTGCTGGAACGGGCGCTGGAACTGTGGGACGACACCTCCGAGGCGCTGCGCCGCCGGGCGATGCGGCAAGGTGTCGACGACGGCCTGTGTCCGGCCATCTACCCGGACATGCCGGGAGACTTCGTGGACCTGCTCGCCGCACTCACCGTCGCCGCGCGCCTCACCGGAGAGCGGGAGCGGGCGCTCGCCCTCTGCAACCGGGCGCTGCGCGCATTGGAGGGCGTCCCCTCCCCCACCTCCCGAGCTCTCGGCTCCGGTCGAGCAGGGGGTACCCCACCGGGCGACGGAGACCCCATCAGGGCGGCCTGGTTCTGGACCGAGCGCTACCAGTTGACGCGCGACCTGTCCCGATCCGACGGCTGGGACGAGATCGCCCACGCCCAGGAGCTGGTGAAGGGCCTGCCGCCGTCCGTCGTACACGCCGATGTGCTCACGCACGCGGCGCACTGGTACGCCGTGCACCAGCCAGGGCCGACGGCGATCGAGACCGCGAAGCAGGCGGTGGAGCTGTGCCGGTTGACGGGAGCCGAGACCACCGGCCTTGCCGCGCAGCACACCCTGGCCTGGCTGATCATCGACTCGGGCGATGTCGAGGCCGGCCTCGCGCAGGCCCGCGAGGTGTGCGCCCGGGAGCTGGAGCCGGGCAACGCCAACGTCCTGCTGCGCGGCTACGGCAACCTGTCCACGGCGCTGCACGGCATCGGCCGCTACGCCGAGGCGGTCGAGGTCGCCGAACAAGGCAGCGGACTGGCCGACCGGCACGGGCTGCCGGACACCGCTTCGTTCATCGACTGCAACCTCGCCGAGTCCCTCACCCAACTCGGCCGCTGGGCCGACGCCGACGAGGTGCTCCTCCGGGCCCTCGGCCGCCGCGGGGTGAGCGTCCGCGTCCGGGGGCAGATCGCCGGGCAGCGGGCCGAACTGGCCCTGGCCCAGGGCGCGTACGACGAAGCCCGGCAACGGTTGGAGGAGTCCGACAGCTGGACCACCGGCCCCTACCCGGAGCCGCAGCACACCCTGGCCACGGCCCGGATCGCCATCGTGCTCGCGGCCGCCGACGGCCGGATCCTCGACGTCCGCTCCCTGCTCGACGCGGCGGTCGGCGAGGCCATCGCCCCCAGCCACCAGCGCTACGGCTGGCCGCTGCTGTACGAGGCAGCGGCGGCGGAGGCGCGGGCCCGCGGGCGCGCGGTGGCCGAGCCGGGGCGCGCGGCGGCGGTGGACCGGATCCGCAAGGCGATGAAGGGCCAGCCCGAGTTCGCCCCGGTGTGGGCCGCGCAGGCCCGGATGACCGAGGCCGAACTGCTCACCGCCGAGGGCCGGGACGCCACCGCTTGCTGGACGGAGGCCGTTGCCGCCGTCGAGCGGCTGGAGGCCCCGCCGCTGCTGGCCACCGCCCGGCTGCGGCTGGCGGAGGTCCTGATCACCCGCGGCGGCGCCGGGTCCCGCCGAGCGGCCGGAGAGCTGCTGCGGCAGGCTGAGGCGGCGGCGGGAGAGATGGGGGCGGCGCCGCTCCGGATGGAGATCACCACGCTGGCCGGCCGGGCGCGGATCCCGCTGCCGCAGGCCGACGGGGAGACGGCCCCGCCCCCCACGCCGGCGACGGCTTTGGGGCTGACCGCCCGGGAGCGGGAGGTGCTGCGGCTGGTCGCCGCCGGGCGGAGCAACCGGCAGCTCGCGGAGGAGCTGTTCATCTCGCCGAAGACGGCGAGCGTGCACGTCTCCAACATCCTGGCCAAGCTGGGCGCCTCAGGCCGAGGGCAGGCCGCGGCCATCGCGCACCAGCTGGGCCTCTTCGACGAGTGACGCTCCACCTGAACCGCTCGACGGGAGGACAGCGCCGACGAACAGGGCCGAGTGACACCCCCAGTTGGCGTGCTACGGGACGCGACGGCCTTCTGCGGGTCGCTCACCGGCGCCCGCCGCTGAGCGACTGCGGCGGCAACCGGCTCAGTCAGTCCGGAGACGGACGAACATGTAGGGCATGAGGAGGATCGTATCGGATCATCGATCACTATCGGGACCGAGGCGCGTCCCGGCGGACAAGACGACGCCTCGAACGACACGACGCCCTTGCATCCGGCACACAGCCTCAACCGGCGCAGGTACACACGCTGTTCCGTGTTCCTCGGACGCCGCGACGGATGAGGCGCACGCGTGCCGCCGCCGTCCCCGAGTTGCGGACGCGCTGCCCCTCGGCGTAGCGGCGGGCCCTGCCGGGAGGGCGCCGTGTGATCGGCCCCCCGTCCTCCGCGCCGTGGTGGGCCGACGATCTCCTGGCGGCGCGGTCCGCGAAGGGGCTCGACCGGCCGAACGGTGCCTCGCTTGTTCGGCGTTGATCGTTTCTGGTTATGCTGCATCAGCCTCGGCATGACGGAGTCTCACCGAGTTCCCCGGCCACGTCTTGTCCTGTTGCGGTTCCCCGAACGTCGGGGGAGCCGTGCGGAGGGCCGGAGGTGGACTCGATGCTCCCCCCATCGCCTCTTTGCTCAGTCTGTCGAACGATTTGAGGACGCTGATGATGCGCACGGGATCGTCGCCCGGAGGTCAACGGTCCGCCCCGATGTGGATCTGGTGGCTGCCCACACTCGCCATGGCCGTCGCCACGACCGTCGCGGCGATCCAGGTGCCCGATCAGGCACGCGCGGCGGTCATCGGGTGCGGAGTCGTGGGCACCGCCGCGGTGGCTCTCACCGCGGGAGAACTCCTCCGTCGGAGCCGGGCGCTGGCGATATTGCGGGCCCAGTACGCGGAGCACCAGGAGACACTTCAGCGCCATCTGCGCCAGCAGGAGGCCGCGACCGTGCAGTTGGCCAAGGAGCGGCTGCCGGAGGCGGTGGAGCGGCTGCGCAGAGGCGAGTTCGCGGAGAACGTCGTCAGTTCCCTGGCGTCCACCGGACCGGCCTCCGGTCTCGGGGCCGAGTTCGAGGCGGCCCACCATGAGCTGCTGCGCTCCGTCGTCGAGGCGGTGCGGGCCGAGGAGTCCCTCCGCGACTCCGCGCAACGCGGTGTCGTCAACATCGCCCGCCGCGTCCAGGCCATCGTGCACCGCCAGGCCACCGACCTGCGGGAGATGGAGGAGCGGCACGGCGGAAGCGGGGAGTTCTTCGCGGACCTGCTGCGCCTGGACCACTCCAACGCCCTGATCAGCCGACTCGCCGACACCATCGCGGTGCTCGGCGGTGCCCGGCCCGGTCGGCAGTGGAGCCAGGCCGTCCCGATCTACAGCGTGCTGCGCGGCGCCATGTCGCGCATCGCCGACTACCAGCGGGTCTCCCTGCACTCGGTCGCCGAGGTGGCCGTCGTCGGCCGCGCCGTGGAGCCGTTGATCCACGCACTCGCGGAACTGCTGGACAACGCCACCTCCTACTCGCCGCCGCAGACCCGGGTCCATCTGACGGCGAGCGAAGTGCACGCGGGTATCGCCGTGGAGATCGAGGACGGCGGCTTCGGGCTGAGCGAGGAGGCGCGGGCCCGGGCCGAGCACATGCTCGAGACCGCCCGTGAGGGCATCGACCTGGACGACCTCGGCGAGGCTCCGCGCCTCGGTCTGACGGTGGTGGGGCGGCTGGCCCAGGAGTACGACTTCCAGGTCTCGCTGGCGCCGTCCGCCTACGGGGGCGTACGCGCGGTCCTCGTCGTCCCGCACGAACTGATCACGACAGCGCCCGCGAGCGGGCGTGCCCACGGCATCGGTGCCGCATCCGGGCAGCGTCCTTCGGGTCGATCCGCCCCTTCGGCGCCGGCGGCCACGAAGCGCGTGCCGTCGGCCTCCGGCCGCGGGGAGCAGGAGCCGATGGACGAGGAGACGCCGGAGGTCGTCGAGCGCACGGCCAGCGGATTGCCGCAGCGCCGCAGCCGCCGCGGTCGGGCCGGCGCCCGCCCGGTGAGCGGCGCTTCCGCCCCGGAGCAGGCCGAGCGGGACGCCGCGGAGCCGGAGAATCCCGCGCCCGGGATGTGGATGGGCGCCTTCCAGGAAGGCCTGTCCGGCAAGCGATCGGCAACGGCTGCCGCCCAGGGACACAGCGACAAGTCGTCGAATGAAGGTGAGTAAGCGATGGTTCGGCAGCCCGACATGGACTGGATGCTCAAGGACTTGGCGGAGAGCGTCCCGCAGACTCGCCATGTCGTCCTTCTGTCGTCGGACGGTTTGTGCATGGCCCAGTGCCCCGCGGAAATAGACACCTCCGACCGGTTGGCGGCGATCGGGGCGGGTCTCCAGTCCCTGGCCAGGGCGGCTGCCGAGGAGTTCCCGCACAGCAGTGGCCGGATGCGGATGGTCGTCATCGAGGTGGACGGCGGCTTTCTGCACCTGATGGCGGCGGGCGAGGGGGCCCACCTGGTCGTGCTGGTCGACGAAGGGGTCGACATGGGCCTGGTGGGGCAGCACATGCGGGACCTCGTCACCCGTATCGGCGCCCACCTCACGAGCCCGCCACGCGGCGACCGGTTGGCGCGATGACGCCGGATGACGAGTGGGACGAGGGCACCCCGGAGCGGCTGTACATCCTTACGGGCGGGCGCAGCGGGCCCGAGGAGGCCGGACTCGATCTGGTCACGTTGATCGTCGCCCGCAGCGCACCTCAGATCGGCATGCAGCCGGAGCACGAGTCCATCCTGCGGGTGTGCGAGTCCCCGCTGTCCGTCGTGGAGATCTCGGCGCATCTGAAACTGCCGGTGAGCATCGTCACCGTGCTGCTCGCTGATCTCTTGGCCGAAGAACGCGTGGAAGCCAGGGCACCCGCCCCGTCCCTTCCCGACATCGACATCATCAAGGCGGTGATCCATGGTCTCCAGAACCTTTGAGACGGTGGCGGGACCTCGGAGCGAAGACACGCTGCCGTCGTCGGCCACCTCCGCGGTCAAGATCGTCATTGTGGGCGGTTTCGGCGTCGGCAAGACGACCCTGGTCCGCTCGGTGAGCGAGATACGCCCGCTGACGACCGAGGAGACGATGACGCAGGCCAGTGTCAGCGTCGACGACCTCGAAGGCATCGAGCGCAAGAGCATGACGACCGTGGCCATGGACTTCGGCCGCATCAGCATCGACGACGAGCTGGTCCTCTACGTCTTCGGCACCCCCGGGCAGCAGCGCTTCTGGTTCCTGTGGAACGGCCTGTTCGAGGGCGCGTTGGGCGCGGTGGTGCTCGTCGACACCCGCCGGTTGGAGGCGAGCTTCGACGTACTCGGCCGGCTGGAGGAGTCGCAGACGCCTTTCGTGGTGGCGGTCAACGCGTTCGACGAGGCGCCGTCCTACTCCGACGAGGAGCTGCGCGAGGCGTTGGACCTGACCGACGACGTGCCGCTCCTGGTGTGTGACGCCCGGAGCCGGGAGTCCAGCAAGGGCGTTCTGCTGGCGCTGATGCGGTACCTGTATTCCCTCGCCATGACTTCGGAGGCGACGTGACCCCGCAACCCCCCGATCCGCTGTACCAGCCCGGAGAGCCGGACGTGCCGTCCCCGCATCCGGAGCCCGGCGACGGGATCCCCGCCGCCGCTGCCCCCTCCCCGCCGCCGGGCTGCCCCGCGCACGCGGGGGGTGCGGGAAGCGGCACGATCGGTCTGCGCTCCCTCTTCGGCCCGGAGGCCGACGCGGACCCGATGGCCTTGTACGAGAAACTGCGGGCGGAGCACGGGCCGGTGGCCCCTGTGCTGCTGCCGGGTGATGTACAGGCCTGGCTGGTGCTCGGCCATCGGGAGAACCTGGAGGTGGCACGCACGCCCTCGCTGTTCTCCCGGGACTCGCGCCACTGGCACGCCATGCGGGAGGGCCGGATCGGGCCGGACCATCCGCTGGCGCCGCTGACCATGTGGCAGCCGCTGTGCGTGTTCGTGGACGGCACGGAGCATCGGCGGCTGCGTCAGGCCCTCACCGACAGCCTGTCCCGGTTCGAGTCGCGCGGCATCCGGCGCTACGTCATCCGCTTCACGCACCAGCTCATCGACGGGTTCCAGGACGCCGGACAGGCCGATCTGGTCAAGCAGTTCGCCGACCAGCTTCCCCTGCGCGTCATCACCCAGCTGTTCGGCATGGAGGAGGAGTACGGGCCCAAGCTGGTCGAGGCCGCCAAGGACATGATCCAGGGCACCGAGACCGCCGTCGAGAGCAACAACTTCATCACCGAGACCCTGCAGCGGCTGGTGGAGCGCAAGCGGGCGTTTCCCGGGCACGACGTCGGCTCCAAACTGATCGAGCACCCGGCCCGGCTGACCGACGACGAAGTGCGGGAGCACTTGCGGTTGACGCTGGTCGCGGCCAACGAGCCCACGGTCAACCTGATCTCCAACACGCTGCGGATGCTGCTCACCGACCGCCGGTTCCGGGCGACCCTTGCCGGTGGACACACGACCCTGCCCGACGCGCTGGAACAGGTGCTGTGGGACGAGCCTCCGCAGACGACGACCATCGGCCGCTGGGCAACGGGGGACACCCAGCTCGCCGGGCAGCAGATCAAGGCCGGCGACATGTTGGTGCTCGGGCTCGCCGCGGGGAACGTCGACCCGGCCGTACGACCCAATCTCTCGGTCCCTCTGCACGGCAACCGCTCCCATCTGGCCTTCAACGCCGGGCCGCACGAGTGTCCGGGCCGGGACCTCGGCCGGGCCATCGCGGACACCGGGATCGACACACTGCTGTCCCGGCTGCCGGACCTGCGACTGGCCATCCCGGAAGCCGACCTGCGCCGGGACAACGCTTTGATGTCCCGGCGGCTGGTGTCCCTGCCCACGACGTTCACCCCGCCCCGCCGGGTGGGGCGGCGGAGTACGGGTGAGCCCGGCTCCTCGGCAAGGCAGCCACTGCCGCTGCCGGAGGCCGAGCCGCTCCCGGAGGCACCATCCCGGGAGACCGGGGTGGTTCCGCAGCGCGTCTCAACTCCGCGCCTGGATCGCGACTCCAGGTGGGCGGCCATGAAACATCGGTTGCGGATTCGTCGGTGAGAGGGTGCCGGACGCTGCGGGCTGCCCGGGCCGTGCCGTACCGCTTGGTATGGCTATGGAGAAAAGGTCCCGGTTTCGGCCGGGATTGCCACATCTTGCACGAGGAATATGCCGCACGGGTGGAACAGGGAACGCTGTGGCGCGAATAGCCTTCTGATGCTGTGGACACATATGAGCCGTGGAGGGTCACACAGCGTTCAACCACTCCCTGCCGTCCACCGGCCCGCCCCACCGGGCGGGCCGTGGCATGAGAGCTGGTCGTGAACGCGGCGCCGCGACCGGACAACGGCGCGCCGTCGACAGGCCTTCTTGAGTGTTCGGGCACCAAAGCGGCACAGCCGCAGGACAACTGAGGTGATCGATAGTGGAGCACGGGGTGCTGGTCCCGCCCGTCTATTCTCCGATTTCTTCCGCGATACATTCCCGGCACGAGCTGATCAACCAACAGACCACGGCCTGGGCACACAACTTCGGCATCGGCTCGCGTGAACTCCGCGAGAAACTGATCGGTCAGGACATCGGCACCTTCGCCGCCCGCATCCTTCCGGAGGGCAACGAGGAGGTCGTCTCGCTCCTCGGCGACTTCATCCTGTGGCTCTTCGGCGTCGACGACGGCCACTGCGAGGAGGGCGAACTCGGCACCGATCCCAAGGAGCTGATCCCCGAACTGTCCCGGCTGCTGCGCATAGCCCAGAACCCGGAAGCAGCCATGCTCACCGGGGACTCCCTGGCCGCGGGGCTACGGGACCTGCGGCGCCGGATGGACCAGCATGCGACACCGGGGCAGGTCGCCCGCTGGGTGGACGCCCTGCGGGAGTACTTCCTGTCGGTGGCCTGGGAGGCGTCGCACCGCAGCAAGGGCACGGTCCCCGACCTCAACGACTACACCCTGATGCGCCTGTACGACGGGGCCACGTCCGTCGTCATGCCGCTGCTGGAGATGGGCTACGGCTACGAACTCCAGCCGCAGGAACGGGACAGCACGGCCGTGCGTGCTGCCGCCGAGATGGCCTACTTCATCATCACGTGGGACAACGACCTCTTCTCCCATCACAAGGAATCCCGGGGGCAGCAGTACTACCTCAACGTGCTGCGCGTTCTGGAACACCACCACGGGCTCTCGCCTGCCGAGGCCCTCGACACAGCTGTCGCCCAGCGCGACCGGGTGATGTGCCTCTTCCTGCGGGCCCGCGACCACCTCGCCGCCTCCGGCAGCCCTCAGCTGCGCCGATATCTGGAAAGCCTCAGCTCCTTCATCCGCGCCGCACAGGACTGGGGCATCTCCTCGCGCCGGTACACCACCCCCGACGACCCGGCCGAGCTGCCCACCACGTTCCGGGACACCCCCACCGACGACAGCGCCGAGCCGCTGGACATCCCGGCCATCGCCTGGTGGTGGGACGTCGTCCCCGACGAACCGACCCCCGGTGTCCCGCAACGCGGTGAGCTCCGGGTCGGCGATCAGGCGGTCGGGGTTCCTCACCTTCCCCGCTCGGGCCGTGTAGCGACGGCCGGACACCGACGCCGTTCCTGTGCCTGAGCAACGGCAGTCATGAAGGTTGTGAAGAGGAGCTCCCTGTGACCACAGCGTTGCGCGCAATACCCCGGGCCCCCGGCAGGCTGCCCCTGGTCGGCCATGCGATCCCCCTTCTGCACCGACCTCTCGACTTCGTGCAATCCCTGCCGTCCACCGGAGACCTGGTGAGGGTGGACCTCGGCACCCTCCCGGTCTACTTCGTCACCAATGCCGACCTCACCCACGACCTGCTCGTCACCAAGTCCCGGCACATGGAGAAGGGCAGGTTCTTCACTCGGGCCCGCATTCTGATCGGAGACTCGCTGCCAACCGCCCCCGCGCACATCCACCGGCCGCACCGTCGGCTGATGCAGCCGGCTTTCCACCGGGAGCGGATCGCCGAATACGCGCGCGTGATGGCCGACCGAGCCAGGGCCATGGCCGACGCCTGGACCCCGGGCCGGAGCATCCCTCTCGACGAGGAACTGGCCAGGTTCTCGGTCAGTACCCTGGCCGCAACCATGTTCTCGACGGACATCAGCCGCCCCGCAGTGGAGGCTGTACTCAGGGATGTTCCGGTCCTGTTGAAGACCGCGATGTTCCGCACGGTGACGCCGAAGCTGCTGGACCGGCTGCCGATCCCGGCCAACCGGAAGTTCGACCAGGCGGCCGTCCGTCTGCGCAAGGTCATCGACGATGTCATCGCGGCGTACCGGGAGCACGACGACTCCGAGGTCAACGACCTGCTCTCGCTCCTGCTCGCCGCGCGCGACAGCGACACGGGCGAAGCCCTCACCGACCGCGAGGTGCGCGACGAGTTGGTCGCCATTCTGTTCGCCGGCACGGAGACCACCGCCTCGACCCTCTCCTGGACCTTCCACGAACTGGCCGCCCACCCCGAGGTCGAGCACCGTCTGCTCGACGAGATCCGGTCCGTCGTCGGGGACCGTCCCATCAGTTTCGAGGACGTGCCCAAACTGAAGTACACCGACCGCGTGGTACGCGAGGTCTCCCGCATGCACTCGGTCCCGCTGCTGATGCGCCGGGTGGCCACCCCGGTCGAACTCGGCGGCACCGAACTGCCGGTCGGCACCGAGATCGCGTTCAGCCTCTACGCGCTGCACCGGGATCCCCGGCTCTACGAGGCCCCGGAGCGCTTCGATCCGGACCGCTGGCTGCCGGAGCGCAGTCAGGACCGGCCCCGTGAGAGCTACATCCCGTTCGGCTCGGGCAACCGCAAGTGCATCGGGGACGGCTTCGCCTGGACGGAGATCGTCATCACGCTGGCCACCGTGCTGGCCCGGTGGCGGCTGGAGCCGCTGCCGGGCCACTCCGTGCGGGAGGTGGCGTCGGCCGTGGCACACCCGGACCGGCTGCCGATGCGGCCGGTGCCGCGGACGGCGGCGGCTTGATCGGGTGACGGTGGGCCACCCGGCGGAGGTTGCGCGGACCTTTGCCGGGTGGCGACGCCCGCTGTTCCGGCGCACGCGGTGGGCCCCGGACCGGTGCCGCCCCAGCCGCTCGGCGCTCCGGATTAATTTTCCGCAGTGTTGACGAAAATCAGCGTCCCTTCGCATGCTCGAACTGCGGCGCGAACACCTCCGTCGCCGGTACCCGATGCCGGCGAGCCGGCGCCCCGGACGACGAAGAAGGACGTGACTGATGACCAGCTCCGAGAAAGGGACACACCTCCACAGACGGTCCTTGCTGGTCGGCGTCGGCTCCTTGGGAGCGGCGGCGGCGCTGCCCACGACCGCAGCACAGGCGGCGGCGCGGGGCGCCGCACCGACCGGGCGGTATCCGTCGAACCGACCCGAGCTCGATCCGTACGGTCTCGCGGACACCGGGGCGGACCTGTGGCCGCGCAAGGACAACTCCTTCATCCTTCCGCTCGAACTGCGCCCCCGTGACGAGGAGCTCGGCCGGGTGTGGATGCGCGACACCTACGTCAACTGCTTCGTCGTCGACGGCCGTTTGGTCTACGTCGCCACCGGCACCACCCGGGTTCCCGGGCTGGAGGCTGCCGCCCCCTGGAACGACGGCATCTTCGTGTGGGTCTCCCGGTCGCTGCGCGGGCCGTGGCGACTCGTCGACACGACCGGCATCCGGCCGAACGCCGAGAAGGGCAAGGTGTGGTCGCCCGAGTTCGTCGGCGAGAACCGGCCCGGACGCACTGTCGTCGCCCAGTGGCAGGAGTACTGGCATGACGACCGGTTCGGCAAGCGCGGTCAGGCGTGGGCGCCGGAGGTGCACCACTTCCGCGGCAGGTGGTACATCGTCGCGTGCATGGGCGACCACTCCCGGAAGGTCGGCTCGTTCCTGCTGGTGAGCGAGGGCGGGATCGAGGGGCCGTACCGGCTCGTCGAGGGCAACCTCGACAAGCCCTTCGGCGACTCGTTCATCGGCGGGCCGAAGTTCATCGAGCCCGGCGCCTACCACCACATCGACGGGAGCCTCTACACCGAGGGCGACGACGCCTGGCTCGTACTGCACAACGACCTGTACGCGAAGTTCCGGGACGACATGGAGGACATCGTCCCGACGACGAACCTCCCCAGGTTCCGGCAGACGCCCTACTCACCCGAGCCGTACCTCGAAGGCGCGTACGTGTTCAAGTACCAGGGCAAGTACTACCTCGTGCACGCCGCGTGGGACCGGACATCGCTGAACCCGGACGGCAGCACCCGCTACGCCTACGACCCTCCGGGCCCCGGCCGCGTGCAGTACCAGTACGACGCGGTCGTCGCCGTCTCGGACACCTTCGAGGGCCCGTACTCCCAGCGGTGGACCGCGGGTGTGGGCGCCGGGCACAACAACTTCTTCGTGGACGGGAGCGGTCGTCTGTGGGCGACGTTCTTCCGCAACCCGAACGTGGGCTACTGGTCGGACCCCGCCCGCCTCGCCGACGCCGCCGTACCCGGGGTCGTACGGCTGGAGTGGACGGGGCCGCAGGGCAACCGGCTGTACGTCCGACGCCGCGACCGGGGTCGCGGCACCGTCGGTGACTGACCTTCCGACACCGCCCGCACGTGGCGGCGGGCTCTCGGAGGGTGCGGGACGGTCCGGCCGTCGGCTGAGCAGATCAGCCGGCGGCGGGGGCGCGGGCCACCCGGAAGCCGAGGTTGCCGGTGGTGCTGTCCGGGGTGTTCGCGGTGCGGGCCGCGACGCGGTAGCGGTTGCAGTAGGAGTCGTGGCACAGATAGGAGCCGCCACGCATGGCCCGCAGCCCCGGCTGCTCCGGGTGCCAGGTGTCCGCCGTCCACTCCCACACATTGCCCGAGACGTTGAACAGTCCGAAGCCGTTGGGCGGGTAGGCGTGCACCGGAGCGGTTCCGGCGTAGCCGTCCTCGGCGGTGTTCCTGGCCGGGAAGGCGCCCTGCCAGATGTTGCAGTGGTGCACCCCGTGGGGGGTGAGGTCGTCACCCCACGGGTAGCGGGCCTGGTCGAGCCCGCCACGGGCCGCGTACTCCCACTCCTCCTCGGTCGGCAGCCGCCCGCCGTCCCAGGCGCAGAAGGCGCACGCGTCCGCCCAGCTGATGTGGGTGACCGGGTGGTCCCAGCGGCCGGCCAGCCCGCTGCCGGGGCCCTCCGGGGCGTCCCAGCGGGCCCCTTCCACACCGCACCACCACGGGGTGGCGTCCGGGCGCGGTGAGATCTTGCGCAGCCGCCCGGGAAGGAACTTCGCGAAGACGTAGCTCCAGCCGAAGCGCTCGGCGTCGGTGCGGTGGCCGGTCGCCGCGACGAAGGCGGCGAAGCGTGCGTTGGTGACGGCGTAGGCGTCCACGGTGAACGGCGCCACGGTGACCCGGCGCACGGGCCCCTCACCGTCACCGGGGTTCACATCGGTGTCCTCGCTGCCCATCCGGAACGTGCCACCGGACAGTTCGATCCGCGTCCGGTACTCCTCGGCCGCTCCGTCGGGCGGACCGGTCGTGGCCGCAGCCGTGGGGGCCACGTCCACGGCCGGCCGGCGGGCGGGCGCGCAGCAGCCGCGCTGCCCGGTCCCGGAGTCCGACGGGGTCACGCGCGCCCCTCCTCCCCCGCCCCGCCGGGCGCGGGTGCCGTGTCCGGCTCGCTCTCGAAGGCCGAGAGGGTGGTGTCGTAGTCGGTCTCCACGTCGTACATCGGCGACATCCAGTGGAAGAAGTTGTCACCCCGCTCGCGCAGCAGATCGTAGAGCGTACGGGTCAACTCGGCACGTACGTCGCGCAGTTCCGGATGGTCGTAGCGGTTGTGCAGCTCGTCGGGGTCGGTGTGCAGATCGTAGAGCTCGTTGCGGGACTCGGGGTTGACCACCAGCTTGTAGCGGCGGGTGCGCAGCATGCGCTGGGGGTAGGGGAAGTGATGGCCGTGGAACTCCGCGAGATGGTGCGGGGCCCACTCGGGCCGCTCGCCCGCGGCCAGCGGCAGCAGACTGCGGCTGTCCACGGCCGGTTCGGTGTCGCTGCCCGCCAGGTCGAGGATGGTGGCGGTGCAGTCGGTGAGCGAGACGAACTCGTCACGGACCTGGCCGGGCGGCGCGCCGGGGACCTTCAGGAGACCGGGTATCCGGTAGATGTCCTCGTACATCGCCGGGCCCTTGTCGTGCAGCCGGTGGGCGCCGGTGAACTCACCGTGGTCCGCCGTGAAGAACACCGCGGTGTGCTCCTCCAGCCCCAGTTCGCGGACCGCGTCCAGGATGCGTCCGATCTGCTCGTCGATGAGGGTCACATAGCCCCAGTAGACGGCGATCAGTTTGCGGCTCTCCTCCAGCGGCATCGTGTCGAACGCCCACAGCCTGCTGTAGTTGCTCTGCACCGGGGGCTTCGCCGCGAAGGTCTCGCTCACCGAGGCGGGCAGCTCGACCAGCGCGGGGTCGTACATGTCGTAGTACGCGTCCGGGAGGATGTAGGGCAGGTGCGGGCCGAAGAAGTGGGTGGCCAGGAAGAACGGCCGGTCTCCACCCGGACCTGCCCCCGCCCGTCCCGCTCCGGGCGCCGCGCCCACTCCGTCCGCCACCCAGCGGCGCAGCATCTCGATGGTGCGGGTGGCGAGATAGTGCTCGAAGGTCGCCTCGACGGGCTGGCGCAGCCGGGCGGCGAGGAGGTTGCCGGGGCTGCCGTTGGGTGTGGTGCCGCGTACGGGGTCGGTGATGCGATACGGGGGAAGGCCGTTCTCCTCCAGGTGGGCGAGGTAGTCCGGGTGGTCAACCGGGTTGTGCCAGCCCGCGAGGTCCGGGCCCTCGAAGCCGTAGTCCGCGGCGGTCCGGCGCACTCCCCCGTGCCATTTGCCCAGCAGACCCAGCCGGTAGCCCTCGGCACGCAGTTGGCCGGCGAAGGTGAACTGGTCGTCGGCAAGGTCTTCCAGATAGCCGACGTTGCGTTCGTAGTTGGCCAGCAGCTTGTGGCGGAAGGGCGCGGCGCCCGTGAGCAGGCTGGCACGTGCCGGGGTGCAGATCGCGGTGGGGGTGTAGCAGCTGTCGAACCGGGTGCCTTCGGCCGCGAGCCGGTCCAGGTTCGGGGTGCGGACGTGGGGGTTGCCGTAGGCACCGAGGGTGTCCACCCGGTGCTGGTCGGTCATGAGGAAGAGCATGTTGGGGCGCACGGGGACCCTTTCGGTTCGGTCGGCCTGGGGCCGGCGGGGGCGGCCCGGGGCGGGCGGCGGACCGCTCCCGGCCGGCGCCACGCGAGGCATGCTCCGGCCCCCTGAATATTTATGTCAATACTGCGCACATAAATCCGGGCGGGCCCGGAATCTCTTTGTTCCGACTCATTGACGAAAAACTGCGGCGCTCACCATGCTGTGCGGCATGCAGGCACACGACGGCCCCCTGACGCGGCTGCGCAAGAGCCATGAGCAGTCCGTTCTGGACCTCCTCCGCAAGCACGGCCCGCTCAGCCGGGCCGAGTTGGGCACCCACAGCGGCCTGTCCCGCACCACCCTCTACGACATCGTCGCGGGCCTGGTGGAGGGCGGCGCCGTGGTCGCCTCCACCCCGCCGGCGGAGGTGCGCAGGCGCGGCCGGCCGGTCGAGAAGCTCAGCCTCAACCCGGACGCCGGGGAGGCGATCGGCATCGACTTCGCCCGCCGCGCCGTCCATGTCTCGGCCGTCAACGTGGCCCACGAGATGATCGGTTCCGCCAGTGAGGCGCACGCGGCCGATCTCCCCTGGGCCCAGCGCGCCGACATCGCCGAACGACTCCTCGGCACGCTCGGCGGCTCGGGCCAGGCGGGACCGGCCCGGAACGGGCCGGCCGAGGGCCCACGACCCGGTACGCTCCGGCTCGGCTCGCTCAGCGCCATCGGGGTCGGCGTGGTCGGACCGATCACTGATCCCGGCGGTGCGGAAGCCCGCGCGCTCAGCATCGACGGCCTGCCCGGTCTGCTCCGCGAACGGTTCGGCGTCCCGGTGCTGCTCGACAACAACACCCGACTCGCGGCACTGGCCGAAGCCGTATGGGGCGCGGCCTCCGACGGCGGCGACGTGTTGTATCTGCGGCTGTCCCACGGGGTGGGCGGCGGACTGGTCGTCGGCGGCTCGCTGCACCGCGGAATGTACGGGATGTCGGGCGAGTTCGGGCACATCACCGTCGACCCGCAGGGCGCACCGTGCGAATGCGGCGGCACCGGCTGCCTGGAGACCGTCGCCTCACTCGACGCCGTCCTGCACCGCTACCGCTCGGCCGGTGGCCGGGCCGAGGACATCGCCGCCTTCCTGTCCGCCGCCGCGGCCGGGGACCGGATCGCGCACGCGGTGCTGGAACAGGTCGGCACCGACATCGGCATGGTACTGGCAGCCGTGTCCAACGCGGTGGGCCCGGGCGTCATCGTCATCGGCGGTGAACTGGCCCAGGCCGGTGCGGCGCTGATCGAGCCCGTCGAGCGGGCCCTGCGCACCCATGTGATGCCGATGGTCCGCAACCAGGTGCGCGTACGGCGCGCCACCCTCGGCGACGCCGGCAGCGCCCTGGGCGGCATCGCCCTCGTCCTGCACGAATCCCCCCTGCTCTCCCGCTATCCGCAGCCCGTCACCGAGGAGCTCGCGTGGACCCAGTGAGGCACCCATGGCCGTGATCGTCCCTCCCGAGAAGACCGCCGTGGCCCAGGCCCCACGGCGCACCGCGCGCCGCTCCCGGCACCGACCGCTCGCCCTCAACGTCCTCGCGCTGGTGGCCGGTGTCCTCGGCTGGGCGGTCGTGGCGGCGCTGGAGCTGGTGGAGAACCTGCCCACACCGCTCGCCGTGGCGCAGCAGGCCGGTGACATGGTCGCCGACGGCACGCTGATGACCGACACGCTCGCCAGCCTGCGCCGGGTCTTCCTCGGCTACGCCCTCGGTGTGATCGTCGCCGTACCCGTGGGCTTTCTGATGGGCTGGTACCCGACGGTGCGCGCCGTGGTCGAGCCCTACATCCAGTTCTTCCGCACCATCCCACCGCTCGCGCTCATCCCGCTGACGGTGGTGCTGCTCGGGATCGGCGAGGTCCCGAAGATCGCGGTCATCTACCTCGCCTCGTTCATGGCCTGCGTCGTCTCCTCCTTCCAGGGCGTCGTCGATGTGGACCGCACCCTCATCAACGCGGCGCGGGTGCTGGGCGCCTCGGACCGGGTCATCTTCGCCAAGGTGGTCGTCCCGGCCTCCACACCGTTCATCCTCGTCGGGATGCGCATCGGGCTCGGCGCCTCCTGGGCCACCGTGGTCGCGGCCGAACTGATCGGCGCCCAGGAAGGACTGGGCTACCGGATGCAGAAGGCGTCCACCTGGTTCGAGATGGACACGATCTTCGTATCCCTCATCACCATCGGCGTGCTCGGCCTGCTCATGGACCGGCTGCTGCTGCTCGCCGAACGACGGCTCACCGGCTGGCAGGAGCGACGATGAACAGCAGGATCAGCTTCCAGGACGTGGTGAAGACCTTCCCGCTGAAGGGGGCCGAGTTCACCGCCTTGGACGGGGTGTCCCTGGACATCGCCGACCAGGAGTTCGTCACCGTCGTCGGCCCCTCGGGGTGTGGCAAGAGCACCCTGATGAGCATGGCCGCCGGCCTCCAGGAGCCCAGCTCGGGCCGGGTGCTGGTGGACGGCAGACCGGTGACGGGGCCCGGTCCCGACCGAGGCGTCATCTTCCAGCAGTACGCGCTCTTCCCATGGCTGACGGTGCGCCAGAACGTGGAGTTCGGTCTCAAACTGGCCGCCGTCCCCACCCAGGAGCGCCGCCGCCGGGCCGCCGAGGCCATCACGCTGGTGGGACTCGACGACTTCGCGGACGCACTGCCCAAGACCCTCTCGGGCGGTATGAAACAGCGCTGCGCCATTGCCCGCGCCTACGCGGTGGACCCGCAGGTCCTGCTCATGGACGAGCCGTTCGGTGCGCTGGACGCCCTCACCCGGGTCCAGCTGCAGGATCAGCTGCTGGCGACCTGGAGCCGCGAGAAGCGCACCGTACTGTTCATCACACACGACGTCGACGAGGCGGTCTATCTGGCCAGCCGGGTGGTGGTCATGGCCGCCCGGCCCGGCCGTATCCACCGCGTCGTCGATGTGGACCTGCCCTATCCCCGCACCGAGGAGATCCGGCTCTCCGCGGATTTCCGGCAGATCCGCAACGCGGTGTGGACCTCCGTCTACCACCAGGAGTCCACCGCTCCGGCCGCCTGAGCACACCGCCGGTCGCCGAGCACCTTCCGTACCCGTTCGGCGCGCGGTTCCGCGCGCCCTTCGGGGCCGCACCTGCCCCCCTTCCCCTTCCGCCTCCCCGTAAGGACACCTTCGCCATGCCCAAAAGGACCATCCGCCGCACTCTGTCGGCGCTCTTGTCCGTCACGGCCCTGACCCTCGCCATGAACGGGTGCTCCACCGGGGCTTCGCAGGACGACGACACGGTCGACTTCGGCTACATAGGCGACTACAACGGCGCCAGTCTGCTGGCCATCGCCGAGAAGCAGGGACTGTGGAAGAAGCAGGGCCTCACCGCCAGAACGAAGGTGTTCAACAACGGACCGGTGCAGATCCAGGCGCTCGGTTCCGGCGACCTCGACTACGGCTACATCGGTCCGGGCGCGATGTGGCTGCCCGCCTCCGGCAAGGCGAAGGTCATCTCGATCAACACCTTCACCTATGCGGACCGCGTCATCGCCCAGCCCGGCATCAAGACGATGAAGGACCTCAAGGGCAAGCGGGTCGGCGTGCCCGAGGGCACATCCGGCGACATGATCCTCAACATCGCACTGGAGAAGGCCGGGATGACCACGAAGGACATCCAGAAGATCGCCATGGACCCGTCCACCGTCGTCTCCTCCTTCACCTCCGGAAAGATCGACGGCGCCGGCATCTTCTACCCCTCCATCGACACGATCAAGAAGAAGGTGCCGAAGCTGGAGGAGGTGGCCAGTACGAAGGAGACCGGGGACACCTTCCCCACCGCTTTCGTCGCCGGCAACAAGGTGCCGGAGAAGAAGAACACCAAGGTGATCAAGGTCCTGCAGCAGGCCAACGACTGGCGCAAGAAGCACCCCGAGGAGTCCATCGCCCTCACGGCCAAGATGCTGCACGTCAGCAAGGCGCAGGCGAAGTCCGACGCCTCGCACGTCGAGACCCTCTCCACCGACGAGCTGGTGGCCAGGACCGAGAGCGGCGAGTTGGGCCGCCGGCTGAAGGAGCTGGGGGAGTTCTTCCTCCGCAACGAGCAGTTGGAGAAGAACCCCGACCCGGCCGACTACTACACCGGCGCCCTCTACCGGAAGGTGCACTCCCAGTAGTCCGCCGGTGCGGGTCCGCCGCCCTCGGTGCCCCAGTTCGTACAGCCTCCGGTGCCGCTCCGGGCCCGCCCGGGCTAGGGCGGGAAGGTGACGGGAAGGTGGTCGAGCCGGGTCTCCCACGTGGAGGCGGTGTCCGTGAGCCCGCCGGGGTCGCCGCTCAGGGCGAGGCCGGGAAGGCGGTGGATCAGCACCTCCACGGCCGTCTCGATGATGGCCTGGCCCACGGCCTGCCCCGGGCAGGCGTGGGGGCCGCTGCTGAAGGCCAGATGGGCCTGGTTGCCGCGTACCGCGGTGCCGGTGTGCGGACGGATCTCCGGGTCCAGGTTGCCCGCGGCCAGGCCGAGGATGAGCAGGTCCCCGGACCTGACGTGCTGACCGCCGAGTTCGCAGTCGGCGTTGGCGAAGCGACCGGGGAGCACGGCCAGCGGCGGCGAGTTCCACATCGCCTCTTCGACGATCGCCGTGATGGTCATCTGCCCGCTCACCAGGTCGGAGAGGCGTGAGTCGTTACTGAGGATCGACTGCAGCACCCGCGCCAGCAGGTTGCTGGTGGTGGCGTGGGCCGCGATGAGCACCAGCCGCAGGTGGTTTTGCACCTCGTCGTCGTCCAGGGCGGCCGGGTGCTGGATCAGTCCGGTGGCGAAGTCGGGACCGGGTTCGGCACGTTTGTGGGCCGTGAGTTCGGCGAGCACCCGTGCGATGCGCTCGTTGGCCGAGATCGCCCCTTCGCCGCCCGCCATCATCTCGGCACAGGCCGTCGCCAGATACTTCCCGTCGGACTCCGGCAGCCCGAAGAGCCGCGTCAGGACGAGCATCGGCAGATACTCGGCGTACTGGAGGACCAGGTCGGCCTGCCCGGTGTCCGCGAAGGCGTCGATCTGCTTGTTGGCGAAGTGGACGACGTGGCGGCGTATCCCGCGGTTGGCGACCGTCTCCATGCTCTCGGTCACCGCTCCGCGCAGCCGCTGATGCGGCTCCCCGTCCTGCGAGAGGCAGTCGGGGCGCCACCCCAGCATCGGGATGAGCGGTGAGGTCTCCTCGATGCGCCCCTCCTCCCAGTCCCGCCATTTGCGCGAATCCCGGCTGAACTGACCGGGGTTGTCCAGCACCCGCCGGTTCTCCCGGTAGCCGAGTACGAGCCAGGCGGGCACGTCGCCCTCCAGCAGGACGGGCGCCACCGGCCCGTACTGCTTGCGCAGCCGGGAGTAGGTCCCGTACGGATCGGCCGTGGACTCGGCCGCGTACAGCCTCGTGGTGGCGCCGGTGTGCCGCGCGGGGCAGCCCACGGGCGGGGTCGGCGCGTCAAGGTGCGGACTGTCGGAGGGCTGGACGTTCATCGCGGCTCCAATGCGGCAACAGACCGTTCCTTGATGTGGCGGATGAGCGCGATCAGCACATCGCGGCTCGACGCCCGGTCGCGTGCGTCGCAGGTGACGATCGGTGTCTGCGGGGAGATGGCCAGGGCCTCCCGTACCTCCTCGACCGGGTGGTTGTGGGCGTCGGGGAAGAGGTTGAGGGCGATGACGAACGGCACCTCCAGCCGCTCCATCTCCTCGATGGCGCGGAAGCTGGACTCCAGCCGCCGGGTGTCCACCAGGACCACCGCGCCGAGAGCGCCCTTGAACAGGCCGTTCCACAGGAACCAGAACCGCTCCTGCCCCGGCGTGCCGAACAGGTACAGCACCAGTTGCTCGTTGAGGCTGATCCGACCGAAGTCGAGACTGACAGTGGTGCTCTTCTTGTCCGCCACGCCGACCAGATCGTCGACGCCGACAGTGGCCTGGGTGAGGGTCTCCTCGGTGGTGAGCGGCACGATCTCGCTGACCGAGCCGACCATCGTCGTCTTCCCCGTGCCGAAACCGCCGGCGACCATCACTTTGACCGACCGGCTTCCCGCGTGCAGCGCTTCCGCCCGTTGCGGAAACGCCGGCCGGTCAAAGCCGTTGAAGTCCACTGAGTACCTCCTCGAGAAGCGCGAGGTCGGGTCCGTGGTCGCCCGTACCTGCAATGGGATCACGGGCTTCCACACGGCCTGTGTTCAGCAGGTCGGCCACCAGCACCGAGAGGATGTTGAAAGGCAGCCCGAGGTGTGCGCCGAGTTCGGCCACCGACAACGGGTCGCGGCACCACCGGAGGATGGCGTCGTGCTCGGGCTGGGTCCCCGGTTCCGGTGTGGAGCGGGCGACGATCAGGGTGGCCACATCGAGGGTCGACGCGTCCGCCGTGGGCGCGCTGCGGCCTTGGGTGAGTATGTAGTAGCGCTCCAGCCCGGGCAGGCCCGAGCCTGCTTGCGGCTCGGTCATCCAGACTGCTCCTGGCGCGGGACGGTGCCGAGGAGGTCACCCATCCTGCGGGCGCAGTCCCTCATCTGGTGCCCCAGCAGTCCCTGGTCGAGCCCTTTCCTGGCCAGCACGCCCAGGTACGTCTCGTTGCCGGCGCGTACGACGAACAGATGGCCGCCGTCGACCTCGATCCCGGCGAGCCGCAACTGGCCCTTCTCCTTCGGGAACTGCTCCGCGACGGGCTGGGCCAGTGACTGCAGGCCCGCGACGATGGCGGCGAACCGGTCGGCGTCGTCGGTCTCCGCACCGTACGAGGTGATGGCTTTCCCGTCCGAGGAGGCCACCAGGGCGAAGCGGATCTCCGGGATGCTCTCGGCCAGGTCGCGGAGCGCCCAGCTCAGGTCGGTCTGGTGCTGCGTCATGTGGCTAGTCACTCTCTTGTTGCTCGTCGGGGCGGTCGTTCTTGTCGGGCCCGTTCGTCGGGCCGCTGCCGGACACGAAGGCGGCCAGTCCGGCGAACGACTCCTCCGGCGGCACGCCCCCGGTCTCCCCCGTCGCGGCGCGTGTGCCGTGGCCGGGAGCCGGCGCGTCCGTGAACTGCTTGCTCCGCTTGGGCAGCCCGCCGGGTGTGGTGGCGCCCGTGACCAGCTCCTCGTCCGGGCTGTCCGAGCCATTCCGGCCGGTTGTGCCCGCCGGGCCTTCCGGGGCGGCGGCGGGGCCGACCGTGACGGGCTCGGACGGGGTCCTGACGGGTTCGGGGCGCGGACGGGGCATCGGGGCCCGGGTGAGGGCCGACTCGGAGTACGGGCGCTTGTCGAGGGGCTTGAAGTACTTGTGGGGCACCACGACGACCACGGCGGTGCCCAGCCACGGCGAGTCGTCGAAGGTGACGGTGATGCCGTACTTGCGAGCGAGGTTGCCCACGACGCGCAGGCCGAGCTGCGCGTCCTCGGCCAGCCCACCCGGTCCCGAACCGACCGCCACACCGTTCAGCAGCCGCAGCGCCTGGCGCCGCTTCTCGGCCCTGAGCCCGGTGCCCGCGTCCTGGATCTGGATGCCCAGCCCGTTGGGTACTTCCCGGCCGGAGACGATCACCGGCTCCGAGGGGGGCGAGTACCGCGCCGCGTTGTCCATCAGATGGGCGAAGATCAGCGTGAGATGGTCGACCAGGTTGCCGTCCACGCCCAGTTCGGGAAGTCGGCGCAGCTGTACCCGCTTGTACTCCTTGATGCGCGCCATGCCGCCACGCACCACGCTGAGCAGCGGCTGGTGGGTCTGCCACTGCCTGCCCGGCCGGTCGGCCCCGCCCAACACGACGATGCTGGCGGCCAGACAGTCGGCCGGGCCGATCTCCTGGTCCAGCTGCATCAGGTCCCGGGCGACCGCCGGCAGGCTGTAGTGCACACCCTGCATCTCGTGCAGTTGGGCGCGGATCTTGCTCGTGTAGACCTGCATCCGACTGCCGATGCTGACCACCGACTGCCGGGCCGAGGTGCTGCGGTCGAACTCCTCCTCGATGGCCATCATGGCCGAGCGCAGGAGCTTGCGGAGCGTGCTTTTGAACTCCTCCGGTACGTCCGGGTCCTGGGCGAGCGGGCGCAGCACGTCGTCCATCGCCTCGCCCTGGCGCAGTTCGTCGACCGCCCTGGGCAGGAACTCGTCCGCCACTCGTACCAGCTGGGCCTTGTGCAGCTCGGTCAGCTGGGAGAGGCGCGCGTTCAGTTCGGAGACCTCCGAAGCGTGCTTCTGCCCCAGGGACGCCAGCCATTGCTGCGCCTGCTCCTTGTCCCGCGCCGCCTGCGCCTGATGGTCAGCGGCGGCCTTGCGGGCCCGCCTCTCGGAACTCAGCAGGCGCTCGACGCAGACGGCGGAGGCGGCCGTGGCCACCGCGCCGACCAGGAGGACGGTCGTCAGGTCTCGGGCCGATCCCGCGGCCGTCACCACGGCCGTGGCCGCACATATCGCTACGGGCAGTGACCACCACGCGTACCAGGCGGCGGGCAGCCGGGTTGCGGGTGGGTTCGTGGCAAGTTCCATCTGGATCCTCAACCGATTTGCTCATGCGGGCGGGTCGGAAACGCACTCGTCGTACAGCCTGTGCCGTACGGGAGGCGGCACTCACCGAATGACCTGCTGATCGTCCCGGTTCCTTTTCTTCGGAGGTGCGAAGTGGTGGCGGCAGGCCACGGTTCCCCGCGAGTGCGTCAACTCGCCGGGAGTCGGGGAGCATAGCGAGAAGAAGGGGCGCCCCGCAGGAGATGCTGTGTTCTGCCATAGTTCTGCCATACGCCTCGGATTCACGTTCGAGTGCGGCGTGTGGCCGATTTCCCTCCCCTTCGTGGTGCACGACGCAAAGAAATACCTGGCAGGGCTCCGAAGGGACTGATTCCGGCGTATACGGCAGGGCGCGGACGCGGGTGCGTTCAATGCACCCGTCGGATCACCGACCTTTCGAGCCGGTCGACTCCCTGACCGATTGTGTCCTTTTTTGATCAGTCACCTGACTGAGTGCCTCTCGACCGCCCGTCCCGGATGCATCCGCCGATTGTGGGGAGACTGACCCCTAGCATCGGCACCACTCCCCCATCGCGGCCCGCGGGCCCGGCTGCCGGACACGACCTCGCGAGTGGCGGGGTGACAGCCGCTGCTACCCGTTCGACCTGGGCCGACGGCCCTCGGCCAACGGGTTCGGCACACCGCGCCCCGGCTCGGCGAGGAGCGCGCAGCGCCACCGTACGCCCCACCGCACCGCGCATGACCGGCATGCACGCAGCACCGACGTGAGCGTTTCCACGAGCAGGAGGACTCACCGATGGGACGAAGCGGAACCAGCGACGAACTGGCAAACATGGTCAGGGAATCTGTCATTAGTTGCACGGAAGATTACAAGCGCCGCGAAGAAGCCGGCGTCGCACGCCGGAACAGCGCTGCGCGCCAGGAAGTGCGGCGCGGCGGCAACGCGATATTCCCCGTGGAAGGGGCTCTGGTCCGCGCCCCCAGGGAATTCAGCGCTCCCGACGAGCACGGCATGGAACGCCTGCGCAGGCTGGACGAGTGCCTCGCCGTCATAAACAACGCGTTTCCCGGCGTCGAGACCGGCATCAGCCTGTGCCGGCTCACATGTGCGTTACTGGAAGGGGTCTGGCGAGAGCGGGCGGAGAGCAACGAGATCGCCCCCTACGACGATTCGTGCACCTGTACGCTCTGTGCGCACCTGCCCAAGCCACTCACCCGCGCGCTGGACGACTACGACTGGCGCAGGAGCGACGGGCGCCCCCTCCGGATCAAGACATGGCCCTACCGAAAAGAACTGGACAGCGTGCTGACCGGCGGCTGGGTATGGACCAGGAAGATGAACGATTCGGACCGGGATCTCGGGCTCCGGTTCCGGCACGAGGACGACATCCTGGTCCTCCACGAGTACAAGCGCGTCCAGTCGGCGATCGACGTGGCCGACACCGCCCGCGCGGTCGAGCAGCGCCTGGCCGAGGACTGCACGACCAATGGCGCGCGGGCCCTGATATCCGGTCTCTACGCGGCCTACAAGCGCTCCGTCGACGAGTACTGGCTCAAGCGGCATGTGTCGGGCACCGCCACGCTCCCCCAGTCCACGCCGCTCGACAAGTCGGCCTACACCCTGCTCCAGCTCATGGACTGCCTGTTCTGGCACGTCTCCCCGGACAGCGAGCTCTGGCAGGAGGAGCACCTCGCCTCGCTGGTCCTGTGCCGGGTGCTCAACGACATGACCGATGCCCGCGCGGACGCGGTCACCGGCGAGGCCAGCAACTTCTGGCTGAGTGCCATGTCCACGCACGACAAGGCGCTGTACGGGGCGTGCGTCGTCGCGCTCATCAAATACGGGTGCATGCCGGAGGCACACGGCCTGCTGTGGAACACCTGGCTGATGGGGACCACCATCGTCTGGGAAGGACTGACCGGGCGGCACGCCCTGTGGTTCGACGGGATCACCAACGGGCTGCCGCCGGTGGACGGCTGCCCGCTGTGCGGTATCGAACCCAACGCCTGCACGGGTCTGCTCACCGACGGTGTCGCGCTGCGCGTCGGCGGGACGCCCGCGGTGGATGTGCTGGGCGAACGGGCGGCCCTGCTCTCGGCGCGCTGCCGCGCAGAACACCCGCAGGCATGGCGGCTGTTCGCCAGCGAGCTGGCCGCCTTCGAGGCGCTGCACGGGGAATGGCGCGGTGACGTCGACACTGCCTGGGAGATACTGCGCCGCACCTACATAGCCGCCGTCCTCGCCTCACTGGCGGGCGGCGAGGGCGCCCGCGAGGTCCAGACCGACTCGGGGAACGTCGGCGCGGCCCTGTTCCACGCACTGCACCGGCCCCCGACCTGGAAGGAGGACACGGCCCTGCTCGCCTACATGTTCGGCTGCGCGCATCCGCACTTCCTGTGGAACGCCCAAGGCTTCGCACCGACCGCGGTCGGCGGGGACTGGCTGGACGGCTGAACGGACCGGGCGGCCGAACGGACCGGGCGGCTGCCTTGCCCGGGCAGGGCGTCGACGGTACGACCGTACGCCCCGGCTCCGCGCCCGCCCCAGCCACGGCGCACCTCTCCCGGCAACGGCACGAGGCCCTGTCCATGACGGACAGGGCCTCGCCCGCACCCGCACCCGCCCGGCTTGCGCACGGGCCATCCGTCCGAGTACCGGTTCACTGGTCGGAGTAGCTGAGATCCCCCATCGTCCAGGCGCTCACGTCCTTGATGGCGATCCGGTACATCCCACCCGTCTCGGGGATGCCCACCGGCCCCTGCAGGATTCTGGCGACGTGGAAGTGCAGGTAGGAGGGCTCTCGGGAGTCACGAGCCTCCGTGGCGTCCGGCGCTGCCATGAAGGTGCCGGCGAACGGTCCGAGTCGTTCCGAGTCCCTCAGGACCTCGGCCACTCGCTGCCTCCACAGCGTCTCGGGCGCCAGGCGGCCCGTGATGACGGCCCCATGGACCACGACGGTGAGAGACATCTGATTGGTTTGCTCCGACTCCACCATGGCGGCGATGTCGACGAGCAGCTCGTCAGCATTCGACATGGGTGCTGATGCTATAAGGCCGCGTACCAGGTCCGCGACGGCCGGGGCCCCGACGTTCCGCCGGATGGCCCGTCGGAGCGGTACGCGGCCCCCAGCTCAGGCCTGCGTCGCGGTTCCCAGCAGCGCCGAAGCCGTCTGCTGAGGTGTGAGGACCGGCGCGGTGGCGGGCTCGTGGCAGGTGAAGCCGAGCCGGGTCAGCGCCCGGCCCACTTCTCCGACGGTGAAGTCGCGGCGGTCCTGCCTGGTGACCACTTCCCCGACCTGCTGGACGGGGTAGGTGCGGCGGCCGATGGTCACGGACGTTCCCGAGGCGGGTTCGGGCTTGACGCCCTTCATCGCCTCCAGCACATCGCTCTTGAGCAGGTAGAAAGCGGAGTGGGCGATCACGCAGCGCATAGGACCTCAACAGGGTCGAAGGGGAACTCCGGGAGGGGCCGACCGCCTCGGGCGGTCGGCGGGCGGGAAGGCCGAGGATGCGGCCGTTCCCGCCCGAGCACAGGAGGGACGCGTCAGGCGGCGATGCCGGAGGCGGGGCGGCGGCGTCCCCGCGCAGGCCGGCTCCGTCGTCCGCGTGCGGCGGAGTCGCCGCGCTTGGGGCGCTCGGCGACCGGCGCGGCGATGGTGACCGGCACACCGGGGGGCTCCTGGGCGCCGGTGATACGGCTCAGCTCGGCCTCACCCGAGCGGACCTTGGTGACCTGGGCCGTGATACCCGCGTCGGCGATCAGCCGGCTCATGCCGCGGCGCTGGTCCGGCAGGACGAGGGTGACGACGGTGCCGGACTCACCGGCGCGGGCGGTGCGGCCGCCGCGGTGGAGATAGTCCTTGTGGTCGCTGGGCGGATCGACGTTGACGACGAGGTCCAGGTTGTCGATGTGGATACCGCGAGCTGCGACATTGGTGGCCACCAGGACGGTGACGTGCCCGGTCTTGAACTGGGCGAGGGTGCGGGTGCGCTGGGACTGGGACTTGCCGCCGTGCAGCGCCGAGGCGCGTACACCGGCGGCCAGGAGCCGCTTGGTGAGCCGGTCCACCGCGTGCTTGGTGTCCAGGAACATGATCACCCGACCGTCGCGGGCGGCGATCTCCGTGGTGGTGGCCACCTTGTCGGTGTCGTGCACATGCAGCACGTGGTGCTCCATCGTGGTGACCGCGCCGGCGGAGGGGTCGACGGAGTGCACCACCGGGTCGCTCAGATAACGCCGCACCAGGCGGTCGACGTTCCGGTCCAGGGTGGCCGAGAAGAGCAGCCGCTGCCCCTCGGGCCGTACCTGGTCGAGCAGCTGGGTCACCTGGGGCATGAAGCCCATGTCCGTCATCTGGTCGGCCTCGTCCAGGACGGTGATGGCCACCTGGTTCAGCCGGCAGTCGCCCCGGTCGATGAGGTCCTTGAGCCTGCCGGGCGTCGCGACGACGACCTCGGCCCCGGCACGCAGCGCGCCCGCCTGCCTGCCGATCGACATGCCGCCCACCACGGCGGTGAGCCGAAGCTGCAGCGAGCGGGCGTAGGGGGTGAGCGCGTCGGTGACCTGCTGGGCCAGTTCCCGGGTGGGTACGAGGACGAGAGCCAGCGGCTGGCGGGGCTCGGCCCGCTGCCCTGCGGTGCGGGCCAGCAGAGCGAGGCCGAACGCGAGTGTCTTGCCGGAGCCGGTGCGCCCGCGGCCCAGCACGTCCCGGCCGGCCAGCGAGTTCGGCAGGGTCGCCGCCTGGATCGGGAACGGCACGGACATGCCCTCGGAGACCAGCGCGGCACGCAGCCGGTCGGGCAGGTCCAGCTCGGCGAACTTCTCGACGGCCGGCAGCGGCGGAGTGCTGGTGGTCGGCAGCGCGAACTCCGTGGGGCGGGAGGCGGAACGCGGTCCCTGGCCGCCCGACCGCCCGCCCTTGGCCGAACGGGACGGAGCGCCCGTTCGGGCCGTCCCCAGCGGGCGGTTGCGGCCGCCCCGACCAGAGCCGGTGGCGGCACCCTTGCGGGAGCGGTAGGAGTTGTCGTTCGTGCGGGTTGAGCGATTCATACGGAACCTTCCTCGGTGCGGCACGCATCGAGGGGATTCCTGCAGCAGCAATGAGCCGCACGAGGATCCGCAAGAACGAGCCGAAGAAAAAGAGAAAACAAACCGGGCCGCAATCGGCGGCCGGATATCACAGACAAAGCGACGGCGGGTCGGAACGGGCGGCGGCGGGTGAGCCGTGGAAAACGGCAGTCACTTCTCGGGCCGCGAGCGCCGGGATCCGGATTCCGCCCGGCGAAGTACGCGGAAGGGTGGCGGACGGCGCTGCCGTCGGCTCGCCGCGTACGGTGCCCGTCGAGGACGAGGGGCACGATCGGTGTGGCGAGCCGGGGTGCGCACGCACGGTGCGGACCCCGGCTGCCGATAGGCGTCAGCGTCAGGCCGGAACGATGTTCTCGGCCTGAAGGCCCTTCTGGCCCTGCGTGACGTCGAAGTTCACCTTCTGGCCTTCCTGAAGCTCACGGAACCCGGAGGCGGCGATGTTCGAGTAGTGGGCGAACACGTCAGCGCCGCCACCGTCCTGCTCGATGAAGCCGAAACCCTTTTCCGCGTTGAACCACTTCACGGTGCCAGTTGCCATTCGATCTCCCTTGGGGGCAGTGACCGGAGTCCGCACCTTGCGGAACCGGAGTCGCTGCGATGATTTACCCTCCGGGAAAACCCGAACTAAAAATTTACTCGATGTGCTCGCCGCGATGGAACATCGCTGGAGCATCTGTAATCTTTGGGAACCACAACTGCAACTCGCATCAGCGTAGCACGATCAAGCCGGTGGCCGCGATAAGTTCCCACCCGGCAAGGTCCTCGCCAGGGAAATTTCTGACCGCTCATTTCCTGAATTTCTGCAGCGGCGAGGGGAGATACCCGCTCCGAACCGTCGCCCGCGTGCGGATGCGGCCGCGATCGCCGGAACAGCGGGTTGCCGTGCAAGCGGCGTCGGACGCGGCGGCGCCCCTCGACCGAGGTACGTGATCGACCGGCCACCCACGGTCGCGACAGGACGAACACGGCCGGGTGCACCCCGCACCGGCCGCAGCTCCTCCCTCGTCCCCTCCTCGCCATCCTGCTTCCGCGAGTGAAGGTTTTCTCTCCCAGGGAGGCCAGGGATGCTCCCTGGCCTGGAGGGTCGGCGCCTCTCCCCCGGCCGCTCGCATGTACGTCCTGGTCCGATCTAGGCTGGTATTACCTGCTTGGGATGGTTGGTACCGTCATGCTGCAAGTACTGATAGCCGTCATCGTCGTCGTGGCCGTCCTGGCGGCCATAGGTGTCCTGTCAGCGGTCCGCATCATCAAGCAGTACGAACGCGGTGTCGTACTGCGCCTCGGCCGCCTGCACCGGGACATACGAGGACCCGGACTGACGCTGATCGTTCCGTTCATCGACCGGCTGCGCAAAGTGAACATGCAGATCGTCACCATGCCCGTTCCGGCCCAGGAGGGCATCACACGGGACAACGTGACGGTGCGCGTGGACGCGGTCGTCTACTTCAAGGTCGTGGAACCGGCCTACGCGGTCATCCGGGTCGAGAACTACCAGTTCGCCGTCTCCCAGATGGCGCAGACCTCTTTGCGGTCGATCATCGGTAAGAGCGATCTGGACGATCTGCTCTCCAACCGGGAGAAGCTCAACCAGGGCCTGGAACTGATGATCGACAGCCCCGCCGTCGACTGGGGCGTGCAGATCGACCGGGTGGAGATCAAGGACGTGTCACTGCCGGACACCATGAAGCGGTCCATGGCCCGCCAGGCGGAAGCACATCGTGAGCGCCGGGCCCGTGTCATCAACGCGGACGCGGAGCTCCAGGCCTCCAAGCGGCTGGCGGAAGCGGCCGAGCAGATGTCCGTGCAGCCCGCCGCCTTGCAACTCCGGCTGCTGCAGACCATCACGGCCGTCGCCGCCGAGAAGAACTCCACCCTTGTGCTGCCCTTCCCCGTCGAGCTCCTGCGCTTCCTGGAACGGGCGCAGCAGCCCGAGACCGACGAGGGAGACGAGGAAGGAAGAGTCCCCGCCGCATTCGCGTCCGGCACCTCGGTGGCCGAGGCGCTGGCAGCCGCCGCCGAGGACACCGAGGACGCCGGGGAGACAGAGCCGAGCGGGGGCGGAAGGAACAAGCGGCGCAAGGTGGAGGAGGAGATCGCCCCCACCTTCCGGTCGGCGGGCCGCCAGTCCCGCTCGGCCGGTAGGCCGCGACCGACCGCCGCCGAGTCGCTCACCTCTGCCACCGGCCCACTGCCTCCGGACCCGGCCGCTCCGCGTCGCGATCCGGACATGGTGCTGCCGGAGCTGGAGGTGACCGGCCTGCCCACTGCGGAGGACACCGCCGCCGGACGCCCTTCTGAGGAGCAGCCCGAGGAGGCGGAGCACTCCGGCCGCGGCAGGTGGCGCCGCCACCACCACAAGGGGGCCTGAGCGCCGGGGGCCTGCCGCTTCAGAGGCAGGCCGAGGCGTAGTGGCGGCCGGTGCCGGCTGTTCCCGCGTGCCGCCGACGGTAGCGGCCGACGGCACGCGGGGTTCGGGCCTCACTCCGGTACCGCGGCGGTGACATAGGAGGCCAGCGTCTTCTCCACCTGCGTGAGGACGCGCACCCCGTGCTCGGTGAGCGCCCCTCGAAGAGGCAGCAGTCCGGCCGCGGCCCGACGTGCCTGCCCGTCCAACAGCAGATACCGCTCGCCGATCGCCTGCTCGGCCGCCCCGCGAACCATGGGAGGAGCAGGCGCCGCGGAGAGCACCCTGGCGTACAGCTCACGTGACCGGACCAAGGCCACCAACTGCCGGAACAATGCCGCCGACGGCCGTGAGTCGGGCCGCGGCGGGGTGTGCGTCCATGGCCGGTCCCGTTCGTCGCGCAGGAACGGAGCTGTCACCTGTGCGGCGTTGCAGCGGGTGTGCGTGCCCCCGCGCACCAGGGCCTCCGCGTACCGGACGACCGCAGGGACGCCCTTCCCGTGACGGACCATCCGGCGCCGGTTGACGAAGACGGCGCCGTGTGTGGTGAAGTCGGTGAACCCGGCGATCCGGGAGCCGTCGACCACCCCGACCTGGCGGACCAGCACGGACAGTTCGGCCAGTATCGAGGGCCACACCTGGGCCAGCAGGCACGCCGAGGCGCAGAACGCCGCCCGCTCCGGACCGCCCCACCGCCCCACCACGTCGGCGACCTGCGTCGCCGGGCGCTGGGCCGACTTCCCATGCCGTGGGGTGTCGCGGACGGCGCGTGCCACCGCCTGTGACAAGTGCGCCTCGGGAGGCGCGAGATCGGTGTGCCACGCCGCACAGGGAGAGTGCGCGGCGCGGCGCGTACTCCGCGCCGCCAGCAGTTCGAGACGCGTCGCCTCCTGACAGTGCCACCGTGGTCCGGCACCGCGCGGCGTGTTCAGCATGTGCAACGCCGCGGCGTGCACACCGGGATGCCACGGCTTCAGCTCGTGCGCATGGCCGCACCGGACAGCCGAATCGGCTCGCCCCGTGCCCGTCACCTCCCCGGCCGCCGCTGCCGCGGCGTGGGCACGACTGGTCGCCAGCGCCTCGCTCACCCGCGCCTGTACTGCGCTCGCCTCGACGGACGCCATGCGCCCGTCCGGTGCGACGTCCACCCTGTGTTCTCTCCTTCATGGGGGGCGGCGGGGCCCGTACGTCGCGGGCCCCGCCGCTCCGGGTGATCTGCGACCCGAGTACTGCTCAGCCCTTCCCCTCTCCGCCTCCTTGTGCGGCATCGGCATTCACGACAGTGCCCACGGGAGGAGACAGGCCACTCATGGAAGGGGGCAAACCACTCATCACGGCGAATCGCCGCAGGCCTCCCGATCCGCCCTCCGGACCCGAAGGGGGTCTGTTCGTGGGCCCCGCCCGGCTCCTAGGGTGAGTCCCCCCGCCGCTGTCCTGTGCCGGAGGTCTCCATGCTCGATGCCCGTCCGGTCAACCTCCTGGAGCTGCACCCCGACTTCGCGACCGATCCGTACCCGGCCTACGCGGCGCTGCGGGAGCGGGGGCCGGTGCACCGGGTGACCACCGACGGGCAGGAGTCCTTCTGGCTGGTCGTGGGCCATGAGGCGGCTCGGGCCGCCTACACACATCCCCGGCTGAGCCGGGACTGGCGACGGTACGGCGCTCTGGCCACCGGCCTGCCGACGCCGACGACGCTGGAGAACCCGGGAAACGCGCACATGCTGCTCGCGGACCCGCCCGACCACACCCGGCTGCGCCGCCTCGTCTCGCGGGAGTTCACGCCGCGCCGGGTCGCGGCGCTGGCCCCCGGCATCCAGATACTGACCGACCGGCTGGTGGACGCGATGCTGAAGGCTCCGGAGCGGCGCGGCGATCTCGTCGACGCCGTGGCCTTCCCGCTGCGGCTCACCGTGATCTGTGAGCTGCTGGGCGTCCCGGACATCGACAGGGAGGCGTTCCGTCGATGGTCGGACGAGGTCATCGCCCCCACGAGCGGCGACTCCGCCCGCGCCGCACACCGGGAGGCGGTCGCTCATCTGACGGACCTGATAGCGGCGAAGCGCACGGACCCGGGGCCGGATCTGCTCAGCGCGCTCATCCACACGGTGGACGACGACGGCGACAGGCTCTCCGAGGACGAACTGCTCTCCACCGCCTTCCTCCTCCTGATCGCCGGGCACGAGTCGACGGTGAACTTCCTGTGCAACGGGATCAGCGCCCTCTTCTCCCATCCGGAGCAGTTGGCTGCGCTGCGCTCCGGACCGGACACCCTGTTGGAGGGGGCGATCGAGGAGATGCTCCGCTACGACAGCCCCGTGGAGACCTCGACCCCGCGCATCGCGGTCGAGGACGCGGACATCTGCGGCAGCGTCGTACCGGCCGGCGGCGTGGTGCTGATCGCCGCGGCGGACGCCGGCCGCGATCCGGCCCGCTACGACCGGCCGGAGTGTTTCGACATCCGCAGGGGTGGCCGAGGGCACCTGAGCTTCGGCCATGGGGCGCACTTCTGCCTCGGCGCTCCGCTGGCCCGGCTGGAGGGGCGCATCGTCCTGCGCACGCTCCTCACCCGGTTGCCCGGGCTCGCGCCCGACGGACCGCCGGCCGACCGGCTGTCCAGTCTGGTGTCCCGGGGCATCCGGCGGCTGCCCGTCCGCTGGTGAGCGGCGTGGAGCAGGGTGAGCGACGCCGTCACCGGGCGGTGACGCTCATGGTCAGTCCCGCCGGCAGCAGGGTGGTGCGGACGTCCGGCCGGGTCGCCATGCTGGTGACGGTGAAGCGGAGCGAGCCGGCCAGGACGCTCACCAGCGTCGAGAGTTCGACATCGGCCAGCGCCTTGCCGACGCACCAGCGGGTGCCCATGCCGTACGGCACATAGGTGCCCGTTTCCGGTTTCAGATCCTGCCAGCGCTCCGGGCGGAAGCGGTCGGCGTCGTCGCCGAACGTCGCCGTGCTCCGGTGCAGCACGTACGGGGAGATCAGTACGGCGGCGCCCTCGGGAATCCGCCAGCCGGCGGCCTCCTGCTCTCCTCGCGCGGTGCGCACGATCAGCCAGTTCGGCGGCCAGAGCCGGAGCGTCTCGGCGAGCGTCCACCGTACGTACTCCGGCACGCTCCCCTCTTCCGCCGAGTGGAGTGCGTGCGCACATGCCTCGGCCGTCCGGGGGTGGTCGGCCAGGGCGACCAGGCACCAGGTGACGGCGGCCGCGGGCACCCGGTAGGAGGCCAGACCACTGGAGACGAGAATGCGCACCACGGCCTCCGTGCCGAGTCCGGAGGCGGTGAGCGCGTCGACGAGCCCACCGCTGCCGGGCCTGGCGAGCGCCCTGCGCAACTCGTCCTCCAGAGCGCTCTGCGCACGCACCGAGCGGCGGTAGCGCGGGAGGAGGCGCCGGAGCGCCCGCGGCAGCTGGAACGGGCTGGCGATCAGGGGGGTGATGGCGGCCAGCAGTTCGGCCGTGCGGGCGGGGACCGGGCCGGCGTCCCGCGAGCCGAAGCAGTAGGTGGTGAAGGACCGGGCGGTGAGCTGTTCCAGGCCGAGGAGGGGGTCAGCGATGTCGCCCGCCGTGCGCCACTGCCGGCACAGCGCGTCGGCCGCGGAGGTGAGCCACCGCCGGTGCTCCCGCAGCGGGTCGGGAGACATGCCGCGCTGGGTGGCCCGGCGACCGCGCATCCACTCCTGCGTGGCCGGATCGTCGCGCACACCGCTCACCTCGTCGCGCCGGATGGTGCTGGTGACGAGGAAGTCGGTGTTGGTGCGGCGCAGCACCTCCTGCGCCGCGGCGGGGTCGTTGACCAGCACGGTGCCCTCGGCGAGCTGTACGACCGGGCCGTGCTGCCGGACGGCGGAGCCGAGCGTGCCGAGGCGGTCCTGCTCGTATCTCTCCAGGAACTCGGCGGGTGAGAACCCCGTGGGCGCGGGTGGACGGAGCACGGATCCCTCTCCTTCGGACAGTGCCGGCAGCCTCCGGACAGTGCCGGCAGAGCTCAGGCGCGGGCGGCCCGGCCCCGGTGGGTGCCGGGGCCGGGCCGCCGTGGAACTGCCGTGGCGCGGTGCCTAGGGGTTCAACAGGTGTCTACCTCGACAGGTGTCTACGGAATCCAGGGGTAGGCGCCGACCGCCCCCTTGACGGTGATGCCCAGCTTGCTCGCCGCCTTGAACAGCATGCGCTTGGCCATGAACGTCCCCGTTCTGCGCGAAGTTGCCGGCCGAGGGCCGGCCCGACGCGCAGCAGCAAACCATACGCGCGCGCCCGCCGCCAGAGAGCGGAAGAAAGCTGCTCACCCCGCTGCTCCACTGGTCAACGGTCCTTCGTGCGGGGGCGGTTGGGCCCCCGCCGTCCATGCGTGCACCACCGCGGCTGCCGGCTGATTTCTGCTCTTACGGGCAGTCCACCACCTGCCCCGCATAGCTGAGCCCCGCGCCGAAGCCCAGCAGGAGCACCGGATCACCGGAACGCACCTCGCCCAGATCGATGAGCCGCGAGAGCGCCAGGGGAACGGAGGCCGCTGAGGTGTTGCCGCTTTCCACCACGTCCCGGGCCACGGCGGCGTTCACCGCGCCGAGGCCCTCAGCCATGCGTTCGATCATCCGTAGATTGGCCTGGTGGACGACCAGGCCCTTCAGGTCCGCCGGGGCGAGCCCGGCGCGTCGGCAGGCCTCCACCCCGACCGCCACCAGTTCCGTGGTCGCCCACCGGTAGACGGGCTGGCCCCGCATCGTCAGACGGCTCCACCGGTCGGGGATGGCCACGAGTGCGGCTCGCTCACCGTCCCCGCCCCATACCACCGGATGGATACCGGTGTGCTCCGCCGCCCGCACCACGGCCGCGCCGGCTCCGTCCGCGAAGATGGGGGCGGTGTTGACGTCCTCCGGGTCGACCCAGTCCGTCATCCGCTCCGCGCCGACCACCAGTACGCAGCCACTGGTACCCGCCCGCACCATGCTGTCGGCCACCCCCAGGCCGTAGCAGAATCCGGCGCACGCCGCATTGACGTCGAACGCGCCGACGGTCGGTATGCCCAGCTCCGCGGCTGTGAGCGCGCCACCGCCCGGCATCGGTGACGGCATCGAACAGGTCGCCAGAATGAGCAAATCGACGTCGTCAGGTGTCAGGCCGGCCGAGGACAGCGCCTTGGAGGCGGCATGCGCCGCCATTCTGGGGATGGATTCGCACGGCCCTGCGAATCGCCTTTCGCGTATGCCCACACGGCGCTCGATCCATTCCGGTGAGACGCCTAAAGAATTCCCCAAATCCGCGTTTCCCACCACCCGTTCCGGACGGCTGGCGGCTACCGCCGCGATCCGCGAGCCGGGGGCTCCGGCCGCATACGAAGGTTTTGGAATTGACAAACCATTCACCCACCAAAACTTTGATGCGTCGTCATGTCCCTGGACTCGTGCGGGTGTTGCAGACGGAGTACGGCAGTGCGAGGATGACTGGGAGAAGCTATCCGACCGCCCTCCGAAGCCCGCGGGGTACCGGCATCTGTCATTCCGGTTTCAGCCGGAGCGGACATCAGCCGGAGCGGACAGCGGAGTGTGCCCGGATCAGTATTTCTCCTGCGACGAGGCAAGCCTCGGGAAGTTGGAGTGCACGATGAACGGGGATGAACGGCCGGACTGGGAAGGCTCACCGCGTTTAACGGAAACCGCCGGAGCGCGCGTGAGCACGCTGTCGGCGAAAAGGTCCGCATTGCAGACCTTGACCAACCGTGAACGCGAGGTTCTCAGGGTACTGGCAGCCGGGGAAAGCAATCGGGTCCTCAGCCGGAGGCTGGGGATCGCGGAACGGACGGTGAAGGCGCATCTGACGAGCATCACCCGCAAGCTGGGGCTGAGGTCCAGGGTCGAGGCCGTACTGCTGTCGATGCAATGGACGGACGACCTGCTGCCGGAGCCGCCCGACGGCGACGGCCGGTAGCCGCCATGACCGGCCCCGCTGCAGGGGACGGAGCGGCGGACGTGCCCCGCGCCCACGAGGTGGCGGTGGAGCTGCTGTGGCTCCCGGGGCACGTCACCGCTGCGCGGGAAGCCGCCGACGTACTGGACGCCGAGGAGCGGCGACGGGCCGCCGCCTTCCAGGACCCGGTCGCACGCGAGCGCTTCGTCACCTCCCATGTGGGGCTGCGGCTGTTTTTGGGGGCACACCTGGGGACGGACCCGCGGACGCTCGTGTTCACCCGGCAAGAGTGCGGGATGCCCGGGTGCGGGCGTCCGCACGGGCGGCCCGCCGTGGCCGGACGACCCGAGGCGCACTTCTCGCTCTCGCACGCCGGGGACATGGCGCTCCTCGCGCTCTCCTCCTCCCCGGTGGGGGCGGACATCGAGTCGGAGAAGCTGGTGCGTGACGGTCTGGAGCGGGCGGGACGGCGGCTGCACCCGGACGAACAACGCGCTCTCGCCGCCCTGCCCACGGCCGTGCGTGCCCCGGCCGTGCTCGGCTGCCTGGTGCGGAAGGAGGCGTACCTCAAAGGTCTCGGCACCGGGCTCGCCGGCGGGCTCGGCGCTCACCATGTCGGCCTCGCCGAGCGCTTCGCACCGGCTCCTGCCCCGCGCGGGCCGACCGACTGGGTGCTGCGGGACGTGCCGGTGCCCGAGGGATACCAGGCCGCGGTGGCCGTGCGGCACACGGACGCCGACGGCCCTTGCCCGGTGCTGCGCCGCACCCGCCGCCTCACTGCTGCTGCCCAGCCTTCCTGACCACCCGGTTCAGCCTGTCCATCCTGGTGGCCAGGCTCATCCGTCCCTCCAGGCGGAAGACCGGCGGGCGACTGCCGTCCACGTCGTCGAAGTCGTACTCGGCCGCCAGGTCACCGGTGGCCAGCACCTGGCCGGTCCGCTCCATGACATCGGGGTCGGCCAGCAGCGCGGCCACCGCCCGCCCCACGTACTCCGCCGAGTGCACGACCGAGGCCGGGCCGCTGCCCAGCGCCTCCCAGGCGGCCTCGACCCGTTCGGTGCGCACGAAACCGGGGTGCAGACCGACAGCGGCGATGCCCCGCTTGCGCAGATCCGAGGCGAAACCCCGGCACATCCGGTCGGCCGCCGTCTTGAAGACGTCGTAGGCGACCTGGCCGAGGTAGATGTCGCCGTCCGAGAAGCTGATACCCACGATCAGTCCGCTGCGCCGCGGCAGCATCAGCGGCACCAGTCGCCGCGTCACGTCGTACTGTGCGCGCAGGGAGGTTTCGCAGAGGCTGTAGCGCCACAGCGGCTGCTCCCAGAACGGTGCGTCGAACCGGACCTCGTGGGAGCGTTCGTAGCCGCTCCAGGCGTTGTTCACCAGCAGGTCGAGCCCGTCCTGCTCGGCACTCAGCCGCTCGGCCAGTGCCTCGTTCTGTTCGGGGACGCCGTGGTCGCAGCGCAGGGCGATGCCTGTGCCACCGCGCCGCGTCACCTCCTCGGCGGTGTCCTCCACCGTGCCCGGCAGATCCTCGGTGCGCCGCCCGTCCCGGGTGCTGCGTCCGGTGACGTAGACGGTGGCGCCGGCTTCGCCCAGTGCCAGCGCGACGCCCCGCCCCACGCCTCGGCTCGCTCCGGTGACCACGGCCACCTTCCCGCCGAGATCCGGCGCCTTCCAGACTTCGTTCACCACCAGTGTCCTTCCATGGGGTTCAGCCGAGGTGTTCGGCGGCGTAGGCGAGGCTGGTCGCGTAGGCCGCGGTGTCGTCGACCACGGGGATGCCGTAGCGGCTGCGCAGCATCGGCATGGAGGTGGGCAGGACGCCGCCGCTGCACCGGGTGACCTCTCCCACGTCGCGCAGCACGGACAGATAGGCGCGGGTCATGGGGTCACGCCGGTCGATCTCGTCCGGGTCGAGCGTGTCCGCGTCCACCAGCGGTGGCGGAGTGAACGTCCGGCCCACGGCCGCCGCGTGTTTGGCCAGGACGCGCAGACAACCTTCGACATCCATCGCCTCGGGCCCGTAGGAGACCCAGAAGGCGCCCTCGTCGTCGCCGAGTTCGACTGCCCGCACGACGGCTTTGGCCAGCAGGTCCTGAGCCACGAAGTCCATCCGGATGCCGGGGTGGACGGGTACGAAGGGGGCCCGGCCGCGCAGCAGCCAGTCGGACATCTGCTGGACGATCTGCCCCCGGGAGGTCCATCCGGTGGCGGCGTCGCCGATGAGGTTGGTCGGCCGGAAGACGGTGTGCGGCAGGCCGCTTACCCGCAGCAGCTCCTCCGCCTGCCGTTTGGAGTCGATGTAGTTGCGGCAGATGTTCTCCGACCGCAGCTGTGCGGGCGCGCCGGGGAGCAGGGCGGCGACGAATTCGGTGCTCATGAAGTGCACCGTCGCCCCCGCCTGCGCGGCGAAGTCGATCACCTGCCGGGTGCCGTCGACGTTGACGGGACGGTAGCGCTCGGCCGGCAACCCCCACTCCGTCAGCCCGGCGGAGTGGATGACGACATCCACCTCGGCCGCGAGGGCCCGGTAGCTGTCCGGGTCCAGCCCGAGGCGTTCGCGGGTCAGATCGCAGCGCAGCACCGGTTCGGCCGCCTCGGGCACCGGCGCGCTGCGGGCGGCCGGGATGATCCGCAGCCGGTCGGGGTGCTGCTCGCGCAGTACGGCGCGGCCGACGACACCGGACGCCCCGGTCAGCAGCACTGTGCGGGGACGGCTCATGCCCGTGCGTCCTTCCAGTCCATCAGCCGCGTCGCGGCGCGTACCCCGGCGAACAGCGCCGGCTCGGGCGGGAACGAGGCGGGTGGCCTGCGATCGGCGCCGTCGACGAAGAGCAGCCGCGCGTAGTCGGTCTCCTTGCCGAGCGTCAGATCACGCAGCACCTTGCCCCCGGTGTGGGTGGCCGCGATCCCGTTGCCGCAGTAGCCGTATCCGTACAGCACGGAGCCGCCGGCCAGGGTGCCGAAGTGCGGGGCGAAGTCGCGCACCACATCGGCCACTCCCCCGTAGGCGTAGGTGAAGCGCACGTCCTGCCACTGGGGGAAGAAGCGCAGGAACTCCCGGTGGATCGCGCGGTAGACAGCGGCGCGGTTCATGTTCCGCTGTCGTTTGTCCCGGCCGAAGTAGTACGGGGCCGGCCCTCCGGCGAACAGGACGCGGTTGTCCTGGGTGAGCCGGGCGCAGGTGAGCAGGGACTTGGCCTCGACCAGGCCTTCACGCCCCTCCCACCCGACCCGGGCCAGCTGGGCGTCGGTCAGCGGCTCGCTGACCATGGCGTACGTCCAGACAGGTACCACCTTGCGGCGGAAGGGGGGAAAGGCGTCCATGTGGACGTTGGTGGCGAGGATGACCTTGTCGGCCTTCACCCGACCGCCTGCGGTGACGACGGTGGGCCGCACCCCGGGTTCCACGCGCAGGCACGGCGAGTCGTCGTAGAGGGTCACGCCCTTCTCCTCTGCCACCCTCGCGATGCCCCGGGCCAGTCTGAACGGATTGACGAGGGCGCCCCCGGTGCGCAGGCCGCCCAGCAGGGCGGGCGAGTCCACCAGGGCCCGGGTGGCGTCCGAGGGCAGGATGCCGGGCTGTGCCGCGCCCATCCGCTCGGCGAGGGCCCGGTCGTCCTCCAAGCGTCTGAGCTGTGCCGGGCTGGTGGCGACCATGAGGTAGTCGTTGGCCTCGTACCCGGCGTCGATACGGTTGCGCCGGGTGAACCTGCCGATCTCCAGGATGGACCTGCCGACCGCCCGTGACGCCTCCAGCGCGCGCTGCGGTCCGAACCGTTCGACCAGCGCCCGGATGTCCTTGCCGATGGTGGGGGTGACGAAGCCGTCGGCGCGGCCGGAGGCCCCGTACCCGGAGTGGCGGGCGTCGACGACGCGGATGTCGAGGGCCGGTTCGGCTTCCTTGAGGAAATACGCGGACCACAGGCCGGTGAAGCCGCCGCCGACGACGCAGACGTCGCAGTCGGCGTTTCCCCGAAGCGGGGGACGGGGTGTCACCCGCTCGGTGTCGTGCCAGTAGACCACGTGCTTGTACGCGTCCAATGAGCGCTCCTCGACAGGCCATGGTTGTGCCGAAATCAGCCGGCTTCGAGAGGGAAAGCGAGAGGGAAAGTCAGGTGGCTTCGAAGGTGATACGCGACAGCCCCAGGTGACGGTTGTCGAAGTGGCCGACGGTCGCGCCCAAATAGCGTTCGTAATCGGCGACGACACGCTCTCCGGCGCTCTCGACGGCGGCCGTCCGGTTGTTGCGCAGCCGCCGCAGCCATTCCGCACAGGTCCGGCTGTAGTGATCCGGGTCGTTGCGGAGCGTCACGACGTCGAAGTGCTTCTCGCTCGCCTCGACGACTTCCGACAGGGCGGGAATCTCCGATTCCGGGAAGATGGTCTCGATGATGAACAGCAGATCGCGCACGGTCTGCCGGTCCATCCGCACGTTGTTGCCCTTGATGTTGGTCTGCAACGCGAGTCTGCCGCCGCTGGGGAGCCAGTCCCGGCAGCGTGTGAAGAACTCCCGATAGGCGGCCACCCGTTCGGACCGGGTCAGCCCGGTGCGTGCGAAGTGCTCGAAGGCCCCGATGGAGATGACCGCGTCGTAGGTGCCCTCGGGTTCGTGTTCCAGCCAGTTCTCCACCCGCACTTCGGTGCGGGGCAGCTCGCGGGCCCGCAGCAGCTCCGCCTGGCTGTCGCTGAGGGTGAGGCCCACCGCGTGCTCGACACCGTGCTGCTCGACGAGGCGTGCGAGCAGGCTCCCCCAGCCGCATCCGACGTCCAGGACCCGCCGGGCGCCCGCGGCACGGGCCTGGTGGACCAGATAGTCGAGCTTGCGCCGCTGTGCGCTCTCCAGCGTCTCGTCGCCCTCCCACAGCGCGCAGGTGTAGGTGAGGTCCGCGTCCAGCCACAGGGCGAAGAAGTCGTTCGACACGTCGTAGTGGTGCCGGATGGACTCCGCCGTGGCCCCCTGGTAGGCGGCGGTGGTCACGCTGCGGAGGTGTCCGAGGCGGCCTGTTCGGCGAGCTTCACCAGATCGCCCACCGTCTTGACGCCGGCCGCCTGGCTCTCGTCGAACGTGATCTCCAGATCGTCCTCGATACCGTAGACGATATCGGCGATCTGCAGACTGGACAGGCCCACCGACTCGAAGGTGGTGTCGGCGTTCAGCGTCATCGTCGACGCCTTGCTGCCGAGCTTCTTGGCGATGCGTTCGCAGATCTCTTCAGCAGTAATCAACGGATGCCTTCCCATGAGGACGTGCCCGGTGCCGGACGGTGCACGCGTGATCTGTTCGCACCGGCCTGACCGTTTCTCGGATGCTTCTCGCGAATACGCGTCGCACGCTTTTCGTGCCGCGCCTGTACGTCGCGCGGAAACTCGTCATTCATGTACTTTCACGCTCCACGCAGCTACTTCTCCGCGCCAGGCGTGAGACAGCCCCAGGCAGTACCGGCACAGGTGCCCAGAGGCATTCCGGCCGCCTGCGGCGTACGGAAGGCCTTCACGCTACGAGACCGGTGGCGGCAGCGGCCATTGCCCTTTGGGGCATTGCTCCAAAGGGCAATGCCGTACGCCGGATTCCGGCTGACGGGACGCCGGTGGGGATGTTTAGCTTGTCCCGCACGACCGACCGCGACGGTCCGGCCCGCGGCCCGGCCGACCCTCGCCGGACCGCCTCGCCGCCACGATCGCGTCTTTCCATCCGATCCTGCCCGCGTCCATCCGCTCCTGCCCGCGCCGCGCGCACCGGCCCGGTGGCAGCACGACTCCAAGCAGTCAGCCAACTTCTGGGAGATGACAGCCCCATGGACGGCCGAGAACATCGCTGGTTCATGCTCGGAGCGTCGGTGATCCCGCTCATCGCGGTCTTCGGCGCGATGGCCCTGTTGTGGAACAAGGTCTTCTACTGGTCGGACGTCGTGGTGCTGGTGATCATGTATGTGATCTCCGGCTTCGGTATCTCGACCGGCTACCACCGCATGCTCACGCACCGCTCCTTCGAGACGTACCGGCCCGTCCGGGTCGCTCTGGCGACCGCCGGCGCCATGGCCGGGCAGGGACCGCCGCTCATCTGGGCCGCGCACCACCGCAAGCACCACCGGGTGGCCGACAAGACGGGCGACCCGCACAGCCCCCACCTCGACTTCCCGCCCGGCTTCAAGGGCGCCATGGCCGGACTGTGGCACTCCCACCTCGGGTGGCTCTTCGACGTCAAGCTGACCTCCGAGCCCATGCGCTACTGCCCCGACCTGGTGCGGGAGAAGCCGCTGCGCTGGCTCAGCGAGCATCTGCTGCTGGTGGTCACCGCCGGGGTGCTGCTGCCGGGAATCCTCGCCTTCGCGATCACCGGCGGTTCGCTGTACGCCGCGCTCACCGGCGTGGTCTGGGGCGGACTGGTACGCATCTTCCTGATCAACCACATGACGTACGCGGTGAACTCGATCGGCCACTACTTCGGGCGCCGTCGCTTCGAGACCACCGACGAGTCGCGCAACGTGGCCTGGCTGTCGCTGCCGTCCTTCGGGGAGGCCTGGCACAACAACCACCACGCCTTCCCGCGCTCGGCCCGGCACGGCATGAAGTGGTACGAGGTCGACCTGAGCGCCATTCTCATCTGGTGCCTGGAGAAGACCCGCCTGGCGTGGAAGGTCATCCGGATCGACAGCGAACGGCTGACCCTGAGGGAGGCCGGCATCAGCCGGGTGGACGGCGCAGCTCTCGACCGCCGTCAGCTGCTGGCGGGCCAGCAGAAGCTGGCTCCCATGGCGGAGCGCTCCCGCGACTCCGACACCTCGCTGGTGGACGTGGAGTAGCCACCCACCGGGGTGCGGTGACGGGAAGACCGGGCGACGAGACAAGGGGTTCGATGGATTTCTTCAACGCCCTCACCAACGGGTCCTCGCGTGGGGTGCTCCACGCGTGGACCGGCGACGAGTTCGAGCACCTGCCCTGGCGCGAGGTGGCCCGGGACGCACACGGCATGGCTGCCCGGCTCCGGGAACTGGGCGTACGGTCCGGCACCCGGGTCGCCTGCGTCCTGACCAACACCCCCGACACCGTGCGGGGGCTGCTCGGGATCTGGCTGGCGGGCGGGGCGGTGGCCTCCTTGCCGCTGCCCACCCGCGGCCAGAGCGCGCAGGCCTACGGTGAGCAGCTGGTCGCCCTGTCGGCCCGGCTGGAGCCCACGCTGCTCCTGCTGGACGACGAGCTGGTCCCCCTCGTCCCGGGGGAGTTGGCGGCGCAGGTGCCGATCCGCGGCTGGGCGACGCTGCACGGCAGCGGATCGGTGACCCCCTCCCCGCCCGGCCGCGACGAGCTGGCGTTCATCCAGTACTCCTCGGGCAGCACCAGCACGCCCAAGGGGTGTGCCCTGACGACCGGTTCGGTCGAGCGGCAACTGGAGATCATCCTGCAGCTGACGGGTGGGCGCCCCGGGGCGGACACCGTCGTCTCCTGGCTCCCCCTCTCCCACGACATGGGCATGTTCGGCTGCCTGCTGTACTCGTGGGCGTACGACTTCGACCTCGTCCTCTCGACGCCCGAGCGGTTCGGCATGGCGCCGCGCAGCTGGTTCCGTGACATGTCGGAGTACGAGGCGACGATGACCGCGGGCACCAGTACGGCCGTGCATCTGGCCACCCGTGCGCAGGGCAAGGGTTCGCTGCCCCGGCAGTTGCGGCTGCGTGCGGCCGTCATCGGCGCGGAACGCATCGACGGGGACACCCTGACGGCGGCCACCGAGAAGTTCCGGCCCTTCGGCCTGTCCGACACCGCGTTCCAGCCGGCGTACGGCATGGCGGAGGCCACCCTGGCCGTGACGGGCAAGCCCTGGCAGGACAAGCCCCGGCTGCTGTCCTTCGACCGGCTCGCCCTCGTGGACGGCTCGGCGGTCGAGGTGGAGCCCGAGCACCCCAGGGCCTCCCGGCTGGTGTCCAACGGTGTCGCCCTGCCGGGCGTGTCGGTGCACGCGGGAGAGGCCGGACAGGTCGCCGAGATCGAGGTCTCCTCGCCGAGTCTGGCCTCCGGCTACCACCGGGACCCGGAGCGGACCGCCGAGCGCTTCCGGGACGGCCGGTTGCACACCGGTGACCTCGGCTTCCTGCACGAGGGCGAGCTGTATGTGACGGGCCGGCTCGACGACATGCTCTCGGTCGGCGGCCGGAAGGTGTACGCCTCGGAGATCGAATCGGCCGTCGACTCCCTGACCCATATCCGCAAGGGCTGCGCGGCCGTGGTCGAGGCGGGGGGCTCGGGCGGCGCGCAGTTGGTGCTGCTGGCCGAGGCGATGGGAAAGCCGCGCGACTTCCGTCCCCTCGCCGAGGAGGCGGCGTCGCTGGCCATGGACCGGGCCGGAGTCGCACTCGCCGAGTGCCTGTTCCTGCCGCGCGGCACGCTGCCCAAGACACCGAGCGGAAAGATCCAGCGCTTCCGCTGCCGGTCGCTGCTCCAGGACGAACTGCTGGAACCGGTGGCACGGGTGGCCCTGGCCTGAGACACGGGCGCGTCAGGCGCGCCCGTGCACCGCGCACCGCCCCGCCCGAGTCACCACAGGAAGGACGCGACACATGACTGTCTTGCCCTCTGCCGTCGGCATCGCGGGCACCGGCAGCCATCTCCCGCACGAGCCGATCGGTGTGGAGACGTATCTGGCGGCCGGTCTCGAACTGAGTCCGATGGACAACGGCCCGCTGTTGCGTCCTCCGCGGTGGCGGCACCACGTCAAGCCGGGAGACCGGGCCGCGGAGCTGATCGAACGTGCCGCGCTGCCGATGTTCGAACGGCTCGGGGTGGACCCGGCGGCCGAGGTGGACCTGCTGCTCACCAATGTGCTGCTGCCCGACGACCTGTTCACCGGATGCGGGGCCGATACGGCCGACCGGCTGGGCATCGCACCCGAGTCGATCATCGACCTGCACAACGGGGGATGCGCGTCCTTCCCCTACATGCTGAAGATCGCCGCGGGACTGATGGCCGCGCACGGAGCCCGTGGCGCGCTGATCGCCAATGTGCAGAACACGGCCGGGCAGATCTTCGCCCAACCGGGGAACCGCTTCAAGCAGCACAGCGTGGTGGCCGGCGACGGATGCGGCGTCGCCTACCTCACCGCCGATGCCTCCTCCCGGCTGCTGGGGGTGCGCACGCGCAACACCCCCGCCACGGCGCGGGACGTCGGCATGGCGACCGAGGACGGCCGGCACTACTGGGAGAGCGGCTCTGGCGTCCTGGACGTGCAGTTCGACGCGGCGAAGACCAAGGAGACCCTGGACCTCGGCAACCGCATCGTGCCCGAACTGGTCCGAGAACTCGCCCAGGAGCACGGCTTCGCCGTCGAGGACATCGACGTACTCATCACCAACCAGCCGAACCGGATCTTCCTGCGCAACTGGCGCACTGCGCTGGGCATCCCGCCCGAACGTCATCTGGACACCTACGACCTGTACGGCAACCTCTACGGGGCCGCCGCGCCCGTGACGCTGCACCGGGCGCTGACCGACGGCCGCATCGAGCCGGGCGACCTGGTGGTGACCGCCGGGTTCGCGCATGCGGGTGACTTCGCCGCAGCCGCCGCCCTCCGCTTCTGATCAGCCCCGCTCCTCATCCGCCCCGGACCGACTCCCGGCCCCCGTTCCCCCGCTCCCCAGTTCACCGTTCCCCTGGTGTCCGGCCTTCGGGCAGGACCTCGACTCAGCAATGGCGTGGCGACCCGCACCTGGTCGCGGCACGAACGTGACGGAGAAACAGATGCAAGCGACGACGACCGGTGAGCGCCCAGCACGCCGACCTCGGCGATCCGCGCTGCGCGGCATGCTCATCGGCACCGCCCTCGCCATGGTGGTGGTGCCGACGGCCCCGGTCGCGGCCGCCGGTACGTCGGAAGCGGACCCGCCCCCTTCGGTCTCGACGGCATGCGGCACCCCGCTGTCGGCCTCGGAGGTACGGTCGGTCGTCGCCCTGTCCGACACCTCCACCCTGACCGGTGACGACCCGCTGGACCGCTTCGACCAACAGGTCACCCGGACCCGGCGGATCACCGCGATCCTGGTACGCCACCAGGACCGGCGCGGACTGTTCGCCGTCGGCCTCGACGCCATGGAGCGCACCGTCATGCAGCCTCTGCTGCGCGGGACGACGTTCCACGACCCGGCGTTCGGGCACGCCTTCACGCCGGAACTGCTGCGGCGGTACCTGGCGACCGTGCACGACGAGTTCCTCGGGCGGCCCACCCCGCCGCACTGGAAGCGGTACTACGACCTGGCGCACCGCTGCGACACACCACCGGCGCGGGTGGCCATGGCGGGCTACAACGCCCACCTCACCGTCGACATCGGTCACACGCTCGCGACCGTGGACACCGAGCTGCGGCACGCCCCCGACTACGCGACGGTGACCGGCGCCCTCCTGAAGCACAACAGCCTCGTGGTGAAGGCGACGAAGGAGGCGTACGGGGTGGATCTGAGCGGCGTCTGGTCGCTCGTGGCGACGACCGGCCCCGTGATGTACACGATCGTCTTCGTCAACGGCCTCGCGCTGCAGATTCCTCCGGTCAGGCCGATCGTCCAGGCCGAGATCGCGCTGGTGTGGCGCACTACGGACGTCGCACTCACGGTGGCCACCGCGTAGTGCCGGCTCTCGAAAGGGTGACAAGTCAGTGGGTGAGCAACCGAGCACTCCGCACGCCGAACAGGCAGCACGGACATCTGCCCATGACCGGCTCCGCGTCGTGTTGGACGTCGTGCTGGCGGAGACGGCGGCGCTCCTCGGCCAGGAACCGACCGACATCGATCCGTCCCGGCCGTACCTGGACTACGGCTACAACTCGCTGGCGGCCGTCGAACTGACCCAGCAGCTCGGCCGGTTGTACGGCGTCGAACTGCCGCTGACGATGCTCTTCGACCAGCCGACCCCCCATGCGGTGGCCGACTACCTGCTCTCCCGGCTCGGTCTGCCCACAGTCGCCGACGCCGCCGGGGACGGGACCACGGGTGACGCGGCCACGGGTGACGCGGCCACGGACCATGGGGCGGCGGACGGCGGGGCGGCGGGCAGCCGGGCCACCGACGCGGAGCAGACCCGGAGCAAGGGACGGGCCCGCGCGGGTGCGGTCCCGCCGCGCGCCGAGGACGATCCCATCGCGGTGGTCGGGATGGCCTGCCGCCTCCCGGGCGGGGTGAACTCGCCGGAGGAGTTGTGGCAGTTGGTGGCCGAGGGCCGGGATGCGATATCCGGCTTCCCCACCGACCGGGGCTGGAACGTGGAGGAGCTGTACCACCCCGATCCCGACCACCCCGGCACCACCTCCACCCAAGGCGGCGGCTTCATACCGGACGTGGCCGACTTCGACGCCGACTTCTTCGGGATCAGCCCACGCGAGGCGCTGGCGATGGATCCGCAGCAGCGGTTGCTGCTGGAGGGTGTGTGGGAGGCGTTCGAGAACGCCCACATCGACCCCGAGAGCATGCGCGGCAGCCGGACAGGCGTCTTCGCCGGGGTGACCGGCACCGACTACGCCTATCTGGCCCATGCCGACCGCACAAACCTGCAGGGCTACTGGGGGCTGGGCACGCTGAGCGCGGTGGCGTCCGGTCGGGTGGCGTATACGTTCGGGTTCCAGGGACCCGCGCTGACGGTGGACACCGCCTGCTCCTCCTCCCTGGTCGCCACCCACCTGGCCATCCAATCCCTACGCCAGGGCGAAAGCACCCTCGCCATCGCCGCAGGCGTCACCGTCATGGCCACCCCCACCGTCTTCATCGAATTCTCCCGCCAACGCGCCCTGTCCCCCGACGGACGCTGCCGCAGCTTCGACACCACCGCCGACGGCACCGGCTTCTCCGACGGCCTCGCCATCCTCCTCCTCGAACGCCTCAGCGACGCCCAACACAACGGCCACCACATCCACGCCCTCATCCCCGGCAGCGCCATCAACCAAGACGGCGCCAGCAACGGCATGACCGCCCCCAACGGCCCAGCACAACAACGCACCATCACCCAAGCCCTCAAAAACGCCCACCTCACCCCCCACGACATCGACGCCATCGAAGCCCACGGCACCGCCACCACCCTCGGCGACCCCATCGAAGCCCAAGCACTCCACAACACCTACGCCCCCCACCGCCCCACCCACCAACCCCTCCACCTCGGCTCCCTCAAATCCAACATCGGCCACACCCAAGCCGCCGCCGGCATCGCCGGCACCATCAAAATGATCACCGCCCTCCACCACCACACCCTCCCCACAACCCTCCACATCACCCAACCCACCCCCAAAATCAACTGGAACAACACCCCCCTCACCCTCCTCACCACACCCCAACCCTGGCACCCCACACCCCACCGACCCCGCCGCGCCGCCATCTCCAGCTTCGGCGCCAGCGGCACCAACGCCCACCTCATCCTCCAAGAACCACCCAACACCAACACCAACGGCGCCGATGCCGTCCCCGCCGCAGGGGACAGGGACGACGGCATCGGCTCCGACACCCCCATCGTCTGGCCCCTCTCCGCCAAAACACCCACCGCCCTGACCGCACAAGCCCAACGCCTCCACCACTGGCTCACCCAAAACCCCCACCACCACCCCACCCACATCGCCCACACCCTCACCACCCGCACCCAACACCCCCACCGCACCGCCCTCATCGGCCACAACCACACCCAACTCACCACCGCCCTCACCCACCTCACCACCAAACAACCGGACCAGATCTCTCCCCGCCCGGCGCGCAGCCGACCGGGCCGTGTGGCGTTCGTCTTTCCCGGTCAGGGCTCGCAGTGGCCCGGTATGGCCGCCGGATTGCTGGAGGCCTCCCCGGTGTTCGCGGAGCAGTTGGAGCGGTGCGCCGAAGCCCTGGCGCCGCACACCGACTGGGACCTCCTCGATGCGGTGACCGACCCGGCCCAGGCCCCCGCACTCGACCGGGTCGATGTGGTGCAGCCCGCGCTGTTCGCCGTGATGGTGTCGCTGGCCGCGCTGTGGCGTTCCTACGGGGTCGAGCCCGACGCGGTCGTCGGGCACTCGCAAGGAGAGATCGCCGCGGCCTGCGTCGCGGGAGCACTGAGTCTGGAGGACGCGGCCCGTGTCGTCGCGCTGCGCAGCCGGGAGATCGCCACGCTCGGCGGCACGGGCGGAATGCTGTCGGTGGCGCGCCCGGTGGCCGAGGTGCACGCCATGCTCGCGGCGGCTCCGGGCCTGTCCGTCGCGGCGGTCAACAGCCCCACCTCGGTCCTGGTCTCGGGCGACAGTGCGGCGCTGGACGCGTTCCACGAAGACTGCGTCGCCGAGGACGTCTGGGTGCGGCGGATTCCCGTCGACTACGCCTCGCACTCGCCGCACATCGAGTCGCTGCGGGACCGGTTGCGTGCCGTACTGGGGCCGGTGCGTCCGCGTACCGCCTCCGTGGCGTTCCACTCCACGGTCGCGGCCGAGGAGCTGGACACCACCGCGCTCGACGCCGAGTACTGGTACTCGAATCTGCGCAATCCGGTGCTGTTCGAGGAGACCGTGCGCGCGATGGCCGGTCAGGGCTACGGGGTCTTCATCGAGGTGAGCCCGCACACCGTACTGACGACGGCGCTCACCCAGTCGCTGGAGCCGCTCGGCGGCGACCCGGTGATCGCCGGTTCGCTCACCCGGGACCACGGCCGGCTGGAGGACTTCCTGACCTCCGCGGGCGAGGCCTGGGAAGCCGGTGTGCCGGTCGACTGGTCGGCGTCGTCGGCCGGGCGCCCCACCCGGCGAGTCGAGCTGCCCGGCTACGCCTTCACCCGGCAGCGGTTCTGGGTGGGCAGCGGCGGTGACGGCGACGGCCCCCGGGCCGCCGGTATGAAGTCGGCACGCCATCCGCTGCTGGCCGGTCAGCTGCCGCTGGCCGGTGGAAAGGGCCGGCTGTTCACCGGCCGGGTCTCGCCGGAAGAACTGCCCTGGCTGGCCGACCACACGGTCTTCGAGGAGGTCGTCGTCCCGGGGACGGCGGTCGTGGAGCTCGTCGCGAGCGCGGGTGACCGGCTCGGCGGCGCCGCGGTCGAGGAACTCACCCTGGAGGCGCCGCTTCTGCTGCGCGACGAGGCGGTGGGGCTCCAGCTCCATGTGCAGGAGCCCGACGCCGAGGGGCGGGCGGCCTTCACCGTGCACGCCGAGGACGGTGCCGGTGGCTGGACCCAGCACGCCTCCGGAGTGCTGGGCCCACGGGCCGCCGTCCGGGGAGGCGATCCGACGACCGGACCCTCCCGGCCGCCGCAGGAAGCCGACCCGTCCGAGCCGCAGGACGGCCCGCCGGCAGGAGCCGTCCCGCTCGCGCTGGACGGCCTCTACGACCGGCTTGCCGAGCGGGGCATGGGATACGGCCGTACCTTCCGAGGGCTGCGCGCGGCATGGCGGCTCGGTGACGACATCCACGCGGACGTGCAGCTCGACGACGGCGGCAACGAGGTGGACCCCCGTCATCTGCTCCACCCGGCACTGCTGGACGCCGCTTTCCACGCCGCCTTCGCCGAGTGGCACGAGAAGGAGTCCGCCACGGCACTGCTGCCCTTCGCGTGGTCCGGCGTCCGGCTGCACCGGAGTGAACGGACGACTCGGGCCCTACGGGTGCGTCTCACCCCGCTCGGACCCGACACCCTGCGCATGACCGGCTGGGACCAGGACGGGCGGACCGTGGTCACCGTCGACTCGGTGACGGCCCGTCCCGTCTCACCCGCGAAGCTGGCAGGTGCCCGTCCCGCCGCTGCCGACTGTCTGTTCGCGGTGGACTGGACACCGGCGGCCCCGCCCGCCGACCCGGTGGCAACGGACCGGATGGCGATACTCGGTCCCACCGGGCCGACCGTCGGTGACACACCGATCCGCTCCTGCCCCGACCTCACCGCGCTGCCGACACCCGGGGAGGAGGCCGAAGGGGCGGACACCGAGCCGCCTGTGTGGCTCCTCGTACCCGTCGAAACGCCCGAGGGGCTGCCGGCCGCGGAGGCCGCACGTACGACGACGCACCGGGTGCTGTCCCTGCTGCGGGAGTGGCTGGCGGCCGACCGCTCGCCGCGCACCCGGCTGGCCCTGCTCACCCGAGGCGCGGTGGCCGCGCTGCCCGACGAGGAGCCGGACCCCGCCTCGGCGGCGGTGTGGGGGCTGGTACGCAGCGCCCAGGCGGAGCATCCGGACACCTTCGCCCTGGTCGACCTCGGTGCCGAAGCCGACATGGCGCGGCTGGGTGCGGCGCTGGCAGCGGACGAGCCCCAAGTGGCACTCCGCGACGGCGCGCTGCTGGTTCCCCGAGTCGCCCGTCGGCGTGCCCAGGGTGCGGAGGCCGTGTTCGACCCGCGGACCACGGTGCTGGTCACCGGCGGCACCGGCGGCCTGGGCGCGCTGGTCGCCCGACATCTGGCCACCGGGCACGGCGTACGGAATCTGCTGCTGGCCAGTCGTCGGGGCATGTCCGCTCAGGGAGCGCCGGCCCTTGTCGAGGAGCTGACCGGGCTCGGGGTGCACGTCCGGGTCGCCGAGTGCGACGTCTCCGACCGGGCAGCGGTGGCCACGCTGCTCGCCTCGGTACCCGACGAGCACCCGCTGGGCGCGGTCGTCCACGCGGCCGGCGTCCTCGAGGACAGCCTGATCACCTCGCTGACCGACGACGCACTCGACCGGGTGCTGCGGGCCAAGGCCGACTCCGCCTGGCATCTGCACGAGTTGACAGCCGAGAACCGGCTCGGGGCCTTCGTCCTGTTCTCCTCGCTGGCGGGCGTGCTCGGCGGCCCCGGACAGGGCAACTACGCCGCGGCCAACGCCTTCCTCGACGCGCTCGCCCAGGCCCGGCGAGCGGCGGGGCGGCCCGCGACATCGATCGCCTGGGGGCTGTGGGAGCAGCCCGGCGACATGACCGGGCACCTAGCCGAGAGCGACACCTCGCGCCTGGCCGACAGCGGAGTGATCGCCCTGTCCGCCGAGGAAGGGCTCCACCTGCTGGACGCGACCCTCGACTCTCCCGACCCCGTCGTGCTGGCCGCCCGCCTCGATCTGGCCGCGGTGCGCGCACAGGCCGCCGCCGGGATGGCCCCACCGGTGCTGCACGGCCTGGTCCGCACGGCGTCGACCCAGCAGGCCGCCACCTCGGCGGCCACCGTCGAGACGCTGGCCGGGCTGTCCCCGAGCGACCGGGAGAACGAGGTGCTGCGCCTGGTGCGGGGCGAGGTCGCCGCAGTGCTGCGGTACCCGGGCGCGGACGCGGTTCCCCCCGACCGGCCCCTCAAGGACATCGGTCTGGACTCACTCGGTGCGGTGCAGCTGCGCAACCGCCTCAACACGATGGCGGGCCTGCACCTGCCGGCGACGGTGATCTTCGACCACCCCACGCCACGGGCGGTGGCCTCGGTCGTACTGCGGGAGCTGTTCGGCTCCCTGACTCCCGCCGCGCAGGACGGTACCGATCCGGACGGCCCCGAGGACGCCTTCGATCCGGCCGCCGGAGTCGATGACCTGGACGCCGAAGATCTCGTCCGACTGGCGCTGAGCGACAACCGAGACGACTCGTGAGATTGGACCCTCGATGGCTGTTGACAACGACGACGTCCTGACCGCGCTGCGCTCGGCGATGAAGGAGAACGCCCGGCTACGTCACCGGGAGGAGCGGAGCCGGGAGCCGATCGCGGTGGTGGGGATGGCCTGCCGCCTTCCGGGCGGGGTGAACTCGCCGGAGGAGTTGTGGCAGTTGGTGGCCGAGGGCCGGGATGCGATATCCGGCTTCCCCACCGACCGGGGCTGGGACATCGACGCGGTCTACCACCCGGACCCGAGCCATCCGGGGACGAGTTACGTGCGCTCGGGCGGCTTCCTGTCGACCGCGACGGAGTTCGATCCGCGCTTCTTCGGGATCAGCCGACGGGACGCGCTGGCGATGGATCCGCAGCAGCGGTTGCTGCTGGAGGGTGTGTGGGAGGCGTTCGAGAACGCCCACATCGACCCCGAGAGCATGCGCGGCAGCCGGACAGGCGTCTTCGCGGGCACCATGTTCCAGGACTACTCCTATCTCACGCGCGCCAACTCCGAGCAGGTCGCAGGACGCTGGGGGCTGGGGACCCTCGGCAGCTTCGTATCGGGTCGGGTGGCGTATACGTTCGGGTTCCAGGGACCCGCGCTGACGGTGGACACCGCCTGCTCCTCCTCCCTGGTCGCCACCCACCTGGCCATCCAATCCCTACGCCAGGGCGAAAGCACCCTCGCCATCGCCGCAGGCGTCACCGTCATGGCCACCCCCACCGTCTTCATCGAATTCTCCCGCCAACGCGCCCTGTCCCCCGACGGACGCTGCCGCAGCTTCGACACCACCGCCGACGGCACCGGCTTCTCCGACGGCCTCGCCATCCTCCTCCTCGAACGCCTCAGCGACGCCCAACACAACGGCCACCACATCCACGCCCTCATCCCCGGCAGCGCCATCAACCAAGACGGCGCCAGCAACGGCATGACCGCCCCCAACGGCCCAGCACAACAACGCACCATCACCCAAGCCCTCAAAAACGCCCACCTCACCCCCCACGACATCGACGCCATCGAAGCCCACGGCACCGCCACCACCCTCGGCGACCCCATCGAAGCCCAAGCACTCCACAACACCTACGCCCCCCACCGCCCCACCCACCAACCCCTCCACCTCGGCTCCCTCAAATCCAACATCGGCCACACCCAAGCCGCCGCCGGCATCGCCGGCACCATCAAAATGATCACCGCCCTCCACCACCACACCCTCCCCACAACCCTCCACATCACCCAACCCACCCCCAAAATCAACTGGAACAACACCCCCCTCACCCTCCTCACCACACCCCAACCCTGGCACCCCACACCCCACCGACCCCGCCGCGCCGCCATCTCCAGCTTCGGCGCCAGCGGCACCAACGCCCACCTCATCCTCCAAGAACCACCCAACGACACCCACGACAACACCAACACCGCCGCAACGAGCAGCGCCACCCGCACCAGCACAACCCTCCGCGCCAGCACCAGCACCAGCACCGAGCCCGAGACCGAAACCGAGACCGAGACCGACACCCCCATCGTCTGGCCCCTCTCCGCCAAAACACCCACCGCCCTGACCGCACAAGCCCAACGCCTCCACCACTGGCTCACCCAAAACCCCCACCACCACCCCACCCACATCGCCCACACCCTCACCACCCGCACCCAACACCCCCACCGCACCACCCTCATCGGCCACAACCACACCCAACTCACCACCGCCCTCACCCACCTCACCACCAAACAACCGAGCCCCCATGTGGTGCCGCCGGCCCGGGTGCGGCCCGGCAGGATCGCGTTCGTGGTTCCCGCTCCTCGGGCGCAGTCCCTGGAGTCGGTGCGCGGCCTTCTGCGGTCGGCCGGTTCGGCACCGGCCTTCGTCGAACAGCTGGAGCGGTGTGCCGAAGCCCTGGCGCCGCACACCGACTGGAACCTCCTCGAAGCGGTGACCGACCCCGCCCAGGCCCCCGCACTCGACCGGCCGGAAGTCTTCGCGCCGGTCCTGTTCGCGGTCCAGGTGTCGCTGGCCGCACTGTGGCGGGCGTTCGGTGTGCAGCCGGAGGCCGTACTGGCGGAACCCGGCGGCGAGCCGGCGGCGTCGGTGATCGACGGAAGCCGCTCCCTGGCGGAGGCGGCCCGCGCGGTGACCGGCCGTGTTCCGGAGGGCGACGGCGGCGGTGACGAGCCGCTGAAGGCTGCCGTCGGCGAGCGGGTGGCGCAGGGGTTCCGGGCCTTTGTCGAGATCAGTCCGCAGCCGTCGCTCAGCGGTACGGTCACCGCGGCGCTCGCCTCGACCGACTGCGAGCCGGACGAGGTGCACGTCACCCCGCCCCTCGCCGAAGGGGTCGAGGAGGCCGACGGGTTCTGGCGGACGCTGGCCGAGGCCAACGTGGGCGGTGTCCGTGTCGAGTGGTCGGTCCTGTACGCGGGTCGGGACACGCCGCGCGTGGAGTTGCCCACGTACGCCTTCCAGCGGCAGCGGTACTGGTTCACGGAGACGGACTCGAAGCCCGCCGCGCCCGCACCCCGCTCCGAGGACGAGCCCGATCGCAGGTCGGGGGCCTTCACCACGCTGCTGCGCCGCGCGCACATCGAGGGCACCATCTCCGACGCCGTGCCGGTGATCACGGGAGCCTCCCGGTTCCGGCCGTCCTTCAGCACGGTCGCGGAGCTGGGTGAGGCGGCGGGTTCGGTGCTGGTCGCGGACGGGGCGGCGGACCCCGCGGTGGTGTGCGTACCGTCGTTCCTGGCCGGCTCCGGGCCGCACCAGTTCGCCCTGCTGGCCTCGGAGTTCACGCCACGGCTGCCGGTCTCCGCGCTGGTGCTGCCGGGGTTCGGGAAGTCGCAGCCGCTGCCGGCCTCGTGGCAGGTGGCGGTCGAGGCGATGGCGCGGTCGGCGCTGCAGGCGGCGGCCGGCCGGCCCTTGGCGCTGGTCGGCCACTCGGTCGGCGGACTGGTCGCCCAGGCGATCACCGAGCAGCTGGAGAGCACGGGTCACCGGGTCGAAGGCGTCGTCATGATCGACACCTACGACATCGACAAGGCCGAGGAACGTGAGGCGCTGTTCGTCTGGGCGATGAGCGAGATCCTGCACCGCGACCCAACGGGCCTGGTCGTCAACGACGACAACCTGATGGCGATGGGCGCCTATCTGCGGCTGTACGAGGAGTGGGCGCCACGCGGCATCGAGGCACCGACGCTGGCCGTACGCGCCACGGACCCGGACGCGGAACTCAACGCCCCCATCGATCCCACGTGGAAGGCGGCGGACTTCGCCGAGTCGTTGCCGGCCGACCACTTCTCGGTCCTGGAGAGCAAGGCACCGCTGGCCGCGCGGGTGCTCGGCGACTGGTTCGCACGCCTCTCGGACGACAACGACAGCACCCGGGCCGCGGGCCCGGAACACCGATGACGGGAAGGCCATGACGCAGACAGGAACGGCAACGGCACAGCGGCTCGGTCGACGGTGGGCGACGGAACCGCGGTGGAAGGACGTGGCACGGACCTACAGTGCCGAGGACGTGGTGCGACTCTCCGGGAGTGTGCGGGAGGAGCACACGCTCGCACGGCGCGGTGCCGAGCGACTGTGGCGGCAGCTCCACGAGCGCGACTACATCCACGCGCTGGGAGCTATGACCGGCGGGCAGGCCGTCCAGCAGGTCAAGGCGGGCCTGCAGGCCGTCTATCTGTCGGGGTGGCAGGTCGCGGCCGACGCCAATCTGGCCGGGCACACCTACCCCGACCAGAGCCTCTACCCCGCCAACTCGGTGCCGCAGGTGGTGCGCCGCATCAACAACGCGCTGCTGCGCGCCGATCAGATCGCCACCGCCGAGGGCACGGACGGGTCCACCGACTGGCTGGTGCCCATCGTCGCCGACGCCGAGGCGGGGTTCGGCGGACCCCTCAACGCGTTCGAACTCACCAAGGCGCTGATCGCCGCCGGGGCGGCCGGCATCCACTACGAGGACCAGCTCGCCTCCGAGAAGAAGTGCGGGCACCTGGGCGGAAAGGTCCTCGTGCCCACGTCCCAGCACATCCGCACCCTCAACGCGGCCCGGCTGGCCGCCGACATCGCCGACGTGCCCACCCTCGTCGTCGCCCGCACCGACGCGCTGGCCGCCACCTTGCTCACCAGCGACGTCGATGAACGCGACGCGCGTTTTTGCACCGGCGAGCGTACCGGCGAGGGCTTCTACCGGGTTCGCAACGGCATGGAGGCGGCCATTGCCCGCGGTCTCGCCTACGCGCCGTACGCGGACCTGCTGTGGATGGAGACCGGCACCCCCGATCTGGCACAGGCCCGCGAGTTCGCCGAGGCCGTCCAGGCCCACCACCCCGACCAGTTGCTCGCCTACAACTGCTCGCCCTCCTTCAACTGGAAGGCGGCACTGGACGACGACCAGATCGCCAAGTTCCAGCGCGAGCTGGCGGCCATGGGCTACCGCTTCCAGTTCATCACCCTGGCCGGATTCCACTCCCTCAACCACGGCATGTTCGACCTCGCCCGCGGCTACGCCGAACACGGCATGACGGCCTACGTCGACCTGCAGGAGAAGGAGTTCGCCGCCCAGCAGCAGGGCTTCACCGCCGTCAAGCACCAGCGCGAGGTGGGCACCGGCTACTTCGACGCCGTCGCCAGTGCCCTCAATCCGGCCTCCGCCACCACCGCTCTGACCGGCTCCACCGAGGAGGAGCAGTTCCACTAGAGGCGCTCCGGCCGGTACCGCTCGTCCGGCCGGAGCGCACGGCTCCAGGACGGACCAGGCGGGTTCCGCCACGAGCGGGGCGCAGTGCGGGACCCGCCGCTCCGGCCGTCGGCGCGCCCGCGCACACGGCCGGGGTCGGGAGCCCGGCCGGGCGCACCGGGCCGGCCGGGCACACCCACGCGTCAGCCGAGGGAGAGGGACCTGCCGGCACGCTTGAGCAGGGTGGGCACGGTGAGCTGGTGGACCGGCTGGGCCATACGCCACACCACGCGGCCGGCCGGCTTGCGGAAGTGCACCGCGGTGGCCCATACGACGGCGGCGCTCTTGACCATCACGATGTTGTAGGTGGCCACGAGCCCGGAGTGGCCTTCGAGTACGAGCGAGTCGAAGTCGTCGTCCTGCGTGGAGACCGGCCCGGACAGGTGCCAGCCCAGGATGTGCTCACGCGAGGACCTGGGCCCCAACCGCAGCCTGAGCACCTGGGTCCAGCCCATCCCCAGGAAGCCGCGGACCGGGGCGGGAGCGCCTTCGAAGGTCGCCCGGCCCCACTGTTCGGGTGTCACGGACCGGGCGTCGGGGGCCGGCACCTCGTAGGCCGACATGTAGTGCGCGTCCGTGAACTCCTTGCTGTCCAGAAGGACTTTCGGCACGTCGACCCGTCGTGCTTGCGGAACGGTCATGAACAGGGGCTCCTTCGACTTCGGCAGTGGACGGAACAGCGCAAGTCACCAAAAAGCAGGAGACTTCGGAGTTTGGGGAGTCTACCCGCACCCTCCCCCGCGACACCGGCTCCCGCGACCGCGACAGCCGAAGACTGCCCGACCCACACACCCACCGCTGCCGCCGGTCGCGGCAGCCCCACACATTTCAGCCGCCCGTCCCCGCGGCGTTTGGGAGAACCCATGGTGAAATCGGTGATGCACAACGTCTCGGACACCGCGCGCTGGGTGGCCGAGTATCGGGCGCGGGAGTCCGCCCGGCCCGACGCCCTCTTCCGTGACCCGTTCGCCGCCGGGCTGGCCGGTGAACGCGGCCGGATCATCGCGGAGGAGGCCAAGCGCTCCTTCGGCAACGGCTGGTTCTTCATCGCCCGGACGAAGCTGATCGACGAGCTGATCGCGGCGTGTCTCGACGAGGGCTGTACCCGGGTGGTCAACCTCGCCGCCGGGCTGGACGCCAGACCGTACCGGCTGGACCTTCCGCCGGACCTGGAATGGATCGAGGTGGATCTGCCCCCGCTCATCGAGGAGAAGGACAAGGCGCTCGCCTCGGAGACCCCGCGGTGCCGGCTGGAGCGCGTACCGGTCGACCTGGCCGACACCGACGCGCGCGGCGCGTTCCTCGCCCGAACGCTCGGGCTGCCCGGCCGGACGCTGGTCATCACGGAAGGGCTGCTGCTGTATCTGGAGCACGCCCAGGTCCGGGAGCTGACGTCGCAACTGCGCTCCCACGGGGCGCGCTGGTGGATCACGGATGTCGTCAGCCCGGCCGTGGTGAAGCTGTCGGACAAGGCGAGCCGCAAGAACAACGCCCCGGTCACCTTCGGTCCGTCCGACGGCGTCGCCTTCTTCGAACGGGGCGGCTGGAGGGTCGAGTCCGTCTCCACCCAGCTGTCCGCCGCGGCGCGCTGGAAGCGCCTCTCCCCACTCATGCGGCTGCTGGCCCTGCTGCCCGAGCCCGACCCGAGGCGGCCGGGCCGCGCGCCCTGGGGCGCTGTGCTCCGCCTCCGGAACTGATGTGCCTGCCGCTGCCCGCCCCTGCCGACCCCGCCCACCCCGCGCCCGACTCCGCCGGCCGCTTCCCACCTCTTCGGAACGTCGCCCGACCACACTCATGAGGGAGTAACACATGTCCGAGTTGCCACCCATCAGCTCCACCCACCGCCTGGTGGTCGTGGTCACCGACCGTGACGCGGTGGGCCCTGCGGCGAGCCGTGCCCTGACCGATCTGGCCGGGAGGCGGGAGGCCGATGTGGGCGCTACCCCGGCTCCCGCACCGTCGCAGCAGGACTACCAGGAGGTCGTCCAGCGCGGTCTGCGCTTCCTCGATCTGGTGGCTCCCGAGGACCGCCTCACCCTGCTGACGGTCTCCTCGCTGGACGAGGTCGACAAGGCGGCGCTGGAGGCGGCCGGGGACCACAAGGCCGTGCTCAGCCTGCTGGTGATCGACCACGCCGAGCACCGCTACCGGATGACATCACCCGACGACCTGAACAGGCGGCTGGCCGAACTGGCGCGCTCGCTCGGTGACACGGTGGCCTTCGAGCCCGGCCCGTGCTCCGTCCAGGTCTACACCGATCCGGACGTCGAGAGCTTCTACTCCGTCGAGCAGTTCACCCCGCGCTGGTATCCCGACGAGGAGTGGGTGGTCACCGCCGACATCGCCTGCGCCTTCGTGGACTCGGTCCAGCTGCACAGCACCAGCCGGCTGCGGCCGGGGATGAAAGCCAGCACCATCGCGAACGCCATCGCCGACTTCCTGACCGCACAGGCCGGCTCCTCCTGGGGGCTGCACTACTACACGGGCTCCGGAGTCGCCACGTTCATCGACGACATCGAGCGGCGCGCGGTCGCGGGCGGGAACCCGATCGTGCGCGGACCCAGCGAGCACAGCCTCGCCTGCTCCGCGCTGGCACGCTGGACCCTGGACGCGGCGCCGTTCGCCATCGTCGCCACGAGCGGTATGCACGAGGAGTTCCGCGGCACCCTGGCCAACCACGTCGCTGTGCGCACGAAGGGCTTCATCATCTGCTGCGACTCCCGAGAGGACCAGTGGCACCCCTTCCAGGGCACGATCCACCGCACCGAGGACAGCCGCCCCTCGCTGCTGGCCCGCGGCTTCCCGGTGGTGCACATCGGCAAGTCCGACGACATCGCCCGTGGGCTCGCCGAGGCGTTCGAGGCGTACTCGGCCGACCGGGGGCCGGTCATGGTGATCGCACCGCGCGACGTGCTCCAGACGACTCTTCCGGCCGAGGAGGTGCCGCCGGCCGTCGCCACCCCCGCCCCGCGCGTCGAGGCGGTGCACTCCCCCGGGATCGAGGAACTGGCCACCTTGCTCAACACCGGGCGCCGGCGGATCCTGTGCCAGGTCGGACCGCTGCGCGAGAGCGCGAAGGAGCTGATGTACTCGCTGGCTCGCGAGGCGGGCATCGCACTCGCCGACTCGGTCGCACAGCCGGGCACCGTCAGCCGCTACCGCGACGGGCGGACGGTGGAGGAGTTCATCGGCACGCTCAGCATGTACGGCTACTCCGCCCGCGTCCACGAATACCTCTACCGGGACGGGGCCATGCGGCCCTCGGACGAGCAGACGGTGATGTTCCTCGGCACGCAGATCCCGCAGATCGACACGCCGTTCTCGGAGTCGGCACTGCGGAAACTGGCGCCGGTGCAGATCACCGACCGGGAGATCGACCAGGCGCCGTTCACCGGTCTGGGCGTGGTCGGGGATCCGGAGGCGGTGCTGCGCGCCCTCCACGAACGGCTGGACGTCGACCCGGAGGTACTGGCGTACCGGCGCGCGGCCATCGCCTCCACCACCGACTCGGACGGCGACGTGATCGGCCTGCTGCCGGTTCTTCCCATGACGACCAACCACTTCTTCCGCCGGCTGCGCGGTGTGCTGGACGGCATCATCCGGGAGGACGGCTACGAGTACGTCGGGGTCTACGACATCGGGCGCGCCGGGCTGTCGGCGGTCAACAGTCTGCCCCGCACCGGCCCCTGCGTCTCCGGCTGGTACGGGCGGGGGCTGATGGGCGACGGGGTGATGGCACTGCCGGGAATCGTGACCCGGCGCGACCGCAACGTCATCTCCTTCACCGGGGACGGCACGGTGGCCATGGTCCCGGACGTGATCCCCAGTCTGGTGCAGCAGATCGCGGTGGACGGCTCGGCGTTCGAGCACAACCTCACCGTCTTCCGGTTCGTCAACGGGAGCCACTCCGTCATCCGGACCTACCGCGAGTCGCTGGACCCCTCCGGGGTCAGCGGCCAGACCGGCGTGCTGACCTTCACCCCGCCGGACTACGAGCACACCTACGGGCCGCTGACGACCCGTCACCGCCGCATCGCCCGGTTCGACGATGTACCGCTCGCCGAGCAGTTGCAGGAGCCGGGGACGGTCAATCTGTACTCGGTGCTGGTGGGGCACAACAACGAGGGCGACGGGCTCAGCAGGTTCTCGTCCCTGGGCTGGCAGCGCGACGAGCTGTCCCCGAAGGCACTGGCCATGGCAGGACTTCCCATCTCGTCACAGGGGGTGACGCTGTGAACCTGAGCGCCGAGGAGAAGGCGGAGCGTGCGCGGATCGAGGACCGGGTGCTGACGCTCCTCTCCCAGGCCGCGGTGGTACCGCGGGAGGACATCGCCGATCCACGTACCAACCTCCGCGAGGAGATCGGTCTGGACTCGATGGACTTCGTGGAACTGGTGACGGTGCTGGAGCGGGAACTGGGCCGACGCGTGGAACGCGAGCAGCTGTCCTACGTCCGGACGGTCGGCGACGTCGTCGACCTGGTGTACACGCTCAGCAAGAACACCGACCCCGCCGGCGCCTGAACCACGGCCCCCGCCCCCGTCCCCGCCGCATACGACGGCCGGTGCGCGGGCGGGGGCCCTCATTTGCGCGCCGGTGTCGGCGACCGGCCGTCTGCGCCGGCGCTCTTCCTGCGGACCGCCCGGGACCCGCACCGCTTCGGGCCTGTCGGAATTCATTGTGGATGGCGCGCGGAGTGGTTCTACGGTGGCGCGATGACGACTCAGGTGATCGTGTTGAACGGTGGCTCCAGCTCGGGCAAGTCCGGGATCTCCCGGTGTCTGCAGGCGGTGCTGCCTCAGCCGTGGCTCGCCGTCGGAGTTGACACGCTGGTCGACGCGATGCCGCCGGCCCTGCAGGAGTCGGACGCCGGAATCGGAATCGCCGCCGACGGCGAGGTGAGCGTCGGGCCCGAGTTCCGGACGCTCGAAGTGGCGTGGATGGAGGGCGTCGCCGCAATGGCCCGTGCGGGTGCCCGCGTCATCGTCGACGAGGTCTTCCTGGGCACAGCAGCGTCCCAGCAGCGGTGGCGGAAGGCCCTCGACGGACTCGACGTGCTGTGGGTCGGTGTGCGATGCCCTGCCGGGGTTGCCGCAGGCCGCGAGATCGCGCGGGGAGACCGCGTCCGGGGGATGGCCGCAGCGCAGGCCGAGTCGGTGCACCACGGCGTGTCGTACGACCTGGAAGTGGACACCACACACACCGAGTCCCTGGAGTGTGCGCGGATCATCGCCGCTCAGGTCGGGTGAGCGACGACTCCCCCACGTCTGCCCCACCTCCGGAATCCGGAGCCGTACCGGGGACGAGGTCAGGCGGCACCCGTGGGCTTGTTGTCCGTCCGGAACACACGGAAGATGCTGACCGCCGACCAAAAGTCCCAACCTGAGCTCCCACGCCGGTCCGCGCGGTGCGTCGGATGCGACCGATCGTGGCTGTGGAGGTGGCTCGTGTCGTACGCGGTTCTCCGATCGCCCCAGGCACTGCGGTTCGTCGGACGCAAGGACGAGCTCGGCGCCCTGTGCCAAGCGCTCGCCGCGACGCCGTCCGTGGCCTTCGTGGCGGGAGAGGCGGGTATCGGCAAGACGCGTCTGATCCACGAGGCGCTGCAACAGATCTCGGGGACGAAGCGGCGGGTGCTGGCCGGAAGCTGTCTGCCGCTGCGCGAACCGTTTCCCTACGGGCCGGTCGTGGACCTGTTCCGGGATCTGCGCGAGGAGCTCCCGCCCGGGCTGAACCCCATCTGCGGAGCCCTGCGGGTCCACCTCCCGGAGCTGGCCGCCGGCCTGCCGCCCGCCCCCGAGCCGGTGGTCGATCAACGGGCCGCGCAGCACCGGCTGTTCCGCGCCGTGCGGGCACTGCTGGAAGCGCTCGGCGACACCGTCGTCGTCGTGGAGGACGTGCACTGGGCGGACGACGGCACCCGCGATCTGCTGCGGTTCCTCGCGGACGCACCACCGCCCCGGCTGTCGGTCGTACTCAGCCACCGCAGTGAGGACCTGCCGGACGGTGGCCTGCCGCTGGGGCGGGCCTACCGGTGCCCGCAGGGCACCACCGAGATCCGCATTCCGCTACGGCCGCTGGACCAGGCCGCGGTGAGCGACATGACGGCGGCCATGACCGGCGGTGCGCCCGTCTCCGCCGAGCTGGCGGCCGAACTGCACCGCCGGACCGCGGGGATCCCGTTCGTGCTGGAGGAGACCGTTCGCACCCTGCTGGCCGGTACGGGCAAGCGGCAGCTTCCCGACCTGGACGCCCTCGCCACGATGCGGGTGCCCGCGCTGTTGCTGGAGGCGACCGCCGACCGCATGGCGCAGCTGTCCCCGACCGCCGCCGACGCGGTGCGCGCCGCCGCCACGCTGCGGGTGCCCGCCGAGGAGGAGTTGATCGCCCAGGTGATGGACGGGCCGGGCGAGTCCGGCGGGCCGCCGTCGGCCGCGCCCGGCTCCCGTCCGGCCGACCACCACCGGCGCACCGCCGCCGGCGCCCTCCGCGAGGCGCTGTCGGCCGGCTTGCTGTGCGAGGAGCCCGGCGGACGCTACGGGTTCCGGCACACCCTCGCCCAGCAGGCGGTCTACTCGATGCTGCCGGGGCCCGACCGGCACCGGCTGCACCGGCGCGCCCTGACCGCCCTGGCCCGCACCGACCCGCCGCCGCTGGTGCGGCTCGCCTACCACGCCCGGCTCTCCGGCGACTGGACGGCCTGGCACCGGCACTGCGAGCAGGCCGTCGACGCGGCACACGCCATGGGCGACACCGCTTTGGTGGTGGAGCTGCTGGAAGAGCTGCTGTCCGACGACCGGCTGCCGACCCGGGAGCGGGGCCGGCTGGCGGCGCGGCTCAGCAGGGAGGCGGCGGTCGGCCTGGCACACCGGCGGGCCACCGGGCTGCTCAGACGCGTCCTGCGGGACACCAGCCTGCCCGAGGGGCTGCGCGGCGAGATCCGGCTCAACCTCGGACTGCTGCTGAACAACCAGGCGGGCCGCTACCAGGAAGGGCGGGCCGACACCGCGACGGCCGTGGCGGAACTGCGCGAACGGCCCGCCCTGGCCGCTCGGGGCATGGCCGCGCTGGCGATGCCCGGTTGGGGCGACCAGCCCCTGCACGTACACCAGAAGTGGATCGAGCGGGCCGAGGAACTGGTCGCCACCCAGCCGGACGGCGCACTGCGGATCGCGGTACGCGGCAACCATCTCGCACTGCTGATGTCCACGGGGGCGCCGTCGGTGTGGGCCCAGGCCGAGGAACTCCTGGGCCAGGGCCGGTCCGTCGCCGAGCGCCGGGAGGTCGCCCGGGCCTGCGGCAACCTGGCCGACGCGGCGACCTGTCTCGGCCACTACGAGGAGGCCCGCCGCTACCGGCTGGAGGGCAGACGGCTCGCCGCCGAGTGCGGCGCTCCCTACCTGGAGAGCATCCTGGAGGGCACCGCGCTGCGGCTGGCCTGGTACACCGGCCGCTGGGACGGGTTGGCGGAGCGGGCCCGCTGCGCGTCGGAACTGGTCGGTGGCGTCTCGGGGATCGCCGCCGACGCCCATCTGGTCCGGGGCCTGCTGGCTTCGGCGCGCGGCGAGTGGGAGGAGGCGCAGGACCGGCTGCGGGACGCGGGACTGGCGGATCCCGCCAACGCGCCGGCCAACATCCGGGCCGCCGCTTCCGCCGCCATGGCGCGGGTGCGGATGGCGTGCGGCGAGGTCGATACGGGCTGCGCCGAAGCCCTCCGCGCGGTGGAGTGGATCAGGAAGAAGGAGATCTGGACCTGGGCGGCGGACCTGGCGCCGATGGCGGTGGTGGCTCTGGTGCGCTGCGGGCGGTACGGCGAAGCCGCCGAGTTGACCGCCGAGTTCCACGCGCGGCTCGCCGGGCGGGACGCGCCGCTGGCCGCGGCAGCACAGCAGGCGTGCGAGGGGATACTCGCCACCGCCGCCACCCGCCACCGGGAGGCCGTCACCGCTTTCGGCGCCGCCCGCGCCGCCTACGCCGTACTGCCCCAGCCCTATTCGGCGGCCCGCGCCCAAGAGGCCGCGGCCCGCAACCTGCTCGCGCTCCGGGACACCTCGGGCGCCGCCCGACTGGCCGAGGCGGCCGAGGAGTTCGCCGCGCTGGGCGCGATACGGGACGCCTCGCGCTGCCGCCGGGAACTGCGGCGGAGCGGTACGACGGTGTCCTCCCGCCGTGGGCGGCGCGGCTACGGAAGCCGGCTGTCCCCACGTGAGACCGAGGTGGCCCGGCTGGTCGCTCTCGGCCGCACCAACCGGGAGATCGCCCAGGTGCTGTTCCTGTCCCCGCGCACCGTCGAACAGCACGTGGCCCGGGTGCTGCGGAAACTGAACGTGGCCTCGCGGTCCGAGGTCGCCTCGAATACGTACCCCTACCTATAACGTTCCGGATTGTTTTGCTCCACTGCGGGCCGGAGGGTGAGTGCCATCTGGCCGGGCGCGATCCGCCCGGTACCACCCCCACCACGAGGAGCAGTATCCATGGGTACTCGTACGCGCGGCAGACGCTTCACCGCCCTGGGCATAGGCGTGCTGACCGCGGCGGTCACGGGACTGGGCGGAGCCGCCACCGCGGGAGCGTCCACCCCCGAAGCGGAGCAGAACACCATCCGCAACGCCTCCGCACCGGGCGCCCTCCCGGACCGGTACATCGTGACGCTGGACGGCGGGACCTCGGCTTCGCTCGCCGCCCGCTCCCAGGTGCGCACCACGGCCGAGCGGCTCACCGACTCCTACGGCGGCACCGTCCGCCAGGTCTACTCCACCGCCCTCCGCGGGTTCTCCGTCCGCGCGACCGAGGCGCAGGCCAAGAAGCTGGCGGCGGCGCCCGGCGTGAAGTACGTCGAGGCCGACGGCACCATGCGCGTCTCCGGAACGCAGCCCAACCCGCCCTCCTGGGGCATCGACCGGGTGGACGGCTCGCTCAACCGCTCCTACAGCTACCCCAACGAGGGCTCGGGGGTGACCGCGTACATCGTGGACACCGGCGTCGACATGACGCACCCGGACTTCACCGGGCGCGCCCGCAGCGGCTACGACTTCATCGACAACGACACCAACGCCAGCGACTGCCAGGGCCACGGCACCCATGTGGCGGGCACGGTCGGCAGCCGCAGCTACGGCGTCGCCAAGAACGTCGACCTGGTGGCGGTGCGGGTGCTCAACTGCCAGGGCTCGGGCCAGTGGTCCCAGGTCATCGGCGGTATCGACTGGGTGGCCCGGAACGCCGACGGCCCGTCCGTGGCGAACATGAGCCTGGGCGGCGGCGCCAGTTCCTCGGTGGACCAGGCCGTGCAGGGCGCCATCGACAGCGGCGTCACCTTCGCGGTGGCGGCGGGCAACGACTCACGCAACGCCTGCAACACCAGCCCGGCGCGGGTGCCGGCCGCCATCACGCTCGGCTCCACCGACCGCGGCGACGGCCGTTCGTACTTCTCCAACTACGGCCGCTGCCTGGACCTGTTCGCCCCCGGTGGCAGCATCACCTCCACCCGCAACGGTGGCGGGTCCACCACCATGAGCGGCACGTCCATGGCGACTCCGCACGCAGCCGGTGCGGCGGCGCTCTATCTGTCCGCCCACCGTGGCGCCTCCCCCGGCCAGGTCCGTGACGCCCTCGTCAACAACGCCCAGAGCGGCGTGGTCGGCAACCCCGGTTCCGGCTCCCCCAACCGCCTCCTGAACGTCAGCAACCTGGGCTGACCGGCTGACCTACTCGGAGCCGCCGGCAGCCCGTGGGGTCCGTCCTCGGACGGACCCCACGGGCCTGTCACGCAACAGCGGACCCCGCCGTATCGACGCGGCCGACCGGAACCCCGGAGCCGGACTTGAACCGGCACGGCTCGCCCCAACGTGAGCGTGGCCGGACCGTCCGCACTCCGCCCAGGTGCTCGACGTTCCGCCTGGCCTGTGACAACCCGTCAGTCGGTCGGAGCCGGGGGTCGGTATGGTCCTGCCATGTCCCGATCAGCTGGGAGTGCGTGCTCCCCATCCGCCGTCACCGCGGACGACCTCGACCTCGCCGTGCAGCTCGCGGTGGAAGTCCTGCGCCGGGCGCCCCGGACGGCCTGGGAGAACAAGGCCGGTTCGCTGGAATGGGACTGCTGGGAGACCGCCGAACACCTCAGTGACGATCTCTTCGCCTACGCCGTGCAGCTGGGCCCCAAAAGGCCGCCCATGGACGGCGAGGTGCCCTTCGTGTGGGAGAGCCGGCGGCCCGGCGGCCCGGCGAACGCCGTGCACGCGGACCGCGCGGCAGGGCCCGGCGGTCTGCTGCAGGTACTGGAAGCGAGCGGCGCGCTGCTGGTCGCCATGGTGCGTACGACACCGCCCCAGACCCGGGCCCATCATGTCTTCGGCGCCTCGGACCCCGAGGGTTTCGCCGCGATGGGCATCGTGGAGACCCTGGTGCACACCCACGATCTGACACAGGGACTCGGAGGCCGACTCGTCTGGGAACCGCCTGCCGATCTGTGCACGCGGGTGCTGGCCCGGCTGTTTCCCGGCGCGCCGGAGACCACTGATCCCTGGCAGACCCTCTTGTGGGCCACCGGACGCGCCGAGCTGCCGGGACACCCTCGTCTCACCACCTGGCGCTGGGACGGCACACCGCGGTCCTAGCGGGGGTCTGCTGCCCGCCCCGGCGATGTCCCACCGCGAACCGGACTCCGAACCCCGGCGCGGGAACGGGATCGCCGCTGTACGGACCTCGATGTCCCCTACTCGCCGCCGCCCAGTTCGAAGAGGAGGAAGAGGAACGCCGCCAGCAGGTGACCGGCCACCACGTAGACGAACAGCCGCAGCGCCAGGCCACGCGGGAAGCGCCCGTCACCCCGCTCCACGCCCGTCTCGTCCTTGCGCTTGCGTTGCGGCTGCGGTGGCTGGGTGGTGGTCATGGCTGGGGCCTTTCTGTACGGGCACGGGGCCGCGAGGGGAGGGAGGGGCGGAGATCAGTGCTGTGCGGCCGGACCGGGCGCGGGGTGCCCCGACAGACCGCTCACGCACAGATCGGCGGTGGGCGACTGGAGCAGCGTGTGGACGAAGAGCAGATCCGCGCCCTGGGCCGAGACGGCTTGGAGCCGGTGCGGGGTGAGCGAGTCGAAGTGCGCCGAGTCGCCGGGGCCCATCGTCTCGGTGATCTGATCGAGCGACAGCCGCAGCTCGCCGCGCTGCACATGGATCCACTCCTCGCCGGGGTGGACGCGTACGAGATCGCCCTGCGGACCGCGCGGCACATGGACGCGGAGCGCCTGCATGGCCCGCCCGGCCTGGCCCGCCTGTCGGTAGCGCCAGCCACCGGCGTCGACGGGCTCCATCTCGTCGCCGCGGACGATGGAGTCGGCAGCGGTCGTCGTCTCGCCCAGCAGTTCGCCGACGGTCGTGCCGTAGACACGGGCGAGGGTGAGGAGGAGCGGCAGCGACGGCTGCCGCTTGCCGGTCTCCAGGCGGGAGAGGTGGGCGGGCGAGAGCCCGGCCCTGCGTGCCGACGCCTCCAGGCTCAGCCCGCTGCGTCGTCGCAGCAGACGCATCCGGGGAGCGAACGCGGGGATGTCCCCCGCCTCCGGCCCCGTTGCCTCATCATGGGGAGGGTTCGGGCGCATGCCCTGATTAAGACACAGCCTTCCCTCCCGGGCAAAAGTTTTGCCTGTGGGGCAAAAAGCGGAGGCCGGCCCGGTCCCCATCGCGTCGGCGAGGGCTCACATCTCGGCCGACCGCCCGGTGAGGGGGCCTCAGGTGGCAGGGCGGGACCGGATGCGCATACCGGGGCGGCGGCAGTGGACGGTCAGATAGGACAGCCCGTCCTGGCCCGCGGTGAGACTGCGACTGCTCTCGCGCGGAAGCCAGGTCAGGCTGCCGGGGGTGAGCGGTTCCGGGCCCCGCGTCGTACCGAGGGTGCCGTGACCGGTGACCACGAGCAGGAGGACGTCCAGGTCGGGTTCGACGTGGGTGTCGACCCGGGTCCGCGGCGGGACACGGACGAGGTTGGCGTCGAGTTGCCTGCCGGATTCGGCCAGCCGCCACAGCGCCCCGGCTGGTGCGGCCTCGGCGGCGGCCAGTGCCGCCACATCGCACAGGACGTGCGGGATCGGCTCGTCGGCGGAGCCGGAGGCGCCGGTTTGTGCATCAGGCATGAAGTTCCCACCTGTTCGACAAGACGCCTGTCCTCCGCTTCGGCCGGCCGCCGATCTCACGCCGACCGCCGTCCGTACACCTGCACAAGAGGGCGGACGACCCGTGGCGGAAACCGCACAGCCCCAGGTCAGGCCATATAGGAATCTAACATGCGCATTTGCTAGCGTCCTCGCGTGCGGTTGACGAAGTTCACCGACCTGGCGCTGCGTGCGGTGATGCGCCTGGCGGTCTCCGAGCTCAGCGGTCCTTCGACCACCCGCGAGGTGGCAGCGGCCATGGACGTGCCCTACGCCCATATGGCGAAGGCGGTCACCCGCCTGCAGCATCTGGGCGTACTGGAGGCCCGGCGGGGCCGGAGCGGCGGGCTGGAGCTGACCGCTCCCGGCCGGCAGGCGTCGGTCGGCTGGCTGGTGAGGAAGCTGGAAGGCGCCGGAGAGGTCGTCGCCTGCGAAGGGGAGCCACCGTGCCCGCTGCGCGGAGCCTGCCGGCTCCGCCAGGCGCTGCGCGACGCGCAGGAGGCCTTCTACGCCAGCCTCGATCCGTTGACCGTGGCCGATCTGGTGGCCTCCCCCACCGGCCCGGTTCTCGTGGGGCTGGTCGGCCGCCCGCCCGAGTGACCCTCCCGCGGCAACCGGAAAGGAAACCCCACCATGGACAGCACCTCGGCCGCCGTCGCCACCGCGGTGACCTTCGTATGGCTCGGTATGGTCCTCGGGATCTCTTTCCTCGAGGCACCGTTGAAGTTCCGCGCGCCCGGCGTGACCGTGCCCCTCGGACTCGGCATCGGCCGCGTCGTCTTCCGGGCGCTCAACGGGGTCGAGACCGTGCTCGCCCTGGTCGTGATCACTGCGGTGGTCCTGGGCGAACCGTCCACCGCCGTGGTCGTGTCGACGGCGGTCGCCGTGCTGCTGCTGGCCGTGCAGCTGTTCGCCGTCCGCCCCGTCCTCAACCGTCGGTCCGACCGGGTGCTCGCCGGTGAGACCCTGCCGCGCTCTCGCGCCCACCTGTGCTACGTGGCGGCCGAGTCGCTCAAGGTCCTCGCCCTGCTCGCGCTCGGCATCAGCGTTCTCACCAACTGACCGCCACACGCGCCCCGTCGACGCGCGCGGCCGTCCACGCGCGGGGCGCTCGCGGTCACTCGATGACGAGCTCGACCGGGATGTTGCCGCGCGTCGCGTTGGAGTACGGGCAGACCTGGTGCGCCTGCTCGACGAGGGCGCGGCCCGTCTCGCCGTCGAGACCGTCGGGGAGCTCCACGCGCAGCGTCACGGCGAGAGCGAAGCCCTCCCCCTGCTTGCCGATGCCGACCTCGCCGGTGACGGCGGCCTCGGAGACATCCACCTTCGCCCGCCGGCCGACGACGCCGAGGGCGCTTGCGAAGCACGCGGCGTAACCGGCGGCGAAGAGCTGCTCCGGGTTGGTGCCCTGGCCGTCGCCGCCCATCTCCCGCGGGGGAGCGAGCTGGACGTCGAGTTTGCCGTCGGAGGCGACGGCGCGCCCCTCCCGGCCGTGCGTGGCGGTGGCGACAGCGGTGTAGAGCGCGTCCATGGAAAGACCATCCCTCTCGAAGGACATCCCGGATGACGCCCCAGGCGGCATCCGGGCGACATGTCAACGGTGCGGCCGGACCGGCCGCCTCACGGTGACAATAAGAGCACACAATTAAGTTGTGCACAACTAACATGTGCGACGCACGTTAGGCTGAAGCCATGAAGGACCCGTTGCCGCAGCCCGCGGACGCGTCGGAGGAGGACTTCCTCCGGCTGGACCGCCAGATCTGCTTCTCCCTCAACGCCGCGTCCCGTGCGTTCGGCAGCGTCTACCGCGTGCTGTTGAAGGACCTCGGCCTCACCTATCCGCAGTACCTGGTGATGCTGGTGCTGTGGGAACACCGCGAGGTGTCGGTCAAGGCTCTGAGCGCACATCTGCGGCTCGACTCCGGCACCCTTTCACCGCTCCTCAAACGGCTGGAGGCGGCGGGACTCGTCCGGCGGGAGCGCTCCGCCCACGACGAGCGCTCGGTCCAGGTCCACCTCACCGACCAGGGCGCGCACCTGCGCGAACGCGCCCTGCGGGTCCCGCGCAGAATCGCGGCGGCGACCGGCTTCGACGCGGCGGAGGCCGCCGAACTGCGGGCCCGCCTCGACAGGCTCACCCGGGCACTCGACGACGCCGTCGCCGAGGAGACCGCCCTGCTCGACGGCGCGGAGGAGAGCCGCCCGGCTGTCGGCTGACACCCGGACGTACCGCGACCCTCCCGCCCCGCTCCCCCATCTGAAAGGAACTCGTCCATGTCCGGGCCCCAGTCGGTGGACCGTGCGCTGGACCTGCTGGACGCGATCGCCGACGCACCCGGACCGGTGAGTGCGAAGGCCCTCGCACGGCAGGCGGGCTGCTCCCTTTCGACCGCCTACCACCTGCTCGCTCCCCTCGTCGAGCGCGGCCACGTCCTCCGCGGCCCCGACGGGTACAGTCCCGGGCCGCGGGTGCCCGCTCTGCACCGCTCCTTCCGCCGCCATCAGGGCATCGACGGTGTGGTGGCCGCCCTGCTGCCCCGGGTACGGCAGGCCACCGGCGCCGAGGCGTACTTCACCACCTACCGGGACGGGCTCATCACCGTCGTCGACAGCACCACACCCCTCGCCGCCACGGCCGACCCCTTCGCGCCCGGCCCCGAGACAAGGGCGCACGCCACGGCGCACGGCAAGGCCCTGCTGGCCCAGCTCCCCCGCGCGGCACGGCGCCGCTATCTCGCCGACCACGGCATGGCACGGCACACCGACCGCACCATCACCGACGAGGCGCGGTTCGAGGCCGAGCTCGCCCGTGTACGCGAGCGGGGCGTGGCGGTCTCCGTGGGTGAGGCCGACCCCGCCCACACCTGCCTCGCCGTGCCGCTCCCCGGCCGCCCCGACGCCGTCTGCGCGGCGCTGTCCGTCTCGCTGCCGCGCCGGATGTTCCGACTGCGGCACCCGGAGATCGGCGCCGCCCTGCTACGTGCCGCCGCCGCGTTTCCGGCAGCGTCGGAATGAGGCTGTGCCGCGCTGGCCGAAAGCCCTCACGCGCCGCATCCTGACGTCATGATCTTCATCGCCGTACGTTTCACCGTCCGCCCCGAGTACGCCGACGAGTGGCTCTCCCTCGTGGGCTCCTTCACCGAGGCGACGCGCGCCGAACCGGGCAATCTCTTCTTCGACTGGTCCCGCAGCGTGGACAACCCGCGCATGTTCACCCTGCTGGAAGCCTTCGCCGACGACGCCGCCGGAGCCGCACACGTCGAGTCCGCCCACTTCAAGGCAGGGCTGGAGGCCATGTCGGCAGCAATCGCCGAGACCCCGCAGATCATCAATGTGAACATCCCGGACCAGCAGGGCTGGGGAGCCATGGCGGAGCTGACGCCCAAGCCGTAGCGGGGCGGGGACGCGGAGCGGGGGAAGCGGGTGGGCGACCAGCTCCGGAAACGGGGGCGGGAACGGGGTCAGGGACGCGGTCGGCCGGGCCGGTCGTCCCGCCCCGCGCTCTTCTCCTTCTCCTGCTCCTGCTGCCGCTTTTCCTTCAGGCGTGCCGCTTCCTTGCGCACCTCGGCCTGGGTGGCGCGCTCCTTCTGCAGCCACTGAGGAGCCTCGCTCTTCAGTGCGTCGATCTGCTCCGTGGTGAGCGGCTCGGTGACACCGCCCCGTGCGAGACCCGAGATGGAGACGCCCAGCTTCGCCGCGACCACCGGCCGGGGGTGCGGGCCGTTGCGGCGCAGCTCCCGCAGCCACTCGGGCGGATCGCTCTGCAGCGCGTTCAGCTCGTCGCGCGAGACGACGCCCTCCCGGAACTCGGCGGGGGTGGCATCGAGGTACACACCCAGTTTCTTCGCCGCGGTCGCGGGCTTCATCGTCTGGGTGTTCTGGTGCGACGTCATGTGTCAAGCATATCGAGCGTGTGTGCCGGTCCCGACCACGCCCGGTAGCCTGGGCCGGGTGACAGGCTCCCCGGCATCCCCCTCGTTCCGCCTCGCCTACGTCCCGGGCGTGACCCCCACCAAGTGGGTGCGGATCTGGCAGGAGCGGCTGCCCGACATCCCGCTGGAACTCGTCGCGGTGTCCGCGGCCGAAGCCCACGGCGTACTGCGCGGCGGCGGCGCCGACGCGGGCTTTCTGCGGCTGCCGGTCGACCGGACCGAGCTGAGCGCCATCCCCCTCTACACCGAGACGACGGTGGTCGTGGTCCCGAAGGACCACCTCGTCGCGGCGGTCGACGAGGTGACCGCCGAGGAGCTGGCCGACGAGATCGTGTTCCACCCCCTCGACGACACCCTCGACTGGGAGCGCAGGCCGGGACGGCCCGCCCGTGAGCGCCCCGCCACGACGGCGGACGCCGTGCAACTGGTGGCGGCGGGCGTGGGGCTGCTCGTCGTACCGCAGTCACTCGCCCGCCTGCACCACCGCAGGGACCTGACCTACCGCCCGGTCACGGACGCTCCCCGGTCCCAGGTCGCGTTGTCGTGGCCCGAGGAGCGGACCACCGACATGGTGGAAGACTTCATCGGGATCGTCCGCGGGCGGACCGTCAACAGTTCCCGGGGCCGCCGCCCCGCTCCCGCACAGTCCGCGGACAACCGCACCGGGGCACAGGGCGCCCGGCGGAAGGCGGCGCCCCCCAAGCCGGCCGGCCAGGGCAAGGGCAGGCGGACCGGTTCCGGCGGCCCCAAGGGCGGCAGGCGCGGCAGGCCCCGTCGCCGGTCGTAGCGACGCTGCCCGGCGGACCCGGCGGGGGCCGACACGGTGGACTCAGCGGGTGCCGACACGGTGGGCGGTGCCCTCGGTGACGGCCCGGAGCTTGTCCGGGTTGGCCACGTTGTGGAGGGCGGTGATGCGGCCGTGGGTGTCGAAATCGAAGGTGACGGTGGCGATCACCCGGTCCGGGCCCCTGAAGACGAGGCCCGGCCCGCCGTTGAGCTCGACGAGCTCGGCGGTCATCTCGGCGGGCTCGACACCCTGATAGGTGACGGTGCCGAGGGCCGCGAACCAGGCGGCCACCGTTTCCGCGCCCACGACCGGGCGCAGGGCCTGACGGACCTTGCCGCCGCCGTCGGTCCACAGGGTGACGTCCGGGGAGAGCAGTTCCATCAGGGCGTTGAGGTCACCACCGGTCGCGGCGGCGAAGAACTGCTCGGTGACGCCGCGCTGTGTCGAGCGGTCCGCTGCGAACCGCGGCCGCCGCGCGCGCACATGCTCACGCGCCCGGTGCGCCGCCTGCCGCACCGCGGCCTCGGACCGCTCCACGGCTTCCGCGATCTCCGCGTGGCTGAAGTCGAAGACCTCTTTCAGTACGAAGACCGCGCGCTCCAGCGGGCTGAGCGTCTCCAGCACCACCAGCATCGCCATCGACACCGATTCGGCGTCCACCGCCGCTTCGGCCGCGTCTCCCCCGGTGAGGATGGGTTCCGGCAGCCACGGACCCACATAGGTCTCCCGCTTGTGCCGGGTCGAGCGCAGCCGTTCCAGGGCCAGGTTCGAGACGATCCGCGTCAGATACGCCTTGGGGTCGGCCACCTGGGAGCGGTCGGCGGCCGACCATTTGAGCCAGGCGTCCTGCACCGCGTCCTCGGCGTCGGCGGCCGTGCCCAGGACGCGGTACGCCACCGAGAACAGCAGATTGCGGTGCTGGTGGAAGACGTGCTCAGTGAGGTCGGCGGGCGGGCGGGTCACCGTGCCTGAACCTTCCGGGTGAAGCGCCCGCCGCGGGGCCAGATCGCGCCCGAGGCGGGCATCTTCTTCATGCGGCCCCAGGTGGGCCAGGGGGAAGCCGTCACCGTCTCCTTGTACCAGGCCGCCGGCCGACCGGTCATGTACACCCGTCGCGGGCTGTTGTCGGGGCGGGTGAACTGTACGACGGCGTCGCGGCGGCCCAGGCTCACCGGAGTGTGGTAGAAGCCGAACCGGAACGGCTTGGGCTGCTTGCCCTCGAGCGTGCGGACGATCGACACCGCGGCGTGCACACCGGTCGGCATACCGCCCTGGCAGGTGCCGTGCATCACTCCGTAGCCCTGGCGCACCGCGGCCGCGTCGCCCACGGCGTACACCTGCGGATGCGAAACGGAGCGCAGCACCTGGTCGGTGACGATCCTGCCCCGCTCGTCGACGGTCAGCCCGGCGGCGGCGGCCAGCGGTGACACCCGCGTCCCGCTCGTCCACACGACCACCTCGGCGGCGACGCTCTCCCCACTCGCGGGCCGAACCGCGTCGGGCAGCACCTTCGCCACCTCGACACCGCTGCGTACCTCGACGCCCAGGCGGCGCAGCCCGGAGTGCAGATGAGCCCTCACCTTCGGGTGCATATCCGTGCCGGGCTCGTGCCGGCCGAGGAGGACGACGTGCAGCTCCGGGTGCCTCTCGGCGATCTCGGCAGCCGTCTCGACGCCGGTCAACCCGCTGCCCACGACCGCCACCGTGCCGCTTCCCAGCCGGGCCAGCCGGTCGGCGAGCAGTTGGGCATCCTGCACGCTGTTCAGGGTGTACGCGTGCTCCTCGGCGCCCGGCACCGCGGGGGTGTCGGCCACGCCGCCCAGCCCGTACACCAGTGTGTCGTAGTGCAGCACCCGGTCGTCGTCGATCCGTACGGTCCTGGCCTCGGCGTCGACCGCCGTCACCCAGCCGCGTACGAACCGGGCGCCGGTCCCCGCCAGCAGTTGCGGGATGCTCAACTCCGCCGGCTGCTGTCCGGATGCCGTCATGTGCAGTCGCAGTCGCTCGGTGAACCGCTCCTGCGCGTTCACCACGGTGACCTGAACGTCCTTCTGTCCCCGTACCCGGGCGGCGAGTTGGATCGCCGCGGACATGCCCGCGTATCCCGCCCCCAGGATCACGACGCGGTGCGGGGTGGCCGTGTCTTCGACTCGCTGCGGTGCGCTCATCGTTCCGCCTTCCTCCGTCTGGTGCCGGCGGCCTGTTGCCGACGACCACGAGATGGAAGCTGACCGCCCGTTCGTGACATGCGGCGAACGTGACCTGCATCACGCGCTTCAGGGCCGGCGCGAGGCGGGGGCCGTTGCGTAGTCTCCGAGGGCCGGCTCCAGCAGGGCGAAGACACGCCGGGCATCCTCGGCCACCGCTCGGGCGATGGCGTCGTCGGTGGCTCCGGCCAGGGTGAGGTCCTGGATACGGCGGAAGAGCAGCCGGTGGGCGGCGCCGAGTTGGGCCGCGACGGCAGCGGGGGTGATGTCGTCGGGGCCCGCGCCGGTGGCCTCGGCCAGAGCGCGGGCAAGGGCGTCCTCCCGCTGGTCGTGCAGGTCGCGCAGGCGGGCCGTGAGCGTGGGACTGTCGGCGATCATGCGGGTGAAGCGGGGTCCGGCGAATCCAGCGACAGGGCTGCGCCGCTCCAGGTCGGCGTCGAAGGCACGGCGCAGCGCCGCCAGGGCGGACTCACCGGGGCGGCGGTCGGCGACGGCACGGGCCGGCGCCGTGACGAAGGCGTCCTGGTGGTCGAGCGCCATGTCCTCCTTGCGCGCGAAGTAGTTGGTCACCGTCTTCTTCGCCACGCGGGCGGCCGCGGCGATCTCGGCGATGGTCGTGTCCTCGAAACCCCGCGCCATGAAGAGCCTGGTGGCGTGGTCGGAGATGAGCTGCCGCGTCTCCTGCTTCTTGGCCTCGCGAAGGCCTGTCGTCTCAGCACCCATGACAGAAAATTACCACGAGCGTAAATCTACCCTTGACGCATCGAGGTGGATCGACGTAACTTTATGTCCGACGTAAGGATAGGGCCCGCCATGCGGGCCCCGATCCCGCCGCCTCCTCCCGTCGAGCCCCAGGTCCACGGCATCCGCCCAGCGAAGGAGTCCCGTACTCGTGCAGCTCTCCACCACCACCCTCTCCCTCACGGTCGACGACGTAGCCGCCTCTCGCGACTTCTTCGTGAGGCACTTCGGCTACAAGACCACCGTGGAAGCCGACGGCTTCGCCTCCCTCAGCCATGAGGGGCCGGCGGTCGACCTGGTGTTCCTCGCCCGCGGCATCGAGGTGCTGCCGCCCGACCAGCGCGACCAGCACGCCGCCGGCCTGATCCTCGCCTTCACCGTCACCGGCCTCGAAGCCGAGCAGGAGCGACTGCGGGCCGAAGGCGCCCCCATCACGATGCCGCTTCGTGAAGACCCGTGGGGCGAGCGGCTCTTCCAGACGAAGGACCCCAACGGCGTGGTGGTGCAACTCGTGGAGTGGGTGACTCCGGCCGGTGACGCCCCGGAGTCCGCCGACTGAGCCATCTGTGGCCGGTGCCGTCGCGATGAACCACCGACTTTGCGGGACGGGGCGGCTCCGCGTTCGAAGGCCGAGCGCGGAGCCGCCCCGTGTCCGTCCGTTCCGGTGCCTACACCACGGCACCCGAGGCGTTCTCGCCCTGTTGCCGACTGGGCAGTTCGCGGCGCGGCGCCGGCCGCCACTGTTCCAGTACGACGGCCACAGGTGTCGCCGTCAGCACCGTGGAGGCCATCCCGAAGACCACGCCGGCCAGCAGGGCCACCGAGAAGTCGGTCAGCGAGTCGCCGCCCAGGAGGGCCAGGGCCAGCAGGATGAACAGCGCGCCCATGCCGGTGTTCACGGTGCGCGGCAAGGTGCGTGACACGGCGGCGTCGGCCAGCTGAGGCAGTGGCGTCGCGCGGTCCGCCCGGCGCATGCCGCGCAGCCGGTCGAGGACGACCACGGTGTCGTTGACCGAGTAGCCGACGACGGTGAGCAGCGCGGCGAGGAAGACGCTGTCGACCGGCTTGCCGAGCCAGGCGAACATCCCCACCACCAGCAGGACGTCCTGTGCCATGGCCGCGACGGCCGCCGTCGCCAGTGTCCAGCGGAACCGGATGCTCAGATAGAGCAGTTGGGCTCCCACGGCGATGGCCAACGCGATCAGCGCCTTGTCCCGCAGTTCGCTGCCGAAGCTGGGCCCGACCGACTCGTCCCGTTCGACCGAGACATCACCCGCGACCGACTCCAGCCCCTCCCGGATGCGTTCCTGCTCGGCGTCGGTGAGCTTCTCGGTGCGCACCGAGATGCCGTCGTCACCCGCCTCCTGCACCACCGCACGGGGGAAGCCCGCATCCGCCACGGTCCGGCGTGCCGTGTCGGCGTCGACCGGTCGGCTCGTGCCGTACTCCACCAGCCGGCCGCCGGTGAACTCCACACCGAGCTCCAGTCCGCGCAGCCCGATCCCGGCGAGGGCCACCAGCACCAGCCCCGTCATGACGCCCAGCCACAGCCGGGGCCGACGTGCGAAGCGCGGCCTGCGGGAGGCCAGCCGGTCGCGCAGCCGGGAGGTGCCGGCGATGCCGGTGACCCGGGGTCGCCGCAGCACCCAGCGGCGGCGCACGGCCCACTCGGCGAGCACCCGCGTGATCACCATCGCGGAGACCATCGAGGCGAGGACACCGAGCGAGAGGGTCACGCCGAAGCCCTTGACCGGTCCCGTCGCGAAGAAGAACAGCAGCCCGGCGGCCAGCAGCGTGGTGACGTTCGAGTCGATGACTGCGCTGTACGCCTGTTGGAACCCGGTGCGCAGGGCCCGTCGCAGGTCCCCTTCGCGCCGCGTCGTCCTGTCCTGCCGCAGGCTCGGCCGGTTGTAGTCCTCGCGGGCCCGTTCGAAGACGAGGACGTTGGCGTCCACCGCCATTCCGATGGCGAGGACGAAACCGGCGAGCCCCGGCAGCGTCAGCGTGGCCCCCAGAGCGACGAGCGCCGCGTACGAGATGAGTCCGTACAAGCCGAGGGCGAGGGTGGCCAGTGCGCCCAGCATCCGGTAGACGACGGTGATGAACACTCCGGTGCACACCAGCCCGATGACTGCCGCCTGCGCACTGGCCCGGATGGCGTCCTCGCCCAGCGAGGGCCCGACCGTCTGCTGCTCGATCACCTCGACAGGTACCGGCAGCGCGCCGCCCTTGATCAGGGCCGCCAGGTCCTTGGCCTCCTTGTCGCTGAAGTCGCCGGTGATCTGGGTGGAGCCGCCCGTGATGCCCGTACGGCAGGCCACGCTCTCCTGGATGCGGGGCGCGGAGACGACCTGGTCGTCCAGGACGATCGCCACCCGCCGCTGCGGGGCTTCCGGAGGTTGGCAGGCGGCTCGGCCGGTGAGTTCGGCCCACCGGTCGGCGGCCCCGCTGCGGAAGTCGACGGTCACGCTCCAGCCGTTGCCCTGCGCGGTGTCGAGTTGCGACTCGGCGTCCTTGACCCCCTCGCCGGTCAGGGCGGTGGGTCCCAGCCGCAGGAAGGCGCCCTTGGCATCGGGGTCGGGCAGGACTCTGCTGCCGTCCTTGCCCTGCCCGCTCCGGGCCTCGGGTGCGGGCCGCCGCTCGGTCACCTCCTCCACCGGGTGGAAGGTCAGCTGGGCGGTACGGCCGATCACCTCGGCGGCCTTCCGGGGGTCCTGCACCCCGGGCAGTTCGACGACGATCCGGTTCTCCCCCGCGCGGGACAGGGACGGCTCGGCGACGCCCAGGGCGTCCACGCGTTGGCGGAGGACTTCCAGCGCACGGTCGGTGGCGGCTCCGTCGGCCCGCACGCCGGGGCCGTCCCGGGTCTCCAGGACGATGTGAGTTCCGCCCTTGAGGTCCAGCCCCAGCCGGGCCGGGGTCGTCAGGGCGAAGAAGAGGGAGACTCCCACGACGGCGAGAGCGAGCAGGGCGCGCCACATCGGCGCGCGGGAGTTGCGGGGACGGTGCGGCGCACCGGGGTTGCGAGTACGGCGAGGCGTACGGGACAAGACCACTCCAGGCTGAAGAGGCACCACGCGAGACACGCGGCGCACACGGCAGCCGACCACTCACCTCCGCCCCGCGGCACGCCCGTGCTGTGGGTGGGGGCATTGCGGCAGGCGTGACCGCCCTCCGGAAGGCGGCACACCGGCCTGCCGTTCCGGACGAAGGGGCGCGAGCGAGTGCTGTGGCCCGGGGCGCGGAGGGAGTCGGCCGACTCGGTCAGACGTCGAGCGGCGGACGGGGCGGGCCCCGGCTGGTGCGCGGGTCGTGGGTGGAGTGCGGCGGTGCACGTTCCTGGGAGGGGCTGCCGGCGATCCGGCCGACGAGCGGCACGGCGGCGGTGGCCGGGGCGGCCGTCGGCACGGCCGGAGGATGGGCCGGGTGGCCGGGAAGCCGTGCCTCGTGGGGGGCCGTCGCCATGGCTCCGTGGGCCACGGCCTTCGGCCGGGTGTCGGAGCGGAGAGCGGACGACCGTGTCCCGGCGCCCTGGTACGGCGCCCGGTCCGTCGCCACGGTCACGGTGGGCGAGACGCCCTCGTGTGTGGGGACCGACGGCACCGTGCCCACCAGGAGCAGCAGCGCGCCCCAGACGAGAGCGAGCACCGCGAACGCGGAACGACGCGGGGACAGGCCCGCCGAGCCCGGCTGCATGGTCCCTCCCCGACGAACTCCCGTGGCCGATGCCGGTCAGTGTACGCGGGCCCGCCTCGGCGGCAGGGCGGGCGCACCGGGTGCCCGGCTGCCGTACCGGGGTCTCACCGGGTGCGCCTGCGGTGCCCCTGCGGGGGAGGTTCCCGGTGCGGTCCCGGTGCGGTCATGGGGCCGCTGTTACGCAAGATTCACACCGATGTATTGACGGCCATTCATCCGGACCCCAGCATGAATACACCCATGCAGAGATGCGGAACCGGGTGTGCGCGAAAGAAGGTGCAGCGGAATGGCCGGAGTGGTGGAACGTCGCTCGATCGACGTGGTCCCGGACTCGGAGCGACACGGCAGAGCGTTCAGCCAGTTCACTCTCTGGTTGGGCGCCAATCTCCAGATCACGGCCGTGGTGACAGGCGCTCTCGCCGTCGTCTTCGGCGCCCCCGCCTTCTGGGCGGTGCTGGGCCTGCTGCTCGGCAATCTGCTCGGCGGAGCGGTGATGGCGCTGCACTCCGCGCAGGGCCCGCGGCTGGGCCTGCCGCAGATGATCTCCAGCCGGGCCCAGTTCGGAGTGCGGGGCGCCGTGGTGCCGCTGGCGCTCGTCATCGTGATGTACATCGGCTTCTTCGCCAGCGGCAGCGTGCTGGCGGGCCAGGCGGTCGGAGAACTGACCCACCTCGGCGAGACCCCCGGCATCGTGCTGTTCGCGCTCATCACGGCCGTGGCCGCCGCCGTCGGCTACCGGGTGATCCACGCGCTCGGCAGGGTGGCGAGCGTGGTGTGCGCACTCGCCTTCGTCTACCTCGGCTTCCGACTGCTGGAGCGCGCGGACCTGGCCGACCTGCTCGCCGAGCGCTCCTTCTCCTTCCCGATCTTCCTGCTGGCCGTCTCGCTGTCCGCCTCCTGGCAGCTGGCCTTCGGCCCGTACGTCGCCGACTACTCGCGCTACCTGCCGCGCTCCACCTCGGCCCGTGCCACGTTCTGGTGGACGCTCGGCGGCTCGGTGCTGGGCTCGCAGTGGTCCATGACCTTCGGAGCGCTGGCAGCGGCGGCGGCCGGCCCGGCGTTCGTGGGCCATGAGGTGAGCTATGTCGTCGGGCTCGGCGGGGCCGGGCTGATGGCCTCGTTCCTCTACTTCGTCATCGCCCTGGGCAAGCTGACCATCAATGTGCTCAACACCTACGGCGGCTTCATGTCGATGGTGACCGGCGTCAGCGGCTTCCGGGGCCGGCGCGAGCTGGGGCCGCGGGCCCGGGCCGGTTACATCGCAGCCATCATGGTCCTCGGCACAGCTGTGGCGCTGGCCGGGAAGGACAGCTTCCTGACCTCCTTCAAGGACTTCCTGCTCTTCCTGCTCACCGCTTTCACCCCGTGGTCGGCCATCAACCTCGTCGACTACTACCTCATCGCCAAGGAGCGCTACGACCTGCCGGCCCTCAGCGATCCGCAGGGACGGTACGGCGCCTGGCGGTGGAAGGCACTCATCGTCTACGCGGTCGGCCTCGCCGCCCAGTTCCCCTTCCTCGCGACCCACTTCTACACCGGCCCGCTGGTCGATCCGCTCGGCGGGGCCGACATCTCCTGGCTCGTCGGACTGGCCGTCCCCGCCGCCGCGTACTGGCTGCTGGCCCGCGGCGACACGGCCCACATACCGGAGCGCACCATCCTGACCACCGCCCCGGCCACGCCCCCGCAAGCCGCTCCGGAGGCCACAGCCGCGTCCTCCTGAGCCGGTGCCCCACCGGGAGCGTGGCCCCGGTGAGGGTCGACGGCGCGCGGCGCCCCCACGTCGCGCGCCTGGAGGTCCGGGCCGCACGCCACAGCGACGCCGCCGCCCGTACGTGACCGGGAACGGACGGTCAGTCCCGCGAGCGGCGTACGGCGCCGGCGACGGACGCGATCCCGTGGCGGCGGTCGCCGAGCACGCGCGCACAGTTGGCGGCTTCCACGGCCGGGCTGAACGCCTGCCGGGAGGGTGGTGCCGTACGCCGGGCCACCGCCGCCGCGGTATCGGCGGCCACCAGGTCGGCGTTGATCGCCGCTGCGGCCTGCATCCCGGAGGCCACGGCCACCGCGACCCCGGCCGTGGGGTCGGTGACATTGCCCGCGGCCCACACTCCCGCGAGGCCGGTGAAGCCGCTCGCGTCGGTCTCCACGAAGCTCGCCACGCCCTGGGGATGCTCCTGGTTGGCCAGGCCGAGATCCGTGAGCACGGCGCTGCGCGCCTCGAACCGGGGTACCACCGCCAGAGCCCGCACCGGAACCCGCGTGCCCGAGGCGAGGCGGACACCGGCGAGGCGGTCGTCCGCCACGTCGAGCCCCACCACCTCTCCGTCGACCACGGCGATACCGCGTGCGGCCAACTGCTCCCACTGCTCCTCGGTCGGGTCGCCCGCGGTGTGCAGGAAGAAGGTCACCTCGGGCGACCACTGCCGGAACAGCAGCGCCTGGTGCACCGACCACGGACCGGTCGCCAGCACGCCGATCGGCGCGTCGCGCACCTCCCAGCCGTGGCAGTACGGGCAGTGCAGCACATCGCGGCCCCATCGCTCGCGCAGCCGGGGGACGTCGGGCAGCTCGTCGACCAGTCCGGTGGTCACCAGCAGCCTCCGCGCGCCGAAGCTTCGGCCGCTGTCGGTGTCCACGACGAAGCGTTCACCGGTACGCCGGGCGCCGGTGACCCGGTCGGTCACGATGCGTCCGCCGTAACCGGCGACCTCCTCCCTCCCCGCCCGCAGCAGCTCTCCGGGCGGCAGGCCGTCCCGGGACAGATAGCCGTGCACCCCGGCGGCAGGGGCGTTGCGGGGCTCTCCGGAATCGATCACCACCACCGACCGCCTGGCTCGGGCCAGGGTCGACGCGGCCGAGAGGCCTGCCGCACCTCCCCCGACCACCACCACATCCATCTCGGCGACGTCTCGTTCGTTGATCTCAGTCATGTCGCCACTGTGCGACCCATCGAGACGAACTGGCAAAGTTCTTTGCTGTTCCAGCAAGCAGGAGCGTCCGGCGGCCCCGGGGGGCGTCCGCGGACACACCACCGGTCGTGCTAGGCGTCGAGGCCGTCGACATCCGCGACATCGGGAACGCCTGCCAGGTCCTTCGCCTCGCCGAGCGCGAGACCGGAGGGCCCTTGCCACTCCGCCAGCAGGACGGTCGCGTCGTCGTTCAACCGCCCCTCGTGGTATTCGAGATGGTGCCGGATCAGGCGGCGCAGGGTCTCGGGAACCGGTAGCTCGTCGGCCTGGTGGCGGACGAGGAAGTCGACGAAGCGCCCCAGGCCGAACTCCTCCCCCGAGGGGCTGCGGGCCTCGGTGATGCCGTCGGTGTACAGCAGCAGGCGGTCGCCGGGCTCCAGCTCCTTCCGGCACAGCTTCGCGGGAATGCCCAGTCCCGCCCCCATCGGCGGAGCCGGTGCGCACTCCAGATGGACGATGCCGTGCCCGCGCACGACCGCGGGTGGCGGGTGCCCGCAGCACAGCCACTGCAGCATTCCGGTGGTCACATCCAGATCCGCCAGTACGCCGGTGACGAAGCGGTCCCCGGAGAACTCCTCCGACAGGACCTGCTCGACGGCCACCGCGGTCCGGGGAAGGTCGGCCCCCTCCCGCCGCGCGTTGCGCGCGGTCGAGAGCGCGAGATTGGCGGTCAGACCGGCCGCGGTGTCGTGCCCCATCGCGTCGAAGATGGACAGGTGGGCGATCCGGCCGTCGAAGGCGTAGTCGTAGACGTCTCCGCAGACCTCGTAGGCGGGCTCCATCAGCGCACTGATCATCAGGCTGTCGGTCGCGAACGTGCGGGCAGGCATGAGGCGCCATTCCATCTCGGTCGCCACATCCATCCGCCGACGGCGTACCAGCCGACTGTAGGAATCGCTCAGCCCCCGCTTGCTGACCACCAGCAAGGCCACCAGACCGGCCAGCCGACGCATATCCACCTGAGCGGCCGCGTCGGCGTCGGGCGCGGTGATGTAGAGGACCCCCAGCCGGTCGGTGCCGTCCACCAGGGGAACCCACCAGTGGTCGTGGTCGGCGGGCGAGGCGGGAAGGACCTCGCCGTGCTGGAACGCCCGCCCCGCGACGGTTCCCTCGACCCTGATCTCCCCCGGCCGCAGACCTTCGCCACCGGCCGGCGGCGGATGGGGGGTCAGCGGCGCCAGCAGGTCCTGCTGCAGATCGACCAGGTAGATCACCACATCGGTCAGTCCGACGCGGGCGGCCTGTTCGCTCAGCTGCCGCGGAAGATCCTCCAGGGTCGAGAGGTGGCTCGCGCTGATGAGCGCGCCCAGCATCGCGGACCGCTCGACGGCACTCTCCGGAAGGTGCTGCTCCGGTTCCACGCCGTCACCGAGATTCGAGCCGTTTTCGGAGCTCATGTGCTCTCCCAGGGGAGCAGGCCGACCTTTCCTGCGGTTCTGCTGTGGCGCATTCGCCCTTCCCCTCACATCCCCTCGCACCGACCGGCGCTCCAGCGTCCCTGGACCGCGGGCGAGGCGAGGATCAGAGCATCCGGGTGGAGCGTCCAGGCGTTGCTCGCCCCACGCGGTCCCCCCGGAACCCCCCGGATAAACGCCGGACCCGCACCGGTCCCCCCGGGAGCGCCCGTCGCGCACCTTCCGTGACGGCGGGTGGCCGAGGGCAGCCGCCCGCTGGACGGCGCGGCGTGCCGACGCACTACCCTGCGTCAGGTCCAAGAGGCATCGACGACCAACCCAAGGAGTCCGCATGTCCATCCACGATGTGGAGATCGACGCCCTCGGCGGCGGCCCGGCGAACCTCGCCCAGTACCGCGGCAAGGCCGTCCTCGTCGTCAACGTCGCCTCCCGGTGCGGACTGACCCCGCAGTACGCGGCGCTGGAGAAGCTCCACGAGCAGTACGCCCCGCGCGGCTTCACCGTCCTGGGCGTCCCCTGCAACCAGTTCATGGGGCAGGAGCCGGGCACCGCAGCGGAGATCGCTGCCTTCTGCTCGGCGACCTACGGCGTCACCTTCCCCCTGACCGAGAAGATCGACGTCAACGGCGAGCACCGGCACCCCCTCTATGCCGCCCTGGTCGCCACCTCGGACGCCGAGGGCCACTCCGGCGACGTCCGCTGGAACTTCGAGAAGTTCCTCGTCGCTCCCGACGGGAGCGTCGCCGCCCGTTTCGACCCCCGCACCGAGCCCGACGCGCCCGAAGTGACGGCCGCCGTAGAAGCCGTTCTGCCTGACTGACGAGTCCCACCCGGCGCGTACCGTCTCTCAGCCCGTGGGCCCGGAGCCGGTGCGGCCCCGGCGCAGGGCGCGGGCGCACCAGCCGATGAGTACGGCGTTCACCAGGGCACCGAGACCCACGGCGACGAAGACCATGGACAGATGGTCCGGCAGGACGAGCAGGATCAGGCTCGCCGGTGCGGTGGCGAACACGGGCACCACCCCGGCGAAGGACGCGTCGGGTTGGTCGGCCTGGCTCACCACCACGGCCCAGACGAGCAGAACCGCGCACCCGGCGAGGTAGATGCGGGCCGCGAGGCTGCCGAGTGCTTCGCGGACGGTACGCAGGACGGCGGGGGTGGAGGGGGTGGAGTGGGAGTCGGTCATGGCAGTGGGCTCCTTGGGTGAGTCGCGGGGCAGAGCGGGGCAGGGCCACGGCGCGGAGCGCGGCTGATCAGCCGTGTACAGCGCGTCGACGGCCACGGGGCGGGGCCGGGGCGTCAGCCGGGCGCCCCCGGAGGGTTGGCACGGGCCAGGCCCAGGTCGTACGCGAGGATGGTCGCCTGCACCCGGTCGCGCAGTTCGAGCTTGCGCAGCAGGGCGTTCACATGGGACTTGACGGTGCCGACGGTGATGCCGAGTTCACCGGCGATCTCCGCGTTGTTCAGCCCCGAGGCGACCAGAGTGAGGACGGAACGCTCCCGCTCGGTCAGCAGGTCCAGAATCCCCGCGTCCCGGCCCGCCCGGGGCACCTGCCCGGCTGCGGCGTAGTGGCCGATCAGCCGCCGGGTCGCGGACGGGGCGAGGACGCTCTCCCCGGCGGCCACGACCCGGATGCCGTTGAGCAGTTCGGCGGCCTGGACGTCCTTGAGCAGGAAGCCGGACGCACCGGCGCGCAGCGCGTCGAAGACGTAGGCGTCGAGGTCGAAGGTGGTCAGCACCAGCACGCGGGGCGGATCCTGGCGTCCGGTCAGGATGCGGGTGGCGGCGATACCGTCGAGTCCCGGCATCCGTACGTCCATGACGACCACATCGGGCGCGAGCCGTTCCGCGAGGGCCACAGCGGCGGCGCCGTCACCGGCCTCCCCGACGACCGTCAAGTCCGGCTCGTCGTCGATGACGGCGGCGAAACCCGCCCGGACCACGCTCTGATCGTCGACGACCAGCACCCTCAGGCTCATCGGGTTCCCTCCTCGTGCGCTTCGCCACGGGCCGGGGCGGCAGCCCTGCCGCCACTCGGGACGAGGGCTTCCTGGCTCGGAACGGCGGTCAGGGGCAGCCGTACCAGGACGGTGTCCGGCCGTTCGACGGCCAGGGTGCCGCCGAGCAGCGCGGCCCGTGCCGCCAGCCGCTCGGCCGCAGCGCGGCGGGTGGCGCGCGGTACGCCGGTGGCGGTGAGGGTCAGGTCGCCGTCCGCGGTGTCGAGCACGAGCAGGGCGGGCTCGTCACCGCCGGCCGCCAGCACGGTCTCCGCTGCGCGGTAGGCGGCCAGGTCCAGCTCGGCCGACAGCCGCCGAGGTACCCGGTCGGTGAGCCGCACCTCGACCTGCCGGCCGGTGGCCTGCCACTGGTGGACGAGCAGATCGAGGGCCTGCAGCGTGGGCTGCGGCCGCAGTTCGGTGCGCTGTTCCCCGTCCCGGACGGTCTCCAGCAGGGCCCGCATGGCGGCCAGGGCTTCCCGGGCCCGCTCGGCCGTCTGCGCGAGCCGTCCGGCCTCCGCCTCCTCGACCACCTCCGCCGTACGTGCGAGCACGGTGCTCTCCAGCCCGGCGGTGATGCGGCGGCGTTCTGCCCACGCGTCCCGTACGGCTTCCTGCGTCCAGGCCGCCAGTCGGCCCTCCTCCACCTCCCGGGCGCTGCGCTTGCGCCTTCCGTACCAGCTGCCGGCACACCAGGCCGCGGCAGCCGCGAGCGCCGCCGTGGCCGTCGCGGTCCCGACGAGCGCCCAGGCCGGTACGGTGGCGCCGCGGTCGAGCACGGCGACGGTCGCCGCTGCCGCGTGCACGACGGCGGCCGGCACGGGAACGACGGAACGCGGAACGGCGACCCGTACGGCCTTCGACGGCCGGGCAGGAGCGGGCGGCCGGCTGCGGGCACGAAGGACGCCCAGGTCGGCCTCCGGATCGCGGGCCGCCACGGTGGCGAGAGCCACGCAGGTGGCGAGCGTGCTCAGCGCGAGCGGCAGCAGGACCGGGCCCGCGTATCCGCTCGCGGCCATCGCGGCCGGCCAGAGCGCGGCGAGCACGAGCAGCGTGCCCAGCGCGGTCCGCGGAGTCCGTCGCAGCCACAGCAGTGCGAGCCCCTGCGCGGCGGCGAGCAGCGCGAAGAGCGCACCGGCGGAGACGCCGGGCCCGGCAGGCGTCGTACCGTCCCGGACGATCAGAACGGGCAGCAGCGGCTGGAAGCACAGCCCCACGGCCGCGGCGAACTGTGCGAGGCGGTAGGTGCGCGGTACGGACACCGGCGTCGGTGCCGCGGTCCGTCCCGGCAGCACGGCGCGTACCTCCCAGCCGCCCTCCGGCGTCGGGCCGCTGGTGAGCGTGCCGCCCGCCTCCCGTGCCCGGCCGCGCAGCAGGTTCTGGCCGCGTCCGCCGCCCAGTCCGCCGCCGCGCGGCCCGGCGGAGGCGGAGGCGTCCGGCGGCGCGTTGCGCACCACGACCTCGGTGTGCGCTTCCCCGTAGCCGCATCGCACGGTGGTGGGAGCCCCGGAGGCGTGGCGTACGGCGTTGGTCAGCGCCTCGCGCACGATGCCGTACGCGGCGTCGCCGACACCGCCTTCGGGCAGGGCGTCGATCTCGCAGGTCACGGGCTGCCCCAGGGAGCGGAAGCCGGCCACCAGCTCGCGCAGCCGCTCCTCGGGGGCCGGAAGATCCTCCGAGGAGGGCACCGGCGCCCGTACCGCGCTCAGCGCCCGGGTCACCTCGCGGCCGGTCCCGGCGGCGAACCGCACTGCCTGGTCGGCCAGTTCGGGCCGACGTTCGCGCAGCCCGAGCGCAGCCTCCACGGTGACGACCACGGCCGTCAGATGGTGGGCGCTGACGTCGTGCAACTCCCTTTCCATCCGGCGGCGTTCGGCCGCGGGGAGCCGGTGCCGCTCGGCCTGCGCCCGGTGCAGCCGTCCCTCGGCGGTCCGCCGTGCGGCCCGCAGCCGCTGCAGCCGCAGGCCGGTACCGGTGGCGGCCGCGTACAGCAGGGCGGTCAGGACGAGATCGAGCCCCTGCCGGTCGCCCAGTCCGTGCAGGCTCACACCGTGCAGGGCCTGCCATGTCGCGAGCGTCACCACGCACAGCAGCGCGGTGGTGGTGTCCCGTTCGGCAGCCACCGTGAACAGGGCCAGGGCGACGCCCGCGGTCCCCAGCACGGCCACCGCTCCGGTGGGCAGCGGCCCGGCACCGACCGCGCAGGCGGCGACGACCACGATGAGCACAGGCACCGGGCGGGCACGGCGGGCGGTGAGGGCAGCGGCCACCAGGCCGTCCGCGAGGAGGGCCGCGAGCAGTTCGGCGGCGCTCGGTACGGCGCCGCTCAGCAGCGCGGCGCCGGGCCAGAGCACCGCCTGGACCCCCAGCAGCAGGACCGGGATGAACCGGTCGTCAGTTCGTTCCATGATGTGCTTCAGGCTATGGCTGCCGAAACGCCGGGAGCATCCGGCCGCAGGGCGATCGTCGCCTCTAACCAGAGATGGAGACGCGCGCCGACAGCCCCCGCACCGGCAGGTATGGCGGAGTGTGGTTCGGGGCAGGCGCCGATCATGACTCGGAGACAAGCCGTCGCCACGGACGGGGCCGGCAGCGCAGCCACTCTGTCGTGGCGACGGCGGACGGCAGCGGTGGGCGCGGCGGTGCTGCTCGCGGCGACCGCCGCGTGCAGCAGCGGCGACGACGGTTCGGACGACGGCTCGGGCGCGCAGGCGTCGGGCGCCCGTGAAGCGTCCCCGTCCGCTTCGCCGGACGGCAAGAAGAACGCCGACGGTGGCGGCACACCGCGGTGTGCCGCCGCGGATCTGACCCTGGCCGTCGAACGCAGCCCGGGAGCGGCGGACGGCCGGGACTACGACTTGACGTTGAAGAACAAGACGGACAGCGCATGCCTGATCAAGGGCCGTCCCCGGGTGTTCTTGCTCGGCGAGGACGGCGACACCATCGGCGAGGCCGCCGCCCCTGACGGCCGCGCCGGCGAAACGGTCACCCTGCAGCCCCTCACCCGGGCGCATGCGACGCTCCACACCGCCGACGAGGGCGGTGACGACGGCACCGGCGACGGCTCCTGCTGGGCGAGGCCGCACTCCCTCAAGGTCTATCCGCCGGGCACCGGGAAGGCCCTGGTCGCCCAGAGCGACCAGCCGCGGGTGTGCGGCGGCCTGTTCACGGTGACCGCCCTGAAGTGGTGACAGCCGGCCGCCCAGCGGTCCAGGAGGGGACGCGGGAGCATCGGGGAACGCCTCAAGGCGTCCGGAGGTTCCAGCGGTCGGAGTCCTCTCGCGTCCCCTGGACGAGGGTGTCCACCCGGTCGAGGACCTCGTCGAGGATGCGCAGGCCCTCGCGGGCCTCGGACTCGGTGATGGTGCACGGCGGCACGAGATGGATGCGGTTGGAGTTGGTGAAGGGCAGCAGGCCCAGCTTCTTCGCCGTACGGACGGCCTCGGCCATCACCGGGCTGCTGCCCCCGCTCGGCGCCACGGGCTGCCGGGTGTTACGGTCGGTGACCAGTTCGACGGCCCAGAAGACGCCGCGCCCGCGGACCTCTCCCACACTGGGGTGCTCCCGTGCGAGCCGGGCGAGTTCGGGGCCGATCACCTCGGTGCCGATGCGCCGGGCGTTGTCGATGATGCCGTCGCGTTCCATGACGGTGATGGCCGCGGCGGCTGCCGCGCACGCCAGGGGGTGCCCCGAGTAGGTGAGCCCGCCCGGATAGGGGCGGTGCGCGAAGTGGTCGGCGATCCGGTCGCCCAGGACGACGCCGCCGAGCGGTACATAGCCGGAGTTGACGCCCTTGGCGAAGGTCAGCAGGTCGGGGACGACGCCCTCGTCGTCGCAGACGAACCAGGCGCCGGTGCGGCCGAACCCGGTCATCACCTCGTCGACGATGAACACGATGCCGTACTTGTCGCACAGCTCCCGCACGCCCGCGAGGTAGCCCGGCGGGGGCAGCATGATCCCGGCGGTGCCGGGGACGGCCTCCAGCAGGATCGCCGCGACGGTCTGCGGGCCCTCCAGCTCGATGACCTGCTCCAGATGTGCCAGCGCACGCCGGCACTCCTCCGCCTCGGTCTCGGCGTCGAAGTGGCTGCGGTACAGATACGGGCCGAAGAAGTGGACGACGCCGGAGTCCCCGTTGTCGTTGGGCCAGCGGCGCGGGTCTCCGGTCAGATTGATCGCGGTCTGGGTTCCGCCGTGGTAGGAGCGGTAGCGGGACAGGACCTTGGGGCGGCCGGTGGTCAGCCGGGCCATCCGCACGGCATGCTCGTTGGCGTCCGCGCCGCCGTTGGTGAAGAAGACCCGGTCGAGATCGCCCGGAGCGCGTTCGCAGATCAGCCGGGCGGCTTGGGAGCGCTGGTCGTTGGCGTGCTGCGGGGCGACGGTGGCCAGGGTGCGGGCCTGGTGGGCGATGGCTTCCACGACGTAGGGGTGCTGGTGGCCGATGTTGGTGTTGACCAGTTGGGAGGAGAAGTCGAGCAGCCGGTTGCCCTCGCCGTCCCACACGTAGCAGCCCTCGGCGCGGGTGATGACCATCGGGTCCAGTTCGGCCTGGGCCGACCAGGAGTGGAAGACGTGGCGGCGGTCGAGCTCGTAGGTCCGGGCGGTGGCCCGGGCGTCGGGTGCGCTCGGCGGGAGTGTCATGCCGTGCCTCCGTTCAGGCCGTCTGCGGGAAGCCGAGGTTGAGGCCGCCCTGGCTGGGGGCCCGCCAGCGGGAGGTGACGACCTTGCCGCGGGTGAAGAAGTGCACGCCCTCGGTGCCGTGTGCGTGGGTGTCGCCGAACAGCGAGCTCTTCCAGCCGCCGAAGCTGTAGTAGGCCATCGGTACGGGGATCGGCACATTGATGCCGACCATGCCGACCTCGACCTCGTTCTGGAAGCGCCGGGCGGCGCCGCCGTCGTTGGTGAAGATCGCGGTTCCGTTGCCGTAGGGGTTCGTGTTGATCAGTTCGAGCGCCTCGTCGTAGGAGTCCGCCCGCAGGACGGACAGGACCGGCCCGAAGATCTCGTCCCGGTAGCAGCTCATATCGGTGGTGACGTGGTCGATCAGCGTGGGGCCGAGCCAGAAACCGTCCGGGCCGCCGTCGGCGCCGACCCGGCGGCCGTCCACGACCAGACTCGCGCCGTCCTGCTCGGCCCGGTCGATGTAGGAGGCGACCCGGTCGCGGTGCGCGGCGGTCACCAGCGGCCCCATGTCGCAACCCCGGGTGCCGTCGCCGGTGCGGATGCCCCGGGCCCGCTCGGCGATCTTCTCGACGAGTTCGTCGGCGACGGCGCCGACCGCCACCACGGCCGAGATGGCCATGCAGCGCTCGCCCGCGGACCCGAATCCGGCGTTGACCATGGCGTCCGCCGCCAGGTCCAGGTCGGCGTCGGGCAGGACGACGGCGTGGTTCTTCGCCCCGCCGAGGGCCTGGACCCGCTTGCCGTTGGCGGTCCCCGTCGCGTACACGTACTGGGCGATCGGGGTGGAGCCGACAAAGCTGACGGCCTTGACGGAGCGGTGGGACAGCAGCTCGTCGACCGCGACCTTGTCGCCCTGCAGCACATTGAAGACACCGGCGGGCAGCCCCGCCTCGGCCCACAGCTCGGCCAGCCACAGCGCGGCCGACGGGTCCTTCTCGCTCGGCTTGAGCACCACGGTGTTGCCCGCCGCGATGGCTATGGGGAAGAACCACATGGGCACCATCGCGGGGAAGTTGAACGGTGCGATGATGCCCACCACTCCCAGCGGCTGCCGGGCCGAGTGCACATCCACCTCGGTCGAGGCGTTCTCGCTGAAGCCGCCCTTGAGCAGGTGCGGGATGCCGCAGGCGAACTCCACGACCTCCTGGCCGCGGGTGACCTCGCCCAACGCGTCCGACAGAACCTTGCCGTGCTCGTTCGTGATGATCTCGGCGAGCTCGTCCTTGCGCTGGTTGAGCAGTTCGCGGAAACGGAAGACGATCGCGACGCGCTTGGCCAGCGAGGTGTCACGCCAGGCCGGAAAGGCGGTCGCGGCCGCCTCGATCACCGTGCGGGAGTCCGCCGCGTCGGCAAGCGCCACCTCGCGCGTCACCGCACCGGTCGCCGGGTTGGTCACCTCGGCAACCCGTCCGCCGTTGCCCGGGAACGCCTTGTTGTCGACCCAATGGCCGACACGTGTCAGATCGCTGGTTGCCACGGCTTCCTCACCCTCGCTCGATCGCTCACAGCAGGCAGACCGCGGCCCGGTGCGGACCCGCTGCCTGTTCAGAGGCTGCCAGAACCCTCCCCGACGTTCTGTACAGCTGAGCCAGGGATTGTTTACGATGCGTAAATGCAGCCGACCATTCGGGAGATCCTCCAGCTGTCCGCCATGGACGCGGGCCGGCCGCAGATCGTCGGTGGCCACGCGCACCTGGACCGGCCGGTCCGCTGGGTGCACATCAGCGACCTCACCGACCTCACCGACCTGCTGGAGGGCGGGGAGCTGGTCCTGACCACCGGGCTCCCCCTGGCCGACGGTGCACAGCAGGCCAGGACCTATCTGACCAGGCTGGCCGCGCAGGGTGTGGCGGGTCTCGTCGTCGAGCTGGGCACCCACCTCGACACCGTGCCCGAGCAGTTGGGGGCCCTCGCCGACTCCCTCTCCCTGCCGGTGGTGGCATTGGCCCGAAGGACCCGGTTCATCGAGGTCACCCAGCAGGTGCACCGGCTGATCGTGGCCGACCAGTACGAAGAGGTCGAGTTCGCCCGCACCACCCACGAAGTGTTCACCTCGCTCAACCTCGCCCGGGCCTCCACCACGGACATCGTCACGCGGGCGGCACAGACCCTGGGCGCCCCCCTCGTTCTGGAGGACGTCAGCAGGCATGTGCTGGCGTTCTGCGCGCTGGACACCCCGACCGCGGTCCTGCTGCACCAGTGGGCCGAGCGCTCCCGCCTCCACGACACGGCGGGCGCCTCCACCGCCGGCCCCACCTGGTCCTCCGTCCCGGTGGGCGTCGGCTCCGAGCGGTGGGGCCGCCTCGTGCTGCCCGCCGGGACGGCGGACACCTCCCGCGCCCGCATGGTGCTGGAACGGGCCGCACAGTCGCTGCAACTGCACCGGATGATCCAGCAGGAGCGCGACGCCCTCGTGGTCCAGGCACTCGGCGGTCTGCTCGACGATCTGCTGAGCGGCCGGGTCGGCGAGGAGACCGAGGCCATGGCCCGGGCGACCGCGCTGGGGCTCACCCCCAGCAGCCGTTACGCGCCGCTGTCCGTCCGTGTGCCGCAACGTCCCGGCACCGACGCACTGACCCAGGGCGAGGCCGACCGGCGGCTGCTGGCCGCCGTCCGCCAGGCGGTGGCCGCCGCCGGAGAGAGCGCGCTCGCCTCCATCCGCCGTGCGGGAACGGTCTCAGCGGTCGTCTCATGCGCGGCGAAGGGCCCCGAGCAGACACTCGGCGCCGTCAGCACCGGGCTGCGCGAGCGGTTGACCGGCCGGCGCGGTACCGACGGCTGGGCCGCCGGTACCGCGCCCGCCTCCTCCAGCCTCGTCGGAGCCGCCCAGGGCCTCGCCGAGGCGGAGCACGTCGCCGAGGTCGGCCTGACCATGCCGGAGACCGACCGCCTCTACCGCTCGACCGATGTGCGGCTGCGCGGACTGGTCGCCCTGCTCCGCGACGACCACCGCCTCCAGGCGTTCGCCGAGACGGAGCTGGGTCGCCTGCTCGACCACGACGCGCGCACCGGCGAGGACCTGCTGGGCCTCCTGCGCACCCATCTCGACTGCTCCGGCTCCAAGACACACACCGCCCGCCTCACCGGGCTGAGCCGGCCCACCCTCTACAGCCGGCTGCGCAGCATCGAGAAGATCCTGGGCGTCTCCCTCGACAGCGCCGAGTCACGCACCTCGCTGCACACCGCGCTGATGGTCGTCGACGCACGCTGATGGCCCCCGACGCATGCTCAGGGCTCCGGCCGCCAGCGCCTTCTCGACCAAGGGAGGACCAATCGCGCGCGGGCTGCCGGGAGTCGGGTTGACACCGGTACAGGCAGCCGCTCATCCGCTTGCCACCGGGCGGCGCAGGGATACGGTCGCGGTCCTCCCGGAGGCCGGGAGGACGGCCCGGTCGACGGGTACGGCCGGACTGCCGTGCCGCGTCGACCGGGCGCCCTGGGTGGGGCGTACCGAGTCGGTCTGCCGGGGCTACTCGGCGACGACTCCGGTGATCTCGTTCGGCTTCTCCTCGAAGGTGCCGGTGGCCTTCTTCTTCCCGGAGTCCAGATCGACCGCGTAGAGCTTCTTGTGCTCGGGGTCGGTGACGAAGGCCGTCTTGTCGCGCACGAAGATCTCCGGGCGGGCCTGCTGCCAGTCCAGCGGCTCGCGCCACTCCTCGACGACGGGAATGGTCCTGCTCACCTTCCCCTTCTCGGGGTCGATGACGTGGATCTTCCCGTCCGTGCCCAGCACCAGCGCCTCCCCCTCGGGGCCGCGGGCCAGGGACCTGAAGCTGTAGCTGGTGCCCAGGTCGACCAGCTTCAGTTTGCCCGTCTCGGTGTTGATCAGGGAGACCTTCTCGGGGCGTTCGAGTTCGGCCTCCCGGTCCTGCTTGTAGTCGCCGAGCACGACGGGGGACTTCTCGGAGCCCTTCTGGTTTCCGATCCTTCCGTACTCGGTGGGGCTGTCGATCTTGGTGATCTTCCCGTCCTTGTAGAGGAGGACGCCGTCCTCGCAGCCGATGACCACCGCCTCGTCCTTGGCGGTCGCCTCGCCGTGCACCTCGGGGCACTTCTCGTTGCGGGTGATCTCCTTGCGCTTCTCGTCGAGGACGACGATGCCCTTGCGCTTCTTCGCGGTGCCCAGCGTGGTGACGAGTTCGCCGTTCTCCAACTCGACGGCGACACCGTGGTGCGGGGAGGGCGAGGTGTAGGTGTCGACCTTCGGCTTCTTCTTTCCGAGTTCGGCCGGGTCGAATATTCGCACCTCGCCGGTGCCGTCGGTGAACAGCACCGTCTTCCCGGCGTGCTGCACCACGTGGCCGGGCTCGGCGCCCTTGAACTCGGTCTCCGTCAACTGCTGCCGGGTCGCGTCCAGCACCCGGAAGCCCTCCGAGGTGGACACCATCACGTGCTTGTCGTCCCCGGCGGGATTCACCCGGTTGTATCCCTTGAGCGGTACGTCCTTGACCACCTTGAGGGACTTCCCGTCGAGCACGTAGAGCCCGCCGTCGTGCGTGACGACGAGAGGGTCCTCGACCGCCGCGGCGGACTGCTTGTCCCCACTCTTCGCGGACGACTTGGTGTCCGTGTCCTCCGCGCCGCACGCCGTCATGACGACGGAGGTGAAAAGGAGCGCGGAGAAGGTCGCCGCTCTGCGGACGCGCGCACTGCTGCTCATGGTTGTTCTTCCTTTCCTCGTCCACCGCCGCTCACGAGCGGCGGACAGACATATCGGTGTGCTCGTGGGACTAGGACTTCGCGAGTCCGCGCACTATCGACTTCGTGTTGGCGCGCATCATCTGCAGATAGGTGGCGGCGCCCTTCCCCTTTTCCGTGAGGGACTCGGAGAACAGCGGGATCACGGCCACCTCGACATCGCTCTCCTTCTTGAGCGCCCGCGCCAGCCGGTCGGGTTGCGAGGAGTCGGCGAAGATCGCCTTGACTCCGGCCTTCTCGATGGTCGTGGTGAGCGCTTCCATGTCCGCAGCGCTGGGAGAGGCGAGAGTGGTGCCGCTGGGTATCACGGTGCCGACGACCTGGAAGTCGAACCGGCGGGCCAGATATCCGAACACATGGTGGTTGGTCACCAACTTGCGGCGGCTCTTCGGGATCGTCTCGAAGCGCTGCTCCATCCATGTGTCGAGCTGCCCGATCTGCTTCCCGTACACGGTGGCCTGCTCCTTGACGGCGCTCTTGTCGACCCCGTCGACATGTTCGGCCACCGCGTCACCGATGAGCCGGACCGCGGTGCGTACGCGGGAGGGGTCGGTCCAGAAGTGCGGGTCGGGCTGCCCGGCCGTCTTGTCGGTCCGATAGCTGAGGGGGTGCACCTCGCGGGCGACACCGAGCGTGGGTACGTCGGCTTCCTTGGCCGCCTCCACATGGCGCAGCACGTTCTCCTCCAGGCCCAGGCCGTTGTAGACCACCAGGTCGGCGCTCTCGATCTGTGCTGCCTCGGCGGCTGAGACACCGAAGGAGTGCGGGTCGGCGTTGGGTTTCATCAGCACCTTCACCTCGGCCTCGTCGCCGACGACCTCGCGCGTGATGTCGCCCAGGATGTTGGTGGTGACCACCACGGTGGGCCGCCCGTCCTCGGTGGCGAAGCACCCCGTCAAACCGGCGAGCATCGCGCAGACGAGCAGGAGGACACCGGCTGCCGTACCGCGTCTGTTGGAGCGCCCGGCTCCTGTGGCGGCCTTCAACGTCCCGTCTCCACCATCTCGGCGGGCGCGAAGTCCAGGGAGAAGGAACGGGCCTTGCGCAGATCGTCGTTGTAGTCGATCTCGTAGACCTTCTTGGCCGCCACGTCATTGATGTAGGCACGGGCGGCGTCGACCTCGATGACCGAGCGGGAGGCGTCCTTCGCATCCGGCGACCCGGCGAGGATCTTCTTACGGGCGATCTCCTTGCCGTCGGAGATCTCGTACCCCCTCAGCGTCCCCGAGCGGTCCAGCACCAGGAGCGGGGTGCCCTCTCCCGCGCTGTTGACGGCTGCCACCGGTGCGGTCTCGATCTTCTTCCATTCACGCTCGGCCACATCCAGGACCCATACGGCGTCGTCTCCCGCCCTCGCGGTCAGCGTGGTGCCGAGGGAGCGGCTGCGGAAGGAGTCGGGGCGCTCGTCGTCCGCCACCTTCCGGCCGAAGGGGATCTTCTCGGCATGGGGCTCCCCCTTCTTCTCCGTCACGAACAGCGCGCCGTCGGCGCACCCGAAGACGACACCGGTCCGCGTCACTGCGGCACCGCGCAGCTCGGGGCATTTCTCGCCGAGGGCGGCTTTCTTCTTGCCCTTCCGGTCGCGCACTTCGACGACGGTGTTCCCACCGGGGCCGGCCGCGGGAACGAGTACGTCCTCCTCGAAGGGGACCGCGGGGCCCGGTCCGACGTCGTCGAGGGTCGCGGTCGGCTTGATGCGGCCTTTCTCCATCCGGCCGTGGTCGACCAGTCGCGCCGTACCGTCGGCGAAGGTGAAGGCCGTCAGCCACTTGCTGCTGTAGACGTCTTCGACCTTCTTTCCCCGCACCGTGCCCAGGCCGCGCGCCTCGGCACGGTAGTAGTGCAGATGGTCTCCGTGGTCGACCATCCATGCCCCGCTGTCGAAGACCTCGGAGCCGCTGGCCGAGTTGGCGTAGGCGAACCTGCCGTCGGTGACCAGTTCCGCGCCCTTGTGGGCCCGGCCCAGCGGTTCGGTCTTCCCCTTGATGAGGTCGAGCAGCGTGAGAGTGCCGCTTCCGCGGTCCGCCAGCACGAGGCGGGACTGCTGCTCGGCGGCCTCTTCGGCGCCGGCTATGTACCCGTGGGGTTTCGACGACGCGGGGTTCTTCGCGCTGTCTCTCCGCTCCTTCCCTTTGTCGTCGCCGCTGCCGCCGCAGCCCGCCAGCAGCAGTCCGAGACAGAGGACCGCGGCGGAGGCCGGCAGGGCCTTCTTCCGGTTCCAGATCATGATGAGTACTCGTGTTCCCTTCGTTCTTCGTCTGTGGGGGTGGGCTGCGCGTACTCCACTCGGCGGTTCCGGACCCGGGAGACGAACACGGAGAGGAAGAACAGCAGGACGGCGACCGCGGCGATCGTCGCTCCGGCAGCCGTACCGAGGTGCCAGGAGACCAGGAGCCCGGCGAAGGTCGCGGCCACTCCGAACAGCGCGGCACCGCCCATCACCGTCGGGATGCGTCGCGACCACGGCAGCGCGGCGGCCGGTGGGGCGATCAGCAGTCCGAAGACCAGCAGCGTGCCGACGACGTGGAACGACGTGACGATGGCCAGCGTGACGAGCCCGAGCAGGGCCGCGTGTGCCAGCCGGGGGCGCAGTCCGAGGGTGTGCGCCTTCCGCTCGTCGAAGACGAGGGCCAGGAAGGAGCGGTACCCCAGCGCGGACACGAGTACGGCCACGCACAGCGCCACGGCGAGGTTGACCAGATCCTGGTCCCGTACCGCGAGCACATCGCCGAACAGGAATCCGGTGAGGTCCACCGCGAAGGACTGCGACCGGGAGACGATGATCACGCCCAGCGACAGCATGCCCACGAACAGCAGACCGATCCCGGTGTCCTGGGAGAGCCGGGGGGAACGCCCCAGGGCCGTCACCCCGCAGGCCATCACCCCGGCGCTCACCGCGGCACCGACCAGCAGATTGCCACCGTAGAGCGAGGCGACGGCGACGCCGGGAAGCATGCCGTGCGCCATGGCGTCACCGAGAAAGGTCATACCGCGCAGCACGACCCACGTGCCGGCGGTGGCGCAGATCAGGGACACCAGGATCCCGCTCCACAGGGCCCGCTGGACAAAGGCCACTTCGAACGGGCCGGTCAACCACTCCATGACCGGGAGCCTATAATGAAAATGATTGTCATACCAACAAGGGGAGGACATGCCACAGCCCAGGCCGTACGAGGTCACGCTGCACGACGCCGCCGCCGGATACCCCCGGCGTCCGGTGCTGCGCCAACTCACCGCGTCCATCCCCGGCTCCGCGACGACCGCCGTCGTCGGACCGAACGGCTCGGGGAAATCCACGCTCCTGAGCGTCCTGGCGGGGGTACGCCCACTCACCTCCGGCTCCCTCGACAGGAGCCGCACCTCCCGCCCCTGCTTCGTCGTCCAGCGCAGCGCGGTCTCCGACACCCTTCCGCTCACCGTCCGGGAAACCGTGACGATGGGACGCTGGGCGCATCGCGGCGCCTGGCGGCGGCTCACCGCCCGGGACCGCTCCGTCGTGCGCGACAGCATGGACCGGCTCGGCATCCTCGACCTGGCCGAGCGGCAGCTGGGTGAACTGTCGGGCGGCCAGCGGCAACGCGCACTCGTCGCCCAGGGGCTCGCCCAGGAGGCCGACCTCTTCCTGCTGGACGAACCGACGACCGGCCTGGACATGGCGGCGCGGGAGAGCATCTCCACCGTGCTCGGCGCCGCCGCGGCCGAGGGGGTGACCGTCGTTCAGGCCACGCACGACCTCAACGCCGCCCGGGAGTCCGACCACTGCCTGCTGCTCCAGGACGGACGGCTCGTCGAGGAGGGAAAGCCCCGGGACGTCCTCACCGACAGCGCGCTGCGCCGCGTCTGGGACTTCCCGGAAGCACAGTGACCCGCCCTCCCGGCAGGATCCTGCTGAGCGTGGTGTCGGGCAACTGCCCTCAAGCGCGCGGCTTGCTGGTGGACCAGGTGCTGGACGCCTCACCGAACGCCCTGGTCCTCTCCGTCTCGCTGCACAACGGGCCCGACACGTATCCGGTCGTCCAGCGCCTCTCGCGGAGCGCCGACCCGCGTATGCCGCACGCCGCTCACCACGGTGTGACCGGCGCCCCGGCCGTGGTCGTACGTCAGGATCTGCTCTCCATCGGGCGCGCCACGCACCGCCCGTCCGTCGTCGTACTGGCGCTGCCCGAGGAACTCGACACGCTGCCGTTCCTGCTGGAGCTGTGGCGCGACCAGCTCGGGGCCGGGTCGCTCGGCGACCACTACACCCCGGGCCCCGTGCTGGCCGGCGTCGATCCGAGCTCCTTCCTGGCGGACATCGGCTGCGTTCACCGTGCGGTACACCGGTGGAACGGCTGGAGGGCCGACGCCCCCGTGACACGGGCCGAGGCCGCGGCAGCGCAGGTGGAGACGGCGGACACCGTCGTGCTGCACTCCCCGGCCGGCACCCGGACCGGGCTCGCGTCGGGAGTGGCCTCATTGGTCCAGCTGCTCAACAGCCGCGCCCAGGTTGTGACCCACGACGGTGAAGCACCGGCTCGGCTCACCGCTGCCGCACTGCGGCCGATCTCCTACGACCCCCAGGAGGCGTGGCGGGCCCGGCTGGACCCGGTGACGGTGCCGCACATGCCGCACGACTCCACTCACGGTGTGGGTTCCGTGCTGTGGCGGGCCCGGCACCCGCTGCACCCCGGACGGCTGGCCGACGCCCTGGCCGTCGTACTGCTCGGTGTCGTACGCGGTCATGGGCACCTGTGGCTGGCCAACCAGCCCGATTCCGTGGTGACCTGGCGTTCGGCCGGGGCGCATCTTCAGCTGCGGGAGTCGGGCCCGTGGCTGGAGGCGGACGCCCCGCAACTGTGGGAAGCCGCCTCCGCGCAGCGGCGCACGCTCGCCTCCTGGTACTGGGACGACTACTTCGGCGAGCGCCGGAACGAGATCACCTTGACAGGGGTCGACCTGGACGCCGCCCGGATCCTCGAGGCCCTGGACGCGGCCCTGCTGAGCGACGAGGAGCTGGCACAGGGGCGGGATCGGTGGCTCGGCCTCGCGGATCCGTTCTTCGCCGGCGACGACTCGTAGGGGGCCCGACGCCGATGGCCCCCTGGCCGCCCGCCGCTCAGTGGGCTTCGGGCCGCTCCAGTGCCGCCTTCGGCAGCCGTTCGGCGAGCGGCGCCGGGAGCCACCAGGCGCGTCGGCCGAGCAGCTGCATCACGGCGGGCACGATCAGGCAGCGGATGACCAGGGCGTCCAACAAGATCGCCACCGCGAGGCCCAGCCCGAACTGCTGCAGCATGCGGTTGGGGCTGAGGATGAACGCGGCGAACACCACGATCATGATGGCCGCCGCCGCCGTGATCACCTTGCCGGTGGCGGCCAGGCCCTCGCGGACCGCGTGGCCGTGGTCCCGGGTACGTTCCCATTCCTCATGGATGCGGGAGATCAGGAAGACCTCGTAGTCCATGGAGAGTCCGAAGACGATGGCGAAGATCATCACCGGGATGAACGCCTCGACCGGCCCCGGCTGCACCCCGAACCAGTCCTCCTGGAAGACCGGTGTGATCACGCCCAGTGCCGCGGAGATGCTCAGCAGATTCAGCACGGCTGCCTTGAGCGGGATCAGGATCGAGCGGAAGACCACCATCAGCAGCAGCACCGACATCCCCACGACGATGGCGACGAAGAGCGGCATCCGTTCCGCGACGCTGTCGGCGAAGTCCTGCGTGGCGGCGGTGGATCCCCCGACCAGGAGGTCCGCACCGGTTTCCCGCTCCAGCGGGGGCAGCACCTCCTCCCGCAGCCGGTGCACCAGATCGGTGGTGCCCTCGTCCTGCGGCGCAGTCCGTGGGAAGACCAGGACCGTGGCCACCTCGCCGTCCTCGGAGGGCAGCGCGGGACTGGTCGCGGCGACGCCGTCGGCCTTGCCCAGGGCGGCGCGCACGGATTCGCCCGCGGCCCGGTCACCCTTCGCCACGACGATCAGCGGCCCGTTGAAGCCTGGACCGAAACCCTCCGCGAGCAGGTCGTAGGCCTGCCGACTCGTGGTGCTCGGCGCGTCGTTGCCGGCGTCCGCGAAGCCGAGGCGCATCCCCAGCGCCGGAGCCGACAGCGCCAGCAGGGCGATGAGCGCGGCGAGCAGGGCGGGCAGCGGGCGCCCTTGCACCGCGAGGGCCAGCTGCCGCCAGCGGGCCCCTTCCTCCTTGCCCTTGGCCGCGGCCTGCTCGGCGCGCTCGAGCACACTGCGCCGGATACGCCCGCCGAACAGCGCGAGCAGGGCGGGCAGCAGGATCAGCGAGGCCGCCATGGTGACCAGGACCGTCAGCGCCACGGCCAGGGCGACGCCCTGCAGCGAGCCGAGACCGAGCGCCACCAGACCGAGCAGCGCGATGATCACGGTGCAGCCGGCGAAGAAGACCGTCCGGCCCGCCGCGTCCAGGGCGAGCCGGGCCGCCGCGGCGGAGCCCGCTCCGTGGGTGAGTTCGTGCCGATAGCGGTAGAAGATCAGCAGCGCGTAGTCGACCCCGACCCCGAGCCCGACCAGCATCATGATCGGCGGGGTGAAGTCGGCGACGGTGAACACATGGGAGGCCAGGGAGATCAGCCCGATCGCCCCGCCCACCGCGAACAGCGCGGTGACCAGTGGCAGGGCCGCCGCCACCAGCGAACCGAAGAGCAGCACGAGGACGACGAGGGCGGCGAGCATGCCCGCGCCCTCCGCGGAGCCGCCCCCTTCCTCCTCGGCGCCGCGCACGGCCTCGCCGCCGAGTTCGACGCGCAGGCCGCCCCCGGCGGCCTGCTGCGCGGTGTCGATGATCCTGGTGACGTCGGCCTCGGGCACGCGCTGCGCCTTGTCGTCGAGCGTCACGGTGGCGTAGCCGATCGTGCCGTCCTCGGAGACGGCCGAGGCGTCGGCGTAGGGGCTGCGCACCTCGGCGACGCTGGGCAGCTCGCGCACCTGGCCGAGCATGCGGGTGACGGCCGGCTCGCGCTCCTCGATCCCCCGCGGGTCCTTGAGAACGATCTGGACGCTGTCGCCCGCCTGCAGCGAACCGTGCTGCTTCATCAGATCGGTCGCGGCCTGTGATTCGGTGCCCGGCAGCGAGAAGTCGTTGCGGTAGCTGCTGCCCGCCGCCTGGGAGCCGGCCGTGATCGCCGCCACCACGAGCACCCACAGCAGTACGGCGCCCCAGCGGTGGCGCTGGGACCAGGCGGCCAGCCGGCCGAAGAAGCCCGGGGGAGCGTCCGGACGGGGCTCGGGGGAAGCGGTCGCGGACGCGGCGGAGTCTCCGCTCGCGGTCCTGCGTCGGGGATCGGACACGGTCAGCGGCCCCCGTTCCCGCGCGGCGTACGGCCGGCGGCCCGGCGCATGCCGATCGCCGCTCCCCCGAGCGCGCACAGCACCGGGACGGCGATGAAAGCGGCCAGCAGTGCCCCGGTGCCCTCCACATCGAGGGTGCGGTCGAGGACGAAGGTGCAGAAGGCGCCCGCGGTCTCGGTCAGCAGAAAGCCCGTGGCTCCGCCGACCAGGAGACCCAGCAGGGCGGGTGCGGCCTTGGCTGGTATGGACGGTGTACTCATGCCGGGAGCGTGCCGGGCCCATCGGGTCGCCCGCGTCGGCCTCCGGCTGACACCCGCGCTACCCCGATGGTCGCGGCTCGGTCGGGCCCGCGTACCCCGGTGGTTGCCGGATGGCGGGCCCGGTCCGCCGGGTGCGGCGGGTCATTCCGTCAGCCAGCCGGGGCTGACCATTCCGGTCTCGTACGCCAGGACGACCAGTTGGGAACGGTCGCGTACGTCCAGCTTCGACATGATGCGGCTGACATGGGTCTTGGCGGTGGCCGGGCTCAGCACCAGCCGGCCGGCTATCTCGTCGTTGGTCAGCCCGGCCGCGACCAGTTCCATCACCTCGCGCTCCCGGTCCGTCAGCGCGTTCAGGCGCGGGCCGGGTTCGGGGGCCTTGACCCGGCCGGCGAACTCGGCGATGAGCCGCCGGGTGACGGAGGGGCTGATCAGCGCGTCGCCACGCGCGGCCACGCGTACCGCCTGCAGCAGTTCCTCCGGTTCGGTGTCCTTCACCAGGAAGCCGGTGGCGCCCGCCCGCAGCGCCCCGTAGATGTGGTCGTCCAGGTCGAAGGTGGTCAGGACGACCACCCGCACCTCGGTGAGGCGCGGATCGGCGGTGATCCGGCGGGTTGCCTCGATGCCGTCGGTGCCCGGCATCCGGATGTCCATCAATACGACGTCGGGCCGCAGTTCCCGGCAGCCGGCCACGGCCTCGTCACCGTCGCTCACCTCGCCGACGACATGGAGATCGTCCTCGTCGTCGAGGATCGAGCGGAAACCGGCCCGCACCAGGCGCTGGTCGTCGGCCAGCAGAATCGTGATCATAAGAGGCGGGCTCCGATCGTGACATGCGGTGACGTGGTGGGCTCGGGAGCTGGATACCCGGGGACCCATGGTTCGGGGACTCGGGGGCTCGGGGGCTCGGGGGTCAATTCTCGTACGGAATACGGGCGGTGACGGTGAATCCGCCGCGGGGCCCCGGACCGGCCGACAGTTCGCCGCCGAGCACGGCCACCCGCTCCCGCATCCCCTGGATGCCACTGCCCCCGCTGCCGTGGCCTCCGCCCCTGGGGCCGATACCGCCCGGCTCGCTCCCGTCGTCCTCGATCGCGAGTGCCAGCGCCCGCTGGCCGTACCCGAGCCGTATCTCCACCGCTGTGGCCCCGCGCGCATGCCGGGCGACGTTGGTCAGCGATTCCTGCACGATCCGGAACGCGGCGAGATCGGCCGCGGCGTGCAGCGGCCGTGCCCGCCCGCTGCTGTGCACCCGCACATCGAGCCCCGCCGGCCTGGCGGCGGTCACCAGGTCATCGAGGCGGGCGAGCCCCGGTGCGGGCTGGGTCGGTGACGCCTCGTCGACCTGACGCAGCACCCCGAGCGTGGCGCGCAGCTCCCGCAGTGCTTCCCGGCTGGTCTCCTTGATGGTGGCCAGGGCTTCCTCGGCCTGCCCCGGGTCCTTCTTCAGCCGGTGCAGGGCGGCGCCGGCCTGCACATTGATCAGCGAGATGTTGTGCCCGATGACGTCGTGCAGCTCTCGTGCGATCCGCAGCCGCTCCTCGCCGGCCCGCCGCCGTGCCTCCTCCTGCGCGTAGGCGTGCCGCCGGTGCCGCATCGTGCCGAGCGCCACCACCGCGACCAGCCAGCCGGTGAGCATGAAGACGACGACGGTGTTGGTGTCTTCGTTGCCGGCCTGCTTCCCCACCCCCACCCCGAGGACGGCAGCGGCGGCGAGGGCGACGGCCGCCTGCAGTCGGCCCTCTGCGGCCACGGAGTAGAGCGCGACGATCACGGCGACCAGCAGCGGGCCGTCCTGCTCGCTGGTGAGGTAGTAGGCGGCGGTGGCGATCAGCACACACACTGCGACAGCCACCGGGTACCGCCGCCGGAAGTACAGCAACACGCAGGCGGCCACGCTCAGCACCGCGTCGAGTACGACGACGGGGACGGGCCCGGGTTCCGCCGGGTCGCGGAGCAGGGACGCCAGGCTCCAGACGGCCACCAGCAGCAGCACCCCGCACGCCGACGCCAGGTCCGCCGTGCGGCCGCGGGGCAACCACGGCCGCAGCCGCTGCGGGGTGTCAGGTGCCATGCGACCAGCCTAGGCAGCCGCGGTGGCCTGCGCAGCGGCCGGGACGGCGACTTGTGGGCGTCCCGGCCGCAACCCCGGTCGTACGCCTCGGCTGAGCGGCGCCAACTGGTGGGGTACGGGCTGTCTGCCGGCAACGGCACACCGGCTCGGCTCCTGTCTCCGCTGTCCCGCCGTGCCCGCTGTACCGGCCACCCCCGCCACGACGA
>NZ_JAFFZM010000039.1 GCF_017676345.1 Streptomyces smyrnaeus | reverse complement strand
GTGGCGCTTCCGGCGGAGGCCGCCCGGGCGGTGGGCACCATGGGGGCGGCCGTCAGGATCCGAGTTCGGCCGGGTCCGCGTTGGCGCCGCACAACACCACGACCACCCGCTCACCGGCGGAGGGCACATAGGGGGCACTCTCCCGGCGAGCCGCGCTGTCGCCGGTGCCCGGTGCCGGCTCGACGGCGGCGACCGCGGTGGCCGCCGCGTTCTCCACGGCGAGCCGGTAGCGCTCCCACAGCTCCCGCCGCGCCGAGACCACGGCCTCGTCCTTCACCAGCACCGACCGCACGTTCCGGTTGCCCGCCGCCGCCAGGGCCATCGGGGAGGCCCGCCGGGCGCCCAACGCGTCGGCGGCCACGGAGTCGACCGGTACGTCGACCACGCGCCCGGCCTCCAGCGCCGCGTTCAGCGCGCGGCAGCGCTCCGGCTCGACGGCCACCACCCGGATCCCGTGGTGCTGTGCGGCTGCGGCGACTCCCGCGAACAGTCCGCCGCCCCCCACCGACACCACCACGGTGTCGACCAGCGGCACCTGTGACCGGATCTCCTCCACCAACGTCCCGGCCCCGGCCGCGATGAGCGGGTGGTCGTACGCGTGCGAGGCCAACGCCCCGGTGTCGGCGGCGAACGCCTCGCACGCCGTAGCGGCCTCCGCGTACTCCGTACCGACCAGTCGCACCTCGGCCCCGTACGAGTGCAGCCGGTCGACCTTCGTCTGTGGTGCGGTCTCCGGCAGGAAGACGGTGGCGGGCACGCCCAGATCGCGTGCGGCCCACGCGCAGGCGAGCCCCGCGTTGCCGCCGGAGGCGATGGTGACACCCGCGTCGGGGAGTTCTCCGCGCTCCCGGTGCGCGAGGAGGAAATTGAGCGCGCCCCGCACCTTGAAGCTCCCGGTGTGCTGCATGAACTCCAGTGCGAAGAACAGCTCGTACTCCGGAGTGGCACCGACGTCCGCGCGCGCAACCGCGACAGGACGAACGCCGTCGGCAACCCGATCGGCGGCGGTCTTGACATCTCCGTAAGAAAGATGGTGCACGGCGCGACTCCTGGACGTGCTCGGACGTGCTCGGATGTGAAGGGACAAACATCTACGTTACGGCTACGTTACGGCCTCGCACCGACCGCCCCGTTGCTCCGTCAACCCGTCCGCCGACAGCGCCCCCGGAAGGGGCTCGGCGTGCACGACGACGAGTCCGGAGACCGCCCGGGTCAGTGAGACGTACAGCCGTCGCAGCCCCGTCCGCTCGTCCGGCTCTCCGGCCACGATCGCGGCGGGCTCGTCCAGCACCACGTGGTCGTACTCCAGACCCTTCGCCAGCGTGGCCGGTACGAGCGTCAGCCGCGCGTCGGCGCTGGTCTCCTCGCCGGGCGACAGACAGTCGAGCCCCGCGGCCTCCAGCGCCGCCCGCAGCGCGCCGATCCGCGAGTCGGCGGCGATCAGCCCCACCGATCCCTCCCGCTCCAGGGCCTCCCGGCATGCGTCGACCACCATCCGATCGAGCGCTTCACCGGTCGGGCCGGGCGCTTCGGCGGCCGGCGAGACCGCTGCGGCGGGGGCCGGAACCCGCCGTACGGCGAAGTCCCCCGGCGACTCCCGTACGGAGGTCGCCGGCCGCAGTCCCGGTGCGATGGCGGGCAACAGCCGCGACGCGTAGGCGATCACCTCCCGCGGTACCCGGAACCCCTCCGTCAGCTCCTCCACCACGGCGCCCGGTTTCCCCAGGTGCTCCAGGGCGGCGTCCCAGCTCTCGGTGGCCCACGGTGTGGTGCCCTGCGCCAGGTCGCCCAGCACCGTCGCGGAGCCCGTCGAACAGCGCCGCCCCACCGCCCGGTACTGCATGGCGGACAGGTCCTGCGCCTCGTCCAGCACCACGTGCCCGAGGGAGCCGGTGCGCTCCACCAGGTCGGCGGCCTCGTCCACCAGCACCGCGTCGGCGGCCGACCATTTGGCGCTCTTGACCCCGCGCGGCGCCTTCTCCCACAGGATCGTCCGCTGTTCCTGGGGGCTGAGCACCCCCTCGGCCTGCTCGGCCAGGAACTCCGCGTCGGACAGCAGCCGCAGCACCAGCTTCGCCGGGTCGACGGCAGGCCACACCTGGCGCACCACTGCCTTCACCGCGGCGCTGCGGGCCACGGCCTCCTGCACCCGGTCGTCGGGCGCCTCTCCGGCCTGTTCCATCCGCACCAGCACGGCATGGGCGATCCGCTGCGGCAGCGCCGCACGTGCGGCTCCGTACCGCATGTCGCGCGCCAGCAACTCCCGCACCAGCTCTTCGATCTCGTACGCGGGGACGCGCCAGCGCCGGGAGCCGCGCACCACCACACACGGCTCGTCCGGCAGCGGGCGCACCCCCGAGCGCACCGCGCGGCGCAGCACCTGCGCCATCCGGGCGTCGCCCTTGATCCGGGCGGCCTCCGCCGCATCCACCGCCCGTACGGGTACGTCGGGCCGTGCCACCAGCCCCTCGACGGTCGTCTGCCGCACCGCCACCTCGCCCAGCGCGGGCAGCACTTGCTCGATGTAGCGCAGGAAGGAGTCGTTGGGGCCGATGACCAGGGCGCCCGTCCGGGTCAGCCGCTCCCGGTGCGCGTACAGCAGGTAGGCCACCCGGTGCAGGCCGACCGCTGTCTTGCCCGTCCCGGGCGCGCCCTGCACACACACGGTGCCGTCGATCCCGGCGCGGACGATCTCGTCCTGCTCGGGCTGGATGGTCGCCACGATGTCCCGCATGGGGCCGACGCGCGGTCGCTCGATCTCGGCCTGGAGCAGTGCGCTGGTGCGGGGCCGGTTCGGCGGTGCCCCCGCACCGCCGTCGGCGGAGTCGGTTCCGTCTGCGGTCAGCCGCTCGTCCTCGTAGGCGGTCAGTTCGCCGCCCGTGTATCCGAAGCGGCGCCGCAGCGTCACTCCCTGCGGGTCCTTGGGGGAGGCCTGGTAGAACGGTTGCGAGACCGGGGCGCGCCAGTCGATGACCATGGGGTCGCCGTCCGCGTCGTGGACGTGCCGCCGGCCGATGTAGAACGAGTGCCCGTCCCCGCCTCCGTCCCCCTTCCCGCCGTCGCCGTCCTCGTCGCCGAGTGTTTCGTAGTCGAGGCGGCCGAAGAACAGCGGTGCGTGTGCGAGATCGGCGAGCGAGGCGATACGGGCCTCGATACCGGAGGCGAGCACCTCGGCGTTGACCCAGTTCGCGGTCACGTCGCGGATGTCGAGGGCTTCGGCGTCGGCCCGCATGGCCCGCAGCGCGGCGCGCGAGGCAGCCAGATGGGACCGCTCGCGCGCGAGGGGGTCGTCGCTGGGGGAGGGCTGATCGGTCGGTTCGGGTGCGGAGCGGGTGGTCACCAGGCTTCCTCCGGAAGGGCGCTACGGGCACCTGCACGCCGTACGGCCCGCGCACGGCATCCAGGCATGCGGCATCCGGAGCGGGCGGACATGCGGACGCCGGTGCGCAGCACGCGGGCGCGGGTGTACAGCTCGACAGGTCTACGCAGATCTACGTACAGGTCTACGAACGGCCCGGCCGGTTTCCGTGCGGCGGGCGCCTCGCGCCGGGGATGGGCGGCGAGGGGGCAAGTCGGGGATTGTAGCCCCCTCCCGTGGGGCGGGCGAGCGGTTTTCCCGGGCCGCACGGCCTGGCGGCAGGGGCTTGGAGGAGGGTCGCCGGGCGCCTTCCAGGACCGGCCCCGCTTCCCGGGCCGGGTCCGGCCCCGGTCCTCCGGCAACCGGTTCCGAACGGTGCGCGTTCGATGTACGGGCGGTGACTCGATTAAGGTCGACGCCCGGCGGCAATCAACGGCGATCCGGGACGGTCCGTCCTCCCGGGACGAGGAGGCGGCACGGGTGACTGGCAGCGGCGCCGCGCCCCCCGGGCCCGCGCACGCCGCGAACCCGCGTCCCGCACGCCCCCGCGCCGCCGTCCCGCCGACGGCATACGCGCCCGTGTCGCACCGCCACGTCCCGCTGACACCGCGCGCCTCCGGGGCAAGAATCAACAGGGACGACCAGGTCGACAATCCGGCTACCCACCCGGCCGGTCCCGCCCACAGGCACCCGCCGTCAGGCTTCCCGCCGACCGGCATTCCGCCGACAGGCGTCGGGACGGCCGCCGACCAGAGTGTGAAGAGGCCCGAGGAGGCCGGTGTGCGAAGCACAATGCAGGACATCCCGCTGACCGTGACCCGGCTCCTGGTGCACGGGGCGTTCACGCACGGGACCTCCCAGGTGACCACCTGGGCGGGAACGGCGGGCGGGGCGGAACCCGACCGCCGCACGTTCTTCGACACGGGCGCCCGTGCCGTCCAGCTCGCCGGCGCGCTCCACGACGACTTCGGGGTGGCGGCCGGGGACACCGTCGCCACGCTCATGGCCAACACCGCCGACCACCTGGAGGCGTATCTGGCCGTCCCCTCCATGGGCGCCGTCCTGCACACGCTCGACCCGTGGCTCCCGGCCGACCAGCTCGTCGCGGCGGCGGTGCGCGGCGGGGCGCAGGTGCTGATCACCGACCCGACCGGGCTCGCGCCCCTCGCCTCCGTACTGCCCCGCCTCGGCCATCTGCGGCATGTGATCGTCGCGGGCGGCAGCGAGTCCGCCGCCGTCGTCAGCGGCGGCACCGCCTACGGCGCCGAGGTGCACGACTACGAGGAACTGATCACCGACCGCCGCAAGAGCTACGACTGGCCCGAGATCGACGAGCGCGACGCGGCGGTGCTCTGCCACGCCGCCTCCGCCGACGGCACGGCCCCGCGCGGCGTCGCCTACAGCCACCGGGCGCTCTATCTGCACGCACTCCAGGCGCAGACCCCGCAGGCCTACGGCATCGGCGAGGAAGACCTGGTGCTGCCCGTCGTCCCGATGTCCCGGATGCTCGCCTGGGGGCTGCCGTACGCCGCGTTCGCCGGCGGTGCCTCGCTGCTGCTGCCCGGCACCTACGACCAGCCGGCGCCGCTCGCCGAGATGGCCGAACGGGAGCGCCCCACCCTCGCCGTCGCCGACCCGGCCGTGTGGGACGGCGTGCTGGAGGAGCTGGCGGCCCATCCCAGAGACCTCTCCTCGCTGCGGGAGGCCGTCGTGGTGGGCGGTCCCGGTGAGGAGCCCGGCGGCCCGCTGCTGGCGCAGGAGCTGGGCTGGCGGCACGGCATCAGCACGGCGGCGGCCTGGGGAGCGCCGGAGACGCTCTCCCCGGCGTGTGTGGCCCGTCCGGAGTCCGGCCACTACCGTTTCCCCGCCTCGGTCGAGTACGGCGTCACGGGCCCCGATCTGAGGCCGCTGCCCTGGGACGGCCAGTCCCAGGGCGAGCTGCTGCTGCGCGGCCCGTGGATCACGGCCTCGTACGTCGAGGATGAAGCGCCGCTGCACGAGGGCTGGCTGCGGACGGGTGAGACGGCGACGATCACCCCGGACGGCCGCGTCGCCATGAAGCCACCGAAGACGTGGTCGCAGGAGGGCCGCTGAGGGGGTGCCCCTTACCGCCGATTGCGGTCCGCGGGTCCTCCCCCAGCCTCCGGCCGGGAGGTGCCCCCAGGTTGCTCGCGCGGTTCCCCGCGCCCCTGACGGGGCGCACTACACCTCGTCGGGCTCCCCCAGCAGATCGACCGAGTCCACGATCCGGTACGCGTACCCCTGCTCGGCGAGGAACCGCTGACGGTGGGCCGCGAAGTCCTGGTCGATCGTGTCGCGGGCGACGACGGAGTAGAACCGGGCCTCATGGCCGTCGGCCTTGGGCCGCAGCACCCGGCCCAGCCGCTGGGCCTCCTCCTGCCGGGAACCGAAGGTTCCCGACACCTGTATCGCCACCGTCGCCTCGGGCAGGTCGATGGAGAAGTTGGCCACCTTGGAGACGACCAGACAGCTCAGCTCGCCCGCGCGGAAGGCGTCGAAGAGCTTCTCGCGCTGCGCGTTGCTGGTGTCGCCCTTGATCACCGGGGCGCCGATGTGCTCGCCCAGCTCGTCGAGCTGGTCGATGTACTGGCCGATGACCAGCGTCTGCTCACCCGCGTGCCGGCGCACCAGCGCCTCGGTCACGCGCCGTTTGCTGTCGGTGGTGGCACAGAAGCGGTACTTCTCCTCCGGTTCGGCCGTCGCATAGGCCAGCCGCTCGGAGTCGGTGAGGCTGACGCGGACCTCGACGCAGTCCGCCGGCGCGATGTAGCCCTGGTTCTCGATCTCCTTCCAGGGCGCGTCGAACCGCTTGGGGCCGATGAGCGAGAACACGTCGGACTCCCGCCCGTCCTCGCGCACCAGCGTCGCCGTCAGCCCGAGCCGGCGGCGGGCCTGGAGGTCGGCGGTGAACTTGAAGACCGGTGCGGGCAGCAGATGCACCTCGTCGTAGACGATCAGGCCCCAGTCGCGGGAGTCGAACAGCTCCAGATGCGGGTAGACGCCCTTCCGCTTCGTGGTGATCACCTGGTAGGTGGCGATGGTGACGGGGCGGATCTCCTTCTTCGTCCCGCTGTACTCGCCGATCTCCTCCTCGGTCAGCGAGGTGCGGCGCACCAGCTCGTGCTTCCACTGGCGGGCCGAGACGGTGTTGGTGACCAGGATCAGCGTGGTCGCCTGCGCCTTGGCCATCGAACCGGCGCCCACCAGCGTCTTACCGGCGCCGCACGGCAGGACGACGACACCGGAGCCGCCGTGCCAGAAGCCCTCGACGGCCTGCTGCTGGTAAGGCCGCAGCGCCCATCCGTCCTCCTCCAGCGCGATGCGGTGCGCCTCGCCGTCCACGTACCCGGCCAGGTCCTCGGCCGGCCAGCCCAGCTTCAGCAGCGCCTGCTTGATCTGGCCGCGCTCGGAGGGGTGCACGACCACGGTGTCCGGGTCGATCCGCTCGCCCACCAGCGGCTGGATCTTCTTCGACCGCAGGACCTCCTCCAGCACCGGCCGGTCGCTGCTCTCCAGCACCAGCCCGTGTGTGGGGTGCTTGCTGAGCGCGAGCCGTCCGTAACGCGCCATCGTCTCGGCGATGTCCACGAGCAGCGCGTGCGGCACCGGATACCGCGCGTACTCCACCAGCGCGTCCACCACCTGCTCCGCGTCGTGCCCGGCGGCCCGCGCGTTCCACAGCCCCAGCGGTGTCACCCGGTAGGTGTGCATGTGCTCCGGAGCCCGCTCCAGCTCCGCGAACGGCGCGATGGCCCTCCGGCACGCCTCTGCGAGCTCATGATCGACTTCGAGCAGCAGCGTCTTGTCGCTCTGCACGATCAGGGGGCCACCGTTCACGCGTCACCCTTTCGACGTTCGGGTTCAGGGGACCGAACGTCCAGTGTGCCGCACCGGAGGGCCCGGCGGGCGAGCCGTTCGACGTGGTGAACGCCGTGCTCGCTGTCAGGAGGGGGCGGACGGCCGCGTGGTTTCCGCCTTCCGGTAGCGGCGCAGCAGGACGATGCCCGTGCAGGCCCCGGCGAGACCAGCGGCCAAGGCGGCGGCCGGGTAGCCGTAGCGGCTGAGGAAGCTGGTCTCGAAGCGGATGTCGGCGGCCGGGCGGGCGGGGTCGTAGCGGACGGGGGCACGGTCGCCGACGTCGGGCAGCTTGTCCTCGCTGCGCCGCTCGGTGAACTCGACAGTGCGGCCCGCTCGGGTGGTGAAGCGGTAGTCGACCGGGTAGCAGGTGTACTTCTCGCTGCTGCTCTTGCCCGCGTTGCGCACGCAGGTCTTCTTCTCACCTATCCCGGCCACGGTCGCCTCGGCCCGCTCGGCGCGGCCGGCGAACAGTGCCGCTTCCACGAGCAGGACGGCGCCGAAGACGGCGAATGCCGCCGCGCCGGCCGTGAAACCCCACAGCCCTTTCGGTGTCCCCGGCCTGGCCCGCCGCCCACGGGACCCTGCTGCTGCCCCGGTCACGCCTCCGTCACCTCGGCCGCGCCCGTGATCCGGTGCAGCGGGTAGGTGCGGACCTCGTCGGCGGTGTGGTCGTAGCCGGTGACGAAACCGCCCTCGACCTTGACCGGGGCGATCACCCGCTGGGAGGCGGCGCCGTCGGCGTTGACGTACCCGATCCACACCGCGGTGCCGGAGAGGGTGGCGGACTGCATCGTGGCGAGGGTCTCGGCCATCACGGTGCGCGGGAGTCCTCCCTCCGGCGGCGGAGCCGACGGCGCCTTGCGCCTGTCGGCCCAGGGCGCCTGCCGGTCGGGCCCGGCCGAGAGCGGGAGAGTGGCGGCGTGGTCGCCGGCGCGGATGGCGCGGACGGCGGCGGTCAGCAGCGCGCTGTCCGGCGCGGGCGGGCCCTCGGGCACCGGTTCCGGTGCCGTACGCGGCGGGGTGCGGTGCGCGGCGGCGCGTGCCAGCAGCACATCGCCCTCGGCGGACTCGGCCGCCGGCGCGTACCCCATCTCCCGCAGCCGGGCCAGCAACTGGTCCGGCGGGGCGGGGGAGGCCAGGACCGTGGGGGCCAGCTTGCGCAGCCGCAGCGGCGCCGAGCGGCGGTCGGCGAGGATCTCGGCGAGCAGGGCGTCGTCGTCGCAGCGTACGTACGAGGAGGCGGCACCCACCCGCAGCTGTCCGTGCCTGCGTGCCACATCGTCGATCAGATACGTCAGCGGCTGCGGCACCGGTGTGCTGGAGTGCGCGTCGAGGAAGGCGTGCAGGTCGGCTGCGGTGCGGCCGGTGTCCAGGGCGCGGCGTACGGACTCGGGCGTGAAGCGGTAGACGGTCGCGCCGCCCTTGGACTCCACGTCGGCCAGTACCCCCAGGAAGGCGGCCAGGTCGCGCTCCAGCGGCCCGGGGGCGACGGCGGTGAGGTCCGCCTGGAGCAGCACCTCGGAGAGGGGTTCGGGAAGGTGCGGGGCGAGGGCCTGGGCGACGGCGGCGCGGGTGGTGTCGGTCTCCTGGGAGGCGCGGGGGCCGTGGGGCTCTTCGGCCTCCGCGTCCACGAGGGGGCGCACATAGGATGCGAGGGCGCCCCTGCCCGTGACTCCCAGCGTCTCCGCCTCGTCCAGCGCCCAGTTCAGCAGCCGGGTCCGCAACTCCTGGCCCCCGTCGGCCGCGCCCTGCTCGGTGGCGCGTGCCGCCGCCCGGTTGCCGAGCAACGGGCGCTCCCAGCGCAGCCGTTCGCGCAGCGTGTCGCGGTCGGGCGCGGAGCCGGGCGCCAGCTCGGCGAGCAGCCGCAGTGCGCGCTGCCGCACCTCGGGGGCCGGGCTCCGGTCGAGACCGGGCCCCAGCGGGGCCGGCCCGCGCCCCCGTGCGTCCTTGCCCCACTCCCGGCCCCGCTCCAGGGCGGGATGCCCTTCGCCCACCAGTCCGGCCGTGCGGGTCGCCCGGTACCAGGCCACGACGAGCGTCGCCCACCGTTCGGCGGGGGTGGCGCGCAGCCACTCGTCGTACGCGGGGGTCGGCGCGTACGCCTCGTCGACCTCGCCGTCGGAGGCCACCAGGCCCGCCGCGTAGGCGAGTTCGATCCAGAAGGCGGCGGCGGGCTCGGGCAGGTCGAGGGCGGCGGCGGTCCGCTTGAGGTCGCGTACGCCCAGTCCGCCCGCCCGCAGCACCGGCGGAGGCTCCGCCTCCCAGCGCCCCAGCAGTTCCTCCACGGTCGCCACCGCCGTCATCGCCTGCCCGGCCGCCGTCGCGTCCACCGTGGGGGCCTGGTACGTGCGCGCCACGGCGACGGGCGGTGCGGTCGGCTCCAGCACGCGGTGCGCCCGGCCGCCGCGCAGCTGCAAAGCCACCTCCCGGGGCAGTACGACACTGCCGGGCGCGCTCTGCCCGCCGCCCGGCTCGGCGCCGGTGGGCACCAGCAGGGCACGGTCCAGCAGCCAGGCGACCGGTGGCGAGGGCGCCTCCAGGTCGACGGCGCCGTAGGGCGGCCCCCACTCCAGCTTCCGCAGCACGGCCTCGGCACCCTCCGGCGCCTCGGCGAGCAGTGCCGCCATCCTCTCGGAGTCGTTGAACAGCGCGGTCAGCGCGGACAGCGCGCTGACCGGGTCATGGGTGCCGGGCAGGCCGACGCGGGCCAGCATCTCCTGCAGCCGGGAGGGCGAGGGTTTGGCGGGCCCGGCCGCCGCCACCACCTCCACCAGGGCGGGGCCCAGCCCGGTGGGAGAGGGCGAGGTGAGCAGTTCCCGCGCCGTACGCAAGAGCCGCGGGTGCTGCGCCGGGCCCCAGACGAGGGCTCGTGCGCGCAGCTCGGCGAGCGCCTGCGGCAGCCGCTCGGCGGCCTCCTCGCCGGGGAGCAGTTCCGCGAGGGCCTCCCGGACGGCCGTGGTGCCCTGCCGGGGACGTCCGCCCCCGGACGGGGGCGGGGCGGCGGGTGTCACCGCCAGTGCCTCCGCCGTCTGCAGTGTGAACTGGTCGAGCTGTTCCAGGGCCCGTACCACCGAGGCGCGGGTACCGGCGCGGGTGGCGAGCTGGGTGAGGTCGCCCGGCACGGGGGAGAGGAGATCGGGGCGGGCGCGCAGCAGCGCGGCCAGCGCGCTGTCGTCCCGGGCGCGGAGGTCCTCCGCGAGCGTGCGGGGCCCGGACGCCGGCGCGTCCGGCGGTGCGTCCGGCTGAGAGGGAGAGCCCCCGTTCTGCTCACTGCTCATCCTCCCAACGGTAGCGGTCCCCGGCCGCGCCACCTGCTCCCATGAGGGCCGCGCTCCTTCGGGAGCCGTCTGTCGGCCGTTACTCCCTCTCGGGCGGGTCGGCGCGGTACGGTCTTCGCGGAGGGCATGAAGGGCTAGCGGGCTGCGGGGACTTGGTGGGGATCGAGAGCGATCAGCTTGTCTTCGACTATCTGAGCCGGGTCGGGGACCTGGCGCACAGTACGCGGATGAGCGCGGCCGAACGGGCCCGGCTCGTCGGTGGCCTGCGCGGCGAGATCGACCGGGCACGGGCAGCGGAGGGCGGTGCGGTCACCAAGGCGGCCGTGCGCAAGATCCTGGACCGGCTCGGCCGGCCCGAGGACGTGGTGGCCTCCGCCAACGGTGGGCACAGTCCGCGTTCCGCCGCGCCGGTGCCCTCCGACCAGGCCCCGGCGGCGGACAGCACCGCCGCTGAGCGGGACACCCGAGGCTCGCGACGCTCCGAGGCGGAGCCTTCGGTTCCGACCCTGCCCGCCCAGCGCACCGGGAACGGGACGCCGACCGCCGCCTTCGGCGCCTCCTCGCCGCATCTGGCGAGTCTCGACGAGTTGGGGGACGCGGATTCCGACCCGGACTGGTGGCGCGTGGATCCCGGCCCGTTCGGCACCGGCCCCGGCGGCAGCAACGCCGTGGCGGCCGGGGAGCCGCTGCCGGGCTTCGTCGGCGGCATCGAGCTGCCGGAAGTCCTCAAGCCGCCGCCCGCCGACGACCGTCCCGAGGCCCCCGCCGCACCTGGCACAGCCCCCGCCGCCCCCGCCGCGCCGCAGCCACCCGGGCAGGCCCCTTCGGCTCCGTCTGCTCCGGCGGCCCCCGCGGCCGGGGGGACCACGCCCGGTCTCGGCGCGGCGCTGCTGCTGGGGCGCAAGCTGCGCGGCAACGGCGGGGGAGGCAGCGGGCGGGGCGGCGTGGTCGAGTGGGCCGCGGTGCTGCTGCTGGTGGCGGGCGCCGTCATCGGCTCGCTCATCCCGCTGGCGCTGGGCTGGCTGGCGGCCTGGTGGTCGCCGAAGCTGAGCCGGAACGAGGGCAAGTGGGCGGCTGCGGGGATGCCGGGCGTGGTGGTCGCCGGTACGGCGGTCTGGCTCTGGGGCCGGGCGGACGGCCGGTGGGGCGCCCCGCTCGCCGAGGGCAGCGAGGCCCTGCGCGAGGCGATGAGCGACGCTTTCCCGGTCGTCCTGCGGCTGGCCGCCGTCGCCAGCGCCCTCTATCTCGTCTGGCGCGCCAGACGGTCGGCCGAGGGCTGAGCCCTCGCCGAGGAGGGCCGAGCCCCCCTCAGCGGCGCTTGCCGACGATGCTGGCCATCCCGAAGGTGCCGCCACCACCGATGGCGAGACCGAGAAGCGCGATGCCGCCCTTGAGCCCCTTCCACCAGAACTCGGCGGGAGCCCCCGGGTCGTCCTCGATCATCGCTTCGAAGACGTCGCTGCCGCCGGCGTCGAGCAGGACGAACACGAAGCCGTTGGTGACGCCGAAGAAGACGGCGGCCATCACGAACAGGCTGGGGACGACGTACGCGCCGGGGTTGGGCCCGCCCACCTTGCCCGCCATGGCGCCCACGGCCACGGCGAGTACGAGCGCGAACACCACGTACATGATGCGCAGTCCGACCTTCGACAGGTCCTCGTAGCTGGCGACGAGCAGTCCGGCGAACACCGACGCGGCGACGCCCGAGATGAGCCACGCGAACAGGAACGCCTTCACCGCGCTGCCCTGGCGCTGCGGCGGAAGGCCGGGCCCGTACGGATAGCCGGGCTGCATGGGCTGCATCGGCTGCATGGGCGGTGCGGGCTGCATCGGCTGCATGGGCTGCTGCTGTGGCGGCCAAGGCTGGCTCATCGTTCCCCCGTATGTGAAGCATCTGCCGAGATCTGAGCGCCCAAAATACCCAAGGGGCGCAGGTGTGGAAGAGGTCGCGGGTGCCTGGACCGCGGACGTTCCGTATCGGTTACTCTGCCGGTTCAGTGCTTCGAATCTGTCATGACCCGGCAACTGTGGTGACATCGGCACGGCATTCCAGTACAAGCTTTACAAGCTTTCCAGTAGAAGCGCTCACGCACAACGGGGGATCACATGCGTATACGTCGCGCCATCGGGGCCGCGGGTCTCGTCCTTGCCACCACGGCCGGCCTCTCGGGCTGCGCCGACGATCCGAAGGACAAGGCGTTCGGCGGCCTGGGGGACGTCGGTGACCTGCCCTCGGCGCCCTCGGTCCCGTCACCGGGGTCCACCGACGTGCCCGGGCTCAGCTCCGGCGGCAGCTCCAACGGCGGTACCAGCTCGGGCGGTCTGTCCAGCGGCGGCAGCAGCGGTGTGCCGACCCCCTCCTCGCCGCCCACGTACAACCCGAGCGCGATCGGCGAGGTCGACGGCGAGCGCTGCCGCTACAGCCGCTCGCTGGGCCGGATCAGCTACGACGTGGAGATCCAGAACTCCTCCAACGACCAGGCGTTCCGCTACAACTTCACCGTCTCGTTCAAGATCGGTTCCTCGCCCAGCTCCTCGATCGCGACCCGGACCATCGGCAGCCGCTTCAAGACGGTGACGGTCAGCCCCGGCGGCTCCCGTTCGGTCACGGTGGACGTCTCGCACTCCACCAACCAGCGGTTGGTCTACTCCTGCCAGGTCACCACCGCCAGCAAGTCCCCGGCGTCGTGAGCCGTCCCCAGGGGGCCGTTGCGGGACCGGGCCCCCTGGGGACGGCGGGGCGGCCCTACTTGGTGAGGTCCGCCTCCAGCTCGTCGAGGATCTTGTCGGCCGCCGTGTAGCCGATGCCCTGGATCCACAGCTCGTCCTTCACATGGAAGGCGCGGTCCGCCTTGACGGCGCGCATGTTCTTCCACAGCGGGCTCTTGACGGACTTGGCCTCGCCCGACTTCTTCGGGTCGCCGTAGGAGGTGTAGAAGACGACGTCGGCGTCGCCCTTGTCGACCTGCTCGGGGCTGACGTCCATGGCGAGGCCGCCGTAGTCCTTGGCCTGCGCCGCGACCGGCGGGCGGGAGAGGCCGACGTCCTTGAGGATGGTGGCGATGTACGCCTTCTCGCCGTAGATGCGGGTGTCGGCGCCCTCCTGGAAGCGGATGACGCCGGCCTCGATACCGGCGGCCTTCTTCCGGCCGCCGAGCGCCTTGGTGACCTTCTTGGTGTGGGCCGCGTAGTCGGCCAGCACCTTCTTCGCCTCGGCCTTCTTGCCGAGCGCCGCCGCGTGCACCTGGAAGTTCTCCTTCCAGGGGTATCCGGTCGTCTTCGTCATCACGGTCGGCGCGATCTTGGACAGCTCGTCGTAACGGCTGGCGTCGCGCTCCTTGTTGGTGAGGATCAGGTCCGGCTTGAGGGAGACGATCTTCTCCATGTTGGGCTGGGCGATGACGCCGACGTTCTTGACGCCCTTCACCTTGTCCTCGGGCAGATAGTCGAGGAAGGGTTTGCCGGGCTGCGCCGTCGTGGCGCCGACCGGCTTGACGCCCAGTGTGATCGCGGAGTCCAGCTCGGCGGTGTCCAGGACGACGACGCGCTCGGGGTCGTCGGGCACCTTCACCGGCCCGTTGGCGGTCTGCACGGTGTGTGTACCGCCCTTGGCGTCCTTGTCCGCATCCGAGTCGGAACCGCAGCCGGTGAGCGTGAGAGCGGAAGCGACGGCGAGTGCCGTGCCCACCGCGGTCGAGGTGACCTTCACGAGAGGGTCCTCCTACTTTCTTGTCGAGGGTTCGAACGTGCCTTGCGCGGGGCTCGTGGGGTCGGCTCGCTGCTGTGCGGGGGTCTGCGGCTGCGAGGAGGTCTGCGGCGGCGACTGCGGCTGCCACGGGGCGCCGGGGACGACGAGCGGGTCGCCGGTGACGGGGCAGGGCACGACGACGGCCTCCAGCCCGAACACCTCCCTGACGAGCGCCGCGTCGACGATCTGATCGGGCCGGCCCCGGGCGACGACGCGGCCGTCCTTCATGGCGACGAGGTGGTCCGCGTACCGCGCCGCCTGGTTGAGGTCGTGCAGCACCATCACGACAGTGCGGCCACGTGTGCCCTCGGCCGTGGGCGCGGCCAACTGCCGCACCAGGTCCAGCACCTCCACCTGGTGCGCGATGTCCAGGTATGTCGTCGGCTCGTCCAGCAGCAGCAGATCCGTCTGCTGCGCGAGCGCCATCGCGAGCCACACCCGCTGGCGCTGGCCGCCCGACAGCTCGTCCACCGGACGCTCCGACAGGGCCGTGACGTCCGTGCGTTCCATCGCCTCGGTGACGGCTCGCTCGTCCTCCTGCGACCACTGCTGCCACCAGCGCTGGTGCGGCTGCCGTCCGCGTGCGACGAGGTCCGAGACGGTGATCGCCTCGGGCGCCACCGGGGACTGCGGCAGCAGCCCGAGGGACTGCGCGATGGTGCGCGTCGGGATGTGCGCCAGATCCTCGCCGTCCAGCAGCACCGCTCCGGCGCGTGGGCGCAGCAGTCGGCCGAGTGCGCGCAGCGTCGTCGACTTGCCGCACGCGTTCGGCCCGACGACGACGGTGACTTCGCCGTCGGGTACCTCCAGGTCCAGTTCGGCGACGACGGTGCGGTCCTCGTAGGCGAGCGTCAGCCCGCGCGCCGCCAGCCGGCCAGTGGCGGAAGTGCTCATTGCGCGGCCCCCTTCGGCCTGTGAGTGGTCGGCTCTTGCGTGCTGTTCTTCTTCGTCCGGTTCGTCCGGACACCGAGGCGGGTACGGCTGCCGCGGGTACGGCCGCCGCTGGTACGGACGAGCAGCCAGATCAGATACGGCGCACCCACGGCCGCCGTCAGCACCCCGACCGGCAGCTCCGTCGGCGCGAACAACTTGCGGGCCAGCAGGTCCCCGAGGGTGACCACGAAGGCGCCCAGCAGCGCGGAGGACAGCAGCGGAATCTGCGCCGTACGGGTCAGCCGGCGGGCGATCTGCGGCGCCAGCAGCGCCACGAAGTCGATGGGCCCGGCCGCGCCCGTCGCCACGGAGGCCAGGACGACGCCGGTGACCACGAGCACCAGCCGGTTGCGGGCCAGCCGTACGCCCAGCCCCGTCGCCGTGTCGTCGTCCAGTGTCACGGTGCGCATGGCGCGCGCCGACCACACCACGCACGGCAGCATGAGCAGCAGCGCCACGCACAGCGGCGTGGCCTGGTCCCAGCCGCGTCCGTTGAGCGAGCCGGTCATCCACACCTTCGCCTGCTGCGCCACCAGGTAGTCGCCCTTGGTGAGGAACAGCTGGGTGAGCGAGCGCAGCGCCACCGAGATGCCGATGCCGATGAGGATGAAGCGGGTGGGCCCGGCTCCCGGCCGGGAGCCGGGCGAGCCCGGGCCGCGCCAGGCGAACACATAGACGAGTGCGGCGGCGGCCAGGCCACCGGCGGTGGAGAGGTAGGGAAGCGTCGCGTAGGAGGTGATGCCGAACGTCATCGCGCCGACGGTCAGCGCGGAGGCCCCGTGCGTGACGCCGATGATCTCCGGACTGGCGAGCGGGTTGCGGGCCACGGTCTGGATGAGCGCGCCCGCGACGCCGAAGGCCGCCCCCGCCAGCAGCCCTACGGCCAGGCGCGGCATGCGCAGGGTGCCGACGACCAGTTCGTCGGGGGACGGCCGGCCGAACAGCACCTTGACGACCTCGGTCACCGGGACGGTGGTCTCCCCGAGGGTGAGGTTGGCGACGACGGCGGCGAAGAGCGCGACGGCGAGGGCGCCCGCGACGACGCCGGCCCGCCGGTGCACCAGCCACGAGGTGCCGCGGGCCCGTACGAGGCCGTATCCGGCCGGGCGGGCGGGCGGCACCGGACTGCCGGGCGGGTCGGTGCGGGGGGAAAGGGCGGTCATATCCACACCCCTGTGGACGGCGCGGCAGTCGTCGTACGGGCTGTGCGGCACGTGGCGGCGCTCATGCGGCGACCGCCCTGCGGCGCACCAGGATCACCAGGAACGGCGCCCCGACCAGCGCGGTCATCACACCCGCCGGGACCTCGCCGGGCCGCATCACCAGCCGTCCCGCCACGTCGGACACCAGCAGGACGACGGGGCCCAGCAGGGCCGCCATGGGCAGCAGCCAGCGGTGACCCGCCCCCACCAGGGCGCGTGCCATGTGGGGAACGGCGAGCCCGACGAAGGCGATCGGTCCGGCCGCCGCGACCCCGGCGCCCGTCAGCACGGTGGCACCGAGCCCGCCGACGATCCGTACGGTGGCGACCCGCTGGCCGAGTCCGCGCGCCATGTCCTCGCCCAGTGCGAGCGCGTCCAGTCCGCGCGCGACCGAGAGCACCAGCAGCGCGCCCACCACCAGGAACGGCCACACCTGCCCGGCGATGGTCGCGTCCCGGTCCGAGAGCGAACCGACCTGCCAGAACCGGAACTCGTCCAGCGCGGCGGCACGGGTGGTCAGGACGCCGGAGACGAGGGCGACGAGCAGGGCGTTGACGGCCGCGCCGGACAGCGCCAGCTTCACGGGAGTCGCTCCGCCGCGTCCCTTGGCGGCGACCGCGTAGACGGCGAGCGCCGCGATCCCGGCGCCCACGAAGCCGAACCACACATAGCCGCTCAGCGTGTGCACTCCGGCGAAGGCGATGGCCCCCACGACGCCGGCCGCGGCGCCCTGGCTGATGCCCAGGATGCCGGGCTCGGCGATGGGGTTGCGGGTGAGGCCCTGCAGGACGGTGCCCGCGAGGCCGAGCGCGGCGCCGACCATGACGCCGACCACGGTGCGGGGCACCCGGAGGGTGCGGACGACTTCGGCGGCGTTGCTGTGGCCACCGTGCAGCAGCGCGTCCCACACCGCGGAGGGCGGGATGGGGCGACTGCCCAGGGCGAGACTCAGCAGCGCCGCCAGCGCCAGTGCGGCAGCGCCCGCCAGCAGCCAGCCGAGTCTCCCCCAGAGCGCGACGGTCCGGCGGGAGCGCCCCGGCGCGGAAGGGCTGCCGCTGCCGGCCGCGGCCTCGGCCGGTGCTGCGGCCGAGGCCCCGGCGGGCGTGGAGCGGGGTGCGGGGGCGGCAGGCATCGGTCCCTTCCTCACGGATCGGTGTGGTCGGCCGACACCGGCGACCGGACCAGGTGGGCCAGGTCAGGTAGGCAAGTTAGGCAGACCTAAGTATTGAGGCAGACCACAGTGTAAGGCGTAGGGCAAGGCACAATGATCGGCATGGTTTCGCACGCTCCGTCCCCCGCCTCGGCATCGGCGTCCGGGGGTACTCCCCCAGCCTCCGGCCGGAGGCACCCGCACCCGGACGGAGTCGGGGGAAGCCCGCCCGGCCCCACGGTCGGGTTCGACCTCGACATGACGCTGATCGACTCCCGCCCCGGTATCCACGCCACCTGGCGGCGGCTGGCGGCGGAGACCGGTGTGGCCATCGACGCGGACCTGATCGTGACCCGGCTCGGCCCGCCGCTCGTCCAGGAGATGGCGTACTGGTTCCCCGAGGAGGAGATCCCCGCGATGGCCGAGCGCTACCGCGCCCTCTACCCGGACCACGCCATCGAACCGACGACCGCGCTGCCGGGCGCCCGGGAGGCGCTGGAGGCGGTACGCGCGGCGGGAGGGCGCACGCTGGTGGTCACCGCCAAGCACGGACCGAGCGCCAAGCTGCACCTGGACCACCTCGGGCTCGCCCCCGACGTGCTGGTCGGCGAGCTGTGGGCGGAGGGCAAGGCGGAGGCGCTGACCGCGCACGGCGCCGCCGTCTACGTGGGTGACCACGTGGGCGATGTGCGGGGTGCGCGGATGGCCGGCGCCCGCTCCGTGGCGGTCGCCACCGGCCCCTGCGACGAGAGCGAGCTGGCCGAGGCGGGCGCCGATGTGGTGCTGCCGGATCTGACGGCCTTCCCGGGCTGGTTCGCCGGGCTCACCCGCGGCTAGCGCTTGCCCGGCGTGGGGGCTGCGCTTGCCGGCCCTGCGCCTCTGGCGCAGACCTCCCAAGAGCGCGGGGAGGGACGCGCCGCGTCAGGGGCGCGGGGAACTGCGCGACAAGCCACAACGCGCCCGCAGTCTGCGGGATCGGCCAAGGGGCACCCCCTCCCCAGCACGGGGGAAGGCTCACGCTTCCCGTGCGGCTCGCCGCCGCTGGGCGAGTGCCGTCCGCAGGACACCCGCGCCCGCCAGCAGGAACCCGAGGCCCATCAGCATGCAGACGAAGTACGCGGGGGCCGGGAACGGCTCGGTGCCCAGGAACAGCGGCGCGACCGTGACGAGTGTGGCCACCGCGCCGATCAGAAAGACGATCCCGCCGATACGCACGAGAAGATCACCGGCGGACGGAGTTTCAGTGTTCACCCACACAGGGTAGATCCGGGATCGAGTGCTCCGGCAGCGGGCACTCGGGCCGCCCGGAGACCGTCCGGCCGGGAACCACCTGAGGGCACCCGCTCCCGGTGGCACCTTGCCACGGCGCCCCGGGCCATTAACCTTGGTGGTGGCGGGTCATGCGGCCCGCCCGACTGCTATTGCGGGGGATCGGGGGTCGGGGTTCGGGGAGTCTCGGGGCCTGGCCGCCCCGGCGCAGCAGAGTCAGCCAGTTTCCAGCAGCCGTAGCCCGGTGCATCCGGACGAGTACGAGGACGAGGACAGACGTGCCTACCGGCAAGGTCAAGTGGTTCAACAGCGAGAAGGGCTTCGGCTTTCTCTCCCGCGACGACGGCGGTGACGTCTTCGTACACTCGTCGGTGCTCCCGGACGGAGTGGACGCGCTCAAGCCCGGCCAGCGTGTGGAGTTCGGCGTCGTCGCCGGACAGCGTGGTGACCAGGCGCTCTCCGTCACGCTGTTGGACCCGGCCCCGTCCGTGGCGGCGGCGCAGCGCCGCAAGCCGGACGAGCTGGCCTCCATCGTGCAGGACCTGACGACGCTGCTGGACGGCGTCTCCCAGTCCCTGGAGCGGGGCCGCTACCCCGACAAGCAGCACGGCCGCAAGATCGCGGGCATGCTCCGCGCCGTCGCCGACCAACTGGACGTGTAAGAGCGCCCCGCGCCCCGTCAGGGGCGCGGGGAACTGCGCGCTCGGCCAACGGACACGGACACCCGGGCAACGACCCGGGCAACCAACGACGGGACCCCGCCGTGGCCCAGGGCAAGGCTCATGGGAAGGCCAGCGCATCCGGCCCGAGGGGCGGCACCAGCCCCTCGTCAGCAGCACGGGTGAGCAACCCGCGGACGGCCGCATAGCCGTCCGCGCCCAGCTCCTCGGTGAACTCGTTGACGTACAGGCCGATGTGCTGCTCGGCCACGGCCGGGTCCATCTCCTGGGCGTGCTCCAGCACATACGGCTTCGAGGCGGACGGGTCCTTCCACGCCATCCGCACCGAGGTGCTGATGGTGTCGGCCAGCGCGCGCAGCCTCTCCGCTCCCAGCGACCGCTTCGCGATGATCGCGCCCAGCGGGATCGGCAGCCCTGTGGTGGCCTCCCAGTGCTCGCCCATGTCGGCGAGGCTGTGCAGCCCGTACTCCTGGTAGGTGAACCGGGCCTCGTGGATGACGAGCCCCGCGTCCACCGCGCCGTCCCGTACGGCGGGCATGATCTCGTGGAAGGGCAGCACCACGATCTCGCCCACCCCGCCGGGCACCTCGGTCGCGGCCCACAGCCGGAAGAGCAGATACGCGGTCGAACGCTCGCTCGGCACCGCCACCCGCTTGCCGCTCAGCGCCGCCGGCTCGCCCGCCTCCCGGATGAGCACCAGCGGCCCGCAGCCCCGGCCCAGCGCCCCGCCGCACGGCAGCAGCGCGTACTCCTCCAGCACCCACGGCAGCACCGCGTACGACACCTTCAGTACATCCAGCTCCCCGCGTTCGGCCATGCCGTTGGTGACATCGATGTCCGCGAACGTCACCTCGGGCGCCGCCGCGCCGGGCACCCGTCCGTGCGCCCAGGCGTCGAAGACGAACGTGTCGTTGGGGCAGGGCGAGTAGGCGATGGTCAGCGGCGCTGCTATGGCGTTCGTGTCCATGACGGGAGTCCTTCTGTGTGGTGCTGGGGGACCAGCTTGCCGAAGGCGGCCGTGAGGGCCGCCAGCGCCTGAGGGATGCGCCAGGCCGCCCGGTCCCTCGGGCCGACGGTGTTGGAGACGGTACGCAGTTCGAGGACCGGCGGCCCCTCGCCGAGCGCCGCCGCGTGCGCCGCCGCGGCCTGGGCGACGCCGAAGCCCTCCATCGCCTCCACCGCCGCGCCCGGATGGTGCGCCAGCAGCTGCTCGGCACGCTCCCGGGAGCCGGTGGTGGTGGAGACGCTCAGCACCGGCCCGGTGCGGGCGCCGGTGGTCTCGGCCGCTTCCCGTACCAGGTGGGGCGGCGGGGCGTGCTCGGCGGTGCCGAAGCCCAGCTCGGCGACGGAGACGAAGCCGGTCGGTGTCTCGGCGCCCAGATCGGCGGCGACGATGCGGTCCGCGACGACGGTGTCGCCGACCTCGATGCCGTTCGCGGCGAAACCACCGCCGATGCCGGTCGCCACCACCAGGTCGTAGGGGCGCGACCGGTGGGCGGCGGTCAGCAGGGCCGCGGCGGTCGCCGCGGCGGCGGCCGCGGGCCCCACGCCGCCGGCGATCACGTCGAGGTGCGGGGCGCGGTCGCCGGTGGCGGCGAGGACGGCCTCGCGTTCCGCGGGGACCGCCGCGACCACCAGCACCCGTCGGTACGTTGCCAACATGCGGCGCTCCTTCGGGGAGTCGGCCCCTGCCCGCCCGCCCCGGGCCCGGGGCGGGCGGGGAACGACGGGACTACTCGCTCGCGGCGTTCTTCAGATTGACGTGCCAGATGCCGTTGAACTCGCCGTCGGAGACCTGCACGAGGGTCACCTGGGCGCTCTTCTTCGGTGCCGCGGGCTGACCGGAGGCCGACTGCTCCTGGAAGAAGGCCTCACCCGAGAAGGAGAAGTAGGTCTTCTTCAGCGGCTCGGGGGTCGCGCGCTTGCCGTCGACGAGGACGAGCCACCCGTCCTCGGCCGTCTTCGGGTCGACGCCGAGCCGCAGCTCCTCGCTCGTGTCGACGGAGATCGACTTCTCGGCCTTCTTGGCGAGGCACTTGCGCACCTCGTCCTGCGGGATGGCCTTCCCGTCGTTGTAGCAGGCAGCTTCGGTGGAGACCGAGTCCGCACCGACCGTCGCGGTCACCATCGGGCTCGGCTGCTCACACGCCGAGAGGGCGACGAGGCCGAGCGAGACGGCACCGAGGGCGGTGGCGGCGCGCACGCCCCGCCGCGACTGTGACGACATGCGGCCCTGCCGCGCGAGCTTGCTCATGCGGGCAGGCTATCGGGCCCGCACCGCTGTACGACGCGGGGGTGCGGCGTGCCGCGGGCATCAGGCGACGCGGGGGTTGGGCGTGCCGCGGCGGGCCGCGCCCAGCAGTCCGCGGACGGAGGTGAGCACCCCGGCGGCCACCACACAGGCCGCGACCGCCATCCCCAGCCATCCGATCAGCGGCAGGGCCATGGCGAGCGCGCCACCGACCACCCAGGACATCTGCATCAGCGTCTCGGAACGGGCGAAGGCCGAGGTGCGGACCGCCTCGGGCACGTCGCGCTGGATGAGCGCGTCCAGCGACAGCTTGCCGAGCGCCTGCACGATTCCGGCGGTGGCGGCGACGAGGGTGACGGTGACGATGCCGTACAGCGCGGCGGCGGCGATCGTCGCGCCGAGCGCGCAGAACAGCACACAGGTGATGATCACCTCCGGCCCGCGGGCCCGCAGCCAGGCGCCGATGGCGGTGCCCAGCGCGTTGCCGCCGCCCGCCGCGATACCGGCCAACCCCAGCGAGACGGCGGCCCCCAGCCCGTCGAGGGGGTGCTCGCGCAGCAGGAAGGCGAGGAAGAAGGTGAGGAAGCCGGAGAGGGCACGCAGCGCGGAGTTCGCGAACAGCGCGCTGAGTACGGAGACGCCGACGGTACGCAACCCGGGACGGGGGCCCGGCTGCTTTCCGTTCCGCGGGCCTTCCTGCCCGCCCCGCGCCGTGGACTCCGACTCAGGCGGCGCCGAGGAGTCCGAAGGCGCCGGGGATGCCGAAGGAGCCGAAGACGCCTCCGACGCCCTGGGGCCCTCGGACGACGAAGGGGGCGGTACGGGCATCACCGGCGCCAGCGGGGCCAGCCGCGCCGGACGCTCACCCTTGGCGGAGTCGACCTTGTGGTCCAGGGAGAAGGACAGGAACGTCCCGAGGAGGAAGACCGCGACCGCTCCGTACAGCGGCCACTGTTCGCCCAGCAGATGCAGACCCGCCCCGGCGGGGGCGGCGGCACCGGTGGCCAGCAGCCCGGCGAGGGTGACCCGGGAGTTGGCCTTGACCAGGGAGATCCGGGGCGGCAGCAGCCGCGGCACCACGGCGGACCGGACGACTCCGTACGCCTTGGAGGAGACCAGCACGCCCAGTGCCGCCGGGTAGAGCTCCAGGCCGCCTGTCGCCACGGCGCCCGCCATGGTCAGCGCGAGCACCGCGCGGGCCGTCATCGCGGCGGCCATCGCGGCGCGCCGCCCGTGCGGGACGCGGTCCAGCAGCGGACCGATCACCGGCGCGAGGAGCACGAACGGCGCCATCGTCACGGCCAGGTACAGCGCGACGCGGCCACGCGCCTCGCCGGTGGGCACGGAGAAGAACACGGTGGAGGCCAGCGCCACCGTGATGAGCATGTCGCCCGCCGAGTTGACGGCGTGCAGTTCGATCAGTTTGCCGAGCCCGGACTCGCCCGCACCCTCCGCGTGGGTGGCCCGCCGGATGTGGCGCCCCAGCGCGGCAGGCGGGCGGCGCAGCACACCGGCGGCGCGTCCCACGCCGCTGAGTTTGCCGCGCGTCCTGCGGTTGCCGGGCTTGTCGACAGGCACGCCGTCAGTGTGCCCCGAAACATGCCGTTCAGTTCCCCTCTTCCACCTTCCTTCGACCGTCCTGCCGCCGTCCCCGTCCCCCCACCCGCGCGGGCGGGGACGGCTGGCTGCGGATTCCTCGGGTGACCCTGTGGGGTAGCGTGGGTGAACGGTGCGCACCGTATGGCCTTTGAGCGCGGGCGCGGACGTCGTAGCGGCCACCCGGTCCCGCTCCGTCCCCGACCCCGCCCCTCCACTCGTGGCCGTACGGGCAGCGCACGCCGACAACGGCGCGACGGCGTAGGAGAGACGATTCTTGTGAGTGCTGCATGAGTGCCGCGACGCGGAGTACGAGCCGTGGCGCGCGGAGTCGGCGCGCCCCCGACCGGCTGTGTGCCGAGGCCGTGGAGCTGGCCCGGGCCGCCGCCGAGGAAGCGGCGGCGCCCGGCACCGTCGGCGCGTGGCTGGAGGCGGTGGCCGACGCCGATGCGGACCGGGTGGTCACCCACTACTTCGAGGCGCAGGAGCCCGGATACCGGGGCTGGCGCTGGGCGGTGACCGTCGCGCGGGCCTCCCGTGCCAAGAACGTCACCGTCGACGAGTCCGTGCTGGTCCCGGGCCCCGACGCGCTGCTGGCCCCCGAGTGGGTGCCCTGGAGCGAGCGGCTGCGCCCCGGTGACCTGGGCCCCGGCGACCTGCTCCCGACCGAAGCGGACGACCTGCGGCTGGAGCCCGGCTACACGGGTGCGGACGCGCCGCCGCCCGACTCGCCGGTCGCCGAGGAGCAGCCCGAGGCGCGGGGCCCCTCCCGTGCCGCCGTCGGTGCGGTCGCCGAGGAACTGGGCATGGGTCGGCCACGGGTGCTCTCCCGGTACGGGCTGCACGCGGCCGCCGACCGTTGGGAGGAGTCGCACGGCTCCAAGACGCCGATGGCCCAGTCGGCCCCGGCCAGCTGTATGAGCTGCGGCTTCCTGGTGCCGCTGGCGGGTTCGCTGCGGCAGGCGTTCGGGGTGTGCGCCAACGAGTACAGCCCCGCCGACGGGCACGTCGTCTCCCTCGCCTTCGGCTGCGGCGGCCACTCGGAGGCCGCCGTCATGCCGCGTGCTCCGCAGCCCCCGCCGCCCGTCATCGATGAGACGGTCGCCGACCCCTTCGGCGACTGAGGGTTTCGCGGAAACGGCCGCGCCCCGTGCAGGGGCGCGGGGAACTGCTCCCCCAGCCTCCGGCCGGGAGGTAGCCCCACGGCCACGACGACAGCCGCAGCCGACAGACGGCCCACAGGGCTACGGCGGTGTGTGCCGTAACCTTCCCTTTCGCCGCAGGGGGACGGCTCAAGGGGATGGGATGCACATGCCGAGGAGGCCGACGCCGTGAGGGACACGTTCGGGACCGAGCGATTGCGGCAAAGCGTGCTGGACGCCTGGACGGCGTCCAGCGCCCGGTTCCGCGAGGACGCCAACGCCGAGCAGGATCTGGCGCTGGGCGGCTACCGCGACCGTCTGGTGGTGGAGCTCGCCCAGAACGCCTCGGACGCCGCGGCCCGCGCCGGTGTGCCTGGCCGGCTCCGGCTCGGCCTCGACGACGGGAGGCTGACCGCCGCCAACACCGGGGAGCCGCTGGACGCCGCGGGCGTCGAGTCGCTGTCCACGCTGCGCGCCTCCGCCAAGCGCACCGAGCCCGACCAGGGCGCGGTGGGCCGGTTCGGCGTCGGCTTCTCCGCGGTCCTCGCCGTCACCGACGAACCCGCTGTGGTCACCCGCACGGGGACGGCGGGGCAGGCGGGCGACGGCGTGCGCTGGTCGCTGGCCGAGGCCAGGGAACTGACGCGGCAGGCCGCTGCCGCCAATCCTCAGCTCGCCCAGGAGCTCGACCACCGCGAGGGGCACGTACCGCTGCTGCGGCTGCCGTTCCCGGCCCCGTACGAGGAGTCGGCCGTGCCCTCGGGGTACGACACCGCCGTGCTGCTCCCGCTGCGCGACGAGGCGGCGCACTCGCTGACGCGGCGGCTGCTGGCGGCGGTGGACGACGCGCTGCTGCTGGCGCTGCCCGGCCTGGCCGAGGTCGTCATCGACACCGGGGACGGCCCGGCCCGCACCCTCACCCGGCACGAGGAGGACGGCTACGTCCTCATCCGGGACTCCGCGGCGGGCACCACCCGGTGGCGGCTGGCGGGCGACAGCGGTGTCGCCGACCCGGAACTGCTCGCCGACCGGCCGGTCGAGGAGCGGGCCCGGCCCACCTGGTCGGTGACCTGGGCGGTGCCGGTCGACGAGGAGGGCGCCCCCGCCAAGCCGCGTACTGCCGCGTGTCTGCACGCGCCGACCCCGACCGACGAGCCGCTGGGCTTCCCCGCGCTGCTGCTGGCCTCCTTCCCGCTGGAGCCCACCCGGCGCCATGTGGCCCCGGGGCCGCTGACCCGGTTTCTGCTGCACCGTGCCGCCGACGCCTACGCCGCGCTGCTGCGCGACTGGCGGCCCGTGGCCACCAGCACCGTCGATCTGGTGCCGGGGCCGCTGGGGGCGGGTGAACTCGACGGCGAGCTGCGCGCGCTGGTGCTGGAGCGGCTCCCGGACGTCCCGTTCCTGGCGAGCGCGGCCACCGTAAGGGCGGCCGAGGACGACACCGAGCAGCCGTACGCCCTGCGCCCCCGGGACGCCGAGATCATCGAGGGCGCGGGTGCCGCGACCGTCGCCGTACTGTCCGAACTCTTCCCCAGCCTGCTGCCCGCCGGGCTGGAGCGGCGCACCGAGCTGCGGGTGCTGGAGGTGCCCCGCGTTCCGCTGGGCGAGGCCGTCGACCGGCTCACCGGCGTCGAGCGGGAGCCGGGCTGGTGGTGGCGGCTGTACGACTCCCTCGCGGGTGTGGACCCCGAGCGGCTGACCGGGCTGCCGGTGCCGCTCGCCGACGGCCGGACGGCGGTCGGGCCCCGGCATGTGCTGCTGCCGCTCCCGGACGGCGCCGTGCCGCCCGAGAGGATGGCCCGGCTCGGGCTGAAGGCCGCTCACCCGGACGCCGTGCACCCGCTGCTGGAGAAGCTGGGTGCCACCCCCGCCACCCCGCGCGCCGTGCTGACGACCCCGCAGGTACGCGCGGCGGTCGCCGCCTCGCTGGACGCCGAGGAGGCGTGGGACGACGGCCTGGACGGCGCCGAGGGCGGCGGGCTCGACCCCGACGAACTGGCCGAGACCGTCCTCGGTCTGGTCCGTGACGCACACCTCGCGCCCGGCGACGAGCCGTGGCTGGGCGCCCTGGCGCTGCCCGACGAGGACGGCGAGCCGGCGCCCGCCGCCGAACTCGTCTACCCGGACTCCCCGTTCGCCCGCGTGCTGCGCGAGGACGAACTGGCCACCTGCGACGCGCAGCTGGCCGAACGCTGGGGCGAGCAGCCGCTGACGGCCGTCGGCGTCCAGGCGGACTTCGCCCTGGTGCGTGCCGAGGACGTGGTGCTCGACCCGGACGGCTTCGAGCCCCGCGAGGGGGACTACCCCGAGCCGGACGACCCGGGGCTGCTGGACGCCGTGGACGTGTGGTGCGAGGACGTGCTCGACCAGTTGGCGGCCGACGGCGACGAGGGCTCCGTGCCGCCCGTCGCGGTGGAGTTCGTCGCCGTACGCGACCTGGACCTGGTGGACGACGCGCACTGGCCCGAGGCGCTGGCGCTGCTGGCGCGCCCGCCGCTGCGGGACGCGCTGACCGCGCCGGTACGGGTGCGGCTGGGCGACGGCACCGTCACCGACGTACGCCCGTACAGCGCCTGGTGGCTGCGCGGCCACCCGGTCCTCGACGGCCGCCGTCCGGCCGGCCTGCGCTCTTCCGGGGGAGATCCGCTGCTGCGCGGGCTGTACGAGGAGGCCGACCCGGGCGATGTCACCGACGAGGGAGTGCTGCGCGCGCTCGGCGTCCGTACGACCGCCGCCGCGCTGCTCGCGGAGCCGGGCGGCCCGGCCGAGCTGCTGCGCCGGCTGGCCGACCCGGCGCTCCCCGTCCACCCCGCGCAGCTGCACGGGCTCTACACCCTGCTTGCCACCGCCGGACTCGACCCGGCCGAACTCACGCTGCCCGACGAACTGCGCGCGGTCCGGGACGGGACGACGCAGGTGGTGGACGCCGCCGAGGCGCTGGTCGCGGACGCCCCCGACGCCCTCCCCCTGGTGGGGGACCGGCCGCTGCTGCCGGTGGCTCCGCAGGACGCCGGTGAGCTGGCGGCACTGCTGGAGGTGCGGTGCGCCGGCGAGGAGGTCGCCCATCTGGTGCCCGAGTCGGCGGGCACCGAGCGGGAGGTGCCCGCCGTGGTGCGGGAACTGCTGCCGGGCGCCCCGGACCGCTACCGGGAGCACGAGGAGCTGCGGATCGGCGGCGTCGACCTCGACTGGCGCCGCACCCCGGACGGCACCCTGCACGCCGCCACCCTGGAAGGGCTGGCCTCGGCCCTGGCCTGGTCGGCCGGGGCCTGGCCCCGCCGCTTCGAGGTCACGGCGCTGCTGGAGGACCCCGCGCGGGCGGCGGAGCTGGCCGCCGCCCGCTGGTTCGACTGAGACCCCACGCCCGGGCCCCGGCCGTCGTCGGATCCGCCGGACTCTCGGGTCCCGGCCCGGGGCCGGGCGGCGGTCAGCCCTTCGTGCTGTAGACCGCCGCCAGCGGCGTCGGCAGCCCGGTCGAGGAGGGCTCGCTCACGTCGTCGGCGCCCAGATACAGCCGGCCTGCCGCGTACAGCGCACGGGAGTCGCCGATCTCGAAGGAGGTCTCGATCTTGTAGTCGGAGCCGTTGTTGCGCAGCAGCGGAGTCTTCTTCAGGGTGCGGGCGTCCAGCCGCCACACCGCGCCGCCCTCTTCGCGGTAGGTGTTGGCCTTCTGGTAGGCCAGCACGTTGCCCTTCTTGTCGAGCCCGATCGGGGTCATCGCGCCCACGTTTGAGCCCTCGACGTGGGCCTTGCGCTTGCCGGTCCGCAGATCGAGTGCGACGACGTCGTTCTTCGCCTCGGAGCCGGCCTTCACCGGCTTCTCCGTGCCCAGGTACAGCGCACCGGCTTCCTTGCCGACCGCGACCTGCTTGCAGTCGGTGATCTCGGTCGCCGGGCAGTCCACGTCGTACTTGCCGTACTTGCCGCCCGTCGTGGGGATCGTGGCGAGCAGCCGGCCGCGTGCCGTGCTGTCGTCCACGGACAGGAACTCGGAGACTCCGGAGCCGCCCTGCGCCTTGCCGTCGTCGGCGGCGAGCACCAGCGGGTCGGCGGAGACGACGTGCACGTTCTCGGTCCCGGCGGGCAGCGAGAAGGTGGAGTCGGCGGCGCGGGTGCGGGGGTCGACCGTCTGCACCTTGAGCCTGGGGTTGTCCGTCGTACCGCAGTCGCGTACGGCGATGAGCTTGTCGCCGCTTCCGGCGTAGCCGTCTGCCGGGCAGCGGGTGTCCGAGGAGGGGCCCCACAGCTGACGGCCGCCCACGGTCCAGCCCGCGCTGCCGCTGGTGCCGCCCGCGGCGACCGTGCCGCCGCCGATGGTCACCTCGTCGAACATCGCGGCGGACCCGTCCTCCAGCGCCTGCCGGTGCCAGCGCAGTCTGCCCTGCTTCAGGTCCACGAGGCCGACCTCGGTGCAGACGGAGGGATCCTTCTTGTCGTTCTCGTAGACGACGGCTATCAGACCGTCCTCGGTGGGTTCGGGGGAGGACCAGCAGATCTCCCCGCTCAGCGGCACCGTCCAGGCGGGCTTTCCTCCGTCGAGCGGATAGCCGACGATCTTTTTCAGATCGGCCTTCACGAAATGGCTGCCGGTCGTCCACATTCCCTGGGCGCCGGCCATCTCGCTCACCTTGGCCATCGGCACCTTGTGCGAGAGCTCGGCCTCGGGGGCCGACGCGGCGGCCGAGGCGTCGCCGCCCCCGTCGTCCTGGTCGTCCGAGCCGCAGCCGCCGACCGCCAGCGCGACCGAGAGGGACACGGCGGCGAACGCCGCCGTACGGGAACGGGACATTTGAATTCTCCTCGTGGGGGGAACCGCGGATTCGGTGCCGCGAATTCTTGCCGCATCGCGCGTAGATTTTCAACTCGGCTTTTCTTTCCGCTGGTTCAGTTCAATTGTCCCGGAGATAATTTTCAGAATTACGGGCCCGAATTTCGCCGCGCCACCCCTCCAACGGGTGCGCCCGGGTGGCTGAGGCCGGGTCGGGGCCGGGGCTCGCGGGGTAACGATGTGCACGCTCGGCACCGGACCAGTACCGGCTCGGCATCCGCTTCCACCCGTTTCCATGTGATCCAAGGAGAGTCCATGCCCGTCTGCGAGGTCTGCGACAACGACTACCCCCACACCTTCGAGGTCCGCTCCGCGGGGCAGGTGCACGTCTTCGACTGCCTGGAGTGTGCGGCCCACAAGATGGCGCCCGTGTGCGAGAACTGCGGCTGCCGCATCCTGGGGCACGGCATGGAGTCGGAGGGCCACTACTACTGCTGCGCGCACTGCGCCCGCGCCCAGGGGCGTACCCAGCTGGCGGACAGCGCGCCGTAGAGCCGGCCGGAGGGCCGCCGGCGCGGCGGGTGGGCCGGAAGGCTACGACGACGACGGGGAGAGCCGTCGGGCCGCCCGCCGCCAGACCACCTCCAGCAGGACGCCCGCCACGGCGGCCACCCCCACCGCTGTCCACGGCAGCACCGCACCGGCCAGCTTCAGCGCGAAGAAGTGCTGGAGCGGCGGCGTGGCCAGCACCACGAGGAACCCCAGCCCCATCGTCAGCACCAGCCCCACACGCCACCAGGTGTAGGGCCGTGCCACGATGGCCAGCACCCACATGGCGATCAGAAACAGGGTGAGCGTCGCCGCGCTGGTCTCGGCGGTCAGCGAGCCGGGTCCGCTGTAGTGGCGCCGGGCCAGCAGATAGGTACCGAAGGTGGCCGCGCCCGCGATGAGCCCGCACGGTACGGCGTAGTGCAGCACGCGCCGTACGAAGTGCGGCTTGGCGCGCTCCCGGTTGGGCGCGAGGGCGAGGAAGAAGGCCGGGATGCCGATGGTGAGCGAGGAGAGCAGGGTCAGATGGCGGGGCAGGAACGGATAGGGCACCTGCCAGCACACGACCAGCAGCGCCAGCAGCACCGAGTACACGGTCTTGGTGAGGAACAAGGTGGCGACCCGCTCGATGTTGCCGATGACGCGGCGGCCCTCGCCGACGACCGACGGCAGCGTCGCGAAGCTGTTGTTGAGCAGCACGATCTGCGCCACGGCCTTGGTCGCCTCGGAGCCCGACCCCATGCACACGCCGATGTCGGCGTCCTTGAGCGCGAGCACGTCGTTGACGCCGTCGCCGGTCATCGCCACGGTGTGCCCTGACGACTGGAGGGCGCCCACCATCTCCCGCTTCTGCTGCGGGGTGACGCGGCCGAAGACCGTCCCGTCGGCCACCTGCCGGGCCCGCTCCTCCTCGGCCGCCGGCAACTCGCGGGCGTCGACGGGGTGTCCGGCGCCCGGCAGACCCAGTTTCGCGGCGACGGCCCCCACGGAGACGGCGTTGTCGCCGGAGATCACCTTGGCGCGGACGTTCTGCTCGGCGAAGTAGCCGAGCGTCTCGGCGGCGTCCGGGCGCAACCGCTGTTCGAGGACGACCAGCGCCGCGGGCCGTGCGTCACGGGCGGCGCCGTCCTGGTCCGGACCGGGCCCGTCAGGGCCGTCGAGCGGGCCGGCCGCCCGCGCGAGCAGCAGCACCCGCAGCCCCTCCCGGTCCAGCCGTTCCACGTCGGCGAGCACCGGATCGCCCTCCGCGAGCAGCACGTCGGGCGCCCCCAGCAGCCAGGCGCTGCGCGCCCCGTCCGGTTCGGCGAAGGCGGCACCGCTGTATTTGCGGGCCGAGGAGAACGGCAGGGTCCCGGTGGTCCGCCAGCTGCCGGCGCCGTCCGGCATCGGCGGGTAGGCCTCGATGATCGCCTGGAGGCTGGCGTTCGGGTTCGGTTCGGCGGTGCCGAAGGCGCGCAGCACCTGGGCGATACGTGCCTCGTGGGCCCCGTCGAGCGGCCGCACCTCGGTGACGTCCATGCCGCCTTCGGTCAGGGTGCCGGTCTTGTCCAGGCAGACGACGTCCACCCGGGCCAGGCCCTCGATGGCGGGCAGCTCCTGGACGAGGCAGTCCTTGCGGCCCAGCCGGATGACGCCGATGGCGAAGGCCACCGAGGTCAGCAGCACCAGACCCTCCGGCACCATCGGCACGATGCCCGCCACCATGCGGCGCACCGCTTCGTCGGCGTCGTTGTTCTCGACCACGAGCTGGCTGAGGATCAGACCGATCGCGGCCGGGACCATCATCCAGGTGATGTACTTCAGCAGTTGGCTGATGCCGCCGCGCAGCTCCGAGTGGACGAGGGCGAACCGGCTGGCCTCCTCCGCGAGCTGGGCCGCGTAGGCCTCGCGGCCCACCTTGGTCGCGGTGAAGGCGCCGCTGCCGGCGACCACGAAGCTGCCGGACATCAGCTGGTCGCCGGGGCGCTTGAGGACCGGTTCGGCCTCGCCGGTCAGCAGCGACTCGTCCACCTCCAGGCCGTCGGCCTCGACGACCTCGCCGTCGACGACGCACTTGTCGCCGGGCCGAAGCTCCACCAGATCGCCGAGGACGATGCCGGTGGTGGGGATCTCGGTGCTGCGGCCGTCCCGCCGCACCCTGGGCCGGGCCTCGCCGATGACGGCCAGATTGTCCAGGGTCCGCTTCGCGCGCAGCTCCTGGACGATGCCGATGCCGGTGTTGGCGATGATCACGAATCCGAAGAGGCCGTCCTGGATCGGTCCGACGACCAGAATGATCAGAAACAGCGCGCCGATGATCGCGTTGAACCGGGTGAAGACGTTGGCCCGCACGATGTCGGCAGCGGACCGGCTGTTGCGCGGCGGAACGTCGTTGACCTCGCCGCGCCCGATGCGTTCGGATACCTCGGCGCTGGTGAGGCCGCCGCGGGGCTGTGTCATGTTCCGACGGTACGTGGCGGCCGGTGCCCTCGTCGGGGGTGCGCGCCGGGTGCGGGCGCAGCTCGGCCGATCCCGCCGCGCCTCGTTCAGTCCTCCTGCGCTCGCTTGATCGCCTTGTCCCTGGCCTTCACGTACCAGATGCCCACGCAGCCCAGGGCGGCGCCGACGGCGCAGGTCCACAGCCACCAGGTGTGGCCGTTGTCGGCGAACCAGCTGTAGAAGGGCAGCTGGACCAGGAAGAGGACCAGCCAGATCAGCGTGCCGGTCACGGTGGTGGCGACGACGTTGCCCTCCAGCGGCTCGGGTGCCTCGCGCTCGCCGTTGGTCCATCTGTCCATGAGGCTCATCGCCGCGGCTCCCTCGTCTTTCGCCTGTTCCCCGGCTCCCAGCCTAGCGAGGCGGCGGCAGGCTGCGCGGGGCGGAGTTGGCGATCAACCCGTTCGTTTGTTCATACTGAACCGGTCTGGATGTGGCCGGTTTTTTTCGTCTGATAGTACAAACCGAGCCGGTCGTCTCCAGCGCCGTCCAGCAACCGCCCTGAGTCCGCAACGTCTCAGCACGAAGCAGTATCCGAGGTCACGCATGTCCGCTTCGGCCAGCCCGGTCGATTCCGAGGGAGCCCCGCAGGGGACCCCGCCCGCTTCCCCGTCCGCACTGGACCGCTTCTTCCAGATCTCGGAGCGCGGCTCGACCGTGGGCCGTGAGATGCGCGGCGGACTCGCCACCTTCTTCGCGATGGCGTACATCATCGTGCTGAACCCGATCATCCTCGGGGCGGGCGAGGACAAGTACCACCAGCACCTCGACAACGGTCAGCTGGTGACGGCGACCGCGCTGATGGCGGGGCTCACCACCCTGCTGATGGGCGTCATCGGCAATGTGCCCATCGCGCTCGCCGCGGGCCTGGGCATCAACGCCGTCGTCGCGCTGCAGCTCGCGCCCAAGATGAGCTGGCCCGACGCCATGGGCATGGTGGTGCTCGCGGGGATCGTGCTGATGATCCTGGTCGCCTCCGGTCTGCGGCAGAAGGTGATGGACGCCATCCCCAACGGGCTGCGGCGCTCCATCGCCATCGGTATCGGGCTGTTCATCTCGCTGATCGGTCTGGTCGACTCCGGCTTCGTCACCCGCAACCCGGACAAGGCGCACACCAGCGTTCCGCTCGGGCTGGGCGTGGACGGCAAGCTCCAGGGCTGGCCCGTACTGGTGTTCGTGCTCGGGCTGGTCCTGATGTACGTGCTGCTGGTGCGCAGGACCCGGGGCGCCATCCTCATCGGCATCGTGGTGATGGCCGTCGTCGCCATCGTGATCAACGCCGTGGCCGAGATCCCCGACGCGGCCTGGGGGCTGTCGGTGCCCGAGCTGCCGGACTCGGTGGTGGGCAGCCCGGACTTCGGGCTGATCGGCGAGATCAGCCTGTTCGGCGGCTTCCAGGAGGTGGGGTGGCTGACCGGCTGCCTGTTCGTCTTCACGGTGCTGCTGTCGGGCTTCTTCGACGCGATGGGCACCATCATCGGCGTCGGTGAGGAGAGCGGGCTCGCCGACGACCGGGCGCACGGTCAGCTGCCGCGGATGGGCCGCATCCTGTTCATGGACGGTGTCGGGGTGGCAGCCGGCGGTGCCGGCTCCTGCTCGGCCAACACCTGCTTCGTGGAATCCACCGCCGGTGTCGGCGAGGGCGCCCGCACCGGTCTGGCCAATGTGCTGACCGGCGGGCTCTTCCTGCTCGCGCTGGTCTTCACCCCCCTCGCGAAGGTCGTGCCCTCGCAGGCGGCGACCCCCGCGCTGCTGATCGTCGGCTTCCTGATCATGGCGTCGAACGTGCGGGACATCGACTGGGGCGACTCCACCGTCGCCATCCCGGCCTTCCTCACCATCATCTCGATGCCGTTCACCTACAGCATCACCAACGGCATCGGCCTGGGCGTGATCGCCTTCATCGTGCTGCGGATCGCGGTCGGCCGGGCGCGGGAGATTCCCTGGCTGCTGAACGCGGTCGGGCTGTGCTTCCTCGTCTACTTCCTGCTGGATCCGATCGAGCAGGCGTTCGGCGTCGGATGAGGCCGGGCCTCAGGCGAGGCCCCCCGCGCTGCGGGCCGAGTGGCCGTAGAACCGCTCGGTCCGCTCGACGGACGCCTTGAAGCGTTCGTCGAAGTCGTCGCGAACGAGCGTCCGGACCACATAGTCCTGGACGCTCATTCCGCGTTTTGCGGCATGGCCGTTCAGCCGCTCGAAGAGGGCGGCCTCTATACGCAGGCTGAGCACCTGCGACTCGGGCTGCTCACGATGGTCGTCGTCGCACGGCGGAGTCAGGCTGTTCATACGACAACGGTCGCGAACCCACCCCGGCCGCTGTCCGGCGAATGTGTTCCGTCTCACTCGTACGTGTGAGCCCCTGCGCTGTAAACCTCGTTTTCCTTAGGCCGGGTAATGAGATAGGCTAAGGACTATGTCGGAACAGCTCCCCGCTCCGCGCTTCGCGGACGGGCCTCCACCGGGTGCGCTCGACCAGCTCGCCGGACTCGACCGCCTCGAACAGGTCGACGAGGTCGCCGCGACCGGCGGAGACGACCAGGAACCGGACCTCGCCGAGCTCGACAAGGAAGCCGTCAACGCGATCCGTGCCGCGGTGATGCGCCTCTCCCGGCGGCTGAAGCACCAGCGCGTCGACGAGTCGCTGAGCCCCACGGAGATGTCCGTGCTCGGCACCCTCGCCCGCTGCGGCTCCGCCACCCCCAGCGAGCTGGCCCGCAAGGAGCATGTGCAGCCGCCGTCGATGACGCGCATCGTCGCCATGCTGGAGGCCAAGGGGCTGGTCCGGCTGGACGCACACCCCGAGGACCGCCGGCAGAAGGTGGTCACCCAGACCGAACAGGCCGAATCCATGCTGGCCGCAGCCCGTGCCAAGCGGAACGCCTGGCTGACCGAGCTGGTCCAGGAACTCGACGAGGACGACCGGGCGACGCTGCGTGCCGCCGCGCCGGTGCTGGAGAAGCTGGCACATCTGTAAGGAGCACGACCCAGAACAGGAGGCGACGCCGCTTTGAGTACGGGCCACGGAGCAGACTCCGCACCCGCACCATCCGCAGCCGACGACAACGAACCGCACGACCAGGGCGCCGGGCCCCGCGCGACCACCACCGCGAAGCCCTCGATGTTCAGCTCCCTGAGGATCCGCAACTACCGCCTCTTCGCGATGGGCCAGGTCGTCTCCAACACCGGCACCTGGATGCAGCGCATCGCCCAGGACTGGCTGGTGCACAGCCTCACCGGCTCCTCCACCGCCGTCGGCATCACCACGGCCCTCCAGTTCCTCCCCATGCTGCTGTTCGGGCTCTACGGCGGCGTCATCGCCGACCGCTGCTCCAAGCGCAAGCTGCTCTTCGTCACCCAGTCGACCATGGGCGTCATCGGCCTGGTGCTCGCCGCGCTCACCCTGAGCGGAAACGTGCAGGTCGCGCACGTCTACGCGCTCGCCTTCGCTCTCGGCCTGGCCACCGTCGTCGACAACCCGACCCGGCAGACCTTTGTCTCCGAGATGGTCGGCCCGGGTCAGATACGCAACGCCGTCTCGCTCAACTCCGCGAACTTCCAGAGCGCCCGGCTGGTCGGCCCGGCCGTCGCCGGCGTGCTGATCTCCGCGGTCGGCGGCGGCTGGGCGTTCCTGATCAACGGCCTGTCCTTCGGCGCGCCCCTCATCGGCCTGCTGCTGATGCGCCCCTCCGAACTGCACACCAGCAAGCGGGTGGAACGGGGCAAGGGCCAGCTGCGCGAGGGACTGCGCTATGTGCGCGAACACCCCGAACTGCTGTGGCCGATCGTGCTGGTCGGCTTCATCGGCACCTTCGGCTTCAACTTCCCCATCTGGCTCACGGCGTTCACCAGTGACGTCTTCCACGCGGGCGCCGGCACCTACGGCACCCTCAACTTCCTGATGGCCGTCGGTTCCGTGGCCGGGGCACTGCTGGCGGCACGCCGCGGCCAATCGCGGATGCGGCTGATGGTCGGCGCCGCGCTGGTCTTCGGCGTACTGGAGATCTTCGCCGCCCTCTCGCCCTCGTACTGGCTGTTCGCCGCGCTCATGGCGCCGATCGGGCTGGCGGGCCTGACGTTCAACGTCACGGCGAACTCCAGCGTCCAGCTGGCCTCCGACCCGGCGATGCGGGGCCGGGTGATGAGCCTGTTCATGATGGTCTTCGTCGGCGGCACCCCCATCGGCGGGCCCATCATGGGCTGGATCACCGACTCCTTCGGCCCCCGCATCGGCTTCCTCGCCGGGGGCCTCATCTCGGCGGGCGCGGCAGTGGGCGTCGCCCTGGTGCTCGCCCGTCTCGCGGGCCTGCGCCCGGCGGTGAGCCTCCGTAGGGGCCGGCCGCCCGTTCGTTTTGTCCGCCG
>NZ_JAFFZM010000038.1 GCF_017676345.1 Streptomyces smyrnaeus | reverse complement strand
ACCCGTGTCGGCGGGGCCGCCCTGGCCGATCTGCGGGAACTGTCCCGTGTTGCCGGGGCCCTGCTGCTGCCCACCCGGTCCCGGGTACTCGCCGGTCTGCGCGGGATCGCCCGACTGCGGCAGTGCGAACTGGCCGGTGCCGGTGGCCGGTTGGGGGCGCGGAGCCGACGGGGCGCCGGGGAGCTCGGCCGCGGGACCGCCCTGGCCGCGGTTGGGCAGCGGCGGGGTGGCGCCGTTGGGGGAGTCGCCCCCGCTGCCGGGGCCGGCCGGTGCCTCGCCCGGGCGGGCCGGGTTGGGCGGTGCGCCGAAGAAGTTGACGGAACTGCCGCCGCCCGAACCGACCTGGGTCCGGCCGGCGTCCCGGGCGGGCAGCGCGGGGCGGGATCCGCCCGTGTCCTGGCCGCGCGGGGGCAGCGCGCCCATGCGCGAGGGCTCACCGGCGCCGATCCCGGCACCGGCGGGCGCCTGACCCGGAGCGCCCGGGGCGCCGTTCTGCGGGCCGCGCTGCAACGCCGCCGCGAGGTTGCCGCCCTTGCTGCCGCCCCTGGCCTGCGGGGGCGGCGGCCCGCCCTGGCCGCCGGGCGTGCCCGCTCCGGGACGGCCCTTCGGACCCTGGGCACCGCCCTGTGCGACATCGACGGGGAGCATGACCAGCGCGGTCGTGCCCCCGGAGTCGGAGGGGCGCAGCTGGATGCGGATGCCGTGCCGCAAGGAGAGCCGGCCGACCACGAACAGGCCCATGCGACGGGAGACGGAGACGTCCACCGTCGGCGGGTTGGCCAGCCGCTCGTTGATCGCGGACAGATCCTCGGGCGACAGCCCGATACCGGTGTCGTGGATCTCGATGAGCACCCGGCCGTCGGGCAGCGCATGGCCGGTGACCTTGACCTTGGTCTGCGGCGAGGAGAAGGAGGTGGCGTTCTCCAGCAGCTCGGCGAGCAGGTGGACGAGGTCGTTGACGACGCGGCCCGCGACCTCGGTCGTGGGTACCGAGTTGAGCTCGATGCGCTCGTACTGCTCCACCTCGGAGGCGGCGGCACGGAGCACGTCGACCAGCGGGACGGGGCGCGTCCAGCGGCGGCCGGGCTCCTCACCGGCGAGGACCAGCAGGTTCTCGCCGTTGCGGCGCATGCGGGTGGCGAGGTGGTCGAGCTTGAAGAGCGAGGAGAGCTGGTCCGGGTCGGCCTCGCGGGACTCCAGTTCGGAGATGAGCGAGAGCTGGCGCTGGATCAGGCCCTGGCTGCGCCGCGAGAGGTTGGTGAACATCGCGTTGACGTTGCCTCGCAGCAGCGCCTGCTCACCGGCGAGGCGGACGGCCTCGCGGTGGACGTCGTCGAAGGCCGCGGCCACCTTGCCGATCTCGTCCCGGCTGTGCACGCCGACGGACTCCACGGAGGTGTCCACGTCCTGCGGCTCGGCCTCGGACATCTGCTTGACCAGCTCGGGCAGCCGCTTGCGGGCCACGTCCTGCGCGGTGTCCTGCAGGCGGCGCAGCGAGCGGACCATGGAGCGGGCGACGACGAACGCGCCGACCAGCGAGATGCCGAGGACGAGCAGGATGAGCGCACCGCTGATCAGCGCTTCGCGCTGGGCCTCGGAGCGCAGCTCGCGCGCCTGCTGCTCCATCTGCTCCAGCAGCGTGCGCTCGATCTTCCCCATGTTGTCGATCTTGGAGGCGTCCTGGTCCATCCAGTCGACGTAGGTGCGCTTCTGCTTCCGGATCGCGTCCGGGCTGTGCAGCATCCGCTTGCTGTAGTTGTCCGCGAGCCGGACGTTGACATCGCCGCCGGTGAGCGGCTTGAGGAGGGATTCGGTGTCCTTGGCGCCGTAGATCTGGCCGAAGCTGTCGAGCTCGGCCTCCTCACTGTCGTCGGCGGTCCGGGCGTAGAGCCGGTCGTTCTCGGAGAGCTTGGGGCGGGGCTGGTGGGCCAGTCCGGCGGAGATGATCGCGCGCTGCATGGAGGCGTACTCCTTGGCGCTGGAGAAGGCGGCCAGCGCGCGGGTGCTGCGGATCATCTCCGAGTTGCTGGTCGCCTGCGCCATGTCCTGCGAGAGGGAGAGCAGCGAGTCGATCAGCTGGTTGTAGGCGTTGACCGTCTGGGAGACGTTGTCCGGGTTCTCGTAGGCGCGCTCGCGGATCGAGTTGATCGCTTCGACCTGACGCAGGATGTCCAGGACGGTGGAGTTGACCCCCGCCATCACCTTGTCGCTGCTGTCGATGTCGGCCGTGGCCTTCTTGAAGGACCGGAAGGCCTTGTCGGTCTCCTCGCGCGGGGCGACGACGGACTCGTCCTTCTCGTTGCCGGTGCTCACCAGCGGGCCGGCCGACTTGTCGCGCTCGTCCTGAAGCTTCGCCGCCAGATTGGTGGCCTGCTCCGTCATCTCGGTGAGGAGCTTCATGTTGTCGAGCTGGTCGACGTTCTGCAGCGAGCTGGAGATCCGCATGCCGCCGAGCGTGGTGGCGGCGATGACGGGCAGCGCGAGGAGGGAGACCAGGCGGGTGCTGATGCGCCAGTTGCGCAGGGCCACCCGGGATCCGAGGTCGGGGCCCTCGGGGGTGTCCTTGCCCTTGGCGCCGCTCTCCCCCTTGGCCGACTTGTCGGCCTTGCCCTGCTTGCTCCCCTTGCCGGCCTTTCCCTTGTCGGCCTTGCCTTTCCCGGCACCCTGCGCGGTGCTCATCTGCTGACCGGAAAGCGCGCCCTGCTCACCACCCGCGGGCCCGCCGTCCTGGGCACGCTGGGGCTGGGAACCGCCGGCCGAGCCTTGCGCCTCCGGGGCTCCCTCAGCGCTGCCATCCCTCTTGAAACGTCCCTGCACTAGCGTCGCAACCTCTGGACCAGGCGTCCCCCCGCTCGCGACGGCGGGACGGTATCGAGTCGTGGGGGTCCGAGTCCCCCATGGCGGTCGTGATGACCGGCGCGTCCCCTCATCACCGTCGCGCGGCGCCGCTCTGTGGCACCCGTCGCGCTCCGGTCTGTTTCGTCCTGCGGCGGTCCGTGGAATTCCAGCACAGTGCCGGATCTCCAACAAGGGCTGTGGATAACCCTTGAGAGTCGGTAACCGAACGCACACAAACTTTTACAAAGAGTTCGGCCGCCGCCATGGAATGCCGGATTCCTCCCGGTCGAACGCACGGGACCGCGACGATGCGTGCGGTGTCCAACTACTCGGCAGTGCGCGCGTATTACACCTTTAGCCCGCCGTGTCCGATTACGGTCCCGGTTTCAACGATTACTTATGTCGGTTTTGGTAACGGTCTCGTGAGCAAACTCACATACCTGTCGTTGCCTAGATCACGTTCCGGATGGGAATAGCGCGCCTACTCTCGGCGTTTACACAGCGCACTGAAATGACAAGCCGAGCGAGGTAAGGGCACCAGTGAAGTCCACACCGACCATGCGGAACATAGCCAACCCGCGGCGCACCACCCTGGCACACCTGAAGGACGCCGACGAGCTGACGACCGAAGCGGTCGCCGCTCATGAGGCCCAGGAGGCGGAAGCCACCCTTCCGGAGCGGACCGCCAACCCGCGCCGCACCGTACTGGTCGACTCCCCGGCGAGCTGACCCTCGCCTTCGGGCCCGGCGCCCGAGGACACAGCAGCGCTGGTCACACAGCCAGGTGCGCAGTCGTCTGCGCGACCCGGAAGAACCAGAGGCGCGTGCCGGAACCCTGTTCCCGGGGTTCGGGCACGCGCCTTTGTCGTCTGTTCGGCCTCAGCCCTGCGGCCGCGCCTCAGCCCTGCCAGCTGTGCGGGGCGCGGAAGCCGTGCTGTCGCTCCAGCCGGCGCCACCCCGCCTTGGTCGGGCGCCCACGGTGCGCGGACGGCTGCGTGTGCTCGGCGCGGGTCGAGGCGGCGGCGCGGGCGAGGAGCAGCGCGGTGACCGCGGCCAGCTCCTCCGCGTTCGCCCGGCCCTTCTCCACGCGCACCACGCTGTTCGCCTCGGCGCTCAGCGGGCCCGTACTGCCGGGCTCCTTCGGGGTCTCGTTCATGTGTGCTCCCATCACTGCGGGGGGTTGCCGTGCTTGCGCGACGGCAGGTCGGCGTGCTTGCTGCGCAGCATCGCGAGGGACCGGATGAGCACCTCGCGGGTCTCGACCGGGTCGATGACGTCGTCCACCAGGCCGCGTTCGGCGGCGTAGTAGGGGTGCATCAGCTCGGCCTTGTACTCCTTGACCATGCGGGCGCGCATGGCCTCGGGGTCGTCGGCCGACGCGATCTGCTTGCGGAAGATGACGTTGGCGGCGCCCTCGGCCCCCATCACCGCGATCTCGTTGGTCGGCCAGGCGAACGTCAGGTCGGCGCCGATGGACTGGCTGTCCATGACGATGTACGCACCGCCGTACGCCTTGCGCAGGACGACGGAGATACGGGGCACGGTGGCGTTGCAGTAGGCGTACAGCAGCTTGGCGCCGTGCCGGATGATGCCGCCGTGCTCCTGGTCGACGCCGGGGAGGAAGCCCGGCACGTCGAGCAGGGTGAGGATCGGAATGTTGAAGGCGTCGCACATCTGCACGAAGCGTGCCGCCTTCTCACTGGCCTCGATGTCCAGCACTCCGGCCAGCGACTGCGGCTGGTTGGCGACGATGCCGACGACCTCGCCGTCCATCCGGGCCAGGGCGCAGATGATGTTGGTCGCCCAGCGCTCGTGCACCTCCAGGAAGTCGCCGTCGTCGACGAGTTCCTCGATGACCTTGCGCATGTCGTACGGCCGGTTGCCGTCGGCGGGCACCAGGTCCAGCAGGGCTTCACCGCGCCGGTCGGCGGGGTCCGCCGTGGGCTCGGCGGGCGGGTTCTCCCGGTTGTTCTGCGGCAGCAGGGAGAGGAGGTAGCGGACCTCCTCCAGGCAGGTCTCCTCGTCGTCGTAGGCGAAGTGCGCCACGCCGGAGGTGGCCGCGTGCACATCGGCGCCGCCCAGGCCGTCCTGGCTCACCTCGGCGCCGGTCACCGCCTGCACCACGTCCGGGCCGGTGATGAACATCTGCGAGGTGTCGCGGACCATGAAGACGAAGTCGGTCAGCGCGGGGCTGTATGCCGCGCCGCCCGCACAGGGGCCGAGCATCACACTGATCTGCGGGATGACACCGGACGCCTTGGTGTTGCGCTGGAAGATGCCGCCGTACCCGGCCAGGGCCGCGACGCCCTCCTGGATACGGGCGCCGGCACCGTCGTTGAGGGAGACCAGCGGCGCCCCCGCCGCGATCGCCTTGTCCATCAGCTTGTGGATCTTGGTGGCGTGGGCCTCGCCGAGCGCCCCGCCGAAGATCCGGAAGTCGTGCGCGTAGACGAAGACCGTCCGGCCGTGCACGGTGCCCCAGCCGGTGATCACGCCGTCGGTGTACGGCTTCTTCTCCTCCAGCCCGAAGCCCGTGGCGCGGTGCCGGCGCAGCGGCTCGATCTCGCGGAAGCTGCCCTCGTCCAGGAGCAGCTCGATCCGCTCCCGGGCGGTCAGCTTGCCCTTGGCGTGCTGGGCCTCGGTCGCCCGCTCGCTGGGGCCCTGGTAGGCCTGCGCACGGATCGCGTGCAGTTCGGCCACGCGCCCGCGCGTGTCCTGCGCAGCAGTGGTGTCCTGCGCGGGAATGGAACCGGGCGAACCAGGCGGAGCCTGCTCGGCCTGGGGCGAGGGCTGGGACAGATCGGTCATGTATAGACCCTACGAAACCGCAGCGCCGATCACCGTCGTCAGATTCGTACAGTCTCCGCGGCTGTTTCATGGCAGCGCTGGACAGAACCTTATGAGGGGGCGGCCGATGAGCAGCGAACTCTCTCATTGCAGGCCTCGGGGGCTGTGGGATTCCCACAGCCCCCTGTCGGTGGTCGATCGGGCCACCGGAGCCGTGGTGCAGCACACCGTACCGGGCGCCCGTACCCGGTGGCGTGCTGCCCGGGTGCTCGGGTCCGACGAACCGTTCAGGGCCGACGAGCCACTGCCGGCCCCTCCACGTCCCGGCTGCCCTCCCCGGAGCGCCGGCCACCCGGCGTGTCCCCGGCGGTGGAGGCGGGGGCCGGCCCGGAGGCAGGGGCCGGCCCGGAGGTGGGGGTCGACGCGCCGACGGGCGCCGACACCAGCAGGAACACCGACGCCGTGACGGCGGCGGAGAGGAGGAAGCTGAGGTCGAAGCCGCCGAGGCGGGGGACGAGGGGGCCGGTGTAAAGGGGGGTGTCGACGGCCAGCAGGCCGACGGCGGAGCCGGTGGCCCAGGCGAGCGTGGCGCGCGGGTTCCAGCCCGCGGTGTACCAGTAACGGCCGCCCACCGAACGCCGGTTGAGCACCTGGAGCGCCTCGGCGTCGTAGCGGCCCCGGCAGCGCGCGTGCCCGATCAGCACGATCACGGCCCAGGGGGTGCCGACGGCGGTCAGCAGCAGCACGAAGGCCGTCATCGCGTCCTGTGCTTCCCATACGAAGTGGCCGAGGTAGACCAGCGCCGTCGCCAGGGCGGCCACGGCGTAGGTGGCCCTGGTTCGGGTCGTGCGCGGAACGATGGCGTCCAGGTCGAGGCCCATGGAGTAGAGCATCAGTCCCGCGTTGCCGATCGAGCCGAAGGAGGCGGCCAGCAGCAGCGGTACCAGGAACCAGAACGGCGCCTGCTGCACCAGCGGCCCCGCGTAGTCGTCGGCGGCGCCCACGGCCACCGCGGTGAAGGTGCCGAACAGCTGGGGTATCAGCAGTCCGAGGACGAGCCCGGCGCAGGTGGTGAGGTAGACGCGGCGGGAGGAGTGGCGGGTCGGCGACATGTAGCGGGTGTAGTCGCCCAGCAGGGTGATGAAGGCGATGGGACCGCTGAGTCCGGCAGCCACGACGGACAGCAGCCAGGTGGTCCAGAAGTCGCCGAGCAGATACTCGGTTCCGGCCGGCGCCCTGGTGGTGAAGTGCGGCGCGTACGCGAACAGACCGACGATCAGCAGCGCGGTCATTCCCACGGCCAGGACGCGGCTCAGCCGCAGCAGCAGCTTGTAGCCGTAGACGGCGCACACGGCGGTGCACACGGCAAGTACCGCGTAGACGAGCGCGTAGCCGGCGGCCGAGTCGGACATTCCCAAGAGCCGGGCCAGCGAGCCGACCATCGCGTCGCCACCGACCCACAGTGTCAAAGCGGTGTAGCCGAGCGAGAGCAGCAGCCCGATCGCGGAGCCCAGCAGCCGACCGCGTACGCCGAACTGGGCGCCGCTGCTGGTCGACAGGTTGGTCGCGGTGCGCAGTGAGACCAGCGCGAGCGGGGCGACGAGCACCGTGCCGACCAGGGTGCCCACCGCGAGTGAGGAGACGGCGGGCCAGAAGCCGAGCCCGAAGGAGACCGGCAGCCAGCCGAAGATGACGACACCGAGCGCCAGGTTCGACCCGATGAGAAAGCTGACGATGTCGCGGGGGCGGCCTGTGCGCTCCGCTTCGGGGATCACATCGACGCCGTGCTGCTCGATCCGCATGGTGCTCCCTGTGACTGGGGCCGGCATTTGTTTGAGCAGCGCTCAATCTGAAGCATGGGTAGCTGTGAGGTCAATGGGTGGGCACAGAGACTTGACTATTTGAGCGATGCTCTAAATGCTGACCGGACACACATCGGGACAATCACCACGACCGGAAGGTGGGAGAGCGTGCGGCTGGGTCCGACCGAGCGTGACCGCCTGCTGATCTTCGGCACGGCCGAACTGGCACGGGCCAGACGGGCCAGAGGGCTACGGCTCAACGTGCCGGAGGCAACGGCGCTGATCGCCGACACCGTGTGCGAGGCCGCCCGCGACGGGTGCCGGCTCGCCGAGGCGATCGAGGCGGGCCGCGCGGTGCTCGGCCCCGACGACGTGCTGCCCGGGGTGGCCGAGGTGCTCACCGAGATCCAGGTGGAGGCCGTCTTCGACGACGGCTCCCGGCTCGCGGTGGTCCCCGCCCCGCTCGGGCCGGGCACCGGACAGGGGCCCGGCGCCGTGCTGCCCGCGGGCCCCGAGCAGCACACCGACGCGGCGTACGCGGCGCGGCCGCCCGCGCTGTCGCTGACCGTACGCAACACCGCCGACGTACCGGTCAGCGTCACCTCGCACTTCCACTTCTTCGAGGCCAACCCCCGGCTGTCCTTCGACCGGGCCGCCGCCTACGGGATGCGGCTCGCCGTGCCCGCCGGCTCCTCGGTGCGCTTCGATCCGGGCGGCACCGCCGAGGTGGGACTGGTCCCGCTGGGCGGCGAGCGGGTGGCCATCGGCTTCGCCGGTCTGGTGGACGGTCCGCTGGACGCGCCCGGAGCCCGCGAGGAGGCGCTGCGACGCGCGGCGGCCTGCGGATATCTGGGCGCCGGGCCCCGGAGCGGTCAGCGTGAGGAGGGAGAGGCATGAGCGTGGACGCGCGTGAGTACGCGGCCGTGCACGGACCCCGAGCGGGTGACCGGGTGCGGCTGGGCGACACGGGGCTCGTCGTACGCGTCGAGTCCGACTCGCAGCAGCCGGGAGACGAGTTCCTGGCCGGGTTCGGCAAGACGGCGCGGGACGGGCTGCATCTGAAGGCGGCAGCCGTCCGGGAGACCTGCGACGTGGTGATCAGCAATGTGCTGGTGATCGACGCCGTGCAGGGCATCCGCAAGGTGTCCGTCGGCATCCGCGAGGGCCGTATCCACGCGATCGGCCGCGCCGGCAACCCCGACACCGTCGACGGGGTGGACGTCGTCGTGGGCACCGGCACCTCGATCGTCTCCGGTGAGGGGATGATCGCCACGGCGGGCGCCGTGGACACCCATGTCCATCTGCTGTCCCCGCGCATCATGGAGGCCTCGCTGGCCTCCGGTGTCACCACCGTCATCGGTCAGGAGTTCGGCCCGGTCTGGGGCGTGGGCGTCAACTCGCCCTGGGCGCTGGGGCACGCGTTCTCCGCGTTCGACGCCTGGCCGGTCAACATCGGCTTTCTGGGTCGGGGCTCCTCCTCCCATCCGGCGCCGCTGGTCGAGGCGCTGGCCGAGGGCGGGGCCTGCGGGTTCAAGGTGCACGAGGACATGGGCGCGCACCACCGGGCGCTGGACACCGCGCTGCGGGTGGCCGAGGAGTACGACGTCCAGGTCGCCCTGCACAGTGACGGGCTGAACGAGGCGCTGGCCGTGGAGGACACCCTCGCGGTGCTGGACGGGCGGACCATCCACGCCTTCCACATCGAAGGCTGCGGCGGCGGTCATGTACCCAACGTGCTGCGGATGGCGGGGGTGCCCAACGTCATCGGCTCCTCCACCAACCCGACGCTGCCGTTCGGCCGGGACGCCGTCGCCGAGCACTACGGGATGATCGTCTCGGTGCACGACCTCAAGCCGGACCTGCCCGGAGACGCGGCCATGGCCCGCGACCGGATCCGCGCGGGCACCATGGGCGCCGAGGACGTGCTGCACGACCTGGGGGCCATCGGCATCACCTCCTCCGACGCGCAGGGCATGGGCCGCGCGGGCGAGACGGTACGCCGTACGTTCCAGATGGCGGCCAAGCTCAAGGCCGAGCGCGGCGAACTGGAGGGCGCCGAGGCGATCACGGGGACGGACGGGGGCGGGGCCGGCGAGGACGACAACGCGCGCGTGCTGCGCTACATCGCCAAGCTGACCCTCAATCCGGCCCTCGCACACGGTCTCTCGCACGAGATCGGTTCCCTGGAGGTGGGCAAGATGGCCGACATCGTGCTGTGGCACCCCGCCTACTTCGGCGCCAAGCCGCAGCTGGTCCTCAAGTCCGGCTTCCCCGCCTGGGGCGTCACCGGCGACCCCAACGCCGCGACCGACACCAGCCAGCCCCTGGTGCTGGGCCCGCAGTTCGGGGCGCACGGCGCGGCGCCCGCCGAGTTGTCCGTCGCCTTCGTGTCGCAGGCCGCCGTCGAGCGGGGCGGTGACATGCTGCCGACCCGGCGCCGCCGGGTCGGCGTCCGCGGCACCCGCGGGATCGGCCCGGCCGACCTGGTGCACAACGCGCGGCTGGGCACGGTGGAGGTCGACCAGCACACCGGCCTGGTGACGCTGGACAGCGAGCCGCTGCGCTCCGAGCCGGCACAGAGCGTCTCGCTCAACCGCCTCTACTTCCTGTGACCCTCCTCCGACACTTCCTCCGAGCACTCTCCGCAGAGACCGAGAACCACAAGGAATCGCCACCCATGAGCACCCGCACGCCCGCCGCCTCCCCCCTCATGCCGCCCGAGTGGGCACCGCACGAGCGGACCTGGATGGCATGGCCCGCCGCCAACCCGACGTTCGAGGACGCCGAGGTGCTGGCCGAGGCACGTACCGCCTGGGCGTCCGTCGCCCGCGCCGTACGCCGCTTCGAGCCGGTCACCATGGTGGCCGGCCCGGACGATGTCGCGGGCGCGCGCGAACAGCTCGGCCCCGAGATCGAGGTCGTCGGGCAGCCGCTGGACGACGCGTGGATGCGCGACATCGGCCCCACCTTCGTCGTCGAGGGCGGCCGACTGACCGCCGTCGACTGGACGTTCAACGGCTGGGGCGCCCAGCCGTGGGCCCGCTGGGAGCGGGACAAGCTGATCGGCGCGTACGTCGCCGGGCGGGCGGGCGCTGCCGTGCACGCCTCGCCGCTGGTCAACGAGGGCGGCGGCATCCATGTGGACGGCGAGGGCACGGTGCTGCTCACCGAGACGGTGCAGCTGGGCCCCGAGCGCAACCCGGGCTGGACGCACGAGGAGGTCGAGGCGGAGGTCCACGCGCGGCTCGGCACCCGCAAGGCGATCTGGCTGCCGCGCGGACTGACCGCCGACTACGGCCCGTACGGCACCCGGGGCCATGTGGACCTGGTCGCCGCGTTCGCCGCGCCCGGCGTGGTCGTCGCACACACCCAGCCCGACCCCGCGCACCCCGACCACGACCTGTGCAAGGAGACGGTGAAGCTGCTGCGCTCGGCCACCGACGCGAAGGGCAGGCAGCTGGAGGTCGTCGAGCTGCCCGCGCCGACGGTGACGCACACCCCGGAGGGCGAGCCGGTCGACTACAGCTACGTCAACCACTACCTGTGCAACGGCGGGGTCGTCCTGTGCGGCTTCGGCGACCCGCGCGACGAGCACGCGGCCGACATCTTCCGCCGGCTGTTCCCCCGCCGGACGGTCACGCTGGTGGACGCGCGTACGGTGTTCGCCGCCGGGGGCGGCATCCACTGCATCACCCAGCAGCAGCCCCGGGTGTGAACCGGGCCGGTTAGGCTCGACGGTCGACGGCTCGCGGAGGGGCTTGGAGGAACGCAGCGGTGGTCACAGAGGCGGAGGGCAAGCGCCGGCGGAGTCCTCGGCGTGCGGCGCAGCCCAGGGAGCAGGTGCTGGCCGCCGCCATGGAGATGATCGCCGAACGCGGTCTGGACCGGCTGACGATGGCCGCGCTCGGCCGCGAGGTCGGCATGAGCAGCGGCCATCTCGTCTACTACTTCAAGACCAAGGACGAGTTGCTGCTGCAGACCCTCCAGTGGAGCGAGGAGCAGTTGGGGGCGGCCCGGCGCGCCGCGCTGGCCCGCCGGACCCCGGTCCGCGAGCGGCTTGACGCGCTGGTGGAGCTCTATCTGCCCCACGGCCACCGGGATCCGCACTGGGCGCTGTGGCTGGAGGTGTGGAACCGCTCGCAGTCCGGCGACGACGAGGTACGGGCCCGCCAGCTCGAACTGGAGCTGAGCTGGCACCGGGACCTGGTGGCGCTGCTGGTGGAGGGCATGGCGCAGGGTGAGTTCGCGGCGGTCGACGCGGACCGGTTCGCCACCCGCACCCGCGCGCTGCTGGACGGTTTCGGTACCCATCTGGTGGTGGGGCTGCCGGGCATGGACCGGGAGCTGGCGCTCGGCCATGTCCGCGACCACTTCGACGAGTCCCTCACGCCGGGCGGCGACTGACCGCCCACGGTCGCGTACCCCTCCCCCAGCTTCGCGGGGAGAGCGGCGCCCCTAGTCGTGGGCCTCGACCCCCGCGCGCAGCAGCCCATACGTGTAGCCGTCGTCCAGTGCCTGCCAGGAGGCGGCGATGACGTTGTCGCCGACGCCGACCGTGGTCCACTCCCCGCTGCCGTCGCTCATCGACAGCAGTACCCGCGTGGTGGACGACGCCCCGTGTGCGCCCTCCAGGATGCGGACCTTGTAGTCCACCAGGTTCAGCCGCGCCAGTTCGGGGTGGATGCGCTCCAGTCCGGCCCGCAGCGCCCGGTCCAGCGCGTCGACGGGACCGTTGCCCTCGCCGGTGACGACGATCCGCTCGCCCTTGGCCCACAGCTTCACCGTGGCCTCGTTGACCTGCATCCCGTCGGGCCGCTGCTCGACGATGGCGCGCCAGGACTCGGCGCGGAAGAACCGGGGCGCGGTGCCCGTCGCTCCGCCGTGCACCTCGTCGCGGAGCAGCAGCTCGAAGGAGGCGTCGGCGGCCTCGTAGGTGTAGCCCTTGAGTTCCTGCTCCTTGACGCGCTCGACGACGCGGCCGACCAGTTCCCGCTCGCCGCTCAGGTCGTAGCCGAGCTCCTTGCCCTTCAGCTCGACGGAAGCGCGCCCTGCCATGTCGGAGACGAGCATCCGCATGGTGTTACCGACGAGTTCGGGGGCGATGTGCTGGTAGAGGTCCGGGTCGATCTTGATGGCGGAGGCGTGCAGCCCGCCCTTGTGGGCGAAGGCCGAGGTGCCGACGTAGGGCTGGTGGGTGGAGGGGGTCAGATTGACGACCTCGGCGATGGCGTGCGAGATGCGGGTGGTCTCGGCGAGCGCTCCCTCGGGCAGTACGCGCTTGTCGTACTTGAGCTCCAGCGCGGCGACGACGGGGAAGAGGTTGGCGTTGCCGACACGCTCGCCGTAGCCGTTGGCGGTGCACTGCACATGGGTGGCGCCGCCGTCCACGGCGGCCAGCGTGTTGGCGACGGCGCAGCCGGTGTCGTCCTGCGCGTGGATGCCCAGCCGGGCGCCGGTGTCCGCGGCGACGGTGCGTACGACGGCCTGGATCCGGGCGGGGATCATGCCGCCGTTGGTGTCGCACAGCACGACCACGTCGGCGCCCGCCTCGTGCGCGGCCCGGACGACCTGCTTGGCGTAGCCGGGGTTGGCCTGGTAGCCGTCGAAGAAGTGCTCGCAGTCGACGAAGACCCGACGGCCGTGCTCGCGCAGATGAGCGACCGTCTCGGAGATCATCGACAGGTTCTCCTCCAGCGTGGTGCGCAGGGCCAGCTCGACATGGCGGTCGTGCGCCTTGGCGACCAGGGTGACCACGGGTGCCTTCGAGTCGAGCAGCGCCTTGACCTGCGGGTCGATCTGCGCGGGGACGCCTGCCCTGCGGGTGGAGCCGAACGCGACGAGCTGCGCGTGCTGGAAGTCGATCTCCTTGGGCGCGCGGGCGAAGAACTCGGTGTCGCGCGGGTTGGCGCCCGGCCAGCCGCCCTCGATGAAGCCGACGCCGTACTCGTCCAGGTGGCGGGCGATGGTCAGCTTGTCGGCGACGGTCAGATTGATGCCCTCGCGCTGTGCTCCGTCACGCAAGGTGGTGTCGAAGACGTGGAAGCTGTCGTCGGGGGTCATGGCTGATGGCTCCTGCTGGGTTCAGTGGTTGCGGAAGGAAACGCTCCACTTGCCCCCATCATCCCTCGCGCCTCCGCCTTCGGCCGGGTGGGCCGGAAAACGAAAAAACCCCTCGCGGGTGCGAGAGGTCTGCGCGCGGGTCTGGGGCACGGTGGCCGCTGCCGTAGGGGTCGTTCCACGGCAGTCGGTCACTGCGGACCGGCGCGCCTGCTGCCAATAATCATGACGAACGAGGGCACGGGGGAAGTCTTGCACAACACCGCCCCAGTGCCCCCTCCCGTCTCACGATGCGGAAACGGCCCGTCGGCTCACACCTCGTGCAGCCCCTGATCGCCGACCCGGGTGACGAACGAGGCCGCGGTGCTGATCGGCGCCCCCGGCCTGGTGACGACGGCGACCGTACGGAAGTCCGCACGGGCCTGGCGCTTGTCCAGCCGCACCGTCACATAGCCGCGGTGACCGTTGTAGAACTTCATGTGCGGGTTGGCGCCCATGTAGCTGTCCCAGTTGGCGGGCTTGTCCTCGCCGTCCTGGCCGCTGGTGATGGAGGTGGCCACGATCTCGGTGCCCATGGTGCGGGACTTCTGGTCCCCGAAGTCGCGCTTGATGTCGTACGCGTACCCCCGGTGCACATCCCCCGTGAGCACCATCAGATTGGTGGCGCCGGCCTTCTCCGCACCCGCCAGCAGCCGGTCGCGGGAGGCCGGGGCGCCGTCCCAGGCGTCCATGCTGACCTTGTAGTCGGCGGCGCTGGTGCTGCGCCGCTCGCAGAAGGTGACCTGCTGCGGCACGAGGTTCCACACGGCGTCCGAGGCCCGCCAGCCGTCGATCAGCCAGCGCTCCTGCGCGGCGCCGACCATGGTGCGGGAGGGGTCCGTCGACTCGGGCCCCGGGCGGTGCCAGCCGTCGCCGTAGGCCTGGTCGGAGCGGTACTGGCGGGTGTCGAGGATGTCGAACTGGGCGAGCTTGCCGAACCGTACCCGGCGGTAGAGCTGCATGTCGGGGCCCTTGGGCCGCTGGGGCCTGCGCAGCGGCAGGTTCTCCCAGTAGGCGCGGTAGGCGGCGGCCCTGCGCACCAGGAAGTCCTCCGTGGAACCGCCGTCCTCGGGGATGTCGTCCGCGTAGTTGTTCTCCGTCTCGTGGTCGTCCCAGGTGACGAGGAACGGGTGCGCGGCGTGTGCGGCCTGCAGATCGGGGTCCGACTTGTAGAGCGCGTACCGCAGCCGGTAGTCCTCCAGCGAGACGGTCTCCCGGTTGAAGAGGGCCGGCAGTTCCCGGTCGGTGTAGGCGCGGGAGCCGCCGTGCGCGTCGACGGCGTACTCGTACAGATAGTCGCCGAGGTGGAAGACCAGGTCCACGTCCTCCTCGGCGAGGTGGCGGTGGGCGGTGAAGTAGCCGTGGTGGTACGCCTGGCAGGAGACGGCGGCCAGCCGCAGCTCGTTCAGGTCGGCGCCGGGTGCCGGCGCCGTCCGGGTACGGCCCACCGGGCTGATCCACTTGCCGACGCGGAAACGGTAGTAGTAGACGCGGTCGGCACCCAGCCCCTCGGCCTCCACATGGACCGCGTGGTTCAGCTCCGGGTGCGCGGTGGTCTTCCCCCGGCGCACGACACGGCGGAAGCGCCGGTCGTGGGCCAGCTCCCACCGGACGGTGATCCGCGCCTTGGGCAGTCCGCTGCCGGGCTCGTAGGGCTCGGGCGCGAGCCGGGTCCACAGCACCACGGAGCCGGGCAGCGGGTCGCCCGAGGCGACGCCCAGGGTGAAGGGGTCGGCGCGGACAGCCGTGCGCGCGTCCGCCTCTGCCGCCTGGGCGCTGCCCGGGAGGTTGGTGGTGAAAGCGAGTGCCGCGGCGGCGCCCGTGACGGTCAGCAGACGGCGGCGGCCCCAAGCGGCCGCCGCTCGTCTGATCTCCTGCTGATTCTCCTGATCCTGCTGTGTCGTCTCATGAGGCGGCATCGTGGATCTCGGCCCTCCCGGGAGGCAGTCGATGACACCGTCATCACAGCGCTGCCGAAAGGCACTTCAGCTACGGAAGCCCGACCGCTGCATGTCAGGTACATGTACGCCGAGTCGGTTCCGGGCTTACCCGATACGCCCCACGATGTCTGTGAGGGGCTACCCGTCAGGAGGCGACAGTGTGCATCCAGCCGTGCTCGTCCTCGGCCTGACCGGTCTGGATCGCCAGCAGCTTCTCCCGGAGCTTCATGGTGATCTCCCCCGCACCGCCGTCGCCGACCTTCCACTCGCCGCGCGCCGACTTGACCTCACCGACAGGCGTGATCACGGCGGCGGTCCCGCAGGCGAAGACCTCGCTGATCGAGCCGTCGGCGTTGCCCGCGCGCCACTCGTCGGTGGTGATCCGCGTCTCGCCGGTCTCGTATCCCAGGTCGGCGGCGATCTGCAGCAGCGAGTCCCGGGTGATGCCCGGCAGCAGCGTGCCGGTCAGCTCCGGGGTGACGATCCGCGCGTCGGCACCGGTGCCGTGGACGAAGTAGAGGTTCATGCCGCCCATCTCCTCGATGTAGCGGCGCTCCACGGCGTCCAGCCAGACGACCTGGTCACAGCCCTTGTCGGCGGCCTCGGCCTGGGCGACCAGCGAAGCGGCGTAGTTGCCCGCGCACTTGGCCTCCCCGGTCCCGCCCGGAGCAGCGCGCACGTACTCCTCGGACAGCCACACCGAGACGGGCTTGACCCCGCCGGGGAAGTAGGAGGCCGCCGGGGACGCTATGACCATGAACGTGTACTGGTTCGCCGGCCGGACCCCCAGCCCGACCTCGGTGGCGAACATGAACGGACGCAGATACAGCGACGCCTCGCCCCCACCGGGCACCCACGCCTTGTCCTGACCCACCAGCAGGTCGCACGCCTCGATGAAGGCCTCCACCGGGAGCTCGGGCATCGCCAGCCGGCGCGCACTGCGCTGGAAGCGGCGGGCGTTGGCGTCGGGCCGGAACACCTTCACCGAGCCGTCCGGCTGCCGGTACGCCTTGAGCCCCTCGAAGATCGACTGCGCGTAGTGCAGCGTCATGTTGGCCGGGTCCAGCTGGAGCGGGGCGTACGGCTGCAGTTGCGCATCGTGCCAGCCGCGGCCCTCGGTCCACTGGATGGTGACCATGTGGTCGGTGAAGTACCGCCCGAAACCGGGGTCCGCCAGTACCGCTTCGCGCTCGGCTGCACCGAGAGGTTGAGCGGCGGGCTTCAGATCGAATGCGATACGGGGCGTCGTCATGTCCGCGTCCTTAACTCGTCGTGATGCGGACCCCCACGGGGTGAGCCGCCCCGACGGTGCGGCTGACCATCGGGGTGACTGCCCCCGCACGGTGCCGGTGCTCCGGGCACCCTCGCCGGGGGCGGTCCACACCCCGATTATCGCGCGCAGGTCAACCGCCACCGGACGCGGGTACGGCAGCCCTGCTCAGCGCGCACATGTGTCGCCGGGCGGTGACCCGGAGGGGTCAGCCGGCCACTCGGGCCGCCAGGGCGTCCCCGATCTCCTCGGTGGTCCGCGCCGCTGCGGTGTCCCGCTCGGCGAGGTCCGTGGTGACGGCCTCATCGATGCGCTCGGCCTCGGTCTCGTATCCCAGGTGCCGCAGCAGCAGGGCGACGGAGAGCACCGTGGCCGTCGGGTCCGCCTTCCCGGTCCCGGCGATGTCGGGCGCGGACCCGTGCACGGGCTCGAACATCGAGGGGAACCGGCGGGTGGGGTTGATGTTCCCGGAGGCGGCCAGGCCGATCCCACCGCTGACGGCGGCGGCGAGGTCGGTGATGATGTCGCCGAAGAGGTTGTCGGTGACGATCACGTCGAACCGCGCCGGGTCGGTGACCAGGAAGATGGTGGCGGCGTCCACGTGCAGATAGTCGGTGGTCACCTCGGGGTACTCGCGCCCCACCCGGTCGAAGGTGTCCTTCCACAGGTGACCGGCGTGCACCAGCACATTGTTCTTGTGCACCAGCGTCAGCTTCTTGCGCGGACGCGCCTGGGCCCGCGCGTACGCGTCGCGCACGACCCGCTCCACACCGAACGCGGTGTTGACGCTCACCTCGTTGGCGACCTCCTGCGGGGTGCCCTTGCGGATCGTCCCGCCGTTGCCGACGTACGGCCCCTCGGTGCCCTCGCGGACGACGACGAAGTCGATCTCGGGGCTGCCCGCCAGCGGGGAGGTGGTGTTCGGGAAGAGCTTGGAGGGGCGCAGATTGACGAAGTGGTCGAAGGCGAAGCGGAGCTTGAGCAGCAGCCCGCGCTCCAGCACCCCGGAGGGCACGCCGGGGTCGCCGATCGCGCCGAGCAGGATCGCGTCGTGCGCCTTGAGCCGCTCCAGCTCCTCGTCGGTGAGCGTCTCCCCCGTGGCGTGCCAGCGTTTGGCGCCGAGATCGTACTCGTGCGTCTCCAGCTTGACGTCCTGCGGGAGGACGGCGGTGAGGACCTTGAGGCCCTGGGCGACGACCTCGGGGCCGATTCCGTCGCCGGAGATCACTGCGAGGTCGATGGTGCGGTCCGTGCGGGAGGCCGTTCCTGAAGACATGCGCCCGACACTACTCTCCGTCCCAGGCTGTGACATAAGGCTGTCCGTATGACGGACGGCGGCGGAGGGCGCGAGGCCCCGCGCACACCGTTGCGGCTGCCGACGAACGCCGTTCACCACACGTACCCGTCGGCGTCTTCCGGCAGTTGGCGCTCATTGAGACCGTGGGCCCATGGCCGCGAACGATCTGCCGAACCTCGGGATCCCCGCCCGGCTCGCCGCGCGGATGAGCATGGCCGAGCAGCACGCCTATCTGCGCGAAAAGCTGACCCGCTCGCCCCGCTCCACCGGCCGGAGCGGCCCCACCCGGCGCGGGGTACTGCGCGGCGGCGGGCTGATGGTGGCGGGCGCCGCCGGTGCCGCCGGGCTGGTCGTCGGCTCCGACACCGCACTCGACCAAGGTCCCGGCAACCCCGCCGACGCCGGTGGGCCTCCCGCGCCGGCGCCGTCCAAGGCCGTGGTGGACGGCAAGCTGGTGGCGCCGTTCGGCCGCCACCTGGCGTTCGGCGCCGACCCGAAGACCCGGATGAACGTCTCCTGGCAGGTGCCGTTCGCCGTCCGGCGCCCGTATCTGCGGGTCGGACTCAAGCCGTGGGAGCTGGACCGGAAGGTCCCGGCGGAGGTACGCGACCTGCACACCCCCTCGCTCGGCCGTGGGCTGCCCGCCGTCGAGCAGCTCTATCTGCACGTCGGCCTGGACGGGCTGCGCCCGGGCACGACGTACTACTACGGCGTCGGACACGACGGCTTCGACCCCACCGCCGCCGAACGGCTGGGCACCGTGGGGTCGTTCACCACCGCGCCCGCCGACAGCACGGAGCCGTTCGTCTTCACCGCCTTCGGCGACCAGGGCGTCGGCCCCGAGGCGCTGACAGGCGGCCAGGCGGTGCTCGGCCAGAATCCGGCGTTCCATCTGCACGCGGGAGACATCTGCTACGCCGACGACACCGGGCACGGCAAGAAGTCCGACACCTACGACGCGCGCCTGTGGGACCAGCTCCTGGCCCAGACCGAACCGGTCGCCTCCCGCGTGCCGTGGATGGTGACCACGGGCAACCACGACATGGAAGCGTGGTACTCCCCCGACGGCTACGGCGGCCAGACCGCCCGCTGGTCCCTGCCCGGCACCGGCCCGGACCCCGACCGGGCGCCCGGCGTCTACACGTTCGAGTACGGGAACGTGGGGGTGATCGCCCTGGACGCCAACGACGTCTCCTACGAGATCCCCGCCAACCGGGGCTACACCGACGGGGCGCAGACGCGGTGGCTGGAGCGCACGCTCAAGCGGATGCGCGCCGCGCGGGGCATCGACTTCGTCGTCGTCTTCTTCCACCACTGCGCGTACTCGACCGCCACCCACGGTTCGGACGGCGGGGTGCGGGAGGCGTGGGTGGCGCTGTTCGAGAAGCACCACGTCGACCTGGTGATCAACGGGCACAACCATGTGTACGAACGCACCGATCCCCTGCGGGGCGGTGCGCCCACCCGGGCGGTTCGGGTGGGCGACGTGACCGATCCGGTGCGCGACGGCACGGTCTACGTCACCGCCGGCGGGGGCGGGAGGGAGCTGTACGACTTCTCGGCGCCGGACAGCTACGAGGGGCACATCGAGGAGCGGGACAGCGTTCCCGGCATCCGCTGGGGTGAGGGCCGCCGCGAGGAGCGGGGCGAGGTGGAGTGGTCCCGTATCCGCTACACGGGCTTCTCGTTCCTCGCCGTGGAGTGCGAGGGCGGGCGGCGGCCGTCGCTCTCGGTGACCGCGCTGGCTCGGTCGGGCCGCCGCGTCGACCACTTCGTGGTGCGCCGCTGATCGGGGAGGGGCTGCCCCTTGCTGCGCGTCGCAGGCTGCGGGCGCGTTGTGGTCGCTCGCGCAGTTCCCCGCGCCCCTGAAAGGGCCACCTCCCAGCCCCCAAGGGCAACCCTCTGCGGGGCTGGGCGCCCCGGAGGGGTCAGCGGCGGTCGAAGGCGCGCTGCAGCGCTTCGGCCGCCTTGCGGCGGTCCTCTTCGCGGAGGCGGGCGGCGGCACGGGAGCGGCGAACGCGAGAGGCGGGAACGTGGGTGGCTGTGGGCGTGGCCATAGGAATGCAACTCCTTCTGCACGGCGCATGACGCTTGACGCAAGACGCGAGGAGAGATCTGCCGGACAGCCAACGGTGCGGGGACAACCGGTGCGGCAGGGATCACCTGCCTGGGACGCACGGGCGCCACATCCGCGAAGCGCTCGGTCGAGCGGGACGATCGGCTTCCTACAAAGATAGAAGGCCTCAGCCGTGATGTCTCGCCAAATAGTTGGGCTTCCTACTATCTGAGACGAGCCCCACATCCGAGCCGAACACGAGAACGGGCCCGGCCCCCTCCATCCGTACGGAGGAGAAGGGGGCCGGGCCCTCATCGCACAGCGGTCACGGGGGCATCAGCCCATGTGCGGGTACCGGTAGTCGGTCGGCGCGACCTGGGTCTCCTTGATCGCGCGCGGCGAGGACCAGCGGATCAGGTTGAACTTCGAGCCGGCCTTGTCGTTCGTGCCCGAGGCCCGCGCGCCGCCGAAGGGCTGCTGCCCGACGATCGACCCGGTGGGCCGGTCGTTGAGGTAGAAGTTGCCCGCGGCGAACCGCAGCTTCTCGGAGGCCTCGGCCAGGACCGCCCGGTCCTTGGCGAGCACGGCGCCGGTCAGCGCGTACGCGGAGGCCGACTCCATCTGGTCCAGCATCGCGTCCCACTCCTCGTCCTCGTAGACGTGGATCGCGATGATCGGGCCGAAGTACTCGGTCTTGAAGACCTCGTTCTCCGGGTCGGAGCAGACGATGACGGTCGGCGAGACGAAGTAGCCGACGCTGTCGTCGTAGGTGCCGCCGACCAGGATCTCGCAGGACGGGTCCGCCTTGGCGCGCTCGATGGCGGCCTTGTTCTTGGCGAAGGCGCGGTCGTCGATGACGGCGCCGATGAAGTTGGACAGATCCGTCACATCGCCCATCGCCAGCCCCTGCACCTCGGTGGCCAGCGCCTCCTTGAAGCCGCCCTCCCAGATGGAGCGGGGCAGGTAGGCGCGGGAGGCGGCCGAGCACTTCTGGCCCTGGTACTCGAAGGCGCCACGGGTGATGGCGGTCTTGAGTACGGCCTGGTCGGCCGAGGAGTGGGCGACGATGAAGTCCTTGCCGCCGGTCTCGCCGACGATGCGCGGGTAGGACTTGTAGGTGGAGATGTTCTCGCCGACGCTCTTCCACAGGTGCTGGAAGGTGGCCGTCGAGCCGGTGAAGTGGATACCGGCCAGCTCCGGGTGCGGGATGGCGACCTCGGAGACCTCCTTGCCGTCACCGGTCACCAGGTTGATGACGCCCTTGGGCAGCCCGGCCTCCTCCAGCAGCTCCATGAGCAGCACGGCGGAGTGGGTCTGGGTCGGGGACGGCTTCCAGACCACCACATTGCCCATCAGGGCCGGGGCCGTGGGCAGGTTGCCCGCGATGGCGGTGAAGTTGAACGGCGTGATCGCATAGACGAAGCCCTCCAGCGGGCGGTGGTCCATGCGGTTCCAGATCCCGTTGGGCTGGACCAGCGGCTGCTCGGTCATCAGCTCGCGCGCGAAGTGCACATTGAAGCGCCAGAAGTCGATCAGCTCGCAGGGCGCGTCGATCTCGGCCTGCTGGGCCGTCTTGGACTGGCCGAGCATGGTGGAGGCGGCAATCGTCTCGCGCCAGGGGCCGGACAGCAGCTCGGCGGCCTTGAGGATGATCGCGGCCCGGTCGTCGAAGGACATCGCACGCCAGGCCGGAGCCGCGGCGAGTGCCGCGTCGATGGCGTCCTGCGCGTCCTGCCGGGTGGCCGTCGCGTAGGTGCCCAGGACCTTCTGGTGGTTGTGCGGCTGCACGACGTCGACGCGCTCGCCGCCCCCCATGCGCTTGACGCCGTTGATGGTCATGGGCAGCTCACGCGGGTTGTCGGCCAGCTCCTTGAGCTTGGCCTCCAGACGCGCACGCTCGGGGCTGCCGGGTGCGTAGGTGTGCACCGGCTCGTTGTACGGGGCGGGGACCTGGGTCACAGCGTCCACGGTTGCTCCTTGTGTCGGGGTCGGGCGGTCGGTCGGTGCCGGCGTCTCAGCTGGGTGGTCGGCGGCGAGTGATCAGCTCCGGGTGATCAGCTCCGGGTGATCAGGGACCTCAGGAAGAAGGCCATGTTCGCCGGGCGCTCCGCGAGGCGTCGCATGAAGTAGCCGTACCAGTCGGTGCCGTACGGGACATAGACGCGCATCCGGTGACCCTGCGCGACCAGTCGCTCCTGCTCGGCTCCGCGGATGCCGTAGAGCATCTGGAATTCGAAGTCGTCCCGCTTTCGACCGTAACGCTCGGCCAGGTCCTGGGCGATGGCCACCATGCGAGGATCGTGGGAACCCACCATCGGGTAGCCCTTGCCGGCCATGAGGATCTTCAGACAGCGCACATACGCCCGGTCGACCTCGCGCTTGTCCTGGTAGGCGACCGAGGCGGGCTCCTTGTAGGCGCCCTTGACCAGCCGGACCCGGGAACCGTCGCCGGCCAGCGCGCGGCAGTCCTCCTCGGTGCGGAAGAGATACGACTGGAGCACGGCGCCGGTGCCGGGGAAGCGCTCACGCAGCTGTCCGAGGACGGCGAGCGTGGAGTCGATCGTGGTGTGGTCCTCCATGTCCAGGGTGACCGTCGTACCGGCGGCGGTGGCGGCCTCCACGACGGGCAGGACGTTCTCATAGGCCAGGTCGTGCCCGCCCGGGAGCGCCTGCCCGAAGGCGGAGAGCTTGACCGACATCTCGGCGTGCTCCGCGAGCCCGGCACCGGCCAGCGCGTCGCACAGCGCCAGGTAGGCGTCACGGTTGCGGAGGGCTTCCGACCGGTCGGTGATGTCCTCGCCGAGATGGTCGATGGTGACCTGCATACCGCGTCCGGCGAGCGTCGTGACGGAGGCCAGACACTGATCGAGCTGCTCGCCCGCCACGAACCGGTCCACCATCGGGCGGGTGACCGGAGCGGCCGAGACGAGGCGGCGGATGCTGTCGCTGCGCGCGGCGGCGAGGAGCACGGGTCCCAGCACGGGGCACCTCCACGGATTGTTCTTGTGGGCGGCTCGATGACGCGCGCGCAGCGAAGGCGTGACGCGGGAGCCACTACGAAGTTAAGGAGCGTTTCCCCGGCCGGACCATCGACAGGTGTCACGCGTCCGTGGCCCGGCTCTCAGACATCTGTATGAGAATGGTGGCGGCGACACACGGCGACACACCGGCCCCTCGGGGGCGCCGGGCGACGCCGGAAGACATCGAGCAACACCAGCACCGGCTGCGGGAGGCCCACGGCATGCGCGAGGACTATCAGGCGCTGATCGACGAGGTCTCCCAGCTGCTGGGCACCCCGGCCACGTTGGAGGGCCGGGACTTCTCGCTGATCGCCTTCGGCGCGCACGAGGGCGGGGACGACGAGGAGCAGGCGACCGGGCCCGCGCTGGACTCGGTACGCACCCGCACCATCCTGCAGCGCCGCTCCACCCCGGCCGTGCGGGCCTTCTTCGAGAGCTACGGCATCGCCCGGGCCGACGGCCCCGTCCGGATCCCTCCCGACCCGGCGGCGGGGGTGGTGCACGGCAGGATCTGTCTTCCGGTGCGCGACCGCGGGGTCGTCCACGGCTACATCTGGCTGCTGGACGACGGCCGGCTGGAGCTGACCGATCCCCGGCTGGCCGCGGCGATGGCGGTCGCCGGCCGCACCGGCGCCCAGCTCGCGGCGGACTCCCGCGCCGAGGAGCGGACCGCAGGGCTGCTGCACGCCGCGCTCGCCGAGCGCGGCGGGGCCGCACGGGACGAGGCGGTCGCCGGGCTGCGCACGGCACTGGGCGAGGCCGCGTCCGGGACGTTGGTGCTGGTGGCGGTGTTGCCGTGGCCCGAGGAAGAGGACCCGGCCGCGGCGCCGCCGCCCGCCGCACTCCCCCGGCTCGCGGCGCAGTGCGTACGGGACGGCGCGCTGGCCGCGCTCGTTCGGCTGCGTACCCCGCACGGTCTGGAGGCGGCCCGTACGGCGGCCGACCGGCTGCTGCGCTCCCCCGGCCGGCCCGCGACGCCCCCGGCGGAGCCCGAGGGCGCCGCCCGGCCGGGCCCCACCGCCGGGCTGAGCAGCCCCCGTACCGACCTGGCGGACCTGCCCGCCGCCTGGCGCGAGGCCCGCGCCGCGGCCCGGGCGGCAGCCGCCGCCTCCCGACCGGGCGCCCTCGCCGAGTGGGACACCATCGGCCCCTACCGCATGCTCACCGGCATCCCCCGCACCCCCGGCTCCCCACCCGATCCCGCCGTACGGGAACTGCTGCGCCCCACCCATCGCGAACTGGCACGGACGGCGGAGGTCTTCCTCGACTGCGCAGGCCAGGCGGGGCGGGCCGCCGCCGTGCTCGGCATCCACCGGCAGACCCTCTACTACCGGCTCTCCCGGGTGGAGCGTCTCACCGGGCTCGACCTGGACGAGGGCGAGGACCGGCTCCTTCTCCACATGGCGTTGAAGACCGAACGCCTGGGCTGAGGCCCGCGCCCCGAAGGGGCGCGGGGAACTGCGCGCCAAGCCACACCCCACCCGCACCCTGCGGATATCAGGCAGGGGCACCCCCTGGCCGGAAAAGGCGAGGGCGGGACTCGCTCACTCCGTGAGGTTGACCGCCCGGGCGTGGGTGGCGCCGATCTCCTCGGCGATCTCGCCCAGCACCGTGGCGCCGATCGTGTCGTCGACGGTGAGCGCGACCAGCGCCTCGCCGCCCTCCTCCGCGCGGGAGACCTGCATACCGGCGATGTTGATGCCCGCCTCGCCCAGGATGCGGCCGACGGTGCCGACGACGCCGGGCCGGTCGCTGTAGCGCAGGAAGGCCATGTGGTCGGCGACGGCGAGGTCCACGCCGTGCTCGTTGATGGCGACGATCTTCTGCAGGTGCTTGGGACCGGACAGGGTGCCGGAGGCGGAGACCTCCTCACCGTTGGCCAGGGTGCCGCGCACGATCACCACGTTGCGGTGCTCGGCGGACTCGCTGGAAGTGGTCAGCCGCACCTCGACACCGCGCTCCTGGGCGAACAGCGGAGCGTTGACGTAGGAGACCGTCTCGTCCACCACGTCCTCGAACACGCCCTTGAGCGCGGACAGTTCCAGCACCTTGACATCGTGCTGGGTGATCTCGCCGTACACCTCGACATCCAGCCGGACGGCGACCTCGCCGGCCAGCGCGGTGAAGATCCGGCCCAGCTTCTCGGCGAGCGGCAGCGCCGGGCGCACGTCCTCGGCGATGACCCCGCCCTGCACGTTGACCGCGTCGGGGACCAGCTCACCCGCCAGCGCCAGCCGCACCGATTTGGCGACCGCGATGCCCGCCTTCTCCTGCGCCTCCCCGGTGGAGGCCCCCAGATGCGGGGTGCACACGACCTGGTCGAAGGCAAAGAGCGGGGAGTCGGTGCACGGCTCGGAGGCGTACACGTCCAGGCCCGCACCCGCCACGCGGCCCTCCTTGAGCGCCGCGGCCAGCGCCTCCTCGTCCACGATGCCACCGCGCGCCGCGTTGACGATGCGCACGCTGGGCTTGACCTTGTGCAGCGCCTCGTCACCGATCAGCCCGAGGGTCTCGGGGGTCTTGGGCAGGTGGACGGTGATGAAGTCCGCCACCTCCAGCAGCTCGTCCAGCGAGAGCAGCTTGACGCCCATCTGCGCGGCCCGTGCGGGCTGCACGAACGGGTCGTAGGCGACGACCTTCATCCCGAACGCCGACATGCGCTGGGCCACCAGCACCCCGATCCGGCCGAGGCCGACGACGCCGAGCGTCTTCTCGCTCAGCTCGACCCCGGTGTACTTGCTGCGCTTCCACTCGCCGTTCTTGAGCGCGGTGTTGGCCTGCGGGATGTTGCGGGCCGTCGCGACGAGCAGCCCGCAGGCCAGCTCGGCGGCGGTGACGATGTTGGAGGTCGGCGCGTTGACCACCATCACGCCTGCCTTGGTGGCCGCGGGGACATCCACGTTGTCGAGCCCGACGCCGGCGCGGGCGACCACCTTGAGCTTCTTCGCCGCCGCGATGGCCTCGGCGTCGATCTTGGTGGCGGAGCGGACGAGGACGGCGTCCACATCGGCGAGAGCGGGGAGGAGTTCGCCCCGGTCGGCGCCGTCACAGTGCCGGATCTCGAAATCCGGGCCCAGCGCGTCGACGGTCGCGGGCGACAGCTCTTCGGCGATGAGTACTACGGGCTTGCTCACGTGGTCTCCAAATTCTTGGGACGGCGCGTTTTCCCTGCGGATTCCCTGCGGGGGCCGGGGGTCCCTCCCGGACGGGGTCCGGGGGAAGGGCGGAGGGCGGAGGGGCAGACGCACGACGCTGTGAGCCTGTGGCTCAGCAGTCTATCGAGGGTCCCGCCCCCGATGTGGGCGCTTTGGGTCCACACCGGTGTGGGCGGTCGGGCCGCCGGGGGGAACGACCGCCCACAACAGGGCGTGCGGGTTACTTGTCCTCGTCGACCCAGCTCATCAGGGAGCGCAGCTTCTTGCCCGTGGTCTCCAGGAGGTGGTCCTGGTCGGCCTTCTTGTACTCGTTGTACTTGGGCAGGCCGGCGTTGTACTCGGCCATCCAGTTGTTGGCGAAGGAGCCGTCCTGGATCTCGCCGAGGATCTTCTTCATCTCGGCGCGCGTCTGCTCGTTGATCACCCGCGGGCCGGAGGTGTAGTCGCCCCACTCGGCGGTCTCGGAGACGGACCAGCGCATCTTCTCCAGGCCGCCCTCGTACATGAGGTCCACGATCAGCTTCAGCTCGTGGAGGCACTCGAAGTAGGCGATCTCCGGCTGGTAGCCGGCCTCCACCAGGGTGTCGAAGCCCGCCTTGACCAGCGCGGCCGTACCGCCGCACAGCACAGCCTGCTCACCGAACAGGTCGGTCTCGGTCTCCTCGGTGAAGGTGGTCTTGATGACGCCGGCCCGGGTGCCGCCGATGGCCTTCGCGTACGACAGCGCCAGCGCGAACGCGTTGCCGCCGGCGTCCTGCTCGACGGCCGCGATGCACGGCACGCCGCGGCCCTCCTCGTACTGGCGGCGGACCAGGTGGCCCGGGCCCTTGGGAGCGACCATGCACACGTCGACAGAGGCCGGGGGCTTGATGAACCCGTAGCGGATGTTCAGACCGTGGCCGAAGAAGAGGGCGTCGCCGTCCTTGAGGTGCGGGGCGATCGACTCCTCGTAGACCTTGGCCTGGACCGGGTCCGGAACCAGGACCATGATCACGTCCGCTTCCTGGACGGCCTCGGCGGGCGTGGTCACCCGCAGGCCCTGCTCCTCGGCCTTGGTCCGGGACTTCGAGCCCTCGTGCAGGCCGACCCGGACGTCGACGCCCGAGTCACGCAGGGACAGCGCGTGGGCGTGGCCCTGGCTGCCGTATCCGAGGACCGCGACCTTGCGGCCCTGGATGATGGACAGATCGGCGTCGTCGTCGTAGAACAGCTCGGCCACTTGGGGATTCTCCTTGTGCTGATGATTGGTGCTGCCCAACCTATGACGGCCGGGCGGACGGGGTCGGTCAGGGGCGCTCGATCACGCGGAGCGTTCCAGCGCGCGCAGGCTCCGGTCGGTGATGGAGCGGGCGCCGCGCCCTATGGCGATGGTGCCGGACTGCACCAGTTCCTTGATGCCGTACGGCTCCAGCATCCTCAGCATCGCCTCCAGCTTGTCGGCGCTGCCGGTGGCCTCGATGGTGACGGCCTCCGGGGAGACGTCGACGGTCTTGGCGCGGAAGAGCTGGACGATCTCCACGATCTGGGAGCGGGTCTCACCCTCGGCACGGACCTTGACGAGAACCAGCTCGCGCTGGACCGCGGAGGAGGGCTCCAGTTCGACGATCTTGAGGACGTTGACCAGCTTGTTGAGCTGCTTGGTGACCTGCTCCAGCGGCAGGTCCTCGACGTTCACCACGATGGTGATGCGCGAGATGTCGGGGTGCTCGGTCACGCCGACGGCGAGCGAGTCGATGTTGAAGCCGCGGCGGGAGAAGAGCGAGGCGATCCTGGCCAGGATGCCGGGGGTGTTCTCCACCAGCACGGAGAGGGTGTGCTTGGACATCGTTGGAGTGCCTTTCCGTTCCTGCGTTCCCGGTCAGTCGTCGCTGTCGCCGAAGTCGGGGCGGACGCCGCGGGCCGCCATGACCTCGTCGTTGGAGGTGCCTGCCGCCACCATCGGCCAGACCATGGCGTCCTCGTGGACGATGAAGTCGACGACGACCGGCCGGTCGTTGATGGCGTTGGCCTTCTCGATGACAGCGTCGAGCTGCGCGGGGTCCTCGCAGCGGATGCCGACGCAGCCCATGGCCTCGGCGAGCTTCACGAAGTCGGGGACACGGGTGCCCCGGCTCGGCTCGCCCTCCTCGCCGTTGTGCAGGACGGTGTTGGAGTAGCGCTGGTTGTAGAAGAGGGTCTGCCACTGGCGGACCATGCCCAGGGCACCGTTGTTGATGATCGCCACCTTGATGGGCGCGCCGTTGAGGGCCGCGGTGACCAGCTCCTGGTTGGTCATCTGGAAGCAGCCGTCCCCGTCGATGGCCCACACCGCGCGGTCGGGCATACCGACCTTGGCGCCGAGGGCCGCCGGCACGGCGTAACCCATGGTGCCCAGGCCCCCGGAGTTGAGCCAGGTGGCGGGCTGGTCATAGGTGACGTAGTGCGCGGCCCACATCTGGTGCTGGCCGACGCCCGCAGTGAAGATCGTGCCCTCCGGGGCCAGCTCGCCGATGCGCTGGATGACCTGCTGCGGGGCCAGGGAGCCGTCCTCGGGCAGGTCGTAGCCGAGCGGATAGGTCTTGCGCCAGCGGTCCAGCAGGGCCCACCAGTCGGCGTAGCGGTCGCCGGGCTCGCCGGGGTGCTCGGCCGCCTCGGCCTGCAGGGCGACGACGAGGTCGGCCAGCACCTCGCGGGCGTCGCCGACGATGGGCACGTCGGCCGCGCGGTTCTTGCCGATCTCGGCGGGGTCGATGTCGGCGTGCACGATCTTGGCGTGCGGCGCGAAGGAGTCCAGCTTGCCGGTGACGCGGTCGTCGAAGCGGGCGCCGAGGGCGACGATCAGGTCGGCCTTCTGCAGCGCGGTGACGGCGGCCACGGTGCCGTGCATGCCGGGCATCCCCAGATGCTGCGGGTGGCTGTCGGGGAAGGCACCGATGCCCATGAGGGTGGTGGTGACCGGGGCTCCGGTCAGCTCGGCGAGCACCTTCAGTTCGGCCGTGGCGCCGGCCTTCAGGACGCCGCCACCGACGTAGAGCACCGGACGGCGGGCCTCGGTGAGCAGCTTGGCGGCCTCGCGGATCTGCTTGCCGTGCGGCTTGGTCACCGGGCGGTAGCCGGGCAGCTCGGCGGTGGGCGGCCACTGGAAGGTGGTCCGGCCCTGCAGCGCGTCCTTGGCGATGTCCACCAGCACGGGGCCGGGGCGGCCCGTGGAGGCGATGTGGAACGCCTCGGCGATGGTCCTGGGGATCTCGTCCGGGTCTCTGACCAGGAAGTTGTGCTTGGTGACCGGCATCGAGATGCCGCAGATGTCGGCCTCCTGGAAGGCGTCCGTGCCGATGGCGCCGGAGGCGACCTGACCGGTGATGGCGACCAGCGGCACGGAGTCCATATGGGCGTCCGCGAGCGGGGTGACCAGGTTGGTGGCGCCGGGGCCCGAGGTGGCCATGCAGACGCCGACCTTGCCGGTGGCCTGCGCGTAGCCGGTGGCCGCGTGACCCGCGCCCTGCTCGTGACGGACCAGGACGTGCCTGACCCGGGAGGAGTCCATCATCGGGTCGTAGGCGGGCAGGATGCATCCACCGGGGATGCCGAATACGGTGTCGGCGCCGACTTCCTCAAGAGCACGGATGAGGGACTGGGCGCCCGTGATGCGGGGGGCTGCCTGGGCCGGAACGGAGTTGGACTGTCCGCTGTTGCGGGCCCGCGGCTGCGGTTTCGGGGCCCCGGTGGCCTGTTCGGTCATCGGCTTATCTCTTCTCGGAGAGTGAGGGTTGACGCTCGTTTTGGGCGGTTTTTTCCAGCTGCTGCTGGTTCGTGCTCAGGTGCTGATGCAACAAAAAACCCCTCGTGCCGTGAGGCAAGCGAGGGGAGCGCGCCGCTGGTGGTCGCGGGATGAGTGGGTCCCGCGGTCAGCCGACGCGCTGTCCAAGTACGAGAATTCGGGTGCGCATGGCACTGACCTTCTCCCCGTCAAGCCCCGGGTGTCAAGTGTGTGGGACGGCCGTCTCAGCATTTGGGCGACGCCGGCGAGTGCGTCAGCTGGTCCGCCACCCCCTCCTGCTGTGCGGGCAGCGTGCCGGCGCCCCGCGCGACGGGCAGCGCCCCCGCGACGGCCACGGCCGCGTCCCGGCCCTCGGGGTGCTCCTCGCCGTACCCGGAGGCCCCTCCGCTGCGGGTGGACTCGGGCACCGCGTAGACCCCGCGGGCGAGCGCCCCACGCAGCCGGTGCTCGTCCAGCGGCCCGGAGAAGACCGCACCCTGACCATGGGTGCAGCCCATCTCCCGCAGCAGCGTGGCCTGCTCCGGCAGGTCGACGCCCTCCGCGACGGTGGTCAGCCCCAGGTCCCCCGCGATCCGCAGCAGTCCGGAGGTGATCTTGCGCTGCCGGGTGGACTCCAGGATCCCGTCCGTCAGTCCCCGATCCAGTCGCAGGATGTCCACCGGCAGCCTGCGCAGCGCCGAGATCGCCGCATAGCCGCTGCCGAAGCCGTCCAGCGAGATCAGCACCCCCAGCCGGCGCAGCGCGGTGAGCCGCCGCTCCAGCTCGTCCAGCGGAATGCGCGGATCGCTGTCCGACAGCTCCAGGATCAGCGCTCCGGGCGCCCCTGGCACCCCAGCGTTGGCCGCGGGGGCACCCAGCGCGGTACCTCCCGTGGGACCGGGTGCCGCCGCCAGCCCGTGCCGGGCCAGCAGCGCGCCGATGCTGCGCGGCTCCATGCCCGGCTCGGTCAGCCGCCGCGCGGGCAGCCGTACGGTCACCGGTGCGCCGTACCCGGCACGCTGACGCGCTGCCGCTTGCTGAACCGCCTCCTCCAGCAGCCAGCGGCTCACCTCGGCGGCCCGCTCGCCGCCGGCCCCGCGCGCCTCCCGCGCCGAGGCGCCCTCGGTGCGCAGGAACTCCGCGGGAGTGAACAGGATGCCCTGGGCCGAGCGCCAGCGCGCCTCGGCCGCGATGGCAGTGATCTTGCCGCTGGCCAGCTCCACGATCGGCTGGTGCAGCAGTGCGAACTCGCCGTCGTGCAGCGCGCTGCGCAGCCGGGCCGCCAGCTCCGCCCGCTTGACCACCTCGGCCTGCATCTGCGGCGCGTACAGCTCCACCCGGCCCTTGCCCGCCTGCTTGGCGCGGTACATGGCCAGATCGGCGTTGCGCATCAGGGCGCTCGGCGTGATGCCGGGCTCCGCGAAGGCGATGCCGATGGAGGCGGCGACCCGCAGCTCCGTGCCGTCGACGCGGTACGGGTCGGACAGGGTGATCCGCAGCCGGTCGGCGATGTCGTGGATGCGCAGCTCGCGCTCGGCGTCCGGCATCCGTCCGGGCTCGCCGTCGCCGCGGATCAGCACGGCGAACTCGTCGCCGCCCAGCCGCGCCGCGGTGTCGCCGGAGCGCACGGAGTCGTGCAGCCGCCGCGCCGCCTGCACCAGCAGCTCGTCGCCCGCCTGGTGCCCGACGGTGTCGTTGACCGCCTTGAAGCCGTCCAGGTCGATGAAGAGCACGGCCGTGCCGCAGTCGCCGCCGCGACGACCGCCGATGGCCTGCCGGACCCGCTCGGTGAACAGCGCCCGGTTGGGCAGGTCGGTGAGTGCGTCGTGCGAGGCGTTGTGCTGCAACTGCGCCTGCAGTCTCACCCGTTCGGTGACATCCCGGCTGTTGAAGATGAGCCCGCCCTGGTAGCGGTTGACCGTGGACTCGACGTTGAGCCAGTGGCCGTCACCGTGCCGGAAGCGGCACTCGATACGGGTGCTGGACTCCTGGTCCGCCGAGGTGGCCAGGAAGCGGCGCAGCTCGTGGTTGACCTGGCCCAGGTCCTCGGGGTGGACGAGGGAGGACAGCTCGCAGCCCTCCATGTCCTCCGCTTCCCGCCCGTAGACCCCGGCCGCCGCCGGTGAGACGTAGCGGAGCAGGCCCGTGGCGGCGGTGATCATGATGACGTCGCTGGAGCCCTGGACGAGGGAGCGGAAGTGGTTCTCCTTCTGCGCCAGCTCCCGGGTCAGTGTGATGTTGTCCAGCAGCATGATGCCCTGGCGCAGCACCAGCGCGAGGACGACGGTGCAGCCGGTGTAGAGGACGACGCGGTCGATGTCGTGGCCGTCCACCGAGTTGTAGAGGATGCCCAGCGTGCACACGGCGGCCGCGAGATAGGGCGTCAGCGCGCTCAGCGAGCCGGAGATGGGCCGACTGGGGTGGGTGGCCCGCGCCTCGGCCTGCCGGTCCGTTGCGGCCATCGGCTGAGCGGGAACGAGGTCCGCCTTCCCCTTCTTGTCGTCGGTGGCGTTTCTGCTGCCCTTGCGGGTCTTGCCGACCCATGGTGCGTAGGCGAGGAGCAGCGAGCCTGCGAACCAGCCGGCGTCCAGCAGCTGTCCGGAGGCGTAGTGCTCGCGCAGCATCGGCGAGGTGAACAGCGCGTCGCACAGCACCGTGAGGGCGAGCGCCCCGATCGCGGTGTTGATGGCGCTGCGGTGCGCCGAGGAGCGCCGGAAGTGCAGCGCCAGCACCATGCTGACGAGCACGATGTCCAGCAGTGGATACGCCAGGTTCAGCGCCGCCCTGGCCACCGAGTCGCCTGCCCAGTAGGACGTGTGGGCCAGCGCCAGCGACCAGGAGAGGGTCAGCAGCGAGCCGCCGATCAGCCAGGCGTCGAGGCTGAGGCAGACCCAGCCGGCGCGGGTCACCGGGCGTTTGGCGAGCACCAGCAGTCCGACGATGGCGGGCGGCGCGAACAGCAGGAAGCAGAAGTCGGCGAGGGAGGGGCGCGGCACCTGCTGGCCGAGCACCAGTTCGTACCAGCCCCATACCCCGTTGCCGAGCGCCGCCATCAGCGAGGAGACCCCGAAGAGCACCCACGCCGGACGGCTGGCCTCCAGCCGGGCGCGCGCGGCCGACTCGTAGGCGTCCGCCGCCTGGGCGGCCTCCCGCCGCTGAGTGCGCGCATACCACAGGCACGAGCCGCCGGCCAGCAGTGCGGCGGCGCTGAGTCCGAAGTCGCCCATGAAGACGGCGACGGTCTCGGAGCCCCAGCCGCAGGCGGCGCCCACGGCGTAGGCCGCGCAGACCACGATGAGCGCCAACTGCGGCAGCACCACCACGCGTCCGCCGGTGTCGGAGCCTCCTCCGCACGGCTCCGACGAGCTCGACCGTGTCGGCCTGGCAGATGTTCCGCTCCAGTACGGGCCCCGCCTGGGGGCCGCTTCATGGGTGGTCATCGCGCCACCCCTGGAGACGGGGGCCACTTGACGGAGCCGGCCCGGCCGTTGCGGGACGCGCTCGGCGGGGTGCCGCAACGCGGGGGTTGTCCTTGGAAGTCGGGATGTCCGCAGGCGCTGTCCTTGCGTCCCGCGCGGCAGTTCGTCCGTTGATCGTGCATTCGCCCGTCGCCCCCCTCGTGTCCGGGTTTCGCCCCCCGCTCGGGACGATACACCAGGTTCGTCACTCAGGGACATAGTCCCAATACAGACCGTAACCATAAGAGGGAAGCTCGGTACAGGGTGCAGTCGTACGCATCCGTAGAGTGGCCCCTGACGGCCTGAGGGTGTTTACCGGAACTACGCCACGGCCATCGTGTTCTCCAGCTCCTCACCGGCCGCCCAGCGCCTCAGCTGCGCGACGAGCAGCCTTCTGGCACGGGGGTGGAACGCGGAAGTGATCCCTCCGAGGTGCGGAGTGATCAGCACACCGGGAACCCGCCACAGCGGGTGGTCCTTGGGCAGGGGTTCCGGATCGGTCACATCCAGCGCCGCCCGCAGCCGCCCCGGAACGCCGTCTTCCGCCCCCAGGGCAGAGGCGGGGGTGCCGGTCTCGGCCAGCAGCGCCTCGGTGTCGACCACGGCCCCGCGCGCCACGTTGACCAGCAGCGCCCCGTCCTTCATCCGGGCGAGGAAGTCCGCGTCGACCAGACCGCGGGTCTGATCGGTCAGCGGGGTCGCCACTATCACGACGTCGGCCAGCGGGAGCAGTTCGCCGATCTCGCTCAGTGGCCGAACCGGACCCAGCGGAGCGTTTCGCGCCGAGCGGGCGACACGGTGCACGGCGGCCACCTCGAAGGGCAGCAGCCGCTGCTCGACGGCCTCGCCCACCGCGCCGTAGCCGACTATCAGTACCGTGCGGTCCGCGAGCGCCGGGCGGAACCCCGGCAGCCACTCGCCGCGGTCCTGCGCACGGACACATCCGGGCAGGTCACGCAGGGCGCCGAGGGTGAGCGCCAGGGCCAGTTCGGCGGTGCTCGCGTCGTGCACACCGCGGGCGTTGCACACCCGCGTTCCGGTGGGGAGGCGTGGGATGGCGGAAGCGATGTGGTCGATCCCCGCGGTGAGGGTCTGGACGACCCGCACACCCGTCATCCGCGCGAGCGGCCGTACGGCGACCTCGGCACCCACGTAATAGGGGACGACGTAGAAGGCGCAGTCGGCCGGGTCCGCGGGGAACTCCTGCTCCCCGGCCCAGTAGCGGTACGTCAGGGTGTTGGGCAGGCCCTCGACGCTCTCGGGCGGGAGCGAGAGCCAGATCTCTGTCGCAGCAGCCATGGGGAGAGACTAGTCGGCGGACCGCGCCGGCAGGTCCGGGGTGTCCCCCGGACCAGGCCCGGAGGACGGTGTGACAGAAGCAAACGTGTGTGGCACCGGGGGCAACCGTTACGTTGGGGGCCGTCCGGGAGGGAGCGGGAACCAGGTGGAGCGCAGGACAATCGGTGCGGCAGCTCTCGGCGTGGGCGCCGTGGGCCTCGGCTGTATGCCGATGAGCTGGGCGTACTCCACCTCCGAGCAGCACGGTGAGAGCTCGCTGCGCGCGGTGCACACCGCGCTGGACGCGGGGATGTCGCTGCTGGACACCGCCGACATGTACGGCCCCTTCACCAACGAGCTGCTGATCGGGCGGGCGTTGAAGGAGCGGCGCTCCGAAGCGTTCGTCTCCACCAAGTGCGGACTGCTGGTGGGCGAGCAGCACATCGTCGCCAACGGCCGGCCCAGCTATGTCAGACGCGCCTGCGACTCCTCGCTGCGCAGGCTGCAGACCGAGGTCATCGACCTCTACCAGCTGCACCGCGCCGACCCGGAGGTACCGGTCGAGGAGACCTGGGGTGCGATGGCGGAGCTGGTGACGGCGGGCAAGGTGCGCGCGCTGGGCTTCTGCGCGGTGGGCGCCCGCGCGGACCGAAGGGCGGGCGCCGGTATCCACGACGGGACCATACGACAGCTCGAACGTGTCCAGCAGGTCTTCCCCGTCAGCGGCGTACAGGCCGAACTGTCGGCGTGGTCCCGCGAGGCGCTGGAGACGCTGCTGCCCTGGTGCGAGGCGCGCGGCATCGGGTTCCTCGCCGCGATGCCGCTGGGCAACGGCTATCTGACCGGCGCGCTGACCACCGGGGGCGGTTTCGAGCCCGACGACGTACGGGCCCGGCACCCCCGCTTCACCGCCGAGATGATGGCCGCCAACCAGCCCATCGTCGCCGGTCTGCGCCGGGTGGCCCGACGCCACGGCAACGCCACCCCCGCGCAGATCGCCCTCGCCTGGGTGCTGGCCCAGGGCCGCCATGTGGTGCCGGTTCCCGGGACGAAGAAGGCCCACTGGGTCGCCGAGAACGCCCGCGCCGCCGACCTGGCCCTGACCGCGGAGGACCTGGCCGAGATCGCGGCCCTCCCTCCGGCGCAGGGCTCCTGGGAGTGAGGCCCTCGCGGACCCGGGCAGCGCGGGGAACCGGCCGGTCCCCGCGTCCCACGGGCGGGGACGGGGGACGATGTGGTCCCCTGTGGGAGGGAGCCGCTTGCCGAGGATGAGGAGTCGCAGCGTGCGACGTAGGACGGGTGTGAGCATCGGGATGGCCTGTGCGCTGGCGCTGAGCGCGGGATGTTCCGGCGGAGACGGGGACGGCGACGCGGGGGCCGAGCCCTCCCGGGGAGAAGGGCGCTCCAGCGCCGCCGCCACGCCCCGCGCCGCACCCGCCAAGGGCTCCGTGAAGGTCGTCAAGACCCTCACGACCGGGCTCAAGACCCCCTGGGGCCTCGCGCAGCTGCCCGGCGGCGATCTGCTGGTCTCCTCACGCGATACGGGGGAGATCCTGCGCGTCGACGGCGACAGCGGCAAGAAGACCGAGGTCGGCACCGTGCCGGGCGTGGAGCCCGGTGGCGAGGGCGGGCTGATGGGGCTGGCCGTACCGCCGGACGGGGCGCAGGCCGGGAAGATGGTGTACGCGTACTTCACCTCCGCGTCCGACAACCGCATCGTGCGGATGGTCTACGACGACAAGAAGGAACCCGGCGAGCAGCTCGGCGCCCCGGACACCATCCTCAAGGGCATTCCCAAGAGCCAGCTGCACAACGGCGGACGCATCGCGTTCGGCCCGGACAAGATGCTCTACGCCGGGACCGGCGACTCCGGCGACGGCGAACTCGCCCAGGACAAGGACTCGCTGGGCGGCAAGATCCTGCGGATGACACCGGAGGGCGAGCCGCCCGGGCGCGGCAACCCCGAGCCGGACTCGGTGGTCTACAGCTGGGGACACCGCAATGTGCAGGGGCTGGGCTGGGACCGCGACAAGCGGCTGTGGGCCTCCGAGTTCGGCCAGGACACCTGGGACGAGCTCAACCTGATCGAACCGGGCGAGAACTACGGCTGGCCGGACGCCGAGGGCAAGAGCGACGACAAACGCTTCCGCGACCCGGTCGAGCAGTGGCGCACGGCCGAGGCGTCACCCAGCGGACTGGCCGTCGCCAAGGGTTCGGTGTGGATGGCGGGACTGCGCGGAGAGCGGCTGTGGCGCATTCCGCTCAAGGGCGGGGAACCCGCGGCGGCCCCCCAAGCGTTCCTGAAAGGAAAATACGGACGGCTCCGGACGGTCGTCGCCGACCACGGCACCGGTGGTGGCGACGGACTCTGGCTGGTCACGAGCGAGACGGACGGACGTGGCTCACCGGAGAAGGGGGACGACCGCATCCTGCGTCTCCAGGTGCGCTGAGGGTGGTCGGATGTTCAACCTGATCGAGGAGCTGTTCTCGCCGAACAGCAAACACGCGGACGACGAGCAGCGGCGGCTGGAGCACACCCGGGTGCAGGAGGGCAGCAACGACCCCGGCAAGGGGCCGATCGACCTGACCTCCGGCCAGGTGCTCATCCGTCCACCCGGGCAGCGGACCGAGCCGGCGCTGTGCCCCGGGCCGCGCCCGGAGCCGGAGCCGCCGCGGCCCGAGCGGCGCTCGGCGCCCCCGGGGCGCTGAGCCCGCTCGCGCCGACCAGCCGCAGCCGGAAGGCCATCGCCGCCGCCTCACCGCGCGTCGCCACTCCCAGCTTGGCGAGGATGTTGGAGACGTGCACGCTCGCCGTCTTCGGCGCGATGTGCAGCTGTTCGGCTATCTGCCGGTTGCTGCGCCCCTCGGCGACGAGCTCCAGCACGCCGCGCTCGCGCCGGGTGAGACCGAACGACTCGGCGGGGTCGGCGGGCACGGGCGCCGTCGGCCGCGCCCGGTCGTCCTCCGCCGCTCCCCCGCGGCCCAGCGTGATCCGTGCGCGTACCGCGAGCTGTTCCGCCTCGGTCCGCAGCGGCGCGGCACCCAGCCGTTCGGCGACCGAGTGGACCTGCCGCAGCAGCTCCTCCGGGCGCGGGGAGCCCTCATGCGATGTGCCCCCGCCCTCCAGCAGCGCCTCGGCCCAGCGCAGCCGGGCGCGGGCCAGCGGAAGAGGCCGGCCCACCGGTTCCAGGGCCAGCGCCGCGGCCTCCCACGGCTGCGGCTCGTTCCGCCCCTCCGCCCGCTTCAGCTCGGCCTCCAGCAGCAGCGCGTAGCCCTCCCACACCGGTGCGGGCCGGGGCAGCTGCCGGGCGGCGCGGCGCACTTCGGCCAGCACCGGGCCCCGCCCCCGCTCCGCGTCCGGCAGACCGCGCAGCTCCGCCTCCCAGGACGCGGCGGCGTACAGCAGGGCCCAGGCGTGCGGGTGGGCGCCCGGCGGGAAGCCCTCCCGCAGTGCCGAGGCCAGCTCGGCGCGTGCGGTGTCCAGTTCGCCGCGCTCGGCCGCCAGCACCATGGTGAAGTACCGCAGCGCTACCACCTTCTGCGGCTCGTTGGCCGGGGAGGAGCCCATGGTGGCCACCGCTTCCGCCACGGCGGTCTCCAGCCCCGGCAGGTCCCCGCGGTCACGGGCCAGCCGGGCCTGCAGCAGCGCGACCCAGGCGCGTACGTCGGCGACGCGCGCCGCGTCCCTGGCCCGGTCGAGGAGTTCGGCCGCCCGCTCCCACTCCCCCGTCGACAGCAGTGCCTCGGCCTGTCCGGCGAGGGCTCCCGCATAGGAGTTGGGGCGCCCGCGCTCCTGGGCGACGCGGGCCGCGCGGGCCGCCTCCTCGGCCGCCTGCGCCGAGCGGCCCACCGCCTCCAGTTCGACGGCGATGTTGATGGCGGCGCAGGTCATCACGGAGGTGACCCCCGCCTCGCCCGCCTCGTCCCGCGCCCGGGCCAGCTCGGCCAGGCCTTCCTCCAGATCGCCGGATTCGGCGAGCAGGGTGCCGAGGGTGACCCTGGCCTCCAGTTCGATGGCGGTCGCACCGACGACCCGGGCCAGCTCTACCGCGCGCACGGCCGTGGCCAGCGCCTCCCGGCCGGGACGGTGGACCATGCCCCAGCTCGCGGCGCTGGAGAGCACTTCCGCGTGCACGGCCGACGGCGGAAGCCCGCGGACCAGCTCCTGGGCCTTGGCGATCTGCTCCCATCCGTCGCCCTTGCCCATCTCCTCCAGCAGCAGCCCCCGCTTCAGCTGGAACCAGGCGGCGGTCAGCGGGTCCTTCGCCTCGTCCAACCGGGCCAGCGCACGGCGGGCGAGCACCTTGGCACGCGCCACATCACCGCTGATCCGGGCGGCGACGACCGCCTCGGCCAGCACCTCGACGAAGGACGGCGGCCGGGTGAAGGGCTGGGTACCGTCCCCCGCCCGAGCGGCCGGGAACGTCCGCGGGACGCGCAGCGCCGGCAGCGCGGCCCTGGCCTCCTCGGGCACCTCGTCCCACAACTCGATGACCCGCTCCAGCAGCTGGTGCTCCTCGGCGTACGCGTGCCGGTGCCGGGCCGCGACCGAGGCGGAGAGCGCGGCGGGCAGCGCCCGGGCCGCGTCCCGGCTGCGGTGCCAGTAGTGCGCCAGGCGCGCCAGCCGCTCCTCGGCCCGCACCAGCGACGGGTCCGCCTCCAGCGCCTCGGCGTAGCGGCGGCTGATCCCGGCCAGCTCGCCGGGGAGCAGGTCCTCCCGTACCGCCTCGCGCAGCAGGGCGTGCCGGAACAGATAGCCGGAGCCGTCCTCGGTCGGGCGCAGCACATTGGCCCCGACCGCCGAGCGCAGGGCCTCCAGCAGCGCGTCCTCGCCCAGCCCGGCGACAGCGGCCAGCAGGGGGTGCTCGACGGTCGATCCCCCGCCCGCTGCTAGCCGCACCACGCGCTGCGCCGGCTCGGGCAGCGCTTCGAGGCGGACGAGCAGCAGGTCGCGCAGCGAGTCGCTGATCGCGCAGGCGGCCTCGGTGGCGGTCAGCTCCTCGACGAAGAAGGGGATGCCCTCGGAGCGGCGGAAGATCTCCGCGGCGAGTTCACTCGCGGGCTCGGTGCCGTTGATACCGGTGATCTGGTCGCGCACCTCTGCCCGGGTGAGCCGGGGCAGGTCCAAACGCAGGACGGTACGCAGCCGGTCCTGCTCGGCGAGGAAGGGGCGCAGCGGGTGGCGGCGGTGGATGTCGTCGGTGCGGTAGGTGGCCAGCAGCACCAGCCGGCAGGCGCGTACGGAGCGGAAGAGGTAGCCGAGCAGTTCGCGGGTGGAGCGGTCGGCCCACTGCAGATCTTCGAGGGCGACGACCAGAGTGCGGTCGGCGGCCAGCCGTTCCAGCAGCTGGGCGGTCGCCTCGAACAGCCGGGCACGTCCGCCGTCGGCGCCGTCGTCGTGCTCCTCGCGCAGCGGCGCCGTCGGCCCCGGCACCGCCAGGTCCGGCAGCAGCCGGGCCAGTTCGGCTTCCCGGCCCTCCGCGGCGGCTGCCAGCGCGGCGGGCGGCACGGCGCTGCGCAGACCGCGCAGCGCCGTGGTGAAGGGCGCGAAGGGGAGGCCGTCGGCGCCCAGTTCGAGACAGCCGCCGAGGGTGGTGACACCGCCGGACGCGCGGGCCCGGGCCAGGAACTCCTCCAGGAGCCGCGTCTTGCCCACACCCGCCTCGCCACCGAGGAGCAGCGCCTGGGGCGCGCCGTTGTCCGCTACGGCGAGGGCCTCGGTGAGCGCGGCGAGTTCGGCGGTGCGGCCGACGAAGACGGGGCTGACTGTGGTTTGCAGGGGCACGTCGCTCAGCATGGCATCCGGCACCGGCCCAGGGCACCTGTCTTGTCTGCGGGCGAACGCCTGCCGGCGGTGCGGACGGCCGCGCTCATGCCGCCCGGACCCACACCGGTCCGTTCTCGTCCCGGCCGCGGCGACCGCGGCGGAACCAGGAGCGAGCGGTGCCCCGCTGCTCCCGGCGGGCGGCCCTGGCCATACGGACCAGCCGCTCGTGCTCCGCCTCGCGGCGCAGGTCGTCCATGCGGTAGTGGTGCCGGCTGTTGCTGAGGTCGTACAACATGACGGTGGCCCCCTCGGGGAGTGGTGCGGAATGGCGTACTCCCACACTGCTTCCTGAGGAGGTCCCGGCACATCGGGCAACTGCCCCGTCCTGGCGGCCCGGGAGCCTTAGGCCGGCCCGCTGCCGGCCCTAGACCACCGGGCAGGGCGCGTAGGTACCCTCGCCCGCCCTCACTGGCCGGCCGAGGGCACCTCGGGCTGCGCAGCGAACAGGTCGAAGTACATGCCGCCCGCGACGACGAGGCCGATCAGGCCGAGCACCACTCCGCCCAGCGCGACCGCCTTGACCCAGCCGCGCGCCTCGGGACGGCCGCTGAGCGTCGCCAGCAGCAGACCGCCCACCACGAGCGCGAGGACGGCGAAGATCCCGTTGACCACGGCGGCCGTGTGCCAGGGTGCGCCGTACAGAGCGTTGACCTGGTCGGCCGCCGAGCCGCCGGAGCCCTGGGCGTTGCTCTTGATCTGCCCGAGGAGGCTCTTGCGCTCGCGCAGCATCTCGCTGAAGGAGGTGCCGGTCAGCGAGGCCAGGCCGAGACCGGCGCTGACGACGGCGAAGGCGCCGCCCGCCCAGTCACTGCGCCGGCCTGCCGCCCGGCCCTGGGCGTCGAGTCCGGCCTCGTCGTCGCCGTCGCCGTCATAGGAGTCGTCGGCGTTGTCATCGGCGTCGGCGGCATTGTCGGCGTCGGCGTTGTCGGCGTGGGCGTCGGCGGCTTCCTTGCCGCGCAGGCCGTCGGCCGGTCGGGCAGGTGTCTCCTCCGCCGCGACCGCCTCGTCGGCCGGCTCGTCGGCGGGGGACTTCTCAGTCGTGGTCTGCGTGGTCTTCGTGCTTTCGGTAGCCATGGGCGGTCACCGTAGGGGCGGTTTCTGAGAGACCGATGAGAGACCCGGCGCGCTGTCCCACCAGCGGTACGTCCACGCTCGCCGGGGCCTCGGCGTCGCCGTCCTCATGGCCGCTGGTGTCCGGCTCGATGCTCAGGCGCGGCAGCCGTCGATCCAGCCACTGCGGCAGCCACCAGTTGGCGCCGCCCAGCATGTGCATCAGGGCCGGCACCAGCAGCGTACGCAGCACGAACGCGTCCAGCGCCACAGCAGCCGCCAGGGCGATGCCGAACATGGCGATGAGCCGGTCACCGCTGAGCACGAAGCCACCGAAGACGGAGATCATGATGACCGCCGCAGAGTTGATCACACGGCTGGTCTCCGAGAGGCCCACCCGCACGGCGCGTCTGTTGTCACCGGTCAGCCGCCATTCCTCGTACATCCGGCTGACCAGGAAGACCTGATAGTCCATGGACAGCCCGAAGAGCACCGAGATCATGATGACCGGCAGGAAGGGCTCGATGGGCCCCGCGCTGCCCAGACCGAGCAGCTCGCTGCCCCAGCCCCACTGGAAGACGGCGACCACGACTCCGAAGGCGGCGGCGACGGCCGCGATGTTCATGACCGCGGCCTTGACCGGGATGCCGATGCTGCGGAACGCCAGCAGAAGCAGCAGACAGCCGAGCCCGATGACCACACCGGCGAAGAGCGGCAGCTTGCCGACGATGATGTCGGCGAAGTCGTCGTGGCCCGCGGTCGTCCCGCCGACCAGGACCTCCATGGTCGAGCCCTCCTCGGCCTGCGGCAGCACGTCGCTGCGGAGCCGGTCCACCAGATCCGAGGTCGAACGGGACTGCGGGGAGCTGTCGGGCACGACGGTGATCACACCCGTGTCGCCGCTGCCGTTGAACTCGGGGCCGCTGACCTGGGCGACACCCGGGGTGTCCCGGATCTCGCCCCGCAGGTGGTCGAAGGCCAGCTTGTCGCCGGCCCCGTCCAACTCGCCCACCAGCGTCAGCGGGCCGTTGGTGCCCGGCCCGAAACCGTCCGCGAGCATGTCGTAGGCCTGGCGGGTGGTGCTGGCTGCCGGGTCGTTGCCCTGGTCGGAGGTGCCCAGGTGCAGCCCGAGGGCGGGCAGCGCGAGCACGGCCATCAGTACCGCGGCGACCGCACCCAGCAGCCTGGGATGCCGCTCCACGAAGGCCGACCAGCGCATGGCGAAGCCCGTGGGCCGGTCGGGGCGCGGACCGTGCTCGGTCAGCTGTCGCCGCTCACGGCGGCTGAGCGCCCGCATCCCGATGAAGCCCAGCAGGGCGGGCAGCAGCGTGATGGAAGCGGCCACGCTGAGCAGGACGGTGAGACAGGCGGCGATCGCCACTCCGTTGAGGAAGTCGAGCCGCAGGATGAACATACCCAGCAGCGCGATGCAGACCGTGGCCCCCGCGAAGACCACCGCGCGTCCGGAGACCGTCACCGCGCGGCGCGCGGCCTCGACCACCGGCAGCCCGGCCCGCAGCCCCCGTCTGTGCCGGGTGACGATGAACAGCGCGTAGTCGATACCGACGCCCAGCCCGATGAGCATGCCCAGCATCGGCGCGAACTCCGCCACGGTCATCACCTGGCTGAGCAGTCCGATGCCGGCCGCCGCCGTGCCGACCGCGACGACCGCCGTGATCAGCGGCAGAGCGGTCGCGGCGAGCGAGCCGAAGGCGAGGAAGAGGACGACGGCGGCCGCCGCCAGCCCGATGGCCTCGGCCAGGTGCGCCTTGGGGGCCTCGGCCGCCGCCACGCCGGAACCGCCCGCCTCGGCCTGCAGACCGATGTCCGCGTCGGAAGCGTCCTGGATGGTCGCCACGACGCGCTGGACCTTCTCCTTGCCGAGCTCGTCGGTGGGCTTGTCGAAGGTCAGATCGGCGTAGGCCGTGTGCTCGTCCTCGCTGATCTGTCCCTCGCCCTGCGGGCTGTAGGGGGACTGGACGGAGGCGACGCCGGGCAGCTGCTCGACCTCGCGCAGCGTCTCGGCCATCCGCTCCTGGACGGCGGTGGCGCGCACGGTCGTCCCGTCCGTCTGCCACACGATCGTGTCACTGCCGCCGGCCCGGTCGGGGAAGGCGCTCTCCAGGCGCTGCGCCGCCTGGCCCGACTCGGTGCCCTGGGCGCCGTAGTCGTCGGAGTAGGAGCTGCCGATGAGTGACGAGGCCGTCACGGCGCCGCCGAGCGCGGCGAGCCAGAGCAGCAGAACGATAAGGCGGCGCCTCAGGCACCAACGGGCAAGTGCGGTCACGGGCGGTCGCCTGCTCCCGGGTGTCGTACGGGCACGGGGTGGGGGGTGCGGCGACCCCTGTCCGCCGCAGCTGGATCTCCCGGTCGAAGGCGCCGGGAGGAGTGGGGTCCGAGGCAATCGAACACCTCGCCTCAAGGACCGCTTTCCTGCAGAGTGCCATCCCGAAAAGATCGATTGCGGCCTTTGTGGCGATACCCACAATGCCTGTGGCTCGGCATCTCCCCCTGTAACCGCCCCCTCACGACAGGGCGGCCGGGCCGGTGTGTCCAGCCTGTGCCGCACCGTTACGCGGATACGCGGATACGCGGTCTTCCGGCTCGCCCCGCGGGTGGGCGGTCACCCCGGCGCGGGCACCGGGCAGCATGCGCGGAGTCCGTACAGAGCGCCGGGGAACACTCCTGGTCCCACGGTCGTAGGTACCCATTAGCCTGTGGGAGCCGTCCCGCGACCGCACCGCGGTGGTGGAACGGCCGAACGCAGGCCGCATGGTCGAAGCACGCACCGCACGGGATGGGGGACGGTCGTTACGTATGCCCAGGGAATTGCAACGCGGCCACAAGGCCAAGATCAGTGATCTGACGGCGGGCACGGATCTGTACGTGGGCGTACAGATCGCCGGAGCCGGACTCTCCTTCGACATCAGCTGTTTCGGGCTGGACGAGCAGGAACGGCTCTCCGACGATCGCTATTTCATCTTCTTCAACCAGCCCAAGTCGCCGGAGGAGTCCCTGCAACTCCTCGGGGCGCAGGCCGGGGACACCGAGTCCTTCCGGGTGACGCTGGAGCGCATCCCGCAGCAGGTGCAGCGGCTGTCGTTCACCGCGACGATCGACGGAGCGGGCCAGATGTCGCAGGTCGGGCCCGGTTACATCCGACTGGTGGCGGGCGGCGAGGAGGTGGCCCGCTATCCCTTCGACGGCTCGGAGTTCTCCACCGAGCGCGCCGTGATGCTGGGGGACATCTACCGGAAGAACGGCGTCTGGCGGTTCGCCGCGATCGGACAGGGCTTCGACGGTGGGCTGGACGCGCTGCTGAAGCACTTCGGCGGCGAGGTGCTGGAGGAGGAGCAGCCGCCCGAACCGCAGGCAGCGCCCGGTTTCGCGCCACCGGGAGGGGGCGCGCCGCCGCAGCAGCCCGCGCCCGGCTTCGCCCCTCCGCCGGCTCCCGCGCCGGAGCCCCAGGCGGCTCAGCCCCCGGCTCCCGCCCCGGCGCCTGCCCCGGCTCCGGCTCCGCAAGCCCCGGCCCCGCAGGCTCCGGCCCCGCAGGCTCCGGCCCCGCAGCCGCAGGTGGCCCAACAGCCCCAGGTGCCGCAGCAACCGCAGATGCCGCAGCAGCCGTACACGCCCCAGCAACCGCAGCCGCAGCCCCAGCCGGTGGCGCCGGACGTCCATGGGGCGCCCACCATGACCGGCCCCGTCCAGCCGCCCCAGGCCCCACAGCCGCCGCAGCAATACCAGCAGCACCAGCCGCCCCAGCCCCAGCAGCCCGGGCCGCCCGGACCCCCCGGACCCCCCGGTGGGCAGCAGCTCTCCAATCCGTTCGCCCAGCAGGCGCCGGGCGGCGGCTACGCCGCCCCGCAGATTCCACAGGGCCCGGCGGCGGGCATGGGCGCGGTGCTGCAGAAGTACCACGAGCTGCCGACCGGCCAGCGCTGGACGCTGCAGAATCCCTCCCTCGTCCGTGCGGACATCGGCGTCGACGGCCAGCCGGTGCTCGCCAAGCAGGGCAGCATGGTGCTCTACCAGGGGAAGGTCGACTTCTCCTACAAGGGCGCCGGGTTCACCGGCCGTGTGGTCGGCAACGCCACCGGCCAGGAGATGCAGCTGATGCGCTGCAGCGGCCGCGGCCAGGTGTTCTTCGCCGAGAACGCGGCGCACGTCCACCCGGTGGAACTGCAGGGCGACGCGATCTGTGTCTCGGCCGACAACGTGCTCGCCTTCGACGAGTCGCTGCAGCACGAGGTCCGCCGGATCGAGGGCCACGGCATCCCCGGTGGCGCGCTGTTCACGATGCAGTTCACCGGTACCGGCACCGTGGTGGTCAAGACGCAGGGAACCCCTGTCGTCCTCCCCGTCACCCCCACCACGTTCGCCGACGCCCAGTCGGTGGTGGCGTGGTCGGCGGCGGCGCAGGTCATCGTCACCAGCCAGGTGCGACTGCACCGCAACGCCTACCCGGGGCACAGCGGGGAGACCGTGAACCTCCAGTTCCGCGGTGCGCCCGGCAACTTCATCGTCGTCCAGCCGTACGAGGT
>NZ_JAFFZM010000037.1 GCF_017676345.1 Streptomyces smyrnaeus | reverse complement strand
TCGCGTACGGGGAAGTCGGAGGTGTCGATCTCGATCCGCTCGCCGGTGCTGAGGGTCAGCGTGAGGGGCTCCCCGTAAGGGATCTCCTGGACCTTGGCGTATCCCATGGCGTGCGGCTCGGTCATCAGCGTGCAGAGCTGCTTGAACGGGTCGGCGATCAGATAGAGCTCGATCCCGAAGCGTGCGTACTTGGCGACGTTGCGGACGTAGTCCTTGTCGTCGTCGGGCCGGGAGGGCACTGCGGCAACAGCGAGCACTTCGTTGCAGGAGTAGCCGTTGCCGAGACGCTCCGCTCCCTGAGCGAGAATCGTGAGATCTGGTGCCGCGTCGTTCTCACCGGGAAATCTCACCAGGACGTCGCTGAACACGCGATCCCGGCCGACCCCGGAGGGACTACGTGTGCTGGTAGGCGACCAGCGAGATCCCCACGTAGTGGACGGCGAACGCGGCCAGCGTGAAGGAGTGGAACACCTCGTGGAAGCCGAACCAGCGGGGTGACGGGTTCGGCCGCTTGATGCCGTAGATGACGCCGCCCGCGCTGTAGAGGACGCCGCCGACGATGACGCACACCATCACCCCGATCCCGCCCTGCCGCATGAAGTCGGGCAGGAAGAAGACGGCGGCCCAGCCCATGGCGATGTAGCAGGGCGTGTAGAGCCAGCGCGGGGCGCCCACCCAGAAGACCCGGAAGGCGATACCGAGCCCCGCGGCTATCCAGATGCCCCACAGCAGCAGGTCACGGCGTCCGTCGGGCAGCAGCAGGATCGTCAGCGGGGTGTAGGTGCCGGCGATGATCAAGAAGATGTTGGCGTGATCGAGACGCCGCAGCACGGCGTTGACACGGGGGCTCCAGTCGCCGCGGTGGTAGAGCGCGCTGACCCCGAAGAGCAGGCAGGCCGTCAACGTGTAGATGGCGCAGGCGACTCGGCCGCGGGTGCTGTCGGCGAGAGCGGTCAGGAACATGCCGGAGACCAGCACGGCAGGGAACATGCCCAGATGCAGCCAGCCCCGCAGTTTGGGCTTGATGGCCTCCGCCGCGGAGTGCGCCGAGGCGGACAGCCGGGCGGCGGCCGAGTGCGGGTGGGAGGAGGCGGCGGCCGTGGGGGAGGCCGCAGCGGGGTCGTACAAGGGGGAGTCGTGCGAGGACGGTGCGCTGGAGGGTGGGGAGGTCACAGCGGCAGGCTCCGAAGACGGGGACGCGGAGTCGGTCATCAGGCCATCGTACCCACGACATATGTGCGACCTACGCTCCCGTAGGTTACGGGTCGCCGCCGGCCGGAATGACCCTGCGTGCCGCCTGGGAAGACCCTACGTGTCGACGGACACACACACCCCGTCTGGACAGACAACCATTCGCATCGCATGATCAGATGAGCACAAGCGGCACCGGATGAGCGACGAGACAAACCGCCACGAAAGCATCCGGGTCGCGGCCCCCAAGGGGCGCGCTGAAAGTGGAAACAAAACCCTCAAACGTCTGGAGCGATCGTGGCGCGCAGTTCTGCGGCTCCCCTCACCTCAACCTCGTCCACCTCGACTTCCGGGGACGCCCCCACCAACCACCAGGAGCTGCTCTCCTGGGTCGACGGCATCGCCGAGCTGACCCAGCCGGACCGCGTCGTGTGGTGCGACGGCTCCGAGGCCGAGTACGACCGCTTGTGCGAAGAGCTGGTCGCCAGGGGCACGTTCAAGAAACTCGACCCGGTCAAACGCCCCAACTCCTACTACGCCGCCTCCGACCCGTCCGACGTCGCCCGGGTCGAGGACCGTACGTTCATCTGCTCCGAGAAGGAGGAGGACGCGGGCCCCACGAACCACTGGAAGGACCCCGCGGAGATGAAGGCCGTCTTCATGGGAGACAAGGGGGGCTCCGCCGGGGAACAGGGCATCTTCCGCGGTGCGATGCGCGGCCGCACGATGTACGTCGTCCCGTTCTGCATGGGCCCGCTGGGCTCCCCGCTCTCCGCACTCGGCGTGGAGATCACCGACTCCGCCTACGTCGCCGTCTCCATGCGCACCATGACCCGCATGGGCAGCGCCGTGCTGGAAGAGCTCGGCGAGGAAGGCCGGTTCGTGAAGGCCGTGCACACCGTGGGCGCCCCGCTCGCCGACGGCGAGCAGGATGTGCCGTGGCCCTGCAACCCGACCAAGTACATCTCCCACTTCCCCGAGACCCGCGAGATCTGGTCCTACGGATCGGGCTACGGCGGCAACGCGCTGCTCGGCAAGAAGTGCTACGCGCTGCGCATCGCCTCGGTGATGGCCCGCGACGAGGGCTGGCTGGCCGAGCACATGCTGGTGCTCAAGCTGACGCCGCCGCGCGGGGAGGCCAAGTACGTGGCCGCCGCGTTCCCGTCGGCCTGCGGCAAGACCAACCTGGCCATGCTGCAGCCCACCGTCCCCGGCTGGACGGTGGAGACGATCGGTGACGACATCGCCTGGATGCGGTTCGGCGAGGACGGCCGCCTCTACGCCATCAACCCGGAGGCGGGCTTCTTCGGGGTGGCCCCCGGCACCGGCGAGGACACCAACGCCAACGCGATGAAGACCCTGTGGGGCAACGCGATCTTCACCAACGTCGCCCTCACCGACGACAACGACGTGTGGTGGGAGGGCATGACCGAGGAGCCCCCCGCACACCTCACCGATTGGAAGGGCAACGACTGGACGCCGGAGTCGGAGACCCCGGCGGCCCATCCCAACGCGCGGTTCACCGTCCCCGCCGGACAGTGCCCGATCATCGCCCCCGAGTGGGAGGACCCGCGCGGCGTGCCGATCTCGGCCATCCTCTTCGGCGGCCGGCGCGCCACCGCCGTCCCGCTGGTGACCGAGTCCTTCGACTGGCAGCACGGCGTCTTCCTCGGTGCCAACGTCGCCAGCGAGAAGACCGCCGCCGCCGAGGGCAAGGTCGGTGAGCTGCGCCGCGACCCGTTCGCGATGCTGCCCTTCTGCGGCTACAACATGGGCGACTACTTCGGCCACTGGCTGGAGGTCGGCGAGCAGGCCGACCCCGCCAAGCTGCCGAAGATCTACTACGTCAACTGGTTCAAGAAGGACGAGAACGGCTCGTTCGTCTGGCCCGGCTTCGGCGAGAACAGCCGCGTGCTCAAGTGGATCGTCCAGCGGCTGAACGGTCAGGTCGAGGGGGTCGAGACCCCCATCGGCATCCTGCCGCGCAAGGAGGACCTGGACACCGAGGGGCTGGGCCTCTCGGAGTCGGAGCTGGACTTCGTCCTGGCGGTCGACAAGGACGTCTGGCGCGACGAAGCGGCACTGATCCCCGAGCATCTGAACACCTTCGGCGACCACACGCCGCGCGCTCTGTGGGACGAGTACCGCGCACTTGTACAGCGCCTGAAGTGACGCCGCGCCCCCCTGCTTGGGGGAGCAGGGGGGCAAGCGCAGCACCGGCCACCGGGCCGCACCCGCGACGGACCACGCCGCGGGTGCGGGGTGCGTCCGTCGCGCGGGTGCGGCGCCTACACCAGTACGCCCTCGGCGCCGGCGTGGGCCTCGATGCGGGCCGTCATCAGTGCGGTGACCGCCTCGTCGCCGCGAGAGGTGGCGACCGCGAGCGCGTTGCCGGCGAGGGTGCGCGCCCGCGCGTGGAGGGAGGCCACATGCGCGGCGTCGGCCCGCAGGGCCGAGGGCTCGGCACGCAGCGGTGCCCGCCCGCCGGACAGGCGAGCCGCGTGGGCGGCGAGCTGCTGCGCGGCGGCATCCAGCGAAGCGCTCGGCGTCAGCGCCCGCAGCTCGTCCGTCACCGTCAGCAGCGCGGTCAGGTGCCCCGCCAGACGGATGTCCAGCTCTTCCTCGCGGGTGCGGCGCGGCAGTCCGGCGTGGGTGCTGTCGGCCACGGTGTGGACCGACTTGGTGCGGATCGGTTCGTACATGGATGGCCTCCTGATGCTTTCCGGAGACCATCCTAACTTAGACATCGTCTAAAGTTGGCCCGCATTCATCGGGCAGCTCCATGTGCTCACGAACGGTTACGGCTGACTGTAACCGTCCAGAAAATGACCGATCCTGGTTACGGCGTCGCGCAGTTCGGTGACACCGGGCAGGTTGACGATCCGGAAGTGATCGGGCTCGGGCCAGTTGAACCCGGTCCCGTGCACAATCATGATCTTCTCCGCGCGCAGCAGGTCGATCACCATCTGCCGGTCGTCCTTGATCTTGTAGACCTTCGGATCCAGCCGCGGGAAAGCGTAGATCGCACCCTTGGGCCGCACACAGGTGACACCCGGAATCCGGGTCAGCAGTTCGTAGGCAGCGTCACGCTGCTCGCACAGCCGGCCACCCGGCAGCACCAGGTCCTCGATCGACTGCCGCCCGCCCAGCGCCGCGGCCACCGCGTGCTGGGCCGGCACGTTCGCGCACAGCCGCATGTTGGCGAGGATCGTCAGTCCCTCGATATAGCTCGCGGCGTGCGCCTTGGGACCGCAGACCGCGAGCCAGCCGCTGCGGTAGCCGGCGACCCGGTACGACTTGGACAGGCCGTTGAAGGTGAGCGTCAGCAGGTCGGGCGCGACCAGCGTGGTCGGGGTGTGCGTGGCGCCGTCGTAGAGGATCTTGTCGTAGATCTCGTCGGAGCACACGGTCAGTTGGTGACGGCGGGCGATGTCGGTGAGCTCGCGCAGGACCTCCTCGCCGTAGACCGCGCCGGTGGGATTGTTCGGGTTGATGATCACCAGCGCCTTGGTGCGGTCGGTGATCTTGCGCTCGATGTCCGCCGGATCAGGCATCCAGTCGGACTGCTCGTCACAGCGGTAGTGCACCGCGGTGCCACCCGCCAGCGAGACCGAGGCGGTCCACAGCGGGTAGTCGGGCGCGGGGACCAGCACCTCGTCGCCGTCGTCCAGCAGCGCCTGCATCGACATCTGGATCAGCTCGGAGACCCCGTTGCCCAGGTAGATGTCGTCGACCGACAGCTCGATGCCCTGGTTCTGGTAGTGCTGCATCACCGCTCGGCGGGCGGACAGCAGCCCCTTCGCGTCGCCGTAACCGTGCGCGGTGCCGACGTTGCGGAGCATGTCCTCGAGGATCTCGGGCGGGCAGTCGAAGCCGAATGCCGCCGGGTTCCCGGTGTTCAGCTTGAGGATCTGATGCCCTGCCGCCTCCAGCCGCGTCGCCTCCTCCAGGACCGGGCCCCGGATCTCGTAACAGACGTTGGCGAGCTTCGTCGACTGGATGACCTGCATAGCGCCACCTTACGGGCGCCGTTGACAGGGCGCCCTATGTTTTCCCTCACCTCGGGGACCCCCCTCCACCTCGGGGACCCCACCCCCCTCGCCCCACCTCGCGGAGAATCCCTGGGCTCCACCCCCCTCCTCCTGCATTGACAGTCACTCCCACTTGAGAGTTACTGTCAGGACGGTCGGCCAGAAGGAAGGGGCTCCCATGACCACCGCACCCCCAGTCCGGCACGCCGCTGGTGGGCGCTGGGCGCCCTCGGCGCCTGCATGCTCACCCTCGGCTTCGACCTGACGATCCTGAACGTCGCACTGCCCGAGATGGCCTCCCAACTGCACGCCGACACCGGCGACATGCAGTGGATCGTCGACGCGTACGTCGTCGTCTTCGCCGCCACGATGCTGCCCGCCGGCCTGCTCGGCGACCGCTACGGCCGCCGACTGCTGCTGATGGCGGGACTGGCCGTCTTCCTCGTCGGCTCGCTGCTGGGCACCCTCGCGGACCGGCCCGGCTGGGTGATCGCGGCCCGCGCCGGAATGGGACTCGGTGCGGCCCTGGTCTCCCCTCTGGTGCTGGCCGTGCTGCCGTCGCTCTTCCCCGACGACAAGGAGCGCACCAAGGCCATCGGAGTGGTCACCGCGGCCGTCGCGGGCGGGATGCCGCTCGGACCGATCATCGGTGGCTGGCTGCTGGACCACTACTGGTGGGGCTCGATCTTCCTCGTCAACGTTCCGCTCGCGGCGCTCGGCATCCTCGCCTGCCTGCTGCTCCTGCCCGAGTCCCGCGACCCGTCGGCCACCCGCGTCGACCCGCTGAGCGCCGTACTGGGTGTGGCCGGACTCGCCCTGCTCGTCTTCGCGATCATCGAGGGACCGACGCGTGGCTGGAGCGATCCGCTGGTCATGGGACTCTTCCCCGGCTCGGTGCTGCTGCTGGTGTGGCTGCTGCTGCGCGAGCGGCGCGGCGAGCAGCGCGGCGCCCGGCCCATGCTCGACCTCGCGCTGCTGCGCGCCCCCGGATTCCGCTGGAGCGCCCTGGCGGTGACGCTGGTGACGATGGTGCTGGCCGGACTGCTGTTCATCGTTCCGCAGTACCTCCAAACGGTCCTGGGCCACGACGCGCTCGGCACCGGTGTGCGCCTGCTGCCGATGATGGCCGGGATCGTGGTCGCCGCCCGGGCCGCCGGCCCGCTGACCGCACGGCTGGGGCCGCGACCGGTGATCAGTGCGGGCCTCACGGCACTCGCGTTCGCCGCGTTCCTCGGTGCCCGTACCGGCACCGCCGACGGGTACGCGCTGGCCGCCACCTGGCTGACGGTCACCGGGCTCGGTGCCGGGCTGGCCATGGTGCCCGCCATGGACGCCGCCCTCGCCACACTCCCCGCCGAGCGCACCGGCAGCGGCTCCGGGCTGCTGATGACGGTGCGACAGGTGGGCACGGCACTGGGTATCGCGCTGCTGGGCAGCCTGCTCGCCCAGACGTACGCCACCCGGCTGGATGCGGACCCCCGGGCGGCGGGCGGTCGGGCCGCCGCGGCCGTACCGGAGGCCGAGGAGTCCGTCGTCACCGCGCACGAGATCGCCGACCGGCTCGGTCTGCCGCAACTCGCCCACGCCGCGGACAAGGCCTTCCTGGCCGGGATGGGCCAGGTGCTGCTGGTGTGCGGCGCCGCGGCCGTGGCGGGCGCGCTGCTGCTGGCGACCGCACCCGGCGCACTGCCGCGTCGGCGCCGCGAGGACACCGGCAGCGTCCCGGACATGGTCCTGCCAGGGGACGATGGCCGACAATGAGATGTATGGCCCCCGCACGTACAGAACCCGCCGACGACACCGCGGCGGACACCGACCTTCCCCCGGCCAAGCCGAGTCTGCGCGAGCGCAAGAAGATCCAGACCCGGCAGGCCATCCGGCGGACCGCATACCGCCTCTTCGAGAAACAGGGGTACGACGCCACGCCCGTCGACCAGATCGCCGAGGAGGCGGAGGTCTCCCCCAGCACCGTCTTCCGCTACTTCCCCACCAAGGAAGACATCGTGCTGACCGACGAGTACGACCCGCTTATCGAGGAGACGCTGCGGCAGCGCCCGCCGAACGAGCCCCCGGTCACCGCACTGCGCGAAGCCCTGTACTCCTCGATCGCCCGTATCTACCAGGCCGACGCCGCCGAGACCCTGCAGCGCATCCGTCTCATCCGGGAGGTGCCCGCACTGCGCGGCCGGATGAGCGAGCACTCGGCGGAGACGGCGTGGCTGCTGCGCCGCGCCCTCGCCGAGCGCACCGGCCGTGCCGAGGACGACCTCGAACTGCGGATCGTGACCGGGGCCATGCTCGGGGCCCTCATGGAGGCGATGTACTCCTGGGTGGACACCGGCACGGCGGGCACCCTGGAGGACCTGCGCGCTCTGGTGACCCGCGCGCTGGGCGTACTGGAACGCGGGCTGACGCTGTAACCTCCGGCGGCGGCGCGGCCCCGGACTCCCCTCCGCCCCTCAGTCGCGCAGGGCCGCCTCCAGCGCCGCCACGTCCGTGACCGGCGCGGCGCACACGAAGCCGCGGCACACATAGGCGGCGGGGCGGCCCTCGACCAGCCCCCGGTCCCGCAGCAGCGGTACCTCGGCGGTGTCCGGCGCGCCCACGGCCACCACGGCGCCGGGTGCGCCGGCCAGCAGAGCGGCCCGGTGCAGCGGGGCGGCCTCCTCGCCGCCCACCACGGCGACCTCTCGCGGACCGTCCAGCAGCGCCTCGCCGACAGCCAGCCCCCAGCCGATGAAGCGGGGTGCCCGTGCGGCGAGTTCCCGTACGACGCCGAGCGACTGCTCGGCGGCTTCCCGGTAGCGGTGGTCGCCCGTGTAGGCGCCGTAGGTCAGCAGCGCCCCGGCAGCCGCGTTCCATCCGGAGGGCACCGCGTTGTCGGTGGGGTCCTGGGGGCGCCGGATCAGCTGCTCGGCGTCGTCGGCCGTGTCGTACAGGGTGCCGTCCTCGCCGGCGAACCGTTCCAGCACCGTGTCCAGGAGGGTTCCCGCACGCGTCAGCCACTCGGCGTCGCCGGTCACCGCGTACAGCGTCAGATAGCCCTCCGCGGTGTCGGCGTAGTCCTCCAGTACGCCCGCGCTGCCGCCGGGCACCCCGTTGCGCGAGGTCCGCACCAGGCGGCGCCCCTCGTCGAACGAGTGCACCTCGGCGAGCAGCCGTGCGGCACGGACGGCTGCTTCCACCAGATCGGGCCGTTCGAAATAGGCGCCCGTCTCGGCGAGCGCCGCGACGGCCAGCCCGTTCCACGCCGTCACGACCTTGTCGTCGCGCTCGGGCCGCGGCCGCTGCGAACGCGCCTCGAACAGCCTGCGCCGTACGGACTCGAAGCGGGCCGCGTCCATCAGCGGCGAGGCCCGGTCCGGGAGCTGCAGTACGGACGCGCCGCCCTCGAACGTGCCCTCCGGAGTGACACGGAAGCAGTCGGCCGCCGACCGGGCGTCGTCCTCCCCCAGCACCTCGGCGAGCTGCTGCGGGGTCCATACGTAGTAGGCGCCCTCGGCGTGCCGGCCGTGCCCGTCGTCGCTGTCGGCGTCCAGCGCGGAGGCGAAGCCGCCCTCGGCGGTGCCGAGCTCGCGGACCAGGAAGTCCGCCGTCTCCAAAGCGACGCGGCGGGCCCGCTCCGCCCCGGTGGAACGCCACAGATGCGCGTACACGCGGCACAGCAACGCGTTGTCGTAGAGCATCTTCTCGAAGTGCGGAACGACCCATTCCGCATCGACGGAGTAGCGGGCGAAACCGCCCCCCAGCTGGTCGTAGATCCCGCCCCTGGCCATCGCCTCGCACGTCGCCTCGACCATCTGCAGCGCACCCTCGGAGCCGGTGCGCGCATGGTGCCGCAGCAGGAACTCCAGCACCATCGACGGCGGGAACTTCGGCGCCCCGCCGAACCCGCCGTGCCGGGCGTCGAAGTCCTTGGTCAGCCCGAGCAGCGCGGCTCCCATCTCCTCACCGCCGGGCGCCTGCGGGGCGCCCAGCCGGATGCTGCGCCCGGCCAGATCCGCGCTGATCCGGGAGGCGACATCGGCCACCTCCTCGCGCCGGTCCTGCCACGCGGTGCGTACGCCCTCCAGGATCTGCCGGAAGGAGGGCATGCCGTGCCGCGGCTCGGGCGGGAAGTACGTCCCGAAGTAGAACGGCTCGGCGCCGGGCGTCAGAAACACCGTCATCGGCCAGCCGCCCTGCCCGGTCGCCGCCTGCACGGCCTCCATGTAGACGGCGTCCACGTCCGGCCGCTCCTCGCGGTCCACCTTCACGCTGACGAAGTGCGCGTTCATCAGCTGCGCCGTCGCCTCGTCCTCGAAGCTCTCGTGCGCCATCACATGGCACCAGTGGCAGCTCGCGTACCCCACGCTCAGCAGCACCGGCACCCCGCGCCGCCGCGCCTCCTCGAAGGCTCCCTCCCCCCAGGGCCACCAGTCGACGGGGTTCTCCGCGTGCTGGAGCAGATACGGAGAGGTCTCATCCGCGAGTCGATTCGCCATACGGCCATGGTGACGCACCGCGCACGGCGGGACGCACTCCGGTTGGGCCACAGGCGACCGCTCGCCGTCAGTGCGAGGCCGCCGGAGCCGACGGGGAAGGTCCTGTCGGCTCCTTTCCGAACCGGGCGCCCCGGCAGCACACGCCAGTAGGCTGAACCCAGCAGCGCGGAACTGCCGAGGCTCCTCGAGGAGGTACATCATGGCCGCCGAGATGGTCGCGCCCGCGTGGATGCACACGCAGATCAGCGCGGAGCAGTACGACTCCTGGTCCGAGGAGCAGTGCGCCGGCATCGAGATCGTGGACGGAATGGTTGTCGTGAGCCCGAGCGCGTCCAAGCGGCACAACCGGCTCGCCCGGATCTTGGCCAACGCCCTGGACGCCGCCGCAGGCCCGGACTGGAACGCCGACACGGACTTCGACGTCCGCCTGCAGGACGTTCCGCTCACCAACCGGCGTCCGGATGTCATCGTGTACCGGGCGGAGACTCTCGACCTGACGCCCACACGTCCGGAGCATGTGCTCCTCGTGGTCGAGGTCGTGTCGCCGGGCTCGGAGACCACCGACCGGATCGTGAAGGTGGACCAGTACGCAAAAGCGGGAATCTGCTTCTACTGGCGGATCGAACAGGCCGCCACCGGTGTCCCGATCGTCTACACCTACGTTCTCGATCCCGCTACCGAAACGTACAGGGACGGCGAGGTGTTCACCGGCGTCATCAAGGCCACCGCGCCCTTCTCCGTCACTGTCGATCTGGGAACCCTCTGACAGCGCCGAAGTGACGCACCGCGCACGGCGGGGCGCACTCCGGTTGGGCCGCAGGCGACCGGCCGCCGTCAGTGCGAGGCCCGTGCGCCGCCCGTCGCCTCCCAGCCGGCCACCGCGAGGGCACGGTAGGCGGCGTAGGCGGCGGCGGGATCGCCCTCGTCTACCCATGGGACGGCGCCGACGTGCCCGTCGACGGCGGCGAGGGCTTCCATGGCCTCGCCGTAGCGTTCGGCGCGGACGAGGAACCAGACGAGCAGATGGAGCACGTGCGGGCGGACCGGGTGGTCGTCCTCGACCTGGTCGACCGCGTACTCGGCGGCCTCGACGGCCTTGCTGATCTCCTCGCTCCGGTAGAGGCCGCGGACCATGTTCACCTCGGGCAGGTGGTCGTAGGCCGCGAACAGCGGGAGCGCGGGGAGCAGGGTGCCTTCGGGGGCGTGCGCGGCGGCGGTGCGGGCGAAGTCGTCGGCCTGCTGCTTGGACCCCACGGCCTTGGCCGACCAGTAGGGCAGCGCCGCGAGATGGGCGCCCATGTGCGTGGGCGCCAGTCGGCGGACGGTGGCCCACAGGGACTCGAAATCGGCCTCGCGGTAGCCGAGGTGGCGGGCGATGAACAGCTCGGTGATGTACGGCGTCGGGTCGGTGGGGGCCAGCTTCGCGGCGTCGCGCGCCACCTCGCGGGCCTCCTCCAGGATGATGCGGTAGGCGCTGGAGTTGGCGTCGGCCAGCGCTTGGAAGACCAGGAACTGCGCGTACACCTGCGCGCCCCCGTGGTCGCGCGGCTGCTGGGCGCGCCACTCCCGCAGCCAGCGGGCGTCCGGCAGCGCGGTGGGCCGGTCCTTGCTGAAGGACACGCCTGCGGCACCGGCGTCGGGCGGCCCCTCGGCTCCCGCCGCCTTGCCGCCCGCTTCCCCGGTGTGCGCCCGGGAGCTCGCGAGCTCCATCGCCGCCGCGCCCGCCAGCGACTGCACCCGCTGCCAGCGCAGCTCGTACTCGTCCCCCGTGAAGGCCAGCAGCCGTGCCACCGGCTGATAGTCCTGGGTGCGCTGGGTCTCCTCCAGCGCCTCGACCAGCTCCCGGTCGGGGCCGGGCAGCCGTACGTCGAGCTCGTCGGCGGGGACGAAGCCGTATCCGGCACTCGGATCGACCGCGCGGAGCGGCCCCGCGCCGCCCTGCCCGAGGCTTTGCCGCAGCCGCCTGCGGCGCATCGCCGGGTAGACGGCCACACCGAAGATGGCGACGAGTGCGATCAGGAGGAGCAGGGCTTCCATGACGTCGGATCTCCACGCTGTGACGGGCTGGGCATCTCCCGGCCAAAGTCCCCCGGCTACCGCTGGGAGGCGCCCCCGGAAGGGAAGGCTGGGTCGGGACCGTGCGGAGGGGCCGGGCTCGGCCTGAGCCCGCCCCACTCCACCGTACGGCCCACTAGTCTCGCCTCCATGAGTGAGCAGCGCGACAACGGCATCGGCAGCGGGGCCGACGACACCCCGAAGACCCCGCAGACACAGCACGGCTTCGAGACCCTCGCCATCCACGCGGGCCAGGCCGCCGACGAGAGCACGGGGGCGGTGGTACCGCCCATCCACCAGGTCTCCACCTACAAACAGGACGGCGTCGGGGGGCTGCGCGGCGGCTACGAGTACAGCCGCTCGGCGAACCCGACCCGCACCGCCCTGGAGGAGAATCTGGCCGCGCTGGAGGGCGGCAGGCGCGGCCTCGCCTTCGCCTCGGGGCTGGCCGCCGAGGACTGCCTGCTGCGCACCCTGCTCACCCCCGGCGACCATGTGGTCATCCCCGACGACGCGTACGGCGGCACCTTCCGGCTCTTCGCGCGGGTCGCCGAGCGGTGGGGGGTGCAGTGGTCGGTGGCCGACTCCTCCGACCCGGCCGCCGTACGGGCCGTGCTGCGCGAGCGCACCAAGGCGGTGTGGGTGGAGACCCCCTCCAACCCGCTGCTGGGCATCACCGACATCGCGGCGGTCGCCGAGGTGGCGCACGGCGCGGGCGCGCGGCTGGTCGTCGACAACACCTTCGCCAGCCCCTATCTGCAGCAGCCGCTCGCGCTCGGCGCCGATGTCGTCGTGCACTCGACGACCAAGTACATGGGCGGCCACTCCGACGTGGTGGGCGGCGCGCTGGTCGTCGCCGATCCCGCGCTCGGTGACGAGCTGGCCTTCCACCAGAACGCGATGGGCGGCATCGCCGGGCCCTTCGACTCCTGGCTGGTGATGCGCGGCATCAAGACACTGGGCGTCCGGATGGACCGACACGGGGAGAACGCGGCCCGCGTGGTGCAGCTGCTGACCGCGCACCCGAAGGTGGCGGAGGTCTTCTACCCCGGGCTGCCCACCCACCCCGGGCACGAGATCGCGGCCAAGCAGATGCGCGGCTTCGGCGGGATGGTGTCCTTCCGGGTCGAGGGCGGCGAGGAGGCCGCGGTGCGGGTGTGCGACCGGGCGCAGCTGTTCACCCTGGGCGAGTCGCTGGGCGGGGTGGAGTCGCTGATCGAGCACCCGGGGCGGATGACGCACGCCTCGGCGGCGGGCTCCGCGCTGGAGGTGCCGGCCGATCTGGTCCGCCTCTCGGTGGGCATCGAATCGGCCGACGATCTGCTGGCGGACCTGACCCGGGCGCTGGAGTAGGCACTCCGCAGGGGTGTGGCGGGGCGGGTCACCAGCCCCCGGCGGGCGGAGTCGTCACCGGAGGCGGGTCGGACCAGGGCTGGATGACGAGGCTCCACACGGCCAGTGCCAGCAGTCCCGCCAACACCCCTGTCCACAGCGCCGTCCGCAGGGCCCGACGCCGCCGCAGCAGACGGGCCCCCTCCGCGAGGGCCCGCTCCGCGAGGTCGGCGGGCACGGGTTCGGCGGTGCGCTGCTCCAGCAGACGCCGTACCTCGGCCTCCTTGCGGTCAGGCAGGCTCATGCGCCGCCTCCGCTTCCTCGCGCGGGCCGCTCCTGCTGCGCCTGCCGTACCCGCTGTGCCCGCTGTCCGGGCCGTTCCTGCTGTGCCCGCCGCTGTGCGGGGCGTCAGGCGGGCGGCTGAGCAGCGTGGCCATGGCGCGGGTGTGCAGTGCGCGCACCCGTTCGACGGGGAGTCCCAGCCCGGCGGCGACCTGCTCCTCGGCCACCCCCTCGTACAGCCGCAGCACCAGCACCAGCCGTTCCTGCGGGGGCAGCACGCCCAGCAGTCCGCCGCGCGGACGGCGGTGCCGTCGGCCGGTGTGGGCGAACCGTGCGGCCAGCGTCTGCCGGGTGCGCTCGTAGGGGTCCTCGCCGCGCAACCGGCTCCAGTCGGCGCGGGTCCGCGCGAGCGCCCGCACCAGCAGCCGCTCCGCCTCGGGTGCGGCGCCGGGCGGTTCGGCGGTCAGCAGCGTGGCGGCATGCAGCAGTCGGCCACCCGCGCCCGCGACGAACGCCTCGAACTCCCGGGCGCGGAGGCGCTCCTGCCGTGCCTGACGCTCTCGCACGCCGCCTCCCGTGCCGCCTATAGGACGGCAGGGCTGCAGATCAAATCAAGAGGCGCGTCAAGGGCTTTCGGGAGCTCAGGAGTCGGTACTGGGGGGCTGCGCGAGGCTGCTCGGGTTCAGTTCGAGCATCGCCTTGTTGAAGCGGGTGAGAAGTTTGCAGAACGTGCCGCGTTCGTCCTCCGACCAGTCCTTGGTGATGAGCTGCATCAGATTGCGTCGCGAGGAGCGGACCTCCTCCAGCCGTGCCTCGCCGCGCGGCGAGAGCTGGAGGACGACCGCGCGCCCGTCCTCGGGGTGCGAGGTGCGCTTGACCAGGCCCGACTCGACCAGCGGGGCGACCTGCCTGGTCACCGTCGAGGAGTCGATGCCCATACCGGCGGCGAGCGCCTTGACGCCCATGGGGCCCTCCTGGTCGAGGCGGTTGAGCAGGAGGTAGGCCGCACGGTCCATCGAGTTGCGGGCCTGGCCGAGCCCGCCGAGCCTGGTCTGCTCCGCACGCCGCGCGTACACGGCCAGCTGGTGCTGCATGGCATCCAGTACGGCGGCTCCGGAGGTGGGGCCGGAAGCGGCTTCCAAGGCGGCACCGTGGTCGGCAGGCACCGCGGGGTCTTCGTCCGGCGCGTCGGGGGTGTCTGTCGTCATGTCCGGGTGCGTGGGCATGGCAGGTGCGCTCACTTCGTCGATCTGCGGGATTTTTTGTGGAGTTTTGACAGTTTTGGGGTGGTCTGTTGGGTGCATCGACCTGAGGTGGTGGCCACAGAGTACGCGGAGCGGGCCGGTGACGTACCTCCAGTGCACAAACCAGTGACGCGGACCACGCGGACCACCCCGCACCGAGCCCGGCACGCCCTCGCCGCCCCTCACCCCGGCGGCCGGCTGCCCGGCGGCCCGCCCACCGGCCGGTCGACTGCCAGACTGGCGGAATGGTCACCAGTGCACCCCCCGCTGCCACCTCCCACCACCGCGAACTGCCCGTCTCGCTGGACGATGTACGCCACGCCCACAAGACCCTCGCGGGAGTCGCCCGCACGACGGCCGTGGAGGGCACCCGGCACCTCTCCTCGCTGGTCGGCTCCCCCGTCCACCTCAAGTGCGAGAACCTCCAGCGCACCGGGTCGTTCAAACTGCGCGGCGCCTATGTGCGGATCGCGGGACTCGCACCCGAGGAGCGGCGGCGCGGGGTGGTCGCGGCGAGCGCCGGCAACCACGCGCAGGGTGTCGCGCTGGCGGCCTCACTGCTGGGGGTGACCTCCACGGTCTTCATGCCGGTGGGTGCCCCGCTGCCCAAGGTCGCCGCCACCCGCGAGTACGGGGCGCGGGTGCGGATGCACGGCCAGGTCGTGGACGAGACGCTGGAGGCCGCCAAGGAGTACGCGCACGCCACCGGCGCCGTCCTCATCCACCCCTTCGACCACCCGCACGTGGTGGCGGGCCAGGGGACGCTGGGCCTGGAACTGCTGGAGCAGTGCCCCGAGGTGCGCACCGTCGTGGTGGGTGTCGGCGGCGGCGGGCTGCTCGCCGGAATGGCCGTCGCCATCAAGTCGCTGCGCCCCGACGTGCGACTGATCGGAGTGCAGGCCGAGGGGTCGGCCGCGTATCCGCCGTCGCTGCGGGCCGGGCGCCCGGTGGCGCTGGACTCGGTCTCGACGATGGCGGACGGCATCAAGGTCGGCAAGCCGGGAGAGGTGCCGTTCGAGATCATCCGCACCCTGGTCGACGACATCCGCACGGTCTCCGAAGACGCCCTCTCCAGCGCCCTGTTGCTCTGCCTGGAGCGCGCCAAGCTCGTGGTGGAGCCCGCGGGGGCGAGCTCGGTCGCGGCGCTGCTGTCGGCGCCGCACAGCTTCGAGGGTCCGGTCGCGGCGGTGCTCTCTGGTGGGAACGTCGACCCCCTCGTCATGCAGCGGACGCTGCGCCACGGCATGGCGGCGGCGGGGCGCTACCTCTCGTTGCGGCTGCGGCTGTCGGACCGGCCCGGAGCGCTCGCGGCGCTGCTGGGGGAGCTGTCGGTGATGGACGCCAACGTGCTGGACGTGAGCCATGTGCGGACCGACCCGCGGCTCGGCCTGGACGAGGTGGAGGTCGAGCTGCACCTGGAGACCAAGGGCCCCGAGCACTGCGTGGAGGTCGCCTCCGGGCTGCGTGCGGCGGGGTACACGGTGATGAGCTGACCCGGTCCTCCGGCGCGACGGCGGACAGAGGCGCAGGAGCCGCAGGAAGACGCAGGAAGACGCAGGAGCCGCAGGAAGACGCGGACGGCCGCGACGAACGCGGACTATCGCGTATCGCTTGACGCGATACATCGCGTCCTTTCATACTGCTGTGCGACGGGCTGAAGCCCGTCGCGTATCTGTACATGCCGGAACTGTCCGGCGGATCTAGCATCTTCTTAGAGCGTCACGCTCCACACTCTGGGAGTCCATCCATGCCAGGTGCCATTTACGCCGAGGGGCTGGTGAAGACCTTCGGCGAGGTGAGGGCTCTGGACGGCGTCGATCTCGACGTCCCCGAATCCACCGTGCTCGGCCTGCTGGGGCCCAACGGCGCGGGCAAGACCACCACCGTCCGGGTGCTGACCACCCTCCTGCGGCCCGACGCGGGCCGGGCCGTCGTCGCCGGGATCGACGTGCTCAAGAACCCCACGGCGGTGCGCCGCTCGATCGGCCTCTCGGGCCAGTTCGCCGCCGTCGACGAGTATCTGACCGGCCGCGAGAACCTGCAGATGGTCGGGCAGCTCTACCAGATGTCCGCACGCGACGCGAAGAAGCGGGCCAACGAACTGCTGGAGCGCTTCAACCTGGCCGACGCCGCCGACCGTACGACCAAGACGTACTCGGGCGGCATGCGCCGCCGGCTCGACCTCGCCGCCGCGCTGGTCGTCAGCCCGCCCGTGATGTTCATGGACGAGCCGACCACCGGTCTCGACCCGCGCAACCGGCAGCAGTTGTGGGAGGTCATCGAGGAACTGGTCGCGGGCGGCACCACGCTGCTGCTGACCACGCAGTACCTGGAGGAGGCCGACCGGCTCGCGCACGACATCGCCGTGGTGGACCACGGCACGGTCATCGCCCGCGGCACCTCCGACCAGCTCAAGGCCCAGACCGGCGGTGAGCGCATCGAGGTCGTCGTCCACGAGCGCGAGGACATCCCCGCGGCCCAGCAGGTCCTCGACAGCCACGGGATGCGCGGCACGGCCTGCGAGGGCTGCACCGTCGAGCAGCACACCCGCAAGCTGACCGTCCCGGTCACCGGCGGGGCCAAGCTGCTCGCCGAGGTCATCAGGGAGCTGGACACCCGGGGCATCGAGATCGACGACATCGGCCTGCGCCGCCCCACCCTCGACGACGTCTTCATCTCCCTGACCGGCCACGCCGCCGAAGGCGAGCGGGAGCCGAAGGCAGCCGAGCAGAACGCGACCGAAGACACGCCCGAGCCCCAGGAGGCCACCAAGTGACGGCCACAGCACCGGCCGCGTCGCCCACCACCCCCCGTGGCCGCGGCGGCATCACACAGTCGATAACCGACTCACTCGTGATGGCCAAGCGCAACCTGATACGCATGGTGCGCATCCCCGAGGTCGTCATCTTCGGACTGATCCAGCCGATCATGTTCGTGGTGCTGTTCAGCTATGTCTTCGGCGGCTCCATCAAGGTCCCCGGCGCCGGGACGGACGCCGGCTCCTATCGCGAGTTCCTGATGGCCGGCATCTTCGCGCAGACCGTCACCTTCGCGACGGCGGGCGCCGGCGCCGGTATCGCCGAGGACATGCACAAGGGCCTCGTCGACCGGTTCCGCTCGCTGCCGATGACCCGCGGCGCCGTACTGACCGGGCGCACCATCGCCGACCTGGTGCAGACGGCGCTGACCCTGGTCGTCCTCGCCATCGTCGCGGCGCTCGTCGGCTGGGCCCCGCACCACGGGCTCCTCGACGCCCTGGCCGGCTTCGGTCTGCTGTTGCTGCTCGGGTACGCGTTCACCTGGATCGGCGCCCTGATCGGACTGTCCGTACGCACTCCGGAGGCGGCCACCTCCGGCGGGTTGATCTGGCTGTTCCCGCTGACCTTCATCTCCGTCGCGTTCGTGCCCTCGCAGAACATGCCCGCCTTCCTGCAGCACGTCGCGGAGTGGAACCCGTTCAGCGCGACGGTGGTCGCCTGCCGCGAGCTGTTCGGCAACCTGCCGCCCGGCTACCCGGTCCCGGACGCCTGGCCGATGCAGCACCCGGCCTGGGCCTCGCTGCTGTGGTCGGTCGCCATCATCGTGGTCTTCCGCACCCTGGCGGTCCGCAAATACCGCTCGGCGACGGGGTGAGCCCACCCAGCACGCCGCACGACCCACCACCTACCGTCGAACGGCGGACGGCCCGCGCCGCAGCGCGGGCCGTCCGCCGTTCGTCGTCGCAAAGGGCACCTCCGGCCGAAGGCGCGGAGGTTCCGCCATCAGCCCTGGTAGGGCTTGGCCTCCAGGATGCGCACGGAGGCCATCTTGCCGTTCGGCAGCTCGTACTCGGCGTCCTGGCCGACCTTCTTGCCCATCACACCGGAGCCCAGGGGCGATTGCGGAGAGTAGGTCTCGATCTCCGAGCTGGCGTACTCGCGGGACGCCAGCAGAAAGGTGATGGTGTCGTCCTCGTCGCCGTCGAAGGCGATCTTGACCACCATGCCGGGCTCGACCACACCGTCGTCCGCCGGAGCCTCACCGACCTTCGCGTTCTCCAGGAGCTGCTGAAGCTGCCGGATCCGCAGCTCCTGCTTGCCCTGCTCCTCCTTGGCCGCGTGGTACCCGCCGTTCTCGCGGAGGTCGCCCTCTTCGCGAGCCGCCTCGATCTTCTTGGAGATCTCGGTGCGTGCAGGACCCGACAGGTACTCCAGCTCGGCCTTGAGCTGGGAGTACGCCTCCTGGGTCAGCCAGGTGACGTTGTCGCTGGTCTGGGTCACAGGTGCTCCTCGTCGGTACTGGGATATCAGCTGATGCAGCAAACGCCCTACCAGAAAGGGTGCGCCTTCACTGGTGGGCGAAACCACGAGCTTAACAATTTCGGCGGAAAAGGGAAGAAGGCCCTGTCTCCGTCGCAGGTCAGCGAGGTCCGCGGAGCCTGCCGCCCAGCCGGGTCGCAGCCGGAGCCGGGCCGCGGCCGGGCTACCTCTTCTCGCAGCCCACCAGCTCGGCGGTGGTGGCGCGGTCCGTGACCCGCATCGTGAAGACCCTGTCGATGCGGGAGCTTCCCGAGGGGAACTCGACCTGCTTGCGGCCGACCTCGCTGCCGTCCTCCGCACGGGCACGCAGCGTGCACACGCCCTCGGCACCGGCGTCCTTGCGCACCTCCAGGTGCACCTCGACCGCGCGGTCGGAGACGGCCTTCCACTTGATCAGCTCGCCGCTCACATCCTGGCCCGAGATGTAGGAGATCCCGATCCAGCCGATCAGCGCGAGCATCAGCACACCGAGCACACCGCCGGTGATCTTCAATCGACGGTCCGTGCGCGCCTCGGCGTCCGCGCTCCCGCCCGCCGAGCGGCCCGCCGTACGCCCGTAACGCCCTTCGGGGACCTGTTGGCGCAGGTCAACCATGGTCCGTTCCTCTCGGCAGATGCTCCGGCGGCGGGCTGCGGACCCGGCCGGAGCTGAGCGGGGTCCTACCGGGAATACATCGCGGTTCTGATTCGGTCACTATAGAAGCCGCTCGCGAAACCGCCGAAGGCGGGCCGGGCCGATGGCGGAGCCGCTTTGACCTATGAGGATTGAGTTGTGACTGAGCAACTGCGACTGATGGCTGTGCACGCGCACCCCGACGACGAGTCGAGCAAGGGCGCGGCCACCATGGCGAAGTACGTCGACGAGGGGGTGGACGTGCTCGTCGCGACGTGCACGGGGGGTGAGCGGGGCTCCATCCTCAACCCGAAGCTCCAGGGCGACACCTACGTCGAGGAGCACATCCACGAGGTGCGCCGCAAGGAGATGGACGAGGCCAGGGAGATCCTGGGCGTGAAGCAGGCCTGGCTGGGCTTCGTCGACTCCGGCCTGCCCGAGGGCGACCCGCTGCCGCCGCTGCCGGAGGGCTGCTTCGCCCTGCAGGACGTGGACGAGGCCGCCGGCGCGCTGGTGCGGCTCATCCGCGAGTTCCGCCCGCAGGTGATCACCACCTACGACGAGAACGGCGGTTACCCGCACCCCGACCACATCATGACCCACAAGATCTCGATGGTCGCCTTCGAGCACGCCGCGGACACCGAGAAGTACCCCGAGGCGGAGTTCGGCCCGGCCTGGCAGCCGCAGAAGCTCTACTACAACCAGGGCTTCAACCGGCAGCGCACCGAGGCGATGCACAACGCGATGCTGGAGCGCGGACTGGAGTCGCCGTACACGGAGTGGCTGGAGCGCTGGGAGAAGATGGGGATCAAGGAGCGCCGGATCACCACCTACGTACCCTGCGGCGACTTCTTCGAGATCCGCGACAAGGCACTGATCGCGCACGCCACCCAGATCGACCCCGACGGCGGCTGGTTCCGCGTTCCGTTGGAGATCCAGCGGGACGTGTGGCCGACCGAGGAGTACGAGCTGGCGAAGTCGCGCGTGGCCACCTCCCTCCCCGAGGACGACCTCTTCGCGGGGATCCGCGAGAATTGATGGTATGAGCCCGACGCAGACAACGCTCGTCCAGGTCCTCCCGCTGGCGAAGGACCTGGACGAGAACAAGGTGACCCCCGGTGTGCTCGGCTTCATCGTCTTCGCGGTGATCGGCGCCGCCGTGTGGATGCTGATGAAGTCGATGAACAAGCACATGAAGCGCGTGGACTTCGAGGAGCAGCCCGCCCAGGAGCAGCCCGCGCCGGGGGACGGCCCCGAGAAGACCGGGGCGGACGACGACGCCCCCGCCCGGACCGCCGCCTCGGCACCCCCGAAGCGAACGGGCTGAACCCGGCGGGCCCGCACACTCCTCCCGCCCCGTCGCCTGCGACCTGAGTCCGTCTGGAGAACGACATGCTGTTCGGCAGGTTCAAAAACCGCGTCCCCACCGCCGAGGAGGCCCTGAAGGGCCGCCCGGAACCGGCCTACGCGGTGCCCGAGCGTCACACCGTGCTCGGCACGGCTCTGCAGGGCCCGTACCCGGAAGGCCTGGAGGTCGCCGACTTCGGTATGGGCTGCTTCTGGGGCGCCGAGCGCGTCTTCTGGACGACGGAGGGCGTCTGGACGACCCTCGTCGGCTACCAGGGCGGCTCCACCCCCAACCCGACGTACGAGGAGGTCTGCTCGGGCCTCACCGGCCACGCCGAGGTCGTACGGGTCGTCTTCGACCCGGCGAAGGTCTCCTACGAAGCCCTGCTCAAGCGCTTCTGGGAGGCCCACGACCCGACCCAGGGCTTCCGCCAGGGCAACGACACCGGCACCCAGTACCGCTCGGCCGTCTACACCCACTCCCCCGCGCAGGCTGCCGCCGCCGAAGCCTCCCGCGCCGCCTACCAGCAGGTCCTCACCGCCTCCGGCCACGGCGACATCACCACGGAGCTCCTCCCCGCCGAGGACCGCCCCTTCTACCCGGCCGAGGGCTACCACCAGCAGTACCTGGACAAGAACCCGGCCGGCTACTGCGGCATCGGCGGCACGGGCGTGAGCTGCCCCACTGGGATCGCCCCCGCTGGAAGCTGAAGGACCGCCTTCTCACTCGTTCGGGCGACGTGGTCGGTCCCGCACTCGATACGCTGCTCCCAGGGATCAGAATCTCGCCCATGGGAGCAGCAATGACCACCTCCAGCGCCGGGCAGCCACTCATCCCTCAGCCGCCTGCCACCGTCACGGCCCTCCGCCAGGCCATCGCGCAGATCGCGCCTGCCGCCCTGCCGGCCTTCACCCGGGAACTGGATCAGGCCGCCGATCAGTCCCGTCAGGCTTCCGACCTTGCTCCCCTCCAGCGGTTCATCGCTCAGTGGGCCGTCCACGTCCACATTCAGCGGCAGCCGGGTCTCGCGGAAGAGTTCCGTCGCTGGGAGGACACCGCGCAGACTGGTAACGCGCCGCAGGCCCGACGCGCCGCGTCCGCCATCGGCAAGATCCTCGACGACGCACACGCCGCGCTCGGCCTACCACCCCGGTGAGCACCGACTGGCGCTGGGAGTACGACCCCGACCACGCGCATGTGGCAGGCGGCACCCCCGCTCACGTGGTGACCGAAGTGGAGCGTCTCGCGGGGGAACTGACCGACCTGGCCGGGATGGGGATCGACGTCAGCGACTTCGGCAACGGCCCGCGACCGGGCGGTCTGCGTCGCATGGACGCGGCCGACGGCTGGTTCTACTTCCTGGTATCACCCAGAGACCATTTGATTGTGATCGTCCGCATCATGCCGCCGTTCCTCGACATCTAGACCGACCCGCCACCGTCGCACGGCGGACGGGGGCACCTGGCAGCGCACCCTCACAGGCACGGGCGTCAAGCTAAGTGGCCCACCCGAGGGTGGCTCCTGCCCCACGGGGATCATGCCCACGGCGAGTGAGACGCGCCGTTTTCACGGGCTGGGCGACCCAGTTCCACCCGTGTTGGAGCGGTGACCGGTGACGCGAACTAGGGTCGCGGGCATGACTGATTTCCTTCAGGTGGCGACGGCGACGGAGACTCGCGAGCAAGCCACGACGCTTGCGGGGTCGGTGGTGACGGCCCAGCTTGCGGCCAGTGCGCAGATCGTCGGTCCGGTGGTCTCCGTCTTCTGGCATCTGGGCGAGTTCGGCACGGGGGAAGAGTGGCAACTGCTGTTCAAGACCCGTGCCGACCGGTACGCAGATCTTGAGGCGCACCTCTTGGAACACCACCCGTGGAAGAACCCGGAGGTGTCGGCCGTGCCGATCTTGGCAGGTTCGGATGCCTACCTGCGCTGGGTGGAGCGGACCACTGACCCGAACCCTGCGGACTGACCTCTCACGCTCTGGCCTTCTCCAGCACTTCGGCGACGGCCGGAAGGTCGTGGTGATCGCTGAGCTGCTGGAGGATCGGGGCGAGGCGCTGCCGTGGGCGGACGGACGCCACTCCGGCTGACAGCTCCAGTACCCGGCTGATGATTGCCGTGACCTGCTCGATCTCTCCCGCAGCGAGGTAGGAGTCCGCGAGCCACGACAGATAGAGGCTCTTGTCCCGTGCGTGGGCGTCGTCGTACCGGGTGAGCACGTCTTCGAGGACGGGGACCGCGCGCAGTGGCCGGCGCAGCTCGGTCCAACAGCGGCCGGTCATGATCTGGAGTTCGTTACGGTCGACCCATGATGACCAGTCGGGCTGCGGGCTTCCGTCGCTCTCGCTGAGGGCACCTTCCGCGACGTTCAAAGCGCGTTCGGTCTCGCTGGCGTTCCCTGCGACGGCATAGGCCCATGCCAGTCGTTCATGCAGCAGTGCGCGTACCCCGGGCGGGGCGTCGGGGCCTGCGGTGCGGCATGCCTGGACGGCGGTCTTCATCCCGGCGGAACGGTCCGTGTTGATCTTCTGGTAGGCGAGGAAGGCCAGGGCGTTCCCGGCCAGGGCGGCGTCTTTCGCCTCGGTGGCGGCCTGGTGGCTGTCCTCGTAGAGGCTCCGGGCATCGGTGTGATTGCCCGCGTCGAACGCGGCCCATCCTGCTTGCTGCGCCTGCTCGGAGAGCACTGACAGAAGCGCGCGCCCGGTCTCCTCCGTATAGCTGCCCTCTCGCAGCATCGTCTTGGTTGCTTGGTACTCGCCGAGGTAGACGCGGTAGGTGTCTCCACCGCCGAGGACGTCATCGAGGCGCCGCAGTCGTGCCGTGCGGTGGCGCAACTGGTCCGGCACGTCTCGGCCGATGTGTCGGCCTGCCTTGATCTGGGTCAGTTCGGGCAGGCCGAGTACCAGGCCTGCTCCGGCCGAGCTTTTGAAGAATTCCCTGCGCAGCACTGATTCGCTTCCCTCTCGCGTGGCGGGCGTGGAGCGTGCTGAGGCGGTAGGGGCGTGATCGGATACGGTTGCTGCTTCCCAGTCTCGGGGGGCGAGGCCGAGTAGGTCTCCGGGAATGCGTAAGGCGTCGGCGATTGCCGCGATCTTGTCGAATGACGTGATGCGACCCTGGCCACGGGCGAGGGTGCCGACACGTTCGGGCTTGATGTCACATTCGGCGGCGATCTTGGAATAGCTGATCTTGGCCAGTTGGCGGGCAAGGGAGAAAACCGCGCCGAAGTCGTGAGCCACGATCGCGGCGCGCATCTCGGGGTGGCTGAGGAGTTCTCGCGGTAGTGCGGTCGGCGGTTGATAACCAGTCATCGTCTGCCCCGTTGCGCCTGCTGGTGACAGTGTGTCGCGAAGCCTGACCGTCAGCCTACCCATCATGGGGATAGCCACGGGCGGGAAGCCATCGCCGTTCCCTCCCAGCACAGTTGGCACGCGAGAGACCCCCGCGACCGATGCGAACGGTCCGGGGGCGTGGTCAACGCTGTGTAGGAGCGTCAACGTGGCAAACCCTATCCCTCAATTCGTGCGATGGCTGTTGCAACTCTTGCTGCCCGGTGCGGGTCGTCATCGCACAGTCGAGACAGCATCCCCGGCGATTCCTGGCGACACCCCGACCCTGATGCTTCCGCGCGTACATCGGGTCTTCGATCGGTCTTCGCTGCGTGGCGAAAATGTCGGCCTGGTCCGGCCCTATGTCGTGGCACACGAGAAGCGGGAAGCACAGCAGCGGGAGCGGCTTCGTCGTGGGGTGCTGGCGTACAGCGGTACGACATGGCGGTGATGAGGTGAGCGGCCACCGGCATGAGGACGTGCCGCGCCGGTTCAAGGTGGCTGGCGATGTGCGCTTGGTCGATGACCGGTTCCACATCCCGGTTCAGGTCTTTCGGGGTGACGTTCACGTCTCGACCGAGTCGGCTGTGCTGTCCGTGGATGATGCCGCCTTGCTGGAAGCACAGTTGACGCGGCTCCTGTGCGAGAGAGCGGGCCTGGCACCACAGGGGCGGAAGGGCGCACTGAGTCCTTGGAGGCCGTACTGATGGCGGAGGCCCAAGGAAAGCAGCAAAGCCGCGGCCACGGGCAGAAAGATCAGGCGACGAAGCGAGAAGAGTTGGAGGCGGCCGTGCGCAAGCTCAACAAGTGGTCGTCGGGTGGTGGCGGGCGTTGAAACCGCTGTCGCCCTGAGACGGCCCGACGCCCGCGTTCCCCGTTCCCGTCGATGGACGGGGAGTCGGGCCACGCGGAACAACCGCATACGCAATACCGGACCACCCCTCGCCTGGACAGCATCCGGGGTGGTCCGGCTGGGGATCGTTCACGGACCCCAGTGCCGTGGTACCGGGGTCGTCATCGTGCTCTCGTTCGGCACGGCCCACACGGTCAACGTCAGACGGCATGCGGAGAAGGGGACTTGAGACGGATGTGCGGCCCTGGGAACGGTAGGTTCGACGGTGAGGCGGCTGCCAGTCTGGACGAAGAATTGTGGGTGCGCGGACTGGACTACGTGGGTGGATGGCGGGACGCGGAGGACACGAGCGAAGAGCTGTTGCACGCACTGAGAGCCGCAGGACTCGACACTGGTGATCTGCGGGCGCGGGCTGATGCAACTGCGGACGGCTCGGGCGTGGTCCGGCTGGCGGTCCCGGTGGAAACTGCTCGGGAGTTGGCCATGCTGGTGCGGGTCGCGTCTGCCCGACTGCGGGAAGCAGGCTGAGGCCCTACACGGGGGTGCAAAGGGAGGTACAGGCGGGACGTTCTCAAGCGCGTACGGATCTCTGCCACAACGGTGCCCGCATCCGCGCTTGAGGACGTGCCGCTCGGGCGGGGTGGGGGGCGCACTGTAGCTCCCCTTGTACCACGACGCGCAAGCAATTCCCTGACGCCGGCTGCTGCTCGTGGTCACCTCCGCCAACGACAGAGTGCGGACTCCAGCTCGGGCTGGGGCCCGAGAGCCGGCGCTGCTGAAATGCCTCGTGGGCGCACTGGGGACGACGACAGACCTGCGATCAGTGGGGCTCCTCATGAGCTCATGTCGTCTGTCAGCCTGGGGGCGGCTGCCGCCCGGCCGGGACCGGCCGAAGGCCGCACGCCCGGCCGGAGCGGCTAAGCCGTCCCCCAGGGCGCACTCGGAGCGCTCTCTGAGGACACCAGTGGGCAGGCCAGGCCATCATTCCGAGAGGCGACACCCGCTTTAGGAGAGAGGCGGGGGAGTGGGGGCGCTGACCTGGAGCTTCGAGACACCCCCATTGACCGCTGCTGACCCCTGCATCTGGCACGGTTGTGGCACGCGACCTCTTCGCGGCTAGATACACCACTGAGTGGCTGCGATGGTCCGTGGAGCCTTGCCGTGAGTGCTGTGTCAGGAGCTCAGATGCTGGGCTGTCCTTCTGACGCGGTGGTGCTCACTGACGCAGGGCCTGTTTGGGGCCGCTCCAGGCGTCGCTGACGGGCACGGGCCACGCGAGCCGGGGACTGAAACAGGTCGTTCAGCACCTCATCCATGAGTGTCAAGATCTCTTCGGCCGCCTCGTGATCAACGGGGGTGAGATCGCCATGGGCTACCTCATTGCCGCCGAAGCGCACCTCGTGTGCTGCTTCCTTGATGTGCCCACGTAGCAGACCTAGTTGATGGAGCTCATCGATCTTCGCGATCAGGCTCCCTCTGGTGACACCCTTTTCCTTCGCGGACGCTTCGACCACTGCACGGGCAAGTGCAACGGCAGCTCGGTCAGCCTTGATACTCAGACAGTCGTGCGCCTCAACCGCGAGCGACTCGATCGCTGCGGGGACGTCTGGGAACGTCCTGTTGGACTTCGCCGGGGGAAGCCATCGTGGCTGCTGGGCCTGAGGATGGTCCCAGAGATCAGAAGGTGCGTCGTCCCAATCATTCGTACGCTTGAAGTCGGTCCACCCATAGGCGAGGACCAGCCGGCGGCAGTTGGCACATCGATAGGCTTCGAATCCCACGTTGAGACGGCTGTCCTGATCCGGGACCACTTCGGCACCACCGACCGGTCTCATGTGAGCCAGCCGTCCGCACCATCCGCATGTCGTGCTCGCCATAGTCGGAGACTAGTGCGCAACACCCCGATGGGCATGAGATTTGTGAACGTTGCGCTCGCGGACCAGAGCAAGCCGCAGGACAGGACCGTGCCGACACATTCGGAGCCCTCAGCTTGGGGAGCTGCGATCATTTTGCGGTCGGTTCGGCTGCTGACCTGGTGGAACGGCCACGATACGGCCTCGTCGGGCCCGGCTGAATTCACCGTGGTTCCCCGCTGCTCCCCGCTCGATCTGGTGCGGTTGTGGTGCGGACCGTCTCGGTGGTTGCACTTGGGGACTTTCCCAACGTCGTTCTTCGTCGGCGTCGGTGCCAGCGCTCGGGCAGCTCCCCTGTCACGAGCGTTGCTGTCAAAGACACCAGGGTGAGGACACCACGCTCGTCGCGTAGGCCGAGCCCATCAGCCAGCAGCCGGCTACGGCCGTTTGATCCGTCTGACCTAGCTGCGCAGGACGTAGGAGCTTTGCGGTAATGGCTGCTGTGGATCAAAACTCGCTACGGAAGCTCGTGGAAGGCCAGCTCCTTCGACTGGAAGGCAACGCCTTCCAAGACTGCATGGATCGGCTCGGCCTCGTGTTGTACCCCGGCGACTACCAACCCGTGCGGGCAGCCGGGCCGAAGGGCGACACCAAGAACGACGGCTACTGCCCGAAGGCCCGGGTATTTTTCGCGGCGCATGCAACTCGCGGTGAGACGTTTGCCAAGACCAAGGGCAAGATCCGCGGTGACTTGCAGGGCTGCCTCCAGGAGCACCGGGACGTGAAGGTGTGGCGCTTCCTCACCAACGACACGTTGCCCGGCGAGGTCGACCAGTTCATCGATAACACGCTTCGCCCCCTGTACCCCGACGTCACCATCGAGGTCTGGGGACTCAAGACGCTTGCCGATGAGATCAGCAAGCTTAAGCAGGGGCAGGTCGAAAGGATCATCGACGTCATCACGGTGGACGAGCCAGAGTTCGAAGTCGTAGTGCTCAACCACATGAAGACGGGGCGTGACCTCTGGCCAGTCCTCTCAGACTGCCTCGGATGGTTGCCTCATGAGGAACCAAACGACTGTACCGACGACGAGCAGGACCTCATCGACAGTGCGGTCCAAAGCTTCCGAGACTGGAGCGACATCTCAGGAGACATCGAATTCTCTCGCTCCTCAGTGCGGGACGCACAGCGAAGCATCACTGCCATCCTGGACGAGCTCGCCGAGAAGCGGCTTGCCCTCTACGCCGCAACGACAGACGACTACCCCTTTACCGGTGGTCCATCGCCATTCCTGGGGACTGTCGCCATCTTCAGGATCGTTCGTGTAGCCAGTGAGCAGCCACCACCTTCCAATAGTTGAGGTGCGAGCCTTCCCGCAAGCTAGGATTTGATCATCAATTTGGCCGGCCACTGCCGCTTGGAAACGTGATCTACGAGTGATGCTTCGCTCGGATCGACGTCGGCAACTACTCGCTAGTCCAGCGGCTCTTGGCGCCGTAGCCTGCTGGGATGAAGCCGAGAGATCTAGTTGCTGTCCTCAACGTCCCCAAGGATGAGCGGCTTGACCTCATTGCCGAGGGCCTTAAACTGCTCGCCGAACACGTCAGCACGCTGCGGGATGACCTCATCCACCTTCAAGAGGCCGGGCGCAGTCGAGGCGCAGCAGTGATCGACGGTCTCGCCAGCGAGGAAGCGGCGAAGATGCTCATCCTCTGGGATGTCGTTCGTATGGGCTGGACTGACATCGATGCGGTACGGGGGCAGTTGAGGATCTTCTACAGCCACTTGGCCCGAGGGATCTATGCGCGGTTGGTTGAAGGCCGACCGGCAGATCTGGCAGAGGTGCGTGGCTACGCGGAGTCCCTACGCCACAGTCTCTATCTCGACGGTCCCAACGATGTTGACTGGATCTTCCGCAATCGCGTTGAGGCAGATCGTGAAGAGAGTCTGTACGTCGACTACGTCACGAGCGAGGGTGACAGCGCCTGGATCACGCCAGCAAGGCTGAGTGACCTGAAGCTCTCCTCTTGGCCAAGCATGGTGGTCGACCTGGCTCTTGCGCTGCATCGCTTCGGCTGCACGAGCAAGGAGGGGCTGGAGATCATTGCCAAGGAGTGGGAAGGCGTATCTCTGGACGACGACACCCACTGGGTGAAGGTTGAAACGATCAACAAAAGCATCCTGGAGAAGTTGGGCACTGCCGGTCTATACAGCAACGACCTGACGCAAGTGGATGTACGGCTTGCCCTGGAACAGTGGATCTTTCCGCTTGGTGGTGTTGACTTTAGCCCGATCAAGGTCACGAAGACTGAGCTTTTGGCTGAGCGAGAACGGTGGATCGCGCGTCAGTGGCAGTAAGGGAATACCCAGCTGTCAGCTTTACTGTCGAACCTCGGCGCGAGTGATCATGGCCCCGTAAGCTTCCGGCGCATCGGGCAGTCTGTGGACCTGCCCGGTAAAGCACGACGTTGGGGCCATGATCTTCGAGGCTCGCGCCGAAGTGGCTCCGTAAAGCCGTGGAGCCGACCGCCCCAGCCACGACGTACCCGTTCTCTGGCATCAGGTGGCTGGTTGCTGTGCGCGCGGCCCGGCCGGCCGGGCTGGAGCGGGACGGAGGCAGGAGCGCAGGCCCGCTCGGCGGCCGGGCCGCGCGCGGTGAGCGGAGCGAGCCGCCTTGAGGAAGTGAAGACAGGTTTCGACACCCCGCGGCGGCTCAGTCGCGTACGGTGCGCAGTTGGCGGGTGCTCTCGGTCGTGATGCGGTAGGCGGCTTGTGCGCGGTCGCCGTTGACTCGGAACTCTTCGCGCAGCAGAGCGGCGTTCTTGCGGCCGTACGTGGTGCGGGTGGTGTGCAGAACGCGTGTGGCGTCGGGGAGTTGGAGCGTGGTGCGCTCATCCGGGAGCGGCATGCGGGCTCGGGCGGTCTCTGTCCATCGGAGCTTGTGCCCGGCCTCTACCAGGAGGGCGTAGATCTTCTCCGGTGCTGTGTCCGGTGCCTGTTCCAGCTCGGTGCCATCTGCCGTGCGGAACGGAATGAGGGTACGGTGCGCGATGCGGACACCGGTGTCCGGGTCAACCCATAGGCGGTCCACACCGAACGCGGCTTCCTCGGGCTCTAGCCCATCGCCGAGTTCGAGCGAGGTGTGGCGCCGAACGACGTCTGAGGCGTCGGTCTCTTCGACGGTGCGGCAGCGCTCGTCGAGGCGCTTCTCCCTCCCGGTGCGCCGGGCCGGTAGGGCTGTCGGCGGTCCGGTGCGCGCAGGGGGCGTATCGCGAGGTCGCGCCCCACGTAACCTCTTCCTGTGCCAGCCTCCCGCCTGCGTCGCGTCGCCGTACTCGTTCTCGAGGGGGCGAAGCCGCTCGATGTCGGAATTCCCGCGCAGGTTTTCACGACCCGCGCGAGCATGCCGTACGAGGTGCGGGTGTGCGGGGCGGCACCCGGCCTGGTGACCGGCGGCGACGGCCTCGCGTACCACGTAGGCCACGGTCTCGGCGCGGTCGCGTGGGCCGATATCGTCTTCGTGCCCGGCTACCGGTTCCCGGACCGCGACGAGCCGCCGCAGGCCGTCATCGACGCACTGGTCGCCGCCCACGACCGGGGCGCGCGGCTGGCCGCCATCTCGACGGGTGCCTTCGCGCTCGCCGCCACGGGCCTGCTCGACGGCAGACGCGCCACGACGCACTGGCACTACACGCGGGCGCTCGCTGCCAGGCACCCGCTCGTCCAGGTCGACGCGAATGTGCTGTTCGTCGACGAGGGCAGCGTGCTCACCTCCGCCGGGGCCGCCTCCGGGATCGATCTGTGCCTGCACATCCTGCGCGGCGACCTCGGGGTGGCCGCGTCCAACCACGCGGCCCGGCGGCTGGTCGCGGCTCCCTACCGCAGCGGCGGTCAGGCCCAGTACGTGCCGCGCAGCGTCCCCGAGCCGCTGGGCGAGCGGTTCTCCGCCACCCGCGAGTGGGCGCTGCACCGGCTCGGCGAGCCCCTCACCCTCGACATACTGGCGCGGCAGGCGGGGGTCTCGCCGCGCACGTTCTCCCGGCGGTTCGTCGAGGAGACCGGCTGCACGCCGATGCAGTGGGTGATGCGCGCCCGCATCGACCTGGCCCGCGAGCTGCTGGAGCGCTCGCAGCGCAGCGTCGAGCAGATCGCGGCCGACGTCGGGCTCGGCACCGGCACGAATCTGCGCCTGCACTTCCAGCGGATCCTCGGCACCACACCGAGCGAGTACCGGCACACCTTCACCCGGGGTGAGTGACCCGCCCGGCACCGCCGAAGCGGCCCGCCCGGCACCGGGTGGCCAGGTGGCGGGATCCTTGTGAACCCTGGCGATACCGCCACTGTCAGCGGCGACGACCGCGCAGGAGCCTGGTGGCGAAAGGAAGGGATCTCACTCATGACTCGCATCGCCATCAACGGATTCGGCCGCATCGGACGCAATGTGCTGCGCGCGCTGCTGGAGCGCGACAGCGACCTTGAGATCGTCGCCGTCAACGATCTGACGGAGCCCGCCGCGCTCGCCCGGCTGCTCGCCTACGACAGCACGGCCGGCCGGCTCGGGCGCCCGGTGACCGCCGACGGGGACGCCCTGGTCGTCGACGGCCGCCGGATCACGGTGTCGGCCGAGCGGGAGCCGGCGCGGCTGCCGTGGGCCGAACTCGGTGTCGACATCGTCCTGGAAGCCACCGGCCGCTTCACCTCCGCCGAGGCCGCCCGCGCCCACCTCGAAGCGGGCGCGCGGAAGGTGCTCGTCAGCGCGCCGTCAAACGGCGCCGACGTCACGCTCGCGTTCGGGGTCAACACCGACGCCTACGACCCGGCCGTGCACACGATCGTCTCGAACGCCTCGTGCACCACCAACGCGCTCGCGCCGCTGGCCGCGGTCCTCGACGAACTCGCCGCCATCGAGCACGGGTTCATGACGACGGTGCACGCCTACACGCAGGAGCAGAACCTGCAGGACGGTCCGCACCGCGACGCCCGTCGTGCCCGGGCCGCCGGCGTGAACATCGTGCCGACCACGACGGGCGCCGCCAAGGCGATCGGCCTGGTGCTGCCGGGTCTCGACGGCAAGCTGTCGGGCGACTCGATCCGCGTACCGGTGCCGGTGGGCTCGATCGTCGAACTCAACACGACCGTCGCCCGTGAGGTGACGCGCGACGATGTGCTGGCGGCGTACCGCGCCGCGGCGGAGGGGCCGCTCGTCGGCATCCTCGAGTACTCGGAGGAGCCGCTGGTCTCGTCCGACATCACGGGCAATCCCGCCTCGGCGATCTTCGACTCGGCCCTCACCCGCGTCGACGGCCGCCATGTGAAGGTGGTCGCGTGGTACGACAACGAGTGGGGCTTCTCGAACCGCGTGATCGACACGCTGGAACTCCTCGCCGCCCGCTGACCGGCGCCGGGGCCGGTACCCGCCTCCGGCGACCGCACCGGCCTGCAGCCGCCTCATGAGCAACTGCCTCATGAGCAACAGCTTCATGCGGCAGCTGCTTCACGTCATCTCCCGCTCCGCGAAGGCACGGAAGCTGCGCGGTGGGCGGCCGGTGAGGCGTTGGACGGTGTCGGTGGTGCGGTCCTCGACCCCGTCGGCGATGGCGCGGTCCAGGCCGGCGAGCAGCGCGGCGAACTCGCCGGGCAGCGAGGCGGCCAGGCGGTCGCGCAGCTGCTCGTAGGTCAGCTGCCGGTGGGTGACGGTCCGGCCCGTGACCTCGGTGAGGACGGCGGCGACGTCCGCGTAACTCAGCGCCTGCGGCCCGGTGATGACCAGATCGGTGTTCGGGGCCTGGGCGCTGGTCAGGGCGTGCACGGCGACGGAGGCGATGTCGTCGGCGTCGACGAATCCGACCCGGCCCTCGCCGGTGGCGGTCAGCAGGGTCCCGTCCGCTCGGATGCTCCGGGCGTGCGGGTGGCCGCAGGAGAAGTTCTGCATGAACCAGGAGGGCCGCAGCACCGCCCATGCGTCGAACAGGCCGGGCAGGGCCTGGTGGACCTGTCCGGCGGCCGGACCGCCGGCGGGGATCGCCGAGGAGCTGAGCAGCACCGCGCGGCGCACCCCGGCCGCGCGGGCCTGTCTGAGGAAGGGCATCATGACGGCGGCCGGCTCCGGGGAGCCGGGCGGTGGGACGAGATACATCCGGTCCGTGCCGTCGAGGGCTTCGGCGAACGTCGCGGGGTCGTTCCAGTCGAAGCGGACGGCCCGGGTGCCGGCCACGGCGGTGGCGCGTCGGGCGGCGGGCCTGACGCGGTGCCCGCCGGCGGCGAGTTGGGAGGCGAGGCGGCTGCCGGTGGTGCCGGTGGCCCCGATGACCAGGGTCGTGCCGGGAGTACTCATCGGCTCCTCCTCGTGAAGTCGCTCGCGGGGTCCTGGACCACCGCGAGGGGGTTCCAGTAGTCGCGGTAGCGGGTGAAGCGGCCGTCGTGGACGGTCACCACGGCGATATAGGTCATCTCGAAGGGGCTGTCGGTCGCCACCAGGCGGCCCACGCCGCGCATCTCGACCACGATGGTCCGTGCGGCCGTGGTCCGGTGGATCTCCACCTGGGGGAAGTCGTGGAGGTCGATGTGGTCGGGGTAGTCGCGCATGTAGTCGGCTATCGCCGCCTTGCCTTCCAGCCGCGTGGGCCAGCCGTCGGGCGCGAAGGGGAACTCGAAGACTCCGTCGTCGTCCCACAGGTCGACCCAGGCGGGGATGTCCTTGTCCAGCAGCAGTCGCAGGCCGTGGCGGAACAGCTCCGCCGGTGCCGTGTTCGTGGGCATGGGTACTCCGTCCCGTAGAATGCGGACCGAGGGTCCGTTTCGCGGACGACAATACGGACCCCGGGTCCGCTTTGCAAATGGAGAACCGCATGCCCGAGCGCAAGCCACGCAAGGACGCAGCCCGCAACCGGGCGGCCGTCCTGGCGGCGGCCGACGATCTCTTCGCCGGCTGCGAGAGCCCGGAAGCCGTCACCATGGCCGACATCGCGGCAGCGGCCGGCGTCGGCAAAGCGACGCTCTTCCGCGCCTTCGGCGATCGCACCGGCCTGATCCACACGCTGTACGAAGCACGACTCGAACCGATCAGGAACGCCGTCGAACAGGGCCCGCCACCCCTGGGGCCCACCGCCCCGCCGCTCCAGCGCGTACCCGCCCTGCTCGACGCCGCCCTGTGCTTCAAGCTCGACAACCGGCACCTCGCCCTGGCCCTGGAGGGGACCGGCGGCGACAGCCCCTACCAGACCGAGCACTACGACCGCTGGCACAGCACACTCCGAGCCGTACTGGAACGGATTCCCCATCTCACCGACGCCGACTTCACCGCCCACGCGCTGCTCGCCACCATCCGCGCCGACCTCGTCGAACACCTCGTCGGCCGACAGCACGTCCCCCGCGAGCAGTTGCGGGCACACCTGGCGGCCTTCACCGCCAGAATCCTGGACCCTCGTGCCCCGCTGAGCTGAGCACGGAGGGCCGGTCGCGCGGGTCGCGGTGCGGCGGTACGGCGATGCGCCAGCCCGGGTTGTAGGTGTCGGGCACGGGATGCAGGCGCCAGCCCGCCCGTGCCGCCCAGTCGGGGAGCGGGGCGTCACGCAGCACCAGGGCGTGCGGGCGGCCTCCGGGGGCGGGCCGGCAGCCGGCGGTGTGCGCGACGGGAACGGTGGAGCTGTTCCCGGCCAGTACGCAGGGCGGGTGCACCCCATGGGCGCGCAGGACGCGTTCCATACGCTCCCAGTCGTGCCGGGCCGCCGCCTGGATACCCGAGTGGAGCTCCAGCTGGTGCAGTTGGAGGACGAGGTGCAGCAGCGCCACGGCGGCGCCCGCCGGGACGAGCACCCGCAGCCGGCGCGCCCCGCGCGCCCTTCGCACGGCGCTGCCCGCCCCCAGCGCCACCACCGGCGCCAGCAGCGCATAGCTGGGCAGCAGGAAGCGTGGGGCGGCGTAGTCCATGAAGAACAGGTACGGGACGGCCACGGAACCGGCCGCGGCGGTGGGCACCACGGCGAGCGCCGTACGGCCGTCCTTGCGTGCCGCGTCGATGCCCAGCACGACCAGCGGCGGGATCAGCAGCCACCACCCGGCGGAAGCCCACTCGACCGTCGCGCCCTCGCAGGGGCGGCACAGCAGGGGTCCGTCGAGGGCCGCGGCGTGCTGGCGCACGGTGTCCAGGGAGAGGTGGAGGCGCATCCCGCCCTGGATCTCACCGGCGGCACGTACCCGCTCCAGTACGCCGCCGAAGCGGAGCCGGGCCTCCACGGCCCAGGGGATCAGCCCGAGGGCGACCCCGCCGGCGAGCGCTCCGGCGGCCCGCAGGGCCCGGGCCTTCGACAGCCGGCCCTTGATACGGGCGCCCAGCACCGCCGCGAGCAGCACGGCCACCGGCCACACGGTGTCGTTGGGCCGCATCAGGGTGGCGACGGCGAGCGCCGCCGCGGCAGCCGCGTAGGTACGTGCCCGGGGCGGGGCCGAGGCGGGGCCGCGTACGCAGCAGCCGACGGCGCCCACCAGACCCATCGCCACATAGTGGTTGGGCATCGCGGCGCCCGCGTAGAACAGCGCGAACCACACGCTGCTGTACAGCGCGGCGGCCAGCGGGACCACGCCGCGCCGCGCGACCGCCCGCAGCCAGGGCAGATACCCCAGGTACAGGGCGAGCGAGGCGGCCGCGGTCAGATAGCAGCGCAGCAGCACCACGGAGTCACCGACGGCCGCCACGGGCGCGATCAGCAGGGGAACGCCGCGCGTCCTGGGCGCGCTGAACGGCGTTTCGGGCCCGTAGGGGGCGAAGCGGCTGGCGTAGACGAGTTCATCCCAGCCGAGCGGCAGCCCGGGGTGGACGACGGTCAGCGAGAGCACGGCGAAGATCCCGCAGACCCCGGCCAGCCACCACCGATCGACTCGCTCGGCATTCCGCGCAGAAGAGGACATAGGCGGCATCTTCTCGCCGAGGCCGTCCCGGTCGGCGCAGGCGCCGCCCGCGCGCCGAGCGGCACGGGCTTGCGACGTACAGTGCTCGGGTGGAGGAGGACTGGGTGGCACGCGTGGGCGCACTGCGGCAGTGGACGTCGGGGGACGAACGCGCCCCGCACAAACCGCTGTTGCTGCTGTACGCACTCGGCCGGTTCCAGGCCGCGCCGCAGAGCGAACTGCGGTACACCGAGGTCGAGAAGGACCTGGCCCATCTGCTGCGCGAGTACGGTCCGCCACGCAGGACGTCACCGAGCTACCCGTTTCACCATCTGGTGAGCGACGGCGTGTGGGAGGTGCGTACCGACTCCGGCCCCGGCAGCCCCGGTTCGGCCGTCCGGGAACTGCGCGCAAGTGGCGCGGCCGGCCGGCTGGCGCCCCCGCTGCGCCGGGCCCTGAGCGCCGACCCCGCCCTGCTGCCCGCGCTCGCCCACACCCTCCTCGATCTGCACTTCCCGCCTTCCCTGCACGCGGACATCGCCGCCGACGCCGGGCTCGACCTGGAGACGGCGGACATGGCACGGGTGCCGGTCCGCCGCCTGGTACGGGACCCGGGGAACGCCGCCCGGCTCCGCGCGCGGGTGCTGGAGGCGTACGGCAACCGCTGCGCGTTCTGCGGCTTCGACGGTGCGCTGGGCGGCCGTCCGGTGGGGCTGGAGGCGGCGCACGTCCGCTGGTGGGCCTTCAAGGGGCCGGATCATCTGTCGAACGCGCTGTGCCTGTGCTCCTTGCACCACAAACTGTTCGACAAGGGAGTGCTCGGCCTCGACCCCGCTCTGCGCATCACCGTCTCCCGCCGGTTCACCGGCGCGGGAGCGGCGGCCCGCAGCCAGGTGCGGGAGTTGGCCGGCCGCCCGGTGGCGGGGCCGGACGACGACGCAGCGGCACCGGTCGCCGAGAGCTACGCGCGCTGGCACTCGACCCAGGTCTTCCGCGGCTAGCGGCCGGCGGCCAGGAGCTCCCGGGGGGGGCACCAGCCGTTAGGGGGCGCTCCCGGCCTCGGGCGCGGTGGCGCCCCACTCCCACATCGACTGCAGGACGGGCCCCAGGGCCCGGCCGCGCCCGGTCAGCCGGTAGCGCACGGTGGTGGGCCAGCCCGGGGAGCGGTCCCGGTGCACGACGCCGGCCTCGGCGAGTTGACGCAGTCGCTCGGTGAGGATCTTCGCGGACAGAGCGGGCAGCGCGTCGGCCAGCTCACTGAAGGTGTGCGGGCCGCGCAGCAGTTCGCGCACGACCAGCGTCGTCCAGCGGCCGCGCAGCGCGTTGAGGGTGATCTCGACCGGGCAGGACGGCGTGGGTGCCACCGTTCGGGCGCGCGGGTCGTCGGGCAGGCCGGGGCGCGCGGAGCCGGGGCCGCAACTGACCGTTCGGTGAGCCACGTCGGCGGGTCCTAACGTCGGGAACGTCGGTACGCGCCGAGCCTACGGCGCCGTCCAGTCCGAGGAGGACCACCACTGTGCACAGCCAGAACAGCACGACGGGCACGACCGGGGCGACCGCCACGACCGACCCGGCTCCCCTCCCCGTCGCCCGTCGGGCGGCCGACGTCCCGGCCGTGTTCGCGGCGCGGTTCAACACCGGGCAGCCGCGGGCGGTGGCCGAGATGTACGAGCCGGAGGCCGTCTTCGTCTCCCCCGACGGCACCGTTGCCGACTCCCCCGAGGCCATCGCCCGCGCCAACGCGGACTTCCTCGCGCTGGGCCTGCCGATCACCGTGCGGCCGCGGCACGTCCACGTGGCGGGGGACACGGCGCTCCTCGTCGTCGACTGGGAGATCGCGGGCACGGCCTCGGACGGGCGGCCGACGCACCTCACGGGCACGGCGACCGATGTGGCGCGACGCGGCTCGGACGGGACATGGCGCTATGTGATCGACCGCCCGGCGGGGTAGGACGGGCTCCCGCGGGCTACGCCTGCCGCGCCATCGCGCGCCGGAATGCGGGGGCCATCGAGGCGGGGTCGTAGTCGTCACCGACCCCCTGGACGAGGACGACGTCCCCGTCGATGTGCGCCGTACGCAGGGGAAGCAGTTCCTGATAGGCCGGTGAGGCGTACCAGGCGCGGGCCGTCTCGCGGTCGGGGAAGGCGATGACGACGACCCCGCCGGCCCAGGAGCCCTCCAGCACCTCCGGATCGCCGCCGTGCACGAGGAAGCGCCCCTGGTACGGGTCGAGACTGGCCTGGAGGCGCTCGACATAGGTGATCAGGTCGGAGTGGACCTCGCGGTTGCGCAGCCGGGCGACGGCAAAGGCGGTCATACGGGCCTCCTCGGCGGGCGGAAAACGGGTGGAACACCGGTACGGAGCGCTGTGTAGCGTGACGTGACCAGTGTCCTCGTGCCGACGGGCAGGCGCGATGACGCCGCAGGTAATGGCGGTCCCCTCCGGGGCGCGCCGCGAGACGGAGGAGCACCGTGTCACAAGCACAGGCGGACAGCGAGCCGTTCACCGTTCCGATAACGGTGCGGGGATACGAGACGGACACCCAGGGGCATCTGAACCAGGCGGTGTACCTCCAGTACACGGAGCACGCGCGCTGGTCGCTGCTGCAGGCGGCCGGTATCGAGCAGGCCGCGCTGGTGGCCTCGGGGATCGGCCCGGTGGTCCTGGAGCAGACCCTGCGCTACAAGCGGGAGCTGCGGGCCGGGGACGAGGTGACGGTCAGCTGCGCCTTCGAGTGGGGCGACCGCAAGATCTTCGGGATGCGCCAGCTGATCGTCAAGGCGGACGGCACGTTGGCCGCCGAACTGACCGGCGTGGGCGGGATCATGGATCTGAACGCCCGGCGCCTGGTCGCCGACCCCGGCGCGGCGCTGCGCGAGCTGGCGACGGACCCCAAGGTGCTGGGCCTGGAGTGAGCCGCCGGGCAGCACAACGAAGTGGGCCCCCGCCGCGGCGGGGGCCCACACAGATGTTCAGCTGCTCGGCTCAGCAGCGCTCGCTGCCGTGCTCAGAGCGCGGAGCCGGCCTTCCACTCCGCCCAGTCCATGTTCCAGCCGTTGAGGCCGTTGTCGGGCTGGATCGTCTTGTCGGGCGAGCCCTTGACCTCGACGATGTCGCCGATCAGCGAGTTCTCGTAGAACCAGGCGCCGTCGGTGTTGGGGTTGTTGGCACCCTGGGAGTCCTTGAGGCCGACACAGCCGTGGCTGGTGTTGCCGGAACCGAAGGGGGCGCCCCAGTAGTTGCCGTGGATGAAGGTGCCCGAGGTGGACAGCCGCATGGCGTGCGGCACGTCCTTGATGTCGTAACCCTCGGCGCCCTTGCGGCCGAACCCGACGGTGTTCCCGTCCATCCGGGTCTCCTTGTGCTTCTCGGAGATCACCATCTTGCCGTTGTACGTCGGGTTCTTGGCGCTGCCCGCGGAGATCGGGATGGTCTTGATGACCTTGCCGTCCCGCTCGACCTTCATCTTGTAGTTCTTCACGTCGACCGTGCTGACCTGCTTGCGGCCGATGTTGAAGGTGACCTTCTTGTCCTGGACGCCGACGTTGCCGCCGCCCGCGTTCACCCCGTCGAGGTTGAGATCGAGGGTGACCTTGGAGTTGGGCTTCCAGTACTCCTGCGGACGGAAGTCGAGCCGGTCGTTGCCGAACCAGTGGCCGACGACCTCCTGCCCGCTGGTCGAGCTGACCTTGATCGCGGACTGGACGGCCTTCTTGTTCTGGATCTGCTTGTCGAACGTGATGGAGACCGGCATGCCGACGCCGACGGTGGCGCCGTCCTCACCGGCGTAGGTGCCGATGAAGCTGTTCTCGGGGGCGACGGTGGTGAAGGTGCGGTTCTCGACGGCCTTGCGCCCGTCGCTGTCCTTGGCCGTAGCGCTGATCTCGTACTTGGTGGCCCGCTCCAGCTGCTGCGCCGGCTTCCAGCTCTTGCCGTCGGCGGCGAGCTCGCCCTCCACGGTGGTGCCGCTCTGCGCCGCCTTCAGGGAGACCTTGGTGAGCTTGCCGCTCTTGACGGAGACATTGGCACCGTTGTTGATGCTGGCGTTGTCCGCGCCGTCCTTGGCGCCGATCTTTATTCGGGCGGCCGAGGTGTCCTTGTCGGCGGCTATGTCGTTCTTCGCGGCCGACTTCTCCTTGTCGCCGCCGTCGTCACCACCGCTGCAGGCACTCAGCGTGAGCACCCCACCGAGCAGCGCGGCCGTGACCGCGAGACCCCTGCGGTGCTTCCCCACCGTTGTCACTGGCTTCTCCATTTGCCTTCGGAACCCCATGTCTCCCCGGTAAAAGCTGCGTAGCCCCCACAGCGCCCGAAATCGGACATGTGCGCTCCAGCTCCACGCATAAGAACGCACTGGGGACTATGACCGGTTCCACTTTCTGTAAAACTGTGGTCTAGGACACCCATCCGCCTGGTTTGTAACCCCTCCCGGTTCCCAGGAAAAGCGGAAGTATGCCTTCCCCCTCGCCTCCGCCACTCAGTAACATCGGCCCGCGTACGGCCAGTTCGTCACCGATCCCCCGAGCCGTACGTCGCACCCACGCACTCAGGAGGGCGTTTCGTGTCCGAGGCCGGACCCTCGAAGCTGTCAGTCCACCGCCGTCCTCTGGCCACCGCTGCGGCAGCCGGCGGCCTACTGCTCGCCCTTTGGTTCGTGCCCACAGCCAACGCTACCCCCGAAAAACCTGACCATCCCACCCATCACAGCGACACTGTGACGGGGTTGGAACATGACCGGGGGGCGGGCGCCGAGTGAGCACGCGCCGGTAGCCGCCGGGTAACCCCGGGTCAGCACCCCCAGGTCAACGCCGGGACGACGCCGGGACAGCGCCGGGCCACCCGCAGGGGCGGCCCGGTCGCCCCCGGGCCGCCGCGAGCCGTCCCTAGGCCAACGGTCCCGTCACCGACTCGGCCGCGGCCACCAGCCGACCGGACCGTACGAAAGCCTCGCAGGCCGCCAGATCCGGCGCGAGGTAGCGGTCCTCGCCGGGCCCCTGCGCCCCGGCCTCCCGCAGCGCGGCGATCACGGCCCGCGCCGCCTCACCCGGCGCCAGCCCCGCCGTCCCGGAGCGCAGCTCGACCGCCCGCGTGGCCGCGTAGACCTCGACGGCGATCACCCGCGCCAGCCCGTCCACCGCCGTACGCAGCTTGCGCGCCGCCGACCAGCCCATGGACACGTGGTCCTCCTGCATGGCGGAGGAGGGGATCGAGTCCACGGAAGCCGGGACCGCGAGCCGTTTCAGCTCGCTGACCAGGGCCGCCTGCGTGTACTGGGCGATCATCAGCCCCGAGTCCACCCCCGCGTCATGGGCCAGGAAGGGCGGCAGACCGTGTGAGCGGTTCTTGTCGAGCAGCCGGTCCGTACGGCGCTCGGCGATCGAGGCGAGGTCGGCGGCGGCGACGGCGAGGAAGTCCAGTACGTAGGCGACCGGGGCGCCGTGGAAGTTGCCGTTCGACTCGACCCGCCCGTCGGGCAGCACGACGGGGTTGTCCACGGCCGCGGCGAGCTCCCGCTCGGCGACCGTGCGGGCGTGCGCCAGGGTGTCCCGGCCCGCTCCGGCGACCTGCGGGGCGCACCGCACCGAGTAGGCGTCCTGCACCCGTGGCGCGTCGTCCTGGTGGTGCCCGGTCAGTCCGGAGCCGGCCAGCACCTTGAGCATGTTGGCGGCGCTGGCGGACTGGCCCGGATGCGGCCGGATGGCGTGCAGCTCGGGCGCCAGCACCCGGTCGGTCCCCAGCAGCGCCTCCAGCGACAGTGCCGCGGCGATGTCGGCCGAGGTGAACAGGCGCGCGAGGTCGGCGCAGGCCATCAGCAGCATGCCGAGCATCCCGTCGGTGCCGTTGAGGAGCGCCAGCCCCTCCTTCTCGCGCAGCTCGACGGGGGCGATGCCGTGCTCGGCCAGCAGTTCGGCGGCGGGCCGCAGCACACCGTCGGGCCCTTCCGCCTCACCCTCGCCCATCAGTGCGAGAGCGCAGTGCGAGAGGGGGGCGAGATCGCCGGAGCAGCCCAGGGAGCCGTACTCGTGCACGACCGGGGTGATGCCCGCGTTGAGCAGATCGGCCATGGCCCGGGCGACCTCGGGGCGTACTCCGGTGCGGCCGGAGGCGAGGGTCTTCAGCCGCAGGAACATCAGCGCGCGCACCACCTCGCGCTCGACCCGCGGCCCCATCCCGGCGGCGTGCGAGCGGACGATGTTGCGCTGGAGCTGGGCGCGCAGGTCCGGGCCGATGTGGCGGACGGCCAGGGCGCCGAAGCCGGTGGACACGCCGTAGACGGGGTCGGGCTTGGCCGCGAGGTCGTCGATGAAGCGGCGCGCGGCGGCCAGCGCTTCGAGGGCTTCTTGGTGCAGCTCGACGCGGGCACCGTCCCGGGCGACGGCGATGACCTCCTCGGGGCTGGTGCCCGAGCTTCCGACCACCACAGTGTGCATATTCATATTCACAAACCCTAATGAGTGAATTGCCATCTGTCACGGGGCTCGCCCCGCGCTGCCTTGGGTAATTAGGTTCCAGCCTAGGACCCCTAGGTGTACGGTCTGCGGGCGATACGGAGCGGCAAGGAAGGGCGGCTGGTGCACATGGTGCGTGCGGGCCTGACGGTGGAGCGGGTCGTCCAGGCGGCGGCCGAACTGGCGGACGAGGTGGGGCTGGACAACGTCACGTTGTCCGCGCTGGCCAGGCGGTTCGGCGTCAAGGACGCCAGCCTCTACTCCCATGTACGCAGCCTCGCCGACCTGCGCACCCGCCTGTGCGTACTGGCCGCACGGGAGATGACCGACCGGATCGGTGCCGCCGTCGCGGGCCGCGCGGGCCGGGACGCGCTGCTCGCGTTCGCCGACGCCTATCGCGGCTACGCCCTCGAACACCCCGGCCGCTACGCCGCGGGCCAGCTCCAGGTCGACCCGGCGGTGGCCGCCGAGTCGGTCGGCCACCGCCGCAGCATCGACCTCACCTACGGAATGCTGCGCGCCTACGGCCTCCGGGAGCCGGATCTGACCGACGCCGGGCGGCTGCTGCGCAGCACCTTCCACGGCTACGCCGATCTGGAGACCCGGACCGGCTTCAGCCACCCCCGCCGGCTCGACGACTCCTGGCACCGCTCGCTGGAAGCGCTGCACTTCCTGCTGGAGAACTGGCCGACGACAGCGTCCGACGACACCGAGGACGAAGCAGACCGAGAAGGAGACTCATGAACGACCGACCTGCCGGCCCGGCCGAACCGCGCGTCGGCAACCTGCCCGTCCCGGGCGCCACCCTCCACTACGAGGTACGCGGTACGGGACCGCTCCTGCTGCTCATACCGGGCGGCGCCGGAGGACTGGCGGTCTGCGACGGCCTCGCACCCGCCCTCGCCGACCGGTTCACGGTCGCCTGCTACGACCCGCGCGGGATCGGCGGCAGCCGACTCGACCTGCCCGGCGAGGACCAGAGCGTCGAGGTGCACACGGCCGACGCGCACCGCCTGATCGACCTGCTCTCGCCCGACGAACCCTGCCAGGTCTTCGGCACCAGCTCCGGCGGCATCGTAGCGGCCAACCTGCTGGCACAGCACCCCGAGCGGGTGCGCCTGGCCGTCGCCCACGAGCCGCCGCTGGCCCGGGCACTGCCGGAACCCGGACCGGCCCTCGCCGCCTTCTCCGAGATCCGCGACATCGCCGTACGCGACGGAGTCGGGCCCGCCCACCGGCGGATGGGCACGGCCATGGGCGAGGCGGAACCGGTGGACCCGGCCGAGGACGAAGCAGAGGCGGCGCCCATGCCGGACCGGCTGCGGGCCACCGTCGAGACGAGCAGCGCCCACTTCCTCCGGCACGTGCTGAAGCCCTTCACCCACCATGCGCCGGATCCCGCCCGGCTGAAGGCCGTCGCCGACCGGCTGGTGGTCGCCGTCGGCCGGACGTCCCGCGGACAGCTCCCGCACACGCTCGCCACGGCGCTGGCCCAGACGGTGGGCGCCGAGTGCCGGACCTTCCCCGGCGGCCATCTCGGCAGTGTCGAACACCCCGACGCCTTCGCCCGGGTGCTGCTCGCGACACTCTCGTCGAACCGGTAGGCCGGCAACCCTGTGGCGGGGCCGCTGGGCGCGGGCCGGGCGCGGGCCGGGCGCGGGCCGGGCGCGGCAGGACGGTCCGTCAGGAGCTGCGGCGGAAGCGGCGGCGCTCCGGTGAGGACGGCGCAGGAGCCGGGGCGGCGGCCATCCGCACCGTGGGGTCGTCGGGCCCGCCCTCCCGGCCCGCCACCACCGGCTTGCCCGAGCGCAGCGCCTTGGCGCGGTACTGGGCCGCGTCCGCCAGCCGGAAGATCCGGTGCGCGGAGCGCACCTCGCCGACCGGGTCACCGGTGGAGGCGACCCCGCAGGCCACGCCCTCTCCCAGCTCCAGCTCGGCCGCGCCCCGGCACAGCTCGTCGGCGGCGCGTACCACCTCGTCGGCGGTGGGCCCGACAGCCAGCAGACAGAACTCGTCGCCCCCCAGCCGCCCGGCCAGCGCGCCGGGCAGTGTCGCCGCGCCCGCGGACAGGACCGCCGCGAACCGCTCCAGCAGCCGGTCGCCCGCCTCGTGGCCCTGCGCGTCGTTGACGCCCTTGAGCCCGTTGATGTCGCAGACGACGAGACTGACCACGGTGCCCAGATCGCGGTGGAGTTCCACCGCCTCGTCCAGCCGGGTCTCCACCGCACGGCGGTTCGCGAGCCCGGTGAGGGGATCGGTGTAGGCGAGGCGGCGGACCTCTTCCAGACGCTCGTTCTGCGCGATGCCCGAAGCTATGAGGGCCGCGAGCACCGCGGCGAAGTCGGCGTCGTCGCGGGTGAAGGCGGGCACCTGGGCGGACCGCGCCACATACAGCTCGCCCCAGGCCCGCCCGTGCAGCACGATCGGTGCGATCACACACGAACCGCGGCCCCTGCGGCGCAGTGCCGCCACCCGGCGATAGCTGTGTGCGGCCTCCCCCTCGGCCTCGGCGGTCTCTCTCGGGCCGTCCCCCTCCACCCACGCCTGCGGCCTGCCGCCGCCCGCCCACCACTCGTGCAGCAACTCGGCGACCTGCGGGAAGTCCCGCACGGAGTACGACTCGTCGGTGGGGAACTCGGCCTCCTCCACGGTCCGCTCCCCCACGTTGACCAGCACCCGCAGCCTGCCGCGCGCCCGCTCCCAGACGGATATGGACGCGAAGGCGCCACCCATCGCCTCGCAGGCGCCCCATGCGGCCGCGTGGGCTATGTCCCGGTGGGAGAGCGCGGCCGTGGCCTCCGGCTCGTCCTCGTCGTAGGGATGCGGGCGGGCCGTGGCCGGCGCGGCCGTCTGCGCCGCCGCCATGGCCTGGGACAGCCCGACGACGGCACTGAGGCGCGCGTCCGCGTCGTCTCCGCCCTCTCCCATTCCGCCCATACCGCCAAGATTAGGAGGCTTCGCCCCGTCCTGCCGTGCAGCCCCCTACGGACCCCTACGGAGAACATCACTCTACGGAGACAGCCGCCGTCCCGCTGGGAGACCCCCACTCACCTTCCCGGCCAGTCGGGAGTGCGCTTCTCGTTGAAGGCGGCGACCCCCTCCGCGCGGTCCTGGGAGAAGGCGACGGTGCGCCAGGCGGCCTCCTCCACCTCCAGCCCCGCACGCAGATCCATGCCCCATCCGGTGCGCAGCGCCCGCTTGGCGGCCCGCAGCCCGACCGGCGAGTTGGCGGCGACACGCTGCGCCAGCGCCAGCGCCTCCGTACGGTCCTCGCCCGCCTCGGTGAGCACATCGACCATCCCGAGCGTGTGCGCCTCACCGGCCGCCACCCGGCGCGCCGTGAAGATCAGCTCGGCGGCGCGGGCCGCACCCACCCGGCGCGGCAGCAACTGGGTGCCGCCCCCGCCGGGCACCACACCGACCGACACCTCTGGCAGCCCCACCACGGCCGTGGCGTCGGCGACGATCAGATCGCAGGAGAGCGCCAGTTCGTACCCGCCGCCCAGCGCGAAACCGTGCACCGCGGCAATGGTGGGCATCGGCAGCTCCAGCACCCCCGTGTAGGCCGCCCGGGCCTGCGGGCGCTGCGCGGCCAGCTCCGCGTCGCTGAAGGAGTTGCGCTCCTTGAGGTCGGCACCGACACAGAACGCGCGCTCATGGGTGGAGGTCAGCACGGTGGCCCGCACCTCACCGTCCCGGGCGAGCGCGGCACACGCGTCGGCGAGCGCGCCCGCGAACGCGGTCGACACGGCGTTCATGGCGCCGTGCCGGTCCATCACCAGCTCCGCGACGTGCCCGTCCTTGCGGACCCGTACCCACTCCCCGAACGTCTGCTCGCTGTGATCCATGGCCGTACGATAACGGTCGCTAACCCTTCTGAGTACGGCGCCGCAGCAGCCACGGCTCCACAACACCCAGCCCACGCACCGGCCGCTGGTAGAGAGGCTGCAGCGCGAACCGGTACCCCGACAGGTCCTCGCTCTCCTTCTCCGACTCCGGCGCGGCGCCCGAGGCCGTCAGCTCGGCACGGAAGGCCCCGTCCACCAGCACCGTGTCCTTGGGCGCTATCGAGGTCAGCCGACTGGCGAGGTTGACCGTGTTGCCGAACACATCACCCATCCGGGTCGTCATCGTCCCGAAAGCGATGCCGACCCGCAGCTCGGGCATCGTCTCGTCGTTCGCCATCGTCTCGATCAGCCGCAGCCCGATCTCGGCCGCCGTGCCCGCGTCCTCGGCGACATAGAGGATCTCGTCCCCGAGCGCCTTGATCAGCCGCCCGCCGTGCGCGGCGACCAGGTCGGCCGACGTGGTCTCGAACGCCTCGACCAGCTCACCCAGCTCCTCGTCCTCCAGCCGCCGGGTCAACCGGGTGAAGCCCACCAGGTCGGCGAAGCCGATGGCCTGCCGCCGGTTGACCATCTCCTCGTCGTCCTGCGCCTGTACGACCCGCCCCGTGGCGGCGGCCAGCTGCCGGCGCCACACATAGACGAGGAACTCCTCCAACTCGGGCAGCAGCAACTGCACCAGCGGAAAAGTGACTTCATTGCGGGTCATCCCCGGCTCGGGCGGCTCGGTCAGCCCCATCAGGAACGAGTCGATCTGCCAGTCCGCGAGGCGCGCCGTGGTCTGCCCGGTGGAACGGGCCACCTGCACGGCCATCGACTCGCTCAGCAGCCCCGCCTCCACCAGACCCGACAGCCGCCGCAGCGCCAGTACGTCCGCCTCGGTGAGCGCGCGGGCCTGCCCCACGTCGGCGAAGCCCATCGCCCGCCAGAACCGGGACGCCAGCTCCATGGAGACCCCGGCCGCGCGGGCCGCCTGGAACGGGGTGTACTGCCGCTGCGAGCCCAGGATGAGCTCCTCGATACGCAGCGCGCTGGGGTCCGGCTCGTCCTCCGGATCCCCCGGACCGCTCCCCTCGTCGAACGGCCCCCCGAGACCGCCTCCGCCTCCGGCGGTGCCGCCGCCGGCGCCTCCGCCGGAGGGGGAGGTCCGGGTGGGGTTCGGTTCGGAGGGCTCCGGGGTGGCGGGGTCAGGCGCTCCGCGGCTGTCGCCCGCGGGAGTGTCGAGGGCGCCCCCGGTGTCGGCGGCGTCCGCCGTGTCCGCGGTTGCCAGGGTGTCGGCGGTTGCCTGGGTGTCGGCGGGTGCCGAGGGCCCCGGGGCACTTCCCGGGTCGGAGGCCGCTCTGCGTTCGGGCACACCCGGTTCGTCCACGGTCACCGCGGGCTCCCCGCACCCTCCGCGGCGTGGTGTCGCGGCCTCGCGTCGTCCCTGCGCACAGCCCTTCCGTTCCTCTTGCTCAACCTGCTCACGGCCGGGACAGCGCTGCCTGGTGGCACCCGATGTCACCGCCGATTGCCCACCATACGGCAGTTGTGCGCTACCTCACTCTCCGGTTGCGGGGCGCAGATGGACGATGTCACCGGCAGCGACCGGATGCTGTACGCCCTGTTCCGAGGCGATGACCAGGCGGCCGTCACCGTCCACCGCGACAGCCTCCCCCACCAGCTCGCCCCCGCCGGGCAGCGACGCCCGTACGGTCCTGCCGAGCGTCACGCAGCCCGCCGCGTACGCGTCCAGCAGCGCGCCCGCCGTCGCGTCGCCGTCGGCCGCCGTCCAGCGGCCGTACCAGTCCTCCACCGCGCGCAGCACCGCGCGCAGCAGCGGATCCCGGTCGGTGCCCTGAGCGCCCGCGAGGGCGAGGGAACCGGCGGTGGGCACCGGCAGCTCGTCCTCGCGGAGAGTGACATTGAGGCCGATGCCGAGCACCACGGAGTCCGTACCGACGCGCTCCGCGAGGATGCCGCCGATCTTGCGTTCGCCGCCGCCCTCGGGGGCGTCGCCCTTGTTCTTGCCGGCGCACTCGGGGGCGCCGGCACCCTTGCCGGTGGTCAGCACGTCGTTGGGCCACTTCAGGCCGGTGTCCACACCCGCCGAGCGGGCGAGGGCGCCCGCCGTGGCCACTCCCGCCAGGAGCGGAATCCAGCCCCAGCGCTCGGGCGGGGGCTCCGGCCGGAACAGCATCGAGAAGAACAGCCCCGAGCGGGGCGGGGCCGTCCAGGCGCGGTCGAGGCGGCCCTTGCCCGCCGTCTGCTCCTCCGCGACGAGGATGCTGCCGGGGGCGGATGCGCCCTCTCGGGCGCGGGTGGCCAGTTCCGTGTTGGTCGAGCCGATCGACTCGACCACCTCCAGATCGGTCCACAGCGAGCCCTCGCCGAGCAGGGCTTTGCGGAGGGCCGCCTGATTGAGTGGGGGGCGGTCGAGATCGGACCAGCGATTGGACGTCATACCGCCAGGCTATGACCCCCACCAT
>NZ_JAFFZM010000036.1 GCF_017676345.1 Streptomyces smyrnaeus | reverse complement strand
CGCCCGGCGTTACCGGTAACGCCGGTGCGGGCGGAGTGGCACCAACACTCGACCCGCAGGGTCGTCACCGGCCGAACCATGGACAGCAACAAGCACGCCGATCGCTCGAAAGAAAGGACAGATCATTCGGGGGCAGGGGGGTCCTAGGGGGGCGAAGCCCACCTAGCGGGGGGCCGTTGGGTGGGGGTCCCCCCGGCCGAAGGTTGGGGGCGGAGCCCCCCGACACGACCCCTCGGCGGCAGCCGAAAACGCAAGGGGGCGTGCCCCCACAACAAGGGGCGGCGCACCCCGCGGAGCGAGGGCGTGCCCCCACAACAGGGGCGGCGACAGCCGGAGGGGGTCAGGGGGCGTGCCCCCACAAGCAGGCGGGGGCACCGGCCCTCATGGGGTTGCCCCGGGGGGCGGCGTACCCGCCGGGAGGGTGAGGGTGGCTTGGAGGAAGGGTTCTACGACGCGGCGCCAGTCGTCGGGCTGGTCGTAGTGGATGAGATGACCGGCCTCGGTCACCTCCGCGTAGATCCCCCGCGGCAGCACCCGCACCATCTCCTGGGCCTCGGCGCGGCCCAGTTCGCCGTCGAGTCCGCGGACGACGAGGGTGGGGCAGCGGACCTGGGCCAACTCGTCCCAGTGCGCGTCGTGCACCCACGCCTCGCGGACCCGCATCATCACTTCGGGTGAGAACGTGGGCCGCCAGCCGTCCTCGCGTTCGGACATCACCTCGGCGAAGAACTCACCGCGCGAGGGGCGGGAGCGCTCCAGCGCGGGGTCGTCCTCGCCGAACCACCTGCGTACGTCGGCGAGGGTCGCGAAGGGGACGGGCCAGGACTTGAACCACTCCTCCCATTCGCGCTGGGACTGCTCGCCGAGTGCCGAGGCGCGCATGTCGCTGATCACCAGGGCCTGGACGAGGTCGGGGCGTTTGGCGGCGAGTTGCCAGGCGGTGAGTGCGCCCATCGCATGGCCGACGAGCGCCACCGGGGCCAGTTCGAGCTGTTCGAGTGCGGCCTCCGCGTCGGCGACGAACGCCTCGCGGTCGTAGCGTCCTTCCTGTGGCTTGTCGCTGCGGCCGTGGCCGCGTTGGTCGAGGGCGACGGCGCGGTAGCGGTCGGCGAGCCAGCGGGCCGTGCCTGCCCAGTGCGAGGCGCGGCCCATGAGTCCGTGCAGTAAAAGCACTCCGGGGGGCTTGCGGCGCTGTGTGTCGGTCCGCCGTCCGGAGCCGGGGGCCTGCTCCGTCGCGCCTGGCGCGGCGACGCCGGCCAGGGCTTCGGGACCGGCCTTGGGCGGGTCGGCGAACTCCCAGGCGGCGAGCCCGATTCCGTCCGCCCCCGTCACATCGATCCGTCGCACCATGCGTCGTGACACCCCCACTCCTGTGACCGCCGCGTCAGACTATCGAACCTTTATTCGAACAGCCGGTCCTCACGGCGAATACCCCACCTTCGAGTGACAACGCTGCGGGGTTGCCCGCCGTCCCCCGGGGGAGACAGGAACCGGGAGGGCGGCAGACCTTGAGAGCTCGGGGCTCCGGGTCGCCGCGGGGGGACATGGGGAGTCGGGGCTCCGGCGGCCGAACGCGCCGGAGCCCCGGCTGCTCACCCACCCGACGTGGGGCGGTGCGGGGCCCGCGGAACACAGCATCGATGGCTCCCCTTCCGCCGGCAGCAGCGTCGCACGGCACGCACATGGCCGCTCGTGTTCCGGCAACTCTGGTACGGCCTGAAGAATTTGGGAAGACGCCCACGCGCGTGGGCGCTCACCGAAGGCCGCGGCGCGCCTCCGGGCGCCGGGGCGGCCGTCGGCACGCCGGGGCGCACTCGGCCGTCCCCGGGTACGGAACGTCCTGGCCGGCCGCGCGGTTCCCCGATCTGTCGGGGGCGGGCCGGCCGGTCGCCGCGGGCGTCAGCGCTTGGCCACGAAGACGTGCGCGGCGATCTCCGTGCCGAGCTCCGCCGCCTCGCCGCTGCTGCCCACCTGGACGCCGCCCGCGGCGCCCGCGTTGACGCTGACGACCGCGCCCGGCTGCACACCGGCGCGCCGCAGGGTGTACATCAGTTGGGCGTCCATCTGGATCGGCTCGCCGATCCTGCGGACCACGACGGTCTTGCCGTCGCCGTCCGTCTCCACGTCGTTGAGGCTGACGAGGCCTTCGCCCAGGAACGGGTCGGCCTCCGCCTTCTCGCCCAGCTCTTCGAGGCCGGGGATGGGGTTGCCGTAGGGCGACTCCGTGGGGTGGCGCAGCAGGTCCAGCACGCGGCGCTCGACCGCCTCGCTCATCACGTGCTCCCAGCGGCACGCCTCGGCGTGCACCTGCTCCCACTCCAGTCCGATGACGTCGACCAGCAGGCACTCGGCCAGCCGGTGCTTGCGCATCACGCGGGTGGCGAGCTGCCTGCCGTCCTCGGTCAGCTCCAGATGCCGGTCCCCGGCGACCGTCACCAGTCCGTCCCGCTCCATCCGGGCCACGGTCTGGCTGACCGTCGGACCGCTCTGGTCCAGGCGCTCGGCGATGCGGGCTCGCATCGGGACCACACCTTCCTCCTCAAGCTCCAGGATGGTGCGGAGATACATCTCCGTGGTGTCGATGAGTCCTGACATTGCGTAGCCCCTAGTCAGTTGTGCGGTGGCCCTGGAAGCAATTCTGACGCATCGCACCGACAACCGCCCCGTCCCGACCGCGAGCCGGTGGCCGCGGCTGCGGCCCGCCGGTTGACAGAAGAGGGTCCGGACCCCACCGTGAGCGCGGTACTACGGAACGGAATCGGGTGCGGCGCATGTCCGTGGGCGTCACCCGGTCCGCGGTGACGGATGCGAAGGGCACGCGATGGGCGAGCAGGCCGAGAGGGATGGGCAGGCCGGGAGGGCTGAGCAGGCTGAGGGAGCTGAGCAGGTCGAGGGGGCTGGGCAGGACAGGAGTGCGGACAGGACGCCGGCCGGGGAATTCTTCGACGCGGCTGTCGCACTGCTGAAGGAGGTCCGGGACGGCGAGGCGGCCGGCATCGAGGCGGCGGGCAAGCTGCTCGCCGAGACCATCGCCGACGGCGGCCGGATCTTCGCCTTCGGCGCGGGCCACTCCTCCCTCCCGGCGCAGGACACCGTCTACCGGGCGGGCGGGCTCGCGGTGATGAACCTGCTGAACGTCCCCGGCGCCGTCGGGGTCGACGTCACCCCCGTCACGCTCGGCAGTGCGCTGGAGCGGGTCTCCGGGCTGGCGGCGGCAGCGCTCGACTCCAGCCCGGCGCGCGCCGGCGACGTACTGATCGTCATCTCCCTCTCCGGCCGCAACGCGCTCCCCGTGGAGCTGGCCCTCAACGCACGGGCGCTCGGCCTGAAGGTCATCGGCGTCACCTCGGTCGCGTACGCGGCGCAGACCCGGTCACGGCACACCACCGGCACCTTCCTCAAGGACCACTGCGACATCGTCGTGGACAGCCGGATCGCCGTCGGTGACGCCGAACTGACCGCCGAGGGCGTCGGAGCGCCGTTCGCGCCCGCCTCCACGGTGGTGGCGAGCGCGGTGATGCAGGCGATCGTCGCCACCGCCACGCACGAGCTGGTACGCCGGGGCGTCGAGCCGCCCATGCTGCGCTCGGGCAACGTGGACGGCGGACACGACTGGAACGCGCACGTGATGGACGAGTACGCGGACCGGATCTTCTACCGCTGATCTCCCTGCAGCGCGACCGCCAGGTCGGCTGCCGCCGCGACGTGTGCGGCGATCTGCTCCGCGTAGTCCGCGTCCTCCCTGTCGAAGGGGCGGCGGCCCGCGTCCCGCAGGAAGGTGACGACGCCGAGCGAGCGGCCCCGGCAGCGCAGCACCGTGCACAGCCCGTGCACGGTGCCCTGCGGCCACTTGCGGGTCCGTGCCCACTCCACGGCGTCCGGCCCGCGCTGCTCGCCGCTGCTGGCGCGCACGGATGTGCAGCGCTGGTACGCCTGGAGTGCCGGATGGCCCTCCGGGTAGGCGACGGGGATGCCGCTGGCGGTGCCCGGTTCGATGAACGGCGGCCGACCGCGCTCGACGGCGGGGGCCAGCGCTGCCCGCACCAGCCGGGGGTCGCGGGGCGGTAGCGCGTCCAGCGAGGCGTCCCGGGTGCGTGAGGGCTCGGGGCCGGGCTCGGCCACCAGATCGAGCAGCGCGTGGTCGGCGAAACCGGCCAGCGCGAACTCCAGGTGGAGGCATGCGGCCTCCATCGGGTCCGCGCACTCCGCCGCTGCGCGCGCCGCGCGGTGCAACTGGCCGTCGCGGAAGCGCAGCCGGGCCGCCTCCCGCTCGGCCCGCTTCTGCGCGGTGACGTCCTGGAAGAGCCAGGCGACCCCCAACGGCACGGGCTCCTCCGCCAGCGGTGACGCCAGCCGCAGGAAGCCGCTGCGCCAGCAGCGGCGGCGCGCCGACTCGGTGCCGGCGGAGGTCGCCTCGACCTCGTCGGGGCCCGCTCCCGCACCGGCTGCGGGGCGGCTCCGGCCGTTGGGGTCGACGGCCCCGGGGTCGGCGTCCGCCCGGTCGCTGTCGGCGCGGTCGGCGGGCGCGGTGTCGGCGGGCGCGCGGCCCGCAGCCATGCGGTCGCCGTGCGGGCGCAGCGTCACCCATATCTCGGCGGGCGCGGGTGGTGCTCCTTCGCCGAGCACGTGCTGGAGCGCGCCCTCCAGCTCCTCCATGCCCTGCTCCAGCAGTTCGCCCAGCGGGCGGCCGAGCATGGTGGCACGGGCCGGCACCCGGAAGGCCCGGGCCGCGTAGGCGTTCACGACGGTGGGCCGCAGATCGGCGTCGACCAGGACCACCCCCCAGGAGGCGTCCTCCAGCAGTGCCTCGCTCAGCGCGATGCAGCGCTCCAGGTCGATCTGGGCGTGCACTTCGCTGAACGCGCAGTAGACGCCCTTGGGGCGACCGTCGGCGCCGCTGACTCCCGAGGACTGGATGCGCACCAGCACCCGCCCGCCGTCCTTGGTCAGCAGCGCGAACTCGTGGACCTGCCGGCCGGGCGAACGCATCGCGTCGAGCAGCCGGCCCTCCACCTCCTCGGCGTCGGCCGGGCGCACCGCCCAGCCGGCCAGACCCTTGCGGCCGACTGCCTCCTCCTGCGTCCAGCCCAGCATCCGCTCGGCCTCGCGGTTCCAGTGGGTGACCACGCCGTCGGCGTCGAAGGCGCACAACGCGGCGTCCATGCCGTCGAGCAGCGCGGCGAGCAGGAGTTCGTCGTCGGGCCCGCCGTCACCGTCCGAGGACGACGCGGAATGGGTTTCGGATCGAGCCGCCACCTCGGCACCCCCCTTGTTGCCTCGTAGCCCCTGTTGCCCTGTAGGCCTTGTTGCCTTGTTGCCTCGTAGGCCTTGTTGTCCTGTTTGTGCTTCTTGTGCTTGTGCTTGTTGCTGTGCGTAGCCCTTGTTGCTGTGCCCGTCTGTTGCCGTGCTGTCCGCATCACGATCGTCGCTGAGCGCCACGGAGCGTGTACGGATCATTCAACTCGAACGTGACACAGCACACAGCGAGTTCCCCGAAATCGTTGTCGCCCCGAAATTCGCCGAAATTCGTTTGCCGCCCACCGGGGCGGTGCCTACGGTGAGGAGCACACAGGAAAGGAGGTGATCCGGCTGATGATCAATCACCGGACGTGTGAGGTGGCTGCGGCCTGAGGCCGACGCCACTAGCGTGACGCCGGTTCGCCGGCCAATCCACAGCAGTCACCCGGCCCGTGGGCTCGTCGGACTCGTCCGACCGACGCCGTCCGCCTCCGGCGGAGGGAGTCGCCCACGGGCCGTTTCCTGTTCGCGCCCTGACGGGCGCGGTCAGCTCAGGGGCAGAGCCGTTCGATCTCCCAGTCGCCGCTCGCCGCGAGGCGGTAGCGCAGCCGGTCGTGCAGCCGGTTCTCCCGGCCCTGCCAGAACTCCACCGTCTCCGGCCGCACCCGGTAGCCGCCCCACTGGGCGGGCGCCGGAACGTCCTCCCCCTCCGGGTAGCGCTCCGCCAGCTGTGCGTACAGCCTGTCCAGCTCTTCCCGGGAGGCCACCTTGGAGGACTGCTCGCTCGCCCAGGCGCCGAGCTGGGAGCCGTGCGGGCGGGTCCGGAAGTAGGCGGCCGTCTCGTCGCGCCCGGTGCGCTCCGCCGTACCGGAGACGATCACCTGGCGGGCGATGCCGTGCCAGGGGAAGAGCAGCGAGACGTACGGGTTCGCCTCGATCTCCCGGCCCTTGCGGGAGCCGTAATTGGTGAAGAAGACGAAGCCCCGCTCGTCGTAGCGCTTCAGCAGGACGGTACGGGAGCTGGGGCGGCCCCGCTCGTCGGCGGTGGAACAGACCATGGCGTTCGGCTCGTGCAGTCCGCTGGCGGTCGCCTGGGCGAACCAGAGCGCGAACTGGGCGAAGGGGTCGGGCGCCAGCCCGCTCTCACCGAGTCCTTCGTCCCGGTAGTGGGCACGCATCGCGGCGGGGTCGAGAGTGGTCGGGTCCGTGGGGGTGGCGGCAGCGGCGGTTTCAGCGGTCCCGGCAGCAGCGTCGTCAACGTCATCGGCGTGAGGCACGCAGCCATCTTGCAGCATCCGCCCCGGTCCCGGTCGGACAGTCTGCCCGGTGGACCCCCTGCGCACACCTGCGGGCCCGCAATCGGCCGCTGTGCCTCATCTCACCCTCCCGTGCAGGTGCCGGAACCGACAGAATCTGACCCCGAGAGCTGTGGCAGCCGTACACCAGCGGCTATCGTTGCCGCTCCGCCCGACAGCGTGCTCCAGGCCACAGGCAGCGGAGCGTGACCACCGACCGGGGCGGGCATGACCGAGGTGACGGCCCGGTCCGTGAGCCGCGAGCAGCCGGCAGCGGAACCGTTCGCCGCGCCCACACAGCATGCGCAGCATGCACAGCAGACCACGCTGCCCCGCGCAGCCCACCGCCAGCAGGTCGTTCCGCCCGTCAGGCACCGCTCTGACGGCACATCACGAGGGAGCCGCCAGATGTCCGACTTCGTACCCGGGCTCGAGGGAGTCGTCGCGTTCGAGACGGAGATCGCCGAACCTGACAAGGAAGGCGGCTCGCTCCGCTACCGAGGGGTGGACATCGAGGACCTGGTCGGCCAGGTGTCGTTCGGCAACGTGTGGGGACTGCTCGTCGACGGGGGCTTCAACCCCGGCCTGCCGCCCGCCGAACCGTTCCCCATCCCGGTGCACTCCGGAGACATCCGGGTGGACGTCCAGTCGGCGCTCGCCATGCTCGCTCCCGTCTGGGGCCTGCGGCCGCTGCTCGACATCGACGAGCAGACCGCCCGCGACGACCTCGCGCGGGCCGCCGTCATGGCGCTCTCCTACGTCGCGCAGTCCGCGCGCGGGCAGGGCCTGCCGATGGTGCCGCAGAAGGAGATCGACAAGGCCGACACCGTCGTCGAGCGCTTCATGCGCCGTTGGCGCGGCGAACCCGACCCCAAGCACGTGGCCGCCGTCGACGCCTACTGGACCTCCGCCGCCGAGCACGGGATGAACGCCTCCACGTTCACCGCCCGTGTCATCGCCTCCACCGGCGCGGATGTCGCGGCGGCGCTCTCCGGCGCGGTGGGCGCCATGTCGGGGCCCCTGCACGGTGGCGCCCCGTCCCGGGTCCTGGGCATGATCGAGGAGATCGAACGCACCGGCGACGCCGACGCCTATGTGAAGCGCCAGCTCGACCGCGGTGAGCGGCTGATGGGCTTCGGCCACCGCGTCTACCGCGCCGAGGACCCGCGCGCCCGCGTGCTGCGGCGTACGGCCAAGGAACTGGGCGCCCCCCGCTACGAGGTGGCCCTCGCTCTGGAGAAGGCCGCCCTCGCCGAGCTGCGCGCCCGCCGCCCCGACCGGGTGCTGGAGACCAACGTCGAGTTCTGGGCCGCCATCGTCCTCGACTTCGCCGAGGTCCCGGCGCACATGTTCACCTCGATGTTCACCTGCGCCCGCACCGCGGGCTGGTCGGCGCACATCCTGGAGCAGAAGCGCACCGGCCGCCTGGTGCGCCCCTCGGCCCGCTATGTGGGGCCGGGGCCTCGCAACCCCCGCGAGGTGGACGGCTACACCGGCTGACGCCGGTGCGGAGCGTCAGTCCTTGTAGTAGGGGGTGAGAAGCCCCGTACCGGATGGCGGCAGCGCCGGTACGGGGCTTGCAGAAAGTTCGATGCCGGGCTGGACGAAAAGGTTCACGGCGGATCCGCCCGGTGCTCAAGTCGGCGCCGGTCGCGGTCCCGCTGCAACTCCCTGAAGTCCTCGAACCACGCCGTGGTGCGCCCGGGTCCCCCGTCCTGACGCGCCCGCACAGTACGGGTGGCGTACAGGCTGTTGAGGAGCCACGGCTGCTTGGCGGGGCCGATGTCGCGGACCATCGCGTCGGCCTGGGCCACGCCGTAGGTGGCCACGGCCAGCTTCCCGGTGTCGCGGAACCGCTGTACCTGTTCCCGGAGGTAGTGCCGGTTCTTGTGGAACCAGGGGCTCATGGCCAAGAAGGCGTCCCACTTCTCCTGGGGGAACGGATTGTCCACCGCCCTCCTCAGAAGCTGCCACACCCGCGTCTCCGGCTCGATGCCGTAGCGCCGGGCGAAGCCGGGCGGAATCCTGTCCCGCATGTGCGCCCGCCAGTTGTGCACGAGGGAGAACTCGGTCGCGAGGAACTTCTGGTCGGAGCGCAGGTGCGGGACGACGTGGTCCAGGTACTCCTGGGCGGCGTCGAGGGAGTCCACGTGCGGATGGATGTCGACGCCTTCGATCTCCCGTGTGCTATGGACGAAATCCAGCCATCGGCGGGTGGCGGCAGTCTGCTCGGCGGGGTCGTCGAGACGATTGAGCGCCCCCATGTACAGGCGGGTCGGGCAACCGCCCGGGAAATGCTTCTCGCGGTACGCGACGACGTGCTCGGCCAGCTGCTCGTAGAAGCGGTTGAGGGCCGGGCCGTCGCGGTCGACGCGTCGGCTCTCCAGGAACGGCTCGTTGCCGATCACCAGAATGTCGACCTTGCCCAGCACGGCACGCGCCACCTTGTCCACCCGCGCGAGTTCAGCCTCCATGAGCGCGCTGCCCACTGCGGGCAACGCACGCTTGTGGTAGGGGAACTTCAACGACAGGACGGTGCCGTACCCCCGGTTGTGCGCGTCCAGCAGCGTGGCCACGGCCCGCTGGCTGCCCGGTGCGCCCTTGCCGACCTCCGGCATCGGCAGGAAGCCGCGCAGCCAGCTCGTGGACAGTTCACGCAGCTGCGCGAAGCGCAGGTCGCGAGGGTCCTCGTTGAAGTTGGCGCCCAGCGCACCGCTCGGAGCCGACCCACGGCCCGAGGGCCCGGCTCCCGACCCATCCGGCGCCTGGCCCTCCCCCGCGTCCTTCCCCCCACTGCACCCTGCCGCCGAGAGCGCGGCGGCGGACGCGCCGAGCAGCAGACACCGCCGCGACACCCCCGGCTCGTGCGCACGGGGCGTAACGGACCGGGGCTGCGACAGGTGAGCCATCCCGTCCTCCTTCTCGGTGATCCGAGAAATACACGAAAGCGGGGCCGGAAGCGTTCAGCTCCGTCCGGGGCGGCCGGCCCCGCCGACGGTGCACGCGGTGCACGCGGTGGGGTCAGCCCAGGACGATCGGGTTCACGAAGGTGCCGGGGCGGGTGGCGCCGGACTGGTCCAGAATGGCGCCGCCGTAGGGCCAGTCGAGGGTGACGTGGGTCGTCTCGTCGGGCGGGGTGATCAGGACCTTGCTCGGCACGAAGCGCTCGGGGCCCTTCATGTCACTGGGCACCGGCAGGATGTTCATGCTGACCGCGGCAGTGCTCTCACCGGGCTTCAGGGTGAGGGTGCTGGGCGTGTCCCCGGAGCGGCGCAGGTCCCAGGTCTCCCCGGACTCGCTGATCAGCTGGACGCCCGGGAAGCCGCGCAGGGTGCAGGTGCGCCCGCCGTCGTTCTTCAGCTGGACGGTCGCGACCTGCTGCTGGTCGGCTTCCATGTCCGGGGCGCCACCATGCGGGCCGCCCCAGGTGAAGTCCAGCTCACCGGTGTGGCAGCGCTTGCTGGTGTTGGCGGCGGAGGCGTTCACCGCGTCGGTCCGCGAACCCTGCTGGGCGGTCTCCTTCACCTCGACGCCCGAGGTGTTCTCGCCCTTCGCCGCGTCGGCGTGTGTGCCCGTCTTGGCGGAGGACCTGTCGCTGGACGAGTTGCACGCGGTGGCACCCGCGCCGACCGCGACAACGGCCAGCACGGCGGCAGTGCAGCGAACGGCGCGAGTGAGCTTGCCAGTCATGGTTCCTCTTTTCCGGCGCCGGGCCTCTCCGCCCGGCGCTCCCCGTCTGGTCGAGTGCGTCTTACGGGAGGTGTGATGCGACCCCTCCTGCGAAAGTTCACGACCCTGGCCGGAAAGATTGTCCGGAACCTGTAACAGCCATCCACCCCGTCAGGACCCGACACACGTGGTCCCCGCCACCGGGACCGGTGGCGGGGACGAAGTGAACGGCCTCAACTGTGCGACTGCCCCACGTGCCCGATGAACGCCGCCCACTGGCCGGACGGTACGGACAGGACGGGACCGCGCTGCTCCTTGGAGTCACGCACGTGCACGGTGGCGACAGCATGCGCAACCTCCACACACTCGCCGCCGCCCGAACCGCTGTAACTGCTCTTGAACCAGGACAGCTCGTTCATCCCTGGCCCGCCACGTGCCCGATGAACGCCGCCCACTGGCCGGACGGTACGGACAGGACGGGACCGCGCTGCTCCTTGGAGTCACGCACGTGCACGGTGGCGACAGCATGCGCAACCTCGACGCAGTTGCCACCGTCCGAGCCGCTGTAGCTGCTCTTGAACCAGGACAGCTCGTGGAGCCGGGCTGCCGCCTGCTCGTTCGTCATTGATCCCCTGCCAACTGCCGGATGAATGCGGCTGAATCCTCGACGTTCAGCGCCTGTGATCGCAGCTTGCCATACCGCAGAGCGAAGGTGCTCACATGTTTGGTGTCAGCGACGACATGGCCGATCCCCTGTGACTCGAAGTACCCGTACTGCTGGTGTTCGGAGGTCTCAACGAGAACGAAGCCGCCGTTCAGCCCAGTGTGGAAACCACCGCCGGTCGGCACCACCTGAAGCGCTACGTTGCGGAGCTTGCCCGTGGCCAACAGATGTCGGCACTGCTCCCTCATCGTCTTCGGGCCACCGAGTTCCTGGCGTAGCGCGGCTTCTCCGATCAAGAAGGAGAAGTCCACCAGCGGGCTCTTCGTGAGGATCTTCTGCCTGCTCAGTCGCGCATCGACGTTGTCCTCGATCGCCTCCTCGTCGAGCATGGGTACGTGGCCCTCGAACAGGGCCCTCGCATACTCCTCCGTCTGCAACAGACCAGGAATGAGCAGCGGATCGTAGTCGAACCGGCTGACCGCCTCCATCTCCAGCAGGACGAAGTCCCGGAAGAAGGCGGGCAGCTTCGCGAAGTCGACGTCGTCCTGGAGGGTGGCCAGGACGCCGCCCGCGTTCAGCACCCGTTCTGCGGCCTCCGTGAACGGTGCCTTGGCCGGGCGGCGGCCCTGCTCGACCGAGGCGACCTGCTCCGCCGAGTAGCCCAGCAGCGGGGCGAGGGCTTCTTGCGAGTACCCCGCCGCAAGGCGGAACTTGCGCAGCAGTTTGCCGTAGCCGACCCAGATGCCGGGGCGGTCGTCCTCGCGTTTGCGCTGCTGGGCGGTGTCCGCCGTACGGGGTGAGGGGACGGACCGGCCGTCCTTCTTGCGGTCGGTGGGATTGCTTCCGTTCGCGCTGGTCATACGCTTCACGTCCTCGTGCGCCCTCAACGGGTCTCTGCGTCAACGCCGTTCGCCGTGATCCGGTCACGGCGTGCGGCCCGTACATCCCCGCGCAGGAGGTGTGCGCCGCCGTACCCGTGGGCGGGCGACGCGCTCCTGACCTGGGCCACGCTAGCCGCGTAGCGGGACGGTCACCCTATGAATCCGCAAACGGCCAGAATTCGCCATCCCGAGCCGCCGCACGTGGGCGCGGCGCCGGCCACGTTCGCCGTACAGCTCAGTTCCACCCGGCGCGGGGCGCGCCTCGCGCGGCTGCTCGCGACACAGTGGCTGGACGAGCACGCGGTTCCGTACCGCAGTGCGGCCTCGCGCACGGCGGCACTGATCGTGGCGGAGCTGGCGGCGAACGCCGTACGGCACTGCGGCAGTATCGGCCGCGACTTCCGGGTGAGCCTGACGCTGACCGAGGCGCCACCGGCAAGAGTGCTGCGGGTGGAGGTCACCGACGCGCGGGCGGACAAACCGCTGCCGCCGGGGGCGCCGTGGCCGCCCGAGGACGAGTGCGAGTCAGGTCGCGGGCTGCTCCTGGTGGACGCCCTCTCGCACCGCTGGGGAGACCGGGTGAACGATTCGATCACCAAAACCCTGTGGGCCGAACTGGACCTGCCCGAATGACCGATGGATGCACCATCTATCCAGAATGCCGGAGGTTATAAGCCCGCGGGTGGCGGGGTAGGGGCCTGTGATCGGTGTCGACACAGCCGGTTGCAGGAGGGGGAACAGTGTCAGCTCACATGGACGGATCAACTGGACTGGACGCCGCCACCGGGGACGGCCACGTCGAAATGCGGCTGAACCACGCGCTGCCGCCCGACGGCGCGAACGGCAAGCCTGTCGGTAAAGAGGGTGACCTCGTCGTTCGTGACGACGAGTTGGGGGCTCTCGGCAACATGGCCTTCGATCTGCACTCACAGCTGTCGACCACAGGGGATCTGGCTCGGCAGAACACCTTCGATGCGGCGACCCAGTTGTTCAACGACGGACTGGAGGCGGGTTCGGCGCTCACCGTGCTGCATGACGCGTGGAACACCAAACTGGGCACGCTCAAGGAAGCATGCGCGCACATCTCCAATCACCTCGACTACTCGAAGGCGCAGCATGCGAAGGATGAGCATGACATTCAGACGGGCATGAAGAATGCCGCGGGTAAGGCGATGACGGTTTCCCGTATCTACGACTACATCAAGTAGTCCAGCGTAGGTCGACCAACGTACGGGAAAGCACAAAGGGGGGCATTCACGTGATCACCTACCGTCAGCTCCACGACCTGCGGTTGGGGACGCTGAAGAAGGCGGTCAACGACTGGAAGGACATGGTCGACGATCTGGTCGAGCTGGTTGGCGAGGACGGGCACGGACAAGGCACGACTGCCGCGGGGCTCACGAAAAAGGCGAACGGGGCGGACTGGGCCGGGAACAACGCTGATGTGACGAAGAAGTTCGTGACCAAAACGGCGGGCGAGTTCAAGGACGTACTGGCGACCGCCCGGAGCGTGCACACGATCCTGAACGGTCTCTACACCAAGATGAAGGCCCACAAGGAGGCCCTGAAGGAAGCGGTGGCGAGCGCCGACAAGAGTGTGCACGTCACGGCGAACGGGGTCGTGGAGCCACGAGAAGGCGCCGATCCCAAGCCCACTCAGAAGCAGATCGACGCTGTCGTCGAGGACATCGAAAAGGTTCTCAAGGCCGCCCACACCACCGACAAGGGTGCTGCCGAAGCGCTACGGCATGAGGCGAAGGACAAGTACAATTTCCTCTCCTCCCGCGTCACCGACTTCGAGAAGACACGTCAGGCTGTCAAGGACGCGGACGCTGTCCTCAAGCTGACCTCGAAGGACCCCAGCAAGCTGAGCAATACCCAGCTCGATCACCTCAACGACTGGCTGAAGCGCAGTGGTAGGGATCCTGTCTTCGCGGAACGAGTCGTCGGCGAGATGGGGCCGAAGAAATCCCTCGCATTCTTTGCCAAGGCGATGGAGATCGACAGGTGGGAGTCTGCGGGCGCCGGGAGCGGCACGAAGACGTTCAGTGAACACAAGAAGCTGCTGGACGCGCGGAAGAAACTGCTGGGCGAGTTGGAAACCGGCCTCGGTACCACCTTGGCGACGGCGTCCCGCTCCGAGTCCGGCGACATGGCGGCGTGGAAGAAGGGCGCGATCCAGGTCGGCGACCAACCGGTCTCCGGCACGGCCTCGCACAAGCCGATCTACGGCTTTCAAGCCATGAGCAATCTGATGCGACACGGCAAGTACGACGGTGCCTTCCTCAACGACTACGGCGATGCGCTGGTCGCCTACGAGAAGAAGCACACGGGTGACGTGAAGGACCCTGGCCCGGGCGGCAGGACGCGCGAGGACGTACTGCCGTGGGACCGCCTTCCCTCCTACGCCCAGCAGGACCGGATGCACTTCGGGCCCGGCAGCGACAAGGACGCCGGTGTGGACCCGATGACCGGCTTCATGAAGGCCCTCTCACACAATCCCGAAGCTTCCACGGATTTTTTCGGCCACCCGGAAGAACAGACCGGTAAGGACGGCAAGGGCGGGCAGTCCCACTTCGACTATCTGTTCAAAGACCGAGAGTGGGAATCGCTCCCGGGCTCGGACGGCGGAACGCCGGGACGCGACGCGATGGGCGAAGCGCTGGAAGCCGGGGCGACCGGCCACGTCGCCGGCGCGAAACCGGACTCATTGGTGCACACTCCCGCCCAGGCACGCATCATGGAAGACGTCGTCAAGGCCGTGTCGGACGAGCCGTCCCTCCTCACGGGAAACAAGGAGATGGGTGACAGTCTGGGCCGGATGGCGCGGGAGTACATGCCCGATATCTATCGCGGCTTGGAGAGTGGTAAGCCGCCGATGGATCCTGCGATGGCCAACCTGCCGAAGGATCAGCAGATGAATGCGATCGAGCAATTGTTCCCAGTTGCCGGGGAGCCTGCGGTATTCGGAAAGAGCGGAGAGGCCGAGTCAAATGTGGCCAGATTCTTGATATCTCTCGGACAGAGTCCCGAGGGATACCAGGAAGTGCTCGCCGGGCAGAAGCTCTATGGCGATGCGGTCTTGAAACACCAGCTGGACCCCGACGTGCAGGCGCAACTGCCATGGTACGAACGGTTCGAAGGCTCCGACACGGACGCCAAGGACCGCGCGGAGGATGTCGTGGAGCGCGTCAGCCGACAGTCGGGATATGTCACAGGGGCGCTCACACTTGGTCGACAGGAAGCCGTGGTCAGTGAGGGTCTTGCTCACGACGCCGCTTATGAGAAGGCACAGACCCGTGTCGGGACGTGGGGTTACGGCGCTGGGGCCACCGTCACCAACGTGCTGCTGGCACGCGGGGGCGTCCATCCCGTCGCCAGCGCGCTCATCTCCGGCTTGACCGGATCAGGGCTCTTCGTCGGGCCGAGTGAGTGGAACATGGCCAACGACCACAACGAGGGCGCCGAGAAGGCACAGCTGACATCGGATTACTGGTCGCACGCCAAAGCTGACGACGTCACGTCCACCAACAAGATGTACCACGACTATGGCGGTGACGATTACGGCCCGGGCCATTGGGACACCTGGGTACGCGCGGGATCGAAGGACGGATTCAATGATGCGCTGGTCGCGGGGCAGACAATGGCTACCGAACTCACCAGTGGCGACCAGGTGAAGACCTTAAAGTCATCGGAGTGATGATGGACGTTCGTCGTGAACTCACAAAGCCGGTGACGTGGCTGGCTGTCGTGGTAGCTGTGCTCCTTGCCGCAGTTGCCGTCCTTTCAGTTGTCCTGCTCTCTCGCGAAAACGGCAACCCGCCCAGGTCTTTCGAGTCCACGGAAGCGGACTGTTCCGCGGTAACCGGAACGAGCAATACCGCCGAGCTTCGCCGCATCGTCCCGGAAGCCTCTTTTTATTCAGTGAAATCCGAGACACTTGTCGACAAGAAGTCCGCCAAGTTGCTGTGCGAGGTGCGCGCCGACGACGAGGTCGCTGTGAGGCTCTTGGTGAAGGAGACGGCGGGGGATCGGGAGGACTGGGCGAAGTACATCACGCGCACCGGCATCGACTGGTCTTCCGACCGGCACAGCGTGGACCTGTACGGGGGTGGCTTCTCCGACGGCCACGCGGCGGCACTGTTCCTGCCCTGTCCGGGACGGGCGGAAGCAATGGGGGCGAATGAAGGCATGAGCGTAACTGTCTTCACGCCACCGGACGGCAATCACGAGAAGGACGTTCTCAGGCTCGCCAAGCGGACCGCGAAGCACGCCTCAGGGCAACTGGGTTGCGAAAAGTGACTCCGCTTCCCGCCTCGAAGGGCGGAGGTTCCTGCCGCGGTCGACCGACCGTCTCGCCACGACGCCGACCAGGCCCGCCGTGCAACGAGGTTCCACCCGGCGCGGGGCGCACCTCGCGCGGCTGCTCACGACACAGTGGCTGGACGAGCGCGACTGTTCCGTACCGCAGTACGCCCTCGTTCCGGCCGCGCCTCACCTCGAGCGAGCCGACGGCCGGGAGGAGGCTGAGGGCGGGGTCACCGACGCGCGGGCGGACAAACCGCTGCCGCCGGGGGCGCCGTGGCCGCCCGACGACGACGGCGAGTCAGGGCGCGGGCTGCTCCTGGTGGACGCCCTGGCTAACCGCTGGGGACACCGGGTGAACGACCCGATCACCAAAACGCTGTGGGCCGAACTGGAACTGCCCGGGTGACCGATGGAGCGCCAGCTGGCTCAAAGTCGCGGACAAATACCTCATTTGGGCCGCCGGTCTCTCGGGCGGACGTGGTCGAGGCTGCGACAGGAGTACGCTGGCAATATCGAGAGCATTCTTCACCGGCTTCCGCGCCGGTCTCTCTCTCGGTTCGACAGTACCGGGCCGGCAATGCCGGGCCCGGAGACGGGTCGACACCATGAAGGTGATCACCGAACACCCCCCGACCACCACACCGGTCGCCCAGGCCGACGGCTATCCGCCGGTCCGGCTCTCCCTCAAGCCTCCGGGCCCGCCCTCCGGGCTGCTCGACGGCGCCTGGTGGCCGCACTCCCGGGATCTCACTCGCGAACTGGCGGCTCTGACCGAGCTGTTGGACCCGCGATGGGGCCGCATCACTCGCGTCACCGTCAACCCGACGCACTGGCCCGTGGTGCCCCGCAAGGTGGCCGTCGACGGCCATGTGGTCAAGGTGGGTTGGTTCCGCCAGGAGCAGGACCCGCACCAACTCATGCTGCGCTCCTACCACGTCGGGCGCTGGGACCTGCTGATCATCCCGCCGGGGACCAGCGCGGCCGCCGCCGAACGACTCATGGCCGCCGCCTGCGATCCGCGGATCGCCTGTACAGGCAGCGCATTGATGGCGGCCGAGTCGGCCGGCCGTCTCGCCGACCCGGCCGATGCGGACCCGCCAGGCCGCACGCAGGCAGACGCATGGGAGGCGGAGGGTGGGGCGATGACCGCGCACGCCCGGACGGCCGGCGGGAGGTGACGCGGCCTTGGACACCGGCCTCACCATCGCCGTCGTCCTCGCGATGATCGCCCTGGGAGCGTTCGTGATCCACCGTCTCAACGCGCAGCACGCCGACCGGATCGCGCTGCACCAGTACAGCCGTCGCCTCCCCGGCCGCTGCGGCGCCCCTGGCTCCGCGGCGGCCACAACGGGCCGCCGCCACCCGCGACCACCGCGGCCGCGGGGACGGAGGCCGCGGACATCTCCGCCCGCGGCGCCGGGGCGTCGCACGCACGAGGGACCGGACGGCCTCACCTGGCGGGCGGCGGCACGGCAGAGCTCGGCCGCGTATCCCGTCGATCGGCGGGATGCTGCGGGCAGCTCCGGGTACCCCGCCCATCCCCGTTCCGGGGAAGGCGCGGTCCGGCGGGCTGCCGCTGTCCACGGACAGGCCCGCACCAGCCCGGATCAACCGCCCAGGAGGCGCATCATGATCCACGCAGCCGACATCCGCGAGTGGCGCAACCGCAACGTCGTCGACTCCCATGACCACAAGATCGGCGTCCTCGAGGCGATCTATGTGGACACCACCACCGACGAACCGGCCATGGCCACGGTCCGCACCGGACTGCCCACCCGCCACCGGTTGGCCTTCGTACCCCTCGACGACGTGACCCTGGGCCCGGACTACGTCAGGGTCGCCTACCAAAAAGCGCTGGTCAAAAAGGCACCCGCAGTTGGCATGGACGACATCCTGCCCGCCGAGGCAGAGAAAACGATCTTCCAGCACTACGACATGTCCTACCAGACCGGCGCAGGCGGCGAGCGGCAACTCGCACGCCGCTGACCGCCCGCGCTCACCCCGAAGGAAGCATCCGCGACATGGTCCTCTTCCTGCTCCTCGTTCTGGTCGCCGTGACCCTGGGAATCATCGGAGCCGTAGCGGAAGGGCTCGGCTACCTGCTGTTCGTCGGCATCGCGGTCCTCGTGGCCGCTCTGGCGTTCATCGCCGTGCGCTGGTCCCGGCGCTCCGATCGCCGCCCCATCCGATGACGACCAGCCCGGGGCCCCGGCCCGGGACAGCCGACCGAGCGCCTGCGGGCGCCTGACCCCGCAGGCTTCTCCTGTAACAGCTCCGCACAACCCCAGTAGGGGAGACGCGGGTCACACGTGTCCGTGTCACAGGGTGCAGGGCTGTCTCGTCCCAGGGGGTGTAGGCACCCTGACGAGAGCGCGGAGGAGCACACGATGGACGCGCGGCTGAACTACTTCGCCGACCCGACGGCCGGCAAGGCCTTCAAGCACTTCCTGTCGGCGGGCAAGATACTCAAGGAATCGTCGCTGCCGGCCGCCACGCAGGAGTTGGTGGAGCTGCGCGTGAGCCAGATCAACGGCTGCGCCGTCTGCATCGACATGCACACCAAGGAGGCCGCCGCCGCAGGAGAGAGCGCGGTGCGGTTGCACCTGGTCTCGGCGTGGCGGGAGGCCACGGTCTTCACCGAGGCCGAGCGTGCCGCGCTGGAGCTGGCGGAGGAGGGGACCCGGGTCGCGGACGCGGCCGGCGGGGTCAGCGACGAGGTGTGGGCACGGGCAGCCGAGCACTACGACGAGGAACAGCTCACCGCCCTGGTGGTGCTGGTGGCCTTCATGAACACGGTGAACCGGCTGAACATCATCGCCCAGCAGCCGGCCGGCGACTACGAGGTCGGGCAGTTCCACTGAGCCGTCGGGCGGGAGGACTTACGGGGGAGTCGACGTGAGCAAGGTCGAGGAGTTCGAGGAGTTGCGGCCGCTGCTGTTCTCGATCGCCTACCGGATCCTGGGCAGCGTGAGTGAGGCCGAGGACGTGGTGCAGGAGACGTGGCTGCGCTTCGACGGCTCGGCGACCCGGCCCACGTCGACCAAGTCCTTTCTGTCCGCCACCGTGACGCGGCTCTCGATCGACGTGCTGCGCTCCGCGCGGGTGAGGCGGGAGGAGTACGTCGGGCCGTGGTTCCCCGAGCCGCTGCTGTCCGATCCCTACGAGGATCCGGCGCGGGCGGCGGAGCTGGCCGACTCGGTGTCGATGGCGGCGCTGCTGCTGCTGGAGCGGCTCAGCCCGCTGGAGCGGTCGGTGTTCGTGCTGCGGGAGGTGTTCGGCTTCGGCTTCGACGAGGTCGCCGAGGCGGTGGGGCGGTCGGAGGCGGCGTGCCGGCAGCTGCTGGTGCGGGCGCGGCAGCACATGCGGGCCGGGCGGCCACGGTTCGAGGCCGACCGCCAGGAGCGGCAGGAGCTGGCGACGCGGTTCTTCGACGCCTTCCGCGACGGCGATGTCGTCGGTCTGCGGGAGCTGCTCGCCGCCGACGTGTCGCTGGCGGGGGACGGCGGCGGCAAGGCGCCGCAGCTGGCCAGGTCCGTCGTCGGCGCCGAGAACGTGGCCCGGCTGCTGGCCTCCGTCCTCCAGCTGATGGCCCGGGTCGAGGTGACCTTCGAGCCGCAGGAGATCAACGGGCGGCCAGGAGCGGTCTTCCGCGACCGGGACGGCAAGGTGCTCCACATCCTGGTCCTGGAGGTGCTGGGCGGGCGGATCCAGACCATCCGCTCGGTGATCAACCCCGACAAGCTCGGCCATCTCGGGCCGGTCGCCGACGCCTGGGCACTCGACCGCGAGGTGAAGCAGGGCCGCCGACGGACGCCGTGACGTGGGAGGCCCGGCGCGGGTCCGGCCCGTTCACCGGCAGGTCGTCCCGGCGACGACGGTCGGGCCGCCTCGTCCGTGCGGCGGGTTCGCGGCTCGGGCCGTACGCCGGTCGGCGAACAGGGACTTCCGGGCGGCTGCTCCCAGCATGACACCCCACACCACGAACAGCGCGTACCAGAAGAGTCCCCAGGCGGCCTGCGGATGCGCGTCCTTGGCGGCGAAGGCGGGTGCGGAGACGACGCGGCCAGCGGCGAGCAGGTACTGCATCGCGAAGTAGGTGAAGCCCCACAGCGTCATACCGACCGAGGCGATCATCGACACAGCGGCGAGCACCCGCAGGGGGAGCCGTCGGCCCCACGGCTGGACGAGGGCGAGTGCGAGGACCGCGCCGAGCACCGCCACTCCGCCCATCAGCCAGTAGCCGATCGCGGCTTCCCAGGTGCCGTGCGGGGCTTCGGTGAAGTCGCCGGGGAAGGTGGCGCCGATCCCGGCGCCCCACCAGAAGTGCGGCGCCGCGTAGGCGAGTGCCGCTGCCGCGGCCACGTACCCCGCCCAGCCCTCGCGCCGTCCACACTGTGCAGTTGCCGTGGTCATGACCGTCCCTCCGCGTTCTTCCTGCCGCCGTCCGCGGGCCTGGCGGCTCGCGACGGTCCAAGTCTGTCCGGCCCTCTCCCGCCGGGGATCGGACGCCCGCACGAGCGCTCTTCCCCCTCGCGGGGGAGACCGCTCCCCCTGCGGAACGAGGGCACCGAGGTACACGGCCGGCGGGCGGGGAGGCGCTCGCGGCGCTATGCGTCGGTGATCGCTGCGACGTCGGTGACGAAGCGGGCGAGCAGGCGGGCCAAGGCGGCCCGGTCCGCTGCGGGCCAGCCTTCGAGCGCTTCGGCGATCACTTCCTGGCGGAAGGAGCGGATCTCATCGAGCGCCTCGCGCCCGTCGGCGGTGAGCCCGAGGAGTGAGCGACGGCCGTCGGACGGGTCCGTGCCGCGGTACAGCAGCCCCGCTTCGAGGGCCTGGGAGGCGAGACGGCTGGCGCGTGGCTGGTCCACGGCGAGGGCTGCTGCCGCCTCGGTGACCGTCAGGGCACGGCCGTGCTCTGCTGCCTCGTCCACCACGTCGAGCAGTTGGAAAACCGCGTCGGGCAACGCACCGTACGGACCGCTCCGGCTCCCGCGGCGTGCCGACAACCGCGCGAGGGCATGGCTTCTTTGCTGTCGGCGCAGTGCCACCACCGCGCGCTCGATCGCGGCCACCTCTCGGGGCTCACCTGCGCAGTTGCCGTCCATCGCGACCTCCTCCATACTCCCCGCAGGTACATGTATTTTTACATGAGTATGGAGCTGGCGTGGACGCGACGGACAAGCCGATCGGCTACTGGCTCAAGCATCTGCACAACCTTCTGGAGGAGCAGTTCGGTACAGCCCTGGAGGACTCCGGTGTGACACGACGCCAATGGCAGGTGCTCAGCCTGCTGGGCCGTGAGCCGCACAGCCGCGCCCGGGCCGCCGAAGCACTCGCACCCTTCTGGCGGGAGGCCGCACCGGCCGGCGCCGGGCCCGCGGACCTCGGCGAACTCCTCGACGCACCCGAAGGGCTGATCGCTCGCGGATGGGTGCACCAGGGCCCGGAGACGGGTCTTCTGGCCCTGACGGCGAAAGGCCGGGCCGAACATGCCGCCGTCGCCTCTCGGGTGCACGATCTGCGGCGCGGCGTACTATGCGGGCTGACCTCGCAGCAGTACGCGGAAACGGTCCGGATCCTGTCCGTCATGGCCACCAACATCGAAGCGGACCTGGCCGACCGTGCGACCGACCTGGCGACGCCGGATGGCCTGAACTCTCCGACCGGCTGACTAGCGGACCAGGACGCGGGCGAGTTCGGTGAGTGCGGCGGCCAGGCGGGCGGGCGAGACTCCGCGCTCACGCTGATAGGCGAAGACATCGGGCGCCAGCGGAGCCAGCAGGGTATCGGCCAGGGCGTCCGGGTCGGCGACGTCGGCCTCGCGGGCGAGGGCCAGAACGTGGGCGCGCCAGAAGCCGTAGGCGCCCGTGGCGTACCTCCTGGCGCCGGTCTCGGCGCCGAGTGCCAGGTGGACGTGCTGGTCGAGCAGCCCGGTCATGGCCGTGTAGAAGGCGGCCAGCCGTTCGTGCGGCGGCGCCCCCGGGCCCAGCGGCGGTGGGCCCTGGAGCAGTTCGTGCTGCAGCGCCTTCTCGTGTTCGTCCAACAGCGCCGTTGCGATGGAGGCGACGTCCGGGTACCGCCGGTACAGCGTTCCCCGGCCGACGCCGGCGGCACGGGCGATGCTGTCCATCGTGACGGCGCGGGGGTCCTTCGCGGCGAACAGCTCCGCCGCGGCGGCGAGCACTTTCTCCCGGTTGCGAGCGGCGTCGGCACGTTCCTTGGTCACGGGGCCAGCCTAGGGCCTCCTCCGGAATAACTGGACGCACCGTCCGGTTGCTACTCTTCGACCGTGCAACCGGACACCGTGTCCGGTTCAGTCGCCCTGGGAGGCCCCTCCATGAGCTCCACCCTGCTGCACCTCGACGCGAGTGCCCGCCGCCGCTCGTTCAGCCGTGAACTCGGTGACACCGTCGCCGACGCCTGGCGAGCGGCACATCCGGGTGGCACCTACCTGCACCGCGACCTCGCGCTCGACCCCGTCCCGCACATCGACGAGGCATGGACCGAGTTGTGCGACCACGTCCTGGAGCACCGGATCACCGACCCCGACCGGTATCGGGAGGCGGCCCGCACACCGGCCCAGGTCGAGGCGTGGGCCGTCGTCGAGCCGCTGCTGGCCGAACTGCTGGCCGCGGACGTGGTGCTGATGGCCGCACCGATGTACAACTTCTCGATACCCGCATCACTCAAGGCGTGGATCGACCAGGTGACGTTCCCGAAGATGTCCTTGGCACCTCGGCGCTTCGTCGTCGCTTCCGCCCGGGGCGGCGCATACGGGCCCGACACACCACGGCACGCCTACGACCACCAGGAGCGGTATCTGCGCGACTTCTTCCGGGGGCACTATGCCGTCGACGACGTCACCTTCGTCGGCACCGAACTGGTCAACTCCCTGGTCGACCCCGCACTGGCGGCCCGCCGCGACCAGCACGACGCATCCCGCGCCGCCGCCCGCGCCGCCGCCCGGACACTGGGGGGCACGCTGTGAGCTGGCTGTTGCTGCTGGCCGCCGGCGCCGTGGAGGTGGCCTGGTCGCAGAGCATCAAGCCCACGGCGGGCTTCACCCGGCCGCTGCCCACCGCGATCTGCGTCCTCCTCGCCGCCGGGGCGGTCTACCTGCTGTCGCTGGCGATGAAGGGCCTGCCGGTGGGCACGGCGTACGCGGTCTTCACCGGAATCGGCGCGGTCGGCGCGATCAGCCTCGGAGTCGTGGTCCACAAGGATCCGGTGAGCGTCGGCCGGATCGCCGCACTGTCCCTCATCATCGCCGGAGTGGCTCTCGCGCGGATCACATCGAGCGAGTAGGGGCCCGGCGCGAGGGCCCGGAGGAGGAGGCGGCGGCGGCCGGGAGAACTTCCGGTCGCCGCTGTTGAAACTGGAGATCCTGGATGCTTAATATTCAGTATGCAGATGAGCGAGGGTGTCGAATGGGCGCTGCACAGCTGCCTCAACCTCGCCTGGGCGGAGCAGCAGGCCGTTCCGGCGCGGAAGTTGGCGGCGTTCTACGACCTGCCGCCCGCGTATTTGAACCGGCAACTGCAGGCGCTGGCGCGGGCGGGGATCGTCACCTCGACCTCCGGACCGCGCGGCGGCTTCCGGCTGGCCCGGAGCCCGGAGCAGATCACGCTCCTTGACGTCGTGGTCGCGATCGAGGGCGAGCAGGACGCCTTCCGATGTCAGCAGATCATGCGCGACGGCCCCGGCGGGCGCTCGGACGTCGACTACCGCAAGCACTGCCTGGTCTCGCAGGCGATGCGCCGGGCGGAGCTGGCGTGGCGGCGTGAGCTTGCCACCCAGACGCTCGCCGACATCAAGGACTCGGTCGAGAGCAGGCACCCCGACGCACCACGGGTGGCGCGCAACCAACTGGACACCCCCGCCCGTTGAACCGCGGACACCGTGAGCACGGTCTTCGCGGCGAGTGAACCTGGATATCCTCTGTTCAGAAAGGGAAGGATGCGAGATGCAACCTCGTATGGCGAACGTGTACAAGGTCGCCCGACGTGGCTATGAGGCCCTGTCCGCGATGGAGGAGTTCCTCCATGACAGCCCGGCCCCCGACGACGTCCTGGAACTGGTCAGATTGCGGGTCAGCCAGATCAACGGCTGCTCGGTGTGCGTCGATCTGCACTCGCACCGGGCCGGTGACGCGGGAGAGACGAACGAGCGGCTGTGGTCGGTCGCCGCCTGGCGGGACACTCCGTTCTTCACCGAGCGGGAACGCGCCGCGCTGGCGCTCGCCGAGGCGGTCACCCGGATCGCGGACAGCCCCGAGGGCGTACCCGACGACGTCTGGGACGCCGCCGCCCGCCACTTCGCCCCGGACGCTCTCGCCGCCCTGGTGATGGCCATCGCCTCGGTGAACGCCTGGAATCGGGTGAACGTCGCCACCCGTCTGACGGCCGGCTCCTTCCGGTGAGGAGCTGACACCGCCGCAGGGCCGTACGGGGAAGAGGGGCGCCCGCTGCGGCGGGCGCCCCGGCCGGGGGGGACACGGATTGCTAGCGGATCTCCAGCGGGGGGAGCGTGGGGGCGTCCGGTGTCGTCGGCTGGACCTGCGTGGGCGGGTCCTCGGCGAGAGAGTCGACGATCGCGTTGCCCGCCGTGGTCTCGACGGGTCGCAGGAAGCCGACGGCCAGATAGAGGGCGAGCGAGGTCAACAGGGGGAGGCCCACCGTCATGGGCTGGGAGGCGTCGTCGACGCCCCAGTAGAGGACGGCCCACACCGCGATGCCGCCGGCCCAGGAGCTGATGGCGGCGAGGGAGCCGTGGCGCTTGAACCAGGGCAGCAGGCCGAGCATCAGCGGGATGGAGATGGGCCCCATGGTGGCGGCGACGATACTGACGACCACGGTCATGATGAAGCCGTCGGGGTCGGAGAAGAGTGCGAAGCCCATGCTGAAGGTGACGAACGCGACGGTCGTGATGCGGGCGAAGAGCAGTTGGCCGCGCTCGCTGAAGGTGCGCACCCGGCGTACGAGCACCGGGGCCAGGTCCCGGGTGATGACGGCGGTGATGACGTTGGAGTCCGAGGCGACCATGGCCATGGTGTGGGAGAAGAACCCGGCCAGCAGCAGTCCGATCATGCCGGTGGGCAGCAGTTCCTGGGCGAGCTTGATGTAGGACTCCTCACCGTTCTCGATGCCCGGCACGATCAGCGGGGCCGCGATCATCGGTATGAAGAGGATCAGCGGCCATATCAGCCACAGCGCGCTGGACAGCAGCGCGGACTTCTTCGCCCGGGAGCCGGAGGGTGCGGCCATGTAGCGCTGGGCGAGGTTCCACATGCCGCCGTTGTACTCGAAGGTTTTGACGAGGAGGAACGCGAGGATCAGGGTGGTGGTGACCGGGCCGGCGACCGGGTCGCCGTGCCCGGCGGGCAGGTCGTCCCACATGGTCCACAGCGTGGAGAAGCCGCTCAGGTGCGCCATGACGGCCACCAGCATGGCGATGCCGGCGGCGAACTGGATGACGAACTGGCCGAAGTCGGTGAGGACGTCGGCCCACAGGCCGCCGAAGGCCATGTAGATCATGGTGCAGACGCCGGTGAGCGTGATGCCCCAGGCCAGCGGTATGTCGGCGAAGCCCTGCAGCAGTACGGCGATGGCCACCCACTTGGCCGCGATGTCGACGACCTTGAGGGCGGCACCGCTGTAGGCGAGGACCTGCTGGGTGGGCAGGTTGTAGCGCACGGCCAGATATTCCAGCGGGGAGTTGACGCCGTGCTTGGCGCGCAGCCGGTTCCAGCGCGGTGCGAACAGGAAGGCGCCGATCCCGACGCCGATCCCGATGGTCAGCGGCCACCAGAAGTACACGGTGACGCCGTAGTCGTAGGCGACGGCGGCGAAGGTGACGAACATGATGGCGCTGTAGCCGGACATATGGTGCGAGATTCCCGACAGCCACCAGGGGATACGTCCGCGCGCGGTGAAGAAGTCGGCGACGTTGTCGACCCGGCGGGTGGCGTACAGGCCGATCGCCAGCATCACGAAGAAGTACGCGCCGACAACTCCCCAGTCCAGTCCGGACATGGCGGCTCCCCTGGTTCGGTTCGCTCCATTGATTCACGTGCATGAACATGTGCCAGGTTGCTGAACGAGCGTCACCCTAGAAGTGGCCTATAGGAGCGTCAAGACTGCGCACACCGCCGAACACACAGCAGCACCCCGCCGGTTCGCCATCCATATCGATGAATGTGAACCGGCGGGGTGAAAGAGCGCACCGTCCCCGTCAGCGTGCCGTCAGTCGTGCAGCGTGCTCTCCAGCAGCCGCGCCCACTGCGCGACGACCCGCTCGCGCCGCGCGCTGTCGTCGGTCAGCAGATTGGCGAGACCGAGCCCGCGCGCCATGTCCAGCAGCCCCTGCACGGTCTCCCGGACGCCGGGCCGGCGCTCGTCGACGCCCAGCAGCTCCACCGCCATCCGGTGCGTCTCCCGCCCGATACGGGCCTCCAGCCCGGTCACCCGCGGGCCCAACTGCGGCTCGTTGGACGCGGCGACCCACAGCTGCAGCGCGGCGCGGAACAGCGGACCGGTGTAGAGCCCGACCAGCGTCTCGACGGCGGCACGCGTCCCGGCGGGGGCCGGCAGCTCGCGCAGGGCCCGGGACCGCTCCTCCGCCACGTACTCGACCGCCGCCGTGAACAGGTCCTCACGGGTGGGGAAGTGGTGCTGCGCCGCGCCCCGCGAGACTCCCGCGTGCTCGGCGACCACCGTGACCGTGCTGCCCGACCAGCCGTGCTCCGCCAGGCAGGTCACGGCGGACTCCAGCAGGCGCTGCCGGGTGGCCCGGCTGCGGTCCTGCTTGGGCGCGGCACCACGAGTGCCTGCCGCACCGCGCGCGCCCGCGGAACCGCCACGTGTGTTCGCGGAACCGCCGAGCGCGCCCGCCAGGCCGCCGCGGGTGCTGTCCGGCTGCCGGTCGCCGCCCGCCCGCGTGTTCACCGCACGGGCGCCTGCCGCACTGTCCATTCGGGCTCCCGTCGTTCGAGGAAGGCCGTCATGCCCTCGCGGGCCTCGTCCGACGCGAACAGCCGCGCCGACAGTTCAGCGAGCGTACCGGTGTCCCGGTCGAACGCGGCCAGCACCTCCCGGGTGACCAGCCGCTTCGACTCCGCCAGCCCTTGCGGGGAGCCGCGTCGCAGCCCGTCGAGCACCGGCGCCAGCACCTCGTCCGGATCGTCGGCGGCCAGCGTCACCAGCCCGATCCGGGCCGCCTCCTGAGCACCGAACCGCTCGCCCGTCAGGTAGTACCGGGCCATCGCCCGGGGGTCCGTCCGGGGCAGCACCGGCATCGAGACGACCGCCGGAGCCACCCCGATCCGCGCCTCCGTGAAGGCGAAGGTCGCCTCCGGGCCCGCGACGGAGATGTCGCAGGCCGCCAGCAGCCCGGTGCCGCCCGCGCGGACGTGCCCGGTGACCCGCGCGACGACCGGCTTGGGGAAGGCGACGAGCGTACGCAGCAGCCGCGCCAGCTCCCGGGGCCCGTCGCTCGGCGCGTCGTGCGCGCTCGCCTCGCTCAGATCCGCACCCGCGCAGAAGGTGTTGCCGGTGTGGGTGAGCAGCACCGCCCGCACGTCGCTGTCCGCACGGGCGCGTTCCAGCTCCGCGTACATCCGGCCCACCAGGTCGGCGGAGAGCGCGTTGCGGTTGTGCGGGGAGTCGAGGGTGAGGGTGCGCACGCCCGCCCCGGTCGCGGTGGACAGCAGCCTCTTCGCCCCGCCCATCAGTAGGACTTCGGGAGGCCGAGGGTCTGGTGGGAGACGTAGTTGAGGATCATCTCCCGGCTCACCGGGGCGATCCGCGCCACCCGGGAGGCGGTGATCAGCGCCGCCAGCCCGTACTCCCGGGTGAGGCCGTTGCCGCCCAGCGTGTGCACCGACTGGTCCACCGCACGCACGCACGCCTCCCCCGCCGCGTACTTGGCCATGTTCGCCGCCTCGCCCGCGCCGACGTCGTCCCCCGCGTCGTAGAGCCGCGCCGCCTTCTGCGTCATCAGCCGCGCGCACTCCACCTCGATGTGCGCCTGGGCCAGCGGGTGCGCGATCGCCTGGTGGGCGCCGATCGCCTCCTTCCACACCTGCCGGGTACGCGCGTACTCCAGCGCCCGCCCGATCGCGTAGCGCGCCATCCCGAGCGCGAACGCCGCCGTCATGATGCGCTCCGGATTCAGCCCGGCGAACAGCTGCAGGAGCCCCGCGTCCTCCTCCCCGACGAGGGCGTCGGCGGGCAGCCGCACCTCGTCCAGCACCAGCTCGAACTGCTTCTCCGGAGCGTCGATCTCCATGTCGATCGGGTTGCGCGAGAACCCGGGGGCGTCGCGGGGGACGATGAACAGGCAGGGCTTCAGCTTTCCCGTACGGGCGTCCTGGGTACGGCCCACGATCAAGGTCGCATCCGCGATGTCGACCCCCGAGATGAAGACCTTCCGGCCGGTCAGCAGCCACTCGCCGGTGGCCGGGTCCCGACGCGCCGTCGTCGTGATGCGGTGCGAGTTGGACCCGGCGTCGGGCTCCGTGATGCCGAACGCCATCTTGCGGGTGCCGTCCGCCAGCCCGGGGAGCCAGGTCCGCTTCTGCTCCTGCGTACCGAAGCGGGCTATCACCGTGCCGCAGATCGCCGGTGAGACCACCAGCATCAGGAGGGGGCAGCCGGCTGCGCCGAGTTCCTCCAGCACGATGGACAGCTCGGCGATGCCGGAGCCTCCACCGCCGTAGGCCTCCGGGAGGTTGACCCCGAGGTAGCCGAGCTTCGCGGCCTCCTCCCACAGGGCGTCCGTGTGGGTGCCGTCCGCGACGACCTGTGCGAAGTAGTCGCGTCCGTAGCGTTTGCCCAGTGCCGCGACCGAGGTGCGCAGCGCCGTCTGTTCGTCGGTCTCGATGAGCGCGGTCATGGATGTCCCCTTCCGACTTCTCGGGCCTCAGGCCCCTGCTCACGCTGTGCGCCGGGGCCACCCCCGGAGCGTTCAGGCGGTGACCACCGCCAGGACCGCACCCACCTCCACCTGGTGTCCGGCGGCGACGTGCAAGGCGGTGACCCTCCCGTCGGTGGGGGCCACCACGCGGTGCTCCATCTTCATCGCCTCCAGCCACAACAGCGGCTGGCCCGCGACGACTTCGGCCCCCTCCGCGACGCCCCGGCCCAGCCGTACCACCGTGCCCGGCATCGGGGCGAGCAGCGATCCCGGCGCGGCGGCGGCCTCGGGCTCGGCGAGGCGCGGCTGGGCCGTGAAGGCGTGCCGGCCGACGAAGACGCGGTCGCCGTAGACGGCGACCGGGAACCGCCGCCGGACCCCCGCCACCTCCAGGACCACCGCGTCGGGCCGCACGTCGACGGCCCGCAGCCCCGGGTACGCGGCGGGCTCGGGGGCGACGCCGCCCCGCGTCCAGACGTACCGCACCTCGTGCTCGGTGCCGTCCCCGGCCACGTACCGCCGGCTCGCGGGCGCCGAGGGCACATTGCGCCAGCCGCCCGACCGGGCCGCGACCCGTGGCCGAGAGGGCCGCCCCTGACCCGGCTCGTCGCGCACCGCCTCGGCCAGCGCGGCGGCCACCAGCGCGTACCGAGCGCCCTCGGACTCCCGGTCGGGGGCGGCCTCGGGGGCGGTCAGCTCCGCCAGGTTCCGTTCGTAGAACCCGGTGTCCAGGCGCCCCGCGTCGAGGTCGCAGAAGTCGCGATGGCGCAGCGAGCGCACCAGCAGGTCCCGGTTGGTGACCGGCCCGTGCACGGTGGCGGTCTCCAGTGCGCGGGCCAGCTTCCGGATCGCACCCGCACGGGTCGGCGCCCAGGCGACGACCTTGGCGAGCATCGGGTCGTAGTGCATCCCGATCTCGCAGCCGTCCGTGACACCGGCGTCCACGCGTACCTCCCCCGGCACCTGGAACCGCCACAGCCGACCGGTCTGCGGCTGCCAGTCGCGGGCGGGGTCCTCCGCGTAGAGGCGGGCCTCCACGGCGTGGCCCTGGGCGGCGGGTGGTGCCTCGGACGGCAGCGGGGCGCCTTCGGCGACGGCGATCTGGTGCGCGACCAGGTCCAGGCCGTGGACGAGTTCGGTGACCGGGTGCTCGACCTGCAGGCGGGTGTTCATCTCCAGGAAGAAGGGCCGGCCCTCGGCCGAGACGAGGAACTCGACGGTGCCCGCGCCCACGTAGTCCACGGCGCGGGCCGCCGCCACGGCGGCCCGCTCCAGCGTGTCCCGCAGCTGAGCGTCCAGCCCCGGCGCCGGTGCCTCCTCGACGACCTTCTGGTGCCGCCGCTGCAGCGAGCAGTCCCGGGTGCCGAGCGCCCAGACCGCGCCCCGGGTGTCCGCGAGCACCTGCACCTCGACGTGTCGTCCCCGTTCGATGTACGGCTCGACGAACACCTCCCCGTCGCCGAAGGCGGCTGTCGCCTCGGCCCGCGCGGCGGCGAGTTCACCGTCCAGCGCCGCCACGTCGCGCACGATGCGCATGCCGCGTCCGCCGCCGCCGGCCGCCGCCTTGACCAGCACGGGCAGGTCCGCCTCCCGTACCCGGTGCGGCTCCAGCGACTCGGGCAGCGGCACCCCGGCCCCGGCCAGCAGCTTCTTGGCGGCGGTCTTGGAGGCCATCGCCTCGATCGCGGCCGGCGGCGGCCCGATCCAGGTCAGCCCCGCGGCCTGGACGGCGCGGGCGAAGCCGGCGTTCTCGGAGAGGAAGCCGTAACCGGGGTGGACGGCGTCGGCACCCGCCGCCAGCGCGGCCCGCACCACGAGGTCCCCGCGCAGATAGGTGTCGGCGGGTGTGCTGCCCGGCAGCAGCACGGCGGCGTCGGCCTCGTGGGCGTGCGGCTGCCCGGCGTCCGCCTCGGAGTGCACGGCGACGGTGCTGATGCCCAGTTCCCGGCAGGTGCGAAAGACGCGCCGGGCGATCTCACCGCGGTTGGCGACCAGTACGGAACGGATCATTCGCTGCTCCCTCTCCCGCTGTTCGCGGCTCACATCCGGAAGATGCCGAAGCCACCGCGGGCCCCGCGTACCGGCGCGGTGTGGACGGCGGACAGGCAGATGCCGAGGACGGTGCGGGTGTCGCGCGGGTCGATGACGCCGTCGTCGTAGAGCCGCCCGGACAGGAACATCGGCAGCGACTCGCTCTCGATCTGCTGCTCGACCATGGCCCGCAGCCCGGCGTCCGCCTCCTCGTCGAACGGCTTGCCCTTGGCGGCGGCCGACTCGCGCATCACCATCGACAGCACCCCGGCGAGCTGCTGCGGTCCCATGACGGCCGACTTGGCGCTGGGCCAGGCGAACAGGAACCGGGGCTCGTAGGCGCGGCCGCACATCCCGTAGTGCCCGGCGCCGTAGCTGGCGCCCAGCAGCACGGACAGGTGCGGGACCTTCGAGTTGGAGACGGCGTTGATCATCATGGAGCCGTGCTTGACGATGCCGCCCTGCTCGTACTCCTTGCCGACCATGTAACCGGTGGTGTTGTGCAGGAACAGCAGCGGGATGTCGCGCTGGTTGGCGAGCTGGATGAACTGGGTGGCCTTCTGCGACTCCTCGCTGAACAACACGCCTTGCGCATTGGCGAGGATGCCGACGGGGTAGCCGTGCAGTCGCGCCCACCCGGTCACCAGGCTGGCTCCGTACAGCGGCTTGAACTCGTCGAACTCGGAGCCGTCGACGATCCGGGCGATCACCTCGCGCGGATCGAACGGCACCTTCAGATCGTCGGGGACGATGCCGAGAAGTTCCTCCGGGTCGTACAGCGGCTCCCGTACCTCGCAGGTCGGGTCCGGGTGCGCCTTGCGCCAGTTGAGGCGGGCGACCACCCGGCGGGCCCGGCGCAGCGCGTCGGGTTCGTCCAGCGCGTAGTGGTCGGCGAGCCCCGAGACGCGGGCATGCATGTCGGCGCCGCCCAGCTCCTCGTCGCCGGCCTCCTCGCCGGTGGCCATCTTCACCAGCGGCGGCCCGCCGAGGAACACCTTGGCGCGCTCCTTGACCATGATCACGTGGTCCGACATCCCGGGGATGTAGGCACCGCCGGCCGTCGAGTTGCCGAAGACGACGGCGATGGTCGGGATGCCCGCTTCCGAGAGCCTGGTGATGTCCCGGAAGAGAGCGCCTCCGGGAATGAAGATCTCCTTCTGGCTGGGCAGATCGGCGCCGCCGCTCTCCACCAGGCTCACACAGGGCAGCCGGTTGGCGTAGGCGATCTCGTTGGCCCGCAGTGCCTTCTTCAGCGTCCACGGGTTGCTGGCGCCGCCGCGTACGGTGGGGTCGTTCGCGGTGATCAGGCACTCGACGCCCTCGATGACACCGATACCGGCCACCAGCGAGGCCCCGGTGGTGTAGTCGCTGCCCCACGCGGCGAGCGGGGACAGCTCCAGGAACGGGGTGTCCGGATCGAGGAGCAGTTCGATCCGCTCCCGGGCCGGCAGCTTGCCGCGTGAGCGGTGCCGCGCCAGATACTTCTCGCCGCCGCCCGCGAGGGCCTTGGCCTGCTCGGCGTCCAGCTCTTCGAGCTTGCCGAGCATCGCGGCGCGGTTGTCCGCGTACTCGGGGGCCGCCACATCGAGGGAGCTGTTGAGGGCGCTCATGGGAGGAACACCTCCGGTATGTCGAGGTGGCGCGAGCGCAGCCATTCGCCGAGCGCCTTGGCCTGCGGGTCGAACCGGTGCTGCGACGCCACGCCTTCGCCGAGGATGCCGTCGACGATGAAGTTGAGGGCCGCGAGGTTGGGGAGTTCGTGCCGGGTGATCTCCAGCCCGGCGGTCTCGGGGAGGAGTTGGCGCAGCCTGGCGACGGTGAGGGTGGCGCGGAGCCAGTCGTGGATCTCCGGGTCCGCGTCGCGGGCCCATACGCCGATGTTGGCGCTTGCGCCCTTGTCCCCGCTGCGGGCCCCGGCGACGAGACCGAGCGGGGCGCGCCGGGTGGGCGACGGGACGAGGTGCGGGCCGGGACCGGACCCCGGCCCGGCCCGCGGTGTGCTGGCCAGCGGGGCCGGTGTGCTGTCCACCGGGGCCGTGGTGGGCGCACAGGCCGCGAAGGAGACATCGGCCCGGGTGCCGTCCGGCAGCACCGCGACATGCGGCACCCCCTCGGCGGGTACGTACGCCGCCTCGAACACCCCGTAGGGCGCCGGTCGTGCGGGTGGCGCCGTCACATGGAATCCCGGGTAGCTCGCGAGGGCCAGTTCGACGGCGGGCGCGGAGACGGCGCGGCCGACGACGTTCTCGTCCGCGTCGCGCACCACCAGCCGCAGCAGCGCGCCGGCTTCCTCCTGCACATCGGCGTCCGGCCGGCCGGTGCGGACCAGATTCCAGCTCACCTCTCGCGGGCGCCGTGTCCCGGCCCGTGCGAAGGCGGCCTCCATCTGCTCCCGTACAAGGGCCGCCTTGGCCTCCACATCGAGGCCGGTCAGCACGAAGGTGACCGCGTTGCGGAAGCCGCCGAGCCGGGTGAGCCCCACCTTGAGGGTGCCGGGGCGGGGCTCTCCGCGGGCCCCCTCGATCCGGACCCGGTCGGGGCCCTCCTGTGCGAGCCGCACGGTGTCCAGGCGGGCGGTGACATCGGGGCCCGGGTAGCGCGGCCCGGCGGTCTCGTAGAGGAGCTGCGCCGTGACGGTGCCCACGGTCACCGCGCCGCCGGTCCCCGGGTGCTTGGTCACCACCGACGAGCCGTCCGCCGCGATCTCGGCGAGGGGGAACCCGGGGTGGCGCACATCGATGCCGTCGCGGACGAAGAAGGCGTAGTTGCCGCCCGTCGCCTGCGTCCCGCACTCCAGTACGTGCCCGGCGACGACGGCACCGGCGAGCCGGTCCCGGTCGTCGTCGGTCCAGCCGAAGTGCGCGGCGGCGCAGCCGCTGACCAGCGCCGCGTCGGCCACCCGCCCGGTGACCACGACATCGGCGCCGGCGCGCAGGCAGGCGGCGATCCCGGCGCCGCCCAGATACGCGTTGGCGGTCAGCACGCCCTCGCCCCAGCCCCCGCGTCCGAGCAGGTCGTCGCCCTCCACGTGGGCGACCCGCGCGGGGACTCCGACGCGCTCGCTCAACTCCCGCACGGCGTCGGCGAGAGCGGCCGGGTTGAGGCCGCCCGCGTTGGTGACGAGGGTGACGCCGCGCTCCCGTGCCAGCCCGAGGCCGTCCTCCAGCTGCCGCAGAAAGGTCTTGGCCCAGCCACGCCCGGGGTCCTTCAGCCGGTCGCGGCCGAGGATGAGCATGGTCAGTTCGGCGAGGTAGTCGCCGGTGAGGACGTCCAGCGGGCCGCCGGTCAGCATCTCGGTGAGCGCGTCGAAGCGGTCGCCGTAGAAGCCGGAGGCGTTCCCGACCCGCAGGGGTTCGCGGGGGCGGCCCGTGGCGGGGCCGGGCACGCTCACGCCTCCCCCTCGCGCAGCATCCGGCCCGAGGACACCTCTGGTTGACGGCCGCGGGACGGCGCCCGCCCCTTCCCGGGCGGGCCCGCGAAGGCCTGCGCGATGCTCAGCCAGCGCTCGGCCTCGGCCCCCTCGGCGCGCAGGTCGGTGTCGTCCCGGTGCACCCGCTGGGTGACCAGCCGGCAGAAGTCGACAGCGCCCCCGGTCACCCGCTGGGCCGCCTCCTCGGGGCCGTGGGTCCACAGTTCGCCGCCGGGGCCCGTCGTCTCCACCCGGAAGGCTTCGGCGGGCGGCTCCAGTCCGTGCACCAGGTACGCGAAGTCACGGGCACGGACGCCGAGGCGGACTATGTGCCGCAGCCGAGCGGTCGGCTCCCGTACGAGGCCGAGGGCGTCGGCGACATCCGTCCCGTGCACCCAGGTCTCCATGAGCCGCGCCGTCGCCATGCTCGCCGCGCTCATCGACGTGCCGTACCAGGGCAGCCGCACACCAGGGGCCAGCCCGGCCAGCGCTCCCTGCAGCGCCTCGCGCCCCGCCCGCCAGCGCTCCAGCGACTCGCCGTGCGGCAGCCGGGCGCCCGCCTCGGCGCCGTCGTCGACGAAGTCGGCCGCTTCGGGCCGGGCCGCGTACGCCTCGGTCTCGCGGCGGAAGGCCTCCGCGTCGGTCGCGGCGAGCAGCGCCCGCTCGTCGGTCCACGCCAGGTGGGCGATCTGGTGTGCGACGGTCCATCCGGCCGCGGGTGTGGGCGCGGCCCAGGCGGCCGGCGGCAGATCGACGACCAGCCGCTCCACCTCCGCGCTCTCGGCCCGCAGCTCCGCCAGCAACTCGCCGAGCACGCCCTGCGATACGGCCACCGTCCGCCCCTCCCCTGTGTCGCGGCGTCGGCGGGCCGGTGCGCGCCCAGCAGGCCCCGACCGCCGTCCGTCGCACCGAGAGTGGCAGCCTCGGTAAAAACAAGCAAGCGTGCTTGCATGACTTTTTCCCGGTGCCCGGTCCACCGCCCCGGGTAACTCCTCGGGCGGACGCCCACGGGACTCGGGCGGCACCCACGGGAGAGGAGCGGCGCGTGGAGACGGGACACAGCTCTCGGCAGGGGCCCCGCACCATGCCGCTGCACCGCCTGGACGTGCCGGCGCCCCGCCGGCTCCCCTTCGCCATCGGGACGTTCGACACGATCGGACCGCTCTCCCGCGCCGCCTACCCCCACCGGCACACCTTCTACGAGATCGCCTACGTCACCCGCGGCAGCGGCACCCATGTGATCGACCTACGGCGCTGGCCGCTGCGGCCACCGCACCTGTGCTTCATCGCCCCGGGCCAGTCCCACCACTGGCAGCAGCGCCGACAAGTACACGGCTGCGTGGTCCTCTTCGACGAGGCGTTCCTGCTCGCCCACCCGGAGGACCGGGAGCTGCTGCGCCGGTTGAGCACGCACCCCTCCCTTCCGCTGTCCGGCCCGGCGGCAACCCGCGTCGACGGCCTGCTGTCCGCCATGCGGACCGAGTACGGCGAGGCGCAGCGCGGGATGCGCTCGGTGCTGCAGGCCTATGTGCACATCCTGCTCGTGCACGCCGACCGCCTCCCGGCCCAGGAACCCCCCGACGGCATGCCACACCCGGAGGCCGCCTGCTCCCGTCCCGCCGCTGTGGCCGGACAGTTCGTCCGCCTGCTGGAGCGGCCGGGCGCCGCCGCCGCGCGCACCGTCTCGGCGTGCGCCGGTGAACTCGGCGTCTCCACCGGCTATCTGACCGCCGCCGTCCGCGCGGCCACCGGGCGTACGCCCGGACAGCTGATCCGGCACGCACAGGTGCTGGAGGCCAAGCGGCTGCTGGGCGGCACCGGTATGACGGTGCGGCAGGTGGCGAGGGAGGTGGGGTTCGCCGACCCGGCCTACTTCTGCCGCTTCTTCCGGCGCGAGACCGGCGCCAGCCCCGGGGAGTTCCGGCGGGAGGCGCACGAACTGCCGGACGGTGACGAAAGCACCACGGTCCGGTAGATCCGTCCATCGACGCCCCCTCGTCCGGCCCGTAGCGTCATCCCCACTCGGCCGACCAGGGCCGGACGCGTCCGTCCCCGCACTTCCCCCACCTTTGGAGAGCGAGGCACAGACAGATGGCTGCAACGGACGACGAACAGCCCACCGCCCGGCGGCGCCAGGGCCCGAGCCGCAAGAGCGTGCTGCGCGCCGCGATGGCCGCTGGACCCGCCGCGGTCCTGCTGGGCACCGGTGCGAGCGGCGCGGCCCCGGCGCTCGCCCGCGACCGGCGCGGAAGCGGGGAGCGGCCGGCGTTGACGCCCTCCTGCGACGACGGCGACGACCCGACACCTCCGCAGACCGAGGGGCCCTACTTCAAGCCCAACTCGCCCGAACGCGACTCCATCGTGCCGCCCGGCACCTGGGGAACGCCGCTGGCCGTCAGCGGATTCGTCTTCGGACGGGACTGCACACCGCTGGCGCATGTACTGCTGGACTGGTGGCAGGCCGACCCCAACGGCGCCTACGACAACGCGGGGTACCGGTTCCGCGGCCACCAGTACACCGACGCGCAGGGCGCCTTCCGGCTGGCCACCCTGCGGCCGGGGCTGTACCCGGGCCGCACCCGGCACCTGCACGTCAAGGTGCAGGCGCCCTACAGCCGCGTGCTCACCACCCAGCTGTACTTCCCGGGTGAGCCGCGCAACCGGACCGACCCGATCTTCGACGCGCGGCTGCTGATGAACGTACGGCCGGAAGGAGGCGGACAGGCCGGCTCCTTCGACTTCGTACTGAACGTGTAGCGCGCGGGGTCCGGCGGGACCGGGAGGCACGGGTGCGCCTGCCGCACCTGCCGCCCGGCCCGCCGGGGCCCTCACTTGCGCGGGTCCAGGCCCTCCGCCAGCACCTCCGCCAGATGCCGGCTCTGGTAGCCGCCCAGCTGATCCATCTGGGTACGGCACGAGTAGCCGTCGGCCAGCAGCTCGGTGCCCGGCTCCGCCTCCCGCAGGGCCGGCAGCAGCTGGTCCTCGGCGCAGGCGGCGGAGACCTCGTAGTGGCCCTTCTCGAAGCCGAAGTTGCCGGCCAGCCCGCAGCAGCCGCCGCTGAGGTCTCCGGTGAGTCCGGCGCGCTCGCGCAGCCGGCGCTCGGCGGCGTCCCCGATGACGGCGTGCTGGTGGCAGTGGGTCTGGCCGGCGACCGGGCGGTCGATGCGGGGCGGCTCCCAGTCGGGGGCATGCTCCTCCAAGGTCTGCGCGAAGGTGCGGACGGCCTGGGCGAGCCGCTTCGCGCGCGGGTCGTCGCTCAGCAGTTCGGGAACGTCCGTCTGGAGCGCGGCGGCGCACGGGGGCTCCAGGACGGAGACGGGCAGGCCCGCGTCCAGGGCCGGTTCCATCACATCGAGCGTGCGCCGCATCACCGTACGGGCCCGGTCGAGCTGGCCCGTGGAGACGTAGGTGAGGCCGCAGCACACCTGCTTCGGCGGTACGACCGGCTTCAGCCCCGCATCCTGGAAGACCCGCACCGCCGCCGACCCGGCTTCGGGAGAGAGGTAGTTGGTGAAGGTGTCCGGCCACAGGACGACCGGCTTGCCGGTGGCGGAGGCGCGGCCGGGCTGCTTGCGCCACCAGTGGGTGAAGGGGGTGCGGGGCAGCGCCGGGATGTCCCGCTCGGGGGCCAGCCCGCCCAGCCGCTTGGCGAGCGCCGCGAGCGGGGGCACCTTGGCACCCGCGTTCAGCAGCGGCACCGTACGGGTGGCGGCCGCCAGCCGCAGCCAGCGCGGCAGCCAGCCCATCGAGTAGTGCGCCATCGGGCGGCGCTTGCCCGGAGTGCCGCTCTCGGCGTCCCCCTCGTAGTAGTGGTGCATGAACTCGGCCTTGTAGGTGGCCATGTCCACCCCGACCGGGCAGTCGCTGCGGCAGCCCTTGCACGACAGGCACAGATCGAGCGCGTCGTGCACCTCCTCGGACTGCCAGCCGTCGGTGACGACCTCGCCGGCGAGCATCTCGTGCAGCAGCCGGGCGCGTCCGCGTGTGGAGTGCTTCTCCTCGCCGGTGGCGCGGAAGGACGGGCACATGACGCTCGCCCCGGCCGTCTCGTTGCGGCACTTGGCGACGCCCACACAGCGGCGTACGGCGGCGGAGAAGTCGCCCCCGTCGTGCGGGTAGCCGAACTCCACGTCGACCGGCTTGCGCGGCAGCGGCGCGAAGCGCAGGTTGGCGTCCAGCGGATCGGGCCGCACAAGGACGCCGGGGTTGAGGCCGTCGGCCGGGTCCCACAGATCCTTGAACCGGCCGAAGAGACCGACCATCTCCTCGCCGTACATCCGGGTCAGCAGCTCGGCGCGGGCCAGCCCGTCGCCGTGCTCGCCGGAGAGGGAGCCGCCGTGGGCGACGACGACATCGGCCAGCGCCGTGGAGAAGTCCCGGAACTTGGCGATGCCCGCCTCGCCCAGCAGGTCGAAGTCGATCCGTACGTGGATGCAGCCGTCCCCGAAGTGCCCGTACGGGAGCCCGCGCAGCCCGTACTCGCGCAGCAGCTTGCGGAAGTCGCGCAGATAGGCGCCGAGCCGGGCCGGTGGCACGGCGCAGTCCTCCCAGCCGGGCCACGCCTCCGCGCCGTCGGGCATGCGGGTGGCCGTGCCGGAGGCGTCCTCGCGGACCCGCCACAGGGCGCGCTGCCCGGCCGGTTCGGTGACCAGCGCATGGTCGGTGGTGCCCTCGCGGGCCGCGCGGCACAGCTGTTCGGCGTTGGCCCTGGCCTGCGCCGGGTCGTCGCCGCCGACCTCCACGAACAGCCAGGCGCCGCCCTTGGGGAGGGAGGCGCGTGCGGCATCGCCCACCAGGTCGTTGGCCATGCCCTCGACGGTGAGCGGACGGTACTGGAGCAGCCCCGCCGCCGCCTCGGCCGCCGTGGACTCGTCCGCGTAGCCGAGTACGGCCAGCACCCGGGCGACCGGGGTGGGCACCAGCTTGACGGTGGCACGGGTCAGCACGCCCAGGGTGCCCTCGCTGCCGGTGAAGGCGCGCGCCCAGTCCTCGCCCTTCTCGGGAAGAAGCTCATCCAGCGCGTATCCGGAGATCCGCCGGGGCAGCTCGGGGAACCCCGTGCGCAGCCGGGCCAGTTCGCCCTGGACGAGGGAGGAGACGCCGCTGCGCAGCCGCTCGGGCACCCCGGAGCCGCCCCGTGCCAGGCGCGCCCGTTCGCCGCCGTAGGTGAGGACCTCCAGCTCGTGCACATTGTCGGCGGTGGTGCCCCAGGCGACCGAGTGGGAACCGCAGGAGTTGTTGCCGATCATCCCGCCGAGGGTGCAGCGGGCGTGGGTGGAGGGGTCGGGCCCGAACGTGAGCCCGAAGGCACCGGCGGCGTTGCGCAGATCGTCCAGGATGACGCCGGGACGTACGACCGCGGTACGGCTGTCCGGGTCCAGATACTCGATGGTGCGCTGGTGCCGGGTGAAGTCCAGGACGACACCGAGCCCGGTGGCCTGTCCCGCGATGGAGGTCCCGGCCCCCCGCGCCACCACGGGGACACCCCGCTCGCGGCAGACGGCCAGCACGGCCGCCACATCGTCGTCGTCCTTCGGCGCCACCACGCCCAGCGGAACCCGCCGGTAGTTGGAGGCGTCCATCGTCATCAGCGCTCTGTCCTGGGCCCCGAACTCCACCTCGCCACCGGGCACGGCGGCCCGCAGTGCCCGCTGAAGCTCCCGTGCGTCTGCCCTACGTGCGTCTCCCATGCGCACAGGGTGCACGCTCACCCGGGCCGTCCGCTGCCCTTGCGAGATCTTTCGTGTCTGTGGTCCGCGTCACGCTGCCGATCGGCCATCCGTAAGCGCCCTACCTGCGGATAGACGGTTTTTTGTCAGCCCGCCGATCTGGACTCAACGGCCCACCGAGCTGTCCACCCCGGCCATTGAACAGCCGGCTGCCGCGCCCTTCGCTCCCGGATCACTCCGCGTACGGATCGGGCGCCGCGAACGTCTCCAGCAGCCGGGGTGGCGCGGCCTGCTGCCAGCTGTCGACGACGATGTCCCGCAGCTCCGTCATGTCCTCCAGCGCCGCCAGCCGCGCCCGCACCCAGTTGGAGCCCGCCTCGTGCGGCGGCACCCAGAATTTCTCCGGTTCGGCGGCGATCAGCTCTCCGCGTTCCAGGCGCGGGCAGCGCACCGCGAACGAGGACTGGTCGTCCGGCATGGTGAGGAACATCTTTCCCGCGACCCGGAAGGTGGGCATGGCCCACGCCTCCACCTCCTTGGTCTCGGGGAGGGCGAGCGCGAGGCGCCGTACGTCATCCGGGCCGGGACGGTGACCGGGCCCGTGACCGCGTCTGTGACCTGCTGTCATACGGCCAGCTTATGGACCGGGACCGACAGCCGCGTGTCCACCGTTCGTCTCAGGCGCTGGACGGCTCCGGGGGCGCTCTGGACGGCGGCACTAGGCTGACCCCGTGGCTGATCTCCAGATTCCCGCTGACCTCAAGCCCGCCGACGGTCGCTTCGGCTCGGGCCCCAGCAAGGTGCGTCCGGAGGCGCTCAGCGCCCTGGCTGCGACCGGTACCTCTCTCATGGGCACCTCCCACCGGCAGGCGCCCGTCAAAAACCTGGTCGGAAAGGTGCGCGAGGGCGTACGGAGCCTCTTCTCGCTGCCCGAGGGGTACGAGGTCGTACTCGGCAACGGCGGCTCCACCGCGTTCTGGGACGTGGCGACCCACGGCCTGATCGAGAGCAGGTCCCAGCATCTGTCCTTCGGCGAGTTCTCCTCCAAGTTCGCCAAGGCAGCGGGGCAGGCGCCGTGGCTCGGCGACCCCAGCATCATCAAGAGCGACCCGGGCACCCACCCCGAGGCGCGCGGCGAGCAGGGCATCGACGTCTACGCGCTGACCCACAACGAGACCTCGACCGGTGTCGCCATGCCGCTGCGGCGCGTGCCGGGCTCCGACGACGGCGCACTCGTCCTGGTGGACGCCACCTCGGGCGCCGGCGGGCTGCCGGTCGACATCACCGAGACGGACGTCTACTACTTCGCCCCGCAGAAGTCGTTCGCCGCCGACGGCGGGCTGTGGATCGCGGTCTTCTCCCCCGCCGCCGTCGAGCGCGCGGAGCGCATCGCCGCCTCGGACCGCCACGTCCCGGCCTTCTTCGACCTGCAGACGGCGATCGACAATTCGCGCAAGAACCAGACGTACAACACCCCGGCGCTGGCCACGCTCTTCCTGCTCAACGACCAGCTGGAGTGGATCAACGGGCAGGGCGGGCTGGAGTGGGCCGTCTCCCGGACCGCGGACTCCTCCGGGAGGCTTTACGGCTGGGCGGAGAAGGCGTCCTACGCGTCGCCGTTCGTCGCCGACCCGGCGCAGCGCTCGCAGGTGGTGGGCACCATCGACTTCGCCGACGAGGTGGACGCCGCCGCCGTGGCCAAGGTGCTGCGGGCCAACGGTGTCGTGGACACCGAGCCCTATCGGAAGCTGGGGCGCAATCAGTTGCGGGTCGCCATGTTCCCGGCCGTCGAGCCGGCGGACGTCGAGGCGCTGACGGGTTGCATCGACTGGGTGATCGAGCGCCTGTGAGGCCTTGACGCTGGGGAGGGGGTGCCCCGGTCCGCCGTCCGCAGGCTGCGGGCGCGTTGTGGCTTTGGGGGCACCTCCCGGCCGGAGGCTGGGGGAGCAGGGTGGGCAAGCGCAGCCCCCCATGCGGGGTAGCATCCGGTCCCGCCCAGCCGGGTACGGGCACTCGTATGAGCACCCCCACCACTGGCTTGCAGCTGTTCGCGCGGGAGCGCCGAGTGCGGCTGACGACGTACGAGCGGGAAGGCACTCCCGTGGGGCACGGCGCCCGGATCGCCGTGGAGGGCGACCGCGCGTACGTACGCACCCATGCGCGCGCCAGGCAGCGGGAGCACATCGAGCGCTACCCGGAAGTGGAACTCTCGGCCGCCACCCTCACCGGCACCCCGAACGGGGCGCCGATGAAGGCGCGGGTGCGGGAGCTGCGGGACCGCGAGGCGCGGCACGCCGCCGCGCGACTGGCCCGCAGACACCCGCTGACCCAGGGCTTCCTGGTGCCGCTCGGCTACCGGTTGATGTTCGACCGGCCGGTCCACTACGAGCTGCGGTTGGTCGGCGAATGAGCGGCGCAGCCGTCACTTGCTGAGGTTCTGGAACTTGCGTACGGCCAGCGGCAGGAAGATGGCCGTCAGCACCAGCGGCCACACCACCGCCATCAGCTCCGAGTGCTCCTCGATCCAGCTGCCTCCGGTGGGCAGCGGGTTGCCGTACAGCTCGCGGATGGCGTTCGCGGTGGCCGAGACGGGGTTCCACATGGCGACCGTGCCCAGCCAGTCCGGCATCACCGAGGGCGGGGTGAAGACGCTGGAGACCATGCCGAAGGGGAAGGCGACGGCGAACAGGTTGCCCGCCGACTCCTGGTTCTTGGCGAGCAGGCCGAGCAGCACACCGATCCAGATGAGTGAGAAGCGCAGCAGGAGCAGCAGCGCGAACGCCCAGAGCGTACTGAGCAGGCTGCCGTCCGAACGCCAGCCGATGACCAGCGCGATCACCGCCATCACGGCCAGGTCGAGCGCCGCGTGCAGTACGTCGGAGACCCCGCGCCCGGTCACCACGGCGGAGGGCGCCATCGGCATGGAGCGGAAGCGGTCGGTGACACCGCGCTCCTTGTCCACGACGACGGCCATCGCCGTGTTCATGAAGCCGAACGCCATGGTCATGGCGAACATCCCCGGCATGGCGTAGTCCTTGTAATCCACCCCCTCGCCGACATCCATCGCGCTGCCGAAGACATAGACGAACAGCAGCACGGACACGATGGGGAAGCCGAGCTGCCAGGCGATGATGGACGGCTGCTTCACCAGGTGGGTCAGGTCGCGGCGGACGATCGTCCAGCAGTCGGCCACCGCCCAGTACAGCCGCTGCCCGGCGTTCTGCTGCTCCGGGTCCGCGCTCCGCACGGTCTCCACGGCGTTCATGCGGTGACCTCCGCGTGCTGGGTACGGTCCATGTCCTGCGCGGCTGCGGGCGGCTGCGTGCGACTGCCGGTGAGGGCGAGGAAGACCTCGTCCAGCGTGGGGCGGCGCAGGCCGATGTCGGCCACCATCACGCCCTCGTCCTGGAGGCCGCGCGCCACCTCGGTGAGCGCGGGAACCCCCGCCGAGACGGGCGCGTGGACGCGCAGTTCGGCGGCGTCGGTCTCCGGCTCGGCACCTTGCATCGCGACGCGGGCGACGGCGGCGGTCACGACGGGCAGATCACGGGCCTCGGCGGCGACGACCTCGATACGGTCGCCACCGATGGCCCGCTTGAGTCCGGCCGGGGTGTCCTCGGTGACGTTGCGGCCCTGGTCGATGACGGCGATCCGGTCGGAGAGCTTGTCGGCCTCGTCCAGGTAGTGGGTCGTCAGGACGACGGTGGTGCCCTGCCGGGTCAGTCCGCGCACCGCGTCCCACACCTCGCTGCGCCCGCGCGGGTCGAGCCCGGTGGTCGGCTCGTCCAGGAAGAGCACCTCCGGGGCGAGGATCATGCTGGAGGCCAGGTCGAGACGGCGGCGCATCCCGCCGCTGAAGCCCTGCGGTTGCTTGTCCGCCGCTTCGCTGAGCCCGAACTGGTCGAGCAGTTCGGACGCCCGGCGCCGGGCGTGGGCCGCACCGAGGTGGAAGAGGCGGCCGAACATCTCCAGGTTCTGCCGTGCCGTGATGATCTCGTCCACGGCGGCGTGCTGACCGGTGAGACCGATCCTGCGGCGCACGGCGCGCGGGTCGCGGCGCACGTCGTATCCGCCGACGGTGGCGCGGCCGGAGTCGAGCCGGACGAGGGTGGACAGGGCGCGTACGGCGGTGGTCTTGCCGGCCCCGTTCGGTCCCAGCAGTCCGAAGACGGTGCCGCGCGGCACGGCCAGATCGAGGCCGTCGAGCGCGTGTTTGTCGCCGTACGTCTTGCGGAGCCCCTCGGCGACGACGGAGCACTGGTCCGGTGGTGGTGCGAACATACATCCCCTCCTCGAATCTGGGTACGGTGTACCCAGATCGAAAAGCGTACAGCCTACGCAGATGTTTGCAAGGGGATTTCCTACGATGGCCCGACCATGACGACCAAGCACCGGAGCACGGACCCGGCGGACCACGGCGGCGAAGGCCTCACCCGCCTCGTCCGCAGCCTCGACCTGCTGTGGGGCCGCACCGGGCGGCACCGCCCCGCGCGCGGACCCAAACCCGGGCTGACCCTTGCGCAGATCGTGGCCGCCGCCGTCGACCTCGCCGACCGCGAGGGCCTGGCCGCCCTGTCCATGCGCCGCGTCGCCACCGAACTGGGTGTCGGCACCATGTCCCTGTACCGCTACGTACCGGGCAAGGACGAGCTCATCGCCCTGATGTGCGACCAGGTCGCCCTGCCGCCGGGCGACCTGGAGCAGTGGCGCGGCAAGAGCTGGCGCGAGACGCTGGAACTGATCACCGAGGCGTCGTGGGAGCTCTACACCACCCACACCTGGCTGCTCCAGGTCAACCAGGCCCGCCCGGTCCTGGGCCCCAACTCCATGGCCAACCTCGACTTCGCACTGGGAGCGCTGGAGGACCTCCCCTTCACCGGCCAGGAGAAGATGACCATCCTGATCGCGCTCGACAACCTCGTCATGGGCGCCGCCCGCTCCGTCGTCCTGTACCAGCAGGCGGCCCAGCAATCGGGCGTCAGCGACGAGGAGTTCTGGCGCACCCAAGAGCCCTACATCGTGCGCGGCATGGAAGAGGGCGGCCTCGCCCGCCTGGCCGCCCTCCCCGACGACGCCTTCGCCGCCGATCCCGCCGAGAGCACCCGCTTCGCCGTCCGCGCCCTTCTGGACGGCCTCCAACGCCTGCTGGACGAGCGCCGGCCGTCGCCCTGACCCGGGGGGCCGTGCCACGGGCGCTGCACCGCCGGGCGCGAGCGGCGTCGGCTCTCGGCCGTACGGTGCCGCCCCGGCCGGACGACGGCCGGTGCGCTCAGGCGTCGCCGGCGTCGGCCGGTGCCGCCTCACCGAGCATGGCGAGGGTCAGCACATTGCCGGAGACGCCCCAGCCGCCGTCGGCGACCTCTTCGACCAGGACCATGGTGTTGCCGCGGGCACGCTCGCCGTAGATCTCGACGTACAACTCGGTGGTGCGGGCGACGATCTCCTCCTTCTGCTTCGGGGTGAGGGTCTTCTCGGGGACCTTGAAGTTCGCGAAGGGCATGGCTGAGTGTTCCTTTGCTCGGTGGGAGTTACAGAGAGCTGCCCGCGGTCAGCAGGCTGTCCAGTCCGATGCGACGGAAGAAGTCGGCGCGGACGCGGTCGGCGACCGCGGAGACGACTTCGCTGCCGTCCCGGCTGGGGTCTATGTGGGTGCGCAGCGGCCGAGTGCCGTGCTCCATCGCGACCAGGCGCGCGACGGCTTCAGCGACCTCGGACACATCGGCGTCCGAAGGGACGAGCGCGGCCAGGCGCCTGCCCAGATCGTCCCTCAGGGGTTGGTGACGCCGGTCGTAGGCCTCCGCACGGTCGGTGTCGGCGGGGGCGCCGGCGTTGGCGAAGTGGTTGGTGCCGGTGGTGAACGCGCCGGGCACCACGATCGCGGTGTCGATGCCGAACGGAAGCACCTCGGCGGCGTAGCTGACGGCCACAGCGTCCATCGCGGCCTTGGCGGCGAAGTACGGGGCCAGGAACGGGGGGCAGCCGCCGCGGGTGCTGGAGCTGCCGATCCACACCAGCAGCCCCGAGCCCCGCTCGCGCAACTTCGGCAGGGCGGCGCGGTTGACGCGCTGGGTACCCAGGACGTTCACGTCGTACAGGTCCGCGAACTGCTCGGCGGTGAACGCCTCGGCGGCGCCCAGGACCATGTGCCCGGCGTTGTGCACGACCACGTCCAGTCGGCCGCGCTCGGCGAAGACCCGGTCGACCGCGGCGTCGACGGAGTCCTGGGAGGTGACATCCAGCTCGACGGCGTGCACGTCGACCTGGTGGTCGGTGCCGTAGCGCGTCAGCTCGGCCACCGCGGTCGCGTTGCGGGTCGCGGTTCGGCGGATGCCCGCGTACACGGTGTGCCCGGCGCGGGCCAGAGCGCGCACGGACAGCGCCCCGATGCCGCTGGAGGCGCCCGTGACCAGGACGACCTGCCCGGTGTCGTCGTTCCTCATGACGAGGCCTTTCGTGTCGAACGAGGGGGTGTCTGCCGACGGTTCAGATGATTCCGCCGTTGGCGCGCAGGACCTGTCCGTTGATCCAGTGGCCGGCCGGGGAGGCGAGGAACGCGACGACCTCGGCGATGTCGGCCGGGGTACCGAGTCGCTCCAGCGGGGGCTGGGCGGCCAGCCGGCCGATGGTCTCCTCGTCCTTGCCGTCCAGGAACAGGTCGGTGGCCGTGGGGCCGGGCGCGACCGCGTTGGCGGTCACGTCCCGGCCCCGCAGCTCCCTGGCCAGGATCAGCGTCAGCGCCTCGACCGCGCCCTTGCCGGCGGAGTACGCGCCGTAGCCCGGGAAGGCCAGCCCCACCACCGACGAGGAGAACGTCACGATCGCCCCGCCGGGGCGCACCCGCCGGGCGGCCTGCTGAACGACGACAAAAGTGCCGCGGATATTGGTGCGGTGCAGGTCGTCCAGGAGGTTCAGGTCCAGGTCGGCGATCGGCGCCGTGTGTGCCCGCCCGGCCGCGTGCACGACGACATCGAGGCCGCCGAACTCCGCCTCGGCCGCGTCGAACAGGGTCGCGACCGCGTGTTCGTCGGCGACGTCCGCGCGCACGGCGAGGGCCCGGCCACCGCCGGCGACGGCCTCCTCGACGGCGGCTTCGGCCTCCTTCCGGTTGCCGCCGTAGCCGACCACGACGGCGTACCCGTCGGCGGCCAGCCGGCCGACGGTCCGGCGGCCGATGCCGCGCGAGCCGCCGGTGACGACCGCGACCCGGGGTGAGGCGGAGGGCTGGGCCGGGGCAGCCATCCGGTCGGGGGACGTGTGGGGCATTGCTGACTCCTGTGGTGGTTGCGGGTCGGGCCGCGGCCTCGCCGTCGCCCTGCTGCGTCCTCAACGGTCGGCCGGTCTGCCACCCCTAGCCAGGGCTGCGTCCACCCAGGGGTTGCCACCCCCTGGCTACGCCCCGGCGCGCGAGCGACGATGGAGGGGTGAACCTTCCACAACTCGGTGCCTTCCTCAGGACACGCCGCGACCGCATCCGCCCCGCCGATGTCGGTCTCCCCTCGGGCCCGCGCCGGCGGGTCCCCGGGCTGCGCCGCGAGGAGGTCGCCCAGCTGGCCGGGCTGTCGGCCGACTACTACACCGAGTTGGAACGCGGCGGAGCGAAGAACGGCGTACAGCCCTCGTCCCAGACCCTGGCCGCCCTCGCCCGGGCCCTGCGGCTGAACGGCGACGAGCGCGACCACCTGTTCCACCTGGCCGAACGGCCGATACCGCCGTCAGCACGCGGACCGTCGGCCCATGTGCAGCCCGCGCTCCTCGGACTGCTGGATCGGCTGTCCAACACTCCCGCGCGCGTCATCACCGACCTGCACGAGACCCTGGTCGAAAACGATCTGGCCCGCACCCTGCTGGGCAGGTCCCCGGCACACCGCGGCCCGGCGGCGAGCTTCGTGTACCGCTGGTTCACCGACCCGCGGGCCCGCGAGATCTACCCGGCCGAGGACCGCCCGCAGCACTCCCGGGTGTTCGTTGCCGACCTCCAGGCAGCAGCCGCCCGGCGCGGCCGGGACGCGGAGGTCACGAAGATGGTCGCCGTACTGCGCCGCCGCAGCCAGGAGTTCGCGACCCTCTGGGACACCCACGACGTCGCGGTGCGCCGCATGGACCACAAGAGGATCGTCCACCCGCTGCTCGGCGTCATCGAACTCGACTGCTTCAACCTCCTGAGCGAGGACGGACGCCAGCGCCTGCTGTGGTTCACCGCGCCGCCCGGAAGCCGGGGAGCCGAGCAGCTGGAGCTGCTGTCCGTCGTGGGGACCCAGGAGCTGAGCGCCACGGAGAGCACCGCGCCGGCCGTCAGCGACGACTCCCGGCACGACGGCAAGGAGACGATCCGGGCCGCCTACCGATCACCGTGATGCGCAGGCGTACAGCCGGCCCTGGACGGAGGGGGGAGATGCCGGCGGCCCGTCGGCGCTCCGACGGCCGGCTCAGTCCCGGCGCCGCGCGAACAGTCGGCGCAGACCGAACCAGACGACCAGGGCGGCGATGAACGTGCCGGCGCCCAGGGTGAGGTTCCGGTTGTCGTCCTCGGACGAGCTGTCGCCGGCGCCGTCGTCGGAGGACTCGGAGTCCGAGGAGCCCGAGCCGTTGTCGCGCGCGGAGTCGGGTACCGCCTCGCCCTTCAGCCGGGTCGGCTCCACACCGCTGCCGGACCCCTCGGAGCCGTACATCAGTGTCCGCCCGTCGGGGGCGAACGTGACCGACTCGCCCTGCCGTTGCAGCGGTACGGGAACGGAGCCGATCTTCTTCGGCTCGCCGTCCTGCCAGGTGTACGCCGTCGCGCCGAAGTAGGCCCGCAGCACCAGTCGGGAGCCGTCCGGCGAGAACGCGCCGTCGGTCGCCTCGAAGTCCACCTCGGCGACGCGCGAGAAGGTGTTGACGCCGCCCGGATCCAACTTCCGGGGACCCGCGTACAGGCCGCCCTTCCCCTGGGAGCTCTTGCTGGCGATGTAGACCCGGCCGGTCCTGGGGTGCACCATCAGCGACTCGGCGTTCCGCGGGCCGTCGGCGTAGCGGACGGTGTAGCGGGTGGGGGTCACGGTGACGTCGCCGCGCAGCTGCTTCGGTTCGGGGAAGCGGTAGATCCACACCTCGGGCCAGGAGCCGTCCAGGTTGTCGCCGATGTCGCCGACGTAGACGTTGCCGTCCGGGCCGACGGAGATCCCTTCGACATCCCGCGGCTCGATACCGCTCAGCGTCACACGGCTGACGGTCTTTCCGGTGCGGCTGTCGACGGCGTAGACGTACGGGCCGTCGTCGGAGTCGTTGTGCGTCCAGTAGACGCCCTTGTGGGCGCGGGAGGCGGCCAGTCCGCTGGACTCGGTGATCCGGGAGTCGCGGATGGTGAAGCCCTCCGGGCCGTCCTCGGCGACGGCGGCGGGCGGGGCAGCCGTCATCGCTCCCAGCATCACGGCAACCGCTCCGACCCCGACCCCGACTCCACGCGTACGCACAGACATAGGCTCCAGTGTCCAGCATCACGGTGCAGCTCAACGCGGGATACCCGAGGATGTGCGGATGCGCGTTCTCTTCGTCGGCGACTCCATGACGATCGGAGCGGCTGGTGGGGGGAGCTCCGGGCCCCGGGCCGGGGGAGATCACACCTGGCGCTACCGGATGTGGCAGCACCTGTGCCGTACCGTTCCGGACGACGAGGACTGGCAGATCGTCGGCCCCCGCACGGCACTGCACGAGGGCAGCCACGCCTACGCCGACCCGCACTTCCCCCACCATGCGCGGGCGCACCTGGCGGGTTGGGGCGCGGGGTGGCTGCACATGGCGCCACTCGTCCGCGAGACGGTCGCGTCGTACCGGGCGGACACGCTGCTGGTCTCGCTGGGGCTGATAGACCTCGGCTTCTACACCGATCCCGAGCAGACGCTCGCGAACGTGGAGCTCTTCCTGGCGGAGGCGCGGGCCGGCAACCCGACGCTGCGTGCGGTGCTGCTGCCCGTCATGCCCAACATCCGCGCGGTGACCGACCCGGCGTTCGCCGACGCGTGCGCGCGGTTCAACACCCTGCTGGCCAAGGCGGTGGCCGAGCTGTCCCAGCCGCGTTCGCCGCTGCTGCTGGCCTCGGTACCGCACGACTGGTCGCCGGAGCGGGACACCTACGACGGCACCCATCCCTCGGCCGAGGGCGAGCACCGGATGGCCGCCGCCTTCGCCGACGCCCTGCATCAGGCGTGGGGCGTGGGCGGACCGTACCGACGGAGCCGGCCGATGAGCGCGTCGGCGGGTGAGCGCGGTCGGCGGGCCGGAGGGTGAACCCGACATGAGCGATGAGGCGCACAAAGGGGTTCAGGTGTGACGAGTATGAACAGATCCGGCCAGGTCCCGACTTTTTCCCGCCGGAACACGGCCCGGAGTTGCCGCGGGGGGACGCCACTGGGCCAGACTGTCGCCTTGTGCCGCGAACGCCCCGCTCACCACGGTTGACAACCGCGCTGCGGGGCGCTCACGGCATCCCCCGACTAATGCGCGCGTGCGCGCACTAAGTGTGGGAACAGTAATCGGAACCTGAGCCTCGACGCAACGCGGGACCATGACTGCGCCACCACCGCACGAATCCGACCGACCGCAGGGATCCGACCGACCGCACGGAGCGACCCGGCCCGGCGGGCGGACCGCACGCACCCGCGCCGCCGTACTGCGAGCGGCCTGGGAGGAACTGGGCAGCCAGGACTTCGCCGCACTCACCATCGACCTGATCGCCCGCCGGTCGGGGGTGCACGCCGCGACGATCCGGCGCCGCTGGCGCACGGTCGAGGGCGTCATCATCGACATGCTGGGCCAGCACAGCGGGACGATCCCCATTCCGGACACCGGCAGTCTGCGCCAGGACCTGCACACGGTGACACGGTCCATCGCCGACTTCTACGCCTCCGCCCGCAACCGGCGCCTGGTCGAAGCCGTCGTCACCTCCGCGGCACGCGAGCCGGGAGCGGCCGAGGTGATGCGCGCCGTGTTCAAGAACCGCATCCGACGGGTCGCCGTACTGCTGGAACGGGCCGTCGAGCGGGGGGAGATCCCCTCCGACACGGACGCGGAGGAGGTCATCGCGGCCATCGGCGCACCGTTCTACTACCGACTGCTGATCACGCGCCGCCCCATCGACTCCCGACTCGCCCACATCAGCGCCGAGTCCGCCTACCTCGGGGCGGTCGAGGGCGTCTTCCGCACCGGGACGGCCCCCGAGTAGGGCTTGCCCCGCGGATCCCGCCACCGGCACGACGGGTTGCTTCGAGTGCACTCCAGCCGCCTAGCGTGGCGGCATGGAGTACACGCAGCTCGGACGCACAGGACTGAAGGTCAGCAGGCTCGTCCTCGGAACGATGAACTTCGGCCCGCAGACGGACGAGGCCGACAGCCACGCGATCATGGACGCCGCACTGGCGGCAGGCGTCAACTTCTTCGACACCGCCAACGCCTACGGCTGGGGCGTCAACAAGGGCCGCACCGAGGAGATCATCGGCAGCTGGTTCGCCAAGGGCGACGGGCGGCGCGACAAGACCGTCCTGGCCACCAAGGGCTACGCCAACATGGCCCCCGACGGTGAGACGCCCTGGCCCAACCACGACAAGCTCTCCGCGCTCAACATCCGCCGCTCCGTGGAGGCCAGCCTGCGCCGCCTGGGCACCGACCACATCGACCTGTACCAGTTCCACCACGTCGACCGGGCCACGCCCTGGGACGAGATCTGGCAGGCCATGGACGTCCTCGTGCAGCAGGGCAAGGTGCTCTACGTCGGCTCCAGCAACCACGCCGGCTGGCACATCGCCCAGGCCAACGAGACCGCCGCACGCCGTGGCTCGCTCGGACTGGTGAGCGAGCAGTGCCTCTACAACCTGGCCGAGCGGCGCGCCGAGATGGAGGTCGTCCCGGCGGCCGAGGCCTACGGGCTCGGGGTCATCCCCTGGTCCCCGCTGCACGGCGGACTGCTGGGCGGCGCGCTGCGGAAGGCCCGGGAGGGCGGCGGCGGCCGTACGTCCTCCGGGCGCGCGGCCACCGCGCTGGAGGACCCGACGGTGCGCGGGCAGATCGAGGCGTACGAGAACCTCGTCGCCGAGCGCGGCCTGGAGCCCGGCGAGGTCGCCCTCGCCTGGCTGCTGTCCCGGCCGGGCGTGACCGGGCCCATCGTCGGGCCCCGGACGGCCGGCCAGCTCGACTCCGCGCTGCGCGCCGTCGAGCTGAAGCTCGGCGACGAGCTGCTCGCCTCGCTGGAGGAGATCTTCCCCGGCCCCGGGCCGTCGCCCGAGGCCTTCGCCTGGTAGGCGTCGGCCGGCGCCCGGCCCCCGGTCAGCTGCCGCCGAGGGCCGAGGCCAGGACGACCACGAGGAAGAGCACCACCAGCACACCGGTCACAATGCGCATTCTGGTCTTGGCGTTCACGCCGACAACGGTAGCCGGGACCCGGAACGGCTCCGTCACGGGCCCAGGGGCCAGCGCTCCAACGGCTCGTACCGGGGCTGCTCCCCCGGTACGCCGCTGCGCGGCGGCACACTGCGGACCAGCAGCAGCTCCCGGGCGCTCCACGGGGTCCCCTGGAAGGACTCCAGCTGCTCGACGTACGGGCGCAGGTCGGCCGTCCGCCGCCCCTTCGCCCGGGCCAGCGTCAGATGCGGATGGAACGACGGGTGCTTGTCGTCGGGGAGCAGACCGGCGCGGCGGCCCGCCGCCGTGGTGGCCGCCGCCAGCTTCTTGAGGGCCTGACGGTGGGGTTCCTCCTGCTGGAGCCCCACCCACAGCGTGCGGTCGCCGAAGCGGCCGGCGCGGTGGAGGCGCATCGGGAGGGGGCCCGGCGCCCGCCGCGCCGCCCGGACCAGCCGCGCTCGAAGGTCTGCTGCCTGGTCCTCGGTCACCTCCCCGTAGAAGCTCAGCGTGAAGTGCCAGGCCTCCGGCCGGGTCCAGCGGAGCGCTTCCGCGCCGGGCGGCTCCTCAAGGGCGTCGACGGCACGGGACAGTTCCTGTACCGCCTCCTGCGGGGGCCACAGTGCTGTGAACAGT
>NZ_JAFFZM010000035.1 GCF_017676345.1 Streptomyces smyrnaeus | reverse complement strand
GTGGATTGAGGACGTACTGTGGGGCGGAGCAGGGACGCTCGTGTACGGGGCAACCCGTGTCGTACAACGATCACGTCCACGCGGTCCGGAGGCAGAACACCGACCGCCAGGTCCAGGAGCTCCGTCACCGCATGCCCGGGCCGCCAGCGGAGGGCCTCATCCCCCGGGCAGGCTGACCGAGGCAGCGATCGGTCCTCTCGATCAAGGAGGGGCCGCTACAACCCGCGCGCCTGTTCCCAACCTTCGAGTTCGAAGAGTTGCGCGATGTCGGCAGCCATCTGTGCCGGCATGTGGACTCGGCTAGCGATGCCCTTGGTGAAGAGTGCCGCAGGGGGAGCGGGAGCTTTCGCCATGCTCCGTCAACGACGATGCCGAGGCCTGCGAGTCATCCTGATGTGAGGTTCACTCATCCAGCCCATTCAGCTCTGGCGTGCCAAGGCACGCCCCTCAGGCGGTGGCAGTGACGGGAGGTGTGGGCGGCACCGCTCTCATCCGGGAACTCCGCGCCTACCACCGAGGGAGTCATGAGACACACCTCCGCCTCGCCCTCTCGGCGAACTGCTCCCGCTCTGTCACTGGCCGACGGCCCTGCTCGCTGTCGCCGCAGCCGGCCTTGGCCAAGTCCTGTCGTGTCGCTTCGGCACGGGTTACGCCGCGGCTTCCACCAGGTAGTAGCCGAGCTGAGCGGTGCCCTCCCGCCTCACTGCCTGCTGCCCAGGGCTTGCGGAGCACACCAGCCTCTCTTTACCCCGGACGAGCAACGAGCCCTCCTCGACGGCGAGCGGCTTTGGCTTAGGGGGCGTTGAGCTTGTTGACCTGGGCAGTCACCAGGTCTGGTGGGATGTGGTTGTCTTCGGGCTGGTCCGATCCCACGCGGACGACGGTGGCGACGACGTTCCCTACACGGACGTAGATGTGGAGGAAGGGGAACTCGCGGCGGCTGCCGTCGTCGGCTACCGCCTGCAGGTCGTAGGCGAGGGCCTGGTCTCCCTGCTGCGGAGCGGGCTTGCTCTTCACTCCCTTGTAGGGGTCGTTGTAGTGGGCCTTCTTGTTGGCGATACGGAAGGAAGAGGTGCAGGCTGCGGCCGCTGACTTCAGCTTGCCGACGGCGGCGGCCGCTTCCTTCTCCGAGGTGTAGGAGGCCAGTGACACGGTGAAGCGGTCATTCGGGGCCTTCGCGTAGCGCTGCTTCGCCCAGGCATGGGCGTGCTCTGGCATCCCGATGTCGAGAGCGTCGGCCAGTGGCTGGCAGCTTCCCCTGGATGCCTCCAGCTTCCCTTCGAGTGTGAGGGGTACGGGGAAGATCTTGTCATGCTGCTTGAGTGAGGGGGGAAGGTCACCCTTGGACAGCAGCATCTTCTTCAACTGCTTCCGGGACGGTGGTGGGGGAGCGGTCGAGGACTTCTCCGGGCTGTTCTGCTTATCGGGCGTCTTCTCTTCTCCGGACGAGCATGCCCCCGCCGTGACCGCCAGGACCCCTGCTGCTGCCGCAGCCACTGCGCTGCGTACCGTGCTTCTCACTGACCCCCCTTGTGACGCCTAACTCTGCCTACGCAGAGTAGGACATTGGCTACTGTTGCGTATGGCCGGGTTCGGTGCTTCCGGGACGACCACGGGCGTCGAGGCGCCGGGGCCGTCCATAGCATCGGACCATCACCGTGTCCGCCCTGTCTGACAGGAGTCCTTACACCGTGCTCGTCTACCCGCACCGCGCAGGTGCTTCGCTCGCCCTGGCCGCCGCCTGCCTGCTTGCCGCAGGCTGCGGAAGCAACGATGCCCCGGGCAGCAGCGACGACTCCAAGCAGACAGCTCTCCCTGAGTCGTCCCCCAAGCCGAAGGACTGGACCGAGCCGAAGAAGTCGGCCGCTCTGCCCCATGGCAAGCGCACCGTGGGCGGGGATCCGGTGAACTTTCCCCACACCACCAAGGGTGCGGTCGCGATGCTGAAAGAAGCTGCCGAAGTCCGCGTCGAGAAGGACCACTACTTCACCGATGTCCAGCTGCGCCTGCTGCACCGCTACCAGGTCGAGGGCGAGCAGACTGCGGAGAACGCCAGGAAGATCAAGACCAAGACGGAGAAGAAGGACGCGAAGCTGCGCCGCAAGGCGGGGGTGAAGAAGGGCGAGCCGCTGCCGCGCGAAGTGTCGTTGCACGTCGACGTCGTCGGCTACAAGATCGTCTCCGCCTCTCCGGACAGTGTCAGTGCCTGGCTGCTGACCCGTGAGGCAGCCAAGGACAAAGACCACAAGAAGGCGGTGACCTCCTGGAGCCGGCAGCTGTCGGTGGCCCGCTGGGAAAAGGGGGACTGGAAGGTCAGCATCGCCGACACCTTCCACGCGATGCAGAACCAGAAGGAGGAAGACACCCCGGCCGCCGTCGCCCTGGGCAAGCCCGGTTTCAACAAGGCAGGCTGGACCGCCATCCGCGGCGCCGCGTAACCCCACGGGTGGTGCCGGAGGCCCGATCAGGTCGACCGGGATTCGCCGCGGCCTCCACCAGGTCGTAGCAGGGTCGAGCGGTGTCCTCTGTCCGTGGCCGACGAGAGCTGCGGCTGCGGCCTCAGTTGTGCGTCCGGCTCGTACCGGAGGTGGGATTGCCGCTACGGTCGGATACATCCGCCGCGTCCGGAGCACAGGAGGAACACGATGAGTGCCCAGCCCGAGTACCCGGTGGACCCTCGGGTCCGCCCCATCCCGTGCACCATCGACGCTGTAGCAAGCGCGCTGACCGGTGCCAACCGCATGGCCTTCTTCGCAGAGGTGGGATCGGCCGAGCGCGGACAGCAGCTCGATGACGCACTGCGGAAGTGGTGGATGGAAGCCCTGTTCGAGGCGCAGCCCGGGCGCACCCGGCGTCTTGCCGACGTCGCTGCGGGGCACCGTCTCGTGGCGCTGCCCGACGAGGTCGGCGAGGGGTGAACTCTCCGGGCGGCTGGACGGTGCGCGTCACTGAGGAAGCCGCGCATGTCCTGAAGATGATGCGGGCCGGTGGCGAGTCCGAGCTGCATGACCAGCTGGTGAGGTTTCTCCGGGCTCTCGCGATCGAGGCCGGCGCCGCGATCGAGGCGGACAAGCCGTTGCCGGGCCTGCCCATGGGCGGCGGGGACCGCCGGTACAACGTCGACGTGCACCGATTGCCCGTCCTGATCAGCTACACCCCGGAAGCAGAACTGCGGGAAATACGCATCACGGATCTGCTCTGGCTCGGCTGAGCGTTGCCGTACTCCACAGGGACGCGGCGCCTCGCGCTTCAGGCTGCTACACACCTACCCGGCGCACGTCTTCCACCGCCCCGTGAACTGGCCATCCGCCTCGACCGGTTGCCGGCGCGGCGACGGTGGTCATCATGCGTACCCGCGGAGTGCTCGCGATAGTCGAGCACTGCAACCTCGTGCACGCCGCCTGGCCAAGGCCGGTGTCCCGGTGTGCTCCACCCTTCGGGAGGCGCCGACGGCTTCCGTCGGGCCTGTCCCCACCGACCTCCTGCGTGAACGGCTGCGGACCGGAAGCGTTCGCGTGTCAGACCCGGCGACCTGATTCGAAGGCCGGTTCGAGGCGGATTGCCGATGTTGACATTTACTGACCGTTAGAGTGCGTGTCTTGTGGGTGACGCTGTAGCGTGCCCGAACATAGAAGCCCCCGGGACGAATTGGACCCCGGCCCGGGGAACTTCCTCAACATGTTGTCGATCAGGGAGGTCTGATGACCGCTGACCGAAACCCGGCATTCCGCGTGCTCGCGGGACCGGGTCTTGACCGTAGCATCTCGCATTTCCGGCTGGCTCAAACCTCTTGGCGCTGTGCTCTGCGAGTCAACGTGCACCTGGGGGCCGCCTGTGCCCTGGGTGTGCTGCTGGCCGCCGCTCACACGCAGAGACCGGTCGCTGTTGCCGCTGCGCTGGCAGGAACTGCCGCCGCGATGCTGAGCGGCTCGGTCTTCTCCATCGTCGCCTTCCGGCAGGTCAGCGCACCCTGACCAGCATTTCGAGGCTGCCAGGGCCGAGGTGACGGGGACCTCGCCCTGGCCGGCACCGTCTCATGCGAGCGCTCTCACCGCCTGGCCAGATCCTGGCCCAGCGCGAGCGGCCGCGTGGGCGGCTGTAATTGCAAACCCGCCTTCACCGGGTCCGGAAACACCGGACCCGGCCCTCAAGGACATCTCCATGAACAGCAGCATCCGACCCCGGCCTCAGCACTGCGAGAATCCCGACTGCGGCAGGGAGCTCCGCCAGCTGACGCACGGCCGCCCCCGGAAGTATTGCGACGATGCGTGCGGAAAGGCCGCCCGCAGCGCGCTCGGCAGCGCCCGCACCAGCAGCCCGTCCGACGAAGAAGAACACCGCCGCCAGCTGCGTGAGATCGCCGACGACCTGGCCCGCAACGCCACCGCGCTGCGCGACCAACTCGACCACGAGGATCTGAGCTCCTCGGAGTGGATGCGCCTGCTGCACCGCACCCGGGATGTGGGACAAGACCACGAAGACCTGAGCACGGCCATGGTGCAGGTCACCCGCGACCGCGGCATACCCCTGGCTCGGCTCGCCGAGTGCTGGGATGTCACCCCCTCCCACGTCAGCCGGGCCTGGCCAGCAAGCCGGTTCGTCGGCCGCATGCAGCGCCGTGCCGAACGCAAGCGCCAGCGCGCCCGCCGCCTCACCTCACCCCCCGCAGCCGCAAACGCAGCCGACTTTCCAGACCACACCGGCTCGGCCGGGCCCCCCGAACTCCCTCCGCCACGCCCCACCCGGCCCCCCTCTCCACCGAACGCCGCTGCATGTACGCCCCCGGCGGCGAGGCAGACACCCGAGGAGGTGCAGGCACCAGCGGACCAGTTCGCCAGAGCCCTGTCCTTCCTCATGCGGGACGCCGACTGCACCGCGGTCGCCCTCTCGAAGAAGGCCGGAGTCTCCCGCTCCTATGTCTCCCGCATCCTGGCCGGTGACCGCTTCCCCTCCTGGCGGATCACCGAAGCACTCGTGCGTGCCTGCGGCGGCAGCACCGAGGACATCCGCCCGCTGTGGACCGCCGCACACGACAGCGTCTACGCCTCACCGCGCCGCACCGTGGACGGCACCCTCCATACCGTCCTGCGCGGCCTCTACCTGGCCGCCTCCCGGCCACCCACCGACAGCATCCGCTCCGCCAGCCCCGCTTTGACCCCCGCCGACATCACCGGCCTTCTCGAGGGCCAGGACGTTCCCGAGTGGCGCACCGTCGAGAACTTGGTGGTAGCCCTGCGCGGCCAGCCCGAGATGGTCCGCCCGCTGTGGGAAGACGCCGCCACCCATCAACAGCCCACGGCCAGCAGCAGCTCCCACCCGGCGCCACCATCCACCGGCCGCCTGCCGGCGGCCGCATTCGGCTGACCGCCCGGACCGATCCGAGAGGCACCGCCACGATGAACACCGCCGCCGCGCCGGTCTGTCTGGCCCGCGCCGAACCCCGGCGCGGCAGGCGCCTGCCGCCCATCACCCTTCCGCCGGCCTTCGAAGCGTTCTGCCTCCTCCACCACGACACCTACCAGCGCTACGCCCACCTCCACGGCGCCCCCGAAGCCGTTCCGCGCGCGTTCGGCGACCTGGCCACCCAGTGGCAGACCCTGCTGACCCGCCGCGACCTGACCGCACACGCCTGGCAGACCTTCGCCCGCTACATCCCCCGGCCTGTGCCGCCCATAGCCGCATGCCCGGGCCCCTACGACGCCCTGGTCCTCCACCACCAGCTGGGCTGCACCCCCGCGGGCATCGCGGAGACCCTGGGCGTCGGCCTGCACACCGTCCACTGGTGGCTCTCCCACCCCCCGTCACCAGGCACCGCACGCACTGCCCACAGCCCGCGGAGCGGCCGGCCCGTGCACACCGGCGACGCGTAAAGTTCGGCAAGTGCCCACCCCTACTCCGCAACCCCCACGGGGCTCTCTACCGCGTCACCTGCCAGTTCCACTCCGGCAGGTCGCCGCTCCTTGTGAGTGGACCGATGAGGGCACTGCTGAGGACAAGTACATCGAGTGGCTGGGACAGTGGGGCGTGCCTGGGGTGACAGTAGAGCTGACCAGGATGACCCCGGACGGCAGCTCCACCCTGCTGTGGCAATGGCCTGCGCCGACCACCAGCGAAACCAAGCCGGAATGAACTACGTGATTGTCTCCAGGCTGGCGAAAGCCACCACTTTCGGTGTGACGCCTCTGGCCTGCTGACGCAAGGCTCAGAAAGAGGTACTGGCTTGGCCTTGGACGCGTTTTGCCTCCAGTCGTCGCAGCAGTACGTCCACCTTCGGCGGGACGTACTGCTGCGACGACTGTCGCCGGCACTGCTGGCACAGGAACTGGTGCAGACCAGGGCCGGAGTCCTGTACTTCGACGTGGAGGGTGAGTCCGACGTCGGTACCGCAGGTGCCGCACCTGGCCGGCATCGGCGGCAGCTGGCCGGTGTGCACGGCGGTGAGCAGCAGGATGGCTGCCACCAACTGCTCTGCAGGGCTGGTGCGGAGACTCTTGGGGGTGACAAGGAAGGGCTCAGGCGGACTGCTGGGCTGCTCAATCGGCCAAAACCACGCCTCTTGACGTAGCCAAGTCGCAAGACGGCTGCCTGGGGTGGTGGGCGGGTGTGGCGTGTTCGCTGTCCGGGCTTCGGTGGCGAGTGCGGACAGCACTACGGCGCGGTCTTCGGCAGCGGCCTCCGTCCACCGGAACAAGAGCGCATCGGCCCTGGCCTCCGGCTTGTCGATCGCGGCGCTGATCATTCTGATCAGGCTGATATCCGTGGGGTGGGTATGCGTCACGAGTCTGCGCCCATCGCCTGCGTCGCAGGTCGATCCTCGTCTAGGGCAGGGTGGCCCTGCGGGGGGCACTGCGTTCTCGGCTGGTCCCCACGCCTCTTCGCGGTCTCGCGCAGTCGCCAGAGGTTCACCGTTGTGGGCGTACTGCACAGCACGCACCAAGCGGGCGTCGGCTCGTCGTCCCGGGGCGACGAGTCACTCATGGGCACGAACCGGCAGACCTCCAGCAGCCATGTCAACTCCTCAGCCTTCAAATGGCGGGTGATGGTGTGGTTGCACGTCTTTCTCGGCTTCCAGCCCCGGGCCCTCGTGGTGACCCGGAGGGTGTTCCGGGTCACTGTGGTGGGCGTGTTGCACAGCTCGCACAGGGCAGCGAAGCGCTCACGTGCCCGGATCGGCAACGAGCCCAGCGGCTTGTACCGGCTCAGCTCCAGCAGTTTGAGGTAGTCCTGGTCGGGAGCGCCGGCGTGGACTCCCGCTGGAGGGCGCTTGTGGCTACACGGGTTGGGTGTGTACGGGTTGACGCAGCGGATCCGGCCGCAGGTGACGCACCTGCACGGCCATGTTTCTGTGGGGTCGCCTGAGTAGGGGACCGTCGGCTCGTATCCGGCCGCTTGCACTCGCTGCAGGGCCCCCTCTGCAGACAAGCGTGCGCGGTGCTTGCAGCGATACGGCGGGGTCTGGCGCACGCGAGCGGCGGTAATGATCCGTAGCGCACCGCACGTCGGCTCCGTGCAGCGAGCGCGCCACGGTGCCCCCGTGTGCCCGGGGTAAGGCTCCTGCGGCTCGTAGCCAGCCGCGCGTGCGTCCGCTATGGCCTGTTCTGCTGAAATCGGTGTGGGCACCGATCGGTTCCTTCCTTCATCAGGCCCGGACGGGCTTGTGGTCTTCGCAGGCGCGGAGCGGCTGCTCTTGGATCGTCATGCGGCCCAGGGAGACGGGGTGCCGCAGGCGGCGCACACGGAGCCCCCCGCAGCTCAGGCGGCGAGTGCGAGTTCCGCGTCCAGGTCGACGACCGTTACGCGGTGCAGCTGCCGCAGGAGTTGTGACGCAAGGATGAAGCGGGTGGTGAGAAGCCCTCCTGGGGTGCGTGTTCCGTACTGGACGGTGGTTGCGTCCAGGCGCCGGGTCGCGGGGTGGTGCATGCCGGGCGATGCGGGGAGGTGGACGACGCCCAGCACTCCCCACAGCGGGCACTTCCGCGCGCGGACAGCGATGACGTGCTTCAGCCGTGGGCACTGTTCCAGGGCCGTCTTGGCGCATGGCCGGCACAGCGGCGGATGCGTGGTCGGCTGGCCTTCCAGCGTCGCCAGGGCGGTGGGGGTTGCCCGCCCTGGGATGAGGAAGAGCCAGCCCTTCTTCGTCCGGCTGGGGGCTGGGCGCAGACCTGGCACAGCAGGTCCGTCATCGCGTGCCGCTGCCGCAGGGGGCGGATTTGGCGCCACTCGGGGTTGCCGGTGCCGTAGTCGCCCGAGGTGCGTTCGTACAGCACACCGGACCGGTCGCGGTCCTCGGCGTCTTCCTCGATGTAGGAGAGGCGTTCGGAGGATAGGAGGAGCTGCTGGGCAGAGATGTTTCGCTCGCTGTCCCAGCGGGTGATGTACGGCACGGTCCGGCCGTCTCGCTGCACGGGCCGGAACTCAGTGATCACGAAGAGCGCTCCGAGCGGGTGTGGAGGAACATGGACAATCGCCCTGAAGGAGCAACCAGAAGTCGGTGGAGGCATCTTCAGCGGCCTGTGCTGGGGTGCTTTCGCTGATCGTCATGCGGTCCAGCGCCACGGGGCGACGGCAGCGTGCGCAGGTAGGAGCGGCTTGGGCAGGGGCGAAGCCACGGGGTGGCCGAAGAGCGGAACGCATGATGCGCTCGAGATCGGCGGGCATCATCGTCACTGGTCTGCTCCCGGGCCCGCGGTCCCGGCCGGCGGGATGTCCTTCTGCGGGCAGGTGCACAGGCCGCGCTCGTGCAGCCGGGTCACCAGGTGCGCGGGCGTGCGGGCCCCGAGCTTCGCTTGCAGGGAGCGGCAGCTCGCCTTGACGTCGTTGATGCTCCGCCCCACCTGAGGGGCGATGTCCTCGGCTGGTAGCCCCCGCAGCAGCAGGTGCACCAGCGCACCCTCTGACGGGGTGAGACGGGGAGTGGGCCCGGTCCGGGACGGATGCCCGATGGCGCCGCTGGAGAAAGCGGCAGCGACCAGTTGCGCGTCATCCTCCGTGCCCAGCTTGGACGCTGCGCCCGCCCAGGCCCCCCGGCTCATCCGCTGGGCACGTGTTCCAGCGGCGACGCCCGCCACGATGCGCTGCTCTTGCCGGGTCAGCAGACCGCGGACCGGGTCACTCATAGGTAGCCTCCAGCGCCGTCAGCAGTTCCTCTGTGGCGAGTGCCAGCCGCCGCAGGTAGCCGACGGCGGCTTCGGGCTCCTTGGGGCACTGCTCCTGGCTGAACAGGACGCGCCGGGCACGGGTCAGCGCGCCACCATCGACGGTGGAGCCTGGGGCCGATGCCGCGTGCACGACGGTGCGGAAGGCCCTGTGCAGGCGCTCGGCAACGGCCGGCGCGTCTGCAGGGCTCAAGTCGGTGTGAGCGTCCAGGACGCTTTCGAGTGCGTCCAGGATCTCGTCCAAGGTGGGCAGGTCGCTGTTGTGATAGCTGCGCAGCTTGGCCAACGTGCGGGCCATCGTTTCCGTGTCAGTCGCGAAGCCCCGCCGCTGGGGGGCCGCTGGAGTGGGGAAGGTGACGGGGGGATGCCGGAGGGTGGCAACGGGGGGTGGAGCAGACACGGTGTCCTCTTCTCGGGGGAGAAAAAAAAGGGGGAGGGCCGACCGCCACGCCTGGCCTTGGCGGCGGTCGGGGCACTCACTCCCGCGTGCGGCTCTCGCCTGCCGTACGCACGTTGAGCGGCGCCGCTTCCCGGCCCGGGACTCGCCCGCTGCATGCCAGAGCGGGGGTCGCTGCGGGTCCGGAAAGCCCCCCTTCACGGCCGCCTCCCTCATGGGGGTGAAAGCGGAGACGGCCAGCTCTCAAAGTCGGGTGAAGTCGGGCCGCGGCGGTTGAGGAAGACGGTTCCGCAGAGGGGCCAGCCGCCGGGCCAGCGCTCGCGCGTCGGTCGGCACGAAGTCTTTGAGGGCTCGCAGGTCCTCCACGTACGCACGGAGCTCCCGGCACGCCTGGCGGATGGGGGCCCGTTGTGTCTCGGGCCATCCCTCCGACGTCGCCCACAGGGCGGTGATCACACAGGCTGCTTCCGCGGTGAGCACCAGCACGTCGGCCATCGGGTCCTCGGACGGCTCGCCGGCCAGAAGCCGGGCCAGGACATCACCCGGGGCCGGGACGGAGTGCAGGCTGGAGCCGTCACCGGACGCCTCCCACTCCTGCCCGCCGTGCAGGGGCCGCAGATAGTAGAGCGGAGTCGAGGTCACGTCGTCCGGCGTCTGTGTGACGACTCCTACGCGTCGGCGTGCTGTGTCCAGGACAACCGCACCAATCCTGGAGCGTTCCTTCGCCACCACGGCGCTCACCGGATACCCGCCCTGGAGGGAGCCGTCGCCCACAGCAGCGAGCTGGTGGCGGCCGTGGATGCTCGATGCACGGAGAGGGACATGAGTCCTCCGGTAGGACGGTTGCGTCAGGGGATGTGAGGTTGGGCGTGCTCCTGGTCCTCCAGCACGGCGCCGTCTCAGCCGGCCGGAGGAAGGGGCACGCACTCAGGTAACCGAGCAACTGCATACGGGGGACAGGCAATTGTGGGCCCGATCCACTGACGTACGACCGGAAATTTTTACCTTCGAGGTGTCACGCAATGGAGTTGCGCCGCTACCGTTGCCGTATGACGGGGAACCCGCACCTCGCAGCTCGGCTTGAGAGAGCAGGCATGGGCCAGGCCGACCTGGCCGACCGACTCAACCATCGGATCGGTGTGCTGACGGGACAGCCTGGCAAGCTCACCGACCGGCACATCCGGAACTGGCTGACCGGAAAAACTCGCTGGCCGCAGGAGAGACAGCGCAAGGTTCTCGAAGAAGAATTTGGTGCGACGGCAGAGGAGTTGGGCTTCACCCCTCCGGCTGCACGAGAGCGATCACCATCGGAGGACCCAGTGCGGCGTCGGACCATCACCGCGGCTACAGCTTCCCTCACAGCCGCTGCTCTTCTCCCCGTGTCTTCGGCGAACGGCACGGCGCGGGTGGGCATGAGCGACGCGGACCGGCTGGAGCGAAATTTCGCGGAGCTGATTCAAGCTGACAACCAGGGGGCGGGCGGAATCAAGCTGGAGACCCGCGCCCTGGCACACATGCAGCATGCCAAAGACCTGCTGGCCGTGGGGCATGCCACCGAACGCGTCCGCCGACGGCTGTACTACCTGGCCGCGGCGTTCACAGGCACAGCGCTGTGGGCCGCCGTCGAGGCCCAGAAGCCAGAGCGTGCCCAAAGCCACCTGCAATCCGCGATGACACTGGCCGGCTACTCGCGCAGCAGCGAAATGCACCTCCGTCTATGGGGCCACGCAGCGCTGCTGTCCTTCCAGCAACAGAACATGCACGACGCCCTGGCCGCAGCCGAGGCCGGGAAGAGCGCGGCCGTGTGCCGGAAGGACGCCCTCTTTCGATCCCTGGCCAGTGCCCGCTTGGCAGGCGTCCTCTCTGCCGTGGGGGAAGACGCCGCAGCCCTGCGCACCCTGTACCGCGCGGAGAAGGCGTATGAGAGGGCCCAACTGGACGACGAACGGCCGGCATGGATGTCCTTCTTCGACGATGCCGAGCTGGACGGCCTGGCCGCGCTCGTCATGGGGCGTCTCGGACGGCATGACGAATCAGAAGCCCGCCTTCACAGGACGTTGTCCCGGCTGCGGCCCGAGTTCCGGCGCAACCGCGCCTACTACAGCATCCACCTTGCCCTCTCCCAGCTCGCACAGGGCGAGGCTGAGCAAGCTGTCGCCACCGCCTTGCCGCTCCTCCCCGCGAAGGGCGGGCCACCACCGCCCGGCCGCAACCTCAAACTTCTCCGTACGTTCGATCACAGGCTGACCCATCTGGCCGCAGGCAGCCCCGTCGTGATCGAGTGGACCGACCGCTACGTCGAAGGAATGAGGGGCTTGTGAGCACTGTCGATGTGAAGCACTGCGTTGCAGCGGATCTGCCAGAGATCCGACAGCAGATTCTCGACATTCACGTCGAGGTGCGGCACCACGACTTCGGGCTGACCGGCCCCTTCTACGACGTGGAGCGCTTCGATGAACGGCTGTCCGCATACGCGTCCCGCCCTGGCTGGACTGCGGTGCTCGGATACGACAACGGCGAACCGGTCGGCTTCTGCTTCGGCACGGCCCTCGGTCCCGACACCAAGTGGTGGAACAGCATGCTCACGCCGCTCCCCCAAGAGAGGACAGCAGAGGACGGCAAGCGCACGGTCGCGTTGAACGAGATCGTTGTCCGCAAGCCGTGGAGAGGCCGGAGTGTGGCCTGGCAGCTTCATGAGGCATGGCTCAGTTGTCGCAACGAAGAGCGCGTCACGCTCTTGGTGAACCCGGCCAACGGGGATGGCGCGGTCCAAGCCGTCTACGAGGCATGGGGCTACCGCAAGATCGGAGACCAGAAGCCGTTCCCCGACTCACCAGTGTTCTCCGTGATGCTCCGCCCCGTCCGACCGGATAGCAGCACGTAGTAATGGGCGGGGGAGCGCACAGGGGCTGCCACCGTGACGTCGGGAGCAGGACCTACAGCAGTATGGCGCGACGGCCAGTCCGGCCGGGCGCGAAGGCTGAGCATCGCGCCCGGCCGGCCAAGGCGACCATCTGCGGTTGACCTCACTCTGCCGACGGCCCGGAGGCACCAAGGGTCAGAAGCCGTCTTCTCGCTCACAGCCGATGAGGCTGTACTCGCTGCCCAGGAGTGTGGGCTTGCCACTGGCCGGGATGAGCGCGACGGACTGGTGCAGGTAATAGGTCAAAAACCCCTGCGCTCCGGACTCCCCGACATAGACCTGCTCGACCTCGTTCGGGTTCACGGTGTACCCGGGTTCGGTGACGCGGACAGTCCGGTCCACGGGCGTGGCGAAGACAGCGAGCGTCTGCCCCGAGCGGGTCTTCATCGCGTAGGTCTTCGTGTGCCGCGTACCCCCGCTCATCCAGTGCATCCGACCTCCCTCCCCGACTCCGTCGGCAGCGTCCCGGGCCGACTTGTTGATCGCCCGTGCCAGCTTGTTCGGCTTGAACCCCGAAGCGGCCACCTCGCGCTTCGTATACAGCCGAGTGAGCGCCGCTTTGAGCTGATCGGGCGCCATGTCGCCTTGCCGAGCAGAGGCCGGGACAGACCGCAGAAAGCTCTCCTCGTCCGTGGCCGGCGCTAGGTTGCGGCCCTTCGGGGCCTGCACGCTCGCCACGAGCTTCCAGGGCTCCTTCTCTTCCCGGTCAAAGACCAAAAGGACGGGACGCCGGCTCTTTCCGTCGTCATCCTTGATACGCGCCGAGACGGCAAACCAGCTCGCCTTTCCCTTGCGTGGAATGAAATAACGGCGGTCCACGTAGTAGAACGGCTCGCCGTACTCGGCCTTCTCCTTCGTGGACGCCAGGGCGGACTGCTTGTAGTCGGCCTTGCTCTGTTCGAGGAGGGCGCCGCCCTCGACCGTTGAAAGCAGTTTGCCGTCCCGGGACTTGTTCGCCCGGTTGTTGACCGAGACGTACCGGTCCAGGAGCCCTGTCGCATGTTCCCTGCTGACGACGCCCGCCGCGGCATGCCGCGAGGCTTGTTCCTCTCCGGCCTTGGACTCGCTTCCTTCCATGGAGCCGCTGCAGGCCGCCGTGAGGGCAATCAGCGCGAGAGCACAGGAAAGCGGGGCGTAGCGGCGCGGAGCCAAACGAGGGGCCATGTGGTTCTCCGGAGCACATTTGAAGGAAACACGGACGGTGGGAAGCCAGAGCACAGCGCCCTGGATGCGGAAAGGGGAGCTCGGCGGCCCTGGCCTCTTTCGCCGAAAGCAGCCGACCAGCACAGGCGGTTCACACGCGGGTGCAGACCTTGCGGGTGACCAACTTGGCGCACACCAGCGTCTTGTGCGGCACCCGCTTGTCGGTGAACGTGTAGGCGGCGGCGATGCCGCGGTGGTTCCACACCGGAAGGTTCTTGCTCTTGTGCGTGCGGCCGCCGGGCTTGCGGTAGCTCCACCAAGCGCGGCCGTGCACGCGCTTGTGCCGAGGCTTGCGGATATCGATGGCGACGATCCTCGTGCCTGGCCCCCTGTTGTCGACCGAGACGGTCAAACAGGTGCGGTGTTTGCACGCACGGTGATGGCTGCTCTTGGCCTCGGCAGCAGGTGTGCCACCCAGGAGACTGGCCAGGAGCACCCCGGCCATGACAGTGAGGATCCGCGGAGACGTCTTACGCGCCATGGGCTCTGCCTTCCGTCCTTGTCGGCCGCACGGGCCGCTGAACCGGTTGATCAGTGCCTTACTCTTCGGCGCGGTACTTACCGCCTTGCTTTCCAGCAGAGGGCTGGTGGGATCACGACTGCGTCACAGACGCCCGTGGTAAGCGGTGTGGTATGCGAACGGCGTCATGGTGAGTGGGCGGACATGCGGCCTGCACGCCGAGATCGTCTGCCGAGCCTTGGCCGCGCTTGTACGTCCTGGTGTGGCCAGTGGCCGTCTGGTAGGCGCCGGTGCGTTGGCGCGGCTCAGCGGCCCGCTGCGCGGCGAGCGCGCTGCAGGTACAGCAGCGCAGTCAGGTCAGCCAGCAACTGGACGATCTGCTCCTGAGTGAGCCGGTGCTCGGCCGAGCCGACCCGCAGCCGCACTTTCTCAGGGGTGACCGTGTAGCCCACGGGAGCCCCGCGGCCGCACTCGATCAGCCGACCTGCGGCCAGCTGACGGTACGGACGTGCCAGGTGCGGAGACGTGGAGGCGGGGGCCAGCGTGTACCCGGAAGTCGTACGACGGCGCGGCGCACCGATGGCCGCGTAGAAGTCGGTGATGGCCTCCTCCAGCTCGCGTGCACCAGCAGGCGCGGCGCCGACAAACGCCTCGACCAGCGCCCGGTGTGGACCGGGGGCGCCGGGCCCGTAGGGGTGGTCGGCCAGCGGCGGCTCGTCCACCTCCAGACGCACGCAAGCAGGCGGAATCAGAACACGGGTGAAACCGCGGCGCATCAGGTCGGCGTGCACCTGTCGCAGCCGAGCGATCTGAGCATGAACCGGATGCTGTCCAAAGGGCGGCGAGGGCCGGCAGACGGTACCTGGTTTTCCGTACCGGCCGTGCGCGGCGTGCCGCAGGCCGTTGTGCGTCACGATGAGCGTCTGCTGGCGGCCGGTCTCGTCATGACCGAGCCGGAACCCCAGGACTGTCGTCGGCATCCGCCCCTCCCCACTGCGTCGCGCGGCATGAGGCTACTGCTTGCCGCCGCGCAGGGTGAGTGACTTGGGCACGCTGACACCCGTGAAACCGGAACAGCCACCCCGTGCGGGCCCCTCAGCCGCACCGCAGTCACGAGGGCGATTTTTCCGAGCGTGGCGAGCGGCTGAGGTCGGGGGACGGCCGCAGGCGGGGTACTGCTCATCGGCGTATCGTGCCAGGCAGTGGCGCACGGACCGTCAGTTGCCCATGCCGTGATCGGTGATCAGGCGCGGATCCGATCTACGCATTTGTAGTAGGACCCCATGTCCAGGCACGGCTGAAAGTAGGTGATGTATGTGCCCGCGGGGGCGGTCTGAACATCGCAGCCGGGGTCACTACTGTCCCTATTCTTCCCGTTGACACCGTCGCTGCGCGTCCACCTGACCTCGAACACGATACCGTCCCTAGTCATGTCACAGGACGCGACTTTTCGGTGATTCTTGTAGATCCTCGCTTCTCCGCAGTCCTGCACACCGGCGACTCCGCACCCGATGGACCAGTAGTACGTTTTGTCGTGAGCCATGGCGGTGCCTGCGCTGATTGTGAGTCCTCCGGCCGCGATCAACACGACGGCCATCGCGCGTGCAATCACTTTCTTTACCAGCATGCTTTTCCCCTTGTTGTCGGGTGCGGGGCCTGTTGTCCCAATCCTGGGCCCGGCACACGGACCCGGCCCAGGTGTTTCGGACCAGCCCGAAACACCAGACCCGGCTCACGTGGGCATCAAAATCAGCGTCTGAGCTTTTCGTTTATCTGGACCCTGCTGTTCGGGCACGAGCGGTTTGAGGGTTGTTTGAGGCAGGTCATGCAACGAAGGGCTTCCTCAAAAGGACGGCGCGTCACCCGGGTGAAAGCGCAGTTCTGCGGCGGTTTGTCCTCTCCTTGTGATGGGTGGGGCGTGCGTGTGCCTGTCCGGTGGCGAGGACGCGACCCACGCCTTGACGGGCTGCTCCGTGACGGTTCTTTGAGCCCGGCGGTCGTCCGGGGCCGGACCGGGAGGTTGCGGTGCACGCGCCCGCAAGGTGACCTCCGCGTGGAGGTTCCGGGACCCCCTGCGGACGCAAGCCGGGGTGAGCTTGTTTGGCTCCGTCCTTCGCTCCCAGGGCCGACGCAGGTCGATGGCGAGGGGACGCGCCAGCCAGAGCTGGTATGGGTGGCGATGACCAGTCACATCCACCGATCCGCCACGGCCGAGCTGCGCAGACGCGGTTTCACAGCCGAGCGTCTGCTTGAGCATGCGGAAGGTGTGCTCGACGTAGAAGTAGCGGAGGAAGGACTGCCAGCAGCGGGCAGCCGGTGCTGATGTTGTACTCAACGACCTCACCGGCACGGAGGCTCTCCTTCGCCCGATCACTGCTGACAGCCTCGACCCTGCTTAAACGACTCAGCGCATGCGGACGCATCCGTGCGCTCTTGTGGCGCTGTCGCCCTCTTCGCCATCCTCGAACGTGACTGGACAGCTGACGGAAGGAGCACCGTCGTGGACCGGCACAGGGGCGAACCCTCGGACAAGCCCTACGAGCCACCGGACCCCAGCCCGGACGGCTCCGGGCCCAGTCAGCCCGACGACAGCGATGACAGCGACTGATGACCGGAGCCGAACGCAACCGCGCCCTCCTGGACCACCTTCAGCACGCCGGACACCTCTCCAGCCTGTGGCGCCCGCCCCTGGAGGCGCTGCCGCGCCACCGGTTCATCCCCGCCCAGGTGTGGCGTCACGGCGACCGCACCCCCGTGGACAGAGAGACGGACCCGGGCGACTGGTGGGACCTGGTGTACAGCGACGAGCCCGTCATCACCCAACGCGCCCCCGACGGGACGCCCACCTCCTCCAACTCGAAGCCGTCGATGGTCACCGCGATGCTCCACCACCTCGACCCGCAGCTGGGCGACGCGGTACTGGAGATCGGCACCGGCACCGGGTGGAACGCCGCCCTGCTCACCCACCGCGCCGGCCCCGACCGCGTCACCACCCTCGAAGTCGACCCCGCTGTCGCACGCTCCGCCGAGCAGGCGCTGCGCCAGGCCGGCCAGACGGCCCGGGTCGTGTGCGCGGACGGTGAACGCGGCTGGCCGGACGCCGCCCCGTACCAGCGCATCGTCCTCACCTGCTCGGTACGGGCCGTCCCCGCTACGCTCCTTGCGCAGAGCGCACCGGGAGCTGTGATCGTTGCCCCGATCTGGGGTGCGGGCCTGGCCCGGCTCACCGCCAACGGAATGGGAGCTGCGCAGGGCCGGTTCGTGGCAGGTGCCGACTTCATGCCCTCCCGCACACTCGGGAGCGCCTTCGCCCGCCCCACAGGGCCGAGCTGGAAGTCTCCGACCGAGCTGGATACCCGCTGCGTAGCCGATGTCGGCTGCCAGGTACACGTCCATATGCGGATGCCGGGCGTGCATCTGTCCGGCGAACAGCGGGACGGGACCTACCAGGCGTGGCTGGACGACGGCGCCGGGTCGGCCGCGCACGCCGATGGCACGGGTGCGGTGTGGGAGTGGGGTGAGCGGCCTCTGTGGGAGGAGTTGGAGAAGGCCCACGCCGACTGGGAGCGTGAGGGTCGGCCCGGGCCTGACCGCTACTGGGTCACTGCGGACTCGGACGGACACCGCGTGCGGCTGGCGAAGTAGCTGTCAGACAGGCGCCCTACCGTAGCGTCGTGACCCCCCTGTCCTGGGCCCACAGCTCTGGGACGCCGCAGTGAACGAAGCAATCCGACACCTGGTGCAGCAGCCCGCGTACCAGCGGATGGGTGAGACGACCCAGGCGGGCGCGCCCGGCCAGCAAGGGGATCGGCCAGGAGCTCCTTTCTCAGCCCTCACAGCAGCGTCACGGGGACGGTCCCGGCCAGCAGACGGCCTTCGCGCAGTGCTTGTTGGTAGGACGACCACGGCGGCTCGGCTGCGTACAGCGTCTCGAGGTCGAGCTGCCCCATCAGCAGCATCACCTCTCCGGCCGTGGCGACCAGAGACCGCCAGGTCGTCGGTGCGGTCATGCGACCGTCCTCGAGATGCCGGTTTCCGGGCCCGTCGACCTGGAGCGCCTCCCCGGGGCCCTGGCGCACGAGCCATCCGGGACATGGGGGAGGCGTCTTGCCCAGGGCCGAGAGCCGGTGCAGGCCTTGGTTGAGCAGGTACTGGAGCACCGGCGCGGCAGCCTCCCCCTCGGCAGGCAACAGCATGACGGTCTCTTCCCAGGCCAGCAGGAGGCCGGGCCGGGTCCCGTCGGGGGAGGGGATGCCGATGGCGCGGGGGATGAGGTCGGTGCGTGTGGCGGGCTTCAGGTGGCCGCTCGGGTAGTGGCGGATCACCTCCGTGGGTGCGCACCGTTGGTGGGCGATGCCCAAGTGGGAGAGTTCGGGGCTGACGGCGAGTGTGGCGATGGCCGGCTCGCGGCTCGCGTCACCAGCTGTCCCGCATTGAGTGCAGGTGTAGATGCGTGAACGGGCGAACCGGTCGGCCTCGGCCTCGCCGATGTGTTCGCGGATGTCGCTGCTGATGTGAACAGGCATGTCGATTCTTCCTGAAGACGGCTGCCGCGATCCGCCTGCGGCCCGGTGGCCGCAGGGCGGACGTGTCATGCGGTGCGGGCGGGGGAACTGAGGACGTCCTCGATCACCGCCTCGGTCTCGGGCAGCATCTCCACATCCAGGCGGCGGCAGACGGCGTTGATCTGCTCGACGGCCTGGTAGACACCGGCACGGTTGCCCGCGGCAGCTTCTACCCGGATCCAGTCCTGATACAGGACGTCCGCAGTGTCGTCGACGGCGAGTGCGGTGGTAAGCGCCTGCCGGGCCGCATCCAGGTCGGGGCGCGGCCCTGTGCGGTGCCAAGTGGCGATGGTGTGGGCGACGTCGATGATGCGCGAGAGCATCTCCTGGATGAGCGGGGTGGCCCAGGGCAGATCGGCACCGGACGGGCCGGTCAGCGGACGGCCGCGCACCAGCGCCAGCGCCGCCGCCAGGTCCGGCAGTCCCGCCGGAGGCCCGGCTTCCAGACCGCGGCGGGCCAGGCGCTGGAAGTGCGCCCAGTCGCACTGCACCTGGGGGGCGAAGCGGTACGGGCGCTGCCTATCGCGTGGCAGGTAGGCGGTGCCGTCCGGGGCGGTGCCCAGCCGGGCGCGCAGCTCGCTGACCCGGGACTGCAAGGTGGCTTTGCTCCACGGCTTGTTCGGGTCCATGGCCTCACACAGCTCCATGGCACTGCGGCCGGGGCGCAGGTAGAGCAGGGCAGCCAGCGCGGCGATCTTGTATCCGTGGCCGGAGGCCGCCACACCGCTGACCTCCACCGGCCCCAGCACGTTGATCTGCGGTCCGTCTGCGTCCTCCTCCAGGCTTGGCCCGCTGTCGGTGTCCGAGCCGGGCCCGACCGGCTCCTGAGCGGCTTGGCCGGACTGGCGGCCCTGGTGCAGCGGCTGCTCGGCGCCGGCCCCAGCCTCCTCCTCTCCGTGCGTCTGTGCCGTGGCAGGGACGCGCCCGGGATCCTTCACCGCGGCCAACAGAGCGGGGAAGGGTGAGGCCTCGCCCGCGTCACTGTCGCGGGCTGCGGTGGACGTGCTGTTCGCCTGCACCTGGACGGCGACCGCCGGTTCCGGGGCGTGCTGACCGGACACGGCGACGGGGGCCAGGGAGGCGGCGGCCTCGCTTTGTTGCGGGACGGCGGCGGGGACATGCTGCCACTCAGCCCGGGCTGGCTGAGCGGGCCGATCGGCGATCCGAAGGCCGGCGACGAGATCGTCGTACTCGTCGTCGGTGACGCGGCCCAGACGCAGGGACTGCCCGGCCAGCGCGCAGGGCTGGGCCTCGTCCTGGGCGGCGTCCAACCGTTCGGCCTGCGGGAAGACGGCAGCCACCGCCTCGGCGGGCAGCACCAGAGCCACAGGTGCGCTCCGGGCGGCTGCCAGGGCATCGGCCAGGGCCCAGGCCTGGTCGGGCTCGGCTTCGGCCGCACACACCAGCAGCCACGGCAAGAGCGCGTCCGCGTCGTCGTCGGCGGCCTGCTGGTGGGCTTCGAGGAGGATCTCGCCCAAGTCCCGGGCAGCGGCGGCCAGGTGGGGCACGGCACGTACGCGGCCCTTGGGCAGCAGCGCAGGCAGCTCCTGGCCGAGGCCCACGGTGAGGATCTCGGAATGGTCGCTCCACGCGCAGGTGGCCGCATCCAGCGCCACGGCGCGGGCCACCTCCCGCACCCGCTCCGGCGGTCCGTCCAACAACAGCACCTGAGCGTGGGGCAGGTTCAGCAGCACATGCTCCCCTTCAGCGCCGCTGCCGATAGCGACCAGTCCGGGGTAGGGGGCGGGGACCTGCTCCAGCCCCTCGGCCGGCACGTCGGCGCCCACAGCCGCCTCCCACCAGCCTTCCGTCAGCGGAACGAAGGGTGCCATCAGCTCGGCAGCGAGGGACTCGCTGGCGTCGTCGAGGAGGATCTGGACGCTGCGAGCCGTGACCCGGGCTGCGCGCAGCGGCGGCAGGGGCGCCCGTGCGGCGGCGTGGTTGTGGCCCAGCGCCCGCAGGGCGGCATCCAGGCGCTCCACGCTGCCGGGCTCGGCAGCAGCGGTCATGCGCTGCTCGGTCACGGTGGGCTCCTCGACGGCGATCGTCTCGCCCGGGCGACGGCGCCGCTGCTGGAGGATGCGCTTGACGCCGAGCGCACCGCACATCCCCGCGGCCAGCAGTGCACCCGCGCCCAAGACCCGGGGAGCGGTGACCACGGAGTCTGCGACGGGCCCGGCCTCCTTCGCTGCGCCCGGGGTGCTTTCCTGGGGCGGCTGCTTGGAGGGTGTGAGCGTCGCCTGGTCGCCGGGGCGGTCCTCGCGCTTGTTGTCCTCGCGCCCATCAGCGCCGCCGCGGTCGCCTTCGCGCTCCGGATTGCCCGATCCGCCCTTCTGCTCCTGGCCGCCCGCCTCCTTGGGCTTGTCGTTGCTGGTCTCGGCCGGTGAGTGGTCCGGGCGGGTGGGAGAGGGCGTCTTTGCGTCTCCCGCGTGCGGGAGGGTCAGCTTCTGCCCTGGGTAGATCAGGTCCGGGTCGGAGAGCTTGCCCGGATTCGCCCGCACGATCTGCGGATACCTACCGGCGTCGCCGTAGACGTCTTCAGCGATCCGGGAGAGGTTGTCGCCTGGCTGGACGGTGTAGGAGCGGTCAGCCCGTTCTGGCTCGGCTGCGGCGGCCGGACGCATCCCGGAGTCGTCGTCCTCCGAGGCAGCTTCCCTGGCCGCTTCGGGCAGCAGAAGCTTCCAGCCGGGCTGGAGGAAGCGCGCGTCGAAGACTTGCCCGTCGGTCATGACGCGGCCCTCATTGAGATCAGCGATCTCATGCCAGGCATCGAACGATCCCAGTTGCTCTTCTGCGATGCTGCCGAGCGTTTCGGCGGGCCGGGCCTCGCGCACCGTATACGTCCTGGTGCTGTGTGCGGCCTTGTCCTTCTCCTGCGCTGCGGCAGTCTGCTGCCCGCCTGAGCCCTCGTCATGGGCGGTCGCCGGCTGGTGGTGCAGCGAAACCGAAACGGACGTGGCAGTGGCCGGAGTCGCCAGCGCGCTGCTGGTGGGAAGCAGCACCAATACGCTGCCGACCAGAACGGCCGCCAACCGCTGGTTAGGGCCCAGCAGGTGCCGCCGGTGCGCGGCCCGGCCGTGCAACTGGGCAGCGGCTTCCACGATCACCGAGCATGCGAAATGGGCCCAGGCGACCCAGCCGACGGCCAACAGCAGCAGCATGAAAGCCCCGCCCCCATCCGGGCGGTCCAGCAGATGCGCCAGATCCTCCCGGCCCGTCTCCCACACCTGGGGCGTGGCCCAGCCCAGCAGAACGGGCAGGCCCGCCAGGAGAGCGGCCAGCAGCAGGACGCTTGCCAGTGCCCGGGCCACGGCCGCGCCGGAGCGCTGTGCTGGTGGGGGAGGGACCGTGGCGGGTCGGCGTTTGCTCACAGAGGGACCCTTTCGTTCATCAACGACCGTGGCTGGGTGACTAGTTTTCCGGCTCGTCGACGCCGTGCAGCAGGACCGCTTCTCCCTCGCCGGTCACGGTCCGGGAGCCCGGCATGAACCGGAAGGAGTAGGTGTCGCGCACGGTGACGTGGATGGTCTTTCCGTCGCCGGAGACCGTCACCGAGCCGCGTGTGCCCGTCGAACGCAAGTAGGCGTGCGCAGCGGCCGTCGCGTCCGCCGGCTTCACGCGCCAGGCATCGCCCTCGATGGCGGCGCCCCCGTCGATGGCCTGCCCCCCGGCCCGGGCCGCCTCCCGGGCGAGCGCCTCGGCGTTGGAGGCCGCGCGCATCGTGCCTCCGCCATCCACCACCAGGACCCCGAGCAGGGCGAGCATCGCTGCGGTGACCACCGCCACGAACACTGAGATCCCGCCCCGATCCGGGCTCCGTCCCTCTGCGGACAGACGGGGGACACGAGGCAGGAGCATCCTCGCCGTCCGCATCACGACACCGTCCTTTGCCGGAACCTGTCAACGGTGCTGGCGAACGAACCGGTCAACGTCTTACTGCCGGGCACACCAGGCATCAGCAGGTCGCCGTAGTCCACGGTGCAGCGCACTGTGACGGTGACCTTCGCAACCTGCCCCACCGGCACTTTCAGCGCCGCGGTGTCAGCTCGCACCTGGGTCGATTCGCATGCGACCTGCCCGGAGAGTGAATCTTGTGCGGCAGCGTATGCGGCCCGCTGCGCTGCGGCGGGGCTGCGGGAGATGGACGCGGCGCGGGCGGCAGCCTTGGCCGCCGCGTCCACCTCGTTGCCAGCCCGCACCACCTGCCCGGCGGCCAGCGCCAAAGAGATCAGCATCACCAACGTCGGGGTCATCAGCGCCGCTTCGACGGCCGCGCTGCCCCGATCGCCCGCAGCGCCCCGAACGGCGCGGCCCCGACGCGCCAGAAGACCGCTCACTGGTCTTCCCCTGGCTTTGTCCACCGTTCCACTGGGGCGGTGCCCGACTGGGTGATGTGCCATCCGTCCTTGCCCGGCAGGAGGGAGGGCGCGGTGCCGCTGACCACGATCCGCACGCGCTGCGGGGTGCTGCCCGCGCTGGAGACGCTCACGGCCCGCAGGTTGCCGCCGGCCAGCCGTTCGGCGAACTGCTTGGCTTTCCGCTTCCCGGCCGCGGCGGAGCCCTGGTACTCCGAGCCTTGCTGGGCTCCCTTACGGGCTGCGGTCAGCGCGGCCTCGGCGGCGAAGTGCCAGGTAATGGCCTGCAGACCGATCCAGGCCAGCGCCAGGATCAGCGGCAGCACCACTGCGGTGGTCACCACCACATCCCCCCGGTCCGAACACAGCTCCTTTCTCCACGCCCGGCGGCCGGCACCGTTTTCCCCTTCCCCTCTCACCCGTCGAAGACCGAGTCCAGCTTGCCGTTGGCCTTCAGCAGGACCGCGGTGATGGTTCCGGCGATGGCAATGGCTCCCCCGATGGCCGCGGCCCAGATGATGACCGTGGAGACCGCGATCTCCCCGGCGTCCGCACGGGCCTTCATCTCCGCGCGCGCGGTCTCCCACCGGCCTTGCAGGGTGGTGGACAGCATCGTCAGCGCGACTGCGCATCGATCGAGCATGATTCAACTCCTCCTCGGTAGACACAGTTAGCCAATGGACAGGATCCGCAGGACGGCGGGGAAGCCCATCATGAACATCAGCAGCACGGCGACGATCGAGATCGGCGCCGTCATCTTCTCGCTGTCCGCGTTGGCTTCTGCCGCCTGCTCTTCCAACAGGTGGGTACTGAGGCTGGCGGCGCGTTTCCGCAGTGTGTTGGCGACGGCCGCCCCGTCGTGACTGGACTGGCGCATGATGTCGGCGACATCATCCAGCGCGGGCAACCCCAGCTCGCGGGTGAGCTCGCGCAGCGCCTGCCACGGCGGCACCTTCTCCACCTGGGCCCTCATCAGCGCTTCGTCAACGCGGCGGAACGCCCACCCGTGGGCGACCTTGGCGGTGCGGGCCAGAGCCTCGGTCGGTCCGCTGTCGGCGCCCCGCTGCAGAGCAATCAGATCGAGGTAGGCGGCCATGGCGTAGGCGAACTCCCGCCTCGCCCGTTTGGCCTTGGCCCGCACTTCCAGGTCGGGGATCCACCAGCCGAGCGCGGCGGTGACCACGCCGACGACGCCCGGAACCGCGAACGGCATCGGCAACCCGACCAGCATCGGGGGGAGCAGGAAGACCCACGGCCACACGAAGCCCATCCCTGCCAGGGCGGCCTTCTTCAGTACGAGCTTCGCCGGGGAGCTGCCCAGCAACTCCAGGTCACGGACCGGCAGCGTGATCCCGGGAAGCCCCGACAGGCGGCGCAGCACCCACTGACCCCACACCTCGTCCCGGTCGAGCGCACCCGAGGCGCCTGCGGCACCCGTGTGCGGCCCGGGGGCACGCAAGGCCTCGCCCAGTCCCGCCCGGGCAGGCACCAGCGCCCGCACCAGCAGCGCCAGCCCCGCGCCCATGCCGCAGCCCAGCAGAAGTGCGCTGGTATTCACCGCCGCACCTCCCCGGCCGCCGCCAGGTGTCCCGCCTCGGACTCCTCCACCGCTGCGGGCGGCGTCACCGCGCTGCGTGGATCAGCGATCAGGAAACGGGGCGAGGCAGGCGGCGCCGACAGCTGCCGCACCCACAACAAGGTCGCGAACAACAGCAGCGCAACAACTCCCAGGACCAACTGTCCCAGCAGCGTGCCGTAGGGCGCGGTGTAGGAGGGGATGAGCAGCCCGATCCCCACCACACCCAGCATGATGACGATCAGAATCTTCAAGGTCGTACGCCACTTCTTCCGCTCGGCCTCGATCTTCTGACGGCTCGCAACCTCGGCACGCACGGCCGCCGCATACAGCTCCAACGAATCGGCCAGTCCCCGCCCCCGCCCCGCCGAGGTGACAGCGAGGATCAGCGCGGCAGCCACCCGGTCACCAGCGACATCATCGACGTCATCGGCGAAGGCCCGCAGCGCCGTCTCCGGCGCCACCCGCACCTCCAGCCGCTCCGCCAAGTCCTCCACCGGCCCAGCGATGGCTGCCGGACAGCCGGTACGGGAGTCCTTCATCGCCTGCAGCAGTCCCTTGCCCACGCGCAGCGCATTGCTCAGCCGCTGCGTCCACTCGGCCAGCGCCTCCAACTGGTCGATGCGCACGGCCGCCCGCCGCACCGGAGCCAGCAGCCACGGCACTCCGGCCACGGCTGCGCCGCCCGTCACGGCCAGTACGAACACCCCTGTGACCAGCCAGAGCAGCAGGAAGACACCGGCCGCGGCGGCCAGCCGCACACGGGAGCGGGCTCGCACGCTGCGCGCCGCCGCACCCTCCGGGTGCCCGGATCGCCACCGCCGCCACCAGGCAGGCCGCCCCGGGCCACTGACGCCCACCAGCGCCCACACCAGCCCGACCACACCTGCGCCGGCGCCGAGCCCGAAGACCAGACCCCACAGCATCACCGCACGCCACCCCACTTCAACGGCAGGGGCCTTTGCCACGTCGCCTGGTCGAGCGCCGTCTCTGGCATCCCCGCACGCAGCAGGTCCAAGAGGCAGGCCGGTCCCATCAGCGGTACCGCACGCACCTCCCCGGTATCAGGGGCAGGGCCGAAGACGGTATTGGTCGCAGGCTTGCCGTCCTCGTTCTCACCCCCGGTGATCTCCAGCACGTGGGAGACGAACCGGTGCCGGCCGCCCCCGCTGCGCCGCTCATTGATCATCTCGACGTGGACGATGAAGTCCAGGCCGTTGCGGATCTGCCGGTAGGCAAGCTTCTCGGAAAGGTTCTCCCGGGCCAGCGCATACAGCTCAGCGATCCGGTCGAAGACGCCGTAGGCGCTGCGGCAGTGAATGGTCGACAGGCTCCCGCCCTCGCCGCTGGTGAGCGCCTGCATCATCGCGATGATCTCCGCGCCGCGCACCTCACCCACCACGGTGCGCTGCGTGCCCATCCGCAACGAGGGGGCGATCAGGTCCTGCAGCGTGTACTCGCCGGCGGCCCGCCCGTCCGCAGTGCTCTCCCCGGTCGCCTCCCGTCCTTCGAGGGCGATGATCTGCCGAGCGTGTCCGCTCTCGTGGGCGAACAGTTCGTACTCGGTCTCCAGCGTGGCGATCCGCTCGTCCGGGTCGTACTCGCGCATCAATGCACGCAGCAGCGTCGTCTTCCCGCTGCCGGCCTTCCCGGAGATCATCAGGTTCTTCTCCGCGTGGATGGCTGCCCGCAGAAAGTCCCGCAGCGACGTATCCACGGTTCCCAGCTCGACCAGGTCGTCCAGGCTGATGTCCCGGTGCCGGTGCTTGCGGATGTTGACGCAGGTGTAGGGGGTCACACCGGTGAACGCCTGGACGCGGGAGCCGTCGTCCAACCTGAGGGACAGCTCCGGCTTGGCCTCCGGGGAGAAGATCTTCTCCTGCTGCCCGTGGCTGGTGTTGCGGGCCAGCTCCTGCAGCAGCTCGCGCAGCTCCTCATCGGAGGAGGCCACCGGCGGCAGCCGCACCAGTTCGCCGCTACCCAGGTCGCCCCACACCTGGTCGTAGCGGTTGATGTGGATGTTCTCGAACCGCGTGTCATCCAGCAACGGCTGCAGCCGTCCCGCACGGAAGAGCAGATCGAACACGTAGCGGGCGAGCGCCATCTCCTCCTCCCCGCTGGGCGGGGCTCCCCGCTGCGCAGCCTGCCGGCCGTACCACATGGCCACTTCATCGTTGATCCAGCCCAGACAGCGCTGCTCGCGGTCACTCCGCGACATACCCGGGTTGGTCTTCCGCTCCTCGGCCAGGCGCTGACTGACGCGCTGCTTGATGAACTGGGCGTCCGCCTCGGACACCAGGGCCTGCGGCAGCTCGCGCGCCCCCACGGTGCGGGGCCGCGCCGGGCCATGCCGTGTCGGGGTGGCGGCCGGCCGCTGTGCTGGAGCAGCGGCTGCCGGGGCGGGCGCGGTGGACGGAGGGGGCGGGACGGGCGCCGGTGGACGACGCAGCGTCGCGTTCGGGTCCGCTGGCCTACCGCGCATGGGACACCTCCCCTTGTCCGGTGACGTGCTGCAGTCGGCGGGTGTGCGCGGCCCGGCGCTCGGCGATCTGCCGCACCAGCGCTTCAGCAAGGCCCCGGACAGCCAGCATCAGGCGGCTGCGCTCGAAGCGCCGCTCAGGCGTGGCCCCATGGGAGTAGACCCGCGCCAGCTTGGGCGCATACGGCAGCGCGGCCACCAGCGGCACCTGCAGATCGCGCTGCTTGCGCAGCTCCGCGAGCGCATAGGCAGCGCGGTGCTCCTCCTCGATCAGCACCAAGCCCAGGTGCCGGATGTGCTCGCGTAGCCCCTCCAGCCGCACGGCAGCCGCGTGGAGCGAGGGCAGCGTGGTGCGGGCCACCAGAATCACCGCATCTGCCCGGCGCGCCAGGATTCCGGAGGGGCCGAAGGCGCCGGAGCGGCCCAAGTCCACCAGTACATCGTGCTGGTGTGACTCGATCCCGGCGAACTGCTCAGCCAACACTCCCCATACTGGACCGAAGCCGGGGGCCTCGGTCAGTGGGTTCGCGAAACCGGGCAGGACGGCACGGCCGGTGCGCTGCTGGGCCTTCTGCTCGTCCTCGATGAAGACTAGTTCGCTCCAGAACGCCTCGTGCAACTCCCGCGCGCCGCGGCGGCCGGGCAGCGTGAGGTTGCCCAGCCCGAGCCCGGTGCCCAGCCGTCCCTGCAGGGCGCCGGTCAGCACGCTCCCGCCGTCCGGGTCGCACTCGGCGGCGATCAGGGTGCGGCCCTCCTGAAGGGGCCATGCGGTCTGGAGCGCGAGCATCGTCGTGGTGGTGCCCGGGGCGCCGGGACACCCGGCCAGCGCGACCACCGTCATCGCGCACCGTCCGGCACATCCAACGCGAGCGCGGCCTTCTCGCTGGCCGACCACGACAGGACCTTGGGGCCGTCCTCCCTGAGAACAGCGACATCGACAACGCGCGTGCCGCTGCCCTCTTCGGCCTCGCCGACCTTGATGACCCGGGCCGGGACGCTTTCCTGCACCGGAGCGTCCTCCTTCTTGCCCGTGGTGGGATCGGCCTCGCCTTCCTTTTGCACCTTCACCACCTCGACCCGCTGGCCCGGGGCCAGGCCGGAGGCGTGCACAAGCGCCGGCTTGAGTCCGACGGGTACCACCTGCTCGCCCTGGCGCACGAGCGCGGTACGAGTGACCTGGGAGCGGGCCAGCAGCGAGCCGGGCTTGAGGCCGACTGCGGCCCGCCGCCCCACTACGGAGTCCTGCTCGTCGGCCGGAATGGTCTTCAGGCCGCCATCGACCGCGACCTGGGCCGTCTGCAGATCATCGGAGGTGATCTTCTCCCCGGCCTGGACCTCTTGCGCGATGATCACCACCCGCTGGCGGTCGCCCGCCGAATTCAGCATGAGCGCGAAGCCAAGACCGCACCCGGCGATCAGCGCCACCGACACGGTGGCCAGCCACGGGCTGCGGCGCCGAGCCTTGTACGCCCGGGGAACGGTCACGCCAGGGGCCTGGCCGGGCGTCTGGGTCGGGATGCCAGGTGCTGTCTGCTGCGGCGTCCCGACGGTCGTCTTGCTCAACGTGCTCTCTCCCTTGTCCCCTTCACCCCTGCGTGTACGTGGTCGTTCGTCACTGGCCGACGACCTGGCCCTCACCCACCGGAATGGACACCTGCGACGTGCGGGTCTCCACGTCCGTGCCGCTCTCGCCGCCACCCTCGACCCGCCACTCGATGCTCCATGTGGAGGTGGCGGTGACCGTGAAGCGCTTCTTGGGCTTCTTCGCGGACGAGATGCCGTAGGTGTGGCCGCAATCCGGAGACTCCTTCAGCCCCATGGACCGCTTGTAGACGGCACCCCGGGTGGTGCAGGTGACGCTCTTCCCGTCACCCATCGACCACACGACCTTCGAGACCTTCGCGGTAGCCGTCACCGTCACCCCGCCCGCCGAAGCCGTCGCAGAGTTTGGCCCCCACCGGGTCGCGCCGGAGCCGGCCCGCAGCCACAGCGGCACCCCCACGGTGTAGGTGCCGCCCGGTTTCGGGCTGATGATCTTCGGCCCGAGCAGCGTCATCTCATCGATGGCGTGACGCGCCACCTCCGCCGGATTCACCGTTACTTTCGGCGGCTCTTCCTCTGCGTAGAAGATGCCCGAGAGGGTCTGCCAGTTCATGCCGCCCTTGCAGACACGCCAGTAGAGCTGGCCCTTTTTCGGGTCCTGGCCCTTTCCCCACAGGCTGCTGTTGGCGGGTGGCTGTTCCATTTTGTGGACCTGGCACGGGGCCGGCTTGGCAGGCTTCCCCCGCTTAGCCGGGGCGGTGCCTTTGCCCGGGACACGTTTGTTCGAACCTTTGGTTCCGTGCTTGTCGGCGCAGACGGCCGTGCTGTAGGCGTCGTGGCCTTTGCACAGTCCGGTGAAGGGGGCGGCCTGGGCCGGGGTGGGCAGAAGGCTGATCAGCGCGGCGGCCGCGCCGCAGGCGGCTGGCAGCCGCCTCAGCATTTCCGTGCGGTGGGGGTGACTTCCAGCATCCTCCATCCGCGCTTCCCCCAATCTTCGGCCTTGGTGGTGACGGTAAAACGGCTCGGCACGTCAGAAGGCAGGGGCACGACTTTCCCCGAGTCCTTCTTGACTGTCTTCCACGACGAAGTGTCCAAGCAGTCGCTGATCGTCGCGGTGGCGACGCTACCGGGCTTGCGTGCGGTGAACTTGGAGACAGTGGCCTTGTGAGAAGGCTTCCCGCGTTTCCGGTTCCCCTCCTTCGCCATCGAGCGGACCCCCTCGTCGACGAACGCCAACGCCTTCGCGGTGGCGTACCTCTCGACGCCGGCGCCCTTCATGGACCCCTTCTGGTATGCCGCCACCTGTGCGTCCCAGAACTTGTCATACGCTCTCAGCACCTCGGTCTTGGCGATTTCCTCCTCGCTGCCAGCACTGGCGGACGAGCTCTTGGAGGGCGAGAGAGGCGCGGGCTCCTTCGGGGAGGAGGGGGCATCCTTCTTGTTCTCGGAACACGCGGACAGGGTGAACACTGCCAAGGACAAAGCCAGGACGCTGGCAGCCCGGATTCCCCGTGAAGTGTGCGATAGGTGACTGCGAGTCACTGATTCCTCCCCGACATGTGCCCGCCCGGCTGGGTCTCCCGGCCACGCCACCGAGGTGTTCCTGACGGTGGCTGCGGGGGGTGGTCCTGATGCGGCCAGGCAATACTCTTAGTGTCTCCATAGTCACGTTACGCAACAGTGAGGGTCTTGCGCCACCTGGCGCGACTGCAACTGACATACTCGGGCGACGCATTTGCCGCTCTGATCGCTGATCGTGACAGTTACGTCCGCAGCTCAACTGCTGCGAACAATGCCATGGTCCATCCATGGGCATCCCCTTCCGCTCCTGACGGGACTTCAGCTCAGTTCGGGCTCGACGGCGTCCCCCTCCTCTCCTGCGCTCGGCCGGGCGGACGCTGGGCGCAGAGCGTCGCTGACGGTGGCGGTGTGCTTGTTCACCGCTTCAAGCGCCTGCTCGACCAGCGCTGCCCCCAGGTTGGTGTCGGCCTGCTGGCGCAGACTGACCACGTGGTGCGGCCGCGCCAGAGAAGCAAAGGTGTCCTCGGGCTGCGGGCCCCGAATGCGAAGCGGACCCACCTTCTTGCCGTGGTGGGTGAGCGAGATGTAGTGCTCATAGCGGTCCAGGGCCATCAACTCCGTCGGCTCCACCGCCCCGTTCCACTCGCGCGCCACCAGGACGGCCGAGTCATGCGAGGCCGTCGTGGATGAGATCACCGAAGCGTTCTGCAGCAAGGAAGCCCGCGTCGAATTGTTGAGCCGCTGCAGCAGCTGCGTCATCCCGTGCAGCCTCACACCGAACTTGCGCAACTGCTCACTGACGGGAGCCAACAGCTCCACCGCCCCATCGATCGACAGCAGCTCGTCGACGAACACATGGAAGGCGCGCCGTTGCTGAGTGGGGATGGCCCGTCGTGAGAGCCCAGTGCGGTACAGATCGTTGAACAGCAGAGAGAGCATGAGACGGTCGGTCGGACCCGTCGCCGAGGGGCAGATCCACACCAGCTTCCCCTCATCCATCGCCGCCCGAAGGTAGTAGCTGGAGGCCGGCTGCCCGAGGAACGCCCGGATGGTGCTGCGACGGCCCAGCCGCTCGATCGGGTTGAGCACCGTGGGAAAGGCGTCCGGCGGAATGGTGGGGAAAGTGGTCCGCCACCAGCGCGCCGACTCCTCCGACAAGGCAGCGGCATCCAGGACCGCCTGTCGGAAGACGGCGTCAGTCAACAGCGGCTCGATCTGGAAGAGCGTCGCCTGTGCCTGGGCCCGACCGCGGCGCACCAGCGCCACGTTCAGCTCGACGAGAGCCTCGACGGCTTTGGTCATCACGGTCAGTGCTCGGGGGTGGGTGGTGTCCGCCCAGCCGAGCATGTCCGCGAACGCGTCCACCACCGCGTGCACGATCTGCTCGCTGTGCTGGCCGTGTTCGACGCCCAGGGCGTTCCATGACCCGGTCCGCGGATTGGCACCGCTTCCGGTCAGATCCAGGTACCACAGTCGCTCGGCGATGTGCGGGTGCGCCAGGAACTGCGCTGCGTCGCGCATCGCGTCACCGTGGGGATCGATGAACAGCCCGCCGGCGCCGCCGCCGTCGTGCGCGAGAGCGATCATCTGGGTGATGGCCTGCGTTGTCTTGCCGTAGGCGGTCTTCCCGGACCGGACCGAGACCAGGGTTTCCTCCAGCCGGGTGGCGATCAGCCGCTCCTTGCCGTCGGCTCCCCGGTGCCAGCCGTGCGGCATCAGCCCGGGCGTGCCCGGTGCGTAGACCGGCAGGTCCTGGTGGCGCAGCGGCACCCGGCAGTGCCGTGTCGGCGGCTTGAGCAGTCCGACGATTTCCGAGGCGTGCACCCACGAGGCTTGCGCGGCAGACACCTGCCCAGTGCGCCAGCGCTGGTCGAACGCGGCGCGCAGCCCCTTGCGGTTCGCATCCAGCCTCCAGGGCCCGAGCTGGCGGCCACGCTGGGACAACCGCACATCCCCGGCATAGACCTGCAGGGCGGAGGCGATGCGCCGCATCCGCTGGGCGGCCCGCTCCGGCCGGGTCGCGGTACACCGTGCCAGGATCTGCACTCGCAGCAGCCCGGCGCTCTCGGCCAGCTTTCCGAGAGTGCGCTCCCGGTCGACCGCCTGTGACTTGGGCGGCAACGCCAGGCGACGCATCGGCCGGTTCTTGTTCCCACTGAGCATGTCGGCGACCTCGATACGGAAAGAGTCCTCTGACAGGGAGGCCAGGGCCGATGAGCGGGCGTCCTTCTCCGCCTGCCGCTGGGCGTAGGCGCGGGCTTCGCTCAGCCGCTGCCAGCGCCGCAGCCGCAGCTGCCAGGGCGGCACCTGCTGTATGTCGATACAGATCTCCGCACTCTCACCCAGCTCTGTGCGCAGCGTTGAGACCGCGTCGACCAAGGGCTGCAAGGGGTCGGGGACCAGCGGCACCTCCCGCAAGCGGGCCACCACTGGGCCGCGCATCGTGAACTCGGCGCGCACCACATGCGGCAGCTCTTTACGCCGTGGCAGCGGCGCGGCCGGCTCGAGCCGCACTCCTTCCAGGGGCGTGGAGTCCAGCAGGTGCCGCGCTGCCGCAGGTGCCTCCAAGAAGTAGTCCAGAACCGAGTCACCGTCGGCATTCGCCCGCAGGCGGGCCCGCAGGGTCCGCGAGCGACGTGGCGCCCACCAGGGCCCCGAAGAGGCAGCCGAGGCCAGCTGCACGGTGGAGCGCCACAGATGCTCAGGGTCCGGATCGAATGTCTTGGAGGGGACCATCCGCAGCCGCACGCGCCGACGACTTGCCGCACGGGCCAAGCGGACCGCTACGGCTTCGGCCGCGACGAAGACCAGCAGCGCGATGAAGGCCAGCAGCACCAGGTGGGAGGCAGCCCAGCCCACGGACGCGAGGATGCCCGTTGCCAGGTCGTGCAGCATTTCCATCACGAGCCCATCACCGTCCACTCGTCGGGGTGGCGCGGGTCCAGGAGGATCCGCACCGTGCGGCCCTCCCGCTGCTTGCCGTCCGGTCCGGCCCCGGCCCACACCAGGTGCACCTGCACTCGGCCGCCGTCGGCGCGGCGGGCGATCGCGGCCTGCTTGCGCGCCTGCGTGTAGCGGTGGTGCGTCTGAGCGTTCGCACCGGTCACGTCCGCTCGCCAGATCTTCCAGGCCCGGGCCACCGCACGGTGGGCGTCGGCCTTGGGCAGGTCAGCGGGCCAGGCCTTCTCCAGCGCCTGTTGAATCGCTCCATCGGCCTGTGGCCCTTCGCCCGCAACGGGCAGCGCACTGCCCTGCTTCGATGGGCCGCTCGCAGTGGAGGGGGGAGCCAAGGAACGAGGCGCCGGGGAGGGCCCGCGGTCATGGCTCGCACGGGGCGGCGCGGATGCGGCCGGGGTGCTTGTCGCTGGGGACGGCCCGGCATGCCGGGCCGCGGCCTGGCGGTCGGCGGCCTGTTCATGACCGCCCGGCCCCCACAGCAGGAATCCACCCGCTGCTGCCAGGACGGCAGCGGCCAACAGCAGCCCGCCCGCCCGGCTTGGATGCAGTGTTCGTGAGTTCATAGGACGCGTGCACCTCCGGCGAAGCCGCCGCCCCACACTTGCTCGATGCGCACCTTCGTGCCCGGCCGGGGGGCGTTGATCATTTTCCCGCCGCCCACGTAGATCCCGACGTGGTAGATCGTCGCGTCCATGGAGGGGCTGTAGGCGAAGAAGACCAGATCACCGGGCCGCAGAGCGGCAACTCCCTTCGACGGAGGGATGCGCTTTCCCACGCTCGCTTGCGCGGCGGCGGTCCGGGGCAGTTGGACGCCCGCGCGGGCGTAGGCGTACTGGGTCAGGCCCGAGCAGTCGAAGCCTTTGATGGCTGCGCCGGACTTCCCGCCGGGAGAGCAGCAGATGCCCCGGCTGGGGCCACGGCGGTTGCCGCCGCCCCACGAGTAGGGGGTGCCGATCTGCTTGTGCGCCGCCTTGATCACGGTGCCTGCGTCCCCGCTGACGGACGGAAGGGCGGTGGCTTCCTTGGCGGCGGACCGGTACCGGTTGATCCAGTGGGTGACTTCCTGCACGTAGGCCTCGGAGTGGTTGTAGGACATCAACGCCGCGTGCAACTGGTCCGGCTGGGTCAGGTCCCGTCCGTCGCCGCCCAGATAGAAGGCGGCCGACAGCGCGGCGTCGTAGACGTTCTGCGGATCTTTCTCACCGTCACCATTGCCGTCCCGCCCCGTGGTGGCCCAGGTCGCGGGCAGGAACTGGAACGGACCGACGGCGCGCTCCACCTGCTTGTCGCCGTCCAGGCGTCCCTGGTCGGTGTCGTTGTGGCGGCTGGTGTTGCCGCCGGTGCCGTCCCCGACCAGGCGAGGACCGTAGATCGGCTTGGCCAGCGTGCCGTCGTCGCCGATGCGGTGGCCGGCCGCGTGGTTGGACTCGACCTTCGCGATCCCGGCCAGGATCGACCAGTCCATTCCTTTGCCCTCCGGTTGCATCTCGCCGAACTTGTTTGCGGCCTCGTGGTAGGCCAGCAGCATCGGCATCCGCACCCCGGTGATGGCCTTCAGCAATCCGCCCTGGTCCTTCGGCATCTTGTGCGCGGCCGCCGCCAGCAGCCCCAGTGGCAGGCCGACACACACCAGGCCGCTCACTACCGTCAAGCAGCCCCAGCGGCGCAGACGCTTCACGAGCCCTCACCGCCGCCGTCTTCCTCCCGGCGCCGGCGCGAGCCAGGAGCCTGATAGCCGAACTGCCCATCGCGGTAGGTGTAGACGTTCGGCCGCTGCGGCGGCGTACGCGGCGCAGGAGAAGCCAGCCATCGGTCCGCCTCGTTGACCGGAGCGGCGACACGGCGGGCCCCGTCGGCGATGCGCTGGCTGCCGGCCCGTGTGTCTCCCCACCACTGGGTGGCCTGCTGCTGGTAGTGGTCGACGTGCCGCTGCACCCGCTGCGCATACTCGCTGCTCTTGCCGCGGCTGCGCTCCACCGCAGCGGGCAGCCCCACTGTGGAATGCCACGCCACACGTCCAGCGCCCAGCATGACCCGGCCGCCTCGGGTGCGAGCCACCCGCTCGCGCAGGCGCTCCCCGACCGGCCGCCACATCTCCTGCGGCGCTTGCCCTTCGACATCCTCAGGCTCGCCGCTCTGCGAGAGGATCTCGCCGGTCCGGCCGTCGATGACGGTACGCACACCGCCCGCAGCCGCGCCGTCGTGCGGACCTGGCCTCCCTCCGCCCGGCCGGAGGGGGCCTCCGCCACCGGTGGCCGGCCCGCCCGGTGCCCCGGGCCCGGCGGGACCGCCTGGCCCGGAGTCTGGGGGTTTGCCGACCCAGGCGTTCTTGGCAGCCCGCAGGGGCACGCTCAGCGGAGCCAGGGCCCTGCGTGCCTCGGCGCGGGCCTGCCCGAGGAGTGGCCCCGGGTGTCCCGGGGTTCCTGCGCCGTCGGCCAGGGCCGCCATACCGGCGGCCAGCTTGGCCCGCCGCTGCTGGAAGGAACCCCAGGGGCCTTCGTAGCCGCGTCCCAGCCCCAGACCGCCGCCGGTCCCGGTGCCGGCGGCCGAGCCGACGCCGAGGGAGGCCAGTGCCATGCTGGTGGCGGCAGCTTGCTCGCCCAGGGTGTGGCTGCCACCCACCTTCGCGTACCGCATCCGCATCGCGAACCTCTGGCCCATCCCGGAGGCCTGACGCAGCATCCACCGGTGCCCGACCAGCCCGGCCAGCGCGAGACCGTCCAACAGGATCAGCCGCTCGACCACCACCGTGCTGTCGTTGTTGGTCAGCACCGCCTTGCAGGCGATGCCCAGGAACGGGATGAACAACGCGATGCCGAACATGGCCACCGACACTGCGGCGAAGACGCCCAGCCACTTCCAGGCAGCGCCGCGGTTAGGACCGGGCAGCACCGCCCAGGCCAGGGCAATCAGTCCCACGGCAGCCGCGCACACCGCGGTGAACTGCGCGCAGACCAGCGCGATCACCATGGCCAGGATGATCAGCGCGAAGATGAGGACTGCGATGAGCACACAGAGGGCGCCCAGCAGCCGGGACCAGGTGAGCTCTTTGTTGTAGGCCGAGGCGGCTTTTCCCTCCTCACCCTCCTTGTCCATCAGCTTGCGCTGCGGTTCGCCGCTCTCCGGGCTGCCTCCGCCGGAATTGCAGTACTCGCGGAATGGCTTGGGCACCGAGTCACAGTCGCGATCTTTCGGCTGGTAGCCGATCGTCTTCTTGTACGCGTCGTAGGCCGGGTCTTCCTTGTCGAAAGTGCGCCCCCACTGCAGCAGCTGGTACGGCTGGACCACGAGCACGTCCGTCAGGGTCTTGGTGATGGGCTTGGAGACGTCTTCGGCCGCCGGAGCCCGCTCCTCGCTGATGCACGTCTCCCGGGACGGCCCTACGACCGCTTCGCACTTCTTCGCCCGCTTCTTGGCGGCGGCTCGCTCGGCGCGCTTCTTCGCCTTCTTGGCCTCAGGGCTGTCCTGGCAGGCCTGACGCGCAGGGCCGAGGGCCGCCTCGCAGGGGTCGTTCGGGTCCGGCTTGGCCTCGCGGTCGGCCTTGGCGGTGATGACGGCGCCTTCGAGGGCCGCGCGCTGGACCTGCTGGACGGGGCCCTCGTAGCCGAGGAGGTAGTCCGGCCGTACCAGTGTCGAAGCGGACAGGGCGCAGATGAGGAGTGTCAGCAGGATCTCGCCGGCGCCGCGCCCGACCTTTCCCCGCATGATCAGAACGAGGCCGAAGACGAATGCCCACGCGAGGAAGAGGGGCACCAGGCCCAGCGGCTCGACGATGCGGTCCCGGTAGGCGTCGGAGACGTGTTGGGCGGGGGAGGTGAGGTTGTCGACGATGGGGAAGCGGTAGGCCCAGTCGACCAGCCAGCAGCAGGCCCCCACCACGGTGCGGGCCAGGGCGAACAGGCCCTCGGTCATGAACCGCATCGCCGCGTCGGTGAAGTCTGTATCGCCGCCGCCGAACAGCTCGTACTTCTCCAGCCGCACCCCTTCGCTGGACTTGACGTTCCACGGGCCCAGCAGCCCGCCGCCGCTGCTGTCCCCGGCCGCCAAAGTGCGGTCGTTGGCCTCCGCGGGCCCAGCGGCGGCCACCAGTGCGATCAGCCCGACGCCTATGACCAGGCCGCGACTGCACGCCCGCATCACCTCTGCCCCCTGCGGGCCAGCAGCAGCACCCCGCCCAGCCCCAGTGCCGAGAAGGCCAACAGAGCCACCTGGGGTCGTGAGGGCACGCTGCTCGACTCATCGCCATCCGAGGCACCGTCACGCTGCTGCGCCGGCCGGGACGTGGCAGGGGCGCCGTGGTCCCGGCACATCTCCTGCATCGGCCCGATGACCAGCTCGCACGGATCGCTCCGCTTGCCTGCGTCGGACATCGGCTGGGCTGTCCGCTGGCTGGCGAACGCCTCCCCCGTCTCCGGCAGGAGCGAGGGGCCGCAGCCTCCCAGCCATACCAGCGCGCCTGCGGCTGCGAGCGCGACCATGACGAACACGGTGCCGATCGTGCTGTGCCATCCGGCCGGGCGGGTCTTCCACGGGCGACGCCTCATGCCGTCCACCCCCCGGCCGTCGCCGGGTGCCGCTCGGTGTCGGCCAGCAACTGCCGTGCCTGCTCCCCGGAGACCGGCCTGGCCGCTGTCTTGGCCAGACGCGGCTCGGTGGCCAGGTCACCGGGGGTGGTGAAGATGCCCTGTTCGATCCGGGGGAGGGGCGGGACGACGACCTGCATGCGTCCGATCCGCATCCTTGGATCGCGCACAAGCATCTCCCCGGCCCGGCGTGCGTCCCCCGCGGGGGACAGGTCGCCGGTCACCGTGCGCAGCAGCGTCTCGCTGTCTCCGGGCAGTCCCAGGAACTCCAGCCCACGGGCGGCCAGCCGTTCATCCGCGGTCCGGGCCAGAAACCGGTGGGCCAGCAGGCCGCGGATCGTCTCGTTGCCCAGCTCCTCCACATCGTGGCCGCCCAGCGCCATGCCGGCGCCGTGCTTACGGCCGTCGTGCACCGCTTCGTGTACGAGTGCCAGCCCTTCCGCGCTGGAGGTGAGCCAATAGCACTCATCGACCGTGATCAGGCAGAACCGCTCGGGGTCCTCGAACGCCACCTGCCGGGCGAGTGCGGCCAGCAGATACAGGACGGCGCGGCCGATCAGGGCCTCGGTCGGCTGGCTGCGCATCAGCTCCGGGTTGGCCACCGCCTCCCGGGGCGGCAGCGTCAGTCCGGCGGTGGTGATCACCACCCAGTCCGCGCCCATGTCCGACTGCAGGGAGATCGGCGGCAGCTCCGGGTCGAAGACGGCCGCTGCCAGAGGCTCCTCGGAGACCATCGTCAGCAGGTCGCGCAGCATCGCGGCCTCCTGGCCCCGGCTGGCGCCGTCATCCGCCATCTCCTCCAGCGCCGCGATCACCGCCGCCATTGACGGCGCCGGAGAGGCTTGCGCCTTGTTGATCGCGCTCTTGAGAACGGCGCCCTGCGCGGTCAGCGGCCCGATTCCCAACTGGAGCGTCAGGTACGAGAGGGCGTAGTGCGCGGCAGTTGCCGGAGGAAAGACCCGCAGCGGGTCCAGGCTCATCTGCGCCTGGGCGGCGTCGACGACCTGGCAGCGGCCAGGCGCAGCCGACTGCGCGAAGTGGGCCCACTCCCGCACCGGGGTCCGGTCGATGACGATGGCCCGGCCGCCCCGGTCTACCAGTCCGGCGTTGATCAGTTTGAGCAGCACCGACTTGCCCGCGCCCAGATCACCCACCACGCCGAAGGACGCGGAGAAGTTCTCCAGCACGCTCTGCGCGATGTCCAACAAAACCGGCCGCACCGTGCCCGAGTCCTGGCTGATGCCGATCATCTGCCCGCGCCGGTCCCCGAATCCGCCCCCGACCAGGGCGCCGCCCAGCACCCAGTCCTCGCCGAGCTGGTTTTGCTCGTACTGCCGGGTGCGCGGCGGCGTGGGCGAGCCGGGCAGCGACAGCGACATCAGCTCTTCCTGCTCACCCGCCGGCCGGGCCAGCCGGTAGCTGGCACTCTGCACCCGCTTGGACAGCATCCGCGCCCGTTCGTCACACACTTGCGGAGTAGGCCCCCACACCGACAGCACGGTGACGGCCTGGACTTCGACCTCGACCGTGGACTGCGAGGCACGGGAGTCCAGCTCACCCAGATCGGCGGCCGCGTCGTGCATCTCCTCGGGCACGCCGGTGGCGGTGTGCGCCGCGTACTGGTCGGCCTGGTCGGCCAGCTCACGCTTCTTCCGCTGGACCTGTTCCTTGACCTCCTGCGTGCTGATCAGCCGCAGGTCGCACACGAAATCCGCCGGGAACGGCAACTCCTCCAGCCGTGCGAGAAGGTCCGCGCTCTCGGCGGCGACGGCCCGCGGCATCTCCGTCAGCGGCAGGTGTGCCTGATAGCCGGCGCCTTCGGCGGACTCGACCTGGAGCCACGTGCGCCGCACCGGCGACAACCGGCCCTGCCGCCGTTCACGCTTTTGTGATGGGTTCCGCTTGCTCTCCCGGCTGTACTCCAGGGTCTCTTGGCCGCCTTCCAGCAGCCGCACCTGCCCCAGGTCCTGGTAGCTGGGGGAACGCAGCACCTGGCCCAGTACCTTGCCGCCACCGCCTTCGCTGTCACTCGCCTCGACCAGCAGCGGCTCCTCCAGCCCGCGGTGGACCGCGTGCTGGTGCATCCACATGATCTCTGCGGGGCGAGCCCGGCGCATCGGCACCATCGCGGTGATCTCCGCTTCAATCTGCGCCGCCCGCTCCTTGTAGGAGACGACCTCCTCACGCGGCACCGGCGCCGGCCGCAGGCCCAGCAGAGCAGACAGGTCCGCCCACACGCCGCCCAGTGCGGCCGCGATATCCAGGCGCCGCTGCTGGGTCTCCAGAGGAACGGCCAGCCACCAGGTGCGCTGGTGCATCTCGAGGCCGTCGAGTAGTTCCAGGTCCGCACCTGCGGTCTCGGCCCAGTGCGGATACCTCTCCAGGTCAACGCCTTCCAGCATCCGTGCCACCACCTCGCCGGCATCAACCTGGGCGCACAGTCCATACAGCCGTGCCGTCTTGGGCAGGGCGCGCACCAGGCCGGTCAGCTGGCTGAGCAACTCGTCGCGCTGCTGGGCTCCCATGTAGCGGGCGCCGTGCGGCTCCAGCCGCCACACGGCCCAGACCGGACCGGCGGCGGACCACAGCAGATGGTCGGCGAGGTGACGGATCGCCACGCGCATCACGGCCTCCTGTCGTCAGAGTTCGAAAGAGAAGAAGAGATACGGACCGCCTCCTGGCGGGCCAGAAGCTGTTGCAGCGCGGTCGGCGCCGGCGCGGCTCCGGTCACCGGGGCGGTCGAGCGAGAAGCTGCGCCCTGTCTCCGCCCGGTGCGCAGCGGTGGCCGCACGGTGCGGGCAGGCCGGCTGACAGGGGCATCACCGGAGGGTGCACCGACGCCCGCAGTGGCGGTGTCCAAGAGGTGGAAGCCGCCGTGGAGTACCCGGGCCCGAGCCGGCCGCACAGGGCGGCCGTGCATCCGCCCTTCCTTGGGCTGAAGTGCGTAGGAGACCAAGCCCCACGCCACATACAGGGGAGAACGGCCATAGACGCGGGTGCGGCGCGCCGCCCACACCGCAACGCCCAGCGTCAGAGGCGGCAGCGGCCCCATCCACGACCACAATCCGAACGTCTTGATCAGGACGAAGCTGCCGACGAATGCGATCAGCAACTGGGCCGCGTTGTAGGGGCCCAGGGGAAGAGTCCAGTCGCCGATCTTCCCCAGCACCCAGGGCAGATGCCTCGCCCGCGTGTAGGAGCGGCTGACCCTCTTCCCCGCCGAGCTCACGCCCGCCCCCCGCCTTCGGCCAGAGCGCCGGTACCGTGCGGGTCGGCCTGGACCACCGCGTCGGGGCGTCCGGCGCCGTTCAGCTCGGTGCTGAAGGCGTCCGAGAGGTTCTCGCGGCTGTTGTAGATCGACAGACAGACAACAAGACCAAGCAGGGCGCCGATCCCGGCCTTGAGACTGAACCGCTTGCCGATCTGGTAGATGACTACGCCCAGCAGGATGAGCTTCAGCGCGTCTTCGGCCCAACCGGTGCCCATCCCCAGCAGGTGGTCACCGATGCTCTCGAACTCTCCAGCCAGCAGCACGGCTCACCACCCCGCCTTCGTACGGCTCGCGCCCGCCAGGTCGGTGTGGGCAGCAGAGGTAGCCGAGCTGGCCTTGGCGCCGTCGGATTCCTCCAGCCCTGATTCCAGGGCCCGGACCTCCCAGCGGCCGTCACGTGCCGCGAGCCGAAGCCCGTAGGTCAGCGGCCATTCGCGATCTTCCGTATCCCGTGCAGTCACCTCAGCTCGCACGCGGATCTCGAAACCGTCCTTGCCCACCTCTCCCTGGGTCTGCCGACCGGCCGCCATGAGCCGCTCGACCGTCACCTTCTCGTAGGGCGACGGCGCAAGGGGCGGCAACGAAGCCCCAGGGGCCAGGTACCGTTCGGCAGCTCCGCTCCCGCCCGCGTACGCGTTGAGGAAGTCCCGCACGGTCGACGCCAGCGGGGAGGTCGTCGGAACACTCTTGCGGTAAGGCGGCTCCTCGCCGCCGGACGGCGCCTTGGGCACCGCCACCTCGGCGGGCGCAGCGGTCACCGCGAACTTCTGCCCGGAGCGCGTAGCGACCGGCACGGTAAAGAACCGGACCGGCGAATCCCCGACCAGCTGCACCGCCACGGTGACCGACCACGCGCCCTTGCGCACCTGCGTACTGCGCACCGCATGCACACGCTCGACCGACGGGGCCTCCTCACCCCACTCCGGCACCGGCACATCCGGCGCCATGAGCTGCGCTGTCCCAGACCCCTGGCTCCACAGATCGACGAAGAGAGCGGCGTACCCGGCCGGGTCCGCGGTGTGTTCCGACTGTGCACCGCGCTGCGCAGTCGCCGAGGGCTCACTGCGCACAACCGCCGGGCCCGATGCGCAAGCAACTGCCAGCGCGGCCGGACCGGTCGCCAGCGCCGCGTACACCAGGACACGGCCGAGGAGAACGGACCGGAAGCGAACCTTCTGGCCCGCAGCCGTCGCCGGCGGGTCGACGGGTGGCTCGGGGCGCTCCCCCGAGGACGGACGAGTGAGTGGCATCAGGTGCTCCCTTGCGAAGCGGTGGTTCAGATGCCTTCACTCTTCGACCGGGTGCTTACCGCTCCGCTTCCCACCAGCGCCGCTCGACGGTCACGGGTCCATCACACATCCCGTGGTAAGTAGCGTGGTAAGTGGCGCTGGGGCCGTGGTAAGCGAACTCGCCACGGCCCCGGCGCCGCTTACCACCGCAGGCCAGCGCCCTGCTGCGAGCGATACTCAGCACCTGTGGACCGGACTGGGGAGGGGCGCCTCGCGGCACACAGAGAGCGCACCTTCCTGAGTGATCCACTTGTGGTCATCGAGCAGGCCCGCGTTGCAGCGCCGGCCTCGATCCGCCGGGCAGCCCGCAGGCCTATCCGCTCGCGCCCGAAGGCGCGCGCCACTGAGGACCTTGCTGCGCAGCCGGCTGCTGCCCCTCTTCGTCCTGGTGCGCCACTGCGCAACCGTCTGCACACAGGGCCGCGTCAGAACGGGCACGGCTCTGTCAGGCGGCGCCGGGAGGCTGCTTCGGCGTACGCGAGGGAAGCAAGAATCGTCTCGCGGATGCGCACCGCCTCCTGCCTGCTCCAGGCTGCTGCGCACTGCGGGGCCGCCTGCACGGCAGCCGGCACGCTGGGGTGCTCGAATCGTTCGGCAGCACGCCTGGCCACACGGACGGCCTCCCCCCATGCCTTCTGTACCTGGGAGTCGTACGGGCCGTGAGGGCACGGGTCCGCCTCCTGCCTCCTGGTGGGCTTCGCGCGGTGGTTGTCCTGCTGGGCGTTGCGGAGGCGGGCGATGATGACCGCGGCCGGCCGCCGGGGACGCCAGCCGTCCCAGCCGAGCGACCAGGACATCAGCGTGGCGACGATGTCCTCCTCTCCGAGCCCTTGGCCGATCAGAGGGCGCAGGGTGAAGGCGAGCTGCCGCAGGCCTGCGCGCTGGGTCCAGCGGACCCGGGGCCTGATCCGGCGTGCGATCTCCACGTCGACTGCGACTTGAGCGGGGGAACGGGTACTGCTCGTGGGCCGAGGTGCTGCCGTCGCACGCCTGCGTGTGTAGTTCCTCTTCCCCTCTGCCTGAGGGGAACGGTGTGTGGGGGTGGGGGCAACAGAAGGGGTCCAGCCGCAGGCGGAGTACGCGCGCGCATCCCGCACGGCCAGAGCTCTGCCCTGCTCGGTCACTCCCACCACGCGCGCGGTGTATCCCCGGCCGCGCAACCGGTGTCCGCGAGCCCGGTCCCAGACCGGCGGGGCACAGGGGGCATAGATCGTGGCCGTGCGGCGGAAGCCCATGCCGGCACGGAACTGGTCGCCGTGGCGAGTGCGCAGTGCGTTGCGCAGTGCTGAGCCGTGCTCGACCCAAGCGAGCAGCCCGAGCTCGCGCAGGATGCGCACCTGCGCAGCCACCCAGCTGCGTGAGCGGCCCAGCCGCACCGTCATCTGGTCCAGGCAGTAGGCCACGTGCCCGTGCTTGTTGCGGTGCATCCGGTCGGCGAAATCGTCGGCAACCCGGATCGTTCCCTCGCCCGCGTCCGGGTGCAGGCGGGCGCGGACCATCCAGCGCGCGGCCGCCCGCAGATCGGCCCCGTGGCGCAGCTGCCGGGACGCGGTCCGCGTGATCTCCTGGAGGGCCGGATCACGCACCAGGTGCACGCCCGTGCCGAGACCGGGCTCACGGCAGGCAGCGAGATCGGGCACAGCGGCTGTCATCGCGTCTCCGGGGAGCCCCCGACGATGGGAGCGGCGGGGCTGGGCTGGGAACGGGTGCAAGGCACCTGACCCAGCTCAACCCCCGCAGCTCACCGAGGCACTTGCCACCGTCCGCCCAGCAAGATCTCGATGCGACAACAAGCCTCGCCCACCACGCGCAAAGCCCCGCTTACCACGCTCTGACCTGAGTGGTAAGCGGGGCCCTCAGGCCGCGCACCGCCTGCGGGGTCACAACCCCATCCAGCCTCGCGACGATCCGGAGCCATCCAGCAGCGGCATCCACACCTGAGAGGAAGCGCCGGCCTCCTTCAACTCATCCAGGACGGCCGCCCCGGTTGGCACCCACCGTGCTCGACCCAGGCAAGGAGCCCGAGCTCCCGCAGAACCCGGGCCTGGGAGGTGACCCGGCTGCGGGAGCCGTCCAATCGGGTGCCTATCGACTGGAGACCGTAGGCGACGTGACCGTCCGTGCTGGCTCCCATCCGCGCAGCGAGATCGTCCGCGACAGTCCTCTCGTCAGCGGGACCCCTGCTCGACCATCCAGCGCGCAGCCGCGCGCAGTTCTTCGCCCCGGCGCCGCCGTCGTGACGCTGTCCCGCTACCTTCTGCTCCTCGCGGCTGAGTACCAGCACGAAGGTCGCAGCAGCGGTTTCGAGGTGCCCGCGCGGGCACCTCGGGCACACCTTGACCATTCGACCAGGGATGAACATCAGTACGAATCGGCGGTGCCCGTAGTGGAGCGAGGCACCACAGGTAGCTGAGCATGTGGGCCGCCTAGCAAGAGGGCGGTGTCTCGTGGGCGCCGCGAAGGTCCTCCCGGCGCCGACTGGCTCAAGACCGGGCAGCGACTGGGGAGCTCACAGGTCCATCCAACCGCAGCGCCCGCCGCTCCTGGCGAGGGGGACCCACACGTCGGCTGACGGGCCGTCCTTCTCCATCTCCTCTAGAACGGCGACACCAAGAGGCACTTCTGCGGCAAAGGTCGAGGCGAGCGGATGCTGGCGGGCCAACATCTGCAGGTCGGTGATCCGCTGGTACTGCGCCCGCGGCCCCGCGTTGCTCAGCACGAACAACACCCGGGGGAAGCGCGGATACAGCTCCTGCCATGCGGGCACACCGCAGGACTTGCTGCCCCGCTGGCTGGGCCGGTGTCGGTAGAAGCGGGCGAAGGTGAGGATTTTGGCCGCAAGGCGCTCGGGGGACTCGGTCGCGCGGTCGATTTCAACGAAGGCCCGGAGCAGCTGGCGGCTCGGAGCCGTGCGTGTGTAGCGCATCACCGCATCGGCCACCAGACTCCGCTCACCGACGGCCGCACCGTCATGCAACGGATGGCGGACCTCCGGTCGCCAGTCCAGAGGGTGGAACTCGTCTCCACGGGCCCGGGCGTCGTCGAGGAACGCCAGGCACGTACGCGTCGTAGTGAGGGCGTGTGCCGTTCGTTGATTGTCCAGGCGGGAACGCCACCGGGTGCGCTGGCTGGCGAACGGGGGCCAGGAGGAGACCAGAGCGCTCCCCTGGGCGGAGAGCGTCCACAGCGAGTGGTGGTGGGCCCGAGAGGACTCGATCACGAGACCGTCGGCGCGCAGGTTGCGCAAGCAGCGCCGAAGATGGTCCGCGCGGGGCCGCGGAGTAGGGTAGAGCAGGCGGTGCAGCTGGCCGGTGTGGGCGACCTGGTGACGGAAGAGGCAGGTCAGGATCTGCTCACGAAGAGGCGTCGCCTCTCGGTGAGCGGCCAGCGGGCGCGCTTTCGAGGGGGCAGACATCGAAGTCCAATCGACGAAGTGCTCTTGGGGGCGCTGACCGCGCCTGCCAGCACTCCACCCGGCCCCTTCACCGCTGCGCTCACCACGGCCACACGTATGGCATCTCGATGCCGTCACAGAAGGCGGCAAGTGCCGCTCACCAGCGCCTGGCAGTGTGGTGAGTGGCGCGTTCAGGAGCGTCTCCCTCTCCATCGCTGGCACTGAGGACGGGCGGACTGCGCGTTAAAGCGCTCCTGCTTTCTGGTAGGCGGAAGCGAGGGGTGGAGGGCTCTACGCCGCGGGCCGCGAGCTTCGGCGAAGGCAGTCTTCAGAGGGTGTCCGAGCTGGAGAGCTCCTGCCTGGCTTCCCGGACGGCGCGATGCCACCGGCTGACGGGCTCGTCGGTCTGCTGGGCGAGCTCGACGGCGATGCCGCGATGCCAGCCACCGAGCTGCTCCATGTACTGGCGGGCCATGGCGATCCGCCGCAGTACATCGGGAGAGCGGTGCCCCGCGGTTGGTCCCGGGGAACCCGGGGGGCGTCCGGCGACGCCGGTGTTGTCCCCGTCGCGCTTCTTGTCGAAGGCGATCAGGTCGCCGCGCCTGAACGCACGGATCATCCTCCCGCTGGGGCCCTCTACCTCTCCGGCCGGCGCGGGGAAGTAGCCGGGGTTGTGCCGCAGGTAGGAGCGGATGACGGAAGGGCTGGAGAAGCCGAACCACTTCGCCGCGGTGTTGATGTCGATCAGGTCGTCCTCGTCGCCCTGGTGAAGCTCCGGGTCGGTGGGCAGTACAGAGGCTCGCTTGGCCTTCTGCCTCTCGGCGAGGAACCTCTCCACGTCCGTAAGGTCGTAGAACTGGACGCGGTCGATGGTGGCGACAGCGCTCGGGGGAGCCACCGCCGAAGCGCTCCGGAACCAGGACTTCACCGTCTCGCTGCTGACCTCGGCGCGCTCGCCGATCCAGGCACGGTTGACCACCGGTCGGCCGTCGACGTCGCGCTGGTTCTCACTCGCGGTCACTGAATCTCCCAAGACATGAGCGGTGATGAAGCACTCACGAGTCCGGTAACCTCGGTTGTGCTCCATCTTTCTGGGTTGGGGCCAGATGGCCGGCCGGACGTTCGACCGGGGTTGCCGCCCTGGGTCGACACCCCTCGGGGTGCCTCCTGCCGGCCATCACCAATACGACGCAGGTAATCATACTCCCTTCGGGGGAGAGGTGCCCCCCGAACCCGGCTATGGCTCCGCTCCGTGACCACGCCGGGGCCGAAAAAGGTGAGCCGTGCATGTGGTTCAGCTCCTCTCCTGCGCCAGTTCCCGCCCCCCTCTGAGCCGTCCAGGCTCTGCAGCTCACCGGTAGACGGCGTGCTCGAACAGATGCTGGGGCTGTCGGCCCCGGCGTGTCGGGCCAGGCTGTTTTCGAAGTGCGGGCGTTGCTTGTCCTGCACACCCGCCGGTGCGGCGACGGCATAGGCGACGGCTGTGGGTAGCTCGCGCCGGTGTCGAGGTAGTGGGCTGGGGAGGCCGAGGCTGACCGGAGCCCGTCGCATGAGACGCGCGGCACCTGCCTGCTTGGTGGGGAAGAAGGTCAAGGTCATGTCGATGCCCTCGATCTCGCCGAGCCATCGTTCGTCCTCAGCGTGCTTGCGTCGCACGACGAGGTCCGTCTCCAACTTTGCCAGCCGAGGCAGCATCTTGGGTTGACCTGCAATATCGGGCATTAGATGCAGGCGTAGATCATTTCGTCTCATGATCAGCGACACTGGTGCAGTTAACACACCAGGTCCGATGTCCGTGAGCGATCTCGGGAACGGCTCCGGCTGCGCGCAGCTCGTCCGACAAGCGCCAGGGTCCATGGGCGAAGATGCGCTGCGCGGCACGGCTGTCGTCCAGGATTACGACACCGTCCGCATCGCGTGGGCCTCCGCGAGCGACCTGCACGCGCCGCACTCGGGTCTGCCGCAGCCGAGGCAGGACCGGTCGGTCGACGGAGTCGAGAGAGTTGGGCCACTCATCGCCGGCACCGCGTGGACGACGATCAGGTCGGAGAGGTCGCGGGCCAGGCCGTAGCGTGCGGGCGTGGCCAGGAAGGCGAGCAGAATGGCCGTGCTGTCGGCGTCCAGCCCGTAGCTGAGCACGCTCATGCCGGAAGCCGCGGCGCGCCCGGGGCGCCGCGGGACGTCGAAGAGCAGCGGCTAGAGAGAAGACATAGAGGATCGGCCTCACAACCAGGTCGGACAGGCCGGTCGGCGAAGCGCCGTGGAAGCGACAGCTCCAGCCGGCCAGGTACGAGCAGGACGGGCCGGGGGCGCGGCAGATGCTCCGCGCCCCCGGCGGGTGGGTCAGCCCCTGCGGGCCCGAGACTTCTTCTCGATCTCGACCAGTTCCCGCAGGGCGGCCGAGCGAGCAGCGGCGGCGGGACACGGGCCGAGCAACTGGGCGAGGACGGCGCGGAGCTCCTCGGCGTTCTCGGCGCGGCGGGCCGCAGCGGCCTGGTTCAGCACCTCGGGCAGTGCCTTGACCACGGTGGGGTGCTGGATCACGCACGGGCACGTGGAGACGGACCCACCAAGACCGCCACGCGCGACGCCTGCTCCTCGAACGGGATGCAGGCCTCGTGACGCCATACGAGACGGGGGAGAGTGGGGTCACCGTTCCTGCCACGCATGTGGCTCCACCACCGCTCGACGTCCTGTCCGCACAGCAGGCACCGCAGCGTCCAGGGGTTGTCGGAGCCGGGTCAGCCGTGCTGCGATTTCCAGGCGAGTTCGGCCACCCTGCTCAGTGCGATACCGCGTTGATGATGTTGTGCCGGGTCGGCTTCATCCGCGGGTGCCGCCAGGGAGAAACACCTTCTCCGGCATCCGTCTTTGGCGGCTCCGCTCCCGGGCTGGCGCCGGACTCCAGCAGGGCGGTCAGACTGGCAGCCGCACTCTCCCGGTAGTGGCAGCGCACCTCGTTGACCTGGCCGAGCAGGCAGGCATACCACTCCCCGTGTCAGCGGTAGATGTGACCAACTCCCCTTCGACCGCGACCGGATACCGGCCGTTGGGGCCCCGGTCACCGGTGAGGTGGCGTGGCTCTTGGGCGCTCATTGCGACGTTGTTCATGTGCAGGTCTGTCTGGGTTGACGTTTCGGCGCGGAGCGCTTGCCGAGGCCCCGGCCGGTGGTTCTGCTCCGGGGCCGCAGCGTCCCTGGGCGGAGTGAGTGCAGCGTGCTGCCGTGCTCGGGATGACGCCCTGTCCCGACGGGATCGCTCATTGCGTCTCGAAGCCGTTCTTCTTCGGCAGCCCCGTGGAGGCAGCTCTGATAGACAGTGCTCAGGCTGGCCGGGGAGGTGGTGGCCTGGCTGCGCAGTGCCGTGCGGGGCCGGTGGTGGAGGGGGCGGGCCTGATCTGCACGGCTGCGCAGATCAGGTTCCGGCTGGTGGATGGTCTGGTTCGGCGTGTTCTCCGCCGTGCTGGTTGATGAGTTCGCGGACGGCCTCCGCGGGGACGTTGCGGTGGAGCGTGGCGTCTGTGGCCCCGCACTCCAGAAACAGTCCGTAGGCATCTGTCTCCGCCCACGCACTCGTTGCGGGGGCTTTGAGGCCGGGGGAAAGGCAGACCTCGTCGAACACGGTAGGAGCTGTCGCCCCCTGGCCGGGTCGGGGTACGAGAGCGAGACAGTTACCGTCGGCGAGACAGATGTGGGTGGCGGTGCCGGGTGGTCCATCGGCGTGGAGACTGTCGAGTCGAGGGGAGACCGCTCGGTGCCTGCGCGGACAGTTGTCCATGTGATCCTCCTGCAGCGGGTTCTGACGGTGTTCCGGAGCCGCTTTGGGGTTCCACGGGGTTCCGGGAGGGCGGTCTGCGTGCGGGCGGTGTCCACGCAGACTGCCCCGAGGGTGCTAAGCGTCAGGCGCACGCGCCGGGCAGATGCTGGGGTGGGTGCGCTGCCCCCCGCTCACTCGTCGCAGAGCAACTGACACTCCGCGTTGTCGTTGTTCATCCGTGAGTGGTGCCAACATGTGACTTCGTTGAGCAACAGGGGCATTGAATTGCCTGGTGGGCAACCGATGCACTGCCTTAGTTCGGCCGGGCCGTGCCTGTCGGGGGTCTTCGCCCCGGGTGCCTGCTCACCCATCGGTCTGGTCCCGCTCGTCGGCGTTCCTCTCGGGTTCGGTGAGGGTGACGCCGTCCCGCGTCCGGGAGAGAACCCGATCGTAGGTGCGCTTGGGGTCGTCCCAGCCGCCGCCGGGGCCCCACATCGTCAAGGTCTTCTTATTGACCCGCTTGACGCGGAAGGTGTCGACCTGGGTCTCGAACGTGCGCGCCTGGACCACGTCGCCGGGCTGGAAGTCGGACGGCTGCCAGGGCCCGGTCCGTTCGACGGTGCGGGCGGTGATGTCAGCCTTCGCCTGCGCCTTGTCGGCCTTCCACTGCGCCTCGCGGGCTTGGCCCCGCAGTTCGATGGCGCGGCGGGTGGCATTGTCGGCCCGGTCCCGGTCGCGCAGCGCGGACCTGTAGGAGTGATGGCCGACCAAAAGCGGCTGGCCACCTGCGAACCGTCCATACATGCCGGACGCACGCTCGGACTGTTCGTCGGCCTGCTTCGCCAGAGCCTCGGCGCGGTTCTGGAGTTTGTCCGCGTACCGCTGCTCGGGGGTGTCGCGTCGGGGTGGGGGCATGGATGCCACGGGGGTCTCCTCGTCTGGGTTGGAATAATGTCTCGGTTGCCGCCGAAACGCTAGGGGTAATTATACACGCTACCGGTTTCGGGAATTGCTTCTCACTGCTGTCCGTCCTGAGCCGCAGTCAGCGGCTCCCAAGGGCCCAAACTGCAGGCCGTGCCGCATGTTCCGACGTAGACCGCCCGGCCTTCCGAGCCGCTGACCAGCCACCCATGGTGGCGGACGCCGTGCACCTCCGTGCTCTCGATCATGCGGAGGTACTGGAGCGGCCCGCGCAGCGCGAAGCCCTCTGCCGCTTCGCGCAGTTCCGCAGAATCAGCGGTCGGAAACACATCCGCCTCCAAATGATCGCGGAACGCTGAAATCAGCTTGGCCAAGGAACCGTAGAATTCATCCGGGGGTTCGGCCCCGCAGCTGCAACGCCCCGCATACCCCTCATAGGAGGGCGCCCGCACAAGCCTGTGTTCCTGAGGCTCCGTGCTCGCCGGGGTCGTTCGCCGTGCCGCTGAGGGCGCCTGCTGGCTCTGGTCGTTCGTCACGGTCCAACTCCTTGTCTTCGGTGTGATGGGAGGGCCCGTCATCTTCCGGGCCCGTTGAACTGGCAGGCTCGGCGCACGCCCCGCCGGTGCGCCCTACGAGGGCGTCCCAGGCGGCCTGCGCCGGGGAGCCGGGGTAGTAGTCGCCCAGCCATCCGGGAACATGCCCGGACGGCCTCGTGCAGGGCACGCCCTCGGGACGGCGAGTCGGGCCCTGCGGGGGAGCGGGCGGACAGGGCGCCCGCGGTTCATCTCCTGGCCTTGACGCCGTGCCCGCGCGAGCGCGGGAGCTGCGGTCGCGACCAGGCCGGGTGAGCGCCGGCGGGTAGGTGGAGCCGACGTACACCAGGCGGCTGCGGAGGCTGACGCCGATGTCCTCCACGCAGAGGTGCGGCAGCCCGTCCTTGAACTCCAGACGGCCGGTCGCCACTACCCGCACCCCGTCGGCCAGGGACTCCGCTGCATGCTCGGCCAGAGGACCCTGCGCGGTGCACAGATACCGAAACTCCTCGCCCGACGTCCATTCTGCGGCCTCCCGGTCGTACACCTGGGGCGATACAGCGACGCAGAACCGCACCGCGGCCCTGCCGCTGGGGAGATACCGCAGCTGCGGCACGCCGCTGACCTCACCGGCCACGGTGGGCCTCACCTCGCCTGTCACCGGAGACCCTCCTTTCCTGTGGGATGTCTGGGGGAGGGTGCGGGCCCTCGGCACCGCGAGGGCCCGCACCACGTGTCAGGCGTCCTGACCGGCCCCATCGGCCTCGTGCCCCTCGGGCCCGTCTTCCTCGGGCTCGTCCTCGGCAGCCGCAGGGCCGTCCTCCTCCCCGTCGTCCTGGTCCTCGCCCGCCTCTTCCTCGTCGGCCCCCCAGTCCTCGCCCTGGTCGGACTCGTCCGGGTCCCCCTCCCCGGACTGCTCCGCCTCGTCCAGCACCTGACCGCTGGTCGTCCCCTCGGCACCGCCGAGCCCGAAGTGCCCATCCTCGTGCTCCTCGTCCTGGAGCGCGAGGGCATCTGCATCCTCGTCGTCCTCCGGCGCGCCGGGGGCGGAGTCGTCCTGGTGCTCGGCGTCCTCGCCGTCCTTGTCGTCGGGGATCTCGTAGGCATCACCATCGACAATGGAGCGCTCGATCGGTGAGAGGACGTACCCGACGGATTCCAGGAAGGACAGGTACTCGCGCGCATCGGACCGGATCGCTTCGGTGTCCCAGTTGGGACGGTCACTACGCCACGTCTGGACATCCCGCATCCGGTACTCGTAGGAGGCGGCCAGGACGGCGAAGTTCAACAGGTTCAGCCGAGGCGCGGTGGGGTTCTCGGGGAAGAGCTCCGCGCGTTGAACAGAGCCGTCACCCTTCCCCATGATCCCCAGAAGTACATCGGTCCTCGCGGCATCCCCGATCCACTGCTGCACCGGCTTGGAACAGGTGAGGAGCTGACGGCTGACCCATGCTGGCATGTCCTTCGGGGCGGACTTGCGCGCCAGCAGCTCGGTACGCAGCCACTCCTTCCGCCGGTCCGCCGCCGCCCGGTACGCCTTGTTGCCTTCGACCTTCAACCGGTACGGAATACCGTCTTCCTTCTGCGGACGCGGGGGAGCCTGAGGAGCGTGCACGGAGACGACCGAGCCCGTCTCTCCGGTCCCCTCGCTCGTACTCCTCTCTGCCCGGGCCACCCCGGCGCCCTCGGCCTCCTCGGCGTCGAAGTGCCCGTACTTCTCCGGGGCGGTACACAGGTACACCACCGATCCGGGCTCCGCCGCTCCGGCAGACCAGACCGCACCCCACGTGGCGCAGTGACCGGGGCACTCGGCGTGGTCCTCCCGCTCCAGCTCCAGCTCCTCAAGGCTCCAGACGTCGGCGGGCAGGCTGTCCGACTCCTCGAACAGCTGCACACCTGAATCGCTGAGAACCTTGCGCCGCTCCTCGCGAAGGCGCCGCTCCTCGCGGTCCCTGCGTTCCCTCGTCGCCTGGTGCTCGAAGAATCCGTTGCAGTGCGCGGTGTTCAGCCGTGCGACCGCTGCTTCGTCGTCGTCGAACTCGCCCAGAATCGTCAGCTGGTCCAGCGTCCACTCATAGTTGGACTCGTCGTCCCGGGCCAGTGTGCGGCGGGTACGCGCGCCGATGGTCTTGGCCACCCTCCGGGCCTGCTTCACCTGCACCTGGGAGTACCCGGACCGCCGGGAGACCTCACCCAACTCCATGCCTTCTTCGACGGCGTGGAAGAGAGCGTCCGCGATCTCCAGCGGGGTGAACGCTTCCCGGCTGTCGGGGTCGTTCTCAATCAACTGACGGACGTAGTCCTCTCCGGCCTCCAAGGCGGCGCCGTTGATGATGAACGCGGGCCCCTCGGTCTGCCCGGTCTCCAGCCCGGCGAGGGTACGCCGCTTCCCCATGATCACCTGATACGTGCCGTCGCCCTGATCGGCAACGAGCATGGGGACCTGAATCCCGTTCTCCTTCACGGAGCGCAGGAAGTCGGGGGTCAGCTTGGTGTCCATGCGGACGTTGCGGTCAAGCCTCAGCCTCGACAGCTCGATCGTCCCCTGATGAATCGCGTCACTCGCGTGAGTCATTGGTGCTCCTTAGTCTCTGGGTTGATCGCTGATCCGGTTGCCGCCGAACCAACAAGAGTAAATGTACACCCTCAGAAGAGGGGATTCTGCCCACCACGCGCAGCGGCCCTGCGCGGGCGCGCCGCAATGCAGTAGACGGGCAGGCGCGAGCAGGGCAGCCAATGACGCACACCCCGCCCGGGGCCTTGGACAACGACCGGTGCCCCGGGCCCCATCTGAGCCACCACCACCGCCCGGGACCCTCCGGCCTCCGCCAGGGGCACCGGCCGCAGCGTCCGCCACGGAGGACACGCGTGGTCGTGCGCACCCTCAACGGCCCTCCCTTCAGCGTCCCTGCCGGACAACTCCTCGCCCTCCCAGGAACAGCGCAGACACGCCGCGCAGTAGACACTCCGGCCGCTGCCCGGTTCCGCGCGCGTGAGGACCGTGGGCAGGTGGTACTCCGGCCTCCCGGGACCGTGATCCACGCTTGCCCAGGCCCCGCCAGGGTGCCCAGGCGCGATGTGCCAGACCTCCTCTGCATTGATCCGAGCGAGCATCGGCAAACGCGCATTGCGCACCCGCCAGTAGTAGGACTGCCGCAGCCTCGCATTGCCGTGACGCGGCTGGTTCATCTCCCGCGCCGTGTCTGCCAGCAGCTTCCGTGTGCTGGGCCGCAGCCGCAGGCGATTCGAAAGGTCCGAACCCAACATCATGATCACTTCCTCTGGTGGTGGGAGCGGGAGCCGACGGCCGGAACGGCTCGCGGCCGGCCCCGGCGCGGGACCTGCTCGTCAACCTCCGGGGCCCACGGGAGCGAGCGATGCCGCACCCGACCGGCCACCTGGCTCATCACCCCGCGCTCGCGCTTCAACGTCCCGCGCGCTCATGATCAGCAACTGCTCGGCCAGAGCCACGACGTTCTGTTGCAGCTCCTCGGACTCCAGCACCGCGCGGAGCACCGCCACGGCGGCAACCTGGTTCACGTCCCTGTGCCCAGCCCTCGTGGCGGACAGGTAACCCCATACGTAGGGCGGGAACAGGTCGCAGCCGATGAACCTCCCCAACGGGATGCCGGCACGCGCCTGTACTTGGTACAGGTGATCCAAAAGGTGCCCCATGTCAGCCACCCACTCTTCCGGGCTCACCTCGAATGCCTTCCCGCCGCCTTCGAACTTGGCCTGCATGACGCCTGCTCCTTCGGACCTTGTTGGAAATCGCGAGGGGGAACGGTGGGGGCGCCGGTCACTCGCGGCGCCCCCACCCAGGAGCGACTACTGCCGCTGACGCGGCAGGTGAGCGGCGATCTTGTGAATGTCACCGGCGCGCATCGGCCGGAAACTCAAGTCACGCTCCACCGGGAACAGTCCCCGGACCTTCACCTGCTCCAATTCGGGAAGGCGGAAGTAGCCCCACTCTCCGACCTGGATACAGGCGAATCCGAAAGCCTCGTGCGAGTCGCGGTCAAACTCGGCTACGTACCAGTCGCAACCGCCCACGAAGTAGTGGAGATATACGGTCTTCTCCTTGAAAGGAGTGGCCTGGGTCTCCCGGACTCCCGGGATCTCCTTGACGTCCCTCTTACGCGGGTAGAAGTCGTGCCCTCGCTCGATCCTCAGCGTCTCTGCGGGGAAGTCCATCACGTTCTCTCTCCTTCAATCTCTCTGGGTTGGTCGCCGGGTTCAGTTGCCGCTGAAATCCGACAAGGGTAAATCTACCCTCTAAGAGGGATCACATACCGGGTCACAGGAAGAGTCACCCGAAAGGTCTCCTAACGGGTCACACGAGCCAGGCTCGAAAAACCGCCATAACCCCTGGTCAACCCCGGAATACCACGCCCCCCGTAAGGCCAACATCTCTCCGTGCTCTGCTCCTCCGTACAGCAAGAGGAGGAACGTGTAAGCAGTGCCCGGAGCGACTGCGGCCCGCCGAGGGGACCCCGGGGCGGCGGGCGCCGCCCCGGGGTCATCAGAGCCCTAGGCGTCGTCGTCCTCCCGTTCATGGGATGTGATGAGACTGAATCGCACAGCGTCAACCAACTCCGAGGGCTTCAACCCCTCGTTCAAGCCGCCGTGCAACAGCTGTGCCATCAGATACTTCGGGTCGGTCTCCAACGCCTCTTTGAGCGCGAGTCGGCCGAATACTTCCCTGCCACCCGCGAGTTCCACGAGCGCGAGAATGACCAGCGGAGCGCAGCGAAGAAACCGGTGAGGCTCAACGCACAACGGGATCAGTGATTCCCATAGGCGCCGCTGGCGCTCCCAAGATGCCGGTTCCGACAGAATACGGCTCAGCAATTCATCCCGGTTCTCCTTGACCACACACCCGACAATCAAGGTGTAGGCGGTCTCTTCGTCTGGAGAATTTCCCTCGCGCAGAGCTTGATCGGCGCACTCGAATGCACGCCAAAGCTCAGCCATGCTGCCCTCGTTGTCTGTTGGGTGCAAGCGTTCTGCTGCTGCCCGAACCAACTCGGATACCTTCTCGGCGTCGTAGTCCTCAATCGGCGACCACCGCTTGAGAACATCGCGCGTACTCTCTCCGACAACCGACTTACCAGCGAAGGCAGCTTCGGCGGTAACCCGACCGACACCGGGCATGGGATACCCGTCCGGATCGTGCGAACAATGGGGGTCCTCACAGTTGATGCACCACCAGCGTTCGCCAGAGACGCATGCTTTGAAGACCAGTTCCGCGCCATGCTGCTTGAACGCATCGGCAAACACTTCGATGAAAGGCGCTGCCTCTGCCCCGACGGAAAGCCCGTCCTTCCCTTCCTCCGGGTCGGAGTAGACGACGACGGCAGCCGAACGGACGTCACCGGAACCACACATCTTTTCCGTCGAATCCGCTGCGAACTCCAGCCACTTCCCCAGCGGGACATCCGGGCGATAGTCGCCGTTCATGATAGGGGCGCCGGGACTCATCAACGGCGTTGCCACGATGCTCTCTGTCGGCTCAATGCCGATAAGGATGGGTAGAAGTTCCACCACGTCGGATACGCATGTGACCCTGATCTTATCCGTCATCTGCTTTTCTCCGTCTCTGGGTTGAGGTCTCCGGGTTGCCGCCCGATGACAAGGGTAACTATACACTGCAACGGACTGAGGGCCAACTTCCGAGAGGGCGCGGGGGTGTGTCGTGATCCTCCAAAATAGACCCCATAATGCATACCAAGCT
>NZ_JAFFZM010000034.1 GCF_017676345.1 Streptomyces smyrnaeus | reverse complement strand
GGGGCTTGGGGGCGGAGCCCCCAACAACGGAGAGGGGCCCAGGCGGGCCCCCTCAAGCATTGGCGGCGGGTTTTACATGTGGGTGCCGCCGTCGATGCGGAGCTCGGTACCAGTGATGAAGGCCCCATCACTGGAGGCCAGCATGGCAATGGCACCGGCAACGGTCTCCGGACCGGCGAAGCCCTCCCCGAGGGCGGGAGACAACTTCGCGAGCAGCCCGTAGTCGGCGTCCTCGGGCAGCCCGGGGGCACGGGTCATACCGGAGTCGATGGAGCCGGGCGCCACGCACACGGCCCGCAACCCGCGCTTGCTGTACTCGGCCGCGATGGCGTGCGTGAAGGACTGGATACCGCCCTTGGTCGCGGCGTACGCGGCCATATAGGGGTGCGCGAAACTCGCCGAGGTCGAGCTGAAATTGACGACGACCCCCTCCCCCGTGGCCAGCAGCGCGGGCAGCGCCTGCCGGGTCACCAGGAAGGTTCCGGTGAGGTTGACACCGATGATCCGGTTCCAGAAGTCGAGGGTCATCGTCTCGGTGTGCCGGGAGTCGAGGATGCCCGCGGCGTTGACGAGTACGTCCAGCCCGCCGAGCCGCTCGATGGCGGCGCCGATGTGTTCGCGTACGGAGTCCTCGTCGGAGATGTCGACGGTGGTCAGGTCGAGTCCGGCCGCCGCCGTGCCGTGCTCGGCGGCCAGGGCGCGGGTCTTGTCCAGTCCGGCCTCGGCGATGTCCGCCGCGACGACGCTGCCGCCCTCGGCGAGTATCCGCAGGGCGGTGGCCTGGCCGATCCCGGAGCCCGCGCCGGTGACCAGGACCTTTCTGCCGGTGAAGCGATTCATTGCTGCTCCTGTTCTGTTGCCGGAAGCCTTCGGCTTCCGTTGACGGAGCCTTCGGCGGGCTCCTCCGTCACGGTACGCCTGCCTGGCACAACGTGCCAGGCAGGCGTACCCCGCCGTAGTGACCTACGCTTGCCGCCCATGAGCTCCCACCCCGAAGAGACCGTCCCGCGCCCCTCCCTCACCGAGCGCCGCAAGGCGGAGACCGAGCGGGAGATCGCCCGGCACGCCGCCGAGCTGTTCTCCGAGCACGGCGCGGCGGGCGTCACAGCGGAGGACATCGCACGGGCGGCGGGCGTCTCGCTGCGCACCTTCTACCGCTACTTCCGCACCAAGGAGGAGGCGGTCGCTCCGCTGCTGACCGGCGGGGTACGCCAGTGGCTGGCCGATCTGGCCGCCGCGCCCGCCGAGCTGTCCGTGACGCAGGCGCTGGAGCACGCCGTCCGGGCAGCGCTCACCCCGGACGGGCCGTACGCGGACATCCGGACCGAGGCGCTGGAGAGCACCCGCGGTCTGCTGCGTGCCGTCCCCGGCGAGCCGGCGCTGCACTCGGTGTGGCTGCGGGTGCACGCGGAGACGGAGGAGGCGCTGGTGCCGGTGCTGACCGGGCTCGCGCGCGAGGGCACCGACCCGCTGGAGCTGCGGTTGGCGGCGGCTGCCGCCAACGCCGCCATGCGGATCGCGATGGAGGCCTGGGCGGCCACGGAAGCCGAGCCCGATGATCCCGAGCGGGGTCCCGCCGCACTCGCCGTACGCTGTCTACGGGAGCTGACCGCGGGAGTGCGCACGCCCCGCGCACAGCCGCTCCCCGGTGCCGGGGGGCTGTGACCCAAATCAAAGTGCTGGCACCCCGTACCCCGCACCGTGCAGGGTAGGGGCACGCACGACATCAGCGCGGCGAAGGGCGCAGGTCCTCCGCAGCGGCGGAGCCGCCCCGTCGAGCCGCGCGCCCAGCGAAAGGCAGAAGGAGCCCCATGAAGGTCGGGATTGTCGGAGCCACCGGTCAGGTCGGCACAGTGATGCGCGAGATTCTGGCCGAGCGTGATTTCCCGGTCGACGAACTGCGGCTGTTCGCCTCCGCACGCTCCGCGGGCCGGACGCTGCCCTGGAAGGACGGCGAAGTGACCGTCGAGGACGCGGCCGCGGCCGACTACGCCGGGCTGGACATCGTCCTGTTCTCGGCGGGCGGCGCCACCTCGAAGGCCATCGCCGAGAAGGTCGCGGCGCAGGGCCCGGTCGTCATCGACAACTCCTCGGCCTGGCGGATGGACCCCGAGGTACCGCTGGTCGTCTCCGAGGTGAACCCGGAAGCGGCCCGGCGCCGGCCCAAGGGCATCATCGCCAACCCGAACTGCACCACCATGGCCGCGATGCCGGTGCTGCGTCCGCTGCACGCGGAGGCGGAGCTGACCGCGCTGGTCGTCGCCACCTATCAGGCGGTCTCCGGCAGCGGTCTGGCGGGCGTCGCCGAGCTGGAGAGCCAGGCCCGCAAGGCGGTGGAGAACGACGCCGCGCAGCTGACCTTCGACGGTGAGGCGGTGGACTTCCCCGAGCCGGACAAGTTCAAGCGTCCGATCGCCTTCAACGTGCTGCCGCTGGCCGGCTCGATCGTCGACGACGGTCTGGCGGAGACGGACGAGGAGCACAAGCTCCGCAACGAGAGCCGCAAGATCCTGGACATCCCCGAGCTGAAGGTCTCCGGCACCTGTGTGCGGGTCCCCGTCTTCACCGGCCACTCGCTCCAGGTCAACGCCCGCTTCGCGCGCCCCCTCAGCCCCGAGCGCGCCGCCGAGCTGCTGGCCGGCGCGCCGGGCGTGGAGCTGTCGCCGATCCCCACTCCGCTGCAGGCGGCGGGCAAGGACGTCAGCTATGTGGGCCGGATCCGCGCCGACGAGACGGTCGAGCACGGTCTGTCGCTCTTCTTGTCCAACGACAATCTGCGCAAGGGCGCCGCGCTCAACGCCGTTCAGATCGCGGAGCTGGTCGCGGCCGAGCTGAGCTGACGTCCGGCAGGCGGCAGGCGAGTACGCGGCACGGCAGCCGCGCGGAAGCACGGAACCCCCCGGACCTGGTCCGGGGGGTTCCGCTGTGGGGGGTGTCGAGCCCCTCCGCGACAGGGGCTCGCCAGGATCCCGTGTGGTGACCGGGTGCTGGATCAGCCGGTGGGGGTCAGCCGATCTTGGCGCCCAGCGCGTCGAGCGCGGCGGGCACCGGCTGGAAGTAGGTCTCGCCGCCGGAGGAGCAGTCACCGCTGCCGCCGGAGGTCAGACCCAGTGCCTTGTCGCCCGCGAAGAGCGAGCCGCCGCTGTCGCCGGGCTCGGCGCACACGTCGGTCTGGATCAGTCCGTCGACGGTGCCCTCCGGGTAGGAGACGGAGGCGTCCAGCGCCTTGACCGTGCCGTCGTGCACCTGGGTGGTGCTGCCGCTGCGGGTGACCTTCTGGCCGACCTGTGCCTCACCGGCGCCGGAGATGGCCTGGGTGCCGCCGTCGTAGAGGTTGACCTCGCTCGGGTGGTCGGTGTCACCGGTGTAAGTGGCGATGCCGTAGTCGGCGCCCGGGAACTTGCCGTCGCCGCTCTCGGCGATGGGCTGGCCGCCCTGGCTGTCGGACCAGGAGGAGATGGCCGTGGTGCAGTGGCCCGCGGTCAGGAAGCCGGGCTTGCCGTCCGCCGTGGTGACGTTGAAGCCGAGCGAGCAGCGGCCGTTGCCGCCCCAGATGGCGTCGCCACCGGCGATCTTGGTGGTGAACTTGCCGTTGGTGCGCTTCAGTTCGGCCTTGCCGTCCTGGGCCTTGATCTGCTTCTTCAGCTCGGCGAGCTCGGCGCCCTTGACCGTGCTGTCGGCGGTGACGACGACCTTGTTGCTCTTGACATCGACGGCGCGGGCCGTGCCCGTGACGTCGTTGCGGGTGAGGGCGTCCTTGGCGGACGTGAGCTGGGAGAGGGTGTGCTCGACGACCCGGGCCTTGGCGCCCGCCGCCTCGACCTTCTCCTTGGCCGCGTCATCGGTGACGTTGACGACCAGTTGCTCGGCCTTGGCGTCGTAGTAGGAGCCCGCGTCACCCTTGATGTCCGAGGTGAGCTTCGAGGCCAGTTCGGCCGCCGAGGCGGAGGAGAAGGTCTTGGCCGTGGGGGCTTCGGGTGCGGCGTTCGCGGTCGTGACCGTGAGCGCGCCGGCCGCGAGGGCCGCGGCGCCCGCGCCGGCGAGCAGCATCCGCCGCTTGGGTACGCGTCGGTGGTTGGACAACGTGATACCTCCAGTGGGGGGTTGGGCCCGCCCGAGGCGTGGGCGGTCCCGGAGGATGTATGAACACGACCCTCTTACCCAAGAGGAAGTCGCGTCCATGCCAACTTGTGGGCCGAGTATTGCGATCCCCCGATCCCCGCACAAGGTTCAGATCACGTCAGCCGACCGGAAGTTCGGTCCGCCTGTCAAGGTGCCGAACGTCCCTTTCTGCCCCTGACGTCCGGTAGAACGAACACGCGGGGCGATGCCGCGTGTTCACGAGGTAAGGCATGGACCTGTCCGATACTCGTCCCCCCGGCGGCCGGAATCCGGCACCGGATCGAAGCACCCCGAAGCCGGCCGCGCCCGCGTGCACGACGCCTCGATCCCGCCCGTGCGAACACACCCGCGCACCGGCACACAAAGACGCGCTCACCCACGCGAGGGCGCCGCACACCAAAGGCGCGCACCGAAGCGCCGCACACAAAACCGCCGCACACGGAAGTGCCCGTGCACGCACCCAGGGGGCGTGCACGGGCACAAGGCCGAGCTGTGTCAGTGCGTGTACCGGTGGCGATACGTCAGTAGACGTTCACACCGTATGCGCTGAGTGCTTCGGTCACCGGCTGGAAGAAGGTCGTCCCGCCGGTACGGCAGTTGCCACTGCCGCCGGAGGTCAGACCGAGCGCGGTGCTGCCCCGGTAGAGGGGGCCGCCGCTGTCGCCGGGTTCCGCGCACACACTGGTGCGGATCATCCCGTAGACCACGTCACCGCCGCCGTAGTTGACCGTGGCGTTGAGCCCGGTCACCTGACCGCTGTGGGTGCCGGTGGTGCTGCCGCGCCGGGTCACCGTCTGACCGACGGAGGGCGTGCCGGCGCTGGTGATGTCCTGGTTGCCGACGGTCCCGGGGTGCGAGACGGACGAGTTGCTGTAGCGCACGATCCCGTAGTCGTTGCCGGGGAAGCTCGATCCGGCGGTGGGGCCGATCAGGGTGGTGCGGCTGGAGTTGGTGTACCAGTTGCCGCCGAGATCGGTGCAGTGCCCGGCGGTCAGCAGGTAGTAGGTGCTGCCGCTGCGGACGTTGAAGCCTGCCGAGCAGCGGGCGGACCCGTTGTAGATGGCGTCCCCGCCCGACAGGTACTTCTTGAACGTGCCCTTGACGCGCTCGATCTCCAGGGCGCCCGCGTTCTTGCCCGCGGTGCGCTGGATGCGCGCGATCTCGGCACCTGAGACGCGGCTGTCGACCGCGACGACGAGTTTGTTGCTCTCCTTGTCGACGTGCCACGCCGTGCCCGCGACATCGGCGTCCAGCACGGCGTCACTTGCCGAGCTGAGCTGACTCGCGGTGAAGGTGTGGGGGGACGGAGCTTCCGCGGAGGCCGTGGCGGGCGCGATGAGCGCCCCTGCCGCTGCCATGCCCGACGCGACGGCGATCATCCCGTTGCGTCTGCGGCGTGCCAAGCCTGCGTTGGCTTTTGTGCGTTTGATCCTCACTTTTCCTCCCGATCAGGGAAACCAAGCGTGCTCCTGACAAACGCTGCATGGAGTATTCGCAGCGGTTTTCCGGCCCCGCAAGGGCATCTTTCGGACTCCCTGAGTCCAGTTCGCGTGCCGTCCACGCCGTTTGGCACCGGAAGGAGTGGGGGAGGAGACGATTCTGGCCTATCCCTGGCCAGCCCCTGGTCAACCTGGGAGCACGACAGGGCAGTCGCTCACTCGGATGGCATCAGCGGCCACTCGTCCGGCCGGAACGGGACAAGGCGGAACATCCTGCCCCCCGTCACCTGCCGCTCGGTACAACAACCTTGATCGAGCGCCACCCGTTGTGCACCAGAACCGTCACGAATGCCGTGCCGGACGGGTAACCGCTTGGCGCATCATCAGCATCATGGACGACCATAGGGGTTGCGGACCCGCGGCGGAGCGCTGAGAACGGTGGGACACCGCGCAAGGAGAGGAGGCGTCCATGGGATCGGTGCGCAAGGCGAGTGCCTGGCTGGGCCTCGTCGACGACAGCGAGATGCGGTACTACGACTATGCCGACGGGGCGGACGGCCCCGCGGAGGGTCCGGAGCCCGCGGACGCCGCACGCGAGCCGTGGGTCACCGACCCCAGAGTGCGCGTCACGGCCGAGACGGCGCAGGACCAGGGCACCAAGATCGCGACGGTCAGTCCGGACTGCTTCCGGGACGCCCGCGGTATCGGGGAACTCTTCCGGGAGGGGGTCCCGGTCATCGTCAACCTCACCGCGATGGAGCCCGCTGACGCCAAGCGGGTCGTCGACTTCGCGGCGGGGCTGACCTTCGGACTGCGCGGCTCCATCGAGCGGGTCGCCAACCGTGTCTTCCTGTTGACGCCGCCCGACTACAGCGTCGTCACCAACGAGGACCGCCGCGACCCGGGCGGCTTCTTCAACCAGAGCTGACCGCCGGAGGGGCTGCGCCGTAGGCAGCCCCTCCGGGGCCGGCGGCCCTAGCCTCGAAACGCGTCGAACCCCGTCAACGCCTTGCCCAGCACCAACTGGTGCATCTCCACGGTCCCCTCGTACGTCAGCACCGACTCCAGGTTCGTGCTGTGCCGCATCACGGGGTACTCCAGCGAGATCCCGTTCGCCCCCAGCACGGTCCGTGCGGCGCGGCAGATCCGGATGGCTTCCCGGGTGTTGTTCAGCTTTCCGAAGCTGATCTGCTCGGGCCGCAGCCGTCCCGCGTCCATCCGCGTCCCCAGATGGTGCGCGAGCAGTACCCCCTTGTGCAGTTCGACCGCCATGTCGGCCAGCTTCGCCTGGGTGAGCTGGAAGGCGGCCAGCGGCTTGCCGAACTGCTCCCGCTGCTTCGCATAGGCCAGCGCCGCCTCGAAGCAGGACCGCGCCGCTCCCATCGAGCCCCACACGATCCCGTACCGGGCGTGGCTCAGACAGCTGAGCGGTCCACGCAGCCCTTCGGCGCCGGGCAGCACCGCGTCCGCGGGCAGCCGCACCTCGTCCAGCACCAGTTCGCTGGTGACCGAGGCACGCAGCGACAACTTGTGCTTGATCTCGGGTGCCGAGAACCCCGGGGCGTCGGTGGGCACGACGAATCCGCGGATGCCCTCGTCGGTACGGGCCCAGACCACGGCGACCCCGGCCACCGAGCCGTTGGTGATCCACATCTTGCGGCCGGTGAGCACCCAGTCCGAGCCGTCGCGCTTGGCGAAGGTCCGCATGCCGCCGGGGTCGGAGCCGTGGTCGGGCTCGGTCAGCCCGAAGCAGCCGATCACCTCGCCGGCGGCCATCGACGGCAGCCAGCGCTGCTTGTGCTCCTCGCTGCCGAACCGGTGGATGGCGTACATCGCCAGCGAGCCCTGGACGGAGACCAGGGAGCGGATGCCCGAGTCGGCGGCCTCCAGCTCCAGGCAGGCCAGGCCGTACTGGACGGCACTGGCGCCCGCGCAGCCGTAGCCGGTCAGCGACATCCCCAGGGCGCCGAGGGAGCCGAGTCCGCGGGCCAGTTCACGGATGCCGGGCAGCTCGCCGCGCTCGTACCAGTCGGCGACCTGTGGCAGTACGCGATCGCCGACCCAGGAGCGCACGGTGTCGCGTACGGCGCGGTCCTCGTCGCTGAGCAGGTCGTCGATCCCCAGCGGATCGTGCGCGTCGAACGCGGGCAGCGAGCTCATGGTGGCGCCTTTCACAGGAGGACGATCGCGGCTACCGAGCTGACGCTACGACTGGGTAACGCCCCGCGACAAGGGGTGCCCGGAGCGTTGCTGCTGCTCCTCGGGGGTGTCGTCCCGTTCCCAGGAGGAGCCCCGCCGGGCGCCGCGGGCGGCTTCGCGCTCCGCCGCTTCGCGCTCCGCGGCTTCGCACCCGGCGCCGCCGGCACTGGTTTCCATCCGGCGTGGCAGCCGCAGCGCCGCCAGAGCGCCGAGCAGCAGCAGACAGGCGCTGACCAGCAGCGTCACATGCAGCCCGGTGACGAAGGAGGAGCGTGCGGCCGACCGCAGTGCCTCTCCCGGTCCGGCACCGAGGTGGCCGGCGACCTCGTACGCCTCCCCCAGCGAGTGGCTGGCGTCGGCGCCGGCACCGCCGGGCAGGCCCAGTCGCTGTGCGGCGTCGCGCACGCCCGGCCCGTAGGCGGCGTTCATCACGCTGCCCAGCAGGGCGATGCCGATACCGGCGCCGAGCTGGTAGGCGGTCTCGCCGACGGCAGCCGCACCGCCGGACCGGCCGGCCGGCGCCTCGCTCAGCATCGACTCGTAGCAGCCGAACAGGGTCGTCTCCAGGCCGAAGCCCAGCAGCACGAAACAGCCGATCAGCAGGCCCGGCCTGTCGTGCTGGTCCACGCCGGTCAGGCACAGCACCGCGACGGCCGTGACGACGAAGCCGAGGGCGACCATGGTGCGCGGCCCCAGCAGCGCCAGCAGCCGGGAGCCCAGCAGCCCGGCGGCGATGGCGGCGAGGGAGAGCGGCAGCAGCCGCAGCCCGGTCTCCAGCGGGGAGAGGCCGAGGACGAGCTGGAGGTACTGGGCCGCGATCAGCGCGAGCCCGACCAGCGCCAGCACGGTCAGCACGATGCAGCCCACCGAGGTGCCGAAGGCGGCGCGGGTGAGAGTGCCGAAGTCGATCAGCGGGTGGGGGCGGCGGCGCTGGCGGCGGACGAACAGCGTGATCAGTACGGCACCGGCCAGCAGCGGGAGCCAGCACAGCGGAGTGAGCACCTCGCCGCCGCCCGCCTGTTTGACGCCGAGTATCACCCCGAAGAGGCCGAGCGCCCCCATCACGGCGCCCAGCACGTCCCAGGGGCCTTCGCTGCCGGTGGCGGACTCCGGCAGCAGCCACCGCCCCACCGGGAGACCGGCGGCCATCAGCGGGATGTTGATCAAAAAGACCGAGCCCCACCAGAAGTGCTCCAGCAGCGCTCCTCCCACCAGCGGCCCGACGGCCGCGCCCACCGCGGCGACGGCGCTCCAGATGCCGACGGCCAGGGCGCGTTCCCGCCGGTCGGGGAAGACCTGGCGGAGGATGGAGAGCGTCGCGGGCATGATCATGGCGCCGCCGACACCGAGCAGTCCCCGGGCGGCGATCAGCACGGCCGGGGTGTCCGCGTACGCGGCGACGGCGGAGGCGGCGGCGAACAGCCCGTAGCCGAACAGCAGCACCCGGCGGGTGCCGATCTTGTCGCCGAGTGTGCCGAAGAGGATGAGCAGCGAGGCACACACCAGCGGGTAGGTGTCCACGATCCACAGCAGCTCGATCGAGCCGGGCCGCAGATCCTCGGAGACGGCGGGCACCGCGACGTGCAGCACCGTGGCGTCGACGGCCACCAGGAGCAGGCTGGCGCACAGCACGACCAGGACGACCCACCGGTTCACTTCCCGGCCGGGCCGCAAGGCTCCCGCTCCGTTCTCGGGGACGTCCGCCGCCTTCCGCGATATGGCCGTGGTCGTCCCGGACATGTACGCACCTCCTGTTGCTCTCGCACCCGCGGGGCGGACCGTGGGGGTGGGGACGGTTGCCCGGGTCGCGACACCTGCCCGCGCGGCCCGTTCGGCGTCGGCGTCCGGCCCCGGTGAAGAGGGGCGAGTGCCGGTTAGCGTACGCGAACCGGCGCGGGCGTCTAGCGCTCCCCCATTCAACCGATGGACCACCGCCGGTGCATCTGCCCGAGGCACGGCTCTCCATGACCGCGATTTTCCAGCGCTTTTCCGGCAGGGGGCGCACAAGCGGCGGTTCCCGTCCCGCTGCCCGGTGCTCCCGCACGGTGGCCAATAATCGTCCGAATGACTGACCTCGCCGATCCCGGCACGCCCTCGACGCCGACCGGGCCCGCCGCCGCCGACCGTACGAAGGCCTGGCGCCGGCCCGCCGCCGCGCTGCTGGCGTACGCGGGGGTGCGCGCGCTGGGGCTGGCCGTACTGGCGATCTGGAGCGCCGCCCGCGGTACGAGCGCCCACACGCTGCTCACGGCCCGCTGGGACTCCCTGTGGTACACCCGGGTCGCCGAGGGCTGGTACGGCTACCGGGTGCGGCTGCCGGACGGCGGGGTCCACTCCGATCTGGCGTTCTTCCCGCTGCTGCCGGCGCTGGAGCGGGGACTGGCCGAGATCTCGCCGCTCGCCGCACCGGACGCCGGGATGGTGGTGAGCTGGCTCTCCTCGCTGGCGGCGGCCTGGGCGCTCTATCTGACCGGCGCCCGGCTGCACGGGCACCGCGCGGGCCTGTGTCTGGCGGTGCTGTGGGCGGCGGTCCCGGTCGGTGTGGTGCAGTCGATGGCCTACAGCGAGTCGCTGTTCACCGCGTTGGCCGCGTGGGCGCTGTGGTCGGTGCTGACCGGCCGCTGGGTGTGGGCGGGCACCCTGGCGGCGCTGGCCGGGCTGACGCGCCCGGTGGGGGCCGCGGTGGTGGCAGCGGTGTGGATCGCGGCCCTGCTGGAGCTGCGGCGGGAGCGGCGCGGACCCGGTGCGCGGATGGCGCTGGGGCTGCTGCTGGCGCCCGCGGGGTGGTTCGGGTACGTCGGGTGGGTGGGCTTCCGCACCGGAAGTGTCACTGGATATCTGGACATTCAAGGCCAGTGGGGCAACGGCTTCGACGGTGGTCTGGCGTTCGCCGGGTTCATCGGGGAACACCTGAGGGGGTCGGTCGTCGGCGGCCTCGGGCTGCTCGCCGGCGTCGCGCTGGTGATCTGGCTGTACGTGCTGTGCGTACGGCAGCGGCAGCCCCCGGCACTGCTGGTGTACGCGGGCGTGGTGGTGGGGCTCGCGCTGTGCGCCAAGGGGTACTTCGGCTCCAAGCCGCGACTGCTGCTGCCCGCCTTTCCGCTGCTGCTTCCGGCGGCGGCCGGGCTGGCGCGGTGGACGCCGGCACGCGCGGCGGCGGCGCTGTGCACGCTGGCGGTGGTGTCGGCCGGTTACGGCGCCTGGTGGCTCAACGGCTCGGGCCCGCCGTGAGGGCAGGGCAGCGCGCGGGTGCATAGCGGGCAGGTGCGTACGGGTCGGGTGCGCCGGGAGGGCGCAGTGAGGCGGGTGCGCACGTGTGCGTCGGGGGCAGCGCGGCGGGTCCGCGGGAAAACGGAGGCCGGGAGTGGGGAATGAAGAGAATTCGCGCCAACCCACCTGTGAGCGAAGTCGCTTCACGGTCCGGTCGGACAATCAATCGGCGCCGGAAACGCGGGAGATAAACAGAACCTAAGCCCGCGCGGGGCGCTTTTGCACATCACATCGGCATCACGAAGGGGCCGCCATCGCCGAAGCGGCTCTTCACGCCCGGTAATCTCGATTAGGTGCGTACCGACCGAATCTTCTCCCGGCTGGAGCAGGAGCCTCATCGCCCCCGCGGGCCCTTCCCGCGGATGAGCCCTGTCCGGCTGGGCCTGTTCAGCGCCACGGTCGCCTTCTATCTGGCGATCGTGGTTGCCGTGCTGGGCACGACGTGGCTGGTGCAGCTCGACTGGCAGGTCATGCTCTTCCGCCCGTACAAGCAGTGGCCCGCCATCCACGGCTTCCTGGACGCCTTCGTGGTGCTGGGCCAACGCGGACCCACGGCGGTGCTGGTCGCCGCCTGGCTGGGCTGGCGCTCCTGGCGGCAGCGCACGCTGCGGCCGCTGCTGGCGCTGGGGTTCGCGCTGCTGCTGCTCAACGCCTCGGTCGGTGCGGTCAAGATCGGTCTGGGCCGGCTGGGGCCGCACTACGCGACCGAGGTCGGTTCGGCCGAACTGTGGGCCGGCGGCGATATATTTCCTTCGGGCCACACCGCCAACGCCGTGGTGACCTGGGGCATTCTCGCCTATCTGGCCACCACCCCGCGGGCTCGCCGATGGCTGTCCGTCGTCGCCGCCGTCTTCGCGCTCGGTGTGGGCGCGACCACCGTCTACCTCGGTACGCACTGGGTGAGCGACGTACTCCTCGGCTGGGCGGCCGGACTGCTGATCCTCCTCGGACTGCCCTGGTGCGAACCGGCCATCGCGCGGGTGGAGGCACTGGTCTTCGCGCTGCGTGAACGGTTCAGCACGGCGGGGTCATGGCTGGCGCCGAACCCGGCCCCGCCCGCCGCACAGCCGGTGCCCGCGCGGCAGTCCCTGGTCGGCGCGCGGGTGCCGACGCAGGACTCCGGGAACGGCACCCGCGCGGCGATGCCGCGCGCCGCCGACGAGGCGCGCGCCCCGGCCTCCTCCCGTTACTGAGACCTGCCCGGCCGGGGTGACCTGCCCGGTCCTCCCACGCCGACGCCGGTCGGCGACGGCGACGAGCGTCAGCCCGGCCAGCAGCGCACCACCTGGCCGTCCTTGACCGCCAGGTTCAGCCGGCCCGTGACGTACTCCATGGTGATGATCGCGTCCGGCGCCAATTGCCGCACAGTGGTCCAGCCGCGCTCCCGGGCGCGCCGTTCAGCCTCCTGGGCGGCGAGGCCGACATACCCGGCCGGGTCGTCGTCGGGGGGTCGGGGTGCGGGGGATTCCGGTGCCATACGACCACCGTATGCGCACCGGCCAGGCAGCCGGAAGTCCCGCCTTCGCAGCGGCGGCGTCACGCTTGCGTCACAACGCTCGGTGCACGCCGACCCGTTGCCCGCTTCACTCGTACGGGGCTTGTGAGCGCCCGCCCCGCCCGCAATTCGAGATTCTCCGTATTCCGTTTGCGGGGCCGTGGACAACGGTGCTGACGACAGTCTTATGAATTTCTGAACTGCCCGCGAAGTACTTCTTAAAACTCTCGGAATTTTTCCGCCGACGAGCGCATTACCGCCCCTCCCGCCCCGTGGCTTCCGGGGCCAGCGAGCGCGACAGCCGGTCCCGCAGCAGCCCGACGTACTCCACCAGTTCCACGGGCTCGCGCACCTGGAAGTCGAAGCCGAGCATGAGCACATGGACGAGCAGCGCATCCGGCGAGACCGCTCCCGTCCGCAGCAGACAGCTGTGCTCGTCCACCGGCTCCAGCGTCCCGGAGGACATCGATATCCGCTCCGCCACCTGTTCCATGGGCGCCAGCAGCAGCACCGTGGCCCGCGCGGGGTAGACCCGGGTGGAGACCCCCTCGGACACCCAGGCGGCCAGGTCCTCGGCCGGCGGTGTACGCGGCTCGAAGCGCGGCCCGTGCGGCGGGGTGAGCGTGATGCGGTCGGCCCGGTAGGTACGCCAGTCGGCCCGGTCCAGGTCCCAGCCGACCAGATACCAGCGGCGGTGGGTGGTCACCAGCCGGTGCGGCTCCACCACACGGCGGGAGGAGGAGCCGTCGTGCGTCTCGTACCGGAAGCGCAGCCGCTCGTGGTCGCGGCAGGCGTGGGCCAGCTCGGCCAGGGTGCCCGCGTCGACCGCGGGGCCGCGACGGGCGGCGACCATCGGCACGGTGAACTCGCTCAGCGCGCTCACCCTGCGGCGCAGCCGGTGCGGAAGGACCTGTTCCAGTTTGACCAGGGCCTGCGCGGAGGCGTCCCGGATGCCGTCGACGCCGCCGTCGGCCGCGCCGCGCAGCCCCACGGCGACGGCGACCGCCTCCTCGTCGTCCAGCAGCAGCGGCGGCAGTTGGGCCCCGGCACCGAGCTGGTAGCCGCCCGCCGTGCCGCTGGTGGAGTGGACGGGGTAGCCCAGTTCGCGCAGCCGGTCGACGTCCCTGCGGACGGTCCGTGGGCTGACGTCGAGCCGCTGGGCGAGGTCGCTGCCCGACCAGTCACGGTGGGTCTGCAGCAGTGAGAGCAGCCGTAGCAGGCGTGCCGAGGTATCCAGCATGGCAGGAGTCTGACACCGCTCGCGGACAGTTCCTGTCCGCGAGGGGCGTGCCGGGTGCCACCGCCGTGCTACTCGGTGCGGTCCACCCGTACGGCCAGGTCGTTGTTGAGCGTGTAGTAGGGCCTCGCGGTGGCGTAGGGCGGCTCGGTGGCCGCCTCCGGGCCGGTGCGGGGCTCGACGGCGTGCTCGGGGTAGGTGAAGATCCGTTTCTTGTCGGGAACGTCGTCGAGGATGCGCGCGACCCGCACCGCCTCGGCGTCCTTCTCGGGGCGCAGCCACAGGTCCCACAGCCGGCAGCCGGTCAGCGGCGGATACGGCAGTTCGGCGGTGAACTCGCGCTGGTCGGGGCCTTCCGCCGCCGCCTCCACGACGACCGGCTCCTGTTCGCCGCGCCGTGGCCACGCCTCCAGCCGCGCTCTGGGGGACACTTCGGCCCCGTACAGCCGTCCGCTCAGCCGCAGCCCGCCGTCGTGCACCCGCAGCGCGCCGGCCTCCGCGTGCGGCCAGCGCATCCAGGCCCGGACGCTGAGGTTGCCGTGCTTGGTGGCGTAGGGGATGCGGACGCCCATCCAGCTGCGGCTCTCGTGCGGGACCCGGTCGACCAGCGAGCGCAGGTCGTTGACGCCGGGGGCCAGTCTGCGCGGGGGGCGGCCGGCGAGCACGAGGAAGACGTTCCAGCGGCCCTCGGTCAGCCGCACGGTGCTGGGCAGCGCGGCGCGCAGCGTGCCGGGTTCCGCCTCCTGCACCGGGGTCAGCGGCAGCCGGACCTCCTCCGTCTCGGCCGAGGGGCCCGGGCGACGGCGCAGCAGCAGACCCACGTCCCCGCCCTGTGCTTCGGCTGCGGAGAGTCTCAGATCGAACGTCAGGCCCCCCGCGCTGTCGGCGGTGCAGTCGACGGCCGGGCCGCGCTGGGCGGACTGTGGGGGCACGGATTCTCCAGCGTTGTGGCGGTTCTTCTCCCCCGCGGCGGTGGGGAGCGGGGCGTGGGCGGTGTCCGTGGCCCCGGGCGTGACGGTCTCGGCGGTGCTGCCGCTCATGCGGTGCGTCCTCCCTGGAACGTTTCCGGTCCGGCGCCGGTGAGCGCGTCCTTGACGGCGTAGGCCCCGCTCAGCAGCGAGGCGCGGGTACGGTGCAGCCCCCGGCTGCCCTTGCCGACCAGGTCGCGGAGCAGCGACTCGTAGCGGGCCCCGATGTGGGCGGGGTCGAAGCGCGCCGAGTCGGCGAGCGCCGCCCGGCCCATGCGGTGGCGCAGTTCGTCGTCGTTGATCAGGCCGAGGAGCGCCCCGGCGACGGCGTCCTCGTCGCCCATCGGCACGAGGCGTCCGTCGACGCCGGGGCGGACTATCTCGGCGGGCCCGTGCGGGCAGTCGGTGGCGACGACGGGCAGTCCGCAGCGCATGGCCTCCACGATGGTCATGCCGAAGGACTCCAGGCTGGAGGTGACGGCTGCTATCGACCCCTTGGCCCACTCCGGCTCGATGGGGTGGATGGGCCCCATGAGGAAGACGTGGTTGTAGAGGCCGAGTTCATCGATGAGGGCGCGAAGTCCCGGTCGCTCCTGCCCCGCACCGTAGATGCGCAGTCGCCAGTCGGGGCGTTCGGCCACCACCTTGGCGAAGGCGCGGATCAGCAGGTCGTACCGTTTGGCCGGGGCGAGCCTGCCCGCCGCGACCACCCATTTGCTGTTGCCGTCGGCGGGGGTGACACCGGGGTCGGGCACACTGTTGGGCACGGCGTCGATCCGGACCCCGGGCAGCCGCAGCAGACGGCGGTAGTCGGCGGCGTCGGCCTCGGTGACGGTGGTCAGCGCGTCGAGCCGGGGATAGACGCTGCGCAGTACGAGCTTCAGGCGGCGGGAGTGTGTCGCGAGGGTGAGGTGCTCCTGGCCCAGCCGTACGGGGCCGCGTCTGGTCTGGCGCGCGATGTGGGTGTTGAGTCCCGGCCTGGTGCCGATGACCACGTCCGCCTCGATGCCGGCCAGATGGTCCCCGATGAGGCGGTCGGTCAGCGCGCTGTACATCGGGTACTTGCCGTCGGCCTCCGGGAAGACCCGGGCGGGCAGGGTGTGTTCGGTGCCCAGGGCCTCGGCGGAGCGCACCCCGCGGGTGTCGACGAGATGGCGTAGTTTCACCCCCGGCCCCGGGTCGAAGACGGGTCGGTCCCGCGTCCGGAAGACCGAGACGACTTCGACGTCGTGGTGTTCGGCCAGGGAGCGTGCCAGGTTGTAGGTGGTACGGACGGTTCCCCCGATGGCGTACCCGTTGTGAAGCAAGAAAGAAATGTGCATTTTACCCGAGTCCCACGCATCCTCGCGGTTCAGTCCCCCTCTGTCCGCCTGCCACCGAGCTAGACCGTTAAGTACCGGGAAGGGTTGGGCGCATTGAGCAGGTTGTTTCAGAAGAGTTCTGAATGGTTTTACTTTTGTGACCCTGTGCTGGGAACTTCTTCTGTGCTTCGGACGTTCAGTCGGCGCCTCGGGCGCCCGGGGACCGAACCGCGAGGATGCGAGGGAGCCGCACCGAACAACCGCGATCCGAACGCACGGCGGCCCCGCCAGGCACCGTGCCTGGCGGGGCCGCCGTGTCCCATGGCCGTGGGCCGGCCGGCAGGGCTCAGACGTCGAGCTTCTGACCGGCGAGGATGAGGTCGGGGTCGTTCCCGATGACGTCCTTGTTGGCGCTGTAGACGTCCTTCCAGCTCTTCCCGTGCGCTGCGGCGATCGAGCCGAGGGTGTCACCGGCCTTGACGGTGTAGTTGCCGGAGCCCTCGCGTGCGGAACCGCGGTCGGCGCGCGGGGCAGGGCGGTCGTCCGACGGGGATCCGGCCTGCGGCGCGGACTCCTGCCCGGACTGCTGCGACCCGCCGGCCGGCTGCGACGCCTGCGGCGGCGTACCGGAGGCTCCCGCCTTGACCGAGCAGTTGGGCCAGGCGCCCCAGCCCTGAGCCTGCTGCACCTTGGTGGCCACAGCGATCTGCTGCGCCTTGCTGGCCTTGTCGGCGGTGGGCGCGTAGGCACCGCCGCCGAACGCCTTCCAGGTGCCGGCCGAGAACTGCAGACCGCCGTAGTAGCCGTTGCCGGTGTTGGTCTGCCAGTTCCCTCCGCTCTCGCACTGGGCGATGCGGTCCCACACTCCGTCGTTCGACGCCGCCGAGGCCGTCGGAGCCGTGGCGGCGAGCAGGGCGAGCGGGGCGGCGAGACCGGCACCCGTGAGCACTGCTGTACGACGCTTGGACAAATCAAACCCTCTCGACGAACCCGGGAAACCCCGTGTCTCCCCCGTGTGGCCGAGTGCCGTTGGACGCATCCGGCGCCCGCACTCGGCTCCACCTGTCCCGGGTGATGCTCGTTGCACCGCCGAGGAATGTAGGGACCGTCTCGCCCGACTTTCAACCAGAACCATGTCTTTGCAGGCCATGCGCCGGTTACCAGCTATAACAGCGGTTTTAGGACACCCCCCAAACACCAGCAATTCGGGCAGTAGTTGACAGCGCGACCCCCTCGCTGTGAGTCACTTCACCGGCCGAAGTCTCGTGGCCCCCACACATGTTGACGGCGTGTGAGCTCTTCCCCCTGCTATGTGACCGCTTGCGTACGAACAGGGGACACGCGCAGGCGCACGCGCGTGACCGCGACCACAGATCACCCGTTGTCCAGGCGAACAGGAACCCAAAGCCAGGAGCTCCCGTGTCCCCCATGCTCGATGTCAGCGACGCCGTACGCGCCGAGATCGGCGAAGCAGAAGCCGACAGGCTGCTCGCCGGAGAGAACGACCCAGGAGACTACGACTGCACCTCGTGCCGCGCCCGGGGCAACACCCACCAGGAGCGCACCAGCACCGTGCTGTTCGTCGGCGAGGAGACCGCCGTCCTCGCCTTCGCACACGCGGCCTGCATCCCCTCCCAGGTGGTGACTGTCACCGAGGACCAGCTCCAGGGCGCCGTCCGCTCCCTCGCCGCGGACGAACCCTCCCCCGCCACCGGTCGGACCGAGCCGCCTGCCGCGCCCGCCGCCCCCGCTCCGGCCGTCCCACCGCCCACCGCCCCCTCCCGCGCGGCGGCTCCTGAGGGCGGGGCGCGCCAGGCGGTGCTGGGAGTCACCTGCGGGCAGGTCCTCATCGACGACGCCGCCCATCCCGCCCTCGTCGTCGAGCCCACCGGCCCCATCGCGCGCCCCGGATCGGACGGTCCGGGCGACGAGTTCCTGCCGCTGCTGATCGAGCAGGGCTTCATGCCCGTCACCGAGGTCGGACGGCTGCCCGCGCCGGTCGTCGGCTGGTCGGTGCTGGTGGCCATGGGGCAGCTGCACGCCGTCTTCCAGCCCCCCGCCACCCCCGGTGGGCAACCGGTCGCCTGGTGGCAGGCCCATCAGCCGCTCGCCGTCACCGAGGGCTGGCGCACGGCGGCGGCAAAGAGCCACACCGTGGTGGTCTACGCGGCGCCCGCCGGCTCCATCGGCCAGCAGCCCCGCGAGGACCTGCTGCGGGAAGCGCTGGAGAAGGCGGCGGCCGGCGGCGTCCTGGTCGCCGGCACGATGCCGCTGACGGGGACATGAGCCGCCCGCAGCCGCCGCGCGCGAACCGCTCCCGGCCGCAGGGGGCGACCGGGAGCGACAGCGCGAACAGACAGGGGCAACCCGTGCGATCCGGTCATTCGTCACACGGGACCGCATCCGGGACGCCGCACGGTCGTTGGGCAGACGTGCAGCAATACGAGCCTCTCCGAGCCCACCAACCTCATCTCGGCCACGGGCGCGCGGTGTCCGCATCCGGGGCCCCGGCGGTCCCCCGGATGCGGACACCGCACAGCTCGTCCCCGGAAGGGTCCACCCCCATCTACGACTCGCTGTACGCGGAGTACCGCAGACTCTTCCGGGCACTGCCCGGGGACCGTACGGGCGAGGAGGAGCTGCGCTTCGAGGGGTTCGGCACGGTGCACGGCACGGGGACGGGACCGTGGGGCGACCAGGAGGCGTCGGCCGGCTCCTGGCACACCCCCCAATGGCACCTGCCCGCACTGCCCCCGGCCCCCCGCCACGGCCACCAGCACTGAGACCGGCCCGGCACGGGGCGGGAAGCCCCGGGCCGGGCCGCAGACGGCGCCGGGGCCCTCCGCTACTTCTTGCGGCCGCGCTTCTCGCGCACCCGTACCGAGATCTGCACCGGCGTCCCCTCGAAGCCGAACTCCTCACGCAGCCGCCGCTCCACGAAGCGGCGGTAGCCGGCCTCCAGGAAGCCGGAGGCGAACAGCACGAAACGCGGCGGCCTGGTCCCGGCCTGGGTGCCGAAGAGGATCCGCGGCTGCTTCCCGCCGCGCACCGGGTGGGGGTGTGCCGCGACGATCTCACCGAGAAAGGCGTTCAGCTTTCCCGTCGGAACCCGGGTCTCCCAGCTCTCCAGCGCCGTCTCGATGGCCGGCACCAGCTTCTCCATGTGCCGGCCGGTGCGCGCCGAGACGTTGACCCGCGGCGCCCAGCGCACCTGTACGAGGTCCCGCTCGATCTCCCGCTCCAGGTAGAAGCGGCGTTCCTCGTCCAGGGTGTCCCACTTGTTGTACGCCAGCACCACGGCCCGGCCGGACTCCACGGCCATGGTGACGATGCGCAGGTCCTGCACGCTGATCGACTCGCTGACGTCGATCAGCACGACCGCGACCTCGGCCTTCTCCAGCGCCGCCGCCGTGCGCAGCGAGGCGTAGTAGTCGGCGCCCTCGGTCATATGGACGCGCCGCCTGATGCCCGCCGTGTCGACGAACTTCCAGGTCTTGCCGCCCAGTTCGATCAGCTCGTCCACCGGGTCGCGGGTGGTACCGGCCTGCTCGTTGACGACGACGCGCTCCTCGCCGGCCACCTTGTTCAGCAGCGAGGACTTGCCGACGTTGGGACGGCCGATCAGCGCGACCCGGCGCGGCCCGCCCAGCGGGGCGCCGCCGAAGGTCTGCTGCGGCGCGTCCGGCAGCACCTTGAGCACCTCGTCCAGCATGTCGCCCGTACCGCGCCCGTGCAGCGCCGAGACCGGGTACGGCTCGCCCAGGCCCAGCGACCACAGATAGGCGGCGTCCGCCTCGCCGGAGGGGCCGTCGACCTTGTTGGCGCACAGCACCACGGGCTTGCCCGCGCGGCGCAGCAGCTTGACGACGGCCTCGTCGGTGTCGGTGGCGCCCACCATGGCGTCCACCACGAACACCACGGCGTCGGCGGCCTCGACGGCGAACTCGGCCTGCGCCGCGACGGAGGCGTCGATGCCCAGGACGTCCTGCTCCCAGCCGCCGGTGTCCACCACCTTGAAGCGGCGGCCCGCCCACTCGGCCTCGTAGGTCACCCGGTCCCTGGTGACGCCCGGGCGGTCCTCCACCACGGCCTCGCGGCGGCCGATGATGCGGTTCACCAGCGTCGACTTGCCGACATTGGGGCGGCCGACGACGGCGAGCACGGGCAGCGGTCCGTGCCCCGCCTCACCGAGCGCGCCCTCGACCTCCTCCTGGTCGAAGCCCTCCTCCGCGGCGAGCTCCATGAACTCGGCGAACTCGGCGTCACCCAGCTCACCGTGGACGTGCTCGGGGCCGTCTTCGGCGGGGTGCATCTGGTCGTTCATGACGTCTCGTCCTCGTCGTTCATCGGGTCTGGACAGCTGCTGCCGGTGCCGCGGCTGCTGGAGCGGTGTTATGGGTGGGGTCACCGCCCGGCCGGAGGCCGGCAAAGGCCGGTGAGCCGCCTGGCGTCGGTCAGATGCCCGGCGAGCCGCTCCTGGAGCCGCACGGTGGCCTCGTCCAGCGCCGTCCTGGTCCGCCGTCCGGAGCCGTCGCCCACGGTGAACGGGTCACCGAAGACCACATCGATCCGGCTGCGCAGCGGCGGCAGCGCCCGTATCAGCCGGCCCGCACGGTCCGCGCTGCCGAGCACCGCGACCGGAACGACGGGTGCCCCGGAGCGCAGCGCGAAGTAGGCCAGCCCACCGCGCAGCGCGGCGAAGTCGCCCTGGCCCCGGGTGCCCTCCGGGAAGATGCCCAGCACCCCGCCGGCCTCCAGCACCGCCAGCGCGTCGGTGACGGCGCTGCGGTCGGCGGCGCTGCGGTCGACCTTGAGCTGGCCGATGCCGCGCAGAAAGGGGTCGAGCGGGCCGATGAACGCCTCCTTCTTGATCAGGAAGTGCACCGGCCGGGGTGCCGTGCCCATCAGCATGGGTCCGTCGACGTTGTGCGCGTGGTTGCCCGCCAGGATCACCGGACCCGTCGCCGGTACCCGCCAGGCACCCAGCACCCGGGGCCGCCACAGCGAGTTCATCAGCCCTATGCCGATCCGGCGGCCGACAGCGGCGCCCCGCTCGCTCGGGGCCCCGCCCGGCGCGGAGTCGCTTCCCGTCACCTGGCCGCCTTCTCCCTGCTCCCGGCGGGACCCGTCTTGCCTGCCGCCGCCTTCTCCACCAGGGTGACGACGCACTCGACGACCTGCTCCAACGACAGCTCGGTGGTGTCCACCTCGACGGCGTCGTCGGCCTTCTTCAGCGGGGAGGTCTTACGGCTGGAGTCCGCCTTGTCCCGCGCGGCCAGCGCCTGCTGGGTGGCGGCCAGGTCGCTGACGGGCTTGCCGTCGGCGGCCTTCAGCTCCCCGTTGCGGCGGGCGGCCCGGGCCTCGGCCGAGGCGGTGAGGAAGACCTTCAGGTCCGCGTCGGGCAGCACGGTGGTGCCGATGTCCCGGCCCTCGACGACGATGCCGCCGCCCGCCTTCGCCGCGATGGTCCGCTGCAGCTCGGTGATGCGCTCCCGGACCTCGGGCACCGCACTGACCGCGCTGACCGCGGCGGTGACCTCGGGGGTGCGGATCGGACCCGAGGCGTCCACGCCGTCGGCGGAGATCGCCGGGGCGAGCGGGTCGGTGCCCGAGACGATGCTGGGCTTGCCGGCGGCCGCCGCGATCGCGTCGGGGTCGGCCACGTCCACACCGTTGTTCAGCATCCACCAGGTGATCGCCCGGTACTGCGCGCCGGTGTCGAGGTAGCTCAGCCCCAGCTGGGCCGCGACGGCCTTGGAGGTGCTCGACTTGCCCGTGCCGGAGGGGCCGTCGATGGCGACAATCACTGCCGGGGTTGCAGACACGGTTGTGGGCACCTTTCGTGGGTCTGAGGCTCTCGGCGCGCGGCAGCGCACGGGGGCGGGCGGGACCGGCCGGGTCCCCGCACAAGGCTACCGGCTGCCACGGACACGCCAGGCCGCGCGTCCGGGCGGCGGCCGGTAGCCGTCGTCACTGCCGCAGCGACCAGCCGCGCTCCCGCAGCTCCTGCTCCAGCACCGGTACCGCGCCCGGCTCCACCATGAGCTGCATGTAGCCGGCCTGCTGACCGGTCGCGTGCTCGATGCGGACGTCCTCGATGTTGACGCCCACCGACCCCGCGTCCGCGAAGATCCTGGCCAGCTGTCCGGGGCGGTCGCTGATCAGCACCGTCACCGTCTCGTAGGCGGTCGGCGCCTGGCCGTGCTTGCCCGGGACCCGGGCCCGCCCCGCGTTGCCGCGGCGCAGCAGCGCCTCCACGCCCGCCGCACCGCTGACCCGCTTGGCCTCGTCGGCCGAGTCCAGCTCGCGCAGCGCCCGCACCGCCGCATCCAGGTCGGTCGCCACCTCGGCGAGGATGTCGGCCACCGGGCCCGGGTTGGCGGCCAGGATGTCCACCCACATCCCCGGATCGGAACCCGCGATCCTCGTCACGTCCCGGATGCCCTGGCCGCACAGCCTCACATCCGTCTCCGCGGCCTCCTCCAGCCGCGCGGCCACCAGGGTGGACAGCAGCTGCGGGGTGTGCGAGACGAGGGCGACCGCGCGGTCGTGCGCGTCCGCGTCCATCACCACCGGCACGGCCCCGCACAGCGCGATCAGCTCCAGCGCGAGGTTGAGCACCTCGGTGTCGGTGCCCCGGGCGGTGTCGGTGCCCTGGGTGGGGGTGAGCACCCAGGGCCGCCCCTCGAACAGGTCGGCGGTCGCGGCCAGCGGCCCCGACTGCTCCCGGCCCGACATCGGGTGGCTGCCCAGGTACGTCGTCAGATCGCCGCCGAGTGCGATCAGCTCCCGGCGCGGTCCGCCCTTGACGCTGCCCACGTCGATGACCCCGCGGGCGAGGCCCCGGCGCTGGACATCGGCCACGGTCGCCGCCAGATGCGCGGGCGGGACGGCCACGATCGCCAGGTCCACGGGGGACCCCGGGGCCGGCTCCCCCTCGATCCCGGCCCCCAGTGCGGCGGCCGTACGGACCCGCTCCGGGTCGCGGTCGCTGAGGTGCACCTTCACTCCCCGCGCGGACAGGGCCAGCGCGGCCGAGGTGCCGATGAGTCCCGTGCCGAGCACGAGGGCGGTGCGCATTGCGAGCGGTGTCCTTCTGCTGCGGATCTCCGCCGAGGCGGATCCTTACTGGGCGATGTCCTTGCGAAGTGCGGCAGCCGCGCCCAGATAGACGTGGTTGATGCCGGACCTGGGCAGTTCGGTCTCCGTGTGGGCCAGGATACGGACGACCCGGGGCATCGCGCCCGCCACCTCCAGTTCCTGCGCGCAGATGAGCGGCACGTCCACGATGCCCAGCTTGCGGGCCGCGGCTGCCGGGAAGTCGCTGTGCAGGTCCGGGGTGGCCGTGAACCAGATGCTGATCAGGTCCTCGGTGGCGAGGTTGTTGCGCTCCAGCACCGTGGTCAGCAACTGGCCGACCCGCTCGTTCATGTGCTCGGCCTCGTCCCGGTCCAGTTGCACCGCGCCGCGCACCGCGCGCACTGCTCGCTCCGCCACCGCCGCTCCTCGTCCTCGCCTGTGCCTGTGCCTGTGCCTGGCCGGGTCAGGGTAGGTACGGCCACGCGCGGATGTCCGGGCCGCCCGCCCAGTGAGACGGTACAAGTAGGACATGCTCTTCCACGTGGTCCCGCTCGACGACTGGTTGCACGCCCCGGACCGCCCGTACGCGCCGCGTGCGCTGGCCGAGGAGGGGTTCATCCCGTGTACGGCCGACGAGGAGCTGGCACTCGCCGTCGCCGACGCGCACTTCCGTGACGCCGTCGGTCCTGTGATGGCCCTGATGATCGACGAGCGGCGGCTGGACGCCCGCGTGTGCTGGGAGCCCGCTCCGCGCATCCATGGGCGGGTCAACAGGTCCGCGGTGGCCGGCATGCTGGAGGTGCGCCGCGATGCCGACGGCCGCGCCGTGGAGTTCGCGCTGTGGTCGTGAGGCCGCAGGGCGCGGGGCCGGCCCGGCCCCGGCCCACCCCGCCGGGCCCCCGCTAGAGGCCGACCTCCCGCATGAGCATGCCGACCTCGGTGTTGGTGAGGCGCCGGAGCCAACCGGACTTCTGGTCACCGAGGGCGATGGGCCCGAAGCGGGTCCGTACGAGCTTGTCCACCGGGAACCCGGCCTCGGCGAGCATCCGGCGCACGATGTGCTTGCGCCCCTCGTGCAGCGAGACCTCGACCAGGTAGTTCTTCCCGGTGTTCTCCACCACCTTGAAGTGGTCGGCGCGGGCGTATCCGTCGTCGAGCCGGATGCCGGACTTCAGCTGCTTGCCGAGGTCCCGCGGCAGCGGCCCCTGGATGGCGGCCAGATAGGTCTTGGTGACGCCGTACCGCGGATGCGTGAGGCGGTGGGCCAGCTCACCGTGGTTGGTGAGCAGGATGAGCCCCTCCGTCTCGGTGTCGAGACGGCCCACGTGGAAGAGCCGGGTCTCCCGGTTCTGCACGTAGTCGCCCAGGCACTGGCGGCCGTCCGGGTCCTCCATGGAGGCGACGACTCCGGCGGGCTTGTTGAGGGCGAAGAAGACGTGCGACTGGGTCGCGATCGTCAGCCCGTCGACCTTGATCTCGTCCTTGTCCGGGTCGACACGCAGCCCCTGCTCGCGGACGATCTCGCCGTTGACCTCGACCCTGGCCTGGTCCACGAGCTCCTCGCAGGCACGCCGGGAGCCCATGCCCGCGCGGGCCAGCACCTTCTGCAGGCGCTCGCCCTCCTGCTCCCCGAAGGTCTTGGGGAGCTTGACCGGCGGCTTGGTGTGCCGGGCCCGGTTGCGCTCCTCGATCTGCGCCTCGTACTCGCGGGGGCGCGCGGGCGCCGAGGCCTTGCGGGCGCGCGCCTTGGGGGCGCCGCTCTTGGTCACGTCCTTGCGCACGTTGCTCTTGGCGCCGCCGGGCTTGCCGCCGGTGCCCTTCGGAGCACCGCTGCGGGGGCCGCCCGCCTTGGGACCGCCCCCCGCCTTGGGACCGCCGCCCGGCTTGGCACCGGGCCCGCCGCCGGGCTTGGCGCCGCCCTGGGTGTAGCGGCGCTCCTCGGGGCGGAGCGGCCGGGCGTCGGAGGAGGACTGCCGCCCTCGCTGCCCGCCCTGGCTCCGCTGGCCTCGTGGGGCGCCCTGCCCGCGCTGGCCGTCCTGCCCGCGCCGGCCCCCCTGGCCGGCGCGGCCCGCGCCGCCCTGCTTGCCGCCTCGGTTACCGCCGGTGTTCCTGCCACTGCTTCGCATCAATGTTCCGTCTGGGAGTCGGGGGAAGGATCGTCTACGTCGAACGACGGCATGCCTTCCTGGGTCTCCCCCTCCACGGCTTCCGCTTCCGGAAGGAAGGGCGCCAGCTCCGGAAGCTCGTCCAGGCCGCGCAGGCCCATCCGCTCCAGAAAGTAATGCGTCGTCCTGTAAAGGATCGCACCTGTTTCGGGTTCCGCGCCCACCTCCTCCACCAGACCCCGCTGCAGGAGGGTGCGCATCACGCCGTCGCAGTTCACTCCGCGTACGGCCGAGACCCTGGAGCGGCTGACCGGCTGCCGGTAGGCGACCACCGCCAGGGTCTCCAGGGCCGCCTGGGTCAGCCGCGCCTGCTGCCCGTCCAGGACAAAGCGTTCGACCGCGTCCGCGTAGTCACCGCGTGTGTAGAAGCGCCAACCCCCCGCGACCAGCCGCAGTTCGAAGCCGCGGCCCTGGGTCGTGTACTCGTCCGCCAGCTCGCGCAGCGCGTCGGAGACCTCGCGGGGGCGCCGCTCCAGCACCTTGGCCAGATGTTCGGGGGTGGCGGGCTCGTCCACGACCATCAGGACGGCCTCCAGCGCGGGCTTCAGCGGCAGCTGTGCGACCTCGGAGCCTCCGGCGGGGTCCGCGGGCGTCCCGCCCGTCTCCGCGGCCGCCTCCTGCACCTCGTAGCCCGCTGCGGCCCCTTCGCTCCCGGGCGCCTCGCCGGGCTCGGTGATCTCAGTCATCCTTGCGCTCCCCTGGCTCCTGGTCGAACTCGTCGGTCACCAGCGGTTCGGTGTCCGCCGTGCCGCTCCATCTGACGAGGAGCGCCCCCAGCGCCTCGTCCTGCTCCAGCGCGACGGCCCGCTCGCGATACAGCTCCAGCAGCGCGAGGAAGCGGGCGACGACCGTGAGGGTGTCGGGCGCGTCCTCGGTGAGCTCCTGGAAGCTGGCCTCGCCCCGCTCCCGCAGCCGCGCCACGACCACTTCCGCCTGTTCGCGGACGCTGACGAGCGGGGCGTGGATGTGCTCGACGTAGACCTGAGGCTTGGGTTTGGGCCGCATCGCCTTGACGGCCAGTTCGGCGAAACCCTCCGGGCCGACGCTGAGCGCCACTTCGGGCAGCAGCTCGGCGTGCTGCTCCTCCAGGCCGACGGTGCGGGGAAAGCGCCGGGCCTCCTCGTCCAGCCGGGCCGCGAAGATACCGGCGATCTCCTTGTAGGCGCGGTATTGGAGCAGCCGCGCGAAGAGCAGGTCCCGGGCCTCCAGCAGTGCCAGATCGGCCTCGTCCTCCACCTCGGCCTGCGGCAGCAGCCGGGCGGCCTTCAGGTCGAGCAGGGTGGCGGCGACGACGAGGAACTCGGTGGCCTGGTCGAGGTCCCACTCCGGGCCCATGGCGCGGATATGGGCCATGAACTCGTCGGTGACCTTGGAGAGCGCGACTTCGGTGACGTCCAGCTTGTGCTTGGAGATCAGCTGGAGCAACAGGTCGAAGGGTCCTTCGAAGTTGTCCAGGACGACTCTGAACCGGCCGTCGTCGGCCTCCTCCTCGGCCTCCGGCTCGGACCCGGGCGCCGCCTCCGGCTGCGGCTCGGGCCCGGCCTCGGGCTCGGGCTCGGGCTCGGGCTCGGGCTCGGGCTCGGGCTCGGGCTCGGGCTCGGGCTCGGGCTCGGGCTCGGCAACAGGCTGCTGCGGTACGGGCGCTGGAGCGGCCGGGGCGGGCACCTTCGGTGCCGCCGGGGGCGCCGATTCCGCCCCGACGACGGGCTCCGGTGGGTCCGCGGTCGCCCGCTCCGACTCGTACGCCGCTCCGGGCCCCCGCCCCAGCGGTCGGCGGGAGCCCCGGCTGCGGAGTGCGTCGTCAGGAGTGGGCATCGCAGGCAGCGTACTGGCAAGCAGGTCAGCGCCCGCGCAACCGCCGTACGAGAATGCTCGCGTCTCCCCGGGATTCGAGATCGGCCAGCACCACGGCGACGGCCTCGCGCACGATCCGCCCGCGGTCGACGGCGAGTCCGTGCTCGCCGCGCAGCACCAGCCGGGCGTGCTCGAGGTCCATCAGTTCCTCGGCCGAGACATAGACGGTGATCTTCTCGTCGTGCCGTTCGCGTCCGCTGGGACGGCGGGCGGCCCGGCCGCGGCGGGAGGCCGCGGGCGCCGCGGAGCCGGTGGAGGACGCGGCAGGAGCGGAAGAGCCCGTCGCCTGGCGGCCCTTGGCCGCGCTGCCACGGCGGCCGGTCCGCTCGGCGGGTGCGGGAACGGCCTGTTGGGGCGAGCCGGCCGGACGCTGCTCGTCCGTCCTGGTGCCGCCCCGCGCCCCGCGGGCCGTGCGCCGGCCGCCGTTGGCCGACTCGTTCCCCGCGTAGCCCCCGAAGTCGCCGCCGGCCTCGGCCGTCGGCTGCTGTTCGGCGGCGCCGGCCTCCGGGTCGGGCTCGGAGGCGGGTGCGGGCACCTTGGGGCCACGGGACGAGGCGGCTGCCGAGGGACCCGCCGACGGCTGGGCCGACGGCGTCTCCCCGTTCGCCTGCCCGACCTGCGCGGGCTCCTCCTGCTGCGGCGCCGAGGGCTGTACGGCGGCACCGCCGGTCGTACGGAACAGTTCGTCGGCTGCCGGGAGACTCACTCGGCGTGGCACCGGGCGAGCACCTCCCTGGCGAGCTGGCGATAGGCGGCGGCACCGACGGAGTTGGAGGCGTACGTCGTGATCGGCTCGCCCGCGACGGTGGTCTCGGGGAAGCGGACGGTGCGCCCGATGACGGTGTGGTAGACGTTGTCGTCGAACGCCTCCACGACCCGCGCAAGCACTTCACGGCTGTGCACCGTCCGCGAGTCGTACATCGTCGCCAGGATGCCGTCCAGTTCGAGCTGTGGGTTGAGCCGCTCCTGGACCTTCTCGATCGTCTCGGTCAGCAGCGCGACACCGCGCAGTGCGAAGAACTCGCACTCCAGCGGAACGATCACCTTGTGCGCCGCGGTGAGGGCGTTGACGGTGAGCAGGCCGAGCGAGGGCTGGCAGTCGATGACGATGAAGTCGTAGTCGTTGAGCAGCGGGCCCAGGGCACGCTGGAGCGTCGACTCGCGGGCCACTTCGCTGACGAGCTGCACCTCGGCCGCCGACAGGTCGATGTTGCTCGGCAGCAGGTCCATCCCGGCGACCGCGGTCTTGAGCAGCACCTCGTCCGGGGCCAGGCCGCGCTCCATCAGGAGGTTGTAGACCGTCAGGTCCAGCTCCATCGGGTTGACGCCGAGGCCGACGGAGAGGGCGCCCTGCGGGTCGAAGTCGACGAGCAGCACCCGCCGTCCGTACTCGGCCAGCGCCGCGCCCAGGTTGATGGTCGAGGTCGTCTTGCCGACCCCGCCCTTCTGGTTGCACATCGCGATGATCTTGGCCGGGCCGTGCTCGTTCACCGGGCCCGGGATCGGGAAGTACGGCAGCGGGCGCCCGGTCGGACCGATGCGCTCACGCCGCTGGCGCGCGGCGTCGGGCGCGAGCGTGGCCGCGTACTCCGGATCGGGTTCGTACTCCGCGTCCGGATCGTAGAAGTGACCCTCGGGCAGTTCGCCGTAGGCGGGGTCGTAGTGCGGGTCACTGTAGTCGGCGAAACGCTCGGCGGACTGACCGTTCGCAGCGTCGCCGGCCGTGGCGTTCACGTGTTGGCCGTCCGTGCTCTGGTTGGCTGTCATGGGCGTCGGGTTCTGGTGGGCTGCGAAGGTGCGGACAGCGACGGAGCCGACACCCTCGGGTCCTGTGGGACCTGAGGACCCCTGGCCTCGTACAGGCGCTCCTGGTTGACCACCCCCGGGAGAAAATGTCGACTCGTTCACAAGTCGTCGTACCTCCAATGGTGACCAGGAAATTTCTCGACTAGTCAGCGTGACACCATGCCGACGGTTGGCGACTCTATGGCGTGTCGGCGGTCCGCAGCAACACAATCCGCCTCAGACGGCCCGATGTGTCGGTATGCGGGCCCCCTGATGTCAAGAGGCTCCCGGGTGACGTCCGGGTGGTTTCCCGGGTGAGCAAAAAGGTCGGACAGTTACGTTACGGGCAAGTCGGGTCGCCGTCTCGCGGACACGACGACGTCACCGTCCGGACCTTCCCTCCAAGGTCCGGACGGTGACGTGAGGTTGCCGACGTTGACGCCGGGGGTTGACCCCGGCCGGGCCCTGTCCCGGCCCTCGCGCCGGCCAGCCGGTCGGCCGGGGCTCAGCCCAGCAGCGTCGCGATGTCGCGCACCGGCATCTCGTGCGCCTCGCCGACCGGGCCGTAAGTGAGCTCCCCGTCATGCGCGTTGAGGCCCTTGGCCAGCGCCGGGTCGCGGCGCAGCGCCTCCCGCCAGCCGCGGTTGGCCAGCTCCACGATGTAGGGCAGCGTGGCGTTGGTCAGCGCGTGGGTGGAGGTGTTGGGCACGGCGCCGGGCATGTTGGCGACGCAGTAGAAGACCGAGTCGTGGACGCGGAAGGTCGGCTCGGCGTGGGTGGTCGGCCGCGAGTCCTCGAAGCAGCCGCCCTGGTCGATCGCGATGTCGACAAGAACACTTCCCGGCTTCATCCGCGAGACGAGGTCGTTGCTGATCAGCTTCGGCGCCTTGGCACCCGGGATCAGCACGGCGCCCACGACCAGGTCGGCCTCCAGCACCGCTCGCTCCAGCTCGAAGGCGTTGGAGGTGATGGTGCGCACCCGGTTGCCGAAGATCTTGTCGGCCTCGCGGAGCTTGTTGACGTCCTTGTCGAGCAGCGTGACGTGGAAGCCGAGACCGACGGCGATCTGGGTGGCGTTCCAGCCGGAGACGCCGCCGCCGATGACCACCGCGCGGCCCGGGTTCACTCCGGGCACACCGCCGGGCAGCACTCCGCGGCCGCCGGCGGAGGCCATCAGGTGGTAGGCGCCGACCTGCGGGGCGATCCGGCCCGCGACCTCGGACATCGGGGCCAGCAGCGGCAGCGTCCGGTTGGCCGGCTCGACCGTCTCGTAGGCGATGGCCGTGGTGCCCGACTCCAGCAGTGCGTCGGTGCACTCGCGGGAGGCGGCGAGGTGGAGGTAGGTGAAGAGCGTCTGGTCCTTGCGGAGCCTGTGGTACTCCTCGGCCACCGGCTCCTTGACCTTCAGCAGCAGGTCGGCGGTGGCCCACACCTCGTCGGCCGTCCCCAGGATGGTGGCGCCGGCGGCGGTGTACTCCGCGTCGGGGATGGAGGAGCCGGCTCCGGCCTCCTGCTCCACGAACACCTCGTGACCGTTCCGCACCAGCTCGTTGACCCCGGCCGGGGTGATGGCGACACGGAACTCGTTGTTCTTGACCTCGCGGGGGATACCGACCTTCACGTCGATCACGGTCCTTCACTCAGGGTGCAGAAGGCAGAGAAAGCCGGGTCGCGCATGCTCGAAAACACCGGGGGGACCGCGGCTCGACCAGTCTAATGAAGGAAGCTGAGCTGTCCAGCCTTACAAACGGTCGATCTTTTTCGAGATTGCTATACGTTTCGCAGGTTGCTGATGGGGGGGGCGCGACGCAGCCGTTGTCAGCGCCGCGGGCGGTCGCTCAGTGATCCTCGCCACTGCCGTGAGCCGGGTACCCACCACGCGGTTCCGCCTCTCCCGCTGGGGACCCGCGCTCCCCCGCCCGCACCGGCTCCGACGTCCCCGCACGGGCCGGCTCGGCCGCCGCCCTCCCCGGTTCCGCGTCCGGCCCCACGCCCTGCGCCTCGGCCCGCGCCGCCGCCGGACCGAGCAGCCGGGCGGCCGCCGCACGGTGCCGCTGGGCCGCCCGCAGACTCCCGGCCCGGCCGCAGGCGTCGGCGGCCCGCAGCTGGAGCGCCGCCTCCAGCCGGACGTCCCCCGCGCCCCGCGACACCTCCAGCGCCTGGCCGAACGTACGCTGCGCGTCCTGCGGCCGGCCCGCGAACTCCTGTACCCGGGCCGCCTCCGCCAGCGCCCGGGCCTGGGCACCCTGGTCCTGGAGCCTGCGGAACGCCGCCGCCGAGGCCCGCCAGGCCCGCAGCGCCTCCTCCCAGCGCTCCGCCCGGGCATGGACGGCACCGATCCGGCCGTGCAGCCGCGCCGTCGCCTCCCGGTCGGCACGCTCGTCACGGGTCAGCCGCAGGGCCAGCGCCCTGCCGTACCAGTCGGCGGCCCGGTCCCAGTCGCCCAGCTCCGCGTAGCCGCCGCCCAGCGACTCCAGCGCCCGGCCCGCGACCCGCTCGTCGCCGCCCTGGCGGGCCGCGTCCAGCGCGGTGCGGTAGCGGACGAGGGCGTCCTCCAGGCGGTCGGTCTGCGCGTCGAGATCGCCGAGGTTGAGCAGCGCGGCGGCGCGCTCCCGGTGCATCCGGTTGCGCTCGGCGACCCGCAGCACCAGCTCGTGCAGCCGGTACAGCTCCGGCTCGGCCTCCTCGGGCGCGCAGTGCGCGTCCAGCGCGCGGGCCAGCGCCGAGACCAGGCGGCGGGCCAGGGTGTCGAGCTCCCCACCGCCCTCCGCGACGGCCATCCGGGCCGCCGACAGCAGCGCCGGACGGCGCGCTGCCAGCCAGTTCCGCGCCTCCAGCGGGTGCAGGAAGCGCAGCGCCCGCGGCATCCCCGCCAGCTGCCTGCGCGCCTCGGACCCGGCCGGTTCGCACACCGCGCTGCACGCCTGGAGCCGGCGCACCAGCCGCTCCAGCATCCGGGCCCGGGCCAGCAGCACCTCTTCCGGCCGCTCGTGCGCCGCCAGCCGGGCCCGCAGCAGCGGATCCAGACACCCGGGCACCTGGTAGCGGTCGCCGTCGAGCGGACGCAGCAGACCCAGCCGTACGTACTCCTGCAGGGCGGAGTGCGCGGTGCTCATCGAGCAGCCGCCGAGCGCCGAGGCCAGCTGGGGTTCGACGATCCCGGCCGGTGCGAGGGCGAGCAACCGCAGCAGCCGCGCGAGCGGCTGCGAGAGGGAGTCGTGGACGAGCCGGAAGGCCCGCGCCAGCGGTGCGGGAGGCCGCGGCGCGACGGGCTTGGCGAACTCCTCGTCGTCCGGCCCCACCGGCTCACCCGGCACGCCCGGCCCGACCGGCACGCCCGGCACGCCCGGCTCGCCGGAACCGTCGGGATCGCCGGAACCGCCGGGATCGCTCCGGGCCAGCATCCTCGTGGCTTCGAGCACCGAGAGCTTGGGGTGCGCACCCAGCCAGCCGCCCAGCAGGGTGAGCGCCGCCGGGAGACCGCCGCACTGCTCGGCCAGCACCTCGGCGCTGCGCGGGTCGACGGTGATCCGGGGCGAGGAGCCCGCACGCCGGGCCAGCAGGCTGACGGCCGCGGACCGGTCGAGACCGCCGAGGGTGCAGGGGCGCACATCGGGCACGTCGGTGAGCGGCCCGGAGGAGACGGCGACGACGAGACAGTCCCGGTTCTCCGGCGCCAGGTCGAGCACCTGGTCGGAGTGGGCCACGTCGTCGAGCAGCAGGATCGTACGGCCGCGACGGGTGAGGGCGGCGCGGAAGGCCTCCGCGACAACGGCTTCGTCGGCGCCGGGCGGTGGCACCGCGACGGGGAGGGCTTCCGCCGGGTCCTTGCCGGTCTTCCCGGCCTCCGCGGCGATTGCAGCGTTTCCGGGGTTTCCGGTGTTTCCGGCGTAGGGCGTGCCCAGCCGGGAGAGGGCCACCAGCAGGTCGCGTGCCGCGCGCTCGACGGGCACCGGGGTACCGCCCGGCTCGGTGAGGCGCGCCCGCAGCACTCCGCCCGGATAGCGGTCGGCGATCCGCCGGACGAATTCCTCGGCCAGCGCGGTGCGGCCGGAGCCGGGAGCCCCGGCGATCAGCAGCACCCGGCTCTGCGCGGGAGGGTGACCGGAGAGCGTGTGCAGCCCGGCGCGTTCGATGTCCTCGCGCAGTGCGCGAAGTTCGCGGTCGCGGCCGGTGAACGGGCGGGGGCCCGGCCCCGCGGTCGTGGGCTGCACCGCCTGATCTGTCACGGGCTACGCTCCCGTTCGCTGTTCACCTGGTGTGTGCGCGGACGAATGCTGCGAGCGTAGTTCACCGCGTGGTGCGCACCGGCGCCCATGGCGGCCGCGCCCGTCCCGAAAATCACCACATCGGCTCAGGTGACCTTCCCCCCGCCCCGCCCCTGACCGGGACGGGGCCGGGGAGGGAGGGTCACATCGGGTCGAAGGGCCGCGCGGGCCACGGAGCTTGAGCGGGCCGCAGCGCGCCCAGGCCACCGCCGCTGCTCAGCGCGGCGCTCAGCGCCAGGCACCCGACCACCAGGCAGTTGTTGTGCAGCTGCCCGGCGAGCGCGCCCCGCACCAACTCCTCCAGCGGCACCCTGGCCAGCTCCATCTCGGCCTCCTCCTCGGAGACCTCGAAGCGCTCGCCCTCCACCTCGGACAGCTGGCGGGCCAGGAAGATCCGTACGGCCTCGTCGGTGCCGCCGGGCGAGGTGTAGACGTCGACGAGGACGCGCCAGTCCTCCGCCTTGACGTGGGCCTCCTCGTACAGCTCCCGCTCCGCCGCCGCCAGCGGATTCTCGCCGGGCACGTCGAGCAGCCCGGCCGGAATCTCCCACAGCTTCTCGCGGACGGGGTGCCGGTACTGGCTGAGGACCAGTACGTGGTCCTGGTCGTCGAGGGCCAGGATGGCGACCGACCCGGGGTGGGTCTGGTAGTCACGGCTGACGACGGAGCCGTCGGGCATGACGACCCGGTCGGTGCGGACCCCGGTCTTGTTGCCCTGGAACGGGGTGGAGGTCGCGGTGACCTCCCACTCCTGGGGAGTGTCGGCGATACGGCTGGCCATGGCGCTCACTCTCCCTGCTGGCGTTCGACGGCGGCCTTGACCAGGCCGGCGAAGAGCGGGTGCGGGCGGGTCGGGCGGGAGCGCAGCTCCGGGTGGGCCTGGGTGGCCACCAGATAGGGGTGGACCTCGCGCGGGTACTCGACGTACTCGACCAGCTTGTTGTCGGGCGAGGTGCCGGAGAAGACCAGCCCGGCCTTCTTCTCCAGCTCGGTGCGGTAGTGGTTGTTGACCTCGTACCGGTGGCGGTGGCGCTCCTCGACGTAGGGCTCGCCGCCGTAGGTCTCGCGCACGATGGAGCCCTCGGCGAGCTTGGCCGGGTACATGCCCAGCCGCATGGTGCCGCCCATGTCGCCCTCACCGGCGACGATGTCGAGCTGCTCCTCCATGGTGGAGACCACCGGGTGCGCGGTGGACTGGTCGAACTCGGTGGAGTTGGCGTCCTTGATACCGGCCAGGTTGCGGGCGCCCTCGATCACGATGCACTGCAGGCCCAGGCAGAGGCCGAGCAGCGGGACGCGGTTCTCACGGGCGTAGGTGATGGCGCCGACCTTGCCGTCCACGCCACGTTCGCCGAAGCCGCCGGGGATGCAGACGGCGTCGCAGTCCCCGAGCTCCCGCTTGGCGCCCTCGGGAGTGCGGCAGTCGTCGGAGGTGACCCACTTGATCTTGACGCGGGCCCGGTTGGCGAAGCCGCCCGCGCGCAGCGCCTCGGTGACCGACAGATAGGCGTCGGGCAGGTCGATGTACTTGCCGACCAGCGCGACCGTCACCTCGTGGTCGGGCTGGTGGACGCGGCGCAGCAGGTCGTCCCACTGGGTCCAGTCCACGTCGCGGAAGGGCAGGTCCAGCTTGCGCACGACGTAGGCGTCCAGGCCCTCGGTGTGCAGGACCTTGGGGATGTCGTAGATGGAGCGGGCGTCCTTGCAGGCGACCACGGCGGCGTCGTCCACGTCGCACATCAGCCCGATCTTCCGCTTGATGGAGACGGGCACGTCGCGGTCGGCCCGCAGCACGATGGCGTCCGGCTGGATGCCGATGTTGCGCAGCGCGGCGACCGAGTGCTGGGTGGGCTTGGTCTTCAGCTCGCCGGAGGGCCCGATGTAGGGAAGCAGCGAGATGTGCACGACGAAGACGTTGTCGCGCCCGACCTCGTGCCGCACCTGGCGGACGGCCTCCAGGAAGGGCAGCGACTCGATGTCGCCGACGGTGCCGCCGACCTCGGTGATCACGACATCCACGTCGTCGGTGGCCATCCGGCGGATGCGGTGCTTGATCTCGTTGGTGATGTGCGGGATGACCTGCACGGTGTCGCCCAGGTACTCGCCGCGCCGCTCCTTGGCGATGACCGTGGAGTAGACCTGGCCCGTGGTCACGTTGGCGCTGCCGTCGAGGTCGACGTCGAGGAAGCGCTCGTAGTGGCCGATGTCCAGATCGGTCTCGGCGCCGTCGTTGGTGACGAACACCTCACCGTGCTGGAAGGGGTTCATCGTGCCCGGGTCGACGTTCAGATAGGGGTCGAGCTTCTGCATGGTGACCCGCAGGCCGCGCGCCTTCAGGAGCGCGCCCAGGCTGGAGGCGGTGAGCCCCTTGCCGAGCGAGGAGGCGACACCCCCGGTGACGAAGAGGTGCTTGGTCGTCATGGACGTAGGCGGCATGGCCAAGAGGGGGCTCCCGTGGTCGCTTGGTGGGGTGCGGAGGCTGGCATCCTGGGAGTGTCCTGAAGGGCTTCCCGAGGTGGCCTCGCTGCGGTTCGGGGGGCTGTCGTCTCGAACACAACGCGTTCGCTCGCCCACCGCTCCACGGGCTACCAGCGTAACAGTGCCGCCGGACCGGTGCGCTTGCCGCCACTCGCGCCCGGGTCCGCCAAGGGCTGGGCGCGGCCCAGGGTGACAAGGGAGTCGCAGCAGGTGAACGCGGTAGCGAAGGTCACCTAATCGGCGCAGTCGGACTCAGCCGACCGTCGAGCGGAAGGGTTCGCTGCGTCGTATCCTTCACGGACACTTGCCTGGGAACAGGCAGAAACGCACAGGTCATCCAGCACGTCCCGCGGGGGCGTCGCAGTTCGTTGTTCGTTCGACTGGAGATGCACGTGGCTGGGCGCATCGAGGATTACGCACTCATCGGGGATATGCAGACAGCGGCCCTTGTCGGCAGAGACGGCTCGGTCGACTGGCTCTGTCTCCCCCGCTTCGACTCCCATGCGGTGTTCGCCGGCTTGCTCGGCACCGAGGAGCACGGCTTTTGGCGGGTGGGCCCCGCCCACCCGGCCGGCGGGGACCCGCCACGGGCCGACCGCCGCCGCTACCGGGGGGACTCCCTGGTGCTGGAATCGGAGTGGGACACCCCGCGGGGTACCGTCCGGATCATCGACTTCATGCCTCCGCGCGAGAACCACGCACCGCAGCTGGTGCGGATCGTGGAGGGCGTCAGCGGGCGGGTGCGGATGCGCTCGGCGCTGCGGATGCGGTTCTCCTACGGCTGGGTCGTGCCGTGGGTGCACAAGGCGGGAAACCGCACGGTGGCCGTGGCCGGGCCGGACTCGGTCTGGCTGGACACCGAGGCCGACACCTACGGCAAGGACCTGACGACCTACTCCGACTTCACCGTCGGCCCGGGCGACCGGGTGGCGTTCACCATCAGCTGGGAGGCCTCCCACCGGGCCGCGCCGGAGCTTCCGGAGCCGGAGGAGGCGCTGCGCACCACCGAGGACTTCTGGCGCGAGTGGGTGGAGACCTGCACGTACCACGGGCCCTACCGGGAGGCCGTGGTCCGCTCGCTGATCACGCTCAAGGCGCTGACCTACGCGCCCACCGGCGGGATCGTGGCCGCGCCGACCACCTCGCTGCCCGAGGAGATCGGGGGGATGCGCAACTGGGACTACCGCTTCACCTGGCTCAGGGACGCGGCCATCACCCTCTCCTCCCTCCTGCGCACCGGCTACCGTGAGGAGGCGCGCGCCTGGCGCGAATGGCTGCTGCGCGCGGTGGCGGGCGACCCGGAGAACCTCCAGATCATGTACGGCATCGCGGGCGAACGTGAGCTGTCCGAGGCCGAGTTGAGCTGGCTGCCGGGGTACGAGGGCTCCAAGCCGGTGCGGGTGGGCAACGGCGCCGCCGGCCAGCTCCAGCTCGATGTGTACGGCGAGATGGTCGAGGCGCTGCACCTGGGCCATATGACGGGCCTGGCGCGCAACGACTACGCCCAGCTCCTCCAGCTCAAGCTGATCGGCTATCTGGAGAACCACTGGGAGGAGAAGGACGAGGGCATCTGGGAGGTGCGCGGCCCGCGCCGGCACTTCGTGCACTCGAAGGTGATGGCGTGGGTGGCCGTCGACCGTACGGTCAAGCTCATCGAGTCCGGTGACGTGGACGGGCCGCTGGAGCGCTGGCGCGCCCTGCGGGACGAGATCCACCGCCAGGTCTGCGAGAAGGGCTACGACAAGGAGCGCAACACCTTCACCCAGTCCTACGGCTCCAAGGAGCTGGACGCCTCCTTGCTGCTGATCCCGCAGATGGGCTTTCTGCCGCCGGACGACAAGCGGGTCATCGGCACCATCGAGGCCATCCAGCGGGAGCTGACGACCGAGGACGGCTTCGTGCTGCGCTACCCCACCAGCAGCGAGGGGGGCGCCGACGGCGCGGCGGAGAACGTGGACGGGCTGGAGGGTGAGGAAGGTGCCTTCCTGGCCTGCTCGTTCTGGCTCGCCGACGACCTGGCGATGATCGGGCGGGTGGACGAGGCCCGGAAGCTGTTCGAGAAGCTGCTGGCCCTGCGCAACGACGTGGGCCTGCTCGCCGAGGAGTGGGACTCGGCCCGCCAGCGGCAGGTCGGCAACTTCCCGCAGGCGTTCAGCCATGTGCCGCTGATCGACACGGCCCTGCGGCTGACGGCGTCGGGCGCGTACGGAGTCTGATTTCGAGGGTCCCCTTTCTGCGTGTTGCAGACTGCCCCCCAGACTCCGTCCGGGGGCACTCCCAGGGAGCAGGGTGGGAAAGCGCAGCCCACCCTGCGGGGCGACGCATCGTGCGACGGTCAGCCCAGAAGCTCGTCGTAGACGGTCAGCACCTGCGCGGCCACCTGGTCCTCGGTGGGCCAGGTCCGCGCCTGGGCGCGACCCGCCGCGGCGAGCTCGGCGCGCCGACCGGGATCGGCGAGCAGACCGAGCACGGCCGAGGACAGCGAGTCGGCGTCCCCGCAGGGCACCAGCACGGCGGCGGAGCCGACGAGCTCCGGTACCCCGCCGCCGTCGGCGGCGACCAGCGGCACCCCCGCCCGCAGGGCCTCCTGCGCCACGAGCGAGTGGCCCCAGCAGCGGGCAGGCAACAGGGCGATGTCGGCGCCCGCCAGCAGTCGCAGCGCGTCGCTGCGCCTCCCCAGCAACCGTACGGGCAGCTTCTCCTCGTCGATACGGCGCTGCAGCGCGGCCCTCTCGGGGCCTTCTCCCGCGATGGCGAGCAGCGGCGCGGGGGTCAGTCCGCGCCAGGCCCGTGAGGCCGTCAGCGCGGTGTCGTGGCCCAGCTGCCGGTCCAGCCTGCCGACGGCGACGACCAAGGGGCGATCCAGGGCGCCCATGCCCGCGCGTGTCTTGTGCCGCAGCATCTGCCCGTCGTCCGCGCTCTCCTCCTCCGGCTGCTGCGCGGCCCCGGTCAGCGGGATGGGGGCCTGGGCGAGCCGCGCGTCGCGGGCACCGCTGCGGCGCGCCATGTCGACCAGTTCGGTGGTGGCGCCGAGGACGACGGTGGCGGCGCGGGCCAACCGCCGTACGAGCAGCCGGGTCACCAGTTCGCGGGCGGCGTCCGCACGGGAGGTGTGCTCGGGCCGGGCCCGCCACGGCAGGGCGTGCCAGGTGACGACGAGCGGCAGCTCGCCGCGCCGGCCGCCGAGCGCGAGGGCCGCCAGCAGTCCGGCCCGCAGGCCGTGCGCATGGACCAGGTCGGCGTCGGCGCAGACGGTGCGCAGCCGGGCCGCCGCGTCCGCCTCCGTACGGCCCGGCAGGGCGGCGAACGCCGCTCCGGTCTCCGTGAAGGCGTGCCGCAGCGCGCCGTCGTGGCGGGTGCACACGGTCACCCGCACCCCGCGTGCGATCAGTCCCTGGGCGAGGGAGCGCATGTGCGCCGCCGTACGCGCCGAGGGTGCCTCGGCCCCGTCGGTCACCGGGCCGCCGCCGAGCACGTGCACGGCGTGCGGCGGGCGCGCGCCGACCGCAGGCCGACGCGGCGCGTGGGGACGGCTCGGGCTCACGGCAGGCGGACTCCCTGGGTCGGTCGGGGCGGGGCCTGCCCAGGATGCCAGGCGAGGGCGACCCAGCGCGCCGCCGTACGGCCCGACGAGCCGCCACAGCAGGGCGCGGACCTGACGGTCTCACTCACACGAGTGACGGCGCTCGTAAATCAGCCACGCGCCCCTCAAGAAGTGCACACGCTCCTTTGTGCGACAAGGCGCCCCGCTGCCGGTACGGGGTCCATGCTCGGCCGTCGGTCGTCACATACCGGTGCGAGCCGCTTCCAGGAGTTCCTCGGCGTGCGCGCGGGCGAGTTCGGAGTCCTCCTGACCGGCGAGCATCCGGGACAGCTCGCGCACCCGGTCCTCGCCCTCCATGGCCTGTACACCGCTGCGGGTCACCGAGCCGTCGTCGGTCTTCTGCACCACCAGATGGCGGTCGGCGAACGCGGCCACCTGCGGCAGATGCGTGACCACCACCACCTGCGCCGACTTGGCCAGCCGCGCCAGCCTGCGGCCGACCTCGACCGCCGCCTTGCCACCGACGCCGGCGTCCACCTCGTCGAAGAGATAGGTCGGCACCGGATCGGAGTCGGCGAAGACGACCTCCACGGCGAGCATCACCCGGGACAGCTCGCCACCGGAGGCGCCCTTGGCGATGGGCCTGGGCGGGGCGCCCGGGTGCGGGGCGAGCAGCAGCTCGACCTCGTCGGTGCCGTGCGGCCCGAAGGCCAGGATGCGCCCGTCGACGTCGAGCCCTTCCGGGTCCTCGGTGTGCTTGAGTTCGAAGGTGACGCGGGCGTGCGGCATGGCCAGCTCGGTCAACTCCTCGGTGACCGCGTCCGCGAACCGCTTGGCGGCGTCCGCGCGCGCCTCGGTGAGCGTACGGGCGAGCGAGGCGAGTTCGGCCCGGAGCGCGTCCCGCTCGGCACCCAGTTCGCCGATCCGGTCGTCGTCGCCCTCCAGCTCCGCCAGCCGCTCGGCACTGTGCTCGGCCCAGACCAGCACGGCGGTGATGTCCTCGCCGTACTTGCGGGTCAGCTGCCCGAGCGCGGCCCGGCGCTCCTCGACGGCGGCGAGGCGGAGCGGGTCGGCGTCCAGGTTGTCGGCGTATCCGGCGAGTTCGCCCGCGATGTCGGAGAGCAGGATGTGCACCTCGCCCAGCCGCTCGGCCAGCGCGGCCAGCGCCGGGTCGTGCGAGCGGACCGCCTCCAGGGCGCGGTGGGCACCGCCGACGAGGGTGGCGGCGTCGACGCCCTCCGGGTCGGCGGGGTCGCCGGCCAGCGCGCCGTGCGCGGTGGTGGCGGCCGAGGCCAGTGCCTCGGCGTGGCCCAGCCGTTCGGCCTCGGCCGCGAGTTCGACGTCCTCACCGGGCCGGGGGTCGGCGGCCTCCACCTCCTGGATACCGAAGCGGAGCATGTCCGCTTCCTGTGCGCGCTCGCGGGCACGCGTCGTCAGCTCGGTCAGCTCGGCCGTGACGGTACGCAGCCTGCGGTAGGCCTCCTGGTAGGCGGCCAGCGGCCGGGCCACGGCGCGACCCGCGTAGCGGTCCAGCGCCTCGCGCTGCCGCGCAGCCCGCAGCAGGCCCTGCTGGTCGGTCTGGCCGTGCACGGCCACCAGATCGTCACTCAGCTCCGCCAGCAGCCCGACCGGCACCGAACGGCCGCCCACGTGCGCCCGCGAGCGGCCTTCGGCCGAGACCGTCCGGCTGACCAGCAGGGCGCCCTCGTCGAGCTCGGCGCCCGCCTCCTCGGCGCGACGCGCGGCCGCAGCGCCCGGCGCGAGAGCGATCCGGCCCTCCACGAGGGCCGATTTGGCACCGACCCGGACGAGCCCGGCATCGGCACGCCCTCCGAGCAGCAGCCCGAGGCTCGTGACGACCATGGTCTTACCGGCTCCGGTCTCGCCGGTCACCGCGGTGAAGCCGGGCGACAGCTCGACAACGGCGTCGTCGATCACGCCCAGGGCTTTGATCCGCATCTCCTCCAACACGGATACGACCATACGAGGTCTCCTCCCCGCCGCCACACCAGTACCCCGACAGGGAGGCTGCGGGCACCTCCCGACCGAAGGCTGGGGGCAGGGTGCCCAAGCTTCGCCGGGAAAGCAATTCAGCGGCGAAAGCTACCGGGGCGCCCCTCGCCAGCCCGTAACCGGAAGAGCGAACTTGGCCACCAAGCGATCTGTGAAAGACGCGTGGTGCAGCCGCGCCAGCCGCACCGGCACCGCGCCGCGCCGCACCTCCACCCGGGCACCGGCCGGCAGCTCGACACTGCGCCGCCCGTCGGCCCACAGCACCCCGTGCGGCGTCTGCGGCTGCACCTCGACGGCCAGCACCGAATCGGGCGCGGTCACCAGGGGCTTGGCGAACAGCGCGTGGGCGCTGATCGGCACCATCAACAGCGCCTCCACCTCGGGCCACACCACGGGCCCACCGGCGGAGAAGGCGTACGCCGTGGATCCGGTGGGGCTGGCGCACACCACGCCGTCGCCGCCGAAGCTGGAGACGGGACGGCCGTCGACCTCGATGACGACCTCCAGCATCCGCTCGCGGGCCGCCTTCTCGACGGAGATCTCGTTGAGCGCCCAGTCGGCGTGCACGATGTGGCCGCCGCCCGGGCTGTGCGTGCCGTGGCCGCCGTTGCGCACCAGCACATCGAGGGTCATCCGCTCCTCGACCTCGTAGGCGCGGGAGACGACCCGGTCCACGACCTTGTCCAGATCGTCCCGCTCGGCCTCCGCGAGGAAGCCGACCCGGCCGAGGTTGACGCCGAGCATCGGCACCCCCGAGGCCCGGGCGAACTCGGCACCGCGCAGCAGTGTCCCGTCACCGCCGAGTACCACCAGCAGCTCGCAGCCCTCGGCGGCGTCCGGCTTGGCCGTCACCGTCTGCACCCGGTCGGGCAGCGGCAGATCGACTGCCTCGTCGACGAGCACCCGCACCCCGATCCCGCAGCGCAGCAGCCCCTGGACGACCAGTTCGGCGCTGCGCACGGCGGCGGGTCTGCCCGTGTGCGCGAGGAGGAAGACCGTGCGGTCCCCGTCCTCGGCGGCGGCGTCCCGGGCGCTCCCCCGACCGGACACCGGGGGCTGTGCTGGCTGGGTAGCTCGGCTGTCCTCGGTCACTTGGGCCCCTCCGCCACCGCTCGCTCGACTTCGGCCGGGTCGAGGTCGTCGGCCCCGGCGCGCAGCCACAGAAAGTATTCGACGTTTCCCGAAGGCCCGGGCAGTGGGCTCGAGGTGACGCCCAGCGCGCCCAGACCCAGGGCCGCCGCGTGTCCGGCGACCGTACGCACGGCCTCGGCACGCAGCTGGGGGCTGCGCACGACACCGCCGCTGCCCAGCCGTTCCCTGCCCACTTCGAACTGTGGTTTCACCATCAGAACCAGATCCGCCTCGGGTACGGCGCAGCGGACCAGCGCGGGCAGCACGAGCCCCAGGGGGATGAACGACAGATCACCGACGACGAGTTCCACCGGCTCGCCGCCGATGTCCTCCAACGTCAGTTCCCGGACATTGGTGCGGTCCTTGACGGTGACCCGGGAGTCGCTCCGCAGGGACCAGGCGAGCTGCCCGTAGCCCACGTCCACGGCGACGACGTGGCCCGCACCGGCGCGCAGCAGCACGTCGGTGAAGCCGCCCGTGGAGGCCCCCGCGTCCAGCGCGCGCCGATCCGCCACCCGCAGCCCGCGCGGCATGAAGGCCTCCAGCGCCCCGGCGAGCTTGTGGCCGCCACGGGAGACATAGTCCGGATCGCTCTCGTCGGTCTTGACGACCAGGGCGGCGCTGGTCTCGACCTGGGTGGCCGGTTTGGCGGCCACATTGCCCCCGACCGTGACCCGCCCCGCGGCGATCAACTGGCCGGCGTGCTCCCGTGAACGGGCGAGATTGCGGCGCACCAGCTCCGCGTCGAGTCGGCGTCGTGCCACGGCTCAGCTCCGGGGTGTGTGAGGACGGTCCAGCGCGGCCAGGCTCTCGCGCAGGCCGCGGTGGACATCTTCGTACACCTCCGGATGGCCGGAGACGGCGAGGTGGTCGGCGTCCTCCAGCCGCTTGAGCTGGGCGTCGACGGCGCCGTACCCGGTGGGGCGCACACCCACACCGAGGGGTCGCGGGCCGTCGTCGACTTCGGCTTCCTCGGCTTCGCCAGCTTCGTCGGCCTGGCCGGCCGGCTCCTGGTCGCCGCCGGCGCCCTCGGCACCTTCGGCGGGCGCCGGCGGGGCCTGCCCGACCTCGGCTGCCGGGGCCTGCTCGCCCCGCCCGTGCGGCTGCTGGTGCTGCGCCGTCTCGTCGTACCGCTCGGTGCCGCCTGCCGAGAGGTGCTGCTCGGGGGTGGGGGCGTGCCCGTGCCCGGGTCCCTGCGCGAACTCGCTCATGCCCCGACGCTACCTCCCGGGTGTGACAGACCCCCGGGTCCGACGGCTCAACGCCGCGCCGCGGGCACCACCAGCGGAGTGCCGGTCTCCGGGTCGTCGATGACGCGGCAGGGCATCCCGAAGACCTCCTCGACCAGCTTCGAGGTGACCACCTCACCGGGCTCCCCCTGCGCGACGATGCGGCCGTCCCGCATGGCGATCAGATGGGTGGCGTAGCGGGCGGCGTGGTTGAGGTCGTGCAGCACGGCGACGAGCGTGCGGCCCTCCTCCTCGTGCAACCGCGCGCACAGATCGAGAATCTCGATCTGGTGCGCGATGTCGAGATAGGTGGTGGGCTCGTCCAGCAGCAGCAACGGCGTCTGCTGGGCCAGCGCCATCGCGATCCATACACGCTGCCGCTGGCCGCCGGAGAGTTCGTCCACGAAGCGGTCACCGAGGCCGTCGACGCCGGTCGCCGCCATGGAGGCGGCCACCACCCGCTCGTCGTCCCGCGACCACTGGCGCAACAGCCCCTGGTGCGGGTAGCGACCCCGGGCCACCAGGTCGGCGACGGTGATCCCGTCGGGCGCGGTGGACGACTGGGGCAGCAGGCCCAGGGTGCGGGCCAGCGCCTTGGCGGGCATGCCCGCGATGTCGTTGCCGTCCAGGAGCACCCGCCCCTCGGTGGGCTTGAGCATCCGCGAGAGGGCGCGCAGCAGCGTCGACTTGCCGCAGGCGTTGGGGCCCACGACGACCGTGAACGACTGGTCGGGCACGGCGACGTCGAGCGCGCGGGCGATGGTGCGCTGGTCGTAGGCGAGGGTGAGTCCGTTCCCGGTCAGCCGGGGCTCGCCGCTCGCCGTGGCAGCGCCGTCGGAGGCCGGCTCCTTGTTCTCCGTCGCGGTCTTCATCGTTTCCCCGCCTCCGTTGTGTGCGTGCTTTCCTCAGTGGGTCCGGGCCGGACGTGGTCATTGCGGCCCAAACGATTCCGCCCCGACGGCGCCGCGCCATGACGGCGAGGGTCCGGCGGTGGGCCGGCGACCGCGACCGGAACGTTCGACTCCCTCATATCCGCCCCGCCCTGCGCTCGGTGGCCAGCAGCCACACCAGGTATCCGCCGCCCAGCACTCCGGTGATCACGCCGACGGGGAGCTGGTGCTCTCCGAAGGCCCGCTGGGCCACCAGGTCGGCGCAGATCAGCAGTGCGGCGCCCATGCACAGGGAGGGCAGCAGATTGGGGCCCGGCGCCTTCGTCAGCCGCCGGGCGAGCTGGGGCGCGGTCAGCGCGACGAAGGAGACGGGTCCCGCCGCGGCGGCCGACAGCGCCACCAACAGCACCCCGGCCGCCAACAGCGTGAGCCGGACGCGTTCGACGCGGACGCCGAGCGCGTAGGCGGCGTCGTCGCCCATCTCCATCATCCGCAGGGCGCGTCCGCAGCCGAGCAGCACCAGCGGGACGAGCACCACCATGCCGCAGATCAGCGGCATGACGTCGTTCCATCCGCGCCCGTCCAGGCTTCCGGTCATCCACAGCACGGCCCGGGAGGCCTCGGTGATGCCCGCGCGGGTGATGAGATAGCTGTTGACACCGGTCAGGATGGCGGTGGCGCCGACCCCGACGAGCACCAGCCGGTAGCCGTGCATGCCGCGCTTCCAGGCGAGGGCGTAGATCAGCGTGCCGGTGACGACGGCACCGGCGACGGCGCCGCCCGCCAGCAGTGCGCTGCTGCCGCCGGCGAGGAAGATGACCAACAGCGCTCCGGCCGCGGCCCCGTTGGTGAAGCCGAGGATGTCGGGGCTGCCGAGCGGGTTGCGGACGACGGCCTGGAAGACGGCGCCGCACAGTCCCAGGCCGGCTCCGACGAGCAGCGCGGTCACGGTACGGGGCAGCCGTAGTTCGTTGACGATGAAGGCGTCGGCCGGGTCGCCCCCTCCGAGCAGGGTGCGCACGACGTCGCCGGGCGCCATCGGGTATTCGCCGCTGCCGATCGCGAACACGGCGGCGACGAGCGCGAGCGCCAGGCAGCCGACGCCGACGAGCAGGGCGCGCGGCCGGTAGTTGACGGAGAGGCCGCCGGGGGTGCGGATGACGCTTTCCCGGGTCGGGGTGAGGCTCATGCGTGGGCCACCCTCCGCCTGCGTACGAAGTAGAGGAAGAACGGGCCGCCCACCACGACGGTCACGATGCCGACCTGGAGTTCGCTGGGCCGGCCCAGGACGCGGCCGAGGATGTCGGCGCCGAGCAGCAGCACGGGCGCCAGGACCGCGCAGTACGGCAGCATCCAGCGCTGGTCGGGGCCGGTGAGCGCACGCACCATGTGCGGCACCATCAGCCCGACGAAGACGATGGGGCCGCAGGCGGCGGTGGCGGCGCCGCACAGCAGGGTGATGGACACGATGGCGGCGGCGCGGGTCCGGGCGGGCCGGGAGCCGAGGGCGCGTGCCGCGTCGTCGCCGAGGGCGAGGGCGTTGAGCGGCCGGGCCAGGATCAGCGCGATCAGGGCGCCGACGGCGATGAAGGGCAGCGCCGAGACGACCGTCGCGTCCTGGGCGCGGGCGAGCGAGCCGACCATCCAGAACCGCATCCGGTCCAGCGAGGCGGTGTCCAGGAGCTGAACGGCGCTCACGTACGAGATCAGCGCGGCGTTCAAAGCCGTGCCCGCGAGGGCGAGCCGGGCCGGGGTGGCGCCGCGCCCGCCGCCGACGGCGTAGACGAGGACGGAGACGGCGGCGGCGCCGAGGAAGGCGAAGCCGATGTAGCCGGTGTATCCGGCGACACCGAAGAAGGAGATGGCGGTGACGACGGCGGCCGCGGCGCCCGCGTTGATGCCCAGCAGGCCGGGGTCGGCCAGCGGGTTGCGGGTGAGCGCCTGCATGACGCCGCCCGCCAGTCCGAGCGCGGCACCGGCGAGCAGGCCGAGGAGGGTGCGCGGCAGTCGCATCTCGTGGACGACGGTGTAGCTCGCCGAGCCGCTGTCGACGAGCCCCGACCACGCCTCGCCCAGCGAGAGCGGACGGGCGCCGAAGGCGAGGCTGAGGAAGACGACGAGCAGCAGGACGAGTGCGGCGGCCAGCAGCCCGGCGGCCCGCGCGAGCGGGGCCCGGGCGCGGACGGGCTGTTCCTGGCCGGCCGCCGACTGCTCCTGCCCGGCCGCTGAACCCCCTTGGACCTGCGGGGACTTGGTGAGAGTCACGTACGCGCTCCGGTCGGGGCCGGGGAAATCGGGGTGCCCGGCCACTGGACAACAACAACTTTGGTTAGGTTAGCCTAACTGCGAACTCGGCCCCACGGCCGCCCCGCTTGTACGTCCGCGGCTGCCCGCGGCTCGTCCCCCGTACGTCGAGAGAAGGCCAGAAAAAATGCCCAGCTCCTCCCCTGTGTCCCACCTTTCACGCCGCGGTCTGCTGGCCGCGGGCGGCGCCGCCGGTCTCGGCGCACTGCTCGCCGCCTGCGGAAGTGACTCCGGCTCCGGTTCGGGTGATGACTCGAAGGGCAAGGGCTGGTCCTTCACCGACGGCCGCGAGAAGAAGGTCACCCTGGACGCCGTTCCCGAGCGGATCGTCGCCTACACGGCCACCGCCGCCGCGCTGTGGGACTTCGGCGTGCGCGACAAGGTCGTCGGCGTCTTCGGCCCGACCAAGAAGAAGAACGGCGAGCCCGATGTGCTCGCCGGCGAGATGAACATCTCCAAGGTGAAGATCATCGGCAACGCGTTCGGCGAGTTCGACCTGGAGAAGTACGCCAAGCTCCGTCCCCAGCTGCTGATCAGCAACATGTACCTCAAGGACGCGCTCTTCTACGTCCCGGACGAGAGCAAGGACAAGATCTACAAGCTCGCGCCCCAGGTGGCCATGAAGGCGGCGGGCATCCCGATGGACGAGGTCATCCGGCAGTACGCGAAGCTCGCCGAGTCCCTGGGCGCGGATGTGAAGGCCAAGTCCGTCACGGACGCCAAGGCCCGCTTCGAGAAGGCGGCCGAACGGGTGCGCAAGGCCGCCAAGAGCGGCATCCGCGTCATGGCCGCCGCCGGGGCGCCCGACCTGTTCTACGTATCCGACCCCGACGCCAGCACCGACCTGCAGTACTTCAAGCAGCTCGGCGTCGACCTCGTGAAGCCCGAGAAGCTCAGCAAGCAGGGCTTCTTCGAGGAACTGAGCTGGGAGAACGCCGACAAGTACAAGGCCGACCTGATCATTCTGGACAACCGCACCCAGTCCCTGCAGCCCAAGGCCCTCAAGTCGAAGCCGTCCTGGAACGATCTGCCGGCCGTCAAGGCGGGCCAGGTCGCCGGATGGGCAGCCGAACCGCGCTTCTCCTACGCGGGCGCCGCACCGCTGCTGGAGGACCTCGCGGAGGCGATCGAGAAGGCCAAGAAGGTCCGCTGAGGCACCGCCCCGTCCGCTGACGGTCCCGGCCCACCCCGCGCACGCACCCGCGCACCGCCGAATCCATCCACTTCGTCAGGAGCAGACACGATGAGCACGGTCAGCACGGCGCAGTCCGCGCCCTCCACCGTTCCGTTCGAGTTCTTCGAACTGCACGTCGTACGCACCCGCAGGCTGGGTCCGACCATGCTGCGCGTCACCTTCGGGGGCGAGAAGCTGGATCGTTTCGCCTCCGGCGGCCGGGACCAGCGCTTCAAACTGTTCCTGCCGCAGCCCGGGCAGACCGCGCCCGTGGTGCCGGTGGACGCCGGTGAGAACTGGTTCACCGAGTGGCGCGCCATGGACGAGAGCATCCGCGGAATCATGCGCAGCTACACCGTGCGGGCGCTGCGCAGGGGCAGCGAGTACGCCCTGGGGGCACCCTCCGGCGGGAGGCCGGGGGCGGACGAGCTGGACGTCGACTTCGCGCTGCACGGCGAGACCGGCCCGGCCTCCCGCTGGGCGCTGCGGGCCATGCCCGGGGACCGGGTGACACTGCTCGGGCCGGTCGTCGAGGACAACGCCGGCGTCGACTTCCGGCCGCCCGAGGGCACCGACTGGGTGCTGCTGAGCGGCGACGAGACGGCGCTGCCCGCCATCGGCGCCATCCTGGAGTGGCTGCCGGCCGGAATGCCGGTCCAGGTCTTCGCGGAAGTTCCGCACCGCGAGGACGTCCAGGACCTGCCGACCCTCTCGGACGCGCGGATCACCTGGCTGGTACGGGACGAAGCGGCCACCGCTTCCCGGTCGGAGCGGATGGTCGAGTCCGTACGCGGCGCTCAGCTGCCGTCGGGCACGCCGTACGCCTGGCTCGCGGGGGAGGCAGGCACCGTCAAGGCGCTGCGGCGGCACCTGGTGGGCGAGCGCGGATTCGACCGCCGCGCTGTGAAGTTCACCGGCTACTGGCGACTGGGCGCGACGGAGGAGCAGCTGGTGGCGGAGGCCCTCGCGGGCTCCGCCGGTTGAGGCACCGGCCCGGCTCGGGCCTCACAACCCGAGCCGGGCCAGAGCCTTGTCCGGATCCAGGCGGCACTCCCCGGCCCCCGCCGCCGTCCAGGCCGCCCCGCACAGGGCGCGCAGCCCGTCCATCGGATCGCCGTCGCCCCGCAGTGTCAGCTGCTCCGCGTCCACGTGCGCCGTCCAGCCACCGCAGCTGAACCCCGCATCGGCGTCCCCCGTCACCTGCGGCTGGGGCTCCAGCAGGCCCCGCAGGTCGCGGGCCACGTAGGTGGGCCGGTGCACCGGCCGGGCGGCGAGCAGTTGGGCGGCGTCGGTCACTCCGGTCAGTACGAGAAGCGAGTCCACGCGCCCCGCGTGCGCCCCCTCGATGTCGGTGTCGAGCCGGTCGCCGACCACCAACGGCCGCCGCGCGCCGGTGCGCAGGATGGACTCCCGGTGCATGGGCGGCAGCGGCTTGCCCGCGACGATGGGCTCGGGCGGCGTCCGCATCCACCGGGTGGCGATGCGGACGACTTCCACCGCCGAGCCGTTGCCCGGCGCGATGCCCCGCCCGCTGGGGATCGTCAGATCGGCGTTGGAAGCGAACCAGGGCACTTGGCGCTGCACGGCGAGCGCCGCCTCGATCAGCCGCCCCCACTCCATGGTGGGCCCGCCGTATCCCTGCACCACGGCCGCGGGTTCCTCGTCGGCCGTCTCGACGACCGTCAGCCCCCGCTCCTTCAGCGCGACCCGCAACCCGTCGGCGCCGACAGCCAGTACGCGCGCGCCCCGCGGCACCCGCTCGGCGATCAGGCGGGCGACGGCCTGCGCGGAAGTGACGACCTCGTCCGCCTTCGCGGGCACCCCCAACTCCGTCAGATGCGCCGCGACGGTCTGCGGGGTGCGGGCGGCGTTGTTCGTCACATACGCCAGCCGCAGACCGCTCTCGCGCGCCGCCGCCAGCGAGTCGACCGCGTGCGGCACGGCCTCTCCCCCGGCGTACACGACCCCGTCCAGGTCCAGCAGTGCCGTGTCGTAGGCGGTGTGCAGCGCGCTCCCACCGGCCCCCGGGCCCGCCGACGGTGCTGTCGCGGGGGTGTCGGCCACGGGGGCGTCGGCAGCGGGGCTGTCGCCGGCGGGGCTGTGGTGCATGAGGGGTCGCTCCTTGTGCTCTCTCCCGGGGTACGCGCAGGCCGTGACCGGCCTGGCGCCGTGGACGATCCTCTCGTACACCCCCGCCCGCTCCGCACCCCTGCGCCCCCTGTGCCCCGCTCCACCGGGTGACGGGCACGGGCATACCATGCACAGATGACCGTCCGAGGACTGAGACTCGCCCCGTTCCGGGGGCTGCGCTATGCGCCGGAGAGGGTCAGCAGCCTCGCTGCCGTCACCTCGCCGCCGTACGACGTGGTGGTCAGGCCGGATGGGCTGCGGCATCTGGAGACGGCGGACCCGTACAACATCGTGCGGCTCATCCTCCCGCAGACCGAGGACCCGGCGGCCCGGCACCGCCAGGCGGCCGAGACACTGCGCCGCTGGCAGGCCGACGGGGTGCTGGCCCGCGATCCGCACCCTGCGCTGTACGTCTACGAGCAGCGCAAGGGCGATCTGCTGCAGCGCGGTCTCATCGGCGCCCTGCGGCTGTCGGCACCCGAGGAGGGCGTCGTCCTTCCGCACGAGGGAGTGATAGACGAGGTCGTCGCCGACCGTGCCGATCTGATGCGCGAGATGGCCGCCAACCCCGAGCCGCTGCTGCTGTCCTACCGCGGCGACGGCACCCGCACCGGTGCGACCGCGGTCATCGAGCACGCGACGCGCGACGCGCCGCTGATGGCGACGACCACCGAGGACGGCTTCGCACACCGGCTGTGGGCCGTCACGGACCCGGCCGAACTCGCCGAGGTGGACGCCGAACTCTCCCGGCACAGCGCCCTGATCGCCGACGGCCACCACCGCTGGGCGACCTATCTGCGGCTGCGTGCCGAGCAGGGCGGCTCTGCCGGGGAATCGCCGTGGGACTACGGCCTGGTCCTGCTGGTCGACACGGCGCGGTACCCCCTCCAGGTGCGGGCCATCCACCGGGTGCTGCCCAGACTTCCGCTCAAGCGCGCCCTCGACCTCCTCGACCGGGCGGGCGCCGCGTACGGACAGGACGGCGCCTTCCGCGTCCGTACGCTGGAGGCGCCGCTGGACGAGGCGCTGGAGGAGTTGGAGGACACGGCGGGGAACGCGTTCCTGCTGACCGAGGGCGAGGGCGTCTTCCACCTGCTCGACCGGCCCTCCCCCGCGCTGCTGGCCCGTACGGTCGATGCGCGGCAGCCGGTGGCCTGGCGGCAGTTGGACGCCACGGTGCTGCACTCGACCCTGCTGGACACCATCTGGCAGGTACCCGACCGCCCCGAGGACATCGGTTATCTGCACCACGTCGAGGCGGCCGTGGAGCAGGCGGCGGCGCACGGCGGTACGGCCGTACTGCTGCGGTCCGTTCCGGAGTCGACGGTGCGGGGGCTGGCCGAACAGGGCATCACGATGCCCCGCAAGTCCACCTCCTTCGGCCCCAAGCCCGCGACCGGTCTGGTGCTCCGCACCCTCTCCTGACCTACCTGGCCATCCTGGCTCCTGGCCTTCTTGACCGCCGCCTCCGTCCGACTCTCTGTCCAGGCCCGCATGTCTCGGAGGCCCTCCTGTCCCGGGCCCCGGTTTTCGGCCCACGGTCCCGCCTCCGGGCCCCTCGATGCGGCCGCCGGGGCCCCCTTGCATGCCGACGAGTGGAACTGGTTAGGCTAGCCTTACCTGACCGCGCGAGTCGCGCGGTGTGCCACGTCCGTGTCAGGAGGACACTTCATGAGCAGCAGGTCCCACCTGCTCAACGACAGGACAGCGGAGCACTACAGGCGCTCCCTCACGCACGGCGTCGAGCGGGTCGCCGCCAAACTCGCCGACGCCGAACAGCCGTTCACCGGCGTCACGCCGGCCGAGCTCGCCCCCACCGTCTCCGCTGTGGATCTGGAGAAACCCCTGGGCACAGCGAGCGAGGCGCTGGACGAACTGGAGCGCGTATACCTCCGCGACGCCGTCTACTTCCACCACCCGCGCTATCTCGCGCACCTCAACTGCCCCGTGGTCATACCGGCCGTGCTCGGCGAGGCCGTCATCGCGGCCGTCAACTCCTCGCTGGACACCTGGGACCAGAGCGCGGGCGGCACCCTGATCGAGCGCCGCCTGGTCGAATGGACCGCGCAGCGCATCGGCTTCGGCCCCTCGGCCGACGGTATCTTCACCAGCGGAGGCTCCCAGTCCAACCTTCAGGCCCTGCTGCTCGCCCGCGAGGAGACCTGCCGTCTGGTACGCAAGAACTCCGAGACGGCGCTGAGCACTCCGCAGATCCTGCCGAAGCTGCGCATTCTGACCTCCGAGTGCAGCCACTTCAGCATCGAGAAGTCAGCCGTTCTGCTGGGCCTGGGCCCCGAGGCCGTCGTCCCGGTGCCCTGCGACGAGCAGCGCCGGATGCGCGTCGACGCGCTGGCCGACCTGATGGAGCGCTGCGAGCGCGCGGGAGAGACGGTGATGGCCGTCGTCGCCACCGCGGGCACCACCGACTTCGGCAGCATCGACCCGCTGCCCGCCCTCGCCGAGCTGTGTGAGCAGGCGGGCGTGTGGCTGCACGTGGACGCCGCCTACGGTTGCGGCCTGCTCACCTCGCAGCGCCGCCGCGCGCTGCTGGACGGTGTCGAGCGCGCCGACTCGGTGACGGTCGACTACCACAAGTCCTTCTTCCAGCCGGTCAGCTCCAGCGCCGTACTGGTACGCGACCGGGACACGCTGCGCCATGTCACCTACTACGCCGACTACCTCAACCCGGCGCGCAGCGTGGAGAAGGAGATACCCAATCAGGTCGACAAGTCGATCCAGACCACGCGCCGGTTCGACGCGCTCAAGCTCTGGATGACGCTGCGTGTGATGGGCGCCGACGCGCTCGGTGAGCTCTTCGACGAGGTCGTCGACCGCGCCGCCGACGCCTGGCGACTGCTGGCGGGCGACGAGCGGTTCGAGGTCGTCGTCGAGCCTCAGCTCTCCACCCTCGTCTTCCGCTATCTGCCGCCGGAACGGCAGCGGTCCCAGGGCGGGGACGAGGAGACGCTGACCGACCGGGCCAATCTGTACGCCCGCGACGCGCTGTTCGCCTCCGGCGAGGCCATCGTCGCCGGAACCGTGGTCGACGGCCGCCACTACCTCAAGTTCACCCTGCTCAACCCGGAGACCTCGCTGGCCGACATCGCCACGGTCCTCGATCTGATCGCCGCACACGCCGACCAGTACGCCGAGCAGCAGACCGCCCAGCGGACCGCTGCCCCCTCACCCGCCCTCAGCGCCGCCCAGGCATGCTGACCGACCCCCCACGGAGCCCCCACGTGACTCCCTCCAGCGCCCGCCCGGCCGATGCGCCCGTACACGATTTCGTCGCCATCGGCCTGGGCCCCTTCAACCTGGGCCTCGCCTGTCTGACCGCGCCGATACCGGAGCTCGACGGCGTCTTTCTGGACGACAAGCCGGAGTTCAACTGGCACCCCGGCATGATGCTGGACGACAGCACGCTGCAGACCCCGTTCCTGTCGGACCTGGTCACGCTCGCCGACCCCACCTCGCCGTTCTCCTTCCTCAACTACCTCAAGGAGTCCGGCCGACTGTACTCGTTCTACATACGCGAGAGCTTCTATCCGCTCCGCGCCGAGTTCAGCGACTACTGCGCCTGGGCCGCGGACCGCCTCGGCGAGACCGTACGCTTCGGCCACCGCGTCACCACCGTGGAGTACGACGAGAGCGACGGCCTCTACACCGTCCACGCCGAGCAGCTGCCCGGCGGCGAGCACCGCACCTTCCGCACCCGGAAACTCGTCCTGGGCACCGGCACCCCGCCCTACCTCCCCGAGCCCTGCCAGAACCTGGGCGGCGACCTGATCCACAACTCCCGCTATCTGGAGCACAAGGAAGCCCTCCAGCGGAAGAAGAGCATCACCCTCGTCGGCAGCGGCCAGAGCGCGGCGGAGATCTACTACGACCTCCTCCAGGACATCGACAGGTACGACTACTCCCTCACCTGGCTCACCCGCTCCCCCCGGTTCTTCCCCCTCGAATACACCAAGCTGACGCTGGAGATGACCTCGCCGGAGTACGTGGACTACTTCCACTCCCTCCCGCCCGACACCCGCGACAGCCTGGTCGCCTCGCAGAAGAACCTCTACAAGGGCATCAACTCCGAGCTGATCGACGCCATCTTCGACCTGCTCTACCAGAAGAACCGCCGCTCGCCCTGCCCGACCCGGCTGATGACCAACACCGCGCTCACCGACGCCTCGTACGACGAGTCGAGCGGCACCTACACCCTCGGGCTGCGCCAGGAGGAGCAGAAGCGCGACTTCGGCCTCACCACGGAGGGGCTGGTCCTGGCCACCGGCTACCGCTACCAGCGGCCCGCCTTCCTCGACCCGATCGCCGACCGCATCGAGTGGGACGCCCGCGGCCGCTTCGACGTACGCCGCGACTACAGCGTCGACACCACCGGCCGGCAGATCTACGTCCAGAACGCGGAGCTGCACACCCACGGCTTCGTCGCCCCCGACCTGGGCATGGCCGCCTACCGCAACTCCTGCATCATCCGCGAGCTGCTCGGCCGCGAGGTCTACCCGATCGAGAAGTCCATCGCCTTCCAGGAGTTCAGCGCACCCACCGACGAGACCTCGGGAAGCCACCGCGCCCCGGCGGCGACGGACCCGTCCGATCTGGAGGCAGCGCTGTGACCACCGCGGACACCACCCTCTTCACCCGCGTCGACGACGCGCTGGGCACCTTCTCCCTCCGCCCCGTCGACGCGCTCACCGACGCCGAGCTGCTGCACCGCTGGGTGACCCACCCCAAATCCGCCTTCTACCTGCTCCAGGACGCCACCCTGCCGCAGGTGGAGCGCGAGTTCATGAGCATCGCGGCCTCGGCGCACCACGACGCCTTCCTCGGCTTTCACAACGGCGAGCCGGCCTTCCTCATGGAACGCTACGACCCCCGCCATGTGGAGCTGGCCGGGCTCTACCCGCACCAGCCCGGCGACGTCGGCATGCACTTTCTGTGCGCACCCACCGAGCAGCCCGTCCACGGCTTCACCCGCGCCGTCATCACCACCGTCATGGCGATGCTCTTCTCCGACCCGGACACCCACCGCGTCGTCGTCGAGCCCGACGTCCGCAACACCGCCGTGCACGCACTCAACGAAGCGGTCGGCTTCCAGGTCGATTCCACCCTCACCAAGCCGGAGAAGGAAGCACTGCTCAGCTTCTGCACCCGCGAGCAGTTCCGGACCGCCACAGGAGTGACTTCCGCATGACCCTCCCCAGCACACCCCTGCCGACCCAGCAGACCCAGCAGAGCCAGCAGAGCCAGCAGAGCCAGCAGAGCCAGCTGAACGACGCCGTCAGCCATCTCACCCCCGAACGGTGGGCCCGGGCCACCCGGCTCCTCGTCCGCAAGGCACTGGCCGAGTTCAGCCACGAGCGACTGCTGAGACCGACACCGCTGGACGACGGCGAGAACCGCTACGCGGTCCGCTCCGACGACGGCGCCACCGAGTACCGCTTCACCGCCCGCCGCTTCGCCCTCGACCACTGGCAGGTCGACGCCGACAGCGTCACCCGGCACCGCGACGGCGCCGAACTCCCGCTGGACGCCCTCGCCTTCATCACCGAGCTGCGCACCACGCTGGGACTCGGCGAGGAGATCCTCCCCGTCTATCTGGAGGAGATCAGCTCCACCCTGGCCAGCACCGCCTTCAAACTGGCGGCCCCCGAGGTCGCCGCGGCGCAGCTGGCCGCGGCCGGCTTCCAGGACATCGAGTCCGGCATGACCGAGGGCCACCCCTGCTTCGTCGCCAACAACGGCCGCCTCGGCTTCGACATCGCCGAGTACCGCGCCTACGCCCCCGAGGCCGCCGCGCCGGTACGGCTGGTCTGGGTCGCCGCGCGCCGTGACCGCGCCACCTTCACCGCCTGTTCGGACCTCGGCTACGACAAACTGCTCCTCACCGAGCTGTCCGCCGCCACCCTGCGCCGCTTCTCCGCCGCCATGACCGAGCAGGGCCTGGAGTTGGACGACTACTACCTCCTGCCGGTCCACCCCTGGCAATGGTGGAACAAGCTGTCGGTGACCTTCGCCGCCGAGATCGCCCAGCGCAATCTGGTCTGCCTCGGCCACGGCGACGACGAACACCTGGCCCAGCAGTCCATCCGCACCTTCTTCAACGCCACCAACCCGGCCAAGCACTATGTGAAGACCGCCCTGTCGGTCCTCAACATGGGCTTCGTCCGGGGGCTGTCCGCCGCCTACATGGAAGCCACCCCCGCCATCAACGACTGGCTGGCCGAACTGGTGGCCGACGACGAGATCCTGCGCGACACCGGGCTGGGGGTGCTGCGCGAACGCGCCGCCGTCGGCTACCACCCCGCCCCCTACGAGGCAGCCGCCCCCAAGGGCTCCCCCTACCTCAAAATGCTGGCCGCCCTGTGGCGTGAGAGCCCGATACCGTTCCTGAACGAGGGCGAGAAGCCCGCCACCATGGCGTCGCTCCTGCACATCGACCGCGACGGCAACTCACTCGCCGCCGCGCTCATCGAAGGCTCGGGCCTGGAGCCCACCGAGTGGCTCCGCTCCTATCTGCACGCCTATCTGACGCCGCTCCTGCACTCGTTCTACGCCTATGACCTGGTCTTCATGCCGCACGGCGAGAACGTGATCCTGGTCCTGGACGAGCACGGCGTCCCGCGCCGCGCGCTCTTCAAGGACCTGGCCGAGGAGATCGCCGTCATGAGCCAGGACGCCGAACTGCCGCCCGAGGTGGAACGCATCCGCGCCGACGTCCCCGAGGACATGAAGATCCTCTCCCTGTTCACCGACGTCTTCGACTGCTTCTTCCGCTTCCTCGCCCCCACCCTCGACGCCGCCGGCGTACTGGACGAGGCGACCTTCTGGTCGACGGTGGCCGACGTGGTGAAGAGCTACCAGAAGTCGACCCCGCACCTGGCGGCCCGCCACGCCCGGTACGACCTGTTCGCCGACGAGTTCGCCCTCTCCTGCCTCAACCGCCTCCAGCTGCGCAACAACCAGCAGATGGTCGACCTCCAGGACCCGGCCGGCGCCCTCCAGCTGACCGGCACGCTGAAGAACCCGCTCGCCCCGCACAGGTAGGCCGCACCACCGGCAGTAGGCCGTCGACGAAAGCCAAGAGCTGAAGGGCGGACCCCGCGCGGGGTCCGCCCTTCAGCTCTTCGTTGCGGCGCTTCGCTTCAGCTCTTCGTTTCAGCGCTTCGTTGCGGCGCGCTGCTCAGGACTCAGTCCTTGGACTCCGTCTCACCGGCGGCCGCCTCGTCCACCTCGCCCGCCTCGAAGTCCTCGGCCTCCTCGTCAAGGGCGTCGATGAACTCCACACCATCCAGCTCAGCGAGCCGGTCGGAGGCGTCGGTCAACCCGCCCTGATCCGCCTCCAGCGCCTTGGCGAACCACTCGCGTGCCTCGTCCTGCCGACCGACCTCCAGCAGAGCGTCCGCGTACGCGTAGCGCAGCCGAGCCGTCCACGGCTGTATGGAGTTGGAGGCCAGCTCCGGGCTCTGCAGCGTCACCACCGCGGCGTCCGGCTGCCCCATGTCACGGCGGGCCCCGGCGGCAACCAGCCGCATCTCGACCTGCCCCGCCTTGTCGAGCTTGTGCACCTCCGGCTCGCCCGCCATCGCCAGCGCCTTCTCCGGACGTCCCAGCCCACGCTCGCAGTCGGCCATCACCGGCCACAGGTGCTGGAGTCCGGTCATCCGCCGGGCGGCCCGGAACTCGGCCAGCGCCTCGGAGTACTTCTGCACCCCGTACGCCGCGAACCCGGCGGCCTCCCGCACGGACGGCACCCGCGACGCGAGCCGCAGCGCCACCTTCGCGTACGCGTACGCCTGCTCGGGCTCCTCGTCCAGCAACCGCGCCACCATCACCAGGTTGCGCGCGACATCCTCCGCCAACGTCTTCGGCAGGCTCATCAGCTCCTGCTTGACGTCCTTGTCCAGCTCCTCGCCGGTGACGTCCTCGTCGATCGGAAGCCGCCGCAGCGGCTCGCGGTCCGGGCGCTCCCGGCCACCCCGGTCACGGTCCCGGTCCCCGCGCCCGTACGGCGGCCGGTCCCGGTCCCCGCCACGCCGGAAGCCGCCACCGCCGCCACGGTTGTCCTCCCGCCGGAAGCCGCCACCGCGGCGCTCGTCGCGCCGGTCGTCCCTTCCACGTCCGCCACCCTGGCCGTACGGCCGCCGACCCGCGCGGTCGTCCTCACGACGCGGCCCCCGGCCGCCCTGCGGCCTCCCCCCGTCCCGGTCGTCCCGGCGATACGGCGCACGTTCGCGATCGCGGTCGTCCCGCTGCGGCCGGTCCCCCCGGTAGCCCCCGCGCCGGTCGTCCCGCCGCTCGGGGCGGCCCCGGTCGTCACGACCCCGGTCGTCCCGGGCCCTGTCATCACGCCGGAAATCCGAACGTCCCCGGTTGTCACCGCGGTCGCGGTTGTCCCGGTCCCGGCTACGGTCGCCGTCTCGGCCGCGGGGGTCTCCCCCGCGCTGGGACGGGCCGCGCTCGTCACGACGGTCGTCCCGCCTGTCGTCCCGGCGGTCGTCGCGACGGAAGCCGGGGCCGCCCTGGCCACCGGCACGTCCACGGCGGTCGTCACGCCCGCGGTTGTCGAACCCCCGCTCACCGCGCGGCCGGTCGTCCCGACGGCGGTCGTCCCCCCGTCGCTCGTCACCCCGGCGGTCATCCCTGCGGAAGCCACCGGAGGAGCCGCCTCGCTCATCGCGCCGGAAGCCTCCACCGGCACGGCCACCGTCCTCCCGCCTGGGCCCGCGAGCACGCTCGCGGCCGTCGCTGCTGCGCGGGGCGGACTGTCGGGGCCGGCGTTCGGCACGGCCGCGGTCACGGTCGTCGGAGGAGCTGGGGGACATGAGGACTCCTGTCTGCGTGCCTGCACATCGATTCTCGCGCAGGCGGTGGAACAGCGCTCTTCGAAAAGCGGAAGGAAAAAGAGAGGGACAGTGGAGGACAAAGGGACAAGGAACAAAGGACGAGGGAAAAACAAAAGGCCCTTGGCCTCCAGCGCATGCACGCTGAAGGCCAAGGGCCTCAAAGATTGTTCGGCGGCGTCCTACTCTCCCACACACTCCCGCATGCAGTACCATCGGCGCTGTAAGGCTTAGCTTCCGGGTTCGGAATGTAACCGGGCGTTTCCCTCACGCTATGACCACCGAAACTCTGTTCAGGACAACCAGATCAAATGAATCCAGGTCCCAGAGTCTCCAAGCGAACAAGCACACTCTTCAATTGAAGTGC
>NZ_JAFFZM010000033.1 GCF_017676345.1 Streptomyces smyrnaeus | reverse complement strand
CCCAGGCGGGCCCCCTCCCCGTATTGGACCCTCAGGAGAGGTGGGCCTGCACTTCGGTGGCGGCATCATGGCCGTAGGCCTTGGTGAAGCGCTCCATGAAGTGCACGCGCTTCAACTCGTACTCCTGCGTACCCACCGTCTCCACGACGAGAGTCGCCAGCATGCACCCGACCTGCGCGGCCCGCTCCAGGCTGACGCCCCAGGCGAGCCCGGAGAGGAACCCGGCGCGGAAGGCGTCGCCGACCCCCGTGGGGTCGGCCTTCTGCTTCTCCTCGGCGACGCCGACCACGATCGGCTCCTGGCCCGCCCGGTCGATGCGGGCGCCCTTCTTGCCGAGCGTGGTGACGCGGGTACCGACCCGCTGGAGGACTTCCTCGTCGCTCCAGCCGGTCTTGGTCTCGATCAGTTCCTTCTCGTACTCGTTCGAGAAGAGATAGGTGGCGCCGTCGGTGAGGTTGCGGATGCCCTCGCCGTCCATGCGCGCGATCTGCTGCGAGTAGTCGGCGGCGAAGGGGATGCCGCGGGTGCGGCACTCCTCGGTGTGGCGCATCATGCCCTCGGGGTCGTCGGCCCCGATGAGCACCAGGTCGAGTCGGCCGACGCGGTCGGCGACGTGCTGGAGTTCGATGTTCCGGGCCTCGCTCATGGCGCCGGTGTAGAACGAGCCGATCTGGTTGTTGTCCGCGTCCGTGGTGCAGACGAACCGTGCGGTGTGCGCGACTTCGGAGATGTGCACGGACTCCGTGTCCACGCCGTGGCGTTCGAGCCAGGCGCGGTATTCCTCGAAGTCCTCTCCCGCCGCGCCGACGAGGACCGGCCGGACGCCGAGTTGTCCCATGCCGAAGGCGATGTTGGCGCCGACGCCGCCTCGGCGGATGTCGAGGCGGTCGACGAGGAAGGAGAGCGAGACCGTGTGCAACTGGTCGGCGACCAGTTGGTCGGAGAAGCGCCCCGGGAAGGTCATCAGGTGGTCGTTTGCGATGGAGCCGCAGACTGCGATACGCACGACGAATTCTGCTCCTGAGAGACATCGGGTACCCCCGTACGCCCAGCGCACGAGGGAAAGGCGCTCGCCACGCTACCCGCTGGGTCCCCGGAGTCGAACAGGACACAACTACCTCATAGTAGGGTCTTCCGGGCAGCTCATCCGATGCGTAGCGTGATCCTCATGTGGAAAACAGCGCCTTTCCCGGCCGAATACGTCGAGCATGAGTCGATGGAACAACTGCTCGGCGACTGCGCACGGATGGTTCCGCACTGGACCGCCGCGTGCGCGGTGCCCCAGGAGCGGCGCCCTGTCGCGTTCTCGTCGTTGCACGGCGTCCGTGTGCCGGTGCGCTCCGCGCGGCTGCTGGACGGGATGTCCGAGTACGGCGACTGATCGGCCCCGGCCGCGTCGCGGAGCCCCGGTCGGGAACCGTCCGCTTCCGGGGGCCGTCCCACTCACGTCCCCCGCACGAGGGAGGGCGGGAGCCCCCCCCTCGCGCAGGGGCCTCGTGGACGCGGAGCCAAAGGAGTTTTCGGTGAGTACAGACCAGTCCTCCGAGACCGAGGGCCGGCCGGCGCCCCGGAGCAGGCGGCGGCAGCTCTCCGTCGTCGCTGTGGCCGCCGCGGTCCTGGTGGCGGGCGGGGGCGGCGCGTACTGGGCGTCCTCCGCCTTCGACGGTGATACGGGCGGGTCGGGCCGGGGTGCCGGCTCGGACAACGCGGCGGGCGGCGAGCGCGCCGACGGGCCTCCGAAGCTGGCGCTGGACGGCACCGCCACCTCGGCGCGGGACAGCGGTGAGGGCATCGCCCCCGGTGAGCCGATGGGTCCGCGGGGCTATCGCGCCGAGGGCGAGCTGCCGGACGGCCCCGAGTCCGCGGCCGTCCGCAAGCCCGGGCACGACGTGAGCCGGGGGCAGGTGGCAAAGCTTGCCGAGGCGCTGAAGGTCAAGGGCGGCGTCAAGGCCGAGGAGGGCCGCTGGCAGGCGGGTGGCGGCCAGGGCAAGGGTCCCCGGCTGACCGCGGAGCGTGGAGGCGCCGGCGGCGCGTGGACGTACCAGAACGGCGACACCGTTCCGCTGGACGCCGAGCCCGATCCTGCACCGGGCGGAAAGCCCCTCTCCGCCGCCGAGGCGAAGGATGCGGTACGCCCGGCACTGCGCGCTCTCGGTCTCAAGGACGCCGAGCTGGACGCCGGATCGGCGGTCGGCGGCACCCGTACGGTCACCGCCTCGCCCAAGGTCGCCGGCATGCCGACGCACGGCTGGGACAGCACTTTCGTGGTGGACGACAAGGGGTCCGTCACCCGGGCACAGGGCAGCTGGAACCAGACCCGCAAGGGCGCGGTCTACCCGGTGCAGAGCGCCACGGCGACGCTGGACCAGTTGAACAAGGCGAGCCAGTCGCGGGGCGGTCACGCGGGCGAGGGCGAGCAGGGGAAGGAGCCGACGAAGATCGGCGACGCGGTCTTCGGGCTCTCGCTGGAGCGCTCGCACGGCAAGCCGCTGCTCGTACCGGCGTGGATCTACGAGGTGAAGCGGCCCGGTGGCGGTGATATGGAGGTCACCCATCCGGCGGTGAAGCCGGAGCATCTCAAGCCCTCGAAGACCTCCGGTCACCCCGGGAAGCCGGGCAGCGGCGATGTCGGCTCGGGCGGTGCGAAGGCCGTACAGGCTGCCGAGTCCTACCGGGTGGCGGGCCGCACCCTGAAGCTGACCTTCTGGGGCGGGGTGTGCGACACCTACAAGGCCACCGCCGAGGAGTCCGGCTCCGAGGTGAAGGTCAGGATCGAGGCTGAGAAGAAGAAGGATGGCAAGAACGTCTGCGTCAAGATCGCCAAGCGGCAGACGGTCGAGGTGGAGCTCGACAAGAAGCTGGGCGACCGCAAGGTGCTGGACGTGCGGGACGGCAAGCAGCTGCCCCGTAAGTGACCGGCGCCGCTCCCGGGAACGACAAGGGCGGCGGACTCCTGGTGGGGGGAGTCCGCCGCCCTTGTCACGGCTTCGGTCGGCCGGCAGCGGCCGACCGCGGGTGGCTCAGTTGAAGGAGTCGCCACAGGCGCAGGAGCCGGTGGCGTTCGGGTTGTCGATCGTGAAGCCCTGCTTCTCGATGGTGTCGACGAAGTCGATGGAGGCGCCGCCGAGGTAGGGGGCGCTCATCCGGTCGGTGACGACCTTGACGCCGTCGAAATCCTTGACCACGTCGCCGTCGAGCGAGCGCTCGTCGAAGAAGAGCTGGTACCGCAGGCCGGAGCAGCCACCCGGCTGGACGGCGACGCGCAGCGCCAGGTCTTCGCGGCCTTCCTGCTCAAGCAGGCTCTTGACCTTCGCCGCGGCGGCGTCGGACAGGATGATGCCCTCGCTTACAGCGGTCTCGTCCGAAACGGACATCTGCTTCTCTCCCGGGTTGTACGGACTGCTCTCTTACCGTCGGCTCAACCGACGGCATCCCGGATTCATTCCAGGAGTGGTCACTTCATGCTCGCACACAGCCGGAGCGACTGGGAATGCGTCACATCGACGCGATGGCCATCGTCAAAGTGACATGAAGCGGTTATGATAGATAACGTCACTTAGACGAGAATCCGACGCGGAGCCGTACCCGAGCGTCGAACCGAGCCACAGAAAGGGCTGGTCCTGTGAGTGCCGCCCAGCCGCTGGACGTACAGCCGACCCCGCTCGCACTGCTGCTGCTCGGCCGTGAGGCCGATCCCAAGAGCGAGCGCGGAGTCGAGTGCCCCGGCGACCTTCCCGCCCCCTCCGACCCGGACCTGGTGGCCCGTGCGCGCGCCGCCAAGGAGAAGCTCGGCGACCGCGTCTTCGTGCTCGGCCACCACTACCAGCGCGACGAGGTCATCGAGTTCGCCGATGTGACCGGTGACTCCTTCAAGCTGGCCCGGGACGCCGCGGCCCGCCCCGAGGCCGAGTACATCGTCTTCTGCGGCGTGCACTTCATGGCCGAGTCCGCCGACATCCTCACCTCCCAGGCCCAGCAGGTCGTCCTCCCCGACCTGGCGGCCGGCTGCTCGATGGCGGACATGGCCAGCGCCGAACAGGTGGCCGAGTGCTGGGAGGTCCTGATCGAGGCCGGGGTCGCCGACACCACCGTCCCGGTCTCCTACATGAACTCCTCCGCCGACATCAAGGCGTTCACCGGCCGGCACGGCGGCACCATATGCACCTCCTCCAACGCCAAACGGGCCCTGGAGTGGGCCTTCGGCGAAGGGGAGAAGGTGCTCTTCCTCCCCGACCAGCACCTCGGCCGCAACACCGCCGTGCGGGAGATGGGCATGACGCTGGACGACTGCGTCGTCTACAACCCGCACAAGCCGAACGGCGGTCTGACCACGCAGCAGCTGCGTGACGCCAAGATGATCCTGTGGCGCGGCCACTGCTCGGTGCACGGCCGCTTCTCGCTGGAGTCGGTGCGCGAGGTGCGCGAGCGCATCCCGGGCGTCAATGTGCTGGTGCACCCCGAGTGCAAGCACGAGGTCGTCGCCGCGGCGGACCAGGTCGGCTCCACGGAGTACATCATCAAGGCCCTGGAAGCTGCTCCCGCCGGCTCCAAGTGGGCCGTGGGCACCGAACTCAACCTCGTACGGCGGCTGGCCAACCGCTTCGCCGCCGAGGACAAGGAGATCGTCTTCCTCGACCGCACCGTCTGCTTCTGCTCGACGATGAACCGCATCGACCTGCCGCACCTGGTGTGGGCCCTGGAGTCGCTGGCCGACGGCAACGTCGTCAACCGGATCGAGGTCGACGCGGAGACGGAGAAGTACGCCAAGCTGGCGCTGGAGCGCATGCTGGCCCTCCCGTAGCCCAGCAACTCCGTTGAGGCGGCCCCTGGCAGCGCCGTACGGTGCGTGGATGCTGCTGCGACCGGTCAGGGACACCCAGGACGACGCGGAGACCGTACGGAAGCTGGCCGAGGCGGCGTTCGGGGCCTCGCACGCCCTCAAGGGCGACACTCCGCCGAACCCGCCCTCGGCGGCACGTGCGGCGCGCAGCCGGGAGAAGATCCTGCACATCGTCCGGCACGACCCGGCGGGCAGCTGGCTGGCCGAGGACCGGACCGGCCAGGCCATCGGCGTGGCCCAGTCCCACATCCGCGAGGGCACCTGGGGCCTGGCGCTGCTGGCCGTCCTGCCCGGGGTCCAGGGCAAGGGGGTCGGAAGCGCACTGCTGCAGCGCACGCTGGAGTACGGACGCGGCTGCCTGCGCGGCATCATCTGCTGCTCCCGGCACCCCGCCGCCGCCCGGGTGTACCGGCAGGCCGGATTCGCACTGCACCCCACCATCCGGATGCGCGGCGTCGTCGACCGGGCGGGGCTGGGCAAGGTCGAGGGCGCCGCGGTCGAGGGCGGCCCGCGCGACCGGGACCTGCTCGACTCCGTCGACCGGCGGCTGCGGGGCGGCGCCCACGGGCCCGACCACGACTTTCTGCTGCGGCACCACCGGCTGGTCGTCGCGGACGACCTGGCCGGCAGCGGCTACTGCTACATCGGCGACGACTCCGACGGCGCCAAGGTCGCCCTGCTGGGCGCCACCTCGCGACGGCTCGCCACCCGGGTGCTGAGCGCGGCGCTGCTCGGGGTGGGGGAGGGCGTCGCGGTGGAGGTGCACGACATCACCGCCGAGCAGCAGTGGGCCGTGGACGTCGGGCTCCGGGCCGGGCTGGAGCTGCGCGCCGAGGGCTTCGTCTGCTTCCGCGGCCTGCGCCCCCCGACCCCTTACATCCCCTCGGGAGCCTTTCTGTGAGCGCCCCGCGCGGTCACGCCCCGCCCGGTCACGCCCCGCGACGGGGTGCCGTGCGCCGCACCCGGTACTCGACGCCCTCCACCCCTTCGAAGGCGTGCCCCGTCATCTCGCACCAGGCCGGGATGTCGAGCCGGGCGGCCTCGTCGTCGGCGAGCACCCGGACGACGCCCCCGGCGGGCACGTCCTCGATCACCTTGGCCAGCTCGATCACGGGCAGCGGGCACAGCTTGCCCCGCGCGTCGACGGTGACCTCCGCCTCCGCCGCGCCGCGGTCGGCGGGCTCGGCCCGGGCGCCGATGCCCAGGTGTGCGCGTACACCCTCGACGGCCCCGGGCAGCGCCTCCAGGAACCGGTCCACCTCGCTCTCGGCCGTCCCCGGGGGCAGCGACACCCGCACGTTGCCCTCGGACAGCACGCCCATGGCCCGCAGCACATGGCTCGGGGTCAGCGTGCTGGAGGTGCACGACGAGCCGCTGGACACCGAGTAGCCGGCGGTGTCCAGCGCGTGCAGCAGGGCCTCGCCGTCCACGTACAGACAGGAGAAGGTCACCAGGTGCGGGAGCCGCCGTACGGGGTCGCCGACGACCTCGGTGTCCGGCACCAGCTCCGGCACCCGGGCCCTGATCCGGTCGACGAGGGCCCGCAGCCGGGCGGCCTCCGCGTCGGCCTCGGCCCGTACGGCCCGCAGTGCGGCGGCGGCGGCGACCACGGCGGGGATGTTCTCGAACCCGGGCGCGGCCCCCCGCTCCCGTTCGTCCACCGGCCCGGGCGGAGCGAAGCGCACCCCCTTGCGGACGGCGAGCAGCCCCACCCCGGCCGGGCCGCCCCACTTGTGGGCGCTCCCGGTCAGCAGCGACCACGGCCCCTCCACGGGCCCCCAGGGCAGCGACTGCGCCGCGTCCACCAGCAGCGGCACGCCCGCCTCGGCGCAGGCCTCGGCGGCCTCCGCGACCGGCTGGACGGTACCGACCTCATGGTTGGCGGACTGCAGACAGGCCAGCGCGCAGTCCTCGCCGAGCGCCTGTTTCCACTCCTGTGCCTCCACCCGTCCCGTGCGGTCGACGCCGACCTCCCGCACCAGGCCGCCGGAGCGCTCGTGGGCCTCGGCGGTGTGCAGCACGGCGGAGTGTTCGACGGCCGAGACGACCAGCCGCCGTCCGGCACGGCGGCGCGCCGCCAGCACCCCCCTGATCCCGGTGTGCAGCGCCTGGGTACCCGAAGAGGTGAACCGCAGTTCGTCCGGGCGGCATCCGACGGCCTCGGCCGCGGTCTCGCGCGCCGCGTCCAGCAGCATCCGCGCGCGTCGGCCCTCCCGGTGTGGGCGGGCGGGATCGGCCCAGCCCTCGTCCACCGACGCCAGCAGCGCCTGCCGGGCGACGGGGTGGAGCGGGAGCGAGGAGGCGGCATCGAAATAGGACACACTTGTACGCTACCGCCGCACCCGCACCGCGCGAACCGGGCGCCAAGGCCGCCCCGGAGCGGGCCGGGAGCCGACCGGCAACCGGCCGGGAACCGGCCTGCACAGCGTCAGTTCGGGCGTGGCCTGGCGGCATTCCACCCCATCAGGGTGGCGCGCGGCGCGTTACGCCCCCTCCCCGCGCGACCCCAAATGGCGTCGGCTAGGGTTTGGTCCGCATAAACATCCAAACCCCTGCCCGCGCCTGGGCCGGCGCCCGACCACGTAAGAGGGCCGCGCCCGACCGACGCGGGCGAGACTCTCGGGAAGGCGCTACGTGAGTCCCAACGGCTCCGACCGCTCGTCGCGGCGCCCGATGCGGCGGAAGCTGCAGCAGGCGCTGGCCGCGGGCCTGGTCCTGGCGACCGCGACCGGTTGCACATCAAAGGACTTCCCCCGCCTCGGCATGCCCACCCCGGTCACGGACGAGGCGCCGCGGATCCTCTCTCTGTGGCAGGGCTCCTGGGCGGCCGCGCTCGCCGTAGGCGTGCTGGTGTGGGGTCTGATCCTGTGGAGCGTCATCTTCCACCGGCGCTCCCGGTCCAAGGTCGAGATCCCCCCGCAGACCCGGTACAACATGCCCATCGAGGGCCTGTACACCGTGGTTCCGATCATCATCATCTCGGTGTTGTTCTACTTCACGGCCCGGGACGAGACAAAGCTTCTGGCGACCTCCAACAAGCCCACGCACGTCATCAACGTCGTTGGTTACCAGTGGAGCTGGGGCTTCAACTACGTCGAGGACGTGGACGGCGATCCCAACACGGACGTCAACACGCACAAGGCGCTGGACAAGGAGCTGAGCGCCATCCCGGACCGGATGGCCAAGGGCTTCCCCAAGGGTGCCGAGGGCGTCCACACGGTCGGTACCCCGGCCGACAAGAACCCGCAGAACGGCAACCCGGGTCCGACCCTGTGGCTGCCCAAGGGGGAGAAGGTCCAGTTCATCCTGACCTCCCGCGACGTCATCCACTCCTTCTGGGTCCTGCCGTTCCTGATGAAGCAGGACGTCATCCCGGGCCATGTCAACCGCTTCGAGGTGACTCCCAACAAGGAGGGCACCTTCAGGGGCAAGTGTGCCGAGCTGTGCGGCGTCGACCACTCCCGGATGCTCTTCAACGTGAAGGTCGTCTCCCCGGAGCGCTACCAAAAGCACCTGGAGGATCTGGCGAAGAAGGGCCAGACCGGCTACATCCCGGCGGGTACCGCCACCACGGGCGGCGCCAAGAATGCGGAGACGAATAACCCGTGAGCATCCTCAACGAACCCCAGGGTGCCGCCGCCGCAACGGCTGAGGCGACAACAACCCCTGGACGCCGTAAGCGGCCCGGCCAGGTCGTTGTCGACTGGATGACGACGACGGACCACAAGAAGATCGGCAGCCTGTACCTGATCACGTCGTTCGTCTTCTTCTGCATCGGCGGTGTCATGGCGCTCTTCATGCGCGCCGAGCTCGCCCGCCCGGGTATGCAGATCATGTCGAACGAGCAGTTCAACCAGGCGTTCACCATGCATGGCACGGTCATGCTGCTGATGTTCGCCACCCCGCTGTTCGCCGGCTTCGCGAACTGGATCATGCCGCTGCAGATCGGTTCACCGGATGTGGCCTTCCCGCGGCTGAACATGTTCGCCTACTGGCTCTACCTCTTCGGTTCGCTGATCGCGGTGGGTGGCTTCCTCACCCCGCAGGGCGCGGCCGACTTCGGGTGGTTCGCCTACTCGCCGCTGTCGGACGCGGTCCGCTCCCCGAGCGTCGGTGCCGACATGTGGATCATGGGTCTGGCCCTCTCCGGCTTCGGCACGATCCTCGGCTCGGTCAACTTCATCACCACGATCATCTGCATGCGCGCCCCCGGTATGACGATGTTCCGCATGCCGATCTTCACCTGGAACGTGCTGCTCACCGGTGTGCTGGTGCTGCTGGCCTTCCCGGTGCTGGCCGCCGCGCTGTTCGCCCTGGAGGCCGACCGGAAGTTCGGGGCGCACATCTTCGACTCGGCCAACGGAGGGGCGCTGCTGTGGCAACATCTCTTCTGGTTCTTCGGCCATCCAGAGGTGTACATCATCGCGCTGCCGTTCTTCGGCATCGTCTCGGAGGTCATCCCGGTCTTCAGCCGTAAGCCGATGTTCGGCTACATCGGTCTGATCGGCGCGACCATCGCCATCGCCGGTCTGTCGGTGACGGTCTGGGCGCACCACATGTACGTCACGGGCGGCGTGCTGTTGCCGTTCTTCTCGTTCATGACCTTCCTGATCGCCGTACCGACAGGTGTGAAGTTCTTCAACTGGATCGGCACGATGTGGAAGGGGTCGTTGTCCTTCGAGACACCGATGCTGTGGACCATCGGCTTCCTGATCACCTTCACCTTCGGTGGTCTGACCGGTGTCATCCTGGCCTCGCCGCCGATGGACTTCCACGTCTCCGACTCGTACTTCGTCGTCGCCCACTTCCACTACGTCGTCTTCGGCACCGTGGTCTTCGCGATGTTCGCCGGCTTCCACTTCTGGTGGCCGAAGTTCACCGGCAAGATGCTCGACGAGCGGCTCGGCAAGATCACCTTCTGGACGCTGTTCATCGGCTTCCACGGCACCTTCCTGGTGCAGCACTGGCTGGGCGCCGAGGGCATGCCGCGCCGGTACGCCGACTACCTGCACGCCGACGGCTTCACCGCGCTGAACACCATCTCCACCATCAGCTCGTTCCTGCTGGGCATGTCGCTGCTGCCGTTCTTCTACAACGTGTGGAAGACGCACAAGTACGGCGAGAAGATCGAGGTCGACGACCCGTGGGGCTATGGCCGTTCGCTCGAATGGGCGACAAGCTGCCCGCCCCCGCGGCACAACTTCCTCACCCTGCCCCGTATCCGCTCCGAATCCCCGGCCTTCGACCTGCACCACCCGGAGATCTCCGCGCTCGATGAGCTGGAGAACGTGGACAGGGAAGAGAAGGCGCTCGCCGGCAGCAAGGAGGCCGGGAAGTGAAGATCCAGGGCAAGATGTTCCTGTGGCTGTCGGTCTTCCTGCTGGCGGTCGCCATCACCTACGGACTCTGGTCGAAGGAGCCGGTGGGTACCACGGGCCTCTTCCTGGCCTTCGGTCTGTCCATCATGATCGGCTACTACCTGGCGTTCACCGCGCGCCGGGTCGACACCGGAGCTCAGGACAACCGGGAGGCCGATGTCGCGGACGACGCCGGTGAGCTGGGCTTCTTCAGCCCGTACAGCTGGCAGCCGCTCGTGCTGGGCCTCGGTGGCGCCTTCGCCTTCGGGGGCGTGGCCCTCGGCTGGTGGCTGGTGTACGTCTCGGCACCGCTGCTGCTGATCGGCCTGTTCGGCTGGGTGTTCGAGTACTACCACGGTGAGAACCGCACCCAGTAGCCAACGCGGCACCGGACGAGCGAGACCGGACAACCGAAAAACGCAAGGATCGGCCCCCCGACACTCCGGGGGGCCGACCCGTTTGTACGCACCCAGCGCGCCCGAATTGACGATTCTTCATATTTTGGGCGCATGAGTCACAGCCCACGCACCGCGATAGCGCAGGGGGTCCTCACCCCCCGAACCCTGTCCCGTAAGCACAAGCGCCGGATGGTCAAGAGCTGCGCCCTGCTGCTGGCGCCCCTCTCCGTGGGGCTCGCCGCCTGCGGCAGCGGCAGCACCGGTGACAGCTCGCTCGCCTCCGCCCCCTACGACGCCACCGACGTGGTCGCCGTCAACGCCGACGCCGACAGCAAGGACGTCGACCCCGAGAAGCCGCTGGAGATCACCGCCCAGCACGGCGACACCCTCACCGACGTCCTCGCCACCGACACCAAGGGCCGCGCGCTGCCCGGCGAGATGTCCGCCGACGGCAAGCGCTGGCACAGCACCGGGCCGCTGGCCGCCGGAGCGCGCTACACCCTCCGGGTCAGCACGGAGAACGACGAGGGCGCTCCAGGGCGCCGCACAATGCATTTCGAGACCAAGCCCGCCTCCAAGCACCTGAAGGTCAAGCTGGGCCCGGACAACGGCACCTACGGCGTCGGACAGCCCCTCACGGCGGAGCTGAGCCGGCCCATCAAGGGCCACAAGCAGCGCGAGCTGGTCGAGCGGGCACTGAAGGTGAGGTCCAGGCCTCATGTGGAGGGGGCCTGGCACTGGGTGAACAGCAAGGAGCTGCACTACCGGCCCCGCTCCTACTGGCCCGCCCACGCCTCCATCACCCTCCGCTCCTCGCTCCAGGGCCTCAAGGTGCGCGACGGGCTGTACGGCGGCAAAGCCGAACCCGTTCGGATGAAGACCGGCGACCGAATAGAAGCGATCACGGACGCCTCCTCACTGGTGATGACCGTCAAGAAGAACGGCAAGACCGTCCGCTCCATACCCGTCACCACGGGCAAGGCGGGCTACGAGACCCGCAACGGCATCAAGGTGATTCTCACCAAGGAGCCCTTCGTGCGGATGACGAGCGCCAGCATCGGCGCCTCGGACTTCTACGACCTGCCGGTCTACTGGGCCACCCGGCTCACCAACAGCGGCGAGTACGTGCACGGCGCCCCCTGGTCGGTCAGCTCCCAGGGCGTCTCCAACACCAGTCACGGCTGCACCGGCATGAGCAGCGCCAACGCCAAGTGGTTCTTCAAGAACGTCCGCCAGGGCGACATCGTCCAGCACGTCAACACAGCGGGCGAGAAGATGGCCCCCTTCGGCAACGGCTTCGGGGACTGGAATCTGGAGTGGAAGAAGTGGCGCGCCGGCAGCGCCGTCCACAAGGACGAGCCGGTCGGCAGCGGCCCCGCGGACGTCGCGCGGCTCCGCCCCCAGGTGTGACCCGTCCCCGATGTGACGAGAAAGGCGTGACAACGGCGACGCGCCCGGCTGTCCCCCGTTCGGAGGACAGCCGGGCGCGGCACTGTCTGCTCGGCCCCGACCCGGTGCTCAGGTCGTGGCGAGGCTCCTGTCGGCGGTGCGGTCCCGCAGCAGCCCGGCCAGCGCGTCGGCCAGCGCCACCGGGTCCACCGGGTGCGAGACGGTCGCCTCGGCCCGGCTCCAGGTCGCCAGCCAGGCGTCCTGCGGCCTGCCGATCAGCAGCAGCACCGGCGGGCAGTCGAAGATCTCGTCCTTGATCTGCCGGCACACGCCCATGCCACCGGCCGGGGCGCTCTCCCCGTCCAGCACGCACGCGTCCACGTGCAGCTCCTCCAGGGTGGCGAGCACGGCGGGCAGGGTCGCGCACTCCACGTACCGGACCTCGGGCACGTCGGTGGCGGGTCGGCGCCCCCCGGCGAGCCGCACCTGCTCGCGGGTGGTGGCGTTGTCGCTGTAGACCAGCACCGTGGCGGTCGGCTGCATCGTTCCTCCGCGTCCGTATCGGGTGAACCGCTGACGCACCGGGCGGCTCGGAGCCGCTTTCCACGGTGGCGCCGCTCGGATGCTACTCCCTTCGACGCACCGTCAACACCGGTCAGCACGCACCGGTACGGGTCCGTAGGACGGGTACGCGCGTGCCGTCTTCGCTGGACACGGGGCGGGCGTCGGGTACGGACACACCGAACGGGACCCCCCGAAGTGAGGCCGGGATAAGCGACCGACATAATGTCGGTCGTGGCGACAGCAACAGCAGTAGAAACCGGGCACGCGCACCCATCGGTCAACCGGCCGAACCTCACCAGCGTCGGAACCATCATCTGGCTGAGTTCCGAGCTGATGTTCTTCGCGGCCCTCTTCGCGATGTACTTCACCCTGAGGTCGGTGACCGGCGCCGAGTACTGGAAGGAGCATGCGTCTGAGCTGAACCTTCCCTTCGCGGCGACGAACACCACGATCCTGGTGCTCTCCTCGCTCACCTGTCAGCTCGGCGTCTTCGCTGCCGAGCGCGGGGACGTGAAGAAGCTCCGCGCGTGGTTCATCGTCACCTTCATCATGGGTGCGATCTTTATCGGCGGCCAGGTCTTCGAGTACACGGAGCTGGTCAAGGAGGGCACCTCACTCTCCTCGAGTCCGTACGGATCGGTGTTCTACCTGACCACCGGTTTCCACGGGATGCACGTGACAGGCGGTCTCATCGCCTTCCTGTTCGTCCTGGGGCGCACCTATGCGGCCAGGCGGTTCACTCACCACCAGGCCACCGCCGCCATCGTCGTGTCCTACTACTGGCACTTCGTCGATGTCGTCTGGATCGGCCTCTTCGCCACGATCTACCTGATCCGGTAACCGGACGTACGCGGCACCGCCGCGCGCCGTACCGCACAGGCGGACTACGGAACAGACGGACAGACACAGCATCGACGAGAAGATCCTGACACCGGGGTAATCCGTGAAAAAGCTCTCCGCACGACGGCGCCATCCGCTGGCGGCGCTTGTCGTTCTACTCTTCGCGCTGGCGGCCACCGGGGGGCTGTACACCGCGTTCGCTCCCGCGGGTGAGGCCAAGGCCGAGCAGGAGTCGAGTAAGTCCCTCGCCATCGAGGAGGGCAAGAAGCTCTACGCCACCGGGTGCTCCAGCTGCCACGGAACCGGCGGCCAGGGGACCAGCGACGGTCCCAGCCTGGTCGGTGTCGGGGCCGCGGCGGTGGACTTCCAGGTCGGCACCGGCCGGATGCCGGCCCAGCAGCCCGGCGCCCAGGTGCCCAAGAAGCCGAAGGTCTACGACCAGGACGAGATCAACCAGCTCGCCGCGTACGTCGCCTCGCTCGGCTCCGGCCCGAGCACACCCACCAAGGACATGTACGACCCGAGCGGTGCGGACGTGGCCAGGGGTGGGGAACTCTTCCGCACCAACTGTGCGCAGTGCCACAACTTCACCGGTGAGGGCGGCGCCCTCACACACGGCAAGTTCGCGCCCGACCTCAGCGGTGTCTCCGAAAAGCACATCTACGAGGCCATGCAGACCGGCCCCCAGAACATGCCGTCCTTCACCGACGGTGCGCTTCCCGAGAAGGACAAGCGGGACATCGTCGCGTACGTGAAGGAGGTCAACGGCGAGAAGTCGGAGAGCCCGGGCGGGTTCAAGCTCGGTGGCTTCGGCCCCGTCGCCGAGGGCATGTTCGCCTGGATCTTCGGCCTCGGCGCGCTGATCGCTGTCGCCGTCTGGGTCGCCGCTCGGACTGCAAAGGCCAAGAAGTCATGAGTAGCCAGACTGGACCAGACGAGAACGTGTCAGACGAGAACCTGCCTGCCGCGCAGGAAGAAGCCCACGGGGCTCAGGTGGCCAAGTCCGATCCCTTCGCGGATCCGGGACTGCCGCCGCACGAGCACCGCATCCAGGACATCGACGAGCGGGCGGCCAAGCGCTCCGAGCGCACCGTCGCCTTCCTCTTCACGCTGTCCATGCTGGCCACGGTGGGCTTCATCGCCTCCTTCGTGGCCTTCCCGATCGACAAGATCGTCTATGTCTGGCCGCTCGGGCGCGTCAGCGCGCTGAACCTGGCGCTCGGCCTCACCCTCGGTGTCGCCCTCTTCTGCATCGGCGCCGGTGCCGTCCACTGGGCGCGCACCCTGATGTCCGACGAGGAGATGGTCGACGAGCGGCACCCCATCGCCGCCCCTCCGGAGGTCCGCGAGAAGGTCATCTCCGACTTCAAGCAGGGCGCCAAGGAGTCGGCCCTCGGTCGCCGGAAGCTCATCCGCAACACGATGTTCGGTGCCGTGGCCCTGGTGCCGCTCTCCGGCGTCGTCCTGCTGCGCGACCTGGGCCCGCTGCCGAAGGACAAGCTGCGGCACACCGCCTGGGCCAAGGGCAAGCTGCTCGTCAACGAGAACACCAACGAGCCGCTGCGTCCCGAGGACATCGCCGTCGGGTCGCTCACCTTCGCCAAGCCCGAGGGCCTGGAGGAGGACGACCACGACTTCCAGAAGGAGATCGCCAAGGCGGCTTTGATGATCGTCCGGCTGGAGCCGAACGACATCAAGGACAAGCGCGAGCTGGACTGGTCGCACGAGGGCATCGTCGCCTTCTCCAAGATCTGCACGCACGTCGGCTGCCCCGTCAGCCTCTACGAGCAGCAGACCCACCACGTCCTGTGCCCGTGCCACCAGTCGACGTTCGACCTCGCCGACGGTGCGCGCGTGCTCTTCGGACCCGCCGGCCATCCGCTGCCGCAGCTCAACATCAGCGTCAACAAGGACGGCTACCTCGAAGCGCAGGGCGACTTCGCGGAGCCCGTCGGTCCGGCCTTCTGGGAGCGCGGATGAGTACTGGAACCGATACCCCGGGCAGCGCGGCTGCCGAGGGCAAGAAGAAGGCACCCGCGGGCGAGCGGGTCGCCGACTGGGCCGACGGACGGCTGGGCCTCTACAGCCTGGCCAAGGCCAACATGCGCAAGATCTTCCCGGACCACTGGTCCTTCATGCTGGGTGAGGTCGCGCTCTACAGCTTCATCATCATCATCCTGACCGGCGTCTATCTGACGCTGTTCTTCCACCCGTCGATGGCCGAGGTGGAGTACCACGGTTCCTACACGCCGATGCACGGTGTGCGGATGTCGGAGGCGTTCGCCTCGACACTGGACATCAGCTTCGACGTACGCGGTGGTCTGCTCGTGCGGCAGATCCACCACTGGGCGGCGCTGATCTTCCTCGCGGCGATGTTCGTGCACATGATGCGCGTCTTCTTCACGGGGGCGTTCCGCAAGCCGCGCGAGGTCAACTGGGTCTTCGGGTTCCTGCTCTTCGTGCTGGGCATGTTCACCGGCTTCACCGGCTACTCGCTCCCGGACGACCTGCTCTCCGGTACCGGTGTCCGGTTCATGGAGGGCGCGATCCTGTCCGTGCCGATCGTGGGCACCTATCTGGCGATGTTCCTGTTCGGCGGGGAGTTCCCCGGCGACGACTTCGTGGCCAGGTTCTACTCGATCCACATCCTGCTGCTGCCGGGCATCATGCTCGGGCTGCTGGTGGCACACCTGATCCTGGTCTTCTACCACAAGCACACCCAGTTCGCCGGTCCCGGCCGCAAGAACACCAATGTGGTCGGTATGCCGCTGCTGCCGGTCTACATGGCCAAGGCCGGAGGCTTCTTCTTCCTGGTCTTCGGTGTGATCGCGGCCATCGCGGCGCTGTTCACCATCAACCCGATCTGGGTGCTCGGGCCCTACCGGCCGGACCAGGTGTCGACCAACGCCCAGCCCGACTGGTACATGGGCTTCTCCGAGGGCCTGATCCGGGTGATGCCTGGCTGGGAGATCAACCTGTGGGGTCATACGCTGGCGCTCGGTGTGGCCATCCCGCTCGTGATCGTCTTCCCGCTGGTGCTCGTCGTCATCGCCATGTACCCCTTCATCGAGGCATGGGTGACCGGCGACAAGCGCGAGCACCACATCGCGGACCGGCCGCGCAACGCGCCGACGCGTACCGGATTCGGTGCGGCGTGGATCACCTGGTACTTCGTGCTCCTCGTCGGCGGCGGCAACGACCTGTGGGCGACGCACTTCCACTTGTCGATCAACGCGATCACCTGGTTCGTACGCATCGCGTTCTTCGTCCTGCCCGTCCTGGTCTTCTGGATCACCAGGCGCATCTGCCTGGGGCTGCAGCGCAAGGACAGGGAGAAGGTGCTGCACGGCCGGGAGACCGGCACCATCAAGCGGCTGCCGCACGGTGAGTTCGTCGAGATCCACGAGCCGCTGTCGCAGGAGCACCTGCACACGCTCACCGCGCACGACCAGTACCAGCCGGTGGAGATCGGTCCGCTGACGGACGAGAACGGCGTCGAGCGGAAGGTCTCCCGCGGGCAGAAGCTGCGGGCCAGGCTCTCCAAGGGCTACTTCGGGGAGTCGGGACAGATCCCCAAGCCCACCCGCGAGGAGTACCAGGAGATCGAGAGCGGACACGGGCACCACTGACGCCCGCGTCACCGACCGGTTCGCACAGCTGGATCCGCCACATCGGGAGGGGTCCACGGGCACTGCCCGTGGGCCCCTCCCGGCTGTGTGCCCGGCGCCGGAGGGAGCCTGTTCACGGGCCGAACAGTGGCTCGGCCCGGTCGGCGGACTCGGTAGGGTGGCCGCACCAACGCGTCGGTCTATTGCCAGGAAGTGGTCACCATGAGCGCTGCTACCCCCGCCGGAGGCGACACCATGGCGGCGCGTACCTGGCCCGACGTACTGAGCACGCTGCTGGCCGGGGAGGACCTGAGCGCGGACGCCACCGCCTGGGCGATGGACCGGATCATGCGGGGCGAGGCCAGCGATGTGCAGATCGCCGGCTTCGCCGTGGCGCTGCGGGCCAAGGGCGAGACCGTCGAGGAGATCTCCGGCCTGGTGCAGGCGATGTACGAGCACGCCCGGACCATCGAGGTTCCCGGCCCGGCCGTCGACATCGTCGGTACGGGCGGCGACCGGGCGAAGACCGTCAACATCTCCACCATGTCGGCGATCGTGGTGGCCGGTACCGGCGTCAAGGTCGTCAAGCACGGCAACCGCGCGGCGAGCAGCGCCAGCGGCGCCTCGGACGTCCTGGAGAAGCTGGGCGTCAACCTGGAGCTGTCGCCCGGACGGGTCGCCGAGATGGCGGAGGAGGCGGGCATCACCTTCTGCTTCGCGGTCAAGTTCCACCCCGCGCTGCGGCATGTGGGCGTCGCCCGCAAGGAGTTGGGCGTTCCCACCCCCTTCAACTTCCTCGGCCCGCTCACCAACCCGGCCCGGGTCGCCGCGCAGGCGACGGGAGTGGCCGACGCCCGGATGGCGCCGATCATCGCGGGAGTGCTGGCGGCGCGGGGCTCCTCGGCGCTGGTCTTCCGCGGGGACGACGGGCTGGATGAACTGACGACGACGGCGACGTCCACCGTGTGGGTCGTGCGGGACGGCGCCGTACGGGAGGAGAGCTTCGACCCGCGCGACGTGGGGATCGAGCTGGTGCCCGTCCAGGCGCTGCGCGGCGCGGACGCCGCCTACAACGCCGATGTGGCGCGGCGGCTGCTGGAGGGGGAGCACGGCCCCGTGCGGGACGCCGTGCTGCTCAACTCCGCCGCCGCGCTGGCGGCGCTCTCGCCGAGCTCCGCCTCGCTGCACGAGCAGATCGCGGCGGGCATGGAGCGGGCCGCCGAGTCCATCGACTCGGGCGCGGCCCGGGCCGCACTCGAACGCTGGGTGGCGGCAAGCAACCGTCCGTGACGGCTCGCCCGTTTGTGCCCGGCCGTCCCCCGGGCCGTACGCCTCCCGGCCGCGGTCCGGGGGAGGGCGCGCACCAGCGGGCCGCACGCGTGAAACGGCCGTACCCGGCACCGCGGGGTGGGCACACGGAGCGAGGGGCCGCGGCAAGGGGCGGGGGTGGAGCCCTCACGCCTTGGCGGCGGCCTCCAGGCCGGCGATGTCGAGCTTGTGCATGCCGAGCATCGCCTGGACGACGGCGTCCGCCTGCTTCGGCGCCGTCTCGTCGAGCAGCTCGAACAGCCGGCGCGGCACGATCTGCCAGGACACCCCGTACTTGTCCTTGAGCCAGCCGCACGGCCCTTCCTCGCCGCCGTCGGCCGACAGCTTCGCCCAGAGGGTGTCCACCTCCTCCTGCGAGTCGCAGTCCACCTGGAGCGACATGGCTTCGGTGAAGGAGAACTCGGGACCGCCGTTGAGCGCCACGAACTGCACTCCGGCCAGCTCGAAGTCGACCGTCATCACCGATCCGGTCTCGCCGGGGGACGACTCGGTGTAGTGGGTGACGCCCCGGATACGGGAGTTGTCGAAGAGGGAGACGTAGAACTCCGCCGCCTCCTTGGCCTTCCCGTCGTACCAGAGGAACGTCTTGATCTTCTGCGGCTGCTGCATGATGGGTCTCCTGGTCGGTGTGTACCACTCTCCTGTGGGTACCGACCCGGGCCGGCGCCGGAAGTCATCGGTCGGTGCTGCATCCTGCATTCCAGCCCAGCAGGCGCGCACGGTCATGGCTCCCGCGGCACTCCGAGCACACGGTTCGTGCTCCGCCGACCGGACCGGTGACCCAGAAGGGTGTTACCGACGCGAGCCCGGTCGGCGTCACGTGGGCCCCGAGGGGGCCGGCCTCGACCAGCACGAGTGGCAGCCTGCACGGTGGGTCACCACACTACGAGGGCCTGGGCCAGGGTGTGCGCACACCACCGCTGCAGATAGTCCCGCGGCCACCCCATCACTTCCAGGGGGACCGGTGCCGGCGCCACCACATATCCCGACTTCCTTCGATTGAGGCATTAAGAGGGATAAGGGCGGAAGTTTGCTTCTGCCTTCGGTGGGCCGGCACGGGCTTCCTGCTGTTGTGGAACCGGCAGAGTTACACACATTCTCCAGCTCGGACGCTCGTGCAGCGTCGCCTGAAGGCTGGTCACCCACCATCGCTCACGCTATAGGTCGTGAATGTCACGGGCTCGCGGAGCGCCGCCGCTGCTCCATCGAGGTCGGCCAGTCGGGAGGCGAGCGTCGCCTCTGCCAGACGCTGCGGAAGGGCTGCGCTGAACTTCAGACCCGTTAGAGCACGGGGGTCTACCGCGGGCAGGCACAGGTGCTCGGCGCCCTCGGCCGCAGCCTGCTTCCACTCCTGGGGGGTGATGTCCTCGCGCAGCCTGACATACGCATCCGTAGGACGCTGGAGCGGGTCGGCGAGGGAGGTGAGCGTGGCGGCCAGGGTGGCATTGGCTCGGTATCCAGCCCAGGTCCACCAGCGGACGTTCGTGTCGCGCCCGCCACGCGTGATCACTGTGCCAGCGGGGTGCACCAGCTCGGCCGACGCATCGCGAGCCTGCGCGAGAGCGCCTTCGGCGCGTCGGGTGAGGCTGACCGGTGGCGTAGCACCGAGCAGTACGTCCCGGGCCGCCCGTGACAGCTCGTACGAGGCGGCGCGGGCGAAGCCCATCCCGCCCCAGCGGGCCCTGCCGCCGCCCTCCACCGGTTCGACGAAACAGCGACGCCGTGACCAGTCGATGTAGGTGACCTGCCAGCTGCGGCCGGCGAGCAGCAGCCGTCGGGGTCCGACCACCTCATCGGTGAGCAGGGCGGGGTCCGTCGTGCCGATCTGGGTGCGGCCGGACAGCACGGTGAACTCGGGTGCGGCCGTGAACACCGCGGTAAGGTCCATGAAGTGGCGGAAGCCGAAGCGGCGTTCGGCTTCCGGGCCGATGAACATCAGCCCGTCATCGAGGTCGACGTAACCCTCATCGATCAGGTGACGTACGACCGGCTCCGCTGAAGCGCTGAACGGACCGAGCCCGCCCCACCACTCACGCCACAGCTGGTCACCGACCCGGTGCTCCTGAAGACACAGTGCAAGGATTTGCTGGGCCGCGATGTGCCGCGGCTCCAGGGGCGCGACGACCGGTTCGACCCAGCCGCGGGACCAGAGCAGGAGGAGGGCGGCGGCTGACAGCAGACCCGCCTCGTCCACCGCCAGGAAGAGGCAGTTCCGCGTGGAGCCGGGGCGCCGTCCGGTGCGGCCGAGGCGCTGCAGGAATGAGGCGACGGTGGCGGGTGCGTCGATCTGGATGACCCGGTCCAGGTCACCGACGTCGATGCCGAGCTCCAGCGTGCTCGTGGAGACGATCACACAGTCCCGGGCCTCGGTGAAGGCTGCCTCCGCGCGGCGCCGTTCGTCCACGGACAGGGAGGCATGGGACAGAAAGGTGGTCACGCCCTTCGTGCGCAGCATCTCGCCGAGCTTCTCGACCTGCCGGCGCGACTCGCAGAAGACCAGCCGCTTCTCGCCCCGGTGCAGGGCTGCGATCACCGTCGCCGCGTTGGTCAGCGAACCCACGTAGTCCAGTTCGATCTCGCCAGGCGGAGGAAGAACCAGGGTCTTCTCACCCAGATGCGGGGCGACGACCCGGGCTGTACGCTCGCCCGCCCCGGACCCCTGCAACCAGGTCAGCAGCTCCTGCGGGTTCCCCACCGTCGCGGAGAGGCCGACCCGCTGGACCGGCCGGCCGACGACGCGTTCCAGCCGCTCCAGTACGGCCAGCAGATGCCAGCCCCGGTCGTCGCCCGCGAAGGCGTGCACCTCGTCGACGACGATTGCTCGCACCCCGGAGAAGAAGGCCCGGTGGTCGACGTTCGCGCTGACCAGCATCGCCTCCAGCGACTCCGGGGTGGTCAGCAGGACGTCCGGCCGCTCCCGCAGGATCCGTTTGCGGCGCGTGTGCGGGATATCGCCGTGCCAGAGCGCGGCCGTGCGACCGAGCCATGAGGTGTACGTCTCCAGCCGGGGGAGCAGGTTGTTCAGCAGCGCCTTGAGGGGGCATACGTACAGCACCGAGGTGCCGGTCCAGCTCTGCTGCTCCATTCTCGACAGCAAGGGGAAGCACGCGGCCTCGGTCTTACCGCCTGCCGTAGGCGCGAGCAGTACAGCGTCCGAGCCGTCCAACAGCGGTGCGATCGCTTCTTCCTGGAGTGGGCGCAGACGCGGCCATCCCAGGGAATTCACGATGTGGTGCACGAGACCTCGGTGCAGTTGGTCCACGGGGTCCGGGCGCCCCTCGACCGTGTCCGTCACGGAAGCTCCACCGCGATGTCGTCGGCGCTTCCAGCCGCCATGGCGTTGCGCTCGACCTTGCTCAGCTCCGCCGTGTTCACGGTCAGGGCGTAGTGCTCGCGCGGGTCGAAGTCCTCGAACTGATCGACGCGGTCCAGGACGTCCCCGACGAGCTTCTTCAGGAACAGCCGGGGTGCGACCCCGACCTTTCCGCCCAGCGCCCCGCCCACGGCTTTGGCCAGGTCGGCGATGTACGCGTCGTCCGTGACCTTCTTGATGCGCTCCGGGCTCGACGATCCGCTCGCGTACAGGTCACGGATGGTCAGCCCCAGGCCGATGAGCGAGTCGAAAGTGAAGCCTGAAAGGCGCAGTTGCACCGCTCGCGGGTTGTCGAAGCGGGGGTCGGTGGTGAAGTCGGTGGCCAGCCGCTGCGCCAGGGGCGCCAGCCGCTGGACACCCTGCGGGCCGTCATAGAACGCGGGGGTCCCCGTGATCAGCAGATAGAGGCCGGGGAAGCGCCCGGAGTGCACCTCGTCGATGAGCTGGCGCAGCGCGTTCAACGCCTTGTCCCGTGCGTCGGAGCGGATCCGCTGAAGTGTTTCCACCTCGTCCAGGACGACGAAGAGCCCCGCGTGCCCGGAATCGCGCAGCACGGTGAGGAGCCCCTGCAGAAAGCCCAGCGCGCCGAAGTGGTCCAGATCCCCCCGTACCCCGGCGGTCTTGCGGGCGGCCGCGGCCACATGGGGCTGTCCGCCCAGCCAGGCCATGACTGCTGACGCGGTGGCTTCGTCACCCGCCGCCAGAGCGTTCCGGTATCCCCGAAGCGCGATGGCGAACGAGGGCGCCTGCCGGGAGACTTCCGCGAGTCTGGCCGTCATCAGCCGGTCGACCTCGCCCGGCAGCTCCTCCTCCGCGGCTCCAGCGGCCAGGGCGTCCTCTTCCAGCGCGTAGGACCACGCGTCCACCACGGGCCGCAGGGCGCTCGGCGGAAAGCCGGGGGTGGCCAGCCGTTCGGTGAGGCGTCGGTAGACGGTCTCCAGCTTGTGCAGGGGCGTCTCGTTCTCGGAGATCTGAATCTCGGCCACAGCGAAGTTACGGCGCTTGGCGCGCTCGCCGAGCCATCGGGTGAAGAACGTCTTGCCGGATCCGTACTCGCCTCTGACGGCCTTGAAGACGGACGCCCCCGACGCGACGGCATCGAGTTCTGTGTCCAGAGCCTGCTCGAACCGCTGTAGACCGGTTGCGAGGAGATCCAGCCCGCTTTCGGGGACGGCCCCACGCCGGAGGGCGTCGATCACGTCACGGCGCCGGGCAGCACTGACGGGGCCGCTTCTGCCGGGGCTATCTGTATTCACGCCATCAGTCTCGCACTGGAGCAGGCGGTAGCGGCTTCCTTATCCCGCACTTGACGCATGGTTGGTCACTTGATGCAATCGCATGTTCACCGTTCACTTCCAAGCGGGGAGAAGACTCGGCGTGGCGCTCGACAGCCTCAACCTGGGCGTGGCACTCAGGTCCGTCGCATCCGGAGACTTGCAACTACCCGATTTCCAGCGTGATTGGAAATGGGACGACGAACGCATCAGGGCTCTGATCGCGACTGTCACGCTCGATTACCCGCTGGGCGTCGTGATGGCGCTGCAGACCGGGGGCACCGCCCAGTTCAAGCCTCGGACGCTCAACGGGGCCGAGGGAGCGGAGGGGGTCGTGCCTGAGCTACTGCTTCTCGACGGGCAACAGCGCTTGACCTCCCTGTACCAGGCACTGTATCGGAACCGTCCGGTCGAGACCGTTGACGGGCGAAACAAGCCTCTCAAGCGCTGGTACTACATCGACATCGCCCAGGCCATCGGTGCGCCTGTCGACCGTGACGACGCGGTTGTCTCCGTCCCTGAGGACCGGATCCTCAGGGCTGACTTCGCCCGCAAGGTCGTCCTCGACCTGAGCACGATCGAGCAGGAGTGCGCGGAAGGTTACTTCCCGCTCCACATCGCGTTTGACCCACACCGTGTGAACCAATGGCTCCAGGAGTTTGTGAAGGTCGATTCGGCGAACTGGAGCGTCTGGAGCGACTTCCAGCAGCTTGTTCTCAACCATGTACAGCAGTTCCAGGTCCCGATGATCAAGCTTTCGGCTTCCACGACGATGGACGCCGTCTGCGCCGTATTCGAACGCGTGAACACCGGTGGTGTGTCACTCAACGTCTTCGAGCTGCTCACAGCCACCTATGCGGGCAATCAGGAACATGTCGCTGAGTGCGGCGACTACTACCGGCTCCCGGTCGAGTGGGAACAGATCAAAAAGGACCTCACTGCCTCCTACCCCGTCTTCGGCCGCATGGAGGCTGGTGTCGAGGACGGCCTGAGCAGCAGCGACTTCTTGCAGGCGGTAGCCCTGGTCCGCACCTGGGAGGAGAAGCAGGCCGGCCAGCGCAGCTCGGTGGCCTGTAAGCGCCGCGATTTGCTGCGCCTGCCCCTGGCGGACTTCCGGCGTCTCGCGCCGCGAGTGGCGGAGGCGTTCAAGTGGGTGGGGGAGTTCCTGGAGCAGCAGTGCATCGTCCGCACCGGCGACCTCCCGTACCGAACCCAGCTGGTACCGCTGGCCGCCGTCCGCGCTGTGCTCGGAGAGGAGCTGGACAGGTCCGGCGCGGATGAGCGGATCTCTCAGTGGTACTGGTGCGGCGTGCTCGGGGAGATGTACGGCGGATCGACCGAGAGCCGCTTCACACGCGACGTGGAGCAGCTCATCGGCTGGATCCGTGGTGAGGAAGGGTCTGTCCCGGACACGATCACCGAAGCCGCCTTCCTGGACGATCGGCTGGATGGCCTTACCACCCGCAACAGCGCGGCGTACAAGGGAATTTACGCGTTGCTGGTCAAGCAGGGTGCGGTGGACTGGTACTTCACCGAGGCGCCCCTGACCGCGGGCCGTATGCTCGAGTACAACGTGGACGTGCGACAGATTTTCCCCAAGGGGTGGGTCGCCAAGCACGTTCCCGGTCAGGCGTCGAAGAAGGCAGACTCCATCGTCAACAAGACGCCGTTGTCCGCCCGAGTGAGCCGCAGCCTCGTGGGATCTCCCGCCGTCTATCTCAAGTCGCTCGCGCTGGAGTCGGGGATGCGGCCGGAGTGGTTCGACGATGTCCTCGCCACACATCTCATCGATCCGTCGGCCTTGCACGAAGGGGATTTTGAGCGCTTCTACGAGAACCGCGCCGAGCAGCTGCTCGAGCTGGTGAGGTCCGCCATGGGCAAGCGCACCGTCTTCCGTGACACGGCGGGCTGGTGAGTGAGACATGTCCCAGGCACCGTCTGAGGAGCAGCTTCGCGAGCTCCGGGGCGAGATGATCCCGGTTGCCGAGCTTCTCGCGCTGTTCGGCACGCGTGTGAGAAACGACCAGTCCGTGCTGTTCATCACGCAGACGTTGAAGGACGTCGGGCTTTCGACCGTTCCCTACTTCGCGAACTGCAACGGCCGGGCGCATGTGCACGTCGTGCCCCTTGAATCCGTGGCCGAGCCGGAGGAGGAGCCGGAACCGCAGGAAGGAGACGGGGAAGAGGACGGGCTGACGCCCGGAGCGCTGCCCCAGCAGTCCTTCAGAATCGGCGATCTTCCCGCCGCGCACGGCGGAGTGGACTGTGTGCCGTCCAACGCGACGGTCACACAGGCCACGTATCTCATGCGCACCAAGAACTACTCCCAGGTGCCCGTCGTCGACGGCATAACGACCCTGCACGGCGTGGTCACCTGGAGCTCGGTGGCCAAGATGTACGAGACCAACGCGGCCACGGTGCTGGCGAACGCCATAGTGGACGATCCGCCCATCGCCGACTCCCGCCAGGATTTCTTCTCCCTGTTGCCCATCATCAGTGAGTACGGCTACGTGTTGGTTCGCGACAACAGCGGACAGTTCACCGGCATCGTGACCGGTGCGGACATCACGGAGCGCTTCGACGCCACGGCATGGCCGTTCTTCGTTGTGGGGGAGATCGAGTTCCGGCTCCGCAAGTGCCTGGGTGCGGCCCTTGATCCGGACAACATTCGGGCACTGCAACCGAACAACAAGAAGACCGGCCAGATAACCGATCTGATGTTCAACGGCTACGTGAAGCTCCTGGACGGTCATCAGCAGAACCCGGCACTCCGCCCGCTCGCCGATCAGAATTGGCAGGCACTCGGCTGGACGGGAGTGGACCGGGTCCAGTTCGTGCACCAGCTGGACCGGGTGCGGACGATCCGCAACATGATCGCGCACTTCGACCCCGAGCCGCTCTCGAAGAGGCGCGGTGACGAGCTGCGCCAATTCGTCGGGCTCCTGCGGCAGCTCACCTGACGTCGGCCGCTCGCTGCGGGACCAGTTATGTGAGTTCGAACTGGTCCCGCAGCAGACCGGGGTGCAACCGGACGGTCCTGCCGTCCGGCAGTGTCTCCAGGACCTGCACTCCGTCGTGGTTCAGCAACTGCCGCAGCACAGCGGCGAAGCCGGAGGCTGCCCGCGTGGCGGGCAGGTCGATGCGCTGCGCCAGAGCCGTGATCGGAAGCGTGCCGCCGGCCTCCAGCAGAGCCCGTACGGCCCTCTCCACCCTGGCCAGCTCCGACTGACGGGGTCTGCGGGCCAGCAGTCCCACCTGAGCTTGGAAAATCTCGGACGCCATCAGGCCGTCCACGAGTGCGTCGTCCGGTGAGACCGGCTTTGCGGAGAGCAGAGCATCCTCTCCCTCCGAAGGAGCCAGCGCCATGTCGAAGAGCGAGTCATGGCTCCTGGCCAACTCGGTCGCCCGCTTCGAGGGCTTCTTCGCGGGCGCAGCCGGGGCACCGATCGGGGCAGACGGCGCGGGTACCGGCTCCGAAGTGGCCGGGGCGAGCGACCACCACGGCGGCTGCTGGCTGCCCAGCTCGCGCCAGCCGCTCGGCGGTACGGCCCCGAAGGGGAGGAAGGCGAGCACCGGGATGGCGACCTCGGCCAGAGAAGCCCCGCCGTGGTAGCCGGCCTTCCGCGAGGTGTAGCGGGAGTCGGCGTCCCACAGTGCGACGATCTCCCCTCCGGGCTCCGGCGCGACCACACGCGGTCCCGCCAGAGCAATCTCCGTCTCGGCGAGCGGACCCCCACCGGACCGGTGCCGGGCGGATTCCACACGGTCGGAGCCGGCCTCGACCCGCACCCCGTGCCGGTCGATGACATGGCCGTGGTCGCTGGTGAGGATCACCGCCCGGCCCTGGGCGGCGGCGAAGCGCAGCAGGTCTTGCAGCCGCCCTATGTCCCCGAGCCGCCAGGCGCCGTCTCCGAGCTTCTGCTCCGTGGCAAGCCGGTCGTCGATGGTGTTGAGCACCACGGCGACATGCGTACGGTCACTGTTCAGCGCTTCGTGCAGCTCGGGCCCGAGGGGGGCGCCGCTGGTGTCGCCACGCAGGTCGTCCTTGTGGAAGACAGCGGCCTCCTCCTCGCCCCAGAAGCGGTGCTCAGGGAAGAGTCGCTTCTCGTCCACCTGGGTGCCGGTCATGAGTCGGGCGGCGAACAGAGAAGTTCGCGACACGGCCGTCACGGTGGGCAGCGCGGCGGCCATCGCCCGTCGTACCGGAATGCCCTTCGCCTTGGGCAGCGGGTCGTACTCCACCCAGTGCTCGCACAGTTCCTCGCCGAGCTGGGCGGCGATGGCGGCACTCATCCCGTCGAGGACCACCAGCAGCACCCGGCGCTCACCTGCCTTCACGACAGGGGCGACGACCTTGGGCAGGAAGGTCTCCACCGTCAGCATGTCCTCCGGGGGCCTGCCGCCCGCCGTCCATGCCGCGAGGGACCTGGCGAAGTGCCGGTCGATATCCCGACGGCGGGCGCGTACGGAGGCACCCAGGGCGTCGTAGGCGGATCTCAGCGTCGCGTCGGGGTCCCCGCCGGACTCGATGTGGTCGAGCGCGAGGTCCACCCAGCCAGAGTCGGAGACATGCTGGCTGACGGCATCCCGCACGCTGTGGCTCTCCGCCTCGTCCTCCACCTCCGGCCGGGCCGCGAGCCATCTGGTGAGCCGCTGCGCCATGCGCGCACGTTCGATGCGGGGCCGGGTATCGGGTTCAGGCGCGAGCCGGTGGTCGTCGAGTGCTGCCACCGCCTGCGCGATCCGGTCCTGCCGGCCGGTCAGGAGCGCTTCGCCGACGGCGGTGAAACGGGCCTCGAGTCCCGCGGCCAGCAGGGGGCTCGTACGGGCGGCCTCTTCGGCGCCGAACTGCCGCGCCAGGGAGGCCGCGCGGTCGTGTACGGAACCGGACAGGCGCCGCGCAGCCGCCGCCGACTCGTCGTAGGCCGACCGTCCCGTCAACAGCAGCCCTGAGACGAATTCCTCGCAGGAGCGGCCGAAGGCCGCCACAAGGGCGTCCAGGGCCTCTCCCTGGGCGGGTGGCTCCTCCCCGAACCAGCGCTCGGCCCGCCCCCGGGCCCGGTAGTTCTTCGCGTCCGCCGCCGCGTCGGCATGCACCCACAGTGCGGCGCAGACCAGCCCGAAGGCGACGGCGTCCGGCCCGTGCTCGGCCTCGACCAGGGCGAGCAGTGTCCGTCCGGCCTGACCCGCCTGATCCGAGGAGCCGAGGAACGCGGCGATACCGTGGCGCTCGGGCGCGCGCAGCGCCAGATAGCGGTCCGGGCCGCCGGACGCCAGCGACCACTGCAGCAGCGTGTGGATATCGATTTCGTCTCCGCTCGCGGACAGGGCGTGTGGCTGGTCCCGGTCCGGGTCGTACCGGCCGATGCCGAACCTGCGGAGCGTGAGTTCGCTCAGTGCCTTGTCCCGGGAGAGCACCCCGCCACGAAGCCGCGGCCAGCCGCCCGGCGGGGTGGCGTCCAGCAGCGCCTCGGCGGCCCAGTTCTCGTCGACCAGTCGGCCGTCGGTACTGACCGCGCCGAAGGATTCCCGGACGACGTCCCAGGTGTCCACCGCGTTGACCCGGTGTCGGTGCACCTTGGCAAGGAGGTCGGGGCCCAGTTCGGCCTCTTCGCGGTCGGTGAGCACCACCAGCACATCCGGGCCGGGCGCCGCCGGCGCCCGGTGCGCCAGCACCAGCTCGTACGCGGCCAGCCGCGAGGGCGCGGTGGCCACCGACGCCTGCCGGTGCTCGCCCCAAGCCAGCTCGGCCGGGCCGTCCCAGCGCGGCGCAGCGCGCAGCAGCACGGCCCGGCGCTTGCCCGGGCTCAGGCCGGGCTGGGACGCGAGGTACTGGGCGATGGTGGCGGCGTTGAGCCGTACCGCACTGGTGGTGGCCTCCGCGCTCGTGCTCGTCGTCGTGGTCGTCACCGCACACGCCTCGTTCCGCTCATTCCACGACCCGCCAGCTGATCTCGATTGTCGCGTCGGGTTCGGCGGTCGTCAGTTCGTCCAGTTCGGCCCGAAGCTGTGCGATTACCTGGGATGCCTTGGCCCGTCCACCGCCTGAGCGGCGGGCGGCACGGGGACCGGGGAGCGGGTGGCTGGTGGACACCGGCGGCTGGGCGGTGCCGTTGTTGAGACTCACCGCGTCGGGCGTGGTGAGCGGGAGCGCGGTGGCAGGTGGGGTCGCGGGGGTGGCCGCAGGCGGCTGGGGCCGGGCTGCCGCCTGGCTGCGCTCGATGACGGAGACGATGGACTTCCGCGCGTCGCGCAAGGCGTCCTCGAGCCGCATCGTGCGCTGATCCGCGCGTGCCGCGCCGCGCAGCGCCTCCAGCACCGCCTCGCCCTGTGGCCCGTAGTTGGGCGCGAGTTTCAGCATGTCCCAGGCCGCGACGACCAGCGCGTCGGCGACGGCCTTGGCCTGCTTGACCGATGCCCCGTAGCGGCCGGCGGAGACGTCGCCCAGGTCGAAGGCGGCGAAGGTGGTGATGACCTGCTTGGCCGCCGCCGAACCTCCCGCGGTGCTCTCGGAGAGGTCACGCAGCTCCTTGAGAAGGTCGCGCGAGCGGCGGGCGAGCGTCAGCCTGCCCGACGCGGACTCGTCAGCCCCGTCCAGACCGAGCAGTTTCGCGTGCTTCTCCAACTCCTCGACGAGCGTGTCCACATGCGGCTCGTACTCGCGGGCCTTGCTGGTGATCTGCCGGGCGAAGTGGCTGACCAGTCGGCTGCGGCGCAACTTCGGGGGCTGCTCTCCGAAGATGTCCCAGAACCGGCGCCCGGCCTCCTCCCAGACCGCCTCGTCCGGCAGCGGCTGGGAGCGCAGGCCGTCCTGGGGCTTGATGGCGGAGAGTTCGGGCGCGGGGTCGAGCAGCGAGCCGGCCCGCACCCACACCCGGTCGTCCATCTCCGCGTAGGAGGCGATGACCAGGTTGGTGAGGAAGGTGTCCAGTCCCATCGGCTCGGGCCGGTCGATCCACTCGGCCAGCTTGACCACGCTCAGGTCGCCCGGACCGCCACCGGCGCGGGCCTGCAGATTGAAGTGGTCCACCCAGCGGCTGGAGGGCCGGAAATAGACCTCCCCCTGCTGGCCGAGTCCGAGGGGTGCGGCGATCCGCCGCATCAGGGGCCGGTCCTTGGAGGGCACCTCGACCTGCCGCTCGGCGGATTCCGCCGCCGCTCGAATATGCCCGAACACGGTACGGGCCTGCGCGGGCGTGACCGCTTCGTTCTTGCCGTCGGGGTCGAAGTCGGGGTGCGCGGGGAACTGCTGCGCCAGCAGCTTCTTCACGATGTGCCGGGCCCCGTCGGACAGCGTCTGCCCGATGGAGACCTTCAGATCGGGAACGTCCCGCAGCGACTCGAAGTGGTCCTCGAAGGACACATCGACATCGGACGCCTTCTTCTCCGCACAGCCGTACGCCTGCTTGAACGCGGCCGTCACCGTCTTGATCAGGGACTCCCGCTGCTCTTCGAGGAGCACCCTGGCCCGCGCGCGGTTGTCGGCGTTGAGGTGCTGGGCGTAGTGGGTGTCGAAGCGCCGCTGGTCGGCGAGCGCGTAGTCGATGACGACCAGCTTCTGGAAGTCCTTGTAACGGGGGGCCGAGAGATAGGCGGGGATCCAGCCCACCGTGCGGGTTCCGGTACCGGACTGCTCTCGCAGCGTGCGCAGCCGGTTGACCGCCTCGACGGAACCGTGTTCGCTCTCCTGGTACGGCAGGTCGATGACCAGCCGCCACAGCCCTTCCTGGCTCGGGGCGAATTCGTGGTCGGGCAGGTTCTCATGGTCGTTGATATCGTCGATGACGACCTCCGCCGTGCGGTTCGAGCCGCGCCAGACGAGGGTCAGATCATCCGCGCTGCCCAACCGCCCGTTCCCCTCCAGGCCCAGTTCCTTGCCCAGGAGTCGCCTGGCCAAGGCCTGGCGGTTGGAGCGGTTGTTGTTCACGTTCGCGTTGGCGATGACGGAGTCGACGTCCACTCCGGCCAGTTCGAGCCGCACTCCCGGGTTGAGCTTGGTGCCGGTCGCCTTGATCTCCACGAAGTGCGTGGCCCACTCGTCGACCTTCGCCTTGATCATCCCGACCTCCGCCCCGGGGATGGGGGAGAGCACCGAGCCGTGGTTGAGCGCGGCGAGCCGCCGGATGGTGAGATCGCGCAGGGCCGGCACCCCGGGGGCGAGAGCGGACAGCAGCAGCGTGCACATCAGCCGGTTGTCGCCGACAAAGCCCTCGCAGCGTTTGAGGAGCTGCTGGTCGGTGATGGTCGCGCGGCGGTGCTGGTAGCGCTCGACGTCCTCCTCGGTGATCTCGTACGTGGCGAGAAGGTGTGGCCGCAGCTTGGTCCGGTACAGCTTGTCCGCGACCTTGAACTCCACCTTCAGGCTGTCCACGAACGGCTTGTCGCCGCCGTCGGCGATGACGGGGTAGAGATCGCCGAGCGGGATCAGGTTCTCCAGCGTGGCGTCGTCCCGGTGGTCGGCGAGCAGCTGGCCCATGAGTTTCAGACCGGTGCGGGAGCGCTGCAGGGCGGAGGAGATGTGGACGAGCGTGTCCATGAAGGCCGGGGAGAAGGGGTACGTCAGCCGGAACGACTCCTCGTCGGCTCCGGTCGTCGCCTCGTCCGAGCCGAGCAACACGTCCCAGACCTGCGGTCCCACCCGCTTGATCTTCGTGAACGCCTCGTCCAGCTTCGCGGCAGCCTCCGCGTCCTTGGGAGTGAGGAGGCGCGCGTGGGCGATCTGGGGGAGGTTGCGGTCCTCCAGCGTGATCTTGTCGAAGCGGCCGGAGGCCAGGTTCAGACTGTCCTGGATCGCGGTCTCGGCCGCGCCGGAGGTCTCCTCACCGACGAGTTCCCGCAGGTCCCGCTGGCGGGCGATGAAGGAGACGATCGGGATGGCGCGACGGGAGTCGGCCCCCTCCACGAAGTTGGTGATCTTGTCCGTCTCGCGGGAGACGAACTTCTGGTCGTGGATGCGGTTCGCCAGCCACAGGATCAGCTCGTCGAGGAAGAGGATCAGCCCGTCATAGCTGAGCGACTTCGCGTGCTCGGCGATGACGGCGAGGCCCGCGTCGAGAGAGATGAACCCGTGCTCGTCCTCGGCGGCGTGCCGGGCGAAGCCGGGGAACCAGGTGACGCTCGCGTCGTGCACGAGCTTCGCGCGCAGCTCCGCCGGGGTGCTGGGGTTGACGAGGTTGAGGTTCACCTCACCGCCGTCCAGCTCCTCGGCGTCGAGCGCGGCGTCGAGAAATTCCGGCGTCCAGGTGAACGGCTCGCCCCACTCGTCGTCGTCATCCTCCTCGGCGCCGCCGGGAGTGGGGGCGTCGGCGAGCCCGGCGATGAAGGCTTCGTCTCCGACGCGCCGGCGGTGGGAGCGGATGTCCTCGAAGAGGGAGTCGGTCCGGTACACCTGCGGAGTCGGGGCGTCCGGGTGCAGGGCCTTGACGTGGCTGACGTACCCGCCCAGGACGCGCTGCTCCAGGGACTTCGCGCCGAGCATGTGGTACGGCACGAGGAGGAACCGCTTCCCGTCGGTGCCCAGCCACTCGTGCTTGGCCAGCACCGGGTCGAAGTCCCCACGGCTGCGGACGGACGGGTCGCCCCGGAGGAGGGCGTGCAGAACCGCCATGAAGTGGGACTTACCGGAACCGAAGGAGCCGTGCAGATAGGCGGCCTTGGAGGTGTGCCCGTCGAGGGACGCCTTGATCAGGCTGAGCGCCTCGTCGAAGTTCTCCAGGAGGCGTTCGGTGACGACGTAGTCCCGCAGCGCGCGCGCCGCGCCTTCCTCGGTGACCGCCTCGGCGAGCTTCAGCACGAAGTCGGAGGTGGAGATCGACGTCTTGATGTCGATGACGTCACGGAGGAGAGGTGCCGTACCGGTGGCGTTCGGGGCCATCTGTGTCTCGCTTCTCCTGGTTCCTGCGTCCTGTGTGCACGGTGCGCACGAGCGCGCGGGCCTGAACAGCAGGGTGCTCCCCCTGGCCCGGGGCAGCGACGATTACGGATGGTTTCCGTGCGCCCCCGGTGCGTTGTCGTCAGTCGTCATGCGGACGGCTGCGGCCCGTCCACGATCGTAACGGTTCGCATGGGGGAGGGAATGGGTGTGCGGGGCGGGCCGGGGCCCGTGACCGGGCGCCGGGGTCCTGAGGATTCCTAGTGGGACCCCCGGTAGCTGCCCAGGCGAGGCCCGCCCCGCGAACCGCCCCGGGGCGAGCGAGCCCGGCCGCGACGAAACGGCCGGGCTCCTGCGGGTTCCCGTGCAGAGGCCCGGAACGTCGGTGGTTGCTCTGGCTACAGGGAGTCGCTTCGGATGGCAGCAAGAAACGTGCTGTATGCGTCGGCCCCGAAGACCAGAGCGGGACCATCCGTATTCTTGCTGTCCCGCACAGGCACGGCACCTGGGAAGCCGTCGGCAACCTCGACGCAGTTGCTGTTGGCTCCGCTGTAACTGGACTTGCGCCACTGGAGCGCAGTGGTCACAGAGGCGTCATGGATGGCACTCACGGCGTCGTTGCTTCCTTGTGTTTGGAGATCACAGGTAGTGACTGATCGAACGGGAGGGTGCGGCCGTGATCCGTCACGATCGGAACGATTTGCTTTGCGAAGGGGGGCCGGTGTGCGGGGCGGGTCGGGTGGGGGAATGCCTGAGGGGAGGGCTGAAGGTCTACAGGTTGTCGAAGTCTCCGGCGGCCATTCCGGCCTTGAACGCGTTCCACTCGCCGGAGGTGAAGCACAGGTGCGGGCCGGAGGGGTTCTTCGAGTCGCGGACAGCCACCCCGCCGTTGGGGAGGGCCGCCAGCTCGAAGCACTGGCCGTTGTTGGCGGTGAAGCTGCTCTTCTGCCAGGAGAGCGTGGCGGGGTCGATCGAGTAGAGGTCTATCTTCTCCATCAGTCAGCTGTCCCTGTTCCTCGTCTGAGCGATGATGTCTCGGCTCTCCTCCGGGGAGAGGGCCGCATCGGTAAGGCTGCGGAAGAGTCGGTGTAGGCGGCGTAGGTCTCGTGGGTCGTCCATAGTCAAGCTACCAGCGACCGACTCACCGAAGGCCACGTCGGGAACGTCCTCGTCTGGAAACTGAAGAATCATGAACGCTGAGATTTGAGCGGCTTGTTCACCCTTCTCGTAAGGGACGACGCGGAGATCAACGCTCGGGTGCGTCGAGATCTCCAGTAGGTGCTCCAACTGCTCCAGGTGGGTGCGCCTGCCTCCCACCTGGAAGTCGAGCGCGGCCTGCGCGATCACGTAGTGGCACTCAAGCGGGGAAGCGGTTTCGTGCAGGCAGTTCCGCTGGCGCTGGCTGCGCACCTCGACAAGCGCCTCGATCTGATCTGGTCCCAGTGAAGCGAAACCCACGCCGGTGACGGACTGCGCGTACGCCTCGCTCTGCAACAGTCCCGGCACGATGCCGACTTGGTACTCATAGACGGTCGAGGCTACGGCTTCGAAGCCGAGGAAGCGTTCGTACTGCGCGCTGATGACCTCGCTGTATCGAGCCCACCATGGCTGCCGTCGTTCCCGAGCGGCAGCGTGCAACTCGGCGAGTTCGTCACGCTGATCCGGGGGCACTTCGTAGAGATCCATGAGCTGGGCGAAGTGCTCCTGGGAGCACACACGCTTGCCGTTCTCGATGCGACTGATCAAAGAGACGTCACAGCCGAGCGCGGCTGCAACCTCTGCAATCGTGTAGCGCTTGCCTTCGCGGCGCAGGCGACGCAAGGCCCGGCCGAAGGTTACGCGAGACATCAGCAGCGTGCTGTTGCCGTTGCCCATTGCTGCTCCTATCGCTCGATCACCGGCTTGGAAACCTCGGCCATGACCCGGTCATCTTCGGTCCGGAAGGTGTCAGGAGTGACCAACTTCCGCCGCTGTGTCAATTGACATGGCCTATGACTTGACGTTGCCACGCGCGGGGTGCAGCTTAGCGTCAGTGACGCAGAGCTTTCAACTGAATGCTGTATGTGTTCAAGCGGCCGTGTGCGTAGAGAGACGTATTGGACGACTGAGCAAGCTCCCACTCTCATCCGGGAGTTCGGGCTGCTCGCCGGACCGATGGGAGCTGTTATGGGTGCCCCTCACGAAGTGAAATTCCGACTGCCTCGGCAGCGAAGCAGCGTCCCCAGGGCGCGTGCGCTACTGCATTCCGTGCTCGGTGACTGGGGTCTGGGGCGGGCGGCGGAGACGGGGGAGTTGGTCCTCTCGGAGCTGGTGACCAACGCCATGCGAGTGCGTGTGCCGCGTGACCGGTTGGTGGGCGTACGGATCGCGTGGCTGAACGGAGACGGTCTGCTCCGCCTGGAGGTCAGTGACGCGGGTGAAGGGGAACCCGTCGTGCGGACGCCTGGTGATGACGAGACGGGCGGGCGCGGACTGCTGCTTGTGGAGTCGCTGGCTGCTCGTTGGGGCTTCGAGCGACGCGCGTGCGGGATCGGGAAAACGGTCTGGGCGGAGGTGAAGGCCCCGGACCTTGTTCCGGAACGCGATGGGACCGAGATCGCTGCGGCAGCGGTCCGCGTAGGTCAGTGCGTGCACGCGTGGGGCACTTGGCGGACGGTTCGAAGCGTGGGCAGCGAGCGTTCGGCGTCGGGTGCTGAGTGCACTGCCGTGCTGGTACTGGACGACAGCTTCGAGTTGCGGATCGATGCTGCCGCACCGCTGACGGTGCGGGACGCCGGTGTGTCCTCCCCGCGCGGGAGCGGGGAGGACACATGGGGATAGCTGCTCAGCTCTTGGCCGAGCGCCGGCCCCGAGTGGCCGGGGCGGGCCGCCAGGCCCGCAAATCGTCGTCGGTCAGGCCGTGTTCACCTTGCTGGGTCGCGCGATAGCCCGCGAAGAAGGCCGCAGGGGAACTCCCGTAGAGCGGGTCGAACTCGTCGTGCCACTGGTCGAGCCAGGGCTGAAGTTCGAGCAGACCCGCGAGGAGTGGCGTCATCTCCTCAGAGGACAGCCCCTCATGGTTGGTGAAGTACGTGGCGAGCGCCTGAGCCTGCTCCCGGTGGTCCCAGCCCGCCCAGCCGAACAGCTTCGGCGTTCCCGAGATCGCCCCGGTCGCATACGAGATGAACCGCTCCTTGGGTACGTCCAGCTTGCCCCGGGCCCGCCAGTAGGAGGGCTTGAGGAAGTCGGCTGAGGTGTACTTCGGCGGCACGGGGATGGTGTCCCGGATCTTCCGCTTGGCGGGCTCGTCCGGAGCGGCATCCTCCTTGCGCTGGAGATTCCAGACGTACTCCCAGTCCTCGCGCTTCTTCAGGCCGCTGGGCTTGTAACGGAGCGCGGGGAGGAACGGCACGTGCTCCTCGGCGAGGAGGTCGGCGACGACGGTTGCCAGTTCTGTACGCGGGGCGTACAGCTCCGCGACGGACACGAAGTCCTCATCGAGAGAGAGGGCGGTGGTGAGCTGGTCGCGGGTGAGGATGGTCGGCTGGCCGTCCGAGAACCACAGCTCACGCTTCTCCATCCGGTCCAGCAACCATGACTTGAGCGCGCGCTCTTGGAGGACATCCCACCCCTCGGTCGCCCAGCGACGCTTGTACTCGGGGCGCTCCACCATGCCAATGGCGCGGGAGGTCTCGATGGTTTCGATGCGCTTTTGGACTACGGCCTTGTAGGCGTCGGACCAGTGATCGGGGAGTTCGGTGATGGGCGTGAGCCGGTGGTTGTGGTGACTAAACCACGACGTGCTGACTTCGCCTCGTGCCGCTCTGCGAGCCAGGACGATCGCAAATGCCCGTTCAGCAGGGTCTATATCCGGCATCTCGAGGCGAGGCGCGACAAGCTCATCCTTGGTGAGGCTATAGGTGGCATAGATGCTCCAGTCCAGCTCTTCTTGAAGAGCGACCAAAGTGCGGCGGGCGCGTGTCCATTCAGTCTTGGCTGTGCGGAGCGCATCCGCAGTTACTGTAGGCCTGTCGGGTGCGATCAAAGCGGCAGGACTGATGGCAGTCAAGCGTTGAGCAAATGAATCTATTTCAATCGCTAGTTCGGTGGGGTAAGAGGCGGGAAGGGGGAAATCTCCGAGCTTTGTTCCCGTGAACTCAAAACGATGCTCCCAGGGCTCATCAGCTCCAGCCTGCTCAGCGCCAGGTCGCCCTTTGTTGTGACTTACTTGCTTAAGCCAAAAGCATGCTGTGGAACTATTCAGTAGTCCAAGCAAATTGAGAAAGTCATCCTCGCTCGACTCCCTCGGCAATTTGATCACCGGAGCAGTGCTTCCGAAAAGCCGTGCTTTGCGATCCAAGACAAAATGGTTGTGGGTGGCAACGAAGGGAAACGTAATGCCCGTCGGATCTACCAGCTTCTTGGGGTAATTTTCCAGGTGTGCATACCAAGGGCGCCCGTGAGCAGTAATTGTTTTTCCAAAGAGTTTCCGCTTTCGCAGGATTGAACGTGCGGGCCATAGGTGACGGGAGACGAGCGGGGAGGTATCTGGTACCGCCGTTTCGTTTGTGATGTCAGAATAAGGATTGCAGAGTGTTACTACGTCAGTGATTTCGAAATCGCGAACGCATGCTCCGGTAATTAGACTGCGGACTGCATTTCCCAAATTTTTACGTTTGGCCGTGGAGATGTCAGGCAAAAAGAAGATGTCGTCCGCACCGGACTTCGTTGTGCGTCCGATGCCGTCTACCACTTGATGTAGTCGCTGATTTGATGCGCTGTTCAGCTGCTCTGTCATTTCAAGTCCGCCATCTGCCAAGATCCACGGCTGCTTACCGAAGTACCGGTCGCGCGCAAGGTCGTCCACTGAAACCCACTGGCTCATAGATCCTGGCCTGTCGATTTGCTCGACGATTGCATTCCAAACCAGGCCATCCTCACCCTTCTGAGGCGTACTGGGCTCACTCTGAATGCTGCGTACGGTTCGAATACTCCCGGTGCGTGTGGCTCCAGAGCGCCTCCGACCGATCAGGATCACCGTTGGGGTTCCGTGCCCGGGGATGTAGGCTCCGGAACTGTCAATTACCTCCGTCAATTCGATCTTGTGTGCAAAATACTCTTCGATCAGCTTGGTCCCGAATTCGCGCTTCATGAATGAATTCGACGTGATCTGACCGACCATGCCGTATCCGCGCCCGTCCGGGGTGCCCGATTTTCCTAGCTGGAAAAAACGTTCGGCAAATGGAACCGATAGTGCGTACGTTCCCGCGCAGGACGCATATAGTTCCCGGTAAAGTGAGTTCAGGCATGAATCTGTGACTTGGATGTAGGGCGGGTTTCCCACTACCACGTCGTAGCGTCCGCGTTCAAGAATATGTGGGTATTCTTGAACGTCTTCGGTGGCATAGGAAAAGTCGACAACGCGTTTTCCTGATGTCTCGCCGATGAGCTCAAGTTCGAGCTGACGGTCCTGGATGAGCGCGTCACCGACTGCCAAATGAATTGGCCAGTCGTACATATTGGCTTCGGCGAATGTCCGTACATTCCCGGCGGCCATACCAGCCATGAGTAGACGAAATCGTGCGATGGCTACTGCGAAGGGGTTGATGTCTACCCCGTGAACCGCATTCAGCGCGTCCCGCACTCGCTCGTGCACGTCCCGCCCCGGCTCCCGCTCGGCGAAGAGCCGCACCATCCTCCGAAACGCGCCCAGCACAAAGTGGCCCGAGCCGCACGTCGGGTCGATCATCTTCAGTTCGCCGAACTTGCCGCCCAACTCCCGCACCACCGGGTCCATTGTCCGGTCGAGGATGAACTCTTCAACGAACTCCGGCGTCTGAAGCAGAGCATAGGTTTCGCGTGCTGACTCCGAAAGCCACTGGTACAGGTCGCCCAGGAAGCGGGTGTCCCATCCCTTCGTGGGGTCGTTCTCGTCCAGCGGATCGGTGAAGTCATGGACCAGCCGGTCCGCATCCTCGCCCTCGCCCCCCTCGCCGCGCTCGCGCCAGAACTCCACCAGCGACCGAGCCGCGTCGTGCGACAACGGGATCTGGTACAGGGGATTGCGCCGCTTGTCGAAGAGCAGTTTCCCCGCCTGGCCCGCGCCGAGTTCCTCGAAGGCCCGCTCCAGCCAGCCCCGGTACGTCGGGTCCGGGTCCTCCTCCACGTACTGCGCGTACCGGGCCTCCGCCAGGTCCCGGCGCTCCGCGTCCGGTCCCGTCAGATACGGCTCGGCGATCAGCCGGTTGTCCTCGCAGAAGCGGACGAACACCGTGCCCAGTACCCACGCCACCGCGACCTGCGTGACCCGTTCGTCCAGCCACGCGTTCCACGTCGCCGCCGTACGCCCCAGCTTGCGTGCCTCGTCGTACTCCGCACGCAGCCGGCCCGCGACCGAGTCCGCCGCCCGCACCCGCTCCACGCGGTCCGCCGACAACTCACCCTCAGCCGCCCCCGAACCCAACCGCGCGTCCAGCCAGGCACTCCACCTCGGAGTCGCCGGATCCGCCTTGCTCGCCTTCTCGAACTCCTGCCGCAGCGGTTTGAGGATCGACTCCCCGTCCTTGACCTGTTTGGCGAGATCCACCTCGATCGCCTTGACCTGCTTGATCAGATCGTTCCGCAGCGCGGCAGCGTCAATCACGTCGTCACATCTCCCATGTGCCCCGTTGTCCCCAAATGCCCATTGCCACTGCCCCGGCGGCTCCCGTCCCGCCGCTAGTCGTCCCCCGGCAAACCCGCACCCGCACCCGTCGCCGACGACTCGGCCCGGTGCGCGTTGGCCACCCACGACTCGGGCAGCTCGACCCATTCTCCCAGCCCGGACTGGTACGGCACAGCCACCGAGCCCAGTCTCGGCGGTCGCGCCGGGTCGCTCTGCGGGCACAGCAGCCACAGTCCGCGCCCCCCGTCCCGCGCCGCGTCGGCGAGCCGTTCCAGGACCGCCATCGCGTCGTACCGTGCGAACGCCCCCGCGTCCGTCAGCAGCACAGGGGAAGCAGACGTCCCTCGCGTCCGCGACACCAGCTCCCTCAGCCGGGGCTCCACCGCACCCCAACTCGTCCGCGCGTACTCACCGAATCGCATCGCCGCCCTCGAACCCGGCTCTGCCGCGTCCGCGCGCAGGATCGTCTCCCACGTCGGCTTTGGCCTCGGGTCCACCTGCTCGTGCAGGGCTTGCAGGAAGAGGTCGGTCACCGAGACGACTTCCGCACCGAAGCGGTCAGTCGTCAGCTCGCGCACCGCGTGGCTCGCCAGCCCTGTCCGTACCGTCAGCACCCGGAAGCCGTCCCGGTGGGCTGAGGCCAGCAGCCGTTCCTCTGCCACCGCCGCGCCCGCGAGCTGCGGGTCGTCGGAGTAGCGGTGGGCGATGAGGAGTCCGGTTGCCTGGCGGGCGGCGTCGGATGACAGATAGGAGGTGCCGCCGTCCCGCTGGCGCGGGATGTAGCGCAGAGTCCCATGGCCCTCGCGGGTCTTCAGCTCCAGGTCGAACCCGGCGTCCCGCAGCGCCCGCGTCAGCGGCCCGTCCGTCGGCAGCGCGTGACCGCCCCCTTCGTTCAGCAGCTCGGGGAAGCGTGCCCGTACCCGTTCGTGGATGTCCTTGGGCGTCAGCCCCGGCTGCCGCTCGTCCGGCATGCCGGGGATGCGCGGCACCAGGCCGGCCTGGGTGAGACGCAGCGCCCGCACCAGTGGCAGATCGCGGGGGTAGATCTCCAGACGGGGCGTCGCGGCGGCCCGGCGCGAGGCGGCCGCGGCGATCTCGACGATACGCCGCTCGTCCCACTCCACGGCCGTGCTCGGAGGCGTGATGGCACCCAGCTCGGCCAGCACCGTGGCCGCGGTCGGCAGGGTGTCGAGCTTCGCCAGCCGGTCGGCGACCCTGCCCAGCTTCTGGGCGTAGTGGAGCAGACCCGGCCCGGACGGGGTGTCCGGCGCGTCGTCGGGCCCGACCTCGAGAGCCAGGAGCCCCGCCCCCATGCCCTCGTCGGCCGCGTCACGGTTCGGCGCGTGCTGGAACTCGGCCTCGTCCGGTACGAGTTGCTCGACCTCGACCACCGCGCGTACGGCGGCCAGAGCCAGCGCCCGGCGCTGCTCGCGCTTGGGGAGCTGGGTGCCGCGCCGTACCGCCAGGGCATCGGCGATCTCGGCCGCGGAGGCGACCCGGCCCAGATTCCGCAGCAGGCTGAGGATCTCGGCACGCAGCACCTGCACCGCCGGGTGCTTCTTCCACCGGGTGCGCTGAGTCTTCAGCATCTGCGGGATACGGCCCGCCGACAGCCCCAGCGCTCTCGCCACGTCCTTCTGCTTGGGCCAGACGCCGATGTCGGGCAGGGCGCCCCGCTCATCGGGGAGCCGGAGCAGCAGCCGCACCATCTCGCACTCGTTGCGGTTCGCCCCGTCCTTCTTCAGCTCCGGTACGAAGATGGTCGCGAGCGTGTCCAGGGTGACCCTGCGCAGGGCGCGTTCGGGCAGGCCTTCCGCGTCGCCGTTTTCCGCCATCGCGGTCGCGAGCGCCTCCTCCGCGACCGACAGCTCCTCCTTCGCGGCCTTGCGTCCCTCGGGGGTGAGCGGGGCGGCGGGCTGCTCGGCGAGCCGCTGCCGCCACTCCTTGATACGCCGGAGGACTTCCTTACGGGTCTTGGCGCCCAGGCCGGGTGCGTTGACGAGCTGATGGCGGCTGTAGTCGAGCAGCCCACCGACGTCGTTGACGTGCAGCCCGTAGACGAAGGACTGGGCGGCGGGGCTGAGGCCGGAGGCCGAGATGGGGGTCGAGCGATCGGCCTCGGCCGCCAGCCGGTCGCGCTGCTGCTCGGCGCTCTCCTCCTCGGCGGCCGGGATCGGAGCTTCCCGGGCCTCGGCCGGCGCCTGCCCGGTGCTGCCCGCGCCGCCCGGCGCGGCAGCGGGCTGACGGGAGCGGCGCGACGAGGGCTTCGCCTCGTCCATGGCCAGGAAGATCTTCTTCCAGGCGTCCCGCATCGGCTTGAGATCGGGAAAGCGCTGAGCCGCGTCGCGGTGCAGGGCCTTGCGGAAGAACTCGACGAGGCCGTCGCGTACCGCCGGGTCGAAGGCATCGGCCGCGATCTTCGGATACGGCTCCTTCTCGGGGTCGGTCTGGCGCGGCGAGACCCTGCCGTCGCCCCAGACGGGAAGTTCGCGCGAGGCCATCTCGTGCAGGGTGACGGCCAGGGCGTACCGCTCGGCGTGTCCGTCGTAGACCGAGCGCTCGGTGAGGGTGCCGATGAACGGGTCCAGATAGCCCTCCGTCCCGGCACTGGTCTCCTGCACTGGGTAACCGGCCAGCGAGAAGTCGATGAGCACCAGCTCGCGGGTGCGGTTCGGGCGGATACGGATCGCGATGTTGTCAGGCTTGATGTCCCGGTGCCACACGCCCTCGCCCTCGAGGAAGTCCACCGCGCCGAACAGATAGTCGCCGTACGCCTCGAGCTGGTCCACGGACAGCCGGCCGAACTCCCGGAGCTGGCGGGCGACGGTCTCCTCGCGCCGCCTGCTCCTGTGCTCGCCAGGCGCGGCCGGTTCGCCGTCGGCCTCGCGCTCGTTCCCGACGTACTCCATGACCAGGACGGTGCGGGGGCCGATGCGCTGCGGCTCCGGCTCGACGAGGCGGATGATCCGCGAGTCGGGGCGCAGGCGTCCCATGATCTCGGCCTCGCGGGTGAGCATTTCGACTTTGCTGTCCGAGTTGGCGACCTTCAGCACCGCGAGGGTCTTGGAGAAACGCACGTCAGGGCCCGCCCGCAGGTCCCGTACGAGGAAGGCGCGGCTGGTCGACCCCGTACCGAGGCGGCGCCGTACCTCCCAGCGGCCTGCCAGCACATCGCCCGCGACTGCTTCGAGCGGGTCCTTCTCGGGCTCGGCCGGCCGTACGGGTTCCGCGGGGGCGGGTTCGGTTAGTACCGCCTCGACGACCTCCAGCATTTCCAGGAAGTCGTCCACCGAGTCCAGGCGGTCGTCGACGTGGTAGGCGGTGGCCGCCTGCACCAGCTCGTCGATGTACTCCGAGAGGCCGTCGACCACGGCACTCGGCCGCAGACCCTCGCCCGCCTCGTAACGGGCCAGCAGTTCGGCTTGGCTGGCGGCCGGGGCCTTGCCGGTGGCCAGCAGATAGGTGAGGACGCCGAGACCGTAGATGTCCAGTGCGACGGGGTCGGCCTTCAGGGCAGTCAGTTCGGGGGCGAGATACGGGTCCGCGCCCTCCGCGAGATGGGCGCCCGCGCGCGAGAGCGTGGTGGGTGCGAACCGCTCACCGCCGCTCGGTGCGCCGGAGCCCGGGCCGCGCTGGACGGCGACCTGCCAGTCCGAGATCTGCAGATACGGGTTGAGCCAGGCCGCCTCCTCGCTGTGCCCGTTCCCGTTCCCCTTTCCGTTCCCGTTTCCGTCCGTGCCCGCCGCCCGGCCTCGGGGGCGGGGCATCACATGGATGGCGCGGGCCGCGAGGGTGCGGTGGTAGATCCGGCGGCCGTGCGCTGAACGCACGGTCTCGGCGAGCTGCCGGACCAGTGCCATGCGGCTGAGGATGTCCAGCTTCTCGCCGTACTGCGCCAGATACTCGTCGAGGCGCAGCGTCCGCGGATCGAAGTCGAAGATCAACGCAGGTCCTGCCGAGTGCCCGGACGGGTCGTACTGCTTTAGCTGGACGACACCGGGGTGCCGGAAGCGCCTCAGCACCGCGGCCTCGCGCCGCGCTGCCCGCTCGACCGAGGCCCGCAGCTCGGCGTCGGAGCCGCGCTCCCGCAGGTAGACGCGGACCCGGGCGGCCTCCGGCAGCTCGCTGTGCCGGGCCAGATAGTCCGCCCAGGTCGGTCCCGAGTCGAACGACTTCCGGTGCAGCAGATAGGGGCCGACCTTGTACTCGGCGTCGCTGCGCGCGATACCCACTCGCTCCAGGGCCGACTTGATCCGGCGCGACCGCGACCTGTCGATGCGACGGCGCTCGTCGTGCGGGGGCTCCGCCAGCATCCGGGCGAGCTGGTGGACGGTGTGGAGGCCGTGCTGGTCGTGGGCGGGCAGCCGGTTCTTCAGCGAGGAGTCGGTGAAGCAGACCGCTTCCGACACCCACACCCGCTCGCCTTCCTGTGCGAGAAGGGCCGCGAGTTCCTTGGCCTTCTTGTTGGCCAGGTGAAGCGGGTTGCCGTGCGTGACCTGCCGTCCGCTGGGCTGCGTCTGAAGCCAGGTGCCGTTACGGGACTCGAGCGAGCCGTGCCAGTCCTTCAGCTCGATCAGATAGACCCCGCCCGGGGCGACCACGAGGAGATCCACTTCCCGGACATGGCCGCTGTGGGCGGTGAAGGTGAAGTTCGACCAGGCCCGCCACGGGTCGTTGTCGGGGAGCTTCTCCCTGATGGTCTCCAGCCCCCGGCGCTCGTGCTGGAACTCGGATTCGGTGACCGTGACCCACCGGCCCTCCCGCATGCGCCATCCCCGCTTCGTATCTGTGCCGATCTGTGCTGATTTCGGCTGCTCGGCAGCCATATCCCCGGCTCAGATCGTAATGGTTGCGAGGCCGGGCCGGGGGCGTCGCGGTATGCGGCCGGAACTGGGGCCCAGCAGGGGCAGCCGGCTCAGGGGAGCCACCGACTGCCCCGCTCACGGGTGACCCATTCCGCGTCGACATACCAGAGGCAGATGGATGCGTCCCATTGTGCGCGGAGCTGTTGCCTTGCCTCGTACCTCTCGTCGTAAGGAACCCGGAGATAGAGCCGACCGTCCACGACGTCGCCGGGTGAAACGACGCTCTTGTGTCACGGCGTTGAAGACTCTCTGCGTGGCCGCCAGGCCGCCACGTCGTGCCTGCTGAGTCCGTAAGAGGTGCGCAGGTCGTCCAGACGGTTCTGGAATTCCTCGGCGTGACTGGAATGCAGCCCCGTGTCATGGTGAGCTTCCCACTGACGGACCCAGGGGAGAAGTTCCTGGAGGCCGGCGAGAAGGGGAGTGAGCTGGTATACGGTCCGGTTGGGCCGTTGGTCGAGCGCACTGATCAGATCCAGTAGGACGCGAACACGATCCGTCTCGTTCCAGCCGGACCAGCCAAGGAGTAGACCGCCCTCTTCGGTGGCGTCTTCGGGGTAGGACAGGAAACGTTCGCGGGGGATGTCAAGGCTGCCTCGATGTGACCAGTAAGCAGATCTCCGGAAGTCCAGCATGGTGAACTTGGGCGGGACAGGAATTCCAAGGGCCTCGCCTGTTCTGTCCTCGTTCCGCTGGAGTTCCCAGACTTGTTCCCACTGGGCGCGCTTGCGCAGCCCCGACTCGTTGTACCGCAGCGCCGAGACACAGGGCACGTGCTCGGTGGCCAGCAATGCAGTCAGCACGTTGCTGAGAGTTGCCTTCGGCCTTCCCAGATGGTCTGCCGCATAGAGTGCGGCGACGGAACACAGGTCGGCGTCGTCGGCGAGCTTCTGAGCGAGTTGGTCGGCCGTCTGGGGACGCGGGCGGACAGCGCCGTGCCGGCGGTCGAACCATAGTCGTTCGTCCTCACAACGGTCGAGCAACCAGGAGCGCAGCGCTTGTTCTTCGCGGCTTTCCCACGTCTCCGATGCCCACCGACGCTTGTACTCCGGGCGCTCGACGAGGGCGATAGCCGAGTGTGATTCGATGGCGCCAATCCTGGCCCGCACGACTTTCCGATAGGTGGCTGGCCAGTGCGGCGGGATCTCGGTGAGGGGTGTCGTGCTGTTTCGCGTGAACCAGGATTCTGCTGCTTCACCGGCGAGCACTTTTCGTGCGTGCACGATTTCAAAGGCACGCTCACCTGGTCGCAGTGGAGGCAGAGCGGAACCAGGAGGCATGGTCAGACGCGCGTGTTCCTCGGCGGAGAGCAGACCGTAGGAGTTGTACACCTCCCAGTCCAGTTCCTCCTGATGGGCGGTCATTTGCTGACGCAGTTCTTCGTCGGCAGTCTTCGCCGCATCCAGGCCCTCCCTGCTGGGCGGGCGTTCACTCGTGCACACGGCGCTCGGGGTATGGGCGTCGAGAAGGCGGCCCAAGGAGTGCAGCGCCCGTGCATGGGTGAGTGGAGTGCTGGCGGGCAGCGGAAGCCGTGGGAAGGAGGCAGCCGCGAAAGTGTAGGGCCGTGTCCATTCCTCGCCCGGGAGCGGGATGCCGAGACCGTCGGCTCCTGTGCTGGAGTTGACGTGCTTGAGCCAGAAACAGGCCGTCGACGAGTTGAGGATCCCCAGCAGGCTGACGTATTGCTCTTCGTCCGCGGTTGAGGACAGTCGCAGCACAGGAGCGGTCCGGCTGAACACTTTCCCATCTTGCTCCAGCGCGAAGTGGTTGTGCGTGGCCACATACGCCAGCGTGATCGTCGGCACCTGGATGCCGAGGCGGGGCCAGCGTCTCCAGGCCCACCAATGCCCGGTTCGCGACGGCTGGTGTGACCCGAGTCCTGCCCGCAGCACCTGCCTCATCGTCCAGAGATGGCGCCCCCACGCGGTGGTGAGGTCCAGTGGAAGTGGCGAGCCGTCCGCGTCATAGGGGACCAAGACTTCTGTCGCCACGTCCGCACGCCAGTCCCGCACGGTGTTGCCCGCGACCATGCCTCGGGCCAGTGCGGCCGAGTCCGGATGCCTGGTGAACCAGGACTGGCCGAGAGCGAAGATGTCTTGCTGTCCTGGATCGGCAACTACACCGACCGGGGCGGCGAGAACGTCTGCCAACTGGCGCGGAGCCCTGGAGAGCATGTCCATGAGGTCCGCCCCCCCGCCGCCCGTCAGAGTCCAGGGGAAGCGGTAGAAACGTTGCCGGGGCTCGTCCTGGACACTTACCCATTCAGAGGTGGTTCCGGGGCGGTCCACTTGGTCGAGGATCGATCTCCATACGTTTCCTTGGGCTGGCTCCGCTGGCTGCTTCGGTTCTCCGTGCACGCCAAGAACCGATCGCACCGGTAGATCACGCATGGTTGGGTCATTGCGGCCCACCAAGATCAGGGTCGGGGTCCGATGGCTTGGTACAAAAACCCCTGAGGTGTCGATGACATGTGTGAGTCCGACGCGTGGAAAGAACTCCTCGATAAGCTTTTTGCCGAAATTACGTCTCGTGAACGAACTTGACGTGTATACTCCGACGTAGCCGCCGGGTTGACTCTTGGCTTTCCGTGCTGCGAGCTGGAACATGCGCTCGATAAAGGGGCCGGAAAGAGGGGCCACACCTGCGAGTGAGACGTAAGCCTCGCGGTATGCCGCACTCATCGCCTTGTCGCGTACTGTGTTATAGGGCGGTTCCCCCAGTACGGCGTGATATGAGCCTCGGCTCAAAAGGCTGCAGCGTTCGGAGAATTCATCGACATCCCCGGTTGTTCCGACTCTGTGATCATTCATCTCGGCGAAAAGGGGCGGCGTCTTCCTGGGAGTGCCGGCTCCCTCCAGCAAGGCGTCGCCCACTGCTACATTGATGGTGTGGTCAGGGAAATGATCCAGTGTTTTCTCGCCACTCTCCCGGCCAGCGGCGATCAGCAGCCTGAAGCGCGTGATGCTGACAGCAAGCGGATTGAGGTCGCAGCCGTGGACAGATTCCAGCGATCGCAAGATCAGCTCGTGGTCCTTGGTTTCTGGTTCCTTCAATCGCCATGCGGTCAGTAGCCGTCGAAATACTCCGAGTGGGAAGGTTCCCGAACCGCATATCGGATCGATGCTGCGGAAACCCTGAAGGCCGAACTCTGCGATAGCCGGGTCCACTGTGAGGTCGAGAACGAAGTCCGCGATGAACTCAGGGGTCTGGACCAGCGCGTAGCTCTTCCGCGCGGTCTCGTTGATACTGGAGTACAGATCAACCAGAAAATGGGTGTCCAGTTCAGGGTCGGTGAAGTCGAAACGGATGGATCCATCACTTCGGCACCGTCGCCAGAACGCAACCAGCGCGGCCGCGGCTTCAGGCGAGGGCGACAGCTCCCCGAGCGGACTGTTCTCCATGTCGAAGATGCGGGCCATCGCCTTGTGGGAACGAGCAACGTGCGTGAACGCTTCCAGCAACCAGTCCCGGTCGTTCTTCTTCGCGTACTGCGTGCGATAGGCCTCGTGTCGCTCTTCCGCCTCCACCAGACGCTGACCAGGCCCTGCGAGAAATGGTCGGCTGATGAGTCTGTTGTCCTCGCAGAAGCGTACGAACACCGTGCCCAGTACCCACGCGACCGCGGCCTGCGTGATGCGCTTCCTCCGCCACGCTCCGTACGTGCCCGACGTGCGGAAGGACGCCCTCGTCTGCTCGTACGTACTCCTCAGGCGGGCGCGAAACCGCTCCACGTTGTCGCTGCGCTCACGGAGGTCGTCCTCCATCGCCAGAACCTGCTTGCGCAGGTGAGAGATGAGCCCGGCCCTGTCCAGCGAGGACGTCCCTGCATCAGCTCCACCGGTCGGAGGCACAGCGGCGACCTCTCCTCTGTACATCATCAACATTCACGATCCACTGTTCCGTCGGATACATCCTGCCAGCTCTCGGGTCCGACAGCCCGGATCGCTGACCATCGTCGGCCGACGCGCACGACCGTCACGGCTTGAGCCCTATGATTCCTGTGCGTACCGGCCCGAACACAGTCGGCACCGCTGCGCCAGGGTGACGCCGGGGCCGGATGATCAAGGGGGACACATGCTGACACGCCTTGAAGTCAGTGGCTTCAAGAACCTTCTGGATCTGAGGGTCGAGTTCGGCCCGTTCACCTGCATCGCGGGAGAGAACGGCACCGGAAAGTCGAACGTCTTCGACGCGATCCAGTTCCTGAGTCTGCTCGCCGACCACTCAATGATCGAGGCTGCCCAGGCAGTCCGCGGAACCCACGGCGAGCTGCACGGCGATGCGCGCGACCTGTTCTGGAACGGTTACGCGGCAGGCGAGCACATGATGACGTTCGCCGCGGAGATGATCGTCCCAAGTGAGGTGGAGGACGACTTCGGCCGACTGGCCGAGCCGACGTCCACGTTCCTCCGCTACGAGCTCCGGCTCGGGTACCAGCCGCCGCGCGGTGGGGAGCGGGGTGGCAGGCTGACATTGCGGTCCGAGAACCTGAGCCAGATCAGACCGCGCGACGCCGGATCACATCTACGGTTCTCGCACAGCGTCAAAGGCTTCCGAAATGCCGTGGTCCGCGGGCGCCGGTCAACCGCTCCCTACATCTCCACGACGTTCGACACGGGTGATGCCGTCGTCCGTATCCATGCCGACGGGGGCCGCAGAGGTCAGCCGCGTCCCGCACCCGCGAGCCGGGCCCCGCGGACCATGCTGTCCACGATCAACGAGAATGACGATCCGACGATCCTGGCGGCGCGGCGCGAGATGCAGTCCTGGCGGCGGCTGGCGCTTGAACCCTCCGCGCTGCGCACCGCCGACCGCTTCACGGATCCCGACGAGATGCAGCCCGACGGCCGTCATCTGCCGCGGTGCCTGGACCGGATCGCCCGCGGGAAGTCGCCGGACGACCCCGCTCGGGTCTACTCGCGAGTGGCGGGGCGTCTCTCGGACCTGTCGGGTCTGCATGTCCGCACGCTGGACGTGGATGCCGACGACACGCGCCAGTTGCTGACCATCAAGCTTCACGAGATCGACGGCATGGTGCTGCCCGCCCGCAGCTTGTCCGAGGGAACCTTGCGCTTCCTGGCCCTGTGCGTCCTCCTGGAGGACCCGAAGTCAGGCGGTCTGATGTGCATGGAGGAACCGGAGAACGGCATTCACCCGGCCAACCTCTTCGCCATGGTGAGCCTGGTGCGTGACCTGGCGGTGGACGCCACCGAGCAGGTCGACGAGGAGGACAACCCGTTCCGGCAGGTTCTCATCAACACCCACTCGCCGGGGGTCGTGGAGCTGGTCGGCGCGGCGGATCTGCTGATCGCCGACACCTCGACCGTCCCCGAGGCAGGCGGCAGGACGGCACGCAGTCTGCGGCTGCGCCCGCTGGCCGACACTTGGCGCGCCGGAGGTGCCGAGAAGGGGTATGGCACCAAGGCCGACATCCTGGCGTACCTCACGACTCCGCCACAGGCCCGGCTGACCCTCGAGGGGAGCGACTCGTGACCGTTCGCGCCCTCTACCTTTGCGAGGGATCCAGTGACACGGGCCTGCGGTTCCACATCGAGGCGATCGCCGCGGAGACGGGCAGGGAGGTTCTCGTGACGGTTCCCGACCTCAACCGCCTGCCCAGCAAACCCGGTCACTCGGTCAAGGACAAGCTACGAGCCGCACAGCGTCTCAGCGATGGCGGGCACGCTTACGACCTCGTCGTCATCCACCGCGATGCGGACGGCCACCCTGCGGATCACCGCCGCAGAGAGATCGCGGAAGCGGTGGCCCAGGTGAGCCCGCATCTGGCACACGTACCGGTGATCCCTGTGCGGATGCTGGAAGCGTGGCTCGTGCTCGATCACGCCGCGATCCGTGAGGTGGCGGGGAATCCCAACGGCAAAGTGGTACTCAACTTGCCGAAAGCGGCTCGGGTCGAATCGGTGGCGGACCCCAAGGCTCTGCTGAAGCAAGCGCTCGCCGTTGCCAGCGAAGAGAAGGGCCGCAGTCTGAAGAAGCTCCAGGCGCGCTTCTCGGAGAATCGCGCACGACTCCTACAGATGCTGGATCGAGAAGGACCTGTCAAACAGCTTGCGTCATGGCAGTCGTTCACATCCGACTTGCAGGAGGCACTGAGCAACGCTTGACAGGCATCCACTCGGGCTCCGGCGTCGCGGGAGCGTGAACGCGCCGCCGTCCCGGAAACCTGCTCGATCGGCTCGGCTGGGCGGCCAGATTCCGCAGCGTGTCAGCGGCTGGTTACACGGACACATCGACGTCACATCTGGCGAAGATCGGGATGCTGGATCTGCCCGAGCGTCGTACAAACAACGGCGGCTCGGCCGACGTGCCGTTGGGACGCGTCGACGATGACTGCTGATCGCCCTCGTATTCAGGTCCGTAAAACTTTGTCGCGCACGACTGACCACAACCGGTTAGTGCGCTGCTGGTGGCGCTGAGCAGCGGCTCGGTAGCTCTCTTCCTCAGCGACACCGGGAGCGTACGCGCGAAAAGATCCTCATCCATTATGGCGGGGTGCTACGGCATGGTTCGCTCAACCTCGGGTTCCGCCCACCGGCCCAGTGCCCGAGGACCGCTCCGGTCGAGGCGAGGGCGATGCAGCAGATGGCCAGCCACTGGAGCGTGGTGAGGTGTTCGCCGAGCAGGACGAGCCCCGCGCAGCCGGCGGCGACCGGTTCCAGGGACTGGAGCACGCCCACGACGCGGGCGGGGAGGCGGCGCAGCGCCGCCAGTTCGAGGGAGTAGGGGGCCGCGGCCGACAGGAGCGCCACGCCCAGTCCCGCCAGCAGGGTGGGGGGCTCGGCGAGCCGGGTCCCGGCCTGCGCCAGCCCGAACGGCAGCGTCAGCACGGCGGCCCAGCACACGGCGAGGGCCAGCGGGCCGCTGCCGCTCAGCGTGGTGCTGGTGCGCTTGCTCAGCAGCAGGTACGCGCCCATGGAGATCGCGGAGGCCACCGCCCAGGCCGTGCCCACCGGGGAGAGCGGCTGCCCTCCCGTCCCCGGGAGGGCGAACAGGGCCGTTCCGGCCGCCGCCAGCAGGCCCCACGCGGCGTTGGACCAGCGGCGGGAGGTCAGCAGGGCGACGGCGAGCGGGCCGGAGAGCTGGATCGTCATGGCGACGCCGAACTGCAGATGGTCCATGGCCAGATAGGAGAGGTTCATCCCGGCGATGGCCGTGCCCAGGGCGAGGACGAGCAGCAGGGAGCGGCGGTCGGTGGGCAGACGGGGGCGCCAGAGCGCCAGCAGGAGGAGCGCGGCCAGCCCCAGGCGCAGCGCCACCGCGCCGAGCGGGCCGCCCACGGCGTCGAACAGGCCCTTGCCGAGGGCCTGCCCGGTCTGGACGCTGACGACGGCGCCGAGGACCAGCAGCGGCGCGGGCACCACACCCGGGACGGGTCCGGGCGCGGGTTCAGCCGACGCGGCCACCTGGCTCCTCCGCTGGGGCCGCCGTGTCCTGTGCGGTGCTGCCGGCGCCGACGACCAGCCGGTCGCCGCCCCGGTGCTGCTGGAGCCAGACGCGGAGGGTGCCGCAGGCGCAGCGCGCGTAGACGACGGTGCCCGCGGCGACGGGGTGGCGGGAGACGATCTCGTACGGGTCGTGCAGCGGCCAGCCACAGGTGGCGCACCGGCCGCCGCCGACGTCACGGAGTTTGCCCATACGGACAGCGTCAGCTGTGGCGAACATGCACGTCCATCGCATCTTTGTGCACACCATCGTTTTGAATGGCCGCATGATTGATCTGCGGCTCCTGCACACCCTGCGCGTACTGCACTCCGAGGGCACCGTGGCGGCCACCGCCCGGGCGCTGCATCTGTCCCCGTCGGCCGTCTCCCAGCAGCTGCGTCAGCTGGCCCAGCAGGTGGACGCCGAACTGCTGCGGCAGGAGGGGCGCATCCTGCGTTTCACCCCCGCAGGACGGGTGCTGCTGCGCCACGCGGACGTGCTGCACACCCAGTGGGAGAGGGCGCGGGGCGAGCTGGCCGCACAAGGGGGCGGCAGCGACCGCACGCTCCGTCTGGAGGGGTTCGCCACCGCCATGGCCTCCCTGCTGGTGCCGACGACCCGCGAGCTGCGGGACGCCGACCCGCCCGTCCACGCCCGCATCCACGAGTCGGACACCCGGCTCAGCTATCAGCGGCTGCTGGCCGACCAGGCGGACATCGCCGTGCTCACCCCGCACCCCGACAGCCCGACCGCCGACGATCCGCGCTTCGAGCAGCGTCCGCTGATGGACGACTTCCTGGATCTGGTGGTGCCGAGCGGTCATCCGCTGGCCGGTTCGGGACCGGTCGACCTGGCGGCTGCCGCCGAGGACGACTGGATCATGCCCCACCACGACCAGGACCGGCTGATCCAGACCCTGTGCGGGGCGGCGGGGTTCTCACCGCGCCGGGTGCACCACTCGGACGAGTGGCCCGTGGTGCTGGAGATGATCGGGCACGGGCTCGGTGTGTGTCTGGTGCCCAGGCTGGTTTCGGTCGCCGGCCTCCCGGATGTCGCCCGGGTTCCGCTGCGCGGCGGCACACCACCGGCCCGGCGGGTGCTGACCGCAGTGCGGCGCGGCAGCGCCGGGCAGCCGGTGGTCGCTGCCGGGCTCACCGCGCTGCGGGCGCGGGCCGCGGTTCTCACATCGGACTCCGCGCCGCAGTGAGCACTCCCTTTCCTGCGCGTTACGCGCGGACACGGAGGCGGTAACAGCGGGCTCCTAGCGTCGGTCTTCCTTCCAGCGGACAGGAGGCGACGTGAGCGCACGGTGGATCACCCGATGGGAGCCCGAGGACCCGGGCTTCTGGGCAAACGAGGGGCGGCGTACGGCGCGGCGGAATCTGTGGCTGTCCGTGTTCGCCGAGCACATCGGGTTCGCGGTGTGGAGCCTGTGGTCGGTGCTGGTGCTGTTCATGACGCCCGAGGCGGGCTTCACCCTCACCCCGGACCAGAAGTTCCTGCTGGTCTCGCTGGTCTCCCTGGTGGGCGCCGTACTCCGGCTGCCGTACGGCTTCGCCGTCACCCGGTTCGGAGGGCGCACCTGGACGACGATGTCCGCGCTGGCGCTGCTGGTACCGGTGGTGCTGGCGGCCGTCTTGATGCGGCGGCCGGAGACGCCCCTGTGGGCGCTGCTGCTGTGCGCGGCGGTCTCCGGGCTGGGAGGGGGCAACTTCGCCTCGTCCATGGTCAACATCAACGGCTTCTTTCCCGAGCGGGAGAAGGGCTGGGCGCTCGGGCTGAACGCCGGGGGCGGCAACCTCGGGGTCGCCACGGTGCAGCTGATCGGACTGGCGGTGCTGGCCACCGCCGGGGCCGCGCACCCGGAGTTGCTGCCGCTGCTGTTCGTCCCGGCCCTGCTGCTGGCCGCCGGACTGGCGCACCGGCGGATGGACAACCTGGCCACCAACCGCACCGACTACGGCGCCTACCGCAGCGCCGTGCGCGACCGCCACTGCTGGACCATCTCGCTGCTGTACATCGGGACGTTCGGCTCCTTCATCGGCTTCGGCTTCGCCTTCGGTCTGGTGCTGCAGAACGAGTTCGGCAAGAGCCCGGCGCAGGCCGCGGCGCTCACCTTCCTGGGACCGCTGCTGGGCTCGCTCTCCCGGCCGCTGGGCGGCCGGATGGCCGACAGGTTCGGCGGGGCCCGGGTGACCGCCTGGTCGTTCCTCGCGCTGGCGGTGGGCGCCGGGGGAGTGCTGGCCGCCTCGGCAGCGGGGTCGTTCGCCGCCTTCGTCGCCGTCTTCGTCGTGGTGTTCGTCGTCACCGGGCTGGGCAACGGGTCGACGTACAAGATGATCCCCGCCCTCTACGCGGCGCGGGCCGAGAGCGCCGTGGAGGCGGGCGCCGACCCGGCCGAGGCCCGCAACCAGGGGCGCAGGCTCTCCGGTGCCGTCATCGCCGTCTCCGGAGCGGTGGGCGCGCTGGGCGGCGTGGCGATCAACCTCGCCTTCCGCGAGTCGTACCGGCACACGGGCGGCGCGAGTGCTGCCATCGTCGGCTTCCTCGCCTTCTATCTGCTGTGCCTGGCTGTGACCTGGGCCGGGTACGTACGGCGGCCCGCGGCGGAGCGCCCCGACCGGACGGCCGGAGCGCGCCGACCGGAGCCCCGACCGCAGCCCGAGCCCGAGCCGGCCGTCGCCGAGCGGAGGGCCTGACGTGACCCGGGCCGCCGCCGACCTTCTGGCTGCGACCGCCTCCGCCTCCGGCACCGCCACCCACTGCCCGTACTGCGCCCTCCAGTGCGCCATGACCCTCACCCCGCAGGCCGCACCCGGCCCCGCGGCGGGCGGACTGACTCTCGCCCCGCGCGAGTTCCCCACCAACCGGGGCGGCCTCTGCCAGAAGGGCTGGACCTCCGCGCAGCTGCTGGACTCGCCCGAGCGCCTCACCACCCCCCTCGTACGGGACGCCAAGGGCGCACCGCTCCGCGCGGCGGGCTGGGACGAGGCCCTGGACCTGGTGGCCCAACGCTTCGGCGCGCTGCGCCAGGCGCGGGGCGCGGACGCCGTGGCGGTCTTCGGCAGCGGGGGGCTGACGAACGAGAAGGCGTACGCGCTCGGCAAGTTCGCCCGGATCGCGCTCGGCACCTCGCAGATCGACTACAACGGCCGGTTCTGCATGTCGTCGGCCGCGGCGGCCGGGAACAGGGCGTTCGGACTCGACCGGGGGCTGCCCTTCCCCGTCACCGACCTGGACGACTCCGAGGCCGTGGTGCTCGTCGGCGCCAACCCGGCCGAGACCATGCCACCGCTGATGGGCCACTTCGACCCCGCGCGGCTGATCGTCGTCGACCCGCGCCGCACGGCCACCGCGCAGGCCGCGCTGGACGGCGGAGGCATCCATCTGCAGCCGGCGCCGGGGACGGATCTGGCACTGGCGCTGGGGCTGCTGCACGTCGCACTGGTGGAGGGCCATCTGGACACGCCGCAGCGCACCGCCTACCGACGGGAGCGCACGGTGGGCTGGGAAGGCGTACGGCAGTGCGCCGCGCGCTGGTGGCCGGAGCGTACCGAGCGGCTGACCGGGGTGGCCGCCGCCGAACTGCGCCGCGCCGCCGCCGCCCTGGCCCGCGCCCGCCGCGCCCACATCCTCACCGGGCGCGGCGCCGAACAGCACAGCAAGGGCGTGGACACCGTCTCCGCCTGGATCGACCTGGCCCTCGCGCTCGGTCTGCCCGGCACCCCCGGTTCCGGATACGGCTGCCTGACCGGCCAGGGCAACGGGCAGGGCGGTCGCGAACACGGCCAGAAGGCCGACCAACTGCCCGGCTACCGGCACATCGAGGACCCGGCGGCCCGTGCCCACATCGCCCGGATCTGGGGCGTCACGCCCGAGTCGCTGCCCGGCGCCGGACGCAGCGCCTGGGAGCTGCTGGACGCGCTCGGCACCCCCGAAGGCCCCGCGGCACTGCTGGTGATGGGCTCCAACCCGGCGGTCTCGGCACCGCGGGCGCGCCGCGCCGTGCAGCGGCTGCACGCCCTGGAACTGCTGGTCGTCGCCGACTTCTTCCGCTCGGAGACCGCCGAACTCGCCGATGTCGTCCTCCCGGTGACCATGTGGGCCGAGGAGTCCGGCACCATGACCAACCTGGAGGGCCGCGTCCTGCGCCGCCGCGCCGCCCGGACCCCGCCGCCGGGCGTACGCACCGACCTGGACGTGCTGCGCGGCCTCGCCCTGCGGCTGGGCCGGTCCGCGCACGAGTTCCCCGCCGACCCGGGTGCGGTCTTCGACGAACTGCGCCGCGCCTCGGCGGGCGGCACCGCCGACTACGCGGGCGCCGCCCCCGAACACCTGGACGCGGGCGAGGCCGTCTACTGGCCCGTACCCGAGGGCGCGGACAGCGAAGCGGGCACCCGCGGCACGCCGCGGCTCTTCCTCGACCGGTTCGCGCACCCCGACGGGCGCGCCCGCTTCCTGCCCGTCGAGCACCGGGATGCGGCCGAGCTGCCCGACGCCGAGTACCCGCTGTACGCCACCACCGGGCGGCAGTTGCAGCACTACCAGTCCGGCGCGCAGACCCGCCGGGTGCCCGAACTGCTGGCCGCCGCACCCGAGCCGTACGTCGAGGTGCACCCCGACACGGCCCGCCGCGCCGGGCTCGGCGACGGGGACACCGCCCGGATCGTCTCGCGGCGCGGGGCCACCCTCGCCCGCACCCGCTGCGTACCGAGCCTGCGCCCCGACACCGTCTTCCTGCCCTTCCACTTCCCGGGCGACGGCGCCGCCAACGCGCTGACCAACCCCGCGCTCGACCCGGTGAGCCGGATGCCGGAGTTCAAGCTGAGCGCCGTACGGCTGGAGCGCGCCGACGGGCGCGGCACCGCGAGCCGGGAGGAGGCCGCGTGAACCGCGCGCTGAACGTCGTGGTCGTCGGCAACGGCATGGTCGGCGCACGGCTGCACGAGGAGACGCTGCGACGCGACCCGACCAGCAGGCGGGTGCGGATGACCGTACTGGGCGCCGAACCCGTCGGCGGCTACAACCGGGTACTGCTCCCGGGGCTGCTGTCCGGCTCGCTGACCGAGGCCGACCTGGCGCCGGAACGCTGCGGCGCGAGCCCGCTCGCCACCGGCACCACCGTCGTCGGCATCGACCGCGCGGCCCGCACCGTCGCCACCGCCGACGGGCGGCAACTCCCCTACGACAGGCTTGTGCTGGCCACCGGCGCCCGCACCGCCGTACCCCCGCTGCCCGGCCTGCGGGAAGACGGCGCGGACGGCGACAGCGGCGCGTCGGCGCGGGGCGTCACCGCGCTGCGTACGCTCGCCGACGCGCGCCGGCTGCGCCGCCTCGCCGACCGGGCCCGGGCCGTCGGCGCGCGCATCGCCGTGCTCGGCGGCGGCGTCCTCGGCCTGGAGGCGGCCCGCGCGCTGGTGGCACGCGGCGTCGCCGTGACCGTCGTGCACCCAGCGCCGCATGTGATGGACCGGCAACTGGACGCGCCCGCCGGGCGGGTGCTGGGCCGCGCACTGCACCGTACCGGCGTCGAACAGCGGCTGGGCGTCACGGCGGTGCGCTGGGAGCCGGGCAAGGGGCTGCACCTGGACGACGGCAGCGTACTGCCCGCCGCCGGGCTGCTGCTGTGCACCGGCGCACGGGCCGACACCGCCCTCGCCGAGGAGTGCGGGCTCGACGTGGGCCCGGCCGGGATCGCCGTCGACGACACCCTCACCACCTCCGACCCGGACATCCACGCCCTCGGCGACTGCGCCGACGCCGAACCCGGGCTCATACAGCCCGGCTGGGAACAGGCGGGCGTCCTGGCCGCGCGGCTCACCGGCGAGGACCCGTACGCCCGCTACCTGGGCACCCCGCGGGTGACCCGGCTCAAGGCGGCCGGTATCGAACTGGCCTGCCTGGGCGACCCGTTCGTGACGGACGACGGCCTGGCCGGGCACGCCCCGGCCGACGGCGGCCCCGAGGTTTTGCGGCTGGAGGACCCGACCCGCGAGCGCTACGCCAAGCTGGTGCTGCACGGCGACCGGGTCACCGGCGCCATCCTGCTCGGGGTGCCCGACGCGGCCGCCGGACTCGTCCAGCTCTACGACAAGGGCGCCCCCGCCCCCTCCGACCGGCTGGCCCTGATGCTCGGCCGGGCACTGCCGCCCGAAGGGGGCGGCGAGACCGGCGAGGCGCTGCCCGACCACGCGATGGTGTGCCGCTGCAACAGCGTCACCAAGGGCGCCCTGCGCTCCGCCTGGTACGACGGCGCCCGATCGGCCCGCGAACTGGCCGACGCCACCCGCGCCACCACCGGCTGCGGCGGCTGCCGCGGCGCCGTCGAGAAGCTCGCCGCCTGGCTCGCCGAGACCGACCCGCTCTCCAGCCGTGACACTCCCGCCACGACCGCCCCGAGGTGACTCCCATGACCCACGCACGCCCTGAAACCGGAACCGGGTCCGCGGCCTTGCGCCGACTCGTCGTCGTCGGCCACGGCATGGTCGGCCACCGGCTGGTCGAAGCCCTCGACTCCCGCGACGCGGACCGGCAGTGGCAGATCACCGTGCTCGCGGAGGAACCCCGCCCCGCCTACGACCGGGTGGCCCTCTCCTCCTGCTTCGACGGTGCCGACGAGAGCGCCCTGCGGCTGCCCGAGCACGACCCCGGGCGGGTCGGACTGCGGCTGGGCGACCCGGCGTGCGCACTCGACCGCGCCGGGCGCACCGTGCTCACCGCCTCCGGCGACCGGGTGCCCTACGACGCACTCGTCCTGGCCACCGGCTCCCGGCCGTTCGTCCCGCCGCTGCCCGGCGCCACAGCACCCGGCTGCCTCGTCTACCGCACCCTGGACGACATCGCCGCCATCCGCGCCGCGGCCGACAAGTCCACCACCGGGCGCGGTGTCGTCGTCGGCGGCGGACTGCTCGGACTGGAGGCCGCCAACGCGCTGCGGCTGCTGGGGCTGACCACCCATGTGGTGGAGATGGCCCCGCACCTGATGGCCGTCCAGCTCGACGAGGGCGGCGGCGCGCTGCTCGGCCGCATGGTGGGCGAGCTGGGCGTGACCGTGCACACCGGCACCGGCACCCAGCAGGTGCTCACCGACCCGGAGACCGGCGCCGCCAGTGGCGTGGAGCTTACCGACGGCACCTTCCTGGAGACCGACCTGGTGGTCTTCGCCGCCGGAGTGCGCCCCCGCGACGAACTCGCCAGGGACGCGGGACTGGAGGTGGGGGAGCGCGGCGGAGTCGTCGTGGACGAGACCTGCCGCTCGGTCACCGACCCCCGCGTCTGGGCCGTCGGCGAGGTCGCCTGCATCGAGGGGCGGACCCTCGGACTGGTCGCACCCGGATACGCCATGGCCGAGACGGTCGCCGACCGGCTGCTGGGCGGCGAGGCCGGCTTCCCCGGCGCCGACACCGCCACCCAGCTCAAACTGCTCGGCGTCGGCGTGGCCTCCTTCGGCGACGCGCACGCCACCACGCCCGGCGCGCTGGAAGTCGTCCTCAACGACCCGGTCGCCGCCACCTACGGCAAACTCGTCGTCTCCGACGACGCCAGGACGCTGCTCGGCGGCATCCTCGTCGGCGACACCTCCGGCTACCCGCTGCTGCGCCCGCTGGTCGGCAGCGCACTGCCCGCCGACCCGGCCACCCTGCTGGCCCCCGAGTCCGCGGGCGGCGCGGGGGCCGGGGGAGGGGTGGCCGGGCTGCCGGACAGCGCGCAGATCTGCAGCTGCCACGCCGTCACCAAGGGCGCGTTGACCGAGGCCGTCACCGAACAAGGCTGCGCCGACGTGCCCGCGCTCAAGTCCTGCACCAAAGCCGGAACCGGCTGCGGCTCCTGCGTCCCCGCCCTCAAACACATCCTCGAAGCAGCCGGCGTCGAGCAGTCCAAGGCGCTGTGCGAGCACTTCGACCACTCCAGGGCCGAACTGTTCGAGATCGTCGCGGCCACCGGCATCACCACCTTCTCGCAGCTGGTGGCCGAACACGGGCGCGGGCGCGGCTGCGACGTGTGCAAACCCGCCGTCGCCGCGATCCTCGCCTCCCGCGACAGCGCCACCCACATCCTCGACGGCGAACGCGGCAGCCTCCAGGACACCAACGACCGCCACCTGGCCAACATGCAGCGCAACGGCACCTACTCCGTCGTGCCCCGCGTCCCCGGCGGCGAGATCACCCCGGCCCGCCTCATCGTGCTGGGCGAGGTCGCCCGCGACTTCGGCCTCTACACCAAGATCACCGGGGGTCAGCGCATCGACCTGCTCGGCGCCCGCCTCGAACAGCTCCCCGCCATCTGGCGCCGGCTCACCGACGCGGGCTTCGAGTCGGGGCACGCCTACGGCAAGGCCGTCCGCACGGTGAAGTCCTGCGTCGGCTCCACCTGGTGCCGCTACGGCGTCCAGGACTCCGTCGGCCTCGCCATCGAACTGGAACTGCGCTACCGCGGACTGCGCGCCCCGCACAAACTCAAGGCGGGCGTCTCCGGCTGCGCCCGCGAGTGCGCGGAGGCCCGCAGCAAGGACTTCGGCATCATCGCCACCGAGCAGGGCTGGAACCTGTACGTCGGCGGCAACGGCGGCTTCACCCCCCGGCACGCCGAACTCCTCGCCTGCGACCTCGACCACGACACGCTGGTGCGCACCATCGACCGCTTCCTGATGTTCTACGTGCGCACCGCCGACCGCCTGCAGCGCACCGCCGCCTGGCTCGAAGCCCTCGAAGGCGGCCTCGACCACCTGCGGGCCGTCGTCATGGACGACTCGCTCGGCATCTGCGCCGAACTCGACGCCGCCATGGAACGGCACGTCGCCGACTACCGCGACGAGTGGCGCGGCGTCCTGGAGGACCCGGCGAAACTGGCCCGCTTCACCTCCTTCGTCAACGCCCCCGACACCCCCGACCCGGCGATCTCCTTCGCCGTCGAGCGGGAACAGCCGGTACCGGTGCCGGGCCCGGTGTCCCTCGGTATGCCGCAGCTGCCCGCCGCCGACGGGGCGGGCGCCCGATGAAGACCCCCGCCCCCGCCGGCAGAAAGGTGACCACCATGACCGCCACCAGCACCATGAACACCACGACCACCATGACCACCAGCCCCACGGCCGACTGGTCCGCCGTCTGCCCGCTGGACGCGCTCCCCGTCGAACAGGGCCGCGCCGCACTGCTGCCCGACGGCAGCGCCGTCGCCCTGTTCCGGCTGCACACCGGCGAGGTGCACGCCGTCGGGAATCTCGACCCCTTCAGCGGGGCACCCGTCATCTGCCACGGCATCGTCGGCGACCGGGACGGCGTCCCCGTCGTCACCGGCCCCCTCGGCAAGGAGACCTTCGAGCTGGCCACCGGCCGCTGCCTGGACGCCGAAAACGTCCGGCTCCCCGTCCACGACGTGCGGCTGACCGGCCCGGTGATCGAGGTCTCGACCCGGCGAAACACGGTGGAAACGCTGGTCGGGGGAGGATGAACACCAGGCAGCATCCGGGAGAGCACTGGAAGGAGACGCGGTGTCGGCACCTGACCCGTCGCGGAACCGCACGGGACCCGTCCCCCCGCTGGCGGGGTTCACCGTGGCGGTCACGGCCGCGCGCCGGGCCGAGGAACTGGGCGCGCTGCTGGAACGCCGCGGCGCCGAGGTCGTCCACGCGCCCGCGCTGCGCATCGTCCCGCTCGCCGACGACGAAGAGCTGCGCGACGCCACCAAACAGCTGGTGGCCCGCCCACCCGACGTGGCCGTCGCCACCACCGGCATCGGCTTCCGAGGCTGGATGGAGGCCGCCGACGGCTGGGGCGAGGGCGAAGCCCTGCGCAGCGCCCTCGGCCGGAGCGAACTGCTGGCCCGCGGCCCCAAGGCGTGCGGTGCGCTGCGCGCCGCAGGGCTGCGCGAAGCCTGGTCCCCGGCCTCCGAATCCTCCACCGAGGTCCTCGAACGGCTGCTGGCCCGCGACGACCTCGACGGACTGCGCGTCGCCGTCCAACTGCACGGCGAGCCGCTGCGCGACTTCATCGACGCGCTGCGCGGCGCCGGTGCCGAGGTCGTACCGGTGCCCGTCTACCGCTGGACGGGCCCCCTCGACCCCGGCCCCCTCGACCGGCTCATCGACGCCGTGCTGGGCGGCGGCGTGGACGCCGTCACCTTCACCAGCGCGCTGGCCGCCGCCGGGCTGTACGCCCGCGCCGAGGAAGGCGGCCGCACCGAAGAGCTGACCCGGGCACTGCGCGGCCGCACCCAGGTCGCCTGCGTCGGCCCCGTCACCGCCGCGCCCCTGCTCGCACGGGACATCCCCGCCTACTGGCCCGACCGCTTCCGGGTCGGCGCCCTCGTCCGGCTGCTCGGCGAACGGCTCCCCGCCTCCGCGCCCACCCTGCCCGCCGCCGGGCACACGCTGGAAGTACGCGGCTGGGCCGCGCTGCTCGACGGCGAACTGCGGCCCGTCAGCCCCGGGCCCATGGCCGTACTGCGCGCCCTCGCCCGCCACCCCGGACAGGTGATGTCCTGCGCCGACCTGCTGCCGTACCTGCCCGGCGGCGGCACCGACGAGCACGCCGTCGAAGCCGCCGTCGCCCGGCTGCGCACCTCGCTGGGGGCCTCCTCGGTCGTACAGACCGTCACCAAACGTGGCTACCGCATCGCCCTCGACCCCGCTGCCGTCTGCGAGGGCGACATATGACCGTGCTGCTCGTCGCCCACGGCACCCGGCACCTCGCCGGCGTCCGCACCGTCAGGGAACTGGCCGACGGGGTCGCCGCCCGGCTCGGGCAGCCGGTCGCCGTCGCCTACGCCGACGTACGGGGGCCGACCATCGCGGAAGCCCTCGCCCGGCTGCCGGGCCCCGTCACCCTCGTGCCTGCCTTTCTCGCCTCCGGCTACCACGTGCGGGTCGACATCCCCGCGCAGGTCGCTGCCGCGGGGCGGGCCGGCGATGTGACCGTCGCCCCCGCGCTGGGGGCCGACCCCGCGCTGCTGCCCGCACTCGTCGACCGGCTCGCCGAGGCCGGCGTCCAGGACGACGACGCCGTGCTGCTCGCCGCCGCCGGATCCTCCGACCCCGGCGCCCGCGCCGAGGCCCACGCCATGGCACGGTGGCTCGGTCGCCTCCTGCGGCGGTCCGTGCCGGTGGCGTGGGCCGCCACCGCGGAGCCCGCCGTTGCGGAGGAGGTCGCCCGGTTGCGGGGGGAGGGCGCCGCTCGGGTGGCCGTCGCCGGCTGGTTGCTGGCTCCTGGCCTCTTCGCCGATCGGCTGGTGGCAGCCGGGGCCGATGTGGTGGCCGCGCCGTTGGGGGCCCACCCCGCTGTAACCACCACCCTGACTTCCCGCCTTCGGGTGGGGGTGGGCCCACTCGTGGGCCCCCTCCCCTGT
>NZ_JAFFZM010000032.1 GCF_017676345.1 Streptomyces smyrnaeus | reverse complement strand
TGGTCTCCACCGACTTCGCGTCCTTGTCGGAACCGTCCGGCTCACCAGCCTTGCGGGCGCGGACGAACTCCAGGAAGGAGTTCAGCTCCCGCTTGACCACCGGGGCGAGCAGGTAGAGGCCGATGATGTTGATGACGGCCAGTGAGAAGAGCACCGCGTCGGCCAGGTCGATCAGTGTCTGCAGGGTCAGCAGGGCACCCGCGACGGCGAACAGCGTGTAGACGGCCTTGAAGGTGAGGTCACTGACCTTGCTGCGGCCGAGGAGGTAGTGCCACGCCTTCTGCGAGTAGTAGCCCCACGTCAGCACGGTCGAGACGGCGAACAGCATCACCGCGACGGTGAGGACGTACGGGAACCAGGGCAGTACGGTCTCGAACGCGTCGGAGGTGATGGTGACACCGCCGATGGACTCGTCCGTGCGTGCCTTGGTCCAGCTCTCGGGGCTGGCGATCACGATGGTGAGAGCCGTCATGGTGCAGACGACCACGGTGTCGATGAACGGCTCCAGCAGGGCGACCAGGCCCTCGCTGGCGGGGTGCTTCGTCTTGACCGCGGAGTGGGCGATCGGGGCCGAGCCCAGTCCGGCCTCGTTGGAGAAGGCAGCCCGCTTGAAGCCGATGATCAGCGCGCCGAGGATACCGCCGGCCACGCCCTGCGGGTTGAAGGCGCCCTCGAAGATCTCGACGATCGCGTCCGGGACCGCCCCGATGTTCGCCACGATGACGACGAGACAGGCGGCGATGTAGATGGCGGCCATCGCGGGGACCAGCCGGCTGGTGACGGTGGCGATGGAGCGGATGCCGCCGAGCAGCACGATGCCCACGACAGCGGCGATCAGGATGCCGAAGAACAGGGCGCCCGCCGAGGAGCCCAGGGCGCCGTCCTCGCCGCCCGCGACGGAGACCAGCTGCGCGTAGCTCTGGTTGACCTGGAACAGGTTGCCGCCGAAGAGGCCGAAGAAGAGCACCATGGCCGAGGCGAGGATCGCGAGAACCCGGCCGAGGATCTTGCCGTTCCGCCCGAATCGCTCGGTGAGCCCCTTGGGGAGATAGTGCATCGGGCCGCCGGAGACGGTGCCGTCCGGGTGCACCTCGCGATACTTCACGCCGAGGGTGACCTCGACGAACTTGGTGGCCATGCCCAGCAAGCCGCAGAGGACCATCCAGAAGGTCGCACCCGCGCCACCGATGGAGACGGCGACGGCGACGCCCGCGATGTTGCCCAGACCGACGGTGCCGGAGACCGCGGCGGTCAGGGCCTGGAAGTGGTTGACCTCACCGGTGGACCCCTTCTCGTCGTATTTGCCCCTTACGACATCCACCGCCAGGCGGAATTTGCGTATCTGTATCAGCCCGAACCAGGCGGAGAACACGAGGCCGGCCACGACGAGCCAGGTGACGATGAGGGGCATTTCCGTCCCGCCGATCGGAACGGCGTAGAAGACGACTTCTCCCATCTTGGTGGCGATGGGTTCGACGAAGTCGCTGACGGCCTTGTCGACGGAGTTCGTTATGGAGTCGAGTGACAATGTGGTTACCACCTGTGGGGCGGGCCGGCGCATGGGAGACTGCGCCGCGGTGAGCGGACATGGAGCAGAACGCCGTCGTCCGATCGGCGAGGTGAGGGAATCGGTCCGCGGACTCGAACCACGATCGCCCTGGTAGTGATGTCGGTACCGGTCCTCCGCAGGGCCGGCGAGGGGTGGTGCCGGTTGCGGAGTTGCGTTGTTTTAGCATGTCATTGCGATTTCATGGGTGATGTAAATCACATAACGACGAGTAGCTGATGAAACTGCCAGCGAGCGTGACGTGACCGTTATGCGGACAGCCTCATCCCGTTATCGGGGCGAGGCGGCTGTGCGGCCGCACACCCGTGGTCTGTGCTGCCGTTCTGGTTGCTTCCTGTGGTGTCGTTCGGCAGGCCTGCTGCTGTGAGGGGCTATCCAGGGTGGTGACAACACGGCAGGGAGCACACACGGTGGGAGACGCGGGATGAGCGCAGCCGACAACCTCACAGAGCGGACCGGGCCCCTGCGCCGGGCCATGCGCGGCCGGGACCCTGGGGAGGAGCACCGGGCGGCCACGCCCCTGGAGCTGCTGTTCGACCTGACGTTCGTGGTGGCGGTCTCGCAGGCTGCCGCCCAGCTCCACCACGCGCTGGCCGAAGGACACGTCGGGGACGGGCTCGTCGGCTATGTCGCCGTCTTCTTCGCGATCTGGTGGGCGTGAACCAACAGAACAACACCTTATCTCGGCTGCCTGACCAGCGGAAACGAACACGAGAAAGCCCCGCCCATGCGCCACGGGGGAAGCGCACAGACGGGGCCGACGAACCCGCCCCTACCGCTCAGCGCCGCCGCTGTCACGGGAGGGACGGGAGATCAGCGGACGGCTGCCAGGAAGTACCCGAGGAACGCGGACAGCGTGAACGCAGCGAGCCGCCAGCGGGTCACCATCGGATCGGCTCGGCATCCCCGCCGACACAGACGGGGCATGGTCGCTTAAAGGTGAAGTTGCATAACTCGCATCCGGCGAATCCGCAGCACCCGTCACACCAAATGGCGCGGTGCCCGGCACAGAGGCCGCATAGGTCCCCGTACGTCCACAGGTTGAACGGGCGTTCCCCGCCAGTCCGGCCGCCATTCTGGCGCTGTGGTCTGCGGGTAACGACGTAGGGCTTACGCGACTGTCTGGCCGGTCGCTCCGGGGCGGTCGTCATCAATGACCCTCGGGGTGCTTCCGCATAAGGACATTCGCGTCTGACACGGTCGTCCAGTCGCCACCCGCTCGGGCACGGTCCCGGACATTCGCCAGTTCCCGGCAACCGGCGCAGCCGTCCACGGGTGTTGGTTCCAGCAGCGGTTCCCGCAACGGAAGTTCAACCGGCGCGCTGGCGTATCTCCTCGGCTCCGTCATGCGCTCCACATTCCGGCCGAAGTCGATCTAGGACTAGCGGCCACGTGTAGGCCAACTGTCGGCCAGACTGGACGCATGAGCAGCGGAATCGGGGCCAACATCCGGCGAGAGCGCGACCGGCTTGGATGGAGTCAGGCACGGCTAGGGCGGGAGGTATGCCGGGCCGCTGGCATTGCCGGTGAGCCGGTCGGCCGTCAGGAAGTCAGCCGGTGGGAGACCGGGAAGCGAAAGCCGCGCGAATGGCTGCCGTTCCTCGCTGCTGCGCTGGCCGTCCCCGTGGAAGTCCTCACAACGCCACAGACGGCCGCTGAACCGCCTTTGCCGACGCTGGCCGACTTCCTGCCCGCCGAGGACCCGCTAGCGCCCCTCAGCGCCCGTACAGGGGGCCGTCTCGGGATGGGCCAGGTGGACGACATGCAACAGCGAGTGCACGGCCTACGGCTTGCCGACGACTATCTAGCCGGTGGGGATCTCATGCGGCCCGCACTGCGGGAATTGCGGCGGGCCGTCCGGCTGTACCGGGAACACTCATACACCGATCTGACGGGGCGTCAGCTACTTGTGCAAATCGGGGAGTTGGCACAGATCGCCGGGTGGATTGCCAGCGACGCCGGACAGCACGAGGAAGCGGAGCGCATTTACCGGCTCGGTCTCAGTGCAGCGACGCAAGCCGAGGACCGGACGCTAGCCGGGAATCTCGCCGGGTCGCTGGCCTATCAACTGACCAACACGGGAAGGGAAGTTGAAGGGCTCACGCTTGCCCGCGCAGCTCTCGACGGGGCCGGGCCGGACGCTCCCCCAAAGGCCCGTGCGCTGTACCTAGATCGGGTGGCATGGGCGCACACGAAAGCGGGCGGAACCGAGAATGCACAGCAAGCAATGCGCGCACTCGGGGAAGCGAGCGAAGCACTAAGCGCAGACAGCGAGGAAACCGAGGAACCGGCCTACCTGTATTGGGTGGATGCCGGGGAATTGCAAGTCATGGAATCCCGCGTCTACACCGAATTGCGGCGGCCTCTCCGCGCTGTCCCGTTGCTGCGTGATGTGCTCGGCCGGTATGACGCAACGCACACGCGAGAGCTAGCCCTTTACCTGTCATGGCTTGCCGTTGCTTACGCCGACGCGAACGAACCCGAGGAAGCGGCGGCCACGGCGGAACGGGTTATCTCGCTGTCGGCGGACGTGGCCAGCGAGCGAACAGCGGAACGGGTGCGGGTGGTGCTGGCCCGGCTTGCGGAGTACGCCGAAGTACCTGAGGTTCGGGCTGTTCTCGACGCTGCGGCCTGAGAATCCAAGGTGTCCGGAAACGCAAAAAACCCCCGACGACCAAACCCGCAGCGGGGCCGGTCATCGGGGGTCACCCCTTGACGTTCAGGGGTGGTCATTGTGTGCCACGGTCACGGACGCCCGTAAGCGTTGAATAGCTCTCGTAGCACCACAACATTGCGCGATTCCCGCACGCCGTCAGCGAGGATCGCGGCGAACCGTTCGCCGTCCTTCTGTGCGTCACGCCCGAGCGATGCACCACCCTCGCTGAAAGCTACGAACGCTCGGTGCCATTGGCGGCACCGTGAACCGCAATAGGGGCGGTTGTTCCGCCCGTCAGGTCGGGGTCGGCGGGGCATTTCGCAGCCGGGCCGCTGGCACATACCTGGATTGCTCATCGGGCCCGCCCGTAAGCGTCGAATAGCTCACGCACGACCGGGGCCGTTCCTTCATTCAGGCCGAGTGAAAGCAGGCCAGCGAACAGGACAGCATCCGTTGCGCTGTCCCGTCCGGGTGCCGCCCCGTTCTCGTTGTACGCCAAAAACGACCGATGCCAGCAGCGACACAAAGCGTTGCAGTAAGGGCTAGCTCCTCGGTTCTTTTGCGGGGGGCATTCGCTCGCACAGCTGGGGCGGCGACAGACGCGGTAACTAGGCATTCTCGTACTCCTCGCAATCATCACATCGGGGGTTGCGGTGATCCGGCCAATTCAAGTCAATGGCGAACACGCGCACGCTGCGGAGTCGGCCGCATTCCCGGCATCGCTTCCGCGCGCTGTGGTCTAGGTCGATCTGTACGAACAGCGAGTCACCGGGCATTCGCGGGCTCCTCGGCGGCCATAGCGAGATAGCGGCGGCCGGTGCGATCGGACACGCCGAAATGGTCGGCCAGCATGGGGCCGGTCACCTTGCGGTCATGGCGGGATTCAAGAACCTTGATGGCCGCTCGAATGTCCGCAGCACTCGGCGGGGTGGCCGGTGTTTCGTCCTCGGCGGCCGGTGCACTGTCCTCGAAATCGGACCACAGATCAGCGGGCGGCCAACTGTCCGGCATAGCGGAAAGGCTCTGTCCGGCCATCTGCGGGACGCCCGGACGCTCGCCGGTCTCCTCGGTCGGCTGGTTGTCCGCGACGCTCTCAGACGGCCCCGTAGCGCTGTCCGCCCGGTGCATCCGCCAAACGGTCAGCGGGAATACCGCGTGCAGACCAGCGGCCACCCAAGTCCCCACAGCGGACAGAGATTCAGCCGTGAGGACACCGGCCACATTCGCGGCCACAGCAACGGCCACAGACAGCGCGATATCCCGCCGTGACCGGACGGCCCACACCATGAATAGATCAATGGCCAGCGGGACGGCCGGGGCAACGGCAACGGGCACGCCGTGCGAAATGGCTAGCTCTCGCTGGGTGCTGAAACTGATAAGCATGGCAGCGAGCAAGGCCACATAGCGGGCGGCGTCGGCAACTGTGATTCTCTTCAAGTCCAATTCCTTTCAAAAGTGGGGGTGCCGCTACAACCGAGGGAAAGGACTAAACCTCGGGAGCGGCCACCCCCTAACCGGCGGGAGCTAATCGCCGGTCGTCTATGAGCACCCCTTAACGTCAAGGGATGGTGCCCACGCTGCGTAATCGCCCAATGGGCGTCGACCTTGCATTCGCAGGTTCGGCGACTTGGTAACCCGTACAGACAGTGGCCTGCTATACGCTTGCGGTCCGGAAGGCGGCCGATTCCGGGTCACCCCCCACCCGTTCGCCTTGGAATGCAAGGATTCCCACACGGCCGGAACTACGCAGAGTGAATGCGAGTCGTCGCATTCGCAGCGCGCCGATTGTCACCAAGGATCAGGCATTGGCTCATTGCGGCCCGATGGGTGCGGCCTTTTGATTGCCGCCCTCTTGGTTGCTTTCGCTGCTGCCGACTCGGCCTGTGTCTTGCGCGTGTGGTGCCACCGGCACAGCAATTGCAGATTGTCTAGGTCGTGGTTATCGCCAGGGGTGATGTGGTCAACGTCCGTGCCGGTTGCCTCGCACCGCTGGCCGGAATCCTCTAGGGCCCCCTGACACACACCCCCTGCCCGTCGAATGACGCGCTGTCGCAGCTTGGCCCAATTGGCGGGTAGCCGTTCGCGCCGGTTGCTTGTCTCCCATGCCATACGGCTACGCCCTTTCTCGACAACAGCGGGGCCGGTGGCGAATGCCGGGCCGACCCCGCAAATCGTCAGATCATCCGGGTGCTAAGAATCCCGTCCTTGGAGTAATGATTCTGCCGGTGCTGGTCAATCTCGGCCTTTACCCGCTCGGCCGTCTCAATCGCCGTGGCGTTAACGTCCTCCATAGGCGCTGTCAGGAACTCCCCAGAGAGGAACGGGTCCGTCTCGCCAACCTGCCGAGAAATGAGGGAGATAGCAGAGGAAAGGTCTGCCTGTAGCCAACCCTTTCCACTGAACCCTAGATAGCCCTGCGCGTCCTCGGGGATATCAAGTAGGCCACCCATGGTCAGCGAGTGGAGAACGCCAAATCGACGGCGAGTCTCGTTGATTGCACCGGCCGCAGCGTTGAATGCCTCGGCTGCCCGCTTCCGCTGTGCGTTGAACTCAGCGATTACGGCCTTACGGTACTTACCGAGGAACGCACGATCCTTTAGCAGCGACTCATAGGAGGCACGCGCCCGGTACAGGTCCGCCACGGTCTCTCGCAGCGCCAGCGAGCAACCCTCTAGCTGTGCGTCAGCCTCCATTACCTGGGCGGCCGTAGACGGAGCCTTGACACCCTTTCGTAGCGCGTCAGCGTGAGCCTTTGCGGCATTCCGTCGAATGTCCTCGGCCTCTAGCTCTAGGTCATTCCAGCGAGCCTCTAGGTTGTCGCAAGCGTCGCTTAGTTCCTGCACCTTTGCCCACCGCTCGGCGGCCACATTCGGGGCTAGGTCGCAGTGCCACGAGTCGGCCGCCTGTAGCTGCGCCTCGGCGGTCCAAATGTCCTCGGGACGCTTTGCACGCTGAACAACGCGCTCTAGCTCGGTGATTCGCTTCTTGGCGGCGTCCTGATAGGACAGCGCAATGCGTAGGTCCTGATTTGCAAGTTCCATTTCGGGGTTCCTCTCGGGGGGTGTTCAGTAACGGCGGGAAACGAGGGCGGCGATCTCTTCGCCATCCAGTTTGTCTAGGTACTTCTGCCGCCTCTCCCACCAGGCTTCGAACTCCTGCGACGCCTGAAACCATTCGCTTGGCTCATCACCAGGCAGGTCACCAGGGTCATGGGGCTGCGGGTCATCAGCGAGGAACGGGCGAAGCTTTTCCTCGATATCGCGCTTTCTCTCGTCCCACTGCTCGCTGTATTCCTGTTGATTGGCGTCGCGTAGCTCAGCCTCACGCGCTGCCGCCTTTTCCGCGTAGTGGTCGTGATGGCCGTTTACATTCGACCGAGGGGCCAGCGCACGGGATCGACGGTCGGCCTTTTCTCGGTCGTAGTTCGTAGAACTTCCGCCCTGAATCTCGGCCCAACTCCAGCCGGTCATGGGGTTCCTTTCGGGTACGAAAAAGGCCCCCTCACTCGCCGGGTCTATGCAGAGACCACAGCGGGCAAGGGGGCCCACCGATGAGGAGTACGCCGACTATGCGCGCGTAACTTCAACTCACCGAAGAATTAGGGGGATTGCGGCTGCATCCGCAAGAGGGAACGGGGACCACCACCCCTAAACGTCAAGGGGTGCCAGCGGGTGGACCGGCCGAAGGAGAGGACGACCGGCCGCACGCCGACTGAGAGGAGAACCCGATTCCCGAAGCAACGATGCAGAGCACCACCGCCACTCCCCAGAGAGTGAGTTTGTAAAGGCCGAATGACAGAAAGGGCGGATATCCAGGCCGGCTGAGGGGTTCTGTTACCGACCCGTTGCAATCCCCTGGCCCGACAGCGGGAATGCCGCGAAAGCGTGAGGGTGGGTAACAGGTTTCTTGTTACCTGTACCTTCTTCCCATACGTATATAGGAGCTAGGTACAGGTAACAACTTTTCTGTTACCCCCTCTCGCTAAAGCGTCCTTATCCGCTGTCAGCCGTGCGTCTGGTCGAGAATCCCCGGTCCAAACGCCTCGGGAGTAGCGATGTGCGCGGGCGGGTCGGACAGCAGGTAGATACCTCGGTACATCCAACCCTTGCCCTTGCGCTGGACCTCGGTAACCCCGTTCGTCTTTAGGTGATTCTTGACGTTGCTCGGGGAGAACTTGGCCGACTTATCGCCGTTGTCGTCTCGCCACTCCTTCAACTCCCGATTGAAGTCGGACCGCTTTACCTCGCTGTCGTCGTCATAGGCGAAAACCTCCTCCACAAGGGGCCGCAGCGGGTCTACCTCCTCCTTGTGGTGATCAGTCGCCGCAATGACGCTTAGCGGGTCGCTTAGCCCCTCGCTGTAGTAGCGCTGCGCGCCGCGTACCACCCATGCGGCCACGCCCTCTCGCTCCGGTCCCTGAATGGTCGGCTCTAGGTCCGGGTCGCGCCGGTCGGCAAACGAGACGCCGAACAGCATTGCCTTAGTACGGGCCCACAGCGCAGCACCGCCGGAACCGAATTCCGGTAGGTAGTTGGTAGCGAGCACGATGGTAAAGGTGGGGTCGAAAGAGAACACCTTTCCGTGAAGGTGACGGGTGCTGATTCGATCTCCGCCGGAAAGGTTCTTGAGTAGCGCCGTATTCATCGGCACACCCTGGTTACCTTCCTGCGCGACAACGAGCCGCTTTCCTCGCAGCGCTGCAATTTGCTCGGTGTGGACAGCCTGCCCGCGCACGTTCTCAAAGATGGTGAATGGGACCTCGTGCACTACGTCATGCCCGAACACCTTTTGCATGGTGCGAATGGTGGTGCCCTTGCCGTTCCGGCCGTGCTCGCCGTACCAAACGCCTAGCGCGTGCTCGCGGACCTCACCGGTAATCGCCATCCCTAGGAAGGTTTGGTAATACCGCTGCATATCCGAGTCGCCGGGGAAGACTTCTTCCACGAATCGCAGCCAGCGCGGGCATTCGGCATCGTGCACGTAATCGACATTGGCGCACTGAGTCAGCATGTCGGCCGGATCGTGTGCGTGGAGTTCCCCGGTGCGGAGATCCACGGTGCCGTTTCGGAACGTCAACAGGTGCCGCTGTGCGTCGAGTTCGTCAACGCTCGCGCGGAACTGTGGGAGGACGGCCATTTCGGAGACCATCGCGCGCCGCTGGTGGTTTACGAGCATCTTGCTAGACGCAGCAGAGCACCAACCCATGTCGCCGGAATTCTCGGCACCGCGCCGCATGAGAACACGGGCGGCGTCGGTGACTGCCTGCATTGCCGCGCCGTCGTCGCCGGTCGCCTCCCAGACGTGGCCATTCCAGCGGTACCAACCAACGTGCTGGACGTGCCGCAATTCGTGTGCGCACTGGTCGGCCACGAATCGAGCAAAGCTCACGTGCCGAACCTCGGGGTCAATGCTGAGTAGTTCGCGCTGGCGGGTCCAGTAGGCGTCATCAAAGGTGGTCACTTGTCGTTCTCCAGGAATGCTAGGGCGGCGGCGCTGTTGCGCTCGGTGCGGCTACGGCGTGCGTTGCTTTCGGGTGCGTCGGCCGTTCGGTGGGGGTCGGGGAAAATGAGTTGATCGAGAGGCACCGAGCCGGGGCCGTAGAAGTTGAGTTCTTCTAGCCGTTCCTCGACCCACACAATGAGTGCGTCTACTCGGGCGCGCTGCTTTTCTGCTTCGGTCATTTCGGGTTCTCCTCGGGGCGGGTACCACCCCTTGACGTTTAGGGGTGGTTAGCGGGTCGTGCCGTATGTCTTGCGCTGGTAGTAGGCGCGGTTCCGGCAACGGCGAGAGCACCACTTAGGGCGTTCGCCAGTTCCGCAGTAGGGCGGGAGCGGGTTTCCGCACGCGCACTTGTCGGTCATGACTGCCTCTCATAAGACGCGTCTTAAATTGGGCCAAATAAAAGGCACCCTCGGCGGGTGCCTTCACTCCTAAGAGAGCGAGCCTGTAAAGAACAGCGAGCTAGCCACGGTCCTAGCTGATTTGGTTCGCGGCCCTGCTCGCTGCCCTCGGGTTACAGAGAGGGAGTTGGTAAACCGCATAGGCGGCGGAACGGTCATTGCCGACAGGGTTGTTATCGCTCCGTTATGGGGTTCCTGAAAACCCGTCATATCCGAGTCAGCCGACCGCTTTAACTACGCAGAGTAATACTTTGATTACAGCTCTCTGTATGGCTCTCTGACGGCCTGCGAGGGTCGGACCGGCATCCGGGGCCAGCGAGGGACTGAAAGGCGCTCAGACGGCCGTCTACGGGCATGAGAAAGCCCCGGCGGGGAAATCCCACACCGGGGCTCTCAAAGGCTCTCAGTGCGCCCTAGGCGGCGTAGCGCACCCGTGCCCACACTTGGAGCGTGGACGTTGGCACCAGGGCCGACACCCGCTCAAACTCCGCTAGCCGGTCCTTGGCCTTTCGCAGCTCCGCAGCAATACGGTTCCGCTCTGCCGACACGTACACATCGGCGGCCCTCTCCGCTGTCGAGAGGTAGAGCCACGACCGGTAAGGCCGGGGCCCGTTCGGCGTCATGCTGGCCAGCTCTGCCGACAACCGGCCAACGTCCGCGCGCAGTTCGGCGTAAAGGGTCTCGGTGTTCATGCCGTCGCCTCCGCAGCCTTACGGCGCTGCCGGGAAATCTCTACGAACTCCACGCCCGCGCCAATCGCGGCAACCGCGCGAGGGTCTTTCTCGTCTCGCCACTCGACCTGTAGCCGCTCCTTGATCGGTGCCCGGTCGCCCTTCCCCTTGGCCGGGGTGATTGTGACTCGCTTCACTGCCGCTTGCATGAGCGCCCGCCGACCCTCGATTCCCTCGCTGTTCCAGATCGCCATAAGCGCTTCGGCGTCCATGAGCGGAGTAAGGTCCGCTTCCTTGCTGAGTTCATCCAACTCCGCTTTGAGTTCCGCAATCTGCGCGGCGATCTGTTCCCGCAGAGTTTCGAAGTTCTCTTCGCTCATCTTCTGGAGAACGAAGAATTCCTTTTGGAGTTTCATCTCCCGGCCAACGGCGCTTTCTAGTGCTGCTGACGCCTTGCGCTTTTTCGCTTCCTTGGTCGGGTCCTTGTACTGGAGCCAGCGCCGGGCGATCTGCTGAATGGTGGAGGACTCAGGCGAAAGGGCCGTGATGTGCTCCGCCCACATTTCCGTCATGGCGTCGTCTGCGCGCTGCCGCATAGTCGCCGCACCCTGGCACACCGACTCCCCCATGTTGGCCCGGTTGCGGCAGTTGTAGTTGCGTCCACCGTTGCCCATCGGGCCTTTGCAGTGGGGGCACTTGAACAGGTCCGTAAGAATCGTGACCGGCTGCCGGATGCCCCGCCGCTTGTTCCCGATTGCCGACCCCGATGCAGCGCGAGAGCGGCCGGAAATCAGCGCGTTGATCTTCAGGAACTCGTCATAGGTGACGACACCCTGCCCGCATTCGATGGGGTTGCCCTTCACATCACACAGCGGTTCGGAGTTCCGGAAATACTTGTCGATTGCGTTGCCGTTCTCATCCGTCGCTCGCTCTCGGTTCGGGATGAGTCCGGCCCAACTCACGGACCGTGCAAGGTGAATGATTGTCTGTGCCCGCCACATGGCACCGTTGCGGGTTCGCTTCCCCTCGCTGTTCAGCTTGTCTGCGATCTTCGCCGGGACAATCCCCTTTAGCAGTTGCTCAGCAATCCGGCGCGCTGTCGGGTACTCGGCGGGCAGGTGGCGAAGCTTGCCGGTTCCCTTGGGGCATTCGAGCCCGTACGGGGTAACACCACCCGGCCAACGTCCCTCGGCCTTGTGGGCGTCAATGCCAAGCTTGGTGAACTCGGCAATGTCCTTTGCTTGGTCTCGCGCTTGCTCCGAGAGGAACGCGAGGATCATTCGGGAGTGACGCGAATCCAAGTGTTCAGCGACCACATAGATTCGTGATTGCCTCTCCTCGAATGTGTCGAGCAATAGGCCGACCTGACCCATGCCACGGCGGGAAAGTCGGCTTGTCTTGAACACGTACAGGGTCTTGGACAGACCGGCCACGATTGCCGCTGTCGAGTTGTCGAATTCCTCGCGCCGGACATACGCCTTGGACGCACTTTTCTGCTCGAACCAAACGTGCCGGATCTTGGTCTCGTCGCGGTCCGCTTGTGCGCACATCTGACGCACCTGCGCCCGCAGTGCCGACAGCGTGTCTTTCTTCTTGGACCGCCGGACGTACATTTCCGCCAGCGTGGCCGGGTCGCCAATCGCCGGTGCCCAGAGTCCAAGTCTCTTGAGTTCATCGTCTTTGAACCCGAGGGCGCGCAGCGCGGGGAGGTCTTGCCGTTCCATCTGTCATCCGTTCGCCGAAGTCGTACCGCCCTCGGCTTGGGGTGCTGCCTCGCTGCCCGCCGGTCGGCCCTACGGGCTACACGGGGGGAGTCTGTAAAGAACCCCAGGTCAGAGCGGTGTTGCTCCGTTGGCTCACGGGTGGGCCTGGATGAATTTCACCTGGTTCGCCTCCGCCTACGACACCGACGACGTGCCCTACCGGCTGCTGACCCTGCTGCAGATGGCCGGGGTGCTGGTGCTGGCCGCGGGGGTGCCGGACGCCTTCCAGGATGGCGACTTCTCGGTGGTCGTGGTCGGTTACGTCCTGATGCGCCTCGCGATGATCGCCCAGTGGCTGCGGGCGGCGGCCGAGCACCCCGGGGGCCGTGCCGCCGCGCTGCGGTACGCCGCGGGGATCGCCGTGGTGCAGGTCGGGTGGATCGCCCGGCTGTGGGCGCCCGGTGTGTGGGCGCCGGTCACCTTCGTGGTGCTGGTGGTGGCGGAGCTGGCCGTACCCGCATGGGCGGAGTCCCTGGGGCGTCGCACCACCTGGCACCCCGGCCATATCGCCGAGCGGTACGGGCTGTTCACCATCATCGTGCTGGGCGAGGTCATCCTCGCCAGCCTCGCGGCCGTCCAGTCCGCACTGACGGACCACGGGCTGTCCGCCACCGTGGTGCTGATCGTCCTCGGCGGGCTGCTGCTCGTCTTCGCCCTGTGGTGGATCTACTTCGCCGGCAACGAGGCCGAGCTGACCTCCTTGCGCACCGCGCTGGTGTGGGGATACAGCCACTACATCGTCTTCGCCGCGCTGGCCGCCCTCGGTGCCGGACTGGAGGTGGCCCTGGACGCCGTCGAGCACCACGCACATCTGACCGAGCAGTCCGCCGGCCTGTCCGTGGCCGTCCCCGTGGTGGTCGTGCTGCTCCTCCTGGGCGCGCTCCACCGGATCACCGGCACCGGAACGGTGGGGCACGGGCTGCTGGTGGTGGCCGGGGCGCTCGTGGTGCTCGGCCTGGGGTTCAGCCCTCCGCTGTTCGGCCTGGGCGGCGCCGTCCTCGGCATGGGGCTGGCCGTTGCCGCGACGCTGGCGGCCACCATCGCTGCCCTCCGGCGCGGCGCCCCCAAGGAGAGCTGAGGCGGGCCTGGAGCCGCCGAGCGGGGTTCACTTCCTCTCCTTCACCCTGCTGACCTTGCCGGTCCTGGTGTCGACCAGAGTGTGGGTCCGGGGCGCCTCGGCGAGGGTGCCGCTGGTGAGGGTCACCTTCCACATGTCCTCGCCCTTCGCGTTCTTGCTGCTCGCGACCGCGTGCAGCTCCTGGTCGGGGTGCCGGTCGGCCGCGCGCTGCACGGCCTTCGCGATCGGTACCCGGAAGGTGTCGAACTTGCCGGCACTGTCGTCCGGTGTCTTGTCCTCGTGCTTGTCCGTGACCTCCGTGCCGTCGTCCGAGACGGTCACCGCCCATTCGGCACCGCTCTCCGCCGCGACCTTGATCTCCCATTCCGGCGTGCCCTCGTCGTCGCGCAGGAGGTGGTAGGCGGTGCCGCGCGACACGGCGCGCTCCGCCGTGCCCAGGGCCGTCAGCCCGTGCCGTACGGACAGCGACACCTTTGCGGGGGAGGCGCTCTCCTCCGCGGAGAAGGTGGGGGAGGCCGTCGACGACGCCTCGCCCGCACCGGCGTACAGGCTGGAGTCGGAGGTGCTGCAGGCGGTCAGGCCGCCGACGCCCAGCAGCACGGCCGCCGCGCCGAGAAGGGCGGGGGCGGCGGCACCTGAACGGGACACGGCTCGGAAGCGGAAGTTCGGCATGCCGCCCTCTGTACCACCGTGCGGCCGCTCCGGAACGTGTCGCAACGCGCGAACCCGCGGCATGTGCCGGCCCTCCGTTCCGCCCCGCCCGCGCTCCCGGCGGATACGCTCCGCCGGGAGCGTCGGCCTAGGCGATGGCATCCTCGGTGCTTCCGGTGGTCTCGGCGGGCCGGGAGGACGACGTGGGCCGCTGCTTCGGCGGATTCTCGGTGCGCGGCAGCAGACCGACGAGCACCACCGAAGCGGCTGTGAGCGCGGCCGCGGCCAGGTAAGCGGCGGCGTAGCCGTCGGCGAGCTGCCCCGGACCGGGCTCGGCGCCGTCCGCGGCGGTCGCTGCGACGGCGACGGCGCCCAGAACGGCGAGGCCGAGCGCGCCGCCGATCTGCCGCGAGGTGTTGACCAGTCCGGCCACCACTCCCGCCTCCCGGGCGGCGGCACCCGTCGTCGCCGCGTCGGTCAGCGGGGTCATCAACAGCCCGATCCCGGTGGCCATCAGGACGCCGGGGCCCAGGATCGTGCCGAGAAAGGTGCCGTCGGCCGCCAGTACGAGCCCCTGCCAGCCGAACCCGGCGGTGGTCACCACACCGCCCGCCGCCACCATCGTGCGGGTGCCGAACCGCCTCATCAGCCGGGGCGCCACCTTGGACCCCACGATGACGCCCGCCGTGTGCGGCAGGAAGGAGAGGCCCGCGCGGACGGCGGAGTAGCCGAGCACGTTCTGCATGTAGAGCGACAGGAAGTACCACATCGCGAAGGCACCGGTCATGGCGACGAACGTCACGACGTTCCCGGCGGCCACAGCACGCAACCTGAACAACCGGAGCGGCACGAGCGGTTCGGCCGTACGCGCCTCCACCGCGACGAAGGCCGCCAGTGCCAGCACCCCGCCCACCAGCGGGACCAGCACCTCGGCAGTGCCCCAGGACTGCGACTCGGTGCGGCCGATGCCGTACGCGAGGGCCGCGACGCCCAGGGTCACCAGCGCCGCTCCCGGCAGATCCAGGCCCCGCCGGGCGGTCCTCTCGTGCCGCTCAGCGAGCCCGAGCACGACCACGGCGACGACGAGCACCCCCACGGGCACATTGATCAGCAGCACCCACCGCCAGGACAGCAGGTCCGTCAGCAGCCCGCCGACCAGTCCGCCGGCCGCACCGCCGGCCGTGCCCACAGCGGCCCAGGTCGCTATCGCCCGGGTCCGGGCGGGCCCCTCGGGGAAGGTGGAGGTCAGCAGCGAGAGGGTGACGGGCGCGAGGACCGCCGCGCCGACCCCCTGGACGGCGCGCGCGACGATGAGCATCTCCGGGTCGCGCGCGAGTCCGCCCGCGAGGCTCGCGGCGGTGAACAGGCCCAGCCCCACCAGGTAGACGGGTTTCCGGCCGAAGAGGTCGGCGGCGCGCCCGCCCAGCAGCAGAAAGCCCGCGAAGGTCAACGCGTAGGCGTTCACCACCCATTGCAGGGTTCCGCTGCTCAGCGACAGCCCGTCGCGGATGCTGGGCAGCGCCACGTTGACGACGGACACGTCCAGGACGACGAGGAACTGGCCGATGCTGGAGGCCAGCACGACAGCCCACGCGCGGGTGGCGTGTCCGGTCGCCGGGGCCTCCTTCGAAGAGGTGCTGGGGGACGGTGACGTTCTGGATGACATGGCCGCCATCCTGCGCGCCCGCACCCCGTACAGGCATCGGGAGAAGGTCCCAGCCGCCTCCACACCTTCGCCCTAGGGCTCGCCGGGTACGGACTCCGCCCACCGGCCACGGAGCCCGTCGACGAGGAGTGCCTGCGGGAGAGTGCGCCCATGTGCTCGGCCTACGCCATACCTCCGGAACCGGGGGCGGCCGACCGCGTCAGCTGGACGATGCGGTCGCGGACCTCCCGTGCCTGCGGATGCCGGCGATAGGGGGCCAGCGAACGGCGAAGGGCGGTCAGCGCGGTGGTCGTACGGCGGGAGGCGGTGTGCGGGTAGTGCAGGCAGCTGTGCCGGCACTGGTCGAGCGCGGCCTCGATGTCGCCCAGCTGCAGCAAGGTCTCGGCCAGCCGCGCATGGGTGAGGACGAGCGGGATGTGGTGGCCCGCCGGGCGCACGGCCAGCGAGTCGTGGAAGGCGGTGACGGCCTGCTTGCGGTCGCCCAGGGCCAGCAGGACCTCGCCGCGCTGGTAGTGGAACGCCGCCGGTGGGTACCGCGTGAAGGGTGCGAGGGGGCCGGTGTCCGCCTCGGCGCCGGGCCGGGCGGCGTGGGAGCGTTCGGCGGCCAGCAGATCCGCCAGCGCCGCTTTTCGCTCCCCGTCGGTGGCCCGCACCAGTGCGCGCCCCGCGTACAGATAGGTCAGCACGTGGGAGGTCGCGGTGGCGGCCGCCACCTCCAGGGCTGTCCGCGACCACTGCCGGGCGCCTGTCGGATCGTCCAGGCGCAGGGCCAGTACGCCCATGGTGCGCAGGGTGATCGCGTAGACGTTCCGGTCGTCGGCCCGGTATGCCAGATCGAGAGCCGACCGGTAGCAGTGGTATCCGAGGTTCGGCAGCCCGGCGTCGGAGGCCATCGTGCCCAGCAGATGCATCAGTCGGGCGCTGCCGGTCAGCACCGTGGGGTCGAGCGTCCCGCCGTCGGGAGACGCCGTCAGCCGGGGGGCGACGTCGTCGGCCACGTAGGCACCGAGCGCGGAACGGGCGTGCGCGCCGCCGTACTTCTCCGCCAGCTCGGCGAAGACGGTGACCATGTCCGCGAGGCGCGCGTCGGTGTGCGCAGCTGTGGTCCACGCCGTACGGTCCGGCCGCTCGGACCGCGGCCCGGTCGGCGGCGGCCAGGCAGGCAGCCTGACGTCGCCGGAGGTGAACATCTCCCGGTTGAGGGCGAGCCTGCGGGCCGGGTCCGCGTCGGCCCTGCACAGCGTCGTCAGACGTGCCACCGGGTCGACGGTTCGCGACACCACGTCGGTCGGGGTCCTGGTGGGTGCCGCGCTGTCCAGCCCGGTCTCGGCGGTGTGTACGGCGCGACCCAGGCGGCGCCCGAACACCTGGGCCACCAGCCCCGGGACGGGTGAGCGCGGCCGGGACCCCTCCAGCCAGTGGGCGACAGCCGTCCGGTCGTAGCGCAGCCGGAGGCCGTACTTGGTCCCCAGGGCGTTGACCGCGCGGGCCAGTTCGCCCGCGCTCCACCCCGACTCCGCGAGCAGTGCGGCGAGTTGCTGATTGGGCCTTCGACGGGCCATGGGAGTCTCCCCACTCACTCCGCCCGGTCTCGTGCCCGGGAGTCCGCCCCGGCCGCCGTGCGGCCCCGGGACTTTCAACGCGTTCACGCCTCGGTGACCGGAATCCTTCATCACCGCGCCCGTGCTTGTGTTTCGGTGGAGACATACCCCGGGCGGAACCTTCCCCACATGGGCCGGGGGCATTTTCGGACCGTACACATGGGGCGCCATGGCCCCGGCGTTGTCGGTGCGCCCGTTGCAGCCGCCGGACCGGCAACAGCCGTGCACGGGCCGGTGTGGCCTGCCGCTGCGTCGCAGGTCACAGGCGGTCGGCGGGGAAAGCCGCCGGTGGCGCGGGCAGTTGTCGGCCCGCGCCGGAAAAAGTCCAAAAACATGACCTGCTCCGTATGGTTCCGGCGCCGCCCCGGCGAGCGCCCCCCGCAGCCGCGACCGGCCGTATCGACCGTCTCCCGGCCGGTATCGGCCGTCCCCCGGCCGTAAGCCCGTGTCGACCGGAGCAGTGCCTCCTCCCGCAACCGGAGCCGCTGGGCCGTCGGGGGAGAGGTCCCTTCCCCCGCCGAGGGGAGGTCCGACAGGCCGCTTCCACGGAAGGAGAGGCAAGGAACATGCCCCCAGCACATGACCGACCAGCGCCGCCGGCGCCATGTCAGCCATCGCCCGACATCGTCCATCTCTTCCCCGGCCAGGGGGATTTCGCCGTCTCACCGCTGGTGACTGCCGCTCGCGCCCATTCCGTGGTGCGTGCCGCCGTGCGGGAGGTGTTCGCGCGGGTCGACGAGGCGAGCGGGGAGTACGGGATCCCCGCTCTCGGCCCCGCCCTGCTGGGTGACACACCGCCGAACGGCAGGAAACTGGCCGCGGGCCCGGTGGGCACCCCGCAAGTGGCGCTGTTCGGTGCCTCCATGGCGATCCACCGGGCACTGTGCGCCGTCGGTGCCGCGCCTCGGCGCATCGTCGCGGTGAGCTTCGGAGAGATCGCCGCCCTCACCGCCGCCGGGGTGTTCGACCTTGCCGACGGTACCCGTATCGCCTGCAGGCTCTCCCGCTGTCTGAGCCGCTGCCCCGGCGGTATGACGCTGCTCGCCGCCGGCGCCGGCGAGGCGGAGAAACTGATCGACGCCTCGGCGAGCCCAAGGGTGGCCGTGGCCTGCGTCAACGACCTGGACGAAACCGTCCTCAGCGGCCCCACCCATGAACTCTCCCAGGTGGAGAGGTGCGCGGAGGAGCACGGGGTGGCCGCTGTCCGGCTCCGGCTGCCCTTCACCTCCCACCACCCGTCACTGACCGCCCGGGCCGAGGAGTTCGAGGCGGCGATCCGCACCCTGCCCGCACGGCCGGGCCACACACCCGTCCACTCCGCCGTCCACGGCGGGCCGTACGGAAGGGACGACGACGTGCACCGTGGGCTGGCCGCCTGTCTGCCCTGCCCCGCACGGCTGCCCGACGTCCTCCGCCAGGCCGCGGCCCCGGGCCCCACGCTGCTGCTGGAGTGCGGCACGGGCCAGGCACTGACCCACAACGCCGAGCGCGTCCTCGCCCACCGGAACGGCGTCACGGCCCGCAGCCCGCTCACCGACCCGGATTTCCCCTGGGAGCGCCCGCACCGCCTCGGCCGGCGGCCCGCACCGGCCGACGCCACAGCGGCCACATCCGGCACCGCATCCCACCGCGAGCCCCAGGGAGAGAGCGCGTGACCCCGACACCCCGCACCCCGGAGCGATCACCCACCCCTACCGCCCCGCCTTCCCTGCCCCAGCGGATGGCCGACCCCTTACGGACGGACCAGGCCCGCACCCTCGCGGAAGCCCTCGGCCCTCTCCGGCCCCCCGAACCGGGGGAGGCGACGAGCCGCAACCACCGGACGCACCACGAACTGGAGCGGCTGGCCAAGGTGGCGCCGCCCCCCGGCGTACTGCTGAAGGACCCCGAGTGGATGGCCGCGCTGAGCGCCTGCACCGCGCTTGCCGATCCCGCGCTCTACATGACGGTCGTCAACCACTACGTCCTGTGCCTCGGCTCCGTCGTCGACTCGGCAAGCGAGCAGCAACTGGCCTCCGCGGACCTCGCTCAGGTGGTGGGCGCCCTGGAGAGCGGCTACCGCAAAGGGGTCTTCCTGGTCACCGAGATCGGCGATGCCAACAGCCACCTGGCGATCCGTACCACCGCCGAATTCGAGCCGGGGCGCGGGCAGTTCGTCCTGCGCACCCCGGACCCGGGCGCGGCCAAGTTCTCCGGTGTCGGCGTGCCCGGCAGGCCGCAGTCAGCCGTGGTGTGCGCCCGGCTGATGGTGGGGGGCAGCTGCCGGGGGGTCCACCCCTTCCTGGTCGACCTGTGCGACGAGCGGCGCACCTCCCCCGGGGTGGAGATCTCCGGCGCCCTGGGCGTGGAGTCCCTGCCGCTGGAGTACGCGCTGGTGAGGTTCGACGGCGCGCGACTGCCCTACGACCGCTGGCTGCGCGGTACGGCACGGATCGACGCCGACGGGGCCTACCACGATCCACTCGGCGACGACCCCGACCGTGCGCTGCGGCGCACGCTGGATGTCGGCCGGCTGCTGTGGGCGACGGTGCCGTCGGCCGCCGCGGCGACCGCCCGCGCGTCCGCCGTCGCGGCGTTGCGCCACTCCCAGCACCGGCGCTCGCACGGTCGGCTCGCTCCGGAAGCGCCTGTACTGGCCTACAGCACACAGCAGCGCGCGCTGTTCGGCGCGGCGGCGGAAGCGTTCGCCCTCAACTGTGCTGCCACCGCCGCGCTGGACATCTGGCAGCGGTCGCAGGACGCCCGCCCGGACGCCACCGCCGAAGCGTCACAAGGCGGCCGGGCGGCGGAAACGGCGTTCTCCCCGTGGGCCTCGGTCGACCGTCGGCTGTCCGCCTTCAAAGCACTTGCGGTGGACGGCGCGGCCCGGATCTCGGCCGAGTGCCGCCGCCGTTGCGGCCTCGCCGGGCATCTCACCGTCAACCGGCTCAGCGGCTACGCGGGCTTCGCGGAGGCCTTCGACGCGGCCGGGGGCGACAACCGGCTCGTCCTGCTGGACCTCGGCCGTGCCCTGGCCGACGAGGCCGCACCCGCCGACGAGGTCCCTGCCGACGGCTCTTCCCGGCCGGCCGACACCGACGACCCCGACTGGTGGCTGTCCGTGGTCGGCACGCTGGAACAGCGGCTGACGGCCGGCCTTCGGACCGCGCTCGACGAAGGCCGTCAGCAGGGGCTGGAGGGCATGGAGCTGTGGAACCCGCTGCTGGAGCGGACCCGTCAGCTGGGGCAGGTCCATACCCTCAGGCTCGCCGCGCAGTCCGTGGTCGACGCCGTGAGCGCGGCGCGCGGCCACGATCCGGCCCAGCGGGCGCTGGTCGCCCTCTACGGCGTCACACAAGCGCTGCGGCTGGCCGGACCGCTGCAATGGACGGGCGTGCTCTCCCGGGAGACCGCGGCCTCGCTGGAGGCGGCAGCCGACCGGCAGTGCACGCGCCTCGCGCCGTACCTGGACGAGGTCGCTGCCCGCCTGGCACCTCCCGAGACGCTCTGTGCCACCCCCTTGGCCGCGCCCGACTACGCGGCCGCGCTCCACTCCACCCTCACCCGGCCCGACGGAGGACGCTCGTGACCGGCACCTTCCCTTCTCCCACTTCGTCTCCTGCTGCCTCTCCCGCTGCCGCGGACGGTGCGGAGCGACCCCGTGTCGGCGTACTCGGTATGGGCACCTATCTGCCCACCCGATGGCGTTCCAACGACGAGGTCGCACGTGCGACCGGAGTCAGTCCCGGCTGGATCGCCGAACGCACAGGCGTGCACAAGCGCCATACGGCCGCCCCGGACGAGGCCGCCTCCGACATGGCGGCGGCGGCCGTACGCTCCGCCGTGGCGGCTGCCGGGCTCGACATGGACCAGCTGGACCTGCTGGTGCTGGCGACCTCGACCCCCGACGAACTGGGCCCGGCCACCGCCTGCCGGGTCCAGGCCCTCACCAAGGCACGCAACGCGGTCGCGCTCGACGTCAGCGCGGCCTGCTCGGGCTGGCTGTTCGCGGCCCGCGTCGCCCGCGACTACCTGGGCGCGCAGGCCGGCCCGCGCCATGCGGTCGTGGTCGGCGTCGAGGCGTACTCGAAGTTCCTCGACCCCGCCGACCGGGCCACCGCCGTACTGTTCGCCGACGGCGCCGCCGCCTCGGTGCTGGGCCCCGTCCCCGCCGAAGAGGGCTTCACCGACTTCCAACTCGGCTCCGACGGAGCCCTGGCCGACCATGTGCTGATCCCCGCCGGGGGCAGCCGGGCACCGGCGAGTGTCGGCACCCTGGCCGAGGGGCGGCACACCATCCGTATGGACGGGCGCGCCGTGCGGGACTTCATCGTCGAGATGTTCCCGGTCGTCGTCTCCGACAGCCTGGTCCGCAACGGGCTGCGCCTGGACGACATCGACTCCTTCGTCACCCATCAGCCCAATCCCAGGATGCTGCGCTCGGTCGGCACGGCGCTGGGCATACCGCCCGGCCGGCTGCCGATCGTCGCGGACGAGGTGGGCAACATCGGCGCCGCCTCGACGCCCTACGCCCTGGCCGCGGCGGCCGTGGACGGGCCGCTGCGGCGCGGGGACCGCATCCTCCTCGCCACCTTCGGAGCCGGCATGACATGGGGCAGCGCGCTGCTCACCTGGAGCGGTGCCCCCGTCATCCGCACCGCCCCCACCGCAGAACCCAAGGAAAGGAGCGCGCGGTGAACACCACACCCCGCACCACGGCCGAGGCCTTCCGACTCGACGGCGCGCGTGCCCTGGTGACCGGCGCGTCACGCGGTATCGGACGCGCCGTCGCCCTCGTGCTCGCCGACGCCGGAGCGGATCTGGCGCTGTCGGCGCGCAGCGAGGAGGCGCTGAAGGACACCGCGTCGAAGGTCGCCGACCGGGGACGGACAGCCGTGCCGGTACCCGGCGACTTCGCACAGGCCGCCGCTGCCGGAGCCGTGGTCGACGAGGCGGCCGACGCGCTGGGCGGGCTCGACGTCGTCGTGCACAACGCCGGCATGCTGCCCAGCGAACCCGACGGCACCCCGCGGCTCGCTCCCCTGCAGCACACCACCCAGGAGGACTGGGACTCCGTGGTGACCGTCAACCTCAACGCCTCGGCCGCGCTGTGCCGGCACGCCCACCCGTACCTGGCCGCGTCCGACCGGGCCGGCGTCGTACTGATGTCCTCGGTCGCCGGCGCGGTGGGCACCCCCATGATGGAGGCGTACGCGGCGACCAAGGCGGCGCAGATCTCCCTCGCCCGCAGTCTGGCCGCGGGGTGGGCGCGTGAGGGCATCCGCGTCAACGCGCTGTGCCCCGGGTGGACCCGCACCGACATGACCTCGTTCGCCTCGCGGACCGCTCCGCTGTCCGACTGGCTGATGGCGCACGTGCCGCTGGGCCGCTGGGCCGAACCGGAGGAAGCAGCCTGGGCGGCGCTGTATCTGGCCTCGCCCGCCGCGGCCTTCCTGACCGGTCAGGCCCTGCTGCTGGACGGCGGACTCTCGGTGCCCGACGGCGGCCTCGCGGGTATCCCCAAGCCTGCCTCACCCTTCGCCGAGGTGTGATCCGGTGACGGCCTCCCAGACCTTCTCGACCGACGGGCGTGCCACCGTCGTGTGCGGCATCGGCGCCTCGCTGCCTCCCCAGGTGCGGAGCAACGAGGACGTCGCGCACGACGGCGGGCTCGCCACCACCGACGCGTGGGTCCGCTCGCGTACGGGCATCGCCCGCCGCCGTCGGGCCGCCGCCGGAGTCGCCACCGGCGACCTGGCCGCCGCGGCGGGCCGGGCCGCGCTGGAATCCGCCGCCGCCCGCCCCGACATGCTGCTCCTGGCCACCACCACACCGGACCGGCGCTGTCCCGCCACCGCGCCGCAGGTGGCACACCGCCTCGGTCTGGGCACGATCCCCGCCTTCGATCTGGCCGCCGTCTGCTCGGGGTTCGTCTACGCCGTGGCCGTCGCCACCGGGCTGGTCAGGTCCGGGGTGTGCGGGCGTCCGCTGGTCGTCGGCGCGGAGACGTACTCCACCATCGTCGACCCGCACGACCGCGACACCGCCGTCGTCTTCGGCGACGGCGCGGGGGCCGTACTGCTGCGTACCGGTGAGCACGGGGAGCCGGGGGAGGTGATCGCCTCCGACCTCGGCGCGGACGGCTCGGGCAGCGATCTGATTTCCATCGCCTCCGGCGGTTCGAGCGCTCCCGCCACCGGGACCGAGCCTCCGCGCGACCACCGGTATCTGCGGATGCGGGGCCGTGAGGTGTACGCGCACGCCGTGCGCCGAATGACGCAGTCGTCCCGCGCCGCGCTGGAACGGGCCGGCTGGGAGCCGTCCCAGCTCGGCGCGTTCATCGGCCACCAGGCCAACCAGCGCATCCTGGACACGGTCGGCGACCGGCTCGGCATCGCGCCCCGGCACCGGTTCGGCAACATCCGCGACGTCGGCAACACCGCGGCAGCCTCCGTTCCCCTGGCGCTGGCCGACACCGCGGCCCGTGACCTGGTACGGCCGGGCGCCCCCACCTTGCTGACCGCCTTCGGAGGCGGGCTCACCTGGGGGTCGATCGCCCTGACCTGGCCCGCGGCCCCGCCACACGCCGACTCCCCGCAACCGGCGGCCGTCTCGGCCGACCACGCGCCGCCCGACGGCCGACCCCGGCGGCATGAGGACCGGTCCCGACAGCGGGAAGAGCACCGCCGGCAAGACCGCCGACAGGCAGAACACCGACAGCGAGAACACCAACAGCGGGAGGAAACCCCATGGACACCGTCCACGCCTATGTGACCACCGTGCTCACCGACAAGTTCGAGGTCCCCTCCGACGAGATCCGGCCCGGAGTGACCCTCACCGAACTGGGCCTGGACTCCCTGGCCGTCACCGAACTCCTGGTCACGCTGCAGGAGCACTACGGCACCAGTGCGCCCGACGACGCCGTCACCGGCGAGGCCACACCGGAAGACGTCGTCGCACTGGTGCACGAGCTGCTGAACGGAGCTCAGCAGCCTGCCGGGCGGGGGACACCGGAGTGACTGCCACCCGCTCCGACCGCGCGGTGGCGGTCACCGGGGTCGGCCTGGTGACACCGGCGGGTGCGGGGACCGAGGAGACCTGGCAGCGGGTGTGCTCCGGCCTGCCCACCGCCGCCGAGGACCCCGAGCTGGCCGACGCGCCGGTGGGCTTCTCCTGCCGGGTCGACGGGTTCGATCCGCGCGGGCACGTCGGCGGTTCGCAGCCTTGGCGCTACGACAGGTTCACCCAGTTCGCCCTGGTGGCGGCCAGGGAAGCGGTGCGGGACGCCGCACTCGACCCGGACACCTGGGACGGTGCGCGAGTCGCGGTGGTCCTGGGCTCGGCCGCCGGAGGAGTCACCACTTACGAGGAACAGCACCACAGGCTCCGCACCAGCGGGCACCGCGCGGTCTCCCCGCTCACCCTGCCGGCGTTCCTGCCGAACATGGCCGCCGGACAGCTCGCCATCGACCTGGGTGTGCACGGACCGGCGCTGCAGACCGGAACTGCCTGCGCGTCCGGGGCCACCGCGCTCGTCACCGCGGCCATGCTGCTGGAGAGCGACGCCTGCGACATCGCCGTGGCCGGCGGCAGCGACGCCATGGTGACGCCCATGTGTGCGACCGCGTTCGCCCGGGCGGGCGCCCTGTCCCGGGGCCACGGTGATCCGGCGGGCGCCTCCCGGCCCTTCGACGCGGCACGGGACGGGTTCGTCCTGGCCGAAGGCGCCGGTCTCCTGGTCCTGGAGCGGACCGCGGACGCGGCAGCGCGGCGTGCCTCGCCGCAGGCCGTGCTGGCCGGTCACGGCTCGACGACCGACGCGCACCACGCGGTGGCCCCGCAGCCGGACGGCCGCTGTCTGCGGGAGGCGACACAGCAGGCGCTCGCGCGCGCCGGTGCCGCGTACGGGGATGTGGACCACGTCAACGCCCATGGCACCGGTACCCCGCTCAACGACAGCACCGAGGCGGCCGTACTGAGCGAACTCTTCGGCCCCGAGGGGCCCGCTGTCACCTCGACCAAGGGCGTGACCGGCCACACGATGGGCGCGGCGGGTGCCGTGGAGGCGGCCCTCACCGTTTTGGCCGTGCGGCGGCAGACGGTGCCGCCGACCGCCAACTTCCACCGGGCCGATGCCGGGACCTCGGGTATCGACGTCGTGCACGGAGCCGCCCGGCAGCGCCCTGTCGAGCTGGCCGTCAGCAACTCCTGCGGGTTCGGCGGGCACAACGTGGTGCTGGCGTTCGCCCCGGCTCCTACGGTTCGCGGCGCACGGCGGTGACGGGCTCGAAGCCGGCGGTCCCCAAGGTGACGGTCTCGTACGGGTGCGGGGCCGACGGCGGCGCCGTGGCGTCCGCGTCGCCGTCCGGGAGGGAGGCGGTGTGAACCACCGTCGGACGGTGCTCCTCCAGCGGTTCGGAGAGCCCGTACGGTGCCGGGCCGCCGCTCGTGGCCAGTGCGTAGTGCTCGGGATCGGTCATGACCGCACGGATACCTCTCCCGACCGTCGGCGAGGCAGCCGTGCGCGGAAGACCACCCGTGCTGCGGTACGCCGCACCGCCGACCGGCCCTCGGGGGCCTTGCCGGTCCCGGCCGCACGGGTGGCGGCCGGGACCGGCAAGGGTGGAGCAGCAGCTCACCGCCGCGTCAGCCGCAGTGCTGGGCCTTCTCGGCCTCGGTCATCGGCCGGGTGTGCTGCGTCTTGGTGCTCGGCGCGTCCGGCTTCGGACCGGTGGCCTCGAAGGGCACGTACCAGATGTAGTGGCCGTGGAACCGGTCGGGGAAGTGCATCTCGTACTGCCCGCTGACGGTCTGCAGCTGTGCCTCGCGCGTCACCCAGCCGACCTCGCCCGGCCTGACGTCGATGTTCGTCTGGGCCGATTCGGTGTGGGAACTCTCCCAGGTGTGCTGGTAGTTGGTCTCGATGCTGACCTTGAAAACCTCGGCGAAACCGTACTCGGCGCTCAGTGACACTCCCACGCTGTTGGTCTCGCCGGTGGTGTCGGACCAGCCGACGGTGGAGCGCTGCAGGTCCTTCGTGCAGTTGTAGGCGCTGTCGCCGACCTGGTGCGCTTCGCCCATGGAGTCACGGGGCGGCCCGTCGGGGTGGAAGACGCAGACGTCGGTGCCGTTGTCGCACTTGTCCAGCAGTTCCCGGACGGTGGGCGGGTTGTCGTCGGCCTGCGCCACGCCGGGGGTGAGTGCCGCGCTGCCGGCGGTGACGAGGGCGGCCACCAGGACGGACCACCTGACGCGTTGGTTCATGGAGTTCTCCTCACAGGAGGCGTGTGGGGGGATGGGGTGGCGTCGGCGTCAGCTGAAGCCGATGGACTGGGTGCGGTCGTTCATGAAGGCCCCGATGTCCGAGGTGTTCTCCTTGAACGGGCCGTCCCGGTCCCCGCCGAGCCCGGGCTCGGGGTAGAGCCAGATCCAGCAGTTGCCCCACGGCTGCACCGAGGAGATGCGGTTCTTCCAGGCGTCCTGCAGGTCGTACTGGTAGTCGACCCAGCCGTCCTTCTCGCACAGCGCCTCGCCGCTGATGGTCAGCGAGTCACCGCCGAAGTCGGTGTCGTCGAAGAAGGTGCCCTGGATGACACCGTCGGCCTGTCGGTCGGCGTCGGCCGCCAGCGACCGCGCCTGTGCGCGGAACCGGCTGTCGTGCGCCGCCGCACGGGCGGAGGCCGGCGCGTCGTCGATGCGTCCGTCGCTCGCGTGGTCGATGGCCTCGGTGAAGCTGGCGTAGCAGCGCTCGGCACCGGTGCTCAGATCGAGGGTGCAGTGCCGCGGCTGTCCGTCCCCGCCCGACGGGACCGGGCCCGAGGGGACGGCCTGTGCCGCGGGCGCCGTCACCGCGCCGGCCAGCAGGACGGAGGCGGCGAGGGTGATCGTATGCACGGTGCGGTGTCTCGGCCGGGAGATCATGTGATCCTCCAAGTGTTCGTGGGGCACACCCAGTTGGGTGTGGAACAGCAGTACGCGTGCTCGTTGGGTCCCGGCTGAAACGGCAAGCCCGTTATTGCCCGCAAGTTACTTCCGGTAACAGCAGTAACGTCGTGCGCGTGCCCGGAAATGTGGGACGCCCGAACGGCACCGGGAGCCGCCCCGCACGGCCGCACTGCCGCGACGCGACCCAGCGGCTGCCGTGAGGGGGAACGCGTCCCGCGGTGCGGCGCGCGGCAGGCCGGGCAGCGAGTGGAGGGCCGTCACCGTCCGTCCGTCGGTGTGCCGCCACCGTCTCGGCGGGTTCGTACCCGAACATGGCCAGCGGCGGCCGTGTGCGTGCGGCACACCGCTGCGGCCGCCCACTGCCTACCTGCGGCCGGCCTTGGGAGCGGCGTGAGCGATACGGAGCGGTTCGCCGACTCGGACGAGTCCGACTGGGGGCAGCTGGACGCCGTGCTGACCGGAGCCATGGAGGCCACCGGCGCTTCGGTCGGTCTGCTGTACCTGCTGCCTCCAGGGGAACAGGTGCTCTCCCTCGCAGTGGTGTCCGGGGTCTCCCTCGGTATCGCCGCGCCGTGGGCCCGTATTCCGCTGGAGGCACCCGTCCCGGTGGCGGTCGCGATGCGGCGGCAGCGGTTCGTGTGGCTGGCCAGCCAGGAGGAGATGGCCCGCCAGTACCCCAGGGTCGGTGTGGTGCTGCCCTACGACTTCCGGCTGGCCGCCGCCCCCGTCGTCGTCGGCGGCACGGCACGCGGCGGCATCGTCCTGCTGTGGCCGACCGAACATCCGCCGCGGCTGACGCCCCGCGAACGCCACGCGGTGGGAGGCAGCTGCCGCCGCGCGAGCCGCGTCCTGCGGCAGGCCGCCGACAACGGCCGTCCGCTGCTGCCCCAGGACGAGCCGCGGCTGCTGCGGTCCCGGGGCCCCGGCCGGCCCGAGCCGGAGCGGGCGGCAGCGGCCTACGAGTTCGCCGAGCGCCTTCCGGTCGGGTGCTGTTCGCTGAACGTGGACGGGGCGATCGTCTTCCTCAACTCCGCGGCTGCCGACCTGGTGGGAGCGGACGCGGAGACGCTGCTGGGGACCCGTCCCTGGGAGTCGCTGCCCTGGCTGTACGACCCGGTCTTCGAGGACCGGTACCGGTCTGCCGTGATCTCCCGGCAGCCGGTCGCCTTCACCGCCCGACGGCCCCCCGACACATCGCTGTACTTCCGGCTGTTCCCCGGGGAGAACGGGGTGAGCGTCCACATCACACCCGCCGCTGCCGAGCACGCCGCCCCGTCCGCCGACCGACACCCACCGAAGGCCGAGCGGCCGGCCAGCGCGGCAGCCCTCTACCACCTCACCCATCTGGCGGCCGTCCTCAGCGAGGCGGTGGGCGTCGCCGATGTGGTGGAGCTCGTGGCCGACCAGCTCGTACCCGCGTTCGGGCCCGGCGCGCTCGCCCTGATGACCGCCGAGGAGGGCCGCCTGCACGTCGCCGGCCATCGCGGCTACCCGGCGGAGCTGATGGCCCGTTTCGACGCGGTCCCCCTCACCTCCGACACGCTGGTGACAAACGTCCTGTCGTCCGGCGTCCCGGCCTTCTTCCCGAACTTCGCAGAACTGGAACGGGCCCATCCGCCCGCTGTCCACCAGGACGGAATGGCCGCCTGGGCGTTCCTGCCGCTGCACGCCTCGGGCCGTGTCATCGGCACCCTCGTACTCGCCTACGACCAGCCCCATCCCTTCACACCCCCCGAACGGGCCCTGCTGACCTCCTTGGCCGGGCTGATCGCCCAAGCGCTGGACCGCGCCCGCCTCTACGACACCCAGCGGCAACTGGCCCACAGCCTGCAGACGGGCCTGCTGCCGCACCGGCTGGCCAGCGTCCCCTCGCTGGAGGTGGCCGCGCGGTACCTGCCCGCCGGGCGCGGCATGGACATCGGCGGCGACTTCTACGACCTCATCCGCAGCGGCCGCTCCAGCGCCGCGGCGGCCATCGGCGACGTCCAGGGGCACAACACCACCGCGGCGGCGCTCATGGGGCAGGTGAGAACCGCCGTCCACACCCATGCGACCGCCGGTGTGTCGCCCGGAGAGATCCTCGCCCGGACCAATCGGCTCCTCATCGACCTGGACACCGGGCTGTTCACCAGCTGCCTGTACGCCCACCTCGACCTGCCCCGCCGGGAGGTCCACCTCGCCACAGCCGGACATCCGCCGCCCCTGCTGCGCCATCCCGACGGCCGTACGGAGACCCTGGAGCTGCCTCCCGGACTGCTGCTCGGTGTCGAAGCCGACACCGATTACACGACGGTCGCTTTCCCCTTCGAACCCGGAAGTGTCCTCGCCCTCTACACCGACGGACTGGTCGAGACCCCCGGGGTCGACATCGGGGTGTCCACCGCCGCGCTGGCCCGCAGACTCGCCGAGGCCGGCGACCAGGATCTCGAAGACCTCGCCACCACCCTCACCGCCCCCACGGTCCAGCACACCCCGCCCACCGACGACATCGCCCTGCTCCTGCTGCGTCCCACGGCCGGACGGCTCAGCCAGGAGGCGGGGCCTCCTTCTTCATGAGCGCGTCGAACAGCCTCCAGCCGTCCCACTCCGTCACGACGGGCGGTGGCGGACCGTCCAGAACCAGGTCGTGCCGCCGACGACGAGGTGCGTCCATCGCGCGGGTGAGCACACCGGTACGGTCGTCATCCCCGGGGACGAGCCGGGTCGGGCTCGCGGGCTGACGGGGTGCGGCGCGGGGCCCACCATGATGGGACCCATGAGCACCCAGGTCACCACCGAGACCCCCGTCACCGCGCCACCGCCGCCCCGTTGGGCGGTGTGGGCAGCGCACGCGACCACGGTGGTCGTCCTGCCGAGCGGCCTGTGGCGCATCGCCCTGGTGCTCGGATATCCGGCCGGCTACACCGACGAGGGGTTCGTGCCCTTCCAGTCGCTCGACGCGAAGGTCTGGATGCTGACGCTGAGCGTCGTCTGCGAGTTGGTCGCCTTCCTGACGATCGGTCTGGTGCGGCCGTGGGGCGAGGTGGTGCCGCGCTGGATACCGTGGCTGGGCGGGCGGGCCGTACGCCCGATGGCAGCTGTCGTCCCGGCCGCGCTGGGGGCGGTGGTACTGACCGCGCTGTGGGCCAACATTCCCTGGTGGTGGACGTATCCGCACGACAACATGACGGACACCGGGAACCTCGTGGTCGGCATCCTCTACCAGCCGGTTGTCCTGTGGGGCCCGTTGGTCGCCGCGGTCACCGTCTCCTACTACCGGCGGCACAGGCCGCGCCGCGAAGGCGGACGCGCCTGAACGACCGGGCCCCGGCGGCGAGCTCAGCCGGAGGCGGCGGCCACCGGGGTCCAGCGGATCCGGGTGCTGCACAAAGACACCACGAGGGCCGAAACGGCGACGGTCGCCATGCCCCACGCCAGATCGCTGGCGCTCGCGATGAAACCGATGAGGGGCGGCCCGGCCAGCAGTCCGGTCGTGCCCATGGCGGCGACGAGGGTCAGCGCGTCCGAGCCCTGCCTGGCCGCGGCGGCGTACACGCAGGGGGTGACGGCGGCGATCCCCAGGCCCACGCAGGCGAAGCCGACGAGCGCGGGTACGACGCCGCCGCTGACCAGCGCGACGGCGAGTCCGGCGCCCGCGAGCGCGCTGCCCAGCAGGACGACCCGACCGTCGCCGAAGCGGTTGCGCCAGCCGTCGGCGAACAGCCGGGCGAGAACCATCATCCCCGAGACGACGGCGATCCCCAGGGGTGCGATCTGCGCGGACGCCTTGGCGATGTCTCTCATGTACAGGGTGGACCAGTCGTTCATGGCACCTTCGGCGACCGTGCCGAACACCATGGCGCAGCACATCCACAGCGTCACCCGGGACGGCAGTGCCCACCGGCCGCGCTCCTGCCTCGCCGTCTCTTCGGCCGGCGCGTCGGCCGCCTCGTCGTCGCCGAGGAGCCCCGTCCGTGCGTAGGCGCCCAGCAGCACCAGGAGGACGGCCGCCACCGCGAAGTGGGCCCCGATCGACGAGGTCACCGCGCTCATGCCCGAGGCGAGCAGCGCCGCCAGCAGCGACCCTCCGCTGAAGACCGCGTGCAGCCTCGCCATCGCGGTGCGTTCGTATCGCGCTTCGAGTGCCGCTCCCTGCGCGTTCATGGCGACGTTCAAGCAGCCGACGAAGAGACCGTCGACGCACATCACCAGCAGGGCGACGGGGTAGTTCGGTGCCGCCGCCAGGGCGAGGAGCAGCAGCGTGAGACCGAGATGGGACAGCAGGGCGAGCCGCTGGGAGCCCAGACGCCTCATCAACATCGCCACCAACGGGAACGACACCGCCGCACCGACCCCGGCGGCCATCAGCAGCATCCCGACCTCGGCGGCGGTCAGCTGCAGCGCGCTCTTGAGAGCCGGGATCCGCGAGGCCCAGGTGGCGTACTGGAACCCGAGGGCGCAGAACAGCGCGGCGATTGCCGACTGCCCATGGAGGAAGGACCTGTGGGCAGGGAGAGTGAGGGCGCGGAACACATGCATCAGCTCACTTCGTGTTGCGGGACCGGGCACGGCACCGGCCTGGACATGTAGACCGCGCCTGCGCCGTAGCCACTGCCGGGCGGCACGACTCCTGGATGGGGTACGAAGCCCCGCGCCGACCAGAACCGCTCGCTGCCGCCGACGGCGACCAGCGAGATGCGCTCGTGTCCACGCGCTCGCGCGGTGCGGGTGAGGTGGCGCAGCAGATGCTGGGCCAGCCCTCGGCGGCGCAGCGTCCGTGTGACGACGATGTCGTGCAGATGGAGATTGCGGGTCCGAAACGCGGTGGCGCCCTGCCTCTGTTCCAGATCCGGGTAGCGGAAGGCCGGGTAGGGCAGGGCCAGCAGGTAACCGGCCGTCCGGGAACCGACGTCCAGCAGGAAGCAGGTGCCCGGTGAAGCGGATGCCCGGGACTGCAGTGCGGCCGGCCCCTCCGAGAGGCCCAGTCCGGCGTAGGCGTCCCGCTCCAGAGCCGCGACGGAGTCCCAGTCGCTGTCGAGGATGTGGCGGATGCGTACGGTTCCGAGACCGCGCACGGCTTCCCAGCCGGACGCGGCCGTCTCCGCCCTGCTCGCGGCGCCCGGCCGCGGCTTCGGCGCAGCTGTGCCCGTACGCATCACCCGTGCACCTCCGGTCGGCCGGACGGCGGTGGGCTCAACGGGGTCTGCCGGGCGGCGGACATCAGCTCGCCCCAGGCCTCGGTCAGCACAGCGAAGTCCTCGATGTCGCTGCGCGCCTCGTCGAGCAGGCGTTCGCGGCGGGTGGCCAGTTGGTCGGCGACGGTGGTGTAGCGACCGCCCAGCCGCCGGTAGGCGGAGTCCAGAGCGTCCAGGCGCTGGACGTTCTCGCGCCGGTCGAGCGGGGCGGATTCCCGCGCGAGCGCCGCGATGGCCGAGGCGCGTATGTGCCCCCGGTCGTCCAGCAGCGAGTCGCCTGACTCGGCCATCCCGTCATAGATGAAGTGGAAGTGGAGCATCGACAGCAGGAACTTGGCGAAACGCGTCTGATAGGCCAGGAAGCCCGGCCCGGTCCGGCGTTCGGACGTGTGGAAGTTGACGATGTGCCGGTTGTGCAGGACGCCGGGCAGTCCGGCGTTCCGCACCAGATGGAGCAGGAAGTAGTCGCTGCCGATGGTGTCCCGCGCGGGTGGCAGCGGCACTTGTTCGTGGACGCCGTGGAAGCTGATGTTGCACATGTCGACCCGCATCGGGTCGACCAGCGTCAGCAGCGAGTGGTCCCGCTCGAACGGTCGCGTGCCCGCGCCCCGGAAGGATTCGTCCACCAGCTGACGCTTCTGCTCGGCCGGCCAGTGCGCGGGCGCCCAGAGGCTGACGACGTCGTGGTAGACCTCGGGGTCCGCCGCCAGGATCCCGCCGAGGTCCACGGACAGTTCACCGATGAACGAGCTGCCCACCATCGCGACCCGTCTGTCCAGGTGCTCGGTCGCCAGCGTCGTCTCGTCCACGCCGCGCGCGGCATCCGCGGCCCGCTTGCCCAGCGACCTCAGTTCGTGGTGGACGGGGAAGACCGGGCGGCCGTGTGCGCTCTGGTACCGGCTGTCGGAGTCCCTCCGGTGGACGGACTCGCAACCGAGCGCGGCCGCGAGCAGGAAAGCGCGATCGGTGCAGGCTCCGTAGGAGAGCCCGTCCGGCAGCAGCAGATCGCGCAGCAGCTCGGGCTTGGCGTTTCCGGTGCGCTCGGTCACCCGCTGGAGGAAGTCGCGCTGCCGCGCCTCGTCGAGGTGGTGCACCGTGAGGCGCGGGGAGGTGGGCAGGCGCCGCACGGCCTCGGCGTGCTCGGCGTACACCGGCGGTGCGCAGGAGTCGAGGATCACCAGGTGGACATCGTTGTCGAAGTGCTCGACGGCGTACGCGGCCTCCTCTCCGACAGCCGCGATCGTCGCCGCACAGGGCCTGTTGGTGGGAAGTGTCAGGCAGATACTGCGCATGTCTCCTCCCCCATGGCCTCGCTCGTGACGGCGTTGTCGGCGGTGCCGGCGGTGTCGGCCGCGTCGTGGGGCCCCCGCCAGGAGTCGAGCCCCAGCAGTTTCGCGCCCAGGGCGGTGAGTCGGGCGGGACCGTAGCGCAGGGACTCGTGCTTCGTGCTGTCGCCGAGCAGTGTCGCGTTCCAGTCCGGGGTGGTGAGATGGCGCCAGGAGTCGATCCGTGACCGCCGCAGCGCCTGATGGGATTCCAGCGCGGGCATCATGGACAGGTACTGCACCGAACGCACTCCGCTGTCGGAGGTGTTGGCGGCCACTCCGTGCGCCAGCAGACCGTTCCAGATCAGCAGGTCGCCGGCCGCCAGTTCGGGACGTACGACGGGCATCTCGTCCCGGTCGATCGAGGGCCGTATCGGGTCGCGACCGTCCGGCTGGAGCGCCTTCCACCGGTCGAACTGCCGGAACAGCTCGGGGCAGCACTGGAAGCCTCCCAGCTCCGGCTCGGTGTCGTTGAGGGCGATGATGCCCTGCACCCGCTGGGGCGGAGTGCCGAGCGAGGTGTCGATGTCCCAGTGGAGCTCGATGTCGAAGCCCCGGTCCCGCTGCTCGATCAGTGCCCGGTCGCGGTTGCCGATGTTGGGCGGGTTGAGGTTGAGCCGGTCCAGGGTGACCCAGAGCTCTTCGCAGTCCCATACGTCGACGAAGGCGTCGTAGACCCGCTGCGTCTGGCGGCTGTCCCAGATGAGCTGGTGGTGGTACGCCTCGACGAAGCCGTAGATGTGCAGCTCCCGTTCGAGGTCGGAGCCGAACTCGCGGTCCCGGTACCAGGTCTGCGGGCGGTCGGGATCGAGCCCTTGGAACTCCCAGGCGAAGTCCAGCAGCCGCCGGGCGGCGGAGGCGGGGATCGCCTCCTTGACGACGATGTAGCCGTAGGTCTGCCAGAAGGCGAAGTCCTCCTCGGACAGCACCCGGAGCGGGCGCGTCTTGCGCAGCTCACGAAGGGGCGTACGGGCCAGATAGGTGTCGCCGTCCGCGCTGAAGTAGGGGATGTTCGATGCGGCTCGATGGAGATAGGGGTCAGACGTCGCCATACGGTGCTCCAGGTGCTCACTGCCGCCCCCGGGACGGGGGAGCGGCAGTCTGTTCGTCCGGTGGAAGTGCGAGGGCGCTGATCGGTCGGGTGGGCGGCAGGGGCGCTGTTCGCGGCCGGGTCGCGGCGCGGGGGGTGGCGGGGCCGACGGGGCGCTGGGTGGCGGTTCCGGCCGTCGGCGACCAGCGGCCCGCAACCGTCCCCTGGTCCACGGGTCAGGTCACGTTGCGGCGGGCTCGCAGGCGCGGCGGGATGGGCACACACCCCGATATGAACGGAACGTGCGCCACACGTGCCTCTCCTTTGGCTCGCGCCCCACCCAAGTTGGACTAGACCAAATCGGATGTCAACTCCCGTCCACGTGCGGGGAGGTGGTCGGTCCCTGCCGTGCACGGCCGTGGGTGCGAGCTCGTGGGGGCGCGATCCGCCCCCTTGGCGTGTGTCGTTCGGCGTGTGTGGTTACTCTGGGGCACACGTCGTTGGTCTGTACCAAGTTGATCGGAATGCGGATGCCGTGCGCTGCCGTCACCGACGTACCGATCCCACCGAAAGGCGCCGTCGATGCCCGCCGAACCGATATCCGCCAACAAGTACGGCAGCGCGTTGCGACGACTCGCGCTCTCCGTCCTGCAGCCCGGTTTCGTGGGCACCGAGGCGCCCGACTGGATCCTGCGCGACATCGGCGACGGGCTGGCCTCCGTCGTCCTCTTCTCGCGCAACATCTCCTCCCCGGACCAGGTGGCGCGCCTGACCGCACAGCTCCGCGCGGAGAACCCCGCGCTGATCGTCGCGATCGACGAGGAGGCGGGGGACGTGACCAGGATCGAGTCGGCCACCGGCTCGACCCGGCCGGGCAACTTCGCGCTGGGAGCCGTCGACGACCCGGAGCTGACCGAGGCCGTCGCCGCCGACCTGGGCCGTCAACTGCTCGCCGCGGGGGTCACCCTCGACTTCGCACCCAGCGCGGACGTCAACTCCAACCCCGACAACCCGGTCATCGGGGTCCGGTCCTTCGGTGCCGACGCCGACCTGGTGTCCCGGCACACCGCGGCGTGGGTCCGCGGGCTCCAGTCCGCCGGAGTCGCCGCCTGCGCCAAGCACTTCCCCGGACACGGTGACGTCGCCGCCGACTCGCACCACGAGCTGCCCACCTACGACGCCGACCTCCCGGCCACGCTCAGCCGGGCAGTACTGCAGGAACTGCTCCGCGAGGAACTGGGATTCGACGGGCTGATCGTCAGTGACGCCATCGAGATGGGCGCCGTCACCGGGCGCCACGGGATCGACGGGGCCACCGTGCGGGCCGTCTCAGCCGGGGTGGACGCCGTCTGCGTCGGCGGGGAGAGCGCCGAGGAGAGCACCGTCGACGGACTGGCCACGGCACTCGTCGAGGCCGTCGTCCGTGGCGACCTCGCGGAGGAGCGGCTGGCCGAAGCCGCCGGCCGGGTACGCGAGTTCGCGGAGTGGTCAGCCGCGCTGCGGGCGGCCGTCCCCGCCCGGGAGGCCCCCCGGGACATCGGCCACGTCGCGGCGCGGCGCGCCGTCCGGCTCACCGGCACCGCACGGGACACCCTGCCCCTGGCGGCCCCTCCGCACGTGGTGGAACTGGTCGCGGCCACCAACATGGCCATCGGCAAGGAGACCCCGTGGGGCGTCGCGGCCCCGCTGCAAGAACGCCTCCCGGGCACGACCTCCGCCCGCGTGCACGGCGACGAACTGCGGGAGCGGGCCGGCGTGCTCGACAGCCGGGCGCTGGCACCCGCCGCCGGGCGGCCGCTCGTCGTGGTCGTCCGGGACGCCTCCCGCCACGTGTGGATGAGCCGCGCCGTCGCCGCGCTGGTCGCCGCACGCCCGGACACCGTCGTGGTGGAGATGGGCCTGCCGAGCGACGCCCTCACTGGAGCGACGCAGATCGTCACCCACGGCGCGAGCGCCGCCTCCGGCGTGGCCGCGGCGGAGCTGCTGACGGGCGGGCCCCGGTCCGCCGACGGATTCCACCGCTGTGTGTCGTAGCGGTGGCGGGTGCCCGCCCGGGATCAGTCGGGCACCCGGCCCTCGCCGCTCAGCGTCCGCCACAGGAAGGTGTGGGTCAGCGCCTCGACGAAGGCGGCCTGCTCATGATCGGCCGCACCGGCGTGCCCACCGCCGGTGTTCTCGAAATACCGGACGGGCAGCCCCCGGTCCCGCATGCGCGCGGCCATCTTCCGGGCATGGCCCGGGTGGACGCGGTCGTCGCGGGTCGAGGTCGTCAGCAGCAGCGGCGGACAGCCGCGGTCGGCGTCCAGGTTGTGGTACGGCGACCAGCGGAGCAGCTGGGCGCGCTCATCGGGCGTGTCCGGATCGCCGTACTCGGCGATCCAGGACGAGCCGGCGAGCAGCCGGTGGAAGCGCAGCATGTCCAGCAGCGGTACCTCGGCGACGACAGCGCCGAAGAGTTCGGGATGCCGGGTGAGCATGACGCCCATCAGCAGGCCCCCGTTGCTGCCGCCCGAGATGCCGAGCCGCTCCGGTGCGGTGACACCCCGCGCTGCCAGGTCCCGGGCGACGGCTGCGAAGTCCTCGAAGGCACGGTCCCGCGCCGCGCCGAGCGCCGCCCGGTGCCAGGCGGGACCGTACTCGCCGCCGCCGCGGATGTTGGCCACCACATAGGCGCCGCCGCGCCGCAGCCATGTCCTGCCCGTCACGGCGGAGTAGGACGGGGTGAGGGACACCTCGAACCCGCCGTAGCCGTACAGCAGCGTGGGCACCGGCCCCTCCTGCCGCTCCGGCCCGACGACGAAGTACGGCACCCGGGTCCCGTCCGCCGAGATCGCGAAGTGCTGCCGTACACACAGCCCCTCGGTGGCGAAGCGGGCCGGCGCCTGCTTCAGCGTCTCCACACCCGATGCGCCGGCCATCGCCCGGCACAGGGTGGCCGGCTGCAGATATCCGCTGACGTCGAAGAGGATCTCCTCCGCGTTCTCGTCCTCCTCGTCCGGGGCGGTCGCGGTCACGGCAGCCGTGGACAGCGGGGGCACCTCGCCGAGCGGGCGGCGCGACCAGCCGCCGCCGGTGTTCGGCGTGAGCAGCTGCAGACGGGAGGAGACGTCGGTGAGGGTCTCCAGCACGAGGTGGCCCCGCGTGGTGGCGTATCCGTCCAGGACGGTGCGCTCGTCCGGGGTGAACAGCACATCGTGCGCGCGCTCGCCGCGCAGGAAGGCGTCGAAGGGGAAGGCCAGCAGCGCTCCGGCCGGCCGCTCCAGCCAGGGTGAGCGCAGGCGGACCAGCAGCCATTCCCGGTGGACCCGGGCCAGCGCGTCGTCCGGCACCTCGATCCTCACCGGGGCGGCGTCCGGTCCGAGCAGGAAGTACTCGCTGCTCCAGAAATCCCGATGGCGCACGGCCAGGTCCCGCTCGAAGCCAGGGGTGGGATCGTGCCAGGCGTGGACGGACACGTCCTCGGCACGACCCTCGAAGACGACCGGCGACTCCGCGAGCGGGGTGCCCCGGCGCCAGCGCCGCACCGTGCGCGGGTAGCCGGACCTGGTGAGCGACCCGGGGCCGGTGTCGGTGCCGACGAAGAGGTGGTCCTGATCGATCCAGGTCACCGAGGTCTTGGCCTCGGGCAGCCGGAAGCCGCCCTCGGCCTGTGTCACGAAGCGGCGCCCCTCCACGTCGTATTCGCGCACGACAGTGGCGTCGGCGCCGTCCCGGGACAGCTTCACCAGGGCCCGCTTCCGGCCGGGCCGCTGCACCACGGCACCCGACCACACCCACGGCACGTCCTCCGCCGCGGCCAGCGCGTCCACGTCGAGCACCGTCTCCCAGCGCGGGTCGGGCCCGCGGTACTCGGCGAGAGTGGTGCGCCGCCACACCCCTCTGAGGTGGGCGGCATCGCGCCAGAAGTTGTACAGGTGCGGGCCGCGCCGCACGACGTACGGAATGCGCGCGGGATCGCTCAGCACCTCCCGCGCTTCCTTCCGCAGCGCCTCGAACCCCGGGTCGGCGGTGAGTTCCGCCACCGTCTCGGCGTTCCGCTCCTCCACCCAGGCGAGCGCGGCCTCGCCCTCGATCTCTTCCAGCCACAGATATGGGTCGTCGTCCTCCATCACCCCATGATTGTCCCCCTCTCTCACCACTGCACGGTCAGGTCGCGAGCCGGTGCACCACCAGGAGACCGCCGATGCCGGGGAGGAGAGCAGTGGCCCTCGTTCGGGCCGTGGCCTGTTTGCCGCGCCAGGTTCCGATGACGACGAAGAGGTAGGCGCAGCCGTGGGTCGGCCCCATCAAGGAGGAGACGGCCTGCAGATGCGCGGTGGCGATGTTGGCCAGCATGACCAGGAGCGAGATGAGTTCGACGTGTGCGGCGATGCGCAAATTGCGAAGGTCCACGGTCACTCCCCTGGGTGCGCGGCGCCCGTGGTCAAGACACGGCGTCGACCGGTGACCCGGGAGGCGGGCAGCCGTCCGGCCTTGGAGGTGCCGGTCATCGTGGGGCCGTCGAGGGCGACGTCGAACGTGAGGTTCAGGCGCATCGGTTCGGTGACGGCCTGCTTCCAGCGGAGCCGGTCGCCGTCGAGGGCGACGTCCGTCAGGGGGACCTTCTCGCCCCCGCTGTGCGCGGTCCCGGCGAGCACGCCGTGTTCGTGCCGCAGCTCGATCACGGCCTTGATCTTTCCGATGGGTGTGGAGACGGACAGGTCCCAGATTCCTTCGACGGACATGCGGTTGTTCTTCCTCACGGTGGCGGTACTTACGGATCGGGGCGTCGTCACACGTCGACCGGGACCGGCCCCTGAGGGCGCCAGACGGTGCCGCGGCGCTCGTAGGCGAACAGTTCCTCGACGGCGTGTGCGATCCGCGGCCCCACTTCCCGCTCCAACAGATGCAGGGCCAGATCCAGCCCCGAGGTGACGCCGGCGCCGGAAACCAGGTCGCCGTCGTCGACGACGCGGGCGCGGACCGCGTGGACACCGGTCGCCTCGAGTGTGTCCATGCCCAGATGGTGGGTGGTGGCATGGCGGCCCTCCAGTAGACCGGCCAGGCCCAGGATGAGCGAGCCGCCGCACACCGTGGCGACGGTCACCTCCGGATCGTTCATCGCCTTCTTGAGCAGCCCCGGCAACTCGGTGGTCAGGGTGCGGCCCAGCAACACCGGGATGGAAGCGTCCTGCTGGCCTTGTTCGGCATCCCCGTCCTGCTCGGGCACCTCGTCCGGCCCGCCGAGGCGCCCTGCTGCTCCCGGGACCAGTACCAGGTCGGCCTGTGCGGGGTCCAGGGCGGCAGTGGCACGCAGCGGCAGGCCGCCGGTACCGCTCACCACGTCGCGCGGTCCTTCGGCGGACACCAGTTCCACACTCACCGCCGCGTCGGAGAACATACCTCCGGCGTACAGCACTTCGTAGGGCGCGATGACGTCGAGCGGGTCGAAGCCGTCGAACAGGACGATCTGGACGTGCATGTGGAGTCCTTCGATTTCGGAGTTTCGGGGATCAGGAGGTTCAGGGGATTCGGAGGAAGGGGGGAGGCCGGTGTGTTCCGGCTGGGTGCGACGGTATGCGGCCGTTCCCCCGCCTCCCAGTGGCGTGAGTGCCAGGCCTCGACGGGATAACGCCAACGCTTGCCAGCAGGCCGCTGAACTGCGCAGCAGGCAGCCGACAGCACCTCGCACACCGGGGATCGGACCCCACCCGCAAGGCGGGTTCCTGCCGCCGGTCTTCCGTGCTGTAGGCGGCGTGTACGCGATCTGCCGGGGCCGGTCGGGGCCTGTCGGTACGGTGTCGACGGTCTGTCGGCCGGTGGCCGGAGGCTCGGGGTGTCGGCGCCGGGACGGAGGAAGTCCCGGGCCGGTCACGGAAGGAGAAGAAACCATGGCACCCGACACCCGCCCGACCCGTACGGCGCGCAGGATCCCGCACTCCCTGGAGACGCCCGGCAGGGGGCGCGTCCTGATCTCCGGCGCGAGTGTGGCAGGTCCCGCCCTCGCCTACTGGCTGCACCGCTACGGCTTCCGCGTCACCGTCGTCGAACGGGCCCCGGCCCTGCGGCCGGGCGGCCAGGCGATCGACGTACGCGGCCCGGCGATCGAGGTCGCCCGGCGCATGGGTGTACTGGACGAACTCCGGGCCCACGCGACCGAGTTGCGCGGCATGTCGGTACTGGACGAGGACGGCAACGACACACACAGCACCACCGACGTCACCGTCAGCGGAGGGCGCCTCGACCGCGACGACATCGAAATCCTCCGCGACGACCTGGTCCGGATCCTGGTGCGGGCGGGCGGCCCCGGCATCGAGTACCTCTTCGACGACTCGATAGCCCGGATCGACGACTGCGGGGACGAGATACGGGTGCGCTTCACAGGCGGGCACGAGCGCGCGTTCGACATCGTCGTCGGCGCGGACGGCATCCATTCGCACACCCGTGCCCTGGCGTTCGGGCCGGAGGAGCAGTTCCTGCGGCCGTTGGCCGGGCACCTGGGCGTGTGGACGGCCCCGAACATCCTCGATCTGGACCGCTGGCAGATCGTCTACCGCACCCGGGACGAACAGACGTGGGGCAGCATGGTGATGAGCGTGCGCAACAACTCCGAACTGCGCGTCTACGTCGGTCTCAACGGGCTCGACCACAGCGACCCGGCACTGCGCGATCCGCAGGTGCAGAAACAGCTGATCGCCGAGCGGTACGCGCACATGGGCTGGGAGATACCGCGCCTTCTGACGTACATGTGGGAAGCGCCCGACTTCCACTTCGACGCCGGGGCGCAGATCCATATGGATTCCTGGTCCACGGGCCGGGTCGTACTGCTCGGTGACGCCGGATACTGCGGTTCGCCTGCCAGCGGCCAAGGCAGCAGCATGGCGATGGTCGCCGCCCATGTCCTCGCCGGGCAACTCAAGGCTGCCGACGGCGACCACCGCAGGGCCTTCGCGGCCTACGAGCGTGAGCTGCGTCCCTGGGTCACCGCCAACCAGGCCTTGGCGGACCGGCAGATCGACCGGGCCGAGAACGCCGGGAACGCCGAGAAGAGCAGCGAGAATAGCGGCGGAGGTGAAAACTCCCTGCCGACCTTCGTGGACGACGACTTCTACGCCGTCGTCGACGACTTCATCCTCCCCGACCACGGAGAACAAGGCGCCACCGCGAGGTGATCCGGCGTCGGGTGTCGCCGGAGGCCGTGCTGCGGTCGGCGTCGAGGACGAGGAGCGCGGTGTGCGCCGGCGGCCTCCTGCTCCGGGGTGCGAGTCGCCTCTCGTTCAGGACAGGGAGATGAGCGCCATCGAGGCCGCTGCGCACACCAGGCCCGCCCCCTGAAGCCGGGTGAGGCGTTCGCGGAGCACGGCGACGCCGAGCAGTACCGGGACGGCCGGGTAGAGGGCGGTGAGTACGACGGTGAGGGAGAGCAGTTGCTCCCGGGTGGCCAGCGTGTAGAGGGTGATCCCGAGAGTCCCGAGGCTGCCGGCTCCCAGGCATCCCCATACGGACCCGGCCGACAGCCGGGGGAGGGCGGGACGGCGGGCGACCAGCGGCAGAAGGACCAGAACGGACGCGGCGCGGCCGGCGACGAGAGGCCACAGGCCGGCGGCCGGATCCGCCTGGGCGAGGGCGACGAACTGCAGAGCGAAGCCGAGTCCCGCGGCGAGCCCGTGGTGTGCCCCGGACGCGATGCCGCGGCTGCTGCGGCTGTCACTGCTGCAGTTGTCGCTGTCGCTGCCGTCTTCGTCGGCACGGCCGGAGCGGGCGATCAGCCACAGCGCGGGCGGGGCGGCGGCGATGCCGTACCAGGCCCACAGCTGAGGGCGGTCGCCCAAGAGCGCCACGCCGATCAGCACGGGCAGGGCGACGGCGGCAACGTCGCTCAGCGGCACCACGACGCTGAAGCGGCCACTGCTCACTCCCCGGTAGAGGAAGGCCACACCGATGCCCGTGCCGACGCCGGAGAGCGCTCCCCAGCCCAGCGCACCGCCGGTGATGTGGGGTGCGGCGGACCAAGGGGCGACCAGAAGCATCAGGACGGTGCCGCCGAGCTGGCCGATCAGAGCGACGGCGGAACTGTCGAGGCGGCGCGCGAGCAGGCCGCTGAGAAAATGCGCGGTGCCGAAGAACAGAGCCGACACCAGCGCGAGGGCTTCACCCAACGTCCTGGTCCACGCCCGTGCGAGGATGCTCCCGGTCCGCCTGCCCCACCGGGCACGTGGCGTTGTCGCGGACGCAGACTCCCCGGTCGCAGAGCCTGCAGAGCCGTTCGGCGTCGCCGGGCTGCCGGTGGAGACCGGCCAGAAGCTTGCTCAACAGCGCGTCCAGCTGAGCCTGTTCGTCCTCGTCGAGATGGCGCAGAGCGCCGGTGAGCGCCTCGCCCCGAGAGGCGAGGAGGCTGTGTGCGGCCCGGGTGCCCGCGTCGGTCGGATGGATGGCGACCCAGCGCCCCCACGTCGACTCCCTGCGGATCAGCCCCTGTTTCTCCAGCCCGTCGACCATGCGGGCCGCCGCGGACTGGCTCAGTCCGACCCGCCGCCCCAGTTCGGTGACGCTGAGCCCCGGATCGGTGGAGAGCACCACCAGGGCAGCGGCGCCACTGCTGCTGGTTCCGGCGGCGGCCGTGACTCCTGCCAGCAGCCGGTCGGTCAGCGCCAGCGAGGCCGCGCCGAGCAGATTTGCTGTGCGAATCTCATCATGCATGACTCATGCATAACCCTATGAGCTGAGAACAAACCCGTGGACACCGATCGGCGGGCGCCGGTCATCGCGCCGGGCCGCTGAGCGCATATGCGAAGGAGCGGGTGGGAGGTGTTCCTCCCGCCCGCTCCTGTTCGCATGCGTGGTGGTGTTGTGTGTGGTGTTGCTGGTCAGTAGGCGGAGTCGACGTTGTCCATGGAGCCGTAGCGGTCGGCGGCGTAGTTGCAGGCGGCGACGATGTTGGCGACCGGGTCGGTCAGCTCGTCGGGGGTGCCTTCGACGTGGTAGCGGTCGAAGGTGGGCTGGATCACCTGCAGGAGGCCCTTGGAGGGGGTGCCCTTCTTGGCGTTGATGTCCCAGTCGTTGACCGCGTTGGGGTCACCGGCCGACTCGCGGATGATGTTGCGCTTGATGCCTTCGTAGGAGCCGGGGATGCCGTGCTCCTTCATGATGGCGCGGGCCTCGCGGATCCACCCGTCCAGGTTGTCCGCGTACTCCTTGCCACCAGCCTTCTTCTCGGCCTTCTTCTCGTCCTTCGCCTTCGCGTCGGCCTTGTCGCTGTCCTTGGCGGCCTTGGTGGCCTTGGCGTCGTGGGCGTGTGCGACGGCGGCGGGCTTGGTGGCGGGCTTGGCGGGGGCCTGGGCGGCGTGGGCGGTGCCGGCCAGGGCGGTGGTGGCGATACCGGCCGCGCCCAGGGCGGTCAGGCCGGTGGTGGCCAGGCGGGCGGGCTTGAGCGAGCGAAGAGCAGTACGCATGCGAGCGGAGAGCCTTCCAGTGGGGGGGACGTATCCGGCCGCGCATCCCCCGGGGGGCCGCACCGTGCGGTGCGCTTGTCCCGGTCTCGTCGCGACCTGGCACCCACCCTGGGAACCGGCTCCCCGGCCCGACAACTGTGTGACCTACGACCCCGCCTCGTCGTCACCGCCCCACCGAACACACCACCTCCCACCCCCACCAGGCCCGGGCAAAGCCAGACATACGATCCGGCCTCGTAAGTGATCTGGCTCCTATGGGCGGCCTCACACGGCCCTCCCCTACGCGTCACCCAGGGTGAGCGCATTCTTCGCTCGGGTGAGGGACTCCTCGGAAGCTCCCTGGCCGCGACTCTCGGTGGCCAGGGCCTGGTTGAGGGCGACGTAGGGGCGCATGCGCTCCTCGTAGCGGGGCGGTGCGGTGGCAGGGTCGGCCATGCTCGACGGCGTGGCCCGGCTCGTCGCCGAGCGGTGAACCTGTCCGGCGCCAAATTCGTTCGACCCCGCTCCCCCTCTTCGGCAAGCTCTCGTCATGGAAGCCGACATCTGGCCCTTGTACGGGCTGCGTCTGACGACACCCCGCCTTCAGCTGCGCCTTCCCGACGAGCGGACGCTCGCCGAGCTGGCGGAGCTCGCCGCCGGAAAGGTGCACGACGACAGTGAGATGCCGTTCAGCATTCCGTGGACCGCCGCGAGCCCCGAGGAGCGCAAGCGCGGCTGCTTCCAGCACGTACTGAGCACCATCGCCGACTGGCGGCCGGAGGCCTGGACGCTGAGCCTCGCCGTACTGCACGAGGGCCGGGTGATCGGGCGCCAGGACGTGACCAGCACCGATTTCGCGGTGGTACGGGAAGCGGAGACCGGCTCCTGGCTCGGTGCGGCGCACCAGAACAAGGGGTTCGGCACCGAGATGCGGGCAGCCGTACTGCAGCTGGCCTTCGCCGGGCTCGGGGCGCGCAGCATGACGTCGGCCGCGATGACGGACAACCCGCGCTCGCGGCGGGTCTCGGAGAAGCTGGGGTACCGGCCGGACGGCCTGATGAGCGCAGCCGTGCTGGGCCGGGCCCGTACCTTCGAGCGGCTGCGGCTGGACCGTGCCGACTGGGAGGCGCACCGCTCGGTACCGGTTGAGACGGCGGGACTGGAACCGTCGGCCCTGGCGCTCTTCGGGGCCGGGAGCGACGCTGGAGTCCGAGAAACCGCGAGGAAGGACCGCCCATGACCGCACAGGGCCACACGATCACTGTCGAGGAAGGCACCGAGCGCGTACGCGTGGTCACGCGAGACGGCCGGGTGCTGGCGGACAGCCGCCGTCCGGTGCTGCTGAGCGAGACCGGCTACCCGGTGCGGTACTACCTGCCGCCCGAGGACGTCCGCACCGATCTGCTGACGCCGTCCGACACCCACACCCGCTGCCCCTTCAAGGGCACCGCCGACTACTGGTCGCTGGCCGACGGTACGGCCCAGGACATCGCCTGGTCCTACCCCGAGCCGTTCGACCAGGTGTCCGAGATCAAGGGACACCTCTGCTTCGCGGACGTCGAGGTGGGCTGACACCGGCGCGACAGGCGAGCGGTGGTCGAGCAGCAGGCCAGGCGAGCGGAAACGGCGGCAACGGCGAAGGGCGGGCACCCCGTACGGAGTGCCCGCCCTCGTGCTGCCCCAGCAAGCTGAGCTGACTCAGCAGGCTGTGCTGCCTCAGGAGGCGGCGGAGCCGTACGTACGAGCCGTACGGTTCGGACTCGTCAGAAGTCCATGCCGCCCATGCCACCACCGGCAGCCGCGTCGGCGCCGGCGGCGGCCTTCTCCGGCTTGTCGGCGATGACGGCCTCGGTGGTGAGGAAGAGCGCCGCGATGGAGGCGGCGTTCTGCAGCGCGGAGCGCGTCACCTTGGCCGGGTCGAGGATGCCCTCGGCGATCATGTCGACGTACTCGCCGGTGGCCGCGTTCAGACCGTGGCCCGGGGTCAGGTTGCGCACCTTCTCCACGATGACGCCGCCCTCGAGGCCGGCGTTGACCGCGATCTGCTTGAGCGGGGCCTCCAGGGCCAGCTTGACGGCGGCGGCACCGGTGGCCTCGTCGCCCTCCAGCTCCAGCTTCTCGAAGACCGAGGACGCCTGCAGCAGGGCCACGCCACCGCCGGCGACGATGCCCTCCTCGACGGCCGCCTTCGCGTTGCGGACGGCGTCCTCGATGCGGTGCTTGCGCTCCTTGAGCTCGACCTCGGTGGCGGCACCGGCCTTGATGACGGCCACGCCGCCGGCCAGCTTCGCCAGGCGCTCCTGGAGCTTCTCGCGGTCGTAGTCCGAGTCGCTGTTCTCGATCTCGGCGCGGATCTGGTTGACCCGGCCCGCGACCTGCTCGCTGTCGCCCGCACCGTCGACGATGGTGGTCTCGTCCTTGGTGATCTGGACCTTGCGCGCACGGCCCAGCAGGTCGAGGGAAGCGTTCTCCAGCTTGAGGCCGACCTCCTCGGAGATGACCTGGCCGCCGGTGAGGATGGCGATGTCGTTCAGCATCGCCTTGCGGCGGTCACCGAAGCCCGGGGCCTTGACGGCGACGGACTTGAAGGTGCCACGGATCTTGTTGACGACCAGCGTGGAAAGGGCCTCACCCTCGACGTCCTCCGCGATGATCAGCAGCGGCTTGCCCGACTGCATGACCTTCTCCAGCAGCGGAAGGAGGTCCTTCACGTTGCTGATCTTGGAGTTGACGATGAGGATGTACGGGTCCTCGAGCTCCGCCTCCATGCGCTCCATGTCGGTGGCGAAGTAGGCGGAGATGTAGCCCTTGTCGAAGCGCATGCCCTCGGTGAGCTCCAGCTCGAGCCCGAAGGTCTGCGACTCCTCGACGGTGATGACACCTTCCTTGCCGACCTTGTCCATGGCCTCTGCGATCAGCTCACCGATCTGGGTGTCGGCAGCGGAGATGGACGCGGTGGAGGCGATCTGCTCCTTGGTCTCCACGTCCTTCGCCTGCTCCAGCAGAGCGGCGGAGACAGCCTCGGTGGCCTGCTCGATACCGCGCTTCAGAGCCATCGGGTTGGCACCCGCGGCAACGTTGCGCAGGCCTTCCCGTACGAGCGCCTGAGCCAGCACGGTGGCGGTCGTCGTGCCGTCACCGGCGACGTCGTCCGTCTTCTTGGCGACCTCCTTGACCAGCTCGGCGCCGATCTTCTCGTAGGAGTCCTCGAGCTCGATCTCCTTGGCGATGGAGACACCGTCGTTCGTGATCGTGGGGGCGCCCCACTTCTTCTCCAGAACGACGTTGCGGCCCTTGGGGCCGAGCGTGACCTTGACGGCGTCGGCAAGCTGGTTCATGCCACGCTCAAGACCGCGCCGCGCCTCCTCGTCAAAGGCGATGATCTTGGCCATGTGGGTTGGTCCTCCCTGGATTCCCCCATGCGCCGAGCGCAAGGGGAGGGTTGGATTTCTCCGGACCGCGTGGCGCCCGCGACGGACGGCCTGCGACCCGGCGGTTCCTTCCCCACCCGGCCCACGGCCTCACCGACCCGGTCCTTCTCTGTCACTCTCACTCGCAGAGTGCTAACCCAATGATTAGCACTCGGGCATGGAGAGTGCAAGCGACGTTCGGGGCGCCCCTCGCTTGCGGCGTGCCCCCTCTCTTTCGTCCGGTGATGGGGGTGCCCCTGGATCTGGCTTGCGGGCTGCGGGTGCTTCGTGGTCGCTCGCGCAGTTCCCCGCGCCCCTGACGGGGCGCGGTCATCCCCCGGAGCTCGGGAGGTCTGCGCCAGCCCCACGCGGGGTACGCAACAGAAGGGGCCGCACCCTGTGGGTGCGGCCCCTCTCTGCTGTGTCCAGCTCTGCGCAGTCCGGCGACACTCAGCCGGTCACGCGGACCATGTCCGCCTGCGGCCCCTTCTGACCCTGCGAGATCTCGAACTCGACCCGCTGCCCTTCGTCCAGGGTGCGGTAACCGTCCATCTGGATCGCGCTGTAGTGGACGAACACGTCCGCACCACCGTCGACCGCGATGAAGCCGTACCCCTTCTCCGCGTTGAACCACTTGACGGTGCCCTGAGCCATTCCTAACTCCCCTATTACTGGCCCTTGCGCGAGCCCGCACTTCGCGAACCCGGGTCAGACCTCACCCCCACCGGCAAGCGGGGGCGTGCGCCGGAACGCGTCGACCGCCGCTGAATGTATCTGCACGGACGCCCTCTGCAACAGGTCAATCGGACGAGAATTCTGGGCACGGCTGATCGGATATAAGCCTCAACTGCGGCTGGAGCAGGGCAAGTCGGGCCAGACATACAGGGCCTTCACGACAATTGCCGCTCGGTTTTCGACAGCAACTTGTCCCGTTGTTGTCGCGATGGTGTTCCGTCCTTGCCGCGTACCCGCTTCGCGGCCGGTGCCTGTCGGGGGAGGAAACTTCCGTCACTCTACCGTCTCCCGAAACACGGAATCGCCCCCTCCGCTTTTCTGCGGAAGGGGCGATCCCGGGACTGAAGCGCTGGTGACAGGCTCCGCGGCGGCGGATGGGGCCGAACGGGTCAGCCGCCGGCCACCGCCGGGATGATGGAGACGCCCGCACCGTCCGGGGTGGGCGTCTCCAGGCCCTGCTCGAAGCGGACGTCGTCGTCGTTGACGTAGACGTTGACGAAGCGGCGGAGCTTTCCGGCGTCGTCGAGGACGCGCGCGCTGATGCCCGTGTGGTTCTTCTCCAGGTCCGCCAGCACCTCGCCGAGGGTGCCGCCCTCGGCTGTGACCTCGGCCTGACCACCTGTGTAGGTGCGCAGGATGGTCGGGATCCGGACGTTGACGCTCATGTCGATCTTCCTAACGTAAGTGGGAACGCGCCCCGGAGGCGCCCGCTCCGGTCTTCCCGCCGCCTAAACACCGGGGGGCGGATTTCAGCCGTCTGAGGCATTCGGCATTCCGGCAACGGGAGGCGCCTTCGGTGACCGGGACGCCTCGGGTCAGTCCGTGCCGACCCTCCGGCCAGTCGTCACCGGCCCTCGGGTCAGGCCAGGCCGGCTTCGCGGAAGGCTGCCAGATTGGGGCGGATCACGGCGCTGGGCCGCGCGGTGGGGGCCACGGCATCGAGGGTCTTGAGGCCGTCGCCCGTGTTGAGGACGACCGTCGTGAGGCTCGGGTCGATGGCACCGGACTCGATCAGCTTGCGGGTCACACCCAGCGTGACGCCCCCGGCCGTCTCCGCGAACACCCCCTCGGTCCGCGCGAGCAGCTTCATCGCGTCGACGATCTGGGCGTCGTCGACGTCCTCGACGGCCCCGCCGGTGCGGCGGCAGATGTCGATGACGTACGGCCCGTCCGCCGGGTCCCCGATGGCCAGGGACTTGGCGATGGTGTCGGGCTGCTTGACCGGGCGTACGGCACTGGTGCCGTCCTTGTACGCACGGGACACCGGCGAGCACCCCTCCGCCTGGGCGGCGTAGATGCGGAACGGCTTGTCCTCGACCAGCCCGAGCTCGATCAGCTCCCGCAGCCCCTTGTCGATCTTCACCAGCTGGCAGCCGGAGGCGACGGGGATGACGAGCTGATCGGGCAGCCGCCAGCCGAGCTGCTCGCAGATCTCGTACGCCAGGGACTTCGAGCCCTCGGCGTAGAAGGGCCGCAGGTTGACGTTGGTGAAGCCCCAGCCCTCGCCCAGCGGGTCGCCGATGAGCTCGGAGCAGAAGCGGTTCACATCGTCGTAGGTGCCGTCGATCGCGACGAGGTCGCCACCGTAGATCGCCGCCATCACCACCTTGGACTGCTCCAGCCCGTCCGGGATGAACACACAGGAGCGCAGTCCCGCGCGGGAGGCGGCGGCGCCCACCGCACCGGCCAGATTGCCGGTCGAGGAGCAGGAGAGGGTGGTGAACCCGAAGGCGCGGGCGGCCTCCAACGCGATGGCGACCGGGCGGTCCTTGAAGGAGTGGGTGGGGTTGCCGGAGTCGTCCTTGACGTAGAGCCCGCCGGTCACGCCCAGCTCGGCGGCCAGCCGGTCGGCCTTCACCAACTGGGTGAAGCCGGGGTTCAGGTTCGGCTTCTCGGCGACGTCGGACGGTACCGGCAGCAGCGGCGCGTAGCGCCACATCGAGGCGGGTCCGGCCTCGATGCGCCTGCGCAGCCCCTCCGGGTCGCCGGTGGGCAGCTCGTAGGCGACTTCCAGCGGGCCGAAACACTCCAGACACACGAAACTGGGTCCCAGCTCGGTGCGGGTCCCGCACTCCCGGCAGGAGAGGGCGACGGCGGCGCCGAGATCGTGGGAGACGGTTTCGGACGCGTCAGTGGCGTCGGTGGAATCGGTGCTGTTCGCTGCAACTGTCTGCACAGCCATGGAGGCGAGGCCCTTTCTCCTCATCTTCCCCGTGGCGTATCTCGTCACGGGCCGGAATTGGCACCGTCCCCACGAGGCGGTCTCGCCTGGAGGTCCGCGTACGCGCGGATCGCGGGATGGTTGCCGGGGCTTCAACGGGCCGTTCCCTCTGCCCCTCTGGATGAGCTGCACTATGGCTCCGGGCGGCCAGGGGCCACTCGGGCGTTTGTCGCGGCGACCCCGAGATGCGGAGGTCACCTGCGTTGTTCAAGACTGTAACGGACGGCGGTCACGCTTGAGAGGGACGTCCGAACCGCGAGATGGATCAATCCGTCGCTCCTCCTCCCCGGTCCCGGGCCGGGCCCGCACCGCCCGTCCTGCCTCTGCCCGACTACAGGAAGGCGCGCACGTGCTCGACGAAGTGGGCCAATGGCTGCAGCGCCGCTCCTGGCGTGTCGCAGACCGGCCGCTGGAGGCGCTGCTGGCGGCCAAGCGCCGCTCCGGCACCACCGTCAGCGTGGTGCTGCCGGCGCTCAACGAGGAGGCCACCGTCGGCGACATCGTCTCGGTGATCCGCCGCGAACTGGCCTCACCCCACCTGGACACCGGGACCCCGCTGGTGGACGAGCTGATCGTGATGAACTCGGGCTCGACCGACCGCACCGCCGAGGTCGCGGCGGCGGCCGGGGCCAAGGTGATCCACCGGGACGAGGTGCTGCCCAGGCTGCCGACCCGCCCCGGCAAGGGTGAGGTGCTGTGGCGCTCCCTGCTGGCGACCAGCGGCGACATCGTCTGCTTCGTCGACGCCGACCTGCGCGAATTCTCGCCGGACTTCGTCATCGGCATCGTCGGACCCCTGCTGACGGAGCCGGACGTGCAGTTCGTCAAGGCGATGTACGACCGCCCGCTGTCCGGCAGCCCGGCAGGCGGCGGCCGGGTGACCGAGCTGGTGGCACGTCCACTGCTCAATCTGCACTGGCCGCGGCTGGCCGGTCTCGTCCAGCCGCTCGGCGGCGAGTACGCGGCGCGCCGCTCGCTGCTGGAGCGGCTGCCCTTCCCGGTCGGCTACGGGGTGGAGCTGGCGCTGCTGGTCGACGCGCTGGAGCTGGTGGGGCTGGACGCGTTGGCCCAGGTCGACGTGGGCGTGCGGCTGCACCGCAACCAGGACGGGCAGGCGCTCGGCCGGATGGCCACCGCCATCTACGCGGCCGCCGAGCGCCGGATAGGCCGCGGCCCCGCGGCGGTGCACGACGCACGGAGCGTGTTCGAGGGCCGGTCCGGTGGGACGGCGCTGACCCAGTTCGAACGGGACGAGGGCGGCTGTTTCGTCCCCCGCGGCCACCTGGTGGACGCGGAGGAGCGCCCTCCAATGTGCACGGTGCCGGAATATGGACAGCGGGTAGCAGCGTAGGGGCCCTGCTTGTCCTGGGCAGGGGCTGCCCCTGGCCGTCGTTTGCGGACTGCGGGGCCTCCCCCGGCCTCCGGCCGGGAGGTGCCCCCAGGTTGGTCGCGCAGTTCCCCGCGCCCCTTCGGGGCGCACTTTTGAGCGGTTTCGGTGGGGGTTAGGCTCGCCGCATGGTCGCTGGAGCAACATCATCACAGGGAGCACCGGGACCGGAGGGGGCGGCACAGGTGCTGGTCGCCTCGAACCGCGGGCCCGTGTCCTACACGCTGGACGACGACGGCACGCTCACCGCCAAGCGGGGCGGTGGCGGGCTCGTCTCCGGGCTGTCGGCCATCGGCCCCGGAACGGACGCGGTGTGGGTGTGCGCGGCGCTCGGTGAGGGCGACCGCGAGGCGGCCCGGCGCACCGGGGGTCACCTGGACAGCGGGGAGACCGGCGGGCAGTCCGTACGGATGCTCGACATCCCGGCCGACACCTTCGAGGCGGCCTACCACGGCATCGCCAACTCCGTGCTGTGGTTCACCCACCACATGCTGTACCAGACACCGCTGGAGCCCTCCTTCGACCAGGGCTTCGGCCGCCAGTGGGCGCAGTACGAGGCGTACAACGCCGCCTTCGCCGACGCGCTGGCGCAGGAGGCGGGGCAGGGCGCCACGGTGCTGGTGCAGGACTACCACCTCACGCTCGTCCCCGGAATGCTCCGCGAGCGCCGCCCGGACCTGCGGATCGGCCACTTCTCGCACACCCCGTGGGCGCCCGCCGACTACTTCCGGCTGCTGCCGGACGAGATCGCGGCCCAGGTGCTGCGCGGCATGCTCGGCGCCGATCGCACGGCGTTCCTGACCGCGCGCTGGGCCGCGCTGTTCACCGAGTGCTGCGAACGGGTGCTCGGGGCGACGGTCGAGCAGGGCACCTCCCGGCCGGGGGCCGGCGGCGGGGGCGAGCCCCTCACGGTGACGTACGAGGGCCGCACCACCCGGATCGGGGTGCACCCGCTCGGCGCGGACGGCGACTTCCTGCGGGAGCGGGCGCACCGCGACGACGTCGCCGAACGGATGGCGCAACTGCGCGGGCAGGTGGGTACGGGGCCGGACGGAGGCCCTCGCCGGACGATCGTGCGGGTGGACCGGACCGAGCTGTCCAAGAACATCGTCCGCGGCCTGTATGCCTACCGGCGGCTGCTGACCGACCACCCGGAGTGGCGCGAACGCGTCGTCCATGTGGCGTTCGCCTATCCGTCGCGGCAGGACCTGACCGTCTACCGCGACTACACGGCCGAGGTCGGCCGGGTCGCCGACGCGATCAACGAGGAGTTCGGCACCGCTGGCTGGACGCCGGTCCTGCTGCATGTGAAGGACGACTTCGCGCGGTCGCTCGCCGCCTACCGGATGGCGGACGTCGCTCTGGTCAATCCCATCCGCGACGGAATGAACCTGGTGGCGAAGGAGATCCCCGTCGTCTCCGACGAGGGCTGCGCCCTCGTGCTCTCCCGGGAGGCCGGGGCGTACGAGGAACTGGCGCCCGACGCCCTTTGTGTGAACCCCTTCGACGTGCGCGAGACGGCCGCCGCCTTGCGGACCGCCCTCGAACTGGACCCCGCCACCCGCGCGGCCCGCTCCCGCCGACTGGCCGCGACCGCCACCTCGCAACCGCCGACGCGCTGGCTCCTGGACCAGCTGGAGGCGCTGCGCGACTGAGCCCCCGGTCGTCCCCGGCCGCGGACAGCCACCGGGGCTGGACGGGGACAGCAGTCGCGCAGCCGGTGGACTACAGCGCGTCCGCCAGAGCGTGGAGCCACGCCGCCAGACCGGCCGGGCCCGGGACGCGAAGGTCCGATTCGGCGCGGAGTCGGGGGACCATCTCCGCGTCCGTCTCCGGAGCGCTGTAGAGCAGCAGCCCCGGCACCCCCTCGCTGCGGAGCGCCGTGACAGCGGCGTAGGCGCTCAGGTCGCCGAGGTCGTCACCGGCGTAGGCGACGGCGGTGGCGGACCGCTCGCGGACGTAACCGGCGAGTGCGGCGCCCTTGTCGGCGCCCGGCGGGCGGAGTTCGAGCACCATGCGCCCGGGCTCCACCACGAGCCCATGCCGCTCGGCAAGGGCGTACAGGGGGGCACGCAGCCGTTCGAGTGCTTGGTCGGGAGAGGCCGCGCGCCGGGTGTGCACGGCGAGCGCTCTGCCCTTGTCCTCCGTCCAGGTGCCCTCCGGCGCGCCCGCTTCGGCGAGTACGGCGGGGAGTTCGGCCCGTACGGCAGCGACCCCGGCGGGGGGCTCGGGTGCGCGTACGACCGGATCGGCGGCGTCCCACCGTTCGGCCCCGTACGCGCCGAGCACCGTCAGCCCCTCCAGTCCGGCGGCGCCCTCGAAGCCGCCGTACCGCACGGCGTCCGCCGCCGGGCGACCGGTGATCACGGCGACCCCGGCGAGCCGGGGGGCGAGCCGCGCCAGCGCCGGCACGGCTTCGGGGTGCGCCCGCGCCTCTCGCGGGTCGGTGACGATGGGCGCGAGGGTCCCGTCGAAGTCGAAGGCGAGCACGGCGCGCGCGGGCTCGGCGAGGAGGGCGGCGAGCCCCGCGCGCCCTGCCTCCGTCTCCGGTTCGGGGGACGGGGAAAGCGGAGGAAGCGACATGGCCGCACCTTAACGAGCGGGGGCGCCCGCTAGTGGGTGCGGTCCCGGTTGCTCTGCCGGATACGCCGCAGCCGGTTGACCGTCACGGGGTCGAACTCGCTCGCTCGGGGATCGTCGAGGAGCGCGTTGAGGTACTGGTAGTAGCGCACGGGCGACATTCCGAGCTGCTCCCGGACGGCGCGTTCCTTCTCCCCTGAGGAGGGCCAGCCGCGGGCGGCGAAGGACAGCACTGCGCGGTCCTCGTCCGAGAGCCCCGCCGCCCCACCACCGACCGACGCGCGCCCGGCACCGGGCTCCGAACCGCGCTCGCGCTCGAAAACGGACTCGGAACCGGACTCACGCTCGGAATCGGACTCGGAAACGGGCTCGGAAACGGACTCGGGGTCGCCTTCCGTACTGCTCACCTCTCCACCGTACGGGCGCGGTGTGTCAGGAGGCCCCCGCCTCCTCCTCGGCCTCCGCCTTGCGCTGCAGCGAGGTGAGTACGGCCTTCGGGTCGCCGCCCTTGGCAGCCGCCTGGCCGATGGTCTTCTTGATGACCGCGCTGGTGCTCGCCCAGGACACCTTGCCAACCGGGTAGAACTCGGCACCGGCGATCTGGTCGAGGAAGGGCCAGAGCTTCTTCTGCTTCTTGTCCTTGCGCATCCGCCGGGACGCGCTGGTGGTGACGGGCAGCAGCCCGTACTGGGAGGTGAAGGCGTAGTGGTTCTTCTCGTCGAAGACGAAGGCGAGGAACTTGCCGCACGCCTCGCGGTGACCGTTCTTGCGGAACGCCATCATCCAGTCGGCGACACCGAGGGTGCCCTCGGCGGGGCCGTTGCTGCCGGGCAGCTTTCCGGTCCCGTAGGAGAGGTGCTTCTTGTCGGCCTGCTGCATCAGGGTGGGGTGGCCGTTGAGGATGCCCACCTGGCCCTCGGTGAACGCCTCGAACATCTTCTGCCGGTCGACGCGCTGCGGGCCGGGCTCGGTGTAGCCGGGCGTGACGAGGTTGTCGCGCAGCCACTGGAACGTCTCGACGTTCTCGGGGGAGTTGATGGTGTAGTTGCCGACGCTGTCGACGTAGGAGCCGCCGTTGCCGAGCATCCACATCAGGGCCTCGCCCTGTGCCTCCTCGGGGCCGAGCGGCAGGCCGTAGGGGATCTTGACGCCGGCGGACTTGAGGGCGCGGGCCGCGGACTTGAGGTCCTCCCAGCTCTCCGGCGGCTCGTCGGGGTCGAGCCCGGCCTTCTTGAAGAGGTCCTTGTTGTAGAAGAGCACCCGGGTGCTGGCGACGAACGGCAGTCCGTACTGGACGCGCTGCACCTCACCGGCCTCGGCGAGCGAGACGAGGAACTCGGCCTGCGCGGGTATCGGAAGCAGCTCGTTGACCTTGTAGAGCTTCCCTTCGGCTGCCCAGTCGGCGTACGAGTCGACCTGGGCGATGTCCGGCGGATTGCCTTTGTCGACCATCTCGGTGAGCTTCTTGCCGATGTCGTTCCAGCTGTGCACGGTGACGTCGACGGCGATGTCGGGATTCTTCCTGGTGAACTCATCGGCGAGTTTCCGCCAGTAGATCTTCGAGCTGTTGTTCCCTCCGGGGGTTCCGTAGTCGGCAGCGACGAGTTTCAGCGTCACCTTTCCCGACCCGGGGCCGCCGCCGCAGCCGGACAGTGCGGTCATTCCGGCCGCACCGGCCACTCCCGTCGCGGCCATACCCAGGAAACGACGCCGTTCCATCTTCCTCATACCCCTCAGCCCTGCGAACCTCGGAACCTGCCACGAGCATCCTGATGCCCTCGTTCCCCCCTGGCACCACCGACCCCGGCCCCACGGGCCGGAGTCTCCCCCAGGAGGGCCCGAGCGTCTACCTGAACCGGATACCAGTACGGAATCAGCTTGGCTTCCGTTCGGTGATCCGGAGCGGGAAGCCACCGGAGTGGACTAGACCTTTTGACCTCTCACACGGGAGACTGTGCCCGTGAGTACCCGTGACGAGGCCACCAGCGCACCCGGCGTACCAGGCACCTCCACCGTGCCCGGCCCATCCGCCGCGCCGAGCGACGCACCCGCCGCGCCGAGTTCGCCCCCTGTGCAGTACGTCATCGCCCTCGACGTGGGCGGTACCGGAATGAAGGCCGCCCTCATCGGCACCGGCAACGAGCTGCTGTACAAGGCGCGCCGGGACACCGGGCGCGACCGCGGACCCGAGGCCGTCGTGGCCGGAATCCTCGACTTCGCCGCCGAACTGCGCGCCGTGGGCCTGACGCGGTACAGCACCGAGCCGTCAGCCGCGGGAGTCGCCGTCCCCGGCACCCTCGACGAGGAGCGCGGCATCGCGGTCTTCTCCGCCAACCTCGGCTGGCGCGACGTCCCCATGCGCGCCCTGCTGCGCGAACGCCTCGGCCAGGGACGGGACGAGCAACTGCCGCCGCTGCCCGTGGCGCTGGGCCACGACGTGCGCACCGGCGGGCTCGCGGAGGGGCGCATCGGCGCCGGTGACGGCGTGGACCGCTACCTCTTCCTGCCGCTGGGCACCGGCATCGCGGGCGCCATCGGCATCGGTGACCGGGTCGAGGCGGGCGCGCACGGCAGCGCCGGCGAGATCGGCCATATCGTCGTCCGGCCCGACGGGCCGCCCTGCGGCTGCGGACAGCGCGGCTGTCTGGAACGACTCGCCTCCGCCTCCGCCGTCGGCGCCGCCTGGGCGGCAGCCTGCGGCGACCCCGAGGCGACGGCGGCCGACGCCGCCAAGGCCGTCGCCGCGGGCGACCCACGTGCCCAGCGGGTGTGGGCAGACGCCATCGACGCACTGGCCACCGGCCTGGTCACGGGACTTACCCTGCTCGATCCCCGCACACTGATCATCGGCGGTGGCCTCGCCGAGGCGGGCGACACCCTCTTCGTTCCGCTCCGGGAGGCGGTGCGCGAGAAGGTCACTTTCCAGCCACTCCCGACCATCGTGCCCGCGGCCCTCGGGGACGCCGCGGGCTGCCTGGGCGCAGGGCTTCTGGCCTGGGATCTACTCTCCGCGGAGGTTGCGAGCCGATGAGCAAGCGAACGGTGCTGACCGGTGCCCGGGTGGTATTGCCCGAAGGGGTGCGCGACAGCGGCGGATTGACGGTCGAGGGCCGCACCCTCGCCGCCGTCGGCTCCGCGCAGGACGCGGAGGACAGGACCGCCGACACATCCGGCGCGCCCCGGGCCGACGCCGAAACCGTCGATCTGACGGGGCACTGGATCGTGCCCGGGTTCGTCGACATCCATGTGCACGGCGGCGGGGGCGCGTCCTTCTCGGCGGGCAGCCACGAGGAGTCGCTGAAGGTCATCGACACCCATCGCAGACACGGCACCACCACCATGGTGGCCTCCACGGTCACCGGCGATCTGGACGAACTGTCCCGGCAGGCGGGCTCGCTGAGCGAACTGGTCGAGCAGGGCGACCTGGCGGGCATCCACTTCGAGGGGCCGTTCATCTCCTGCGAGCGGCGCGGCGCGCACGACGAGTCGCTGCTGCGCGACCCGGACCCCGGCGACGTACGCAAGCTCCTGGACGCGGCGCGCGGCCGAGCGGCGATGATGACGCTCGCACCCGAACGCCCCGGCGGTCTGGACTCGGTGCGGCTGCTCGCCGACAGCGGCGTCATCGCAGCCGTCGGCCACACTGACGGCAGCTACGAGAGCACCCGGCAGGCCGTCGACGCCGGTGCGACGGTGGCCACCCATCTGTTCAACGCCATGCCGCCGCTCGGCCACCGGCAGCCGGGGCCGATCGCCGCGCTGCTGGAGGACGAACGCGTCACCGTCGAACTGATCAACGACGGCACCCATCTCCACCCCGCCGTGCTGCGACTGGCGTTCGACGCCGCAGGGGCTGACCGGGTCGCCTTCATCACCGACGCGATGGGCGCCGCCGGCATGGGCGACGGCCGCTACCCGCTGGGCCATCTGGAGGTCGAGGTGCGGGACGGCGTGGCCCGCCTGGTGGAGGGCGGCTCCATCGCCGGTTCCACCCTGACACTCGATCAGGCGTTCAAGCGTGCCGTCACCGTCGACGGGCTGTCGGTCGACGACACCGTCACGGCACTGTCCACCAACCCCGCCCGGCTGCTGGGTGTGGCCGACCGCGTGGGCTCCCTGGAGCCCGGGAAGCTGGCGGACCTGGTGGTGCTGGACGAGGGGTTCAACCCGACCGCCGTCATGCGGCAGGGCAGTTGGGTGGTGCCCCCGTACACCCGCTGAGCTGGACCAAAGGGCCGCCCGGCGCGGGTTCCTGACGGCACCTCCCGGCCGTAGGCTGGGGGCGGCATGATCGCTGAGGCGGTCGCGTCCCGTTTGCAGTGTCGTTCGTCGTGGGTTGTGTGTGTCATGAACCGTCGGTTGTTTGTCATGAACCGTCGCAAGACGGATGAGGGTGGTGCGCGCAGATGATCCTGACCGTCACGCTCAACGCCGCGCTCGACCTCACCTACCGGGTGCCCCACCTCGTCCCGCACGCCTCCCACCGGGTACGGGAGGTGACCGAGCGGCCCGGCGGTAAGGGCCTGAACGTCGCCCGGGTGCTCGGCGCGCTCGGCTTCCGCACGACCGTCACCGGGTTCGTCGGCGGTGAGACCGGCCGCGTCCTGCGGGCCCTGCTCGCCGCGAACGCGGAGGCGGAGACGGGGAAGGAAGGCGCCGAGGGCCCGGCGGGCGGCGGCACGCCCCGGGTCACCGATGCGCTGGTCCAGGTCGCCGGGCGTACCCGGCGCACCGTCGGCGTCGTCGACGAGACCACCGGCGACACCACCCAGCTCAACGAGCCAGGACCGCACATCACCCCCGAGGAGTGGGACGGTTTCCTGACCGTCTACCGCGAACTGCTGGGCCGCGGCCCGGCAGCCGTCGCACTGTGCGGCAGCCTGCCGCCGGGCGTCCCCGTCGGCGCCTACGCCACACTCGTGCGCGAGGCCCGTACGGCGAGGATCCCCGTGCTGCTGGACACCAGCGGCGAACCGCTGCGCCGCGGCCTCGCCGCCCGGCCCGACATCGTCAAACCCAACGCCGAGGAGCTCGCCGGAATCACCGGGACGGCCGAACCGCTGCGCGCGGCGCGGGCCGCCCAGCGGCGCGGCGCCCACGCGGTGGCGGCCTCCCTGGGGGCGGACGGCATGCTGCTGGTCGCCCAGGACGGCGCCTGGAGCGCCGCCGTCCCCGAGCGGCTGGCGGGCAACCCGACCGGCGCGGGCGACTCCGCGGTCGCCGGCCTGCTGTCCGGCCTCGCCGAGGACCTGCCGTGGCCCGACCGGCTGGCCCGCGCGGTGGCCCTGTCGGCGGCCACCGTGCGCTCACCGGTGGCCGGCGAGTTCGACGAGGCCACCTACGCGCAGCTGCTGCCGTCGGTGCGGGTCCGCAAGGCGGAGACCCCCTGAGAGGCCGGTCCCCGGACCCGCGCCCGCGCGGCTAGCTGCCTTTCCAGCCCTTGACCAGCCAGACCTGGTCGAGATTGACCTCGCACTTGTTGCCGGCCTCGCAGGAGATCTTGATCGAGTTCTGGCCCTTCTTGAGCTGGATGTTCGACCAGGTGTTCTGCCAGCCGTGCTCCCAGTCGCCTTCCTTGGCTCCGGAGAAGTTCTTCATCCGCAGCGGCCGGCTCTCGGGCTTGCCGTTGATGGTGAGGGTGGCGTCCGCGTCCTTGCCGGGCACGCCGTAGCGGACATGCAGCGTGTACTTGCCGGCGGCGGGGATGTCCTTCAGCTGCCAGGTCGCCGAGGCGCCCGGCTGGTTCATCCCGCCCACATAGGCGCCCCGCTGCCCCTTGGCGCCCGCCACCTCGGTGGCGGCCTTGGCCCCGCCGCCGAGCCGGAGGCTGGCCGCGTCCTCCTTGGGCAGCTTCTTGGACGCGGGCTGCTTGTCCTTGTTGTCCTTCTCGTCCTTGCCCTCGTCGCCCTGGTCCTGGCTGTCCTGCTGCGAGCTGGTGTCCTTGGCCTGCGGGTCGTCGGCGCTGTCGTCCTCGTTGAAGACGATGGCGGCGCCGATGCCGATGACCACCGCAGCCACCACGGCTATCGCACCCACCAGCAGACCGGTCCGGTTGCGACCGCCCCGGCCGTTACCGCCCGGGCCGCCCTGCTGCCGCGCGGCGGCACGTCCGCCGGGCATGGTCTCGGGCGCCGCGTAGTGCGGGCTGGGCTGGTGCTGCGGGGGCGGGGGCTGCTGCGGGTAACCGTAACCGGACTGCTGCTGCGCGTAACCGGAGCCCTGCTGCGGATAGCCGTAGCCGCCGGTGCGCTGCTGTTGCTGCTGCGGGTAGCCGTAGCCGTACTGCCGCTCACCGACGGCACGGACCTGGTTGAAGGAGCGACGAGGGACGCCGGGCTGCTGGCCGGGCGCGGCAGGCTGCTGGGCCCCGCCCTCCTGCCGGTACAGATACGCGAACGGGTCCTCGTCGCCCCCTTCCGGCGCAGCCCCCGTGCCGTTGTTCTCGGCGGTCATCCCCTCACTCCCTACTGCGTCAGGTATCCGGGCGAGCCTACCTCTCCTGGGTGAACCACTTGGCACGGTCGGCAGCCGCGCAACCGGGCTGTGCTAGCCCGCCCGGCGCTGTCCCTTGGACCGCGACCGCTTCTCCACATACATGCGCTGGTCAGCGGATTGCAGCACCTCTTCGGCCGTCATTCCGCAGCCCGCCCAGCCGATGCCGAAGCTGGCGCCTACCCGCACCGCGCGCCCGTCAACCTGAATCGGGGGGATGATCGCGTTCCGCAGCCGTACGGCCAGATCCTGGGCCTCCGCGGGGCCCAGCCCGTCCGCCAGCACCACGAACTCGTCGCCGCCCAGCCGGGCGACCGTGTCGTCGTCCCGCACCCCGGCCTCCAGGCGGCGGGCCACCTCGATGAGTACCGCGTCGCCGCAGTGGTGGCCGTAGCGGTCGTTGATGGACTTGAAACCGTCCAGATCGCAGAAGAGCACGGCGAGGCCCTTCTCGCCGGGTCCGTCGCCCTTGGGCGGCACCGTGTGCACATGGTGCGGGTCCGCGCCACCGTCCCCGCCGTAGCCGCCGTAACCGCCGAATCCGGTGCTGCCCGGGGAGCCGGACGGACCGCCGGACACGGGCACCGGCCCGTACGCCCCCGTGCTCTGCTCGCCGCCCCCGGGAGGCGTCGCGAGCCCGGTGCCGGGTTCCGTCCCGGCGCCGGATATCCCGCCCCTCTCGCCGAGACCCTCCACGTCCCAGAAGCCGTCCCCGTGCCCGTAGGCGTGGCCGTACCCGCCGCCCGCGTAGCCGGCGGACGGGTCGGCACCCGGCACGGCACCGGCCGGGGCCACCGGCCGGTCCGGCCTCGCACACAGCCTGCTGCTCAGCCGGGCCCGCAGCTCGGCGCTGTTGGGCAGCCCCGTCAGCGAGTCGTGGCTGGCGCGGTGCGCGAGCTGGAGCTCGTGCCGCTTGCGCTCCTCGATGTCCTCGACGTGGGTGAGCAGATAGCGCGGCCCGTCGGCGGTGTCGGCCACCACGGAGTTGCGCAGCGAGACCCAGACGTAGCTGCCGTCGCGCCGCGCCAGCCGCAGCTCGGCCCGGCCGCCCTCGGCCGAGGTGCGCAGCAGTGTGCGGATGTCCTCGGGGTGCACCAGATCGGAGAAGGAGTAGCGGCGCATCGCGGCGGCGGGGCGGCCCAGCAGCCGGCACAGCGCGTCGTTGATCCGCAGCAGCCGCCCGTGCTGGTCCCCGCCCATCTCCGCGACGGCCATCCCGCTGGGCGCGTACTCGAACGCCTGCCTGAAGCTCTCCTCGCTGGCCCGCAGCGCCTGCTGCTCGCGCTCCAGCCGCACCAGCGCCCGCTGCATGTTGGAGCGCAGCCGGGCGTTGCTGATGGCGATGGCGGCCTGCGAGGCGTACATCTGCAGCGCCTCACAGCCCCACGCGCCGGGGCGGCGGCCGTTGCGCGGCCGGTCGACGGACAGGACGCCCAGCAGCTCGCGGTCGGAGGCGTACAGGGGCGCGAAGAGGCGGTCCATGGGGTGCCAGGCGTCCGGGATCTCCCGCACCGGGGAGGGGGCGTGCCACTGCGGCACATCGTCGTCGTCCAGCACCCAGCCCTCGGTGTACGGGATGAAGTGGAGCTCCCCCCACCGCTCCCCCATCGACAGTCGGCGCTCCCAGGAGGCGCGCGAGCCGACCCGGCCCGCCATCATCGCCTCGGCGGCGGCACTGCCGGCGACCGCCGCCACGACGAGATCGCCGTCGGCTCGCACCAGATTGACCGCCGCTATCTCGAAGCCGAGGCCCTCGACCACTCCGTCGGCGACCGTCTGCAGGGTGTCGGCGAGGCTGCGGGCGGTGTTGAGCTGCGCCACGACGCGGTGCAGCTGGCGCAGACTGGCGAGGCGGACATAGGGCTCCGACTCGGTTTCCATAGCCCTCCCCCCTGAGCCTTGTCGTCAACTCCAGGTGCTCGTGGCGTCGCTTCCGGGCCTCACTGCCTCAGCGTCTCGGCTGGGTTTTCGGCTGCTACGGCCACTGAATCACAGCGAGCTGTTCACCCGGTACACAGGGTCAACAATTAATGCTCTCTGTGACTCAAGTCACAACAGTCCGCGATTAGTTGATTGCGCAACGTGTGCCCCGGGCCATTACGGGTACCCGCCACCCACACCCTCCTGGCCTCGGGCGGGAGCCGTGACCACGGCTCGTGCGCGGGGTCCCGCAGCCGCCCGGTACGGCGTCGATGGTCCTAGTCCCCACCTGGTCCCCGAGTCCGATGCGGCCCCAGGAAAGCGACGGTTAGCGTAGCCAACGTGTCCCACGCAGTGCAGCAGCAAACGACCCCCGTGCCCCAGGCCCACCTGATGCCCCATGCTTATGGGGTGAGTGACGAGGAGTTCCGCGCGGCCATGGCGCGACTGGCGGCCGGCGTCGTGCTTGTCACCGCGCACGATCCCGAAGAGGGAGCGCGCGGTGAGGACGTCGGCATGACGGCCACCGCGTTCCTGTCCGTCTCGCTCGACCCGCCGCTGGTCCTGATCAGCGTGCGCGAGGGCTCCCGGATGGACGAGCTGCTCTCCCGCCAGGACCACTGGGCGGTCTCCCTGCTCACGGAGGCCCAGAACAAGACCGCCGGTCGCTTCGCAATGAAGGCGCGGCTCAGCGACCGGCTCCTCTTCCAGGAGCTCCCCCACACCCGCGGCGACGTCAGCGGCGCACCCCTGGTGGACGGCGCGCTGGCCGCCGTCGAGTGCCGTACCGAACAGCGGGTGACGGCAGGCGACCACACCCTGGTCGTCGGGCGCGTCCTGGCCACCCGGCTCACCCACGGCGAGAGCGGGCCACTGCTCTACTACAGCGGTCGGTACCGGTCCATACGCTGACCCGTGCCGGGGGACCGGGAGGGAGGGGGCGGCCCGGGCGAGCGGGGGTGTCGGCGCCGGTGTCGGTGTCGGCCCGACCGTCAGTCCCAGCCGCGTCCGGTGCGGCCCCGCTTCACCTCACTGCGCTGCTTCTTCTGGCGCAGCCTGCGCTCATTGATCCCCCGGGGCACCTTCTTCTTGCGCCGCGGCGGGGGCGGGGGTGCCGTCGCCTCCGCGAGCAGCGAGGCCATCCGCACCGCCGCCGTCTCCCGGTTGCGCCACTGCGACCGGTGCTCACTCGCCCGTACGACCAGCACGGTGCCGTCCACCAACCGGGTCGCCAACCGGTCCAGCGCACGGCTCTTCCACACCTCGGGCAGCGCCTCGGTGCGCCCCAGATCGAAGCGCAGCTCGGCCTGGCTGTCGCTGGTGTTCACATGCTGGCCGCCCGGCCCCGACGAGCGGGTGAAACGCCACGTCAGCTCGGCCTCGGGCAGGGCGACCGCGCCTCGGATGTAGTAGGGACCGGACATGGGTTCCATGGTCCGGCCTCAGGCCGCCGCCGTCATCCGCTTTTCCGGACGCCCTCGTAGTGGCCGGGCGCCCGCGGGGTGGCCGGGCGCCCTCAAGGTGGCCGGGCACGCGAGGTGGCCGGACACGCGCGAGGTGCCGGGCGGCAAGGAGTCGGGCGGCCGAGAAGGTAAAGAAAGCAAAGACGACGCAGAAAGCTGGAACCCGCTCGTCCCCCGGCTGCGTTGTGCAGGATGTGAGGCGCGTGGCCGCGGACCCCGGTGAGGTTCCGTCCCGACGCCGGTGATTTCCTCGGGGATCACACCAGAGCCAGACACGACAGAAGGGCACACCCCATGGCTGTAAGCCTGTCCAAAGGCGGCAACGTCTCGCTCACCAAGGAGGCACCGGGCCTGAGCGCCGTCACGGTCGGCCTCGGCTGGGACGTGCGCACGACCACCGGCACGGACTTCGACCTCGACGCGAGCGCCATCGCGGTGACCGCCGAGGGCAAGGTCTACTCCGACCAGCACTTCATCTTCTTCAACAACAAGGCGACGCCGGACCAGTCCATCGTCCACACCGGTGACAACGTCACGGGCGAGGGCGAGGGCGACGACGAGCAGATCAACGTCAACCTGGCCGCGCTGCCCGCCGAGATCGACAAGATCGTCTTCCCCGTCTCGATCTACGACGCGGAGAGCCGCAGCCAGAACTTCGGCCAGGTGCGGAACGCCTTCATCCGCATCATCAACCAGGCCGGCGGCACCGAGATCGCCCGCTACGACCTGAGCGAGGACGCCGCCACCGAGACCGCCATGGTCTTCGGCGAGCTCTACCGCAACGGCGCGGAGTGGAAGTTCCGCGCCGTCGGCCAGGGCTACGCCTCCGGCCTGGTGGGCATCGCCCAGGACTTCGGCGTCAACGTCTGAGACGACGCTCAACGTCTGAGACCGCGC
>NZ_JAFFZM010000031.1 GCF_017676345.1 Streptomyces smyrnaeus | reverse complement strand
CAACAGAGGGCGGACTCCGCGCGGGGTACCCCGCAAAGCGGCGTGGCCCGCGGAGCGGAGGGCGCCGTTACCCTCGTGGGATGTCGCTCTACGCCGCCTACGCCGGCAATCTCGACGCCCGCCTGATGGCCCGCCGCGCCCCGCACTCCCCGCTGCGCGGCACCGGCTGGCTCTCGGACTGGCGGCTCACGTTCGGAGGGGAGCACATGGGGTGGGACGGGGCGCTGGCCACGATCGTGGAGGCGCCGCGGGCCCAGACCTTTGTGGCGCTGTACGACCTCGCGCCGATGGACGAGGACTCGGTGGACCGCTGGGAGGGCGTCGGTCTGGACATATACCGGCGGATGCGGGTGCGGGTGCACACGCTGGAGGGCGAGGAGCCGGCCTGGTGCTATGTCCTCAACGGTTATGAGGGTGGTCTGCCGTCGGCCCGCTATCTGGGGGACATCGCGGACGCGGCGGAGTCGGCCGGGGCCCCGTACGACTACGTCATGGAGCTCCGTAAGCGCCCCTGCTAGCAGAAAGCACACATGCGCCCCGCCGGGCGCTGGGGTCGTCCGTGTGTTCGTCCGGAGTTGCGTCCCACGTCTACGCGCGTAGGCGATAACGGGCTACCCTCGTCGCGTGAACGCTTCTGCCACTACCCACGACGCCGACGACCCCTACCGCTCCGCCGAGGAGGCCGCCGCCAAGCTGCGGGCCCTGACCGGCGAGGACAGTCACGATGTGGCCCTCGTCATGGGCTCGGGCTGGGTGCCCGCGGCCGACACGCTCGGGGTGGCCGACCACGAGCTCGCGGTCACCGAGCTGCCGGGGTTCCCGCCTCCGACCGCTGCGGGCCATGCCGGCAAGATCCGCTCGCACCGGGTGGGCGACAAACGCGCGCTCGTCTTCCTCGGCCGTACGCACGCGTACGAGGGCCGCGGTGTCGCGGCCGTCGCGCACGGGGTGCGCACGGCCGTGGCGGCGGGCTGCAAGACCATCGTCCTCACCAACGGCTGCGGTGGACTGCGGCCGGGGATGCGGCCCGGGCAGCCGGTCCTCATCAGTGACCACATCAACCTCACCGCCACCTCCCCCATCGTCGGCGCCAACTTCGTCGATCTGACCGACCTGTACTCGCCGCGGCTGCGCGCGCTGTGCCAGGAGATCGACCCGACGCTGGAAGAGGGCGTCTACGTCCAGTTCCCCGGGCCGCACTACGAGACCCCGGCCGAGATCGGTTTCGTCCGGGCCATAGGCGGAGACCTGGTGGGCATGTCGACCGTGCTGGAGGCCATCGCCGCACGTGAGGCCGGGGCCGAGGTGCTGGGCGTCTCCCTGGTGACCAACCTCGCGGCCGGGATGACGGGGGAGCCCCTCAACCACGAGGAGGTCCTCCAGGCGGGCCGGGACTCGGCGGTACGGATGGGCACCCTGCTCGGTGAGGTGCTGAAGCGGCTCTGACTCCCCGGCGCCGCGAGCAGCCGCCCCCGCACGGACCGAGGACGGCATCGCACCCAGCCCCATCAGCTCTCCATCCGAAAGGCAGGACCAAGAAGATGAGCGACGGCCTGCGCGACGACGACGCGCTGCTCGCCCGTGCCCGTGACTGGCTGGCCGAGGACCCGGACCCGCAGACCCGTGAGGAGCTCGCAGAACTCGTCGAGGCCGGCGACCTGGACGAGTTGCGGGACCGGTTCTCCAACACCCTCCAGTTCGGCACGGCCGGACTCCGCGGTGAGCTGGGCGCGGGCCCGATGCGGATGAACCGGTCCGTGGTCATCCGCGCGGCGGCCGGGATCGCCGCGTATCTGCGGTCCCGTGCGGGCGAGGGGGACCGGCCGCTGGTCGTGATCGGGTACGACGCGCGGTACAAGAGCGCCGACTTCGCGCGGGACACCGCAGCCGTGATGGTCGGTGCGGGGCTGCGCGCGGCGACGCTGCCCGGGCCGCTGCCCACCCCCGTGCTGGCGTTCGCGGTACGGCATCTGGGGGCCGCTGCCGGGGTCATGGTCACGGCCAGCCACAACCCGCCGCGCGACAACGGCTACAAGGTCTACCTGGACGACGGTCTGCAGATCGTGCCGCCCGCCGACGCGGAGATCGCCGAGCAGATCGCGGCCGTCGGCCCCCTGGACGGCGTACCGCGCCCCGAGTCGGGGTGGCAGGTGCTCGACGAGGACGTACTGGACGCCTATCTGGCGCGGACCGGCGCCGTCCTCACCGAGGGCTCGCCTCGCGAGGTGCGGATCGTGCACACCGCGATGCACGGGGTCGGGCACCGCACGGCGCAGCTCGCCTTCGAGCGTGCCGGGTTCCCCCCGATCGTGCCGGTGCCCGAGCAGGCCGAGCCGGACCCCGACTTCTCCACCGTCGCGTTCCCCAACCCGGAGGAGCCCGGCGCGATGGACCGCGCGTACGCGACCGCGCGCGCCTGGGAGGCCGAGCACGGCGAACGCCCGGACGTCATCATCGCCAACGACCCGGACGCGGACCGCTGCGGTGTCGCCGTACCCGACGCGGGGACGGCGAGCGGCTGGCGGATGCTGCGCGGCGACCAGGTGGGGGCGCTGCTGGCCACCCATCTGATCCGCAAGCACGCCGAGGGGACGTTCGCGACGACCATCGTCTCCTCCTCGCTGCTCTCGCGTATCGCCGAGGCGGCGAAGCTGCCGTACGCGGAGACGCTGACCGGTTTCAAGTGGCTCGCCCGGGTGGAGGGTCTGCGGTACGGCTACGAGGAGGCGCTGGGCTACTGCGTCGACCCGGAGGGCGTCCGCGACAAGGACGGCATCACAGCGGCGCTGCTCGTCGCCGAGCTGGCCGCCGAGCTGAAGCAGGCCGGGCGCACCCTGGCCGATCTGCTGGACGACCTCGACGTCGAGTACGGCGTCCACGCGACCGACCAGCTGTCGGTGCGGGTCGCGGACCTGTCGCTGATCGCCTCCGGGATGCGGCGCCTGCGCGCCGAGCCGCCGGCCGCCCTGGGCGGACTGGCCGTGGCGCAGGCCGAGGATCTGACCCATGGCAGTGCGGCGCTGCCCCCCACGGACGGACTGCGCTACCGGCTGGCGGGCGCGGACGGTGTCGAGGGCGGGCGCGTCGTCGTACGGCCCAGCGGTACGGAACCCAAGCTCAAGTGCTATCTGGAGGTCGTCGTGCCGGTCCGCGGGGCGGCTGACCTCGCCACCGCTCGGAAGAGGGCGGCAGCTGTGCTGGAGCAGATCAAGGGCGACCTGAAGCAGGCCACGGGGCTGTAGTCCGAGCGGGCGGACGGATGGGCGGACGGGGGCGGCTGTTCTGTCGAACGGCTGCCCCCGTCGTATGAGATCCCGCCCCGTGCGGGAGCGGAATAGCGGGCCCGGCGGGCGAGTTGCTCGAACAGACGGACGCCCTCGCACACCTTCCGGCTGGAGAGACCGACGACATGTGGCACGGCGAACAGCTCGACCTTGACGCGTACCTCGCACGACTGGGGTACGAGGGGGAGCGCACCCCTACTACGGAGACACTCCGCGCCCTGCACCGCGCCCATGTGCTCTCGGTGCGCTGGGACAATCTGGACAGCTTCCTGTACCGGTCGGTCTCCCTCGATCTGGCCGACGTCCAGGAGAAACTCGTCCGGCGCAGCCGCGGCGGCTACTGCTACGAGCACGCCACGCTCTTCGCGGCGGCGCTGGAGCGGCTCGGCTTCGACTTCACCGCCGTCTCCGGGCGGGTGCAGATGGGTGCGGAGAAGATCCTTCCGGCGACCCACGCGATGCTGCTGGTCGGCGTCGAGGGACGGCGATGGCTGACCGACATCGGCTTCGGCGCCTGCCCGCTGGCCCCCATCGAGCTGGTGGAGGGCGAGGACGGCAACGAGGTGACGATCGAGGGGCGGCCGTTCCTGCTGCGCCGTACGGAGATCACCCCGGGCGCGGACGGCTGGGCGCTCCACCACCCGGACGGCCGGGGCGGCTGGGTGGTGCGGCACAACTTCACCGAGAACCCGCAGTACCCGATCGACTACGAACTGGGCAACCACTTCATCGCGACCAGCGCGCACTCCCCCTTCAACCGGCGCCCCTTCCTCCAGCGCATCCGCCCCGACCGCACCGACCAGCTCGACGGCCTGACCTGGACGACGACGGTCGCGACCACCGCCGCCGGCGCGGAGCCGGACGAGAAGCGGACCGTGGAGCCGCACGAGCTGCCCGAGCTGCTGGCGGACACCTTCGGGGTGGAGCTGTCACCGGAGGAGGCGAAGTTGGTGGTGGAGCGGGTCCAGCCGCAGGACGGCCGACCGGACCAGGAGAGCTAGCGGAGTCGGGGCCGGGCGGGCCGGAGAGCGGGAGGCGCCCCGGGTCAGCCCGTCGCCAGCAGGACCGCCAGGAGGACGGCGCCCGCCACGGCGGGGGCGATGACCTCGAAGGACCAGCGGACCGCCACCTTGCCCTGGGCCTCCTCCTTCCGGCCGTGGGTCTCCAGCAGCTCGCGGAGCTCGTCGATGGACTGGTCGGAGGGGGCCCGCCGCTCCCGCATCTCGGTCTCACCCGGGTCCAGGTTCGGCACACCGCGCCCGCCGAACAGGCCGCCCGGCCCGGGGGACGGCGGCCGGCCGGCGGCGATCCGCTCGTTGTGCCGGGTCGCCTTCTTCCGGGCCCGCAGCGAGACGGGGATGGCCCAGAGCTGGTATTTCACCCCGTCCGCGACGACCTCGCTGGAGTACCCGGCACGCACCGTCTCCACGGCTCCCCACGGCACCTCGATCGTCCGGAAGGGGTTGCGCACCCGCATCCGCCGCTCCCCCGCGAACACGGCGGGGCGCAGGGTGAAGGCGACGACGAGCGGCACGGCGAACAGCAGCCCGGCGAGTGCGAGCCAGGGTGTGCTGCCCTCGCCACCCACGATCGCGTCGATCGACAGCCACAGTCCGATGGCCAGCAGTACGATGCCGCCCGCCATCCCGGCGGGCGAGCGGAACACTCGGTCGGGGAACTCCTGCCCGCCGCTGCCGGCCCCGTCGCGCTGGTCCTTGTCCTCGCTCGTCATGCGAACGATTGTGCCGGACCGTCCGCATGACGGACATTGCGGTACGGCATCGAAGAGGCATCCGGATCGGCGATGATTTCGCGTCGGGCGCCGGGTCATACCCGGCAACAGCATCCACCCACACCCCAGGAGCGGTCATGGGAAGCCTCAAAGTCCACGAGTTCATCTCCCTCGACGGCGTGATCGAGGCCCCCGTCTGGACGGCCGACTACCCGTTCGGGCCGCAGATGATGGAGGCCGTCGGCGGCCTCACGGCCACCAGCGACGCGATATTGCTGGGCCGCCACACCTACGAGATGTTCGCCCCCGCGTGGTCGACCCGCACGGCGGAGGACGACCCGGGCGCCCCCTTCTTCAACGAGACGGCCAAATACGTCGTCTCCTCGACGTTGGAGAAGGCCGACTGGAACAACTCGACGGTCCTGGGCCCGTACGACCCGGAGGCGGTGCGCGAGCTGAAGCAGCGCACACAGGGCATCTACGTCAGCGGCAGCGCCACCCTGGTGCGGGCCCTGCTCGCCGACGGCCTCGTCGACGAGCTGCACCTGTTCCTGTACCCGGTCACCCTCGGCCAGGGCCAACGTCTCTTCCCGGAGGGCGCCGACGGGCAGAAGCTCGCCCTGACGACCTGCGAACGGTTCGAGGGCGGCGTGGCCCACCTGGTGTACGGCCCGGCGGCGGACTAGGAGGCGCGCCCGGGGCGGGCAGCGGCCACTGCGGTGGCGGCCCGGTCGCCGGGCTCGACCTTGCACTGCCCCGATTTGCAAGAGCGCTGCAGGCGCCCCCGCGAAAGGGTCTGCACCAGTCCGACCGTCCAGCACATCGGGCACCCGCGCAGTGCGAGTGCGCCGATCGGCAACAGCAGCAGGCTGATCGGTCCGACCAGCGGAAGCAGTACGAAGCAGCCGGTCAACGAGCCGAATCCGACCACGCCACGGACCAGGTGGCGAGGCAGAGACGTACTCGCGAAACCGGGGCCCTCAGTCCTGGTTCCCATCAGCGTTCCCTCCACGAGCGGGTTCGGGTGTGTCGCGCACCATGTGCCGGACAGTCGCGCGGGCCCGGTGCAGGCGCGACTTCATCGCGGCCGTGCTGAGGCCCAGCGCGTCGGCGACCGCCCGTCCGCTGTGGCCCTGGATGTCCCGCATGATCAGCACGCGCCGCTGGTCGGCGGGCAGGGTGGCGACGGCCGCCGCCACCCTGCCCGCTTCCAGGCGTTGCAGAGCCTCCTCCTCGGCCGAACGCACGGCGGCATCCACCCGGGGCGGGTGCTGCCGTGGTCTTGTGGGGTGCCGCAGCATCGTCCGCGCGCGCCGCAGGCACTCGTTGCGGACGATGCGGAACATCCACGACGCCAGAGCGCCGGACGCCCGTAGCATCCCGATCCTTCGGTACAGGATGATCAGCGCCTCCTGCGCCGCGTCCTCGGCGTCCTCCGGAGTGGCGCACAGGGTGCGGGCGAACCGCACCACGTTGGGATGCGCGCCCGACACCAGCGCAGTGATCGCCTCGATGTCACCGCGCTGCGCTGCGACGACCAACTGTTCACCGGGCCAGGACGACTCAGTCACGCGACCGGCCCCGTTTGCGCAGCACGACGAAACTGCATGTGCACAACAGCACAACCCCGGCGGCGACGGCGATTCCGACTGTCACGACAACCTCCCTCTCCTGTGCCGGCGTTCCGCCGACACGGATGCAAGTACGGATGCAAGTACCGATAAGAGGCGCGCGGGCGCCGAAAGGATTCACCAAGGCAGCCCGTTCCACCGCGGTCCGGGCCTTGTGGTCGGCCGCTGCCGGCGCCCGGGAAGGCGACGCGCGCTCCGGCGCGGCGGCACCTGTCCGAAGGGAGCTCCCGTGAGGTCACGGGCGCAGGATGGCGGGGTTCATGGGGTGACAGCTACTACGCGCGTAGATATGGTGCTCTGGTGAGCATGCCTACCGATGCGGCCCCTCGCGACGCGGGGAGGGGCTCCCTCTCCGACGTCGTGACCTCCGATGCCGCTCTTCGCCGCTTTCTGCAGGGGCTTCCGGGTGTCGACGCGGTCGGGTTGGAAGCCCGGGCCGCCGCGCTGGGGACCCGTTCCATCAAGACGACCGCCAAGGCGTACGCGCTCGATCTGGCGATCTCGATGATCGATCTGACGACCCTGGAGGGTGCCGATACGCCGGGCAAGGTGCGGTCGCTGTGCGCGAAGGGCGCGAATCCCGACCCGGGCGACCGGTCCACGCCTCGGGTCGCTGCCATCTGTGTGTACCCGGACATGGCGGCCGTCGCCAAGCAGGCGCTGACCGAGCAGGGCGCGGGTGAGGTCCATGTGGCGTCCGTGGCCACCGCGTTCCCCTCCGGGCGGGCCTCGATGTCGGTCAAGCTCGCGGACACCCGGGAGGCCGTTGCCGCCGGGGCCGACGAGATCGACATGGTGATCGACCGGGGGGCCTTTCTGGCCGGTCGGTATCTGCAGGTCTTCGAGGAGATCCAGCAGGTGAAGGCCGCCTGTGGCGCGGCTCATCTGAAGGTGATCTTCGAGAACGGTGAACTGGCCACCTACGACAACATCCGGCGGGCCTCCTGGCTGGCCATGCTCGCGGGGGCCGACTTCATCAAGACGTCGACCGGCAAGGTGGCCGTGAACGCCACGCCGCCCAACACGCTGCTGATGCTGGAGGCCGTGCGCGACTTCCGGGCGGCGACCGGCCGGCAGGTCGGCGTGAAGCCCGCGGGCGGCATCCGTACGGCGAAGGACGCCGTGAAGTATCTGGTGATGGTGAACGAGACGCTGGGGGACGACTGGCTCAGCCCGGACTGGTTCCGGTTCGGTGCCTCCAGTCTGCTCAATGACCTGTTGATGCAGCGCCAGAAGCTTTCGACCGGGCGCTACTCCGGTCCCGACTACGTGACGGTGGACTGAGCCATGAACGCAAAGTTGTTCGCTTACGCGCCTGCTCCCGAGTCCCGGGCCGTGGTCGACATCGCGCCGTCCTACGGCCTCTTCGTCGACGGCGAGTTCCGGGAGGCGGCGGCCGGCAAGGTGTTCAAGACCCTCTCGCCCGCCAGCGAAGAGGTGCTGTCCGAGGTCGCCTACGGCGAGCAGGAGGACATCGACGCGGCGGTGCGCGCGGCCCGGGCCGCGTTCGGCCCCTGGTCGGCGCTGCCGGGTGCCGAGCGGGCGAAGTACCTGTTCCGTATCGCCCGCATCATCCAGGAGCGGTCGCGCGAGCTGGCGGTGCTGGAGACGCTGGACAACGGCAAGCCGATCCGTGAGACGCGGGACGCGGACCTGCCGCTGGTGGCGGCGCACTTCTTCTACTACGCCGGGTGGGCCGACAAGCTCTCGTACGCCGGGTGCGGGCCCGATCCGCGTCCGCTGGGGGTCGCCGCGCAGGTCATCCCGTGGAACTTCCCGCTGCTGATGCTCGCCTGGAAGGTCGCTCCGGCGCTGGCCACCGGCAACACGGTGGTCCTCAAGCCGGCCGAGACCACGCCGCTGTCCGCGCTGTTCTTCGCGGACATCTGCCGTCAGGCGGGGCTGCCCAAGGGCGTCGTCAACATCGTGCCGGGGGACGGCGCGACCGGTGCCGCGCTGGTCGGCCACCCGGATGTGAACAAGGTGGCCTTCACGGGGTCGACCGCTGTCGGGAAGCAGATCGCGCGGACCGTCGCCGGGACGCGGAAGCGGCTCACCCTCGAACTCGGCGGGAAGGGCGCGAACATCGTGTTCGAGGACGCGCCCCTCGACCAGGCCGTCGAGGGCATCGTGGGCGGGATCTTCTTCAACCAGGGGCAGGTCTGCTGCGCGGGCTCCCGGCTGCTGGTGCAGGAGTCGGTGCAGGAGGAGGTGCTGGACGCGCTCAAGCGGCGGTTGAGCACCCTGCGGGTCGGTGATCCGCTGGACAAGAACACCGACGTGGGCGCCATCAACTCCGCCGAGCAGCTGGCCCGGATCACCGAGCTGGCCGAGGCCGGTGAGGCGGAGGGTGCCCAGCGCTGGTCGCCTCCGTGCGAGCTGCCCGGCGAGGGGTACTGGTTCGCGCCCACGGTCTTCACCGGCGTCAGCCAGGCGCATCGCATCGCCCGGGAGGAGATCTTCGGCCCGGTGCTGTCGGTGCTCACCTTCCGTACGCCGGACGAGGCCGTCGCCAAGGCCAACAACACGCCCTACGGACTGTCCGCCGGGATCTGGACGGAGAAGGGCTCGCGCATCCTGAAGCTGGCCAACCAGCTGCGCGCGGGCGTCGTGTGGGCCAACACATTCAACAAGTTCGATCCGACCTCGCCGTTCGGCGGCTACAAGGAGTCCGGCTACGGCCGCGAGGGTGGCAGGCACGGTCTGGAGGCTTACCTTGAGCACGCCTGAGGCACGTACGTCCAGCACGAGCGGCTCTGTTGCGCGCGGCGCACGGCTGTCCGTGCTGAAGACCTACAAGCTGTACGTCGGGGGGAAGTTCCCCCGCAGCGAGAGCGGCAGGGTGTACGAGGTGACCGACGCAAAGGGCCAGTGGCTGGCCAATGCCCCGCTCGCCTCCCGCAAGGACGCACGGGACGCGGTGGTCGCGGCCCGCAAGGCGTTCGGCGGCTGGTCCGGGGCGACGGCCTACAACCGCGGGCAGATCCTGTATCGGATCGCGGAGATGCTGGAGGGCCGCCGCGAGCAGTTCGCCGCCGAGGTGGCGGCGGCCGAGGGGCTGTCGAAGGCGAAGGCGCAGGCGCAGACGGACGCGGCGATCGACCGCTGGGTCTGGTACGCGGGCTGGTCCGACAAGGTGGCCCAGGTGGTGGGCGGCGGCAACCCGGTCGCGGGCCCGTTCTTCAACCTCTCCACCCCGGAGCCCACCGGCGTGGTGGCGGTGCTGGCGCCGCAGAGCGCGTCGCTGCTCGGGCTGGTGTCGGTCCTCGCGCCGGTGATCGTCACCGGTAACACGGCCGTGGTCGTCGCCTCGCGTACCGCACCGCTGCCCGCGCTGTCGCTCGCCGAGGTGCTGGCGACCTCGGACCTGCCCGGCGGCGTCGTCAACGTGCTGTCCGGCGACACCGTCGAGATCGCCCGTCCGCTGGCCGCGCACCAGGATGTGAACGCGATCGATCTGGCGGGGGCCGACGCCGAGTCGGCCGCCGAGCTGGAGGGCGCCGCCGCGGAGAACCTCAAGCGGGTGCTGCGCCCGGGCGGTGACGACTGGTCGGCCGAGCCGGGCCTTGGGCGGATGACCGCCTTCCTGGAGACGAAGACGGTCTGGCACCCGATCGGGGCCTGAGCGTTCGGTCCGGTCAGGGGGTGCCCCTGTCCGGCGCCGGGCGGACTGCGGGTCGGTTGTGGCTGCGGGGGCACCTCCCGGCCGGAGGCTGGGGGAGCAGGGGCGGGCGGGCGGCACCCGTGCCGGGTACGCGAGATCAGTCGTCCGCCCCCAGGGCCCGTGCCAGTCCCTCCCGGTCTCCGTTCCGGAAACCCGCCCGGACCGTCCCGGCCCGGATGCCGTCCGCCAGCGTCAGCGAGCCCTCAACGAGCGCCACGCAGGCCTCGGCATCCAGCTCCAGGCGAACGTCGGCGCCCTCGGCCGCCGGGCCCTCGCCGTACAGCGGACCGTCCTGTGCGTCGCCCAGCCGCAGATGGAAGGCGCCCTCGGGCAGTACGACATCGACGAGTGCGGCCACTTCTTCCCCGACCGCCCGCCGTACGGCGTCGCGCAGCGGGAGGGCCCACCAGTGGGCGCGTACCGCGTCGGTGGGGCGCGGCTTGCCCAGCGCGGGGGCGCCCCAAGAGGCGAGCGCGGTCAGCACGGGCAGCAGTGCGCGGCCCCGCTCGGTGAGTTCGTAGACGTAGCCGGAGGCGGGCCGCGGCTGGCGGCGCCGTTCGGCCAGCCCTTCGCCCTCCATGTGCCGGAGCCGGGCGGCCAGTACGTCCGTGCTGACTCCGGGCAGGTCGGCGTGGAGGTCGGTGTAGCGGCGCGGTCCGGCGAGGAGTTCGCGGACGATGAGCAGGGTCCAGCGGTCCCCCACGGAGTCGAGGGCGCGCGCCGCGGCGCAGAACTGGTCGTAACTGCGGCGGGTGCGCCCGGGACTTGTCTGGCTCGCGTGGCTCGGCATGCCGCTCAGTGTAGACATGCGGTTGGACTTTCCAAGTGCCAGCTTGGTAGAACCAAGTATCCGGCAGTGGACCAGGAGGGTGGGGCAGCATGGAGTTCCGGCAGTCGAACAAGCTGAGCGAGGTCTGTTACGAGATCCGCGGCCCGGTGATCGAGCAGGCCGACGCGCTGGAGGAGGCCGGGCACAGCGTGCTGCGGCTCAACACCGGCAATCCCGCCCTCTTCGGCTTCGAGGCGCCGGAGGAGATCATCCAGGACATGGTGCGGATGCTCCCCCAGGCACACGGCTACACCGAGTCGCGCGGCATCCTCCCGGCGCGCCGCGCCGTCGCCCAGCACTACCAGCAGCGCGGCTTCCCCGAGGCCGACGTGGACGACATCTACCTCGGCAACGGCGTCTCCGAGCTGGTCTCGATGGCCGTACAGGCGCTGGTCGAGGACGGCGACGAAATCCTCATCCCCGCGCCCGACTTCCCGCTGTGGACAGCCGTGACGACGATGGCCGGCGGCAAGGCGGTGCACTACGTGTGCGACGAGCAGGCCGACTGGCTGCCCGACCTGGACGACATGGCCGCCAAGATCACCTCGCGTACCAAGGCCGTCGTCATCATCAGCCCCAACAACCCCACAGGCGCCGTCTACCCGCGCGAGCTGCTGGAGGGCATCCTCGATCTGGCACGCCGCAACGGGCTGATGGTCTTCTCCGACGAGATCTACGACAAGATCCTCTACGACGGCGCCGTCCACCACCATGTGGGCGCCCTCGCCCCCGATCTGGTCTGCCTCACCTTCAGCGGACTGTCCAAGGCGTACCGGGTGGCGGGCTTCCGCTCGGGCTGGCTGCTGGTCTCCGGGCCCAAACAGCACGCCCGGGACTATCTGGAGGGCCTGGGCATGCTCGCCTCCATGCGGCTGTGCCCCAACGCCCCGGCCCAGCACGCCATCCAGGCGGCGCTCGGCGGCCGCCAGTCCATCGAGGAGCTGGTACTGCCCGGCGGACGCCTGCACGAACAGCGCGACGTGGCCTGGCGGAAGCTGAACGAGATCCCCGGCGTCAGCTGCGTGAAACCCAAGGGCGCGCTGTACGCCTTCCCCCGGCTGGACCCCGAGGTCCACAAGATCCACGACGACGAGCGCTTCGTCCTCGACCTGCTGCTGCGGGAAAAGATCCAGGTGGTTCAGGGCACCGGCTTCAACTGGGCCCACCCGGACCACTTCCGCATCCTCACCCTCCCCCGCGCCGACGACCTGGACGCCGCCATCTCGCGCATCGGCCGCTTCCTGGAGAGCTACCTCCAGTAGCGCCGCCTGCGGGAGGGCCGGCGGCGGGAGGGCCGGCGGCAAGGGGGCTGCTCCGCCCCGAGGGGGACTCCCTCAGGGCGGAGCAGCGCGGCCCACAGGGCCTCGGACGGTCGGCGTCGACGCCCTCAGACGTTCGGCGTCTCCTCCCCCACTGTCGTGCTGTCCCCGTGCCCCGTCCGGACCACGGTCTCCAGGGGCAGCGTCAGCAGCCGCTCCTTGATCGAGCGCACGATGGTCGGGTGGTCGGAGAAGGAACGGCCGGTGGCGCCGGGCCCGCCCTGGAAGAGGGTGTCCCCCGTGAAGACGGTGCCGAGAGCCGGCGCGTAGAGGCAGACGGCGCCCGGGGCGTGCCCCGGGGTGTGCAGCACGGCCAGGTCGACGCCGGCGACCGAGACGGTGTCGCCGTCGGCCAGCTCACCGTCCGGCGAGCGGTCCGGGTGGGTCATCTTCCACAGCGGCAGGTCGTCCGGGTGCAGCAGAATCGGTGCACCCGTGCGGTCCGCGAGGGGTGGTGCGGCGTCGATGTGGTCGTTGTGCGCGTGGGTGCACACGATCGCGCGCAGGGTCCGCTCCCCCAGCGCCGCCGCGATGGCGTCGGCGTCGTGGGCCGCGTCGATGACGACGGCCTCCCGGTCGTCGCCGACGATCCACACATTGTTGTCCACCTGGTGCGTCTCGCCGTCGAGGCGGAACTCCCCGCTGGTGACGAGGTGATCGATACGGGCCGCCATCACAGCACCACCACCGAACGCAGCACGTCGCCGCTGTGCATCCGCTCGAACGCCTTCTCCACCTCGTCCAGCGCGATGGTCTCGGTCACGAACGCGCCCAGGTCGAGACGGCCCTGCTGGTGCAGATCGATCAGCATGGGGAAGTCCCGGGAGGGCAGACAGTCGCCGTACCAGGAGGATTTGAGCGAGCCGCCCCGGCCGAAGACGTCCAACAGCGGCAGCTCCAGCTTCATCTCAGGCGTCGGCACCCCCACGAGGACGACGGTGCCCGCCAGATCGCGGGCGTAGAACGCCTGCTTGTACGTCTCGGGGCGGCCGACCGCCTCGATGACGACATCGGCGCCGAAGCCGCCGGTCAGCTCGCGGACGGCCTCGACCGGGTCGACATTGGCCGAGTTGACGGTGTGCGTGGCGCCGATCTTCTCCGCGGTGGTGAGCTTGCGGTCGTCGATGTCGATGGCGATGATTTTCGCCGCGCCCGCGAGCCGCGCCCCCGCGACGGCGGCGTCCCCGACGCCGCCGCACCCGATGACGGCGACGGTGTCCCCGCGGGTCACCTGCCCGGTGTTGATCGCCGCACCGATCCCGGCCATCACGCTGCAGCCCAGCAGCCCGGCGACGGCGGGCGAGACGGCCGGATCGACCTTGGTGCACTGCCCGGCGGCGACCAGTGTCTTCTCGGCGAAGGCACCGATACCGAGCGCCGGCTCCAGCGCGCGCCCGTCACTCTTGAGCGTCATCTTCTGCTCGGCGTTGTGGGTGTCGAAGCAGTACCACGGCCGCCCGCGCTTGCAGGCCCGGCACTGTCCGCACACCGCACGCCAGTTGAGGACCACGAAATCGCCCGGCTCGACATCCGTGACCCCGTCGCCGACCGCCTCCACGACGCCCGCCGCCTCGTGCCCGAGGAGGAAGGGGTAGTCGTCACTGATCCCGCCCTGCTTGTAGTGCAGGTCCGTGTGGCACACGCCGCACGCCTGCACCTGAACGACGGCCTCGCCGGGTCCGGGGTCGGGAACGACGATCGTCTCGACCCGCACCGCCTCGTTCTTGCCCGGCGCGACGACCCCGCGTACTTCCTGAGCCATACGTGAGGGCCTCCCTCTTCCATCGGGTGCTGTGGGGCGCCATTCTCCCTGTTCGGGGAAGGTTTTCGGGAGGGGCGGACGCGCGTCGGCCCGGACGAGTTTCCGACGGCTTCCCCCGGCTCGCCTCGCACGTGCCTTCGAAACTTCCCGGTGCATGGCGGACAATGGCTGCCCGTGACCGACTCCAGCGACGCATGCGACGTATCCGAGCGAGCGACCCCCGCGGTCCCGGCCCCCGCTCCGGCCCCCACGACGGTGCCCACGGCCCGGGTCATCCTGCTCACGGGCCCCTCCGGCTCCGGCAAGACCCGGCTGGCAGCCCGCAGCGGGCTCCCCGTCCTCCGCCTGGACGACTTCTACAAGGAGGGCGACGACCCGACCCTCCCCCTCGTCGGAGCCGACGTCGACTGGGACTCGCCGCTGTCCTGGGACGCGGACGCCGCCGTACGCGCCATCACCCGCCTGTGCCGCGAGGGCGCCGCCACGGTCCCGCTCTACGACATCTCCACCAGCTCCCGCACCGGCCAGGAGCGCCTGGAACTCGCCGACTCGCCGCTGTTCGTCGCCGAGGGCATCTTCGCCGCGGACATCACCGCCCGATGCGCGGCCCTGGGCCTGCTGGCCGACGCCATCTGCCTCCGTGGCCGCCCCACCACCACCTTCCGCCGCCGGCTGCTCCGCGACATCCGCGAGTCCCGCAAGCCCCTTCGGGTGCTTCTCAGCCGGGGCTGGCGCCTCCTGCGCGCCGAGCCCGCCATCGTCGCCCGCCACCGAGCCCTGGGCGCCCACGCCTGCGCCCACCACGAAGCCGCAGCCCGCATCACCCGGCTCCGCCGAACCGCCGCGCTCACCACAGGCGGAAGCCCGCGTTCCTGACCACTGGGCGAGGATTCCGCAGGAGCTCTTCGAGGAGGCGCGCGGCAACGAGAGGAAACGAGAAGAGCGGTTCCGGTCGAGGCGTGTGCCTCGGCCGGAACCGCTCTCTTTGTCCCCCCGGTCTCCCCCGTTCCCCCCTGTTTTCCCTTTCCCCTGTTCCCCCGTATCGCCCGGGCCCCGTGTCCCCGCGGGGTCGGGCGATCGTTCCGGTGGCCGCGTCAGGTGCGCGGCCGGTTCGGTGAGCCGGTCGGCCGTCAGGCGACCAGCTCGTCGAAGCTCTCTTCCTGGTTGCGGCCGAAGCTGAGGACCTCGTCGTCGCGCAGGCGGCGCAGGGAGCGCCAGATGCTGCTCTTCACCGTGCCGACGCTGATGTCCAGTATGTCCGCGATCTCCGGGTCGGTGCGGCCCTCGTAGTAGCGCAGGACCAGCATCGTGCGCTGGAGCTCGGGCAGCCGGGCCAGGGCCTGCCACAGGACGGTGCGCAGCTCGGTGCCCCGCATCGCGTCCTGGTCGCCGGCCGTCTCGGGGAGTTCCTCGGTCGGGTACTCGTTGAGCTTGCGGCGGCGCCAGGCGCTGATGTGCAGGTTGGTCATGGTGCGACGCAGATAGCCGCCGACGGCCGCCTTGTCGCTGATCCGCCCCCAGGCCCGGTACGTGGAGAAGAGGGCGCTCTGCAGCAGGTCCTCCGCCTCGTACCGGTCACCGGTCAGGTGGTAGGCGGTGGCGTACAGGGAGGCCCGGCGTTCCCGTACGTACGCGGTGAACGCCGCTTCGGCCTCCGCGTCCGTCTCCCCGCCCGAGGCAGCGTCCCCCACGTATGCCTCGGCCGCACCCAGAACGGCCGCCTCCCTGTACTCGCCACTCCTGCGGGGGTCCCCCGTGTCCCCGTCGTCCCCCGCCTCCCTGCGGGTTTCCCCCCGTTCCCCCGTGTCCCCCCCTGGGGCGTCCCCCCGGAGCCCCTCGACCGCAGGACCGAACACGGTCCTGGCACGCACCCGCCCGGTGCCGCGAGCGCACGTCCGCCCCACCCCGAGCTCCCGGCTGCGCTCGAGCAGCGCGGTGGCCGCCTCGGCGGCACCGGACTTCTCGACAGACCGGGTCTGGGAAGCGGGAACCGAAGGGACGTGCAGACGCGTGTGAAGGACTGCGCTCGTGTTGGTTCCGTGCAGTGTGTTCATCTCGCGCCCCCTCGGAGCAGAACCGATCGCTTGCTTGACGACGTACACATTGCCGCCCCGATTTCATGGCCAGGTCCCCCGTCTGTCACAGCGGTGTCACAAGGGCCGACGGGCCTCACAACGCGCAGGCCGGCGGGCGTGTCGATGCTGTGCGCCGACCGCCGGTCGAAGTATGGGGGCGCCATAGGCCAGAATGGCGCGCGTGCCTTTCCTGTTGCTGATCGAGGACGATGACGCTGTCCGTACCGCCCTGGAGATGGGTCTCACCCGCCAGGGGCACCGCGTGGTGACCGCCGCGTCCGGCGAGGACGGCCTCAAACTGCTGCGCGAACAGCGCCCCGACCTGATCGTGCTGGATGTGATGCTGCCCGGCATCGACGGCTTCGAGGTCTGTCGGCGCATCCGCCGCACGGACCAGCTGCCGATCATCCTGCTGACGGCCCGCAGCGACGACATCGACGTCGTGGTGGGCCTGGAGTCGGGCGCGGACGACTACGTCGTCAAGCCCGTCCAGGGCCGGGTGCTGGACGCGCGTATCCGCGCGGTGATGCGGCGCGGCGAACGGGAGTCCAACGACTCGGCGACGTTCGGCTCACTGGTGATCGACCGCTCGGCGATGACGGTCACCAAGAACGGCGAGGACCTGCAACTGACGCCGACCGAGCTGCGGTTGCTGCTGGAGCTGAGCAGACGCCCCGGCCAGGCCCTCTCCCGGCAGCAGTTGCTGCGGCTGGTGTGGGAGCACGACTACCTGGGCGACTCGCGGCTGGTCGACGCCTGTGTGCAGCGGCTGCGCGCCAAGGTCGAGGACGTGCCCTCCTCCCCCACCCTGATCCGCACGGTGCGCGGCGTCGGCTACCGGCTGGACGTCCCGCAGTGACCGGACGCACCCACGCAACAGGTCGTCCGAGCCGGGCGGTTCATCCGAACGGGTCGGTTCGCACGAACGGAACAGGCGGAGCAGCGGTGTCGAGGCGTACGGCGAACGGGACCGCCGAGTGACCGACGCTCCCTCCCTCGGCGAGCGCCTGCGCACCCGGCTCGCGGGCATGCTGCCCAGCCTGCGGCTGCGCCTGGTCGTCGTCTTCGCACTGGTGGCTCTCACCGCCGCCGTCTCCGCCTCCGGTATCGCCTACTGGCTCAACCGCGACGCGGTCCTCACCCGGGCCCAGAACGCGGCTCTCAACGACTTCCGCAAGGCGATGGAGGACAACGCCGGCAACCTCCCCCGCAAGGTCAGCTGCCAGGAGTTGCGCGAGGCGGCCGCCAAGATGGCGCGCAGCTCGCAGAACTACCAGGTGCTGCTCATCGACCGGACCGAGGACGGCAAGACGTGCTCCGCGGCCTCCAACGTGGACGACTTCGCCCTGGCGGACGTCCCCGAGCGGCTGCGCAGCGCCGTCGCCAAGAAGCGCCCCGTCGACAAGCAGAACAAGCACCCGTACCACCTGTACTGGCAGCGGATCACGCTGGACGGCGACCCGTACCTGGTCGGTGGCGCGAAGGTGATCGGCGAGGAACCGACTCCCACCGGCTACCTGCTCAAGTCGCTGGCGCCCGAGCGCGACGACCTCAACTCACTGGCCTGGTCGTTGGGGATCGCCACCGCGCTCGCGCTGATCGGCGCGATGCTGCTGGCGCAGGGCGCCGCGACGACCGTGCTGCGGCCCGTACGGCGGCTGGGCGAGGCCGCTCGCAGACTGGGCGAGGGCAAGCTGGAGACCCGGCTGCGCGTCTCCGGCACGGACGAGCTGGCCGAGCTGTCCCGTACGTTCAACGACGCGGCCGCCTCGCTGGAGCAGCGCGTCGCCGAGCTGAGCGCCCGGGAGGCCTCCAGCAGGCGCTTCGTCGCCGACATGTCGCACGAGCTGCGTACGCCGATGACGGCGATCTCCGCGGTCACCGAGGTGCTGGAGGAGGAGCAGGACAACCTCGACCCGATGATCGCGCCGGCCGTGCAGCTGGTGGTGAGTGAGACCCGGCGGCTCAACGACCTGGTGGAGAACCTGATGGAGGTCACCCGCTTCGACGCGGGCACGGCCAAGCTGGTGCTGGACGACGTGGACGTGGCGGATCAGGTGACCGCCTGTATCGACGCCCGCGCCTGGCTGGACGCGGTGGAGCTGGACGCGGACCGCGGCATCATGGCCCGGCTCGACCCGCGCCGCCTCGACGTCATCCTCGCCAACCTCATCGGCAACGCGCTCAAGCACGGCGGCTCCCCGGTGCGGGTCTCGGTACGGACCCGGGAGCGGGAGGACGGCGCGGGCGTCGCCGGGGGCGCCACGGGTGCCGCGGGCGTCGCGGGAGGGGGCGACGAGCTGGTGATCGAGGTCGCCGACCAGGGCCCCGGCATCCCCGAGGACGTGCTGCCGCATGTCTTCGACCGCTTCTACAAGGCCAGCGCCTCCCGCCCGCGCTCCGAGGGCAGCGGGCTCGGGCTGTCCATCGCGCTGGAGAACGCCCATATCCACGGTGGCGAGATCACGGCACACAACGCGCCCGAGGGCGAGGGCGGCGCGGTCTTCACCCTGCGGCTGCCCCGCGACGCCCGGCGGGTGGCCGAGGAACGCGAGAACGGCGACCGCGAGGACGGCCAAGGGCAGCCGGACGCTGACGACAGCGACGACAGCGACGGCGACCGCGACCGCGAGGAGGGCGGCGACGTGCGTCCGGGCGGCGGACAGGACACGGAACCGGACGAGCGGCGGGACGAGCGAAAGAACAACGGACGCGACAAGCGACGCGACAAGGGGGGCGAGCGATGAGCCGCGACGGGGTCGTCCGCAGGCGCGGCCGTACGCGCCGCCGCCGCGCCGCTCCGGTCACGGTTCTGCTGTGCGTTCTCGCCTCCCTGGCCACCGGGTGCGGTATCCGAGCCACGTCCGTGCCGGTGGACGCGGGAGCGGCACCCTCGCGGGTGGGCTGTGTGCTGCCGAACGACCGCGAGAGCCCGGACGGCGGCGGCGCGACCTCCGTCATCCGCGTCTATCTGGTCTGCGGTTCGCGCGTCTCGCCCGTCGAGCGGGAGGTACGGATGCCCGGCGGGCGCTCCTCGGCCGAGCGGCTGCCGGTGGCGCGCAAGCTGCTCGACGAGCTGCAGCGGCAGCCGCGCGTCACGGAGGACACCGCCGGTTTCGAGACGGCCGTCCCCGAGCAGCTGACGATCAGCAAGGGCACGGACGGCGACCCCGACGAGGCGCTGCGGCTGAGCCGGCCGCTGGACGAGCTGCCCCGGTACGCGCTGGCACAGATCGTGTGCACATACGCCGACACCTCGGCGGCCGACGCCGAGGGCGGTGTGGTCCTCGGTGGACCGGCCGAGGACGGCTCCTCGGACGGCGACAGCGCCGACGACGCCACCGGTGGCACCGACAGCGAGGCGGCCGCGCCCCTGCGGCGGTACGAGTGCGGTACGGCGCTGCGCACCCATCCGCAGTCCGCAGAGACCGCGGGCACCCAGCTGTGAACCTCCCTCCCGCCCGCGCCGGGCGGGAGGGGTGTGCGGCCTCCGGAACACGCGTGTGACACAGTCCTGACCCCCTCGGAACACCGCCCCGGAACCACAGCGGAACGCGTCGGCGTCCTGAATGACGTGCAGCGCCTAGGCTCCGGCGGCCCGACCTCCTCCGCCTCCCGAATCCGCCTCGTGGGACTCCTCCTGCTGGCGGCACATCTGTGTCTCGTCGGCTGGCTGGCGCTGCGCCCGCTCGCGGTGCCCTGGGTGGCGCCGGCCAACCTGCGCCCGCTGGCCACCATCCGCACCGATCTGGCCGACGGGCCCCGGGCCGCGCTGGAGGGGCTCGGCGGCGGACTGCTGCTGCTGGCGCCGCTCGGGGTGCTGCTGCCGCTGGCCACCGGGCGACTGCACCGACGGCTGCCGGGCACCCTGGCACGCACCGTCTTCGCGGGGGCGATGGTGTCGGTCGTCCTCACGCTGGCGCAGACAGGGGTACCGGGGCACGTGGCCAACGTGGACTCGGTGCTGCTGAACACCACCGGGGTGGCGCTCTCCGCCGGGCTGGTCTTTCCGCCGCTGCGCCGCTGGCTCCGCCACCGGGACGGCGACTGCTCGGGACATGGAGGCCGGCTCAGGGGCCGCCGGCAGCGGTCGCGGTCCGGTGCCGCTTCGTCCAGGTCCGGGCTGCGGCTGCGGGAGGAGAAGACTCAGGGTTCGACCCCGAGGGCGACCAGGGTCGGAATGGCACCTTGAGGTGAGGTTTCGACCTGTTGTTCCGGTCTACCGTCGAAGGCAGAACAGCGGCACACCGGCACAGCACGCGGCACCGGGACACACGGCACAGGCCGTGCGGCCACCCGGCGCCCGAGCCGCCCAAGCCGCGCGGACCGGACAGCTAAGGAGCCGTCCTCATGACCTCACTCGCCCGCCCCACCGAAGGCCGGATGATCGGCGGCGTGTGCGCCGCGCTCGCCCGCCGGTTCGGCACCACGCCCACCACGATGCGGGTCGTCTTCCTCGCCTCGTGCCTGCTTCCAGGACCGCAGTTCCTGCTCTACCTCGCCCTGTGGGTGCTGCTCCCGGACGAGGGACGCAAGCACGGCTCCGCCTGGTAGACCGCCCTCACCGGCCCGGAGCACGCACGTCGAGCGCGGCACACGGAGCACGGCACACGGAGCACGGCACACGGAGCACGGCACACGGAGCACGGTGGACGGCAGGCCCCGCAGCAACACCGACGGCGGGTGCCCCCCCGGGGGGGCACCCGCCGTCGCGTGCGTCGGGAACGCGCCTGTCAGTGCGAGCCGGCAACACCGACGGCGGGTGCCCCCCCGGGGGGGCACCCGCCGTCGCGTGCGTCGGGAACGCGCCTGTCAGTGCGAGCCGCCGACCGGCAGGGCCTTGCCCAGCGGCAGCCCGCCGATCATGCCGCCGCCGGGGGCGGAGCTCTTGCCCTTGACCGACTCCTGGGCCTGTCCGGCCACCTTCTCGGTGGCGTCGAGCGGGGTGCCCGTCAGCGTCCCGGACAGGGCCTCCTGGGCGACGCCGACCGGCTGGGAGAGGTTCCCGGGCAGGCCCTGGGCGGCCTCCTTGAGGGGGAGCTCCCCGACGGTCTTGCCGGCCGTCTTGGCGACCGGGCCGAGCGCCCGGCTGCCGGTGCTGACCGCGTCGGCGCCGAGCAATTCGGTGGGGGCACCACCGAGCCCGAGGGAAGGGGCCGCGGAGGCGGTGCCGGCGCCCGCCACCACGACCGCCGCGCCCATCACGGCGACACCCAGAGTCTTCTTGGCTACCTGCTTCATCAGTGTTTACGTCCTCGGAATGGGGGGCTGGAGCAGCCCGACGGGGCTTGAGCAGCCTGGCGAACGTAGCCAGGTGTTCCGAGGAGTCGCAAACACGTCGGCAGTGCCGTAAGTCGCCGTTTCCCAGCGAATGACGGCTGTTTCCCGAGGGGGTTCAGCCGCCCCGCACGCGGGCTGCGGCGACGGCTGAACCGCTGGTCACGGGGGGTCAGCGGGGAGTTTCCTGGAAAAGCCATTCGGATTTGAGCGCGGCATATCCGGGCTTCACCACGTCGTTGATCATGGCGAGACGTTCATCGAAAGGAATGAACGCGGACTTCATCGCATTGACCGTGAACCACTGCATGTCGTCCAGCGTGTAGTTGAACGTCCGCACGAGCTGTTCGAATTCGTGGCTCATGCTCGTACCGCTCATCAGCCGGTTGTCCGTGTTCACCGTCGTGCGGAAGTGCAGCCTGCGCAGCAGCCCGATGGGGTGCTCCGCGTAGGACGGGGCGGCGCCGGTCTGCAGGTTGGAGGTGGGGCACAGCTCCAGCGGGATGCGCTTGTCCCGGACGTAGGCCGCGAGTCGGCCGAGCTTGACGGCACCGTCCTCCCCGACCTGGATGTCGTCGATGATGCGCACCCCGTGCCCGAGCCGGTCGGCGCCGCACCACTGCAGGGCCTGCCAGATGGACGGGAGTCCGAACGCCTCGCCCGCGTGGATGGTGAAGTGGTTGTTCTCGCGCTTGAGGTATTCGAAGGCGTCCAGATGCCGGGTGGGCGGGTGGCCCGCCTCGGCGCCCGCGATGTCGAAGCCGACCACGCCCAGATCGCGGTAGCGGTTGGCCAACTCGGCGATCTCCAGGGCGCGGGCCGCGTGCCGCATGGCGGTCAGCAGGGCACCGACCCGGATGCGGTGGCCGGCGGCGCGGGCGCGGCGCTCGCCCTCGCGGAAGCCCTCGTCGACGGCCTCGACCACCTGCTCCAGGGTGAGCCCGCCGAGCAGGTGCTGCTCGGGCGCATAGCGGATCTCGGCGTAGACGACGCCGTCGGCGGCCAGGTCCTCGGCACACTCGGCGGCGACCCTGAAGAGCGCGTCACGTGTCTGCATCACGCCGACCGTGTGGGTGAACGTCTCCAGATAGCGTTCGAGGGAGCCGGAGTCGGCGGACTCGCGGAACCAGACCTCCAGCCGCTCCGCGTCGGTCTCCGGCAGCGCGTCGTAGCCGGTCTCGCGGGCCAGCTCGACGATGGTCGCGGGGCGCAGCCCGCCATCGAGGTGATCGTGGAGCAGAACCTTGGGTGCGCGGCGGATCTGCTCGCTGGTGGGGACGGTGCTCGAAGATTCGCTTACCATCACGGCACTCTAGCTCCTACGCGCGTAGAACGCATGTGCTTTCCCAACTGCCTTACGAACGCGTGCGGGCGTGCCATTGTTGCGCCATGGCTCAGCGAGCGTTGCCCGAGAGGGAAACACGACTGGGACGGCCCCGGGGAGCCGTGGGGAGGGCCCCGCACGCCGTCGTCCTCGTACTGCCGGGCGGCGGGACCGCCGGCGCTGGCCGCCGGGGCACCGAACTGGTGGCGGCGGCCTCAGCGGTACCGCTGGCCCGTCGCCTGGGGCGCGCCAGTTCGGACGACGACCCTCTGGTCACCCACATCGTGCACTACCGCCACGGTGCCCGGGTCCGGAACGGCGGCGCGGCGGGCGGCGGCGCGGCGGGCGGTGGCGCGAGCCGTACGGCGGACTGCGCGGCCGACGCCGAGTGGGCGGTCGAGGAAGTGGTGCGGCGGTACGGGGATGTGCCCGTCTGTCTGGTCGGCGCCGACATCGGCGGCGTTGCCGCACTGCGCGCCGCCGGTCACCAGGCCGTCGCCTCGGTGGTGGCCCTGGGGCCGCTGCTGTCGGCGGCGGACGAGTCCGTGGGCGACGCGGTGGGCGCGGGACCGGCCGCGGGCGGCGAGGAGCCCGTACAGCAGTTGCGCGGCCGCCATGTGCTGATCGTGCACGGCACGAACGACACCCGGTGCGACCCGGAACTCTCCTTCCGTCTCGCCGAGCGCGCGAAGAAACTCAACGCCGAGGTGTGCCGCTTCGAGGTGCACACGGACGGGCACGGCCTGCGCGGATACGCCGCCGAAGTGGCCGCGCTGACCCAGGACTTCGTTCTGGGCACCCTCTGTGGTGGCGACCTGTGCCGTCCGCTGACCGACGCCCTCGCCGCTCCCCCGCCGCTGGGCCTGCGGATGCCGCTGGCCAGCGGCTTCGGCAAGAACCTGCGGTAGCGCCGGGCCCTTCGGGCGGGCGGCTCAGGTGCGTACCGCCGTGTGCACCGTCGTCGCCGTCAGGAGGAAGACGTCGGGGCGGCGGAGGATGCCGTCGGGGGAGGCGTCGTCGAGGAGGGTGTCGAGGGTGGTCAGGTCCTCGGCAGCCAGATCGTCGGCAAGGTTCTCGCGGAAGCGTTCGACGCGGGCGCGTACATGGGCGCGCGCGACAGGGTCCAGCGGCGCGGACAGGTCGGTGAGGAAGGTGCGGCTGCCGGTGGGCGCGAGTCCGGCGGCGACGAGCAGCGCGGGCCAGTCCTCCACCGTGCGGGTGTGACCGGGCAGTTCGGCGCGCATGGCGCTGAACCAGTCCTCCTCGGCGACGTCCAGCCGCGCCTGGAGTCCGGGGCGTCCGATACCGATGTCGCGGGGCAGGAAGCGGGTGGGCAGGCCGCCTTCGCGTACCGCCAGCACGCCGCCGGGGCGCAGTGCCGAGGCGAAGGTCTCCAGCGCTGCGCGCTGATCGCCGAGATGGTGGACGACGTTGCTGGTCCAGATGAGCTCGGCGGTGCCCAGGTCCGGCAGGTCGGCGGGGAGTTCGGCCTCGCGGGTGGTGATGCGGGAGGCCAGGCCCTCACGTTCGGCGCGGGCGCGGGCGCGCTCCAGCAGCCCGGGGGTGCCGTCGACGGCGACGGTCTCGGCGCCGGGGAAGGCGTGGGCGAGCGCGATGGTGGTGACACCGGGCCCGCTGCCCAGATCGAGGACGCGGGTCACCGCGCGGTTGCCGAGCAGGTCGTGCAGCCAGGCCGCGGCCTCCTCCAGGAACCCCGCCTTCAGTTCGGCCTCGCGTTCGAGATGCGCGGCGAGCGCCTCCCAGTCGGGTTCGGCAGTGGCGTGGTGCGCGTGGGAGTGGGTGTGGGCGGGGGAGTGCTGGTGGCTGTGCGCATGCGGGGTCATGGGGCCTCCTGGGAAGCGGGGTGGGCGGGGGCGGACTGGCCGCGCAGGAGCTGGCCTCTCCGGCTGAGCAGGAACTTCTTGAAGGCGGCGACCGGCGGGGTGTCGGGGCGCCCGGCGGACCAGGCGAGCCCGATCTCGCGGACGGCGCGTGGTGCGGTGACGGTCAGCTCGCGCACCCCGGGCCGCGGGAAGACGGGGGGCGGCAGCAGCGCGACGCCGAGCCCGGCGGCGACCAGGCCGCGAATGGTCTCGGCCTCCTCGCCCTCGAAGGCGATCCGGGGGGTGAACCCGGCCTCGGCGCACAGGGCATCGAGGATGCGCCGCATGCCGTAACCGGGCTCCAAGGTGACGAACGACTCCTCCGCGGCCTCGGCGAGCCGCACCCGTTTGCGGGCCGCGAGCCGGTGGTCGTCCGGTACGACCAGTCGCAGCCGCTGTTCGTCCAGGCGCCGGGCGACCAGGTCCGGTGCCTCCGGGATGGGGGAGGTCAGGCACAGGTCCAGCTCACCGGCGCGGAGTCGGTCGAGCATGGCCTCACCGTAGTTCTGCACCAGGGCGAAGCGGACGCGTGGATGGTCGGCCCGGAAGGCGCGCAGCAGTTCGGGGACCGTCTCCCAGCCGAGGGTGTGCAGAAAGCCGAAGGCGACCTTGCCGGTGGCGGGGTCGGCGTCGGACCGTACGGCCTCGGCCGCCTGTTCGACCGCGGCCAGTGCCCGCTCGGCCGAGGCGAGAAAGGTGCGGCCCGCGGGGGTGAGGGAGAGGGTGCGGCCGTGCCGTGCGAAGAGGGCGACGCCGAGGTCTTCCTCCAGCCGGGCGAGTGCCCGGCTGAGGGAGGACTGCGGGATGCCCAGCTCCTGCGCGGCGCGGGTGACGTGCTCGTGGCGGGCCACCGCGGCGAACTGCGCCAGGCGGGGTGTCAGGGAGAGTGCCGAGGGTGGGGCAGCGCCGGGTGACGGTGTGACGGAGGTGTCTTTCTTGTTGCGTGACGGTGACACCTGGCTCCCTGATACGTCGGCTAGCTGCGGTGATGCGTGGACGGATCGATTCTCGCACTTTCATGCATTGGACGGATGAAATGGCGGGTCGTACGTTCGAGGTATGCCTGCTCTTGATACCGGGGCGTCCACCGAACCGGTGGACGCCTCAGCTGTCATTCCCCCTCCCCCGACCCCCGAGCACCCCGACGCGGCGCAGCACCCCGGCGCGGCGCAGCACCCCGACGCGGCGCAGCACGCCGATGCGACGAAGCTGAGCCCCGGTGATCCCGGGCACGGGCGGATGCGGCTCGCGCTCTTCGCCGCGGGCCTGTCGACATTCGCGCTGCTCTACTCCACCCAGGCCCTCCTGCCCGAGATCTCCCGGGCCCTGCATGCCGCCCCCGACCAGGCCAGCTGGACCGTCTCCGGTGCGACCATCGGGCTGGCGGTCGCCGTACTGCCGCTGGCGGCGCTCTCCGAGCGCTTCGGACGGCGCCGGATGCTGACCGTGTCCATGGCGGTCGCGGTCGCCCTCGCCCTCGTCATCCCGTTCGCGCCCAGCCTGCCGGTGCTGATCGCACTGCGGACCCTGCAGGGGGCCGCGGTGGCGGGGGTGCCCGCCTCGGCGATGGCGTTCCTGTCGGACGAGGTGCGGGCCAAGCACCTGGTGGGGGCCGTCGGGCTGTTCGTCGCGGGCAACAGCGTCGGCGGGATGAGCGGGCGCATCCTCACCGGGTGGGTCACCGAGGCGTGGGGCTGGCGGGCCGGGCTCGGCGCCGTCGCCGTCACCTCGCTGCTGTGCGCGGTCGCCTTCCGGCTCCTCGTACCGCCGGCCCGGCACTTCGCCCCCACCCCCCTGCACCCGCGGCGGGTCGCGGCGACGGTACGGGCGCACCTGGGCAACCCGCTGCTGCTGCGGCTGTATGCGATCGGGCTGCTGTTCATGACGGTGTTCGGCGCCGTCTACACCGTCATCGGCTACCGGCTGGTGGCCGAGCCGTTCGGACTGTCGCAGGGCCTGGTGGGCTCGATCTTCGTCATCTACCTGGTCGGCACCGCCGCCTCGGCGACGGCCGGCCGGCTCAACGCCCGGCTCGGCCGGCGCGGCACGCTCTATCTGGGCATCGGCACGGCCTCCGCGGGGCTGTTGATCAGCCTCGCCGACAGCATCGCCGCGGTCGTCGCGGGTCTGGTCCTGATCACGGCCGGGTTCTTCGCCGGACACGCGGTGGCCTCCGGCTCGGTGAGCCGCACCGCCGCCCATGGGGCCGCGCAGGCGTCGGCCCTGTACCAGATGAGCTACTACGTGGGCAGCTCGCTGGGCGGAGCGCTGGGCGCCGTCGCGTTCGCCGCAGGCGGGTGGGGAGCCACCGTGGCGCTGGCGCTGGGCGCCATGGTGCTCGCCGCCGGCATCACCCTGTACGCGACCCGCCGCGCGGTGGTGCTGGCGCGCGCCTGATACGTGCCCCACTCTGAAGGCGCTCTCCCTTCCGGAGGGCGCCTTTCCACTCGGAAGGTGCCCTCCCCCCTGCCCTTCTCGTTGTGCTCCCAGACGTGAGGCTGCGATCGGGAGTTGGTACGGATGGCCATGTTCGACATCGGTGAGGGTCTGCCGTTGACGGCGGCGCAGTCGGGGATGTGGTTCACGCAGCAACTCGCTCCGGACAGCCCCTGCCTCCGGCCCGCCGAGGTGATCGAGATTCACGGCGCCGTCGACGTGGAGCTGCTGGAGCGCGCGCTCAGGCAGGCGGTCACCGAGACGGAGGCGCTGCGGGTACGGTTCGTGCCCGCGGGCCCGTACGGGGACGAAGGCGTACGGCAGATCATCGACCCCTGCGCGGGCTGGCCGCTGCCACTGGTCGACCTGCGGCACGAGGCCGACCCGGACGCGGCGGCGCGGGCCTGGATGTGGGCGGATCTCAAGACCCCGATGGACATGCACCGTGCGGGGCTGTTCTCGTTCGCCGTACTGCGCACGGCGGACGAGTGCTTCCTCTTCTACATGTGCAGCCACCACATCCTCATGGACGGCTACGCCACCAGCCTGTTCGTCCCCCGGATCGCCGAGATCTACACCGCGCTGGAGAGCGGCGGGCCCGTACCGCCCTCCCGGCTCGCACCGCTGCGGCAGGCGCTGGAGGACGAGGCCGCCTACGCGCACTCCGAGCGCAAGGAGCGCGACCGCGCCTACTGGGCCGAGGAACTGGCCAGGTGCGCCGGGTCCGCGCCCGCCACCCAGGGCCGACTGCCCAAGCCGGCGCCGGCCTTCGTACGGGAGACCGGCCATCTGGACGTCGAGACCGCCGACGCGCTGCGGGCACTGGCCCGCAGCGCCCGCACCGGTATCGCGACGGTCGCCATGGCCGCACTGGCGCTGTATGTGCACCGGCTCGCCGACGACGAACGGGACGACGCGGTCGTGGACGTGACCGTCGCCGCACGCGGCCCTGCGACCCGCGACGTACCGTGCATGGTCGCCAACGTGCTGCCGCTGCGCGTCCCGCAGCCCTCCAGCGGCACCGTCGGGGAACTGCTGCGCAGGACCGCCTCCCAGGCCAAGCTGCTGCTGCGGCACCAGCGCTACTCCTACGTCAACCTCGTGCGCGGCCCGCACGCCCGGCGCCCGTCGGCGGGGCGGATGGAGGACTGGGGCATCAACGTCATGCTGCACGACCCGCAGATCAGCTTCGGCCGCCACCCGGCCACGCTGCACAACCTGTCCAACGGCCCCGTCACCGGTATGGCCGTCAACGTCTACGACCGCCCCAGCGACGGCTCGCTGCGCATCGACTTCCAGGCCGACCCCGAGGTGTACCCGGCCGAGCGGATCGCCGCACACCACCGCCGCTACCTCGCCCTGCTGCGCACCCTGACCGCCACCACGGAGACGACACCGCTGGCCGACATCGAGCTGCTGACGGCCGAGGAGCGGGAGCGGGTACTGGACTGGGGGCGGGGCCCCGAACGCGCCTTCCCCCACCTGCCGGTGCACGCCGCCTTCGAGGAGCGGGCACGGGAGGCCCCCACGGCGAGGGCGCTGGTGTGCGGCGCGGGCACCGAGGCGGTCGCCCTGTCGCGCGGCGAGGTCAACGCGCGGGCCAACCGGCTCGCACACCTGCTGCTGGCGCGGGGCGCGGGCCCCGGCACCACCGTCGCGCTCGCGCTGCCGCGCACCGCCGAGTACGCCGTCGCGCTGCTGGCCGTCCTCAAGTCCGGCTCCGCCTGCCTGACGCTGGACGCCGACCACCCGGCCGAACGCACCCGCCAGATGCTCGCGGACGCGGCGCCCGTCTGCGTACTGGCGGCGGGGACCGCGGCCGGTGGACCGGCTGCCGCCGTGCCGCCGGAGGGGGCACCGCTGCTCCACCTCGACTCCGGGGCGACGGTGCGGGAGTTGGCCCGGCAGCCGACGACCGACCCCGGCGACCGCGACCGGCCGCGCCCGCTGCGGCCGCACGATGTGGCGTACATCGCCTTCACCTCCGGCACCACCGGACGCCCCAAAGGCGTGGAGGTCGAACACCGCCAGCTCGCCAACCTCTACCACGACCACCTCACCGCCCTCCTCACCCCCGCCGCCGAGGCCGCCGGGCGCCGCCGACTGCGCGCCGCACAGACCGCCTCGTTCTGCTTCGACGCCTCCTGGGAGGCGTGGCTGTGCCTGGCCGCCGGCCACGAAGTCCACCTGATCGAGGACGCGGTACGGCACGACCCGGCCGCACTCGTGGCCCGGGTCCGCGAGCAGCGCATCGACCTGCTGGCGCTGACCCCCACCCATGTGCGGGCGCTGCTCGCCGCCGGCCTCTTCGCCCCCACGGGGCACCATCCCGGCACCCTGGTCGTCGGCGGGGAGGCGCTGGATCCCGCGCTGTGGAAACGGCTGCGCGAACTCCCCCGCACCAGCGCCTACAACTGCTACGGCCCGGCCGAGTGCGCGGTCGACGCCGTCTGGTGCAGCCTGGACGAGCAAGGCCCCCACCCGGTCATCGGCCGCCCGGGCCACAACCTGCGCGCCTACGTCCTCGATCGCCACGGCCATCTGCTGCCGCCCTCAGTCCCCGGCGAACTCTGCCTGGGCGGGGCCCAGGTGGCCCGCGGCTACCTCGGCGCACCCGAGCTGACGGAGGAGAAGTTCACCCGGGATCCGTTCGGCGAAGCCGGCGCCCGCCTGTACCGTACCGGGGACCGGGTGCGGTGGAGCGAAGACGGCGTACTGGAGTATCTGGGCCGCACCGACACCCAGCTGAAGGTGCACGGCGTCCGCATCGAGCCGCAGGAGGTCGAGACCGTACTGGCCCGGCACCCCGACGTGGCGCAGGTCGCCGTCGCGGCACAGCGCTCCGGCGACGACCCGACGAGCGGACCGGTGCATCTGGTGGCACACGTCGTCCCCGCCCCGCGCGTGCCCGAGGGAGACCGCGCGCAGGGTGACCATCGCGCCGCCGGGGGGAGCCGCGCCACCGGGGGCAGCCGCGCCACCGAGGGGAACCGCGCCACCGGGGGGAGCCGCACTTCCACCGCCCAGTCCCTGCTGGACCCGGCCGAGCTGCGCTCATGGGCGGCCTCCCGACTGCCCTCAGCCATGGTGCCCGCCGCCTTCTACGCCCACGAGACCCTGCCGATGACCCCGCAGGGCAAGCTGGACCGCGCCGCGCTCCTGACCGCGGCCCTCCCGGCCCAGGCCACCCGCACCTCCCGGCAGCGGCAATCCCGCACGGAGCTCAGCGGCCGGGAGCGGACACTGTGCGCGCTCTTCGCCGAGGTCCTGGACGCGACCGAGGTAGGGCTGGACGACGACTTCTTCGCGCTGGGCGGCCACTCGCTGTCCGCCACCCGCCTGCTGACCCGCGTCCAGACCGAACTGGGCACCGAACTCTCCCTCGGCGCCCTCTACCAGGCGCCCACCGTGGGCCAGCTGGCGAAACTGCTCGACAGGGCCGCCGAACCACGCCCGCCGTCCGACGACGCCTACGCCATGCTGCTCCCCCTGCGCGCGCAAGGCGAGGCGCCGCCGCTGTTCTGCGTCCACCCGGCGGGCGGGCTGGGCTGGTGCTACGCGACCCTGCCGCCGCATCTGCCGCCGTCGATCCCCGTCTACGCCCTCCAGGCCCAGGGCCTGCGCCCGACCGACGAACTCGCCACCACCTTCCCCGAGCTGATCGCGGAGTACGTCGCCCGCATCCGCTCCGTGCAGCGCCACGGCCCCTACCGGCTGCTGGGCTGGTCACTGGGCGGCGCCCTGGCCCACGCCGTCGCCGCCCGCCTCCAGGAGGAGGGCCAGGAGGTCGCCACCCTCGCCCTGCTGGACTCGGCGCCCCTGGACCGGACCCCGCGCCTCGACCCCGACGCCGATCCGGCCGTCGTCCACCGCCTGGTCACCGAGGCCGTCGGCCACGACCTCGCCGACGACGCCCAACTGTCCGCCGTCACCCGCATGCTGAGCCACTACGCCGCCCTGCGCCCCACCTACACCCCCGCCGTCTACCACGGCGACGCCCACTACTTCCGCGCCACCGAAACCGCCCCCGAGCAGGCCCCCCACCCCGACGCCTGGAGCCCCGAAGCCTGGTACCCCCACCTCACCGGCACCCTCACCCTCCACAACATCCCCTGCACCCACGGCACCATGGGCCAACCGGACGCGATGGCGACGGTGGGACGGCTGCTGAGTCCCCTACTGACCCACGGAGTGACAGCGGCCCGCTGACCGACCAGAACCACAGAACCACCGACACCCGGACGACGCGGCGGGCCGCGAGAAACAGCGCCGACTGGCGGAGTCGGTGGTGCTGTCCCAGGGCTGGGACAGCACCGACCGCGTGCTGGCGAACACCGAAAAGGGTTCACATTGGCTTCGCGCACGCCAGTAACAGCTTCTCGATCGGTTCCGTCGGCTTCGGCCACAACCCGCGGTTGGACTGTGTTGCTGACTCCCGTGGGCACTTCGCGTAGTTCCCGCTCGGGTCGTCTTCGGGGGCGATCGCCAGGTTCTTCGGCTCGTCCTCGAAGACGGGGACCTTGTCGAAGTGGGAAGCGGTCGGTGCCCACTTGAACTTGATGACACCGGCCCGGGAGATGAAGGCTTGGTCTCCCAGGCCCTGTTGCGTCCGGTGTCGTTTCTCGGGTTCGTGGCGGGATTCGTGGTTCAGCCGATGCGGTCCAGGATCAGTGGAGTCGGGGCGTAGGTCTCGGCGGGGTCGATCTGCCAGGCGCCTTCCAGTGCCGCCTCCGCGTAGGGGAAGGCCTCCGGGGTGTCCGTGTGGAGGGTCAGGAGAGGGGTGCCCGCGGTGATGTGGTCGCCGGGGCGGGCGTGGAGCTCGATGCCGGCGCCGGCCTGGACGGGGTCCTCCTTGCGGGCGCGGCCCGCGCCCAGGCGCCAGGCGGCGAGACCGACCGCGTAGGCGTCCAGGCGGGTCAGCACACCGGTTGCCGGGGCAGTCACCACGTGGCGCTCCCGCGCCGTCGGCAGTTCCGCGTCGGGGTCGCCGCCCTGGGCGGTGATCATGCGGCGCCAGACGTCCATCGCGGAGCCGTCGGCGAGGGCCTTGGCCGGGTCGGCGTCCACCAGCCCGGCGGCGTCGAGCATTTCGCGGGCCAGGGCGACGGTGAGTTCCACGACGTCGGCCGGGCCGCCGCCCGCCAGGACCTCCACCGACTCGCGGACTTCGAGTGCGTTGCCCGCCGTCAGGCCGAGGGGGGTGTTCATGTCGGTGAGGAGGGCGACCGTCCTGACGCCGTGGTCGTGGCCCAGTTCGACCATGGTGGCGGCCAGTTCGCGGGCGTCGTCCACGTTCTTCATGAACGCGCCGGAGCCCGCCTTGACGTCCAGGACCAGCGCGCCCGTGCCCTCGGCGATCTTCTTGGACATGATGGACGAGGCGATCAGCGGGAGGGACTCCACGGTGCCTGTGACGTCGCGCAGGGCGTAGAGGCGCTTGTCGGCGGGGGCCAGACCGTCACCCGCCGCGCAGATGACGGAGCCGGCGTCGCGGAGGACCTCCATCATCTCGGCGTTGGTCAGCGAGGCGCGCCAGCCGGGGATGGACTCCAGCTTGTCGAGGGTGCCGCCGGTGTGGCCGAGGCCGCGGCCGGACAGCTGGGGCACGGCGGCGCCGCAGGCGGCCACCAGTGGGGCGAGCGGCAGGGTGATCTTGTCGCCGACTCCGCCCGTCGAGTGCTTGTCGGCGGTGGGGCGGTCCAGGGCGCCGAAGTCCATCCGCTCGCCGGAGGCGATCATCGCGGCGGTCCAGCGGGAGATCTCGGCGCGGGTCATTCCGTTGAGGTAGACGGCCATGGCGAGGGCCGACATCTGCTCCTCGGCGACCGCTCCACGCGTATAGGCGTCGATGATCCAGTCGATCTGCTCGCCGTTCAGCTCCTGGCGGTCGCGCTTGGCGCGGATGACGGAGATGGCGTCCATGGCCATGGATGTGTACCTGTTCCTTTCGGCGACCGGTGGGTGCTCAGCGGGCCAGATCGTTCGGCCCGAAGGCGTCCACCAGCAGTTCTGACAGGGGCCGCACTCCCGAGGGTGCCTCCACCAGGAGGGCGCCGCCACCGTGCTCCCACAGCAGTTGGCGGCAGCGGCCGCACGGGGCGACGACGTGGCCGTCGCCGCCCACGCAGGTGAAGGCGACCAGTCGGCCGCCGCCGGTGGCGAAGAGCGCGGAGACCAGGCCGCACTCGGCGCACAGTCCGACCCCGTAGGAGGCGTTCTCCACGTTGCAGCCGGTCACCGTGCGCCCGTCGTCGACCAGCGCGGCGGCGCCGACGGGGAAGCCGGAGTAGGGGGCGTATGCGCGGGACATGGCTTGCCGGGCCTGTTCGCGCAGGGTGTTCCAGTCGATGTCCGCCTTGTGCACGGCGTCCACGCTACGTTCCCTCGCCTCGGCGGTACGACTTGCCGATCGCGCGTGGCGCGCGAAGGCGTTGGGCCGCGAGTGAGAGCACCAGCAGCGTGGTGACGTACGGCGTCATCTCGACGAACTCCAGTGCCACGGTGTCGGTCAGCGCGTACCACAGCACGAGCAGCACGGCGATGACGAGGCTGACGGCGGCCTGGATACGGGCGCCGCGCACGCCGCTGCGCAGCTTCCAGACGGCGAGCGCCACCAGCAGGACGGCCATCAGGAGCAGCATGGCGTGCACCGTGGCGCCGCCGCCGACGACCCGCAGCGCGTCCATGAAGCCGAACAGCCCGGCGCCCATGGCGACGCCGCCGGGGCGCCAGTTGCCGAAGATCATGGTGGCGAGGCCGATGTAGCCGCGGCCGCCGGTCTGGTTCTCCTGGTAGATGTGCACGCCCACGGCGAGGAAGGCGCCACCGAGCCCGGCCAGCGCGCCGGAGATGGCCAGCGCCGCGTATTTGTAGGTGTAGACGTTCACGCCCAGCGACTCGGCGGCCACCGGGTTCTCCCCGCAGGAGCGCAGCCGCAGTCCGAACGAGGAGCGCCACAGGACGAAGAAGCTGCCGACGAACAGCAGCGCGGCCAGCACCGTCACCCAGGAGACCTCGTGGACGAGGGCACGCAGGATGCCCGCCAGGTCGGAGACGAGGAACCAGTGGTGCTTCTCGATGCTGCCCAGTCCGTCGGCGAGGCCGGGGACGGTGAGGGTGGGCATGCTGTCCATGGGCGGGGACTGTTTGTCGTTGCCGCCCGCTGCGGCCGCTTCGCTGCCTTCGGCGCCGAACCACAGCTTGGCCAGGTAGCGGACCAGGCCGAGGGCGAGGATGTTGATGGCGACACCGGAGACGATGTGGTCGACACCGAAGGTGACGGTGGCCAGCGCGTGCAGCAGCCCGCCCAGCGCGCCGCCGATGATGCCGGCGAGGATCGCCGCCCAGGGCCCGTACTGCCAGCCGATCCAGCCGGCGGCGAAGGTGCCGAGCATCATCATGCCTTCGAGGCCGATGTTGATGACGCCGGCGCGTTCGGCCCACAGGCCGCCGAGCCCGGCCAGCCCGATGGGCACGGCCGCACCCAGCGCGGAGGAGAACTGCTGGCTGTTGCTGAGCTGCTCGTCACCGGTGACGGCACGGACGAGCGAGAGCAGCAGCAGGCCGCCCGCGATGAGCAGCAGGACGAGCGGGTAGGACAGTTTGCGCTTGCCGCGGGGGGCCGCGGGCTTCGCGGAGGCGTTCTTGGACGCGGACATGGTGGTGCTCATGCGGTGGTCCCCGCCTTCTTCGCCTGGGTGCTCTCTGCGCTCTTGTCGCCCGGCTCGCCCGGCCCGCCCGGTTCACCGGGTCCGCCCGGCCCACCCGGATCGCCCGGCCCGCCCGGCTCACGGGGTGCGCTCTGGCCGCCCTGACCGCCCTGACCGCCCTGCGCGCTCAGTTCGGCGCCGACCGCGCTCTGCTGTCTGCGCAGCACGACCCGGCGGACGATCTCGTACGCGATGACGACGCACAGCACGATGATCCCCTGCATGACGCCGACGATCTCCTGGGCATAGCCCTCGAACTCCAGCTGCAGGCCCGTCCGCTCCAGGAAGCCCCACAGCAGCGCGGCCAGTGCCATGCCGATGGGGTGGTTGCGGCCCAGCAGGGCGATGGCGATGCCGGTGAAGCCGACGCCGGTGGGGAAGTCGGTGCCGTAGCTGAAGGACTTGTTCAGCAGTGTCGGCATGCCCACCAGGCCGGCGACGGCGCCGGAGAGCACCATGCTGGTGACGACCATCCGGCGGACGCTGACACCGCTGGCGGAGGCCGCCGACTCGCTGCGGCCCACCGCCCGCAGGTCGAACCCGAACCGGGTGCGGCCGAGGACGAACCAGTAGGCCAGACCGATGACGACGGCGATGATCACGGTGCCGTAGATCGGGTCGGGGGTGGTCGGGATGAGGAAGAAGCGGGCGGCTTCGGGGATGGTCGGCGTGTGGAAGAGGTTGCCGTCCTTGACGGCCAGCTTGTCCTCGGAGAGGAAGTAGCCGATCAGCGAGCCCGCGATGGAGTTCAGCATGATCGTGGTGATGACCTCGCTGACCCCGCGCGTGGTCTTCAGCACGCCCGCGATACCGGCCCACAGTGCGCCGACCGCCATCGCGACGAGGATGATCACGCCGATCTGCAGCACGCCGGGCAGCGCGAGCGCCCCGCCGACGACCGCGGCGAAGAACGCGGCCACCCGGTACTGGCCGTCGACGCCGATGTTGAAGAGGTTCATACGGAAGCCGATGGCCACGGCCGCCGCCGACAGGTAGTACGGGATCGCCTTGTTGACGATCCAGACCTGGCTGTCGCTCTTCGAACCGAAGTCGATCATCACGTAGAAGGCGTGGAACGGGTCCTCGCCGGTCGCCGCGATGACGGCGGAGGAGAGCACGAACGCCGTGAGGAGGGCGAGCATCGGCGCGGCCAGCGCCTGCAGCACGGCCTGGGCGCTGAACTTATCCCTGAGACGGCTCATTTGTCGCCTCCCCTCTCGGAGTCGTTGCTGTCTGTGCTGTCGGCGCTCTCGACGCTGCCGACGTTCTGTGACCGGTCCGCGTCCTGCGGCTGTTCTGCGTCCTGGGGCTCGTCCGCGCCTTGCGTCGCGTCCGCGCCTTGCGGCTGCGCGCCGTCGTCCTCCCGGTGTTCCAGGTGGCCGCTGGCCGCGCCGGTCATCGCCGAGCCCAGCTCCTGAGGGGTGACGGTCGCCGGGTCGGCGTCCGCGACCAGCCGGCCCCGGTACATCACCCGCAGGGTGTCCGAGAGGCCGATCAACTCGTCCAGGTCGGCGGAGATCAGCAGCACCGCCAGGCCCTCGCGGCGGGCGGTGCGTATCTGGTCCCAGATCTGGGCCTGCGCACCGACGTCCACCCCGCGGGTGGGGTGCGCGGCGATCAGCAGCTTGGGCTCATGGCTCATCTCGCGGCCGACGATGAACTTCTGCTGGTTGCCGCCCGAGAGGCTGGCGGCGGTCACCTCGATGCCGGGCGTGCGCACGTCGTACTCGGCGACGATCCGCTCGGCGTCCGCCCGCGCCTCCTTGAGGGCGAGCAGCTGGGGCGCGCCGGGGATACCGAGCGCCGGACCCTTGGCGTTGGGCTTCTCGGTGACGTGCCCGAGGATGCGGTTCTCCCACAGCGGCGCCTCCAGCAGCAGCCCGTGCCGGTGGCGGTCCTCGGGGATGTAGCCGATGCCGCTCTCGCGCCTCGCCCGGGTGGATACGTGCGAGATGTCCTCGCCGTCGAGGGTGATGCTCCCGCCGTCCGGGTCGCTCATCCCCATGACGGCCTCGACCAGTTCGGCCTGGCCGTTGCCCTCCACACCGGCGACACCGAGCACCTCGCCCTTGTGGATGGTGAAGGAGATCCCGTCCAAAACGGTGCGCCGGCCGCCGTCGGGGTCGGTGGCCGACAGGTGCAGGTCCTCCACGCGCAGCATCGGTTCGTCGGTGACGGTCGACTCGCGGGTCTCGGCCGACGGCAGCTCGCTGCCCACCATCAGCTCCGCCAGCTGCTTGGGCGTCGTCTCCTCGGGCCGTACGGAGGCGACCGTCGTACCGCGCCGGATGACGGTGATCGCGTCGGCGACGGAGAGGACCTCGCCCAGCTTGTGCGAGATGAACAGCACCGTCAGGCCCTCGGCCTTGAGTTCGCGCAGATTGGCGAAGAGCGCTTCGACCTCCTGCGGGACCAGGACGGCCGTCGGCTCGTCGAGGATGAGGATGCGGGCGCCGCGGTAGAGGGCCTTGAGGATCTCCACACGCTGCCGGTCGGCCACGCCCAGGTCCTCGACGAGGACGTCGGGGCGTATGCCGAGCTGGTAGGCGTCCGACAGCTCCTTGATCCTCTTCCGGGCGCGGGCACCGATGCCGTACAGCTTCTCCGCGCCCAGGACGGTGTTCTCCAGCACGGTGAGGTTGTCGGCCAGCATGAAGTGCTGGTGCACCATGCCGATGCCGCGCACGATGGCGTCCGCCGGGCTGTGCAGGGCGGCATACTCGCCGTCGATGCTGATGGTGCCCTCGTCCGGCCGCTGCATGCCGTAGAGGATCTTCATGAGGGTGGACTTGCCCGCGCCGTTCTCGCCCACAAGGGCGTGCACGGTGCCCCGGTCCACCCGGATGTCGATGTCGCGGTTGGCGACGACGCCGGGGAACCGCTTGGTGATGCCGCGCAGTTCGACGGCCGCCGCGGACCCCTGGTCCGCCCCGGACGGCGCGCCGCTGCTGCCGCTGGACTCGCTGGACACTTGACTGACGCGCTCCCTTGCCGGCGCCGAGGCCGGCCGCTGTGGTGCCGCCGTTGCGGACGGGCGTGGCGGCTCATGGAGAGGGACTGGGACTGCGAGCGGCACCGTACGCGGCGAAGTGCTGCTCCACGCGCGTACGGTGCCGTTCCTACCGGGTCACGGCCTGGTCGGAACCTTGACCTCGCCCGAGACGATCTTCTCGGTGGCCTTGTCGATGTCGTCCTTGATGTCGTCGATGAAGCCACCGGACGTGGCGACCGAGACGCCCTTCTCCTTGAGGGAGAAGGTCTGGTTGCCGGTGAGCGGCTTGCCGTCCTTGACGCTCTTGATCAGCTCGTAGACGGCGACGTCGACGTTCTTGACCGACGAGGTCAAGATGGCGTCCTTGTACTTCTCCAGGCCCTTCTGCCGGTACTGGTCGGAGTCGACCCCGATGGCCCAGGCGCCCTTCTTCTTGCTGACCTCTTCGATGGAGCCGGCGCCCGACTGGCCCGCCGCCGTGTAGATCACGTCGTTGCCCCGGGCGAGCATGCCCTTGGCCATGCTCTTGGCCCGCGCCGGGTCGTTGAAGCCCTTGTCGGACTCCTTGTAGAGGTAGTCGACCTCAACCTTGATCTTGGGGTTGGTGTCCTTGACGCCCTTGACGTAACCCGCCTCGAATTTCTGGATGAGCGCGTTGTCCACGCCGCCTATGAAGGAGACCTTGTCGGTCTTGGTCTTCTTGGCGGCGGCCACGCCGACCAGGTAGGACGCCTCGTTCTCGGCGAAGGTCATCCCGACGACGTTCTTGGCGTGCGACTGCTCGTCCACCACGCCGAAGGTCGTGTCGGGGAACTCCTTGGCCACCTTGTTGACGGACTTGCCGTAGTTGAAGCCGACCCCGATGACCGGGTTGTAGCCCGCCTTCGCGAGGGAGGTGAGACGCTGCTCGCGGGTCTCCTCCGTCTCGTTGTTGCCGGCGGTCATCTCCTTGGTCTTGACGCCGAGTTCCTTCTCGGCCTTGTCGGTTCCGCGGGCGGCCGCCTCGTTGAACGAGTGGTCGTCCCGACCGCCGACGTCGAAAGCGAGTCCGACGCCCTTGTTCTTCTTGCCACCCGACTCCGTAGAGCTCTCACCGCACGCGGTGGCCGTCAGTGCGAGAGCCGCAGTGGCGGTGACGGCGGCAGCCAGCTTTGTTACCCGACGCAACAGGAGTCCCCTTCGAGTCGTGGAGCACCGGTTCCGGCACCGCAGTAGGGTTCCGGCCCTTGAGACGGCCACAGATTAACGCGCGTAGATTTCCAGCAGAAGAAGACGGGAACTGCTGTTATCGGATCGTCGCGAACGGCGCCGACTTCCACGTCACTGCCCCTTTTCTCCCGTTGCGGAAATTCTTCCGCGCCGGGGTTCTCGCCGGTTGAGTCGAGGGCTCGCCGGCCGAGTCGGGGCTCGCCGGTCGAGGGGCAGCGGTGACGCGTTCGGCGCCGTCCGGGTCGGGCCGCGGGTCAGGAGCGGTGCAGCAGCGCGGCAGCCGTGAACAGTTCGACGCCGGTGGTGATCGCCGACTCGTCCGCGTCGAAGTCACCCTGGTGCAGATCGCGGGAACGGCGGTCACCGACGGGCCGCACCCCCAGCCTGGCCATCGCCCCGGGCACATGCTCCAGATACCAGGAGAAGTCCTCGCCGCCCAGGCTCTGCTCCGTCGTCTCCACCGAAGCGGCACCCGAGCGCGCCGCCATCGCCTCCCGCAGCAGCGCCGTCGCCGAGGGCTCGTTGACCACCGGCGGAACCCCGCGCACATACGTCAGCTCGCACTTGGCCCGGTGCAGCGTCGCCAGCTCGTCGATGGCCGCGTGCACCAGGTCGGGCGCCTCGCGCCAGGTCGGCAGATCCAGGCAGCGCAGCGTCCCCGACAGCTCCGCACGCTGCGGGATCACATTCGGTGCGTGCCCGGACTCGATCCGCCCCCAGGTCAGCGACAGCCCCGAACGGGCGTCCGCCCGCCGGGCCAGCAGCGCCGGCGCCTCGGTGACCAGTTTGGCGGCCGCCGTGACCAGATCGGTGGTCAGATGCGGCCGAGCGGTGTGCCCGCCCGCGCCGCTGAGCACCACCTCCAGCCGGTCGCAGGCCGAGGTGATCGGCCCCGCGCGCAGCCCGATCCGCCCCACGTCGACCCGCGGGTCGCAGTGCACCGCCAGGATCGACCCGACACCGTCCAGCACCCCGCAGTCCACCGCGTCGGCAGCGCCGCCCGGCAGCACCTCCTCGGCCGGCTGGAACAGCAGCCGCACCGGACGGGGCAGCGCCCCCGCCCGGGCCAGCTCGGCCAGCACCAGGCCGGCGCCGAGCACCACCGTGGTGTGCACATCGTGCCCGCACGCGTGGGCCCGCCCCGGGACGGTCGAGCGGTACGGCACCTCTTTGGTGTCCGGAATGGGCAGCGCGTCGATGTCGGCGCGCAGGGCCAGCATGGGCGGTGGGGCGGCGGGCGCAGCCGGGGACTGAGACTGAGCCGTGGTGGGGCCCGGCGGGGCGCCCTGGGCGGCGGCACCCGGATCGTTCCCCGCCCCTTCCGCCTCCTGCAGCCCTTCCGGGTGGATGTCGCAGATGAGTCCTGTGCCCATGGCCAGCACCCGGGGACGCAGACCCGCACGTTCGAGCCTGGTCTTGATGGCGGTCGTCGTGCGGAACTCCTGATTGCCCAGCTCTGGGTGCATATGGAGGTCGCGACGGAAAGCAATGAGCTCGCGGCGGAGGGATTCGGTCAGCCGGCCGGGCAGCTCGGGAAGTACGCCGGCGGCCCCGCGTGCGTCTACCTCCGGTGCTGCAGGGGACAGGAGTTCGTTCATGGTCCGAAGAGTAGGCCCCTTGACACCGCAACTGACTAGAGATCCACCAAAGTTCAACCTCCCAGGGGAAGAAAATCTAGGCTGGGCGGCGGTTATGTCCAGATGCGGATGGGTATACCTACGCGTTTTGCCGACCGCTCCTCGACGAGGCGGTGCCCGCGCCGATGGGGCCGAGGGGGCGAGGGGGCCGAGGGCCGGCTCGCACAGCTCCGGTGCGCCGTACCCCGCCCACAGGGCTCACACGCTCTGGCCCGGCGGGGAAGGGAGGGCGGACGGAAGCCGGCGGGCTCCTCGGGCCGTACCGGTGACACCGGCCAGGAAGCCCTGGGCCCGGGGAGAGGCGGTCCGCGACAGCCACTCCGGGTCGATGTCGCACACGGCCACGGTCACGGCGGTGCCCGCCAACGCCAGCGGGAGGGTGTGGACGACGGTGGAGGGGAAGCTGAGGATCGTACGGCCGACGGGACCGCGCCGGGCGACCAGTTCGAGCGGCAGGTCCGGGCGGACGATCTCCAGCCCGGTGGCGGCGCTGACCTGCTGAAGCTTCTCGCTGCTCTCGCGACGGTGGGCGAAGTAGCGGGTGGCCCCGTACTCGCGGGCCAGTGATGTGACGGCCTCCAGATAGCGCTCGGTGTCCACCACGCCCGTCTCCACCAGGGAGGTGCCGACCAGATCGGCGCCCTTGGTCAGGCGCGGGGGCCCGAACCTGGCGCGGGTCCAGGCGAACTCGTTGGCCGTCACGACCACGTTCTCGGGCGGCTCCACCGGCATCGAACTGAACACCTCCACCGGCCGCTTGCCGTCGGAACGCGGGGTGAGGCGGCGGCGTGCGCGACGGGAGACCGGCGCGAACAGCATCCCGCGCGCCCCGCCCCGCATGCCGCGTCTGTGCCAGCGCACGAAGCGTTCACCGCTCGCCAGTTGGGCGACGAACTCCATGGTGGCCGTGCCGTCGTCCACCACGGTGATCCGCCGCTCGGCGCGGGCGGGGGTGAGGGCGAGCAGCAGCTGGACGTAGCGCGAGAACGGATCGCCGATCACCAGCGTCCGGGCCCTGCGCAGCCTGCGGGCGAGCGCGAGGAGGCTTGCGACGGCACCCCCCATGCCGTCGCGGGCCTCCTGCCAGCTCACCGCGATCCCCTCGTCACGGGCCAGCTCGGCCATCCGGCGCAGCTGCCCCCGGGTCATGGGATCGCGCGGGGGCAGCACCACGAGGGTGAGGGGAGTCGCCGTGTCGGGCGCGGGATGGTTGTGCGCCCATTCGAGGACGTTGAGGAGCTGGACGGGGCTCTCGACGAACGCGAGGGCCCCGTCCCGCATCCCGGGGTTGGCTCCGCCCCCGGGGTCTGATTCCGCTCCGGGTCGTGGGCCTTGGCCTGGGCCTTGGTGTGGGCCGCCCGGGATTTGGCCTTGGCCTTGGCCGGAGCGGTTCGGCGCTCCTTTTGCGGAGCGGCTACGGGACATGTGCGCATACGCTCCGTTCCGCTTGGAGGTTGGGGATGGGAGGGGGTGGGGGTGAGGCGGGCGCCCGGGGCAGGGCGGTGCCGCGTCAGACCGTGACCGGCTCGCGGGCCTCGGTCTCCTCGGCCGCCGCAGCCTCCTCGGCCACGACGCCCTTGACGCGGCGCAGCTTGCGCATCGGCGCCAGCTCGCTGTCGTAGACCTTCTTCACCCCGTCGCCGAGGGACTCCTCGATGGTGCGGATGTCCCGCACCAGGCGCTGGAGGCCCTGCGGCTCGACGGAGGCGGCCTGGTCGGAGCCCCACATGGCGCGGTCCAGGGTGATGTGCCGCTCCACGAAGACGGCACCGAGCGCGACGGCGGCGAGGGTGGTCTGCAGCCCCGTCTCGTGGCCGCTGTAGCCGATCGGAACGTTCGGGAACTCGTCCTGCAGGGTGTGGATGACCCGCAGGTTCAGCTCCTCGGCCTTGGCCGGGTAGGTGGAGGTCGCGTGGCAGAGCACGATGTTCTCGCTGCCCAGCACCTCCACCGCGTGCCGAATCTGCTTCGGCGTGGACATGCCGGTGGAGAGGATGATCGTGCGGCCGGTGGCGCGCAGGGCACGCAGCAGGTCGTCGTCGGTGAGCGAGGCGGAGGCCACCTTGTGCGCCGGCACGTCGAACTTCTCCAGGAACGCGACGGCTTCCTCGTCCCACGGGGAGGCGAACCAGTCGATGCCACGCTCGGCGCAGTGCTCGCTGATGGCGCGGTAGTCGTCCTCGCCGAACTCGACGCGGTGCCGGTAGTCGATGTACGTCATGCGGCCCCAGGGGGTGTCGCGCTCGAGGTCCCACTGGTCGCGCGGGGTGCAGATCTCCGGCGTCCGCTTCTGGAACTTGACCGCGTCGCAGCCCGCCTCGGCGGCGGCGTCGATGAGGGCGAACGCGTTGTCGAGGTCACCGTTGTGGTTGATGCCGATCTCGCCGGTGACGTAGACGGGGTGGCCCGGCCCGACGGTCTTCGTTCCGAGGGCGCGGAGGCGGGCGTTGTTGGGCTGGGCGTTGCTGAACATGTTCACCATTTCCGGGGGTTTCTTTCTTGGGTGGGTGCAGAGGGTCAGTGGTTGTCTGCGGGGGTGGGTGGTGAGGCGGTCGGGGTAGGGTTCGCGCTGGTCAGGAGGCGGCGGGTGTGGGCGTCGGGGGCTCCGCGGGCTTTCCTTTGTGGGTGGGCCCAACCAGGGAGCAGACGCGCGCCCGCCCCCTCACAACTCCGCCCCCACCAACCACCCCGCGATCTCGCGCACCGCCCCCGCTCCGCCGCCCCGCGTCGTGACGGCCCGCGCGGCGGCGCGCACCACGTCATGGGCGTCGGCGACGGCGACGGGCCAGCCGGCGAGCGCGAAACACGGCAGGTCGTTCGCGTCGTTGCCCGCGTACAGCACGCGCTCGGGCGCGATTCCCTTCTCCTCGCACCACTGCTTGAGCGCGAGGTCCTTGCGGTCGATGCCGTGCAGTACGGGAAGCCGCAGCTTGGCCGCGCGCGCCGCCACGACCGGGTTCGTCTCCGTGGAGAGGATCAGCACCTCCAGGCCGGCCCGGCGCAGCGCGGCGATACCGAGTCCGTCACCGCGGTGCACGGCGACGGTCTCCCGTCCTTCGGCGTCGATGTAGACCCGGTCGTCGGTCTGGGTGCCGTCGAAGTCCAGTACGACCGCGTCCACGTCCTCCCGTGTCGGCAGCGCGCCCGGTCCGTCACGGCGCGCGTCCAGCAGGGGCGCCAGCGCGCGGGCGCGGGCCAGGTCGTGCGGGTCGTCGATCTCCAGGACGCGGGCCGGGTCGGTACGGACGACGGCCGTCCGCCCGAAGAACCGGTGGCCGGACTCCCGGAATCCCATGGCGTCCATGGCGTAGGCGGCGCCGGTCTCCAGCAGGTCTTCCGGCCGGTCCTGGCGTCGGGGGCGCACGGCGCGGTCGTGGTTGACGCCGTACGCGCTCCCGTTCACGCCGGAAGCCCCGTCCGAACCTCCCGCGCCCCCCGCGGAGGCTGCGGTCCCCGCGGAGGCTGCGGTCCCCGCGGAGGCTGCGGACGCTGCCGCCCCCGCAGCCGTCTCCCCCGTACCGTCGTCCGACGCCGTGGTGCCGTCGCGCCATACGAAGCCGTGGAACGGTGCCACCGTCAGCGCGCTGTCGGCGCCCTCGTCGATAACGGCCGCCGCCACCTGCTCGATGTCCTCCCGCACGAGGAAGGGGCTGGTGCACTGCACGAGCAGCACCGTCTGCAGCGGTCTGCGGTGCCGCTTCTCGTACACCTCCATGGCGTGCAGGACGGCGGCCTCGCTGGTGGCCAGGTCGCCGGCGATCTCGGCAGGCCGTTCGACCACCTCGGCGCCTGCTGAGCGGGCTGCCTCGGCGATGGCGGTGTCGTCGGTGGAGACGACGACATCGGTCACGTTCCGCGCGGCCAGGCACTCGCGGGCCGCGCGGGCGACGAGCGGAACGCCCGCGACCGGGGCGAGGTTCTTGGCGGCCACACCCTTCGACCCGCCCCGGGCGGGTATCACCGCGAGCACGGCGGGGTTTGGGGACATGCTGGCTCCTGAGTGAGGCAGGGACTCGGACAAAGCAGGGGATTCCGGTGAAACGGAAGAAGCAGAAGAAACCGAGGGATCCGGCGCCCCCGACGACCCGGACGACCCCGACCCGGCCGGGGCACCGCCAAGGCCGAGGCCCGGCATCACAGTTCGCCCGCCTTCCGGATCAGCGGAGCGACCCGCTGGACGCCGTGCCGGTAGGCGCCCCGGGCTGCTTCGCGGACGACGCGCCGTACGACACCGCGCCCGGCGGCTGTGAGGCCACCGGCGGCTTCGAGACCGTCGGCCGCGCCACCGGCCGCGCCGCCCGACGTCGAACCGTCCGGTTCGAGTCCGTACCGGCGCAGGATGCCGGGCAGATAGCCGGGGGCGGTCCGGACGGTGTAGTACGGCGCGAGGGGCGGCAGCCCGCGGCTCGCCGATCGGGCGACGAGCGCGGCCACCCGGTCGCGTGCGGTCGCGAAGCCGTCCTGGCCGCGTACGCCCTGCCGCAGTGCCCACTTCTCGTCGGCTTCCGGCAGCAGGCCGTCGTCGAGTTCGTCCCAGGAGGCGAGGCAGCCGGAGCCGGTGAAGTAGTGGTTGCCCAGGGCCTCGCGGACGCCGAGGTCGGTGAGGACGGCGGTGGGCAGCGACCGGTGCAGGGACTCCAGCGCCGCGGTGGAGCTGACGGTCACCAGCAGGCCGCCGGTGTGCTGTGCCCGGTCGAGGATCTCCCCCATGTTGCCGTAGACGAGGCGGCAGTTGGGCGGCAGTCCGCCGTCGGCGCCGTCGCGTCCCCCGGGCAGCTTGCGGACGAGTTTCTGGTACGGCAGTTCCTCGATGTGTGTGGTGTGCTCGCCGGGCTTGCTGCGCAGCTTGATCAGCACCTCGCGCTCGGGGTGCCGCAGTGCGTGGCCGACGGCTCGGCGCAGCAGGTAGGCGCGGTCGGCGCGGCCGGCCGGAACGGAGGGCTGCACGGCGAAGACGACTGTGAACGGACCGTCCGCCGCAGCGTCCGCGGCGCCTTCCTCCGGTTCCTTGGGGCTTCCGCCCCCCTCCAGGAACGGCAGCGCGCACTCGACCACGCTGTCGGCGTCGGCGCCCACGCCCTCGTACACGACGCGGAAGCGGTCGGCGTCGTACGGCGAGTTGGCGAGGACGAGGTCGGCGCCGTGCCGCAGCAGCAGTCCGTCGGCCAGCTTCTCGTAGACGACGCCGACGTAGCCGGTGACGACCACGGGGCGGCGGCGCGCAGGCCCTCCTGCGCCGCCCGCCCCACCTCGCGCGCCGCCTGCCCCGCCGCCTGCGCCTGCCCCGGCGCCCTGACCCGCTCCGCCGGTGAGGGCCCGGCCCAGCCCGTGCAGCATGGCCTGCACGGCGCCGCCGACGCAGGCGAGGACGATCACGTCGTAGGCGTCCGGCGCGGTGGCCGCCCGGAGGAACTCCGCGGTGGTGACCTCGCGCAGGGTGGCCACGGTGACGCCGACCTCGGCGAGCTGGCGCGGGGTGGGCGTGGCCCGGCCGCGCAGGAGCAGGCCGTCGATGGCGGCCTCGGGCGCCAGCCTGCGGGCGGTCAGCACACCCCATTTCCACCGGGTGTCGGAATCCGCCAGAACGACTACCCGGCGTGGCGCCGACCGCTCGTGCGAGACGGGTGCGGTGCCGGCGTCCGGTGCGTTCGTGGAAGCGGAGGGGATTTCTCGTGAGGGCACGTCATCGACGCTAGGAAGGGATTCCGGAAGGCGGCCCAACGTAAAGGCAACAGCCGGTTAACAGCACACCGACGAATGCCCAACGCGCCCGCGCCGCCGCCCCGTTCACCATCCCGCCACGCGTCGTTCACCCGGAGGCCCGCCGCAGGTCAAGACGGGGCGGGGCGCGTTCCCTAAGGTCCCTCGGGTGGTCAAGCTCTCCGTCATCGTGCCGTTTTACAACGTGCAGTCATACGCCCCGGAAACGCTTCGGAGTCTCCGAGCGAACGCGCGCCAGGATTTCGAGTTCATTCTGGTCGACGACGCTTCCAAGGACGAGACGCCGGAGATTCTGGAGCGGGCCGAAAACGACTTCCAGGACGTTGCGCAGGTGGTCCGGGTACGGCATGCGCGCAACGGCGGTCTGGCGACCGCGCGCAACACGGGGCTGGACCGGGCGAGCGGCAAGTACGTCACGTTCCTGGACGGTGACGACTGGCTGGCTCCCGGCTACTACGAGCAGCTGCTCGCGTGCATCGAGCGGCTGGATTGCGACTTCGTGCGCACCGATCATGTGCAGTGCACGGCACGCTCCCGCACCCTGGCGCGGGTGCCGCACGGTCGGCGGGGCGTGGTGGAGGACCCGCGGGCGGCGATTCTGCCCGCCACCCGCAGCACGTCCGTGGACTACGCCTACGCCTGGGCGGGGATCTACCACCGCAGACTGCTGGACGAGGGGCTGCTGCACTTCACCGACGGGCTGCGCACGGCCGAGGACCGGCCGTGGATCTGGCGGCTGCACCGGGAGGCCCGCTCGTTCGCCGCTGTGGGGCTGCTGGGCGTCTTCTACCGGCGTGGGGTCGCCTCCTCGCTCACCCAGATCGGCGATGTGCGACAGCTGGACTTCATCCGCGCCTTCGACCAGGTGATCGAGGAGACCGCACGGGACCGGGACGCTCAGCAGTTGCTGCCCAAGGCGATCCGCACCTACTGCGCGATCATCGCGCACCATCTGACCAGCGGCAGGTTCGAGCCGCAGGTGGCCCGCAAGCTGCGGGCGATGAGCGCGGCGGCGCTCAAGCGGCTCCCGGCGGATCTGCTGTCGGAGGCGCTGGACTCGATGGACAGCGAACGGGCCTCCCGGCTGCGGCGGCTCCGCAGGCGTCCGGGCCAGCACGCGCCCGCGACCGGTCCGGCGTCCGGCACCGGCACCGGCACCGGCACCGGCACCGGCACCGGCACCGAAGGAGACACCATCGGCACCCCGGACGGCACCGCACCGGGCGGGCCCGGCAAGGATCGCGGCACGGAGGTGGCGGCCTGATGCGTACGCAGTTGTTCTTCGCCTCGACCCTCTACGGTGCCGCCACGCTCGCCGCGGCCGTCGACGCGGACCACTTCGGCCCCGCCGACCAGCGACTGCTGCTGGTCAGCAACAACGCCGCCAACCCGGAGACCTCGGCGGCGCTCGACACCATGCCGGGCTTCGAGCGGCTGCGCTCCCGCTTCGACCGGGTGCTGTCGTGGAACGAGACGATCCGTCCCTTCCACCCGGGCGGCTGGTCGCCGCGCGGGGACGACGCCCCGCTGTGGGAGCGGTATCTGCGGATGCTGTGGGGGCTGGGTGACGGCCCGGAGGACGAGGTAACGCTCGTTCTGGAGTCGATCCAGGTCGAGCCCGCGCTGGCGGTGGCGCGGCTGTTCCCGGACGCGCCGATCGAGGTGTACGCGGACGGGCTGATGAGCTACGGCCCCACCCGCAACAAGCTGGACCCGCTGGTGGGTACGCGGGCGCGCCGGCTGCTCCATCTGGATCTGGTGCCCGGCCTGACGCCGTTGCTGCTCTCGGAGTTCGGGGTGCGGCCCGAGGTCGTTCCCACGGAGGCGTTCCGCGCGGTGCTGGCCGAGGTGGCCCAGGACGTGCCGCCGTCGGTGACCGCGGCGCCCCGGGGGGCGGCGCTGCTGCTGGGGCAGTATCTGTCCGCGCTGGAGATCCTCTCCCCCGAGGAGGAGGAGCAGCTGCATCTGCGGATGCTGCGCGGTGCCGCGGCACGCGGCCACCGCGAGGTGGTCTTCAAGCCGCATCCGGTCGCTCCGGTGCGCTGGTCCCGCGCCCTGGAGAAGGAGGCGGGCGAACTGGGCGTCACTTTGACGGTGCTGGACTCGCCGGTGCTGGCGGAGGCGCTGTACGAGCGGTTGCGCCCGGCGCTGGTGGTGGGCTGCTTCTCGACGGCACTGCTGACGGCGTCCGCCTTCTACGGCCTGCCCGTGGCACGTACCGGCACCGAGCTGCTGCTGGAGCGGGTGGCGCCGTACCAGAACAGCAACCGCGTGCCGGTGACGCTGGTGGACGCGCTGCTGCCCGATCTGGACGACGAGGCGGCGGGTGCCGATGCGGCCGTGCCCTCCGGGCGGGAGCTGACGGGTCTGGTGCGTGCCGTCGGCTTCTGCATGCAGCCGCAGATCTATCCGGAGCTGCGCCCGGAGGTGGAGCGCTATCTGGCGTCCCACCTGTCACCGGCGACCCGGCGCTACTTCAAGCGGCGCCGGCTGACCGCGCTGGCTCTGCCCGGCGCCGTGCCGCGCCAGTTCGCGTTCGTGCCCCGCAACCGCACGGTACGCCGCGTCGCACGCCGTGCCCGCGCCCTCAAGCGCGCGGCCCTGGGCTGACGGCCGTCATCCGGCGCCCTCCCCGCCCGGGGTCGTCGCGTTCTCGGCGAGGATCGTGGCGCGCAGCCCGGCGAGGAGGGCCCGCAGGCCCTCCTCGAAGCGGGCCTCGTAGTCCGTGAACAGGTCCGCGGACACCTGCGCGGCCAGCGGGTAGGCGGCCATCCGCGCGGCGCGTTCGGCCGGGTCGTAGCCCAGGGCACGCTCGTCGGGGAAGGGCTGGACGGCCTGCTCCTCGATGACGAAGCCGATGGTGTAGGTGAAGGCGGTGACGTAGGCGCGGGCTGCGGCGTTCACGGTGAAGCCCGCCTCGGTCATCATGCGCAGATAGCGCTCCTGCCCTGCGGCGTGCTCCGTGGTGGTCAGCCGGGTGCCGCTGAAGACCTTCGCCCCGTCCCGGTAGCGCAGCAGCGTACGCCGCAGCAGCCGCAGGCTCTCGGCGAACCATTCGTCCCAGGAAGCCTTCCCGGACAGCGAGTCGGCGAGGTCGCCCAGTTCGCGCGTCATGACGGTGGCCATCTCGTCCAGCAGCGCCTGCTTGCCGGCGAAGTGCCAGTAGAGGGCGGGCGCCTTCACGTTCAGCTCGTTGGCGATCCGGCGCAGGCTGAGACCCTCCAGCCCCGTCTCGTTCAGCAGCCGCAGCCCGGTCTCGGCGACCTGTGTGCGATCCAGCCGGGGGGCCGCTGTCCGCCTTCCCGGCCTTCCCGGCTTTCCCTGCTCTCCGGGCGCCTCCGGCGCTTGCTTGGTCGGCTCTCTCTTCACAGGCACGCCGCCAGCTTATCGCCGTTAAGGCTTGACGACTTAACAATGTTAAGTGCACCCTTCCGGCATGACTTCACTTAACGCCGTTAAGGGCACTGCGGAGGCACCGAACACCGAGGTACTCGTGGTCGGCGCCGGGCCCACCGGCCTCACCCTCGCCTGTGACCTGCGTAGACGCGGTATCGACGTCCGCGTGGTGGAGCGCGCCGACCGCCTCGCCCCCGGCTCGCGCGGCAAGGGCATCCAGCCGCGCACCATGGAGGTCCTCGACGACCTGGGCCTCGCCCCGGCGGTGCGCGCGGCCGGCGGCCCCTACCCGCGGATGCTGGTACGCCGCCCCGGCCGACCCGTCGCGGAGCACGACATGGTCGAGCGCGCCGAGCCGCGCGCCGGCTCCCCGTACGCCGAGGTGTGGATGCTCCCCCAATGGCGCACCCAGGAACTGCTGTACGCGCGGCTGCGGGAGCTGGGCGGCGAGGTCGCCTTCGGTACGGCCGTCACCGAACTGGCGCAGGACGCCACCGCCGTCACCGCTCGGCTGTCCACCGGCGGGACGGTCCGCGCCGCGTACGCCGTGGCCTGCGACGGCGGACGCAGCACCGTCCGGGCGGCGCTCGGCATCGGTATGACGGGCACGACCGTCGACCCCGAGCCGTCGGTCGTCGCCGACGTCCGGCTGTCCGGACTCGACCGCGGCCACTGGCACGTCTGGCAGGACGACACCCGCGGGGCCCTCGCCCTGTGCCCCATGGCGGGCACCGACACCTTCCAGCTCTTCGCCCGGCACGCCGCGTTGGAGGAGGGCAGCCCGCCCGAGGAGATCCTCCGCCGACTGCTCGCCACCCGCACCGATCTGTCACCCGACCAGCTCAAGGAGGTCGCCCACGCCTCCCAGTTCCGGGTCAACGCCGCGCTGGCCGAGCGCTTCCGCGCGGGCCGGGTCCTCCTGGCGGGCGACGCGGCCCATATCCACTCCCCCGCGGGCGGCCAGGGCCTCAACACCAGCGTGCAGGACGCCTACAACCTCGGCTGGAAGCTCGGTCTCGTCCTGCGCGGGCAGGCCGCCGAAGCGCTGCTGGACACCTACGAGGAGGAGCGGGCGCCGCTGGCCGCGCAGGTGCTCGGCCTCTCGACCCGGCTGCACGGGCGGGCCGCACGCCGCGGCCGCGAGACCCAGCAGCTGGACCTCGCCTACCCGGACAGTTCACTGAGCCGTCACCCGGCCGCGCCTCACCCGAGCCCGCTCTCACCCGGCGACCGTGCCCCGGACGCGCCCCTGACCGCTCCCGGCGACAGCGCTCCGGGCGGCGCCCGGCGGGTGTTCGATCTGCTGCGCGGCCCGCACTTCACGCTCCTCGCGGTGGGCGACGCGGCGCCACCGGTCGGCCTCCCCGCGTATCTGCGCACCCACGCCGTGGCCGCGACCGCCCCCTACGCGCCCGACGGCCTCTATCTCGTCCGCCCGGACGGGTACCTCGCGCTGATCACCGAGGATCCGGGCGAGGTGACGGCCTACGTCACCGGCCTGGCGTCGGCGACGTAGGGCCGCACCGGCGCGGACGGCTCCCTCACATCAGCGGCGGCCACCGCTCGTGCCAGCGCTGGTCGGCCTCCAGCTGGGCGGCGAGCCGGACCAGCAGGGGCTCGCTGTGCGCGGGGCCGAGGAACTGGGCGCCCAGCGGCAGCCGGTCCGGCTCGGTGAGCGCGGCGGGGACGTTGATACCGGGCCAGCCGAGCACGTTCCACGGCCAGGCGTACGGGCAGTGGGCGATCATCCTGCGGTCGGTCTGCCAGCCGGAGAGCCGCGCCAGATCGCCGATCCGGGGCGGCGGGGTGGCGGTGGTGGGGGTCAGGACGAGGTCGTAGCGGCGGAAGATCCGGCCGACGTGGCGGCGCAGCGGCCCCTCGGCGGCCCGGGCCGCACGCAGCACGGGGCCGCCCAGCAGCCGTCCGGTGCGGGCCGTCGCCCGGGTGCGCGGATCCAGCAGGCCCGGGTCGGGGGTGCGCCGCACCCAGGTGCGGATGCCCGCGGTGGCGCGGGGGACGAACGTCAGTCCTATCGGGCCGTAGTGCGGGTCCGCCTCCTCCACCTCGTGCCCCAGCGCGGCCAGCCGCTCGGCGAGGGCGCGGACGGCCGCTTCGACGCGGGGGTCCAGCTGTTTCGGTGTCGCGGTGAACGCCCAACGGGTGGACAGCGCGATCCGCAGCCGCCCCGGGTCCCGGCCCACGGCCGCGCGCACATCCACCGGCGGCGGCCGGTGCAGATCGCCCTCGCGGTTGCCCGCGGCGGCGTCCAGCAGCAGCGCCGCGTCCTCGACGGTGCGCGCCAGTGGTCCGAAGACGGTGATGCCGTTGAACGCCTCCGGGTCCGGCCAGGTCGAGATGCGTCCGCGCTGCGGTTTGATGCCGACCAGGTGCGTCCACGCGGCGGGGATGCGCACCGAGCCGGCCCCGTCCGAGCCCAGCGCGGCGGGCACCAGCCCGGCCGCGACGGCCGCCGCCGCGCCACCGGAGGAGCCGCCGGGGGTGTGCGCGAGGCTCCAGGGGTTGCGGGTCTCTCCGAAGGCGCTGCCCTCGGTGAACGGCCACTGCCCCAGCTCAGGGCTGTTGGTCTTGCCGACGACGACCGCGCCGGCCGCCCGCAGTCTGCGCACCACCTCCGCGTCGGCCGTCTTGAGCGGGAAGGCTCCGGCGCAGCCGAACGCGGTGGGCTCCCCGCACACGTCGGTGTCGTCCTTGACCGCCACCGGCACGCCCAGCAGCGGACGCCGCTCCCCCCGCGCCAGCGCCCGGTCCGCGGCGTCCGCCTCGGCCATCGCCGCCTCGGTGCGCAGCAGCCGGAAGGCGTTCAGCGTGGGCTGGGTCGCCTCGATACGGTCCAGCGCCCGCTCGGTCAGTGCCCGGGAGGTCACCTCGCCGGCTGCCAGCAGCTCCGCGGCACGGGCCAGGCCGGGCAGCGGCTCCTGCGCTCCATGGCCGCCGGCCCGCGGCTGTTCGGCGGACCCCGTCCCGGTACCGGTCGACATGGACACCTCGCAGGCTGCTCGTCGGTCGTCGCTCGTCGGTCACGCCTGCGCCTACTGTCCCCGGTCCACACCCCGTTTGAAACCCGTCGGTAACAACTCGACCGCTCGGCCACCGGTCCGCGCCCGCACACCCTTCCGCCCGGGGCCGGGCTCACAGGGCGTCCGACGGCTCGTAGGCGCCCCACACCTCGCGCAGCGCGTCGCACACCTCGCCCAGCGTCGCCCGGGCGCGCAGCGCCTCCTTCATCGGAGGCAGCACGTTGTCCTCCTCCCGCGCGGCTGCCCGGCGCAGCGCGTCCAGCCCGGACCGTACGGCGGTGGCGTCGCGCCCGGCGCGCAGCCGCTCCAGCCGCCGGGCCTGCGCCGCCTCCAGACCCGGATCGACGGTCAGCGGCACATACGGCTTCTCGTCCGCCGCCTCGGTGCGGAAGCGGTTGACGCCCACCACGACGCGGTCCCCGTTCTCGATCTCCTGGGCGACCGCGTAGGCGCTGCGCTCGATCTCGCTCTTCTGGAAGCCCTGCTCGACGGCGGCCACGGCACCGCCCCGGTCCTCGACACGCCGCATCAGGTCGAGCACCGCCTCTTCCACGTCGTCGGTCAGCGACTCGACGGCGTACGAACCGGCGAACGGGTCGACGGTCGCGGTCACGTCCGTCTCGTGGGCCAGCACCTGCTGGGTGCGCAGCGCCAGCCGGGCCGCCGACTCGGACGGCAGGGCGAGCGCTTCGTCGTAGGAGTTGGTGTGCAGCGACTGGGTTCCGCCCAGCACGGCGGCGAGGGCCTGCACGGTGACGCGGGCGACGTTCACCTCGGGCTGCTGTGCGGTCAGTTGGACGCCCGCCGTCTGCGTGTGGAAGCGCAGCATCTGCGACTTGGGGTTGCGCGCGCCGAACTCCTCGCGCATCACCCGTGCCCAGATCCGCCGCGCGGCACGGAACTTGGCGACCTCCTCCAGCAGCGTGGTGCGGGCGACGAAGAAGAACGACAGCCGGGGCGCGAACGCGTCCACGTCCATGCCCGCCGCGACGGCGGCCCGGACGTAGGCGATGCCGTTGGCCAGGGTGAAGGCGATCTCCTGCACGGGCGTAGCGCCCGCCTCGGCCATGTGGTAGCCGGAGATGGAGATGGTGTTCCAGCGCGGCAGTTCGGTGCCGCAGTAGCGGAAGATGTCCGCGGTCAGCCGCAGTGAGGGCTGCGGCGGGAAGATGTAGGTGCCGCGCGCGATGTACTCCTTGAGGACGTCGTTCTGCACGGTCCCGGTCAGCGCGGCAGGCGCCACCCCCTGCTCCTCCGCGACGATCTGGTAGAGCAACAGCAGCAGCGCGGCGGGCGCGTTGATGGTCATCGACGTGGAGACCTCGCCCAGCGGGATGCCGTCGAAGAGCGCCCGCATGTCCGCCACGGAGTCGACGGCCACGCCGACCTTGCCGACCTCTCCGGCGGCCTGCGGGGCGTCGCTGTCGTACCCCATCTGGGTGGGCAGGTCGAAGGCGACCGACAGCCCCGTGGTGCCGTGCTCGATCAGCCGGCGGTAGCGCGCGTTGGACTCGGCCGCCGTCCCGAATCCCGCGTACTGGCGCACCGTCCACGGCCGCCCGGTGTACATCGTCGGATAGACGCCCCGCGTGAAGGGATAGCCGCCCGGCTCCCCGAGCCGGGCGGCGGGATCCCACCCCGTCTGCGCCTCCGGTCCGTAGACCGGTTCCACGGGCAGCCCCGACTCGGACAGCCGTCGGCCGGAATCGGTGGGACGTGTCATCGCAAGTGCCTCCTGAAGGGCCCAGCACCGGGTGGAAGCCCGCGCACCGGGGACTGCGCGGACGCGCGGCGGTCGTCCCGCCCAGCATCACCCGCAGCGCCACAGGTTCGCGAGGGCGGCGCGCTGGGCAGTCATGGACCCGTACATCCGTCGAACCTCCGGGGGTGGGGATGCACAGGAGGGGAGCAACGGCCCTGCGCGGTCTGGCGGCCTCGGCGGCGCTGCTGCTGTCGGCGGGCACGATCGCCGGATGCCAGGTCAAGGACGGTGCGAGCGGTCCGGCTGTCCGCATTTCCCAAGCGCCGCAGCAGGCACCGCAAAAGCCACCGAAACCGTCGGCGCCGTCCGCGCGCACCAACACGCCGCCGAAACCGGTGAAGCCCGTCAAGCCGACGCCGAAGCCGGAAGCGGCGCAGCCGGTCGCGCAGGCCGTACGGATGGCGCCCGGCGCGCGCGGCGCACACGTACGTGAACTCCAGGCGCGGCTGCGGCAGCTGGGCCACTTCGGCCGGAATCCGACCGGCTACTACGGGCCGGTGACGGCCGCGTCGGTCACCGCGTTCCAGAAGCAGCGCGGTATGCCCCGCACGGGCAAGGTCACCGACGCGGTGCTGAGCGCGCTGCGCGCCCGCACCCACCAGCCCACCCGCACCGAGCTGTATCCGCCCACCAGCCGCCCGCTCGCCAAGCCGGACCCACGCTGTACGACAGGCCGCGCGCTGTGCATCAGCAAGACGAGCCGCACGGCGGCGTGGATGGTCGACGGGAAGGTGCGAACGGCCATGGACGTGCGGTTCGGGTCGGCGTACACCCCGACCCGGGAAGGCCGGTTCAAGGTCGACTTCAAGAGCAGGCGCCACCACTCGACCCTCTACGACACCCCGATGCCCTACGCCATGTTCTTCAGCCGCGGGCAGGCGGTGCACTACTCCGCGGACTTCGCCGCCCGCGGCTACGCCGGAGCATCACACGGATGTGTGAACGTCCGCGACAAGAAGAAGATCGCGAAGGTCTTCGCGGAGATCCGCCCGGGCGACAAGGTCATCGTCTACAGGTGACCGTGCGCCTGTTGAGTTGCTGAGCTGTTGAGTTGCTGAGCTCCTGGACCTTTGGGGCTCTGGGGACTCCGGGGAAAGAAGGGGGCGCGGGCGGGACCGGGGGAACGTGTCCCGCCCGCGCCATCGCGCGAACCCAGAGGTACGGGGGGAACCTCGGGCTTACCGCGCCGCCGATGACCAGTCGGCTCACTCTCTTCAGCGCCGTGCCCGGCGAAAGTGTCACACCGTCGGTTCAGTGGTCCGATGTGGCGCCCGTCACGGTCGCGTGGACGCCGCGCTGCGGCCGGCGTCGGTCGTGGGGTCCGCCGAAGGGGACGGCGTGCTGCCGCCTGCCGTGCCGCCGCCGGTGGCCGAGCCGCCGGGGTCACCCGGGACCGGGGGGTCGCCGTCACCACCCGTCGAGCCGCCGTCGCCCCCACCGCTGCCGTTTCCGCCGCCGTCGGTGTTGCCACCGCTCTGGCCGCCGCCGTTGCCGCCGCCGTTCCCACCGCTTTGGCCGCCGCCGCCCGAACTGCCCTGGCCGCCACCGCCACCGCCACCGCCGCCGGAGCCGACGTTGCCGTGCTGGGCGCAGAACTTGCGCACCACGGACCGGCCGCCGGCCGCGCGTTCGAGCTTCCTGCGGTCGTCGGCCTTCAGCTTGTCGGCCACATACGCCTTGCACAGGGCGGCGGCGATGGCGTCCTTGTTGGAGTGGTCGAGGTGCCCGTCGCCGGGGAGTTTGCCGTCCGGGCCGCCCTTGCCCCGGCCCTTGCCGTCCTTGTCGTTCCTGCCGTTCTCGTCGCCACCGGCGCCGCCGGAGTCGGCCAGGTCCCGGGAACCGTCGCGCCGGTGCTCCCCGTCGCCGCCCTCGCCGTTCCCGTCGGACCGGTCACGGCCGTCGTGCCGGTCACCGGGGGTGTCGCGACCGGGGGTCTCCTCGTCACCGCTTCCGCCGCTGCCGGTGCTCTCGGCGTCGGGGCTGTCTGCCGGGGAGACGGTGACCGAGGGCGCGTCGCCGCTGGAGAAGGGCGTGGGCAGCACTCCCGTACCGGCCGCGACCGCGACACCGCCGAGCGCGCAGCCCGCGAGGGCGACGGCGAAGCCGGCGCGCAAGGGCCTGCCGGTCAGCAGATGGCGGGCCCGGCCGCGGGCGCCGCCCAGTGCGCCGCCACCGCCGAGCGTGGTCGCCGGGGCGGCACCGGGCGCGCCGCCGGGCGAGGTACCGAGGCGGGCGGCGCGGAACGCGTCCAGCGCCGCGGCCTCGCCGGGAAGTTCGAGCGAAGTGGCACGGGGGCCGGTGGCCGGAGGAGGTGTGCTGTACGCGGTGGACAGCTCGTCCAGCGCGGCGGCGAGCCGGGCCGCCGTACGGCGGTCGGCTTCGCGGAACCAGTCGTGGGAGGGCACGTCGAGACGGCCCTCGGCTCTTCGTCCCTGACGTCCGGCGCCCGAGGACCCTCCGGCGACGGCGGCCTCGGGGGGCTGCTGCTGTCCGGAGCGCTCCGGGGGCAGGGCGCGGTCCTGCGGTGCGGCGGAAGGTGCGTGCTCCGACAGCGGGCCGGGACCGGGCTCGTATCCGGCGGCCCGCGCCTCGTTCGGCCCTTCCGGTGCGGCCGGGCCGGAGCCCTGCTCGGGGCCCGTACCCGGGTCGTCGCCTTCGCAGGCGTCGACCGGCAGTCCGCGCAGCAAGCGCTCCGCGGTTTCTTCATCCAGCCAGCTGTACCGGTCGTCCGCCATCACGTTTCCCTCAGCGTTCGTGTGGCTTTATGCGTCACACCGCGGGCCATACCGCGCGTCCTGCCCTTGGTCACGCCCCCACCGGGCCTGGGCCCGCCGCCCCGCCCTCCGGAGCCTTCGACAGGGCCCTCGACCGCGCCCTCGACCGACCCGTCGGCCATCGGGCCGTTCGTCGCCGGGTTCGTCGCCGGGCCGCTCGTCGCCGGGCCGACGACGCCGTCGGCCGCGTCACCGGAAGGTCCCGGCGCGCCCTCCTCCAGCAGCTCCGCGAGTTTGCGCAGTCCGCGGTGGGCCGCCGTGCGTACGGCGCCCGACCTCTTGCCCAGCACCTGCGCGGCACTTTTGGCGTCCAGTCCGACCACGACCCGCAGCACCACCGCCTCGGCCTGGTCGCGCGGAAGTTGGGATATGAGCGCCATCGTGCTGCTGGTGCCCAGCGCCTCCAGCGCCTCGTCCGCCGTGTCCGCGCCCGCGGGCAGGCCGGTCAGTTCGCTCTCGTCACCGCCGACAGCGGGGCGGCGCCCGCGCATCCGCAGATGGTCGAGCGCCCGGTTGCGGGCGATCCGCGCCGCCCAGCCACGGAACCGGTCCGCGTCGCCCTTGAAGCGGGACAGGTCGCGGGCGATCTGCAGCCACGCCTCGGAAGCCACGTCCTCGGCGTCCGCGTCCGGCACCAGCGTGCGGACGTAGCCGAGCAGGCGCGGGTGCACGGCCCGGTAGACGGTGCGGAAGGCGGGCTCGTCCCCCTCCTGCGCCGCGCGCACCGCAGCGGTCAGCTCCGCGTCGTCCCCCTGCACGCTCGTGTCTCGCCCCACTCCGCGAAGGTGTCTGTGCCTGCGCCGCTGCCGGGGGTCGGAGTCCCGACTGCCAGGATGCGCTTCCCGGCTGCCAGGTTCGGTCGGCCTGGCGCGACGCGAGGAGCACGCTAAGGCCAAATGCGCACGCTCGTCCATGCCGGAGTCGGGCGTGAGCTGACAGCGCGCTGTATGTGAAGATTCAATCACGTGCCGTCAGCGAAACGGGCTCAGCGCGGTGACACATGAGCGGAGCGGTGACAGATGTTCGGGCGGTGCGGGAGAACGGCGTAACACATTGCGGGGCATCGACGCTGAGGGGAGTACGGGCAAGCCGCTGGCGTAGTGAGCCCGTGTCCGACGGCGACCGGGGTCTCTCCTGTGGGGGGTGGCGACCCCGGTCGTCTTCGGCTTCTTCACGGCAGCTGTCCGCAGGTCGTGCGCCTCGCAGCCGTGCGCCACCCTGTCGGGCCCCGCGGGCCGGCGCCGTGCCACGATGCGGCCGCATGAACGGTCCCACACCGCCCCGCCCCTCCCCGCGTCTCGCCGAGTTGGCCCGGCACTTCGCGCTCCCGGACGCCGACGCGGGGACGACCCCGCCACAGGCGCCCGCCCCCGTCCCGGTGGACTGGCCCGCCGTCGAGTCCTGGCTGGGGCTGCGGCTGCCCGGCGACTACAAGGAACTGGTGACGGCCTACGGGCCGCTCGACATCGGCGAATACGTCTGGGTGCACGCGCCGTGCGTCCAGCGGGACAGATTCGCCTACGGCGACTGGCTGCGCGAGACCCACCGACAGACGCGCATCAACTCGCGCGGTGCCGGCCCCGACGGCCCGCCGCCCTTCCACCCCGCGCCCGGCGGGCTGCTGGCGTGGGGCGAGACGCGGGGCAGCGCGCGGCTGTTCTGGGACACCTCGGCCTCCGACGACCCCGACGAGTGGCCCGTGGTCCTCTTCGACCGGGACCCCTACCCCAGCCCCGATCCGCACGCCGCTTCCACGACCCGCCCCTGGTACCACCTCGGCCGTACCGCGACCGAAACCCTCACCGCACTGCTGACCGACGGCATCGCCATGGACGGCGGCGGCCGGTTCGGACCGCTGCCCGGCACCGCCCGGCGCACCGCGTTCCTCCCCGACGCCGCCCCCTGGACCCCGCCGCCGCCCGAGCCCGAGCACGACCCGGCCCGGCGCGCCGCGCTGAGCGAGGGCAGCGGGACGGCCGCGCTCACCACGCTCGTCCCGCCGCCGCCGGAGCCGTATCTGGGCAACGCGGCGGCCGACGGCTGGGAACCCCTCTTCGCCGAGCTGGGCACCCGGCTGCCGCGCGAGTACGTCACGCTGCTGAACACCTACGGGGCGGGCTGCTGGTCGCAGTGGCTGCGCTTCCACACGCCGCTGCGCCGGGCCGAGGGCGCCGCCTCCGGGTCGCCGTCCCCCGGCGACGGCCGGGGGACGGTGGGAGGGTTCGTCCGGCATGTGCAGGAGGCCAACGACGCCTACCGGTCCCTGCGCGCCAACTGGCGCGAGGAGTATCCGCTGGCCGTCTGGCCCGAGCCGGGCGGCTTCCTGCCGTTCGCCAACTCCATCGACGGCGATGTGCTCGGCTGGCTGACCGAGGACGAGGATCCCGACCGGTGGCCGCTGCTGGTGTGGCCGCGGCACGCCCCGCAGGGCCCGCCGCTGGAGGGCTCCTTGGTCGAGACCCTGCTCGCCTGGCTTCGCGGGCACTTCGCCGCGCCCGGTTTCGCGGAGCTCGACGAGGACGACGACCCGCTCGACTTCATCGGCTTCGAGCCCTGGACGGACGCCGCCTACTGGTGACCGCCCACCCGCGGGTGCGCGCCGGCCCCGCGGTGCGGGCTCACACCACCAGGGGCAGCGGGTGGATCTCGTCCGCCGGGTGCCCCGCGCGGTCGTGCACGCGTTGGACGGCGTCGGCCGAGGGCGCCTCGGAGAGGCAGTAGACGGTCCCCGATTCCGGGTCCGCCCAGGCCCGCTCGAAACGCACGCCCTCTTCTCCTTCGATCTCCTGGTCTGCCTGGTGGGCGGCCCTGAGCTGCTCGGCCGTGATGCCCTCCATGCCGTGGTGTACGTCCATGAACCGTGTCATCGCTGCTGCTCCCGAGGTGGACGCTCCGTGCTTCCATGCTGCTCCTGGCAGCTTGGTGCCGCACGTCGGCGCCCATGCGGGCCCCGAAGGGGAGGGGGCGTGCCGGGTCAGTCCACCCGGTTGGCCAGCTTCACGAAGTCGGACCAGGAGCGTTCGGGCCGCTGGGGGTCCCAGAGTTTCTGGGCGGTGGCGGCGAGCGGCAGCCGGATCCCTCGGGCGACCTGCTCGGTGGTCTGCGCGTCCGCGAGGTCGCCCCAGACGGCGAACCGGCCGCCGAGGATGTGGTCCCGCCCGGCCCACTTCTTGGGCACCGGCTCGGTGCCGCGCACCACGGCGGGGGTCCAGTCCTCGTAGATGCGGCGGCCTGTCGGGTAGGTGAAATTGTTGGGCTGACCGAGGACGTAGTACAGGTACTCGTCGTTGAAGTTGACGACCTCCCAGCCCTCCCGCAGATACTCCGCGGGCTGCCGCTCCCCCTGCTCCCGCCCGGTCCAGTAGGCGACCTGGCGGGGTTTGTTCGGCTCGACGACGCCGCCGCGGTGCATGCCGTCGTTCCACACCTGCGGCATCTTGCCGTGTTTGCGCAGCGTCGCGGCGCGGTCGTTGAGCCAGGCGGTCGCCAGATCCTGGACCTTGGCGTTCTCGCCGAACCGCTTCCGCGCCTCCTGGGCGAGGCCGGGGTAGGTCTGCTCGGGGTTCTGCGTCATCAGCGCCTGGTACTCGTCGCCGCCCGCGTGCGCGTACCGGCCGGGGAACAGCTCGGCGAACTCGACCAGCAGGTCGTCGACGAGGTCGGCCGCGGCCGGCTTGCTGATGTCGATGGCGCCGCGCGGCGTCCGGCCGGAGGCGCTGCGCAGCTGGAGCTCCGGGTGGGCCTTCAGTACGGCGCCGAGGTGGCCGGGTGAGTCGATCTCCGGGATGACGGTGATGTGCCGGGAGGCGGCGAGCTCGACGATGTCGCGGATCTGGGCCTTGGTCAGATGGGGGTCGGAGACGATCTCGGGGTGGGTGTCGCTCTCGACGCGGAACGCCTGGTCGTCGGAGAGGTGCAGCTGCAGCTGGTTGAGCTTCAGGTCGCCCATCTCGCGGATCCGGTCCTTGATCCAGTCGGCGCTGAAGTTCTTGCGGGCGATGTCGAGGGAGAAGCCGCGCTGGGGGCGGTCCGGCGCGTCCCGGACGGTGCCCTCGGCGAACCGGCCCTGGGCCCGGTGGGTCTGCAGCAGGGTGCGGGTGCCGTAGAAGACCCCGGCGTCGTCGCTGCCGGTGATGGTCACCTTGCCGTCGCGGCTGACCAGCCGGTAGCCCTCCGGCCCACTGCCGGGCTCGCCACTCTTCCCCTTCTTGTCCTTCTTGTCCTTCTTGCCGCCGTTGTCGCCGTTATCGCGTTTCAGTTCGATGTCGCCGGTGCGGGACGGGCCCTTGGCGACCTTCACCTTCAGTTCGTCGGCGAGGAGTTTCGCCTCGTCGCGCAGCGAGTCGCTACCGGTGACGACGCGGGTGTGCTCCGTGCGCTGCCACCCGGGACCGCGCACGGCCTTCCATTCGCGTACGGAGGGAACGGCAGAGGGGGTCGGGCCGAGCCGGTCGGGACCCTTGAAGGGCTGCTGGCCGCGGTCGTTCGTGGACGCGGAGGCGGAGGGCGCGTCTCCCCCACCGTCGCCGTTCCCGCCGCAGGCGGTCAGGCCGGTGAGGCCGACAGCGAGGGTGAGCGCCAACAGAGCACCCGAGCGGCCTGCTGCCCCGGTGTCGGCCCGTCCGGACTTCTTCGACCAGTTTCGTCCCATACGACTACGGTATTTCCCCTTCTCAACCCTTCCCCGTCAGCTATGCGCTCCCGCGCGTTCCCTTCCGGGTGAAAAACACGCTTCGGACGGCCGATCATCCCTCGGCCGCGACTACGGTGACGACACCGGGCCGACATCGGGATCCTTCGGACCTTACGGAGCGCATGAGCCTTCCCACTCCTTCCCAGTCGCAGCCGCGAACACAGCGGATACCTCTGGACCGGCTCAACACCGCGGCCGTCACCACGGTCGAGCCCCTGCTGCTGCGCTGCTGCGGCAGCCGCCGCTGGGCGCGGCGGATCGCGGCGCACCGGCCCTATCCGGACCGGGAAGCGCTGCTGGCGGCGGCCGACGAGGCGAGCTACGACCTGACCTCGGCGGATCTGCGCGAGGCGCTGATCTGCGAGTCGGCGGCGCACCCGCTGGAGGGGGAGCCGCAACTGGGGGTGCTCGCCGCGCACACCGCCCTGCGGGCCGCTCACGGGGCGTACGAGCGGAAGTTCGGGCACGCGTTCTTGTGCTGTGTGGACGGCTTCGCCGTCCAGGAGCGGCTGGATCAGGTGCTGGCGGGAATCCGGTTGCGGTTGGAGAACGATGCGGACGAGGAGTGGGCGGTGACGGCCGAGGAACTGCGGCGGCTCGCGCGGGGTCGGCTGGGGCGGCTGGTGACCTCCGATTCACCGCGATAGCCCCCGCACAAGGGGCCGAACGGGGCACCGCGACAGCAGCACACCGTGTGTCGCCCCTCACATCGCAGATAGTCCGTCCGTGCCTGATTGATCACACCTGCATACCCCTGGGCGAACGTGCCGACAGCCCGTCGCTACGATGACCGAGGCCGGTGGACCGTACCCGGCCGGGCCCGCCCGACCTACCGAAGCCGGCAGGCCCCAATATCCGCTCCCGGAGGGTTTATCCGTGCCGGCTGGAACGCTGTACCGCGGCCGGGAAGGAATGTGGTCCTGGGTGGCTCATCGAGTCACCGGCGTCCTCATCTTCTTCTTCCTGTTCGTGCACGTGCTCGACACCGCGCTCGTCCGCGTCTCGCCAGAGGCGTACGACGACACTGTCGCGATCTACAAGACTCCGCTCGTCAATCTGATGGAGTACGGCCTGGTGGCCGCCATCCTGTTCCACGCGCTGAACGGCCTGCGGGTCATCGCCGTGGACTTCTGGTCGAAGGGCGCGAGGTATCAGAAGCAAATGCTGTGGACCGTGCTGGGCGTGTGGACCGTCCTCATGGCCGGTGCCTTCTACCCGGTCCTGCAGCACACGCTGCGCGAGCTGTTCGGGAGCTGATGTCTGATGTCGACGACCGAGACGACCGAGGCCGCGAAGAACGAGGCCGGAGGGTCCGCCGACCCCACCGATGAGGTGGCACGGATCGACGTGGACCACCCGGCCCCCGTGATCGAGCCGCCGCGCAAGCGGACCGCGAAGACGCCGAAGGCCTCCCGCGGCAATTTCGAGATGCAGACGTGGCTGTTCATGCGGCTGTCGGGCATCGTGCTGGTGGTGCTGGTCCTGGGCCATCTGCTGATCCAGCTGGTGCTGGACGGCGGTGTGAGCAAGATCGGCTTCGCGTTCGTCGCGGGCCGTTGGGCCTCGCCGTTCTGGCAGGTGTGGGACCTGGCGATGCTGTGGCTGGCGATGCTGCACGGTGCCAACGGGCTGCGCACGGTGATCAACGACTACGCCGAGCGCGACAACACCCGCTTCTGGCTGAAGATGCTGCTGTACACGGCCACCGTCTTCACCGTCCTGCTGGGCACGCTGGTGATCTTCACCTTCGACCCGAACATCCGCTGACGTACCGGGGCTGAAGGCTGAGGTTTTCCCGATGAACAACGTCAAGATCCACAAGTACGACACCGTCATCGTCGGTGCGGGTGGCGCCGGTATGCGCGCGGCCATCGAGTCGACGAAGCGCAGCCGCACCGCGGTGCTGACCAAGCTCTACCCCACCCGCTCCCACACCGGCGCGGCGCAGGGCGGCATGGCCGCCGCCCTGGCCAACGTCGAGGAGGACAACTGGGAGTGGCACACCTTCGACACGATCAAGGGCGGCGACTACCTGGTCGACCAGGACGCCGCCGAGATCCTGGCGAAGGAGGCCATCGACTCCGTCCTCGACCTGGAGAAGATGGGCCTGCCCTTCAACCGCACCCCGAACGGCACCATCGACCAGCGGCGGTTCGGCGGGCACTCCCGCAACCACGGTGAGGCCCCGGTGCGCCGCTCCTGCTACGCGGCGGACCGCACGGGCCACATGATCCTCCAGACGCTGTACCAGAACTGCGTCAAGGAGGGTGTGGAGTTCTTCAACGAGTTCTACGTCCTGGACCTGCTGCTCAACGAGGACGAGGGCGTCAAGAAGACCGCCGGCGTCGTCGCCTACGAGCTGGCCACCGGGGATGTGCACATCTTCCAGGCCAAGGCCGTCGTCTTCGCCTCGGGCGGCAACGGCAAGTTCTTCAAGGTGACCTCGAACGCGCACACCCTGACCGGTGACGGCCAGGCCGCCGCGTTCCGGCGCGGGCTGCCGCTGGAGGACATGGAGTTCTTCCAGTTCCACCCGACCGGCATCTGGAAGATGGGCATCCTGCTCACGGAGGGCGCCCGCGGTGAGGGCGGCATCCTGCGCAACAAGGACGGCGAGCGCTTCATGGAGAAGTACGCGCCCGTCATGAAGGACCTGGCCTCCCGTGACGTCGTCTCCCGCGCGATCTACACCGAGATCCGCGAGGGGCGGGGCTGCGGCCCCGAGGGCGACCACGTCTTCCTGGACCTCACCCATCTGCCGCCCGAGCAGCTGGACGCCAAGCTGCCGGACATCACCGAGTTCGCCCGCACCTACCTGGGCATCGAGCCGTACACCGACCCGGTGCCGATCCAGCCGACCGCGCACTACGCGATGGGCGGTATCCCCACCAACGTGCTGGGCGAGGTGCTGCAGGACAACAACACTCCGGTGCCCGGGCTGTACGCGGCCGGCGAGGTGGCCTGCGTCTCCGTGCACGGCGCCAACCGGCTGGGCACCAACTCCCTGCTGGACATCAACGTCTTCGGCCGCCGGGCCGGTATCGCGGCTGCCGAGTACGCCTCCACCGCCGACTACGTCGAACTGCCTCCCGAGCCCGCCAAGTTCGTTCTCGACGAGATCGAGAACCTGCGGGACGCCACCGGCAACGAGCGCGTGGTGGAGATCCGCAAGGCGCTCCAGGAGTGCATGGACAAGAACGTCATGGTCTTCCGCACGGAGCAGACGCTCAAGGAGGCCGTCGAGGAGATCGGCGCCCTGCGCAAGCGCTTCCGCGACATCAGCGTGCAGGACAAGGGCAAGCGGTTCAACACCGACCTGCTGGAGGCCCTGGAGCTGGGCAACCTGCTCGACCTGGCCGAGGTGACGGCGGTCTCCGCGCTGGCCCGCAAGGAGTCGCGCGGCGGCCACTACCGCGAGGACTTCCCCAACCGCGACGACGTCAACTTCATGCGGCACACCATGGCGTACCGCGAGGTGGGCGACGACGGCACCGAGTCGATCCGGCTGGACTACAAGCCGGTCGTGCAGACCCGCTACCAGCCGATGGAGCGTAAGTACTGATGAGCACTGCAACGCTGGAGAAGAACGACGCCGCCGATCCCTCGGACGCCGAGGGCGGTGCCGCCGCGCACCTGATCACCGTCACGCTGCGGATCCGCCGGTTCAACCCGGAGGTCGCCGCGGAGCCGCAGTGGCAGGACTTCACCCTGAAGATCGACCCGAAGGAGCGCGTCCTGGACGCGCTGCACCAGATCAAGTGGGAGCTGGACGGGACGCTGACGTTCCGCCGCTCCTGCGCGCACGGCATCTGCGGTTCCGATGCCATGCGGATCAACGGGCGCAACCGGCTCGCCTGCAAGACGCTGCTGAAGGACATCTCTCCCGAGAAGCCGATCACCGTGGAGCCCATCAAGGGGCTCACGGTGCTCAAGGACCTCGTGGTCGACATGGAGCCGTTCTTCCAGGCCTACCGCGATGTGATGCCGTTCCTGGTGACGACGGGGAACGAGCCGACCCGTGAGCGGTACCAGTCCGCCGAGGACCGGGAGCGGTTCGACGACACCACCAAGTGCATCCTGTGCGCGGCGTGCACGTCCTCCTGCCCCGTCTTCTGGAACGACGGGCAGTACTTCGGGCCCGCCGCGATCGTGAACGCGCACCGGTTCATCTTCGACTCGCGGGACGAGGCCGGGGAGCAGCGGCTGGAGATCCTCAACGACCGGGACGGGGTCTGGCGCTGCCGGACCACCTTCAACTGCACGGACGCCTGCCCGCGCGGTATCGAGGTGACCAAGGCCATCCAGGAGGTCAAGCGCGCGCTGATCACTCGCCGCTTCTGATTTCTGCGCCGCCACCAT
>NZ_JAFFZM010000030.1 GCF_017676345.1 Streptomyces smyrnaeus | reverse complement strand
GGGGGCGGGGAGGGGCGTCAGCCGGCCTCGGCCTCCTCGACCGTCGGCGGATCGAAGACCGTCAACGGATCGAAGCAGATGCGCGCCCGCCCGCCGCCTTCGCCCCACTCGACGTCCACCTCCGTCGCCCCTTCGGCCACCGTGACCCGAGGCGGAGCACCGGCGCCGCCCAGCACCGCCGCCGCCACACACACCCCCGTACCGCTCAGCTCCCCCTCCGCAGCCGGCACCCGCACCCACCGCGCGTACGCCGTGCCCTGCGGGGCACGCAGCGGATCGACCGGCGTCAGACCGTGCAGCGCTACCAGGTCGCCGGGCAGCGAGGCGTCGGCCGCCCAGCCGGTCAGCCGGACACGGGTTCCGGCGGGCGCGCCCACCACCCGGTGCGCCCGCACCTCCCAGCGGCCGCGCACCACCGTCACGCTCTCCACCCGCAGCGACGGCGGCGCCGGTACGTCTGCGGGGAAGACCGGCCGGTGCCGGGAGGCCGCCCAGCCCCACGACCCGTCCGGGGCCGAGGAGGCACCCAGCGGCTCCACCCGCCGCCGTACGCTCCACACCCCCGGCATCCCGGGCCGCCCGGGGAGCCGGAGCGCCAGGTGGTTGTCGGGCGGGTTGCCGCGCGCCGTCGGCCCCGTGCCGGTGGAGTACGCGAAGCGCGCGTACAGCGGGTCCTCCTCCGCGAACTCCTCGCCCTGCCACGGCCGCAGGGTGTGGCTGCCGTGGTTGTGCAGCCGGACCAGCCCGTCGGAGCCGGTCGACTGCAGCAGCAGCCCCGGTGCGGGCAGTGCCAGCGCCCGGTCGGGCCCCTCGCTCGGTGCGGCTTCCTCGGTCGCCGTCCACAGCGGATCGTCGGGCGGTACGAGCAGCGCCACGAAGCCCTTCGACGCCCAGTAGGGGGAGGCGGGTCCCGAGTAGGTCTGCAGCGTCGCGTCGTGCGGACCGTGCCAGCCCAGCGTCAGCAGCCCGTCGGCATCGACCGCGCCCCTGTCGAGGAAGTAGCGCAGCGTCCCGCTCAGCAGCCGCCGGGAGACGCCCGGGGACAGCGGCGTGTGCCCGGTCAGTGCGCCGAGCCCGACGGCGGCGCACGCGGCGAACCGGTAGGTGAGGGAGCGGCCGAAGTGGATCGGGGCGCCGTCGCCGCCGAACGTCAGCGCGAAGCTCGCCAGATGGTCGTGCAGCCGGGGACCGTAGCGGGCCGTCAGCGCCTCGTCCCCCGCCAGGTGGGCGTGCAGCAGCGGATACAGATGCAGCGCCCAGCCGTTGTAGTGGTCGAAGGCCCGGCCGTCGCCGTCCGCGTACCACCCCTCGCCGCGCCACCACTCCTCCAGCAGCCCCAGCCCCCGCTCGATCGCGGCCCCGGTCTCCGCGTCACCGCGCCCCACCGACTCCAGGAAGCCCGCGACACTGAGCGGGAACAGGTACCAGTTGTTCGGCGCCGGGGTGTGCCGCAGCGCCCCGCGCAACCAGGCCTCGGCCCGGTCCCGGGTGCCGTCCTCCAGCCCGTCCCACAGCCACGGCCGGGTCAGCCGCAGCCCCAGCGCCACCGAGGCGGCCTCCACCATCGGCTGGCCTGCGGTGGTGTGGTCGAGGATCAGCGGCCACGACTCGGCGTCCTCCCGGCCCGGGGTACGGGTGCCCGCGGCCAAGCCCTCCGCGTAGCGCTCCAGCAGCCCGGCCGGGTCCGCGCCGTCGCCACCCGCCGCACGGAAGGCCGCCGCCAGGAACGTGCGTGCGTACCCTTCGAGCCCGTCGGAGCGGGTGCCGGAGCGGGAGGGCCGGCCCGGCAGGTCCAGCAGCGCCCCGCGCGGGGTGGCCCACCGCCACGCGGCGCGCAGCAGCCCGTCCGCCGCGGCCTCCCAATGGGCGCGGGTCCAGCCGGTGCGGGGGCTGCGGTGGTGGTCGAGCGGCGGTATGCCCAGGACGCCGGGTCCGGCGCCGTGCTCCCCGGGGTGCGCGGTCATGCCAGCAGCTCCTTTTGTTCGGGGCGCACGGCGTGGGCGAAGCCCTCGCCCGCCGCCCAGCGGCGCACCTCCTGGAGGGCCGACTCCGCCAGCCGGTCCAGCTCGTTGCCCTGCGAGCCGGCCAGATGCGGGGTGAGCAGCGCGTTCTCGCACTCCCACAGCGGGTCGTCCACCGGCGGCACTTCGGGATCGGTGACATCCAGTACGGCGCGGATCCGGCCGCCGCGCAGCTCTTCGGTGAGCGCCTCCTGGTCGACGACCGCGCCCCGCGCCGTGTTGATCAGCGTTGCGCCGTCCCGCAGCAGGGCGAGCATCTCACCGCTCACCAGGTGGCGGGTCGCCGCGAGGAGCGGGGTGTGCACGCTGACCACGTCGGACGCCGCGAACAGCTCGGCGAGTCCGGCCTTCGCCACGCCCAGCGCCGCCGCCTCGGCTTCGCCCACGTACGGGTCGTAGAGCAGGATGCGCAGCTCATGGGCGCGCAGCAGCTCGATGACGCGGCGGCCGACGAGTGAGGCGCTGAGAATGCCCACCGTGCGGCGGTAGTTGCCCAGCTGCGGATCGGGGAGGAGCCAGTCGTCGCGGGAGCGCTGCTGCCGGTAGGCGCGGGCCGCGGGCAGCACCCGCTTGTTCGCCAGCAGGATCATGGCGAGGGTGTACTCGGCCACCGGCGCGGCGTTGGCAGCCGCCGCCGTGGAGACCTCGATACCGCGGGCCCAGCACTCCTCGGTGAGGTGCCCGCGCACGCTGCCCGCCGTGTGTGCGACGGCACGCAGCCGGGGAGCCTGCGCGAGCACGGCTGCGTCCAGCGGTGGGCAGCCCCAGCCGGTGATGAGGAGCTCCACCCCGGGCAGGACCCTGCTGGCCGCAGCGGTGGTGAAGTCGCTCAGCACCGGCTCGGCGAGCTCCACCACCTCGCCGAGCCGGCGCCGGACGGCGGGTTTCAGGACGGCGTCCGCCGCCTTGGGGTCCATGGCGAGGGCCGCGCGGGGTTTGGTGCCGGGCATGTGGCTCCTGTGGTGGTCGTGGTGCGGGTGGTGCGGAGGTGCGGGTGGGGCGGGCGGTGCCGGGGGGCTGTGAGGCCTCACTTGACACTGCCCGCTGTCAGGCCGGACTTCCAGTAGCGCTGGAGCAGCACGAAGGCGGCGATCAGGGGGAGGACGGCCAGCAGCGAGCCGGTGACGACGACGGGGTAGTAGTCCGGGGTGACCACGGCGGCGCTGTTCCAGACGTAGAGGCCGAGGCTCACCGGGAAGAGCGAGTGGTCGGACAGCATCACCATCGGCAGGAAGAAGTTGTTCCAGATCGCGGTGAGCTGGAAGAGGAACACCGTCACCACCCCTGGGCCCAGCATCCGCAGCGCCACCCGGAAGTAGGACGTCAGTTCGCCGGCGCCGTCCACCCGGGCGGCCTCCAACACCTCGTCGGGGACGTACCCCTGGCTGAAGACCCGGCCCAGATACACCCCGAACGGGTTGAACAGCACGGGGATGAACACCGACCAGAAGGTGTTGACCACCCCCACCTTGGACGCCATCAGATACAGCGGGAGCGCCAGCACGGTGGGCGGCACCATGACGCCCGCCAGTACCAGCCCGAACAGCTTCTCCTTGCCGCGGAAGCGGTACTTGTCGAAGGCGTATCCGCACGCGACGCTCACCATGGAGCCCAGCGCGGCGCCCACCACGGCGTACAGCAGGCTGTTGACGTACCAGCGCCCGTAGATGCCCTCCTCCATGGCGAACAGCGCCGAGAGGTTGTCGGCGAGGGAGAAGTCGCCGAGGGAGAGCAGGTCGCTGCGGAAGAGGGCGTCCCGGTTCTTGGCGGCGGCCAGCACCAGCCACACCACCGGCAGCAGGGTGTAGAGGACGGACAGGCCCACGACGGCGTTGACGGCGGTCCGGCCCAGCAGCCGGGGCCGCGCCCCGCGTGGTGGAGCGGCAGCACTCATCGGGTCCCCTCCTCGTCGGCGCGTGCCGCGCCGCCCGTGCGGTTGCTCCACCGGCTCAGCCCGTAGGAGAGCGCGACGGTGACGGCGAGCAGCACCACCGAGGCGGCTGCTGCCAGGCCGTAGTTGTTCCGGGTGAAGGCGGCGTCGTAGATGTACATGTTCGGCGTGTAGCGGCTGCCCACGATCGGTGTGGCCTGGCTCAGCAGCATCGGTTCGGTGAACAGCTGGAGCGACCAGATCAGGGTGAACATCGCGACCATCACTGCGGACGCGCGCACCAGCGGCACCTTGATCCGCAGCGCCGTTCGGACCGGCCCGGCCCCGTCCACCAGCGCCGCCTCCGTCAGCTCGCGTGGCACGGCCTGGAGCGCGGCGTAGAAGATGACGGTGTTGTAGCCGAGGTTGCTCCACATGGCGATGTTCACGATCGACGGCAGCACGGTGTGCACACCGAGGAAGTCGATGCTGATGTCGGCCTTGCCCAGCAGCTCCACGACCGGGCTGAGGCCGGGCGTGTACAGATACAGCCAGATCACGGCGGCGATCAGGCCCGGCACCGCGTGCGGCAGGAACAGCGCCAGCTGCGCCGTACGCCGCAGCCGCACCGCGCCCGAGTCCAGCAGCAGCGCCAGGACGAGCGCCAGCAGCACCATCAGCGGGAGGTAGAGCAGGCAGTACAGCGCGGTCGTCCCCAGGCCGGCCAGGAAGGTGGGGTCCGACAGCACGGCCCGGTAGCTGCGCAGCCCGGCGAAGACGGTGCGCTCGGGACCGAAGCCGAGGCCGGGCTGGTCGTCGCTGAAGAAGCTCAGCCACACCGCGCCGCCCACGGGCACCAGGAAGACGACGACCAGCAGGACGAAGAACGGCGTCATCAGCGCGGCGCACGCGCCCAGTTGCCGTCGCCGCGCCGTGTGCCGGGCCCGCTCGCGCGGAACGGTGGCGGGGCGGATGCCGGCGCCGGTCCCGTGCCCGGCGCCCGCGTCCGGTCCGGTCCCGGGAACGGTGGTCGCGCTCATCGGGAGCCCTCCCGCACGTTCAGTCCGAGGGATTCCAGGTCCGGCATTGTCGCCCGCTGGCCCGCGCGCAGCGCGTCCAGCACGGTGCCCTGTCCCTCTCCGACCCGGGCCAGCCGGTCCTGGACGATTCTGAGGGTGGCCGTCATCCGCGGGCCCCACTTCCATTGGCCGGAGATGTGGCCGGCCTCGCGCCGGAAGAGGGAGTAGATGTCCTGGCCGGCGAAGTAGCTGGTGTCCATCGCCTTCCGGGCGACGGGGACCAGTCCGGTGGCGGCCGGGTACTGGCTGCTGATGCCGCTGGCGAGCCGGGCCTTGAGCGCCTCGGGGCTGGAGACCTGCCACTCGATGAAGTCCATGGCCTCCTTCGGGTGCCGGCTGTCCTTGGTGACGGCGAACGTGGAACCGCCGTGGGTGCCGACGCGCGGGTGTTCCAGGTCCCACCGGGGCATCGGCGCCACCCTCCACCTGCCCTTCTGGCCCGGCTGGGAGGACATCGTCCCGCCCGCGTCCCAGGCCCCGGCCAGCTTGCCGAACACCTCGCCCCTGCCGACCTGCGCCGAACCCTCCTGGGTGTCCACCGAGTTGAGGAAGACCAGTTCCCGGTCGATCAGCCGCTGCCAGTAGGCGGCCACCTTCCGGGTGGGTTCGTCGGTCATCGAGACGGTCCAGGTCCCGTCGCTGGTGTCGAACCAGCGCGCGCCCGCCTGCCAGGCCCAGGCGGACAGTTGGGTGCCGCCGTCGGTGGGGAAGGTGGCGATACGGGAACCGGGCGCCGCGCGCTTGATCTTCCGCGCCGCGGCCTCGAACTGGGCCCAGGTGCGCGGCACGGCGATGTCGTGCTTGCTGAACAGGTCGTGGCGGTAGAGGAAGACCATCGGTTCCACGTCCAGCGGCACGCTGAAGGTCCGGCCCTCGAAGGTGGTCAGCGCCAGCGCCTGCGGCAGCAGCTTCTTTCGCAGCCGTTCGCCGACCAGAGGTGTGATGTCGCGGGCCACCCCGTCGATGGCGAAGCCGGGGACCTGCGGGTATTCGAGAGTGGCCACGTCGGGCGCGTTGCCGGCGCGGGCCGCGTTGCTCAGCTTGGCGTACCCGCCCTGGTTGCCGGCCGGGATCTGCTGGAAGTCGACGTGGATACGGCGCTGGCTCCTGTTGTACGCGTCCACCACCTCCTGACTGCCGCGCAGTGCGGACCAGAACGTGATGTGGACGGGGCCGTCCGCCGTTCCCGCCGCCGTGGCACCGCCGCCGGTGCAGGCGGCGGTCAGCAGGAGCGGAAGAGCGGCGAGCGCGGTCAGTGCGGTGCGGGTGAACCGTCGGATGCGGTGGCCGGGCACTCGGATGCCTCCTTCGTGGGAGGAGGGGGACATCCGCATCCTGATCGCCCGAACGAAGAGGGTCAATGGATCGCTCAGGAGAAAATAAAACGGTCAAACGATCGTGCGAGCCTCGAAGACGGCCCCACCACGAGGGGAGTGACGGGGCTTCAGGACGTCACCCGTCACCCGTCACCCGTCGGCCTGTGCCACCTGTGCCGTGGAGCCGCGCACCTTCAGTTCCGGCAGCAACTCGATGCGGCGCACCGCCTCCGGCGCCGTGCCCCGCGGATGGCGCAGCCGGCGCAGCAGCAGTTCTGCAGCCGCCCGGCCGATCTCCTCCTTCGGCGGCGCGACGGCCGTCAGCGGCGGACTCCCCAGCGCCGCCACCACGTCGTCGTACGCCACCACCGAACAGTCCTGCGGCACCTGTATGCCCTGCTCGCGCAACTGCTGCACCAGCATCAGCGCGTCCACGTCCGCGTGCAGCACAGCGGCTGTCGCCCGGTGCTCGCGCAGCACCGCGGGCAGATCGAGCGGCGATGCCGCACCCTCCCGCGCCTGCCGGGCGCGCCCCGGGCCGGAGGCCGTGTGGTCGGCCGGGCCCGCGCTCAGCACGACGGCCCACTCGGCCACTTCCTCGCGCTCGCCGGCGATCTGCGCGAACGCGGCGCGCAGTGTGCGCGCCGTGGGGCTGTCGTCGCGCGCCGCCAGCACGATACGGCGGTGCCCCAGCGACACCAGGTGGTCCAGCGCCAGATGGGCGCCGTACCAGTGGTCGCTGCGCACCGAGTCGTGGGCGTGCAGCGGTGAACCGGGCGGAGGGCGGCGCTCCATCAACACGGCTGGTACCGACAGTTCGGCCAGCCACTCCTCGTCCCGCACCGCGCAGGCGGCGGTGCGCCAGCGCGGTGAGACCAGCAGGCCGCGCACCCCCTGCTGCACCGCCTGGCGGGCCATCGCCTGCTCGGACCCCGGCTGGTGCGGGGCGATGTGCAGGGCCATCCGGACGCCGGCCGCCTCCAGCGTGGTACGGGCGCCGCGCACCGCCTCGAACAGATACGAGTGGTTCTCCGGCACGATCAGCCCCACGGCCGGTGCCGAGGCGTCGTGCTGCGCCGGAGTCGGCGACAGGGAGCGCGCCACCCCGTGGCCCCTCCGCAACTGGCCGCGCCGCGCCAGTTCCTCCACGTCCCGCCGCAGGGTGACGACGGAGACGTCCAGTTCGGCGGCGAGTTGGGTCACCCGCACCTCCCCCCGCGTACGGACCGCCTCCAGCACCCTCTCCCGCCTGACGGCGGCCCCCTCGCGCACGGCGGTAGCCCTTTCGTTTGACCGTTTCTCCCTACGATACGGAAACCCCTGCGGGCCGCTCGCGGCGGACATGTGCAGGGGGCGGTGACGGGAGCCCCGCACCACGCGCCGCGACAGCTACCGCTGGCGGCGCACCAGTTCGTGGAAGAGCCCTCCCGTGTCGGCCAGCAGCGTCGCCGGTGCGCCCTCCTGCACGATGCGGCCCTCGGACATGACGATGACGCGGTCGGCGTCCAGCACGGTGGACAGCCGGTGGGCGATCACGACACGGGTGGCCCGCAACGCGCGGGTGGCCTCGGTGACCACGCGCTGGGTCTCGTTGTCCAGCGCGCTGGTGGCCTCGTCGAAGAAGAGCAGACGCGGACGGCGCACCAGCGCCTGGGCGATCATCAGACGCTGCCGCTGGCCGCCGGAGACGGTGCCGCCGCCGTCCGAGAGCATGGTGTGCATACCCATCGGCATGGCCTTGATGTCGTCGGCCACCCCCGCCATCCGCGCGGCTTCCCACACCTGCTCCAGCGGGAAGCTCTCCGCGCCGCAGATGCACTCCAGGATGGAGCCGGCGTGCGGCTGGGCGTTCTGCAGGACGACCCCGCACTGGCGGCGCACCGCCGCCTGGTCGAGGGCTGCCAGGTCCTGCCCGTCGTAGCGGACCTCGCCCGAGGTCGGCCGGTCGAAGCCGATCAGCAGCCGCAGCAGCGTCGACTTGCCGCAGCCGCTCGCGCCGACGACCGCCACGAACTGCCCGGGCTCGATACGGAAGGAGACGCCGTCCAGGACGAGCGGCCCGTCCTCGGAGTAGCGGAAGCTCAGCTCCCGCGCCTCGATCGCGCCCGACAGGGTGCCGGGCTGCACACTGCCGCCGCGTACCTCGGGCAGCTCCTGCAGCACCGGTTTGATCTGCTCGTACATCGGCAGCACGGCGGCGCACGAGATGAGCGAGTTGGTCAGCTGGGTGACGGACGTCAGCAGCATCGTCATGGCCGTGGTGAAGGTGAGGAACCCGCTGGGGGACAGCGCGCCGCGCGCCGGACCGGCCAGCAGCACGAACAGCAGCAGCGTCGCCAGCGGCAGGTAGACCGCGTTGACGACAGCGCTCAGATTGCGGATCCGCCCGGCCCGGCGCTGCAGCTCCCGGCTGCGGGCGAACTCCTTGGCCCATGCCGCGTAGGCGAAGGACTCGGCCGCCGCGACGCGCAGCTTCGGCAACCCGCGCAGGGTCTGGAAGGCCTGGTTGTTCAGCTTGTTGTTGAGCTTCACCAGCTGCCGCTGCCAGCGCAGTTGCCACAGCCCGGTCGCCGCGAAGACCGCAGCGACCACCGCCAGCACGCCGAGCGCCGCGAGGGCGAGCGGCACGCTGTAGGCCAGCAGCAGCACGAGGTTGACCCCGGCAACCGTGCCGGACTGCACGACGATCGAGCTGATACCCGACAGCACCCGCCGGATGGCGCTGACTCCCATGGCGGCGCTGGCCAGCTCCCCGGTGGAGCGCTCGGCGAAGAACCGGGTCGGCAGCCGCAGCAGCCTGTCCCACACCGCCGGCTGCAAGGCGGCCTCTATCCGTCCCTCCAGCCGCAGCAGCGAGGTGTTCTGCAGCAGCATGAAGGCCGCCGCCACAACGGCGGCGCCCACGATCGCCGCGGCGGCCTGCGCGATGAGGCCCTTCTCGGCGTTGGGCACGTACTCGCCGAGCACCTGGCCGGTGGCCACCGGTACCAGCGCGCCGAGACCGACCGCGACGAGTCCGCTCAGTACGAGGGTGAGCAGGTCGCCGCGGGCACCGTGCAGCGCGAAGCGCAGCAGCCGCCGCGCGGGCAGCGGGCGTTCGGGCAGCGGCCGGTAGAACATCACGGCGCGGGGGGCGAGCGTGCCGGCGTTCGCCTTGCCGAGCCGCCAGCGGCTGCCGCTGCCCGGCTGTACGGCCTCGTACCGGCCGCGCCGCCACAGCAGCGCCACGGGAGCGCCGCTCGCGGCCCGGTAGCCGACCAGCGGTCCGGTGTTCTCCTTCCACCACTGGCCCGACAGCTTCACCGGGCGGGTGCGCAGTCCGGAGGTGAGGGCGAGGCGTTCGACCGGGTCCATCCGGTCGTCCGGAGAGAGCCCGTCGGGCGGCAGCCGCAGGGTCACTCCGGCCGCCTGGGCGACCGCCCGGCACACGGCGACCGTGCTGTCGTCCGAGCTCTGGCTCCCGGCTCCGCCGCGCGCGGACTTGTCGATGGCCGCGAGCAGCGCCTCGTCGGCCTCCGCGCGGACGGTCTCGCCCGCTTCCAGACCGGCGGCCGTACGGTCCTCGTGGGCGCGCTCCAGCCGGTCGATCCAGCGGTCCAGGGTCAGCAGCAGCCGGGAGAGCTGGTCGACCATCAGCTGCCAGGTCGTACCGTCGATCAGCAGCTCGACGGAGTTGCCGTACCGCACGCTGCCGGGCGCCACGGGCATCCACAGGATGTCGTCGTCGGTGGCCGGTGGCTGGTGGCCGCCGTGGCCCTCGTACCCCGGCTGGCCGTCCAGCGGCGCCTCGAACAGCACCCGCAGCCCGCGCCCGACGCCCCGCGCGAAGGCGTCCTCCAACGGCCCGAGCCCCGCCCCCTGCCCCCAGGGATCGGCCCGGCCGCCGTGGGCGGGGTGACTCCCCGTGTCGTACACCGGGTACCCGCCGGTGTCGTGGACGGGGTACGAGCCGGTGTCGTACGCGGGAAACGAGCCGGTGTCGTACACGGGATGGCTCCCCGTGTCGTACGCCCCCGGGTCGCCGTACCCGCCGTATCCGGCCGGGGCGCGCTGCGGGAACAGCTCCATCAGCGGTATGCGGCGCAGCACTCCGCCCCGCACCGGCCGTCCGACCAGTGTGTGCCGCGGGCCCTGCACCGGGCCGAGCAGCAGCGTGCCCGCCTCCAGCCGGCCCAGAAAGTGCCAGTGGCCCTGCCCCGCGGCGTCCACCGCGAACACGTCCATGGCGCCCTCGGCCACCAGCCACAGCACATGCGGCCCCTCCAGCGCCAGGCCGCTGCCGGACGCGTGGGGCACCGCCTCGCCCAGCTGCCCGAAGTGCGCGACCACCACGTCGCTCGCCGCGAAGTGGTGCTGCGGGTCTGCGGTCGGATACAAGTACCTCAGTGCTCCTTGACGAGGCGGGCGTACGGGCCCTGCGCGGCGAGCAGTTGCTCGTGCCGTCCCCGCTCCACGACGGTGCCGCGATCCAGCACCACGATCTCGTCGCTGTCCCGCACGGTGCTCAGCCGGTGCGCGATCACCACGCAGGCGCAGCCGCGCCGCCGCATGTTGTCGATGATCACCGCCTCGGTCTCCGCGTCCAGGGCGCTGGTCACCTCGTCCAGTACGAGGATGCTGGGCCGCCGTACCAGGGCGCGGGCGATCTCCAGCCGCTGCCGCTGGCCGCCGGAGAAGTTGCGGCCGTCCTGCTCGACGCGGCTGTGGAGGCCGCCGGGACGCCGTGCGACGTCCTCGTACAGCTCCGCGTCCCGCAGGGCCTCCTCGACCGCGTCGTCGGGGATGGACGGGTCCCACAGCGCCACGTTGTCCCGCACGGTGCCCTCGAAGAGGAACACGTCCTGGTCGACGAAGGAGACCGAGGCGGCCAGCGCGCCGCGCGGCAGGTCCTCCAGCCGCTGCCCGTCGATGTGGATGGCGCCCTCCCACGGCGTGTACAGGCCCGCCAGCAGCCGGGAGACCGTGGACTTGCCGCTGCCGGAGCCGCCGACCAGCGCGATCTGCTGACCGGGGCCCACGGCCAGCGACAGGCCGGTCAGCAGCGGCTTGTCCAGCGGGTTGTAGCCGAAGGTGACGTTCTCCAACGTGATGTGTCCGGCCAGCCGCCGGGTGCTGGCCGGCGGCTCGGGCCGGGTGTAGAGCGGGTCGGCGGGGAAGGCCTCCACGTCCTTGAGCCGGGCGACGTCCGCGGCGAAGTCCTGGATGCGGCCCGCCACCGAGTTCAGCCGGGTCAGCGGCGCGGTGAAGCTGGTGACCAGCGCCTGGAAGGCCACGAGCAGCCCCGCCGTGATGGCGCCGTCCACCGCCCGCGTACCGCCGATCAGCAGGATGAGGGCGCTGTTGAGGGTGGCCAGCGTCGGGGCGACCACGGCCAGCGCGGCGCTGGGTATCCCCAGCCGCTGCTGTACGTCGAGGGTGGTGGCGTGCTGGCCCGCCCAGCGGCGGAAGTACCCGTTCTCGCCGCCGGTGGCCTTCATCGTCTCGATGAGCTGGAGGCCGCTGTAGGAGGTGTTGGTGAGCTTGGCCCGGTCGGCGCGCAGCTTCTGCGTCCCGGTGGCCCGCAGCCGGATCACCACCCGCATCGCCACCACGTTCAGCAGCGCGATCCCCACGCCCACGAGGGTGAGCTGCGGGTCGTACGTCCACAGCAGTACCGCGTAGCCGACGACGACCACCGCGTCCACACCCGCCGCCGCCAGGTCCCGGGCCAGCGTCTCGGCCACCGTGTCGTTGGACTGCAGGCGCTGTACGAGATCGGCCGGGTTGCGCTGTGCGAAGAAGGTGACGGGCAGCCGCAGCAGATGGCGCAGGAACCGGGCGCTGCTGAGCGTGGAGGAGATGAGCCGGGCGCGCAGCAGATTGCCCTGCTGGAGCGCGGTCAGCACGCCGGTGAGCACGACGGTGGCGCCCATGGCGGCGAACAGCACGTCCAGCAGCGAGTCCTGCCCGCCGAAGACGAAGGTGTCGATGTAGGTGCGGCTCAGCGCGGGCACCGAGGCCCCGACCACGACCAGCAGGAAGCTGGCCACCAGCGCCGCCAGCATCGCGCCCGAGGTGCCGCGCAGCCGTGCCGGCAGGGCGCCGGCGACGCTCGGCTTGCGACCGCCCCGCCGGAAGCTGTCGGACGGCGAGAAGGTCAGCACCACACCGGTGAACGAGGTGTCGAACTCCTCCATGGGCACGAACCGGCGCCCGCGCGCCGGGTCGTTGATGTGCACCCCGCGGCGGCCGAAGCGGCGGCCCAGCCCGTCGAAGACGACGTAGTGGTTGAACTCCCAGAACAGGATGGCCGGCGCGCGCACCTCGGCCAGCGCCGCGGGCTCCATCTGCATGCCCTTGGCGGTCAGCCCGTAGCCGCGTGCTGCCTTCAGCAGGCTGCTCGCCCGGGAGCCGTCCCGGGAGACGCCGCAGGCGATCCGCAGCTCCTCCAGCGGCACATGCCGCCCGTAGTGGCCCAGCACCATGGCGAGCGCGGCGGCACCGCACTCGACGGCCTCCATCTGCAGGACGGTCGGGGTGCGCACGCTCTTGTGCCCGCGCTTGGGCGCTGCCTGCGCCCTGCGCGCGGTGGGCTCGGGCGCGGGGGAGGGGCGGCCGCGGTGCCGTCGCCGGGATTGCTGCCGCTGCTCCCGCGGGCGCTGTTCTGGCTGGCGCTGCTGCTGTGGTGCGCTCACGGCAGCAGCCACTCGACGGGCCGTTGTGCGGCGAGGTGGACGGCGCCGCTCACCGGCGTCGCGGAGTCGGGCGCGGTCGGGGGGCCGCCGGCGCGGGACCACACGTACCCGGACTCGGTGGCCGACGAGCGCTTCAGCCGCACGACGACGGCCAAGGGCCGGCCCTGGCGGGTGAACTGCTGTGCCAAGTCCTTGTCTCCCAGGAAGCCGCTGATCTGCTGCCGGGTCTGCGGCGTCTGACCGACGGCCTGCACCGTGCCGCGCAGCAGCCCGTACCGGTCCGAGGACACGGAGCCGACGGTCAGGTCCACCTTCGCGCCCACCGGCACCGTCGCGCCCTTGTCCGCGGGGATGTAGAGCATCGCCACCAGCGGGTCGTCGGCGCTCTTGACGCGCTCGACGGTCGCCACGTCGGCCCCGGTGGTCACCACCGCGCCGACCTCGGCCGCCAGGGAGGTGACCCGGCCGCGCGCCACCGCGCGCACTGCCCGTACGCCCCGTTCCGTGCGCACGCTCACCACGGGCGCGTCCTTCTCCACCCGCTGCCCCGCCTCGGCGTGCACGGCGGTCACCTGGCCCGCGACGGGGCTCTGCAGCAGATAGCTGCCCTCGGTGTGGGTGAGGACACCGGCGGCGTTGAGCTTGGAGGAGACCGTGCCGGTGACGGCCCAGGCGCAACCCGCCGCCATCACCACAAGAGTGACGACGAGTACGAGAAGGCCCTGCGGCCGTGCGAAACGTACCGGAACGTCGAGTTCTTCGGGCGATTGCAGCTTGGCAAGCGCCTTTTGGCGGAACTCCACGTCACCTTTCCTTACCTTTCCTTCACGCTTTTCCGCAGTCGGTCACCGTTGTGCCGACAGCGGCGCATGACCGTAACACATAAGCCCCGGAACAATGTTCCGGGGCTTATGGCTCCTACCCGGGCCGCGGAATCGCTCGGACAAAAAGCAGGCGGTTCCGCTGCGGCACGGGAAAGGTGTCAGTCAATGACACCTGAAGGCCTGTCGAATGCTCAGGCCTGGGCGTCGGCACCGGCGCCGAGGGAGACGCCGACGCTCGGGAGACCGTTGGCGCTGACACCGTTCACGGTGTTGCCGACCAGGCCCTCGACGCCGCCGACGGTGGCGCCGGCCTCGCTGACGGTCTCCTGGAGCAGGCCGCCGGAAACGGCGTCCAGCTCGGTGTCGGCCAGCTCAGCGGTCTCGATGTGGTGACGCATGAATGCGCTTCCCTTCATTGCTTTCGGGTTTATGAGGGGGACTCGCCCCGGACGACGCAAATTGCCGATCGGGACGCTCATCAGTCGGGCACAGGCACACCCGGAAAACCGGACGAATTCGGAACCGGTAGCGGTCGTTCCGCCCGACTGCCCGAAGAGCGAAACACGCCGGTGCAGCCGTCCGCCACTTGAGGGCCCACTCGTCTCAAGATCTCCACATGGTGCACCGCCTGGTGAAGAGTCAGCACACCCCCGTCTCCTTTGTGCCGCCCGCTCGGGCCGCCCACTCGCGCCGCTCGTTCTTGACGGCCCTCTGCGGGCTGCCTACCGTTCCCCCCAGGACAAGGGACGTTCTACCTCCGGCAGTTGGGAATCGCTCGATGCCGTACGAGAGTTCCGTACCGTTCCGCGCCGGGAGCGAGGGCTACGCCAGCTTCCGGATCCCCGCCGTCGTCCGCGCGCCCGACGGCGCCCTCCTCGCCTTCGCCGAAGGGCGGGTCGACTCCGCCCAGGACAGCGGAGCCATCGACATCGTCCTCAAGCGCTCCACGGACGGCGGCCGCCACTGGGGCCCGCTGTCCGTCGCCGCCCGCTACAGCGACGAGGACGGCACCGACCCCGTCAAGGGCACGGCGGGCAACCCCGCCCCCGTCACCCTCGCCGACGGCCGGGTCCTCCTCGTCTTCGTCCGCAGCGCGGCCGACGCCACCGAGGAGCGCATCCGGCGCGGCGAGGTCGGCGCCGCCGAAGGCCGCCGTGTGTGGGTCCAGCACAGCGAGGACGCGGGCCTGGCCTGGAGCGCGCCCCGCGAGATCACCGCCACCACCAAGCAGGCGGACTGGCGCTGGTACGCCACCACACCCGGCCACGCCCTCCAGCTCGGCTCCGGCCGCGTCCTCGTGCCCGCCAACCACTCCACCCCGCCCACCACCCCCGGCGACGACGGCACCGAGGGCCGCTACAACGGCGGCCACGACCTGCTCAGCGACGACGGTGGCGCGACCTGGCGGATCGGCTACGTCGACGACAACCCCGACGGCTGGGTCAACGTCAACGAGACCACCGCCGCCGAACTCCCCGACGGCACCGTCTACTTCAACACCCGCAACGACTCGGACGCCCCGGCGCACCGCGCCGATGCCCGCTCCACCGACGGCGGCGAAACCCTCACCGCCCCCTTCAGCCCCCAACCCCGGCTCACCACCCCCGTCGTCCAGGGCTCCGTCCTCCACCTCCGCGACCCCGACGTCCTCCTCTTCTCCGCCCCCTCCGACCCCGCCACCCGGCACCGGATGTCCGTACGGGCCAGCACGGACGGCGGCGCCACCTGGCGCGAGGCGCACACCGTGGACGAGCGGCGGGCCGCCTACTCCGACCTGGTGCGGGTGGACGAGGAGACCGTGGGACTGCTCTACGAGACGGGCGACGCCGGCGCCTACGAGACGATCACCTTCCGCCGCATCCCCGTGACCGACCTCGGCTGAGTACCGCCGGCCTCGACTACTCTCGACCGAATGCCGCGAGCCCCACGGATCACCACGCGCAACGCCCGCTTCCAGCAGTGGCACGCCCTTTTGACCAACCGCACCAAACGCCTGCGTGCCGGGGAGTTCCTGGTCCAGGGCGTACGCCCGATCACCCTGGCCGTCGAGCACGGCTGGCCGACCAGCGCACTGCTGTACGCCGAGGGCCGCCGGCTGTCGAACTGGGCCCGCGAACTCCTCGACTCGCCCGCGCCCGGCGAGCGGATCGCCATGGCACCCGAACTCCTCGCCGAACTGAGCGAGCGCGCGGAGGGCGACGCCGAGTTGGTCGCCGTCGTACGGATGCCGGACGACGACCTCGCCCGCATCCGAGTCGGCCCCTCCTTCCTCGGCGTCCTCTTCGACCGTCCCACCAGCCCCGGCAACCTGGGCACCCTGATCCGCTCCGCCGACGCCTTCGGCGCCGACGGGCTGGTCGTCACCGGCCACGCCGCCGACGTCTACGACCCCAAGTCCGTCCGCGCCTCCACCGGCTCCCTCTTCTCCCTCCCCACCGTTCGCGTCCCCTCACCCCAGGAGGTGGACGACTGGCTGGCCGACCGCGGCATCACCGTCATCGGCACCGACGAACACGGCGAGTCCGCCCTCTGGGACACCGACCTGACCGGCCCCGTCCTCCTGCTGGTCGGCAACGAGACCACCGGCCTGAGCAACACCTGGCGCGCACGCTGCGACCGCACCGTCCACATCCCCATGCACGGCGCCGCCTCCTCCCTCAACGCCGCCAACGCCGCCACAGCCACCCTCTACGAGGCAGCCCGCCAACGACGCTGACAGCCCACTCGCGGACAGGGAGGGCCCGATCGGAGCCGGTTGACCCCCCGCTCCCCGGGGCCGGTAAAGTACTCGCTCTGTCACGGTCCGCGTTCGCGAAGTGGCGGACTGCTGAAGCGGAGAACACGGGGGATCGAGTTCACCGGATGCAGGGGGGAAGGCTTTGTCCTTCGGGGAAGAGCGGAACAACGCGGGTTCATCCGCACCTGTGCAACTCAACCGGGCACCGCACGCGCCCGGGGGCAAGGGTGGAGAGGGCCCGGATCTGTCGGTGACGCCGACGGACAAGAAGGAGGCCGCCCGCTATATCGAGACCGACCTGGGGCCGGCCGCGGTACAGGAGGGTGGCCAAGCCGTGCTGGCGTCGACCAGCGTCTTCGGCAGCAGTAACACCACGCCGGGCGAGCTGCGGGGCTGGGACACCAGAAAAGGGCTCGACTTCTGCCTGGAGCGCTGGGAAGCGGCGTGGAAGAAGACCGCTGATCGGCTCAGGGGCGAGATGCACGCCCTCAACGCGACGAAGACCTCCTTCCAGAACCTGGAGCTGGACCGGGTCCGGGATTTCAACAGCCTGCAGATCCCGGCCGGCAGCAGCCGGCTCAACGATCTGTGAGGAGGCGGGCCGCATGGAACTGACATACCACGACATCATGACCGCCCGCTTCTCCGCCCTCACCGAGGCCGCCAAGAACTGGCGCTCGATGGCCAAGCGTTGCGGCACGCTGCGGGACAACTACCGCGACCACGTGCGGAGCAAACTCAAGGGCTGGGCGGGGGAGTCCGCGGACGCCTTCTGGAAGTCGTCGGGCATCACACTCCACGAACTGTCCGCAGCGAAACACCAGGCGCTCCGGATCGCCGAGCTGCTGGACGACGCACACGGCCGCCTGACCGAGGCCCGGGAGCAGCTGAAGAAGGTCCGTGACCAGGCCATCAACGAAGGCGGCATGAAGGTCGACGAGTACGGTAAGTGCAACCTCGACACCAGCGAGATGACGGACGAGGAAGCACAGGGCGCCCTGCGCGACCCGAGCCGCATGGACGCGGAACGCAAATGGAACCGCCGGATCCAGAAGGCGGTCGCACATGTCGATGACGTCGACTACGACAACATGCTGGCGCTCAAGGCGGCTGCGAAGGACAAGGACGGCAAGGGCGAGACCGGCGGATTCAATAGCAAGGCCCTCGGCGACGTTGAGAGTTTCGCCGGGAAGCGAGCGGCGGACCTGGCAAGTCGTCTCGATTCCCTGAAGGACGGCGGCGGTCTCAGCGCCGGGGAATGGCGTGAGCTCCGCACCATGCTCAGGGAGAACGCCGACGACAAGCAGTTCAGCCGCACCATGCTCAACTCGCTCGGCCCGCAGGGGCTGATCGATGCGACGAACAAACTGAACGCCCTCGCCTACCGCACGGACAAGGATCACCGTTCCCTGTACCTGGGAACGGAGAAATCGTTGGCCGACTCCCTGGCCACGGCCACCAATGTGCCGGTCTTCCGCGATGGTCACGGCAAGAAGCTCAAGCTGAGCTCCCCGGAGTACGGCAAGAAATACGCCGCGTGGCTCCGCAGCAAGGAAGGCGACTTCTACGACGACTGGCGCAAGGAGATGCGCAAGGCCGGCGCCGAGGAGTGGAAGTACAACCTGCGCGAGGCCGGCGGCATCGGCAGCACCTCGGCCTACGGCCGCGGCTACCAGTCCCTCGTCACCCTCATGAAGCACGGCGACGGCTACTCCCCGCAGATGTTGTACGACCTCGGTGACGACATCCGCGCTGCCGAGGAGAAGGACCCCGGCATCTGGGACCACGGCGGCTTCGGCAAGAAGGGGTCCGATGCTGCTGCCCTCCCGGAAATGGCAGGCCGCCGCTTCGAGAACGATCCGTACGACGGCCTCCTTCGCATCATGTCCAAGGATCCGGACACCGCAGCCGGCTACCTCGACCCGGCCTCCGACCCGGATCCGGCCGACGGCGAATCCGACAGGAACGACCGCCTCGAATACCTCGTCAGGGACCGCGACTGGAAGATCGTCGACGTCGATGTCTACGACAAAAATGACGAACTCGACAAACACTCCAAGGAAGGCTTCGAAGCCGCCCTGAAAGCCGGTGCCACCGGCCGTCTCCCCGACGCGGTGGCCTCCGGCAAGCTACCGGTGCATTCGGAGGCCAACGTCGGCGTCATGGAAGAGGCCGTGCGGGTGTTCGGCACCCCCGTCGACGGCGACGAGACCCATCCCCTCAGCAAGGGCGGCGATTTCGCCGACATGCGAGGCACTCTTGGTGAGATGATCGCCGACTATCCGGCGGACGTACAGCGGAATGTGACCGCCGACGACGAGTACAAGGTCAAGGGGGCAGAAGCTGATTTCAACAGCGGAGCTCTCGAAGGTTACCTGAACAAGGTGGCGCGGGATCCGCATGCTTACGGAGTCATCAAGACGTCTCAGCAGATGTACACCCTCGACCATTTGCAGCAAGTGATCAACGACATCAAACCGGGCACCGAAAGAGGGACCGTCGAGAGTCTCACCGGAGACGCGGTCGCCGGTGGATCATACGTCTCGGGGATTCTCAGCGAGGCGAAGGCTGACGCCGTTTACCAGGATGAGACGGCAAAGGCCCGAGACTTCAACGAAAAAGCGGATGGCGCCAGCAAGTGGGTCAATCGGTTCGTCGGTCTGGGTACCGGGAGTATCGGAGGAAGTCAGGGGCCGGGTGCGCACCTGTCCACGCCTGCGGGTTGGGCGCAGGAGAGCGCAAACGAAGCGATCATGAAGTTGATCAAGAAGGATATTCCTCAGGTTTCCCAGAATGCGCAGGACGACGCCCGTTACGAATACACCGAGGCCAGCCATGAGACTGCTGAGTTCTCAAAGGACTGGGCCGGGAGGTTCGGCAGGGAGCGCGGGCTGGACGGAGAGACACTGGCGGCAGTCAAGGATGGTGCGCGCAAATGGACGCTCAGTGGATTTGCCGACGGTTCCCACACCGCCGGATCCCACGGAAGCGTGAGACCGCAAAATTGACCTTGAGGCGCAGGAGCTTCGCTCCGCTGCACAGCACTGTCGCGGTTCCTGTGCGGCTGTTGGCGGGTGCGCTGCTTGTCGTGGTGCTCAGTTCCTGCAGTTCTCCACCCGGCCGGGACTACGCCGTCCCCGACGACCTCTGCGGCCTGAAAATCCCTCAGCGATATTACTCGTCGCTGTTCGGCCCAGGAAAAGAGATCGAGGTGGACAAGCTATGGAGGTGGGGGAACGGTACGGCGTCGCAAGGTTGTGACTATTTGGTGGACGGTAACCCCAAGGTGTCCGTTGTCGGCAGGTGGGCGAAGCGGAATGACACAGTGGCGGCCAGTACACCGGCCGAGGCGATCGAGCAGCGCAACACCCGGGACACCCCCAAGAAATACCCCGGCCGCTACGACGTGGCGACATGGTCCGCGGGAGGCGTTGCGGCCATCGATTGTCCGCGTGCCGAAGATGATCCTGAGAAGGAGTACAACCGGTTCCTCGTCGATGTCTATGCCAATGACACCCCTCTCAACGACGATCCGGACCGGGCCCACAAAGTGTTCGGGAAGCTTGCGCAGACTGTCATGAGCAAGGTGGTGAGGAAGCTGCCGTGCACCGGGAAGTGATCGGCGTCCTCTTCCGACCCGCCGCCGTCCGGTGGCCGGTCGGAGGACAGTGATCACCTTCACGGCCGTACGCAGCGGCCACCGGGGCTGCCGGATGGCAGGATGCGGCGTATGACTTCTGCTGCCTCTTCCGCCGCCAATGCCAGTGCGCCCAAGAAGGACCCCTGGGAGCTGCCCGATGTGTCCGGGATGCGGGTGGGGGTGCTCGGGGGGACCGGGGACCAGGGGCGCGGGCTGGCTTATCGGCTCGCGCGGGGCGGGATGTCCGTCACGATCGGGTCCCGTGCCGCCGAACGGGCGCAGCAGGCGGCCGAGGAGATCGGGCACGGGGTGCGGGGCGCGGACAACGCCGAGTGCGCCCGCGAGTCCGACATCGTGATCGTCGCCGTCCCGTGGGAGGGGCACGCCAAGACGATCGAGGCGCTGCGCGAGGAGCTGGCCGGGAAGCTCGTCGTGGACTGCGTCAATCCGCTCGGCTTCGACAAGAAGGGCGCCTACGCGCTGGTGCCGGAGGAGGGCAGCGCGGCCGAGCAGGCCGCGGCGCTGCTGCCCGAGTCGCGGGTGACGGCCGCCTTCCATCACCTGTCCGCGGTGCTGCTCTCCGACCCGGAGGTCGAGGAGATCGAGACGGATGTGATGGTGCTGGGCGAGGTGCGCGCCGACTGCGAGATCGTGCAGGCGCTGGCAGCCCGCATCCCCGGGATGCGCGGCGTCTTCGCCGGGCGGCTGCGCAACGCGCACCAGGTGGAGTCGCTGGTCGCCAACCTCATCTCCGTCAACCGGCGTTACAAGGCGCACGCGGGCGTCCGCCTCACCGACATCTGAGGAACATCGAACGGCAGGTAGGGACGGTGGGGGAGCGGAAGATCCCCGGCGGCGGCTGGACGGTCGCCGTCGTGGTCGCTGCGGTGCTCGCCAGCTGCTCGCAGCGGGGCGGGGACGACAGCGGGAGCGGTGCGGAGCACGGGGGTGGCGCGAACGGTGCGGGGAATCGGCACACGTCCGCGCCGTTGAGCGTCGCCGCCGTCGAGCGGATGGCTGCGAAGCCGGGCACCGACTGTCCCGTGCGCTACGACGTGGCCGAGGCGGCGCACGCCGCCGGGGCGAAGGGTGCCGTCACGCCCGGCTCCGTCGAGGGTGAGCTGCCCGACGGCGCGGACTCGCCGCTGGCCCGGTCGGACGGTGCGCTGGTCGACTGCGGCTACCGCCTCGGCAAGGAGCGGCTCCACCTGTTCACGATCGGTGTCCGCAAGGGCCATGCCGTCAATGTGCTGCTTCCCCAGATCCAGCACGACGCCCGGCTCCCGATGGACGATCTGCTCGGCTACGCGGACCGGGCGCAGCAAACGAAGCGCGGTGAGCCGCTGCTCACCCCCAGCGGGAACGTCGCCGCTGTCCGGTTGCCGGTCAGCGGCGAGGGCGATGTCGCCCTCGTCGTCAGCATCGGCGACCGCGACACCCGGCTCACGCGCGGCCAGGTCACGGATCTGGCCGCCCGGCTCGCGGACCGGGCCCGGCGTTAGCGCTCGCGCTCGACGGCGCCTTGGACTGCCGCGTATCCGGGCATCCAGGCGCAAATCTGAAGAGTTCCGGCGCCGTGTAGCCGGCCGTTGCTCCGGGCACCCAGCCTTCGGACATGCGGGCCGCGCACACCCTGCCCATCATGGGGTGGAGCGGTGACCGGTCACGGGCGCGCTCGCCAGGAGGCACGGATGGCACAGCAGCCCGCACCCGCCGCCGGGCGGGCCGGGGCGACCACGGACGAGCAGGACTACACACCGGATCCACGGCGCTGGAAGGCGCTGTCGGTGTGTCTGCTCGTCGGCTTCATGTCCCTGCTGGACGTCTCGATCGTGAACGTCGCGCTGCCCGCCATCGAGAAGGGGCTGGGCGCCTCGGAGTCGGCACTCTCCTGGGTGGTCTCCGGTTACGCCCTCACCTTCGGTCTCGTGCTCGTGCCTTCCGGCCGGATCGGGGACGCGCTGGGCAGGCGCACCGCCTTCTTCGCCGGGCTGATCCTGTTCACCGTCGCCTCCATGGCCTGCGGATTCGCACAGGGCGCCGGGTGGCTGGTGGGGGCCCGGCTGCTGCAGGGCGTGGGCGGCGGGCTGCTGATGCCGCAGATCTCCGGGATGATCCAGCAGCTGTTCCGCGGCGCCGAGCGCGGCAAGGCCTTCGGGATGCTCGGCTCCACCATCGGCCTGTCGACCGCGATCGGCCCGTTGCTGGGCGGGCTGCTCATCCAGGTCTTCGGCGCCGCCGAGGGGTGGCGCTGGGTGTTCTTCGTCAACCTGCCCATCGGCATCATCGCCTTCCTCCTGGCCCTGCGCCTGGTGCCCCGCGCCTGCGCGGAGCGCGACACCGAGCACCGCCACAGCCTGGACCCGCTCGGTGTACTGCTGCTGGGGGCGGGGGTGATCGCGGTGATGCTGCCGCTGGTGGAGGAACGCCAGTGGCATGGGCAGGGCAAGTGGCTGCTGGAGCCGCTGGGTGTGCTGCTGATCTGCTCCTTCGTGTGGTGGGAGCGGGTCTATCTGCGGCGCGGCAAGGAGCCTCTGGTCAACCTGCGCCTCTTCCAGGACCGCTCGTACTCGCTGGGGGCGCTGCTGGGGTTGGTGTACTTCGCCGGGTTCACCACGATCTTCTTCATCTTCACCCTCTTCCTGCAGAACGGGATGCGCTACAGCGCCCTGCAGGCCGGACTGACGCTGACGCCCTTCGCCATCGGCTCGGCGGTCTCCGCGGCTGTCGGCGGCCGGTTCATCACCCGTGTGGGCCGCCCGCTGATCGCTCTCGGCCTGGTGCTCGTCCTGATCGGTCTCGCCGGGGCGGCGCTGACGGTGCACGAGGTGCAGAACAGCAGTGTGGGCTGGGCGCTGATCGGGCCGATGCTCTGCGCCGGCCTCGGCTCCGGGCTGGTCATCTCCCCCAACCAGACCCTCGCGCTGCGCTCGGTGCCCGTCGCGCAGGGTGGCGCCGCCGGGGGCGTGATCCAGACCGGCCAGCGGATCGGTTCCGCCGCCGGGATCGCCGCCGTGGGGGCCGTCTTCTTCGCCTGGCTGGCCAGCAGCCACGACTGGGCGACCGCGCTGGACTACGGGCTGCTCACCGCGGTGTGCTTCGTCGCTGGTGCGCTGGTGGTGGCCGTCGTCGACATCCTGTTCGGGCGCCGCGACGCCCGGGACGCGGCCCGCGATGCGGCTCGCCGTCAGGCGTGAGGGACAATGGCGGGTGCACGCCTGTGCACCCGTGCACCGCCCCTCTCGTTGGAGACCGAGCCATGTCAGCCCCCACCCGCCGCGTCCCCAAGGGCCTCGCCCTCTACGCGACCGTCATCTGTGTCCTGGCCGTCGTGGCGGCCGTGGTGTCCTTCGCGAAGGGCAGCTGGCTCGGCGTCGTCTGGGTCCTGCTGGCGGGCCTGACCTCGAACATGGCCTGGTACTACCACCGCCGTACGGCCCGGGCCGCCGACTAGCCGAACGGTCCGGCGCCTGGCGGCCTCCCGCCCACGGCACCGGCACGTGCCGTCTACGGCACCAGCACGTTCTGGGGTTCGCCCTCCCAGAAGCGGAAGTATTCGAGACCGAGATAGGTCTCGGCTTCGGAGACGTTCATGCCGCGCAGCAGGGCGTCGACGAAGTCCCAGAAGACCTCGTTGACCTGCGGAATCCACAGACAGCCGAAGACGATCAGCAGCCCGAACGGAGCGAAGGGCTCCGCCTGCTGCCGGGCGCGTGGCGACAGCCAGGGCTCGATGATCCCGAACCCGTCGAGCCCCGGCACGGGCAGCAGGTTCAGCAGCGCGGCCGTCACCTGGAGCAGCGCGAGGAAGGCGAGTGCGCAGCGGAAGGCGATGGGCACGTTCCCCATCGCGTCGAGCCAGAACGGCGCCGTGAGCACGGCCGCGAACAGCGCGTTCGTCAGCGGTCCCGCCGCCGAGATCACGCTGTGCTTCCAGCGGCCGCTGATCCGGCCGCGTTCGATGTAGACGGCCCCGCCCGGCAGTCCGATGCCGCCGAGGACGACGAAGAGGACCGGCAGCACGATGCTGAGCATCGCGTGGGTGTAGTGCAGGGGGTTCAGCGTCAGATAGCCCTTCGCGCCCACCGACACGTCCCCGGCGCCGAGTGCGGACCGCGCGTGCGCGTACTCGTGCAGGCACAGCGAGACGATCCAGCCGGAGACGACGAAGAAGAACACGGCGACGCCCGTCACCTCGGCCCAGCCCGCCCACACGCCCCAGCCGGACACCGCCATGATCGCGACGAGTCCGAGGAAGACCGGGCTGATCCGGTGGTGGTCCGGGTGGGTGGCTGCGCTGGTCATGGGGTCAGACCGTACCGGCAGCAGGCCGCGCCCGGCGAACCCGGCGCACGCCGTGGGACGTTGGCCCGCGGGGCGTCGGCGGGTCCGGTACCGTGCCGCCGGACCCGCAGCGGCCTCCGCCGTCGTCAGCCCCGCGAGCCGGCCCGGGCGGTCTGCGAGCCGGCGCCGGCGGCCCGCGAGCCGGCCCCGGCCCGCTGCACCGTCCCGGTGGGCTCCGCCGCCGCGTCGGCCGCCGGTTCCGTCGCGGTGCCGCGCCCTCGGGCCAGGGAGACCAGCGTGACGCCCCCGATCAGCAGCGCGGCGGCGAGGGCGTCCGGTGCGGTGATGCCCTCGTCGAGCAGCAGCGCGGCCGAGGTCATGCCGAAGACCGGTACCAGCAGCGAGAAGGGCGCCACGGCGGAGGCGTCGTAGCGGCGCAGCAGAAAGCCCCAGGCGCCGAAGCCGAACAAGGTGGCGACCCAGGCGACGAAGCAGACGGCGCCCAGTCCGCTCAGGTCGAGGGAGCGGAGCGCGGCCAGGTCGGCGGCCGGCCCCTCGAACAGCAGGGAGAGCACGATCAGCGGCAGCGGCGGAACCAGGCTGACCCACACCATCCACGACAGCGCGTCGGGCGGCGCGGCCTTGCGGGTCAGCACGTTGGAGACGCCCCAGGCAGCGGCGGCGGCGACGACGAGGAGGAACGCGCCCAGCGGCCCGGAGGCGCCCTGGCCGACGGCGGCGACCGCTATTCCGGTCAGCGCCACCGCCATACCGGTCAGCCGCACCCTTCCGAGCCGTTCGCCCAGCGTGGCGGCGGCGAAGACGGCGGTGAAGACCGCCTGCACCTGCAGGACGAGCGAGGAGAGCCCGGCCGGCATCCCCTCCCGCATGCCGATGAACAGCAGCCCGAACTTCGCCACGCCCAGCGCCAGTCCGACCGCCACGATCCAGCGCAGCGCCACGCGGGGGCGGCGGACGAGGAAGACGGCGGGAAGGGCCGCGACGAGGAAGCGCAGCGCGGAGAAGAGCAGCGGCGGGAAGTGCCGCAACCCGACCTCTATGACGACGAAGTTGACGCCCCAGACGGCGGCGACGAGCACGGCGAGGGCGAAGTGGACAGGGCGCAGACGCATGCCGTTGATCGTCGCCGGTCGTACTGTTCAGCACCAGCACGGATTCGTGCATGATGGATTCAGCAATACTGAAGAGTCGATACCGAGAGCGCCCGCCGGGCGGGAGGTCCGCACAGCATGCTCGACCTGTCCAGGCTGCGTGCCCTGCACGCCGTCCAGCTGCACGGCTCGGTGGGCGGCGCCGCGCAGGCGCTCGGCTACACCCCCTCCGCCGTCTCCCAGCAGATCGCCAAGCTGGAGCGGGAGACCGGCACCACCCTGCTCCAGCGGCAGGGGCGCGGTATCGCTCTCACGGATGACGCGCTGATGCTCGTCCGTACGGCGCAGGAGATGCTCAGCCTCGCCGAGCAGGCCGAGGTCGCGCTGGAGGAGCGCAAGGGCCGCCCGGCCGGCCGGTTGCGGCTCGCCGCCTTCCCCAGCGGCGCCCGCGGTCTGATGCCCCGCGTGCTGGCCCAACTCGCCGCCGACCATCCGCAACTGGACCTTCGGATGTCGGAGGTCGACCCGCATCTGTCGGTGGGCCTGGTGGCCAGGGGGGAGATCGATCTGGCCCTCGCCCACGACTGGGACATCGCCCCGATGCCCGCACCCGAGGGGGTGTGCAGCGTTCCGCTGGGCGAGGACCACTGCGAGGTGCTGGTGCCCGCCGGACACCCGCTCGCCGCCCTCGACACGCTGGAGACGGCGGATCTGGCCGGTCGGCGCTGGGTGTGTCAGCCGCCCGGCACGGTCTGTCACGACTGGCTGCACACCACGCTGCGCACCGCGGGCCAGGAGCCGGACGTCGCCTACTACGTCGCCGAGTTCCAGACCCAGACCGCCCTCGTGGCGGCGGGCCTGGGCATCGCCCTGCTGCCCAGGCTGGGCCGGGGTCCGCTGCCCGACGGGGTGGTGCTGCGTGCGCTGGAACCGGTACCCACGCGCCGCCTGTTCGCCGTCACCCGCGACTGCCTCCTGCGCCGCCCGGCGGTCAGGGCGACGCTGCGCGCCCTGCGCGAGGCCGCGGGCGCCGGTCCCTCCCGTAACGCTGCGAATGCCACCGACAGGGTGGTGTGAACTCGCCCAACGGGTGACCTTGCCTTGTTGTTCTGCGCCGGAGGCCGATGTGGCTGCTCTGCTGAGCGTGTGCGACTGCACATCCCCCGAAGTCCCGCCGATGGGGGCGGAGCAGACAGGGAAAGCGAAAGGACAGCAGTATGAGGAAGTCGGCAACAACCCGCCGCGCACGGGCTCTGACGGTGGTGGCAGCGATGGCGACCGCCATGGTGGGCATGGCCCCGGTGGCGGCGGTCGCCGGTGACGGACCTGGCGGCGGCCAGCACCACAAGCGCGGCTACGTCTGCGACCGGCTGGAGCGTGACCACCACGCCGCGGTCGGCAGCAGCCGGTGCCGTGCCATCAACGCGCCGCGCCACGGCACCATCCGCGGCACGTTCACCATCGAGACCCGCAAGGGCCACCACAAGGTGGTCTGCGTCAACAGGCAGGGCAACTCCGGCTACGCCAACGTTCCCAAGTGGGTGCGCGGCAAGGACTGCCGCCGGGCCTGACCCGGGGCGCGCCCGCCCGGCGGGCCGGGGACACGGACAGCCGTGGACCCGGCCCGCCGTCGCGTTCCGCGCCGGACGACCGACGCCCTCCCCATGGCGCCCTCGCCGCGACGCCGTGCTCGGGTCGGCGCCCGGAAGCCGCCGGGACGAGCCGTCTGCCGACGGGGCCGAAGGAGGCCGGTGGCAGTATGTGGGGGTGCGTTACCTCTACCGCGTTCTGGGCACCACGCAGGTCCTCCGCGAGGACGGCACCACCGTGCCGGTCGGCGGAGCGAGGCTGCGCGCCCTGCTGACCGCGCTCGCCCTCGCGGGAGGCCGCGCCGTGCACACCGGTGAGCTCGTGGCCGCCGTCTGGTCGGAGCACGAGGACCCGCCCGCCGACGAGACGGCGGCGCTCCAGGCGCTCGTCGGGCGGTTGCGAAGATCGTTGGGGCGGGAGGCGGTCGACTCCGTCGAGGGCGGCTACCGACTGGTGACGGCGCGCGACGACATCGACCTGTACCGCTTCGAGCGACTGGCCTCCGAGGGCGCGGACGCCCTCGCGGACGGGGACCCCGCCAAGGCCGTCGGCCTGCTCGACGACGCCCTCGCGCTGTGGCGCGGCCCCGCGCTGGCCGATCTGCCCGACGGGGGAGGGTCCGCAGGGGTCCGCGCCGCCGACCGCGCACTGGCCGCGCGCCGCCACCGGGCCGAGGCGGCACTCGCGCTCGGCCGGGCGGAGGCCGTACTGCCCACGGCGCGTCAGCTGGCCGCCGAGCACCCGCTGCACGAGCCGCTCCAGGCCCTGCTGCTGCGTGCCCTGCGCGACGCCGGCCGCACCGCCGAGGCGCTGGCCGCGTACGAGACGGTCAGAGCCCGTCTCGCCGACCGGCTCGGCGCCGACCCCGGCGCCGAACTGCGCGCCCTGCACGCCGAACTGCTGGCCGCCGAACCCGCCGACCCCGCAGTACCCGCCGAACCAGCCGTACCCGCCGAGTCCGCCGCACCTGTCGGTCCTTCCGCACCTGTCGGCCCCTCCGCGCCGCGGACCGTGCCCCGGCGGGCCGTGGGCAATCTGCGTGCCCGGCTGACCTCGTTCGTGGGGCGCGAGGGCGAGATCGAGGCGCTGTGCCAGGAGCTCGGTTCGGCGCGGCTGGTGACGCTCACCGGGCCCGGCGGAGCGGGCAAGACCCGGCTGTCGCTGGAGGCGGCCGCCCGGGCGCACACCGGGCGGAGCGAGGAGTGGGCGGACGGCGTGTGGGTGACCGAACTCGCCGCCGTGCGCGACCCGCACGACCAGGGCGCGACGGCCGAGGCCGTGCTCACCGCGCTCGGTGGCCGCGAGACGGTGCTGACCGGTACCACCGCCGAGGGGCTGCGGGCGGCGACCGACCCCACTGTCGGCGACCCTCTCACCCAGCTCGCCGAGCGCTGCGCGGCCCGCCGGATGCTGCTGGTGCTGGACAACTGCGAACACCTCCTGGACGCGGCGGCGCGGGTGGTGGAGACGCTGCTGGTGGAGTGTCCGGGCGTCACCGTCCTGGCGACCAGCCGCGAACCCCTCGGCGTACCGGGTGAGTTCGTACGTCCCGTCGAGCCGCTGCCCGACCCGGTGGCGCTCCGGCTGCTCGCCGAGCGGGGCGCCTCGGCGCGTCCCGGGTTCCGCGTCGAGGACGATCCGGAGGCCTGCGCGGAGATCTGCCGTCGGCTCGACGGGCTGCCGCTGGCGATCGAGTTGGCGGCGGCCCGGCTGCGCTCCCTCACCCCCGGCCAGCTCGCCCGCCGTCTCGACCACCGGTTCCGGCTGCTGACCAGCGGCAACCGTACGGTGCTGCCCCGTCAGCAGACGCTGCGCGCGGTGGTCGACTGGTCCTGGGAGCTGCTGGATGAGGCGGAGCGTGCCGTGCTGCGGCGGCTGGCGGTCTTCACGGGCGGCTGCGAGCTGGAGCAGGCGGAGGAGGTGTGCGCCGATCTCGTCGAGGGGCCGGACGGGGACGCCGGGGACGCCGGGGACGCCGGGGACGCTGCCGCGCTGCTGAGTTCCCTCGTCGACAAGTCGCTGGTGGTGGCCGTGCCCGGGGAGGGCACGGCGGGTATGCGCTACCGGCTGCTGGAGACCGTCGCCGAATACGCCGCCGAGAAGCTGGACGCGGTGCCCGGCGAGCGGGAGCACGCCGAGCGCCGCCATCTGATCGTCTACCGCGAACTGGCCCGCACCGCCGACCCGCTGCTGCGCGGGCCCCAGCAGGTGGAGTGGCTGGACAGGCTGGAGCGCGAGCACGACAACATCCGCACCGCGCTGCGCCGGGCCATCGCCGCGCGCGACGAGCACGAGGCGCTGTGCCTGATCCTGTCGATGACCTGGTTCTGGCAGCTGCGCGGCCACCGCGCCGACTCGCGCCACTGGAGCGAGGCCGCCCTCGCCCTCGGCCCCGACCCCTTCGCCTCGCCGCTGCGCCCCGCGCCGCCGCTGTACGAGCCGTGCACCGCCACACCGCCGCCGATGAGCGAGGAGCAGCTGTGGGAGGCCCGGCGCGGGGTGCGGCTGATGGTGCTGACCGACGCCGAGGAGGGGGTCAACAGGCTGGAGAGCCCCGAACGGCAGGCCGAACTGCGCAACATCACCCGGGCCTACACCCCGGGGATGCCGCAGGTGTGCCGGATTCCCGGCTGTATGTGGTTCTTCGCGTGGATGATGACCGGCGAGTACGGCAAGCTCGCCGAGCTGTCCGGCGCTTTCGTGGCCGGCTGTCGCGAGCTGGGCCTCGAATGGGAGCTGGCCTTCGCCCTGCAGCTGCAGTCCAAGCTGACCAGCGACCACCCCGCCACCTGGGAGCAGTCGGAGGCGGACGCGGCGGAGAGCCTGGAGATCTTCCGCAGGATCGGGGACGCCTGGGGAGAGGCGGAGGCGCTGTCGAGCCGCGCGGAGGCGCTCACGGCGCGCGGGGAGTTCGCCCGCGCCGCCGAGGACTGCCGGCTGGCCATCGCACGGGCCGAGCAGCTCGGCGCACACAGCCAGGTGCCCCAGCTCAAGTCGCGGCTCGGCTCGGTGCTGGTGGAGCTGGACAGCCCCGAACTCGCCGCCGAGGGCGAGCGGTTGATGCGGGAGGCGATGGAGGAGGCCGACCACATCGGAGGGGACGGCCCCAACTTCGCCGCCGTGCAGTACGCCGTCCATCTCACCCGGCAGGGGCAGCCCCGGCGGGCGAGGGAGCTGCTGGCGCCGCTGGAGGAGGATTTCGCCGCCCGGGTGCCGCAGCTGTTCGCGGGGATGATCGCGGGCATCGCGGCCTGGACCCATGTCGCCGACGACCGGCCCGAGGAGGCGCTGGCCAAGCTCCGGGGATCCATCCTCAAGACCCGCGATGTGATGGCGGAGGCCGTCGCCCCGCATCTGACGCTCAGCCAGCTGCTGACCGCGGCACGGGCCCTGGCCATGCTCGGGCGCGGTACGGAGGCCGGGCGGCTGGTGGGCGCCTACGACGGGCTGTCGAAACTGCCGGAAGGGCACTTCCCGCACCCCGTCGAGCGCGAGTCGCGGGAGGCCGCCGAGGCGGCTGTGCGGGAAGTGCTGTCCGAGGAGGAGTATGCGCGTGCGCACGCCTCGGGCAACGGCCTCTCCGTCGAGGAGGCCGTCGCCCTGGTGTGTGGCACCTGACCGGGGTCAGGTCTTCTTGCGGAACTTCGCGATGGCGATCGGCGCGGTCAGCAGCGTCAGCCCGACCGACCAGATCACCGTCCACATCACCGGGTTGGCCACCTCGCCCTGGCCGAGCATCAGCCCGCGGGCGGCGTCCGCGAGATGGGTGAGCGGGTTGACGTCCGTGAACGCCTTCAGCCAGCCGGGCATGGTGCCGGTCGGCACGAAGACCGACGAGCCGAACTGCAGCGGCATCAGCACCAGGAACGAGACGCCCTGCACGGCCTGCGCCGTGTTCATCGTCAGCCCCAGCAGAATGAAGATCCACAGCAGCGAGGCGCCGAACAGCGCGGTCAGCCCGATGGCGGCCAGCATGCCCAGCCAGTGCCCGTCGATCTCGAACCCGACCAGGAAGCCGACCGTCAGCAGCACGGTCACGGCGACCAGCATGCGGCCGATCTCGACGACCGACTTGGCTATGAGTACCGAGGAACGGGCGATCGGCATGGCCCGGAAGCGGTCCATCACACCCTTGCGGAAGTCCTCGTTGATGCCCGTGCCGACGGCCATCGCGATGGACATCCCCATCATGCCCATCATGCCGGGGATCAGATACTGGATGTACTGGTCCCGGCTCCCGCTGCCGCCGTCCCCTCCGATGGCGCCACCGAAGACGTAGACGAACAGCAGCGTGAAGATGATGGGCATCAGCAGTGCGTCCATCATCGACTCGGGGTCCTGCTTGATCTGCAGGGCGTTGCGGCGGACGAGCGCGCCGATGTGCCGCAGGTTGGCCCGCAGCCCGATGCGGCCCTCTGCCGTGCCGGGCTTGCCGGGCGCGGGACTCGTCCCCGGCGCTGAGCCGGACGGGGCCTTCTCGGACCCGGGCGCTTTGACGGTGGCGGTACTCACGCCGCGACCTCCTCGTGCTCGTTCTCGTCGTCCTGGTGGGTGGCCTTCTGGCCGGTGAGGGCCAGGAACACCTCGTCCAGGCTGGGCAGGTGGGTGGCGATGTCGGAGATCGCGAAGCCGCGTTCCCCCAGCAGCGCGACCACGGCCGTCAGCTGCTCGTCGCTGACGATGGGGACACTGACGATGCCCGACTCCTCGTCGGCGGCGGCACCGGCCACTCCGTCCAGCCCCGCCTGGGCGATGGCGCCGACCATCCGGGTCAGCTCCCCCGGGTCGGCCGGGCGGATCTCCAGCGTCCGACCGCCGACCTTCGCCTTCAGCTCGGGCACCCGGCCCTCGGCGATGATCCGGCCGCGGTCGATGACGGTCAGCTCGCCGGCGAGCTGCTCGGCCTCCTCCATGTACTGGGTGGTGAGCAGCACGGTGTTGCCGTCCGCCACGATGTTCTTGACCTCGTCCCACACCTCGTTGCGGGTGCGCGGGTCCAGACCCGTGGTGGGCTCGTCCAGATACAGCACCTTCGGGCGCCCGATCATGGAGGCCGCCAGGTCGAGCCTGCGGCGCATCCCGCCGCTGTACTTCATCACGGGGCGCCGGGCCGCCTCGGTGAGGGAGAACCGCTCCAGCAGTTCGTCGGCGCGCTTGCGGGCGTCGGTGCGGGACAGGTCGAGCAGCCGCCCGATCATGTAGAGGTTCTCCCAGCCCGCCAGCTTCTCGTCCACCGAGGCGTACTGGCCGGTCAGCCCGATCGTGCGGCGGAGCTCGCGCGGCTGGCGCACCACGTCGAACCCGGCGACCTTCGCCGTGCCGCCGTCGGGCTGCAGGAGCGTGGAGAGCATCCGGACGAGCGTCGTCTTGCCCGCGCCGTTGGGGCCCAGCACTCCCATCACGGTGCCCTCGCGCACATCGAGGTCGATGCCGTCGACGGCCTTCGTCTCCCCGAAGTGCTTGACCAGTCCGCGGACCTCGACCGCGTTCGTCGTCTTCTCTCGCGTCATGCCGCCAATATGACAGTCGCCACTGACAAACGACCGACAGCCGACCGACAGCCCACCGACAGCCGAGCCGGGCTGGATCGGTGGGCCGTCGTGTCACTCACCCCGAGGAGCGCCCGGGGCTACTCGAAGGAGTGCTCCGGTGCCGGGAACGCGCCCGTGGTGACGTCCTCGGCGAAGGCGCGCGCCGCCTCTCCCAGCGCCGTACGCAGTTGGCCGTACTGCTTCACGAAGCGCGGCAGCTTGCCGGGGGTCAGGCCCGCCATGTCGGTCCACACCAGCACCTGGGCGTCGCAGTCGCTTCCGGCGCCGATGCCGACCGTGGGCACGTGCAGTGCCCGGGTGACCTCGGCGGCGACCGGTGCGGGGACCATCTCCATCACCACGGCGAAGGCCCCCGCGTCCTGGACCGCCTTGGCGTCACGCATCAGCTGGTGTGCCGCCTCCTCGCCGCGGCCCTGCACCCGGTAGCCCATGGCGTGGACGGACTGCGGGGTCAGCCCGATGTGCGCCATCACCGGGATGCCGGAGCGCACCAGCAGCCCGATCTGGTCGGCGGAACGCTCGCCGCCTTCGAGCTTGACGGCCTGGGCGCCGGCCTCCTTGATGAGCCGGGTGGCGCTGCGCAGTGCCTGGATCTCCCCTTCCTGGTACGAGCCGAACGGCAGGTCGGCGACGATCAGGGCGCGGCTGGTGCCCCGCACCACGGCGGCCGTCAGCATGGTCACCTCGTCCATGGTGACCGGCACGGTCGTCTCGTAGCCGAGGTGGCAGTTGCCCATCGAGTCGCCGACGAGCATGACGGGGATACCGGACTCGTCGAAGACGGAGGCGGTCATCGCGTCGTAGGCGGTGAGCATGGGCCACTTCTCGCCCCGCTCCTTGGCGAGTGCGAGGTCGCGCACGGTCACACGGCGATTACGGGTTCCCCCGTAGAGCGTCTGCGGCATGGCATTGACTCCTGTTGTCGTCTCGAAGCGCCCCTACGGCGTCTCCGGATCCGCTGTCCATGCTGGCACGCCCCTCCGCCGCCCGGTAGGGGACCGGCTTCGGCGCCCAGGACCCGCCGGCGCGGCCGACCGGTGGCTGCGGTCGTGTGCGGGTTGTGTCACAGTCGCGATCCAGCCCCGACCTGCTGGAACCCGTGCGCTGCCGCGTCTCGTCCTCTTCTCGGACTCCACATCGGACTTCAGGGCGAAAGCGGCAGTTGCAGCGAAGGGTTCAACTGCCTGGAAAACGGCATCGCCTATCGTTCATCGGGCACCAGCACAGGCAAGTGAGGACGGCGGATGACGCGCGTGTACACGTCGGAGGCCACGCACCGCGAGGACGGCGGCGACGGGCGGCGGGGCTTGTGGTCCCGCTGGTCCGGCGACCGCTTCCGAGGCGGCTTCCCGGGGTGGTCGGGGCCGGGGAAATGGCGGCGCGGGGTGCTCCTCGCGGTGGCCGCCCTGCTGCTCGGGCTGGCCTTCTTCCTGCACGCCGAGGTCCCCAACGCCGTCGGCAACCTCGGCTCGCTGTGGGAGACGTTCCTGCCGTGGGGCGGGCTGCTGATCGTCGTCCTGCTGGTCGGCGCCGTGCTGCGCCGCTCCGCCACGGCGCTGGTCGCGCTGCTGCTGCCGACGTTGATGTGGGTGAACCTGTTCGGCGGTCTGTTCAACGACAAGACCGGCAGCGGCGCCGGTGACCTCACCGTTGTCACCCACAACGTCAACGCGGGCAATGCCGATCCCCGGGGGACCGCCGAGGCGCTGGTCGCATCCGGTGCCGAGGTGATCGCACTGGAGGAGGTCTCCCCGGCGAAGGCCGCCGCCTACCGGGCGGCCCTCGACAAGACGCACCCGTATCACAAGCTCACCGGCACGGTCGGCATCTGGAGCAAGTACCCGATGAGCGAGATGAGGGCCGTCGACATCAAGATGGGCTGGCCGCGCGCCATGCGCGCCACGGTGCGCACGCCCGAGGGCGATGTCGCCGTCTACGCCGCGCATCTGCCCTCGGTGCGGGTGCAGTTCCGCTCCGGCTTCACCGCCGGACAGCGGGACGGCAGTGCCCGGGCCCTCGGTGAGGCCATCGCCCGCGACCCGGCGGACAACGTCATCCTGCTCGGCGATCTCAACGGCACCATGAACGACCGCGCGCTTGCGCCCATCACCTCCCAGATGCGCTCCGCACAGGGTGCGGCGGGGGACGGCTTCGGCTTCAGCTGGCCGGCCTCGTTCCCCATGGCGCGGATCGACCAGATCATGGTCAAGGGCGCCGACCCGGTCTCCGCCTGGACGCTCCCGGCGACGGCCAGCGACCATCTGCCGGTCGCCGCGAAGATCGACCTGGCGGACTGAGCCGGACGACCGGGATTCGGCGGCCCGTAACGCCTCGTTTTGCGCCCTGGAACATCTGGCTGCGAGACTTTGTTGCAGAGCAAAACATAGGGGCAGTGTCGCCCCGTCCCGCCGCGGCCGCCGCTCCCGCGCCGCGTCGGCCCACCACCTTCCCCGAGCGCCCGTTCCCGGGCGCTCGACAACGCACTCCGTCACGCCTTCTTACGCGCGAAAGGTTTACTTCGCATGCCACTGGCTCTGCTCGCACTCGCCGTGGGCGCCTTCGGTATCGGCACCACCGAGTTCGTGATGATGGGCCTGCTGCCGAACGTCGCCGACGATCTGGGCACGTCCGTTCCGACCGCGGGGTACCTGGTCTCCGCGTACGCCCTCGGTGTCGTCCTCGGGGCCCCGCTGCTGACCGCCGTGGGGGCTCGCGTCCCGCGCAAGCTGATGCTGCTGCTGTTGATGGCACTGTTCACCCTCGGCAACCTCGCCTCCGCCCTCGCTCCCGGCTTCGGCACGCTGCTGGCCGGCCGGGTGCTGGCGGGGCTGCCGCACGGCGCGTTCTTCGGCGTCGGCGCCGTGGTCGCCGCCCGGCTCGTCCGGGAGGGCCGGGCGGCCCGTGCCGTGGCCACCATGTTCCTGGGGCTGACCGTCGCCAACATCGTCGGCGTCCCCGGTGGCACGGCGCTGGGCCAGCAGCTCGGCTGGCGCGCCACCTTCGTGGTCGTCACGCTCATCGGTCTGGTCGCCATGTCGGCCCTCGCGCTGCTCGTGCCCCGGATGCCGCTGGAGCACCAGGGCGGCGTACGTCACGAGCTGCGCGCCCTGGGCAACCGCCAGGTCGTCCTCGGGCTGCTGACCGCCGTCTTCGGCTTCGGCGGCGTCTTCGCCGTCTACAGCTATCTCGCCTCGATGATGACCCAGGTCACCGGGCTCGCCGAGACCTCGGTGACCTGGGTGCTCGCCCTCTTCGGCATCGGCATGACGCTGGGCACCCTGGTCGCCGGGCCGCTGACCGACCGCGCACCCCGGCGCACCCTGTACGCGGCGCTGGGGCTGATGGCGGCGCTGATGGTCGCCTTCCACTTCGTGGCGCCCGTGAAGTGGGCGGCGCTGGTGCTGGTGGGGCTGCTGGGAGCCGTCGGCTTCCTGATCACCACCCCGGTCCAGATGCTGGTGATGCGGGCCGCCTCGCACGCGCCGACCATCGCCTCGGCCTCCAACCACTCGGCGTTCAACCTCGCCAACGCGGGCGGGGCGTGGCTCGGCGGTGTCGTCATCGCCGCCGGCTGGGGATGGACGTCCCCCACCCTGGTCGGTGCCGCCCTCGCGCTGGTCGGGCTCGCCATCGCCGTCACGGCGGGCGTGCTGGACCGCGGCGACTCGCGCGTGGTGGCCCGCGCCCACGACGTTCCGGTGGAGGCCCACTCGGGCCGCTAGCGGCCGGCTGCCGGGCCACAGTGCGACACCTGCGCCCCACGGTGAGTTCCGCTCACTGTGGGGCGTTTGCGTCGTGGGGGAAATGTGTGACCTGAGTCACCGCGTATGCCAGTGGTGGTTGCCCCGAGGGCTGCATACGCTCTTCGCGTCACCACGGGGGTTCCCAACTCGCCAGCACAACAGGCGAGTTGAGGTCCGAGTGATCGGCTGCCGGGCGGCTCCCGCCGCCTGGCACGTGCTCCCGTGAGGTCCGTTCGCGCCCCAGAGGGAGGAACTCCTATGAGATCCCGTTCGGCCCGTCTCGCCGCCACCGCCGCCGCGGTGGCGATCCTCGGAACCCTGGCCGCCGCAGCCCCGGCCGTGGCCGCCCCCGCCGACAACGCGGCGCCCGTCGCCCCGGCCTCCGCGCAGCAGATCGCCGCCATGGAGTTCGTCGCGTGGTACCCCAACAAGACGCAGTGTGAGAACGGCGGGGCCTACTACCTCCGGCACGGCTACAGCGGCTACGTCTGCCAGCTGGACCCGCTGCGCGGCTGGGCGCTGTACGTCGAGGACTGAGGCGCGCGGCACCCGCGCGCCTGACGGGTCTGCCCGCAGCGCCCCGGCGGGCAGACCCGGGCGGGCCCGTCAGCCCTCCCGCCACCGGTTGGTGATCGGCAGACGGCGGTCCTTGCCGAAGCCCTTGGGCGAGATCTTGGTGCCCGGCGGGTACTGGCGGCGCTTGTACTCGGCGCGGTCCGTCATCCGCAGCACCCGGACCACGGTCTCCGCGTCGAAGCCCGCCTCCACGATGGCCGCGGCACCCTGGTCGCCGTCCACGTACCGCTTCAGGATGCGGTCGAGGACGTCGTAGTCGGGCAGCGAGTCGGTGTCCACCTGGCCGGGGGCCAGCTCGGCGCTGGGCGGCTTGGTGATGGAGCGCTCGGGGATGGGCGGGGTGTGGCCGCGCTCCTGGGCGGCGCGGTTGCGCCAGGTGGCGAGGCGGAAGACGTTCGTCTTGTAGACGTCCTTGATCGGGCCGTAGGCGCCCACCGCATCGCCGTAGAGCGTCGAGTAGCCCACTGCCAGCTCGGACTTGTTGCCCGGGGCCAGCACGATGTGGCCCTCCTGGTTGGAGAGGGCCATCAGCAGCGTGCCGCGCAGCCGGGCCTGGAGGTTCTCCTCGGCGAGCCCGCTCAGACCCAGTGAGCCCATGTACGCGGCGAACATCGGCTCGATCTCCACGGTGCGGAAGTTGAGCCCGGTGCGTTCGGCCAGTTCGGCCGCGTCCTCCTTGGAGTGCTCGGAGGAGTAGCGCGACGGCATCGAGACGCCGTACACGTTCTCGGGGCCGACCGCGTCGCAGGCGATCGCGGCCGTCAGCGCCGAGTCGATACCGCCGGACAGCCCGATCAGCACCGAGCGGAAGCCGTTCTTGACCGCGTACGCGCGCAGCCCGACCACCAGCGCGGTGTAGATCTCCTCGTCGTCCGCCATGCGCGGCGCCTCACCACCGGTGGCCGCCGGCGCGTAGGCGGGCAGCGGCTCGGCGCTCAGGACGCGGTGTTCCACGCCCAGGCCGTCGTCCACCGTGCCCGAGGGCGGGGTGGCCGCCGCCGCGGGCAGCTCCAGGTCGAGGACGACGCACCGCTCCTCGAACTGGGGCGCGCGCGCCAGTACCCGCCCGTCCGCGTCGACGACGATCGAGTCGCCGTCGAAGACCAGCTCGTCCTGGCCGCCGGTCTGAGCCAGATAGGCGGTCGTGCACCCGGCCTCCTGCGCGCGCTTGCGCACCAGCTCCAGCCGGGTGTCGTCCTTGTCCCGCTCGTAGGGCGAGGCGTTGATCGACAGCAGCAGCCCGGCCCCCACGCTCCGCGCCGCCGGGACCCGGCCGCCCTCCTGCCACAGGTCCTCGCAGATGGCGAGGGCGACATCGACCCCGTGCACCCGGACGACGGGCATGGTGTCGCCCGGCACGAAGTAGCGGAACTCGTCGAAGACGCCGTAGTTGGGCAGGTGGTGCTTGGCGAAGGTCAGCACGATCTCCCCGCGGTGCAGCACCGCCGCCGCGTTCTGCGGGGCGCCGGCGGGCTGGCCGTAGCGGGGCTGGGCCTGGGCGCAGCGGTCGAGGTAGCCGACGACGACCGGCACCTCGCCCAGCCCCTCGTCGGCCAGCCGACGCGCGAGGTCCCGCACGGCGGTGCGGCTCGCCTCGACGAACGACCGGCGCAGCGCCAGGTCCTCGACCGGGTAGCCGGTCAGCATCATCTCCGGGAACGCGACCAGATGGGCGCCCTGCTCGACGGAGTGCCGGGTCCACCGCAGGACGGAGGCGGCGTTGCCCTCCAGGTCGCCGACGGTGGAGTCGATCTGATTCAGCGCGAGACGTAGTTGAGCCACGGAGCCGAGTGTAATCGTCGGGCTGACGCTATGGGCGGGCGAGGCGGCCGGAGTGCCCCGCCTCGGCGCCTCGCCCGCGCAGTCGGCTACTTACGGTAGCCGAGCACCGTCATCATCCCCGCCTCACCGTGGTAGACGTTGTGGCAGTGGACCATCCACAGCCCCGGGTTGTCGGCGTCGAAGTCCACCTCCAACGTCTTCCCCGGCAGCACGATCGCCGTGTCCTTGCGGGGGCCGCCGTCCGGCAGGGCGAAGGTGTGGCCGTGCAGATGCATGGGGTGCCACATGTCCGTCGTGTTCACGAACCGCAGCCGTACCCGCTCACCCGCTGTGACGGGATGCCGCTGCCGAGGGTCGTACTGCTTGCCGTTGAGCCCCCAGTCGTACTTCGCCATGGAGCCGGTCAGCCGCAGCGTGACCGTACGGTCCGGCTTCCCCGCCGCGAGACGGGCCGAGTCCGCCGCCTTGAGCTTCCGGGCGGTCAGCGGCGTGCCCTCCAGCTCCTTCGGACGGGCCGAGGGAGAGGGCGCGTCGCCCGGGGCGGTACGCAGCAGCGCGCGGCCCGTCGCCTTCTTGCCCTCGGCCAGCGCCGTGAGCGGGAAGACCCCGTCCTCCGCGGTGACCAGCACGTCGTAGCGCTCGCCCATGCCCAGCAGCAGCGCGTCGGTGGTGGTGTGCTCGACGGGGAACCCGTCGGTGTGGGTGACGGTCATCCGGTGGCCGCCGAGCGCGACCCGGAAGGCGGTGTCGCCGCCCGCGTTGATGAACCGGATACGGATGCGGTCGCCAGGCCGGGCCCGGAAGCTCTCCGGGTCGGCCGCGGTGCGCCCGTTGACCAGATAGTGCGGGTACTTCACATCGCCCGCGTCGCCGCCCAGCAGCTCGCTGGTGGCGCCCATCATCATCCGGGACGGACCGGAGGGCGTGGGCTCGGACCGGCCGCCCATCCCGTGCATGCCGTGGCCGCCGCCGTCACCGCCGCCGTCACCGCCTTCGTCTCCGCCGTCCTTGTCCGGGCCGCCGTGGTCCATGCCGCGGCGCAGTTCGGCCAGCACGCTGTCCGGGGTGGAGCCGTCCACACCGTCCACCCAGTCGTCGAGGACGACCACCCACTCCTTGTCGTACCGCAGCGGCTCCCGGGGGTCCTCCACGATCAGCGGGGCGTACAGCCCGCGGTCCTGCTGGACGCCGGAGTGCGGATGGAACCAGTACGTGCCCGGGTGGGGGACCGCGAAACGGTAGGTGAAGTCCGCGCCCGGCTTGATCTCCCGCTGGGTGAGCGCCGGTACCCCGTCCATGTCGTTGCGGAGCGCGAGTCCGTGCCAGTGCAGCGAGGTCGCCGCGGACAGGTGGTTGGCGAGGGTCAGCGCCAGGGTGCCACCCGCGGTGACGCGGACCGTCCTGCCGGGCACCCGGTCGCCGTACGCCCAGGTGGCCACGGTGGTGCCGGAGCCCAGTTCGAGCCGGGTACGGGTCGCGGTGAGCCGCACCTTCTCGGTACGGCCCTGCGGGCGCTCGGCCTCGGCGGCACGTACCTCGGGCCCGTCCGGCTCGACATAGCCGTCGGGGTTGCGGTCGCCGCCGTCGCGGCTGCCGCCGCTGGTGCACGCGGCAAGGTAGCCGCCGCCGACGAGGGCTGCGCCGGTACCGAGTACGGCTCGGCGCGTGGGAAGAGAACGCATGGGTGCCTCACGTGTTGTCGATCGGGTGCGGAGGGCACGGCTGCCGACAGCAGCCGGGAAACGGCGGGAAACGCCGAGAAACAGGGCGCCCCTTGTGCACAGGGCCGCCCCTGGAAGAGGGCGTGAGGCCCCCTCAGATCCGCAGGATCGACAACTGGGCGAGTCTTATCGCTGTTCTTCGCGGTGGCAGTGGCCACAGGGCGGGCACTGCGCGGCAGCGATACGGCCGCAGCAGGCCGCTGCCGCGTCCGCGCGCCACCAGTGCCGCGACCGCCCCCAGCAGCGCGGCGGCGGTCCAGACGCCCAGGACGGCCAGACAGAGGGAGAGCGGGTCGGTTCCCGTCCCATGTCCGTCGCCGTGCTCCGGGGCCGGCTGCTGCTCCGGTACTGCCTGATGATGGGCCGGACCCGGGTCCGCTGCCGGAGCCGGGTCCGGTGCCGGTGCGGCGGAGAGGTGCTCGGCGACGGCCGGTGCCTCCCGCATTCCCTCTTCGGGCGCGACGTGTCCGAGCGTGTGCATGGTGACGAGCCCGAACAGCAGCGCGGCGAGCAGCAGTACGCGCCCGCACCACACGGTGCGGGCGTCGGGTGCGCGCTCGCCGGTCAGCATGGGAGCAGCCTAACCGGATGCCCGCCGGGGGTATGCACCGGTGTGCGGGGTCGGATTCCGCAGGGTTCTTGGGTATTTGACGGGCCGCTGGCGGTGTTCGGTCATTGACGTGAACTCGCCACCGCGCACAGGATGCGCAGCATGTTGGAGGCTCTTGATCTCGACCCCGTCCAGCAGCAGGTCTACGAGGCGCTGGTGGACGGTGCCGTGACCGTGGGCGAGCTGCGTGCCGCCGCCGGGGTGAGCGCCGCCCGCGTCCGCGCCGCGCTCGCCTCCCTGGAGAAGCTCAATCTGGTGGGCCGCTTCGCCGCGGACCGGGGCGGCGGGGGTGCCGAGCGGTATCTGCCGGTGGCCCCGGAGATCGCCTTCGAGTCGCTGCTGCTCGCCCGCGAGGAGGAGATCCACCGCACCCGCCGGCACATCCAGCATCTGGCGGCCCGGTTCCGGGCGCACACGGCGGGCCGCGACCCCCTGGAGCTGGTGGAGATCGTCACGGGCCGGGCGGCGGTCATCCGCCAGGTCGACCAGCTCCAGCGCAGCGCGCACGCCGAGATACGGGGCATCGACCGGCCGCCCTACGCCAACAGCGACCCGGACCGCCTCGACCCCAAGACCGGCATGATGCCGGTGCAGGCGCAGATGATGCGGCGGGGGATCCGGTACCGGGTGATCTACGACACGGACGGGCTCATCACCTCCCAGCGGTTCGACACGGACATCGGCGCCGCGGCCGAACTGGGCGAGGACGCCCGGGTGATGGCGGACACCCCGACGAAGATGCTGATCGCGGACGACCGCATCGCGCTGATCCCGCTGCGCGCCGCCCCGAACGAGCTGGCCAGCAGCGTCGTCGTACATCCCTCCGGGCTGCTGGAGGTGCTGTGCGAGTTCTTCGAGGTGCTGTGGGGCAGGGCGCTGCCGATCTCGGACTATCTCTCGGGCCGCCGCCCTGGTGCGCCCGACGGGCCGAGCCCGCAGGAGGCCAAGCTGCTGGCGCTGCTGATGACCGGTATGACCGACCAGGTGATGGCCCGGCAGCTCGGTATCAGCTACCGCACCTTCCAGCGGCGGCTGCACGGGCTGATGGAGCGCCTCGGAGCGACGACGAGGTTCCAGCTCGGCATGCGCGCGGCGAGCCTCGGCTGGCTCCCGCAGGCACCGCCGGAGGGTCCCGCCCGAACTGCCAAGAATGGCACCGCGTAAGGCAATTGACCGTCTACCCGCGTCACAGTCGCCCTCTTGTCCTGCTCGTGACAGTGCGCTTAGCGTGCCGATCGCGCACCCCACATGCGCATCCCCCCACACGAGGAGGAACCCTCGCCATGGCAGTGACGCGTAAGAAAGTTGCTCTCGGCATATCCGCGGCAGTGGCCGCGGCGGCCATCGGTACCGTCACGGCGCTCCCCGCGAACGCGACTCCGGAGGCGCCCGCACAGGGCACCGTCGTCGGGGCGGGCTCCGCGAAGGCCGTCAAGGGCAGCTACATCGTCACGATGAAGAAGTCGGCCGTGAGCACCAAGTCGGCCTCCGCCAAGGGCCGGTCGGTCATCGCCGACCACGGCGGAAAGGTGCGCAAGACCTTCACCAAGGCTCTCAACGGCTATTCGGCGAAGATGTCCGCGAGCGAGGCCGAGGAACTGGCCGCCGACCCGGCGGTCGACAAGGTCTACGCGAACCAGAAGCACTCGATCACCGGTGAGCAGGCCGACCCGCCCTCCTGGGGCCTGGACCGCATCGACACCCCCGAGCTGAAGCTGGACAAGAAGTACACCTACCCGGACAGCGCGGGTGAGGGCGTCACCGCGTACATCATCGACACCGGTGTCCGCACCACGCACAAGGACTTCGGCGACCGCGCCAAGAGCGGCTTCGACGCGGTCGACGGCGACGAGGACGCCTCGGACGGCAACGGCCACGGCACACATGTCGCCAGCACGGTCGCGGGCGAGGCGCACGGCGTCGCCAAGAAGGCCGACGTGGTCGCCGTCCGCGTCCTGGACGACCAGGGCTCGGGCACCACCGAGCAGGTCGTCGCGGGCATCGACTGGGTCACCAAGAACGCCAAGGCCCCCTCGGTCGCCAACATGTCGCTGGGCGGCGGCGCCGACGAGGCGCTGGACAAGGCGGTGCAGAACTCCATCAAGGCGGGCGTCACCTTCGCGGTGGCCGCGGGCAACGAGGGCACGGACGCCGGGAACAGCTCGCCGGCCCGGGTGAAGGAAGCCCTCACCGTCGGCGCCACCGACGACAAGGACGCCCAGGCCACCTTCTCCAACTACGGCGACGTGCTCGACCTGTACGCGCCCGGCGTCGACATCACCGGCGCCTGGAACACCGGTGACGACGCCACCGACACCATCTCCGGCACCTCCATGGCCTCCCCGCACGTCGCGGGCGCCGCGGCGGTCTACCTCTCGGGCCACAAGGACGCCACTCCGGAGGCCGTCTCCAAGGCCCTGACGGACGGCGCCTCCAAGGACGTCGTCGGCAACCCCGGCCAGGGCTCGCCCAACCTGCTGCTGAACGTCGTCGAGTGACGGTTTCGGTCGAAGCGGCCTGAACGCCGTCGGGTGACGAACGAACCACCCGAGCAACCCCCCACCTTCCGCGGCCCGGTGCCCCACACACCGGGCCGCGGTCGTGTGCGCTCACGCCGCGTGTGCGCCTACGCCGGCGGTGCTATCTGCTCCTGGTGCCCAGCAGCAGCGTCCACCAGGGGCCCCCGCGAGCGCGGCTCACCCCCACGCCGGCGTCCCGGAAGGCGCAGTTGGTCAATGAGGCGCGGTGCTTGGGGCTGCGCATCCACGCCCGCACCACATCGGCGGCGTGCCACTGGCCCCGGGCGAGATTCTCTCCCACGCGCCGGAACCGGTAACCCTCCCGGGCCACGCGTCGCCCGGGGCCCGCGTTCTCGGGCCGGGTGTGGGAGAGGACGCGTGCCCGTGCCATCCGTGTGCTGTGCCGCTGTGCGGCCCGCCGCAGCGCGGCGTTCTCGGCCACCACGGGGCAGCCCGCCCGCGCCCGCTCGGCGTTGACCAGCGCCAGCACATCGGCGCGTGAGGGCGCGGCGCCGGCCTCCCACCCTGTGGCGGTCACCAGTGCCAGCGCGAGCCCGAAGGCCGCGCCACCGCGCCCGGCGATCCGGCTGAACACGAACCCCATACGTCCCTCTCAATTCTCGTCAGCTCTGAGGGCCGCATGCCACTTTAGGGGTCATTTACGGAGAATCTCTTCATTTCTTCGGAGCGCGGTGCTACGAGTCGCGCGCAGCGCGGCCCGCCCGCGGCCGGCTCGTGGGTGAAAGGCGTTGCGCGGAGCATTGACGCCCCATCTGCCTCACCTTATGTTGCGTTCGGCGCATGGAATGGCATCCGATATTTCGAACGTCAGGTCTCGGCCGGCGGTTCGAGGCCGGGTGCTGTCGCTCCCCGTCACTCACGGCGCGCACGTGCGTGTCACAGATCCACATCACCGCCGCACAACGGAAGGCATCGCGTCTTCGGGGCGGTGTCGAACCGGTTCGACACCCCTCCAGGCAGCTCGACACAGTCCTACGACACCTCGCAGGAGCCGCAACGATGGTGCTACTGAGAGCAGGACAGACACGTGCGAGAGCACGACAGCAACGCCCGCGAACGGGTCAGGTCCGGGCCGGCCTGTCCGTGGCGCTGGCTGTCGCACTGGGCATCGGCCTGCTGGGTGCGGGCCCGCCGACCACGGCGTCCGCCGCCGAACTGCCGGAGCCGGCCCTCACATACACGTTCGACGACGACGACCTGGCCTCCGGGACCGTCGCCGACAGTTCGGGCAACGGGCTGGACGGCACTTTGGTGAACGGAAGGAGCGCGGCGCTGGTCGACGGCGCGGCGGGCGGGTCCGCCCTCGACCTTCCCGGTGGAGCGGCCGACTCCGACGGGTCCTACGTCCGGCTGCCCGAGGGAGCGTTGAGCGGGGCCACCGATCTGACCGTCTCGGCCCGGGTGCGCTGGGACGGCGGAACGGCGCCGTGGCAGTGGATCTACGCACTCGGCAAGGACACCGACCGGTATCTGTTCAGCACGCCGTACAACGCAGACGGGCTGCTGCGCACGTCCGTCACCACCTCCGGCGGTGGCGGCGAGGCAAAGGTCACCGGGACGGCCGCGCTGCCGGACAAGGAGTGGAAGACCCTCACCGTCACGCTCGACACCGATGCCGACCGCGTCACCACCTACCTCGACGGCGCCGCCGTGGCGTCCGCCAGAACGACCGTCAGCGCCGGTGAGCTCATCGACGACGCCGGCAAATTCGCCGGATACCTCGGCAAGTCCTTCTACCAGGACCCGCTGTTCGCCGGTGCCGTGGACGAGTTCACCATCCACCACGCGGCCCTGACGGCGGACCAGGTCGCGCGGACGGTCGGCGAGAGGCCGACGCCCACCGGCCTGACGAAGGAGGAGTACGGGATACGCACCACCACCGGGACCGCTCCGAAGCTTCCCGACACGGTGCGTGCCACCTACTCCGACGGCTATGACCGGCATGTGGCCGTGGACTGGGATCCGGTGGACCCCGACCAGTACGCCGCGCCCGGCTCCTTCACCGTGTCCGGCAAGGCCGCCGGGCGGACGGTGACCGCGAAGGTCACCGTGGTCCGCGAGGGAGAGCTCACCGTCGATCTCGGCAAGGAGACCGGAGACTTCCACGGTGGCGCGTCCGGCACCCTCTACGGGCTCTACGGGCAGGACGTGCCGACGAACAACCTCATCGAGGGAATGAACCTGCGCACTGTCTCCACCAAGGCGCAGGACGGGCCGCAGCACCCGGGCGCCGACGCGCTGGAGGTCGTCGAACCGCTCGCGGACAGCACCGACGGCGACGTCTACATCTACATGACCGACATCCACCGCGGCTTTCCCTACCAGTGGGAGGGCGACACGCCGGCGGAGAAGATGCGGACCTACAAGAAGAAGATCGCCAAGCAGGTCGACCAGGTCCTCAAGCTGCCCGCGAAGTACCAGGACAACATCGTCTTCGTGCCCTTCAACGAGCCCGAGGGCAATATGTTCGGCACCGGAAAGTGGAGCTACAACGGCACCAGCTGGCTGGACGAGCCGGACGACTACTTCGCCGCGTGGGACGACGTGAACCGGCTGATCAAGGGCAAGATGCCGCACGCGCGGATCGCCGGGCCCAACACCAGTGTGCTGTTCACCCAGGTCCAGGGGTTCCTCAAGCACGCGGTGCGGGCCGGCACCGTGCCGGAGGTCATGACCTGGCACGAGCTGAGCCACCCCGAGCAGATCCGCACCAGCGTCGAGAAGTACCGCGGCTGGGAGAAGAAGATCTTCGCCGGCACCGCTCACGAGGGCACCGAACTGCCCATCAACATCAACGAGTACGCGTACAACTACCACACCTCGGTCCCCGGCCAGATGATCCAGTGGATCTCGGCGATCGAGGAGTCGAAGGTCGACGCCGACATCGCCTACTGGAACATCGACGGCAATCTGTCGGACTCGGCGGTGCAGGCCAACCGGGGCAACGGCCAGTGGTGGCTCTACCAGGCGTACGGCAGCATGACCGGCCGCACCGTCCAGGTGAACCCGCCGTTCCCCGGCGAGAACTACACGATGCAGGGTGTGGCCACCCTGGACAAGAAGAAGCGCCAGGCGCGGGCGATCTTCGGCGGCTCCGACGGCGGCGGGCACATCATCTTCGACCGTGTGCCGGCCGACGTCTTCGGGGACACGGCGCACGCCTGGATCCGCGAGATCCCCTGGAGCGGGCAGATCGGCGACGCCGCCCGCCCGCGACTGATCGCCGAGAAGGACGCCAAGGTGCGTGCCGACGGCTCGGTGGTCTTCGACTTCGGTGACGACGACGGCCTGCCGGCGCTGAAGGAGTCGTCGGCGTACGAGATCGTCCTCGCCCCGGGCGGCGGGGAGACGAAGACCGCGCGCCCCGGCACGCTGTGGGAGGGCGGCTACGAGGCCGAGGACGCCGCGCACTCCGGCTCCGGCTACAGCAAGAACGGCCCCGAGGGCTCACCGTCCGACGTGGCGAAGTTCTACACCTCGGGCGGCTACGACGTCGGGGGTCTGCGGACGGGCTCCGATGTGAAGCTCGACTTCACCGTGGACGTGCCCGAGGACGGCACCTACGACCTGAGCGTCTTCGCCAACTCGCTCAACACCTTCGACAAGGTCGAGGAGCGGGGCCCCACCAATGTGTTCCTCACGGTGGACGGCGGCGCCGAGCAGGAGCTGAACCTGCCGCTGGGCTACAAGTGGGTGGTCTGGGACCACACCGACACCACGGTCGAGCTGACGAAGGGCAAGCACACACTCTCGCTCGCCGCGAAGAGCCTCGACGGCAAGCGCGCCACCAAGGGCGACGCGATCGTCGACCGGCTCACACTCACGCTGCCCGACCCCGAGGTGAAGAAGGAGCGATACGAGGGCGAGCTGGCCGCGCTGGACGGCGGGCGCCCCGTCTACGACCAAGGCGGCGTCACGGGCGCGGGCGCCGCGCAGCTGGAGCCGGGCGACAGCGCGACCTTCTGGGTCTACTCGCCGGCCGACTCGGAGGCCACGCTCAGCCTCGGCACGCGAGGCGCCGGACGGGCACAGCTCACCGTGAACGGCCAGCGGGCGCTGTCCGTCTCGCCGTCGGCCAAGAAGGTGGCCGCCTCACTGTCCGGCGGCGTCAACAAGGTCACCGTCACCGGGAAGTCCGGCAGGACCCTCGTCGACCACCTCGCCGTCGAACAGGGCTCCAAGAGCCTCAAGCCGACCGTCTACCAGGCCGAGGACGCCGAGCTCGCCGGTTCCGCCGAGGCCGCGAAGCTGTCGCTGGCCGACGACGGTTCCGCGGTGCGCGGCATCGGCGGCGAGCCGGGCAACGGCAACACCGCGACCTTCCGGGTGGAGGCCGAGAAGGCGGGTCTGTACGCCATGCGTGTGCGCTACTCCAACCCGGAGCAGTCCGAGGCCACCCACTACAACCCCGACCCGCTCGCCCGGCCCGCGGACATCTCCGTCAACGGCGCACAGCCGCGCCGCACGCTGTTCCCGCACACGTTCCACGAGAACAACTTCTGGGAGAAGACCGTCCCTGTGCGGTTGAAGAAGGGCAGCAACACGATCCGGTTCTCGGCCGAGGAACTGCCCAACTTCGACGGCAGGACCTACGCGTCACAGACGTTCCCCGGAATCCTGCTGCGCTCCCGGTACGCACCCGTACTCGACAAGATCACGCTCGCGCGGTTCGCGGACCGGCCGTAGCAGCCGCCGGCGGCCCTCGGACGGGGGCCGCCGGCCACCGGAAGCCGGACGTCAACGGCCCGAAAGGGAAGGCACCATGGTCACGATCGGGGACATAGCCCGCGCTGCGGGAGTCTCCCGCAGTACGGCGTCGTACGCGCTGTCCGGCAAGCGCTCCATCTCCGAGGCGGTACAAGAACGCGTCCGGGAAGCGGCCCGGGAGCTGGGCTACACGCCCAACGCCGGTGCGCGGGCACTGGCCACCGCGGAGACCAGGGTGATCGGGCTGCTCGCCCAGTTCCTCGAGGACGAATTCGCCCCGGCCATGCTGCAGTACATCCGGGGCGTCAGCGACACCGCGCGGGCGCTCGGCTACGACACCCTGCTCGTCACGGAGGCCGACGGCGCCCGCGCGCTGGGCCGGATCACCTCCTCGCGGATGGTCGACGGCGTCGTCCTGCTCAACGTCGCGCAGGACGACGCCCGGCTGCCCCTGCTGCGCAACGCCCCGCAGCCCGGCACCCTGGTCGGACTGCCCGGCGACTGCTCCGGCGTCGACGTCTTCGACCTCGACTTCGAGGCGACGGGCCGGCTGATGGTCGATCATCTGCACCGGCTGGGCCACCGGGAACTGATCCTCGTCTCGCAGCCCGCGCACGTCGTCGAACGGGGCGGCGCCTACGTCTGGCGGCTGCAGAACGCGGTGGCCCAGCAGGCACGCGCTCGCGGGATCCGGCTCCACGCGGTCTTCGGCGAGTCGCAGCAGCCCCAGGTCGGGCGCTGCCTGCACGCGCTGTTCGACGCCCACCCGACCGCCACCGGACTGCTGCTGGGCAACGAGGCCGCCGCCGCGGCCCTGCCGTCGGTGCTGCACGCACGCGGACTGGTGGCGCCGCGCGACCTGTCGGTCGTCGGCCGGTACTCCGACGAGTTCGCCCGCACCTTCTCCCTGCCGTTCTCCTCCATCGAGAGCGCGCCGGACCGGCTCGGCGAGCTTGCCGTGACCCAGTTGGTGCGCCGCATCGTCTCGCCGGACAACCGCGAGGAGCCGCACATCCTGCGTCTCCTCCCGCCCGAACTCATCGACCGCGGCAGTACCGGGCCGCCCCCCGCAGTACCCAGCACCTCATCCGTGCAAGGAGGAACACCATGAGCAGCGCATCGAGATCCGTCCGAGCGATAGCCGTGTGCGGGGCCGCCGTCCTGGCCATGGCCGGATGCTCGTCCGACACGGGCGCCGGTGGCGCGCAGTCCAGCGACACCTACACCTGGTGGGACCCGTACCCGCAGCACAAGAAGTCGTCCGAGTGGGCCGAGCGCGTCGCCAAGTGCGGCGACAAGGCCGGCGTCACGATCAAGCGCACCGCCTACGACACCACAGCGCTCACCAACCAGGCGCTTCTGGCGGCCCAGGAGGGTACGTCGCCGGACCTCATGCTGCTCGACAACCCCGCCGTCTCCACCCTCGCCGACACCGGCATGCTCACCACGATGAAGGAGTTCGGCCTCGGCACCTCCGGGATCGACAAGAACCTGCTGGCGGCCGGTGTCGTGGACGGCAAGAAGTACGGCATCCCCGTGGGCGCCAACACGCTCGCGCTCTACTACAACAAGGATGTCCTCGACGCCGCGGGCGTCGACCCCGCCTCGGTCAAGGACTGGGACTCCCTCACCGCCGCGCTGAAGAAGGTGACCGGAGCCGGCAAGAAGGGCATCACCTTCGCCGGGATCGGCACCGAGGAAGGCTCCTTCCAGTTCCTGCCGTGGTTCTGGGGAGCCGGCGCCGACCTGCACGACCTCGACTCGCCGGAGGCGGCCGACGCGCTGAAGCTGTGGACCGACTGGCGGAAGAGGGGCTACGCCCCCGAGTCGGTGATCAACAACTCCCAGAACACGACCTGGGAGGAGTTCCTGACCGGCAAGTTCGCCTTCGCCGTGAACGGCACCTGGCAGGTCGACAGCGCCGCGAAGGCGAAGTTCGACACCGGCGTCCTCCAGATCCCCGGCAAGGACGGGGGTGTGGCCCCGACCCCGACCGGCGGCGAGTTCATCACCGCGCCCGTCCAGAAGGACACCGGCCGCTACGACGTCACCAAGAAGATCGTGAAGTGCATGACCACCCCCGAGGGGATGGTGGAGACGGCCAAGACCTTCGCGTACTACATCCCGCCGACCAAGGCCACCCAGGACCAGCTGCTCAAGGAGAAGCCCCGGCTGAAGCCGTGGGTCAAGGCGGTGCGTACCGCCAAGGGCCGCACCAGCGACAACCTCGGCACCGACTACCCCAAGATCTCCGAGCCGCTGTGGACCGCCGTGCAGAAGGCTCTCAGCAAGTCCAAGAGCCCCGAGGGCGCCTTGAAGGAGGCGCAGTCGACCGCGAAGGACAAGGTCGGCTGAGCGCCGGCCGGAGGAATCCGACATGAGAGTGACCACCGAGCCGGTCGCGCCCGCGGTGCGCGCCCCGGGCGGCGAGCCGCCGCCCGTCGCCCCGCCACCGCGGCAGCGGCTGCACCGGCGCATCCGCTCCACCCAGTGGGCGGGACTGGCGTTCCTGGCCCCGCTCCTGGCCTACCTGCTGATCTTCTACGCCTTTCCGCTGTACCGGAATCTCGAACTGAGCGTGCACGACTACACGGTCCGCGCTTTCGTGCTCGGGAACGCCGAGTTCACCGGCTTCGCCAACTACCGCGACGTCCTCACCTCCGACACCTTCGGCCTCGCCCTGCGCAACACGCTCCTTTTCACCTTCGTCTCGATCGCCGCGCAGTACGCGATCGGCCTCGCCCTCGCGGTGTTCTTCCGCGCCAACTTCCGGCTCTCGGGAGTGCTGCGCGCGATGTTCCTGGTGCCGTGGCTGCTGCCGTTGATCGTCTCCGGCTCCACCTGGGCGTGGATGCTGGCGGGCGACAACGGCATCGTCAACGCGGCCCTGGAGGCGTTCGGCATCGGCCAGATCAACTGGCTGACCGACCCGGACTGGGCCCTGACCTCCGTGATCACCGCGAACATCTGGCTCGGTATCCCGTTCAACCTCGTCATCCTGCACGCCGGGCTGCAGAACATTCCCGACGAGCTGTACGAGGCGGCGGCCCTGGACGGGGCCAACGCCTGGCAGCAGTTCTGGCGCGTGACGTTCCCCCTCCTGCGCCCCGTCTCGGCGATCACACTGCTGCTCGGTCTGGTCTACACGCTCAAGGTCGTGGACGTGATCTGGATCATGACCACCGGCGGCCCCGGCAACGTCTCCACCACCCTGGCTGTCTGGTCCTACCGCGAGGCGTTCGGCACCGGGCAGCCCGACTTCTCACCCGCGGCCACGGTCGGCAACCTGCTCATCCTCATGGCGCTGGCCTTCGGCTTCGTCTACCTCCAGTTGCAGCGCCGACAGCACGCAGACCAAGAGGGGGAGCAGCCATGACCCTCCGCACGGCACGGCCCGCACCCGGGCGCCGCACCCGGTGGAAGACCGCACTGGGCGTCTTCCTCACCGCCCTGATGCTCTTCCCCGTCTACTGGATGTTCAACGTCTCCCTGACCAGGACCGAGGACATGCGGGCCGACCCGCCGCACTGGTTCCCGTGGAACCCGACGTTCGAGGGGTACGGCGACGTCCTGCGGGACCAGTTGCCCGCCCTCGGCACCAGCCTCGGCATCGGACTGGGCTGTGTGGCACTCACCCTGCTGATCTCCGCACCGGCCGGATTCGCCCTCGCCAAGCTGCTCCGCCGGGGGCGGGGCGCGGTCAGCTTCGTCCTGCTCGTCGCCCAGATGATCCCCAGCGTGGTCATGGCGATCGGCTTCTACGCCGTCTATGTGCGGCTCGGCTGGATCAACTCCGTATGGGGCCTGATCGTCGCCGACTCGACCATCGCCGTCCCGTTCGCCGTGATGGTGCTCGCCGCCTTCATGTCCGGCATCCCCTCCGAGCTCATGCAGGCCGCCCGGATCGACGGCGCCGGGACCTGGCGGACCTTCGTGTGGGTGGTGCTGCCGCTCGGCCGCAACGCCGTCCTGACGGTGTCGCTGTTCTCGTTCCTGTGGGCGTGGTCGGACTTCATCTTCGCCTCCACCCTCGACCGGAACGGCGACGCGGTCCCGATCACCCTCGGCATCTACGCCTACATCGGCAACAACACCACCGAATGGAACTCGATCATGGCGACCGCCGTCGTCGCGTCCGTACCCGCGGCCGTGCTCCTCGTCGTCGCCCAGCGCTTCGTCGCCGGCGGGGTCACCGCCGGCGCGGTGAAGGACTGACGCCCATGGTGACCTTTCATCACTCCGCCACCGCCCTCCAGGTCCGGCACCGGCACGAGATCCTGACCCTCCAGGCCTGGGGCGCCGACAGCGTCCGGGTACGCGCGGCGCAGTACCGCATCCCGGCCGAGAGCCACGGTGCGCTCGACACGCCCCCGCCGTCCGAGGCGCCACGGATCGACGTCGCCGAGGACCACGCCAGGATCGTCCACGGCGACCTCACCGTGACGGTGGACTTCGACTGCTCCGCCGCCTACCCCGAGCCGCTGCTGACCTTCACCCGTACCAGCACCGGAGCCGTGCTGCTGGCCGAGAGCCGGGAACACTTCTGGCTGCCCGGCGCACGGGTCTTCCACGGCAACCGCTCCGGCGCCTACGAGGTGCACCAGCAGTTCGCCGCCCACCCCGAAGAGCGTCTGTACGGGATGGGCCAGCGCACCCACGGCCGGCTCGACCTCAAGGGCCTGGCCCTGGACCTCGTCCAGCGCAACGGCGAGGTGTCGATCCCCTTCGTGCTGTCCGACCGCGGCTACGGGCTGCTGTGGAACAGCCCCGCACTCGGGAGGGTCGAGTTCGCCCACAACGCCACCCGCTGGCAGGCCGGCCAGGCACGGGAGATCGACTACTGGCTCACCGCGGCCCCCACGCCCGCGGCGATCCTCGCCCGGTACGCCGACGCCACCGGCCACGCCCCGGAGCTTCCGCAGTGGGCCAGCGGCTTCTGGCAGTCCAAGCTGCGCTACCGCGACCAGGACGAACTCCTCGCCGTCGCCCGCGAGCATCGCCGCCGCGGCCTGCCGCTGTCCGTGATCGTCGCCGACTACTTCCACTGGACGGCGATGGGCGACTACCGCTTCGACGGGAGCGAGTGGCCCGACCCCCAGGCCATGGTCGACGAACTGGCCGAGTCGGGGGTCGAGCTGATGGTCTCCATCTGGCCGACCGTCTCCCCGCTGGCCGAGCACTTCGCGGACTACCGGGACCGCGGTCTGCTCGTCGGCAGCGACCAGGGCGTCGAGTTCCACCAGACCATCCAGGACAAGCACATGGCCGCCCCGATGCCGGTGGCCTTCTACGACCCGACCAACCCCGAAACCCGGGCCTACGTGTGGGAGCGGGTCCGGCGGGGCTACCGCGATCTGGGCATCAGGGCCTTCTGGCTCGACGCCTGTGAACCCGAGCTGAACCCGGCCCACCCGGCGAACCTGACGCTGTACGCGGGCCCCGGCGCGGAGGTCGCCGGCATCTACCCTCGGGACAACGCCCGCCTGTTCGCAGAGGGGATGGCCGCCGACGGCGAGGCTGCCGGCACGGTTCTGCTGTGCCGCTCGGCGTGGGCGGGCGCGCAGAAGTACGGCGCCGCGGTGTGGTCCGGGGACATCCCCGCCACCTGGGAGTCCTTGCGGCAGCAGATCCGCGCGGGGCTGAACGTCGCCGTCTCCGGCATCCCGTGGTGGACCACCGACATCGGCGGCTTCCACGGCGGCGACGCACGCGACCCGGCCTACCGCGAACTGATGATCCGCTGGTTCCAGTTCGGCGTGTTCTGCCCGCTCTTCCGGCTGCACGGCGACCGCGAACCGCGCACCCCCACCTCGTACGCGCAATCGGGCGGACCCAACGAGGTGTGGTCGTACGGCGATGAGGCGTACGGGATCATCTCCGGTCTGCTGCATCTGCGTGAGCGGCTGCGCCCCTACATCCACCGGCAGATGCGTACCGCCGCGCGGACCGGGCTGCCGCCGATGCGGCCCCTGTTCGTGGACCACCCGGACGACCCGCGCGCCTGGCGGACCGACGACGCGTTCCTGTTCGGCCCGGACCTCCTCGTCGCCCCTGTCGCCCAGGCCGGACAACGCGCACGAGAGGTCTACCTCCCGGCCGGCACCCGCTGGACCGACGCGGCGACCGGCGAACTCCACGACGGCGGAACCACGGTGGAGGCCGCCGCACCCATCGACCGCATACCCGTCTTCACCCGCGAGGGTGCGGACATACCGCTGACCGAGCACAAGGGAGGAGCCGCGTGACGGCCGAGGAGAACGCGACGAGCGCGGTCGATCCGAGCGGTGGCCGGCCGGTCGTACCGCCCCGAGGCGCCCACCGGCCACTCGGCATGGCCCAGGTGAAGCTCACCGGCGGCTACTGGGCGAAACTCCAGGCCACCAACGCCACCGCGACCCTCGCGCACTGCGAGGAGTGGATGGAGCGGCTGGGCTGGCTGGCCAACTTCGACCGCGTCGCGGACGGCACCACCCGTACCGACCGGCCCGGTTGGACCTTCTCCGACTCCGAGGTCTACAAGCTCATCGAGGCCCTGGCCTGGGAGTACGGCAGGTCGGGCGAACCGGCGCACGACGACGCCGTGCGGCGCCTGACCGCGCGCGTCGCCCGCGCCCAGGACAGCGACGGCTACCTCAACACCTGCTACGGCCACACGAACCAGCAGCACCGCTACATCGACCTGGAATGGGGCCACGAGCTGTACTGCACCGGGCACCTGCTCCAGGCGGCTGTCGCGCGGCTGCGCACCTGGGGCGACGACGAGCTGGTGGCCGTGGCCCGCCGCGCCGCCGACCACGTCTGTGCGACCTTCGGCCCCGACGGGCTGCAGGCCGTCTGCGGCCATCCGGAGATCGAACTCGGCCTGGCCGAGTTCGGGCGGGCACTCGGCGAGAGCCGCTATCTGGACCAGGCCCGGCTGTTCCTCGACCGACGCGGCCACCGGACCCTCCGGGACATCCCGCTGGGCCGAGCCTACTTCCAGGACGACCTCCCGGTCCGCGAGGCCGACACCTGGCGCGGCCACGCCGTGCGCCAGCTGTATCTGTCGGCCGCCGCGGTCGACGTCGCGGTGGAACGGGACGATCGCGGCCTGCTCGCCGCGATCGAGCGCCAGTGGACGAACGCGGTCTCCCGGCGCACCTATCTGACCGGCGGCATGGGCTCCCGCCACCAGGACGAGGGCTTCGGCGAGGACTGGGAGCTGCCCCCGGACCGCGCCTACTGCGAGACCTGTGCCGGCGTCGCCTCGGTCATGGTGTCCTGGCGGCTCCATCTCGCCACGGGAGACATGCGGTACGCAGACCTCATCGAGCGCACCGCCTTCAATGTGATCGCCACCTCGCCGCGCTCGGACGGCCGGGCCTTCTTCTACGCCAACCCGCTGCACCAGCGGACAGCGGGTGACGTGTCCGACGACCGCGAGGTGAGCCAGCGTGCGGAAGGCGGCTCCCGCGCCGCGTGGTTCGACGTGTCGTGCTGCCCCACCAACGTCGCCCGCACCCTGGCCACCTGGCACACCTACCTCGCCACCGCGGGGGAGCGGGAGCTGACCGTGCTGCAGTACGCCGGCGGACAAATCAGCGCCGAACTGGGGGACGGGCGCACCGTCGAGGTCGAGATCGACACCGCCTACCCGTACGACGGCCTGGTGACCGTACGCGTACTGCGGGCGCCCGAGGGCCCGATGGCACTGCGCCTGCGCGTCCCCGACTGGGCCGACGGCGCGGTGCTCGACGAGGGCGGCAACCGCCGCCCCGCAGCGCCAGGAGGGGTCGTCGTGGACCGTGAACTCGTGCCCGGCGAGGAGATCCGGCTCCACCTCCCCACGCACCCGCGCTTCACCTGGCCGGACCCTCGCATCGACGCCGTGCGCGGCTGCGTGGCCGTCGAGCGCGGCCCGCTGGTGTACTGCGCGGAATCCCACGACCTGCCGGATGGCACCGGGCTGGACGATCTGACGGTGGACGGCGCCACCGCGCCGGTGGAACGCGAGGGCCACGTCTTCGTCCGCGCGTTCACCGACCGCCGGCCCGGTCCGGAACCGGTGTGGCCGTACGGGCCGGCACCCGCCCCGAGGACGCCGGAGGCGGCGCGTACCGTTCAGCTGGGACTCGTCCCCTACCACCAGTGGGCCGAGCGCGCGCCCTCCGCCATGCGCGTCTGGCTCCCCGCCCGGGACCAGGACCGCTGAGCCCAGAAGGCCGGGTGGCCCCGGCGCTGGTGGCGCCGGGGCACCGGGTGCTCGGTCACTCCTCCACGCGGAGCGCGGCGAGTTGCTGCTCGAAGGGCACCACGTCCGGTTCCGCGGTGGGGGAGGTGCCCGCCGCGGCGTGCGGGGCGACCAGGCTCGCCAGTTCGCCGCCCGCGCGGGCGATCCGGCGGGAGAAGTCGTCATCCCGGGCGGCCCAGTCGTCGGTGGCCGCGTAGACGGCGGTGGGTGCCGCCACCGCGCGCAGATAGGCGAACAGCGGTCGCATGGCGTGCTCCAGGACGAGCGAGTGGCGCGGAGTGCCGCCGGTGGCGCCCAGCAGTACGGGCTTGCCGGCCAGGGCGTCCTTGTCCAGTACGTCGAAGAACGACTTGAACAGTCCGCTGTAGGAGGCGGAGAAGACCGGGGTGACGGCGATCAGTCCGTCCGCCTCCGTCACCTGCTCGATCGCCTCGCGCAGCCGCGCGTCCGCGAAGCCGGTGACGAAGTTGTGGGCGATCTGGGTGGCCACTTCCCGGAGTTCGACGACCCCGGCCTCGGCCTCGACGCCCTCCTCGCGGAGCGCGACCCGGGTCGCCTCGGCGAGCCGGTCGGCCAGCAGCCGGGTGGACGACGGTTCGCTCAGTCCGGCCGAGACGACGGCCAGCCGCACCGGACGGGTGCTGTCGGCGGATGTCATACGGCGGCTCCCTCGTGTTGTGCGACCCGCGCGGCGTGGGTGGGGGCGTCGGCGGTCCCGGCGGGGCGCCGGGCGGCCATTTCCTCGCGCAGTACCGGTACGACCTCCTCGCCCAGCATGTCCAGCTGCTCCAGCACGGTCTTGAGCGGCAGACCGGCGTGGTCCATGAGGAAGAGCTGGCGCTGGTAGTCGCCGAAGGACTCGCGGAAGGTCAGCGTCTTGTCGATGACCTCCTGGGGGCTGCCGACGGTCAGCGGGGTCTGGTCGGTGAACTCCTCCAGGCTGGGTCCGTGCCCGTAGACGGGGGCGTTGTCGAAGTAGGGGCGGAACTCCGCGACCGCGTCCTGGGACCTGCGCCGCATGAAGACCTGACCGCCCAGGCCGACGAGGGCCTGCTCGCGGGTGCCGTGACCGTAGTGCTCGAAGCGGTCGCGGTAGAGATTGATCAGCTGCTTGAAGTGGTCCTTGGGCCAGAAGATGTTGTTGGCGAAGAAGCCGTCGCCGTAGTACGCGGCCTGTTCGGCGATCTCCGGGCTGCGGATCGACCCGTGCCAGACGAACGGGGGGACGCCGTCCAGCGGGCGGGGGGTGGAGGTGAAGCCCTGGAGGGGGGTGCGGAAGCGGCCCTGCCAGTCGACGACGTCCTCGGTCCACAGCTTGCGCAGCAGCGCGTAGTTCTCGATCGCCAGCGGGATGCCCTGCCGGATGTCCTGGCCGAACCAGGGGTAGACCGGGCCGGTGTTGCCGCGGCCCATCATCACATCGACGCGGCCGTCCGCGATGTGCTGGAGCATCGCGAAGTCCTCGGCGATCTTCACCGGGTCGTTGGTGGTGATCAGGGTGGTGGAGGTGGAGAGGATCAGCCGCTCGGTCCGGGCCGCGAGGTAGCCGAGCATGGTCGTCGGCGAGGACGGTACGAACGGTGGGTTGTGGTGCTCGCCGGTGGCGAAGACGTCGAGTCCCACCTCCTCCGCCTTCAGGGCGATGGTCAGCATCGCCTTGATCCGCTCGTGCTCGGTCGGCGTACGTCCCGTGGTGGGGTCGGGTGTCACGTCGCCGACGGTGAAGATCCCGAACTGGATGGGGGTGGCCGTGGCCGTCATGATGCTCGCCGTCCTCGGTGGTGCGCTCGGTCGAAGTAGTTGACCATTGAACTACCTGTCACCCCTCTCAATGCGCGTGGGTTCCCGGAAATTCCACCGCCCGCACTCGCCCCCGCGGCTTTGCCCGCGGACGACTCCATGTGTGACCTTGGCATCACACAGTGTGCGTGCGGGTGCGAGGCGATGCTCGCTGTCGTCCGCTGTGAAACGATCGGATCGGGCCGCGCAATCCAGCGGAAACCCTGTGGTGGAATGCTGATATGGCCCCGTGCGCCGGGGGACCCGAGCGAACCCCTCTGACCTGCAAGGATAGGCCCCATGGACAAGCAGCAGGAATTCGTCCTCCGCACGCTGGAGGAGCGCGACATCCGGTTCGTCCGGCTCTGGTTCACCGATGTCCTCGGCTTCCTGAAATCGGTCGCGGTCGCCCCCGCCGAACTCGAACAGGCCTTCGATGAGGGGATGGGCTTCGACGGCTCGGCCATCGAGGGCTTCGCCCGCGTCTACGAGTCCGACATGATCGCCAAGCCCGACCCCGGCACCTTCCAGATACTGCCGTGGCGGGCCGAGGCCCCCGGTACCGCACGCATGTTCTGCGACATCCTGATGCCGGACGGCTCCCCCTCCTACGCGGACCCGCGCTACGTCCTCAAGCGCGCGCTGGCCAAGGCCTCCGACCTCGGGTTCACCTTCTACACCCACCCGGAGATCGAGTTCTACCTGCTCAAGGACAAGCCGGTGGACGGCTCCCGCCCCGTTCCGGCCGACTCCTCCGGATACTTCGACCACACCCCGCAGAACGTCGGCATGGACTTCCGCCGCCAGGCCATCACCATGCTGGAGTCCATGGGCATCTCCGTGGAGTTCTCCCACCACGAGGGGGCCCCCGGCCAGCAGGAGATCGACCTGCGCTACGCCGACGCGCTGTCCACCGCCGACAACATCATGACGTTCCGCCTGGTCATGAAGCAGGTCGCACTGGAGCAGGGCGTCCAGGCCACCTTCATGCCCAAGCCGTTCTCCGAATACCCCGGCTCCGGCATGCACACCCACCTCTCCCTGTTCGAGGGCGACCGCAACGCCTTCTACGAGTCCGGCGCCGAGTACCAGCTCTCCAAGGTCGGCCGCTCCTTCATCGCCGGGCTGCTCACCCACGCCGGGGAGATCTCCGCCGTCACCAACCAGTGGGTCAACTCCTACAAGCGCATCTGGGGCGGCGCCAACCGCACGGCCGGAGAGGGCGGCGAATCCCCCTCGTACATCTGCTGGGGCCACAACAACCGCTCCGCGCTGGTCCGCGTACCGATGTACAAGCCCGGCAAGACCGGCTCCACCCGCATCGAGATGCGCTCCCTCGACTCCGGAGCCAACCCCTACCTCGCCTACGCCGTGCTGCTCGCCGCCGGCCTCAAGGGCATCGAGGAGGGCTACGAACTCCCGGCCGGGGCCGACGACGACGTGTGGGCGCTCTCCGACGCGGAGCGACGCGCCATGGGGATCGAGCCGCTGCCGCAGAACCTCGGAGAGGCGATCAGCCTCATGGAACGCAGCGAACTGGTCGCCCAGACACTGGGCGAGCATGTGTTCGACTTCTTCCTGCGCAACAAGAAGCAGGAGTGGGAGGAGTACCGCAGCGAGGTCACCGCCTTCGAGTTGCGCAAGAGCCTGCCGGTGCTGTAGGCCCCTGTCCCACCCTGTCACCGTTTCCCCGGGAAGGCTCCGGCCGCCGGCACCCGCTGCCCGGACACCGGAGGGGCTACGTTGTACCCCCTCCGGGGCGTGGCGGTGTCCCCCGTGGAAAACGGGTAAGGCGGGCCCTCGGACGGACTCCGGGGGATGGGGCGGGCCGGGATATGGAACAAGAGGAGTGAGCGTGGCACCAGAAGGGCGGCGGGGCACCCGGTACGGGCGACTGTTGCGGCACGGTTTCACGGACCCGGAAGCCGCCGCACGGCTCCTCGACAGCCCCTCACTCGCGCCCGTCCGCGACGACGCCCTCTTCCTCGACGCGCTCGGCGCCACCGCCGACCCGGACCTCGCCCTCTTCGGCCTCGTCCGGCTCATCGAGGCGCTGGAGGCCCTCGACAAGGACGCCCAGCCCCTCCTCGACACCCTCCTGGGCGCCAAGCCGCTGCGCGACCGGCTGCTCGGCGTGCTCGGCGCCTCCGACGCGCTGGCCGACCACCTGGCCGGCCACCCGCACGACTGGGAGGCGCTGGTCACCTACGAGTCGGCCGACCTCCACCCCGGGGTGGCCGAGTTCGAGGCGGCGCTGCAGGACGTCGACGGGCCCGACGCGCTGCGGGTCGCCTACCGCAGGGCGCTGCTGTCCATCGCGGCCCGCGACGTGTGCGGCACCAGCGATGTCGCGCAGACCGCCGCCGAACTCGCCGACCTGGCGACCGCCACCCTGCGCCGGGCGCTGACGATCGCCGAGACCGAGGCGCCCGAGGACGCCGCCGCCTGCCGGCTGGCCGTCGTCGCCATGGGCAAGGCGGGCGGCCACGAGCTCAACTACGTCTCCGACGTGGACGTCATCTTCGTCGCCGAACCGGCCGCGGGCAGCTCCGGAGCCGAGAGCGGCGACGAGTCCGAACAGGCCCTGAAGGCGGCCACCCGGATCGCCGCCCGCATGATGCGGATCTGCTCCGACACCACCGCCGAGGGCACCATCTGGCCCGTCGACGCCAATCTGCGCCCCGAAGGCCGCAACGGGCCGCTGGTACGCACCCTCAGCAGCCATCTGGCCTACTACCAGCGCTGGGCCAAGACATGGGAGTTCCAGGCGCTGCTCAAGGCCCGCCCGATGGCGGGCGACGCACAGCTGGGCTACGAGTACGTGGACGCCGTGACGCCGCTGGTGTGGCAGGCGGCCGAGCGGGACAACTTCGTCACCGACGTCCAGCAGATGCGCCGCCGCGTGGTCGCCAGCATCCCCGCGGCCCAGCTGGACCGCGAGCTGAAGCTGGGCCCCGGCGGGCTGCGGGACGTCGAGTTCGCCGTACAGCTGCTCCAGCTCGTGCACGGCCGCAGCGACACCTCGCTGCGCAGCCCCACCACGCTCGAAGCGCTCGACGCGCTGGCCGCGGGCGGCTACGTGGGCCGGCAGGACGCGGCGGCCCTGGACGCCGCCTACCGCTTCCTGCGCACCATGGAGCACCGCATCCAGCTGCACCAGCTGCGCCGCACCCATCTGATGCCGGAGGCCGAGGCCGACCAGCGTCGCCTCGGCCGCTCGCTCGGCTACCGCAGCGAGCCCGTCACCGAACTGCACAAGGCATGGCGGCGGCACGCCTCGGCCGTACGGCGACTGCACGAGAAGCTGTTCTACCGGCCGCTGCTGGACGCCGTGGCCCAGCTGGAGGCCGGACACGAACGCCTCTCGCCGAGGGCCGCCCGGCAGCGCCTGGAAGCGCTCGGCTACGCCGACCCCGCCTCCGCGCTGCGCCACCTGGAGGCGCTGGCCTCCGGCGTCACCCGCAAGGCCGCCATCCAGCGCACCCTGCTGCCGGTACTGCTGGGCTGGTTCGCCGACTCCGCCGACCCGGACGCGGGACTCCTCGGCTTCCGCAAGGTCTCCGACGCGCTGGGCAAGTCGCCCTGGTACCTGCGACTGCTGCGGGACGAGGGCGCCGCGGCCGAGAACCTCGCCCGCGTCCTGTCGGCCGGCCGGTTCGCCCCCGATCTGCTGCTGCGCGCCCCCGAGGCCGTCGCCCTCCTCGGCGACGAGCACGGGCTGCGCCCCCGCTCACGGACCGCGCTCACCCAGGAGACCCTGGCCGCCGTCGGCCGCGCCGAGGGCGCCGAGGCGGCCGTCGCCGCAGCGCGCGGGGTGCGCCGCCGGGAGCTGTTCCGCACCGCCGCCGGCGACCTGATCGGCGCGTACGGCACCGAGGACATCGCCCAGCAAGAACCAGGCGAAGCCCTCGACCGGGTCGGCGACGCGCTCACCGACATCAACGCCGCCACCCTCGCCGGAGCCCTGCGCGCCGCCGTCCGCCAGCAGTGGGGCGACGAATTGCCCACCCGGTTCGCGGTCATCGGCGTCGGCCGCTTCGGCGGCCACGAGATGGGCTACGGCTCCGACGCGGACGTGCTGTTCGTGCACGAGCCGCGGGAAGGGGTCAGCGAACACGAGGCCGGCAAGGCGGCGTTCGCGGTCGCCACCGAGATGCGGCGACTCCTCCAGCTCCCCACCTCCGACCCACCGCTGCTCATCGACGCCGACCTGCGCCCCGAGGGCAAATCCGGCGCCCTCGCCCGCTCGCTGGCCTCCTACGCCGCCTACTACGAGCGCTGGTCGGTGGTCTGGGAGAGCCAGGCACTGCTGCGCGCCGAGTTCGTCGCGGGGGACGCGGGCCTGGGGGAGCGGTTCATCGAACTCATCGATCCGCTGCGGTACCCGACCGGAGGCCTGTCCGACGACGCCGAACGCGAGATCCGCCGCCTCAAGGCCCGGATGGAGAGCGAACGCCTCCCGCGCGGCGCGGACCCGACCACCCACGCCAAGCTGGGGCGCGGCGGACTCACCGACGTCGAGTGGACGGTGCAGCTGATGCAGCTGCGGCACGGCGCGGAACTGCCCGCTTTGCGGACCACCCGGACCAGGGCCGCGCTCGTCGCCGCGCGGCAGGCCGGCCTGATCGGCGAGGACGACGCGGATGTGCTCGACGAGGCATGGGTGCTGGCTTCCCGGGTGCGCAACGCCGCGATGCTCGTGAGGGGGCGCCCCGGCGACACCTTCCCCTCCGAATCGAGGGAGCTCGCAGCGGTCGGCCGGTATCTGGGGTACGAGCCGGGGCACGTCGGTGAGATGCTCGACGACTACCGCCGGGTGACCCGGCGGGCCCGCGCCGTGGTGGACCGCCTCTTCTACGACGCCGAGTGAGCCCGCCCTCCCCGGGAGGGCGGCCCCTCACGCCCTGGCGCTCACGCCGGGGCGGTGGCCAACCGGGGGAGACGGTAGGAGACGCGGCCGTACCAGGCGTAGGACAGGGCGAAGCCCAGACCGAGGCAGAGCAGCCCGCCCACGGCGTCCAGCCAGAAATGGTTGGCGGTGCTCACGATGACGGTCAGTGTCGTGACCGGGTACAGCACCCCCAGCACCTTCACCCACACCGGGCGGGCCAGCATCGCGATGGTGATCCCGCACCACACGGACCACCCTATGTGCATCGAGGGCATGGCCGCGTACTGGTTGGACATCTGGGCGAGGTTCCCGGACGCCATCGACCCCCAGGTCTGATGCACCTGCACGGTGTCGATGAAGTTCCCGCCGTCCATCAGCCGAGGCGGCGCGAGCGGGAAGAGGTAGTAGCCCAGCAGCGCCGTACCCGTCGTGGCGAAGAGCACCAGCCGGGTGGCGGCGTACCGCCCCGGATGCGTGCGGTAGAGCCACACCAGCACCCCGATCGTCACGACGAAGTGCAGCGTGGCGTAGTAGTAGTTCATCGAGACGATCAACCACGTCACACCGCCGACGGCATGGTTGATGGAGTGCTCGACGGCGATACCGAGCGTGTGCTCGGCGCGCCAGATCCAGTCGGCGTTGCGCAGCGCCTCGGCGCGCTGCTCCGGAACGGCGTTGCGGATCAGGGAGTACGTCCAGTAACTGACCGCGATCAGGACGATCTCGAACCACAGCCGGGGGTGCCGGGGGGAGCGCCACCGGGCCAGGACGCCGCGCCTCGCGTCGGCTGCCGCCTTCGGCGGCTCGCCGCCCGTGGCGGTATGCCCCGCGGCGCCTTCGCCGCCCTCGGCGGTGACACGCTCCGCGACGTCTTCGGCGTCGGCGGTGGCGTGGCCCGCAGGGTCTTCGGCGGTGTCCTGCCGGCTGTCGTCTTCGGTCCTCGTCGTCGGTACCCCCATAGAGCGACAGTCTGCCAGATGGGGGCCACGGGCCGATCATCCTGCGGTCGGGTCTTGGACACCCGGCGTCGTACCCTCGGTGGAGCCCGGAGAACTACTTCTCCTACGGGCTCCTCCTACTGGTCCCTCCTACGGGACGCGGTGGATCCGCGTACCACCAGCTCCGGGAGGAAGACGAACTCGCTGTGCGGCGCCGGCGTACCGCCGATCTCCTCCAGCAGCGCCCGTACGGCCGCCTGCCCCATCGCGGTGACCGGCTGCCGGATGGTGGTCAGCGGCGGATCGGTGAAGGCGATGAGGGGGGAGTCGTCGAAACCGATGACGGAGATGTCGTCCGGCACGGCGAGGCCGCGTTGCCGGGCCGCGCGGATCGCGCCGAGCGCCATCATGTCGCTGGCGCACACCACGGCGGTGCAGCCCCGCGCCAGCAGCGCGGTCGCCGCCGCCTGGCCGCCTTCGAGGGTGTAGAGGGAGTGCTGGATCAGCTCGGCGGGATCACCGCGGAAGTGCTCGCGCATGGTCCCGGTGAAGCCCTCGATCTTGCGCTGGACCGGCACGAAGCGCTCGGGCCCGAGGGCCAGCCCGATCCGCTCGTGGCCGAGCGAGACCAGATGGGTGACGGCCAGCCGCATGGCGGCACGGTCGTCGGGGGAGACGAACGGCGCCCGCACCCCCTCGGAGAAGCCGTTGACGAGGACGAAGGGAACCCCCTGGCCGTGCAGGCGTTCGTACCGCCCGACGTCGGCGGTCGTATCGGCGTGCAGCCCCGAGACGAAGATGATCCCGGCGACGCCGCGCTCCACCAGCATCTCCGTCAGCTCGTCCTCGGTGGAGCCGCCGGGGGTCTGGGTGGCGAGGACCGGGGTGTAGCCCTGCCGGGTGAGGCCCTGCGCGATGACCTGCGCGAAGGCCGGGAATATCGGATTCTCCAACTCGGGGATGATCAGCCCAACGAGGCCCTCGCTGCGGCGCCGCAGCTTGACGGGTCGCTCGTACCCGAGCACGTCGAGGGCGGCCAGCACTGATTCGCGGGTGGTCGCCGCCACTCCCGCCTTGCCGTTGAGCACCCGGCTGACGGTGGCTTCGCTGACCCCCGCTTGTGCTGCGATGTCAGCCAGCCGCGCGGTCACAGGACTGGACCTTACCGGCCCGGCATCACGCTGCCCACCAGGTGCAGGAATTCGCCGGGATACGAAGCTTTCCGGCAGGCGCCCCGTCCTCCATCGAGTCCCGGGACTCCTCCGGCACCGAGGAGAGCAGCAGCTCGCCGGGCGGATCCAGGAACACCGCCTCCTCCCCGGTGTTGAGCAGGCAGACCAGACCGGGGCGGGAGAGCGCGAGCACCCCGTCGGGCGCCTCCAGCCACTCCATCGCGCTGTCGCCGAGCCCCGGCAGCAGCCGGCGCAGCCGCAGCGCGGTGCGGTACAGCTCCAGGGTGGAGAGCGGATCGCCCGTCTGGGCCCGCACGGACAGCCCGCGCCAGTCCGACGGCTGCGGCAACCAGCTTCCGGCCGGGCCGAAACCGTAGGAGGGCCCGTCCGGCTCCCAGGGCAGCGGAACCCGGCAGCCGTCCCGCAGCCCCTCCTGGCCCTCGGCCGACGTGCCGGGCACGACACGGAAGAAGGCCGGGTCCTGGCGCGCCTCGTCGGGCAGTTCGGTCACCTCCGGCAGGCCCAGCTCCTCCCCCTGGTAGAGGTAGACGGAGCCGGGCAGCGCGAGCATCAGCAGCGCGGCGGCGCGGGCCCGGGCCAGCGAGCCGAGCCGGGTGCGGTGGCGTACGACGTCGTGGTTGGAGAGCACCCAGGTGGTCGGGGCGCCGACACCGGTGGTGGCCGCCATCGACTCCTCGATCACCCTCCGCAGCTCACCGACGTCCCATCCGGCCTGCAGGAAGTGGAAGTTGAACGCCTGGTGCAGCTCGTCGGGGCGCACATACAGCGCCAGCCGCTCGGCGGTCGGCGCCCACGCCTCGGCGACACCGATCCGGTCGGGGCCGTAGGACTCCAGCAGCCGGCGCCAGGAGCGGTGGATCTCGTGCACACCGTCCTGGTCGAAGAACGGCAGCTGCTGCGCACCGACCATGCGTGCCTGTTCACGCGAGCCGATGTCGGGCAGCCCCTCGGCCTTGACCATGCCGTGCGCCACATCGATACGGAAGCCGTCCACCCCCAGGTCCAGCCAGAACCGCAGCACCGAGTCGAACTCCTCGTGGACGCGCGGATGCCGCCAGTTCAAATCCGGCTGCTGGGGCGCGAACAGGTGCAGGTACCACTGCCCTGCGGAGCCGGGCACCCGGCTCCAGGCCGGGCCGCCGAAGACGGACTCCCAGTCGTTGGGCGGCAGTTGGCCGCGCTCGCCCCGGCCGTCGCGGAAGTAGTAGCGCTCCCGTGCCTCGGGGTCGCCGGCCAGCGCGCGCCGGAACCAGGGGTGCTGGTCGGAGGTGTGGTTGGGAACGATGTCGAGGATGACGCGGAGCCCGAGCGCATGCGCCTCGTCCACCAGCGCACGGGCATCCGACAGCTCGCCGAAGCGGGGGTCGACCGCCCGGTAGTCGGCCACGTCATAGCCGCCGTCGGCCTGTGGGGAGGAGTAGAACGGCGTCAGCCATACGGCGTCGACGCCGAGCTCGGCCAGATAGGGCAACCGCTGCCGCACGCCCGGCAGATCACCCACGCCGTCCCCGTCGCTGTCGGCGAAGGAGCGGACGTAGATCTGGTAGATGACGGCGTCCCGCCACCAGCCCAAGGAGGACTGCGGGGGGCTGGACGCGGGCGCGGGATCGCAGTCGACCGCCGGGTCGGAGCCGACCTCCGGGGCGGAGCCGACGGTTTGCCGGGTGGTGGCGTGCTGGGTGGTGGCGTGCTGGGTCACAAGTCTTCCCCATCGGGCGGGACCCGGTACGGGTCGCGAAGGGTGGCAAGCCAGTGTCAAGGGTGACAACGCGGACACGGCCCAGGAGTTACGTGGGGGAGCGGGGCGCCTCGCATCCTTGCAGAAATTTGCGGCAAGGTCTTTCCTCTGGATGTCACCGCTGTTACGTTCCTCCGCAGCCGGGCGCCGCCACAGGCCAGCAGATGTCGATGCGTGCGCCCTTTCACCTTGCGGAGGGATCGGACATGCGGCGTGGCATAGGCGCCACCGCGCTGGTAGCGGGGCTGGCACTTGCAGCAACAGCTTGCGGCGGCGATTCGGACGGTGCCGGCAACGGCAACGGCAAGATCGAAGGCACTGTCACCTACTGGGACACCTCGAACGACGGCGAGAAGGACACCTACAAGAAGATCGCCGAAGACTTCGAGAAGAAACACCCCAAGGTGGACGTCAAGTACGTGCACGTCAACTTCGGAGACGCCAACCAGAAGTTCAAGAACGCGGCCGGCGGCAACTCCGGAGCACCCGATGTGATGCGCACCGAGGTCGCCTGGGTAGCCGACTTCGCCAACCTCGGCTACCTCGCCCCGCTGGACGGCACCCCGGCGCTCGACAACGAGTCCGACTACCTCAAGACGGCAGCCGGCTCCACCCGCTTCAAGGGCAAGACCTACGCGGTTCCACAGGTCACCGACACCCTCGGCCTCTTCTACAACAAGCGGCTGCTGAAGAAGGCCGGAGTGGAAGTCCCCTCGTCGTTCGCAGAGCTGAAGAAGAACGCCAAGAAGATCAAGGACAAGACCGGCGCCACCGCGCTGTACCTGCGCGGCGACGACCCCTACTGGTTCCTGCCCTACCTCTACGGCGAGGGCGGCGACCTGATCGACGCCGAGCGCAAGAAGGTCACCGTCGACGACAAGCCGGGTGTGCGGGCGCTGGCCACCATGAAGGACCTCGTCGACTCCAAGGCGGCCGTCACCGACTCCAGCGACGGCCAGGAGAACGGCATCAAGGCATTCCAGGAAGGCAAGGTCGCCATGATCATCGACGGCCCCTGGGACATCGCACTCGCCCGCGAGGGCAAGGAGTTCAAGGGCGCCGACGCCGACAATCTGGGCGTGGCCCCCGTACCGGCCGGCAGCAAGGCGCAGGGGTCGCCGCAGGGCGGCTGGAACCTGTCCGTGTACGCCGGCAGCAAGAACATGCGCGCGGCGCAGGAGTTCGCCAAGTACATGAGCAGCGCCGAGGTGCAGGCCCGCACGACGAAGGAGCTGTCGCTCCTGCCCACGCGGAAGTCCGTGTACGAGAGGGATGCCGTGCGGCGCAACGAGATGGTGAAGTTCTTCCGGCCCGCCGTGGAGAAGGCCGTGCAGCGGCCCTGGATCGCCGAGGGCAACTCGCTCTTCGAGCCTGTTCGGGTCGGCGTCGACGGGGTCCTTGCCGGGGGCAAGTCGCCGAAGGAGGCTGCCGCCAAGACTGGCGCCGAGTTCCGCAAACTCTTGAAGGATTACA
>NZ_JAFFZM010000003.1 GCF_017676345.1 Streptomyces smyrnaeus | reverse complement strand
CACTACGTTAGCGCGTTTCCCGGGAGACTCATAATCGGGCCCTCAGGGTCAGTTTTCGGCGTACCGAAAGTGACCCCGAATCCGGGGTACGTCGTAGGTAGTGAGTGTCCGCTTCCGGGGGCCGCTCTCACTGAGCCTTCAGGCCCGTGGCAAGCCGTCCCGTTTCCAGCGGCTCGTCCAACGTTAGGCGGTCGGTCGCCCTGCGTCAAGCGCGGGCCGACGACCGGTTCCGCGGCTTGTGTGCCCGGTAGGGGCTCACCGTCGGGTCGTCCGCGAGCCAGAAGCGCCAGGGGTAGTGGGCGGCGTCTCCGCCCACTCCGGTGCGCGGGCCGCTCTTCACCGCGCCCGGGTCCACCTTTTCACCTGCGAGGACGCTCAGCGGGGCGGTGTCCTCGTGGGTGCACACGTCGGCGCCGTTCAGCTCGCGGTCCACGGCGAGCGCGGTGGCCAGCCGGGCCGGGCCCTTGGCCAGCTCCAGGTCCTTGCGGGCCTTGGGGCGGCGTTCGCGTGCCTGCTCCACTCCCTCCAGCACCTCGCCGGCCCGGATCAGCACACCACTGGCCTGGCCCTCCGGTCCGCAGACGAGGTTGAGGCTGTACCACATGCCGTAGATGAAGTAGACGTACGCGTGACCTGGCGGACCGAACATCGAGCCGTTGCGCTCGGTCCGTCCCCGGTAGGCGTGGGAGCCGGGGTCGGCCTCACCCGCGTAGGCCTCGACCTCTGTGATGCGCAACCGCATACGGCCGTCCGTCGTCGTGCGTACCAGGACGTGTCCGAGAAGGTCGGGGGCGACATCCAGGACAGGACGGTCGAAGAAGGCTCGGGGAAGGTGCGGGTCGCCGCTGGTCGTGCTGGGCTTGCGGTCTCGGCCTGCGATCATGCCGTCCGAGCGTACAAGAACCACTGGTGCTTCCCTGGGGGGAAGCCGAAAGGGGAGGACAAGGGGATGGGCTTCAAGAAGCTGTTCGCGAGCATGGGGATGGGCGGCGCCTCGGTCGACACGGTGCTCCACGAGCCGCACGCCGTGCCCGGTGGCGTGGTGCAGGGCGAGGTGCGGATCGAGGGGGGCTCGGTCACCCAGGAGATCCAGGCGCTGTCCGTCGGGCTGCAGGCGCGGGTCGAGGTGGAGACGAACGACGGGGAGAGCCACCAGAACATCGAGTTCGGCACCCAGCGGATCGGCGGGGAGCTCACCCTGCAGGAGGGGGCCTCGCATGTGGTGCCCTTCACTCTCGAGGTGCCGTGGGAGACGCCGATCACCATGTTCCTGGGGCAGCAGCTGCGGGGCATGCAGCTCGGGGTGACGACCGAGCTGGCCATCGCGCGGGCGCTGGACTCCTCGGACCTGGACCCGGTGGAGATCCACCCGCTGCCGGCCCAGCAGGCGATCCTGGACGCCTTCGGCCAGCTCGGGTTCCGCTTCAAGGCGGCCGACATGGAGAAGGGGCACATCCGCAACACGCGCCAGCAGCTCCCCTTCTACCAGGAGATCGAGTTCTTCGCGCCGCAGCAGTACCGGGGGCTCAACCAGGTCGAGCTGTCGTTCGTCGCGGACTCGCGGGGGATGGACGTGGTGCTGGAGATGGACAAGAAGCCGGGGCTGTTCTCCGAGGGCAGCGACACCTTCCGCGCCTTCCCGGTCGACTTCGACACCTATCAGCAGACGGACTGGGCCGGGTACCTCAACCAGTGGCTGGCCGAGGTCGGCGGCAAGCGGAACTGGTTCTGAGCCGTCCGCAGGCCGTCCGGGAGCGGCGCAGGCTCCGCGATCAGCCCAGGAGGATGCTGAGCGGGGTGTCACGTACCGCCCAGAAGCCGACCGCCGCGGTGAAGACCTCCGCCGCGGCGGCGGCGTCCTCCGGGTCGGCCTGTTCGAATTCCGACCAGCCGGTGGCCAGCAGCAGATAGCCGCGGGGCTTGCCCCACCAGGACAGATCGGTGAGCAGATCGGCCAGCGCGTCCCAGTTGCGGCCGAAGTAGTCGGGGAGCTCCAGGCCCGTGGCGCAACGTTCCATGAAGTCTGCCTTGTTGCCGACCCCGGTCAGGTCCACGACCGTGCCGTACCAGCCCGCGGCGTCCGCCTGCATCAGGGCGTCGGGGCCCACCGAGGGCAACCGGTAGACGCCGGGAGGCACCGAGTCGTCGAACAGGCCGGGGAGGTCGGCCTGGGGCAGCTCGGGCAGGTCCACGGGGCTGGTCATGGTCGCACCACCGCTTCGGGGTCTCGTCGTGGTCACTCACCTGATGGCGTTGCCGGCTGCGGGCACAGGGCCGGGGTGTACGGGGTGTGCTGTCGCACCCCGTCATGGTGGCAAAGACAGGTCGTCGGGATCGTTAGGCTGGCCGTTGCAGCGATTCGCGTGACGAGGAGGTTCCCGACGTGACCGACCAGCAACGGCGCCCGCTCCCCCATGACTTCCACCCCCCGGTGCCGTCGATTCGCGTACTGAGCAACGATCTGGCGGACGGCGGCCATCTGGGTACCGCACAGGTGTACGCGGAGGGGAACACCTCGCCGCATCTGCGCTGGGAGGGCTTCCCGGAGGCGACGAAGAGCTTCGCCGTGACCTGCTTCGATCCGGACGCGCCGACCGGCAGCGGGTTCTGGCACTGGTCCGTCTTCGACATCCCCGCCTCGGTGACCGAGCTGCCCACGGGCGCCGGTACGGGTGAGATGAAGGGGCTCCCGGAGGGGGCCGTGCATGTGCGCAACGACTTCGGGACGCGTGACTTCGGCGGGGCGGCGCCGCCGCCCGGTGACGGCCCGCACCGCTACGTCTTCACCGTGTACGCCGTGGACGCCGAGAAGCTCGGCCCGGACGCCGACGCGACGCCCGCCTTCGTCGGGTTCAATCTGCGTTTCCACACGCTGGCGCGCGGTCAGCTGATCGGCGAGTACGAGATCCCCGCGGAGGGCTGACCCCGCGGGCCCGGCCCGCCCCGAAAGAATTCCGTTGCGCCGCGCTGTCCGCGCGGCGCAACGTGTATGAGGGCAGTCGGCACCGCGGCGGATACATCACCGCTCGCGGGGGCGGCAGGCGCTGGTCAGCGCCGCCGTCCGCCGGAGTCCGGCCGGGGGCCGGACGACCGCGCCGACTGCCTTCGGTCTCCGGCCACGAGCGCGCCTCCGCTTAGCGCGCCCTTTGCGAGGTGCCCTCGGCGCCCCTTTTCCACCGTCTGTGACCCTGCGTTGCCGGGTGCTTCATCTCCTGTTCGGCCTGGGGAAATTGCGTTGTCGGCCCGGGTGGACAGCGGCACAGTTGGTGCCACCCCGGCGCGGGCGCGTCCGGGCTCGGACGGGAGAAGGGGAGGCGGTCGGGATGCGGGAGACGCTGGTACTGAACGCGAGCTTCGAGCCGCTGTCGACGGTGTCGCTGCGGCGGGCGGTGGTGCTCGTGATGCGTGAGAAGGCCGTCGTCGAGCAGTCGCATCCCGGGCTGCGGGTGCGTGCGGCGCAGGTCGAGCTGCCGGTGCCGCAGGTGATCAGACTCCGCCGGTATGTTCGGGTGCCCTTCCGACAACGGGCCCCGTGGTCGCGGCGGGGTGTCCTGGTGCGGGACCGGCACCGGTGTGCGTACTGCGGGCGCCGGGCGACCACGGTGGACCACATCGTTCCACGGTCGCACGGCGGCGGTGACACCTGGCTGAACACGGTGGCCGCGTGCGCGGCGGACAACCATCGCAAGGCGGACAGGACGCCGGGGCAGGCGGGGATGAAACTGCTGGTCAAGCCGTTCGAGCCGACACCGGCCGACGCTCTGTTGCTGGCGCTGGGCCTCAAGGAGGGGGAGTCGCTGCCGGAGTGGCTGACGCTGCCGGCGGCCGCGACGGCCTGAGGGAGGGGCCCGGAGGGCTCAGGAGCGGCCCGCCGGGACTCACCGCAGCAGGAGCTGCACGATGGCCACCAGGCCGACGGCCACGATGACGCCCCGCAGCACTCCGGGGGCCAGCTTGCGTCCGATGCGGGCGCCGAGCTGGCCCCCTGCTGCTGAGCCGACGGCGATCAGCAGGACGGCCGTCCAGTCGAAGTCGGCGACGAAGAGGAAGAAGACGGCCGCCGTGCCGTTGACGACGGCGCCGAGGACGTTCTTGACGGCGTTGATGCGCTGCAGGTCGTCGGGGATGAGCAGCCCCATGAGGGCCAGGTAGATGACGCCCTGTGCCGCGCCGAAGTAGCCGCCGTAGGCGCTGGCGAGGAGTATGCCGCCCTGGAGGGGGGCGCCGCCGTGCGGATGGCCGGTGCTGTTGTCGCGTTCGCGGCGGCGGCGGACGGCGGCGGCCAGTTTGGGCTGGAGGACGACGAGGACCAGGGCCAGGGCGATCAGTACCGGGACGATCGCGTTGAAGGCGCTGGAGGGCAGGGTGAGCAGCAGGATCGCGCCGATGAGCCCGCCGAGGAAGGCGACGGTGCCGAGCCTGAGGACGCGGCGGCCCTGCCCGCGCAGCTCTCGGCGGTAGCCGATGGCTCCGCTGACGGAGCCGGGGACGAGGCCGAGCGAGTTGGAGACGTTGGCCGTCACGGGCGGCAGGCCGGTGGCGAGCAGTACCGGGAAGGTGATGAGGGTGCCGGAGCCGACGATGGTGTTGATGCCTCCGGCGGCGATGCCTGCCGCGCAGACGGCCACGGCCTCCCAGATGGTCACGCGTCAGCCCCTCCGATGATCTGTGTCAGTGACACCGATCATGCCCGAAGGGGCTGCTCGTACGCGCGGGGGTCCGGTTGTTGGACTGCTGGGGCCCGGCTCGGCTCCGCGCAGCCGGGCACCGAGGGGTGCCAGGGGATCAGGAGTCGAGCGGGGGCTGCTCGCGCGGGGGCTTGGTGACGCTGGGCGGGGCGGGCGTGCCGCCCCCGTTGCCGCCGCTGCTGCCGGAGTCCGGACGGAAGTTGTCGAGGGCGCCGCCGAGGCCCTTGAGGGCGTCGCCGATCTCGCTGGGGACGATCCAGAGCTTGTTGGCGTCGCCCTCGGCGATCTTCGGGAGCATCTGGAGGTACTGGTAGGAGAGCAGCTTCTGGTCCGGGTCGCCGGCGTGGATGGACTCGAAGACGGTGCGGATGGCCTGCGCCTCACCTTCGGCGCGCAGTGCGGCGGAGCGGGACTCACCCTCGGCGCGCAGGATGGCCGACTGCTTCTCACCCTCGGCGGTGAGGATCTGCGACTGGCGGACACCCTCGGCCTGGAGGATGGCGGCGCGCTTGTCACGGTCGGCGCGCATCTGCTTCTCCATCGAGTCCTGGATGGAGGTGGGCGGCTCGATGGCCTTCAGCTCGACGCGGTTGACGCGGATGCCCCACTTGCCGGTGGCCTCGTCGAGCACGCCGCGCAGTGCCGCGTTGATCTCCTCGCGGGAGGTGAGCGTCCGCTCCAGGTCCATGCCGCCGATGATGTTGCGCAGCGTGGTGACGGTGAGCTGTTCGATGGCCTGGATGTAGCTGGCGACCTCGTAGGTGGCCGCGCGGGCGTCGGTGACCTGGTAGTAGATGACGGTGTCGATGTTCACCACGAGGTTGTCCTGGGTGATCACCGGCTGCGGGGGGAAGGGGACGACCTGTTCCCTCAGGTCGACACGGTTGCGGACCGTGTCGATGAAAGGGACGACGATGTTCAGGCCCGCGTTGAGGGTACGGGTGTACCGGCCGAACCGCTCCACGATCGCCGCGCTCGCCTGCGGGATGACCTGGATCGTCTTGATGAGTGCGATGAAGACAAGCACCACCAGGATGATCAGGACGATGATGATGGCGTCCATGGCCTTGCCCCCTGCATGGATTGAAAAGACGCTGCCTGAAGAGTTACTGCCCGTGTGCGGTTGCTCATTGCCATCACATCACGACAGCGGTGGCGCCGTCGATCTCGACCACGTCCACCTGACTGCCCGGCTCGTAGATCGTCTCCGAGTCGAGCGCGCGGGCCGACCAGATCTCACCGGCGAGCTTGATACGGCCGCTGTCCCTGTCGACCCGCTCCAGCACCACGGCCTGCCGTCCCTTGAGCGCGTCGATCCCGCTGGCCAGTGCGGGACGTTCGGTGCGCATCCGGCGTGCGACGGGCCGCACGACCAGGATCAGGGCTGTGGAGACGATCGCGAAGACGACGACCTGGGCGACCGGGCCGCCGCCGATTCCGGCCGTTCCGGCGGCCGCGACGGCGCCCACCGCCAACATGCCGAACTCGGGCATGGCAGTGATGATGAGCGGGATCCCCAGCGTTGCGGCGGCTACGAGCCACCAGACCCATGCGTCCACACCGCCATGGTAGGCGCCCGCTCAGCGCAGCGGCAGGCCCTGTGCCGTCCAGCGCCCGTTCTGCGTCTCGACGACCAGCGGCAGACCGAAGCACAGCGAGAGGTTACGGGAGGTCAGTTCGGTCTCCAGCGGCCCGGCAGCCAGCACGCGTCCCTGGCGGAGCATCAGGACGTGGGTGAAGCCCGGCGGGATCTCCTCGACGTGGTGGGTGACCATCAGCATGGAGGGGGCGTACGGGTCCCGCGCGAGTCGCCCGAGACGGCGTACCAGGTCCTCGCGCCCGCCCAGGTCGAGTCCGGCCGCCGGCTCGTCCAGCAGCAGCAGTTCGGGGTCGGTCATCATGGCGCGCGCGATCATGGTGCGCTTGCGCTCGCCCTCGGAGAGGGTGCCGAACTTGCGGTCCAGGTAGTCGGACATGCCGAGCCGGTCGAGGAAGGCCAGGGCGCGGTCCTCGTCGACCTTGTCGTAGCTCTCCTGCCAGTGCGCGGTCATGCCGTAGGCGGCGGTGAGCACGGTCTCCAGCACGGTCTGGCGGCGGGGCAGCTTCTCGGCCATGGCGATGCTGGCCATGCCGACGCGGGGGCGCAGCTCGAACACATCGACGCTGCCGAGGCGTTCGCCGAGGACGTCGACCGTGCCGGAGGTCGGGAACAGGTAGCTGGAGGCGAGGTTGAGCAGGGTGGTCTTGCCCGCTCCGTTGGGACCCAGGATGACCCAGCGTTCGCCCTCCTTGACCGACCAGGAGACATCTTCCACCAGAGCACGTCCGTCGCGGACCACGGATACGTCCACCAGCTCCAGTACTTCGCTCATGAGCGCGTTGTCTCCTATTGCAGTCGCGTTTAGGTGCCTGTGGGCACATTCCCCAGGGGAAAACCTACGCCACCGTGTGCGAAGCCTGTTCCCTAGGCTTCCCTAGTCTGGGTGCATGCTCACAGAACCACGTTCGGGGCGGCTGGCCGCCTGGGGAAACGCGCTGCTGGCCGGACTCGTCTCGCCGGACGAGGCGGCCGAGCGCATCGCGGCGCAGGACGCGCGGCATCGCGTCGTGCTGCCGGGGGACGACGGCGGCCCGGTGGGACTGACACTGGCGCTGGGGCGGCTGCGGTCGCTGGGTGCCGTGGGGTTGCGGGTCGCGCTGCCGGTGCCGGGGCATCCGCTGGGGCTGAGCGGCCCGTCGGAGTTCAACGCGCGGGCGCTGGAGGCCGAGGAGGCGGTACTGGCACACGGCACCGCCCTCGGACTGGTGCCCTCGGTGCGCGAGGCGGGGCCGGTGGACGCCGCCCCGGAGGACGTGCACACGGAGGTGCTGTGGGAGTGCCTGCCGGTGCGGGAGGCCCCACCCGCCGACGTGCCCTCGCTCGCGGAGGCGGAGCGGGAGCTGGCGGACGCCCTGCGGGAGGCCACGGAGGCGCTCACGCGGCTGGACGTGGCGGGTTCGGGCCCGGTGGCCGAGGCCGCGCTGGAGGCGTACCGGGCGCGGATGGAGGCGGGCAGGCAGCTGCTGGCGCCGGGCTATCCGCCGCGCGCGGTGCGGGTGCTGGAGCTGGCGCAGCGGGTGGGGACCCTGGTGTCGATCGCGTACGGCGACGGCGCCGCCCCGGGCGGCGGTGTCGGGGAGCACGGGGGCGCGGTGAGCGCGGCGGAGATGGCGGCCCGTGCCGAGGCGCTGCGGCCGGTGGAGCGTACGGCGCGGCGGGCCCAGGTGGCGGCGTACAACGCCTACGCGGAGGAGCTGGAGCGGCGCCGGGAGGGCGGGCAGGGCTGAGCGGCGCCCGCCCGGCCCTCCGTGGTGCCGGCCCCGTGGGTCAGTTGTTGTGCGTGTGGTTGCCGAAGGCGGGGTTGAGGACGCCGACGACGTTCACCGAGTTGCCGGTGACGTTGACCGGGACGTGCACCGGGGCCTGCACCAGGTTGCCCGAGCCGACGCCGGGCGAGTTGACGGCCTTGCCCTGCGCGTCGGCGTTGTGGGCGAACGCGGAACCGGTGGAGGCACCGGCGGCGACACCGGCTGCGGCGATGACGAGGGCGGCCTTCTTGGCAGTGTTCATGGGGTGTTCTCCCTGTGGATCTGCTGAACCGTGCCGCGGCCGACCGCCGCGGGCACGCCATGGAGAACGGAGCGGCCACCGGAAGGGTGCGCAGAAAAGATGACGACCACACGACGGTATGAATCACCCGCCTGGACGTGAACAGCTGACCGATTCCTCCTCCGTCGTCACTCCCCCGCCGCCGTCACCCCGTCACCCCGTCACCCCGTCACCCCGTGGCGGACCGCCCACAGGGCCGCCTGGGTGCGGTCGGCCAGATCGAGCTTCATCAAGATGTTGGAGACATGGGTCTTGACCGTCTTCTCCGACAGCACGAGCGCGCGGGCGATCTCGCGGTTGGAGCGGCCGTCGGCTATCAGCCCCAGCACCTCGCGCTCCCGCTCGGTCAGCGCGGGGCCACGCCCCGCGCCACCGCTCTGGTCGTCGCTGAGCAGCGCCCCGGCGACCTCGGGCTGCAGCAGTACATGGCCCGCGTGCACGGAGCGGATGGCTCCGGCCAGGGCCTCGGGATCGACGTCCTTGTAGACGTATCCCGCGGCACCGGCGCGCAGGGCCGGGACGACGGTGCGCTGTTCGGTGAAGCTGGTGACGATCAGCACCCGCGCCGGATTGCCCTGGGCGCGCAGCGTGCGCAGCGCCTCCACGCCGTCGGTCCCGGGCATCTTGACGTCCATCAGGACGACATCGGGCCGCAGCTGCTCGGCGTGGGCCACGCCCTCGGAGCCGTCCGAGGCCTCTCCGACGACCTCGATGTCGTCCTGCACCTCCAAAAAGGTGCGCAGCCCGCGCCGTACGACCTGGTGGTCGTCGACGAGCAGCACACGGATCGGGTCAGCCACCGGGCACCTCCATTTCGACAACTGTGCCCTTGCCGGGCTCCGACTGGACGGTCAGGGTGCCACCGACGCCGGAGGCACGGTCCCGCATCGAGACGAGCCCGAGGTGCCGGCCCGCCGAGCGCACGGCGCCCGGGTCGAAACCCGCGCCGTCGTCGGTGACGCCGAGGACGACGGACGAGCCGCGGCGGGTGAGGGCGACACGGACATTCGAGGCGTCCGCGTGCCGCAGGGCGTTGTGCAGTGCCTCCTGTGCGACCCGCAGCAGGGCCTCCTCCTGGGCCGCCGGCAGCGCGCGCACGCCCTCGCACTCGAATTCCACCTGGGCGCTGTGGGCGCGGTCGAGCACCTGGGCCTGGGTACGCAGCGTGGCGACGAGGCCGTCCTCGTCGAGGGCGGCCGGCCGCATCTCGATGACGGCGGCCCGCAGTTCGTCCGCGGCCTCGCCGGACAGCCGTGCCACCTCGTGCAGTTCGGCCTTGGCGCGGGCCGGGTCGCGGTCGACGAGGGCCGTGGCCGCCTGGGCCGTCAGCCGCAGCGAGAACAGTTTCTGGGCCACCGCGTCGTGCAGTTCGTGGCCGATGCGGGTGCGTTCCTCGGCGATGGTCAGCTCACGGCTGCGCTCGTACAGACGTGCGTTGGTGAGCGCGATGGCGGCGTGCTGGGCGAGCAGCCGCAGCAGCTCCTCGTCGTCCTCGGTGAAGGCGCAGCCCCGCTCGCTGGAGGCGGGGCGGCGCTGCTCGCGCGGGGTGGGGCCGCAGCGTTTGTTGGCGAGGAAGAGGGCGCCGAGCACCTGCTCGCCGTCGGCGATGGGCATACCGAGGAAGTCGGACATCATGGGGTGCGCCGAGGGCCAGCCGCCGAAGCGGGGATCCTTGCGGACGTCGGCGAGGCGCTGCGGGGTGGCCTCGTGCAGCATCGCGGCGAGGATGCCGTGCTGGCGCGGCAGCGGGCCGATGGCCTTCCACTCCTCCTCGCTGACCCCGGCCACCACGAACTGGGCGAAGCCGCCCTGATCGTCGGGCACGCCGAGCGCCGCGTACTCGGCGTCGAGCAGATCGCGGGCGGAGGCGACGATCGTCTGGAGGACGTCGCGTACCTCCAGCCGGCGGTTCATGGCGAGCAGCGCCGCGCTGACCGCGGCGAGCCCTGAGCGAGGGACCATGCTGGTCACCGTACTCGCGCGGGCGGGGCGGCGGGATCGGGCCGGGGCCAGGGGCGGGCCGGGCCGCTGGTCCTAGGTCCGGTGGCGTAGTGCCGGCGACGCCGAAGGGGCTCCCCCGTTCGAGGGAGCCCCTTCGGATGTGCGTCAGGCGGTCAGGCGCTCACTTGCGCATGATCTCCGGCTCGTGGCGGCGCAGCAGCCGGATGATGACGAAGTAGCACAGGGCGCCCATCGCCACCAGGATGCCGACGTCCATCATCCACTGGTCCAGCGAGTGGTCCCACAGCGGATCGGTGTTGGTCGGGTCCTTCTTGTCCTGGGGCATCAGCCGGCCGAGCTCGACGGTCGCGCCGAGCGCCGCCATCGCCCACCGGGACGGCATCAGCCAGGCGAACTGCTCCACACCGGGGCTGTCGAACAGCTTGAAGAGGACACCGGTGAAGACGACCTGCACGACGGCGAAGAGCACCAGCAGGATCATCGTCTTCTCGGAGGTCTTCACCAGCGAGGAGATGATCAGACCGAACATCATCGAGGTGCCGCCGAGCGCGATGGCCACCAGGGTCATCTCGATGGCCGGGTTGGAGGTGAGCAGCCCCTCCTCGGGGAGGTCGCGGGGGAAGAAGCCGACGATGCACATCAGCACGCCCTGGACGGCCGCGACCAGGCCGAGAACGATCACCTTCGACATCAGATAGGCCGACCGGGACAACCCGGTCGCCCGTTCCCGTTCGTAGATGACCCGTTCCTTGATCAGCTCGCGGACCGAGTTGGCCGCACCCGAGAAACAGGCGCCGATGGCGAGGATCAGCAGAATGGGACCGGCGTCTCCGTTGGTCTTGCCCGGCGGCGCCGTCAGCCCGTAGTCGGACGGCATCAGGGTGCTGACCAGGCCGAGGAGCAGCGGGGTAACGAAGGACAGCACCAGGAAGGAGCGGTCCGAGGCGATCACCGAGGTGTAGCGTCTGATCAGCGTCCACAGCTGGCTGCCCCAGCTCTGCGGCTTCTGCAGCCTGGTGGGCTGCATCGCCTGCTGCTGGGCCGCGTACGGGTCCTGCTGCGGGTGCTGCGCGTCGATGTCGGCCGCGTACATCTGGTAGTGCTGGGAGCCCTGCCAGCGGCCCATCCAGTCGTAGTCGCGGTAGTTCTCGAAGGCGGAGAAGACATCCGCCCACGAGTCGTAGCCGAAGAAGTTCAGCGCCTCCTCGGGCGGGCCGAAGTAGGCCACACCGCCGCCCGGCGCCATCACCAGGAGCTTGTCGCACAGTCCCAGCTCGGCCACCGAGTGGGTGACGACCAGCACGGTGCGGCCGTCGTCGGCCATCCCGCGCAGCAGCTGCATGACATCGCGGTCCATGCCCGGGTCGAGGCCCGAGGTGGGCTCGTCCAGGAAGATCAGCGACGGCTTGGTGAGCAGCTCCAGGGCGACGGAGACGCGCTTGCGCTGGCCGCCGGAGAGCGAGGTGACACGCTTGTCGGCGTGGATGTCGAGCTTGAGCTCGGCCAGCACCTCCTCCACCCGGGCGTTGCGCTCGGCCTCCGCGACGTCGCCGGGGAAGCGGAGCTTGGCCGCGTAGCGCAGCGCGGTGCGGACCTTCAGCTCCTTGTGCAGGATGTCGTCCTGCGGGACGAGTCCGATGCGCTGCCGCAGCTCGGCGAACTGCTTGTAGAGGTTCCGGTTGTCGTAGAGGACCTCGCCGACGTCGGCCGGACGGTATCCGGTCAGCGCCCGCAGCAGCGTGGACTTGCCCGAGCCGGACGGGCCGATCACGCCTATCAGGGACTTCTCGGGGACGCCGAAGGTGACGTTGTTGAGGATGACCTTGCCGCCGTCGACCTTCACCGTCAGGTGGCGGGCCGAGAAGGACACGTCGCCGGTGTCGACGAACTCCTCCAGCCGGTCCCCGACCAGCCGGAAGGTGGAGTGGCCGATGCCGACGATGTCCTGCGTCGTGATGGCCACCGTGCCGGACTTGGGGATCGGCTGACCGTTGACGTAGGTGCCGTTGTGGCTGCCGAGGTCGCGGATCTCGGCGCGGCCGTCGGGCGAGGCACGGAACTCGGCGTGGTGCCGGGAGACCTGCAGGTCGGAGACGACCAGCTCGTTCTCCAGCGCACGGCCGATGCGCATCACCCGGCCGAGCGACAGCTGGTGGAAGGTGGTCGGGCTGCGGTCGCCCGCACCGTGCGGGGCACCACCGTCCATGCCGTGCGGGCCGCCCATGCCCTGCTGGGCGGGACCGCTCTGCGGCATCTGCTGCTGCGGCGGCACATGCTGCTGGGGCGGCTGCTGCATCTGCTGCTGCGGCATCTGCTGGGGCGGCTGCTGTGCGTACTGCTGCGGAGGTACCTGCTGCGGCGCCTGCTGCATCTGGGGAGCCTGCTGCTGCCAGCCGGGATGCGGCTGCTGGGGCTGCTGCTGTCCCCAGCCGGGACCGCCCTGGGCACCGGCCTGCGGCTGCTGGGCCGGGCCGCCGTGCTGGGCTGCGGCCTGCGCCGCCTGGGGCTGCCCGTGCGGCGGCTGTTGCTGACCCTGCTGCTGGTACTGCGGCGCCGTCTGCCCGCCGTGCATCCCGCCGGCCGGCGCCTGACCGTCGCCGGCCCCGCCGGAGAAGCCGAGGCGCGGGCCGTCGGTGGCGTTGCCCAGATGAACACTCATGCCGGGGGCGAGCTCCAGCTGCTGGACCCGCCGCCCCTGCACATACGTGCCGTTGGTGCTGCCGTGGTCCTCAATGACCCAGGCGCGCCCTCCCCAGCGCACCGTGGCGTGCCGCCAGGAGACCCTGGCGTCCTCGATCACCACGTCCCCCTGCGGATCGCGGCCGAGGGAATAGGCCCTGGACGGATCGAGCGTCCAGGTCTGTCCGTTCAATTCCAGTACGAGTTCCGGCACTCCATGCCCCACAAAGTTGTCCCCCGAGGTACCCCCTGCAGAGAGGGAGTCTAGGGATGGCGAACATCGTGAGGAACTATTTCAGGCTCGGCCGCCCGACAGGAAGCCGGGCCAGCAGTAGGGACCAGGCTGTAACCGATCCGTCCAGGGAATGTGGGAGAACCCATGCGCATTCCGGACAAGAATGGGACGGGAATGGGCTCCGCCGTCGATGTCGCCGATGTCCGCCCCGATGTCACCGATCGCTGCTGAACCCGACCGATACGGACAAGAGGGCAGGAGCGGCACGGAGCGCGGCCCCGGAGCGGGGCCGCGGTCGGCCCCGACAGGGAAGCGGGGCCGGACGGCGGTACTGTGAGAGAACCATGAGCACACCTGTGGCCCAGCCCCCGTCGTACGCCGACACTCCGACCCTGCTGGTCAAGATCTTCGGCAAGGACCGGCCCGGCATCACCGCCGGCCTCTTCGACACCCTCGCGGCCTTCGCCGTCGAGGTCGTCGACATCGAGCAGCTCGTCACCCGCGGCCGGATCACCCTGTGCGCCCTGGTGACCGCGCCCAGCACCGGCACCGGCTCGGAGGGCGAGCTGCGCGCGACGGTGCACAGCTGGGCCGAGTCGATGAGTCTGACCGCCGAGATCATCTCCGGTACCGGCGACAACCGGCCCCGCGGCACCGGCCGTTCACACGTCACCGTGCTGGGCCACCCGCTCACCGCGGAGTCGACCGCCGCCATAGCGGCCAGCATCACCTCCACGGGCGGCAACATCGACCGCATCTTCCGGCTCGCCAAATACCCGGTGCTCGCCGTCGAGTTCGACGTCTCGGGCACGGAGACGGCGCTGCTGCGCACCTCCCTGGCGCTGGAGGCCGCCAAGTACGGCGTCGATGTGGCCGTCGTCGCCTCCGGACTGCAGCGGCGGGCGCAGCGGCTGGTCGTGATGGATGTGGACTCCACCCTCATCCAGGACGAGGTGATCGAGCTGTTCGCGGCCCACGCCGGCTGCGAGGCGCAGGTCGCCGAGGTGACGGCGCGGGCGATGCGCGGCGAACTGGACTTCGAGCAGTCGCTGCACGCGCGGGTCGAACTCCTGGCGGGGCTCGACGCGTCGGTCGTCGACAAGGTGCGCGACGAAGTGCGGCTCACCCCGGGGGCGCGCACCTTGATCCGTACGCTCAAGCGGCTCGGCTTCCAGGTGGGGGTCGTCTCCGGCGGCTTCACCCAGGTGACGGACGCGCTGCAGGAGGAGCTGGGGCTGGACTTCGCCTCGGCCAACACGCTGGAGATCGTCGACGGGAAGCTGACGGGGCGGGTCACCGGGGAGATCGTCGACCGCGCGGGCAAGGCCCGGCTGCTGCGCCGGTTCGCGGACGAGGCCGGGGTGCCGCTGGCGCAGACCGTCGCCATCGGTGACGGCGCCAACGACCTGGACATGCTCAACACCGCGGGGCTCGGCGTCGCCTTCAACGCCAAGCCCCTGGTGCGCGAGGCCGCCCACACGGCGGTGAACGTGCCGTTCCTGGACACGGTGCTCTATCTGCTGGGCATCACCCGCGAGGAGGTCGAGGCCGCGGACGGCCCCGAGGTGGACAGGGTCGCGTAGCCCGCCCCGCCCCACCTCGCCGTCATTCGTGCGGTGACCAGAAGTGGGTCAGCTCCGCGCTGCCCGGCTCCACCGACTTCCAGGAACCGGTGTACCGCAGGATGGCGACCGCCGCCGTGGGGAAGCCGCGGGCCATCCGCTCCTGTGCCTGCTGGTCGGCGGCGCCGGCGAGCACGTCGGCGACGGACTGCATCCCGGGATTGTGGCCGATGATCAGCAAGTCCCGCACTTCGTCGGCGACTTCGTTGATGACCTCGATGATCTGGCCGGGGGGCGCCTCGTAGAGACGCTCCTCGTACACCGTCTTGGGGCGCTGGGGTAGGTGCGAGACGACCAGCTTCCACGTCTCGCGGGTACGGGTGGCTGTCGAGCAGAGGGTGAGTTGCGGGGTGATGCCCTGGCCGGCGAGCCATTCGCCCGCCGCGGGGGCGTCCAGGCGGCCTCGCTCGGCGAGGGGCCGCTCGTGATCCGCCACCTGGGGCCAGTCCGCCTTGGCGTGCCGGAGAAGGACGATACTGCGGGGCACATCGACGCTCATGTGTCCCAGCTTCGCATGAAACGCGCTGACAGGCGCGGGGTGTTGAACGGTCGGTCCCCCACGGGTGACGGACGGTGACCCGCCGCTCACCCGGTCGCCGGGGCGGCCACCGGGTCACCCGAACGGATCAGCCCACCAAGGAACCCCACAGATGGGCGAGGAGGGACAGCAGCGGACTGTCGGCGGCGCGCTGGGCGGCGTCCGCCTGTCCCCCGCCCACCAGGAGGATGAGCAGCAGGACGAAGCCGAGCACCGGCAGCAGGAGTGCCCACCAGGGCAGCCGTGTCTGCGCGGCGTCCGACCGCCTGCCATCCGACGGCACGGACTCCGACCGTGTGGCGTCCGACCGCGTGGCGCCCGGGGCCGGGCGGTTCCTGCTCCGGTCCGATGTGAGGTGCGCGGGGGCCGTCATGGGGCTCGCCTCCGGTTCCGTGGGTGGTGCTGGTCCTTCTTGTACTTCTCGACGGTACGGAGGAGGGAGGCCCGGTCCCATCCGGTGACCCACCCAGTTACCCCTGAAGCCAACCCCCTAGGGGATGGTGGTGCCAGCCCCACCCCCGGGCGGCCGGGGGTCGGGCAGCCCGGGCAGAGCGGCAACCGGCGCCGGGGTGGGGGTGGAGGGCGGGATCAGCCGGCGGCGATGCTGGCGATCACACCGATGACAACGGTGACGGCCATCATCGCGCCGAAGATCAACAGGAGCTTCTTCTGCGGTTCCGGGGGATCGGGTTCGAGCACTGGCATGTGAGCCAGTGTCGCACTCAGCGTCCCTCCTCGATGACCCGGTCCCTGCCCGCCAGCAGCCCCGTCGCCATCTGGGCGAGCATCAGCGCGGTCATCAGCAGGAGCGGCAGGTGCCAGCCGCCGCTGAGATCGTGCAGCGAGCCGACGAGCAGCGGCCCGGGGATGGAGATCAGATAGCCGGTGCTCTGTGCGAACGCGGAGAGCTTGACGACGCCGGCGTTGGACCGCGACCGCATACCGATCATGGTGAGGGCCAGCGGGAAGGCGCAGTTGGAGACGCCCAGCACCAGGGCCCATATCCAGGCACCGGCGGCGGGGGCGAACCACAGGCCCGCGTAACCGGCCAGACCGCAGACGCCGAGCGCGAGCACCAGCGGGCCCTGGTGCCGCATCCGGGCGGCCAGCTTCGGCAGGACGAAGGAGAGCGGGACGCCCATGCCCATCGTCACCGCGAGCATCACACCGGCGGCCGAGGCGGAGACCCCGGCGTCGCGGAAGATCTGCGGCAGCCAGCCCATGGTGATGTAGGCGGCGGACGCCTGGAGGCCGAAGAAGACACCGAGGGCCCACGCGGTGGGCGACTTGGTGATCCGCAGCCCCGGTGCCGCGCCCGTACCGGCCGTGGAGCCCGCCGGTGTGCGCCGTGTGGCGCGGGCCTCGGTGGCGGCCTCGCCCTCGGCGGTCTGCTCGGGGACGGCCTCCTGGGCGGCCTGCGGCTCAGGGGCGCGCGCCGAGCGGTTCCGGGAGATCACGGCCCATGGGACGACGGCGACAGCGGCCAGCACCGCCCAGACACCCAGTCCCACGCGCCAGCTGCCGCCGAGCGCGTCGGTCATCGGTACGGTGACGGCGGCGGCACCGGCCGTGCCCAGGGCGAGCGCCATCGAGTAGAGCCCGGTCATGGACCCGACCCGGTCGGGGAACCAGTGCTTGACCACCACGGGCATCAGCACGTTGCTCACCGCGATCCCGGCGAGAGCGAGCATGGTGGCGGCCAGGAAGGTGGCGGTGCCGCCCGCCAGCGGCCGCAGCGCGAGCCCGAGGGCGATGGCCACCATGCCGCCCAGCACGACGAAGGCCGCGCCGCGACGGCGGGCCAACCGGGGGGCGAGGCCGCCGAAGACGGCGAAGCAGAGCGAGGGCACGGAGGTCAGCAGACCGGCGACGGTGCCGTTCATGTGCAGCCCGCGACGGACCTCCTCCAGCAGCGGGCCGAGGCCGGATATGGCGGGGCGCAGATTGAGCGCGGCGATCACCATTCCCACGGCGACGAGGCCGAGCAGCCAGCAGGGTCCCGCGGGGGCCGCGGCACCGGGAGGGGGAGGCACCGCCGGGGTGGCGGAGGGGCGCCCGGGGGCGGTGCGGGTCCCCAGTTCGGTGGTGGTTGCGGAGTTCCTGCTGTCGTCGTCTGCCATTGCCATGCGGCCCATCATAGAATCATGGGATGAATACCGGCCAATCCATTACTCCGCCCCCGCTCTCCGCTCCCCGGCGCGCGCCGTTGGCCGCTCAGGTGATCGCGACGCTGCGGCAGCAGATCACCTCGGGCCAGTGGCCGGTCGGCAGCCGTATCCCGACCGAGCCGGAGCTGGTCGAGCAGCTAGGGGTGGCCCGGAACACGGTGCGGGAGGCGGTGCGCGCCCTGGCGCACAACGGACTGCTGGACATCAGGCAGGGCTCGGGCACCTATGTGGTGGCGACCAGTGAGCTGGCCGGAGTGATGCACCGCAGATTCGCCGGGGCCGACCTGGGGCACGTCGCCGAGCTGCGGTCGGCGCTGGAGACGGCGGGTGCCAGGCTGGCGGCACGCCGGCGTACGGACGCGGATCTGCGGCAGCTCGACGGGCTGCTGGCCCGCCGGGAGGCGGCGTGGTACTCGGGGGAGGTCGAGCCCTTCATCGACGCCGACCGGAGCCTGCACATGGGCGTGGTCTCCGCCTCGCACAACGAGGTACTGACGGCGGTCTACGCCGACCTCGCCGAAGTGCTGCGGGCCTACCTCCGGCAGGACGTCGGCGAGGAGCTGCGCCAGGAGGACTACATGGATCACGCCCGGCTGCTGGAGGCCATCCGGGCGCAAGACGCGGACGCCGCCTCCAAGGAGGCGGCGTCGCACACGGCGGAATGGGGCTGCCTGTAGCCGTCCGGCGGCCCAGGTCTCCCCTCGAAGGTCGAGCGGGCTCAGGCCCCCATCATGTGGACGCCGCCGTCCACATGGACGATCTCGCCCGTGGTCCTGGGGAAGAAGTCCGACAGCAGGGCGACGACGCCGCGGCCGGCCGGGTCCGGATCGGTCAGCTCCCAGCCGATCGGAGCGCGGTGGTTCCACACGTCGGCCAGTTCCTCGAAGCCCGGGATGGACTTGGCGGCCATCGACTTGATGGGCCCGGCCGAGACGAGATTGCAGCGGATACCCTTCGGCCCCAGGTCGCGCGCCAGGTAACGGCTGGTGGACTCCAGGGCGGCCTTGGCCACGCCCATCCAGTCGTACTTCGGCCAGGCGATCTGCGCGTCGAAGGTGAGGCCGACGACGGAGCTGCCCTCGTGCATCAGCGGCAGGCAGGCCATGGTGAGCGACTTGAGCGAGTACGCCGAGACCTGCACGGCGGTGCTGACGTCCTCCCAGGTGCCGCCGAGGAAGTCGAAGGCGCCCTGCGGACCGAAGGCGATCGAGTGCACGATGCCGTCCACCCGCGCGTCCGCGCCCCAGTGCTCGCGGATCTTGTCGGCAAGCCCGTCCAGGTGCTCCTGGTTGCTGACGTCCAGCTCGATGACGGGCACGGCCTCGGGCAGCCGCTTGGCGATCCGCTCCACCAGGGAGAGCCGGCCGTAGCCGGTGAGGATGACCTCGGCCCCCTGCTCCTGTGCGACCTTCGCCGCGTGGAAGGCGATCGACCCGTCGGTGATGACGCCGGTGACAAGAATCCGCTTTCCAGCGAGGATTCCGCTCATGTTCAGTGACCCATGCCCAATCCGCCGTCCACGGGAATGACGGCTCCGGTGATGTACGCGGCCTCGTCGGACGCCAGGAAGCGGACCGAGGAGGCGACCTCCTCCGGCGTGGCGTAGCGGCCCAGCGGCACCTGCTTGACGATCTCCTCGCGCTGCTCGTCGGTGAGCGCGCGGGTCATGTCGGTGTCGACGAAGCCGGGCGCGACGACGTTGCAGGTGATGTTGCGGGAGCCCAGCTCGCGGGAGATCGAGCGGGCGAAGCCCACCAGTCCCGCCTTGGACGCCGCGTAGTTGGCCTGGCCGGCCTGGCCCATCAGGCCGACGACCGAGGAGATCAGCACGATGCGGCCCTTACGGGCCCGCAGCATGGCGCGGGAAGCGCGCTTGACCACCCGGTAGGTGCCGGTGAGGTTGGTGTCGACGACCGAGGCGAAGTCGTCCTCGGACATCCGCAGCAGCAGCTGGTCGCGGGTGATGCCCGCGTTGGCGACGAGCACCTCGACCGCGCCCTGCTTCTCCTCGATCTCCTTGTACGCCTGCTCCACCTGCTCCGGCTCGGTGATGTCGCACTTGACGCCGAGGAAGCCCTCGGGCGGCTCTCCGGAGCGGTAGGTGACGGCGACCTTGTCGCCTGCCTCGGCGAAGGCACGGGCGATGGCCAGGCCGATGCCGCGGTTCCCTCCGGTCACGAGCACTGAGCGGCTCACTGTGTGACCACCCTTTCTGCTTCTGCTGTCGCGGTCTGTCGCAAAGAGAACCTATCCGGCGCGGCCAGGTCGCGGGCACTCGGGCACGGACAGGGGCATCTACGGCCTCCTGTGGGGTCCCTACAGAAACGCCGTCCCGGGCGCGGGGGGCGAACCGCCGTGGGCGTCGGTGTCGGTGGGGGCGCATAGACTTCCCGTGACCGTGTTGAGCAACCACCACACCAGGACAGTGACGTGACACGCCTCGGCGACTCCGTACAGCGCGCCAGTGAGCTGCTGGCCCAGGACCTCTCCTCCGACACCAATGTCGAGCGGCTGCTCGCGGAGACCGGGACGCGGCGCTATCTGGACCTGAGCGATCTGCCGGCCAAGGAGCAGGCGGAGCTGATCGGTGCCCGCTCGGTCGAGCTGCTGCCGTCGGTGGAAAAGCTCGCCGAGCGGATCGAGGAGCGCGCGGCCCAGGGCAAGGGGCTGCACATCAAGCTGGGTATCGACCCGACGGCGGCGGATGTGCACCTGGGGCACGCGGTTCCGGTGATCGTGCTCAGCCGGTTCCAGCGGATGGGCCACGACGTCACGCTGATCATCGGCGATTTCACCGCCAAGATCGGCGACCCCTCCGGCCGTACGGCCGAGCGCCCACCGCTGACCGACGAGGACATCGCCCGGAACCTGTCGGGCTACCAGGAACAGGTGCGGCCCTTCTTCGACTTCGAGAAGGTGCGGTTCGCGCGCAACAGCGACTGGCTCGCCCCCTACACCCTGCCGAAGCTGCTGGGGCTGCTGGCGCAGGTGCCGGTCTCCTCGCTGCTCCAGCGGGAGGACTTCCGCAACCGGCTCTCGGAGGGCTCGGGCCTGACGATGTCCGAGCTGCTCTACCCCGTCGCCCAGGCCCTCGACTCGGTCGAGCTGGCCTGCGATGTGGAGCTGGGCGGTGTCGACCAGCTGCTCAACCTGCAGATGGGCCGCCGGGTGATGGAGGCGCACGGGCAGCAGCCGCAGCTCGTGGTCACCATGCCGCTGGTCGAGGGCACCGACGGCTCGGGCGCGAAGATGTCCAAGTCCAAGGGCAACTACGTCGGCCTGAACAGCGCGCCCGACGAGGTGTTCGGCAAGATCATGTCGATCCCGGACCGGCTGATGGTTCCCTACCTGCGGGCCTGGACCGAGTGGACGGACACCGAGATCGACCAGGCGACGACCCGGATCGAGGCGGGTTCGCTGCACCCCATGGATCTGAAGAAGGTCCTGGCGGGCGAGGTCGTCGCGGCCCTGCACGGCGTGCCCGCCGCGATGGCGGCCCGCGCCCACTTCGTGGCGCAGTTCTCCAAGAAGTCGTTCTCCGACGTGGAGACGCTGCCCTTCGTGGAGGTGGCCGAGCACGGCGAAGAGGGTGTCGCCGCGGTACTGACGAAGGTCCTGGAATTCACCCCGAGCGCGTCGGCGGCCCGCCGGATCGCGAAGCAGAGCGGGCTGCGGCTGATCGTCGAGAGGGGCGGTGAGGAGCAGCAGAAGGTCGTGCTCTCCGAGGCGGAGGCGCTGCGCCCGCTGGCCGAGGTCGCCCGGGAGGCGGTTGCCGCGCAGGGAGGCGGCGCGGCCGACGCGGTGTATCTGAAGGCGGGCCGCAAGGTCGCCGAGATCCGCGGTCTGTGACGGTGCGCGGCGGGTCGGCCGGCCAGGCCGTACCCCGGCCCTCCGGTCGGGGTACGCAGTCTGCCGGACCCGCCGGGCCGCCGTTGTACGCAGCGCGGCCGAGCCGGTCCGCCCGGCGTCCCGGTCTCGTGGCGGACACCTCCGAGGCGTACCGTGGAAAAGGTCCGGATCTCCGTGCCCCGTCGCGGGGAACGGCAGGTGAGCAGGTGGTGGAATGTGATGCGCAAGCAGCACCAGCCGGAGGTTTTCCGGATCACCGGGGCCCGTCAGGGTCTGCAGGAGGACGTGCGTGGGAGACAGCGTCGCTATGTGATCTCCATGCTGGTCCGCACGGTCGCCGTCGTACTCACCGTGGTGTTGTGGAACGTCGAGCGTCCGCTGGCGGTGGGGACGCTGGTGCTGGGCCTGGTCCTGCCGTACGTCGCGGTGGTGATCGCCAACGCGGGCCGGGAGAACGCTCCTTCGGCTCCGCCGGCGGTCCCGCCCCCTCCTCCTGGTGAGGCGTTGGAGGCTTCACGGGTGACCAAGGCGGAGGACGAATCCGCCGAAGCGGGGGGCGAAACCGCCACGGAAGCGGCTCAGTCGGCCTCGAACGAGGCGGCGAGTGACCGCAGTTGATCTGGTTCTTCGCACAAAGCTCAAGAAAACCTCAGATCAATCCTGCGGTTCCGGTGCACTGCGGCCGCTCCCGCATGCCATACTTCATGTGCGCTCCGCATCCCCCGTCGGAGCGATGGACCGACGCCGGGCGGCTCCCCCCGTGGCTGCCCGGCGTCGCTTAATGTCCGGAGCGTGAGGGAGGATGGCGGCGTGATCCCTTCCGCCTCCCCCTCCGACGAGGGGCCCGACACCCCGATCTGCTCCGCCAAGGGCTGCCGCGAGCCGGCCGTGTGGGTGCTTGCCTGGAACAATCCGAAGCTGCACACCCCTGAGCGCCGCAAGACGTGGCTGGCGTGCGAGGAGCACCGCGAACATCTGTCGACGTTCCTCGGCATGCGCGGCTTTCTGAAGGACACCGTGCCGTTGGCCGAGTGGGAGTCGGCCAACGGCGACTGAGTCGGCCGGCGGCGGCAGGGTCAGCCGCCGATCGCTGACATCGGGCGCTGGGGCTGGACGAACGAGGGGTCGTCGATCCCGGCGCCCGCCTTCTTGCCCCACATCGCCTTGCGCCACAGCGCCGCGATCTGGGCGTCGGACGCCCCGCCGCGCAGCGCGCCACGCAGATCGGACTCCTCCGTGGCGAACAGACAGGTGCGCACCTGCCCGTCGGCCGTCAGCCGGGTGCGGTCGCAGGCGCGGCAGAACGGCCGGGTGACCGAGGCGATGACGCCGACCCGCTGCGGGCCGCCGTCCACCAGCCAGCGCTCGGCGGGGGCCGAGCCGCGCTCCTCCTGGCCCTCGGGGGTGAGGGTGAAGCGGGTGCGCAGCGAGGCGAGGATGTCGCCCGCGGTGATCATGCCCTCGCGCTGCCAGCCGTGCTGGGCGTCGAGCGGCATCTGCTCGATGAATCGCAGCTCGTAGTCCTCCCGCAGCGCCCAGGCGAGCAGCTCGGGGGCCTCCTGGTCGTTGAGGCCGGGCATCAGCACCGCGTTCACCTTCACGGGGGCCAGCCCCGCCTCCCGCGCCGCGGCCAGTCCGCGCAGCACGTCGGTGTGGCGCTTGCGGCGCGTCATGCGCTGGAACGTCTCCGGGTCGAGGGTGTCCAGTGAGACGTTCACCCGGTCCAGGCCCGCCTCGCGCAGCGCCACCGCGGTGCGCTCCAGGCCGATGCCGTTGGTGGTCAGCGACATTTTGGGACGGGGCTCCAGCTCGGCGCAGCGCGCGACGATGCTCGTCAGTCCGGGGCGCAGCAGGGGCTCGCCGCCGGTGAAGCGGACCTCGGTGACGCCCAGGTCCGTGGTGGCGATCCGGACCAGCCGCACGATCTCGTCGTCCGTCAGCAGCTGTGGCTTGGCCAGCCACTGCAGCCCTTCCTCCGGCATGCAGTAGGTGCAGCGCAGATTGCAGCGGTCGGTCAGCGAGACGCGCAGGTCGGTGGCGACCCGTCCGTAGGTGTCGAGCAGCATGCTGACGGCCCTCCCAGGTGCGTGATCTGCTTCGCAGCGTAGGTCACGTCTGTGACATCCGACAGCGCCGATTGTTGCGTCCTCGCACCTGAGAGGGGCGACCGCCGGGGAGGGCCGCATACGCGGTCCTCCCCGGGAGCCGTCCTGCCCACAGGGTGCGGTCCCCGGAGGTCGGGGGCCGCACCCGGGCGGCTCAGTGGGCGCCCACTCCGGTCATGGAGCGGACCTCGAGTTCGGCGTACTTGGCGCCGCCGGCGCCCTCGTCCTTGGACAGGAGGGAGCCGAGCCAGCCGAGGAAGAAGCCGAGGGGGATGGAGATGAGGCCGGGGTTCTGCAGGGGGAACCAGGCGAAGTCGACGTCCGGGAACATCGAGGTCTCCTTGCCGGTGACGACCGGCGAGAAGAAGACCAGGAACACGGAGGAGAACAGTCCGCCGTAGATGGACCACAGGGCGCCGGTGGTGGTGAAGCGCTTCCAGAACAGGCTGTAGAGGAGGGTGGGCAGATTCGCGGAGGCGGCCACGGCGAAGGCCAGTGCGACCAGTCCCGCGACGTTGAGCTTGCCGGCGAAGATGCCCAGGCCGATGGCCACACCTCCGATGATGACGGCCGAGACCCGGGCGGCCTTGACTTCTTCCTTCTCGGTGGCTTTGCCCTTGCGGATGACGTTGGCGTACAGGTCGTGCGCGAAGGAGGAGGAAGAGGCGAGGGTCAGTCCGGCGACCACGGCGAGGATGGTGGCGAAGGCGACAGCGGAGATCATCGCCAGCAGCACCGCGCCGCCGGTCGAGTCGGCGCCGCCGCCGATCTCCTGGGCGAGCAGGGGGGCCGCGGTGTTGCCCGCCGCGTTGGAGTCGGTGATCGTCTTCGGGCTGAGCAGCGCGGCGGCGCCGAAGCCGAGCGCGATGGTCATCAGATAGAAGACGCCGATGATGCCGATGGCCCAGTTCACCGACTTCCGGGCCGCCTTGGCGGTGGGCACGGTGTAGAAGCGGATGAGGATGTGCGGCAGCCCGGCGGTGCCCAGGACGAGGGCGATGCCGAGGGAGATGAAGTCGATCTTCGAGGTCGTCGAGATGCCGTACTTGAGTCCGGGTTCCAGGAACGACGCCCCCTTCCCGCTGTTCTCGGCGGCGGCGCCGAGCAGCGAGGAGAGGTTGTAGTTGAACTTGTGGAACACCAGCACGGTGATGATGACCGTGCCGCCGATGAGCAGGCACGCCTTGATCATCTGGACCCAGGTGGTGCCCTTCATACCGCCGATCGTCACGTAGAGGATCATGACGATGCCGACGAAGACGACGATCAGGTTCTTGCCGGCCTCACCCGTGATGCCCAGCAGCAGGGCGACGAGTGCGCCCGCGCCGACCATCTGGGCGAGCAGGTAGAAGATCGATACGACGATGGTGGAGACGCCGGCCGCGGTCCGCACCGGGCGCTGCCGCATCCGGTAGGCCAGCACGTCGCCCATGGTGTAGCGGCCGGAGTTGCGCAGTGGCTCGGCCACCAGCAGCAGGGCCACCAGCCAGGCGACGAGGAAGCCGATGGAGTACAGGAATCCGTCGTATCCGGACAGCGCGATGGCACCGGCGATGCCGAGGAAGGACGCGGCCGACATGTAGTCGCCGGAGATGGCCAGGCCGTTCTGGAAGCCGCTGAACTGCCGGCCGCCCGCGTAGAAGTCGTTGGCGCCCTTGGTCGTGCGGCCGGCCCAGACGGTGACGCCGAGGGTGGCTACCACAAAGATGGAGAAAAGGGTGATGATCAGCGGGCGGTGCTCGCTCGCGCCCTCGGCCGCCAGCTGGGTGAGGGGTGCGGCGAACTGGTGGGTGGGACTCATGCGTCGTCCTCCTGACCGGCGAGCTCGCCCTTGTCCTTGTCGACGGGGTCGGCCTGGTGGCCGATCCCCCCTCCGGCCGCCCGCTGGAGGTTCTCGGCCTCCAGCCGCGTCTTGAGCGCCTCCGCCTTGGGGTCGAGCTTGGCGGCGGCGAACCGCGAGTACCACCAGGCGATCAGAAAGGTCGTCAGGAACTGTGCGAGGCCGAAGACGAAGGCGACGTTGATGTTGCCGACGACTTTGGTGCCCATGAAGTCGCCCGCGTAGTTGGAGAGCAGGACGTACAGCAGGTACCAGATGATGAACCCGACGGTGAGCGGGAAGACGAACGAGCGGTAACTGCGCCGCAGATCCCCGAACTCGGCGCTGTGCTGCACGTCCGTGTAGTCCCGGGGGCCCGGCGGGCCGGGACTCGCGTGCTCTGGGGCGGTGTCCACAGTGACTCCAGACGAAACGTGAGGAACGTGATGGGGGGCTATAGATGTGACCCATATCTCAATGGGCGCACGGTGCGCGCATCGTAGATCGTGTGCGGGTCCCACAACAGGGGGTCGGTAGTTGAAAGTGATATGACCGATCACGGTTGTGCACAGCCTTCGGACTTTCTCCATCAATCCATTGCAGTTACCTGGCTCTCAGGGATAACTTCCGTCGTCGGTGGACAACTTCAGACGACATGGAGACCCCATGGATTTGCGACCATCCAGACGGCGGCGCGCGCTCGCGGTGCCGTTGGGACTGGTACTGACCGCCTCCCTCGGCCTGGCGGGCGCGGCTGCCGCGAACGCGCAGGACTCCGACGGTGCCGCGGCGCCCAAGGCGAAGGCCGGCGAGAAGCTGAGCTACATCGTCAACACCGAAACCGACGGCGGTACCGTCAAACGTGTCAAGAGGGAGATACGCGAGGCTGACGGCAAGGTCGTCGCCACGTACAAGAAGATAGGCGTCATCGTCGCGCACTCCAGCAACCCGGGGTTCGGCGAGGCGCTGCGCGCGGTCGACGGCGTCGACTCGGCGGGTGCCACCCGCACCGCGCCGCTCAAGGCCGCGACCACCACCGAGGTGGGCAAGCCGCACTTCGTCAAGGAGCCCAAGGCGAAGTCGACCCTGGCCAAGGCGCAGGCCAACGACCAGGAGCCGCTGGAGTCCCTGCAGTGGGACAAGCGGGCCATCAAGGCCGACAAGGCGGCCAAGATCGACCAGGGCAGCAAGAAGGTCACCGTCGGCGTCATCGACACCGGGGTGGACGACACCCACCCGGACCTGAAGCCCAACTTCTCCGCGAAGCAGTCCGCGAACTGCGTCGGCGGCAAGGCCGACACCACGCCCGGCGCCTGGCGTCCGTACAACGCGGACGAGGACTACCACGGCACCCACGTGGCGGGCATCATCGCGGCGCCCCGCAACGGCGTCGGCATCGCCGGCACCGCGCCCGGCGTGAAGGTCGCCTCCCTGAAGGTCAGCGAGCCCGAGACGTCGCTGTTCTACAGCGAGGCCGTCGTGTGCGCGATGGTCTTCGCGGCCGACCACGGCATCGAGGTGACCAACAACAGCTACTACGTCGACCCGTGGCTCTACAACTGCGACAACCAGGCCGACCAGAAGGCCATCGCCGAGTCGGTGCAGCGGGCCATCAGGTACGCGCAGGGCAAGGGCGTCACCACCGTCAGCTCGGCCGGCAACTCCTCGCACGACCTCGCGGCAGCCGAGATCGTGGACGACACGAGCCCGAACGACACCACTCCGGTGAAGCGCACCATCAACCCGGCCACCTGCCCGGACGTGCCCACGATGCTCAACGGCGCCACCTCCGTCTCGTCGACCGGCCCGGAGAACCTCAAGTCCTACTACTCCAACTACGGCCGGTACGAGATCGACGTCACGGCGCCCGGCGGTGACCGCGCGTTCCAGACCCCGGAGGAGCCCGCCAAGGACGGTGGCGTGCTGTCCACCATGCCGAACGGCGACTACGCCTACCTCCAGGGCACCTCGATGGCCGGACCGCAGGTCGCGGGCGTGGCGGCGCTCATCAAGAGCAACCACCCCAAGGCCAGTGCCCAGGAGATCTCCTGGATGCTGAAGGCACAGGCGCAGACCCTGCCGTGCCCGGAGAAGTACGACCCGGGCAACCGCGGCACCTACGCCGCGAACTGCACCGGTGTGAAGGGGAACAACAGCTTCTACGGTCATGGGATCGTGGACGCGCTGGCGGCCGTCACGAAGTGACGACCGCACCGACCGCCCGCTGCTGTCACGGCAGCCGGGGCAGTCGCTGAGCGGGGCCGGACCGCGTACAGCGGTCCGGCCCCTGCTGTTGTGGCCCCGGCCGAGCAGGCGTTCCTGCTGAGACGCCCCGCAGGCTGCGGGCTCCGGCTACCGGTCGGTGGCGAGTTCGGCGGCAGGCTGTGCCGAGGACTGTGCCGGGACCGTCGGCTGTGCCGGGACGGCGCCCCGGCTGGTCCGGTGCGCCGTGGGCTGCCATCCCGGGCCGCGGAAGATCCGCCCGGCGCGCTCCCGCCAGCTGTGTGCCGCGCGGAGGTCGCGGGCGATGGCCGCGTACTCGTGGGTGGCCACACGCAGCGGGTTGTAGGTGTCGATGTTCTTCGTCAGCCCGAAGACACAGGCGTCGGTCTCCGGTACGAACGAGCCGAACAGCCGGTCCCAGACGATGAGGATGCCGCCGAAGTTGCGGTCCAGATAGCTGCCCTGGGACGCGTGGTGCACCCGATGGTGCGAGGGCGTGTTGAAGACGAACTCGATGGGCCGGGGCAGCTTCCCGATCCGCTCGGTGTGGATCCAGAACTGGTAGACGAGGTTCGTGGAGGAGCAGAACGCGAGGGCCGCCGGATGGACGCCGCAGGCGATCAACGGCACATAGAACGGCCATACGGTCCAGGTCGTCCACGGCTGGCGCAGCGCGGTGGTGAAGTTGAACTTCCTGCTGGAGTGGTGCACCACATGACAGGCCCACAGGATGCGGATCACGTGATGGCCACGGTGCGACCAGTAGTAGAAGAAGTCCTGCGCGAGCAGCATCAGGGGCAGGGTCCACCAGAGGATCGGCACCCGCAGCGGGGTGAGTTCGTAGATCGCCGCGTAGACGGCGACGATCGGGATCTTCCACAGCGCGTCGAACACCAGGCTGCCGAGCCCCATGGTGATGCTGGTGGCGGCATCCTTCGCCGCGTACCCGGCGGAGTCCTCGTCCGGGTGCAGGCGGTAGCTCACCATCTCGATGACGGTGAGCAGTACGAAGGCGGGGATGGACCAGAGGACGACATCAGGCAAGCTGGACGGCATGTCAGCAAGGTAAGGCCGTCGGCGGAGCCGCGCCAGAGGTTGTTACCGGTTGGTATGAGCTTTCGGCCCCACCGCCGCGCCGTCGAAAGAGGCCGGACGCGCCTCGATCGGAGGCGACGCCCCCGCCTGACCGGGCGCAGGCGGGGTGGGGGTTTCCCCGGGAGGGCCGGCCCGGGCCCGTCCTCCCGGCGGGGGCGGCGTCGGCGTCAACTGCGAAGCCGCACACGGTCGTTCCCGGCCCTGGGACGATCCCGGATACCGCGGGGACGGTCTCTCCCGCCGTCCCTCGTCGCGAGTACGGGTGAACAGGGCACGGTGGAACGGGTGTTCCTCCCGGTGCGGCCGGGCGGCGCAGGCCCGAGGCGCACACTGCCGGATTGCGCGGGGCGCGCGCCCCGGAGGCGATGCGCGCCGTGCGGTTCTCGGCCATCGGTCCCGCCCTGGGCGAACCCGGCCGGGACCGCTCCCGGTGCGGGCCTGGGCGACGACTTGATCGTCATGTCCGATTCGCCCCCGACCGAAGGGGTTTGAGGTCACCGTCCCGCTCCCACCTTTCGGCCATGCCCGACGCGTCCGGCATGAGCCCGGGAGCAGGCGCGCCGTGAAGCGCTGTCAGTACCGCCCCGTATTCTCTGTGACCATGCTCGAAGACCAGACGGCACGCACGGACGGGACGTCCACGCGCATCCCCGCGCAACCCGCCGCCGACGCCCCGGCACCCCTCAGCTGGCCCGCCGGGTACCCGGACGGCTATGCGGTGGTGGACGTGGAGACCACGGGCCTCGCGCGGGACGACCGGATAGTGTCCGCGGCCGTCTACCGGCTGGACGCACGCGGCGAGGTCGAGGACCACTGGTACACACCCGTCAATCCGCAGCGCGATCCCGGACCCACCTGGATCCACGGGCTGACGGCCGAGGCCCTGGCCGACGCGCCGCTCTTCGCGGAGATCGCCGACGAGTTCGCCACCCGGCTGGAGGGCCGGGTCCTGGTCGCGCACAACGCCATCTTCGACTGGTCGATGATCGCGCGGGAGTACGCCCGGGCGAAGCGCGAGGCGCCGGTGCGCCAGCGGCTGTGCACCATCGCGCTGTCCAAGGAACTGTCCCTGCCGCTGCCCAACCACAAGCTGGAGTCCCTCGCCGCGCACTACGGCGTGGTCCAGCAGCGGGCGCACCACGCGCTGGACGACGCGCGGGTGCTGGCCGAGGCCTTCCGCCCCAGCCTCCGGCTGGCGGCGCGGCACCAGGTGCGGCTGCCGCTGCTCGCCTGCCAGCCGCTCACCGAGTGGTCGGACGCGGTGGTGTCGCGCCGTGCCGGAGGCGGAGCGAGCACCGGATCCGGCTACCGCTCCTACGGCGGCGGCTACGGCACCTGGCGCCCCTCGCGCAAACGGCCCGCCTGCCCGTATCCCAACCCTGGGCGGTACGAACCGGAGGGACGGCTGGTGCAGGGGATGCGAGTGGCCATCTCCGGCGACACCTCTGTCGACCGGGAGCTGCTGGAGGACCGCGCCATCGAGGCGGGGCTGCACATCGCGACCAGCGTCTCGCGACTCACCAGCCTCCTGGTCACCAACGACCCGGACTCCCCCACCTCCAAGGTGGTCAAGGCCCGCACCTACGGCACACCCGTCGTCGACGAGGCAGCCTTCACCCAGCTCCTCCAGGATGTGGCCCCCGCGCCGGAGAACTGAAGGGCGCGGGGTACCGTCAGTAAACGTGTACCGCTTCCTGTTGTCCCGGCAGTGGGTGATCCTCACCCTGCTCGCCGTCGTGCTGATCCCCACGATGATCAAGCTGGGTTTCTGGCAGCTGCACCGGCACGAGAGCCGGGTGGCCCGCAACGAGGAAGTGGCCGCGAGCCTGGCGGCGCCGACCGTTCCGGTCACCGAGCTGACCGGAAAGGGCCGGAAGCCCGCCTCCGACGACAAGTTCCGCACGGTCACCGCGCGCGGCACCTACGACACCGCGCACGAGGTCGTCGTCCGGCACCGCACCGGCCCGGACCGCGACACCATCGGCTACTTCGTCGTCACACCGCTCGTCCTGGAGGACGGCTCGGCGATCCTCGTCAACCGGGGCTGGATCCGCGCGGACCGCGATCTGACCGCCTACCCCGAGGTGCCCGCGCCGCCGAAGGGCCGGGTCGGTGTCGTCGGGCGGATCATGCCCGACGAGACGACCGAGGCCAGCGGTATCAAGGACACCAAGGGGCTGCCCGACCGCCAGGTCATGCTGATCAACAGCCACAAGCTGGCCGACGAGGTGGACCACCCTCTGCTGTCCGGCTACATCCAGCTGACGAAGACCTCGCCGAAGCCCGCCGGCAAACAGCCCGAGGTACTGCCCGAGCCCGATCACAGCGGCATCGGCCCGCACATGGCCTACGCAGTGCAGTGGTGGCTGTTCGCCGCAGCGGTACCGGTCGGGTGGGTCGTCCTCGTCCGCCGCGAGGTCAAGGAGCGGCGCGCCGCGGTGGACGCCGCCGCTGAGCAGCCGAACGCGGTGACCGAGCCCGTCTGAGATCCGCCGGAGCCTGCACGTCGCGCACCGCCGGGGCGGGACGAGGGTGTGCGGACTCCCGCAGCCACCGCGTTCGCCGCCGTCAGGCAGACTGCTCGCATGGACCTTGGACTATCAGAGCGCGTCTACGTCATCACCGGTGGCACCCGGGGGCTCGGGTTCGCCACCGCCGCTCAACTGCTCGCCGAGGGCGCGCGCGTCGTCGTCACCGGCCGCTCGGAGAAGTCGGCCGAGGAGGCGGCGGCGCGGCTCGGGGTCGAGGCGTCGGGGGCCGAGGGCCGGGCGCTGGGTGTCGCCGCCGACAACGCCGACCCGCAGACCCCGGATCGGGTGATCGCGGCGGCGCGGGAGCGGTTCGGGCGGTTCGACGGCATGCTCATCAGCGTCGGCGGCCCCCAGGCGGGTGTGCCGGCCGACCAGCTCACCGACGAGCAGTGGCAGACCGCCTTCGACAGCGTCTTTCTCGGTGCCGTCCGGCTGGCCCGCACGGCGGCGGGCGAGCTGGGCGAGGGCGGAGTGATCGGCTTCGTCCTCTCCGCCTCCGTACGCGAGCCGATCGCGGGTCTGACCCTGTCCAACGGGCTGCGCCCGGGCCTCGCGGGGTTCGCCAAGACCCTCGCGAACGAGCTGGGCCCGCGCGGCATCCGGGTGCTGGGGCTGATGCCCGGCCGGATCGGCACCGAGCGGTTGCAGTACCTCGACTCCCTCACCGGCGACGGGGACGCCGCCCGGGAACGCAATGCGGCAGGCATTCCGCTGCGCCGCTACGGCACTCCGGAGGAGTTCGGCCGCACGGCCGCCTTCGTCCTCTCCCCGGCCGCCTCGTATCTGACCGGGTCGATGATCCCGGTCGACGGTGGGGCGCTGCACGGGCTCTGAGCTCCGCTCGGCACCCCGCTTTCGCCGTGCGCCTCGGACGTCGGCTCGTCAGTTCGTCGGCTCGTCAGCTCACGCGTTCCGCACGGTGGCGGGCAGCGCGCATGCGGACCTCGGCCGGGAGGCTTTCCAGCCCGGCCGAGGTCACCGCGTGGCCGATCGCCTCGCGGCGGAGCCGGTGGACGGCCGGCCCCGGTTCGGCGTGCGCGGTCAGCACCAGCCCGATGCGGGCCCGCGGCTGGCGGCGCCGCCCTGTCAGGGCGACCCGAGCCCGGTCGACGCCCGGCTGGGACTCCGCCTCCGCGGCGATGACGTTCTCCATGGCGCGCGCTCGCAGCGTCGCGCCCTCGCCGTCCCGGCTGTCGATCAGCACCTCGTCCAGTCGCTGCCGCCGCAGCTGCGCCAACAGCCACCACACGCACAGCAGGAACAGCACGGCCAGCACGGCCAGGGCCACCGGCCACCACCAGCCCTCATCGGTCCACCGGGTGCGCTCGGCGTCGCTGAGCACCACATCCCGGGGCCGGGTCCACGGCCAACCGGACGGCATGGCGACATTCCAGCGCCGGGGCAGGTCCAGGCCCGCGAAGAGCACTGCCAGGCCGAGCGCCAGCAGCACCAGCCCCACCAACGCGGTCAGCACCCGGTTCACGGTCCGCAGCATCGTCCTCGCCTCACCGTCGTTTCGCCGGCCGTCGTACGCGCACGGACAGGCCGGGCCGCCGGGCCAGGCCCAGCTGTCCGATGCCCTCGCGGAGCGCGCCGTCCAGTTCGCCGCGCACCTCCTCCAGGTCGCGGAAGTGCGCCGTCGCCCGGGCGCGGACCTTACGGCGCGCGACGCTGACCCGGACCGACTGCACACCGGAGATCTGCATCGCACGGTCCCGCAGTACGAGCGCCGCGGCCGAACGCTCCAGTCCGGCGCGCACCTGCGGGACGTCCGGCCGCATCGTCAGCAGCGACCGCTTCCCCGGGGTGAGCGCCAGCACCAGCAGCCACAGCCCGAGCGCCGCCAGCACCGCGGCTCCCGCCAGCATGAAGGTGTCGTCGAGGCGTCGGCCGGCCAGCTCATCGGTGAGGCTGCGGCGCCAGGCCATACCGGTGCGGCCCGCCCGTACCGAGGCCACGTCGTACAGGAGGATCCCCGTGCCGGCGAACAGCAGCAGGGCGACGATGCCCGCCGGTGTCCGGCGTGCCGACCAGAACCGCCCCGCCTTCCCCTCGCCCGGGCGCGGCCCGCCGTCCGTGCCGGGGGGCGCGGTCTCGGAACCCGGGGGCTCGGGGGCGGGCGGCTCGGGGCTGTCGGGAGGCTTCTCCAGCGTGGTGCCCCCGCCGCCGGGTGCCGGGCTCCGCGCCGGCCCCTGGTGCCCCTGCCCCTGTTGCCGCGCGGCGGTGCGCGGGTCGTTCGCGTCGCCTTCCGGGCTCACGTCACCCTCCCCGAACTGTCGCCCTTCAGCTGCGCCGAGTGCAGCCGTTCGATGTCGAGGGCCACGTCCGGCACGTCCATGCCGACCAGTTCGCCCACGCGCGCGATGACGCGCCTGCGTACGGCGCCGCACTGGGCGCCGATGTCCGAGGGGTAGCCCAGCTCCAGCCCGAGCCGCACCCGCGCCGTCCGCTCGCGCACGGTGACCGCCGCCCGGGGCACTGAGCGGCGCACCGGCGGCCCGACCGCCTGCTGTGCCTCGCCTTCCCCGGCTCCCCGCAGCGCCTCCCGCGCCGCTTGGGCCGCGACCTTGGCCACCACGCGATCGGCGATCCGGGTCGCCCCGCGCTCACCTGCGGGAACCTGCGCCTGTGTCACGGAGTCACCTGCGCCGCTCGCTGTCCCGGCCGCGGAAGAAGTCCCCCGCGTCCAGATCGCCGTCCACGAACCGGCCCACCAGGAAGCCGACGGCGCCCAGCGCCGCCACCAGCACGAAGGCTCCGAAACCGCCGAAATACCCGGCGAAGCCCAGCGCCAGGCCGGCGATCAAGCCGACAAAGGCCATGCTCATCGTGCGCTCCTTCACTCGGCGCCGCAGCAGGGCGCGCGGCGCGCGATCACTTCGTCAGGCGTGCCGGCTCTGCTCACCGCGGCGCTGTCATTCACTGCAGTCGGGGCCGATCCTGGTCCTCTTCTTCCTCGTCCTCCTCGTCCGGCAGCTTGACGTCGCTCACCGCGATATTGACCTCGACCACCTCAAGACCTGTCATGCGCTCGACGGCCGAGATGACGTTCTCCCGCACGGAGCGCGCCACGTCCGAGATCGACACGCCGTAGTCGATGACGATCTCCAGATCGAGCGCCGTCTGCACCTCGCCGACCTCGGCCTTGACGCCGCGGCTGACGGAGCGGGCGCCGCCACCACCGGGCACCCGGTCCCGGACGGCGCCGAACGTGCGGGCCATCCCGCCGCCCATCGCATGGACGCCGATCACATCGCGGGCCGCCATCCCCGCGATCTTCTCGACCACTCCGTCGGCGATCGTGGTGCGGCCCCGGGAGCCTGCCGGCCCCAGCCCGCCTCGTCGCTGCTGCTGCTCACTCGTACCGCCCGCCTGCTGGCCCGTGGTGCTCGCGCTGCGGTTCTCGGAGCGGTTGGACGTACTGGTCTCGGACATCTCTGCGCCCCTCTCGGAGGTTCGAAGCGGCCTGCCGCTCCGCTGCTCACCGTAAGCACGGTCCGCCGGGCACCGCTCGCTCAGCTGCGCCGGGCGCCGCCGACCGGGTGACTGCGGCGCCCGTACGCCGTGCGCTGCGCGAGCGGGCGCGGTCGGCGCGGAAGGTTCTCCTTCGGTACGGCAGCAGCGAAGGTGGAAAGGGAGTGCGCCATGACGGCGGAACGGCTGACCCAGGTGGTACGCCAACAGCTCGGGATGGGGCGACTCCTGCCGCTGGGCGAGGCGGCGGACGGGGCGTGGGTGACGGAGGAGGCAGCCCTCGACGTCCTCCGTCGGGCGGTACCTGACACCCGGCTGAGCGCGATGCGGGTGGAGCTCTCCGGCCCGGGGACGGGGACCGAGCCCGCCGTACCCCCGCCGCCGAGCGCCCTGCCGCCCGGCCCGCTGACGCTGACCGCCGAGCTGGCGGTCCCCGCCGACCGGCCGGTGCCCGCCGCGGCGGACGAGGTGCGGCGCGCGCTGCTGGCCACCGCCGAGCGGGAGCTGGGGCTGGCGCTGGAGAGCGTCGACCTGCGGGTGACGGAACTCGTGGACGCGCCCGGTGACATGGCTGCCCCCGCCCCGGGCCCGGGCCACCCTCCGGTAGCCGGGCAGGGCCCCGAATCGGAGGCGACCGGGGCAGCCGGGACAGCGGAGGCAGCCGGGACGGCGGGGGCCGCTCATCAGGAGGCGGCCGACCGTGTCAGGCGCGCCGTGCTCGCCGTGGACGGTGTGGCCCGGCTCGCCCCCGTGGTGGGCCCGGCCCTCTCCCGCGTCGCGGCCGGGCCGGCGATCAGCCCTGTCCGGATCGAGGGCGACCCGGAGGCGGGCCGCTGCCATGTCCTGCTCCAACTGGGGGTCTCCCCCACCCGCCGGGTGCTCGCCACCGCCCGCGCCGCCGGCGCTGCCGCCCGCGGTGTGCTGGGTGCCGCCGACCAGGTGACCGTCGCCGTGCTGGTGACCGCCGTCGACCGGGTGTGAGGGCGCCCGCGGGCCGCCAGGATCGCCGAGCGTGGCGGCGGGCGCCCCGTTCGCCGCCGCGGGAGGGGGCCGGACGGCCTATTCGCCGAGCCCCGCGAGGTCGCGGAGGCGGCGCGCCTGGGCGGCCCGTTCGGCGGCACGCTGTTCGTCGTAGGTACGCGACCCCGCTCCGGCGAGCAGTGCCTTGGTCTCGACCACGGCGTTGCGGGGCGCGGCGAGGAGGGCCGCGGTCAGATCGGTGACCGCGCCGTCCAGTTCGTCGGCGGCGACGACCAGGTTGGCGAGCCCGACGCGCTCGGCCTCCTCGGCGTGGACGAACCGGCCGGTGGCGCATATCTCCAGGGCGCGCGCATAGCCGACCAGGCCCACCAGTGGGTGGGTACCGGTCAGATCGGGGACCAGCCCGAGGCTGGTCTCGCGCATGGCGAACTGCACGTCCTGCGCGCACACCCGCAGATCGCAGGCGAGCGCGAGCTGGAAACCGGCGCCGATGGCGTGGCCCTGGACGGCCGCGATGCTGATGAGGTCGGTGCGGCGCCACCAGGTGAACGCCTGCTGGTACTCCGCGATGGCGGCGTCCAGTTCCTCGTCGGTGTCGCGCGCCAGTTCCAGGAAGGACCGCTCACCTTCGAAGCCCTCGGGTTCGAACGCCTGGCGGTCGAGCCCGGCGGAGAAGGACTTGCCCTCGCCGCGCAGGACGACGACCCGGACCGTTCCCGGCAGTACGCGTCCCGCCTCGGCCAGCGCCCGCCACATGGCAGGCGTCTGCGCGTTGCGCTTGGCCGGATTGGCGAGGGTGACCGTGGCCACCTCACCGTCGGCGGCGACATGTACGCCGTCCTGGTTGAGCAGGGTCATCGAGGTTCCTCCGGTGGTTACCCAGCAGTATGTTCAACCGAAGAGTAACCACCGGAGGGAACGCCCGAAAGCCTCCTCAGGAGGAGCTGGACTTCTTGCCTCGTGTCGCTCCACCGCGTCCGCGCAGGGTTACACCCGACTCGCTGAGCATCCGGTGCACAAACCCGTAGGAACGGCCCGTCTCTTCGGCCAGCGCCCTGATGCTCGCTCCGGAGTCGTACTTTTTCTTGAGGTCTGCCGCGAGCTTCTCGCGCGCGGCGCCGGTCACCCGGCTGCCCTTCTTCAGAGTCTCGGCCACCCGTGCCTCCTCGTGGGAAGTGCGCTCTGTGACTCTCATGATCACCCCTCCCCTCACTTCTGGCCACCCATTCGGCAAGGTCTTCACGAGCGGCTCGGGAACTTGTGCACGCCATGGATGCCGGAGGACAACAGATTCCGGCCCCATGCAGATGCACGTGCACGCCGGGATGCGGACCGAATCGACGGGCAAACCGGCAGGTCAGCGCCGCCTACGGGGAAGGGGGACAGCACATGGGCGGCTGCTGCCACGCAGACTCGGCGCGGCCGGGAGGCCGCGCCGAGGTACGAGCCGCTCTCACTCAGATGAAGGATCAACCGTCGGCCGAATGATCCATCCCGGATGGATCAAGCAAGGGCGACGAGGTCCGCGTACTCCTCGCCCCACAGGTCCTCGACACCGTCCGGCAGCATGATGATGCGCTCCGGCTGGAGCGCCTCGACGGCGCCCTCGTCGTGGGTGACCAGCACGACGGCGCCGGTGAAGGTGTGCAGGGCGCCCAGGATCTCCTCGCGGCTGGCCGGGTCCAGGTTGTTGGTCGGCTCGTCCAGCAGCAGCACGTTGGCCGAGGAGACGACCAGCGTGGCCAGGGCCAACCGGGTCTTCTCACCACCGGAGAGCACCCCGGCGGGCTTGTCGACGTCGTCCCCGGAGAAGAGGAAGGAGCCCAGCGTCTTGCGGATGGCCACCAGGTCCATGTCGGGCGCCGCCGAACGCATGTTCTCCAGCACCGTACGGTCCGGGTCCAGCGTCTCGTGCTCCTGCGCGTAGTAGCCGAGCTTGAGGCCGTGACCGGGGACGACCTTGCCGGTGTCGGGCTCCTCGACACCGGCAAGCAGCCGCAGCAGCGTCGTCTTGCCCGCGCCGTTGAGGCCCAGGATGACGACGCGGGAGCCCCGGTCGATGGCCAGATCGACGCCGGTGAAGATCTCCAGCGAGCCGTAGGACTTGGACAGGTCCTCGGCCATCAGCGGAGTCTTGCCGCAGGGCGCCGGGTCGGGGAAGCGCAGCTTGGCGACCTTGTCGTCCTGGCGCTCGCCCTCCAGCCCGGACAGCAGCTTCTCGGCGCGGCGGGCCATGTTCTTGGCGGCGACGGCCTTGGTGGCCTTGGCACGCATCTTGTCGGCCTGCGAGTTGAGGGCGGCCGCCTTCTTCTCGGCGTTGGCCCGCTCCCGGCGGCGCCGCTTCTCATCGTCCTCACGCTGGGTGAGGTACTGCTTCCAGCCCATGTTGTAGATGTCGATGGCCGACCGGTTGGCGTCCAGGTAGAACACCTTGTTGACCGCCGTCTCCATCAGGTCGACGTCGTGGGAGATGACGATCAGACCGCCGCGGTAGGTCTTGAGGAAGTCGCGCAGCCAGACGACGGAGTCGGCGTCCAGGTGGTTGGTCGGCTCGTCGAGCAGCAGGGTGTCGGCGTCGGAGAAGAGGATGCGGGCCAGCTCGACGCGGCGGCGCTGGCCGCCGGAGAGGGTGTGCAGCGGCTGGCCCAGCACCCGGTCGGGCAGGCCCAGGCTGGCGGCGATGGTGGCGGCCTCCGCCTCGGCCGCGTAGCCGCCCTTGGTGAGGAACTCCGTCTCCAGGCGCTCGTACTTCTTCATCGCCTTCTCACGAGTGGCGCCCTTGCCGTTCGCGATGCGCTCCTCGTTCTCCTGCATCTTGCGCAGCACCACGTCCAGGCCCCGCGCGGAGAGGACGCGGTCGCGGGCGAGCACGTCGAGGTCGCCGGTGCGCGGATCCTGCGGGAGATAGCCGACCTCACCGCTGCTGGTGATGGTGCCCGCGGTGGGCGTGCCCTCGCCCGCGAGGCACTTGGTGAGGGTGGTCTTCCCGGCGCCGTTGCGGCCCACCAGGCCGATGCGGTCGCCCTTGGCGACGCGGAAGGTGGCCGACTCGATGAGGACGCGGGCTCCGACGCGCAGCTCAAGACCGGTGGCGGTGATCACTGGGGACTCCAAGGCAGGACTGTGGACGTGCGTACGGAAAGAAGTGCGGAAGCGGCGTACGCACGCCTAATGCACGAGGAGATGAGGCATGAGAACCAGTCTACCGGCGCGACGCAAACGCTTTTTCGGCATGCGGCCGCCGCCGGGCCGCCGAGAACCGCGGATGCCGGGCCGCCGGGGGCCGCCGCACGCCACCGCGTCGCCCCGGCCGCGCCTCGGGGTCACCCTCCTCCGGTGTGCACCTGGAAGGCGGCCCGTCGCACGGCCTTGGCCAGCGCGGGGTCCGGGTGTGCGGCGGCGAGCGCGACGAGGACCTGCACGGTGCGCGGATGACCGGTCGCGCGTACGTCCTCCAGCAGCTTGGGCACCGAACCCTGCACGGCGGTGCCCAGGTGGTCGACCAGGAGCCGCTCCTCGCCGTGGTCGGTGACGGCTGCCGCGGTGTCCACCCAGAGCCAGGTCGCCTCCTGCCGGGTCAGCACGCCGGGCGCACCGCCGGCCAGGTCCTCCGGGTCCGTACCGGCCTGCTCGGCCAGCCACAGCAGCGCGTAGGGCCGCAGGGTGGGCTCGTTCGCGGCCTCCTGCACGGCTTCCTCGGCCGGTGCTCCCACCACCCGCAGGGCCTCGAAGGCCAGCCCCCTGATGAGCGCGTCATCGCCCCGGGCGGCCTCCAGCAGTTCGGTGACGGCCGGTCCGGTGGGGCGCGCGGCGAGCCAGGCGCGGTACTCGTCACGGGCGGGCCCCGGGGTCATCCGGGCGCAGCCGCGCAGCATCTCCTCGGCCGACTGCTCGATGTTGCCGGCCGGGCTCTGCGCCGCGACGCAGATCTGCTCCAGCTTGGTCCACACCGCCCAGTTGCCGAGCGGTGTGAGGACGGCGGAGCCCTGCCGTACGCCGGGCTCCCCGGCGGGTTCCTCGTCGGGGCAGCGGGTCAGCGCCCCCACGGCGCTGAGCCCGTCCAGCGCCCAGTCGAGCAGTCCTGGCAGGGCGACGCCGACCATCGCGCGAGTGGCCCCGTGCTGATTGGTGTCCCGTTCGGCCCGAAGCTCGGCGATGCGCTGGGCGAGCAGGTCGTGCAGCAGGGAGAAGGTGACGGGGCCGCCGGACAGGTGCATCACGGACAGGAACTGGGGCACCGCCTCGACGATCTCGGCGACCAGGCTCTGCTCGTGCGCCAGCGGCGCGGGGTGGGCCAGCGACCAGGCGTCGAACAGCGCGACCCAGCCCCGCAGCACGGCACTGTCGTCGCGGTCCCAGGCACGTAGCCGCCATCCCGCGCGGGCGGTGTCGCCATGGAGTTCGATCAGTCCGGCCAGCTTGGCCCGGTCCCAGTGCGTACGCACCAGCGGGACCGCCATCCGCAGCGCTTCGGCCGCTCGTTCGGCCTCCGGGCCCGGCTGCGGGGAGCAGCCGGTCTCGGCCGCCCAGCGGGCCACGCGGACGGCGTCGGCGAGGCAGGCACGCGCATACCGGGCAAGCTGGTCGCGGGGCAGCACACCGTCCGGGGGCGGTGGCGTCCTGGCGGAGCGCCTGGTCGTCACAGTACGCCGAGCGGCGGCGACGGGCTGTCGGGGAACGAGGCGGAGCCGGTTGTCCCCCGGAGTACGGGACGTCGTCACAGGAGCAGTCTTCACGCTGTGCCGTTGAAACCCAAACCTGGGGTGCCGATTCCGGTCGTTCGGTCTGTGCGGACGGGTGTGCGCGGGCTGCTGAAAGGGGCTCAGCGTGACACTGCTTCATATGACGTGTCACTGCTTCACATGAAGGGCGCGTTCACATGAAAGGGGTGAGGAAGCGGCGCAGCTTCTCCTCGTAGCCGTGCGGGTCCGCGTTCCACATGGCGGCGTGCGGGGCGTGCGGGATCTTGTGCAGGGAGACGAGTTGCCTGCGGTGTGCGGCCAGCGCTCGGGAGCCCTCCCAGGGGGCGATGGTGTCGGCGGGACCGTGCAGCAGGAGCGTGGGTACGGCCAGCTTCGCCGGGTCGACCAGTGCCGCGTCGCGCCCCTCGGGCAGGCCAGCGCGCCCCTGCACGGCGCGCACGACGAGCGGCAGCAGCGCCCTGGGCGTGCCCCGGGAGGCCGCCAGTGCGCGCACGGTACGCCGCCACTCCAGTACGGGAGAGTCCAGCACGAGACCGGCCACGCGCTCCCGCAGCGGCGAGTTCGCGGCCGCGTGCAGGGCCATGGTGGCGCCGCTGGACCAGCCGTGCAGGATCACCCGCCGGGCACCGTGCTGGACGGCGTAGCGGATGGCGGCGTCCAGGTCCCGCCACTCGGAGTTGCCCAGGTGGCCGATGCCGTCGAGCGAGGGGGGCGCTCCCGCGTCGCCCCGGTAGGCGATGTCGAGCACCGGCAGGCTGTGGCTCCGGTAGAACGGGAGCAGCGTGAGGGGGTGTTCGCGGGTGGCGCCGAGGCCGTGCACGGTGATCACCCAGGCGCTGCGGTCGCCGGGTACGAACCACGCGGGCAGCGGGCCGAGCTCCCCGGGGATCTCGACGTCGGTGTACTCCACACCGAGGGCTTCGCCCGGGTTGCCGATGTACACCTGCGGGGTGAGGTGGACGGTGCCGCCGATGCTCAGCCGGCCGCGGTCGACGCGCCGCAGCTCCCGCAGGACGGCGTGCGGCCGGGGCTCCGCCGCCGTGGCCTCCTCCAGCACCGGCCCGACGACGGCGTGGACGCCGCGTCCGGTCAGGCCGTAGACACCGGGCAGCCGGGCGGCGAGGGAGCGGGTGACGGCGATCCGGCCGTCCTCGTGGGAGTGCACGGTCAGCCGGGTGCCCTCGAATCCGGCGGTGGGCCTGCCGCCGCCGTCGCTCCTGGGGCGCGGCGGGCGCAGCGCGGCGTCGGCGGCGTACCGTCCGGCCGCGAGGGTGGCCGCGCCGGTACCGAGCACGGAGGTGGCGGCCAGTGCCGCGGTTCGCAGACGCATCTTTGTCAGTGTTGACGCGATCGGGCGGGCGAAACCAGCGGGGCGGGCCGGGAGGGTGACGCCCGGTCGGCGGAGCCGGTACGGGGCGGCGGCGCGCCACCACGGTGTTCACCGGCTCGGCACCATGGCGTTAACTGGCTCGACGCCGCGTCGTGTTGGTTCCTGAGGCCACCGCCTCTACGGTGTGACCTGTCCCACACAACAGGCGTCAGGGGCCGACACTTCGATGCCCGCCCCAGTTCACCTTCCGTTCACTCGCCGTCTTTACGTTCACGACGTCAATGCCCTTCGAACTGATTGTGCCTGGTGAATGGAACACATCACGCTTCTCATCGGGATCGTGATCGTCACGGCCTTGGTGTTCGACTTCACGAACGGCTTCCACGACACGGCCAACGCCATGGCCACGACCATCTCCACCGGGGCACTGGCTCCTCGGGCGGCGGTGGCCATGTCAGCGGTCCTCAACCTCCTCGGTGCCTTCCTGTCCATCGAGGTGGCCAAGACCATTTCCTCAGGAATCATCGATGAAGGTTCCGGTATACAGCCCGAAGTGATCTTCGCCGGGCTGGTCGGCGCGATCATCTGGAACCTGCTGACCTGGCTCGCCGGGCTGCCCTCCAGCTCCTCGCACGCGCTGATGGGCGGACTGCTGGGGGCCACCGTCGCCGCTGTCGGCACCGGCGCGGTCAACGGTGACGTCGTCGTCATGAAGGTCCTCATCCCCGCGCTCGCCGCGCCGCTGGTCGCCGGTATCGCCTCCGTGTGCGCCACCCGGCTGACCTACCGGGTGGGCCGGCACGCCGACCAGGAGCGGACCGCCAAGGGCTACCGCGCCGGCCAGATCACCTCTGCCGCGCTGGTCTCGCTGGCCCACGGCACCAACGACGCGCAGAAGACCATGGGCGTCATCACGCTGGCGCTGGTCACCGGCGGCGCCCTGGCGCCCGACTCCGACCCGCCGGTGTGGGTCATCGCCTCGGCCGGCCTCGCCATCGCGCTGGGCACCTACCTCGGTGGCTGGCGCATCATCCGCACCATGGGCAAGGGCATCACCGACATCCAGCCCCCGCAGGGCTTCGCCGCGCAGACCAGCGCGGCGGCCACCATCCTGGCCTCCTCGCACATCGGCTTCTCCCTGTCCACCACGCACGTGTGCTCCGGCGCCGTGATGGGCTCCGGCCTCGGCCGCAAGGGCGGGGTCGTGCGGTGGGGGACGGCGGGCCGCATGTTCATCGGCTGGGGTCTGACCCTCCCGGCGGCCGGCGGGATCGCGGCAGCCTCCGCGCTGCTGGCCGAGCAGGGCGACTGGGGCGTCACGACGGTCGCCGTCCTGGCCGTCGCGCTCTGCGGCGCCATCTGGCTGCGCTCCCGGCGCGCTCCGGTGGACCACACCAACGTCAACGAGGTGGAGCCCGCCACGCCCGAGGCCGCCGGGATCCCCGGTCCGGCCGCGGAGCCCACCCCGGAGCCCGGACTCGAACCGGCCCCCGAGCCCGGTCGCGAGCCCGAGCCCGCCGGGGTGGTCACCACCGCCATCCAGGCCGTCTCCCCGCCCCCGCCGCCGGCGGGAGTGGGCCTCGCCTCCACCGAGGAGACGCCGACGGCGGACAACACGGCCGGCCGCCCCGCGTCGGCGAGCAGCCTCAGCTAGGCAGAAGGGACGACCGCATGAACATCGACTGGGCCGCACTCGGCCAGGTCTTCGGCGTCAGCCTGGTGGCGACGGTGGGACTCGTCGGCGTCTTCACCCTCGGCATCGTCGCGGGCTCGCCCCGCACCGCGGGCACGACGCCCTCGCCGCTGGCGCGCACCGGCGCCTACCTCTGCTACGCGCTCTGCCTGGCGGCGGTGGCGTACGGGATCTACCTGATCGCGGCATAGCCGCCCGGGGCAGGCTTCCGCGAGGGGGTACGGGATCATCCCGTACCCCCTCGCGGTGCGTCGGCCCGCACTCCCCCGTCGCAGGTCAGGGGCGAGTTGACGGGGCCACACCGGCGTGGTGGACTTCCCCTGCCAAACGGCGGCATGGAGAGGAAGCCGGTGCGAATCCGGCGCGGTCCCGCCACTGTCACCGGGGAGCGCCTCCCCCAGCGAAGCCACGGCCCACCGGGCTGGAAGGCGGGGGACGGTGTGGATCCGGGAGCCAGGAGACTCTCGCCGCCGGTCGATTCGAGCCAGGGCGAGGACCCTGAGTGAGGACACCGTGATGCGTGGCCCTGCCGCCATACCTTTCGCCGACGTGCCTGCGGACCTGCCCGCAGGCCTCACCGCCGACGCGCCTGTCGCCGCGTTCGCCGACGTCGCGCCCGTCACCACCGTGGATGTGTGCGCCGGACCCGCCGTCTGATGGGGGCCCGTGACGTCCATGTGCGCGGCACGCTGCTGGGGTTCGCCGCCGACGCGCTGCTGGGCGACCCGCGCCGCGGGCATCCGGTCGCTGCCTTCGGCCGGGCCGCCGCGGCGCTGGAGCGCCGGATGTGGCGCGACCACCGGGGCACCGGGGCGCTCTACGTCCTCGTCTGCGCCGGGGGTGCCGCCGCTGCCGCCGGCGCACTGACCACGGCGAGCGCCGCGCGCGACGCCGTAGGCGCCGGCACCCGCACCCGCACCCGCACCCGCACCGGACAGCGTTCCTCCGTCCCCGCGCTCGCACTGACCGCCGCCACCACCTGGGCCGTCCTCGGGGGCACCTCGCTGACCCGCGAAGCCCGTGCCGTGGGCGCCGCGCTGGAGGCGGGGGATCTGGAGCTGGCACGCGAGCGGCTGCCCGCGCTGTGCGGACGCGATCCGCAGCGCCTCGACGCACCGGCGGTGGCCCGCGCCGTGGTCGAGTCCGTCGCGGAGAACACCTCGGACGCCGTGGTGGGCGCACTGGTGTGGGGCGCGCTGGCAGGCGTTCCCGGTCTGGTGGGCTTCCGCGCGGTCAACACGCTCGACGCGATGGTCGGCCACCTCTCCCCGCGCCACCGCCGCTTCGGCTGGGCCGCCGCCCGGCTGGACGATGTGGCGGGCTGGCCGGGGGCCCGGCTGACCGCCGCGCTGGCCGCACTCACCGGGCCCGATCCGCGCGGTGCCGTGCACGCCTGGCGCGCCGACGCGCACCGCCACCCCAGCCCCAACGCGGGCCCGGTGGAAGCCGCGTTCGCGGGCGCACTCGGGGTGCGGCTGGGTGGCACCCTCTCCTACGGCGGACGGGTGGAGCACCGGCCGGTCCTCAACACCCGGGGGCGCGCCGTCCGGTCGACGGACATCGAACGGGCTGTACGGCTCTCGCGCCGGGTAGGAGTGCTGGCGCTGGTGACGAGCTGCCTGGTGGGTACGGCAGCGCGCCGCCCGGGGCGGGGGCGCGGCGAGGGAGGAGCGCGGTGAGCGCGCGCAGGACAGGCGGACTGCTGGTCGCCGGGACGACATCGGACGCCGGCAAGAGCGTGGTCACCGCGGGCATCTGCCGCTGGCTGGCCCGCAAAGGGGTGCGGGTGGCGCCGTTCAAGGCGCAGAACATGTCGCTCAACTCCTTCGTCACGCTCGACGGCGCGGAGATCGGCCGTGCACAGGCCATGCAGGCGGCTGCCGCACGGGTCGAGCCGAGCGCGCTGATGAACCCGGTGCTGCTCAAGCCGGGCAGCGACCGCACCAGTCAGGTCGTACTGCTGGGCAAGGCCGTGGGCGAGATGTCGGCACGCGGGTACTTCGGCCGCCATCCCGGCAGCGGCGACGGCCGGGCGCGGCCCGGACGGCGGGAGGAGTTGCTGGAGACGGTCGCGGGCTGTCTGGAGGAGCTGCGGCGCACCCATGACGCGGTCATCTGCGAGGGTGCGGGCAGCCCCGCCGAGATCAATCTGCGCCGCAGCGACATCGTCAACATGGGGCTGGCGCGCGCCTGCCGGCTGCCGGTGCTGGTCGTCGGCGACATCGACCGGGGCGGCGTGTTCGCCTCGCTGTTCGGCACGACGGCGCTGCTGGCCCCGCAGGACCAGGAGCTGCTGGCGGGCTACCTGGTCAACAAGTTCCGCGGCGACGTCTCGCTGCTGGAGCCGGGCCTGGAGATGCTGCGCGGGATGACCGGGCGGCCCACCCTCGGCGTACTGCCGTACCAGCACGGGCTGGGCATCGACGAGGAGGACGGGCTGAGAGTGTCGCTCCGCGGCACCGTACGGGAGTCCACCGTCGCGCCCCCGCACGGCGCGGATGTGCTGCGGGTCGCCGTGCTGCCGGTGCCGTTGATGTCCAACTTCACCGATGTGGACGCGCTGGCCGCCGAGCCCGGCGTGGTGGTGCGGTTCTGCGACCGCCCGGAGGAGCTGGCCGACGCCGACCTGGTGGTGGTGCCGGGAACCCGGGGCACGGTCAAGGCGCTGGAGTGGATACGCGAGCGGGGGCTGGCCGCGGCGCTGGCGCGGCGTGCGGCCGAGCGACGGCCCGTGCTGGGCATCTGCGGCGGCTACCAGCTGCTGGGCGAACGCATCGAGGACGACGTCGAATCGCGCGCCGGTGTGGTCGACGGACTCGGACTGCTGCCGGTGCGGGTGCGGTTCGCCCAGGACAAGACCCTGGCCCGTCCGCACGGGAGTGCGCTGGGCGAGCCGGTGGAGGGCTACGAGATCCACCACGGCGTCGCGGACGTGCACGGCGGCGAGCCGTTCCTGTGCGACACCGGCGGAGTCCCGCTGGACGGCTGCCGGGTCGGCACCGTGTGGGGCACCCACTGGCACGGCTCGCTGGAGTCGGACGGCTTCCGGCGTGCCTTTCTGCGGCAGGTCGCGGCCGACGCGGGCCGCGCCTTCGAGCCGGCGCCCGACACCCGGTTCGCCGCACTGCGCGAGGAACAGCTCGACCGGCTCGGCGACCTGATCGAGGAGCACGCGGACACGACCGCGCTGCTGCGGCTCATCGAGGACGGGGTGCCGGAGGGGCTGCCGTTCGTACCCCCGGGGGCACCGCCGTGACCGGCCCCGCGATCCGGCATCCCTGACGCACCCAAGCCACTCGAAGGAGTGACGCGTGACCCCCTACCCCTTCACCGCCCTGGTCGGCCAGGCGGACCTCCAGCTGTCCCTGCTGCTCAACGCCGTCTCCCCCGCCATCGGAGGCGTGCTCGTGCGCGGTGAGAAAGGCACGGCCAAGTCGACGGCCGTCAGGGCGCTGACCACGCTGCTGCCCGGCGTGGACGTCGTGCCCGGCTGCCGCTTCTCCTGCGACCCCGCCACGCCCGACCCCGCGTGCCCGGACGGTCCGCACGAAGACGCCGGCGCCGGCGAGTCCCGCCCGGCCCGCATGGTCGAACTGCCGGTCGGTGCCTCCGAGGACCGGCTGGTGGGTGCCCTGGACATCGAACGGGCGCTGTCGGAGGGTGTGAAGGCATTCGAGCCGGGACTGCTGGCCGACGCGCACCGCGGCGTGCTGTACGTGGACGAGGTCAACCTGCTGCACGACCACCTCGTCGACCTGTTGCTGGACGCCGCCGCCATGGGCGCCTCCTACGTGGAGCGCGAGGGCGTCTCCGTCCGGCACGCCTCCCGCTTCCTGCTGGTCGGCACCATGAACCCGGAAGAGGGCGAGCTGCGCCCCCAGTTGCTCGACCGGTTCGGGCTGACGGTCGAGGTGGCCGCCTCGCGCGAGACGGACCAGCGGGTGGAGGTCGTACGGCGGCGGCTGGCGTACGACGACGACCCGGAGGGGTTCGCGGCGCGCTGGGCCGACGACGAACGGGAGCTGTGCGAGCGGATCGCCGCCGCGCGGTCGCTGCTGCCCCGGGTACGGCTCGGTGACGCGGCGCTCCGCCAGATCGCCGCGACCTGCGCGGCGTTCGAGGTGGACGGTATGCGCGCCGACCTGGTGATGGCCCGTACGGCGACGGCGATGGCCGCCTGGGAGGGGCGTACCCGGGTGGAGTCGGCGGATGTGCGGCAGGCGGCACTGCTGGCCCTCCCCCACCGGCGCAGGCGCAATCCGTTCGACGCCCCCGGCCTCGACGAGGACAAGCTGGACCGGACGCTGGAGGAGAACAGCGACCAGGACGAGGACGGCCCTCAGCCGGACGGACCGGACGGCGGGCCGGACGGGCCGGACGGGCCGGACGGGGGCCCCGAGGGCGGTGGCGGGCTGCCGCCGCAGGGGGCACCGCAAGACGGTGCCCAGGCCCCGCGGGACGAGCCGTCCATCCCCGAGCAGACGCAGCCCGAGCGCTCCGAGGAGGCCGCCGCACCGCCCTCCGCCGAGAGCACCGCGGGCGGTGCGCCCGACCCCGGCGCACCCGCGCCCCCTCAGCAGGCCGCAGCGCCCGCCGGCGAGCCGTTCAAGGCGCGCGCCCTCACCGTCCCCGGGCTCGGCGAGGGCGCGGCCGGGCGCCGCTCGCGGGCCCGCACGGCGCATGGCCGCACCACGGGGGCGCGCCGCCCGCAGGGCGCGCTGGGCAAGCTGCATCTGGCGGCCACCGTGCAGGCGGCGGCTCCGTACCAGCACGCGCGTGGCCGCCGCGGCAGCGGGCTGGTGGTGCGGCGGGACGATCTGCGCGAGGCCGTACGGGAGGGCCGCGAGGGCAATCTGGTGCTGTTCGTCGTGGACGCCTCGGGTTCGATGGCGGCGCGGCAGCGGATGAGCGCCGTCAAGGGCGCGGTGCTGTCGCTGCTGCTGGACGCCTATCAGCGGCGGGACAAGGTCGGCATGGTGACCTTCCGGCGCGGCGAGGCGGAAGTGGCGCTGCCGCCCACCTCTTCGGTGGACGCGGCGGCGGCCCGGCTGGAGTCGCTGCCGACCGGCGGGCGCACCCCGCTGGCGGCCGGGCTGCTGCGGGCGCGCGAGGTGCTGCGGGTCGAGCGGCTGCGGGACCCGGCGCGGCGGCCGCTGCTGGTCACCGTCACGGACGGGCGCGCCACGGGCGGCCCGGAGCCGCTGGTGCGCTCCCGGCAGGCGGCGCGGCTGCTGGCGGCGGACGGCACCGCTTCGGTGGTGGTGGACTGCGAGGCGGGGCAGGTGCGGCTGGGACTGGCCCGCGAACTGGCCGCCGAACTGGGCGGCAGCGCCGTCACCCTGGACGAGCTGCGCGCCGACGCGGTGACGGAACTCGTCCGCAGCACGACCGACGCACGTAACGCAGGGCACGCAGGGAGGGCCGCGTAATGCCGAAGGGGCAGCCGAACGTCGTACCGCAGGACGGTCTCACCACCCGTCAGCGGCGCAACAGACCGCTGGTGGCCGTCCATACGGGCGTCGGCAAGGGCAAGTCGACGGCCGCGTTCGGACTGGCGCTGCGCGCCTGGAACCAGGGGTGGCCGATCGGGGTGTTCCAGTTCGTCAAGTCCGCCAAGTGGAAGGTCGGCGAGGAGCGCGCGCTCAAGGTGCTCGGCGACTCCGGCGAGGGCGGCAGCGTGACCTGGCACAAGATGGGTGAGGGCTGGTCGTGGATCCAGCGCAACGTCCAGGACGGCGAGATGAGCAGCGAGGCGGCGGCCCGCGAGGGCTGGGAGCAGGTCAAGCGGGACCTGGCCGCCGAGACGTACCGGCTGCTGGTACTGGACGAGTTCGCCTATCCGATGCACTGGGGCTGGGTGGATGTCGAGGAGGTGGTCGCCGTGCTGCGGGACCGTCCCGGCACCCAGCACGTGGTCATCACCGGGCGCAACGCGCCGCAGCAGTTGATCGACGCGGCCGATCTGGTCACCGAGATGTCCAAGGTCAAGCACCCGATGGACGCGGGCCAGAAGGGGCAGAAGGGCATCGAGTGGTGACAGCCGCCTCCTCCGCGCACCCCCGGGGGGCCGCCGCGTGATCCGGGTACCGCGGCTGGTGGTCGCCGCGCCGTCCTCCGGGAGCGGCAAGACGACGGTGGCGACCGGGCTGATGGCCGCGTTCGCCGGGCGCGGGCTGGCCGTCTCCCCGCACAAGGTCGGCCCCGACTACATCGACCCCGGCTACCACGCGCTGGCGACCGGCCGTCCGGGGCGCAACCTGGACGCGTATCTGTGCGGTCCCGAGCGGATCGCACCGCTGCTGGGGCACGCCGCCGCCGGAGCGGATCTGGCGGTGGTCGAGGGCGTGATGGGGCTGTACGACGGGGCCGCCGGACAGGGCGAGCTGGCGTCGACCGCACATGTCGCCAAGCTGCTGCGCGCCCCGGTGGTGCTGGTGGTCGACGCGTCGTCGCAGTCGCGCTCGGTGGCCGCGCTGGTGCACGGATTCGCCTCCTGGGACCCCGAGGTGCGGGTCGCGGGCGTGGTGCTGAACAAGGTGGGTTCCGACCGGCACGAGGAGCTGTTGCGCGAGGCACTGGACGGCTCGGGAGTGCCGGTGCTCGGCGTGCTGCGCCGTACGAAGGTGGTGCGCGCGCCCTCCCGGCACCTGGGGCTGGTGCCGGTGGCCGAGCGGCGCACGGAGGCCGTGGAGTCGGTGGCGGCACTCGCCGAGCGGGTGCGCGAGGGGTGCGACCTGGAGGCGCTGCTGGCGCTGGCGCGGCAGGCTCCGCCGCTGCCCGACGAGGCGTGGGACCCGGGCGCCGAGGTGGGCGCCGAGCCGGTGTCCCGCGCGCCGCGGGTGGCGGTGGCCGGCGGTGCGGCGTTCACCTTCTCGTACGCCGAGCACACCGAGCTGCTGCGGGCCGCGGGTGCCGAGGTCGTCGGCTTCGACCCGCTGCGGGACGAGGCGCTGCCGCACGGCACGGCAGGGCTCGTGATCGGCGGCGGCTTCCCGGAAGTGTACGCTCCGGAGTTGGCCGAAAATCGCCCCCTGCGCAGGCAGATCGCGGCCTTCGGCGGGCCGGTCGCGGCCGAGTGCGCCGGGCTGCTGTATCTGGCACAGGAGCTGGACGGCAAGCCGATGTGCGGCGTCCTCGACGCGCACGGGCGGATGGCGGAGCGGCTGACCCTGGGCTACCGCGAGGCGGTGGCCGTCGCGGACAGCGCCCTCGCCGAGGCGGGCACCCGTGTGCGGGGCCACGAGTTCCACCGCACCGAACTGCTGCCGGGCGCGGGGCAGGTGCCCGCCTGGGGGCTGGTGCGGCCCGAGCGCCGTACGGACGGTTTCGTCCAGGGCAATGTGCACGCCTCCTATCTGCATGTGCACTGGGCGGCGGCGCCCCGGATGGCGGCGCGGTTCGTGGCAGGCTGCGCCGAGCGGTGGGCGGCGGGGAGCGCGACGGGGCACGAACCGGGGAAGACGGCATGAGTCCGTTCGGCGCGGGAACGGGACCGGGGCCCCGGCTCGTCACCGTCGGGGTGGGCACCTGTGCCGGTGTGACGGCCGAAGAGGTGCTGGGGCTGGTGGACGACGTGCTGCGGGCCGCGAGGCCGGCGGCGGGCGAGGCGGCGGCGCTGGCGACCGTCCAGGCGCGGGCCGAGGAGCCGGGGCTGCTGCTGGCGGCACGCAAGCTGGGCTTGCCGCTGATCGCCTACGACGCCCGCACGCTGGCCCGCGTCCGGGTGCCGCACCCCTCGGACTTCTCCCGTACGGCTGTGGGCACGCCCTCCGTCGCCGAGGCCGCGGCGCTGCTGGCCAGCGGCGGGGGCAGCGGGACGACGGTGCAGGGAGGCGCTCCGGTGCTGCTGGTGCCCAAGACCAGAGCGCGGCCTGCGGCAGGCGCTCCGGTGCGCGCCACCGCCGCTGTGGCCGCCATCGCCGTTCCCGGGAGGGAGTTGTGAACGCGTACGGAAGCCCCGCGGACGACGCGCTGCGGCACCACGGGGACGCGGAAGTACGCGGCGCCGGCAGCGGGTTGACCGACCTCGCCGTCAACGTCCGTAGCGGCACTCCCCCGGCGTGGCTGCGCGAGCGGCTGGCGGCCTCGCTGGCGTCGCTGGCCGCCTACCCGGACAGCGGTCCCGCCCGCCGGGCGGTGGCCGAGCGGCACGGGCTGGCGCCGGACCAGGTGCTGCTGACGGCAGGCGCCGCGGAGGCGTTCGTCCTGCTCGCCCGGGCCCTTCCGGCGCGCCGCCCGGTCGTGGTGCACCCGCAGTTCACCGAACCGGAGGCGGCGCTGCGCGACGCGGGCCACCGGGTGGAGCGGGTGCTGCTGCGGCCCGAGGACGGCTTCGGGCTGGACGCCGGCGCCGTACCGCCCGAGGCGGATCTGGTGGTGGTGGGCAACCCCACCAACCCGACCTCCGTGCTGCACCCCGCCGCGGCCCTGGCCCGGCTCGCCCGCCCGGGCCGCACGCTCGTCGTCGACGAGGCGTTCGTGGACGCCGTACCGGGTGAGCGGGAGTCGCTGGTGCCGCTGCTGGGACAGCTGCCGGGGCGGACGGTCGTACTGCGCAGCCTCACCAAGACCTGGGGCCTGGCCGGACTGCGCGTCGGCTATGTGCTGAGCGACCCGCAGACGGTGCGGACACTGGCGCACCAGCAGCCGCTGTGGCCCGTCTCGGCCCCGGCGCTGGTGGCGGCCCAGGTGTGCAGCACGCCGGACGCGCTGGAGGAAGCACAGGCCGCCGCCCGGCAGTTCGCGGCGGACCGTGACCATCTGCGCAAGCAGCTGGCACAGCTGCACACGGCAGGACTGAGTGAGGCGACACCCACGCCTGAGGGACCGTTCCTGCTGGTGGGACACCCGCATGCGGCGGCACTGCGGGACCGGCTGCGCGCACTGGGCTTCGCCGTACGGCGCGGGGACACCTTCCCGGGGCTGGGCCCGGAGTGGTTCCGGATGGCGGTACGGGACCGGGCCACGACCGACCGGTTCACCGCCGCACTGCACCGAGCGCTGGAGACGCTGGATACGCCGCACGCCCCCAGCGGGCGTTGACCGGTCCCGCGCCGTCACCACCACAGGAGGACCGATCCCTATGCCCACCACGCTGCGGCACCACGGCATCGTGCTGACCGACCACTTCTTCCCCGTACCGCTTGATCACGCACGCCCGGACGGCGAACAGATCGAGGTGTTCGCCCGGGAGGTGGTCGCAGCCGAGCGGGAGGGCGAGCAGCTGCCGTGGCTGCTGTTCCTCCAGGGCGGGCCCGGCAACGGGTCGCCCCGCCCGGTCGGCCCGGACGGCTGGCTCCGCGTCGCGCTGCGGCACCACCGGGTGCTGCTGCTCGACCAGCGCGGCACCGGCCGTTCCACACCCGCCAACCGGCAGTCCCTCGCGGCGCGCGGCACACCGGCCCAACAGGCCGACCATCTGGCGCACTTCCGAGCGGACTCGATCGTGCGTGACGCGGAGCTGATACGCGAACGGCTGCTGGGCGAGGGGACACGGTGGTCGACGCTGGGGCAGAGCTTCGGCGGCTTCTGCACGCTGACCTACCTCTCGCTGGCTCCGGAGGGCATCCAGGAGGCGTTCGTGACAGGCGGCCTGCCGGGACTGCGCACCAGTGCGGAGGACGTCTACCGCGCGTCCTATCCCCGGGTCGCGGCCAAGAACGCGGCGCACTACGCGCGCTACCCGCAGGATGTGGAGACGGTACGGCGGATCGCCGCCCACCTGACCGAGCACGAGGTGCGGCTGCCGGACGGGAGTCCGCTGACGGTGGAGCGGTTCCAGTACCTGGGCTTGCTGCTGGGTCAGGGCTCCGGCTCGCACACGCTGCACCACCTGCTGGAGAGCGCGTGGATCAGCGGCGCCGCCGGGCTGGAGCTCTCGGACACGTTCCTGGAGGGCGTACGGGCGCAGGTCTCGCTGGCGGCCAGTCCGCTGTTCGCCGCGCTGCACGAACCGATCTTCGCGCAGCGCTCGGTCAGCACCGAGGGCACCCGGTGGGCGGCGCAGCGGGTGCGGGAGGAGTTCCCGCAGTTCGACGCGGAGCGTGCGCTGGCGGCCGGCGAACCGGTGCTGCTGACCGGGGAGATGATCTACCCCTGGATGTTCGACCTCGACCCGGCGCTGGTGCCGCTGCGCGAGGCGGCGCAGCTGCTGGCCGAACGGAGCGACTGGCCGGACCTGTACGACACCGAGCGACTGGCCGGCAACGAGGTGCCCGTCTACGCGGCGGTCTACGACGACGACATGTACGTCGACCGCGACCACTCGCTGCAGACCGCACGCGCCGTACCCCGCGTCCGCACCTGGCTGACCGGCGAGTGGGAACACGACGGGCTGCGCGTCAGCGACGGCAAGGTGCTGGAGCACCTGTTCTCGATGGCGCGCGGCGAGCGGTGACTCCTAGCGGCGGGATCGATCCGAACGCCATTCCCGCACGGCGCTCTCCACGTCGAACGGGACCAGCCGGTGCGGCGGGCCCTCCAAGGGGTGGCGGATCGCCTCGTCGATCTTGGCGTTGATCTCCGTCAGGATCGAGCGCACCTCGGCCTCCGAACGCGCCTGGGCGGCCCGCTCTCGGGCCTCCTGCGCCTCCTTGCGGAGGGCGAGCGAGGGCGGCAGGTAGGTCAGATTCTCGTCGCGCATCTTGCGCTCGACCCACCACTGTTCGGTGTACGGCTTGTCGAGACCGGGCAGCGGCTTGCCGGCGCCGGGGAGGTTCGCGAACTCGCCGCGCTCCTCCGCCTCCCGGATCTGCCGGTCGGCCCAGCTCTCGAAGCTGACTCCCGGCGGCTTGCGTTCGGTCACGGCGCGTCCTCCGTACGCTGGGCGGGCACCTCGCACGTCCCATCGTCACATGCCGCCGCGCCCTCCGGTCCGGGTGTGCCGGCAGCCGCCGCCACCCGGACCGGCCCGCCCGCGGCCGCATACGCCTGCTCCAGCGCCTGGGTGAAGACCTCGGCGGGCTGTCCGCCGGAGACACCGAAGCGGCGGTCCAGCACGAAGAACGGCACCCCGGTGGCGCCGAGCGCCGCCGCCTCGCGCTCGTCGGCGCGCACGTCCTCGGCGTAGGCGTCCTCGTCGGCGAGCACCCGGCGCACCTCGGCCTCGTCGAGCCCGGCACCGGTGGCGACCGAGACGACCGTCTCCGGCTCGCCGAGGGGCCGCAGGTCGGCGAAGTTGGCGCGGTAGAAGGCGTCCAGCAGCGCGGCGTGCACCGCGGGGCCCTGCCGCGCGGCGTGGTGCAGCAGGCGGTGCAGCGCGAAGGTGGAGCCGTTCATCAGGCGCCCGGACGCATAGCCCAGGCCCTCCGCGTGCGCGGTCTCGGCGACCCGCGCCTCGGCCGCCCGGGCCTGCTCGGGCGTCAGCCCGTACTTGTCCGCCAGCAGCCGGGTGACCGGCAGCCCGGTCGGCGCGCCCGCGTTCGGGTCGAGCTCGAAGGAACGGTGCACCACCTCCACCTCGTCGCGGTGGGCGAAGGCCGCCAGGCCCTTCTCGAAACGGGCCTTGCCTATGTAGCACCAGGGGCAGGCGATGTCCGACCAGATCTCTACGCGCATGTCCGCTCGAACCACCGCCGCGCGCCCGCTATTCCTCGTCGGGCCGGCGCTCCGGCCGGGGGACGCCGGGTGTCCTCGCCGCGCCGTGTGCCGTTTCCACCACTCCGCGCGCCACACCCAGCTCGACGGCGTCCTGGGGGCGCAGCCGCAGCTCCTCGGCGGTCCGGGGCACCTGGTCGGGGTCCCGTTTGAGGATGGCGGCGGCCGCCTCCGGCGCGATGACGGAGAAGTAGCTGTCCGGGGTGACCCACAGTCGGCCGGGGGCGGCCAGTGCGAGGGCGCCGCCCGAGCCGCCCTCGCCGATGAGCAGCGAGGTGATCGGGACGGTGGCCTCGGCGACGGCGGTGAACACCTCGGCGATGGCGGGGCCCGCGCCCGCCCGCTCGTCCTCGGGCCCGTTGGCGGCACCGGGCGTGTCGATCAGGGTGAGGACGGGGATGCGCAGCCGTCCGGCCATCCGGACGAGGCGGGCGACGGTGCGGTAGCCGGCCGGGCGGGTCGGTGTGCCGCACTGCGCCGCGTAGGCGACCGTACGGCCCTCGTGCAGCCCGAACCCGCACAGCACGCCCGCGTCGGTGCCCGAGCAGCGGTCGCCGCCGATCTCCTCGCGGCCGGTGAGGAAGGCGTCCAGGTAGGCGGCGGCACGGGGGCGGCCCGCCGCACGGGCCCGCGCGACGGCTTCCGGGCCGCTGTCGGGCAGTCGGCCGCAGGCGGTCGGACCGGGCAGCGCGTACGGCACCGGGACGGGCTCGGGCCGCCGGGGCCGGTCGGCGCTGCCGCCCAGCAGGGCGAGCCAGCGGGAGAGTGCCGTGGGCAGCTCGGCTTCCGGCACGATCCGGTCGATGTGGCCGGCGGCGTGCTGGGCCTCGACGGTGTACGCGGCGGGATCGGCGTCGGGGGGCCGTACCCGCGAGCCGGCGAAGGCGGCCTGTGCGCCGGGCAGGCCGAGCACCACGTCGGCCCCCGCGGCGAGGGTGGCCCAGCCGCCGCCCGTCGTCGGGTCGCGGACGACCGCCAGCTGCGGCAGCCCGGCGGCGGCGGTCAGCGCGGTCTGCCGGGCCACCCGCTGGAGCTGGACGAGGGCGCGCATGCCCTCCTGCATCCGGCTGCCGCCGGTGGCCACCAGCGTGACGACGGGCAGCCCCAGCTCGCGCGCCGTGGTGTGGGCCGCCTCGATGAGGTCGCCGGTGCGTTCGCCGAGGGAGCCGCCCAGGTAACCGAACTCGAAGCAGAGCAGTACGGTCTCGGCTTCGCCGATGCGGCCTGTGCCGGACACCACGGATTCGCTCTCACCGGTGCGGGCTTGCGCTTGCGCGCGCATCTCGTCGTATCCGGGCCACCCCAGTGGGCCGTCCGCTTTCGAGGGCCGATCCTTGGGCGGGTCGAACTCCGTGAACCCACTCGCCACCTGGGACAGCAAGGTGCGTGCCGTTGGCCTCATGTCTCCAGGTTGCCGTACGCGTGCCCGGCGTGGGGGCTGCGCCTGCCCACCCTGCGCCCCTGGGGGTACCGCCCGGCCGGAGGCTGGGGGAGCACCCGCAGACCGCGAACTACGCCAAGGGGCACCCCCTCCCCGTCACCGCACGACACGGCCCCGCAACACCACATGGCTCGGAGCCTCGAGCACGCGCACATCCGCCCGTGGGTCGGTCTCGTAAAGAACGAAATCCGCGGGGGCACCCTCGGCCAAACCGGGGCGCCCGAGCCAATCCCGGGCGCCCCACGTCGCGGCGGACAGAGCATCCCGCACCGGTATGCCCGCCTTGACCAGTTCGCCGACCTCCTGGCCGACGAGCCCGTGCGCCAGGGACCCGCCCGCGTCGGTGCCGGTGAAGACGGGGATGCCCGCCTCCCAGGCGGCGCGCACGGTGTCGTAGCGGCGGGCGTGCAGCTCGCGCATGTGGGAGGCCCAGCGGGGGAACTTCCCCTCGCCGCCCGCCGCGAGGGTCGGGAAGGTGGCGATGTTGACCAGGGTGGGCACGATGGCGACGCCGCGCTCGGCGAGCAGCGGGATGGTCTCCTCCGTCAGCCCGGTGGCGTGCTCGATGCAGTCGATGCCGGACTCCACCAGATCCGGCAGCGAGTCCTCGGCGAAGCAGTGCGCGGTCACCCGGGCACCCTCCTCATGGGCCGCCGCGATGGCCTCCTCGACGGCCCAGCGCGGCCAGCAGGAGCTCAGGTCGCCCTTGTCGCGGTCGATCCAGTCGCCGACGAGCTTGACCCAGCCGTCGCCTCGGCGCGCCTCGCGGCGCACGTACGCCGCCAGGTCGCCGGGCTCGATCTCGTGTGCGTAGTTGCGGATGTAGCGGCGCGTACGGGCGATGTGGCGGCCTGCGCGGATGATGCGGGGCAGGTCGTCCCTCTCGTCGATCCAGCGGGTGTCGGAGGGCGACCCGGCGTCGCGCAGCAGCAGCGCGCCCGCCTCCCGGTCGGTGAGCGCCTGCTTCTCGCTGGTCGAGTCGTCCACGGGGCCGTGCGCGTCCAGTCCGACGTGGCAGTGCGCGTCCACCAGGCCCGGCAGCACCCAGCCGGTCAGCTCGGTGGGCTCGCCGCCGCCCCGGACCGGCCGCTCATAGGTGACGCGCCCGTCCACCACCCACAGTTCGTCCCGTACGTCCTCGGGCCCGACCAGCACCCGCCCCTTGATATGCAGACTCGCGCACTCGCTCATGCCCGCACTGTACGAGTGCGTCACAGGGCGGCGTCCAGAGAGCGTTCCCGGCCCGGCGCAGGGCGCGGACGGCCGCCGGGTGAACGCCGGTGGGCACGAAAGCGAAGAAAGAGATCGGCGAAAACGCAGACACGCCGTAAGCTCCGGCTTTACGATGCAATCCAGGGAGCTTTTCGGGTGTAGTCGCCCGTATTCTTCTGCCCGCTTTCCGCCAGCTCAAACGCTAAGATTTCGTTAGCTTCGTCGCAGCTTCGCCGCGCTAATCCCCGGTGGTTCTCAAGGACGTTATCGGACTGTGACGCACTCAACAAGTCGACTGCTATACACGGACATATCCGCTTAAGCAGGGGCCGAGCGCGACGGTCCAGCGCGCCCGCCCGCCCGCGCGCGATAACACAGAGGCCCCCTTCCACGTAACCCCTTTCCCCCGTGCAGTTTCAGATTCTGCTGGGTAAATTGAATTCGCATGACCGCCGCACAAGCAGACCATGCACGTGCCCATAGAGACTTTCTCGAAATGCCGGAGGGACTGAAGCTCGACACACCCCGTGTGGACGACGGAGCCGCGATCTGGCGCATCGCCCGCGACTCGAAGACCCTCGATCTGAACTCCTCGTACAGCTACCTGCTGTGGTGCCGCGACTTCGCCGCGACCTCGGTGGTCGCCCGGGACGGCGCGGGCGAGCCGGTCGGTTTCATCACCGGCTACATCCGTCCGCAGCAGCCGGGCACCCTCCTCGTCTGGCAGGTCGCCGTGGACGAGGCGGCCCGGGGCCGCGGGCTCGCGGCGGCGATGCTGGACGGGCTGACGCTCCGCGTCGCCGAGGAGCACGGCATCGACACCGTCGAGACCACGGTCACCCCGGACAACACCCCCTCCAACCGGCTGTTCACCTCCTACGCGCAGCGCCACTCGGCCGCGGTCGCCAAGGACGTGCTGTTCGACGCCGCCCTCTTCCCCGAGGACGGCCACCTGCCGGAAGTGCTGTACCGGATCGGTCCGGTCGTGTTTCCCGGCGCATCGAAGCGCTGACGTATACGGCCGCACACCCGCGGGTAGGCACCGTCGCCGACCGCCCATCCGCCCATAACCAGACTTTTCTTCCCCACGCGACTCACTCCAGGAGCAAGCTGTGACCATCACCCAGCCGGACCTCAGCGTCTTCGAAACCGTGGAGTCGGAGGTGCGCAGCTACTGCCGTGGCTGGCCGACCATCTTCGACCGGGCGCAGGGCGCGCACATGTACGACGAGGACGGCCACACCTACCTCGACTTCTTCGCCGGAGCGGGCACCCTCAACTACGGCCACAACAACCCGGTGCTCAAACGGGCCCTCCTGGACTACCTGGAGCGCGACGGCGTCGTGCACGGACTCGACATGTCCACCAGCGCCAAGCGCGCGTTCCTGGAGACGTTCCAGGAGCTGGTCCTCAAGCCGCGCGGGATGAACCACAAGGTGATGTTCCCGGGGCCGACCGGCACCAACGCGGTGGAGGCGGCGCTGAAGCTGGCCCGCAAGGTCAAGGGCCGCGAGTCGATCGTCTCGTTCACCAACGCCTTCCACGGCATGTCGCTGGGCTCGCTCGCGGTCACCGGTAACGCCTTCAAGCGCGCCGGCGCCGGCATCCCGCTGGTGCACGGCACCCCGATGCCGTTCGACGACTACCTCAACGGCACCACCGAGGACTTCGTCTGGTTCGAGCGGCTGCTGGAGGACCAGGGCTCCGGGCTCAACAAGCCCGCGGCCGTCATCGTCGAGACGGTGCAGGGCGAGGGCGGCATCAACGTCGCCCGCGCCGAGTGGCTGCGTGCCCTGTCCGACCTGTGCGAGCGGCACGACATGCTGCTGATCGTCGACGACATCCAGATGGGCTGCGGCCGCACCGGCGCCTTCTTCTCCTTCGAGGAGGCGGGCATCAAGCCGGACATCATCACGCTGTCGAAGTCGATCGGCGGCTACGGGATGCCGCTGGCGCTCACCCTGTTCAAGCCGGAGCTGGACATCTGGGAGCCGGGCGAGCACAACGGCACCTTCCGCGGCAACAACCCGGCCTTCGTCACCGCCACCGCGGCCCTGCAGACCTACTGGGCCGACGGCCAGATGGAGAAGCAGACCCTCTCCCGCGGCGAGCAGGTCGAGGCCCAGCTCAAGGCCATCGCCGAGGAGCACTCCGAGGACGTCGCCGACCACCGCGGCCGCGGCCTGGTGTGGGGCCTGGAGTTCCACAACAAGAGCCGTGCCAACGCCGTGGCCAAGCGCGCCTTCGAGCTGGGGCTGCTCATCGAGACCTCCGGTCCGCAGAGCGAGGTCGTCAAACTCCTGCCCTCGCTGACCATCTCCCCCGAGGAGTTGGACGAGGGGCTGCGGATCCTGGCGCGGGCTGTCCGCGAGACCGCCTGACCCACAAGACGTGGCCCGTCCCGGCTGTCTCAGCCGGGACGGGCCACTTCCGTAATGGATACCTGTGGAAGCGGTTTAGTCCGAAATGGACAACAAAAGGCCTCTTCCATAGGTGACACAGAGAAAGGCACCATCAGACCGTGATCGTTCGTTCCTTCAAGGACATCGAGAACACCGACCGACACGTCAAGGCGGCGTCGGGCACCTGGGAGAGCAAGCGCATCGTTCTCGCGAAGGAGAAGGTGGGCTTCTCCCTGCACGAAACGGTTCTCTACGCGGGCACCGAGACGTCGATGTGGTACGCCAACCACATCGAGGCCGTGCTCTGCGTCGAGGGCGAGGCGGAACTGACCAACGACGAGACCGGCGAGAAGCACTGGATCTCCCCCGGCACGATGTACCTGCTCGACGGGCACGAGAAGCACACGATGCGCCCGAAGACCGACTTCCGCTGCGTGTGCGTCTTCAACCCGCCGGTCACCGGCCGGGAGGACCACGACGAGAACGGCGTCTACCCGCTGCTCACCGAGCCTGACGACGACTGACCCGAGGGCTGAGCGGCGACGCGCCGCAGCACCGTCGCGCCGAAGCGTCGACGTGCTGACACGCTGAGGCACAGCCATGCCACGCTGAGGCACAGCCCCGCCGTGATTGGGGGACCGTTCGCCGGTCCACTTCGGCCGTCTCGGCCGTTTCGCCAAGTGAACAGGGCCGTACGAGAGGAGAGGAAGGCACTTCCATGACCACCGCACCCGAGCGCACCGCCGACCTGTACCCGACTCGCGGGACCACCGAGGTGGCCATCCCGCGGATGGACCCCGTCGTGTGGTCCGAACCGGGTACGCCGGGGCCCATCGAGGCCGCGGACCTGGCGGGCTTCGAGCGGGACGGGTTCCTCGCCATCGACCAGCTCATCGGACCCGACGAGGTCGATGTGCTGCGCGCGGAACTGGAACGGCTCACCTCGGATCCGGAGATGCGTGCGGACGAACGCTCGATCGTCGAGCCGAAGTCGCAGGAGATCCGGTCCGTGTTCGAGGTGCACAAGATCAGCGAGGTCTTCGCACAGCTGGTGCGGGACCCGCGCGTCGTGGGCAGGGCACGGCAGATCCTGGGCTCGGACGTCTACGTCCACCAGTCCCGGATCAACGTCAAGCCGGGCTTCGGCGCCACAGGGTTCTACTGGCACTCCGATTTCGAGACCTGGCACGCGGAGGACGGTCTGCCCCGGATGCGGACCGTGTCGGTCTCGATCGCGCTGACGGAGAACTACGACACCAACGGCGGCTTGATGATCATGCCGGGGTCGCACAAGACCTTCCTCGGCTGCGCGGGCGAGACGCCGAAGGACAACTACAAGAAGTCGCTGCAGATGCAGGACGCGGGGACGCCGACCGACGAGTCCCTGACCAAGTTCGCCGAAGCACATGGCATCAAGCTGTTCACCGGCAAGCCCGGCTCGGCGACCTGGTTCGACTGCAACTGCATGCATGGAAGCGGTGACAACATCACTCCGTACCCGCGGAGCAACGTGTTCATCGTCTTCAACAGCGTCGAGAACGAGGCGGTGGAACCCTTCGCCGCGCCGATCCGCCGCCCCGAGTTCATCGGGGCGCGGGACTTCACGCCCGTGAAGTGACCCGGCCGGTGTCCCACTGAGGCGGGGGCGGAGCCGTACGCGGCTCCGCCCCCGTGCCGCGCGCTCAGCCCGCGAGCAGATCGAGCAGCCGGTCCACGTCCGCCTCGGTGTTGTGGACGTGGAAGCCCGCGCGCAGATTGCCGTTGCGCTCCGAGACCGACACCCCGGCGTCGGCGAGCCGGTCCACGGCGTGCCCGAGTCCGGGCACCGCGACGATGGCCGAGTCCCCCGGCACCGGCTCGTGTCCGCCGCCGAGCTGCGCGACTCCCTTGCGGAAGCGGTCGGCCAGCGCCCGGTCGTGCGCCCCGATCGCCTCCGGCCCGCCCAACTCCTCGATCAGCGCGAGCGAGCGCACAGCACCCAGATACGGCAGGAAGGGCACCGACTCCGCGTACGCGCGCGCGTCCGGTGCGAGCCGCGCGATGGGCCCGTAGCAGTCCTCCCAGGGCGAGGCCCCCGCCACCCACCCCGCATGCAGCGGCAGCACCGCCCGCGCCTGTTGGGCCTGGGCGGAGACGACCAGGAACGAGGCGCCGCGCGGACACAGCAGCCACTTGTAGGCGCCGCACACCACGTAGTCGTAGTCGTCGGCGCTGAACGGCAGCCAGCCGGCCGCCTGCGTCACATCCAGCAGTACACGCGCGCCGGCGGCGCGGGCCGCCGACCGGACGGCGGGCAGGTCGGCGATGCGCCCGTCCGCCGACTGCACTGCGCTGAGGGCCACCAGCGTGGTGGAGGGCTCCACCGCCTCCGGGAGGTCGGCGAGGGGCACGGTGCGCAGGGTGATGTCGTCGCGCACCGTGAACGGGTTGACGACGGAGCTGAACTCGTCCCGCGGTGCGAGGACTTCGGCCCCGGACGGGAGGGAAGCGGCGATCATCCCGGTGTGCGTGGACACCGCGCTGCCGGCCGCCACCCGGTCGGGGGTCGTACCGGCGATCCGCGCGAAGGCGGCGCGGGCCTCGTCCACCTTCGTGTAGTAGGCCGCCTGGTCGATGCGGCCCGCGGACATGGCGGCGGCGGCCTCGCTGACCGCCGCTACCGCGCGGGCGGGGAGCAGGCCGTGGGAGGGGGTGTTGAAGTAGGTGATCTCGGGGTCGAACTCGGCGGCAAGCAGGCGTTGGTCCATCCACCCAGTGTCGGGGGGCGGGTCTTCCCGGTCCACCGCATTGTGCGCGTCCCCCGCCCTCCCCGCCCCCGGCGCCGAAGCGGTGAGGGCGGGGGCGGGGGGGGCGGCGGTGTCTTCGCGCCGGGCTCCGTCACTCCCGGGTGCCGTCGACCCTTCGCGGCAGGCCCAGGGGGTTGTCGTCCCGCAGTTCGGGCGGAAGCAGGGCCGCAGGGGTGTCCTGGAAGGCCACCGGCCGCAGCCAGCGCTCGATCGCGGTGGCCCCCACGGAGGTCGAGGTCGAGGTGGTGGCCGGGTACGGCCCCCCGTGGTGCTGGGCCGGAGCGACGGCGACCCCGGTGGGCCAGCCGTTCACCAGCACCCGGCCCGCGAGCGCGGTGAGCCGCTCCACCAACGAGGCGGCGCCCTCCGCACCGGCCGCCTCTGCGGAGCCGAGGTGCACCGTGGCGGTGAGGCTGCCGGGCACCCGCCCCAGCACGGTGTCGATCTCGGCGTCGTCCGCGTAGCGGACGACCACGGTCACCGGACCGAAGCACTCCTCCAGCAGCAGCTCGTGCTCCTCGCCCAGCGCACCGGCGGCGACGGTGAACAGGCCGGGCCGCACGGTCCGCTCGTCGTCGCCGGCCCCGGCGACGACCGGCGCCTCGACCTGCTCGAGTGCCGACCGTTCGGCCACGCCCGCCAAGAACGCCTCCCGCATCCGGTCGTCGAGCAGATGCCCGGGGGCCGTGGCACGCAGGGTGTCGGACAGCTTGTCCAGCATCCGGTCGCCGTCGCCGCCCTCGGGCACGAAGACCAGACCGGGCTTCACACAGAACTGGCCGGTGCCCAGGGTCATGGAGGCGCCGAGGCCCTCCCCGATCTGCTCGGCGCGCTCGGTGACGGCCTCCTGGGTGATCACCACCGGGTTGAGGGAGCCGAGTTCACCGTGGAAGGGGATGGGCCGGGGCCGGGCGGCGGCCGCGTCGAAGAGGGCACGGCCGCCCTTGACCGAGCCGGTGAAGCCCGCGGCCGACACCAGCGGGTGCCGCACCAGTTCGACCCCCGCCTCGAACCCGTGCACGACGGAGACGACGTCTTCGGGCAGCCCCGAGTCGGCGGCAGCGGCCCGCAGCGCCGCCCCGCACAGTGCGGAGGTGGCGGGGTGGTCGGGGTGGGCCTTGACCACGACGGGGCAGCCGGCGGCGAGTGCGCTGGCGGTGTCGCCGCCGGGGACGGAGAAGGCCAGCGGGAAGTTGGAGGCGGCGTAGACGGCGACGACGCCGATCGGCAGCTTGTAGCGGCGCAGATCGGGGCGGGGCGGGGTGAGGTCGGGCGCGGCGTGATCGATGATGACATCGAGGTAGCCGCCCTCCTCGACCTCGTCGGCGAAGGCCCGCAACTGCCCTGTCGTACGCGCGAGTTCGCCGGTCAGCCGGGGCTCGCCCAGGGCGCTCTCGGCGTCCGCCGTCGCGACGATGCGCTCGCCGTCGGCTTCGAGGCGCTTGGCGGCGGCGCGCAGGAAGGCCGCGCGGACCGTGCGGTCGGCGAGCGCGGGGAGCGCCTCGTGCGCGGCCCGTACGGCGGCGTCCACGTCGGCCGCCGTGGCCTCGTCGGCGACCCGTTCCCGCTGCTTTCCGGTTCGGGGGTCGACGCTCCACACTGGTACTGCTGCTGCCACCGGAGTCCTCCTGGTCCTGCGGAACCGATCTCCTACAGGCGTCGCACACAGCCTTCTTGGCCCTGCGAAGCCGTCTTGTTCGGTATGCTGAACAATATCCCTGTAGGTGAATTCCTACGGGACTGTAGGTCTGCGCGAACAGAGGGGTCAAGGTCGATGTCGGGTACCGAGACGGGGGGTTCGCAGGTCAAATCGGCCGTGCGGACGGTGGAACTGCTCGAATTCTTCGCGGGGCGGCCCGGGATGCACACCCTCGCCGCCGTGCAGGAGGCGGTCGGATATCCCAAGTCGAGCCTCTACATGCTGTTGCGCACGCTGGTCGACCTCGGCTGGGTGGAGACGGACGCCACCGGGACCCGGTACGGGATCGGGGTGCGGGCGCTGCTGGTGGGGACCTCGTACATCGACGGCGACGAGGTGGTGGCCGCCGCCAAGCCCACCTTGGACCGGCTCTCGGACGACACCACGGAGACCATCCACCTGGCACGGCTGGACGGCACCAATGTCGTCTACCTCGCGACCCGCCAGTCCCAGCACTATCTGCGCCCCTTCACCCGCGTCGGCCGACGCCTGCCCGCGCACTCGACGTCGCTGGGCAAAGCCCTGCTGGCGACGTACCCGGACGAACAGGTGCGCAAGATGCTGCCGGAGTCCCTGGCACAGCTGACCGAGCACACCCTCACCGACCGGGAGCAGCTGGTCGAGGAGCTGCAGCTGGTGCGCGAGCAGGGCTACGCCGTGGACCGCGAGGAGAACACGCTGGGGCTGCGCTGCTTCGGCGTCGCCATCCCCTACCGGACCCCGGCCCGGGACGCCATCAGCTGCTCGGTGCCGGTGGCCCGGCTGACACCCGCGCACGAGCAGATGATCAAGGACGCGCTGTTCGACGCCAGGGACCGGCTGATGCACGCCACCCGCACGCTCTGACACGTCGCGGCCCCGGGCAGGACGCCCGGCTGCGCGCGTCCGGCCCTGCCCGGCGGCGACGCTTCTCCACCCTGCGGGCGGTCGCGTCCGCCGCGCGGCCGAGGCGGTTCGTCGTACGGCAGGACGTGCCGCTCCGGCCGACCGGGGAGCGTGGTGGCCATGGAGAGAGCCAAGAGCATCATCGCCGCCCTCGCGGTGGCCGCCTGCCTGCCGTATCTGGTCCTGAAGCTCGTCTGGCTGACGGGCGGGCGCCTCGGCATCCCCGAGGGCAGCCGACTCCTCGACAGCGGCGCCACGATGTGGATTCTCAACGCGCTGACCGTCGCCATGGACGGCACCGTCATCGTGCTCGTCCTCGCTCTCACCCGCCCCTGGGGCCGGCGCCTCCCCGCAGCGGTGCTCGCACTGCCCCTGTGGATCGCCTGCGGACTGCTCGGCCCGATCGCGGTGGCCTTCCCCCTGCAGACGCTGTACGGAGCGCTGAGCGGCAGCACCGGCGGCGGTAGCGGCGGGGACGGTGGAGCCGACAAGCTACTGGAAGGCTGGGTGTGGACGCTCGTCTACACCGGTTTCACCGTCCAAGCGCTCACTTTGAGCTCGCTGTTCGTGCTCTACGTACGCAACCGCTGGGGCGCGCTGCTGCGCTCCCCGCTCCACCTGGGCGGGACCGAGCCGGACAGCACGCCCCGGTGGCATCGGTACGGCTTCGCCGCCGCGGTGCTCGTGGCGCTCCCCTGCGTCGCGGGACACGCCGTGCGGATGGCCGACGCCACCACCGACAGCCGCATCACTGATGCGACGTTCCTGCTGTACCTCTTCGCCGCCCTCGCAGCAGTCGCGAAGCTGCTGCGTACGGGCGGAGCCGAGCGCCGCACCAAGGCCCGGCTGTGGCCGACGCTGGCCGCCGCCTGGACCGGCTCCGGTGTGCTGGCGTGCTGGGGCGGCTGGCTGCTGCTCGGGGCGCTGACGGGTGGCGGCCGGACACTGGGCCAGGAGACGACCGGCGCCGCACTGCTGACCTACTCTTGCCAGACGCTCGTCGGACTGCTGCTCGCGACACTGGCCGCGCCGCGGCTGCGCCACCGGGCACAGCTGCCGACGCCCCGCCCGGTCTCCGGTGCGACAGCGCGGCAGCACGCCTGAGAGCACGTTCGAACATCGGGGCGCGTACACACATCGGGGGGGGACGGCGTGACGGTACGGCCGCCGGGGAGGGGCAGGGTGCGGACCCTGGCACTGCGCTGGGTGCATCTGCTGCAGGGCGGTGCGCTGCTGATGCCGTTCTATCTGCTGGTGAGCGTGGGAATCAGCATCGTGCGGCCCGGCGCGGTCCGGCTGCTCGACTCGGGGTTCGGTCCCCAGTTCCTGGCCTTCGCGCTCTGCCTGCCGCTGGTCGCGCTGGCCGGGCTGCTCCCCGTCGTACGGGCGCTGGAGTCCGCGGCGGCGCGCACGCTGTGCGAACTCCCCGGCGGCACGCTCGCACTGGGACCGGCCGGCTCGTGGGCGGCCCGACGCCGCTCGGCGGTCTGGTTCCCGCTCCACATCGGCCTCGGCGGGCTGGTGAGCGGCGCTTCGCTGGCCATCCCGCCGGCGGCCGTCGTCCTGCTGGCCTTCCCGTTCGTACCGGCCCTGCGCAGCAAACAGTGGGCCTGGCCGTGGGACCACGAAGGCGGCGCGCTGTGGACGGCCCCCGTGGCCGGTGTCGCGCTGCTGGTGGCCCTGATCGCGGCCGTGCATGTGTCCGGCACCCTGCTGGCGCGCTGTGCGCCCGTACTGCTGGGGCCGACGCCCGCGGACCGGCTCGCCGCCGCCGAGCGCCGGGCCGCCGATCTGGCGGCCCGCAACCGGCTGGCGCGCGAGCTGCACGACTCGGTCGGGCACGCGCTCAGCGCGGTGTCGCTCCAGGCGGGCGCCGCGCGCCGGGTACTGGCCGACGACCCGCGGTTCGTGCGGGAGGCGCTGGCCGCGATCGAGGAGACCAGCCGGGGCGCCGTGGCGGAACTGGACGCGGTCCTGGGGGTGCTCCGGGCCGGGGAGAGCACACCGGCGGCGGGCCCCGGCCTGGCGGCCGGGCTGGAGACGCTGGTCGCCCACTCACGCGCCACCGGAACCGACATCCGTCTCCGGGTCGACGACGCGCTGGGCCCTCTGGCGCTGCTGGACGCCCAGGTGTCGGCCGAGTCCTACCGCCTGGTGCAGGAGGGGCTCAGCAACGCGCTGCGGCACGCGCCGGGCGCGGCTGTGGACGTCCGGCTGGAGCGGCAGCGCTCCCCTCAGGGCGAGCTGCTGGCGGTCACCGTGGAGAACGCGGCGAGCGGCAGGGGCCGGTCGCGCCCCTCGGGCGGTCGGGGGCTGGCCGGGATCGCCGAACGCGCCGCGCTGCTGGGCGGCACCGCGCGGGCGGGCAACGAGGACGGGGTGTGGCGGCTGACGGCCCGCCTGCCGCTGTCGCCCGCCGACGGCCGGCAGCAGCGCCCGGAAGTGCAAGGTACAGGGCAGGAGAGCATGAGACAGGAGAGCGCTCCATGACGGCGGCACCTTTGCGGGTCCTTCTCGCGGACGACGAGCACATGGTCCGTACGGCGCTACGGGCGATCCTGGCGAGCGAGCCGGGGATCGAACTCGCGGGCGAGGCGGCCGACGGCGACGAGGCGGTCTCCGCGGTGCGCGAGCTGCGCCCGGACGTGGTGCTGATGGACGTCCGTATGCCGCGTGTCGACGGCATCCGTGCCACGGAGCACCTGGTGCGGAGCATGGGTGAGGACGCGCCGCGCATCCTGATCCTGACCACCTTCGAGAACGACAGTTACGTCTACGACGCACTGCGGGCCGGTGCCCACGGCTTTCTGCTCAAGCGTGCGACGGCCGAGGACCTGGTGGCGGGGGTCCGGCTGGTGGCGCGCGGTGAGTCACTGCTGTTCCCCGCCGCCGTGCGCAACCTGGCCGCCCACCACTCCAGGGGCCGCCGCGCCGAGGCGCTCACCGCACGGCTCACCGACCGTGAGGCGGCGGTCCTGCGGCTGATGGCCCAGGGGCTGACCAACGCGGAGATCGCCGCGCAGCTCACCGTCAGCACGGCGACGGCCAAGACGCACGTCGCCGGGGTGCTGGCCAAGCTGGGGGCCCGGGACCGCACCCAGGCGGTCATCCTGGCGTACGAGCACGGTGTGGTCGCCCCGGGCTGACGGCAATGTGAGATGAGAATGTCCTGAGAAGTCCGCTCAGCAGGAACCCGTGCCGCCTTCGACCACGTTCTCCCACGGGATGAACAGGACGATCAGGCGTGCGGGCACCGTGACGCTGCTGCTGGTGATGGCGCTGCTGCTGCGGCTCACCTGGCTGCAGATGATGCACGGTGAAGCCCTCGCGGACAGCGACAAGAACCGACGCAACACCATCGAGCAGTACGCGCAGCCGTTCGGGGACATCTATGTGGGCGGCGAGCCGGTCACCGGCTCGAAGCGGGCCGAGGACGGCGGCGACCTGCGCTACAAGCGCACCTACACCGACGGTCCGCTCTACGCGCCCGTCACCGGCTACGCCTCCCAGGTGCGCGGCGCGACCCAGTTGGAGGGCATCTACCAGGACGTGCTCAACGGCACCGACGACCGCCTGAAGGACCCGCTGCAGATACTGACCGGCGAGCAGGCGGAGCCGGGCAACGTCCTGACCACCATCGACCCGGACGTACAGCGCACCGGGTACCGGGCGCTGGGCGACAAGAAGGGCGCCGCGGTGGCCATCGACCCGGACAGCGGCGAGATCCTCGGCGCCGTCAGCACCCCCTCCTTCGACCCGTCGAGGATCAGCGGCAGCGGCTCGGACGACACGGCGGCCTGGGAGCAGCTGACCGAGCGCAGCGGCAACGGCAAGCACGACGACCGGCCGATGCTCAACCGCGCGCTGCGCCACGCCGTACCGCCGGGCTCGACGTTCAAACTGGTGGTGGCCGCGGCGGCACTGGAGAACGACCTGTACTCCTCCGTGGACGAACCGACCGACAGCCCCGATCCGTACACCCTCAAGGGCACCTCCACGGTGCTGGAGAACGAGAACAGGTCGGCGCCCTGCGAGGACGCCTCGCTGCGGACGGCGCTGCGTTACTCCTGCAACAACGTCTTCGCCAAGCTGGCGACCGATCTGGGAGCCGGGAAGCTGCGCGAGCAGGCCGAGAAGTTCGGCTTCAACGACGAGAAGCAGGACGTACCCGTCCGCGCCGCCAAGAGCAACTTCCCCACCGAGATGGACGAGGCGCAGACCGGACTGTCCGGCATCGGGCAGTTCGAGGTCACCGCGACCCCGCTGCAGATGGCGATGGTCTCGCAGGCCATCGCGCACAACGGCGAGCTGGTCGACCCGCACATGGTCTCCCGGGTGCAGGACGGCAACGGTCACACGCTCCAGTCGTACGAGGACCCGGACTCGCACCGGGTGATGAGCGAGCGCACCGCCCAGCAGCTGCGGTCGGCGATGGGCACGGTGGTGGACAAGGGCACCGGCAGCAACGCGCAGATCGACGGCCTCACGGTGGGCGGCAAGACCGGCACGGCCCAGCACGGTGTCGACAACAGCGGTATGCCGTACGCCTGGTTCACCTCCTGGGCCGAGACCGACTCCGGCGAGAAGGTCGCGGTCGCGGTCGTGGTGGAGGACTCGGACGCGGCCCGTGCCGAGGTCAGCGGCAACGGTCTGGCGGCCCCCATCGCCAAGAAGATGATGACGGCTGCACTCCGGTGAGCGGCGTCACGGCTGCCGTGCGAGCCCGGCGGTGACCGCTGCGAGGTCCTGGTCCGAGGCGAGCCCGGCGTGGTAGAGCCGCAACTCGGTCGCGCCGAGTGCCTGCGCGTGCGCGGCGTCGTCGGCGAGCGTGTGCGGGCTGCCGCCCATGCCGGAGACGACGGTGAGGTTGGCGGCGAGCGTCACGCCGGGCCCGCCGTGCGCGGCGAACGGCCCGAGCGCGTCGCCGCGTGCGCCGCGCCCCTCGGGTCCGCCGGGGCAGGGGACGACGACCCCGTCGGCGTGGCCGAGCACATCGGCGGGGCGGGTGCCCGCGTTGGCGCCCGCCCGGTGCGGGGCCGGGTCGGCGTGCAGCAGTACCCGGAACGGGTCGGGCGCGGCCTGCTGCCGTACCGCCGCGACCGCCTCGTGCTGGAGACGGCCGGCGGCCGCCTCCCGCCACTGCGCCACCAGGGCCGCCGTCCGGGCGCCGAGCAGTTCCTCGACGGCCGCCCACTCCCCCGCCCTGCCGCTCCCACGGTCCGGCGGCGCGGTGCGCTCACCCCGCCACACCGGCTCCAGGGCGCGCACCACCTCGGCCCGCAGCCGCTCCGGGTCGCCACCCAGTGCGGCGTAGCCCTCCTCGCACACGTCGCAGAAGCACAGTGACATCAGCGCGGTCGCGGCGCCGTCCAGCGGCACGCCGCCGATCTTGTCGTGGGCGTGCAGATGGGCGAACCCGTACCAGCCGCAGGACTCCAGTTCGGTACCGCGCGTCCCGGTGCCCGGGCGTACGGCCGCCTCGGCGGCCAGCGCGACAGCGTAGGCCCGCACCTCGGGACGCGCGATGCAGGGCGCCCACGGGTAGCGGTCGCCGTAGGCGTTGCGGACGCTGGTGTGCGGAAACTCCTCGCCCAGCCGGGAGTTGTGGGCGAGCACCACCCAGGAGTGCACCTCCAGCCCCGCCTCGGTCAGCGCGCGTGCCGCCTCGGCGTACGGGCCGCCCGGATCGTCGCTGTCGACCCAGTCCTGCGGGTGGGGGTGCGGGGCGCCGGGTGGCCAGCGAGCGGGGTCGGGCGGGTAGAGGACGGCCGAGTGCCGCGCCGTGACGATGCGGTGGCGGGGGTGGCGCGGGGTGAGGGCGCGCGTCGAGTGGTAGGCGGCCGCCAGGGTGACCTGCTGGATGCCCAGCGCCGCGAGGCGCTCGGGGGCTGCCGGGTCACCGATCACGTCCCAGGGGTAGACGAACGCGCCGGCCCGCATCAGCCCGCCCCTCCCCCGGACTGCGTCCGCGCGGTGCCGCCGGGCATCGAACCGGCCAGCTCCAGGCCCCGCTCCAGCAGCGCGCCCAACTCCTTGACGTGCGCGGGCGGCGGGTCGGACAGCGGGGGGCGCACCCCGCCCACGTCCAGGCCGCGCAACCGCACTCCTGCCTTGACGAGCGAGACGGCGTATCCGCGGCCCTGGTTGCGCAGTTCGACGAACGGCACGTAGAAGCCGTCGAGCAGCGTCCGCACCGCCGCCTCGTCCTCCGCGGCGAGCGCCCGGTGGAAGGCGAGGGCGATCTCGGGCGCGAAGCAGAAGACGGCCGACGAGTAGAGGGCGACACCCAGCCCCCGGTAGGCGAGTCCGGTCAGCTCGGCGGTGGGCAGCCCGTTGAAGTACCGGAAGTCCTCGTCGAGGCCCGCACCGCGAACGGCGGTGATGATGCGCTGCAGCACGTCCGGGTCGCCGAGGCCGTCCTTGAAACCGATGATGCGCGGGTGGCGGGCGAGACGTACAACGGCGTCGGGGGTGAAGAGGGCGTTGTCGCGCTGGTAGACGACGGTGGGCAGCGCGGTGGCGTCCGCCAGCTCGGTGTAGTGCCTCACGAGCCCGTCCTGGTCGGCCACCACGAGATACGGCGGCATCGCCAGCAGCCCGTCGGCACCCGCGGCCTCGGCCCGGCGGGCGAACTCCCGGGCGAGCGCGGGCCCGTAGCCCGCACCGGCCACCACCGGCACCCGGCCGTCGGCCTCCGCCACGGCCGCGGTGACGCACGCACTGAACTCCTCCGGCGCCAGCGCGTGGAACTCGCCCGTGCCGCAGCACACGAAGACTGCCCCCGCCCCGGCCGCCACGCCGCGCCGCACATGTGCGCGGAAGACGTCGAGATCGAGGGAGCCGTCGGGGGCGAAGGCCGTCACGGGGAAGAAGAGCAGCCCGTCGAGCCGCTCGGCGAGCGCAGGCCCCGGCGCCGGGGTACCAGGAGTCGGAGAGGGCGGGGGCGGGGGCGAGGACGGGGACGAGGGCATACGGCGCTCCTTGTGGCCTGGACGGGCGGGCGGGAGAGCCCTCCAGCCGTGCACTCTTCTGATAACTGTCTACATTCCTGAACGACGGTCACGCTAAGGCAACAGCGCGCCACCGGTCAAGGCCGAAATCCCGTATGCCGGCCCCGACTTCGCCGCGTGGAACAGACGGGGACCCGCCACGTACGGCTCTCTTGACGGACGTGTGGGCACTTCATAGCGTCTCCCCATATATGAACCGCGTCCATGAATGAAGACCTCGCGACGAGATCCCGGGGTCCGTGGAGAGACCGGATGGAGACCGCCACCATGCCCGAGAGCCCCACAGCCCGGTCCGCGCCCCGCACCGTCCTGCTCACCGGTGCCGCCGGGGGCCTCGGCACCCTGATGCGCGAACTGCTGCCCTCCTACGGCTACCGGCTGCGGCTGCTGGACATGCGCCCCGTCGAGGGCGAGCCCGACTCGCTCGTACTGGATCTGAGCACCGCGGACAGCGAAGCGCTGCGCGCCGCCGTACGGGGCGTGGACGCGATCATCCATCTGGCGGGGATCTCACTGGAGTCCACGTTCGAGAAGATCCTCGCCGCCAACATCCAGGGCACTTACGCGCTCTACGAGGCGGCACGCGCCGAGGGCGTACGCCGCGTCGTCTTCGCCTCCTCCAACCACGCGGTCGGCTTCACCCCGGTCCCCGGAATCGGCACCGGAGCGGCGGACGGCGGCGGCGCCCTGATCCCCGTGCACACCCCGCGCCGCCCCGACACCTTCTACGGCCTGTCCAAGTCCTTCGGCGAGGACCTCGCACAGCTCTACTGGGATCTGCACGGCATCGAGACCGTCTCCGTGCGCATCGGCTCCTGCTTCCCCGAACCGACCTCCGTACGGATGCTCTCGATCTGGCTGAGCCCTGCCGACGGCGCCCGCCTCCTCCACGCGGCGCTCACCGCCGAGGACGTCGGCCACACCGTCGTCTACGGCTCCTCCGCCAACACCCGGCTGTGGTGGGACCTGACCTCCGCCCGCGCCCTGGGCTACGAGCCGCGCGACGACTCGGAGCCGTTCGCGGCGAAACTCGTCGCCGAGCACGGGGAGTTGGACCCCACCGACCCCGACCAGGCACATCTGGGCGGCCATTTCTGCACCCGTCCGCCCCGATGGCCACACTGAGGGGAAGCTGAAGGGGGTGCTCGCGAAGCGGGACCCGGCAGGCATCATGGGGCCGCAACCGATCAGCCACGGGGAGGCCCCACCCATGCTCGCCACACCGCTCGCCCACCTCGCTCCGCTCACCCTGCTCGCCGACTCGGACGACACGGGCTCCGACCCGCTCTCCGACCTGGCGCGTTCCGGCGTGCTGAGCTGGATCGTCCTCGGCCTGGTCGCGGGCACGGTGGCCAAGATCCTGCTGCCCGGCCGCGACCCGGGCGGCCTCGTGGGCACCGTACTGATCGGCATTGCCGGAGCCTTCATCGGCGGCTGGCTGTCCGCCACCTTCCTGGACCGCCCGATAGCCAACAATGTCGTCGACCCCGCCCTGTGGGTCGCCGCCATCGCCGGCTCCCTCGTCCTGCTGATCGTCTACCGCCTGCTCTTCGGCCACTCCCGCGACCGCCGCTAGGCCGTCCCGTCCGGATCGCGGGTGGGCCTCGGCTGCCGAGTGTCTCTCCCCCTCCGCAGCGCAAGACCTCAGCCGGTTCCGGCGGGCTGGCGCCCGTGCTCACGCACGGCGATGCGGGCCAGCTTCGTCAGCATCATGCCGTTGCGCACCGCGACGAGGTAGTTCACGGGGAGCCCGTGCATCCTCGTTCCGGGGCCCCGAAGCGGGTGCCAGTCGAGGACGAAGAGGGTGTGGTCGCCCCAGGGGATCAGATTCATCGCGATCCGGGCCGCACCGAAGGGGTCGGCCTTCGCCTCCAGCTCCAGGCGGCGCTGGGGTTCACAGATGCGGACGACACAGGTGTCGTCGAGGGTCATGGCGCCCACCCCGACGCGGACCCGCAAGCGGGCACCCTTCGCGGGCCAGTGCGGGTCCGCGGCCAGGACCTGCCGGGTTCCGGTCACCCACTCCCCGTAGCGGTGCCCATCGGACAGCAGTCTCCACACCTCGGACGGTTCGCTCAGGATCAGCCGCCGGTTCCGGGCCACGCCGACCACACTCCTCCCAACAGCACCGTCGGCCCGGTTCCTGTGGGACGGAGCGCCACACCGGGACCGACGCCGCCTCGCTGCTCGGCACACTTCAACGCTAACCGCGCGACCCACAACAGGCACCCGCATCAGCAGCCCCACGTCCCGGGCAGCGGACAGCGCCCCTCGCTCCGACGCAGGGGCTGGTTGCGGGCAGGTGCCGGACCGCGGCGGCGGGCAGTGCGGCACGCGTCAGCGGCCGAGCGGGAGGGGCGGGGGTTCGAGGGCGGGGACAGGTGAGTGGTAGAAACGCGGAGGTATTCATCCCTCGCGTGGAAAGGAGTCGCCATGTCGTCCAAGCGTCGGCGCAAGAAGAAGGCTCGTCGCAACAACGCGGCCAACCACGGCCGTCGGCCGCAGTCCTGAGTGCGGCTCCCCGCGTGCCGCACAGGCGCGCGGGGAGCCCACGGGCTTCCGCCGCCGCGCGCGTCCGCGATGCGGTGCGCCCCGTGTCCTCCCGCTGCCGTGCCTCGTTGAGAGGCCGTGAGCACTCGAATCCCTGCCCGGCACCTCGCCCGCACCGCTGTGGCCGCAGCCGCGCTGGCCGTGCCGCTGCTGATCTTCCAGCCCGCGCCCGTCGCCGGCGCCGCGAGCGCCCCCGCCGACGGCAAGCACGATCCCGGCCGCGACACCCAGGGCGTCTTTTTGACCATCTCCGGCTCGGAGAAGTCCGCGATCCGGGGCGTCCTGCTGCAGTGCGAGCCGAGCCCGCACGGGCGGCACCCGAAGGCCGCCGAGGCGTGCGCCGCGTTCGACAAGACCCGCGGCAACCTCGACGCGCTGCCCGGCAAGCGCGGCCACTGCACCATGCAGCACGCCCCGGTGACCGTCGCCGCCCGCGGCAGCCACCGGGGGGAGGCGGTCAACTGGAAGAAGACCTTCCCCAACACCTGCGCCATGCGTCAGGCCACGGGTCCCGTCTTCGACTTCTGACCCTCGACCCGCGCCCCTGGCAGCGGATGCCGGCGCGCCGTGGTGCTACAGCGCCGCGGCGCCCGGCTTGACCATGCCGCGCACCGTGCGCGAGTCGACGTACTGGCCGAGTGCCGTCATCTCCCACTCACCGGAGAACTGGCGGATGAACTTGGCCATCAGCACGCCGGTCCGCGACTCGGACTGGGTCAGGTCGTAGCGGACCAGCTCCCCGCCACTGGCGTCGAGCAGTCGGCAGTACGCCTTGGCGACGTCCGTGAACTTCTGACCGGAGAAGGAGTTCACGGTGAAGACCAGTCCCATCACCTCGGGCGGCAGGTCGCCGAGGTGGACGGTGATCACCTCGTCGTCCCCGGCGCCCTCGCCGGTGAGGTTGTCGCCGGAGTGCTGGATGACGCCGCCCAGGATGGCCAGCTTGCCGAAGTAACAGGCGTCGATCTTCTTGCGGTTGGCGTCGTAGGCGATCACCGAAGCGTCGAGGTCGATGTCCTTCGCCCGCCTGCCGGCCCGGAAGACCGGCTCCCAGCCGAGCCCCATACGGACCGAGGTGAGCAGCGGGCGGCCTCCCTTGACCAGGGAAACCGTCTGGTTCTTCTGGAGGTTGACCCGGCCCTTGTCCAGGTTGATCTTCCCGGCTCCCGCTGCGGCAGGGGCGGACGGCGCCGCGGGAGCGGACGGCGCCGACGGCGCGGCGGGGGCGGCAGCCGGGGGTGCCGGCGGGGCGGCGGGCGCTGTGGGAGCCGCAGGGGCAGCCGGGGCCGCGGGGGCGGCCGGGGCGGCGGGCTCCTCCACATTCACGCCGAAGTCCGCGGCGATACCGCCCAGCCCGTTGGAGTACCCCTGTCCGACGGCCCGCACCTTCCAGGCGCCGTTCCTGCGGTAGACCTCCACCACCAGCAGCGCCGTCTCGGCACCCAGCTTCGGCGGGGTGAAGGTGGCGAGCACCGCGCCGGTCGCTGCGTCGCGGACCGTGGCGGTGAGCTCGGTGCCCGCGAAGGTGGCGCCGGGAGCGTCGGGGCTCGCGGTGACGACGACCTTGTCGACGTCGGCGGGCACCGCGCCGGTCTCCACGGTGATGCTGTCAGTGGCACCGCTGCTGTGCGTCACGCCCGGAGCGGTGGGCTGGTTGTAGAAGACGAAATCGTCGTCCGAGCGGACCTTGCCCTCCGGGCTCAGCAGCAGAGCCGAGACGTCGAGTTTGCTGGGTGCGGTCACGTCCACCGCCACGCGCTGCGCGGTCAGCGGCAGATTGGAGCCGGGAGTCATTGCGGTCATGCCGGGAGTAACGAGCGGCCGCGCTTTGCGGTTCCTTTGCCGTGACCGGTGTTTCCGCTGTGCACAGGGTCTTCACCGCCGGCGGGGTCGGCTCCGGGCACTTTCGGCTCGCGTACACCGTACGCGTACGTCGCGGACGCGCGCCCCGGGGCCGTACCGTCGCCGCCACCACTCCGGCGACGCACACCACCATGCCCAGCACGGCACCGGCACCCGGCGTCTGGCCGAACATGGCGTACGCCCACAGCAGCGTGGTCGGCGGGGTGAGGTAGATCAGCGCGCTGGTCCCCGTGACGCCGTTGCGGCGCAGGCTCAGCCAGTAGAAGCCGTAACCGCCGACGGTGGAGAGCACCACGACCCAGGCGACGGCGAACCAGAACGCACCGGAGGCGGCCGGGGGCGCCGCGTGACCGAGCCCTGCCGCGACCGCCGTGAAGACCAGCGCGCTCACGCCGCAGTGCAGGGGCACCGCGTCGACGGAGGGCAGCTGGTGCCGGGCGCGGCGCTCCAGGAAGCTGGCGGCGAGCAGTCCGGCCATCCCGGCGAACGGCAGGGCGTACGCCCAGGTCGGTGCCGCTCCGGGGGCCGCCAGGTCCTCGCGTACGACCAGCGCCACGCCGACGAGGCCGACGAGGAGTCCGCCCCACTGGCGCCGGGTGACCTGTTCGCCGAGCAGCGGCCCGGCCAGCGCCCCGGCGGCGAGTGGCTGGAGGGCGGCTATCAGTGCGGAGGTGCCGGAGGGAACGCCCAGGCCGACGGCCCACACGATGGAGCCGAGGTAGACGCCTTGGGAGAGCAGCCCGATCGCCGCCTGCTCGGCGAGGGCGCGCGCCGGCAGTCGGCGGCGGCGCCACAGCAGCCAGGCGCCGCCCAGCAGCGCCGTCGCGACGAGGAACCGCCACATCAGCAGGGTGTCGGCCGGGGCCTGCCGGGTGCCGAGTTCGGCACCGATGAAGCCGGAGCTCCACATGACGACGAGTCCGGCGGAGACGGTGGCGGAGGCCACGGGGGCCGGGAGGGACAGGGGTGGTGCCGGCACGGGAGAGCTCCTCGACGAGGGGTCGGTTGAGGGGTCGGACGGGTGATCAACAGCCCGCACGGCCAGGTAGACCGATCGGTTTACCTGGCCGAGGGGTACAGTGAAGTAGACAGATCTGTTTACCGCAAGCGGTGCTGGTGGGCGGATCGATGAGCCGGAGGTTCCGGCCCGTCGGCCGAAGGGAGCCGGAGGCAGTGGGGACGAAGACGAAGAAGGAGCCGGAGGCGGCGGCAGCGACAGCTACCGGGCCGGGGGCGGCCACGCAGCTGACCCCGGGCGCCCGCAGGATCCTCGACGCGGCGAGCACCCTCTTCTACGAGCGCGGTATCACGGCAGTCGGCGTGGATCTGATCGCCAAGGAGGCGGGCACCACCAAGAAGACGCTCTACGACCGGTTCGGCGGCAAGGACGCGCTGATCACGGCGTATCTGCACGAGCGCGATCTGCGCTGGCGCGCCTGGCTGACCTCATGGGTGGACACGCACGCCGCCGGGGGAGGCCAAAGCGGGGCCGGGGAGCCGCTGCTGGCCACCTTCGACGCGCTCGCGGAGTGGATGCGGCAGCACAACCCGCGCGGCTGCGGTTTCGTCAACGCCGCCGCCGAACTCCCCGATCCCGCACACCCGGCGCGCCGCGTGATCACCGAGCAGAAACGCTGGCTGCGCGGCTATCTGTACGAGCTCTCGGTGGCCGCCGGTGCGCACGACCCCGACGAGTTGGCCGACGGGCTGGCACTGCTGCACGAGGGCGCCGTGGTGCTGCGCGGCCTCTCCGTCGTCGACGATCCGGTCGGCGCCGCCCGCGCGCTGGCCGCGCAGACGCTGGAGCGCGCGCTCACCCCTCCGTGCGCCGCCGGGCCGCCAGTTGCAGACACTCCGCCACATGGCCGTTGAGGGTGGGCGCCGTGCCGGTCCGCTCCTCGGCGACCGCGAAACCGTGGTCGTCCAGCAGCGCCCGCAGCCGGTCCGCCGGCAGATGCCGGAAGAGGCCGCCGTCCTCGGTGGTGAACGTTCCGTACGGGCTGTGCGGCGCGATCTGCTGGTGCTGCTCGTAGCGGGCCACGTTCCGCGCGTCCCGTTGCAGGGGCACCTCGCTGACGTACAGCACTCCGCCGGGACGCAGCACCCGGGCGAGCTCGGCCAGCGTCGCGCCCTGTGCCGCGTCGTCGGGCACACAGGTCAGGACGGCGAACAGCAGCACGGCGTCGTAGGCGCCGTCCCGGTCGGGCAGCGGCAGCTCGCGCTGATGGTGGAGCGCCAGTCGGGGGTTCTCGCGCAACCCGCGCTCGATCATGGTGCGCGAGGGGTCGACGCCCACGACATGGGAGTACCCCAACTCGCCGAGTCGCGCCGTGAGCCGTCCGTACCCGCAGCCGTAGTCCAGGACGCGCGCGGTGGGCGGCACGTGGGCGGCCAGCAGGTCGGGGTCGAGGGAGTGCGTGAACGTCTTCGTCGCGCCGTCGGCCTCCCAGAAGCCGTGCACATCAACACGGACACCAGCCATGGCCGGACCATACCCCCGCCGGGCCCCGAGGTGCATCGGGGCGGTGGCTGACGCAGCCTGGAGACATGAGTGCGCTCGTCGTCGTCCACCCTCCCGCTCCCGGCGGCGGTCGCCGTGTCACCGCGCACGGCGAGACGCTGGGGACGGCCTACGGACTGACCGACCTGATCGAGTACCTTGCCGGCGCAGGCCTGGACATCGCCACCGTCGACCTCTACGACGACGCGGTCATCGAGTGGCAGGGCGGCAACCACCTGGTCTGGGGCCGCGAGGCGGAGTGAGTGCCGGGCCACCGGGAAGAAGGGCGCACAGGCGACGGCGCACAGACGACGGCGCACAGGCGACAAGGGGAGGCGGGCAGTGCGCGGGCACGGGGAGACGGACCGGGGCGCGGGCGGCGAACACAGCAGCGGCAGCCGGGCGGCCGCACGGCCGGCCTTCCCATGGCTGTGGCTGATACCGGGACTGCTGGTGCTGGGGGGACTCCTGCTGTGGGGGATCATGGTCTATCCGCATCTGCCGGAGAAGGTGCCGCAGCACTTCGGCAGCGACGGCGTCGACAGATACGCGGGCAAGTCGGTGGCCAGCGTCTTCGTACCCGTCTTCGTCCACGCGGGAGCGCTGGCGCTGCTGGCCGGCACGGCGTTCGGCACGCTGCGCATCACGCCGCTGTCCGAACTGCCGCCGGGCCGACAGGCTTCGAGCCTGGTCAACCGGCCGAAGACCGCCGAGGGGGCCCGGCGCGTCGCCCGGGCGCAGCTCTTCCTCGGGTTCTGCCTGGGGCTGACGCTGGCCGTCGCCTGCACGGTGATGTGGAGCACCGCGCCCCAGAAACAGGGCCAGCAGCCGACCGGGACGCTCGTCCTCGCCCTGCTGCCGGTCGCCCTCGGTACGCTCGCCGTCGTGGTCACGGCCCTCCGGGACCGGGGCCATGACCCCGGCCGGGCGCGGCCTACCGCCGGCTGACGCCCTGCGCCTCCTGCATGCCCTGCAGGTCGCGGCTGGTGGAGATCAGCTCCTTGGCCTCCTGCTCCGTGCTGACCATGGGCTGCGAGCCGTGCAGCGGGACCCCCGCGGTCTCCGGCATGAAGCGGACGGCGAGCAGACCGATCAGTCCGCTGACGATCAGATAGCAGCCGGGCACCAGGTTGTTGCCCGTCGCGCTGACGAGGCTCTCGGTGACCAGCGGCGTGGTGCCGCCGAAGGCGGCGACGGAGAAGTTGAAGCCGATGCCCATGGCGGCGTAGCGCACGCTGGTGGGGAAGAGCGCGGGCAGCGTGGCAGCCGACGGTGCGGCGAACCCGGCCAGCAGCGTGGCCAGGATGAGCACGCCCAGCGCGGGCAGCAGCCAGCCGTCCGAACGCAGCAGCATGAAGGCGGGAACGGCCAGCACGATCTGGCCGACGGCCGCCCAGCGGTAGACCGGACGCCGGCCGACGTGGTCGCTCAACCGGCCGATGAAGGTGATCAGCAGCACCACCCACACCATGCCGACCAGCACCAGCACATCGGCGGTGGTGCCCTCCCGGCCCAGCACTTCCGTCTGGTACGTCGGCAGATAGCCGGTGACCATGTAGTTGGTCACGTTGTAGAGCAGCACCAGGCCGACGCAGATCAGCAACGGCTCCCAGTGCCGGCGCAGGATGGTGCGGAACTCGTGCCGCTCGGCCTCCCGCTCGGCGACGGCGTGCTCATGCTCGTCCAACTGCTGCTGGAACGCCGGGGACTCCTCCAGCTTGAGCCGCATGTACAGGCCGATCAGCCCCAGCGGCCCGGCGATCAGGAACGGGATGCGCCAGCCCCAGGCGAGCATCTGGCTGTCGGACAGCGCGAGGTTGAGCCCGGTCACCAGGACCGAGCCGAGCGCATATCCGACGAAGGTGCCGAAGTCGAGCCAGCTGCCGAGGAATCCGCGCCTGCGGTCGGGCGAGAACTCCGCGATGAAGGTGGTGGCGCCGCCGTACTCACCGCCGGTGGAGAAGCCCTGCAGCATGCGTGCGAGCAGCAGGAGGATGGGAGCCGCGATGCCGATGGTGGCGTAGCTGGGGATGAAGCCGATCAGGAAGGTGCCGAACGCCATCAGGATCATCGTCGCGGCGAGCACCTTCTGGCGCCCCAGCTTGTCGCCGAGCGGCCCGAAGAAGAGCCCGCCCAGCGGACGGACGACGAAGGCGGCGGCGAAGGTCGCGAACGAGGCCAGCAGTTGCGCCGCGTCGGAGGCGTTCGGGTAGAAGACCTCGCCGATGGTGGCGGCCAGATAGCTGTAGACGCCGAAGTCGAACCACTCCATGCAGTTGCCGAGCGCGGAGGCGCTGACCGCCCGCTTGAGCATGGGCTCCTCGACGACCTGCACGTCCTCCTTGGTGAAGGGGCGGCCTTTGCGGCGCAGCCGGTGCGCCAGTTCGTCGCGGACCTGGCGGGGCAGCTCGGCGACCGCCTGCGGAACGTGCCTGGCCGTCGCCTTGCCCCCCGGCTGGCGCTTGGGGCTCTCTGTCACGTCGGCATTCACACCCTTTGTTCCGTATAGCCAGAAAAGGCCGGATCTGCTCGATCGTACGGAAAGGCCGGAGCGGATCCCGGCAGCGGGTTACCGGACTCGCCGCGTCTCACACGAGTCCGGTCCCGCCACACACGAACCACGCCCCTGGCGGCCTGTCAGGATGCGCGCCGGGGTGCGCGCGTCAGCACACGCCGTCGCCCGGCTTCGGATTGGTCAGCCCGGCGTAGGGGCGCAGCCGCAGCCCGACCCAGGTGCCCGCCAGCGCGGTGGCGCCCCAGATCCAGCCGTGCAGGCTGCCGGAGGCGATACCCGCCAGGTAGGCACCGATGTTGCAGCCGCCCGCCAGCCGGGCGCCGATCCCCATCAGGATCCCGCCGAGCACCGCAGCGCCCGCCGTCCGCCAGGCGACACCCTTGTGCAGCGTCCACACCCCGCCGGCGGCTGCCGCGACGGCCGCGCCGATCATGATGCCGAAGTCGGTGAGGCTGGTCTTGTCGGCCAGCACCGAGCCGGCCAGCGCCTTGGCGTTCTGCGGCTCCTGCCAGTAGGCCCAGCTCTCCGGTGAGCCGCCCAGCGCGCCCGTGAGCTTGCTGCCCCACAGGGTGAACGCACTGGTCACACCCCAGGCACCGCCCGAGACGAGCAGCACGGCGGCGCCCAGCACGGCGAGCACCAGAGCACCGGCCGCCAGCGGCCAGGAGCCCCGTACGACGCGGGCGAGCGTCCCGCGCGCGGTCGGCGGCACCCCCACCGGCGGCGGGTTGCGCCGGGCCTGCACCCGCCGGGTGACCAGGACGACCAGCACGAGCAGCGCCAGCGTGACCGCGAGGGAGCCCGGCCGGCCCACGTGGTCGGAGAAGAGCACCGGGTCGAAGGCGGGCAGATCCCTCCAGAGTCCGTACTGCCACGCGGCGAGCGTGGAGCCGACGACGAAGCCGCCGAGCGTCAGCACGATGGTGCTCTGTCCGGAGCCGACGGCGAACAGCGTGCCCGAGGCGCAGGCGCCCCCGAGTTGCATGCCGACGCCGAAGAGGAAGGCCCCCAGCAGCAGCCCGGCACCCAGCGGTCCCCCGCTGGGCGCGGGAGCCGAACCGAACAGACCGGTGCCGGTCCCGAGGACGAGCGTGAACAAGGTGGCGGTCGTACCGAGCAGCAGTGCGTGCGCCCGCAGCCCGGTGCCGTTGCCGACGGCGATCAACTGCCGCCAGGCGGAGGTGAATCCGAACCGGGAGTGGAAGAGCCCGACACCGAGTCCGATGCCGAGCAGGAGCAGGACACCGGGTTCGGCGCCGTACACCGACCACACATATCCGGTCAGCGCCAGCCCGAGCGCCAGCGCGACAGCGAGCGGCAGCCGTCGTACGGCGGGCGCCTCGGGCGCGGGCGCGGAGGTCGGGACGGGAGCCAGCGGCGTGGCGCGGGGGTTGTCAGGGGGAGCAGCGGTCGTCACAGGTGTCTCCGTGCGAGTACGAGCGGAAAAGGGCACGGCGACGGCGGGCTCTCACAATGCGGACGCGTCCTGGACAGGGCAGGCTGCGCAGGGGGCCGCGCCGTCAGCGGTACGGGCGGCGACAGAGCGCGTCGTCGACGCTCCACGCGGTGGCCGCGAAGAGCGTGAGGGCGAGCGCCAGCAGGCACGCGGGTCCGGACATGCGTGCAACGGTAAACGAAGTGCCGGGTTCCGCACTGCACCGTCCCGCAGACCGAGACGGGCACTGAGACGGACCAGGCCGCCGGTGCGGCTATCGGTGGGGCGGCCCACCTCCCGCAGCGGGGCGCCCCCGGCTCCCGCCGGGGGCGCCACCACCCCTCCGCCTCAGCGGGAGCGGGCTTTGAAAGCGGCTTTGCGGGCGTCCTTGGCGACCCGCTTGTCGGGATGCACCCGCCCCATGGTCTCCAGCACGTCCCCGGTGGCCGGGTGCTCCACCCGCCACGCCTTGTCGAAGAACCCGGCGTGCTGATCGACCAGGTCCCGCACCAGCTCGCGCAGTTCGTCCGGCTCGCCGGCGGTCGCGACCTGCGCGGCGATGGTGTCGATCGTGAGCCAGAACACCATCTCCTCGTCCGGCTGCGGCACATCGGCCGCCCCGCGCTCGGCGAGCCAGACCCGCGCGAGCCCGCCCAGCTGCCGGTCCTCCAGCACCTCCCGCAGTGCGGGCTCGGCCTCCGGCCCGGCGAGCGAGAGTGCCTGCTGACAGGCGAGCCGGCGGACGGGCGCGGCCTCGTCGGTGCCGCGCGCGGCCGCCAACAGCTCACGGGCGGCGGCCGTCGTGCCACCGGCACCGTCCGTCCCCTCGGCGGTCGCGCGGGCCGCGAACCAGCTCTCGATCTCGCTGCGCGCGTTCTCCTCCGTGTAGACCGGCAGGGCGGCGAGCAGCTTGTCGGCCCCGGCGTCGGCGAGGTCGCCGACCGCGGGCACGTCCAGGCCGGCCTCCCGCATCCGCTCACGTACGCCGTACAGGCCGAGCGGGGTGAGCCGCACCATGCCGTAGCGGGTGACGTCCTCCTCGTCGAGGTCGGCGCCGTCGGCACTGCCGGCGCCGTCGGCGCTCAAGCCGTCGGCGCCGGGCACCTCTTCGCCCTCGGCGGCCTCGCGGGTGAGGGCCTCGTCCACCGGCTGGTAGGCGACCAGCCCGGTCGGCTCCAGCATGCGGAACTGCTCGTCCAGCCGCATCATCGCCGTCGAGACCTCTTCCAGCACCTCGTCGGTCGGCTCCTCCATGCCGTCGGGCACGGTCATCGAGGCGGCCAGCACGGGCAGCGGCACCATGGAGCCCGCGGCGACGGCGGGATCGGTCGCGGTGAGCAGATAGAGGTTGCCGAGGGCGCTGTCGAGCGCCTCGGTCTCCTCCTCCGGGTTCCAGTCCATGGCGTCGAGGTCGATGGCGTCCGGGTCGATCTCGCCGTTCTCGCCGATCGCGCCCTCGATACCGCCCAGCAGCTCCTCGAAGCTGGGCGTCGCGGCGTCCGCGAGCACCGTGTCCAGGCCGGTGCGCCACAGTTCGAGGATCTCGTCGGGAGCGGGCACGGAGCCGCCGGGGCCGCCGGTCAGACCGTCGAACTCCTCGTCCGGTGTGGCGACGCCCACCGGTTCGTCGCTGCTGGGGGCGGTCTCCTCGCCGGTTGCCGCACCGCTTGCGCCCGCGCCTGCTTCCCCGCCTGCTTCATCGTCGTCCGCGTCCTCGTCGACGACCAACAGCCCGGTGTCCACGGCGAAGTTCCACGCGTCGGCGGCGAGTGCCGGAGCCTCCTCGTCCTCCGTCAGGCCCAGGTGCGCGGCGGCCTCCTTCAGCTGCTGGGAGAGGAGTTCACCGCCCGCGCCCACCGGGATGCCCGCGCCCGAGGAGCCGGCCGCGCGCGCCCAGCGGGTCAGCTCCACAGCGCGCGCCAGCAGCGGTGCGGCCAGTGCGTCCCGCGCCAGTTCGGCATCGGAGGGCAGCCGTACGGGCGGCAGGGTGGGACGGTCGTCACCGGTCATGTGCGGGTTCATCTCCTACGGGTCCTACGGGTTGCCGGACGGTGCGGGGACCCAGCGTAGACGGGTTCTGTCCCCGGGTGCCCGAATCGTGCACCAGGCACGTAACAGGGCCGCGGCGCACCGGACCCCCAAGCTGTCACGACCTTGACAACTGCCGTTGGCCCGCCATGCTTTACGCGCGTAGAGAATGCCCACGCAAGTGACCCCCGCGCAGAGACGTCCGTGTTCCCCACATACTTCGGAGGCCTTCCGTGCCGTCCCGTTCGCCGTCCTCCTCCGCGTCCTCCTCGGCGCCCCTGTCAGCGTCTCCCTCGCCGTCGCGTCCGGCCAGGAGCGCGGCGCTGACCGTCGCCGCCGTCTGCTCCACGCTGCTCGTACTGCCGGCCTCGACCGGAGCGGCGGCCTCTCCCGGTGCCGCGGATTCCGCGACGGCCCCGCGTATCCATGACATACAGGGCAGAACCCGGCTGTCCCCGCTGGCCGGGCAGAGCGTCGCCGATGTCCCCGGAATCGTCACGGGAGTACGGGACTTCGGTGGATCGCGGGGCTTCTGGCTCCAGGATCCGCACCCCGACCGCGACCGTGCGACCAGCGAGGGGATCTTCGTCTACACCGGGGGCGAGAGCCCCGGCGTCTCGCCGGGAGACGCGCTGCGTGTGAGCGGAAAGGTCAAGGAGTACTACCCGGGCGGCAAGGAGGCGGGCAACCAGTCGGTCACCGAACTGGTCGACGCGTCCTGGCAGCCGGCGGATCGCCTCTCCTCCGGCGCGCCGTCCGGCACGCTCCCGCGCGCCGTGCGGCTCACCCCGCACTCGGTCCCCGAGGCGTACGCGCCCGACGCAGGCGGGGGCAGCATCGAGGACCGTACGCTGCGGCCGAACCGGTACGCGCTGGACCGCTACGAGTCGCTGGAGGGCATGCGGGTGGCCGTCCGTGACGCACGGGTCACCGGGCCCACCTCCGCCTATCACGACCTGTGGGTGACCACCGACCCGAAGCAGAACCCCACCCCGCGCGGCGGCACCCTCTACGGCTCCTACCAGGACCAGAACGGGGCCCGGCTGAAGGTCTCCTCGCTGCTCCCGCTGGACGAGCACCCCTTCCCCGCGGCGAATGTGGGCGACGAGCTGCGCGGCACCACCGAAGGGCCGCTGGACTTCGAGCAGTACGGCGGCTACACCCTGCGCGCCACCACGCTGGGCGAGCACCGGGACAACGGCCTGAAGCGCGAGCGGACCCGCAAGCAGCGCCGGAACGAGCTGGCGGTGGCGACCTACAACGTCGAGAACCTCTCCCCCAAGTCGGCGCCCGCCAAGTTCGAGCGGCTGGCCGAGGGGCTGGTCACCAACCTCTCCTCGCCCGACATCGTCACCGTCGAGGAGGTCCAGGACGACACCGGGCCCACGGATGACGGCACGGTCGGCGCTGAGAAGACCCTCACCATGCTGACCGACGCGATCCGGAAGGCGGGCGGCCCCTCCTACCAGTGGCGCCAGATCGATCCGGCGGACAAGGCCGACGGCGGCCAGCCCGGCGGCAACATCCGCGTCGCGTTCCTCTACAACCCCGAGCGCGTCTCCTTCACCGACCGCCCCGGCGGCGACACGACCACCCCCGTGCAGGTCGTGAAGGAGGGCGGCAAACCCGCGCTCTCCGCCTCACCCGCCAGGATCGCGCCGCAGGACCCCGCGTGGAAGGCCAGCCGCAAGCCGCTGGCCGGCGAGTTCCGCTTCCAGGGCCGTACGGTCTTCGTGATCGCCAACCACTTCAGCTCCAAGGGCGGCGGCGACCTCGACGGTGACCAGCCGCTGGAGGGCCGCTTCCAGCCGCCCGCCCGGCACTCGGAGCCGCAGCGCGTCAAGCAGGCCGAGCTGCTCAACCGCTTCGTACGGGACGTCCGGGCCATCGACCCGAAGGCCGCCGTCGTCGCGGGCGGCGACTTCAACGACTTCCCGTTCTCACCCGCGCTCAAGACGCTGCGCTCGGGCCGCGCGTTGACCAGCCCGATGAACCAGCTGCCCGCCGACGAGCGCTACGGCTACGTCTTCAACGGCAACTCGCAGACCCTGGACCACCTGCTGACCAGCCCGGGCGCCGGCCGGGCCGAGTACGACATCGTCCACATCAACTCCGAGTTCGCCGACCAGACCAGCGACCACGACCCCTCGGTGGTCCGGCTCCGCCGGTGACCCGCGCCCCGAAGGGGCGCGGGGAACTGCATGAGCGACCCGGGGGTACCTCCCGGCCGGAGGCTGGGGGAGCCCCGCAAGCCGCGGGTTCGCCCGGACCCGCAACGGCGAAACGGCGTCAGGCCCGCCCCGTTGGTCCGTACCCGGGCGGCGCCGGGGGCTGCCCGTACGGCGGAGCGGGCTGCCCCGGCATACCGTACGCGGGCTGCGGCCCTCCGTAAGGTGCGGGGCCACCCGGCGCGGCGCCCGGTGCGGGCCGCGCCCCCACAAGGTCCCGCACCAGCAGCGTGGCCCCGGCGACGGCCCCCGGCATCAGGGGGACGGCCAGCAGCGGCACCAGGAAGGCCAGCACCAATGGCACACCGAAGCCGAGCGCGAGCGCCTTGCGCTGCCGCAGCATCGCCAGCCGCTCCCGTACCGGAACGCCCCGGCGCTGCAGCGCGACGGAGGCCAGCTCCAGGGTGAGGAAGAAGCCGGAGACGCAGACGCCGAGCACCGGCACGACGGTCTGGCCGATCAGCGGGACGAAGCCGAGGAAGAACAGCGGGATCGTCAACAGCAGCGTCCGGAACAGGACGAAGACGCTGTCGCACAGTGCGGTCCACAGCTCCCGCCACAGCGGCTGGTCGACCGTGCCCTCGGGCAGCCCGCCCTCGCTCTGCTCCACCCGTTCGGAGAGCTTCTCGTAGAAGGGCTCACCGATCAGCAGTGTGACGGCTGCGAAGGTCACCACGGCCAGCATCAGCACGCCGACCCACAGCATGACGGCGAAGACACCGCGGGTCAGCGCCCGTCCGGTCGAGCCCCAGTCGTCCGCGAAGGGCGTGGCCCAGGCGGCGATGTCGTCGGCGTAGAACCCGAGCGCTGTCAGGGCCGCCGCGTACAGGACGAGGGTGATCAGCGCGGGCAACAGCCCGAACCCGAACCACCGTCCATGGGCGAGCACCCATCGCTGTCCCTGCCCCAAGTACCGCAGTCCGGCCCCAAGATCACGCATGCCCGTAAGCCTATGGCCTACGGGCATGCGTCGGGACGGCCGCTACCGGCACCCTCCCGATCGGTTGCTCAGTTGTGACTGTGCAGCGCCTCGTTCAGTCCGCCCCAGGAGCCGCTGCGCTGCAGGGCCTCGACGGCACCGGTGACCGAGTTGCGGCGGAAGAGCAGGTTGTTGGCGCCGGACAGCTCCAGTGCCTTGACGACCTTCCCGTCCGGCAGCGTGACGCGGGTACCGGCCGTGACGTAGAGACCGGCCTCCACCACGGAGTCGTCGCCGAGCGAGATCCCGATGCCCGCCTCGGCGCCGATCAGGCAGCGCTCCCCGATGGAGATGATCTGCTTGCCGCCGCCGGAGAGGGTGCCCATGATCGAGGCGCCGCCGCCCAGGTCGGTGCCGTCGCCGAGGACGACGCCCGCGCTGATCCGGCCCTCGACCATGGAGGTGCCCAGGGTGCCGGCGTTGAAGTTGCAGAAGCCCTCGTGCATCACCGTGGTGCCCTCGGCCAGGTGCGCGCCGAGGCGGACCCGGTCGGCGTCCCCGATGCGCACGCCCTTGGGCACGACGTAGTCGGTCATCCGCGGGAACTTGTCCACGCTGGTCACGGTCAGCTGCGCACCCGAGGCACGGGCGGCGAGCCGCACCTCTTCGACCTTGTCCACCGGCACGGGGCCCAGGTTGGTCCAGGCGACATTGGCCAGATGGGCGAACTGCCCTTCCAGGCTCAGCCCGTGCGGCTTGACCAGCCGGTGGCTGAGCAGGTGGAGCCGCAGATAGACGTCGTGCGCGTCCAGCGGCTTGTCGTCCAGCGAGGAGATGACCGTCCGGACGGCCACGACCTCGACCCCGCGGCGGGGGTCTTCACCGAGGGCCTGCGGCGCGCTCTCGCCGAGCAGCTGCGCGGCGCGCTCGGGGCTCAGCCGCTCGCTGCCGGCGGGACCGGGCTCGTCGACGAGCTCCGGCCGCGGAAACCAGGTGTCCAGTACGGTGCCCCCGGCGGCGACGGTGGCGAGCCCGACGGCGACGGCGCCGGTGGTGCGGGAAGAGGTGGGTGCTTCGGTCATACCTCGAACGCTATCCGGACTCGGCCTGCGATGACGAACCGGTCCACGGAACGGTCACTCACCGTCGCCGCGGTGTCCGACGACCCGGGACAGCGCGGCCCGCACCTCCGCCCGGTCGAAGGGCCGGTCGGTGAGCAGGAACTGCAGCAGCAGCCCGTCGATGAGCGCCACCAGTGCCCGCGCGGTGGCCACGTCGGAGGTGTGGCGGGCCAGTACCCGCACCATGTCGTCCAGCCACGCGGCGGCCACCGGCTGCAGCAGCGGGCGGCGCAGGGCAGCCAGATACAGCTCGTACTCCAGCCTGATCCGGCCGCGCCCGCCGGAGGCGTACTCCTCCAACACCCTGGTCAGACCGTCGACCAGCGAGGCGTCGTCGTCCAACTCGCCGCTCCAGCTCATGATCGCGGCATGCGGCTCGCAGCTGACCTGTTCCAGCGCGGCGAGCAGCAGATCGTCCAGGCCGGCGAAGTGGTAGGTGGTGGAGCCGAGCGGCACGTCCGCCTCGGCAGCCACTGCGCGGTGGCTGAGGGCGGCTATGCCCTTGAGCTCCACGATGCGGATGGCGGCGTCGATGATGCGCTGCCGCCGCTCGGGGTCGTAGCGCCGGCCCATCAGTGCGCCCCTCCCAGGTTGAGGACGACCACCCCGCAGATCACCAGCAGGAGGCCGAGGATCTTCGCGGCCGTCACCGATTCGCCGATGAACACCACGCCGATCAGCGCGATGGCCGCAGTCCCGGCGCCCGACCAGATGGCGTAGGCCGTCCCCACGGGCATGCTCTTGAGAGCCTGCGCGAGCAGGACGAACGCCACCAGATAGCCGGCCGCCGTGAGCAGCGTGGGCACCAGCTTGGTGAAGCCGTCGCTGTACTTCATCGAGGTCGTACCCAGGATCTCGGCGAGGATCGCCCCTGCCAGCGTCACATAGACCATACGTACGAGCGTACACAACGTTGCGTACAGTCGTACATATACTTCTCCCCGCACGCGGAACGGCCGCGCACCCGAGGGGTGCGCGGCCGTTTCCCGTCCTGCGCGGACGTACGGAGAGCGGACGTACGGAGAGCGAGAACGCTCAGACGTTGAAGCCCAGCGCCCGGAGCTGCTCGCGACCGTCGTCGGTGATCTTGTCCGGACCCCACGGCGGCATCCAGACCCAATTGATCTTGAGCTCGTTGACGATGCCCTCGGTGGCGGACTGGGCCTGGTCCTCGATGACGTCGGTCAGCGGACACGCCGCCGAGGTGAGCGTCATGTCGATGGTCGCGATGTTCGCGTCATCGACGTGGATCCCGTAGATCAGGCCGAGGTTGACGACGTCGATGCCCAGCTCAGGGTCGACGACGTCCATGAGCGCCTCGCGAACCTCTTCCTCGCTCGCGGGCTTGATGGTCATCTCGGTCATGCGGTCTTCTCCTTGGCCGAGTCGGCTTCGGTCCCCTGCGCCGTCGTGCCCGCCTCGCTGAACGCCTTCGATGTCGCGTCCTTCCACGCCATCCAGCTCAGCAGCGCGCACTTCACCCGCGCCGGGTACTTCGAGACCCCGGCGAACGCCACGGCGTCCTCCAGCAGGTCCTCCATGCTGTCGTCCGGCTCCAGCTGGCCCTTGGACTGCATCAGCTCCAGGAAGGTCTCCTGGATCCTGCGGGCCTCGGCCAGTTCCTTGCCGACCAGCAGCTCGTTCAGCACCGAGGCGCTGGCCTGGCTGATGGAACAGCCCTGGCCCTCGTACGACACGTCCTCGATGGTGTCGCCGTCGTACCGCACCCGCAAGGTGATCTCGTCACCGCAGGTGGGGTTGACGTGATGCACCTCGGCGTCGCCGTCGCGCAGCCCGCGCCCGTGCGGATGCTTGTAGTGGTCCAGGATCACTTCCTGGTACATCGAGTCCAGCTTCACCGACAGCCCCTAAGCGAAGAAATTCCGTACGTGCTCCAGCCCGTCCGCCAGGGCGTCCACCTCGGCGGGCGTGGAGTACAGATAGAACGACGCTCGCGTCGTCGCAGGAATTCCGTACCGCAGGCAGACGGGGCGGGCGCAGTGGTGGCCGACCCGCACCGCGATGCCCTGCTCGTCCAGGACCTGGCCCACGTCGTGCGGGTGGATGTCACCCAGCGTGAACGAGATCGTGGCGCCGCGGTCCTCGGCCGTGGCGGGGCCGATGATCCGCAGGTCCGGGATCTCCTGGAGCTTGCGTACGGCGTACTCCGTCAGCGCGTGCTCGTGCTGCTGGATGCGGTCCATACCGATCGCGGTCAGATAGTCCACCGCCGCACCCAGCCCGACCGCCTGGGCGACCGGCGGGGTACCCGCCTCGAACTTGTGCGGTGCCGGAGCGTACGTCGACGAGTGCATCGTGACGGTCTCGATCATCTCCCCGCCACCGAGGAACGGCGGCAGGTCGTTGAGCAGCTCCTGGCGCCCCCACAGCACCCCGATCCCGGTGGGACCGCACATCTTGTGGCCGGTGAAGGCGACGAAGTCGGCCTGCAGCGCCTGCACGTCCAGCGCCATGTGCGGGGCGGCCTGCGAGGCGTCCACCACGACCAGCGCGCCCACCTCCTGAGCCCGCCGCACGATGTCCTCGACGGGGTTGAAGGTGCCCATGATGTTGGAGACGAGCGTGAGCGCGACCACCTTGGTGCGCTCCGTGATCAGCTCCTCGATCCCGGCCATGTCCAGCCGGCCCTCGTCGGTGAGGCCGAACCACTTCAGCTTCGCGCCGGTGCGCTGCGACAGCAGCTGCCACGGCACGATGTTGGAGTGGTGCTCCATCTCCGTGATGACGATCTCGGTGTCCCGCTCGACGCGGTAGGGCTCGTCGGCCCAGCCGAGCATGTTCGCCACCAGATTCAGCGACTCCGAGGCGTTCTTGGTGAAGATCACCTCATCGCGGCTGGGCGCGTTGATGAACGCGGCGACCTTGTCGCGCGCGCCCTCGTACAGCGCCGTGGCCTCCTCGGCCAGCACATGCACGCCCCGGTGGACGTTGGCGTTGTGCTTCTCGTAGTAACCGGCCAGGGCGTCGAGCACCTGGGTCGGCTTCTGCGAGGTGGCGGCGTTGTCCAGGTAGACGAGCTTCTGCCCGTCGTGCACCAGGCGGTCCAGGATCGGAAAGTCCTTACGGATCGCCTCGGTGTCCAGCAGGCCCGGGAGCTGTGTCACGCAGTGGCACCACCCTTCACGTACTCCTCGTAGCCCTCTTCCTCCAGCTTGTCGGCCAGCTCGGCCCCGCCGGACTCGGCGATCCGGCCCTTGGCGAAGACGTGCACGAAGTCGGGCTTGATGTAGCGCAGGATGCGCGTGTAGTGCGTGATCAGCAGGGTGCCGACCTCGCCGGACTCACGGACGCGGTTGACGCCCTCGGAGACGACGCGCAGCGCGTCCACATCGAGGCCGGAGTCGGTCTCGTCCAGGATCGCGATCGCCGGCTTCAGCAGCTCCAGCTGCAGGATCTCGTGGCGCTTCTTCTCACCACCGGAGAAGCCCTCGTTGACGTTGCGCTCGGCGAACGCCGGGTCGATCGAGAGGCGCTCCATGGCCTCCTTGACCTCCTTGACCCAGGTACGCAGCTTGGGGGCCTCGCCGCGGATGGCCGTGGCGGAGGTGCGCAGGAAGTTGGAGACGGAGACACCGGGGACCTCGACCGGGTACTGCATGGCGAGGAAGACACCCGCACGGGCGCGCTCGTCCACGGACATCTCCAGGACGTCCTCGCCGTCGAGCTTCACCGAGCCACCGGTGACGGTGTACTTCGGGTGGCCCGCCAGCGAGTAGGCCAGGGTGGACTTGCCGGAGCCGTTCGGGCCCATGATCGCGTGCGTTTCGCCCTGCTTCACGGTCAGGTCGACGCCGCGCAGGATCTCGGTGGGGCCGCCCTCGGTCTCGACGGAGACGTGCAGGTCATTGATCTCAAGCGTTGCCATGGGGACTTCAGGACTCCTGTGTGACGGAGACGAGCACTGCCGCATCGGGGCCGTCTCCTTCGATCTTTACGGGGTACACGGGGACGGGACGGGTGGCGGGCAGTCCGGAGGGCTTGCCGGTCCGCAGGTCGAAGCGGGAGCCGTGCAGCCAGCACTCGATACTGCACTCCTCCACCTCGCCCTCGGAGAGCGACACGTTGGCGTGCGAGCAGATGTCGTTGATGGCGAACACCTCGCCCTCGGTGCGCACGAGGGAGACCGGGACGCCGCCCAGCTCCACCCGCAGCGGGGTGTCCTCCTCCAGCTCGCTCAGCAAAGCCGCTTTGACGAAGCCTTCCTCACTCATGAGACAGACGCCTCCAGCTCCGCCTCGATCCGGGAGATGAGGCGCTCCTCCACGTCCGGCAGGCCGATCTGCTGGACGAGCTCGGCGAAGAAGCCGCGCACCACCAGGCGGCGTGCCTCGCGCTCCGGGATCCCGCGCGCCATCAGATAGAACAGCTGGTCGTCCTCGAAGCGGCCGGTCGCCGAGGCGTGACCGGCGCCGACGATCTCGCCGGTCTCGATCTCCAGATTGGGAACCGAGTCGACCCGGGAGCCGTCGGTGAGCACCAGGTTGCGGTTGAGCTCATAGGTGTCGGTGCCGGTGGCCTCCGCCCGGATGAGCACGTCACCGATCCACACCGCATGCGCGTCGTCGCCCTGGAGCGCGCCCTTGTAGGCGACGTTGCTGCGGCAGTTGGGGGTGTCGTGGTCGACCAGCAGCCGGTGCTCCTGGTGCTGCCCGGCGTCGGTGAAGTACAGCCCGTACAGCTCGGCCTCGGCACCGGGGCCGCCGTAGCTGACCCGGGGGTTGAGCCGTACCAGGTCGCCCCCGAAGGTGACCACGACCGACTTGAACGTCGCGTCCCGGCCCACCAGGGCGTTGTGCTGCGAGCAGTGCACGGCGGTGTCGTCCCAGTCCTGGACGGAGACGACGGTGACCTTGGCGCCGTCACCGAGGACGAACTCGACGTTGGCCGAGCGCACCGCGTCACCCGTGTGGTCGATGACGATGACGGCCTCGGCGAAGGCGCCGATGTCGAAGACGGTGTGCCCGTAGGTGACGCCGCCCTCGCCGTGCAGATTGACCCGCACCGGCTCGGTCAGCACCGCGTCCTTGGGCACCGTGATGACACTGGCCTTCTCGAACGAGGAGAACGCCTGCGCCGCCACCCGGTCCACCGGCTTGCCGGCCCGGCCGATACGCGCGTCGTCCCGGGACACCTTCTCGACGGTGACACCGTCGGGCGCCGACACCTCGGTCTTGACCGTGCCGGTCGCCTGCGCCGTGCCGTCGTGCAGGCCCTTGAGCCGGTCCAAAGGAGTGAAGCGCCACTCCTCCTCGCGGCCGTGCGGCACCGGGAAGTCCGCCACGTCGAAGGACGGCGGCGCGCTCATCCTCGTGGCGGTGGTGGACTCTGCGGCCACCGCGATGGCTCCGGTGGTGCTGGAACCAGCCGGAATGTTGTGGGCCTCAGCCATGGGATCCGTACTGCTCGCTTCCTAGGTCAGAAATCTTGTTCCGCCGCCGCGGCGCGTCACCACGGCGGCGAGAGGTCTGCGGGGACCTCCCGGCCGGAGGCTGGGGGAGGCATCTGCGACGACAGGAACCACCGCGCTCGGCAGCAGCCATGGCGGCTAGCCGACCGCGCCTTCCATCTGCAGCTCGATCAGCCGGTTGAGCTCCAGCGCGTACTCCATGGGCAGCTCCTTGGCGATCGGCTCGACGAAGCCGCGCACGATCATCGCCATCGCCTCGTCCTCGGACAGCCCGCGGCTCATCAGGTAGAAGAGCTGGTCGTCGCTGACCTTGGAGACGGTCGCCTCGTGGCCCATCGTCACGTCGTCCTCGCGGACATCGACGTAAGGGTAGGTGTCCGAGCGCGAGATGGTGTCGACCAGCAGCGCGTCGCACAGCACGTTGGACTTGGAGCCCTCGGCGCCCTCACCGATCTCGATGAGACCGCGGTAGGAGGTGCGGCCACCACCGCGGGCCACCGACTTGGAGACGATGTTCGAGGAGGTGCGGGGGGCCATGTGGACCATCTTGGCGCCCGCGTCCTGGTGCTGGCCCTCGCCGGCGAAGGCGACGGACAGCGTCTCGCCCTTGGCGTGCTCACCCATGAGGTAGACCGCCGGGTACTTCATCGTCACCTTGGAGCCGAGGTTGCCGTCGACCCACTCCATGGTCGCGCCCTCGTAGGCCACGGCGCGCTTGGTGACCAGGTTGTAGACGTTGTTCGACCAGTTCTGGATCGTCGTGTAGCGGCAGCGGCCGCCCTTCTTGACGATGATCTCGACGACGGCCGAGTGCAGCGAGTCCGAGTTGTAGATCGGCGCCGTGCAGCCCTCGACGTAGTGCACATAGGCGTCCTCGTCGACGATGATCAGCGTCCGCTCGAACTGGCCCATGTTCTCGGTGTTGATCCGGAAGTAGGCCTGGAGCGGGATGTCGACGTGCACGCCCGGCGGCACGTAGATGAAGGAGCCGCCCGACCACACGGCGGTGTTCAGCGCGGCGAACTTGTTGTCACCGGCCGGGATGACCGTGCCGAAGTGCTCCTGGAACAGCTCGGGGTGCTCACGCAGCGCCGTGTCCGTGTCCAGGAACAGCACGCCCTGCTTCTCCAGGTCCTCACGGATCTGGTGGTAGACGACCTCCGACTCGTACTGCGCGGCGACACCGGCGACCAGGCGCTGCTTCTCCGCCTCCGGGATACCGAGCTTGTCGTAGGTGTTCTTGATGTCCTCGGGCAGGTCCTCCCAGGACTGGGCCTGCTTCTCGGTGGACCGGACGAAGTACTTGATGTTGTCGAAGTCGATGCCCGACAGGTCCGAGCCCCAGTTCGGCATCGGCTTCTTCTCGAAGAGCTTGTGGCCCTTGAGCCGCAGCTTGAGCATCCAGTCGGGCTCGTTCTTCTTCCCGGAGATGTCGCGGACGACATCCTCGGACAGGCCGCGCTTGGCGGCTGCGCCCGCGGCATCGGGGTCGGCCCAGCCGTACTCGTACTTGCCCAGCCCGTCGAGCTCGGGGTGAGCAGTCTCCGTAGGAGCGGTCATGCGGGGTTCCTCCCGGCCTCGTTCGCTTCGGTGGCGTTGCTGGCGTTGCTGTTGGTGGTCTTGGGTGGTCGTGCGGGGGCCCTGGCTGCCGGGGGCTTCGCCGCGCTCTTCGGGGGTGCGTGCGTCCTGGGAATGAAGGTCGTACACACTCCGTCGCCGTGCGCGATGGTCGCCAGCCGCTGGACGTGCGTGCCGAGCAGCCGGGAGAAGACCTCCGTCTCCGCCTCGCACAGCTGGGGGAACTGCTCGGCGGTGTGGGCCACCGGGCAGTGGTGCTGGCAGAGCTGCTCGCCGGCTTGGGCGGGCGCGGCACGCGCCGTGGCAGCGTACCCGTCCGCGGACAGCGCGCGCGCCAGCGCCTGCGCCTTGTCCTCGGGCGGGACGCTCTCCAGCGCCGCGTGGTATTTCTCCGCCTGGGCCTCGACGCGGGCACGGGCGAAGGCCGCGACAGCGGCCTCCCCGACCTCCCCGCCACCCGCTGTCCGGGCGATCCACCGCAGGGCGTCGGCGGCGAGCTGGTCGTACGCCTGGTCGAAGGCGTCCCGGCCGCAGTCCGTCAGGGCGAAGACCTTGGCGGGGCGCCCCCTGCCGCGCGAGCCGTAGACCCGCTTGGCGCGGGCCTCCACGACGCCCTCGGCGACGAGTGCGTCCAGGTGACGGCGGACGGCGGCCTGGGTCAGCCCCAGACGCAGCGCCAGCTCGGCCGCGGTGGACGGACCGTGGTCGAGAATGGAGCGCGCGACCTTGTTCCTCGTGCCGTGCTGTTCATCCTGTGCTGTCGAGGGCTGTGCTGCGGGGGGCTTCGACACGGCGGCTGCCCCGGTGGCCCCTTCGGCCATCGGTCGGTCCTCCCGAGCCTGCTCCCTCTTTTTCACAACGTCATTGTTGCTTAATTCGGCTGACCTCGGCAAGCGGTGGCTGTGACCAGCCCCAATGGGGTGCATCACGTAAGGCTGACCTAACCAGGACGGTCCGGCCCGGGTGCGTACAGCCCGCCAGAGGAGTGGCACGGCCCGCTCCTTAGACTGCCCTGCATGCGAAGTTCAGCGGCTGTGGAAGTCGCCGGGCTGGTGAAGCGGTACGGCAGCAGGACCGCCGTCGACGGGCTCGACCTGACCGTCGCACGGGGCACCGTCACCGCGTTCCTCGGCCCCAATGGAGCGGGTAAGACCACCACCATCGAAACCTGCGAGGGCTACCGCCGGCCGGATTCCGGCACCGTGCGAGTGCTCGGTCTCGATCCGGTGACCCAGGGGTCGCAGCTGCGGCCCCGCATCGGGGTGATGCTCCAGAGCGGCGGGATCTACCCCACGGCACGGGTCGAGGAGACGCTGCGCCACATGGCGACGCTGCACGCCCATCCGCTGGACGTGCCCGCGCTGATCGAACGCCTGGGCCTGGGCGGCTGCGGGCGCACCCCGTACCGCAGGCTCTCCGGCGGCCAGCAGCAGCGCCTCGCGCTCGCACTGGCCCTGGTCGGCCGCCCCGAGCTGGTCTTCCTGGACGAGCCGACGGCCGGCCTCGATCCGCAGGCCCGCCACGCCACCTGGGACCTGGTCCGCGACCTGCGGGCGGACGGCGTGACGGTGGTGCTGACCACGCACTACATGGACGAGGCCGAGGAGCTGTCCGACGACGTCGCCATCGTCGACGGCGGCAAGGTCATCGCCCAGGGCGCGCCCGAGGTGCTGTGCAAGGGCGGCGCGGAGAACACCCTGCGCTTCGCCGGCCGCCCGGGACTCGACCTGGCATCCCTGCTCAAGGCCCTCCCCGCGGAGACCGTCGCGGTGGAGCTCACCCCGGGCAGCTACCGCCTCACCGGCACCGTCGACCCGCAGCTGCTGGCCACCGTGACGTCCTGGTGCGCCCAGAACGGTGTCCTCCCGGACCGCATCTCGGTGGAGCGCCGGACCCTGGAGGACGTCTTCTTGGAGCTGACGGGGAAGGAGCTGCGGTCATGAGGCAGGTCGCCCGGACCGGCCGGGGGTCCGGGGGTCGCCCCCCGGAAGACAGCAGCTTGGAGCTGACGGGGAAGGAGCTGCGGTCATGAGCGCGCACTCGGAGACCGGCATCGAGGGGACCTACGCACCACAGCCCGGCGCCGCCCCGCTGCCGCGCATGGTGCGGGCGCAGGCGTGGCTGGAGACACGGACGCAGCTGCGCAACGGTGAGCAGCTGTTGCTCACCGTCATCATTCCCACACTGCTGCTGGTGCTCTTCAGCGCCGTCGACATCGTCGACACCGGGGCGGGCTCACGGGTCGACTTCCTGGCGCCCGGCATCCTGGCGCTGGCGATACTCTCGACCGCCTTCACCGGGCAGGCCATCGCCACCGGCTTCGAGCGCCGCTACGGCGTCCTCAAGCGGCTCGGCGCCTCGCCGCTGCCCCGGTGGGGACTGATGACGGCGAAGACCTGCGCGGTCGTGGTCATCGAGGCGCTGCAGGTGCTGCTGCTGACCGTGGTGGCGCTCGCGCTGGGCTGGTCCCCGCACGGCAACCCGGCGACGGTGCTGCTCCTGCTGCTGCTCGGCACGGCTGCCTTCTCCGGGCTCGGACTGCTGATGGCCGGGACGCTCAAGGCCGAGGCCACGCTGGCGGGAGCCAACCTGGTCTTCATCCTGCTGCTGGTCGGCGGCGGCGTCATCGTTCCGCTGGAGAAGTTCCCGCACGCCGCGCAGAGCGTGCTCCAGCTGCTGCCGATCTCCGCCCTCTCGGACGGCCTGCGCGACGTGCTCCGCCACGGGGCGGGGGTGCCGTGGGACGATCTGGGAGTACTGGCGGTCTGGGCGGTCGTGGGGCTCGGTGCCGCGGCCCGCTTCTTCAAGTGGGAGTGACCCTTCGACCGGGAGCGCCCCTAAGCAGCGGCAGCGGGTGACCGAAGGGCGCCCCTCGTGAATGCGCGCACAAGCGGCGCCCTACCATGGCTCCGTGCCGAATCTGCTCGAAGTCGTACGTAACCCCATCGCGTACATCGCCGCGCGCTGGACGCCCTCGCCCCGCACCGTCGAGCGGGCCGCCTTCACCGCGCTGCTGATGAGCATCGTCATCGTGGTCACCGGTGGGGCCGTGCGGCTCACCGGCTCGGGTCTGGGCTGCGACACCTGGCCCAAGTGCAGCGACGACAGCCTCACGGCCACCTCCGCCATGGGCTTCCACGGCGCCGTCGAGTTCGGCAACCGCATGATGACCTGGGTGGTCTCCGCCGCGGTGGGCTGGACCATCATCGCCGTACGGTCGGCGAAGCCCGCCCGCAAGGGGTTGAGCAGGCTCGCCTGGTCGCAGTTCTGGGTCGTGATGGGCAACGGCGTCGTCGGCGGCATCACGGTGTGGGTGAAGCTGAACCCGTTCGTGGTCGCCGGGCACTTCCTGGCCGCCACGGCGCTGCTGACCGTCACCACCCTCACCTGGCTGCGCGCCAGGGAGGGCGACACATCGCCCCGGCCGCTGGTGGGCAGGCCCGTCAAGAAGCTCACCCATGTGCTGACCTTCTTCACCGCCTGCCTCATCGTCGCCGGCACGGTCGTCACCGGTGCGGGCCCGCACGCGGGTGACAGCAGCGATGTGAAGCGGATGCCCGTCGCCGTGGAGCTGGCGACGCACACCCATGCGGTCTTCGCGTGGATCGTGGTGTCCCTGGCCGTGGTGCTCTACGCGGGCCTGCGCGTGATGGACGCGCCCATGGGCCCCCGGCGCACCGCGCGCAATCTGATCCTCATCCTGCTCGGACAGGGCCTCCTGGGCTATGTGCAGTACTTCACCGATCTGCCGGAGTTGCTGGTCGGCCTGCATCTGCTGGGCTCGACGCTGGTGTGGATCGGAGTGCTGCGGGTGGTGCTCTCCACCCGGGAGCGGGCGCTCCCGACGGAATCGGCGAAGACGGTCACCGGTGCGGAATCCCCTGTGGCCGCCCCTCTCGCCGGTTCGGCTACCCGCGGGTAGCATCTGCCGTATGGCAGCAGAGAGCAGCAAGCGGACAGCCCGCCTCACCAAACAGATCGGTGCCTTCGCACAGCGGCACGGGGGAAGCGCCGAGGCGCAGATCGCCTACGTGGGTCAGGTCGGTTTCCGTATCTCCCTGGTGGGTGCGGACGGCACCTGGGGCGATCTGATGGCACCGTCCAAGGACGTCGCCCAGGACGCCGTGCAGGCTGCGGGCGTCACTGTCAAGGAGAGCTTCGACGGGGAGATGGCCGAGCACATGCGGACCGGCCCCTATGAGTGGGCCCGGATGGCCGGGATGCAGCTGGGCGGCCCCGCGAACCGGTAGCTTCCTCCCCCCCCCGCCGGAAGGACAGCGGCCCCCTCCCGATGCCGGGAGGGGGCCTTGTGCATGCGGCCTCGGCCTGTTCGGCGGGCGGCCGGTGGAGTGCGGACCTCAGCGGGGCGCGGCGCTCAGCGTGTCGCGCTCTCCGCGTGGCGTGCCGCGGCGCGGCGTGGCGCTCAGCGGAGGAAGGGGTCGATGGCGACGGCTGCGAAGACCAGGGAGACGTAGGTGATCGACCAGTGGAAGAGCCGCATCTCCTTGAGCTTGGCGCCCGTGAGCCCGGCGCGGGCGCGAGCCCGCAGCGCGTGCGCCTCCCAGAGCCACAATCCGCCCGACACCACCGCGACCAGCGGGTAGAACCAGCCGACGTAGCCCAGCGGCCACAGCAGCAGGGAGACGAGCACCATCACCCAGCTGTAGACGACGATCTGGTTGGCGACGACGACGTTGCCGGCGACGGCCGGAAGCATGGGCACGCCGACCCGCTTGTAGTCCTCCGTGACCTTCATCGACAGCGGCCAGTAGTGCGGCGGCGTCCAGAAGAACATCACCAGGAAGAGGATGACGGCGGCCCAGCTCAGCTCGTTGGTGACCGCCGACCAGCCGATGAAGACGGGCAGACAGCCAGCGATGCCGCCCCACACGATGTTCTGCGAGGTGCGTCGCTTGAGGAGCATCGTGTAGACGACGACGTAGAAGAGGAGCGCCCCCAAGGACAGCGCCGCGGACAGCCAGTTGACCAGCAGTCCGAACATCAGGGTGGAGACCACCGCCAGGCTGATGCCGAACACCAGGCACTCGCGTGGGCTGACCCTCCCGGTGACCAGAGGGCGCCCCTCGGTGCGGTGCATCAGCGCGTCGATGTCGCGGTCGATGTACATGTTCAGCGCGTTGGCGCCGCCCGCGGACAGATAACCACCGAGACAGGTGATCACCACGAGCCAGAGGTCGGGGACGCCCTGAGCTGCGAGGAACATGACCGGGACGGTGGTCATGAGAAGCAGCTCGATGATCCGCGGCTTCGTCAGCTCGATGAACGCCTTCACGCGGGCACCGAGCGGCAGGTGGCCGCTGGGCTCCAGCGTCCCCGCAGGACGGGATTCGACGGCCGTCACGGACACCCCTGATCGACTCATAAGGAACCAGCGAGCACGCCCGGACGCACCGAAGGAAAGGTGCGGGCCCGGGTCAAGCTCGCGCGTACCACGCCACTTTAGACGTTGGCCATACCTCGCCAGTCATGGGGGGTCACCGTGTTGGCTCCGGGTCCGCGCGGCGCACCGGGGGCCGGTCCGGGGCGTGTCGCGGGGCCGATACGGGGCAACCGGGTCGTGTTCGACGGGCGGATCGGGGGAACAGACGTCAGCCTGGGAGTGATGTCCCGACGCCGTGCGTCGGAAATCGATGGGAATAGCACCTATCTCTTGGCCGTTCACGAGGTGTTCCCGCGATCGTCGGCCGCGGCGAAGGGACGACGACCCGGTGAGGACCACAGAGTGAACTGTCGAAAAGTCGCACGTCCCGGCAGAGGTACGCTCGACACCGCCCGGTGAGCGCACACACCGGCCATCGAACATGTGGAGAGGAGCCCTGACGCAGGGTGAGCACCAAGCCGACCACCACAGACCTTGAGTGGACCGACCTGGACCAGCAGGCCGTGGACACGGTTCGAGTTCTGGCCATGGATTCCGTACAGAAGGTCGGTAACGGCCATCCCGGCACGGCCATGAGCCTGGCGCCCGTCGCGTACCTGCTCTACCAGAAGCTGATGCGCCACGACCCGACCGACCCGGACTGGACCGGCCGCGACCGCTTCGTCCTCTCCGCAGGCCACTCGAGCCTGACCCAGTACATCCAGCTCTTCCTGGCCGGGTACGGCCTGGAGCTGGACGACCTGAAGGCGTTCCGCACCTGGGGCAGCCGCACCCCCGGCCACCCCGAGCACGGGCACACCGCCGGCGTCGAGACGACGACCGGACCGCTGGGACAGGGCGTCGCCAACGCGGTCGGCATGGCGATGGCGGCGCGCTACGAGCGCGGGCTGTTCGACCCGGAGGCGGCCGAGGGCGAGTCCCCGTTCGACCACACCGTCTGGGTCATCGCCAGCGACGGCGACCTGGAGGAGGGCATCTCCGCCGAGGCGTCCTCGCTCGCCGGCCACCAGAGGCTCGGCAACCTGATCGTGCTGTGGGACGACAACCACATCTCGATCGAGGGCGACACGGCGACCGCGTTCTCCGAGGACACCCTCAAGCGCTACGAGGCCTACGGCTGGCATGTGCAGCGCGTCGCCCAGCAGGAGGACGGCGACCTCGACCCGAAGGCGCTGTACAAGGCGCTGAAGGCGGCGCAGGCCGAGACGGAGCGCCCCTCCTTCATCGCGATGCAGTCCATCATCGCCTGGCCGGCCCCGAACGCGCAGAACACCGAGGCGGCCCACGGCTCGGCGCTGGGCGAGGAGGAGGTCGCTGCCACCAAGCGGGTACTGGGCTTCGACCCCGACAAGCACTTCCACGTCTCCGACGAGGTCCTCGCACACGTCCGCAAGGCCAGCGACCGGGGCCGCGCGATGCAGGCCGAGTGGGACAAGCGGATGGCCGCCTGGCGCTCCGCCAACCCGCAGCGCGCCGCCGAGTTCGACCGGATCCGCGAGGGCCGGTTGCCCGAGGGCTGGGAGAAGGCGCTGCCCGTCTTCCCCGCGGGCGAGTCGGTGGCCACCCGCAAGGCGTCCGGCAGCGTGCTCAAGGCGCTGGGTCCGGTCATCCCCGAGCTGTGGGGCGGCTCCGCCGACCTCGCCGGCTCGAACAACACCACGTTCGCGAAGACCTCGTTCCTGCCGGAGGGCAACCCGCTGCCGGGCGCCGACCGGTACGGGCGTACGGTGCACTGGGGCATCCGCGAGCACGCGATGGGTTCGACGATGAACGGCATCGCGCTGCACGGCAACACGCGGATCTACGGCGGCACGTTCCTGGTCTTCTCGGACTACATGCGCCCGGCCGTCCGGCTCGCCGCGCTGATGAAGGCGCCCGTCACCTATGTGTGGACGCACGACTCCATCGGCCTCGGCGAGGACGGCCCGACGCATCAGCCGATCGAACACCTCTCCGCGCTGCGCGCGATCCCGGGTCTCAACATGGTCCGTCCCGCGGACGCCAACGAGACCTCTGAGGTGTGGGCGGAGATCATGCGCCGGCACAGCAGCAAGCCGGCGCCGCACGGCATCGCGCTGACCCGGCAGGGTGTGCCGACCTACGAGGCCAACCCGGCCGCAGCCAAGGGCGGTTACGTGCTGTTCGAGGCCGAGGGCGGCCACCCGCAGGTGATCCTGATCGGTACCGGCTCGGAGGTGCAGCTCGCCGTCGAGGCGCGCGAGCGGCTGCAGGAGCAGGGCGTGCCCACCCGGGTCGTCTCGATGCCGTGCCTGGAGTGGTTCGAGGAGCAGGAGCAGTCCTACCGCGACAGCGTGCTGCCGCCGGACATCAAGGCGCGCGTCGCAGTCGAGGCGGGCGTGGGCCTGACCTGGCACCGGTACGTGGGCGAGGCCGGCCGGATCGTGTCGCTGGAGCACTTCGGTGCCTCGGCGGACGGCAAGGTCCTCTTCCGCGAGTTCGGCCTCACCGCCGAGGCCGTGCACCTGGCGGCGAAGGAGTCGCTGCAGGCGGCCGCCCGCTGACAGCCGCCCGACCCAACAAGAAGCCAACAAGCACAGGAGATGCGAATCCCATGACAGACGCACTGAAGCGCCTCTCCGACGAAGGCGTCGCGATCTGGCTGGACGACCTGTCGCGCAAGCGCATCACGTCGGGCAACCTCGGCGAGCTGATGGACGAGCAGCACGTGGTCGGTGTGACCACCAACCCGACCATCTTCCAGAAAGCGATCTCGGCGGGCGACGGCTACCAGCAGCAGGTCTCCGACCTGGCGGCCCGCCGGGTCTCGGTCGAAGAGGCCGTCCGCATGATCACCACGGCCGACGTCCGCGACGCCGCCGACATCCTCCGTCCGGTCCACGACGCGACCGGCGGCAAAGACGGCCGGGTCTCCATCGAGGTCGACCCGCGACTGGCGCACAACACCCAGGCCACCGTCGCCGAGGCCCGGCAGCTGGCCTGGCTGGTGGACCGGCCGAACACCTTCATCAAGATCCCGGCGACCGAGGCCGGGCTCCCCGCGATCACCGAGACGATCGGCAAGGGCATCAGCGTCAACGTCACGCTGATCTTCTCGCTGGAGCGCTACCGCGCGGTCATGGACGCCTACATGGCCGGGCTGGAGAAGGCCAAGAGCCTGGGCATGGATCTGTCCCAGATCCACTCCGTGGCCTCGTTCTTCGTCTCCCGCGTGGACACCGAGTTCGACAAGCGGCTCACGGCGCTGGGCACGGACGAGGCCAAGGCGCTCAAGAGCAAGGCGGCCCTCGCCAACGCCCGGCTGGCCTACCAGGCCTACGAGGAGGTCATCGCCTCCGACCGCTGGCAGGCGCTGGAGAAGGCCGGTGCCAACCAGCAGCGTCCGCTGTGGGCGTCGACCGGTGTGAAGGACCCGGAGCTGCCCGACACGCTGTACGTCACCGAACTGGTCGCGCCCAACACGGTCAACACCATGCCGGAGGCCACCCTGCAGGCCGTGGGCGACCACGGTGAGATCAAGGGTGACGCGGTCCGCGGCACCTACGAGGAGGCCCAGGGCGTCCTCGACAGCATCGCCGAACTCGGCATCTCCTACGACGACGTCGTCAAGGTGCTCGAGGACGAGGGTGTGCAGAAGTTCGAGGACTCCTGGAACGACCTGCTCAAGTCCACCGAGGCAGAGCTCCAGCGCCTGGCCCCGAAGGAGGCGTAACCGAATTGAGCAGCGCGAGCGGCACAGCCAACCCGCTGCGTGACGCTCAGGACCGACGGCTCCCGCGTATCGCGGGGCCGTCGGGCCTGGTCATCTTTGGCGTCACGGGCGATTTGTCACGGAAAAAGCTGATGCCTGCGGTGTACGACCTCGCCAACCGCGGGCTCCTGCCCCCGGGTTTCTCCCTCGTCGGCTTCGCGCGACGCGACTGGGAGGACGAGGACTTCGCCCAGGTCGTGCACGACGCGGTCAAGGAGCATTCCCGCACCACCTTCCGCGAGGAGGTCTGGCAGCAGCTCGCCCAGGGCATGCGCTTCGTCTCCGGCGAGTTCCACGACGACCAGGCGTTCGAGACGCTGCGGACCACCATCGACGAGCTGGACAAGTCGCGGGGCACCGGCGGCAACTTCGCCTTCTACCTCTCCGTACCGCCCAAGTTCTTCCCCACCGTCGTCTCCCAGCTGAAGAAGCACGGCCTGTCCGACGCCGAACCCGGCTCCTGGCGCCGCGCGGTCATCGAGAAGCCGTTCGGCCACGATCTGAAGTCGGCACAGGAGCTGAACGCCGTCATCCATGAGGTGTTCCGGGCCAGCGAGGTCTTCCGGATCGACCACTACCTCGGCAAGGAGACGGTCCAGAACATCCTCGCCCTCCGGTTCGCCAACACGATGTTCGAACCGCTGTGGAACCGCAGCTACGTCGACCATGTGCAGATCACCATGGCCGAGGACATCGGCATCGGCGGCCGGGCCGGCTACTACGACGGCATCGGCTCGGCCCGCGACGTCATCCAGAACCACATCCTCCAACTGCTCGCCCTGACCGCCATGGAGGAACCCACCTCCTTCGACGCCAAGGCGCTGCTGACCGAGAAGCTCAAGGTCCTCAACTCCGTACGGCTGCCGAAGGACCTGGGCAAGTACACCGTGCGGGGGCAGTACGCGGAAGGCTGGCAGGGCGGCGAGAAGGTGCCCGGCTATCTCGACGAGGAGGGCATCGACCCCAACTCGAAGACCGACACCTACGCCGCGATCAAGCTGGGGATCGACAACCGGCGCTGGGCCGGGGTCCCCTTCTATCTGCGCACCGGCAAGCGGCTGGGCCGCCGGGTGACCGAGATCGCGGTGATGTTCCAGCGCGCGCCCCACTCCCCCTTCGACGCCACCGACACCCAGGAACTGGGGCAGAACGCGCTCGTCATCCGCGTCCAGCCGGACGAGGGCGTGACGATCCGCTTCGGCTCGAAGGTGCCCGGCACCCAGATGGAGATCCGGGACGTGACCATGGACTTCGCCTACGGCGAGTCCTTCACCGAGTCCAGCCCCGAGGCGTACGAACGCCTCATCCTCGACGTCCTGCTGGGGGATGCGAACCTCTTCCCCCGGCACCAGGAGGTCGAACGCTCCTGGGAGATCCTCGACCCGATCGAGGAGTACTGGGACAAGCACGGCAAGCCCGAGCAGTACCCCGCCGGCACCTGGGGACCCCAGGCCGCCGACGAGATGCTCGCACGCGACGGACGGATTTGGCGGCGGCCATGAACATCGACCTGACGGACACCACGTCCAGCCGCATCAACGCCGAACTGGTCAAGGCGCGCCGCTCCCTCGGCTCGCCCGCCATGGGCATGGTGCTGACCCTCGTCATCGTCACCGACGAGGGCAACCACTACGACGCGCTCAAGGCCGCCAGCGGCGCCTCCAAGGAGCACCCCTCGCGGATCCTCGTCGTCGTCCGCCGCCCCGGCCGCTCCCCCCGCGACCGGGCGCAGCACCGGCTCGACGCCGAGGTCCGGGTCGGCAGCGACGTGGGCGAGGCGGGCTCCGGCGAAACGATCATCCTGCGGCTGCACGGTGAACTCGCCTCCCACGCCCACAGTGTCGTCCTGCCCCTGCTGCTGCCGGACGCCCCGGTGGTCGTGTGGTGGCCCGAGGACGCGCCCGAGAATCCTGCCGAGGACCCGCTGGGGAAGCTGGCCCAACGGCGCATCACCGACGCGGCGGCGACGGAGGACCCCGTCGGCGCCCTCAGTCTGCGTGCCACCACCTACGCGCCCGGCGACACCGATCTGGCCTGGACCCGCATCACCCCCTGGCGCAGCATGCTCGCCGCCTCGGTGGACCAGAAGCAGACCACCATCAACTCGGCCGTCGTCGAAGGCGAGGAGTACAACCCCTCCAGCGAACTGCTCGCCCTCTGGCTCGCCGAGCGGCTGCGGGTCCCCGTCGAGCGCCGGATCTCCGAAGGCCCCGGCATCACCGGGGTACGGATGGAGACCGTCGAAGGCCAGATCTGCCTCGACCGCGCCAACGGCTCGCTGGCCGAACTCGCCGTCCCCGGCCAGCCCGACCGGCACGTCGCCCTCCAGCGGCGCAGTACGGCCGAACTGCTCGCCGAGGAGCTGCGACGGCTCGACCCGGACGAGGCGTACGCCGAGGCCGTCAGCTTCGGCATCAACAAGATCTCGGGGCCCGACCCGGCACATCCGACCCCGGCCGCACCGGCACCCGCCCCGGCCGAGGCCTCCGGTCAGACCGAGGCCTCCGGTCAGACGGAGGAGCCCTCCACCGCGGAGCCGGCGGCCGAGCCCGCCCCGGCCAAGCCCAAGGGGCGCTCGAACCGGTCGAACACGAAGAAGGCCACGAAGTGAGCGCGGCCCGCGAGGTGGTCACACACCCCGACAAGGACGCGCTCGCCCTGGCCACCGCGGAGCGGCTGGTCACCCGGCTGGCCGACGCACAGGCCGCGCGCGGCACGGCGTCGGTCGTGCTGACCGGAGGCCGCAACGGCAACGCGCTGCTGGCCGCGCTCGCCGACTCGCCGCGGGCACAGGAGCGGATCGACTGGCCCCGGCTGGACGTGTGGTGGGGCGACGAGCGGTTCCTCCCCGAGGGCGACCCGGAACGCAACCACACCCAGGCCCGTGAGGCCCTGCTGGACGCGGTCGAGCTGGATCCCGCGCGGGTGCATGTGATGCCGCCCTCCGACGGCCGGTACGCGGGCGACGCCGAGGCCGCCGCCGAGGCGTACGCGACGGAACTGGCCGCCGCGGCGGAGGGCGACCCGACGGTGCGGGTCCCCGCCTTCGACGTGCTGCTGCTGGGTGTCGGCCCCGACACCCACGTCGCCTCCCTCTTCCCGGAGCACCCGGCGCTGCGGGAGACCGAGCGCACCGTCGTCGGTGTCCACGGAGCGCCGAAGCCGCCGCCCACCCGGCTGTCGCTGACGCTGCCCGCGATCCGCGCCGCCGAGGAGGTGTGGCTGCTCGCAGCAGGCGAGGACAAGGCCGACGCGGTCGCCCTCGCCCTCTCGGGCCCCGGCGAACTGCAGGCCCCGGCCGCCGCCGTGCACGGGCGCTCCCGCACCCTGTGGCTCTTGGACGAGGCGGCGGCCTCCCGCCTGCCGGCACGCTGATGGGAGCTTGACCCCGTCTTGCGTCCCCCGCAATGGGGAGCTGCGCCCCGTCAGGGGCGCGGGGAACTGCGCGAGGAACCACAACGGCGCCGCAGTCCGCAATCGACAGACAGGGGCAGCCCCTCCCCGTACCAAGGGAGGGACTGCCCCGACATCTATGCCGTACGGCCGCGCAGGGAGCGGTAGCGGTCGACCAGTGCCCTGGTGGAGGCGTCAAGTCCGGGAACCGGCGCTCCCTCGGTGAGCGCCGGTTCCAGGCGCTTGGCGAGGACCTTGCCGAGCTCGACGCCCCACTGGTCGAAGGAGTCGATGTCCCAGATGGCGCCCTGGACGAACACCTTGTGCTCGTAGAGGGCCACGAGCTGGCCGAGCACGGAGGGGGTGAGTGCGGAGGCCAGGATGGTGGTCGTGGGGCGGTTGCCGGGGAACGTGCGGTGCGGGACCTGGGCCTCGGGGACGCCCTCGGCGCGCACCTCCTCCGCCGTCTTGCCGAAGGCGAGGGCCTGCCCCTGGGCGAAGAGGTTCGCCATCAGCAGGTCGTGCTGGTCGCGCAGCTCGCCGAGCTCGGAGACGGGGTCGGCGAAGCCGATCAGGTCGGCGGGGATCATCTTGGTGCCCTGGTGCAGCAGCTGGTAGTAGGCGTGCTGTCCATTGGTGCCTGGAGTGCCCCAGACGACGGGCCCGGTCTGCCACTCGACGGGGCCGCCCTCGCGGGTGGTCGACTTGCCGTTGGACTCCATGTCCAACTGCTGCAGATAGGCGGTGAACTGGGACAGGTAGTGGCTGTAGGGCAGTACCGCGTGCGACTGCGCGTCGTGGAAGTTGCCGTACCAGATGCCCAACAGGCCCAGCAGCAGCGGCGCGTTGGCCTCGAAGGGCGCGGAGCGGAAGTGCTCGTCCACCAGATGGAAGCCGGCGAGCATGTCACCGAAGCACTCGGGGCCGATGGCCACCATGAGGGAGAGGCCGATGGCCGAGTCGTAGGAGTAGCGACCGCCGACCCAGTCCCAGAACTCGAACATGTTGTCGGTGTTGATGCCGAACTCCGCGACCTTCTCCGCATTGGTGGAGACGGCCACGAAGTGCTTGGCGACGGCCGACGAGTCACCACCCAGCCCGGCCAGCAGCCAGGCGCGCGCGGCCTTGGCGTTGGTGAGGGTCTCGACGGTGGTGAAGGTCTTGGAGGCGACGATGAACAGCGTCTCGGCCGGGTCCAGGTCCCGGACGGCCTCGTGCAGATCCGCGCCGTCCACGTTGGAGACGAAACGGAAGGTCATGTCCCGCCGGGTGTACGGGCGCAGCGCCTCGTAGGCCATCTTCGGGCCGAGATCGGAGCCGCCGATACCGATGTTGACGATGTTCTTGATGCGCTCTCCGGTGTGGCCCCGCCAGTGGCCCTCGCGGATCCTGCCGGCGAAGGTGCCCATCCTGATGAGGACTTGGTGCACCTTGCGCATCACGTTCTCGCCGTCCACCCGGACGGTCGCCGACTCAGGAGTGCGCAGCGCCGTGTGCAGAACGGCGCGGTCCTCGGTGACGTTGATCTTCTCGCCCTCGAACATCGCGTCCCGCAGCCGGGCCACGCCCGCCGCCTCGGCGAGTTGCCGCAACAGGCGCAGCGTCTCGTCGGTGACCAGGTTCTTGGAGTAATCGATGTGGAGATCGCCGACCCGAACGGTGTAGCGCTCGGCGCGCTGCGGATCGTCCTCGAACAGTCGCCGCAGGTGCGTGAGGCCGAACTCGTCGCGGTGCTTGGACAGCGCGTGCCACTCGGGCAGCTGGTCGAGTCGGGTGCGGCCTTCAGCGTTCATCAGCGAAACCAGCCCATTCCTCTCGTAACGAACCCCGCCGTCCTCCAACCTAGACGATGAACGGCTCGGCCGCGCACCGCCCCTCGGTGCGCGGCCGAGCCGTCCGTCGTTCGGTGTCATGAGTGGTGCAGGTGCCCTGACGGCGCCGGCGCGTCGGCCCGGATCGCCTCAGATCTCACCCCTGAGCTTGGCGAGCGCCTCGGCGAGAATCGCCTCGCCGTCCGCGTCGCTGCGCCGCTCCCGCACATAGGCCAGGTGGGTCTTGTACGGCTCGGTACGCGGGGGGTCCGGGGGGTTGTCCCGGTCCGTTCCTGCGGGGAAGCCACAGCGCGGACAGTCCCAGGTCTCCGGGATCTGCGCGTCGCTGGCGAAGCTCGGCTGGGTCTCGTGCCCGTTGGAGCACCAGAAGGAGATGCGGAGGCGGGGTGCGGACTCGCCTCGCTCGGCCTCCCCCATCGGCCCCGCTCCGACCCGGCTGCCCCGGATCGCGTTGCCACTTGCCACGGTCGTAACTCCCTGCCTCACGGTGCCACGGAGCGTCGGCACTGCGCGCTCCGCTGCGGGCGCCCTAGTGTACGTAGGGCCCAACGCGCGCCCGGTGACCGGAGTTACTGCGTCGGTACCGGACGCGGACCCTCATGATAGGCAGGGGGTGCAACGCCCTGTCAGCCGTTGTGCAGGCGCCAACTGTGAATCGCCGAAGCCCGCATACCGGATCAGAACCGTACGATCCGACGATCAGCTGTCGAACTTCATCAGCAGACCGAGCACGACGATGATGGCGAACCACACCAGGCCGACGACGACCGTGATCCGGTCGAGGTTGCGCTCGGCCACCGACGAGCCGCCGACGGAGGACTGCATACCGCCACCGAACATGTCGGAGAGGCCGCCGCCCTTGCCCTTGTGCATCAGCACCAGCAGCAACAGCAGCGCACTGAAGACGATGAGGGCGATTGAGAACCCCATGACCACGGCTGGACCAACTCTCTCGGATCGTGGCTGGACACTTAACGTTACGAACGCTTACGGGGGCCGGACCGCGGGTCCGGCCCCCGCAAGACTACGACGGGCGACGGCCCGCCGTCACACGCTGCTGTCCCACCGGTGGTGGAAGGGGACGCTCACTGGTCCCGGAAGCGGATGATCTTGACGAATTCCTCCGCGTCCAGCGAGGCGCCGCCGACGAGCGCGCCGTCGATGTCGGGCTGCGCCATGATCTTGGCGACGTTGCCGGCCTTGACGGAGCCGCCGTACTGGATGCGGACCTGCTGCGCGGTCGCCCCGTCGTCGTACAGCTCGGTCAGCCGCCCGCGGATCGCACCGCAGACCTCCTGGGCATCCTCTTCGCCGCAGACCTTCCCGGTGCCGATGGCCCAGACCGGCTCGTAGGCGATGACCAGCCCGGCAGCGTCCTCGGCGGAGACGTCCTTGAGACCGCCCTCGACCTGGGCGAGGGTGTGGCTGACGTGGTTGCCCGCCTCGCGGACGGCCAGCTCCTCGCCGACGCACAGGATCGGGGTCAGGCCGTGCTTGAGGGCGGCCTTGACCTTGGCGTTGACGAGCGGCTCGTCCTCGCCGTGGTACTGGCGGCGCTCGGAGTGGCCGACAGTGACGAAGCTGCAGTTGAACTTCGCCAGCATCGAAGCCGAGATCTCCCCGGTGTAGGCACCCGATTCGTGTGCCGACAGATCCTGCGCGCCGTACTTGATCCGCAGCTTGTCGCCGTCGACCAGCGTCTGCACCGAGCGCAGATCGGTGAAGGGCGGCAGCACCGCGACCTCCACGGCCTCGTAGTCCTTGTCCGTCAGCGCGAAGGCGAGCTTCTGGACATGGGCGATGGCCTCGAGGTGGTTGAGGTTCATCTTCCAGTTGCCCGCCATCAGCGGGGTACGGGTAGGCGGTGTACTCACGCCTCTCCTTCCATGCTCGCTTCTCCGCCCACACGGCGCAGTGCGAGTCTCGTAGTTGCCCGCGGCCCGGCAGCCGCGCGTGCGACGCTCACGGCCCTTCCATGTTCGCTTCTCCGCCCACACGGCGCAGTGCGAGTCCCGTAGTTGCCCGCGGCCCGGCAGCCGCGCGTGCGACGCTGGTCAGTCCTCCAGTGCGGCCAGGCCCGGAAGCGTCTTGCCCTCGAGGTATTCGAGGCTGGCGCCACCGCCGGTCGAGATGTGCCCGAACGCGTTTTCGTCGAAGCCCAGCTGACGGACGGCGGCGGCGCTGTCGCCGCCGCCGACGACCGTGAAGGCGGGAGAGTCGAGCAGACCCTGCGCGACGGCCTTGGTGCCCTCGGCGAAGTCCGGGTGCTCGAAGACACCCATCGGGCCGTTCCAGAAGACGGTGGCCGCGTCGGCGAGCTTCGCGGCGTAGAGCTTACGGCTCTCCGGGCCGATGTCCAGGCCCTCCAGCTCCGCGGGGATGGCATCCGCCGCCACGACCGTGGGGTCGGCCGGTGCCTTGGTCTTCAGATCGGGGAACTCGGGCGCCGCCAGCACGTCCACCGGCAGTACGAACTCCACGCCCAGCTCCTCGGCGCGCTCCAGATAGCCCTTGACCGCCGGGAGCTGGTCCTCCTGGAGCAGCGACTTGCCGACCTCGTACCCCTTGGCCTTGAGGAAGGTGTAGGCCATGCCGCCGCCGATCAGCAGCCGGTCGGCCTTGTCGAGCAGATGGTCGATGACGCCGAGCTTGTCGGAGACCTTGGCGCCGCCCAGGACCACCGCGTAGGGCCGCTCAACGTCCTCGGTGAGCTTCTTGAGGACGCCGACCTCGGTGGCGATGAGGGAGCCGGCGGCGTGCGGAAGGCGCGCGGGCAGGTCGTAGACGGACGCGTGCTTGCGGTGCACGGCGCCGAAGCCGTCGCTCACGTACGCGTCGGCGAGTGCGGCCAGCTCGTCGGCGAAGGCGCCCCGCTCGGCGTCGTCCTTGCTCGTCTCACCGGCGTTGAAGCGGAGGTTCTCCAGCAGCGTGACCCCGCCGTCGGTGATCCCACCGACGGTGGCCTTCGCGCTGTCCCCCACGGTGTCGGTCGCGAACGCGACCTGGCTGCCGAGGAGTTCGCCGAGCCGCCGGGCGACGGGCGCCAGCGAGAACTGCGGGTCCGGGGCGCCCTTGGGGCGGCCCAAGTGAGAGGCCACGACCACGCGCGCGCCGCTTTCGGCCAGCTTCTTGATCGTGGGGACGGCGGCCCGGATCCGGCCGTCGTCGGTGATGGTGTCGCCGTCGAGCGGGACGTTGAGATCGGCACGGACGAAGACCCGCTTGCCGGACACGCCCTCGCCGACGAGTTCGTCGATCGTCTTCATGGATGGCTCCTGTGATGGGCCCGGGGCGGCACCCCGGTGGTTACGCGGCACACATGGCGGACGCGGCATGCGACAGGGCTCGTGCGCGGCGCACGAGCCCTGTCGTTCACCTCGGTCTGCGCGGGTTCAGAGCTGCGAGCCGACGTAGCTGGTGAGGTCGACCAGCCGGTTGGAGTAGCCCCACTCGTTGTCGTACCAACCGATGATCTTGGCCTGGTTGCCGTCGACCATGGTGAGGGAGGCGTCGAAGGTGCAGGACGGCGGCTGGTTGACGATGTCCGAGGAGACGATCTGGTCCTCGGTGTACTCGATGATGCCCTGCAGCTGCCCCTCGGCGGCCTTCTTGAAGGCGGCGTTGACCTCGTCCTTGGTGGTCTCGCGCTTGAGCTCGAGCACCAGGTCGGTGACGGAGCCGGTGGGGACCGGGACGCGCATGGCGATGCCGTCCAGACGGCCCTTGAGCTGCGGCAGGACCAGCGCGGTGGCCTTGGCGGCACCGGTGGTGGTCGGGATGATGTTCTCGGCCGCGGCCCGGGCGCGCCGCAGGTCCTTGTGCGGGAAGTCCAGGATGCGCTGGTCGTTGGTGTAGGCGTGCACCGTGGTCATCAGACCGCGCTCGATGCCGAAGTTCTCGTCCATGACCTTCGCCATCGGCGCCACACAGTTGGTGGTGCACGAGGCGTTGGAGATCACGTGGTGGTCGGCGGCGTCGTACTTGTCCTGGTTGACGCCCATCACCACGGTGATGTCCTCCTGCTTAGCCGGAGCCGAGATCAGGACCTTCTTGGCGCCGGCCGCGAGGTGCTTGGCAGCGTCCTCGCGCTTGGTGAAGATGCCGGTGGACTCGACCACGATGTCGGCGCCCAGCTCGCCCCAGGGGAGCTGGGCCGGGTCCTTCTCCGCCATCGTCTTGAAGGTCTGCTTGCCGACCGTGATGGTGTCCTCGGTGTGGCTGACCTCGTACGGGAGGCGCCCGAGGACGCTGTCGTACTTGAGCAGGTGCACCAGGGTGGCGTTGTCGGTCAGGTCGTTGACACCGACGATCTCGATGTCCGCACCCTGGTTCAGCAGCGCGCGGAAGTAGTTACGACCGATACGGCCAAAGCCGTTGATGCCTACGCGGATCGTCACGAACCGATCTCCTCGCTAGGTACGCCGGTAAGGACACCGGCGAGGGCTGTTTGGGATGTCCCCGACCGACTCCGACCCTACCTCTCCGATGCGGCGGGGCTCACATCGGCCGGGCGGGCAAATCCGGACGGCTCAGGCGAGCACGGGGCGGCTCAACTGGCCGTCCCGCGGGGCCTTCCTTGTCGGATCAGCCGACCATTTCCTCGGTCAGATTCGACTCGGTTCCAGGGATGCCGAGGTCCTGTGCGCGCTTGTCGGCCATGGCCAGCAGCCGCCGGATCCGGCCGGCCACCGCGTCCTTGGTCAGCGGCGGGTCGGCGAGCGCGCCGAGCTCCTCCAGCGAAGCCTGCTTGTGCTCCATCCGCAGCCGTCCGGCGGCGGCCAGGTGCTCGGGCACCTCGTCACCGAGGATCTCCAGCGCACGCTGCACCCGGGCACCGGCGGCGACGGCGGCGCGGGCCGAGCGGCGCAGATTGGCGTCGTCGAAGTTGGCGAGCCGGTTGGCGGTGGCCCGCACCTCGCGGCGCATCCGCCGCTCCTCCCACGCCAGTACGGACTCATGGGCGCCGAGCCGGGTCAACAGCGCGCCGATGGCGTCACCGTCCCGGACGACGACGCGGTCCACCCCGCGCACCTCGCGGGCCTTGGCGGCGATCTGGAGTCTGCGCGCCGCGCCGACGAGGGCCAGCGCCGCCTCCGGTCCTGGGCAGGTGACCTCCAGGGAGGAGCTGCGCCCCGGCTCGGTCAGCGAACCGTGCGCCAGGAACGCGCCGCGCCAGGCGGCCTCCGCGTCACAGGTGGCCCCCGAGACCACCTGCGGGGGCAGCCCCCTGATGGGGCGGCCGCGGCCGTCGACGAGGCCGGTCTGCCGGGCGAGCTGGTCACCGCCCGCAACCACCCGTACGACGTACCGGCTGTTGCGGCGCAGTCCGCTGGGGGCCATCACCACCAGGTCGGAGGAGTGTCCGAAGATCTCCAGGATGTCCTTGCGCAGCCGCCGGGCCGCGATACCCGTGTCCAGCTCCGCCTCGATCACGATCCGCCCGCTCACCAGGTGCAGCCCACCGGCGAAGCGCAGGATCGACGAGACCTCTGACTTCCGGCAGCAGGTCCGGGTGACGGGGAGCCGGGAGATCTCGTCCTTCACCGCAGGCGTCATCGCCATGGGCCGATCCTTCCATGCATCCGAAAAATACGGTCGTACGCGGCGGCCAGCAGCTCCGGGTCGTGCCGGGCAACTCCTTCCCCGGACTCCTCCCGGGAGGTGCCCCCGGCTGCCGCTACGGGCGCCAGCTCGACCTTCCCGCCGAGCTGGTCGGCGGCCTCGCTCAGGGAGTCCTGGTCGGGCACGGCGTCCTGGTCGGCCAGCACCACGTCGAAGGTGAGTTTAGGGGCGTGTCGGGCCAAAACCTCCAAATGACGCTGCGGGGAAAAACCGTCCGTTTCTCCCGGCTGCGGAGCAAGGTTGAGAGAGAGGACCTTTCGGGCCTTCGTCTCGATCAGCGCCTCCAGCAACTGCGGTACCAGCAGATGCGGGATGACGGAGGAGAACCAGGAGCCCGGGCCCAGCACCACCCAGTCGGCGTCCAGCACGGCGCGTACCGCCTCGGGCACGGCCGGTGGATCGTTGGGGACCAGGTGCACCTCCTGCACCTCACCCCGGGTGAGCGCGACGGTGGCCTGGCCCCGGACGGTGGACAGCTCGTCGGGGCGCGCGGGGTCGTGACCGCGCACGCTGGCGCGCAGCTCCAGCGGCACGGCCGACATCGGCAGCACCCGGCCGTGCGCGCCCAGCAGCTTGCCGACCAGATCCAGCGCCTGCACATGATCGCCCAGCTGTTCCCACAGCGCGACGATCAGCAGATTGCCGACCGCGTGTTCGTGCAGCTCGCCCCTGCTCTCGAAGCGGTGCTGAATGACCTGCGCCCAGGTGCGGCCCCACTCGTCGTCCCCGCACAGCGCCGCCAGCGCCTTGCGCAGGTCCCCGGGGGGCAGCACGCCCAGTTCGTCGCGGAGCCGCCCGCTGGAGCCGCCGTCGTCGGCGACGGTGACCACCGCTGTCAGATCTCCGGTGATACGGCGCAGCGCCGTCAGCGACGCCGACAGCCCCATGCCACCGCCGAGCGCCACCACTTTGGGCTGCTTGGAGGTCAGGCCGCGCAGCGTCGAGCGCCTCCCCAGATGCCGCAGGCTCCTACGGGCCATGGGCGTCACTCACGCCCCATGTCACGGTGGACGACCACCGTCTCCACGCCCCCGTCGGAGAGCCGGCGGGCGAGCTTCTCCGACATGGCGACGCTTCGGTGCTTCCCGCCGGTGCAGCCGACGGCGACGGTGACGTACCGCTTGCCCTCCCTGCGGTAGCCGGCGGCGATCAGCTGGAGCAACTCGGTGTAGCGGTCCAGGAACTCCTTGGCGCCGGGCTGGTTGAAGACGTAGTTGGAGACCTCCTCGCTGGTGCCCGTGTAGGGGCGCAGCTCGGGGACCCAGTGCGGGTTGGGCAGGAAGCGGCAGTCGACCACCAGGTCGGCGTCCACCGGCAGACCGTACTTGTAGCCGAACGACATGACGGTGGCGCGCAGTTCGGGCTCTTCGTCGCCGGCGAACTGGGCGTCCAGCTTGGCACGGAGCTCGTGCACGTTGAGGCTGGAGGTGTCGATCACCAGGTCGGCGTCGCCGCGCAGCTCACGCAGCAGATCCCGCTCGGCGGCGATGCCGTCCACGATGCGCCCGTCGCCCTGCAGCGGGTGGGGGCGGCGCACGGACTCGAAGCGGCGCACCAGGGCCTCGTCGGACGCCTCCAGGAAGACGATCCGGCGGGCGACGTTGAAGGCCGCGAGATCGGCGAGGGAGCCTTTGAGGTTGTCGAAGAAGTTACGGCCGCGTACATCGACCACGACGGCGATCCTCGCCACGTTCCCCTGCGACCTGGCGCCGAGCTCGACCATGGTCGGGATCAGCTCCGGCGGCAGGTTGTCGACGACGAACCAGCCCAGGTCCTCCAGACACTTGGCGGCGGTGCTGCGACCGGCGCCCGACATCCCGGAAATGATCACCAGCTCCGGGATCGTCGTGCCCGCCGCCTCCTCCGGCTGCGCCGGGTTGAGGGTACTCACCACTGCTCCGTCTCCGCGCTGCTCGCGTTCCGCGCTCATGCTGTCATCCCCCGACTGTCGATCTCGGTGCCGGACGTGCCGGTCTTCGTGTCACCGCTTCGCTCTCGTTCACTCTTCTTCAACGATCTCACCGGTCGCGGTATTCACCGCCGGACGCGAGGGCGCCGCCTGGGACAGCGCCGCGGCGACCGTCTCGGCGGTCTTCCGGCCCACACCCGGCACCTGGGAGATCTCCTCCACGGAGGCCGCACGCAGCTTCTTGATCGAGCCGAAGTGCTTGAGCAGGGCCTTCTTGCGGGTCTCGCCCAGTCCGGGCACGGTGTCCAGCGGGCTGCCGCGCAACCGCTTGCCGCGCTTGCCCCGCTGGTAGCGGATCGCGAAGCGGTGCGCCTCGTCCCGGACGCGCTGGAGCAGATAGAGCCCCTCGCTGCTGCGCGGCAGCACCACCGGATCGCTCTCGCCGGGCAGCCAGACCTCTTCCAGCCGCTTGGCCAGGCCGCAGACGGCCACATCGTCGATGCCCAGCTCGTCCAGTGCGGCCTGCGCGGCAGCCACCTGCGGCTGACCGCCGTCGACGACCACCAGCTGCGGAGGGTAGGCGAACTTCTTGGGGCGGCCCTCCTCGTCCCGACCCGCGCCCCGGGCGGGCTGCTGCGGGGCCGACGGCTCCGTCACCGGCTGCTCGGGGCCCGGCCGAGGTGCGGGCCGCGGCCCGAGGGGCCCGTCGGCCGGGCCGGACTCCAGCTCGCCGCCCAGCTCCTCCTCCGGCCACTCCCCGGTCTTCTGCTTCTCCACCAGGTAGCGCCGGAAGCGGCGGCTGATCACCTCGTGCATGGACCGGACGTCGTCCTGTCCCTCGAAGGACTTGATCTGGAAGCGGCGGTACTCGCTCTTGCGGGCCAGACCGTCCTCGAAGACGACCATGGAGGCCACCACGTCGTCGCCCTGCAGATGCGAGATGTCGAAGCACTCGATACGCAGCGGAGCCGAGTCGAGATCGAGGGCTTCGGCGACCTCCTCCAGAGCTCGGGAGCGGGTCGTCAGGTCGGAGGCGCGCTTGGTCTTGTGCAGCACCAGGGCGTGCTCGGCGTTGCGGTTGACCGTCTCCATCAGGGCGCGCTTGTCGCCCCGCTGCGGGATGCGCAGGCTCACCTGGGCGCCCCGCCGCTCGGTCAGCCACTGCGTTATCGGCTCCGTCGGCTCCGGCAGCGCGGGGACCAGCACCTCCTTGGGCACGCCCCCGCTGCCGCCGCCGGTGGACGCGTCGCCCTGCTCGGCGCCGTAGAGCTGCTGGAGGGCGTGCTCGACCAGCTCGGCCGTGCCGACGGCCTCCACCTTGTCGGTGACCCAGCCGCGCTGACCGCGCACCCGCCCGCCGCGTACGTGGAAGATCTGGACGGCCGCCTCCAGCTCGTCCTCGGCCACCGCGATCAGATCGGCGTCGGTGGCGTCGGTCAGCACCACCGCGTTCTTCTCCATCGCCCGCTTGAGCGCGTCGATGTCGTCCCGCAGCCGGGCGGCCCGCTCGTACTCCAGCTCCTCGGCCGCCTGCTGCATCTCGCGCTCCAGACGGCGCAGATACGAACCGGTGTGCCCGGCCATGAAGTCGCAGAACTCCTCGGCCAGTTCACGGTGGTCCTCGGGGCTGATCCGGCCGACGCAGGGAGCCGAACACTTGCCGATGTAGCCGAGCAGACAGGGGCGGCCGATCTGCGCCGAGCGCTTGAAGACCCCGGCGGAGCAGGTGCGCACGGGGAAGACCCGCAGCAGCAGGTCGACCGTCTCGCGGATGGCCCACGCCTGCCCGTACGGCCCGAAGTAGCGCACGCCCTTCTTCTTGGGGCCGCGCATCACCTGTACACGGGGGAACTGTTCGTTCATCGTCACCGCGAGCGACGGGTAGCTCTTGTCGTCGCGGTACTTGACGTTGAACCGCGGGTCGAACTCCTGGATCCAGCTGTACTCCAGCTGGAGCGCCTCGACCTCGGTGTTGACGACGGTCCACTCGACGGAGGCGGCCGTGGTCACCATCGTGCGGGTGCGCGGGTGCAGTCCGGCGAGGTCCTGGAAGTAGTTGTTGAGCCGCTGGCGGAGGCTCTTCGCCTTGCCGACGTAGATCACCCTGCGGTGCTCGTCGCGGAAGCGGTAGACCCCGGGCGAGTCGGGGATCTCTCCCGGTTTGGGACGGTAGGTGGAGGGGTCTGCCATGTGGCCCACCCTACTGGCGCGCACCGACAGCGATCAGCGCGAGGCGGCGCCGGGAGGGCGCGCGGCCTGCGTACCCGCGCCCTCCCGGAGCCGCCCCGGCCTGCTACCAGCCGCGCTCGCGCCACTCCCCCAGGTGCGGGCGCTCGGCACCCAGCGTGGTGTCGGCGCCGTGGCCCGGATAGACCCAGGTCTCGTCGGGGAGTTGGCCGAAGAGTTTCTGCTCCACGTCGTCGATGAGGCGGGCGAAGTTCTCCGCGCTGCCGAAGGTGTTGCCCACCCCGCCCGGGAAGAGGCAGTCACCGGTGAACAGGTGCGGGTGGCCGCTCGGGTCGTCGTAGACGAGGGCGATCGAGCCGGGGGTGTGCCCCACCAGGTGCCGGGCTGTCAGTCCGACCTCGCCGACCCGCAGCGTGTCACCGTCGTCCAGCAGCACGTCGGTGGGGACGGGGATGCCCTCGGCGTCGTGGCGCCCGGCGTACGTACGGGCGCCGGTGGCCCGCACCACCTCCTGGAGCGCCTGCCAGTGGTCGCCGTGCCGGTGGGTGGTGACGACGGAGGCGATGCCGTCGTCACCGATGAGCTCCAGCAAGGTGCCCGCGTCGTTCGCGGCGTCGATCAGCAGCTGCTCGCCGGTGGCCCGGCAGCGCAGCAGATACGCGTTGTTGTTCATGGGTCCGACGGCGACCTTGGAGATCATCAGGTCCCGCAGCTCATGCACGTCCGCGGGGCCGCCGACCTGAACCGTTCCGCTGTATGGCATGCGGCCAGCCTATGGGGTGCCGCCTCCATTTCGGGTGCCCGGCACGGGGGGCTGCGCCCGAGGGTGCCCCGTTTCTGTGCGTGGCGGACTGCGGGATGCTTCGGGCTTGTGGGGGCACCTCCCGGCCGGAGGCTGGGGGAGCAGTTCCCCGCGCCCCTGACAGGCGCTCTCTACAGCGCAGGAAGCGCCGGAAGAGGGCCCCGCGCCGAGAGGCCGCTCCCGTTCGTGCGGCCGGTCAGCCAGCCGACGAGGGCGACAGGGCTGCCGGCTACCACGAAGGGCCCCTCCGGGCCGGCCTCCGCGGCGCCGGTGCGCCAGCTGCGGCCGTCCTCGGCGCGCAGTTCGATGGCGACGGGCACCTCAGGGTGCTCCGCGAAGCGGCCGGCCATGTTGGTCAGCTCGCGGTCGACGAAGGTGCCCGGCAGATCCTCCAGGGTGTAGCCGATGCCGAGGTCCACATGGTGCAGCTCCACCTCGATCCAGCGGCGGAACGGGACGGAGGAGGCGAGATCCGTCACACCGTTGCGCAGGGTGACGGTGCGGTTCCAGTCGTCGTCCCCCAGGGCCGCGAAGGCGCTCTCCAGCCGGGAGGCGCTGGCGCGTACGTCCTCGACCAGGGCGTCGAGCGGGCGGTCGGCGCCCTTCTCGATGTCGGAGTCGCGGGCCTCGGCACTGGCGTACATCGGTTCGCCCGCGAGCACGTTGACGAGGGCGTCGGCGTTGCGGGCGAGGTGGGTGAGCACATGGGCACGGGTCCAGCCCGGGAGCTGGGAGGGCTCGGCCGCCTCGGGGGCCTCCAGCTTGACGGTGTCGCTCAGCAGGTGACCGGTCGCGGTCCGTACGAGTTCGGCGTCGTGCGCAGGCGTGGTCATGATCCAAAGCTACTGGTGTCCCTCGTTCGTGGGGAAGATGGCAAGGCCCGCCGCAATTCGAAAGAACGTGCTATATGGTCGAGCCCGGCTCCCGAACCGGAAGCGAACGACACTCCGGGCGGCGCCGTCCTACTCTTGGTCGGGGACTCCCGCTCGCCGCGGGCTCCCGCTTCTCACACGAAAGGTGCCAACAGGCGTGGCCGACCGTCTTCTCGTCCGTGGCGCTCGCGAGCACAATCTGCAGAACGTCTCGATAGACCTCCCTCGCGACTCGCTCATCGTCTTCACGGGGCTCTCCGGCTCCGGGAAGTCCTCGCTCGCCTTCGACACGATCTTCGCCGAGGGCCAGCGGCGCTACGTCGAGTCGCTGTCCGCCTACGCACGGCAGTTCCTCGGGCAGATGGACAAGCCCGATGTCGACTTCATCGAGGGCCTCTCGCCCGCGGTCTCCATCGACCAGAAGTCGACCTCGCGCAATCCCCGCTCGACCGTCGGCACCATCACCGAGGTCTACGACTACCTGCGGCTGCTCTACGCCCGCATCGGCAAGCCGCACTGCCCGGTCTGCGGCCGCCCGATCGCCCGCCAGTCCCCGCAGGCCATCGTGGACAAGGTGCTCGGCCTGGAGGAGGGCAGCCGCTTCCAGGTGCTCTCGCCGCTGGTGCGCCAGCGCAAGGGCGAGTTCGTGGACCTGTTCAACGAACTGCAGACCAAGGGCTACAGCCGCGCCCGTGTCGACGGACAGACCATCCAGCTGTCCGAGCCGCCGCAGCTGAAGAAGCAGGAGAAGCACACGATCGAGGTGGTCGTCGACCGCCTGACCGTCAAGCCCAGCGCCAAGCGGCGCCTCACCGACTCGGTGGAAACCGCGCTCGGCCTCTCCGGCGGCATGGTGATCCTCGACTTCGTCGACCTGGAGCCGGACGACCCGCAGCGCGAGCGGATGTACTCCGAGCACCTGTACTGCCCCTACGACGACCTCTCGTTCGAGGAGCTGGAGCCGCGCTCCTTCTCCTTCAACTCGCCCTTCGGCGCCTGCCAGGAGTGCACCGGCATCGGCACCCGGATGGAGGTCGACCCGGAGCTGATCGTCCCCGACGAGGACAAGTCGCTGGACGAGGGCGCGCTGCACCCGTGGTCGCACGGGCACACCAGGGAGTACTTCGGCCGCCTGATCGGCGCACTGGCCGACGCGCTCGGCTTCCGCACGGACATCCCCTGGGCGGGGCTGCCCGCGCGCGCCAAGAAGGCACTGCTGTACGGCCACAAGACGCAGGTCGAGGTCCGCTACCGCAACCGGTACGGCCGCGAGCGCGCCTACACCACCGCGTTCGAGGGCGTCGTCCCGTTCGTGAAGCGGCGGCACTCGGAGGCGGAGACCGACAGCAGCCGGGAGCGCTTCGAGGGCTATATGCGCGAGGTGAACTGCCCCGCCTGCGAGGGCACCCGGCTCAAGCCGCTGGTGCTGGCCGTGACCGTGCAGGGCAGGTCCATCGCGGAGGTCTCCGCGATGTCGATCACCGAGTGCGCCGAGTTCCTGCGTGAGCTGAAGCTGAGCGGGCGCGACCAGCAGATCGCCGAGCGCGTCCTGAAGGAGGTCAACGAGCGGCTGCGCTTCCTGGTCGACGTCGGCCTGGACTATCTGACCCTCAACCGCGCCGCGGGCACCCTCTCCGGCGGCGAGGCCCAGCGCATCCGGCTGGCCACCCAGATCGGCTCCGGCCTGGTCGGCGTGTTGTACGTACTGGACGAGCCCTCCATCGGGCTGCACCAGCGCGACAACCACCGGCTGATCGAGACCCTGGTGCGGCTGCGCGACCTGGGCAACACTCTGATCGTCGTCGAGCACGACGAGGACACCATCAAGGCCTCCGACTGGGTGGTGGACATCGGCCCCGGCGCCGGTGAGCACGGCGGCAAGGTCGTGCACAGCGGTCCGTTGAAGGAACTGCTGGCCAACGAGGACTCCGTCACCGGCGACTATCTGTCCGGCAAGCGGGAGATCCCCACCCCGCAGCTGCGCCGCCCGGTCGACCCGGAGCGGCAGTTGACCGTACGGGGCGCGCGGGAGAACAACCTGCGCAACATCGACGTCTCCTTCCCGCTGGGGGTCCTCACCGCCGTCACGGGCGTGTCGGGGTCCGGCAAGTCGACGCTGGTCAACGACATCCTCTACACCCACCTGGCACGCGAGCTGCAGGGCGCCAGGACGGTGCCCGGCAGGCACACCCGCGTCGAGGGGGACGACCTGGTCGACAAGGTGGTGCACGTCGACCAGTCGCCCATCGGCCGTACGCCGCGCTCCAACCCGGCGACGTACACCGGTGTCTTCGACCATGTGCGCAAGCTGTTCGCCGAGACGACCGAGGCGAAGGTCCGCGGCTACCAGCAGGGCCGCTTCTCCTTCAACGTCAAGGGCGGCCGCTGCGAGAACTGCGCGGGCGACGGCACCATCAAGATCGAGATGAACTTCCTGCCGGACGTGTACGTCCCCTGCGAGGTCTGCCACGGTGCGCGCTACAACCGGGAGACCCTGGAGGTGCACTACAAGGGCAAGAACATCGCCGAGGTCCTGGACATGCCGATCGAGCAGGCCCTGGACTTCTTCGAGGCGGTGCCCGCCATCGCCCGGCATCTGCGGACGCTCAACGACGTCGGCCTGGGCTATGTGCGGCTCGGACAGTCGGCACCGACTCTCTCGGGCGGTGAGGCGCAGCGGGTGAAGCTCGCCAGCGAGCTGCAGAAGCGGTCGACGGGACGCACCGTCTACGTCCTGGACGAGCCCACCACCGGCCTCCACTTCGAGGACATCAGGAAGCTGATCGGCGTTCTGGAGGGCCTGGTCGACAAGGGCAACTCGGTGCTGGTCATCGAGCACAACCTGGACGTCATCAAGACCGCCGACTGGGTCGTGGACCTCGGTCCCGAGGGCGGCAACGGCGGCGGCCTGGTGGTCGCCGAGGGCACCCCGGAGCAGGTTGCGGCAGTGCCCGCCAGCCACACCGGGAAGTTCCTGCGCGATGTGCTGGGCGACCGCGTCAGCGACGCGTCCGCGGCGGCTCCGGTGCGGCCCACCGCGAAGAAGGCTTCCGCCGGGAAGACCGCCGCCGGGAAGACCCCCGCCAAGAAGACCGCCGCCAAGAAGGCACCGGCCGCGAAGACTGCCGCCGCCGGGAAGTCGGCGGCCCGTAAGCGCTGACCAGGTGCACCGAACGGTGCCGTGGACGTAGAGTGCGGCGCGTGACGACGAGCGAGGAAACGCCGGCCACGCGCCGCACCGTGCTGTGCGGTGCCGCCTTGGCCGCGCTGGGACTGACCGCCACGGCGTGCGGCGGAGGCGGTGACTCCGGCTCCTCTTCCGAGACCGGCTCCGCCGGTGAATCGCAGGGCACCACCGACAAGCCCGTCGAGCTCGGCGACGCCGAAGCCGTGCCGGTGGGCGGCGCGAAGCTGTACGCCGAGCAGAAGCTGCTGGTCTCGCAGCCGAAGAAGGGCGACTTCAAGGGCTTCAGCGCCGTGTGCACCCATCAGGGGAGCACCCTCAACGAGATCGACGGCGAGGTCGCGGTCTGCCCGCTGCACGGGAGCCGCTTCCAGGTGGACTCGGGGAAGGTCGCCGAGGGTCCCGCCACCAAAGCGCTGCCGTCGGTTCCGGTGAAGGTGGAGAACGGGAAGCTGCTCGCGGGCTAGCGGACGCTCCCCCGCCCCCAAGACGGGGCCAACCGGTGGAAGATGCGCAGTGTTTCCTTCGACTTCGCTCCGGCCCTCTGGTGTAGACCGGTCCCCCTTGGGACCCTGTGCGGCACTGTGCGCAAAAAGTGCCGAGATCACTGGTCTTTGTGGGGGACGTTGTGAGACAGGTCCACGCTCGCGCAAGACTCACCCGTTCGAGACTCACCAGATCGCTGCTTCCGGTGACGGCCGTCTCCGCGCTGCTGACCGGCCTGCTGCCGGCCGGCGCGGCCCTGGCCACCACCGAGAGGCCCACCGCCCGTCCGACGGTGACGGCCGCGCCCGCACCGCAGCCCAGGTCGATCGCCGACGGCGACGGCATGGAGCTCTCCCGCACCACCCGTCCCCTCGCCCCCGGAGCCGAACTCACCTCCTTCGAGCGTCTGGAGTCGGACAAGTGGCTGCGTGCCGACGCGCTGACCCTCGAACTGGGTGACGCCCGCACCGGGGCCACGGCCGACTATCTCTCGTCCGGCAAGGTCACCGAGCGTCGGACGGTCAGGGAGCTGGCCGAGGCGCACGACCCCGGCAAGGGGCGCCGCACCATCGCCGCGCTCAACGCCGACTTCTTCGACATCAACGAGACGGGCGCCCCGCTCGGCCCCGGCATCCGCGACGGGAGGCCCACCCACTCACCGGCACCCGGCGTCTCCGAGGCGGTCGGGATCGGCCCGGGCGCGGCGGGCCGCATCCTGGACCTGTACTTCGAGGGCACCGTCACCCTCCCGGACGGCACCGCGCCGCTCGACGGCCGCAACGCGGCGAACGTGCCGCAGAACGGCATCGGGCTGTACGACGCGACCTGGGGCGAGGCCGACCGTGCGCTGACGGTCGATCAGGAGTCACGGGTCACCGAGGTGACCGTCGAGGACGGCAAGGTCACCGCCGTCGGCGAGAAGCCCGGAAAGGGTGACATCCCCGAAGGGGTGAGCGTCCTGATCGGCCGCGGGGACGGCGCGAGGCGGCTGGCGGCGCTGCGCACCGGCGACCCGGTCGACTTCGAGTACCGGATGCGGACCGACGACGACTCGCCCCTGCCCCGGACGGCGGTCGGCGGGCGCGGGGTGCTGGTCGAGGACGGCAAGCCGCAGAACTGGGAGGGGCGGCCGAACAACACGGCGGCGCCGCGCACCGCGGTCGGGTTCTCCAAGGACGGCGGCACCATGCATGTGCTGACGGTGGACGGCAGGCAGGCGGCCTCGGGCGGGGTGACGCTGACCGAACTGGCCCTGATGATGAAGAAGCTGGGCGCCTACAACGCCCTCAACCTGGACGGCGGCGGCTCCTCCACCCTGCTGGCCCGCGAGCCGGGCGGCACAGCCCTGCAATTGGAGAACTCGCCCTCCGACGGCGAGGAACGCGAGGTCCCCGACGGGCTGGCGCTGACGGCGCCGGAGGGCTCTGGGCGGCTGTCCGGCTTCTGGGTGGAGACGGCCATCGCCCCGGACCGGGCCCCGACCGCCGACAACATGCCGGGTGGCCACCCCGACCGCGTCTTCCCCGGTCTGACGCGCAAACTGACGGCCGCCGGATACGACGAGACCTACGGCCCCGCCGACGGCGCGCCTCGGCCGCGGTGGCGCACGACGCGGCCGGACGTGGGCCGGGTCGACGCGCAGGGCGTCTTCCGTGCGCGCCGCTCCGGCACCACCGAGGCCACGGCGCGGGTGGGCTCGGCGCACGGCGGCACCGAGCTGCGGGTCCTCGGGAAGCTGGACCGTATCCGCCCCACGACGGACCGGGTGGGACTGGCGGACGGCGCCGCGAGCGCGTCGTTCGGGCTGGTCGGCTACGACGCGGACGGCAACAGCGCGCCTGTCGAACCGGCCGACGCACAGCTGTCCTACGACCGTTCGCTCTTCTCGATCGTCCCGGACAAGGACGCGTCGGGCGGCGCGTTCACCGTCACCACCCGCGCCGGGCAGGAGTCCGCCTCGGGAACGGTGACCGTCACGGCAGGGGGGCTGACGACGCGGCTGGCCGTCACGGTCGGGCTGCAGGAGCAGCAGGTGGCCGACTTCGACGACGCGTCCGACTGGACGTTCAGCGCTGCCCGCGCCGAAGGCTCGGTGACGCCCGAACCGGAGGGCAAGGAGGGCGGCGGGCTCGAGCTCAGCTACGACTTCACCCGGTCGACGGCCACCCGCGCCGCCTACGTCAACCCGCCCGCCGAACGGGAGATCCCCGGCCAGCCGCGCAGCTTCACCCTGTGGATCAAGGGAGACGGGGCGGGCGCCTGGCCCTCGCTCCATCTCAAGGACGCGGCAGGCACCGACCAGGTGCTGCGCGGCCCGCTGGTGGAGTGGGAAGGCTGGCGGCAGGTCACCTTCGAGGTCCCGGAGGGGGTGGCCTATCCACTGAAGTTGCGCCGCTTCTACCTCGCCGAGACCCGGCCCACCGCGCAGTACCACGGCGAGGTGGTGCTGGACGAACTGCTCGCGCGGACCCCGCCGGATGTCGAGCTGCCTGCCGCCGGGCGCCCGCACGACCCGCTCATCAGCACGGCGGCCGACACGGCCGGCCGCGACTGGCGGTTCGCGGTGATGTCGGACGCGCAGTTCGTGGCACGCGCCCCGGACAGCGAAGGCGTCCAGCAGGCGCGCCGGACCCTGCGTGAGATCCGCGCGGCACGGCCGGACTTCGTGCTCGTCAACGGCGACCTGGTGGACGAGGGCTCACCTGAGGATCTCGCGTTCGCGCGGAAGATACTGCGCCAGGAGCTGGGGGATGCGGTCGACTGGTACTACGTGCCGGGCAACCACGAGGTGATGGGCGGCTCGATCGCCAACTTCGTCAAGGAGTTCGGGCCCGCGCAGCGCACCTTCGACCACCGCGGGACACGGTTCATCACACTGGACACCTCCTCGCTGACGGTACGCGGCGGCGGGTACGCACAGTTCCAGGAGCTGCGGCGGCAGCTGGACGACGCGGCGCGGGACCGCCGCATCGGTTCGGTCGCCGTCATCCAGCACGTACCGCCACGCGACCCGACGCCCCAGCGAGCCAGCCAACTCACGGACCGGATGGAGGCCGATCTGCTAGAGCGGTGGCTGGCCGACTTCCGTGCCCGCTCGGGCAAGGGCGCGGCGCTGGTGGCGGGACATGTCGGCGTCTTCGACGCCTCCCGGGTGGACGGTGTGCCGTATCTGGTGAACGGGAACTCGGCCAAGACCCCTGCCGCGCCGCCGGGTGAGGGCGGCTTCACCGGCTGGTCGCTGCTGGGCGTGGACCAGGGCCGGCCGGCTCGGGACGGTGACTGGATCTCGGTGCAGACCCGTGCCCATGTGGACGCGCTGCTGCTGGAGGCGCCCGAACGGCTCACGGTGGGCGGCAGGGCCACGGCGTCGGCGACGGTGGAGCAGGGCAGCGGACCGACCGCGCGCCGGGTCCCGGTCGGCTGGCCGGTGAGCGCGGACTGGCCGGGCTCACCCGGACTGTGTGTGAAGGGCACCGTGCCGCGCGGGCGCTGTGTCGCCTCCTACGATCCGGCGAACGGCACCCTCACCGGGCGCCGGCCCGGCACGGTCACCCTCGCGGTCGTCGTCAACGGGGAACGCGCCGAGCAGAAGGTGACCGTCGGTCGATGACCCTGCCGACCGCGGGAGGCGAGCACCTGCGGGAGGCGGGCCTGCGGAAGGCGGGCCTGCGGAAGGCGGCCATCCGCGGGGGAACCTGCGGGGGAGCTGCGGGAGGGCGGGCAGCTGAGCCGGATCCCGGCCCCGCCCCCTACCGGAAGGAGTGGTGGGGCGGGGCCGGGAGACCGGACCGGGCCGACGTCGAGGTCGGCCCGGGAGGCGGACGAGTCGCGGCCGGGGCTCAGGAGTCGGCGTGGGCCCGCTTGTCCTCGTCGGCGTTCTCGGCAGCCCGTGCCTGCTTCCGGGAGGCCATCAGCGAGGTGATCGTGGTGACGATCAGCACGGCGCAGATGACACCCAGCGAGACCGGGATGCTGATTTCCGGCACATGCACCCCGGTCTCGTGCAGGGCGTGCAGCACCAGCTTGACGCCGATGAAACCGAGGATGACCGAGAGCCCGTAGGACAGGTGCACCAGCTTCTGCAGCAGCCCGCCGATCAGGAAGTACAGCTGCCGCAGGCCCATCAGGGCGAAGGCGTTCGCGGTGAAGACGATGTACGGGTCCTGGGTGAGGCCGAAGATCGCGGGGATGGAGTCCAGCGCGAAGAGCACATCGGTGGTGCCGATCGCGAGCATCACGATCAGCATCGGCGTCATCAGCCGCTTGCCGTTCTCGACCACGAACAGCTTGGTGCCGTGGTACTTGTCCGTCGAGGGGAAGCGGCGCTCGACCGCCTTGAGCAGCCGGTTCTCCTCGAACTCCTCCTCCTCGTCACCGGAGCGGGCCTCCTGGATGAGCTTCCACGCCGTCCAGATGAGGAAGGCGCCGAAGATGAAGAAGACCCAGGAGAAGGTCGAGATGATCGCAGCGCCCGCCGCGATGAAGATGCCGCGCAGCACCAGTGCGACCAGCACACCCACCATCAGCACCCGCTGCTGGTAGATGGACGGCACCGCGAACTTCGCCATGATCAGGACGAAGACGAAGAGGTTGTCGACGCTGAGCGACTTCTCGGTGATGAAGCCCGCGAAGAACTCACCGGACGCCTGACCGCCCCCGAACAGGAAGAGGCCGATTCCGAAGAGCACGGCGAGGACGACCCAGACGGTCGTCCAGATGCCCGCCTCCTTGAGGGAGACGTCGTGCGGCTTGCGGCCGCCGATGAAGAAGTCCACCGCGATGAGGGCGCACAGACCGACGATGGTCAGTGCCCAGGTGGTCATGGAAACGTCCACGAGCATGTCCTCCGGCTTGCATTCGAGCATGGGCCGGAGGTCTCTTCCACCCGGGAACGCCGCCCACAGCGGACCGGGCCGGCGCCCCGGGACCGTCCTGTCCGATCCGTACTGACGGGGCCGCCGCGTGGCTGGGAATACTCCCCTCCGTTGATGAGAGAGTAAAGTAATCCCATGAAAAGGTAAAGTGCGGGATCTGGAAGGCCCCAGGTGCTGGGTCGCACGGAACCGCACACACGGCCTTCGGGGCGGCACGGGCCCCGGGCGAGTGCCGGGCGGAGTCAGCCCCCGGACGAGTGCCGGGCGGCCACGACGCGCCGCAGTACCTGCGGTACGACCTGGCTGCCGCTGGGCGCCAGCGGCGGCTCGTACGTCCAGGCGTGGCCCACCCACGGGTCGGCGAGGTGGTCGTCGGGCACCGGCGTCAGCCGCAGCAGCGAGCGCCACAGCGGGTCCAGAACCGGCCCGTAGCCGCGCGCCTCCTCCCGGTCGGCGACCATCAGCAGACCGACCCCGACCGAGGGACCCTCGTCCGCGAGGTAGCGCAACTGGTTGACGGCGCGGTCGTCGAAGCCGTGCGGAAAGTCGTGGACGATCAGCAGCTGGTCGGCCAGATCGAGGTCGGGCGGGAGCGCGTCCGTGGCCTGGTTGCGTACCGCCATCTGTACGAGATCGACCCGTCGGGTCAGCCGCTCCAGGGTGCGCGCCACCCCCGAGGCGCCCGCGGCGGGCGCCTCGGGCAGCACGCCGGACTCCACCAGCGGCAGCAGCGCCCCGGCGGCCGAGCCCGCCGGGTCGATGACCTGGAGGGTCAGCTCGTCGGCGGGGTGCACGGCGACGATTCGCGCAGCCAGCGCCGTCGCGGTCAGCTGCGCGAGACGGCGCAGCTCGTCCCCGTCCACCGGACCGGCCTCGCCGCCCCGGAGCCGTCCGCTGTCGATCCACAGCCCCCGCTCCAGCGGCAGCCGCACCAGCATGGGGATACGCAGCCCGGCACGCTCCGGGATGCTCAGATCGCCCACCCGGAGGGCCATGGGGGGCTCGGCCGGCGGCTCGTACGCCTGCCAGACGGGGTTGTCCCAGCGGGCCAGCGCGGGCGGCAGCGCCGGCTCGACCACCTCCGACTCGGCTTCGAGCTGGGCCATGTCCCGCTCCAGCACCGCACGGGCCTGCTCCACGAGGGCGCTGTGCCTGGCCTGGGCCTCGGCGCGGGCGGTCTCCACCGCGGAACCGACCCGGGCCCGCGGGTCGTCGAGCACGCTGTCGAGTTCGCGCTCCATCCGGGAGTCGGCGAAGTCGACGGCCGACCGGTAGGCCGCGACACTGCGGGCCAGGTCCTCGAACATGCCCCACACCTGGTTGTACAGCCGCTCCTCCATCGACCAGCCGGGGGCGTCCCCGGCCACGGGCGCGGCCGCCGGCCGGGAGCCGTCCGCCGCCCCGCCCTGCGGCGGCACCGTGCCGGGCCGCGCGGCGGTCGACGGGGCCGCCGGCGGGGTGGACGCGGCGCGGCGCGGGTGGCGGTAGTCGATCGGGCCGCCACCCGGGGTGGGCCGCTCCGCCTCCGGGCGGTTGCCCGGCGCATGCCGGGTCGGCCGGTCGGGTGCCGGCGCGACCGAGCGGGCCATCCCGGCGGCCACCGTCTCGTTGATGGTGTCGGCGAGCGTGTGCGCCTCGGCCAGTCCCTGGTCCGCGAGCATGGCGGCGAGCCCGCCCGCGTACCCCTGCCCGACGGCCCGCACCTTCCAGGTGCCCTGCCGCAGATACAGCTCCAGGGCGACCACGGCGGACTCGGCGCTCAGCCCCGTGACCGTATAGCTGGCGATCTGCTCCCCGTCCAGGCCGGTGACGGCGAGGAAGGGCGCGGCGAGCCCGGCGAAGTCGGCCGGGGCGCCCGGTCCGGTCGGCAGGGCCAGCAGGACGTTCACCCGGTGGACGTCCTCCCGGAGTGCGTCCAGATCGACGGCGAGGTGGTGCACGGCCGCCGCCTGGCGGGAGACCTCCACCCCCGGCAGTTGCGGTGCGGCCGGATGGGCTATCCACCCCGCGTCGCGCATCCGCCCCTGTGCGTCGTTGAGCGTCGCCCCCGCGACCACCGGGGTGCCTGCCGAGACCCGGATCTCCACCCGGGCCCCGGGCAGCGGGTGGTTCTGCCCCCGGACCAGCTCGGCCGTCATCGTCGTGCCTCTCCCCTGTGGCTCGTCACACCTGCGGCAGAACCCGGTCCCTCACAGCTTGGGCAGGATCGTGGGCATCAGGTCCTGGAAGGTACGGCCGTTGGCGGGTTCGCCGAGGGCAGTCATCTGCCAGCCGCTGCCCTGCCGGTGGACCTTGGCCATGATCTGCGCGGTGTACTGGCCGCCGCCGGTGAGGGTGTAGCGGGCCATCTCCTGGCCGTTCGTCTCGTCGACGAGGCGGCAGAAGGCGTTCTCCACCTCGGCGAAGGTCTGGCCGGTGAACGAGTTGACCGTGAAGACGATCTGGTCGATGTGGACGGGGACGCGCTGCAGATCCACCAGGATCGCCTCGTCGTCACCGCCCTGCCCGGCGCCGCCCACCAGGTTGTCACCGGTGTGCTTGACCGAGCCGTCGTCGCTCACCAGGTGGCGGAAGAAGACCACGTCGACCGGCTGCTTGTCGGCGAAGAGCACTGCCGACGCGTCGAGGTCGATCTCCTTGGTGCGCTTGCCGAAGAGCCCCCGACGCTGAGCGGCCTGCCAGCCCAGACCCATGCGCACCGCCGTGAGCGTGGCCCCGTCGCTCTTCTGCAGGCTGATTCCCTGGCCCTTGGACAAGTTGACCGACACGTGCGTCCCCTCTCTGAACCGGGGCCGCCACCGGCCGACGGCCACCAGGCACAGCACCCTACGCAAGGGCACCGACAGCCTGGGCCGCCGCCCGTGACTTGTGTCGGTCTTGCAACACTCCACCCGGCGGACGCGCCGCAGAGCGCTATTTGAGCCCCGCCTCCTTCATCTGCCGCAGCTCCTTCTTCAGCTCGCCCACCTCGTCGCGCAGCCGTGCGGCCACCTCGAACTGGAGCTCGGCCGCGGCTGCCCGCATCCGTTCGGTCAGATCCTCGATGGTCTGGGCGAGCTCGGCGGCGGGCCGGTCGGTCAGCTCGCCGGCTCCGGCGCCCTTGGCGGTCCGGCTCTTCGCGGGGGTGGGCGCCTTGCCCTTGGCCGCCGCCTTGCCACCCTTGCCGCTCTCGTCCCGCTGGCGGTAGCCCGTCTCCAGCAGCGCCTCGGTGTCGATCTGCTCGCGTGCGATGTCCGCGACGATGTCGCCGATCTTCTTCCGCAGCGGCTCGGGGTCGATGCCGTGTTCCTCGTTGTAGGCGATCTGCTTCTCGCGGCGCCGGTTGGTCTCCTCGATCGCCCGCTGCATACCGGGGGTGACCTGGTCCGCGTACATGTGCACCTGACCGGAGACGTTGCGTGCCGCGCGGCCGATCGTCTGGATCAAGGAGGTGCCCGAGCGCAGGAAGCCCTCCTTGTCGGCGTCCAGAATGGCCACCAGGGAGACCTCGGGCAGGTCCAGACCCTCACGCAGCAGGTTGATGCCCACCAGCACGTCGTACTCGCCCGAGCGCAGCTCGCGCAGCAGTTCGATCCGGCGCAGGGTGTCCACGTCGCTGTGCAGATAGCGGACCCGGATGCCCAGCTCGAGGAAGTAGTCCGTCAGGTCCTCGGCCATCTTCTTGGTGAGCGTGGTGACCAGCACCCGCTCGTCCCGCTCCTCGCGCAGCCGGATCTCGTGCACCAGGTCGTCGATCTGACCGTCGGTGGGCTTGACGACCACCTCCGGGTCGATCAGCCCGGTGGGGCGGATGACCTGCTCCACATAGCCGTCGGAACGGGCCAGCTCGTACGGGCCCGGCGTCGCCGACAGATAGACCGTCTGGTCGATGCGCTCCAGGAACTCCTCCCACTTCAGGGGGCGGTTGTCCAGCGCGGAGGGCAGCCGGAAGCCGTGGTCGATCAGTGTGCGCTTGCGGGCCGCGTCGCCCTCGTACATCGCACCGATCTGCGGGACCGTCTGGTGCGACTCGTCGATGACCAGCAGGAAGTCGTCCGGGAAGTAGTCCAGCAGGGTGTGCGGCGCCGAGCCGGGGTCACGGCCGTCGATGTGCCGCGAGTAGTTCTCGATGCCGGAGCAGGTGCCGATCTGGCGCATCATCTCGATGTCGTACGTGGTGCGCATCCGCAGCCGCTGTGCCTCCAGCAGCTTGCCCTGCTTCTCCATCGTGGCCAGCGTCTCGGCCAGCTCCGCCTCGATGGCACCGATGGCCCGCTCCATGCGCTCGGGCCCGGCCACATAGTGGGAGGCGGGGAAGACGTACAGCTCCTGGTCGTCCGAGATCACCTCGCCGGTGAGCGGATGGAGGGTGGAGAGGGCCTCGATCTCGTCACCGAACATCTCGATGCGGACGGCCAGCTCCTCGTAGACCGGGAAGATCTCGATGGTGTCGCCGCGGACCCGGAAGGTGCCACGGGTGAACGCCATGTCGTTGCGGGTGTACTGCACATCCACGAAGCGGCGCAGCAGCTCGTCCCTGTCGACCTCCTGGCCGACCTTCAGCTTCACCATGCGGTCCACGTACTCCTGCGGGGTGCCCAGGCCGTAGATGCAGGAGACGGAGGCGACCACGACCACGTCACGCCGGGTGAGCAGCGAGTTCGTCGCACTGTGGCGCAGACGTTCGACCTCCTCGTTGATCGAGGAGTCCTTCTCGATGTAGGTGTCCGTCTGCGGGACGTAGGCCTCCGGCTGGTAGTAGTCGTAGTAGGAGACGAAGTACTCGACCGCGTTGTTCGGCAGCAGCTCGCGGAACTCGTTGGCCAGCTGGGCCGCCAGGGTCTTGTTCGGCGCCATCACCAGCGTCGGACGCTGGAGCTTCTCGATCATCCACGCCGTGGTGGCCGACTTGCCGGTGCCCGTGGCACCCAGCAGCACGACATCCTTCTCACCTGCGGTGACCCGCTGTGCGAGCTCCGCGATGGCGGTTGGCTGGTCACCGCTGGGCTGATAGGGGCTGACGACCTCGAAGGGCGCCACCTTGCGTTCGATCTCGGTGTTGGGCCGCATGTCCACCACGGTACGACTCACCACTGACAGCGGGCTCCGGTGCGCAAACTACCCCCCACTGGCAGATAGCTGCCAATTTCTTCCGGCGCAGGTCAGCGGCTTGGCTACCCCTCATTCAGCTCTACGCCACTTTGTCCCCGCTTGTTTGTATTGCGCATCGGGAACTGTTTCGGCAGTCCGTGCAGGCACAAGCGAGGAGTCCCGCATGTCGATACGCCCGCTGACCGCTACCGCCGCAGGTGCGCTGCTGGGTATAAGCGCGCTCTTCCTCACCGCCGCGCCGACCGCTGCAGCCTCGGAACGCCCGGCGAGACAGACGCCGGAGCCGGTCGTAGACTTCTCCGGCTTTCCCTCCGGCCTCTTCGACGAGGACCCCGACCCCGAGTCGCAGTCGCAGCCGCGGCCCCAGTCGAAACCAGAGCCGAACCCGCAGTCGAAACCACAGACCCAGTCGCCGTCCGCGTCGCAGTCCCCGTCCGACGTGAGAAAACCACACAAGGCGCCCCTCACCGTGGCGCACCGGGGAGCGTCCGGTTACGCGCCGGAGAACACGCTGGCCGCGGTGGACAAGGCGCACGAGCTGGGCATCGAGTGGGTCGAGAACGATGTGCAGCGCACCAAGGACGGCAAGCTGATCGTCATCCACGACACCACGCTCTCCCGCACCACGGACGTCGAGGAGCACTTCCCGGACCGCAGCCCGTGGAAGGTCTCCGACTTCACCCTCAAGGAGATCAGGACCCTGGACGCGGGCAGCTGGTTCGGCAGCCAGTACAAGGGCGAGAAGATCCCCACCCTGGACGAGTTCCTCGGCCGGCTCGACCGGTACGGGCAGGAACTCCTGCTGGAGCTGAAGTCGCCCGGCCTCTACCCCGGCATCGAGCGCGACACCCTCGACGAGCTGAGGCAGCAGGGCTGGCTGGACCGTCGGCACACCCGCAGCAAGCTCATCATCCAAAGCTTCGACAAGGCGTCGATCGAGCAGGTGCACCAGCAGTCGCCCGAGGTGAAGACGGGCTTCCTGGGGACCCCCAAGACCGGCGACCTGAAGGAATACGCCAAGTTCACCGACCAGATCAACCCCACCTACACGGACGCCACCAAGGAGTACGTGGACGCCGTCCACGCGCTCAAGGGCCCGCACAACAAGCCGTTGGAGGTCTTCACCTGGACGGTGAACGACGCCGACACCGCCCGTAAGGTCGCCGACGCGGGTGTGGACGGCATCATCTCCAACAAGCCCGACGTGGTCAGCGACGCCGTGCAGCAGACGGCACCCACGCGCTGAGCCCTCCCCCGGGGAGGCGCCGGACGGCTGCCACCGGGGATTGTCGGTGGGAGCCTCTAGGGTTCCGGTATGACTGACACCCCGGTGCGGCCGACGGCCTGGACCCTGCGGGAGACGCCCATCGGGCCGCTGCTGCTCGCGGCCACCGAGAAGGGCCTGGTCAACGTCGTCTTCCACGCGAGAGGACGCACGCTGGACCGGGCCCTCTCCCAGCTCTCCGCACGCCTGGGCAGCGAGCCGCTGCCCGCCGAGCACCCTGACGCACCCTCCGGGCACCTCGAGGCGGCCGGTGCGGCGCTCGACCGCTATTTCGCGGGCTCCCCCGTCTCGGTCGACGTCCCGCTGGACTGGTCGCTGACGGGCGGCTTCAACGAGCGCGTGCTGCGCGAGCTGGCGACCCATGTGCCCTACGGGACGACCGTCGGCTATCAGGACCTCGCGCTGCGCGTGGGCGACCCGGGCGCCGCACGCGCGGTCGGTGTGGCGATGGGCGCCAACCCGCTGCCCGTCGTGGTGCCCTGTCACCGCGTGCTGGAGAGCTCCGGCGCGATAGGCGGCTTCGGCGGCGGCCTCGAAACCAAGCGCGCCCTTCTCGCCCTGGAGGGCCTACTGCCGCAGCCCCTGTTCTGACCCGCCCCGATGCCGCCACAAGTCCGTGGTGGCGAAGAGCGCGCGGTGTCAGACTGCGCGGCGTGACTGACATTCGTGACACGGCCGACGGTGGTGACACACCGGGGGACATAGCCGGGGACCCGGCGGGGGACGCGGGGCGCGCAGCGGGGGAGGCAGCAACGGAAACAGGGGCGGATGCAGCGGCGGAAGCAGCCCGGAGCACGGCGAGGCGAACGGCCGGGAAGGCGGTCGGCGGACTGCCCCTCGGCGCACCCGGCGGGCCACCGGAACAGCTCCCGGTGCTCGGCGGGACGGATCTGCGGGCCGTGCGGCGGCGCGTGCGGCTGGCCCTGGTCCTCAGCCAGATCCTCGGCGGCTTGGGGGTCTCCACCGCGGTCGCGCTCGCGGCCGTGCTGGCCGAGGAGATCGGGGGCTCGGAGGCCGTGGCCGGTCTGGCGTCCACATCCTCCGTCGTCGGGACGGCACTGCTGTCGCTGCCGTTCGCGGCCCTGATGGCACGGCGCGGCCGGCGCGTCGGACTGACCTCCGCGTACGCGGTGGCCGCCGTCGGCGGGCTCGTGGTGGTGGCGGGAGCCGCGATGCGGAACTTCCCCCTGCTGCTGGTGGGCATGGCCGCCTTCGGCGCCAGCAACACCGCCAACCTCCAGGCGCGCTTCGCCGCCGCCGACCTCGCCGAGCCGCTGCACCGGGCACGGGCCATCTCCACGGTCGTATGGGCGACCACCATCGGCGCCGTGCTGGGCCCGAACATCGCGGCGCCGGCCGGGCAGAGCGTGGCCGGCCTCGGTCTGCCCGAAGCAGCGGGCCCCTTTCTGTGGGGCACCGGAGTGTTCCTGGCGGCCGGGGTGCTGCTGCACCTGCTGCTGCGGCCCGACCCGCTGCTGACGGCCCGCGCCCTGGCCCGGGCCGAAGAAAACGGCACCGCGGACGCCGCCGCGGACAACACCACGGACGACGCCCCGGAAGCGCGCACCCGGGAGGCGGAGGACGGCGACGGGCGGTCGCTGCGGGCCGGGCTGGCCGCGGTGGCGGCCTCGGCGCACGCCAGGGTCGCCCTCGCCGCGATAGCTGGCTCCCACACGGTGATGGTCTCCGTGATGGTGATGACCCCCGTCGACCTGGGCGGACACGGTGCCGGGGTGGAGCTGATCGGACTCGTCATCAGCGGTCACATCGCCGGCATGTACGCGTTCTCGCCCGTGGTGGGCTGGCTCGCGGACCGGATCGGCCGGTTCAGCGTGATCCTGAGCGGCGTGGCCCTGCTGGGATGCGCCACCGCACTGGCCGGGACGGCGAACGGGAACCACGCGCAGTCCGCCGCCGGACTGTTCCTGCTGGGCCTGGGATGGTCGGCGGGGCTGGTCGCCGGCTCCGCGCTGCTGACCGACTCCATCCCGCAGCACGCCCGCGCCGCCGTGCAGGGCTTCTCGGACATGATCATGAACTCTGCCGCCGGTGTCGGTGCCGCGCTCTCCGGTCTCGTCGTCGCCCAGGCGGGCTACGGCTGGCTCAACCTGCTGGCTGCCGCGCTGCTCGTTCCGGTGGCCGTGCTGACGGTGGCCGTCGCGGCACGGCGCTGACCGGGCGGCGGGGAAGGCCGGCCCCGCCACCCCGTCCGCGAACGCCCCTCTCCGCGCCGGCACGGCGGAGAGGGGCCCGGTACCGTCGCCTGCCGCCCACGCAGCGGAGCGGATCAGCGGGCGTGGAGTTCGAAGGCGACCGAGCGGCGGCCACCGTTTTGACGGCCGTACATGTCGAGACCCCCGTAGACGATCGAACGCGCGTACTCCTCGGGGTCCTCGTCGGTCAGCGCCTCGATGTAGGAGCGGTGCTCCAACAGCGAGGCGAGCCCCTTGCGGGCCGCCTCCTCCCCCACCGGCACCGCGTGGGTGACGGCCGGCGAGGCGGCGACGGCCACCCACCGCACCCCGCCCCAAGGCAGGACGCCGTCCTTCTCCATCTGGTCGCTGAAGATCCATCGGTTGCCCGCGTCCCCTACGGCGTCGAGGACGGAACGGCCCAGCGCGCGGTGGTCGGGGGTGTTCCAGGGGCTGCCGGGACCGGCACCCCAGGTGTCGTGGTGGTTGATGGTGAGAACCAGTTCGGGCCGGTGCCTGCGGATCACCGCCGCGATGTCCCTGCGCAGGGCCGGGCCCTCCTCCAGCACACCGTCACGATGATCGAGGAACTCCACCTCGGACACCCCTACGACCGCCGCACTGGCGCGCTGTTCGGCCTCGCGTACGCGTGCAGCCTCGGCGGGCTCCATGGTGTCGATGCCCGCCTCGCCCCGGGTGGCCAGCAGATAGGTGACGTCCTTGCCCTGCGCCGTCCACTCGGCGACCGCGGCGGCAGCGCCGTACTCCAGGTCGTCCGGGTGTGCGACAACTGCCAGCGCCCGGGTCCAGTCCTCGGGCATCGCCGCCAACTGCGAAGCCGCGCCGTGCTCCTCCGTGCTCTGCGCTGTGGCCGACATTCCGTTCCGCCTTTCGTCGCGTGCGCCCCCGTTGGCGCTGAACAACGGTGCAACACCCGCGCCGCGGCCAGCTGTTCCCCTGCTCCCCGCAGCCCGGGACTTGCGGCCTTTCAGCTTTTCAGCTTTGCGGCATCTTCGCCCGCAGGCTCCGCGGCACGTCGGCCTGTCGTTGGTGGGGCTGTTGCTTGGTGGGGCCTGCCCTTGGTGGGGCCTGTCCTCGGCGGCCGGCTCAGCGCCAGCCGTGCACCTGCTGGAGGCGGTGCACCACGGCGTTGAAGCGTGCCCGGTCCAGGGCGCACGCTTCGCGCCGCATACCGTCGGGGTGCACCCGCAACACCCGATCGAGCCCCACCCACGACTCCCGCCCCTCCCGGTCCCAGGGGCCGGAACCCAGCGGCATCCACTCCTGGCCGCCGTCCCTGGCCCTGGAGGTCAGCTGTACGGCCAGGACGGGCGACCCGTCACGGTGGCCCTCCTGCGCGACGACCAGCACCGGCCGGTCCTTGCCCCGGCCGTCGGCCTCCTCGTAGGGCACCCACGTCCATACGATCTCTCCGGGGTCCGGGTCGCCGTCCGGATCGGGCGCGTACGTCATGCGCACCGTCCCGACCGCACGCGGATCCACCTCGACCGTCGCGGTCGCCCCCTCCCTGCCGGGAAACCGCTCGTACTCCTCGCCCCGCTGATCGACCGGCTGACTCATGACCCCAAAGCTATCGGCCGCCGACCGGCGTTGATCCTGGGGGCCACGCAGGGCGTCGTCACGACAGCGTCGCGGACACACCGACGGCGCCGCGTCGGAAGAACGCGGCGCCGTTCGAAGGGGTCAGCCGGTCGGCGAGCAGTCGGCGAGCATCACCCGTACGGGTTGCTGCGGGGGTCGGCGGGGGCACCGCCCTGCTGCTGGCCCGGAGCGCCGTAGTACTGGCCGGGCTGCGGCTGGTACTGCTGGGGCGGGGCCGCCGGGGCACCGGGAGCCTGCGGGGCGTTGTACTGCTGGCCGGGCTGGGGCTGCTGGGGTTGCTGCTGCTGGTAGCCGCCGGGGGCCTGGGGCTGGGCATAGGGCTGGCCCTGCGGCTGGCCCTGCGGGGGCTGAGGCGCGTAGCCCTGCTGGGGCTGGGCCGGGGGAGCGTACCCCTGCTGCGGCGCGTACCCCTGCGGAGCGCCCTGCTGGCCCGGTGCGCCGCCGACGACGGCGAGCAGTTCCTCCAACTCGTTGCGCCACATGCGGTGGACGTTGATGCGCACCGGCTTGGCCTCGCCCGGCAGCGCCATGTGGTAGAAGCTCCACAGCGGGTTGAGCTGGATCTCGCCGAAGAGGGAGCGGGCCTGGTCGCGCGGGATGGCGTGCACGATCTCCTTCGGCCGCTGCGAGAAACGGGACATCCGCTGCACCAGGAGGGCCTGTTCGGTGACCGTGATGAAGTAGTACTTGATCAGGAATTGGCCGATCAGACCGAGGAAACCGACGCTCAGCCACGGGGTCGGACCCGCGACGGCTCCGACCGAGACCAGCGGCCGGTCCCCGGGCGCCTGTTGGGCAATGGCCTCGGCCACCTGCTTCTTCATCGTCGCCTTACGAAAGGCCATCGGACCGCTCCTCGCTCCTCGCCGCGTTGTACGGCGCTGTCTGTGCGTTCGGCGCAGAGTACTCGCCACAGATGACAGAACGCCCGACCGGGGGCCATGGGCCGGGGCCACCAGGGCGGGCGTGGGCCCGGGGGACCGGGCAGGGCGGGACGACGAACGACCCTCGACGGTCGGAACCCGCTCAGTGACCCCGACTCATCTCCCGGTCGGCGCACGGATATTGACCCCATCCGGCGCTCGCCGGCGAGCCACGCTCGACCGCAAGCCACAGCTGCCCGCACGGGCGGGCCGTGATGACGGTCACGGCGACGACCGGCGGCCCCGGCAGGTGCGGGACGAGGAAGAGCCCGAAGGGCGGACGCTACGCGGCCGACTGGGGCGGGCCCTGAGCGGTCAATGCTCCCGGAGCCCGGTGAGAGCCTGCACCGGATCGGCTGCGGAGGGGCCTTCCGGCCACCAGTCGGGGGCGTCCGGTTGCCCGGCCTCCTCGGGGCCCGCCCGGTAGGGATACCAGCGGCCGTCCCGCCCGTACCGGAGTTGGACGGGGCGGGCGGCGTGGGTGAGGTGGTTGCGGTGAATGGTCATCACGATGCCCAGGGACGCCAGGGCGCTGCGCCCGCGGTCGAAATCGCCCGCGGGCGGATCCCAGTCGGCTTCCAGCACCACGAGCCCCGCCGGACCGCCCTGGCGCCAGGCCGCGGCGGCCCGGGCCAGCTCCAGCGCGTCCCGGCCCGCCGACCGCGCCAGACCGGCGAAGAGCGAGGAGAGGGTACGGCGCCCGGTCAGCTGCGGATGGGTGGCCGCGAGGCGGATGGTGTCGTGCCAGAGCGAGAGCTCGGAGAGCGGGTCGACGCCTCCCTCACCGCCGCTTCCCTCGCCGCCGCCGGGCTCGCCTCCGTTCCCCTCCTCGCCGTCGCCCTGTGCCGCCGGGACCGCCGCGAGGGCGAGCCGAGCCCGAGTGGCCGCGTCGGTCGCCAGGAACATGAGAGCGTCGGCACTGGGCGCGCCCGGCAGGTCGGGGTAGACGACCGACTCGGCCGCAACGTCCGGCAGCGGCAGCGGCTCGGGCAGAGGCGGCCGTACGGAGGTGGCGAACACCTTTGCCGCGGGCACGGTGCTGGGCGGCTGCTGCCGCTCGGGCAGCAGGGCGGCCACCTTCTCGCCACTCCGGCCGTGCGGGGGCGCAGAGCCGACGGCCGGCTCGGGGCGCCCCTCTTCGGGGGCGTCAGGGACCCCGGACGAGCCGGCCGGCGCCGCCGGAACGGCGCCCGCCTGCCCCGCGCTCCTGCGGGCCACTTCCTCCCGTACGGCATCCGCTCCCCGGCCGCGCACCAGCAACAGTGCCCATGGGTCGGCCTCCAGCAGCCGGCCGGTCTCGTAGCCGAGCGCCGCCGCGTGCTTGCACGGGTGCCCCTGGTCCGGGCAGCTGCAGGCGGGGACGAGCTCTCCCGCGTCGGGGAGGAGCCGCACACCCACCGACCGCGCCACGGCCACCACGCCGGGCGGTATCTCCCCGTCCAGCAGCGCCGCCGCAGCCACCGGGCGGGCCGCGACCGCCGCCAGGAAGGTGTCCCACTCCTGGGCCGAGAGCACGGGCAACCGCCATTCCGCGCGGTAGGGGCGGGGGCGGCTGCCGTGCACATACGCCGTGACGCGCCCCGGCCCGCATCGCACCGCGGACACTCCCCCGCGCCCGGCACCGGCCCCGGAGCTTCCCCAGCCGGCGCGCGCGTAGGCACGCCCTCGCTCCAGCCGGGCCGTATCCCGTGCCGCTCCCTCCATCGCGCGCAGCCAGGCGCTGCCCACACTCTCGGCACCGCTCGCCTGCGGCCGGCCCGTTGCCCCCTCCAGGGCCGGTACGCCGCCGCTCACGACTGCCTCCGCAGCGACACCAGGTCGGCCAGCTGCGCGTCGGTGAGTTCGGTCAGCGCGGCCTGGCCGCCGCTGAGCACCGCATCGGCCAGCTGCTGCTTGGCCTGGAGCAGTTGGGCGATACGGTCCTCCACCGTGCCCCGCGTCAGCAGCCGGTGTACCTGAACGGGCCGGGTCTGGCCGATGCGGTAGGCGCGGTCGGTGGCCTGCTCCTCCACAGCCGGATTCCACCAGCGGTCGTAGTGGATGACATGCCCGGCGCGGGTCAGATTGAGGCCGGTGCCCGCCGCCTTGAGCGACAGCAGGAAGACGGGGACCTCCCCGGCCTGGAAGGCGTCCACCATCTCCTCCCGCCGCCCCACCGGGGTGCCTCCGTGCAGGAGCTGCGCCGCGACGTGCCGCTCGGCCAGATGTGCCTGCAGCAGCCGCGCCATCTCCACGTACTGCGTGAACACCAGCACCGAGCCGCCCTCGGCCAGTATCGTGCCCAGCAGTTCGTCCAGCAGTGCGAGCTTGCCGGAGCGGCCGGGCAGCCGCCCGCCCCGCCCCTCCCGCAGATACTGCGCCGGATGGTTGCAGATCTGCTTGAGCGCGGTCAGCAGCTTCATCACCAGGCCGCGCCGCTCGATCCCCTCGGCCGCCTCGATCCGCGCCAGCGTCTCGCGCACCACCGCCTCGTACAGCGACGCCTGCTCCCTGCTGAGTTCGACCGTGTGGTCGGTCTCCGTCTTCGGCGGCAGCTCGGGGACGATGCCCGGGTCGGACTTCTTGCGGCGCAGCAGGAAGGGGCGGACCAGCCGGGCGAGCCGCTCGGTCGCCTCCGGGTCCTCACCGCCCTCCACGGCGCGGGCGTGACGGGCGCGGAACGCCTTGAGCGGGCCGAGGAGCCCCGGCGTCGTCCAGTCGAGCAGCGCCCACAGCTCCGACAGGTTGTTCTCGACGGGGGTTCCGGTGAGGGCCACCCGGGCGGCGGCCGGGACCGTGCGCAAGGCACGCGCCGTGGCGGAGTACGCGTTCTTCACGTGCTGGGCCTCGTCCGCGACGACCAGCCCCCACTGGCGCACGGCGAGCTGTTCGGCGCTGCTGCGCAGCGTGCCGTACGTCGTCAGCACGAACCCCGCGTCGGCGCCGTCCTCCCCGTTCCCGCCCGGGCTGCCGCCGCCCAGTCCCTCCAGGGTTCGTCCGGTGCCGTGGAAGCGGCGTACGGGCACATCGGGCGCGAACCTGGCCAGCTCACGCTGCCAGTTGCCCAGCAGCGACGCCGGACAGACCACCAGCGTCGGTGCCGTCTCACCCCGCTCGGCGCGGCGCAGATGGAGGGCGATGAGAGTGACGGTCTTGCCCAGCCCCATGTCGTCGGCCAGACAGCCGCCCAGTCCGAGCGAGGTCATCAACTCCAGCCAGGCGAGGCCCTGGCGCTGGTAGCCGCGCAGCCGGGCCCGCAACCGGGCGGGCGGGGCCACGTCCTGGGCGGTCGGATCGGCCGCGCCGGTGCCGCTGAGGCGGTCCCGGAGCGCCGCCAGGGCACCCTCCGGCACCGCCTCGACCCGCTCACCGTCCACCTCGGCCTCGCCCGAGAGGGCCGCGGCCAGCGCGTCACCGGGCGAGAGCAGCCCCAGATGCCGCTTGCGTGCTTTGCGCACCAGCTCCGGGTCGACCAGCACCCACTGGTCACGCAGCCGCACCAGCGGGCGGTGCGCCTCGGCCAGCTCGTCCATCTCGCCCTCGGTGAGCGGGTCGCCGTCGAGCGCGAGCTGCCAGCGGAATTCGAGCAGTTGCTGTTCCTTGAAGAAGCCGAACCCGTCGGCGGCCGAACCCGGCGCCTGCGGGCTCGGCCGCACCACGGCCGTCGCGCTCAGCAGCTCGCGGGCGAGCGCCCGCGGCCAGTGCACGGCCACATCCGCGGCGGCCAGCTCACGCGCCGTACGCCCCAGCAGGTCCCCCAGCTCTTCCTCGGTGAGCGGGAGGACGTCGGGCGTGGGCCGCTCCAGCAGCCGACCGAGCGGCGGCCAGACGCGCGCGGCGCGCCGCACCGCGAGCACCGTGTCCACCCGGGCGCGCGCTCCCAGGTGCTCCGCCTCGCCCTGCCACAGCGCCGCCACGTCCGCGACCAGCGTCGGGTCCGCGATGCTGGTCGCCTGGACGACCGCCGCCGCGACGTACGGCTCGGCCGGTGCGGAGCCGTACGGGCTCTGCTCCTGACCCGGCTCCGGCTCCAGCCCCGGACTCGGGGCCGGGCCCGGGCCGCCGTCGAAGAGGCGGTCGGCCGACAGGTCGAGCCGAAGGGAGATCCGGATTCCCGCCTCCGTGCCCGCCGCCACCTCGGCCGCCCACTCCCGCAGCCGCGGATACCGCTCGGACAGCCGCTGCGGCTCCCGTGCAGCGAACGCCGATCCGGTGGCAGCGGGACCGGCGGGCGTACGAGGCAGCACATCGGCGACCGCGTCCACGAACGCCCTCACCAGTCCTTCCGGCTCGGGAACCCGAACCGGCCCGTCGACCGGCTGCCGTCCGAGCTCGGCCCGGACCGACCCTCCCGCCCGGGTGCCGCTGTCCCCCGATCGGTGCGCCCCCGGCCGCACGGGCACCGCATGGGCCTCCGGTGGCATGGCGGCGGCCACCGCGCCCAGGTGGGCCACGTCCGCCGCATCCAGCGGGCCGGCCCGCCACACATCGGTGTCCCCCTCGCCCAGCCCCGGCACCAGGCGCCCCCGCGCGACCAGGCGCAGCCCGTGCAGCGCCGCGGCGCCCCAGCAGGCCGCGGCCGGGTGCGCCCCACCGTCCGTCCGCGCCCGCATCAGGACGGGCAGCGCCTCCCGCACCGGCAGCCGGCGCGCCGCCACCACCCGCTGCCGTACGCCCTTTCCGTGCGGCCGCACCACCGTGAGCTCGCCCGGCTCCCCGACCTCGGGCAGCTCACCCTCGTCCTCCCGCCAGAACGCCACCCGCCCCTGCCGGGGCACCTCCCCCGGCAGGAAAACCGCGGCACACCGCAGGAGGTCCGCACCACTCCCCGACCCCATACGCGCCACCGCTTCCACACCTGACTTCGACCTCGCAGGCGAGTCTAGGAGCGGCCACTGACAATCATGCTGACGATCAAGGGAGCCGCTGGTCAGCCCAGGTTGATACCGCCGTTGATGTCACGGGCCTGGACGACGGTGCCGTTGATGTGCGCGGAGCCCGACACGGTGTTGTGGACCTCGGAGTGTTCGGCTCGCAGCACCGGGGCGTGCCGTTCGGCCCATCCGCACAGCAGCGCCGCGAACTCCTCATCGGCCCGTGCCTGCTCGCCGAGCCAGCCGGTCAGGGCCCGCACCTGCTCGCCGTCGGCCGGATCGACGGCCGTCAGCCGGCCGTCCTGGAGCTCGCCGTCGGCCCGCCTGCCGCCCACCCGTCGGACGAGCGACAGCAGGGACTCCCAGGCGGACTGGCCGGCCGCGCTTGCGGCACCGCCGGTGGCGGCTGCGGCAGCGGTACCGGCGAGAGTGAGTGCGGCGGCAACGTCCATACGGCACACGGTAGATCGCCCGGTGCGACCCCGCCAGACCGCACCGGGTTGTACCGTTTCCCCCTGCCCCCGGGGCGGGCATGGACGGGATGCTGCGGGCGGACGGGAGGGCGGGGGTGGACGGGGTGAACACGCACAGCGTGGCCGCGCAGACCGCGTCGGAGTCCGGTGGGACCGGCAGCGCCGCGTACGGCGGTATGTCCGCCGCACAGATCGCCGCCGAGGTCGGCGCGGGCAGGCTGACCGCCCGCGAGGTGGTGCGGACGGCGCTGGCACGGATCGCCGAAGTGGACGAGCCGATACGGGCGTTCACCCAGGTGTGGACCGTACAGGCGCTGGAGCAGGCTGCGGCCGTCGACCGATCCGTCCGGGCGGGCGACCGGCTGCCGCTCGCCGGGGTGCCGCTCGCGGTCAAGGGCACCCGTTCCCTCTCGTCGCGGCATGTGAGCCGACTGATGGCGGCAGGCTGCGTACCGGTGGGCGCCACCGCGACACCCGGTGCGGGCACCCGGTGGCAGACCTGGGGCGCCACCGACCGCGGCCCCACCCGCAATCCCCATGACCCCGACCGGAGTCCCGGCGGCTCGTCCGCCGGGTCGGCAGCGGCTGTCGCGGCGGGGATGGTGCCGCTCGCCACCGGAAGCGACGGTGCGGGATCCGTGCGGATTCCGGCCGCCTGGTGCGCCGTGGTGGGCTTGAAACCGACCGGCGGGTTGCTGCCCCTGCCGGGGCGCCCCGCCTACCGCGCCCGGCGGAGCGTGCCAGGACCGCTGGCGCGTACGGCGGCCGACGCGGCCGCCTACCTCTGCGCACTCACCGGAACCGCCGCCCTGCCGCCACCGGGGGCACCGGCGGCACCCGCAGCACCGGCACCACCCGTACCGCCGGCACGGCCGCTGCGAACGGTGTGGTCCGCGACGCTGGGTTTCGCGGACACACAGCCGTCCGTCGCCGCCGCAGCGCGTGCGTTCCTGACCGGCCTGGCCCGGGCCGGGATCGTCGCCCCGCACTCCGCGACCGTCCGGTTGCCGGATCCGGGCGACTGCTGGCAGGCCCTTCGCGCCGACCTCCACGGCGCGGTACACCACCGGCCGGTCGCCACCACCGTCGCGGCCCTCACTGCGGGAGTGGACCGTCTCTTCGCCGAGGCGGAGCTGCTCGCCACCCCCACCACCCCCAACCCGCCGCACGGTCACGACGGACCGGGAGAGCTCATGAGCGTGGCCCTCACCTGGGCGTTCAATATCACCGGGCACCCGGCGATCAGCATCCCCGCCGGGCGGACGGCCGCCGGTCAGCCGGTCGGTCTGCAACTCGTGGCACCGCCCGGCCGGGAGGCCGACCTCCTGGCCGTCGCGGCAGCAGCCGAGACGACAGCGGCAGTCGAAGCGAAAGCGACAGCTGAATCGACAGGCGCAGCTGAAACGACACGCGCAGCCGGAACGACAGGGGCGGGGGCGTACTGATGACCGAGGAGACGCGACGGCCGCTGCTCATGCTGGACGTCGACGGTCCGCTCAACCCGTTCGCGGCGCGTTGGCCACGCCGCCCACGCGGCTACCGCACGCACCGGATGCTGCCACCCAGCTATGCGGCACGACGGGAGGCGGCGGGACGGGATGTACGGCCACTGCGCGTGCGGCTGAACGCCGCGCACGGGAAGCGGCTGCTGGGGCTGGGCTATGACCTCGTCTGGGCGACGACCTGGGCCGCCGAGGCCAACGAGTACATCGGACCGCTGCTGGGGCTGCCGCGGCTGCCGGTGGTCGAGTGGCCCGAGAAGATCGTGCCGGAGCTGGACGGACTGCTGTTCAAGACCCGGCACGTGGTGGAGTGGGCGGCCGGGCGGCCCTTCGCGTGGGTGGACGACGCGCTGACGGCGAGGGAGCGCCGGTTCGTCGGCGCCCATCACCCCGGGCCGGCCCTCCTCCACCATGTGGATCCCCGGTTCGGGCTGCGCGAGGACGACTTCGCCACGCTCGCCCGCTGGGCTCGGGAGCAGGCCCAGCCGCGGTGACGAGGCGCACGCGGCCCCGCCGGGCGGTGCGAGGCAGGCCTCCGCTGCCCGACTGCCGGGTGGCCCGTCGCTCAGTTGCCGAGATCCGTCGTACCGGACTGCGGCGGCTCGAAGCTGTCGAACCCCGCGGCCTCCACGAAGTCCGGCCGCGGGTTGAGCGCGGCGGCGAGCTTGAAGTGGGCCCGCGCCTCGTCGTCCCGGGCGGCCCGCTGCAGTGTGCGGGCCAGCGCGAAGTGGGCGTACGCGTTGTCGGGCTCGCGCTCCAACACCCACTCGAACTCCTGCTCGGCCGAGTGGAGGCGGGCTTGGAGAAAGTACGCGCGGGCGCGCAGCAGACGAGCGCCCCGGTGCTCGGGGTGCTCTTCGATCACATTGTCCAGAAGGTCGACCGCTCCGCGCGGGTCGCGCGCTGCCAGCAGCTGCTCCGCCGCTCGGAACTGGATGAGGTTCGTCTCGGGGCTCGTCACAACACTGCCCTTCCTTCGGCTCTCGCCCCGGCACAACATCGAGCTGCCCATGACCATTCCCTGGGCGTCCCCGGCCGGAGGCTGGGGAGCATATGCCCCGCGCACGGGCGGGGCGAACGGATTCCGCCGCCGGAACTGCCGCCCGTCAGCCGTGCAGCTCTTCCCAGACCCGGCGCACCCGGGGAGCCAGTTCCGCCAGCGGCCCGTCGTTGTCGATCACATGGTCCGCGACCGCCAGCCGCTGGGCGCGGCTCGCCTGCGCCGCCATCCGGGCACGTGCGTCCTGGTGCGTCATACCGCGCAGCCGCACCAACCGGTCGAGCTGGGTCTCGGGCGCGGCGTCCACGACGACGACCTTGTCGTACAGCGGAGCGAGTCCGTTCTCCACCAGCAGCGGCACATCGTGGATGACGACCGCGGCCTCGTCGGCCTGCCGTGCCGCCCGCTCCAACTCGGCGGAGCGCTCCCCCACCAGCGGGTGGACGATCGCGTTCAGGGCGGCCAGCCGGTCGGGGTCGGCGAAGACGAGGGAGCCCAGACGCGGCCGGTCCAGGCTGCCGTCCGGCGCCAGTACCTCCTCGCCGAACTCGGCGACGACCGCCGCCAGACCCGGGGTCCCCGGTTCCACGACCTCCCGTGCGATCCGGTCGGCGTCGACGATGACCGCTCCGCACTCGGCGAACAGCCGCGACACCTCGCTCTTGCCCGCGCCGATCCCGCCCGTCAGACCCACCTTCACCATGCGGCACACGGTATACGGTGCCCGCGCGGGCCCCGCGTTCAGTCCTGTTGCCCGCGGTCGCCGTCGGGGCCGGGGCCCTGCTGGCTCTCCCGGTCGGCGAGGAACTGTTCGAAGACGGCGCCCAGCTCCTCGGCGGAGGGCAGCTCGGCCGGCTCGGCCACCAGGTTGCCGCGCGTCTCGGCGCCCGCCACCGCGTCGTACTGCTGTTCAAGGCCGCGGACGACCGACACCAGTTCCTCGTCCCCCTCCGCCAGCTGCCGCTCGATCTCGTTCTGCGTCCGCAGCGCCTCCGTACGCAGCCCGTGCGCCACCTCAGGGAGGACCAGGCCGGTCGCGGACGTGATCGCCTCGGTGACGACCAGTGCGGCGTCCGGATAGGTGGAGCGTGCGATGTAGTGCGGCACATGGGCGACGACGCCGAGTACGTCGTGACCACTCTCCGCCAGCCGCAGCTCGGTCAGCGCCGCCGCGCTCCCGGGGACCTGCGCCTCGTCGAAGACGGACCCCTGGCCCGGCACCAGATCGGTGCGGTTGCCGTGCGGGGTGAGACCCACGGGGCGCGTGTGGGGGACACCCATGGGGATGCCGTGGAACGTGACCGACAGCCGGGCACGCACCCGGTCCACGATCTCGCAGACCGCCGCCGTGAAGCCCTCCCACTCGTTGTCCGGCTCCGGGCCGGACAGCAGCAGGAACGGCGCGTCCGTCGCGTCCCGCAACAGCCGCAGCTCCAGCCGGGGTGTCTCATAGGCCACCCAGCGGTCCCGGCGGAACGTCATCATCGGGCGGCGCGCGCGGTAGTCGAGCAGGCGGTCGACATCGAAGCGGGCCACGGTGATGTACGGCTGGCTGTCCAGCAGCCGCTCCACGATCTGGTCACCGGTGTCACCGGCGTCCATGAAGCCCTCGAAGTGGTACAGCATCACGAGCCCGGCACTGTCCGGCTCCCCGACGATCGCGTCCACTGCGTCGAGTCCGGCCTGATCCCACGCGTACATAGCTTCCCGCTTGTGTGCCATACCTCTCCCAACGCCACTGCCCCATACGGCATTCCCTCCCGGTACGCCAGCGCCACGCGGAAGGAAGGTGAGGCCCGCAGGAGAGGGAGGGAGGGAGGGAGGGAGAAGGGCTGGGGCCGGAAGAGGGCGGCGCAGGAGGCGAGGGCGAGCCGCGGCAGGGAAAGGCACGCGGCGCGGGGAAAGGCACGCACCCGGCGCGGGGCAGCAGCCTCCGGAAAAGGGGCGAGGCCCGCACCCCTGAGGGATGCGGGCCTCGTTCCGGCTTGCGCCGTGCGAGCTGTCAGCTCTGGCCACCGGCCAGCTTCTCGCGGAGCGCGGCGAGCGCCTCGTCGGAGGCCAGGGCCCCCGAGTCCTCTTCCGAACCCTCGGACGAGTAGGAGCCGCCGCCACCGCCCTGGCCGCCGCCACCACCGCCGCCGCCCTGCGAGGCGCCGGCGCTGCCGCCGGTCGCACCCTCGGCCGCGGCCTGCTCGTCGGCCTCGCGGGACTTGATGACCTGCGCCTGGTGCTGCTCGAAGCGCGCCTGCGCCTCGGCGTACTGGCGCTCCCACTCCTCGCGCTGCTTCTCGTAACCCGGCAGCCAGTCGTTGGCCTCCGGGTCGAAGCCCTCGGGGTAGATGTAGTTGCCCTGGTCGTCGTAGGACGCGGCCATGCCGTAGAGCGTCGGGTCGAACTCGACCGCGGTCGGGTCCGCACCGAAGGACTCGTTGGCCTGCTTCAGCGAGAGGCTGATGCGGCGGCGCTCCAGGTCGATGTCGATGACCTTGACGAAGATCTCGTCGTTGACCTGGACGACCTGCTCCGGGATCTCCACGTGGCGCTCGGCCAGCTCGGAGATGTGGACCAGGCCCTCGATGCCCTCGTCGACGCGGACGAACGCACCGAACGGCACCAGCTTGGTGACCTTGCCGGGAACGACCTGGCCGATCTGGTGGGTCCGGGCGAACTGCTGCCACGGGTCTTCCTGGGTCGCCTTGAGCGACAGGGAAACGCGCTCGCGGTCCATGTCGACGTCCAGGACCTCGACCGTGACCTCCTGGCCGACCTCGACGACCTCGGAGGGGTGGTCGATGTGCTTCCAGGACAGCTCGGAGACGTGCACCAGACCGTCGACGCCACCCAGGTCCACGAAGGCACCGAAGTTGACGATGGAGGAGACGACGCCGGAGCGCACCTGGCCCTTCTGGAGGGTGGTGAGGAAGGTCTGGCGGACCTCGCTCTGGGTCTGCTCCAGCCAGGCGCGGCGGGAGAGGACCACGTTGTTGCGGTTCTTGTCGAGCTCGATGATCTTGGCTTCGAGCTCCTTGCCGACGTACGGCTGGAGGTCGCGGACACGGCGCATCTCGACCAGGGAGGCCGGGAGGAAGCCGCGCAGGCCGATGTCGAGGATGAGGCCGCCCTTGACGACCTCGATGACGGTACCGGTGACGATGCCGTCTTCTTCCTTGATCTTCTCGATGGTGCCCCAGGCACGCTCGTACTGGGCGCGCTTCTTCGAGAGGATCAGGCGTCCCTCCTTGTCCTCCTTCTGGAGGACGAGGGCCTCGATCTCGTCACCGACGGCGACGACCTCGTTCGGGTCGACGTCGTGCTTGATCGACAGCTCTCGGGAAGGGATGACACCTTCGGTCTTGTAACCGATGTCGAGCAGGACCTCGTCCCGGTCGACCTTCACGATGACGCCGTCGACGATGTCGCCGTCGTTGAAGTACTTGATCGTCTCGTCGATCGCGGCGAGGAAGGCTTCCTCGGAACCGATGTCGTTGACCGCAACCTGCGGGGTGGTGGCGGAAGTCTCGGTGCTGCTCGTCATGTGGGAAAGGGTCTCCGGTACGGACATGAAGTCGTAGGTACTGCTACGCCGAGGACCCTTTGATCGCACCACATGCAAGTCTCAGCCGGACAGCCTGGAAAGCCGGAAACCCGAGGGGACATACAGCCGATGCGAGCGCGGCCTGCTCCGTCCGAGGCACGCAGGCCCGCAGCGCAACTTGTAGCATACGGGGGCTGCTGGGCATGGTCAATGCGCGAAAGAGCACACCTGGGATGCAACACCCCATTTCCGGCACAACTCGCCGCTGCACTCGGCCAGATGGCCCTCAGCCGCGGCACTCCCACGGCGTCCACCGAGGCCGCCGACCGTGAGCACGGCCAACCGAGGGTACGGCTACTGGCGCAATGGAACAAAAGCACGAGGGCAACAGGGGTGTCCAGCCCCTGACACAGGGTGATCATGACGGCGAGGCCGTGCGGCGGCCGGCCGGGGGCCGGGAGAGCAGCCGGGCCAGCCGCGGCTGGTGGGACAGCAACGCGGACGAGTACCAGAACGACCACGGCGACTTCCTCGGCGACGCCCGCTTCGTCTGGGGCCCGGAGGGCCTGGACGAGAGCACGGCCGGTCTGCTGGGCCCGGCGCAGCAGCTGCGCGGCCTGAACGTGCTGGAGGTGGGCGCCGGAGCCGCCCAGTGCTCCCGATGGCTGGCCGCACAGGGCGCGAGGCCCGTCGCGCTCGACCTCTCCCACCGGCAGCTCCAGCACGCGCTGCGGATCGGCGACGGGCAGGGCGGCGAGCCGGGGTTTCCGCTGGTCGAGGCGGACGCGCGGGCGCTGCCCTTCGCGGACGGCTCCTTCGACCTCGCTTGTTCGGCGTACGGGGCGATCCCGTTCGTGGCCGATCCGCAGCGCGTCTTCGCCGAGGTGGCACGGGTGCTGCGGCCCGGCGGCCGGTGGGTCTTCTCGCTGACCCATCCGCTGCGGTGGTCCCTGGCGGACGAGCCGGGACCCGAGGGGCTGTCCGTCCTCGCCTCCTACTTCGACCGCACGCCGTACGTGGAGCAGGACACCGAGGGGCGGACGGTGTACGTGGAGCACCACCGCACGCTGGGGGACCGGGTGCGGGAGCTGGTGGGCGCCGGTTTCCGGCTCGACGACCTCGTCGAACCGGAGTGGCCCGAGTGGAACCAGCAGGTGTGGGGCGGCTGGTCCCCGCTGCGCGGGCGGCTGGTGCCGGGAACCGCCATCTTCGTGTGCACGCGCGCGTGAGCAGCCTGTGCACGCGCATATGAGCAGCCGACGGGGAGGATCCCGGTGCGCCGCGACGACCAGCTGAACCGGCTTCCCATGGCCGAGGCCCTGCCCCGGCTGCGGGAGGCCCTCACCGTCTGCGGGGCAGCCGTCGTGCACGCTCCGCCGGGCACCGGAAAGACGACGCTGCTCCCGCTCGCCCTGGCCGGGCTGTTGTCCGACGGCGCACCCGCACGCACCGTCCTGGTGGCCGAGCCGCGCCGGATGGCGGCGCGGTCGGCGGCGCGCCGGATGGCGTGGCTGCTGGGCGAGCAGCCGGGCGGGAGCGTCGGCTTCACGGTGCGCGGCGAGCGCCGCGTCGGCGCCCATACCCGCGTGGAGGTCGTCACCACAGGCGTACTGCTGCAACGCCTCCAGCGCGACCAGGAGCTGTCCGGTGTGGACGTCGTCCTGATGGACGAGTGCCACGAGCGTCATCTGGACGCCGACACGGCGCTCGCCTTCCTGCTGGACGTACGGGCCACGCTCCGCCCGGACCTGCAGCTGATAGCCGCCTCGGCGACCCAGGACAGCGCGGCGTGGGCGCGGCTGCTGTCGGCACAGGTTGTACACGGACGGGGGACGAGCCACCCGGTCGAGGTGCGGTACGCGCCGCCGCCCGCCGGGGTGCGGCCACCGCACGGCATGTGGGTCGATCCCGCCCTGCTGCGCCATGTGGCGGCGACCGTCCGGCAGGCGCTGGCGGCCGTGCCCAAGGGCGATGTGCTCTGCTTTCTGCCCGGTTTCGGCGAGATCACCCGGGTGGCGGGACTGCTGTCCGGCGTGGCGGCCCGCGTGCTGCCGCTGCACGGGCGGGCACCGGCCCGGATGCAGGACGACGTGCTGAGCGGCGGCGCGGACGGCGAGCGGCGGGTGATCCTCTCGACGGCGGTGGCCGAGTCGAGTCTGACGGTGCCGGGAGTGCGGGTGGTGGTGGACGCCGGGCTGGCCCGGGAGCCGCGAACGGACCACGCACGCGGTCTCGGCTCCCTCACAACGGTGCGGGTCTCCCGGGCGGCGGCCGAGCAGCGGCGCGGCAGAGCGGGGCGCGAGGCACCGGGCGTGGCGTACGCGTGCTGGGCGGAGGCCGAGGAGACCGGACGACCCAGGGAGCCGTCCCCCGAGATCGCGGTGGCCGATCTGACGGCGTTCGCCCTGCAGGCCGCCGGCTGGGGCGACCCGGAGGCGGCACAGCTCGCCCTGCTGGACGCACCGCCGCCGGGTGCGATGAGCGCGGCGCGGCGGACGCTGCGCGCGATCGGTGCCCTGGACGAGGCGGGCCGGGTGACCGGGCGGGGTGGACGGATGGCCCGCCTGGGTGTGCACCCCCGGCTCGCCCGGGCCCTGCTGGACGGCGCCACGGCAGTCGGCAGCGAACTGGCGTGCGAGGCGGTGGCGCTGCTGAGCGAGGAGCCGCCGCGCGCCTACGGGGACGACGCGGCCGAGGCGCTGCGGCGGGCCCGCGCGGCCCCGCGGGAGGAGGCCTACGGGGCGCGCTGGGCGGCGGAAGTGCGGCGGCTGCGCTCGCTGCTGGGTGAGCAGACGGCGCGGCCGGACGGGCTGACCGACGAGCAGGGCGTCGGCACGGTGGTCGCGCTCGCCCAGCCGGAGCGCGTGGCGCGGATGCGCGACGGGACGTCGTATCTGATGGTCGGCGGCACCCGCGCCGAGCTGTCCCAGGACAGCCCGCTGCGCGGCACCCGATGGCTGGCCGTCGCGGTCGCGGACCGGCCGGTGGGCGCTGCCTCCGCCCGGGTGCGGCTGGCGGCGTCGATCGACGCCCGGACGGCGTTCGCAGCGGCGGGAGCCCTGTACGACGTACGTGACGAGGTGCGCTGGGACCCCGAGCAGGGTGCGCAGGGCGCACCGGGCGAGCGCGGTGATGTGGTGGCGCGCCAGGTGGAGTTCCTGGGCGCCGTGCGGTTGTCGGCGCGCCCCCTGCCCGACCCGCCGCGCGAATCGCTGCGCAAGGCCGCACTGGAGGGGCTTCGGCAGCACGGAACCGGGCTGCTGCGATGGTCGGACAGTGCGGTGGCGCTGCGGCAGCGGCTCGGCTTCCTGCACCGGACGCTGGGTGCGCCCTGGCCGGACGTCGGGGACGAGGCGCTGCTGGAGCGGGCCGAGGAGTGGCTGGAGCAGGTGCGGTCCCGGGCCGACCTCGCCCGAATCGACGCCTCCCGTGTGCTGTCGGGGATGCTGCCGTGGGCATCCGGTGAGGCGGCGCGCCTGGACGAGCTGGCGCCGGAGCGGATCGAGGTGCCGTCCGGGTCACGGATCCGGGTCGACTACGCGCCGGAGCAGCCGGTGCTGGCCGTCAAGCTCCAGGAGATGTTCGGGGCGCGGGAGACGCCGCGGGTGGCGGACGGGCGGGTGCCGCTGCTCGTCCATCTGCTCTCCCCCGCCGGGCGCCCTGCCGCCGTGACCGCCGATCTGGCGTCCTTCTGGTCGGCGGGCTATCGCAGTGTGCGGGCCGAGCTGCGGGGGCGGTACCCCAAACATCCGTGGCCGGAGGACCCCGCCACCGCGGAGCCCACCCGGCGCACCAGGGCCTCCCGAGGGCGGGGCTGACCTAGGACTTCGCCCTCCCGTGGTCTGGCGACGGGCTGCCCCCGCTCGACGCTTGCAGGCTGCGGCTCTGGTGTAGCTGGTCGCGCAGTTCCCCGCGCCCCTTACGGGGCGCGGCCGCGGCGCGGGCCTCCAGGGCGAGGGAGCCGGCCAGCAGGAGACCCCCCAGCACGAGGAAGCCCCAGGGCAGATAAGTGGTCATCGTCAGGACGAGCTGCCGCTGGGAGGCGACCATCTCCACCGTCGCCTCCTGGTAGTCCGGGCGCATCTTCACATGCCCGGCGAAGGCGGTGAGCGGCTTCTTGCCGGGCTTGTCCGTCCAGCGCATCTCCTCCTTGTGGATCTCCTGACCGTCCACCGGGGCGCCGGTGGTCGGCTCGACCCAGAACATCCGCTTGGTGGTGTACCAGCGCTCCAGGCCGAGCTGCTCGACGGTCTCGGGGGTGGCCCCCAGCGGCAGCTTCTTGGGGACCTTCACCTTCGTCCAGGGAATGGTCTGCTCGAAGTAGTAGGTCTCCAGGCCGTGAACGGTACGGGTGCCCTTGTAGTGGATGGGGGCCGAGGTGCGGGTCTGGAAGTCGAAGTACTCGTAGTCGCGCTTCTCGGTGAGGAACGGCCACTTGTACTCGATGCCCTGGCGGCGGACCGGGTCGCCGTCCACGTGTTCGCCGCCCGCGTGCACGGGTTCCTGGGAGTGGGCGTCGAAGACGTACCGTTCGGGGATCTGCGAGACCATCTTGCCCTTGTGGTCGGCCACATGGCTGAGGGTGTCCCAGACGACGACGTCGCGGCCCGTGCGGTCCTTGACCTTCTTCGCCGCCGCCACATTGCCCTTGAGGGTCTGCACGATGCTGACCTTGGGCACCTTCTTCGACTTCATGGTGGCGTAGTCGAGCAGGGTGGCGTTCTTCGCCTCCAGGACCATGTCCTGGTACTGGCTGGGCGGGATCTTCGCCAGGCGGGGGAAGGCGTACCAGCGGATGAGGGGCGAGAGCGCGGCGAAGAACACCGCGAGGGCGAGGAGGATCAGGCTCGCTCTCCTGCGCATGCTGCCTCCTGCCTGTTGCCGGGCGGCTAGGGGCGGTCGGGGACGGTGGTGTGCAGCGGCTTCTTCGACGTCTCCCCGGGAGGGGCGCCGATCGCGGTGATCGCGAAGACGAGCGCGAGTGCGGCGGCCAGTCCGATCCCGGCGGCGATGAGAGCTCGCATGCGCTGGCTTCACCCCTTCTTGGTAGCCGGCTGGTCCGTGGTGGCCGACCGGTTGCCGGTTACCGACTTGTGAGCTGACGCCCCGTCAATTCCGCGGATCGCACCGTAGCAACGCCCGCGTGGGATGGGAACCGTGCATCACGGTTCCGGGCCGGGAAAGGGCCGGGCCAGGCCCCGCGCAGCAGACCGCCCCCGGTGCGTGGCACCGGGGGCGGTGGAGGGTCGTCGCGCTCAGCCCTTGATGGTGAGCTTCACCTTGAGAGTGACGCCGCCGTCGGCCGTCAGCGTCAGGGTGTAGGTGCCGGGCTGGTCGTCGGCGAACAGGTCGGGCAGCTTGACGACACCGTTGGCGTCCGTCTTCAGATCCGTAAGGCTGCGGATCGGTTCGCCCTGCTCATTCTTGCCGAAGTACGGACCGGCCTTGGCGTCCTGGCCGAACGTCGCCGTCAGCGTGGTGTTCGCGACGGCCTTGCCCTTGCGGGTGGCCTTGACCTCCACGGCCTGGGCGAACTTCGCGTTCTTGGCGGCCTCCAGCACGACATCGCTGGTACGGGCCAGCGTGTCGGCCTGCGGTGCGGTGACCGAGGCCGTGAAGCCGACCTTGCCCAGGTCCTTGCCGGGGACCGTCGCGTTGACGGTGAAAGAGCCGGTCTTGCCGCCCGCACTGAGCACCGGTGCCGTTGCGACGCCGTCGGCATTCGTGCTGACGGTCTCGCTCTTGCCGCCGCCCTGGAACGTCGCCTCCGTCTTGCCGCTGATGTCGAAGCGGACCTTGACGCCCTTGACGGCCTTGCCCTTGGAGGTCACGACCTTGACCGCGGGGCGCGCCGCGAACTTCTCGCCCGCGACCGCGGTGAGGTTCTCGGCGCCGACCCGCTTGATGGTGTGCGGCTTCGTCGGCTCGGGGCTGGGCTCGTCGTGGCCCCCGCCGCCCTCGTTGTTACCGCCTCCGTTGCCGGGCCTGTTCGGCTTGTTCGGCTTGTTCGGCTTGTCGTGGGAGCCACCGCCCTTGCCGGGCCGCTTGCCGCCGCGCTCCGGCGAGCCCTTGTCCGGGCCGCCACCGGACTCGCCTAGGCCGGGAGCGGTGGGCAGCACCGAAAGGTCGCGGTCCGGTACCGCATGGGTGCCCTTGCGGTAGAACTCGTACCAGGCCAGCACGGTGCGCAGATAGTCGCTGGAGTTGTTGTAGCTGAGGATCGCCCGGTCCAGATCGGCACCGGTGGACAGATCACGGCCCCCCGCGCACAGATAGTCGCCGGCGGCGAGCGCGGCGTCGTGGACGTTGTTGGGGTCCTTGCGGCCGTCGCCGTTGCCGTCGGCACCCCACCGGTCCCAGGTGGAGGGGATGAACTGCATGGGGCCGACCGCGCGGTCGTAGTCGGCGTCGCTGTCCCACCGGCCGCCGTCGGTGTCCTTGATGTTCGCGAAACCCTGGCCGTTGAGCACCGGACCCAGGATGGGACGCAGCGTCGTGCCCTCCTTGTCGACGGCGCCGCCGCGGGCATGACCCGACTCGACCTTGCCGATGCCCGCGAGGAGCTCCCAGCGCAGCCCGCAGCCGGGCGTTCGGGAGGCGAGCGACTTGGCGGCCTTCTTGTAAGCGGCCAGCACGGAGGCCGGTATGCCGGACTCGCCACCCGCGCCGGGCTCGGAGGCGCCGGGCGGGTGCGGGGACTCCAGCGGGGGCAGCTCCGTCTCGTAGCTGTCGTCACCGGGCGTGCGGTCGCTCGCGGCACCCGACCGGCCATCGTCGTGGTCGCCACCGAGTTCCACACCGGGTGCCTGGGAGGCGGTCAGCGCCGCCATGACGACGGCCGCGATCGCTGTACCACCCAGACCCCTGCGGTATCTGGTGCTGCGAAGCCCGCCGCGACGCCGGTGTCCCGTCGCTGTGGTGGCCGCCCGCTGTGCGGCGTGCCTGCCCCGGTTTCGCGCCATAGGTCAGTCCCCGTCCTCTCCCCTTCGGACGCAATCACCGCGACCTTACGGCAGAGTCAGGCCCCAAGTCAGCGGCCTCCGGCCACTTATGGCGCCTCTGACCCGCTTTCCCGGCCGGTTTTCGCGGAGTTTGCCCCGTGGTGTCCCCAACATCCGCGAAGCGACGCCCGCCGGGGCGCCGAAGCGCCCTCGGGTGCCCCCGGTGTGCCCTCGGCCGGGGGCGCGTCCCCTCGCGGCTCTCAGTGTGCCGCCGACTCCCAGTCCAGACCGACACCTACCGACACATCCAGCGGCGCCCGCAGCGAGACGGCCGTGGACATCTCGGAGCGGACCAGCTTCTCGGCCTGCTCCCGCTCCCCCGGCGCGATCTCCAGCACGATCTCGTCGTGCACCTGGAGCAGCATCCGGGAGCGCAGTCCGGCCGCCCGCAGCGCCGCGTCGACCTTGAGCATGGCGACCTTGACGATATCGGCGGCGGTGCCCTGGATCGGCGCGTTCAGCGCCATCCGCTCGGCCATCTCGCGGCGCTGCCGGTGGTCACTGGTGAGGTCGGGCAGATAGCGGCGGCGGCCCATGATCGTGTGGGTGTAGCCGGTGGCACGGGCCTCCTCGACCGTGCGGTGCAGATAGTCCCGCACTCCGCCGAAGCGCTCGAAGTAGGTGTCCATCAGCTTGCGCGCCTCGTCGGGGGTGATCCCCAGTTGCTGCGAGAGCCCGAAGGCCGAGAGCCCGTACGCCAGTCCGTAGGACATCGCCTTGATCTTGCGGCGCATCTCCGCGTCGACGGCCGTCTTCTCGACGCTGAAGACCTGCGCCGCGACCGTGGTGTGCAGATCCTCACCGGAGGTGAACGCCTCGATCAGGCCCTCGTCCTGAGACAGGTGCGCCATCACCCGCAGTTCGATCTGGCTGTAGTCGGCCGTCATCAGCGACTCGTAACCCTCACCGACGCGGAAACCGCGGCGGATCGCGCGGCCCTCGTCCGTGCGGATCGGGATGTTCTGCAGATTCGGGTCCGTGGAGGAGAGCCGGCCGGTGGCGGCGACCGTCTGGTTGAACGTGGTGTGGATACGCCCGTCCGGGGCGATGGTCTTGATCAGCCCCTCGACCGTGGTGCGCAGCTTCTGCTGCTCGCGGTAGCGCAGCATGATCACCGGCAGTTCGTGCTCGGTCTGGGCCGCCAGCCAGGCCAGCGCGTCCGCGTCCGTCGTGTAGCCCGTCTTCGTCTTCTTCGTCTTGGGCAGGCCCAGCTCGCCGAAGAGGACCTCCTGGAGCTGCTTGGGCGAGCCCAGATTGAACTCGTGGCCCACCGAGGCGTGCGCCTCGCCGACCGCCTGCTGCACCGCGTCGGCGAACTGCTGCTCCAGCCTCGTGAACCACTCGCGGTCCGCGCAGATACCGGCACGCTCCATCCGGGAGAGCACCTCGGAGGTCGGCAGCTCCAGCTCGCGCAGCAGATCGGCGGCCCCCACCTGCTCCAGGCGCTCCTCGAAGGCGCCCCCCAGATCGAGGATGGTCCGCGCCTTGATCATGAGGGCTTGCGCCTCGGCCTGTTCGTCCACCCCCAGCGCCAGCTGGCCGTCGGCCTCGGCCGTGGGGCCCAGCTCGCGGCCCAGATACTCCACGGACAGCGCGTCCAGCGCGAAGGAGCGGCGGCCCGGCTTGTCCAGATAGGCGGCCAGCGCGGTGTCCATCCAGACGCCGGCCACCTGCCATCCGTGGTCGGCGAAGACCCGCATCAGCGCCTTCGCGTCGTGCATGGCCTTGGAGCGGTCGGCGTCGGCCAGCCAGGCGGCGAACGCCCGCTCCTCCGCCTCGGTCAGCTCGGCCGGGTCGAACCAGACGGCCGGGCCCGCGCCGGTGGCCAGCGCGATCTCGCTGACGCTGCCGCTGCCCTGCTTCCACACATCGACGGTGGCCACCCCGAGCGGGGCGGCACCGTGCTGCTCCAGCCAGGGGGCGAGCTCGCCGGCCTGCGCCACCGTGCCGTCCACCTCGATACCGTCGGCCGAGGCGGGCTCCTCGGCCTGGGCCGCCGCGCCCGGGTCCACGGCGAAGAGGCGGTCGCGGAAGTTCTGGTGGCGGAACTCCAGGGTGTCCAGGATGACGGCGAGCGCGTCGCGGTCGTAGGGAGCGCGCACCAGGTCCTCGGGGCGGTCCGGCAGCGCCACGTCGCGGACCAGCTCGGTCAGCCGGCGGTTGAGCAGCACGGACTCCAGGTGGGCGCGCAGGTTCTCGCCCGCCTTGCCCTTGACCTCGTCGACGCGCTCGGCCAGCTCGGCGAGGGAGCCGAACTGGTTGATCCACTTGGTGGCCGTCTTCTCCCCCACACCGGGAATGCCGGGAAGGTTGTCCGAGGGGTCACCGCGCAGCGCCGCGAAGTCCGGGTACTGCTGCGGGGACAGCCCGTACTTCTCGTGCACCTTCTCGGGGGTGTAGCGGGTCAGCTCGGAGACGCCCTTGGTCGGGTACAGCACCGTGACGTTGTCGCTGACGAGCTGGAAGGTGTCCCGGTCACCGGTGACGATCGACACCTTGAAGCCCTCGGCCTCGGCCTGGGTGGCCAGCGTGGCGATCACATCGTCCGCCTCGTAGCCGTCGATGGCGTAGCGGCGGACGCCCATCGCGTCGAGCAGCTCGCCGATCAGCTCCACCTGGCCCTTGAACTCGTCCGGGCTCTTGGATCTGTTCGCCTTGTACTCCGCGAACTGCTCGGAGCGCCAGGTCTTGCGGGAGACGTCGAAGGCGACGGCGAAGTGGGTGGGGGCCTCGTCGCGCAGAGTGTTCGCCAGCATCGACGTGAAGCCGTAGATGGCGTTGGTGGGCTGGCCCGTGGTCGTGTTGAAGTTCTCCGCGGGTAGCGCGAAGAATGCCCGGTATGCCAGGGAATGCCCATCCATGAGCATCAGGCGGGGCTGCGCCTCGCCGCTCTGCTGAGAGGGTGCTGTTGGTGCCGTCTTCGGTGCTGCCTTCTTAGCCACGTGCCCGATCCTCGCATGCGGGTCCGACAATGGCGGGGCACGCTTGCGTTGTGGCTCAGGTCCCGCCGCCGGATGCCGGCCCGGTGGGCGGGGTTCTGCCGTCCCGGTCCGTTGGCCCACCCCGCCCGAAATCCACGGGGAGCGGGCTGCCCACGGACGCTGATCAGTGGCACCATCAGGTGCTATGAAGCGGAAGGCTCCCTCGGATGACCCGGTCCAGGACGCGCCCCGGGTGGCGGCGCCCGCACGAGCTGCGGCGGGGTTGCCTGCCGTAGGGCACTCGCTGCGGATGGCACGGCAGCAGATGGGGGTGAAGCGGACCGCGCTCACGCTGCTGCGCGTCAACCAGAAGGACGGCTTCGACTGTCCGGGGTGCGCGTGGCCGGAGGGTGACAAGCGGCACACCGCGGAGTTCTGCGAGAACGGGGCCAAGGCGGTCGCCGAGGAGGCCACCACGCGCCGGGTCACCCGGGACTTCTTCACCGCGCATCCGGTGACCGACCTGGCCCAGCGGTCCGGGTACTGGCTGGGGCAGCAGGGACGGCTGACCGAGCCGATGTATCTGCCCGAGGGCGGGGAGCGGTACGAGCCGATCAGCTGGGACGACGCCTTCGCCCTGATCGCCGAGGAACTGCGCGCCCTTGCCTCACCCGACGAGGCGGTCTTCTACACCTCGGGCCGCACCAGCAACGAGGCCGCGTTCCTCTACCAGCTCTTCGCCCGCGAATTCGGTACCAACAACCTGCCCGACTGCTCGAACATGTGCCACGAGTCGTCGGGCTCCGCACTGACCGAGACGCTCGGTGTCGGCAAGGGCAGTGTGCTGCTGGAGGACCTGTACAAGGCGGACCTGATCATCGTCGCCGGGCAGAACCCGGGCACCAACCATCCGCGGATGCTCTCCGCGCTGGAGAAGGCCAAGGCGGCCGGCGCGAAGATCATCACCGTCAACCCGCTGCCCGAAGCGGGGATGGAGCGGTTCAAGAACCCGCAGACCGCCAAGGGGCTGGCCGCGGGCGGCACCCCGCTGACCGATCTGTTCCTGCAGATCCGCCTCGGCGGCGACCAGGCCCTCTTCCGGGCGCTGAACCGCATGATCCTGGAGCGGGACGGCGCCGTCGACACGGAGTTCGTACGGGAGCACACACACGGTTTCGAGGAGTTCGCGCAGACCGCGCGCGCCACCGACTGGGACGCGACGCTGGCCGCGACCGGCCTGGAGCGCGCCGAGATCGAGCGCGCCCTGGAGCTGGTGCTGGCCTCCCGCCGCACCGTGGTGTGCTGGGCGATGGGGCTGACCCAGCACAAGCACTCGGTGCCCACCATCCGCGAGGTGGTCAACTTCCTGCTGCTGCGGGGGAACATCGGCCGCCCCGGCGCCGGGGTGTGCCCGGTGCGCGGCCACAGCAATGTGCAGGGCGACCGCACGATGGGCATCTTCGAGCGGCCCGCGCCCGCCTTCCTGGACGCGCTGGAGAAGGAGTTCGGCTTCGCCCCGCCGCGCGAACACGGCTACGACGTCGTACGGGCCATCCGCGCGATGCGCGACGGACTGGTGAAGGTGTTCTTCGCGATGGGCGGCAACTTCGTGGCCGCCTCGCCCGACACCCAGGTGACCGAGGCGGCGATGCGCCGGGCGCGGTTGACCGTGCACGTGTCCACCAAGCTCAACCGCTCGCACTGTGTGACGGGCGCACGGGCGCTCATCCTGCCGACGCTGGGCCGCACCGAGCGCGACACCCAGCACGGCGGTGACCAGTTCGTCACCGTCGAGGACTCGATGGGCATGGTGCACGCCTCACGGGGACGGCTGGAGCCGGCCGGTGAGCAGCTGCTGTCCGAGCCCGCGATCGTCGCCCGGCTGGCGCGGGCCGTGCTGGGCGAGGCGTCGAGCACACCATGGGCACGGTTCGAGGGCGACTACGGGCTGATCCGCGACCGCATCGCACGTGTGGTGCCCGGCTTCGAGGACTTCAACGCCAAGGTGGCCCGCCCCGGAGGGTTCGCGCTGCCGCACGCGCCGCGGGACGAGCGGCGCTTCCCCACCGCGACGGGGAAGGCCAACTTCACGGCCGCGCCGGTGGAGTACCCGCAGGTTCCTCAGGGGCGGCTGCTGCTGCAGACACTGCGCTCCCACGACCAGTACAACACCACCGTCTACGGGCTCGACGACCGCTACCGGGGCATCAGGAACGGCCGCCGGGTGGTGCTCGTCCACCCCGAGGACGCGGCGGCCCACGGGCTGGCGGACGGGGCGTACGCCGACCTCACCAGCGAGTGGAGCGACGGCCGGGAGCGGGTGGCGCGCGGGTTCCGCGTCGTCCACTACCCGACGGCGCGCGGGTGCGCTGCCGCGTACTACCCGGAGACCAATGTGCTGGTCCCGCTCGACGCGACGGCGGACACGAGCAACACCCCCGCCAGCAAGTCGATCGTGATCAGGCTCACTCCGTCCGAAGCCGACTGACGGCTCAACGGGCTTAAGCTCGGATCGGCCGGTTGAACAGCACATGATCGGAGCAGCGGCACATGGGTGAGCAGCAGACCACCACCACGTTCCCCCAGGAGGTCCTGGACCAGTGGAAGGGGTCGGGGGTCGACCTGCCCGCGCTGTTCTCGGCCGGGAAGCTGGGCGAGCGGATGGGCCTGGAGATCCTTGAGGCCTCGCCCGAGCGGGTGGTCGGCACCCTGCCGGTCGAGGGCAACACCCAGCCGTACGGGCTGCTGCACGGCGGGGCCTCCGCGGTGCTCGCCGAGACGCTGGGTTCCGTGGGCGCGATGCTGCACGGCGGGCCCGGCAAGGCCGCCGTGGGAGTGGACCTCAACTGCACCCACCACCGCGGCCCGCGCTCCGGGGTGGTGACCGGCGTGGCCACGCCGGTGCACCGGGGGCGGACGACGGCCGGCTACGAGATCGTCATCAGCGATGAGGAGGGGCGGCGGGTGTGCTCCGCGCGCCTGACCTGCCTGCTGCGTGACGCGTAAGCCCGCTGCGGGGTTCGGGGACGGGGTGCCCCTGCCCGTTGTCCGCGGGCTGCGGGCTGCGGGCTGCGGGCTGCGGGCTGCGGGTCGAGTGTGGTTGCGCACGCAGTTCCCCGCGCCCCTTTCTTGCATACCCCACCCACCTCGGGCGCGCTAACGTCCCCGTATGGGGGACGTTCTCAGTGGCGGGTCCGACAAACCCCGGCTCTCCGAGCGGTGGGGCGGGTTTTCCCGAGGTGTCCGGCGGTTGATCGTCGGCCTCGTCTGCTGTGCCCTTCTCGCCGGGGCGGCGGTCTGGATACTGCGAGCCGACCGGTCGGCTCCCGCGGCGCGGCACAAGGTGCCGTACCCGGTGCACAGCACGCGGATCACTTTCGTGCGTGTCTTCGACATCGACGCCCAGAAGCGCTCATTCCGGATCGAGTTGCGGGCAGTCACCAAGCACCTTGTGCTGGTGCGGCGGGTCACCCAGCAGTACGAAGCGCTGACGATGGAGCTCTCCCCGCCGCAGGCGGTCACGGTACGGCCCGGACAGGCGAGGCGGGTGCGGGTGACGGCGCGGGTCACCTCCTGCCGGGACCTGCCGGTGCGGGCACGGCTCCCTTTCCTGGACGTCACGTTGCGTAACGCGCGTGCGTCGCAGGATCTCAGCTTCATCCCCGGGGACCGCTACGCCCGGGCACTCACCCGCGTGTTCCGTACGGTATGCGGACCCGTTTCGCGCTCCTGATCGACGACCTGTTGACCCAACTGCGGCTTCGGAGCGGGAAACGCGTCCGCCATCTCCCCGTCATACGGGGTGCGTTGAGGAGCGCCGACCACCGGGCTGCCGGTTCCGTGACGGTCATAACAAGAGAGTCACATCCTGGATCCGACCTCTGCCCGACCGCACGGCAGCGGCCATAGAGTCACCGCCAGTCACCGCGCCGCCGGGCGCGCACGACGAGCTCCGTTCTGTACTACCCGTACGGCCCGGCGCGCGATACGGCCACCACTCCTTGGAGGCCGCGCCTTGGGGAAAGGACTGATCGTGCGTCACCGTTCCTTGCTCATACTCACCACCACCGTCACGGTGTCGGCTCTCACCCTGTCAGCGTGCGGCTCGCGCGACGACAAGAGCGGCGGCGGCGACAGCGGTGAGAAGACCACTGTCGTCATCGGCGTCGACGCCCCGCTCACCGGCGACCTGTCCGCACTCGGGCAGGGCATCAAGAACTCCAGCGACCTGGCCGTCAAGACGGCCAACAAGAACAACGAGGTCGAGGGCGTCACCTTCAAGCTGGAGTCGCTGGACGACCAGGCCCAGGCGGGCACCGGTCAGCAGAACGCCACCAAGCTGGTGGGCAACGACAAGGTCGTCGGCGTCGTCGGCCCCCTCAACTCGCACGTCGGCCAGTCCATGCAGAAGGTCTTCGGCAACGCCGACCTGGTGCAGGTCTCCCCCGCCAACACGGCGCCCGAACTCAGCCAGGGCCCCAACTGGCAGAAGGGCGACAAGAAGCGGCTGTTCGACACCTACTTCCGCACCTCCACCACCGACGCCGTGCAGGGCCCGTACGCCGCCCAGTACCTGTTCAACAAGCGGAAGTTGAAGAAGGCGTACATCATCGACGACAAGAAGACCTACGGCGCGGGACTGGCCGGCACCTTCTCCGACGAGTTCAAGAAGCTCGGCGGCAAGGTCGTGGGCACCGACCACATCAACCCCGACGACCGCGACTTCTCCGCCGTCGGCACCAAGGTCGCCAAGTCCAAGGCCGACTTCGTCTACTACGGCGGCGAATACCCCGCAGGCGCCCCGCTCAGCGCGCAGATCACCAAGGCCGGCTCCAAGGCTCCGGTCGTCGGCGGTGACGCCCTCTACAGCGAGGAGTACATCAAGCTCGGCAAGAAGAACGTCGAGGGCGACCTGGCCACCTCGGTCGGCGCCCCGCTGGAGACGCTCGACACCGCCAAGACGTTCATGGAGAACTACAAGTCGGCCGGGTACAAGCTCCCCTACGAGGCCTACGGCGGCTACTCCTACGACAGCACCTGGGCGATCATCCAGGCGGTCAAGGCCGTCGTGGAGAAGAACGACGGCAAGCTGCCCGACAACATCGACGACACCCGCAAGCAGGTCACCGAGGCCATGCAGGACGTCAAGTTCAAGGGTGTCACCGGTGACGTCGCCTTCGACGAGTACGGCGACACCACCAACAAGCAGCTGTCCGTCTACGAGGTCAAGGGCGGCAAGCACAAGCCCGTGCAGACCGGCACCTTCGAAGAAGGCTGATCCGGCACGCACGCCCCGCCCTTCACCTCAAGGCCGCGCGGGGGCGCCGAGCGCGCCCCCGCGCAGCCGTTTCTGACACACCCCAAGGAGTCCCGGTGCAAGATCTGCCGGATCAGCTGGCGAACGGACTCGCACTCGGCGCGTTGTACGGCCTCATCGCGATCGGGTACACGATGGTCTACGGCATCGTCCAGCTCATCAACTTCGCCCACGGCGAGATATTCATGATCGGCGGCTTCGGCGCGCTGACCGCCTACCTGTGGCTGCCCGACGGCACCGGCCTGGCCGTCGCCCTCCCCCTGATGATCCTGCTCGCCGTCGTATGCGCCGTGCTCGTCGCCATCGGCGCCGAACGCTTCGCCTACCGGCCGCTGCGCGGCGGGCCCCGGCTCTCCCCGCTGATCACCGCGATCGGGCTGTCCCTCGCGCTGCAGCAGGCCGTCTGGGCCTTCTACCCCGACGCGAAGAAGGCCCGGCCCTTCCCGCAGCTCGGCGGCAGCGACTTCGACCTCGGCTTCGTCACCCTCTCCCGCGAGGACCTGTTCATCTTCGTCTCCGCACCCGTGTGCATGCTGGCGCTCGGCCTGTTCGTCGCCAAGACCCGCACCGGACGCGCAATGCAGGCCACCTCGCAGGACCCCGACACCGCCAAGCTGATGGGCGTCAACACCGACCGCATCATCGTGATGGCCTTCGCCATCGGTGCCGCCTTCGCCGCCGTCGCCGCCATCGCCCAGGGTTTCAAGACCGGCGAGGTCAACTTCCGGATGGGCTTCATCGCCGGGCTCAAAGCGTTCACCGCCGCCGTACTCGGCGGCATCGGCAACATCTACGGCGCCATGGTCGGCGGCCTCGTCCTCGGCGTCGCCGAAGCCCTGGCCACCGCCTACATCGGCGACATCCCAGGGCTCGAACAGTTCGGCGGCGGCTCCTGGAAGGACGTATGGGCGTTCATCCTGCTCATCCTCGTCCTCCTCGTACGGCCCCAAGGAATACTCGGCGAACGCCTCGCGGATCGGGCGTGATACCCATGACGACTCAGCACACCACCGGCACCCCCGCCCCCGGCGAAGCGGCCACCACCGCGCCGCACACCTCCACCGCGGGCCCACCGCCCCTGCCGCTCAACCCCGACCCGCACACCAGCCGCAAGCTGGGCCGCATCCTCATCGGCGCCGGAGCCGTCGTCTCCTTCGCGAGCACCATGCTCCCGTGGACCTGGACCTCCGCGTTCCCCGGCGATCTGACCATCGCCATGTACCCCGCCGGGCTCCAGCTGCTCACCCTGGCCGCCGCCGTACTGACCGCGGCCGTGCTGCTGGCCACCGCCGGCGTGAGGGGACTGCGCTGGCTCACCCCCGGCGGCAAACACAGCACCCTGCTGCTGCTCACCGTCGGCAACCTCGCCACCACCTGGTACACGGCCGCGGCCATCGCCGTCGAGCTGGGCGGCATCGTCAACTTCGAACCCGGCATGTGGATCGCCGTCGCGGGCACCGCGCTGGCCGTCGTCGGCGCCCTCGCCCTGCCCACCGACCTCCCGCCGGACCCCTCCGCCTCATCCACCTCGTCCGCAGCCGGGACGGACGAGCGGCCCGGGAGCTGGCAGCGGCTCCGCCACGCGCTCAAGGCACCCGCGCCCGGCACCGCCGCACCCCTCCCCGGCTGGGCCGAGATCGTGGTGATCTGCGCCGCCTGCGCCATCGGACTCTACGTCTTCGCCTACGGCATCGAAGCCGAGGACGGACCGCCCTTCATCGGCTTCCTCGTACTGGCCGCCTTCGTCTTCCCCGCGCTCGCCCGGGCCGGACTGCCCAAGCGGCTGTCCGTACTGGCCGGCCGCAACCGCAACACCACCCTGGCCGCCGCCTTCGTCGCCGCACTGCTCTTCCCCATCACCCAGAGCAACGAGGCCTACACCAACATCGCCGTCAGCGTGCTGATCTTCGCCACCGTCGCCCTGGGCCTCAACATGGTCGTCGGCCTCGCCGGCATCCTCGACCTCGGCTACGTCGCCTTCCTCGGCGTCGGCGCCTACACCGCGGCACTCGTCTCCGGAGCCGAGACCTCCTCGCTCGGCATCCATGTGCCGTTCTGGGCCGCCGTGCTCATCGGCGCCGCCGTGGCCCTCGTCTTCGGCCTGGTCATCGGCTTCCCCTCGCTGCGGCTGCACGGCGACTACCTCGCCATCGTCACCCTCGGCTTCGGGGAGATCTTCCGTATCTCCGTACAGAACCTCGACGGTGACTCCGGCCCCAACATCACCAACGGCCCCAACGGCATCCCCAACATCCCCGACCTGAAGATCTTCGGCTTCGACCTCGGACAACCCCACACCATCCTCGGCTTCGAACTCGGCCGCTTCGCCAACTACTACCTGCTGATGCTGGTGTTCACCGCCATCGTCGTCACCGTCTTCCGGCGCTCCGACGACTCCCGCATCGGCCGCGCCTGGATCGCCATCCGCGAGGACGAGACCGCGGCCCGCGCCATGGGCGTCAACGCCTTCCGGCTCAAGCTCATGGCCTTCGCCCTCGGCGCCACCCTCGCCGGCATGGCAGGCACCGTCCTCGCCCACGTCGAGTTCTCCGTCACCCCCGAGTCGTACAAATTCGTACACACCGCACCACCCAACTCCGCGTTCCTGCTGATCGCCGTCATCCTCGGCGGCATGGGCACCGTCAGCGGACCGCTCATCGGCGCCGCACTGCTCTACCTCATCCCGGCCAAACTCCAGTTCATGGCCGACTACCAGCTGCTGCTCTTCGGGATCGCGCTCATCCTGCTGATGCGCTTCAGGCCCGAGGGCCTGATCGCCGACCGCCGCAAACAGCTCGAATTCCATGAGACGGGACAACTCGACACCCCTAAGGCAGCCACCCCCGGCCTCGGCAAGACGGAGGCGTGAGACGAGATGACGACCACCACACCAGCCGACGCACCCGCACCCGGATCCGGACCCGCCCCGGGCGAGGTCGTACTCGACGCCTCAGGGGTCACCATGCGGTTCGGCGGCCTCACCGCCGTACGCAACGTGAACCTCGATGTGCACGCCGGAGAAATCGTCGGACTGATCGGCCCCAACGGCGCCGGCAAGACCACCTTCTTCAACTGCCTCACCGGCCTCTACATCCCCACCGAAGGAACGGTGCGCTACAAAGGCACCGTCCTGCCCCACCGCTCCCACCTGGTCACCCAGGCAGGCATCGCCCGGACCTTCCAGAACATCCGCCTGTTCGCCAACATGACCGTCCTGGAGAACGTCCTCGTCGGCCGGCACACCCGCACCCACGAAGGCCTCTTCTCCGCCCTCATCCGCGGCCCCCGCTTCCGCAGAGCCGAGCAGGAATCCGAAGAACGCGCCATGGAACTGCTCCGGTTCACCGGCCTCCAGGACAAACGCGAACACCTCGCACGCAACCTCCCCTACGGAGAACAGCGCAAGCTGGAGATCGCCCGCGCCCTCGCCAGCGAACCCGGACTGCTGCTGCTCGACGAACCCACCGCGGGCATGACCGCCGTCGAGACCACCGCCACCCGCGAACTCGTCCTCGCCGTCCGCGAACAGGGCACCGCCGTACTCGTCATCGAGCACGACATGCGGTTCATCTTCAACCTCTGCGACCGGGTCGCCGTCCTCGTCCAGGGCGAGAAACTCGTCGAAGGCACCCCCGAAACCGTGCAGCGCGACGAACGCGTCGTCGCCGCCTACCTCGGCACCCCCTTCGAAGGCGAACCGGGCGAGGCGGAGGCAGCCGAAGTACAGGCGGCCGAAGAAGCCGACACCCCCGGCGCGCAGCACGGACAGCAGGAAGGGAAGACGGACTGATGGCCCTGCTCGAAGTCGAGGACCTACGCGTCGCCTACGGCAAGATCGAGGCCGTCAAAGGCATCTCGTTCACCGTCGACGCCGGCGAAGTCGTCACCCTCATCGGCACCAACGGCGCCGGCAAGACCACCACCCTGCGCACCCTCTCCGGACTGCTCAAACCCGTCACCGGGAAGATCACCTTCGGCGGAGAAGTACTCAACGGGGTCGGCGCCCACAAGATCGTCTCCATGGGCCTGGCCCACTCCCCCGAGGGCCGCCGCATCTTCCCCCGGCTCAGCATCGAGGAGAACCTCCAGCTCGGCGCCTTCCTCCGGAAGGACGCCGACGCCGTGGCCAAGGACATCGACAACGCCTACGAGCGCTTCCCCATCCTCGGAGAACGCCGCCGCCAAGCCGCCGGCACCCTCTCCGGCGGAGAACAGCAGATGCTCGCCATGGCCCGCGCCCTGATGTCCCGCCCCAAGCTGCTGATGCTCGACGAGCCCTCCATGGGGCTCTCACCGATCATGATGCAGAAGATCATGTCGACCATCAGCGAGCTGAAGGAACAGGGCACGACGATCCTGCTCGTCGAACAGAACGCCCAGGCAGCGCTCTCCCTGGCCGACCACGGCCATGTCATGGAGACCGGCAACATCACCCTCTCGGGAACAGGTGAGGAACTGATGCACGACGAGTCGGTACGCAAGGCGTACCTCGGCGAGGACTGAGAGCCGGGCGGCCGGGGCCCCGGCAGGAACGGGGCCGGGGCGACCCCGCCCCGGCCCCGGCCACCGCATCCGGCCTACTGCTGCTTCTTGCGCTCCTCGGCGTCAGCGATGACCGCCTCCGCCACCTGCTGCATCGACAGCCGGCGGTCCATCGACGTCTTCTGGATCCACCGGAAAGCGGCCGGCTCCGTCAGCCCGTACTGCGTCTGCAGCACGCTCTTGGCCCGGTCCACCAGCTTCCGCGTCTCCAGCCGCTGAGAGAGGTCGGCGACCTCCTTCTCCAGCGTCTTCAACTCCGTGAACCGGGAGACCGCCATCTCGATGGCCGGCACCACATCGCTCTTGCTGAACGGCTTCACCAGGTAGGCCATCGCCCCGGCGTCCCGAGCCCGCTCGACCAGCTCCCGCTGGGAGAACGCCGTCAGCATCAGCACCGGCGCGATGCTCTCCTCCGCGATCTTCTCGGCCGCGGAGATACCGTCGAGCACCGGCATCTTCACATCGAGAATGCACAGGTCAGGACGGTGCTCACGAGCCAGCTCCACCGCACGTTGGCCGTCTCCGGCCTCGCCGACGACGGTGTAGCCCTCCTCCTCCAACATCTCCTTGAGATCCATCCGGATCAGCGCCTCGTCCTCCGCGATCACGACCCGGGTCGTCGCCGGAGGTACATGCGCACTACCGTCCGTCGAGGCCTCCGCCTCGACGGACTCTGCACTCTGGGCACTCTCAGGCTCGGGGAAGTCCGCCGCGCTCACTTGGCTCCTCGTTTCCGCACAGGTGGGACCTTCGAGCCTACCTAGGTGTTGTAAAGTGAGAACACAGCGGGTAGGCGTTAGCCTGCGATTCCGTTGGCCCCGGTAGTCCAATTGGCAGCAGACAATGGATTCAAAACCCATACAGTGTCGGTTCGAGTCCGACCCGGGGCACTTCACCTTCGATTCCAAGGTGACAAGCGAAAGCGACTGACTCCACTCCATCGAGCTAACGGAGCCCCTTTCACCCTCCCGCGTCGTACGTATCAGCGAATGCTGCTCGCATGTACGACATCAACACGAGGAGGCGCGCTCTCGCACTCGTCGCGCAGGGCCGCAGCCTCAACTCCGTCAGCAAGCAGACCGGCATCTCGCGGTGGTGCCTCCGCTCGTGGCAGCAGAGGCTCCACCCGAGCCGCCGATGCACCACCACATGTGAGCGGTGCTCCTCTCCTCCTCGACCACCGGCGGACGTCGCTGCCTACAGCTACCTCTTAGGCCTCTACCTCGGAGACGGCTGCGTCAGTCGGCTGGCCCGCACCTACACTCTCCGGATCGCGTGCGCGGACGTCTGGCCCGGGCTCATCGACGCCTGCGAACAGGCGATGCGCCTGGTCCGACCGGAGAACAAGGTCTGCCGCGTCCAGCGTCCTGGCTGCGTCAATGTGACCGCCTACTCCAGTCACTGGCCCTGCCTCTTTCCCCAGCACGGACCCGGCAGGAAGCACGGGCGCCGGATCGTACTGGCCCCCTGGCAGCAGGAGATCGTTGACGTGTACCCCTGGGAGCTGATCCGTGGGCTCGTGCACTCAGACGGCTGCCGGATCACGAACTGGACCACGCGTATGGTCGGCGGGCAGCGGAAGCGCTACGAGTACCCGCGCTACTTCTTCACCAACAAGTCCGATGACGTTCGGCAGATCTACTGCCGCACCCTTGATCAGGTCGGGGTCGAGTGGAAGGTCACCAAGCGCGGCGCGGAGCCGTACAACATCTCCGTCGCCCGTCGTGCCTCCGTGGCGCTGATGGACGCGCACGTCGGGGCCAAGTACTAGGGGGTGAGGTCGGCGACGGTGGGGGCGATGGGGCCGAAGAGGTCGGCGATGGTGGTGAGGGCGGCCAGATGGAGGGTGGCGGCTGGGATGACGGTGGCGTCGGGGGCGGCCAGGGACCGGGTGGCGGTGGCCTCGGCGACGACGGTGGGGCGGTAGCCGAGGTTGAAGGCGCCCTGGGCTGTGAAGGTGACACACATGTGGGTCATGAAGCCGGCCAGCACCAGCTGTGTGCCAGCGCCGAGTTCTCGCAGGATCTTGTCCAGGTCCGTGTCGTGGAAGGCGTCGGGGTGGTGCTTGACCACGACGGGTTCTCCGTCGGCAGGGGCGACTTCGGGGCTGATGGCGCCGATGTCGGCGCGGATGTCGTAGGGGGTGTCCTCGCCGCCGTCGTTGACGATGTGGACGACGGGGGTGCCCGCGGCGCGGGCGGCGGCCAGCAGGCGGGCTCCGGCTGCGAGGGCCGGCTCGGCGCCTTCGAGGGTCATGACGCCGGTGCGGTAGGTGTTCTGGAAGTCGATCATGACGAGGGTGGTCTCGGCGAGCCGGGGAAGTCGGTTGTCGAGGCCGATCACCTCCCGCAGGCTCGGGGAAGGGGTCGGGGAAGCAGTCGGGGCAGCGGTCATGGCAGGGCTCCGTTTCATGAGTGTCGGTTCGGCAGGGGGTCGGCAGGGGTTCAGCCGGCGGTGCGGAAGCGGCGGCGGTAGGCCGCCGGGGTGGTGCCGATCTGTTTGCGCAGCGCTCGGTGGAGGGTTTCCACCGAGCCGAGTCCGCAGGCGGTGGCGATCCGGTCCAGCGGCTGGTCGGTGCTCTCCAGCAGGCGGCGGGCCGCCTCCACCCGGGCGGCCTCGACGTATGCGGCGGGGGTGGTGCCGGTCTCCTGGCGGAAGACCCGGGCGAAGTGCCGTTCGCTCAGGCACATGTGTGCGGCGAGGGCGGCGGCGGACAGGTCGCCGTCCAGGTGGTCGGCGATGAACATCCGTAGTTCGTCGATGTCCCGGCGGGTGGCCGGCGGCCGGCTCAGCGGAACCGAGAACTGGCTCTGGCCGCCTTGGCGTTTGAGGTACATGACCAGTTGCCGGGCCACCGCCAGGGCGATGTCCTCGCCCAGGTCCTCGGCCACCAGTGCCAGTGCGAGGTCCATGCAGGCGCTGATACCGGCGCCGGTCCACACGTTTCCGCACCGTACGAAGATCGGGTCGGGGTCCACCGTCACCGCCGGGTGGTCGGTGGCCAGTTGTGCGGCGGTCGTCCAGTGGGTGGTGGCCGTCTTGCCGTCCAGCAGGCCGGCCGCGGCCAGCAGGTGTGCGCCCACGCAGACCGACGCCACGCGCCGGGCCAGCGGCGCGGTCGTCTTGAGCCACGCCACGATGTCGGGGTCGATCCTGGCGACCGGCCCTTCGGGGGGCATGTCCACGGCGCCGGGCACCAGCAGCGTGTCGAGAACGCCGTCGACCTCGGCGAACGAGAGGTCCGCGACCAGCCGTATCCCCGCGGATGTGGTGATCACTCCGGCGGCGGGGCCGGCGAGCTGCACCTGGTAGCCCGCCCGGCCGCCGGTCTCCCGGTTGGCGAGCGCGAACACCTCGGCCGGGCCGGTGACATCGAGGAGGTCGACATCGGTGAAGACCGCGATGACGACCCGGCGGGTTGTGGTCATGCGCTCATCGTCACGCCTGGTCGGTCATGGCGGCAATGACGGTCTTCTGTCATATCCGGACACGGTGCGGGTGCCCCTCACGGGGGACGGACGGAGGCCGTCGCGGGGTGGCGCCCGGTGGTGGGCGGTGGCGCTCGGTGGTGATCCGCTGTGCGCGGCTACCGGTGCGCGATGTACCCGTGTGGGGCACTATGGCGCGCATGGTCGTGTTGACGTGTGCGGAAGCGCAGGGGCGGGCCCGGGTTGTCAGGGTCGAGCAGTATGCGGTGGATCTTGACCTGACCCGGGGGGAGGAGGTGTTCGGGTCCACGACCGTGGTGCGGTTCGCCGCGCTGGAGGCGGGGGTGGACACGTTCGTGGAGCTGCGGCCGAGCCGGCTGGTGCGGGCGGAGCTGGACGGGGCGGCGATCGATCCGGGCGAGCTGCGCGAGGGGCGGTTGCCGCTGCGCGGGCTGGCGGCCGGGGAGCATGTGCTCCGGGTCGAGGCGTTGATGCCGTACTCGCGGGTGGGCGAGGGCATGCACCGGTTCACGGATCCGCAGGACGGCAAGGTGTACGTGTACACGCAGTGCTGTGTCACCGATGCGCCGTTGGTGTTCGCCTGTTTCGACCAGCCGGATCTGAAGGCGGTCTTCCGGGTGTCGGTGACGGCGCCCGAGGGATGGACGGTGCTGGGCAACGGTGTGGCCGCCCGCGTCGGGGAGGCCGGCAGCGGCGCCGGCCGGTGGGAGTGTGCGCCCACGCCGCCGATCAGTACCTATCTGATGGCGGTGGCGGCGGGCCCGTTCCATTCGGTGCGCACCGAGCACGCGGGGCTGCCGTTCGGGCTGCATGTGCGCAGCTCGCTGGGCCGGTATCTGGAGGCGGACGCGGCGGAGTTGCTGGAGGTGACGCGGCGCTGCTTCGACCGCTATCACGAGATCTTCGACGAGCCGTATCCGTTCGACTCCTACGATCAGGCTTTCGTGCCGGAGTTCAACGCGGGTGCGATGGAGAATCCTGGTCTGGTGACCTTCCGGGACGAGTTCATCCACCGTTCGGCCGTCACGGAGACCGAGCAGCAGACGCGGGCCATGGTGATCGCGCACGAGATGGCGCACATGTGGTTCGGCGATCTGGTGACGCTGCGCTGGTGGGACGACATCTGGCTGAACGAGTCGTTCGCGGAGTACATGGGGTATCAGGTGTTGAGCGAGGCGACGCGCTTCGGCGACACCTGGACGGACTTCGCGGTGGCGCGCAAGAGCTGGGGTTACGACGCGGACGAGCGGCCTTCGACACATCCGGTGGCGCCGGATCCGGACGCGGTGCCGGACACGGCGGCGGCGCTGGGCAACTTCGACGGGATCTCGTATGCGAAGGGCGCGTCGGCGCTGCGGCAGCTGGTGGTGTGGCTGGGTGAGAAGAGTTTCCTGGCGGGCATCAACGAGCATTTCGCCCGGCACCGGTTCGGCAATGCGACGCTCGCGGACTTCCTGGACTCGCTGGCCCGTGCTTCGGACCGGGATGTGCGTGGCTGGGCGGAGAGCTGGCTGCGTACGACGGGGGTGGACACGCTGGTGCCGCGGGTGGGCGAGTCGGGGGCCCGGCGGTGGTACGTGGATGTGGAGCATCGGGGTGATCGTCCGCACCGGTTGGCGGTGGGGTTGTACGACCGGGCTGCGGCGGACGAGTCGCGGTTGGTGCTGCGGGAGCGGCTGGAGCGGGATGTGCCGCCGGACGGGGGCCGGTTGACGGTGACGTTGGACGGGCCGCGTCCGGATCTGGTGCTGGTCAATGATCTGGACTGGACGTATGCGAAGGTGCGGCTGGATCCCGTCTCGTGGGGGACGGTGCGTTCGGTGCTGTCCGGGTTGCCGGGGCAGTTGTCGCGTGCGGTGGTGTGGAACGCGGCGCGGGACATGCTGCGGGAGGCCGAGTTGGGCCCGTTGGAGTATGTGCGGATGGCGCGGGCACATCTGCCGTTCGAGACGGACAACGCAGTGGTGCAGGGGGTGCTGGCGTTCGCGCGGGGGTATGCGGCCGACCGCTGTCTCTCAGGTGCCCAGCGCACGGAGGCGCTGGGGCTGCTGGGCGAGGTGTGTCGGGAGTTGCTGGCCGCCGGGGGTGGCGGCGGTGTCGTAAGTGGGGCGGGTGCCGGTGGTTCGGGGGTGCGGCTGACGGCTGCGCGGTATTTCATCGACTGCGCGACCGAGCCGGCGGAGCTGCTGGCGTGGCAGGCGGCGGGCGAGGTGCCGGGGGGCGGTCCGGCTCTGGATGTGGAGCTGCGGTGGCGGCTGCTGTTGCGGCTTTCGGTGCTGGGTGCGGTGGATACTGCCGAGATCGAGGAGGCCCGGGCGGCCGATGCGAGTGCGCGCGGTGCGGAGGCCGCTGCCCGGTGCCGGGCGGCGCTGCCCGAGGCGGCGGCCAAGGAGAAGGCGTGGGAGGACATGTTCGGCCCTGCGGACGCGTTGTCGAACTATCTGTTCACGGCGACGGCGCAGGGTTTCTGGCAGCCGGAGCAGTCGGGGCTGCTGCACGGGTTCGTGGCGCGGTACTTCACGGATGTGGTGCCGTTGGCGGCGCGGCGGGGCCCGGCGCTGGCGGAGGCGGCGGGGCGGTACGCGTTCCCGGCCGTCTTCGTGGACGAGGAGACGCTGACCCGGGGTGAGGAGTGTCTGGCCTCGGGTCGTCCGGTCCCGGCGCTGCGGCGTCGGCTGGAGGATCAGCTCGATGATCTGCGGCGTGCGCTGGGGGTGCGCGCGGCGATCTCCTGAGCGGCGACGCGGCTGCGGGCCCGTCGGCGGGCGGGCGGGCAGGTGCGGGCGGCAGGTGCGCGCGGCGACCCTTTTATCAGATCCGTCGCGCGGATCGGCTCCCGGCTACCTCCTTCGGGCGAAGTAGCGCGGAGATCGTCGGGTGGTGGGGCGCACGGCACCTAAGTTAGGTCGCCCTAACCACCCAAGGCCGCCGTCGTGTTCGGTTCGGCCGCCGCGTACGAAAGAGCCGCCATGTCTGCGTTCACCGTCGATGGCCTGCAGGATGTCGCCCCGGGACCGGGGGGAAGGGCAGGTCCGGATCCCGGTCCTGAACCGGGACCGGGCCCGGACACCGGTCAGTTGCTCGCGGGCGGGGCCGCCGGTCCGGCCGCGCTGCGCCCACTGCTCGGCACGGTGGTGGGAGCGTTGTCGCGGGGGGCGGTGGAGCGCGGCGGGCCGCTGCCGGCCGGCGGTCCCGAGGCGGTCGCCGCGCGGGTGCGGGCGGCTGTGGGTGCGGTGTTGCCGGAGCGGGGCGCTGGGGCCACCGAGGCGCTGGACGTCCTGGTCGACGCGGTGGCGCGGGGGGCCGCCGACCCCGCGGACCCGCTGTGCGCCGCTCATCTGCACTGTCCGCCGCTGGCGGTGGCGGCCGCCGCCGATGTGGCGGCCAGCGCGTTGAACCCGTCGCTGGACTCGTGGGATCAGGCGCCCGCCGCCTCGGAGCTGGAGACGCTGGTGTGCGGTGCGCTGGCGCGGCTGGTCTTCCCCTCGGCGGGTGCGGCGGTGGGGCCGGACGCCTCGGCGGCGGGGCCGGACGCGCTGGTGACGACCGGTGGTACGGAGGCGAACCAGCTCGCGCTGCTACTGGCCCGGGAGCGGGCCAGCACCGCGGCGGAGGGTGATGGCGGCCCGGTGCGCGTGGTGTGCGGCGCGAACGCGCACCACAGCGTGCACCGTGCGGCGTGGCTGCTGGGGATGGCGCCGCCGCTGGTGGTGCCGACGCCCCGCGGGGTGCTGGATCCCGCGGCGCTGGAGACGGCGCTGGAGGATCTGGCGCGCGGCGACGCGGCAGCGGACCGGACTGCGTCGGGGCGGGCCGGCGCGGTGCCATGGGTGGTGGCGACGGCGGGGACGACGGACACGGGCGCGGTGGATCCGCTGCCGCGGCTCGCCGAGGTGGCGCACCGGCACGGCGCGCTGCTGCACGTGGACGCGGCGTACGGCGGTCCGCTGCTGTTCAGTGCGGCGCTGCGGGGGCGGTTGGCGGGTCTGGAGCGCGCCGACAGTGTGACGTTCGATCTGCACAAGCTGGGCTGGCAGCCGGTGGCCGCCGGATTTCTGGCCGTGCCGGACCGGACGGCGCTGGGCGTCCTGGACCATCGCGCCGACTATCTCAACGCGGACGACGACACCGAGGCGGGGCTGCCGGATCTGCTGGGGCGCTCGTTGCGCACGACGCGGCGCCCGGACGTGCTGAAGGTGGCGGTGACGCTGCGGGCGCTGGGGCGGTCGGGGATGGCCCGGTTGGTGGAGCGCACCTGTGCGGCGGCGGCGGAGCTCGCGGACCGGCTGGCGCGGGACGAGCGGTTCGAGCTGTATGCGCGTCCGGTGATCTCCACGGTGGTCTTCCGCCCGGTGGGCGGGGACGACGCGCTGGTGGCGGGGGTGCGCCGGCAGTTGCTGGAGCGGGGTCAGGCGGTGTTGGGCCGGGCTGCGCTGGGCGGCCGGCTGTGGTGGAAGGTGACGCTGCTCAACCCGGCGGTGCGGGGCAGTGATCTGGCCGCGCTGCTGGAGCTGGTGGCTCGGGCGGCGTCGCCTGGTGCGGCGGCGGACACGGCAACGGCGGCGGATCGTGCGGCGGCGGGGCAGGTGGCGGGACCGGAGTCGGAGGGATCGGTATGCGAGGGAGTGGACGCGTGAGGGACGGCGAGGAAGCGCGGGCGGCGGCAGAGTCGGCGGCGGAGCCGCTGGATCTGGTGGGGGTCGGGATCGGCCCGTTCAACCTTTCGCTGGCGGCGCTGGGGGACGGGGTGCCGGGGCTGCGGTGCGCGTTCTACGAGCAGCGGTCCGCCTTCCGCTGGCATCCCGGGCTGCTGATCGAGGGGGCGACGCTGCAGGTGCCTTTCCTGGCGGACCTGGTGACGCTGGCGGACCCGGCGAGCCCGTGGTCGTTCCTGCGGTTCCTGCGGGAGCGGGAGCGGCTGTTCCCGTTCTACTTCGCGGAGCGGTTCCACATCGAGCGGGCCGAGTACGACGCGTACTGCCGTTGGGTGAGCGAGGGGGTGCCGGGGCTGCACTTCGGGCACCAGGTGGACGCGGTGCGCTGGAACGCCGAACAGGAGCTGTTCGAGGTCGACTTCACTCAGCTGGACGCGCACGGCGAGGCGGAGGCGCTGGGCAGGTCGTACGCGCGCAACGTGGTGCTGGGGGTCGGTACGGCACCGTATGTGCCGCAGGCGCTGCGGCCGTTGGCGGAGGCGCCGTCGGTTCCGGTGTACCACTCCTCGGAGTATCTGGAGCATCGCGAGGAGCTGCTGGCGGCCGGGCATGTGACGGTGATCGGGTCGGGTCAGTCGGGTGCGGAGGTATTCCTGGATCTGCTGCGCAGGCGGCCGGTGGGGCGGGAGCGGCTGCGCTGGCTGACGCGCAGCGGTGCTTTCGCGCCGATGGAGTACAGCAAGCTGGGGCTCGAACACTTCACCCCGGACTACACCCGCTACTTCCACGGTCTGTCCGAGCGGGTGCGCGACGGGCTGCTGCCGCGCCAGTGGCAGCTGCACAAGGCGGTGGACGCCGAGACGCTGGCGGCGGTGCACGACGAGCTGTACCGCAGGACGCAGGCACTGAACGACGGTGGCGGTGACGGTGACGGCGGGGGCTGGCCGGACGCGGTGCTCACCCCGGGGGTGCGGGTGCGGACGGCCGGGAGGGGCGGCAGGTCGGGACTGGAGCTGCACGTGGAGCACACGGAGCAGGAGGAGCGCGGTGTCCTGACTACGGACGCGGTGGTGCTGGCGACGGGTTACACCGAGCGTGCGACGGACGGGATGCTGGCGGCGCTCCACCCGTATCTGCGGCGGGACGGCTCGGACCGTCCGCTGGTGGACGAGGAGTACCGGCTGGTGCTGGACCGCGCGGTCACTGGTGCGGTCTTCGTGCAGAACGCGGAGCGGCACACGCACGGGGTGGGCGCCCCGGATCTGGGGCTGGCGGCGTACCGCAGCGCGGTGATCCTCAACGCGATGACGCGGCGGGAGAGTTATCCGCTGCCGAGGCGTACGGCCTTCACCCGCTTCGGGCTCCGGGAGGAGCGGTCGGGCGCCGCCGGTGCCGCGGGGCCCGCGGGCCGGTCTGCCACAGTTGGCGTATGACGCAGATACCCGGAACATGGCCGACTCCCGACCCGCCGCCCCACGGTGCCGGCTCCGCCGCAGGGCCGGACTCCGCCGACGCGGACGGCGGCTTCGGGGCGCTTCCCTACGGCACTCCTCAGGCGCCGCGGGTGGCGGTGCGCGGGGAGGCGAGCTTGGAGTTCGACCCGGACTACGCGCGCATCGGTGTCTCGGTCTCCGCGCGCGGTACCGACCGGCGCGCCGCGCTGGAGGATCTGACGCGGCGCAACGCGCGAGCGCTGGAGCTGATCAAGAGCTACGGCGACGCGGTGCAGAAGTTGTCGACGGGTACGTTCAGTGTGCAGCCTCAGATGCGGGACGGCAGCAAGCGGGAGCGCGTGCACGCCTACGACGGGCGGGTGCGGCTGAACGCCACCGTCACGGATTTCACGGTGCTGGGCGAGTTGACGACGCGGCTCGCCGATCTGGAGCTGACTCAGGTGCAGGGCCCGTGGTGGGGGCTGTGGCGGAATTCCCCGGCGCACCGTGAGGCGCGGCAGCAGGCGGTGCGGGAGGCGGTGACGCGGGCCCGGGAGTACGCGGAGGCGCTGGGGGCGCGGCTGGTGGCGCTGGTGGAGCTGGCGGATCTCGGTGCGGAGAACAGCGTTCCGCCGCCGTTTCCGGCGGCGCCCGGGGGGATGCGCGGGTACGGCAGGGCGGCGGGGCCGCCGCCGGAGCTGGATCTGGAACCGCAGCGGCAGACCGTCTCCGCGCAGGTGAATGCGCGCTTTGTGATGAGTCCGCCGCGGTTGGAGTGATCCGCGAAGGAGTCGGTGCGCGAGGAGCACGCGAGGGGTGTGCGAGGAGTGCGGGGGCTGTTCCGTCTCGGCGGTCGAGACGGAACAGCCCGGTGCATGCTCATCAGAGCGAATGGGCGCCCAATTTATTAGTTGTCCTCGGGATTCAATGGCTTTTCGGTAAAGGGCGGTTGGACAATTGTCCAGTGACGGTTCTTTACGCGTCGGTAAGTCTTAGGCTCTGGCTATGCGCCGAGCAAAAATCGTCAGCACCCTGGGCCCGTCCACCGACTCGTACGAGCAGATCAAGACGCTCGTGGAAGCGGGAATGGATGTCGCCCGGTTCAACATGAGCCACGGCACGCACTCCGAGCACGAAGAGCGCTACCACCGGGTGCGCGCCGCCGCCGAGGAGACGAAGCGGAACGTGGGGGTGCTCGCGGACCTTCAAGGTCCGAAGATCCGGCTGGGTCGATTCCAGGAAGGGCCTGTACTCCTTGAACGGGGCGACGAGTTCGCCATCACCGTGGAGGACATGGAGGGTGACCGCTCGATGTGCGGCACCACCTATCCGGGACTGGCCGCCGATGTCACGGCCGGTGAGCGGATCCTGGTGGACGACGGCCGGGTCACCCTGGAAGTCACCCGCGTCGAGGGCTCCGTGGTGCACACCATGGTCATCGAGGGCGGGATGGTCTCCGACCACAAGGGCCTCAATCTGCCGGGCGTCGCCGTCTCCGTGCCCGCGCTCTCCGACAAGGACGTCGAGGACCTGCGCTGGGCGCTGCGCACGGGTGCCGACCTGATCGCGCTCTCCTTCGTGCGCAGCGGGCACGACATCAAGGAGGTGCACCGCGTCATGGCGGAGGAGGGCCGCCAGCTGCCGGTCCTCGCCAAGCTGGAGAAGCCGCAGGCGGTGGCGAACCTGGAGTCCATCGTCGACGCGTTCGACGGTGTCATGGTCGCCCGCGGTGACCTGGGCGTGGAGATGCCGCTGGAGCAGGTGCCGCTGGTGCAGAAGCGGGCCATCAAGCTGTGCAGGCGGAACGCCAAGCCGGTGATCGTGGCGACGCAGATGCTGGACTCGATGATCGACGCGTCCCGCCCCACCCGCGCGGAGGCCTCCGACGTCGCCAACGCGGTGATGGACGGCACCGACGCGGTGATGCTCTCGGGCGAGACGAGCGTGGGCAAGTATCCGATCGAGACGGTGCGCACGATGAGCCGGATCGTCGAGGCGGCCGAGGAGGACATGCTCGCCAAGGGGCTGCCGCCGCTGACGCAGAGCAGCAAGCCGCGCACCCAGGGCGGCGCCGTGGCGCGGGCGGCAGCGGAGATGGGCGACTTCCTCGGCGCCAAGTACCTGGTGGCCTTCACCCAGTCCGGCGACACGGTCCGCCGGCTGTCCCGCTACCGCTCCCCCATCCCGGTGCTGGCGTTCACCCCGGACGCGTCGACCCGTTCGCAGCTCAATCTCACCTGGGGCGTCGAGACCTTCCTCGGCCCGATGGTGCAGACCACGGACGAGATGGTGGACCAGGTCGACGAGATGCTGCTGAAGCTGGGCCGCTGCGACCGCGGTGACCTGGTCATCATCACCGCCGGCTCGCCGCCCGGAGTCCCCGGCTCGACCAACCTGGTGCGGGTGCACCGGCTGGGCGAGGAGGACTCCTGAGGCAGGACTTCTGAGGGACGATTCCCGGACCGGTGCGACCCGGCCGCCGCGACCCGGCGGCCGGGTCAGCGGTCCCGCTGCCCGGCTCCCCCGGCGATCTGCTCGTGGTGGCGGATGACCTCGGCGATGATGAAGTTCAGCAACTTCTCGGCGAAGGCCGGGTCCAGCTTGGCGTCCTTGGCGAGCTCGCGCAGGCGGGCGATCTGCCGGGCCTCACGGGCCGGATCGGCCGGGGGCAGCTGGTGGTCGGCCTTGAGGCGGCCGACGCGCTGGGTGCACTTGAAACGCTCGGCGAGCATGTGCACCACGGCGGCATCGATGTTGTCGATGCTGTCGCGCAGCGCGGTCAGCTCCGCGCGTACGGACTCGTCGGGCTGCTGGATGTTGCTGCTGGTCATCGCTCGACCCTATCCGCTGAGCCGACTGCACGGGATGGTCGGCGGGTGGTCCGGGTCGGGGACGCGGCCGGCGTAGCCGCCGGGGACCTTGCGGGACTGGGTGGCGCGGAAGTGGATGGGCGGGGTGCCCACCCGTCGGGTGAAGAGGCGGGAGAAGTAGGCCGGGTCGTCGTAGCCGACGCGGCGGGCGACCGTGGAGACGGGCAGCTGGGTGCCGGCCAGCAGTTCCTTGGCGCGGCCCAGCCGGATACCCAGCAGATAGTCCTTCGGGCTGCACCCGGCGCTGCGGCGTACGGCGGCGCGCAGCTCGGCGGGGGTCATACCGTGCCGGGCGGCGTGGTCGGCCACGGAGAGCGGGAGGAACGCGTCGCGGGCCAGGGCCTCCAGCACGGGTGCGCCGTCGGCCGTGGTGTCGGCGCGGGCCCTGCGCAGGGCGACGAGGAGTTCGTGGACGGCTGCGGCAGCCTCCACCTCGAGCAGCGGATTCCCGGGGCGGGCCGCGCGGGCGACGCGCGCTATGGCGGCGCGGGCCGGGTCCGCGTCGGTGAGCGGGACGAGGGGGCGGCCCGGCTCGATGCAGCCCAGTTCGGTGTAGGCGGTCACGGCGGAGCCGGTGAAGTCGACGAAGCTCTCGTCCCAGCCCTCGCGGGGGTCGGCGCCGAAGTGGTGCGGTACGCCGGGGACGATCCACAGCAGCGCGGGTGCCACCACCTCTTGGCGGGCCCCTTCCGGATCGCGGGGGTCGACGTACCAGCCGCGGCCGCCGCTGACGACGACCGCGACATGGTGGTCGAGGGTGCGGGGACCGACCGGGGGCAGAGCGCCGTGCTGCATTCCGACGCCGAGGCAGACCAGTCCGAGGCGGTGGTGGACGGGCCCCGGAGTGAAGTGCCGCATCCAGGACTGGTACCGGTGCTCGGCCACCGCAGGCGCTCCCCTCACTCGTTCAGGGCAGCAGCGTACGGTGATCACCCCGGTCGGTCACCGGTCCGTCGGCCGGCGACCGCCGCTCATGCGCTCGCCCGGGTCACCGTGAAGGTGTCCAGTACGAACTCGGCCTTGCCGTCGTCACCCACGTTGCGCAGGCCGACCCACGCCTCGCCCTGTTCGGGTGCGGTGAACTCGTAGGTGTGGGTGGCCGTTCCGGTGGCGACCGGCAGCGGTGTGCGCTCCAGCTCCCGTGCGTCCGGCTCGTCCACCCCGGTGACCCAGGCGTACTGGCCTGCCTTCTCGTTCTGGTAGCGGAACGCGACGCGGTAGGTCTTCCCCGGCTCGAAGCGGGCGGTGTGCGCGACCGTGCGGTGGACGAGGCCGGTGTTCTCGCCCCGGGACTTGAGCGACTCGCTCCCCCCGATCACGTCGTCGACAGCTTTGCCGTTCCAGCCGCGCTGGGTGTAGGGCGCGTGCCGCTGGGCTGGGGGCACCTCCCAGCGTTAGCTGGGGGAGGGTGCGCGGGTCGGTGGTGCCGCCCGCGTCGCCCTTGACGAACGGCCCCCAACCGTGCGGCACATGCTCGAAGTCCTCGTGCACGAGTGTGCCGCGCCGCCCGGAGGGAGTGCCGGGGACGATCCGTACGTCGTCGAAGCGGACCGGTACCTCGCCCTTCCCCACCGTGAGGGCGAGGGTGACCGGTCCGCCGCCTTCGGGCACGGTGAACCAGGTCGTCATCCGCTGGAAGCGGGTGCCGTGCTTGAGGTCGGCCGCGACGTGGTTGGTGGCGGTGGAGGATGTGGTCCAGTTCTGCGCGGTGACACCGTCGGCGGTGCGGACGGTGAGCGCGGCACGGCGCCGGTGGCCCGCCTCGGTGCCCACCTGCACCTGGACCGAGGCGGCGTAGCTGCCCGGCCGCAGCCGGGCCGCGCGCTGGCTGACGGAGGCGGCGCCGCCCGGCGGGAAGACGAGCTCGTTGTCGCCGCGTTCGCCGGCCGCCACGCTGGCCGCGCCCTGGACGGTCCACGCCGCGAGATCGCCCGCGTGGAAGCCGGGGTCGGCCAGCGGGGTGCCCTCGCCCCAGCGGGGGTCGGGCGGTGCGGGCGCGGGGGTGCGGTACAGGACGTACGGCTGGTCGGGCTCGGCGGTCAGCGTGACCTCGCCGCCCGAGACGGCCACCCGGCGCGGTGCGCCCCGGCCCCGGCCGGTCAGCGGGTGGAGATGGACCGTGCGGGCGTCCGACCAGCCGGCGGGCAGCCGCCAGGTGGTGCATCCGCCGCGGGGGTTGTAGTGGTAGAGCTTCGGCGGGTCGGTGGCCTTGCGGGGCTCCCAGGGCAGCAGGTACGTGCCGTCGTCGTAGACCTTCCGGCCGTCGGTGGTGATGCGGCGCCTGCCGTCGGTGTCGGTGACGGTGGTGGCCTCGGCGCCCTCGAAGGTGATCTCGTGCTCCCGCCAGGTGCGGATGGGCCTGGCCTGGAGGTACTTGGCGGGGAGGCTGTGGGTCCAGATGAGCCGGTAGAAGGCGTGCCAGTCGGTCTTGCCCCGCCAGCCCTCGTAGTTGCCCATCCGGGCCGCGCCGAGCAGGGTGGGCCACTTGTCGGCGAAGACGTCCTTCTGGTGGTTGCGGATGAAGCGGATGAGGCGGGAGTTGATGCCGCGCGAGGTGTCGCCGCCGTAGTCGGTCTCGGTCGCCCAGTGCGACCACAGCGCCGACCGCTCCAGGCCGTGGCCCCACTCGGTGGTGACCATCCAGCCCTGTTCGTCCAGGACCCGCTGGAGGCGGTCGGAGGTCCAGCCCGACTCGCCGAAGACATCGATGTAGAGGCAGTTGAGTCCCTCGTCGGTGTCCTCGCGCAGCTTGCGGAAGCGCGCGGTGATGTCGCCGGATACCAGGTCGCGGCGCTGGTCGATGCGGTAGGACTGGTCCAGCCAGTCCCACTGTTCGTCCGTCTTGTCGACGAGGGTCTCGGAGAAGGCGTGGGCGACCGGGTACGACTCGGTGGCGTTGACGTGCACCGCGAAGTCGCAGTTCCACCGCTTGCCCTTGCGCAGCAGGGTGTTCAGGTCCGCCAGCCCGCCGGCGCGATTGTTGTAGTTGCCCGCGTAGTCGGGGTGCGCGGAGTCGTGGCCCTCGGACTGGTAGCCCTTGAGCAGGGCGAACTGGCGCAGCCCGTCGGTTGCCAGGTGGATGCGTTTGACGTGGTCGAGGGTGGTCAGGAACGGGTTGGTGGCCTGGCTGGCGAAGTTGAACGGGATGTGCGGGACCACCCGCAGATGCTGTTCGTCGGCGCCGCGCGGTTCGACCATGATGTCCCGCATCGCGATGGCCGCGTCCTGCCAGTCGGCGACCCCGTCGCCGTTGCGGTCCCGGGTGACGACGACGGTGACCTGCGGCAGCGGCTCGGTCTGCTCGGGCCCGGCGGTGGCGGCGCGGTACGTCCACTGGCCGCAAGTCAGCCGGGCCACCACCGCTTTCCGGTCGCTGACCGTCTGCCGCCAGAACCTGCCGTTCTCCCAGGTGGCGCCCTTGGTCCCGGTCGGCTCGTCGTAGCTGGTGTTGGTCTCGACGGCCGCGGCGAGATCGCCGGTGGCCACGACCGCGTATGCGCAGCCGACCGGTTCCGGATCAATCCGGGTGCCGTCGGCCAGTTCGACGAGGGTGTCGCCGCTTGCGGCCTTGTCCAGCTCGATACGGGCGGCGTACAGCACGGGCGCGGGCCGCTGGTCGGAGCGGACGGACAGAAAGGCCAGCTGCGGGAGGCCGAGCGTGCCGATGCGTCCGGTGGCGCTCTCCTCGATACGGGTGACGCGCCAGTGCACCTGGTGGCCGTCGGCCTCGATCTCGACGGTGAGTACGGTGCCGGTGTCCAGGGTGAGGGTGTAGGTGATACTGCGGGCGCCCGGTCTGCTCGTGACATGGGGCCGGTGTTCCGCGCCGTCGACCAGGAGGCTGTCGCCCTACGGTCCGGTTGGGCGACCCAGCCTTCGCCGACGGGTGTGCGGCTGCCTATGGACAAGTGTGGGCAGTTGTTGGACTTCCGGATGCGCCGGGGGCGTCCTGTTCGAGCTCGTGGATCAGGACACCCTCGCGCAGTGCCCAGGGGCACAGCTGGAGCGTCTTGATGTCCAGCAGTGTCATGGTGGTGTGCGCGACCAGGGCGCCGGCCAGTGCCTGGCCGGCCCGGGCGGGGGAGATACCGGGCAGCTCGGCGCGTTCGGCGGCCGGGAGCCGCGCCAGCCTGCTCAGCTCCTTGCGCAGCCGGCCGCGCTTGAGATAGCGCGGGGTGAACGGGCCTTCCCTGCCGGGCGCCGCCCCGCACAGCCGGGCCAGCTGGTGCAGTGTGCGGGAGGTGGCCACCGCGGTGTGCGGCTGCTCCCAGCGGATGCGGGCGGTGACATCGCGCAGTTGGTGCCGTACCTGGCGCCGTACGGCCCGCAGTTGCTCGGCGGGCGGCGGGTCGGCGGGGCCGAAGTGCTCGCGGGTGAGCCGGCCGGCGCCCAGCGGGGCCGAGACGGCGAGGTCCGGCACTCCGGAGCGGCCGAAGGCCACCTCCACGGAGCCGCCGCCGATGTCGAGCAGCACCATCGGTCCGGCCCGCCAGCCCATCCAACGCCGGGCCGCCAGGAACGTCAGCTCCGCCTCGCGGCGACCGGACATGATCCGCAGCTGGAGCCCCGAGCGTTTGTGTACGGCTTCGACGATCTGGTCGCGGTTGGGCGCCTCTCGGACGATGGCCGTCGCGAAGGCCGCCAGCCGGGTCACTCCCCAGGACCGGGCCTCCTCCTCGGCCGCCGTGGCCGCTTCGGCCAGCCGCTCGACCGCGTACTCGGGCAGCCGGCCCTCGCTGTCCACGTCGTCCGCCAGCCGCAGCCGGTACTTGACGGTGTGCACCGGGAGGGGAACCGCTCCGGTGGCGTCGGCTATCTCCAGCCGTACGGTGTTCGAACCGACATCCAGTACCCCCACGCGCAAGCCGAAACCTCCCACCGACGACCGTACCGCGCCCTCGTCTGTTCGTGGCCCGGGCCCCGTGAGTGGCCGTGGGGCGCACGGGGGCCGCGGGGCGGGAGAGCGCCCCGCGGCCGCGGCCGTCAGGCGGCCGGCACGCGCCCGGTCGCGTGCGGGCGGACGGTGCGGTGCCCGGGCCCGGCGGCACGGTGCCGTCCCAGGACGCAGCAGTTGTCCATGGCCTCCAGCCCGGTGCGCACCTGGTCCCCGGCCAGCCCGGCCTGCTGGGCGATCCGTTCGACGGTGGGGGCCTGGGCCCGGGTGGTACTGCTCAGCTCTCGGACGGCGGCGCGCACCTTCTCACTCAGCTCACGTACCTGGTGGGACGTGTGCACGTCCCGGCGGTCGCGGACGTGACGGTGGCGTGCGGCGCACATAGGATCTCGCTCCTCCCGGTCTCGAACATCCCCGGCAACCGCGGGAGGCGGCTCGGGTGACACACCCGGGGCGACCGTTGGCGGTCACCTCCCGCGGATGTGCCTGTCCTCCCAAGCACCTGGCGTTTCGTCTTACCGGCAGCACCGGCCGCAAACCCCGGTGATCGCAACTTTTCTCAAGGGGCAATGGTTGCCGTCTGCCGTCCCGTGGTGCCGGTGGTGTCCGTGGTGCCGGTGACCGAGGATGCCCGGCGGGGCGCCCGGGGCGGCGTTATCGTGGCGGTAGGCCGCGTGCTGGGGGTGTGGGATGGGTGGTTCGGTGGCTGACCCCGTGGAGCGGGGGTTTCCGCACCTGGAGACGGTGCGCGAGGCGATCACGGCGCTGTATCGGCGGATGTCGGCGGACTCCGTCCGCGGCTTCGACACCAGCGTGGCCCCGGGGGATGTCGCCTTCGCGGACGCCGACGACCTGTATCTGGGGGCGCAGCGCGTCGCGGGAGTGATGGTGCGGCACCTGCGGCTGCCCGAGGCGCGGGTGATCGTCAGCTTCCGCGAGATGACACATGCGGCGAACGTCGAACTGACGGCCGGGCCCGAGTACTTCGTGGAGCTGAACTCCCGCTTCAAACGCCACCGCCACGACATCGGCGCCGCCCTCGCCCACGAGGTCACCCATGTCTGGCTGCACCGCCTCGGCCTGGCGTTCGACGGCACCCGGGCCAACGAGATCCTCACCGACACCGCCACCACCTATTTGGGCGCCGGCTGGCTGCTACTGGACGCGTTCCGGCAGGACGCCCTCACCTCGCAGAAGCTCGGCTATCTGACCCCGGAGGAGTTCGGCTACGTGCTGGCCAAGCGGGCGCGGCTGTTCGGGGAGGACCCGGCGATCTGGTTCACCAGCCCGCAGGCGTACGAGGCCTACGAGCGGGGGCGGAAGGTGGCCGACCGGGACGAGGAGGTGCCGCCGCTGGCGGCCGCGCCGTGGCTGGAGCGGCGGCGCTATGTGCGCGACCGGCGGCACGGGCAGGGCGGCGGCACCGACGCCGGCCCGGGCGCCGCCGGGTACTCCTTCGAGCCGGGCGACGGCTCGGCGCTGCGGGTCTCCTTCCCGTGCCCCACCTGCCGGGTGCGGGTGCGGGTGCCGGTACGCGGACATGTGCGGGCCCGGTGCGGGCTGTGCGGCTCGGTGTGGCCCTGCGACACGTAGGAAGCCCCGGCCCCCGTCCCTTCCGCCGCAGCTTCTCGTGGCGGGGCGCGCCATGGCGTAGGTTCGGAGGATGAGCCCTTCCATTGCCACCAACACCCGGGTCGGGGTCGAGGAACTGCTGGAGTTCGTGCGGCCCCGGCACCGGGCCATCCTGCTGACGCGCCGGGCGGACGGCACACCGCAGGCGTCGCCGCTGACGTGCGGGGTCGACGCCGAGGGCCGGATCGTCGTCGCGACGTACCCGGAGCGCGCCAAGACGCACAACGCGCGGCGCGACACCGCGGTGAGCGTGATCGTGCTGTCCGACGAGTGGAACGGGCCGTGGGTGCAGATCGACGGGGAGGCCGAGGTGCTGGACGTGCCCGAGGCGGTGGAGCCGCTGGTCGAGTACTACCGGTCCGTCTCCGGTGAGCACCCGGACTGGGACGAGTACCGGACGGCCATGCTCAAGCAGGGCAAGTCGCTGATCCGGGTGACGCCGCGCAGGTGGGGGCCGATCGCCAAGGGCGGGTTCCCGGCCCGGCTGGCTTCCTGAGGGCGCTGCCGGCCCCGGGCCCCTGCCGCAGGCGGGGTCGGCCGAACGTCCCAGTCGTCAGTCGTCAGTCGTCAGTCGTCAGTCGTCAGTCGTCAGGCAACAGTGTCAGGCGAGTGCCGACAGACACGGGGCCAGCTCCTGTGCCGCATCCTGGCCGTACGCGTCACGCAACCGGCGCGCCAGCAGGCCCCGGTCCAGGGCGTAGGTCTGGGTGCCGGTCACCTCCAGCGCCGTGGTCGCCAGGGCACTGCCGAGCCGGGCCGCGCGTTCGTGGCCGACGCCCCGGGCGAGGCCCGCCAGGAAGCCCGCGCGGAACGCGTCGCCCGCGCCGGTCGGGTCGATGGTGGCGGACGGTTCCAGGGGCACGGCGGGGACGTCGAGGGGGCGGACCCCGACCCGCTCGATGTGCACCCCGTCGGCGCCGCGGGTGGTGATCCAGGTGCCGACGCGGCCGAGGATCTGCTGCTCGGTCCAGCCGGTGCGCTCCTGGAGCAGCACCGCCTCGTAGGCGTTGGTGAACAGATACGCGGGTGAGGCCAGCAGCGCCCGTACACCGTCGCGGTCCAGGACGGCGAGCTGCTGGGAGATGTCGGCGGCGAACGGGAGGCCCAGTTCGGCACATTCGCGGGTGTGGCGCAGCATCGCCTCGGGGTCGTCGGGGGCGACGACGACCAGGTCGAGTCCACCGGTGCGGCGCGCCACCTCGTGCAGCGAGATGTGACGGGCCTCGCTCATGGCGCCCGGGTAGAAGGAGCCGATCTGGTTGTGGTCGGCGTCGGTGGTGCACACGAAGCGGGCGGTGTGGCGGCTGCCGCTCACGTGCACGGAGTCGGTGTCGACGCCGTGCTCCTTGAGCCACAGCTGGTAGTCCGTCCAGTCGCTGCCCGCCGCCCCGACCAGCACCGGGGTCAGTCCGAGCCCGCCGAGGCCGAAGGCGATGTTGGCCGCGACCCCGCCGCGCCGGATCTCCAGCTCCTCCACGAGGAAGGAGAGCGAGACCGTGTGCAGGCTGTCGGGCAGGAGTTGGTCGCTGAAGCGGCCGGGGAACGTCATCAGGTGGTCCGTGGCGATCGAACCTGTCACGGCTATCCGCACGGGAGTCTCCTTGCCGGCTGGAAGCTTTGCGGTGGGGGTGGGGTGGGGGACGGCCGAGGGTCAGGCCGGGTCCGGGGCGGGACCGGGCGGGTGGCCGCTGCGGGCGCCGAACCACTCGATCCAGTTCATGGCGAAGAACGCGTCGCCCGAGATCTTCAGCCGGCCGCCCACGAACGCGTCGGTGCCCTTCAACTCCCCCACCGCCAGTGCCACCAGGTCGGGCAGCGCCACGCCGATGGTGGCGTCGGGTGCGCCGTCGAGCGTGGCGGGAGTGGTGCAGGTGCCCCGGCACACGACGACATAGCGGTGCCGTACGCCGAGCGGGGTGTCGATCTCGTAGTGGAAGGTGCCGGACGCGTCCCCGGCGCGCCGGGGGCTGAACCGGGCACGGAACCATTCGAAGACCAGGTCCAGCAGCGCCTCCACCTCGTCGGGCGGCGGCGAGGGGGTGGCGGCCGTGCTGGAGCGGGCGATGTTGCGCAGCTGGTGGAACATCGCCTCGCGCGCGGTCACGACTCCGCCTTGGCGCCGCCGTCGCGGACCGTGTGTTCCAGCAGTACGGAGGCGTCCTTGTCGCCGTCGCCGGCCGCGTTGACGTCGGCGAAGCGCTCGCGTACGGAGTCGAGGACGGGCAGCGGCACACCGGCGACCGCCGCGTCGCCGAGGGCGAGGCGCAGATCCTTCTCCATCAGCGTGGAGCGGAAGAACGCGGGCTCGTAGCTGGCCTTGCGCATCAGTTCGGCGCGGAAGCGCAGTACCACCGAGCTGAATCCGCTCTCGGCGACGGAGGCCAGCAGCCGGTCGCGGTCCAGCCCGGCGGCGACGCCGTAGGCCACCGCCTCGGCGAGGGAGGCCACCTGCGCGCCGAGCAGCAGGTTGAAGATGAGCTTGAGGGTGGCGGCGGTGCCGGGTGCTCCGAGATGGACGACCTGCGCGCCGAGGGTGTCCAGGATGTCGCCGACCCGGGCGAGGTCGCTCTTCTCGCCGCTGGTGTAGACGCGCAGCTTGCCCTCACGGGCCTGGAAGGGGTTGCCGACCACGCACGCCTCCACCCGGCGCAGCCCGAGCCGGTCGAGCCGCTGCGCGCACTCGCGCGCGTACGCGGGGGAGACGGTGGAGGTGTCGACGACCACGGCGCCCGGCGCCAGCACCTCGGCCACCTGTCCGAAGAGCACCTCTTCGACGGCCGCCTCGTCGGCCAGGCTGAGCAGCACGACGCTGTGGCCCTTCGCGGCCTCGGCCGGGCTCGCGGCCACCGTGGCGCCCGCCTCGGCCAGCGGCGCCGCCTTGGCGGCCGTGCGGTTGTGGACGGTCAGGGTGCGCCCCGCCGCCAGGAGCCGGTGGGCCATGCCGCCGCCCATGTTGCCCAGGCCGATGAAGGCCAGCGGTTCCCCGACGGCGGACCCGGGGCTCGGCCGGTCGGCCGCGTCCTGTGCCGCAGTCCGAGGGCCTGCCGCGGTCCCGGTGCCTGCCGCGGGCGCCGGTGGCAGGTCGTGGACGGTCTCGGTGACGACCATCTCACCGCCCCGCCGGAACGGCTGCAGCCTGCGCCGGTTCTCGACGTGGGCCTCGCTCAGCTCGAACGTACGGAAGGAGGACTCGTCGGCCCAGTCGGTGAAGACGTAGTAGACGTGCTCGTCGTCGACCGAACGCACCAGCTTCTGGCCCCGGTTGGCGGGCTCGCGCGCGATGCCGGTGGCCACCTGGAGCCAGGTGCGCTCGAACTCCTGCCGCCTGCCGGGGTGGACCTCCATCCGCAGCATGACGCGGAACGGTGGCCGGGAGTCAGCTTCCATGGTGCGGCCTCCAATGCGTGGGATCGCCCTCCACGGTCGCCGTCCGCGCTCGACATCCGATCGAGGCCCGCTCCGGACCGGGCGGCGGGCGCCGCCGGGCAGGCGGCTCAAGTCTTGCTCGAGGGCGTCTTTCTACGCTCGGTGCAGACCCCGACCCCGGAGAGATCACGCCATGGCACACATTCCCGACGGGGGCCTCACCGGCGCCCCGGACGCTGCTCGCGGGTCCGCCCCGGGAGAGGCCCCGCCGCCCGCCACCACCGCAGCCGCCGCCACCGCGACCACCGGTGAGGACGGCACCGCTGCCGCGCCCCCGCCCACGGTGCGCGGCTGGCCCGTCGTCGCGCTGCGGACAGTGGCGACGCTCTTCTTCCTGCTCCTGCTGATCCAGCCGGTGCTGGCCGGCATGTTCATCAGCGGCGATGTCGATCTGCTCAAGCTGCACGAGGCCAATTCGTTCGTCATCTCCATCACCAGCTGGTTCCAGGTGCTGGCGGCCGTGCTGGTGTGGCGGCCGGGCCGCGGCCCGCTGTGGCCGATCGGGGCCACCGTGCTGCTGAGTTTCACCGTCGTCATGCAGGACGGCTGGGGGTACGCGCGGGAACTGGACCTGCACATTCCGGTCGGAGTGTTCATGGTGGCCGCCTCCACCGCCCTGCTCCACTGGGCCTACGGGTACCGGCCGGGACGCGGGAGGCGTGGATGAGCGCGCCGCGCGAAGCCGGGGAAGCCGGCGGGCCGGGCCCGGTGCGCGGCGGCCCGGGCCGACGGCGCTTCCTCGCGCTGGCCTCGGGCGCGGGAGCGGCCGCCGCGCTGGGCGGGGCCGCCGGATGCGGTGCGCCGGGCCCCGGTGACGAGGTCGCCGGTGAACTGCTGCGCAGCAGCGCCGAGCTGCCCGAGCCCTTCCAGGTGCCGCTGCCGGTGCCGCCGGTGGCCGAGCCGGTGCGTACGCGGGGCGGCGCGACCGTCCACGAGGTGGAGCAGCGCACGGCGCGCCAGGAGATCCTGCCGGGCCTCAAGACCGAGGTGTGGGGGTACGACGGGCGCTTCCCCGGGCCCACCTTCGTCGGCGAGTCGGGTCGTGAGCTGCGGCTGCGGGTACGCAACAAGCTCGCACTGCCGACCTCCACCCATCTGCACGGCGGCGTCCAGGAGCCGGAGTTCGACGGGCACCCGACCGATCTGGTGCTGCCACCCGGTTTCCCCGATCCGCGCAAGAGCCACGGGCACGGGAAGCACAGCATGGTGAAGCCCTCCGAGTGGACGGTCTCGCGCGGCCACAAGGAGTACGTGTATCCGCTCGACCAGCCGGCGGCCACGCTGTGGTACCACGATCACCGGATGGACTTCAGCGCTCCGCAGGTGTGGCGAGGGCTGGCCGGGATGTTCCTGATACACGACGACGAGGAGGCCGGGCTGCCGCTGCCCGAGGGCAGCCGGGACATTCCGCTGATGATCTGCGACCGGGCCTTCGAGGAGGACGGCTCGCTGCGCTACCCCTCGCTCGACCCCTCGCTGACCAAGGAGCCCGGGGTGCGCGAGGCGTACATGGAGGGGGTGATGGGGGATGTCGTCCTGGTCAACGGGGCGCCCTGGCCGGAGCTGGAGGTCAGCGCCGAGCGGTACCGCTTCCGCGTCCTCAACGCCTCCAACGCGCGCCGCTACCGGCTCATCCTCGATCCCGGCCCCCGCCAGGGTGCCGCGTTCGTCCAGGTCGGCAGCGACGGCGGGCTGCTGGACGCGCCCCGCTCGCACGAGGCGCTGCCCGTCTCGCCCGCCGAGCGGTTCGATGTCGTCGTCGACTTCGGGGCGTATCCCGTGGGGTCGCTGGTGCGGCTCGTCAACACGCTGGGCAGTGGCGGCACCCGGGATGTGATGCGCTTCCGGGTGACCCGGAAGGCCGGCCGGGGCGGCGCCCCGAAGGTGCCCGGGCGGCTGGCCGACCTGCGGAAGCTGCGGGCCGGGCAGGCGGTGGCCGAGCGGCAGTTCGACTTCCGCCTCAAGCAGGTGGACGGGATGCGGATGTGGACCGTCAACGGCAAGCCGTACGACCCGGGCGCGGCGCTCGCCAGGCCCCGGCTCGACACCGTGGAACGGTGGCGCTTCACCAGCGACTTCCACCACCCGGTCCACCTCCACCTGGCGCACTTCCAGGTGTTGGCCAGGGGCGGGAAGTCGCCGTCGGCCACCGACGCGGGATGGAAGGACACGGTGGATGTGCGGCCGTACGAGGTGGTGGACGTCCTCGTACGGTTCGCCGGGTACCGGGGGCGGTACATGTTCCACTGCCACAACCTGGAGCACGAGGACATGGCGATGATGGCGGACTTCCGCGTGGTGTGAGCATCCCCGACCGAGGGCCCGGGCCGTGGTGACAGCCGGCTCCAGCGAAGGCCGACCCGTCTCCTAGGCGGGTCGGCCACCGTCTTCCTCGTCATGTTGGCGGCGGAAGGGGCTGGGGCTGCGATGCGGGTACTGTTCACCACCTGGGCCTGGCCCTCACATCTTTACGCACTGGTGCCACTGGCGTGGGCCTGCCGCAGCGCGGGCCACGAGGTGCTGGTCGTCAGCCAGCCGGAGCTGCTGCCCCTCATCGAGCGGACGGGGCTGCCGGGCGCCGCCGTCGGCAAGGACGTCGACGGGGTCGGCATGGTGCGCGGCTATGTGCTGCCGAGCCAGGACGACCCGACGGGCGACCAGCGGGCGCCGCGCGGTGGCAAGGGGCCGCGGGCGCTGCGGATGTTCACCGCGCACGCCGACTCGATGGTCGACGGGGTGACGCGGACGGCTCGCGAGTGGGGCGCCGATGTGGTGGTCTCCGAGCCGACGGCGCTGGCGGGGCCGCTGGCCGCCGCCGCTGCCGGGGTGCCGGCGGTGCGGTTGCTGTACGGCGCCGATCTGATGGCGCGGGCCCGCACCCTGCTGCCGCAGGCGCTGGCGCCGCTGGCCGAACGGGTGGGGGTGGATCCGGAGGGCTACCACCCGTTCGGGGACTTCACCATCGACCCGTGCCCGCCGGGATTCCAGGCCCCCGCCCCGGCGGAGCACCCCCGGGTTCCCATGCGGTACGTGCCGTTCAACGGGCCCGGCACCCCGCCCGATCCGCCGCTGCCCCCGCCGCGCGAGGGCCACCGCAGGATCGTCGTCACCTGGGGGCACACGATGGCGCGGCTGGACCCCGCGCTGTTCCTGGCCGGGCACGCCGCGCGGGCGCTGGCCGCACTGCCGGACACCGAGCTGGTGCTGGCCGTCACCGCGGCGCAGCGCCCGCTGCTGGGCCGGGTGCCCGACGGCGACAGGGTCCGGGTGGTGGTCGACGCACCGCTGCACACGCTGCTGGGCGGCGCCGACCTGGTGGTCGCGCACGGCGGGGCGGGCACCGTGCTCACCTCGCTGCGCGCGGGTCTGCCGATGCTGCTCGTACCCCAGTTGCCCGATCACGCCGGACACGCGGCACGGGTGCTGGCGGCCGGCGCCGGTGAGGTGCTCACCAGGGACGAGGCCGACGCCGAACGGCTTCGCCAGGAGGCGGCGGGGCTGCTGGACCGCACACAGGGCGCCGGGCGGCGCGAGGCGGCGCGGACGCTGCGCGACGGGATGCTGGAGCAGCCCGCGCCCGCCGAGGTCGTCGGTGAACTGGAGAAGCGGGTGGTCGCATGTGCGGCATAGCGGGCTGGATCGACTTCGCGCGGGAGATGAGCGAGGAGGGCAGCACCGTCCGGGCCATGGCCGGCACCCTCGCCAACCGGGGCCCGGACGACGAGGCGGTGTGGACCGACGCGGACGCCGCGCTGGGGCACCGCAGGCTCGCCGTCATCGACGTCGACGACTCCACCCAGCCGATGACCGCCGAGCACGACGGGCGCACCCTCGCCGTCCTGGTGCACAACGGCGAGGTCTACAACTACCGCGAGGTCCGGGCCGAATTGACGGCACGGGGGCACCGGTTCCGTACCGCTGGTGACACCGAGGTGGTGCTGCGGGCCTATCTGGAGTGGGGGCCCGAGTGCGCCCGGCGGCTGGAGGGCATGTTCGCCTTCGCCGTGTGGGACCCGCGCAGCCGGCAGCTGCTGCTGGCCCGCGACCGGCTGGGCATCAAGCCGCTGTACTACGCGCGAACGGCCCAGGGGCTGCTCTTCGGCTCCGAGCCCAAGGCGCTGCTGGCGCACCCGTCGCTGGAGTGCGTGGTGGACGCTGAGGGGCTCGCCGAGCTGCTGGCCTACATCGCGACACCGGGGCACGCCGTCTACCGCGGCATCCGCGAGCTGCCCGCCGGGCACACCGCGCTCCTGCGGGAGGGCGCCGGTAGTGCCGTGCTGCGCGAGTCGCGCTACTGGTCGCTGCCCAACCACGCGCACCCGGATCCGCTGGAGCGCACCGTGGAGACGGTGCGCGGACTGCTCCAGGAGTCGGTCCGCGATCATCTGGTGGCCGATGTACCGCTGTGCACGCTGCTGTCGGGCGGTGTCGACTCCAGTGCGCTGGCCGCCTTCGCGGCCCGTTCGGGTTCCGGGCGGCCGCGCACCTTCGCGGTGGACTTCGAGGGGCACACCGAACGGTTCCGCAAGGACTTCTGGCACGAGGACCCTGACGCGCCCTACGCCGCCGAGGTCGCCCGGCACGTGGGCACCGACCACGAGCCCGTCGTGCTGCGTACCGCGGATCTGGCCGACCATGTGGTGGACGCGGCGGCGCTGCGCGCCCAGGATCTGCCCCGCCCCATCCCCGACATGGACCGCTCGCTGTATCTGCTGCTGCGCGCGGTACGGCAGCGCTCGACGGTGGCGCTGATGGGCGAGGTCGCCGACGAACTCTTCGGCGGCTACCAGTCCTTCCGCGACCCCACGCTGGTGGACACCGCCAACTTCCCCTGGGTGACGATGGGCCTGCGGGTCGCACCGCACGGGATGAGCACAGGGCTGCTCGACCCGGGCCTGCTGCGCAAGATCGACGTGCCGGACTACTCGGCGCAGCGCTGGTCCGAGACCGTCGCCGAGGTACCCGACGTACCCGGGGAGTCGGAGACCGAGCGGGTGATGCGGCGGGTCGGCCACGCCCATCTGACGCGCTGGCTGCCGCTGCTGCTGGCCCGCGACGACCGGCTGAGCATGGCCGTGGGCCTGGAGCTGCGGGTGCCGTACTGCGACCACCGGCTGGTGGAGTACGTCTACAACATTCCCTGGGCGATGAAGACCGCCGACGGCCGGGAGAAGAGCGTGCTGCGCTCCGCCGTCGCCGACCTGCTCCCCGACTCGGTCACCCAGCGCCGCAAGAGCCCCTTCCCGATCACCCAGGACCCGCACTACGGGCAGGTGCTGCGGCGGCGCTTCAACGCGGTCGTCGCCGATCCGGCGAGCCCCGTGAGGCCGCTGCTGGACGGACCGGCGTGCGCCGAACTGGCCGCCGAGGACCGGCCGATCGCGGTGGACGGGTGGGGCGAGCGGCGCAACGTCGAGATGGTGCTCCAGCTCGACGCGTGGCTGCGCCACTACCGGGTGCGGCTGGACCTGTGAGAGCCGACGGAGCGAGGGAAGAGGGGCGAGATCGATGCTGTTGAGCGATCAGCTGAAGGAGCTGGCCGCGCCGGTGCTGGAGAAGGTGCGGGCCCACCCGTTCTGGTCGGGGCTTCGGGACGGCTCCCTGCCGGGCGAGTCACTGACGTACTTCGTGGAGCAGGACACCGGGCATCTGCTGCCCGCCTACGCACGGGCGCTGGCCCGTACGGCGGCGACTGCAGAGCAGGACGCGCACACGGCGCTGCTGGGCCGCTCGATCACCGGCACGCTGGAGGCCCGCGACCGGCTGCGCGAGAAGTACGCGGAGCTGGCGGACGGTCTCGGGCTGCCCGGGCCGGTGCACGGAACACCGTCGGTCGGCCCGGTCACCCACGCGCACTGCGCGTTCTTCAACGCCTCCAGCGCGGCGTCCTTCACCGCGGGCGTCGGGGCGCTGCTGCCGATGGTGTGGTTCAACTTCCAGGTCTCCGACGATCTGCTGGAGCGCCACACGGCCGGCTCCCGCTACGCGAAGTGGATCGAGGCGTACCACCCGGGCCCGGGCTACGGCTATGCGGTGCGGGCCTTCATGGGGCTGGCCGACGAACTCGGCGAGACGGCCTCCCCGGCCGAACGCGACCGGCTGGTCGCGCACTTCCGCACCGGTATCCGCCACGAGTGGGCGTTCGCCGAGTCCTCGTGGGAGCGCCCCGAATGGCCCGTGTGACCGGCGCTTCCGTCGTGCCCGTACGGCCCTGCCCCCCTCCCGCATCCGATCACCGCAACCCGAAGGGACAACCGTGAGCACTCAGACCCCGCCCAGGTATCCGTTCGCCTGGACCCCGCCCATGCAGGTGCCCGAAGCGCTGCGGCATGTGCACAGCAGCTCCGCGATGGAGGTGACGCTGCCGAGCGGGGACGTGGCGACGCTCGTGACCCGCTACAAGGACGTGCGCGCCCTGTTCGCCGACAAGCGTCTGTCCCGCAACATCGCACGCCCCGACTGCGCGCGCATCTCCAAGGACAACGACCTGTTCATGGACCCGGAGATCGACCCGGACCCGCCCAAGCACACCCAGGTGCGCTCACTGGTGACCAAGGCGTTCACCGCCCGCCGGATCGAGGCCCTGCGGCCGTATGTGCAGCAGGTCGCCGACGAGCTGCTGGACGAGATGGCCGCCGGTCCGCAGCCGGTGGAACTGAACGAGGCGCTGGCCTTCCCGCTGCCGATCAAGGTGATCTGCAAGCTGCTGGGCGTACCGGCGGAGGACCGCGACCAGTTCCGCGCCTATGTGGACGGCTTCCTGTCCGTGACCAAGCTGCCGCCCGAGGAGGTCGGGCAGTGCCGCCAGAACCTGTGGAAGTACCTGGGCGACCTGATCGACGCCAAGCGGGCCGCTCCCGGTGACGATCTGGTCAGCGAGCTGATCCGGGTCCGCGACGAGGAGGACAACCGGCTCAACGACCATGAGCTGCACTTCTGGTGCCAGGGGCTGCTCATCGCCGGCTATGTGACCACCGCCAGTCAGATCGGCACCGGCACCGCCGTGCTGCTGCACCACCCGGAGCTGGTGCGGCAGATCCAGGCGGACTGGTCGCTGGTGCCCTCCACGGTGGAGGAGCTGCTGCGCACCCAGATCATGGGCTCCTCGGTCGGCACCATGCGCTACGCCGTGGAGGACATCCCCCTCTCGGACGGCTCGGTCATCAAGAAGGGCACCAGCGTGCTGCTGTCGGAGGAAGGGGCCAACATGGACCCCGAGGTCTTCGACAACCCCTTCGAGCTGGACATCCGCCGCCAGGAGAACCACCACATGACGTTCGGCGCCGGCATCCACTACTGCGTGGGCGCCGCACTGGCCCGGATGGAGCTCCAGGTGGCCACGGAGTCGCTGCTGCGCCGCTTCCCCGACATCCGGCTGGCGGCCCCCGCCGAGGAGCTGCCGCGGGCGCTGGGCGGGTTCATGGAGGGCTTCACCGAGATTCCTGTGGAGTGGTGACATGCTCCGTGTGACCGCGAACTCCGAGACCTGTGCGGTCAGCAGTCTGTGTGTCTACCGGCTGCCCGGCGTCTTCGACCAGGACGAGGACGGACTGGTCGTGGTCCTCGACGAGACCCCTGACGGGGAGCTCCACGAGGAGGTCCGCCGGGCGGCCCGGGGCTGTCCGACGAAGTCCATCCGGGTGACGGAGGAATGACCCTGCGGACCGGTCCCGCCACCCGCCTCCCCGCGAGCCGGGACCGGTCCGCACACCGCTGTCCTTGCCGGGCGGCGGTGTCGTGCCGAGCGTCCTGCCGCCCGGCGGTCTACTGGCGGATGACGTGCGGCAGGAACCGCGCGTACTCGTCCGTGACCGGCCCCGCCGACTCGCGGATGCCCAGCCCCGCCGCCTCACCGTCGACGACCCAGGTGCCGAGCACCGTGCGGTTGCCGTCGAAGTCCGGCAGCGGGCACAGGGCCTGGTAGCAGCACGGCTCGCCCCGTACCGACGGCTCGGTCCCGGGCTGGTGCAGGGTGACCCCGGCGCCCTCGCGACCCAGCAGCGGCTTGGCCGCCCATCCGGTGGTGGCCGCCAGCTCGCGCGGCCCGTCCAGGTAGGCGGGCAGCAGATTGGGGTGGCCGGGGAACAGCTCCCACAGGATGGCCAGCAGCGCCTTGTTGGACAGCAGCATCTTCCAGGCCGGCTCGATCCACAGCGTGGAGCCGGTGCCGCCCCCGTTGTCGAGGGTCTCCAGCACATGCGGGCCGAACCTGTCGGAGGCCAGCCACTCCCACGGGTAGAGCTTGAAGCAGGCGCGGATGAACTTCAGCCGCTGGTCGACGAACCGGCCCGACAGCCGGTCCCAGCCGATCTCCTCCACCGGTATCGCGACGGTCTCCAGACCGGCCTGCTCGGCCGTCTCCTGGAGGTAGGCGACGGTCATCAGGTCCTCGCCCAGTTCGTCGCGCGCCGAGTGGGCGAAGTGCACGGGTGCGCCCGGCGGCAGCAGCGCCGCCTGCTTCTTCCACGTGTCGACCAGCCGCTCGTGCAGCGAGTTCCACTGGTCGGCGCCGGGAAAGCGCTCCTCCATCCAGAACCACTGCGGAGAGGCCGCCTCGACCAGCGAGGTGGGGGTGTCCGCGTTGTACTCCAGCAGCTTCGCCGGCTCACCGCCGCCGTCGTAGCGCAGATCGAACCTGCCGTAGAGGCTGGGCAGTTCGTCGCGCCGCCGCCAGCTCTCCGCGACCCGGGCCACCAGGGCCGGGTCGGTGATGCCCAGTTCGGCGAACCGGCCCTGCTCCACGATGTGCGCGGCGGCCCGCAGACACATCTCGTGCAGCTCCTCCACGACCTCCTCGAGGGCTTCGACCTCGGGCAGGGTGAAGGCGTAGTAGGCGCTCTCGTCCCAGTAGGGGCGCAGCGAGCCGTCGGGGTACCGCGTCAGCGGATAGATGCAGCCCTGCTCCTCGACGGTCTCCTGCCAGCCGGGGCGCGGAGCGAGGGTGTGGCGTTCCACTCGGGGCGTCTCCTCTCCTGAGCCGCGCCCGTCTCAGCCGCCGTACCCGCCGCCACCGCTGCTGCCGTCGTCATCGTCGTCGCATCCGAAGCCGGCCCGTTCGACGGCCGCGGCGTGGATGAACGTGCCTCCCTTCGCGCGGCCCTTCGCCTCCCGGCCGCCGTAGTACCAGACGTCCTCCTGGCCCTCGGCGCCCCCGGCGGCGGGGAAGGCCGCGGTCCTGGCCGAAGCGCCGGCGCCGCCGGTCTCGCACTGGCTCTGGGGCAGGACGCGGTAGCCGCGCACCGCGTCGTAGCTGTCGGGGTCCACGCACCGCCGGTCCGGCTCCGAGGAGTACCCGGACAGCGCCACCGCGAGGGCGCCCATGCTGCCGAGTACGACGGTCGAGGAGCGCAGCTTGCGCCGGCGGCCCTGTCCGGCGTCGCTGTCGGTGCTGCGCGGCTTCGGTGTGACGGTCATGCGGTGCCCCCTGTGCACAACGGAGATTCAACTGCCCGGCACACCCTAGTGGGTGGCGACGACCTCCTCGATCAGGCGTTCGCAGCCGGTGATGTAGTGCCGGGCCGCCTCGGGGGTGACGGGGGCGCGGTCTTGCACCGCCGCGTCGCGCAGCCGGTGCAGTCCGTCGAAGACGGCGACCAGTCCCGTCGGGGCCCCGCCCAGCAGCAGCCGGCTGCGCAGCGCGCGGTCCGCCGCGGCCGGTGCCTCCTCACCGGGGCGGGGGGCGGGCGGCGGCAGGACGGCGGCCAGCATCCCGGCCGTCGTCGCCCAGGCCGTCACCAACGCCGCCGTGGGCGAGACCTCGACGGTCTCCCACGCCTCGTGGAAGGCCGTCCGACCCCGGTCCGCCGCCGTCCGCTGCGAAGGCGGGGGCAGCGGTTGGGAGGGCGCCGGATCCCCGGCGGGCGCCGGACGGGGATCCGGTGCGGGGGACGGCGGTGCGGGCGAGGGCGGCGGCCCTTGGGGGCGCGGACCCGTTTGGCGCCGGTCCCTGACCGGGGGCGCGGCATACGGACCGGCGCCGGGTTGCGGCTGCTGCGGGACACCCCAGGGGCCGGGCGCCGGCTCTCGGGGCGCGCTGGGCTGCTGCCGCAACTCCTCGGCCCGCTCGCGCAGCTGCCGTGCCTCCGTCTCGAACTCGATGGCTCCGGCCGGGGTTTCGATCCGCGTCATACGGGCGAAGGCCTCCCGCAGATAGGCGCGCAGGTACCAGGCCACCGTCAGTGTCACCAGCGGCCAGATCACGGCCTCGACGTACCTGAGAACGAGCTCGGCCACATCCATGGGGATCATCTTGGCCCGCAGCGCAGCCGCGCGCACGCGAACGGGCCCGGCAGCCTCGCACGCTGCCGGGCCCTGTCCGAAGCGGTCCGGGGCCGGCCGGGGCGGCCCCGGACCGGTCCCGGGCCGGTCAGGTACGCGGATACAGGGCGCGCACCGCCTCCCGCAGCGCCGCCTTCGGGTCGGCGGCGGCGCCTTCGGAGCGCCAGGCGACGAATCCGTCCGGCCGCACGAGCACGGCGCCGTCGTCCGCGATGCCGTGCGACTCGGCAACCGAGCGGCCCCCGGGGGCCGTCAGTGTGGCGCCGGGACCGCCCACCCGGTGGGCGTCCACCCGCACCCCGGTGTCGGCGGCCACGGCGGTGGCCGCATCGACCCACGGCTGACCGCCCTCGGCGGTCAGGAGTACCGGCGCCCGGCCGTACAGGTCGAGGGAGGAGATCCGCTCCCCGGCGCGGTCGAGCTCGATGTGCGGGGCCCGGGTGCCGGGCTCGCCGCGCAGGGCGTGCGGGGGAACCGGCGGACCGTCGCCGTAGCGGTAGCCGAAGACTGTGGTGCTGTACGCCTCCGCGGGGTCGGGGCCCTCCCCTTCGCCGTCGCCGTCGGGACCGGTGCGCTCCTGCATCATGCCCAGGGCCTGCTGAAGGGTCATCCAGGCGACCGGGTGGCGCTCGGTCTGGTAGGTGTCCAGCAGTTCGGGTCCCGACTCGCCGTCGAGGACGGCGGCCAGCTTCCAGGCGAGGTTGTTGGCGTCCTGGATGCCGAGGCTGGCGCCGAACCCGCCGGTGGGCGGCACCAGGTGGGCGGCGTCACCGACCAGGAAGACCCGCCCTCTGCGGTAGTCGCGGGCGACCTGGGCGCCGATGATGAAGCTCAGCCACTTGGCGCCGCCGGCGGGCAGCTGGGGGACGATGCGCACCTCCAGGTCCCGCTGGCCGATGGCGGCACGGACGAGGCCGATCGCCTGCTCCTCGGTGACGGTCTCCAGCGTCTCGCCCTCGGGCATGGCGGTGGCGAAGATCCACCGCTGCTTGCCGTCGTGCGCGAACAGAATGGTGGAGGGCGCGGGCTTGTCGAGGTAGCAGACGCCGACGTCGCGGCCGCGTGCCGCCTGGCTCAGGTCCGCCTCGAAGAGCACCGAGAGGGTGGTGGCGAACTCACCGGGTCCGTCCGCGACGATGCCCAGTTCCTGACGGATGGGGCTGCGACTGCCGTCGGCAGCGACGAGGTAGGCGGCGCGCACGGTGCGCTCCTGGCCGGTCGCGGTGTCCCTGAGAACGGCGGTGACCCCGTCGTCGTCCTGGGTGAAGGAGACCAGCTCGGTACCGAAGGCCAGCTCGGCGCCGAGCTCGGTGGCCCGGCCGCGCAGCAGGTGTTCGAGCCGGTCCTGGTCGATGGGTGCCCACTCGCAGGGGCTGACGCCACCGGTGGGGTCGGGCTGGTCGGTGGGGCCGCTGAACATCTCCGGGCCCGCGAGTGTCTCGGCGCGGATCATCAGCAGCTTGCTGAAGTCGGTGGCCAGGCTCGCCTCGGACCAGATGGGGTCCTCCAGTCCGACCTGCCGGTACAGCTCGACCGTGCGCGGGTTGACGCCGCGCGAGCGCGGGTGGCTCAGCGTGTCGGGGTGGCGTTCGACGACGAGCGAGCGGATGCCGTGCCAGCCGAGGAACACCGCGGTGGACAGTCCTGTCACCGCGCCTCCCACGACCAGTACCGGGACCTGCTGCGGGGCCTGCTGGGTGTCGCTCATGGGGTACGGACTCCTCTTCTCGGGCGGCGCGCTCAGCCGGCCTTGCGGCAGATCACGAGGGTGTCGTAGTCGCTCAGCGGCAGCACCTCGGTGGAGGCGAACCCGGCGCGCTCGGCGTGCGCGACGGCCTCGGAGACCGGGTACTCGGAGCCGCCGTCGGTGACCAGCAGCATGTCGAGGCTGATGACGAGGTTCTCGACGTGGTCGGGCTCGTCGTCCAGCATCCGGTCGTAGATCAGCAGGGCGCCGCCCGGGTTGACGGACCGGTACGCCTTGGCGACCAGCTCGCCGCGCTGCTTCTCGTCCCAGTCGTGCAGCACATGCCCGAGGGTGACGACGTCGGCGCTGGGCAGCGGGTCTGTGAAGAAGCTGCCGCCGTGGAAGGTGACCTTGCCGGTCAGCCCGTACTCGGCGACCTTCTCGTCGAACAGCGGCTCCATGGGCGGCAGGTCGAAGACGTGGCCCTGCAGATGCGGCTGCGCCTTGACGATGATGGAGCACAGGTTGCCGCGGGCGCCGCCGATGTCCAGCACGGAGCTGTGGCCGCTCCAGTCGAACTTGCCCACCAGCTCCGGCCCGACCACATGGGTGAGGGCGTCCATCATGCCGACGAACTGCCGCAGGATGTGCGGGTTCCTGGTCACTTCCTCGAAGTCGCTGCCGGACTGCTGCTGACCGGTGCGCAGGGCCTCGGTGAGCTTGCCCCAGGCGGGGTAGAGGTTGCGGTTGGAGCGCTCCAGGAAGCCGCCCACGTAGGTGTGGCTGCCGCGCACCAGATAGGTGCCGGCGCCCTCCGCGTTGCCGAACCTGCCGCCCTCCTCGCGGGTGAGCAGACCCAGCGCCGCCAGCAGGTTGAGCCAGTCGCTCAGCCCGCGGCCGTGCAGACCCAGCTCCTTGCGGATCTCCTCCGGGGTGGCGGGGCCCTTCTCGGCGAGGGTGGTGAACAGGCCCAGTTCGACGGCGGTCAGCAGCGCCTTCGCGTCGCAGAACGCGTTGCTCAGCCGAATGATTCCGGCCGGGGTGCTGACATCCAGGCTGGTGTGCGTCATGCGCGAGACTCCTTCCGAAACGGCACATGGCCTGGCGCCAGGGCCGCCCCGGGAGGGTCACACCGGGAAGTTGAGCGCCCCTCGAACGGTGGTGGGGGCCCGCCCGGGGCGTGCCGCGCCCCGTTCGCTCCCCGCCGTATCTCCAGCGGCCCTCTAGGGGCCGTGGCTACTCATCAGGGGTGCCGAAATCGGCCAAGCCCAGCCGTTCAGAGGGGACATGCATGTATGACGTGAAGATCCCGGTGCTGATCGTCGGCGGTGGTCCCGTCGGACTCTCCACCGCGCTGTTCAGCGGCCGGCGTGGCGTCCGCACGATGCTGCTGGAGAAGCGGGACAGCACCTCCATGCTTCCCCGCGCCCCCGGCCTGCAGGCCCGCACGATGGAGCTGTTCCGCGCCGCGGGGCTCGGGAAGGACATCCGCGCGCTGGAGAAGGGCAACTCGCACGCCTATTTCGAGGGCGGGATCATCAAGGTCGACACCTTCTCCGACATCGACAACGCCGAGCTGCTGGAGTCCCCCTCGCTGGACGGCCCGACCGTCAGCCCGGAGCGGGTCATGGGCTGCGGCCAGGACCGCTACGAGAAGGTGCTGGTCGCCAAGGCCCGTGAGTACGGCGCCGATGTGCGGTTCAACACCAAACTGCTCTCCTTCGAGGCGGACGACGAGGGCGTGACCGCCGTCGCCGAGGAGGCCGCCACGGGCAACCGGCTGACCATTCGGGCCGACTACCTGGTGGGCGCCGACGGCGCGGGCAGCCGCATCCGGCAGGCGCTGGGTGTCGAACGGGTCGGCCGCGGCACCGTCTTCAACGCGCTGAGCATCTACTTCCGCGCGCCCGAACTGGAGACGCTGCTCAAGGACCGCAAGTTCATCCTGTGCTACGCCTCGGCGGGCGGCTCCCTGATGGGGCTCTCCCGGCTGCACGGCTGCGACCCGTGGCTGGCTGCGCCCATCTACTACCCGGAGAAGGGCGAGAAGCCCGAGGACTACACCGACGAGCGGTGTGTGGAGATCGTCCGCCGTGCGGCGGGCAAGGACATCGACGTCGAGATCATGGACAAGGTGCCGTGGCAGGGGGCCCAGTTGGTCTCCGAGACCTTCCGGGTCGGCCGGGTCTTCCTCGCGGGTGACGCCGCGCATGTGCACCCGCCCGCGGGCGGCTTCGGCGCCAACACCGGCATCCACGACGCGCACAATTTGTCCTGGAAGCTGGCCGCCGTACGGGCCGGCTGGGGCACCGAGGCGCTGCTGGACACCTATGACGCGGAGCGCCGCCCGCTGGGTACCGCCATGTCCGAGCAGGCGCTGGTGCGCAACCGCATCCGGCACGGCTACGCCACCGAGCAGGACCGGCAGGACTTCGTCGACGATGTGATCATCACGCTCGGCTACCGCTACCGGTCCTCGTCCATCATCGGCGCCGAGGGCTCCAAGGTCCTCACCCCCGATCTGGAGCTGACCGGCGAGCCGGGCACCCGCGCCCCGCACGTGTGGCTGACCCGCACGGGCGCCGGGGGCGAGGAGCGGATCTCCACCGTCGACCTGTTCTGGGACGACTTCGTCCTGCTGCACGGCCCTGCCGGCGGCGCCTGGGCGAAGGCGGCGGTCAAGGCCGCCGAGCGGCTGGGGGTGCCGCTGCGCACCCACGCCGTCGGCCCGGACGAGGAGTTGCGGCCCGCGGACCGGGACTGGGCGGCGGCGTACGGGGTGGGCGCGGGCGGCGCCGTGCTGGTGCGGCCCGACGCTTTCGTCTCCTGGCGCTCCGAGGGCGACGCCTCGGCCGTCACGGACCCGGACGCGGTGCTCGACGACGTGGTGGCGCGCGCCTCGGCCGCCGACGGCGCGAAGGCCGGCTCGTGACCGGGAGGTGGCTTCGTGGGTGACGATGTGACGGTCCGCGCCGGTCAGGTGCTCGGCCAGGCCATGGCGTTCCAGCCGGCGAAGCTGGTGCTGGCCGGGGTACGGCTCGGTCTGTTCGGCACGCTTGCCCAGGGCCCGCTGTCCGAGGAGCGGCTGCGGCAGCGGCTGGGCCTGCATCCGCGCGGCTGCGACCACTTCTTGGCGGCGCTGGCCGAACTCGGCTTCCTGGAGCGCCGGCGGGACGGCACCTGGGCCAACGCCCGGGTCGCCGACCAGCTGCTGGTGCCCGGCGACCCGGCCTCGCTCAGCGGTTTCCTGCGCCTCGCCGACCAGGTGATGTACCCGGCGTGGGAGCGGCTGGCCGACGGGCTGCGCACCGGCGAGCCGCAGGCGGCGACGTATTCCGGTGAGGACATGTTCGACCAGCTCTACGACAGCGAGGAGCACAAGGACGGGTTGGTCGGTATGGCGGAGGACGCCAGCCGCCCGCTCATCCCGGCGCTGACGGAGGTCTTCGACTGGCCGTCGTACGGCTCCGTGCTGGAGCTGGGCGGCTGCCGCGGCAACGTGCTGGCCGGTCTGGTGGCGGCCCATCCGCACCTGGACGCGCGGGTCTTCGACCTGCCGCAGCTGGAGGGCGACTTCGCAGCCCATATGTCGGCGTTGGGAATGGCCGGCAAGCTCGGCTTCGTGGGCGGCGACTTCTTCGCCGGTCCGCTGCCCGAGGCCGATGTGCTGATGCTGGGGCACGCGCTGGTCGACTGGAACGACGACCAGCGCGCCCAGTTGGTCAAGAACGCCTTCGCCGGGGTGCGGCCCGGTGGCGCCTTCCTGGTGTGGGACCCGGTGATCGTGCCGGAGGAGGAGAGCTATCTGCGCAACCTGCTGCGCAGCCTCAACCTCCAGCTGATGACCCCGCACGGCAAGGGGTACACGCTGGCGCAGTGCGCGGCGTGGATGCGCGAGGCGGGGTTCGACTCGGTCGAGCACCGCTCCCTCGGGCACGACGTCACCCTGGTGATCGCGCACAAGAGGGCGTGATCGCCACCTCGACCGCGCATACTCCGCTGTCCCGCCCTCCCCCCCCCGGTGACGGGTAGGGGAGGGCGGGCCGTTCTCAGGCCACCACCGCCGGGCTGGCCTCGCCCTGGGGGGCCTCGGGGGCGTGGGGAAGCGCCTCGACGGCGGGCGCCTCCCGGTCGAAGGCGTCGATGGTCCTGGCGAAGTCCCGGGTGGACAGCAGCAGTTTGTAGATGATGGCGAGCTCGAAGACCAGGAGCAGCACTCCGGAGACGATCGTGACGGCCAGCACCTGGTCGAGCAGCGGGCCGACGATGAACACCCCCATCTGGAACTCGATACCGCTGATCAGATGGGTGCGTATGCGGTGCCGCAGCAGGAAGGAGCGCATTCGCAGATACCACGGGAAGCGGTGCCGGAACTCCTGGTGCAGGTCGATGACCGGTCGCCTGGACCGCTCCGCTTCCCGGTCCTGCTCGCCGACCTGCTCGCTCAGCTGCTCCTCGGCCGGCTCCGCGCGGTCGGAGGCCGCGTACGTGCCGGGCCCGGCGACGCCTTCGGCGGCTGCCTGCACCGTTCCCGTCGTCGGCGCCGTACTCGGCACCGCGTGCGGTTCCGATACGGTACCGACCGTCTCCCCGTGCGCCCTGCGCAGGTCCTGCTCGACGTCGGCCTCGGGGTTGTCGCGCAGCAGGTCCTCCATGAAGGCGAGCTCGACCTGGTTCTCCGCCCGGCGGGCCGCCCGGATCCTGCCCTTGATCTGCTTGCGCATCGTGTGCCGGGTCTTGAAGATCTCCAGCGAGTTGATGTAGCGCAGGCCGTCCAGGAAGATGACCGCCGCCGCGAGCCAGACGTACCGGATGTCGTCGGTGCGCTGGTACTGCCCGGCCATCAGCGCCACGGCGCAGAACATGACGCGGACACGGTCGAAAATGTAGTCCAGCCAGGCGCCGAAGACGGAGCCGGTGCCGGTGAGCCGGGCGGTCTTCCCGTCCATGCAATCCAGGATGAAGCTCAGGTGGTAGACGACGGCTCCGGCCACGAGCCAGCGCCAGTCGCCCATGGCGAAGCAGGCTGCCGAGCCCAGTCCCAGCAGCAGGGCGCCCCAGGTGATCTGGTTGGGAGTGATGCGGGTGCGTGCCGTGAGCCGGACCAGCGGGGTGGCGACCGGGTCCACGAGCAACACCGTCCACCATGCGTCGCGCTTCTTCTGCGTGATGCGACGCACTTCGGACAGGGGCGGTATGTCTGAGCGCATGCTCTACTTCCTTGGATCCACAGAATGTTCATGTGAAGTCAAGAGTGCGTTCATGCAAAGTACAACCTCTTGGCCGTGCAACCTTTTTGGCCGGGTAACGGTCTTGGTTCGGCAAGCGGTCGGTAGTGGTCTCGTACCCCCTCCCCCCGCACCCGGCCCCGGGGGCGGCCGGTTCGCCCCCGGGTGCCGGCTCAGCTCACTCCGCGTCCCGCAGCCTGCGCACCTGCCGCTCCTGGATCTCACGGCTGCGCCGGGCGAAGTCCAGGAGGAGCTCCAGCTCGGGCAGCGAGTAGCGCTCCAGGAGCGCCGCACCCTCCTCCGCGAGGGGGCCGTAGAGGTCGTCGGCACCGCGCCGGATCGCGGCGGTGGCGCGGACGACGGACTTGCGGCGGTCGTTCGGGTCCGGTTCGCGGGTGAGGTAGCCGAGCCGGGCCAGGCGGTCGAGCATCGCCGTGACGCTGCCCGTCGTCAGCCCGAGGGCGGTCCCCAGCTGGCTGGGGGTCGCGCTCTCGCGCTGGGTGAGGACGTCCAGGCAGTGCAGGTCGGTGCGGTTGATACCGAGCCGGTCGGCGGTGGCGGCGTCCACGGCCTCGGTCGCGCTCTGCAGTGCGCGGATCTGCTCACCGAGCTGTCGGCGCAGCTCGGTTTCCTTCGACTCCTGCGGCGGAGAAACCTGTTCACTTGACATACAAGTATCTCGACTCCCAAAATAAAGACCGACCGGTTAGCTTGGTTGCCAAGATAGCCGGTTTCCAAGGTACTTCCACCATCGGGTTGTTGCCCGGGTTCCAGGAAGGAACACTGCGATGAGCAACCAGCACACCGAGCACACGCCGGACCTCCACACCGAGCGGGTCGAAGCCTTCTACACCAGTGTGAAACGGCTGGGCCACTGGACGCGGTCCCGCACCGTCGAGGTACGCACCCGGCGCTCGGCCGTCCACCTCGACCTGCGCTCGGCGCAACTGCCCGACGGCGAGATCGAACTGCGGCTGCTGAGCGAGCGGAGCATGCTCAAGCTCCTGCTCCCCCAGGACGCCGTCCTCGACGAGAGCGAGCTGCGGCTGGTCGGACGCTGCAAGATCAAGGACCGCGAGCGGCATGTGCCGCACCACGGCCGCGTCGTCCGGCTGACCGGCACCCTCCAGCGCAGCGAGATCCGCGTCGCCCGCGGCGGCGTCGCGACCCTCAGCGCGATGTTCTCCCGCGAGTTCATCGACGACTGCCGCACCGCACACCGCGACGGCACCTGGCCGGTACTGCCCGACCCCGGCGAGCTCCACCCCCGCCCCGAAGCCGAGCGGCACCACGAGGCGGCCACGAGCCGGTCCCGCTGAAGCCTCCAAGCGCCGTCGAGCGCGCCCCCCTAGCCTCACCGTCCGGCGCCGGATGCTGCCTGGTCACGGCGTGACAGCCGGTCGGCCGGACGACCGGCCGCACCGCTCGGTACCGCGCAGGGGGCGCACTCATGACTCCGGAGCAGGCCCAGTCGTTCTTCATCGGACTCGCCGCCATCCTGGCGCTCAGCCGGCTGCTGGGCGCCGCGGCCCGCAGAATCGGACAGCCGCCCGTGGTGGGGGAACTGCTCGCGGGGGTGCTCGTCGGCCCCACCCTCTTCGACGGCGCCCTGGCCCGGCACCTGTTCCCCACCGACATCCGGCCCATGCTCGGCGCGCTGGCCGAACTGGGCCTGGTGCTGTTCATGTTCGTCGTCGGCTACGAGCTGGACCTCGCCCGGCTCCGGGGCAGGGAACGCGTCGCGGTCAGCGTTTCACTGTGCTCCGTACTGGTGCCGCTGAGCCTCGGCGGGCTGCTCGCCCTCCACCTCGCCGAACGCCACGCCACCGGCAGCCGGGCCGCCTTCGTACTCTTCCTCGGCGCCGCCATGGCGGTCACCGCGTTCCCGGTGCTGGCCCGCATCCTGGCCGACAGCGGACTCGGACGCACCCGGATCGGCGGCATCGCCCTGGCCGGCGCGGCGCTCGACGACATCCTCGCCTGGTCGCTGCTGGCCGTCGTCGCCGCCGTCGCGGGCGGCGGCGGCCAGTGGCGGCTGCTGCTGACTCCGGTCTACCTCGCGGCGATGCTGCTGGTCGTACGACCCTGGCTGCGGCGGCTGTTCGAGGGGCGGCGCGGGTCCGGACCGCGCGCCGGCTGGCAGGGGTGGATGCGCGAGCACGTCACCGCGGACCAACTGATCGTCGTACTGGGCGGGCTGCTGCTCTCCTGCCTGGCCACCGCGTGGATGGGCGCCCATTTCGTCTTCGGCGCCTTCCTGTTCGGCGCCGTGATGCCACGGGACGCCTCCCGGCAGCTGCGGCACCAGATCACCGACCGGCTGGAGTATGTGACCCGGCTGTTGCTGCTGCCGTCCTTCTTCGTCGTCGCCGGGCTCCAGGTCGACCTCTCCGGCATCGGCACCCGCGGGCTCGGCGAGCTCGGACTGATCCTGCTGACCGCCATCACCGGAAAGTTCGCCGGCGCATATCTGGGCGCCCGGCTCAACCGGGTGCCGCCCGTGCAGAGCGGGGTGCTGGCCGCACTGATGAACACCCGCGGACTGACGGAGCTGGTCATCCTCACCGTAGGACTGCAACTGGACGTCATCGGCCCCGACCTGTACGGCCTGATGGTCGTCATGGCCCTGGTCACCACCGCCATGGCCGGCCCCCTCCTCCACCTGCTGGGCCGCCGCCGCGGCGGCGCCCAGGCACTGGGGGACTTCGACTTCCCCGGGGAGCATCCCAGGACCACCCCCGCCACGGGCACCCCCTCCCACCTGGGCTGAGGCGCGGTGGGGTGGGCCGTCTAGAGCACCGGCGGGCGGCCGAGGCGGGTCATGCGCCAGACCGTGGCCCACCGCATCGGCTGCCGCGGCGGACACGAGGTACGCACGCCTTCTGCGAACCCTGCGAACCAGGCGCGGAGCCCGCCCACGAGCGGGTCCGGACCAGGGTGAGCAGGGTCCAAGCTCCCAGATATGCGGGGACGAGCGGCGCGGGAAGGTGGGCGTTTGGCCAGCCACACCCGGTTGCGGGCGACCATACGGTGGAAGACCGCGTGCCGGGTCGGCGAGGTCCACGGGTGCTGGAGCACCATCAGTTCGGCCGGTCGGTTGCCCATCGTCAGGATGGCGACGCCGATGCGCGGACTACCCACAGGTGGACGCTCCGTTCCTCGGGACTGACGCAGATGCTAACGGCACCGTGTGCCGGGGTCTGTCCGTGAAAGAGGGCGTGTGTCCAGGGTGGGGGCCCGTGCGGCAGCGGCCCGGCTCCATGGGAGCGGGCCGCCGGCGAAGAGCGGGTTCAGCCCAAGGTGGCCTCGGCCAGCAGGTCGAGCTGGCTCGGTGCGGCGGTGCAGGGGAAGACGAGCAGCTCGTCGCAGCCGGCTTCCGCGTAGGCGGCGGCCGTCTCACGGAGCGAGCCCGCGTCGGTGAGGACGGCCTTGGCCGCCATTTCGGCCTTGGGCCCGATGAAGGCGTAGTAGGCGCGCAGATAGCGCTCGGCTCTGTCGCGGGCGTCCGGGCCGAGGCACGCGTAGACCAGGGCGATCAGGCGTGGGGAGTCGGTGCGGCCCTCGGCGCGCCAGGCGGCGCGGGCCTGCTGTGCCAGGTCCGCGTACGCGGTGGCGGAGCTGCCGCCCGCGATCCAGCCGCCCGCGTGGCGGGCGGCGCGCCGCATGGCTGCCGGGGTGTGGCCACCGACGATCAGTTCGGGACCCGGGGCGGCGGGGCGGGGGCCGATGCCGGCGATGCCGGTGGCCGTCTCCTTGCCGTCCCAGATGGCGCGCAGTTCCGTCAGGATGGCGTCCAGGCGACGGCCCCGGTCGCGGTAGGGCGCGCCCGTCGCCTGGAAGTCGTCCTCCCTGCCGCCCGCGGCCGCGCCGACCACCAGTCGGCCGCCGGAGATCTCGTGCAAGGTGGCGAGTTGCTTGGCCAGCAGCGGGGTGCCGGGGCGGTAGGCGGCCAACAGGATGCTGGTGGCCAGCCGGATCCGTTCGGTGACGGCCGCGGCGGCGGTGAGCGCGGTGAGGGGTTCGTAGCTGTCGTAGACGAGCCGGTCGAGCACGCCCAGCGTTGAGAAGCCGTGCTCCTCGGCTCGGACCGCCCACTGGACGAGCCGTCGCCCGTCGATGTCGGGCACGGTGGTGGGCAGGCCCACTCCGATCTCCACAGTCGGTCTCCTTACGGGTGGGGCGCGGGCGTCAGGCCGCCGGTTTGCGGGCGGTCAGCAGGGTGTTGCCCAGCGGCAGCGGCCGGCTGGTCACCTCGGTGAATCCGGCCTGCTCCATCCAGCCGGCGCAGTGGTCCGGGTGGTATCCGGCGCCCGCCGGGGTCATGACGAGCATGTGGAGGCTGGCGATCAGCGAGGCCAGTTCGGGCTTGTCGCCGTTCATGGGGTCGTAGACGAGCAGCGCGCCGCCGTCGTGGACAGCCGCGTACGCCTTCTCGATCAGGGTGCGGCGCTCGTCGCGGGAGAAGTCGGCGAGCACGTGCCCGATGACGAGGACGTCGGCGGGCGGCAGCGGGTCGGTGAAGAAGTCGCCGCCGGTGAAGCCGACCCGGTCGGCAACCCCCAGGTCGCCGGTGTGCTCGGCGCAGGGCTCGGCGTTCTGCGGCCGGTCGAAGACGGTCGCGCTCAGCCCGGGGCGGGCACGGACGACACGCGCTGCGAGGTTGCCGCGGGCTCCGCCCACATCGGTGAGGGTGGTGTATCCGGACCAGTCGAGCGCGTCCAGCAGCTGTCCGATCAGCGGCTGGCTGAGCGAGTCCTGCATGGCCAGGAACATCCGGCGCGCGTGCGGATCGCTGAGCATGGCCTCGAAGTCGCCCTCGGCCTGCGGCTTTCCGGTGCGCAGCGCCTCGGTGAGCCGGCCCCACGCCGGATAGAGCACGAAGCCCGCGCCCTCCAGGAAGCCGCCCTGGTAGTCGGGGCCGCGGACCAGGTGCCGCTGGGCCGCCTCGGTGTTGCGGTAGCGGCCGTACCGGCGCTCCAGCAGTCCGACGGCGGTCAGCGCGTCGAAGAAGTCGGCGGCGGCGCGCGGGTGCAGACCGAGCGCGGCGCGCAGTTCCTCGGCCTCCGCGGTGCCGTCGGCGGTCTCGGCCAGCGCTGTGAACACTCCCAGTTCCAGTGCGCTCAGCAGCAGTTTGGAGGCGGCGAAGCCGAGCCCCAGCTGGGCGAGGGCGGAGGTTGGCGTGGAGTCGAGGGTGGTGGGTTCCGGTGCCGGGGAGAGGATGGTCATGCGGGGTCGCCTTCCTTGACGGTCGCGGGCGCGGCGTCCTCGGGCGGAGCTTCCTCGGCCGCTTCGCCGGCGTCCCGTTCGGGGGCCAGCCCGCGCGCGACGGTGTGCCGCCGCAGCGCGAGCGTGCCGCCGACGGCCAGCGCCAGGACGGCGAGCAGCAGGTAGTACAGCGCCTCGGGGATGACGTCGATCAGCCGGACGAGGCCGCTGCCCGCGCCGCCGCCGAGGGCGGCGAACAGCCACAGCAGTCCGAGCATGTGCGCGATGAAGCGGCGCGGCAGCACATCGGCGACGGCGGCGATGCCCACGGCGGCGACGATGAGTTCACCGCAGGCGTGCATCAGATAGACCACCAGCAGCCACAGCGGGGAGACCTTGTTGTCGCCCGAGGCCAGCGCGGCGGCGACCGCCATGATCAGGAAGCTGACGCCGGTCAGCAGCAGCCCGGCGGAGAACTTGGCCGGCACGCCCGCGCGTCCGCCGCCGTGCTTGAGCAGCAGCCAGGCGAAGACGGGCGCCAGTACCAGGATGAACAGCGGGGTCGCCGACTGCAGCCAGCTGACCGGGACCTCGAAGCCGAGCACGTCGCGGTCGGTGGAGTGCTTGGCGAACAGGGTCAGGGACGAGCCGTCCTGGGCGATCAGCGACCAGAACAGGGTCGAGCCCAGGAAGATCCACAGGAACGAGCGCAGCCGTCTGCGGTCGCCGGCCCGCAGCTCGCGGCTGCGGTAGAGCACGGTGTAGGCGACGACGGGCGCGATGATCGAGGCCATGCCGACCAGCGCGATACCGCTGCCCGGCGTCAGCCCGCCGCCTGCCGCCATACCGCCCAGCAGCAGCGCGAGCACGCCCGCGACGGTGCCGGCCCGCCGTTTGACGCGGCGTGCCGTCCCGGCGTCCAGCGGCCTGCCGGGCTTGTCGCCCACACCCTGGAACTGCGGCCTGGCCAGGGCGACCTGGATGGTGCCGATGAGCATGGCGGTGCCCGAGACGCCGAAGCCGAGCCGCCAGTCGACGCGTTCGCCGAGGAACCCGGCGATCAGCGGCGAGGTGAGCGCGCTGACCTGGATGCCCACGTAGATCAGCGAGATGCCGGCCTCGCGGCGTCCGTTGTCCTTGAACATCAGGTTGAGCATCGCCTGGTGGTTGGGCTTGTACAGGCCCATGCCGACGGCGAGCAGGACGAGTGCGATCGGGGTGAGCCACAGCAGCGGCGTGGCCAGCGCGAAGTGGCCCGCGGTGGTGATGGCGGCACCCAGCAGCAGGGTGCGGCGGGGGCCCAGGACCCGGTCGGCGATCCAGCCGCCGGGCAGGCACAGCATGAAGGCCAGCCCGATCCAGGCGCCGAACAGCGCGGCGGCGTCCGCCTTGGCGAGCCCGAGCCCGCCCTCGTCGCGGGGCGCCACGGCGAACAGGACGAGGATCGCCTGCATCCCGAAGAAGCCGAAGCGCTCCCACAGATCGCTCATGAACAGGGTGCGGAACCAGTTGGGCCAGGGGCGCAGCGAGGCGGAGGCGCTCTGCTCGCGGGGGGCGGTCCCCCCGGCCTCGGCGGTGTGCTCGGCTGTCATGCCGCGGGTCCTCCCTCGTCGGCGGCGGGCGCCGCATCCTCGGTCCTGGCCAGGTGCAGATGCGGGCGGAAGGAGAGGTACAGCCCGCCGACGGCGTTCTGTGCGCTCATCGGGGCCTGTTTCTGCTCGTGGACCTTGTTGAGGTTGGCGAGCGGGTTGGGGTCGCCGCTCTCGGCGCCGTTGAGGTGGGCGTGCACGCTCGCGTACACGTCCTGGGCGTCCTCCATGTCGGCGATGCCGGTGATGATGCGGTCGAAGGCGTCCTGGAGGTTGAGGTTCTCGCGCTGCGCGGAGGTGAGCTTCTGCGCGTTGTAGAAGTGGTGCTCCTTGCCTCGGTAGCTCTCGTAGAAGACCGAGACCAGCACCAGCAGCCGCTCGTAGGCGTGCCGGTAGACGGTGTTGAAGAAGTGCCAGGCCTCCTCTTCCTCGACCTCGCCGCGGATGACGCTGCCGAGGGCGGCGCTGGCCAGCATGGCGCTGTAGGTGGCCAGGTGGACGCCGGTGGACAGCAGCGGGTCGAGGAAGCAGGCGGCGTCGCCGCACATCAGATAGCCGGGGCGGCCGAAGTTCTCCGCGGTGTAGGAGTAGTCCTGCTCGACCTTCATGCCGCTCACCTGCTCGGCGCCGCCCAGCAGTCCGGTGACGGCGGGGCACTCGGTCAGCGCCTGGTCGTAGACCTCCTGGATGCCGCCCAGGTCGTTGCGCTTCTCGTTGAAGATGTCCCGCCCGGTGACCAGGCCGATGCTGGTGGTGCCGTCGTGCAGCGGGATCACCCAGAACCAGCCGTCGGGCGCCGAGCAGACGGCGATGGCGCCCTCGGGGCCGCGGTCGAGCGGCTTGACGTTCTTCCAGTACGTCCAGGCCGCCACATTGCGGAAGATCTCGTGGTACTGGCGGTTCTTCATATGCCGGGCCGCCAGGACGCCGCCGCGCCCGGAGGCGTCGATGACGTAGTCGAAGGTGATGCGCCCGCTCTCGGCCGGGTCCTTGGTGCCGGCCCACTGGGCGGCGACGGGACGCTCCCCGTCGAACTCCAGTTCCTTGACGGTGATGTTCTCCACGACCTCCACACCCAGCGACTCGGCGTGCCGCAGCAGCAGTTCGTCGAACTCGGAGCGGATGACCTGCCAGGCGTTGGTGCCGTCGTCGCCCAGGTTGTCGAACTTGACCTCCCACTCCTCCGGGCCCCAGAAGAAGTAGGCGCCGCCCTTGGGCTGGAAGCCGTGGGACTCCACCTTGTCCCAGACGCCGAGCAGTTCCAGGATCGGCCGGCACGAGGGGAGGATCGACTCGCCGATGTGGTAGCGGGGGAACCGGTCGCGCTCCAGCAGGGTGACCTCGAAGCCCTGCTTCGCCAGCAGTCCGGCCGCCGTTGACCCGGCGGGCCCGCCCCCGATGACGAGGATCTGGGTGGAACCACGCATGAACTTCTCCATCTCTCCGGGGTCCAGGACAGGTCGGTGCCGAAGGCTCGGACCCTGACCGGCACGGTGCTCCGGGCTGCCGGAGGGGCGGTGGAGACGTCCTCGAAGCGGAATCGCCGGCGCAGCGCGGCACACGCGAGGGGCGCACCCTTGAGCGGGCGCGCCCCTCGGTGCTGGGCGGTGGAGGGTGGTGCTCAGACGCGGGCGGGTGTCACCGGCTCGTCCCAGGGGACGCGGTAGGAGTAGACCGGCTCGGTGGCCTTGACGCCGAGCTTGAGGAAGAAGGGCAGCACCAGATCGCGCACGGCACGTTGGAAGCCGTTGGCGGCGGCCTTCTGGTTGCCGGTCTTGCGCCCCTCCTTGATGATCTTCTCGACGCGGCCCTTGCGAATGTCCTGGTAGGCGGCGAAGGCCCGTTCCGGGGCGTCCAGGTCCCGCAGGCACTTGGCGAGCACGATCGCGTCCTCCATCGCCATGGAGGCGCCCTGCCCGACGTGCGGCGAGGTGGCGTGCGCCGCGTCCCCCACCAGACAGACCCGCCCCTTGTACCAGGTCGGCAGGGACGGCATGTCGTAGATGGGGTAGCCGATGATGCCGGCCGGGGTGTCCTCGATCAGCTGCGGCACCGGGTAGTGGTCCTTGCGGTGCTTGGCCAGCAGCCGCCGCTGCCACTCCTCATGGGTGACGGCCTCGATCTCGCCCCGGGCGGGCTCGCGGGACTGGTGGTAGTTCTCGAACCAGTAGATCTCCCCGCCGGGTGTGGTCTGGTGGCCGAAGAAGCCGTCGAGGCAGAAGGACATCCGCATCGTGCCGTCCTCGGGCGCGCCGTACCGGGAGCGGGTGTAGCCGGCGGTGCCGATGACGCCGGTGTACGTCGGCCTGGGGGCGTTCGGCAGCACCGAGTACCGCGACTTGGAGTGGATGCCGTCACAGCCGACCATGAAGTCGCCCTCGGCGGTGGTGCCGTCGCGGAAGCGCACGGTCACGCCGTCCCCGGTCTCGGACACGCTCTCGAAGAACTTCCCGAACTCGACGGTGATGCCCCGCTCGACGGCGGCCTCGCGCAGCCCCTTGTTCAGCAGACCGCGTTTGAGCAGCAGCGTCTCCGCCGGGTTCTCGCCGAGCTGCTTGCCGCGGTGGTTGAGGAAGGCGGTGCTGGTCGTCGGCGATCCGTACCGCTCCACATTGTCCCTGATGCCGAGGGTCTCCAGCACCGCGAGGCCGTTGGGGGCGAGGTTGAGGAAGGCGCCGACGTCGTCGCGTGGTTCCTCGCTCGCCTCATGGATGACGGCCTCGACACCGATCCGCTGGAGGAAGAGAGCCAGCACCGGGCCGGCGATCCCGCAGCCGATGAGCAGCGCCCTGCGCTGCTCCTTCGACCCTGGCGCTTGTGGGTTACCCATGCGAGTCCTCGCCTCTCGTCACGATCGGGCAGTGCCTCTGCCACGTGCGCGGAGCGTAGGAAAGAGCACTTGCGGACCGCTCGAACGCCGGGGCGCCCCGTCAGGGGCACCCCCTCACCGGAAGAGCGCTAGTGGTGGCCGCCCGGTACGCGGCGCGGAGCCGAGCGCTCGGTTCCGGGCTTGACGACGGTGAACTGGCCCATCATCCCCTGGTCCTCGTGCTTGAGCATGTGGCAGTGGAACATGTAGGGCGTGGCCGGGTCGACGTACTCGGGGATCGGCACGGCCAGCCGTACCGTCTCCTGCGGGCGCAGATAGACGGTGTCCTTGAGGCCGCGCAGCCGTTCGGGCACGGGTCCTCCGTCGTAGGAGACGACGCTGAAGCTGGTGCCGTGCACATGGAAGGAGTGCGGCACGCCGTCGATGCCCTGGACGTCCCACAGTTCGACGGCGCGGGCGGGCGCGACCTGGTCGATGCGGTTCATGTCCATGGACCGACCGTTGATCTGGATGCCGGACAGTTCGAACTTCCGGGTACGCGCGGAGTCGGACGCCTTCACCGGCTCGGGGGCTCCGGGCAGCTCGGTAGGCAGCTCGCCGGAGCCGCGCAGCTTCTCGGCGGCGCGGAACTGGAGCAGGTCGAAGGTGTCCTCGCCGCCGTCCAGCCGCCCGTTGGGGAAGCCCACACCGAGATCCGGCGGGTAACTGCGCAGCACCGTCTTCTCGCCCGGCTCGAAGGGCACCACGATCTCGGCGCGCTCGGCGGGTGCCAGCTGCAGCCGGCGCAGCCGTAAGGGGGCCGGCAGCAGGCCGCTCTCCTGGGCCACCAGGTGGAAGGCGCGGCCGTCGGTGAGGCCGAGGTTGTAGACGCGCGCGTTGGACCCGTTCAGCACGCGCAGCCGCACCAGCCGGGTGGTGACCTTCAGATGGGGGTTGGCGGTGCCGTTGACGAAGATGTTGTCGCCGAGGACGCCCAGGGAGCCGGCACCGGCCAGTTCCTCCAGGAAGGAGACGCCGCGCAGCGACAGCGAGCCGTCGTCCTGGAAGGCGCGGTCCTGGAGGATCAGCGGTACGTCGTCCACACCGTAGGTGTGCGGCAGGCCGGAGCCCTGGGAGTGCTCGTCCTCGATCAGGAACAGACCCGCGATGCCGCGTGTGACGTGGTCGGCGGTCTTGCCGTGCGGGTGGGGGTGGTACCACAGGGTCGCCGCGGGCTGATCGAGGCGCCAGCTGGGCCGCCACACCTCGCCCGGTGCGACGGCCTGGTGCGGCCCGCCGTCGAACTCCGCGGGCAGATGCATGCCGTGCCAGTGCAGCGTCGTGGTCTCGGGCAGCCCGTTGCTGAAGGTGACGGAGACGGTGTCGCCGCGCCGGGCACGCAGGGTCGGGCCGAGGAACGGCCCGTTGATGCCCCAGGTGGGTGTCTTCTTGCCGGGTACGAGGCTGCTGGTGCCGGTGCGTGCCTTCAGGGTGAAGTGGCGCCTGCCGCGCTTGTCCTTCTCCGGCTCCAGCAGCCGCGGTACGGCCACCGGGTTGCGGAAGTCCAGCTCGCCGACGTTGGACAGCTTCCGGTCGCGGTAGACCAACGCGTAGTTGACGCCGTACGCGCCTCCGGTCAGCGCGCCCAGGCCCAGCAGCGAACCCGTGGTGATCAGGATGCGGCGCCGGACGACTCTCCGGCGGGTTGGGACGGGCGGCCCGTCCTGCTCTCCGGTGTGCTCACCGGAGCCGGACCGATCGGCGCCGGAGGGGTCGGGGGTCGCGCTGTGCGGCGGTCTGTTCATCGGTCCATCATGCCCAACGTCGCTCAACACCCGCTGGTGACCGTGAACTTGACACCCGTCCGGTCGAGCGCGGCTCCACCAGGGCGCGGCATGCTGCCGCTCCCGAAGACAGGCGAGAGGGCGATCCCATGGCGGAGGTCTGCAGGACTGCTCTGGTCACCGGCGGCAATCGCGGCATCGGGTACGCCGTCGCGGCACTGCTGCACGCCCGCGGGCACCGGGTGATCGTCGCGGCGCGGAACGGCGCCGAGGCCCGGACCGCCGCCGAGCGGCTGGGCGACGGGGCGAGGGGCGCCACCGTGGACGTCACCGATCCGGACGCGGTGGCAAAGCTGCGCGCGGCGGTGGGCGCGGTCGACATCCTGGTCAACAACGCCGGGGTGCAGCTCGACTGGGGCGAGCAGCCCACCGGTGTGGAGCTGGCGCTGGTCGACCGCACGCTGGAGGTCAACCTGCTGGGCGCATGGCGGATGGCGCAGACATTCGTCCCGGACATGGTGCGCAGGGCCTGGGGGCGGGTCGTCAACATCTCCAGCGGTACCGCCTCGTTCGCCCTCGGGCTGCCGGGCGCGTGCCCCGCCTACTCCGTCTCCAAGGCCTCGCTCAACGCGCTGACGGTACTGCTCGCCCGGGAGACCGAGGGCACGGGCGTGCTGGTGAACGCGATCAACCCCGGGCTGGTCCGCTCCCGGATGCGGCCCGACGCCGAGCAGTCGCCGCAGCAGGCCGCCGAGCACATCGTCCGCGCCGCCACGCTGCCCGACGACGGCCCGTCGGGGGTCTTCCTGCGGCGGGACGCCGTCATCGGCTGGTGACGTGCCCGTCGGCGGGCCCCGCGACCGCGTCCCCAGACATCTTCGAGGGCCGCTGGCTACTCCTGGGGACGACAGCGCATCCCAGCCCTGCGGAGGTACTCCCAGTGATCAACGGCGTGAACAAGATCTTCATCTTCGTGGACGACCAGCAGAAGGCCAAGGAGTTCTGGACCGGAACCATGGGCTTCGGGCTCCACCTGGACTCCGAGGAATGCCCGGGTGCGGGATGGGTCGAGGTGGTGACCCCCGACAAGCGGGCCATCCTCATCCTGGCACAGCGCCCCGAGGGCATGCCCAGCACGGCCGGGCAGCGCTCGCACACGGCGTTCTACTGCGACGACATCCACAAAACGGTAGCCGAGCTGCGGTCGCGCGGGGTCGAGATCGCGAACGACATCACCGAGGAGCACTGGGGGCTGTCGGCGGACTTCAAGGACCCGCTGGGCACCCTCTTCAACATCGGTGAGCGCACCCCCGAGGTCCAGCCCCCGCCGCCGAACAACTGACGACCCGACGCGGTTGTCGCAGCTCCCGACGATCCCGCCGGACCCGCGCCGTCGTGGCCGACCGCTGTTGCGGCGGAGATGTCCTCCGCCGCAACAGCGCGCGACCGCACAGCGGAGGGTCCGGCGGAGTCGTCGGCGGGCGCGGCCCGCCACGCACCGGCCCACACCACACCTGCAGGAGGTATCCACCGTGCCAGGGGACGAGACAGCGGCCGACGCCGACGACATCCGGGCCGGCCAGCCCACCCTGTTCACCGACGACATCGAGGCCATGGCGGCCTTCTACCGGACCATCGGCTTCATGGAGACGTACCGGTTCCCCACCAAGGAGGAGCCGGTGTTCATCACCCTCAAGTGGAGCGCCTTCCACCTCACGCTGGCCGACGCGGCAGCCGTCCGCGGCTCGACGGGGCTGTCCGGCATCGGAACGTCCGGCAGCCACCGGTTCGACATCACCGTCATCGTCGAGGACGTCGACAAGACCGTCGGCGCGCTCCGGGAGGCCGGCGCCCCGGTCGTACTGGAGCCGCGCGACCAACCCTGGGGGGACCGGCACGCCTATGTGACCGACCCCGAGGGCAACTACGTGCAGATCACCACGCACAGCAACCACGACTTCGGGTGGAGCGGCGCATGACCCGGTCCTGCCGCGCTCGAGCCGGACTCGAGGCGCGGCTGGGACGCTGGCCGGTGCGACCGGTCACATCGCTGCGACCTCCGCACGAGAGAAGAGCCTTCGAAGGGAGCCAGGTGTGACCACGACAGGTCCGCAGCCGCCCGCAGCCCGGCGGGAACAGCCGCCGCTCGCCTACCCGTTGGGCGAGCCCACCCGACTCGACCTGCACCCGGGCTACGCCCGGCTGCTCGCCGAGTCCCCGCTCACCCGGGTGACGATGCCGCACGGCGGCACAGCGTGGCTGGCGACCGGCTACGAGGCGGTGCGCGAGGTGATGTCCTCCCCCGCCGTCAGCCGGGCCGCCGCGGCGGAGAACCCGGCGATACCCCGGCTGCTGCCCGAACCCCCTCCCGCCGGAACGATCATGACGCTCGACCCGCCGGAGCACTCCCGGCTGCGTCGCCTGGTCAGCAAGGCGTTCACGGCCCGCCGGGTGGAGGCCATGCGGTCCCGCATCCAGAAGGCCGTCGACGAGCTGCTGGACGACATGGTGGCGCACGGCGCTCCCGCCGACCTGGTGCGGCAGTTGGCCGTGCCGCTGCCGGTGCGGGTGATCTGCGAGGTGATGGGCGTGCCCGTGGAGGACGAGAAACACTTCCGCGCCTTCACCGAGGGGATCATGGGCACCACGGCCTTCGACTCGGACGAGGTCAAGGCCGCGATGGGCAACTTCTTCGGCTACTTCGCCCAGTTGGTCGCCGAGCGCCGCGCCGACCCGACCGACGATCTGCTCGGCGCCCTGGTGACCGCGCGGGACGACGACGACAAGCTGAGCGAGCAGGAACTGGTGTGGCTGGGCGTCGCACTGCTGATCGGCGGCCACGAGACCACGCTGAACCAGATCACCAACTTCACCTATGTGCTGCTGGGCAACCCCGCACGCGCGCAGGAGCTGCGTGAACACCCCGAGCTGTGGCCCAGGGCCGTCGAGGAGCTGCTGCGGTACGTGCCCACCGGGGCCGGCTCGGCGTTCGCGAGTCTGGTCACCGAGGACACGGTGCTGCACGGGGTGCCGGTGGCCGCGGGCGAGGCGGTGATCGTGGACCTGGGGGCCGCCAACCGTGACCCGGCCGCCTTCGACCACCCCGACGAGCTGGACTTCCACCGGGAGCCCAACCACCATCTGGCGATGGGGCACGGCGCCCACTTCTGCCTGGGCGCCCAACTCGCCAGGATGGAGCTGCACATCGCGCTCGGCACGCTCCTCGACCGCTTCCCCGGCCTGCGGTTGGCGGTGCCCGAGGAGGACCTCACCTGGCGTACGGGGTCGCTGATCCGCGGTCTGGACGAGCTGCCGGTCGCCTGGTGACGGCCCGCCCATGACCCGCCCGGCAACCCCGACCGCCCACAACCTCATAGCACCGACAGTGCGGAGTTGGAGACATGACCACCACAGCGGACAACTCGGTGACCCCGGCGGCCGGGCCGTACCCCAAGCGCTGGCTGGCGCTCGGGGTGCTGCTCGCCGCGGCCTTCATGGACCTGCTGGACGTCACGATCGTCAACATCGCCTTACCCGACATCCGCAGTGACCTGGACGCCGGCTACGCGGCCTCCCAGTGGGTGGTGACCGCCTACACCCTGGCCTTCGGTCTGGGGCTGATCACCGGTGGCCGCCTGGGCGACGGTTACGGCCGCAAGCGGATCTTCCTGCTGGGCATCGGACTGTTCACGCTCTCCTCGCTGCTGTGCGGTATCGCACCCGACGTCGAGGTGCTGGTGGCGGCGCGCGCGGTGCAGGGCATCGCCTCGGCGCTGATGGTGCCGCAGATCATGGCGACGGTCTACGCGATCTTCCCGGGGAACGAGCGCGGCGGCGCCAGCGGCGCCTATGGCGCCGTGACCGGGCTGGCCGCGGTGGCCGGGCCGCTGCTCGGCGGCGTGTTCGTCGCCTACGACGTGCTGGGGCTGGGCTGGCGCGCGGTCTTCCTCGTCAATGTGCCCATCGGGGTGGCCGCGCTGTTCGCCGCCTGGCTGCTGGTGCCGGAGACCAAGTCGGACTTCCCGCTGCGGATGGACATCCTCGGCGTCGTCCTGGTCAGTGTCAGCCTGCTGCTCCTGCTGTATCCGCTGGTGCAGGGGCGTACCAGCGGCTGGCCCGCCTGGATGGTCGTCGCGCTGGTCGCGGCGCCGCTCGTGATGGTCGGCTACGCGCTGCACGCCCGGGCCAAGGAGCGACGCGACGACTCCCCGCTGGTGCCACTGCGGCTGTTCGGACAGCCAGGGTTCAGCGCGGGCACCGTCGTGCTGTTCGTCTTCGACGCGACGATGATCGGCTTCTTCCTGGCGATCTCGCTCACCCTGCAGATCGGCCTCGGCTACAGCGCCATGCGCACCGGTCTGCTGTTCCTGCCGTGGGCGATCGGCGCGGGCCTCACCTCCGGTGCGGCCGACGGCCTGGTCGGAAAGCTGGGGCGGCATCTGCTCACCGCGGGCGCGCTGGTGATGGCCGCGGGCATGCTGTGGTTCGCACTGGCCCTGGGACCGGGCGCGAGCTGGTGGGAGCTGGCCCCCGGCCTGTTCCTGGCGGGCATCGGCATGGGCGGCGTCATCGGCCCGGCCTTCACCGTCGCGGGCGCCCATGTGGCGGGCCGGGACGCCGGTGCCGCCTCCGGTTCGCTGAGCGCCGCCGTACAGCTCGGCAACGCGACCGGTGCCGCACTGCTGGGCGTATTGCTGTTCACGCCGCTGGCCGCCGCCGCCCCGGACGCCTACGACGGCCACGAGAAGCAACTGCGCACCCAGCTGATCGCCGCCGGCACCCCGGCCGCCGAGGCGCGGGAGCTGACGGCGCAGCTGCGCCCCTGTTTCCTCGACTACGCGAAGGAGGAGAACCCGGACGAGCAGCCGGCCAGCTGCGGCCCGGTGTTCGAGAAGGCCGGCAGCGATCCCGAGGTGCGGCAGGCCGTGGACAAGGCGGTCGACGCCAGCCGCGCCGAGATGTTCACCGACACCTTCGGGCGCTTCGTATGGTTCACGGTCGGCGGCCTGGCCGTCGTCGCGCTGCTCGCCCAGACGATGCCGCGCGAGGTGCGCGGCTATGAGAGCTGGGGCGAGGAGAGCGAGGCGCGGGAGGCCAAGAGCTAGCGCCGCTCCCCGGGCATGAACTCGGCCCCGGCCCTGGGATCAGGGCCGGGGCCGAGTTCGTGCCCGGGGGGATGCCGTCAGTCGCGGGTGTCGAGGAAGGAGGTGATGTGCCGGCCGGCGCGGAAGACCGGGTCGGCGACGATCTCGCGCAGCAGCGGGATGGTGGTGTGCACTCCCGGTCCGGCGATGCGGAACTCGGCCAGCGCCCGGTCCATCCTGTCCAGGGCCTCGTCGCGCTCGGGCGCCCAGCAGACGACCTTCGCCAGCAGCGAGTCGTACTGCGGCGGCACCTTCCACCCGGCCCGGCCGTGGGTGTCCACACGGACGAACGGCCCACCGGGCGGTACGAACTCCTCCAGCGTGCCCGGTGCCGGCGCGAAGTCCCGCGCCGGGTCCTCGGCGTTGACCCGGCACTCGACGGCCACCCCGCGGGGCACCAGGTCCTCCTGGGTCATCCGCAGCGCCTCGCCCGAGGCGACCCGGATCTGCTCGCGGACCAGGTCGACCCCGTACACCGCCTCGGTGACCGGATGCTCGACCTGGATGCGGCAGTTCATCTCCATGAAGGAGAAGCCCTCGTCGTGCACCAGGAATTCAAAGGTGCCCGCGCCCGTGTAGCCGATGGCGCGGGCCCCGCGCACCGCGGCGCGGGCCATGGCCGAGCGCAGTTGCGGGTGCAGCCCGGGCCCGGGGCTCTCCTCGACGAGCTTTTGGTGTCGGCGCTGCACGGAGCAGTCCCGCTCGCCCAGGTGCAGCACGGTGCCGTGCCCGTCGGCGAGCACCTGGACCTCGATGTGCCGGGCGCTGTCGCAGTACCGCTCCATGTAGACGCGGTTGTCCCCGAAGACGGCCTGCGCGGTCGCCCGGGTCTGCCGGTAGGCGGGCAGCAGGTCGGCGGCGTGCCGTACGACGGTCATTCCACGGCCGCCGCCGCCCGCCGCCGCCTTGATGATCAGCGGGTAGCCGATCCGGGACGCCAGGTCGGACGCCTCGGCGGCGCTGTCGACGGTGCCGGGGCTGCCGGGCAGCACCGGCAGCCCCGCGTCCGTCATCAGCGCCCTGGCCACGGCCTTGTCCCCCAGCTTGGCCAGCACCTCGGGGCGCGGGCCGATGAAGGTGAGACCGTTCTCCGCGCAGATCTCGGCGAAGTCGGGGTCCTCGGAGAGGAACCCGTAGCCGGGGTGCACGGCGTCGGCCCCGGTGCGCAGCGCCGCCTCGATCACGGCGGGCGCCGAGAGGTACGACTTGCGGGGCGCCCCGGGGCCGATCTGCACCGCGGCGTCCGCAGCGCGCACATGGCTGCTGTCCTGGTCCGCCGTCGAGTGCACGGCAACGGTGCGGATGCCCAGCTCGCGGCAGGTCCGCATGACGCGTATCGCGATCTCACCCCGGTTGGCCACCAGGACGGTGCCGAATCCCACGGTCAGGCCCCCTCGTCCGTACCGTCCGCGGCCGGGTCGGGGTCGAGGAGCACCAGCGGCTCGCCGTACTCGACCGGCTCGCCGTCTCCGACCAGCACCTCCACGACCCGCCCGGGCCGGGTGGCCTCCAGCGGGTTCATCAGCTTCATCGCCTCGATGATGCCGAGCTGCTGCCCCTTCTCCACATGATCGCCCGGCTGTACGAAGGGCGGCGCGCCGGGGGCGGGAGCGGCGTAGAAGGTACCGACGAGAGGGGCACACTCGCGGTGCCCCTCCAGGATCTGCTCTCCGGCGCCCCCCGCGGCGCCGGTTCCCTCCTGGGGGGCCGGGCCGACCAGGGCGGCCGGCCCTCGGTCGCCCTCCCATTCGACCTCGACGCTGGCCGCGCCGAGCGCGACGCGGACCCTGCGGGGCTTGTCCGGCCCCACCCGGACCACTTCCGCGATGCTCCGGCAGATGTCCGCGAGCGCCAGCCCGCTGTTGTCGTAGTCCAGCCCCGCGAAGGTGTCGTCGGAGCCCTGTGTTCGGGTGAGCTCACTCATGAGTGCCTCTCGATCGGTAATGCGTACCCGGCATGGGGGTTGCGCTTGCCGGCCCTGCGCCCTGGGGGCACCTCCCGGCCGGAGGCTGGACGAGGATGGGCGGCCGGCAGCGAACGGACAGGGGTACCGCCTCGCCGGACCTCACGGGCCCTCCGCGAGTCCGAAGGCCCGGAAGCGCCGCCTCCGTGCAGCCACCGACTCCCCGTCCGGCGCGGAGCGCAGCTCGCGCAAGGCGGCGACAACAGCCCTCCGCACGGAGTCGCTGAGGGTGGCCGTATCCATATGGCCGCCGCCCTCGGGCTCGGGGATCACCCCGTCCACCACGCCGAGCCGCAGCAGCGAAGCGGCGTCGAGGCCCAGTTCGTCGGCGGCGACAGCCGCCTCTGCGGCGTTCTTCCACAAGATGGCCGCGCAGCCCTCCGGGCTGATCACCGAGTAGGTCGCGTTCGCACAGATCAGCACCCGGTCGGCGACGCCCAGCGCGAGAGCGCCGCCGCTGCCGCCCTCGCCGGTCACCACGGCGACGACCGGCACCGGCAGCGAACCCATCAGCCGCAGATTCTCGGCGATGGCGACGGACTGGCCCTTCTCCTCGGCGGTCAGCCCCGGGTAGGCGCCCGGGGTGTCGATGAGGGTGACGACGGGAATCCGCAGCTTGGCCGCCAGCCGCATCAGCCGTGCCGCCTTGCGGTAGCCGGCGGGTGTGGGCATCCCGAAGTTGCGGCCCACCAGTTCGGTGGTGGTGTGGCCCTTCTGGTGCCCGATGACCATGACCGGCAGCTCGTCCAGGCAGCCGATCCCGCCGACGATCGCGGGGCACTCCTCGCCGGCCCGGTCGCCGTGCAGTTCGACGAAGCCGTCCAGCCAGTACCCGATGTGCTCCAGGGCGGTGGGCCGGCCGGCCTCGCGGGCGAGCTGTACGCAGTCCCAGGCGGGCAGCTGGTCCAGCAGCTGGCTGTCGCGGACGACGGGATCCACCTCGCCGCTCCCCCACTCCGCCGCCGGGCCGGTGGACACGGCCAGCAGCCGGGCGAGCCGGGCGCGCAGTTCACCGCGCTCCCACACATCGTCCACGAGGCCGTGGTCGCGCAGGAACTCGGCGGTCTGGAAGCCGTCGGGCAGCTGCTGGCGGATGGTCTGTTCGATGACGCGCGGCCCGGCGAAGCCCATCCTGGCGCCCGGTTCGGCGACCACCACGTCGGAGAGCGTGGCGAAGGAGGCGGCGACCCCGCCGTAGGTCGGGTCGGTGACCAGGGTGACCGTCAGCAGCCCGGCCTCGTCCAGTTCGGCCAGCGCGTTGCTGGTCTTGGCCATCTGCATCAGCGAGAGCGCGCCCTCCTGCATACGGGCGCCGCCGGAAGCGGTGACCAGCAGCAGCGGGGTGCGGTCCCGGAGCGCGTTCTCGGCGGCGGTGGTGATCGCCTCGCCCGCCGCCACACCGAGGCTGCCGCCGAAGAAGCGGAAGTCCATGACGGCGGCCGTCAGCTGCCGTCCCTCGATGCGTCCGCGCACGGCCAGCACGGCGTCGTGCTGATCCGTGCGGTGGCGGGCCTGCTGGAGCCGCTCGGCATACGGCCGCTGGTCCACGAAGTCGAGGGGGTTGTGCTGGGTCGCGGGTATGTCGAGGTACTGGACGCTGCCCTCGTCGAAGAGTTGCGCTATGCGCGCGGGTGCGTCCAGGCGGGCGTGTGCCCCGCACTCGGGGCACACGTGCAGCAGCCGCTGGTACCGCTTGCCGTAGACCAGGGAGCGGCAGTTGGTGCACGAGACCCAGGAGGGTTGTTCCTGGGCCGGTGCGTGGCCCGGCGGCCTGGGGGAAGTCGTCATCTGTACTCCGCGTCCACCTCGTAGATGCCGAACGGCACCGTCGGCCGCGTGTCCCGGTAGGGGCGCAGCGGGGCCGTGTCGTCCTTGTGGGTGGCGCCCTCCTCCCATGCGCGGAAGGCCGCCATGTCCGACCAGCGGCTGACGACGACGAGCGCGGTCGGGTCGGCGGGCGAGCGCAGCAGCTCGTTGCCGAGCATGCCGGGAACCTGCGCCATCCGCTTGCTGACCAGGTGGTACGCGTCGCGTACCGCGGCCAACTGCTCGTCGTCGTACGCCGCCTGGTACACCAGTACACGGACCTCAGCGGGCATCCGTGTCCGCCTTGCCGGGTACGTGTGCGACGACCGTCATCGTGTTGAAGGAGCCCTGGGAGCGGTAGGGGTGCAGCCGCTCGCGGTGGGCCAGGTGCGCGTCGCTGGTCTCGAACTCGCGGAAGCCGGGCTCGTCCACCCAGTCGCTGACGATGTAGTAGGTGGACTCCTCGTCGGCCGACTTGGACAGCCACTGGCCCAGGCAGGCGGGGTGGCCGGTGACCGCCTCGGTGCTGCCGCGCCACACCTTCTCGAAGTCGGCTTCCATGCCCGGGTTGATCTGCATCCGCAGCAGCACCCGGAACTGCCCCTCTCGCTGTGCTTCGGTGGTCATCAGGAGATTCCTCCGTCCACGCCGATGGTGGCGCCGGTGACATAGCGGGACAGGTCGCTGGCCAGCCACAGGACGGCGCCGGCGACCTCTTCGGGGGTGCCGAGCCGGGCCAGCGCGGTCTTGGCGCTGTACCGCTCGATCATGAGTTTCTGCTGGTCCTCGGGCATCTTGTGCAGGTTCTCCGTCTCGATGACGCCGAGCGCGACGATGTTGAAGCGGATGCCCTGGCTGCCGAACTCCTTGGCCAGCGAGCGGTTCAGCCCCACCAGCGCGGCCTTGGTGGCGGTGTAGTGGGAGCGCAGCGGGATGCCCGCCTCCACGGCCTTGGAGCCGATGCTGACGACCGACGAGCCCTCGCCCATCAGCGGCAGCGCCGCCTGGATGACCAGGTGGACACCGGTGAGGTTGACGTCGACGATGCGCCGCCACTCCTTAAGCGGCAGCTCGGCGTAGGGGATGTGGCTGATGGCGCCCGCGTTGTTGACGACCAGGTCGAGGTGGCCCCAGCGGGTGCGGGCCTCGGCGATCAGGGCGCCGACGCTGTCGGGGTCGGAGACGTCGGCGCGCACCACATGGTGGTCGCCGTCGGTCTCCTTGAGCGCCGCCTGGAGCGAGGCGACGGCCTCGCTCTCGGTCTGGTAGCAGGTCAGCACGTCGGCGCCGGCCTCGGCCAGGGCGAGCACGATGCCCCGCCCCACTCCCCTGGTGCCACCGGTGACCAGGGCTTTCCTGCCCTTGAGGCCGAGATCCATGAGTGTCTCCTTAAGCGGTTCGTAGGTCACAGCAGCAGCGTGAGCGCCGCACAGTTGGCGACCAGGGCGAGGACGGTCAGCGCGCTGCGGCGCTGGTTCCAGGCACCCCAGTGCCGGCGCGGATCGCGGTCGGCGAAGTCGGCCGGCAGGTTGTCCGGGTCGAGGGTGCGCACCCACTTGTTGACCGGGACGTTCTTGGTGAGCGAGATGACGACGGTGACCGCCGCCAGTACGGCGCCCGCGACGAACAGGCCGCGGGCCCCCGGGTGCGGGCTGACGGCCGCCAGCCAGCTGTCCCCGGCCAGGGTGCCGAGCAGACAGATCGGCATGGCCGGGTCGTAGCGGGTGGCGAAGAACGCGTGCGCGTGCACATACCGGTCGGCGGGCAGCGCCGCCAGCAGCGGCCAGCCGCCGAGCTGGGTGCCGAACAGCACCCCGGCGGCCAGCCCGTTGAACAGGACGACGAGCGGGGCGAGATACTCGATCACTGCCGCCCCGCCGCTGCCTTCGCTGCCGCCTCGACCTTCTCCTTGATGAGCTTCATCTGGATGGCGGTGTTGCGGTTGAGGTGCTCGGTCATGCCCTCGTCGGTGACGGGGGCGGCCTCCTTCATATGGAAGTCCTGGACCCAGCGCATCTTGGTGCCGTCGCCCTCGGGCAGGTACTCCCAGTAGATGTTCATGTACTCGAAGGGCCCCGTCTCCACGCGGTGGGCCCGCACCTGGCGGGTCTTCGGGTCGGGGATCCGCTTGGAGACCCAGCTCCAGGCGTTGCCGTCCTCGTCGGGGTGCATGGTGAGCCGGAAGAGGATCTCCCGGCCGCTGTCCCCGTCCTTGTCCTCCAGCACCTCGACGGACGCGTACTCGCTGAACAGCCGGGGCCAGGAGTCGAGATCATTGGTCATGTCCCAGACCAGTTCCAGCGGCGCGTCGATGACGATGCTGTTGTCGGTGTGGCCCGCCATGGCGGTCCCTCCTCACTTGTCGCGGTTTTGCTGCGCGTGTCCCAGCACGAGTGCGGCGTTGAAGCCGCCGTGGCCGCGGGCGACGACCAGAGCGGTACGCAGCTCGGTCGGGCGGGGCTCGCCGAGCACCAGGTCGATCTCGTATCCGGGGGCTGCCGCGGCCGGGCCCGCGGTGTGCGGGACGGTCTGGTCGCGCAGTGCGAGCAGCGCGGTGGCCGCGTCCAGTGCCGCTCCCCCGCCGTAGAGCCGTCCGGTCAGCGTCTTGGGGGCGGTCACGGGCACCCCGCGCGGCCCGAACACCTCGGTCAGCGCCTCGGCCTCGGCGCGGTCGGCCTCCGGGACGCCGAGCGCGTCGGCGAACACGACGTCCACGTCGGCCGCGTCCAGCCGGGCGTCGGCGAGCGCGGAGCGGACGGTACGGCCCAGCACCGGGCCGCGCTCCGAGCCCGGCGGCGGGTCGAAGCCGGCGGCGTAGCCCAGCACCCGGCCGTAGATGTGCGCGGCACCGCGGGCCTCGGCCGCCTCGGCGTCCTCGACGACGAGCAGCGCGCCGCCCTCGCCGGGCAGATAGCCGCAGGCGTCGGCGTCGAACGGCAGATAGGCGCGCGCCGGGTCCTGCACGGTGGACAGCTGCCCGGTGGTCAGCTGCGCGGTCAGCCCGTAGGGGCACAGCGAGGCGTCGGTGCCGCCGGTCATCACCAGCTTGGCGCCGGTACGGATCAGCCGCCGGGCCTGGCCGATGGCGTCGAGCCCACCGGCCTGTTCGCAGCACAGCACACCGCACGGGCCGCGCATCCCGTGCCGGATGGAGACCTGGCCGGTGGTGGCCGCGTAGAACCAGGCGATGGACTGGTAGGCGCCCACCCAGTCGGGGGCGTGCTGGTAGAGGTTCTCCATCTCGTGCTGGCCGAACTCGGTGCCGCCGGAGGAGCTGGAGGTGACCACGGCCATCTCGTACTCGGGCAGTTCGGCGGGGGTCACCTGCGCATCGGCGATGGCGGCCTCCGCCGCCGCCAGCCCCAGATGGGTCCAGCGGTCCGTCTGCTGGATGAGCCTGCTGGGCACCCGCCCCTTCGCCTCGAAGCCGGGTACCTGGCCGGCGAGCCGCACCGGGTAGGGGCTCGGGTCGAAGAGGGTGATCCGGTCGATGGCGGAGCGGCCCGCCAGCACCGCGCGCCAGTGCTCCTCGGTGCCGATGCCGGTGGGCGCCAGGACGCCGAGTCCGGTGATGACGGGGGCGCGGGTCGGGGCGGTGACGCCGGTCGCGGAGACCGGCATCGTCCCGGTGGTCGCGGTGGGGCTCATGCGGACCTCCCCTCGTAGGCCACAACTCCGGGCCGGGCCAGCACGGTGGCGCTCTGGAAGCCGCCGAAGCCGCTGCCGACGCTGAGGACCACGTCCATGGGGTGCTCGCGCGCGGTGAGCGGTACGTAGTCCAGGTCGCACTCGGGGTCGGAGTTGTGCAGATTCGCGGTGGGCGGCACGACCTGCCGGTCGAGGGCCAGTGCGCAGGCGGCCACCTCGATGGAGCCGATGGCACCCAGCGAGTGGCCCACCATGGACTTGATGGAGCTGACCGGGACCCGGTAGGCGTGTTCGCCCAGGCTGCGCTTGAACGCGGCGGTCTCGTGGCGGTCGTTCTGCTTGGTGCCGGAGCCGTGCGCGTTGATGTAGTCGACGGCCGTCGCATCGAGCCGGGCGCGGTCGAGGCAGACCCGGATGGCCTCGGCCATCTCGCGTCCGTTGGCCTTCAGACCGGTCATGTGGAAGGCGTTGCTGCGGCCCGCGTAGCCGACGATCTCCCCATAGATCCGTGCCCCGCGCGCCTCGGCCGCCGCCTTCTCCTCCAGCACCAGTACGGCGGCGCCCTCGCCGAGGACGAAGCCGTCCCGTTCGGCGTCGAAGGGCCGGGAGGCGTGCTCGGGGTCGTCGTTGTTGGGGGAGGTGGCCTTGATGGCGTCGAAGCAAGCCGAGGTGATCGGGGAGAGCGGCGCGTCGGTGGCGCCGGCCAGCACCACGTCGCTGCTGCCCTCCTCGATCAGCTGCACGCCGTGCCCGATGGAGTCCAGCCCGGAGGTGCAGCCGGTGGACACGAGCGCCACCGGGCCCTCGGCGCCGACCTCCCAGGCGACCTCGACAGCGAGGGTGGAGGGCACCATGTAGCCGTACAGATGCGGCACGCCGTAGGTGTGGTCGACCAGCCAGTGCTTTCCGGCGTCGCTGAGCAGGACGTACTCCTCCTCCAGGCCCATGGTGCAGCCCACCGCGCTGCCGATGCTCACCCCGGTGCGGGCCGGGTCGGCGGCGGCGAAGTCGTAGCCGCTGTCCTCCACGGCCTCCCGGGCACCGACGACGGCGAACTGCGCGGCCCGGTCCATACGGCGGATCTGCCGCGGGGTGAGGCCGGCGGCGACCGGGTCGAAGTCGGCCTCGGCCGCCATCCGGGAGCGGAAGCCGGTGGGATCGAACAGCGAGATGCGGCGGGTGGCGGTACGGCCGTCGGACAGCAGCTTCCAGAACGCCTCCCGACCCACCCCGCCGGGTGCGACCACCCCGACGCCGGTGACGACGGCGCGGCGGCCGGTCGCTGCGTCACGGGTCACGAGGCACCGCCGACCGACGGGTTGGGCTGCTCGGGCCGTGCCACCTTCTCGGTGTCGACGTGTCCGAGGTCGGGGCGGGGCGCCAGCGGCGAGAGGTGGAAGGCGGCGTGCGCGCTCTCGGTGCCGGTGTTGACCAGCCGATGGCGCACCCCGATGGGCACCAGCAGCGAGTCGCCGGGGCCCAGCTGCACGACCTGGCCGTCCATCGTCATCTCCAGCCGGCCGGTGACGACGTGCAGGAACTCCTCGGAGTAGGGGTGGTAGTGCTCGGTGACGTGTTCGCCCGGCTCCAGGCTCAGCACCCCGCCGAAACCGCTGGTGCATCCCGTGGTCTTCGGGCTGAGCGTGGTCCTGATGTCGCCGCCGCGCCGGGTGTTGGCCTCGACGTCGTCGGCGTGCACCCGGACGGTGCGCGTGATTTCGGTGGTCACTGACCCCGCCTCCTCATCGGCTGTCGCTGGCAGCGCCGTGCACCGTCGCAGCCGCGCCTACAAGTCCGCTCGAACCGCCGTTGATGCCGATGAGGGGCTGCCCCTGTCCGTGGTCCCCGGACTGCGGGTGAGTTGTGGCTTGTCGCGCAGTTCCCCGCGCCCCCGACGGGGCGCTCCCCCAGCACCGCTCTAGCGCTCAGCGAGCGGAGTGCGGCGACATGGCCCCACAGGGATCCGTGTTCGCGACCAGCGAGGAGCAGCTATGCCGTTCGCCGCCATCACCTACGACATCAAGGCGGGGTACGAGAAGGAGATATCGGAGATCTTCGGCAACTTCCGCCGGGTCGGCTCACCCGTCGTCCAGGACGAGTCGGGCGGCGAGACGGCGCGCATCCTGTCCACCGCGGTCTTCATCCGCGACGACACGATGGTGCGGGTCATCGAGTACGAGGGCGACCTGGACGCCATCGCCCGGCACATGGCGACCCAGCCGGGAGTGCGTGAGGTGGAGGAGAAGCTGGCCCCGTATCTGTCCCGGCCCCGCGCGACCGACACCGTCGAGGGCTTCGTCGCCACCTTCCGCCGCTCCCTGCTGACCTGTATGGCGCAGATGTCGGTCCGGGACGCCGCCTGACGAGACCGTTCGCCGCCGCTGCGCCGCCGTTCAGCCGGTCACCGTGCCGCACTCCCGCTCGTCCCGTTCGGGGAGCGCGGCCGCGGCGGCGTGCAGCAGATCGAGGGCCTGCGGGAGGAACGGGTTGGGATCGGTGGTGCGTCGGGTGGCGTAGACGCGACGGGTGTGGCTGGGGTCGGTGAGCCGGACCAGGCGCGTCCCTGGTGCCTTGGACGTGCTCGGGGCGTCCACCACGGCGAGCTCGGGCGCGATGGCCACGCCCAGCCCCTGCCGGACCAGTTCGTAGGGCAGGTTGTAGTCGTTGGTACGGAAGAGCACCTCGGGCAGGAAGCCGCCGGCGGCGCAGATGTGACGCAGACAGCGCGCGGCGTCGGTGTCCTCGTGGTAGCTGATCCAGCGCTCGTCCCGCAGCTCGGCCAGGCGCAGATGCGGGCGTCCGGCGAGGGGGTGGGTCGCGGGGAGAAGCAGGTGGAGCGGCTCCTCCAGCACGAGTGTGTGCTCCAGGCCCTCGGGCCAGTTGTGCGGCACCACGCCGTACTCGAAGATCACGGCCAGGTCCAGCCGCCCCTCCAGCACGGCGGGGACCGTGACCTGCGGGTCGCCCTCCTCGTAGCGCACCTCGACCTCCGGCCGATCGCGGAGGAACCCCGTCAGCACCGTCGGCACCAGCCGGAATCCCGCGGACCAGAAGCTGCCCAGCCGCAGTCGTCCGCGCTCGGCGGCGGCGTAGGCACGCATCTCGTTCTCCGTCGCCGACAGGTCGGCCAGCAGACGTCCGGCGCGCCGGGCGAGCTGCAGCCCGGCGGGGGTGGGCCGCACGCTGCGCGGTGAGCGCTCGAACAGCTGCACGCCCAGGGCGCGTTCGACGGTGGAGATCTGCTGGGAGACGGCGGAGGGCGTGTAGCCGAGGCGCTGGGCGGCCGTACGGAAGGAACCGGCGGCGACCACCTCGCATATGGCCTGCAGCTGCGGCGGAGTCAGCATCAGCTGAACTTAACACTCTGTTGGGCAACGTTCATTCTCTTTGACCTTGCCTGGGCCTCCGCCATCCCGCAGATTGGGCGTCCACCAGCCCAGCCCCGGCCCTGACCAGCAGCTGCAGAAGGGAGGCACCGTGCCCGGAAGGCATACGCGGGCCCGTGCCGCCGCACTTCCCCTGGCGCTCGCGGCGCTGCTCACCTCGACCGCGACGGCCTGCGGCGGCACCGCGACCGTCAACCAGTCCAAGGTGCCCACCCAGCGCGTCGACCCCGCACTCCGCTCGCTGCTCCCGGCGGACATTCGCGACAAAGGGTCACTCACCTCCGCCGTCGGCAACGACTACCCGCCGCTGTCCCTCCTGGACATCGACAACAAGACCGTCATCGGCGCCGAACCCGATCTGATCCGGGCGATCGGCCAGATCCTCGGCGTCCGCGTGCACCTGGTGCAGGCGAACTTCGACAGCATCATCGGCGGCGTCAAATCCCACCGCTACGACGTGGCGATCCAGGCCATGCTCGACAAGAAGGAGCGCCAGGAGCAGGTCACCTTCGTCGACTACATGAAGACCAGCAGCTCGATCCTGGCCTCCGAGAAGGCGGCCGACGACATCGACTCGCTGGCCGGCATGTGCGGCAGCCGGATCGCCGTCGAGCAGGGCACCTCGCAGGTGGACGACGTGACGGCGCAGGCGAAGAAGTGCGCGGCGGCCGGCAAGCCGGAGCTGGAGAAGCTGGTCTTCCCCGACTCCGTGGGCTGCTTCCAGGCCCTGTCCACCGGCCGCGCCGACGCGTTCGTCGGCGGCACCCCCACCGTCGTCTACCAGGCGGAGATGTCGCACGGCAGGTTCCGCACGGCCGGCGAGCCGTACCGCTTCCTGCCGTACGGAATCCTGATCAACAAGGAGGAGCGGACCTTGGTACGGGCCATCCGCGGTGCCCTGCAGAAACTCATGGACAACGGCACCTACGCGAAGATCCTCAAGCAGTGGAACATCCGCTCGGGGGCCCTTGAGCGCGCCACGGTGAACGGGGGCACGGCATGACCGAGACCCTTGTGCGTGCCGGCTCCGGCGGCGCCGGCCCCGGCCGTGCGGCCGAGTCCGTCCGCGCCGTTCCACAGCGCCGTCCGGGGCTGCGCGTCGCCGCGATCGTGGTGACCTTCCTGCTGGTCTTCCTCTTGGAGGGATGGATCACCAATTCCCGTATGCAGTGGGGGACCGTCGGCGAGTTCCTCTTCTCGCCGGTGATCATGGAGGGGCTGCGGACCACGCTGCTGCTGACGGCGCTCGCCATGGCGCTCGGTGTCGTCGGCGGTGTCGTCCTCGCCGTCCTGCGGATGTCCTCGAACCCCATCCTGGCCCAGCTGAGCTGGTGCTACATCTGGGTCTTCCGCGGCACCCCGCTACTGGTCCAGCTGCTGTTCTGGTACTTCCTGTCCGCGATCGTCCCCACCGTGGGCCTCGGCGTCCCCTGGGGGCCGACGTTCGTCCAGGCCGACACGAACACCCTCATCACCCAGCTCACCGCAGCCGTGCTCGGCCTCGGACTGCACGAGGCGGCGTACATGGCGGAGATCGTCCGCGCGGGCATCACCTCCGTCGACGACGGCCAGAACGAGGCCGCCCAGGCGCTGGGCATGTCCCGCGGGCAGACGCTGCGCCGCATCGTCCTGCCGCAGGCGCTGCGCATCATCATCCCGCCCACCGGCAACCAGGCGATCTCCATGCTCAAGACCACCTCGCTGGTCTTCGCCATCGCCGTACCCGAGCTGCTGACCTCCATCCAGGGCATCTACTCGCGCAACTTCCAGCAGGTTCCGCTGCTGGTCGTCGCCTGCTTCTGGTACCTGGTGGCGACCTCCGTGCTCAACGTCGGCCAGTTCTACCTGGAACGCCGCTTCGGCCGCGGCGCCAGCCGCGACCTGCCACCCACCCCGCTCCAGCGGCTGCGCGCGGCGGCCCGCAAGAACCTCAAGGAGACGGCACGTTGACCACCACAACGACCCCGCTGATCAGAGCCGAGAGGGTGCACAAGAGCTTCGGCCGGACCGAAGTGCTCAAGGGCATCGACCTGACCGTCGCACCCGGAGAGGTGATGTGCCTGGTGGGCCCCTCCGGGTCCGGCAAGTCGACCTTCCTGCGCTGCATCAACCACCTGGAGACCATAGACCGGGGACGGCTGTGGGTCCGCGACGAGTTGGTCGGCTACCAGGAGCGCGACGGCCGGCTCCACGAACTGAGCGAAAAGGCCGTCTCCCGCCGCCGCCAGGGCATCGGCATGGTCTTCCAGCGCTTCAACCTCTTCCCGCACATGACCGCGCTGGGCAACGTCGTCGAGGCCCCCCTCCGGGTCCGGAAGGAGCCGAAGGAGCAGGCACACGCGCGCGGCGCCGAACTGCTCGCCCGCGTCGGACTCGCCGACAAGGCGCACAGCTACCCCGCCCAGCTCTCCGGTGGACAGCAGCAGCGGGTGGCCATCGCCCGTGCCCTGGCCATGAAGCCCGAACTGATGCTCTTCGACGAGCCCACCTCCGCACTCGACCCCGAACTGGTCGGCGAGGTGCTGGAGGTGATGCGGACGCTCGCCGAGGACGGCATGACGATGGTCGTCGTCACCCACGAGATGGGCTTCGCCCGCGAGGTCGGCGACTCCCTGGTGTTCATGGACGACGGGATCGTCGTGGAGACCGGAACACCGGCCGACGTACTGGGCGCACCGCGACACGAGCGCACCCGCGCGTTCTTGAGCAAGGTCCTGTGACCGCCCCGCAGATCCGCTGACCACCCCGCAAGGGCCACCGCCCGCCCTGCGCCCCACCGCCACCCCCCGAGGGAGTTTCCGCATGACCAGCCGAGCCGTCGTCATCGGTGCCGGAGTGATGGGCGCCGCGACCGCTCACCGCCTGGCCGAGGCAGGCGTCAGCGTCACCGTGCTCGACGCCGGAGGCCGTACGCCGGGCACCTCCGGCGCCACCTTCTCCATCGACGTCACCCATCTGAAGACCCCGCTCTCCTACTTCCTGCTCAACCAGCGCAGCGCCGCGCTCCACCGCGAACTGGAGTCGGAACTCGGCGTCGGGCGGGACGCCGGATGGCGCCACCCCGCGCCGCTCGTCCAATGGGGCCACAGCGAGGAGGAACAGCGCACCCTCCGCGCACGTGCCCAGCGCCTCGCCGAGTGGGGGCACCCCTGCCGCAGCGCCGACCCCGGCGAGTTGAGCGCCCTGGCACCCGGCGTCGACCCGGCCTCCTGCCGCGCCTCCGAACTCGTCGTGCACGACGACGCCGCCTGGTACGACGCGCCCCTCCTGGCACGTACCCTGCTGGATCGCGCCGCGGCCCTGGGAGCCGACATCCGCTACGACAGCCCCGTGACCGCACTGCTGCGGGACGGCGGGCGCGTGTGCGGAGCCGAGGCGCGCGGCCGGCGCTTCGAGGCCGAGCACGTCGTCAACTGCGCGGGCCCGGACGCCGGACGCATCGCCGAACTGGCCGGGGTGCGGCTGCCGCTGCGGCAGATCCCCGGCCTGGTGGGCGAGTCCACACCGCTGCCCGAACCGTTGCGCGCCATCGTCGCCACCCCCGGCGTCGATCTGCGCCCCGCCCCCGGCAACCGGGCCTGCGCCATCTCCTGGCCCGTCGACGCCCTCCTCGACCCGACCTCGGCAACCCCTGTCCCCGCCGAGGCGCAGCTGCTCACCCGGTGCTCCGCGGTCCTTCCGGCCTTCCGCGCCCTGGGCGGCACCCGTATCGGCGTGCGCCCCGTCCCCGAGGACGGCCTCCCCCTGGCCGGTCCGCACCCGGGGGCCCCCGGCCTCTACACCCTCGTCAGCCACAGCGGCGTCACGCTCGCTCCCCTCCTCGGCGCGCTCGCCGCGCGGGAGCTCACCGGTCGGGCGCCCGTCCCCGACCTCGCCCCCTACCGCCCCGACCGCGACACCTCGCACCCGGTCCGCGACGAGAGTCTCGCGGTGATGAGTGGGCACCGCCCTCCCTCCCCCTGACAGGGCACTTCCCCTCCTGCGGGTCACAGCACCGCCACCGCTGCGGCGTTCAGCACCAGGGCGACGAGGGACAGCGCGGTCCGCAGCAGGTGCCAGCGGCGCCACAGGGGGCGGGGGTCCTCCCAGTCGTGGGGCAGCGCGGTGGGGTCGGTCACCGCCTTGACCCGCCGGTTTATGGGAACGTTGGCCAGGTGGGAGACGGCGGAGACGCCCAGCGACAACACCGCTGCGACGGCGAACAGCACCCGGGCCGAGGCGTCGTCGGCGACGAAGGCGAGGGCGGCGGCCAGCACCGTGGAGGTCAGTACGACGACGGGCATGGTCGGGTCCCAATTGCGTCCCAGCAGCTTGTGCGCGTGCACATAGGTTCCCGTCTCCATCGCGAACAGCGCGGGCAGCACGCTGAGCGCCACGGCGAAGAGGACCCCCGCCGTGACGCCGCTGCCGAGGAGAACGGCCACCCCGAGGACAGCGTCCACCCCCATCGGTTCAGCTCCCGGCCGGGTGCGTGTCCACGGTCAGCTGAGCGATGGACCGCATGGTGGCGTCGCGGAAGTAGGCGGCGAACGCCTGGGGGGAGGCGGTGTCGCGCTGCTCCGCGAGGTAGGGCTGGAGCTTCTCCTCCAGCAGGTGGACGCCCTTCTGCTGGGCCATGTGCTTGCCGACGGCCGCGAAGTCGCCCTCGTAGTGGATGACGCGCACCATCACGTCGTCCTTGATGAACACGCCGGTGCCCAGCAGCCGTCCGGCGGCCCGGCCGTCATCGCCGGGCAGGTCGGGGGTGTCGACGCGCTTGAAGTTGGCGAAGATCTCCGCGATCTCCTCCTCGTGACCGGGCTTGACCCGATAGGTGATCGCCGCGTAAGGCATCAGATTCCTCCATCTACGGTGAGCGTGGCGCCGGTGATGTAGCGGGAGGTGTCGCCCGCGAGGTAGAGGACCGCGCCGGCCACGTCCGCCGCGGTGCCCAGCCGGCCCAGCGCCGTCATTCCCGCCAGGCGCTCGACGAGCTGCGGCGGCAACCCCGCGCCCGGCTCGTCGTCGGTCGCCGTGACGCCGGGCGCGACGGTGTTGACGCGGATGCCCCGGCTGCCGACCTCCTTGCACAGCGCCCGGCCGAAGCCGACGAGTGCCGCCTTGGAGGCGGAGTAGTGGGTGCCCAGCGCACGCCCCCGCAGCGCGACCGAGGCGCCGACGTTGACGATCGAGGCGCCGTCCGCGAGCAGTTCGTGGACGGCACGGGTGACCAGATAGGCGGAGGTGACGTTGGAGTCCATCAGCCGGTGCCATTCGGTCTCGTCCAGGTCGGCGAACTTGCTGTGCCCGTCGACACCGACGTTGTTGACGAGCACGTCCAGGCCGCCCAGGTGCGCCCCGCACTCCTCGGCGAGCCGGGCGGCGTCCTGCGAGGCGGTGACATCGGCGCGCACCAGGTGGTGTTCGGCGCCGGTCGCCGCCAGCGCCTCGGTCAGGGTGCGCGCGTCGTCACCGGCCGTGCGGTGGGCGACGACGAGCCGGGCACCCGCCTGGGCGAAGGCCAGGACCGTGGTACGGCCGATGCCCCGGGTGCCGCCCGTGACCAGGACGCGCTTGCCGGCGAGTCCCGGCGCGGGCAGCACACCGGTCTCCGGGCCGGCGGCGCTCATACCGCATCGGGCAGGTTGGCATTGATCATCTTGAGCAGCAGCCGGGGCGTCTCCGCCTCCACCACGGCGTCGTCGGACAGTTCGACGCCGTACTCGCGCTTGATGACACCGGTCACCTGGAGCAGGGCGAGCGAATCGTAGCCGAGTTCGAGGAACGGCACGTCCAAGGCCGCCTCGTCGGCGATGTCGCAGCCGTCCGCGTACTCGGCCTCGCCCGCGCACTCCAGCAGCTTCTCGGCCAGCTCGCGCTGGGTGAACTCGCTCACCGGGTCCTCCCTGAGTCCTTCGTCCATACGTAGAACGGGTTCGCCATCGCGTCCTTGGGCTCCTGCCAGTTCGGGTCGTAGGGCGACACGCACTGCGCGAGGCGGGTGTTGATGTCGTCGTAGAGGGGGTGGCTGCGGGCACGGTAGAGATTGGGGGTGATGTCCTCGTCCGCCTCGACGAGGTGGAAGTACAGGTCGTGGAAGGTGAAGAGCGTCCGCCGCGCCACCCCCACCATGTGGGGCAGCTCGGTCGCGTCCGACTCCTCGAAGATCTGCGCGATGGAGTCGGCCTTGCCCGGCTCCATCCGCGCCACTATGAGCGTCCGGTGTGCCACCGTCGGCCTCCTTCGGGAAGGTGTGGAGCAGCCCGCCCCGGTCGGTCGGCGGGCCTGCCGGGCAGCGTGCCACCGGCCTCTACAGCCCCGCTCGATCCGTGCCCCGAAGGGGCGCGGGGAACTGCGCGACCAGCCACCGGGGCACCTCCCGGCCGGAGGCCGGGGAGGACCGCGGCCTGCGGACGTCGGGCAGGCCCCCCGGACGGCTACCGCAGCGGCCCCGTGATCACTGTGCGGCGCTGCGCGGCCTCGTGCGACAGCAGCAGCGGTCGGCCGATGAGCCGGCCCTCCCGCCGTACTCCGGCGGCCCGCACCCCGTAGCCGCCGAAGGGCTGGTTGCCGTCCTCGATGTCGAAGGGGGTGGCGTCCCGCAGCACGACGGCCGTGCCGAGGGTCCGGCCGGTCAGCCGGGGCTCGCCGAGTACGGCCGCGTACATGCCGCGCTCCAGCTCCAGGGGGTGCCGCGCCCAGGCGCGCAGCAGTTCCGGGTCCTCGTAGGGGACGACGCAGAACAGCGGCCCGGCCAGCTGGGGCGGGTGGAAGTCGGGGTCCTCGTCGAAGACGAGGAGGGAGGGTTCGACCTGCATCCGTTCGGGGTCGGCGCCGCCGCCGGCCACCACCCGGTCGGCGTGCTCGGCCAGGAAGCGGGCGGCGCCTTCGACGGCCTCCCCGTAGGTGAGCGCGGTCAGTACGGCGTCGGGCCAGCGGCGGGCGCCCACCGTCAGCACGGACAGCTCGGCGCGCAACTGCTCGACCAGCGCGTCGAGCCGCAGCCGGTGGACGAACAGCACATCGGGGCACAGCCGGTCCTGCCCGGAGTTGTGCAGCCGGGCACGCAGTACGGCACGGCAGGCGGCGGCCGGTTCGGCGCGCGGTCCGACGATCAGCGGGTTGGGCCCGTACCCGAAGTGGAGGAAGAGCGGGCCGTCCCCGGTCTCGGTCATCAGCTGTCTGCCGGTCTCGGCGGAGCCGGTGAAGACGACGGCGTCGGACTCGGCGCACACCGGGGTGAAGTCGCGCTGGGCGGCGTCGGTGAACCGGATGCGCGCGGCCAGTTCGGGGTCGAGCCCGCGGCTGACGGTCCGGTGCACCTCGTACGCCGTCTCGCGGATGCGGGGCGTGGGGCGTACGACGACCTCGTCGCAGTAGAGGGCGGGCACCAGGCAGTGGCGGACGTAGGAGTAGAGAGCGGTGTGCTGCGGAAGCACGACCGAGAGCCGGGACAACTGCGGCACCCCGGTGCGGGCGAGCTCCCAGGGAGCGCCGGCGACCGCGCGCAGTGAGCGCAGCAGTTCGTCGCGGGCGCTGGCGTAGGTGGCGAGCCGGGTGAGCGCCGCCAGCAGTTCGGTGCGGCCGTGCAGCAGCGCGGCACCGGCGCCCGTGGCCCTCTCGTGCGCCGCCTCGATGTCCGGCCACGTGCGGGTGAGGGATTCCAGCACGGGCATGGAGGGCTGGGTCATATGACGACTCCTCGGGCGCGGGTGGGGTCGGGTCCGACCGGCTTCAACCGGCGCTCGACCCCGCCGGATTACCTTTCCCTGCGGCTCACCGCCGCATTTCCGAGGAATCACCGATGTCGTGCATGTCATCTCGTGACGGTGATTTCAGCGTAAGGGGACGAGGACGGGGTGTCGAGAGGGCGGCCCGGACAGCGGGCCGACCGGACCAGGAGGGGGACGTCCATGACTCTCACCGCGCACACCGGCCGCGACGCACCCACCGGCCTTCCCACCCACGCGGGCCCCGCCACGGCCGGAGCCGAGGCGGGGGCCGAGGCGGGGGCAGGGGCAGGGGTCGGGCAGTGGGCGACCGTGTCCCGTGACCGGACGGCGCCCACGGTGCGACCGCTGACCGAGCACTGGGAGACCGTCCGCGCTCTGGTGCGCGCCCTGCACGAGCGCACGGCCGCCCCCTCACCCGCTCCCCCGGGGGATGCCGCCGTCTTCACCCCGGACGGCGAACTCCCCACCCTGGACGGGCCGCTGCGCGACCTGCTGTCCGCCGCGACCGCCCGCGTCACGCGGCTGCCGGACCACCGCGGCACCCGGCTGCACCTGCTCGACCTGCGCGGCGACCCCCGGGCGCACCCGGCGCAGCCGGCCGGGGCGCTGCTGGTCGTCGCGCGTGCCGTGCAGCATGTGCGCCGCACCGGCCGGCGGATCACGCTGCTGGCTCCCTCGTCCGGCAACACGGCGACGACGCTGCGCGAGGCGGTGCTGCGCGCCCAACGGTGCGGGCTGGCCCGCCCCGACCAGATCCGCGTGGTCGCCCTGGTGCCCGCCTGTTCCCGCCACAAGGTGGCCGACTCGCCGCTGGCCCGGCACCCTCAATTGCGCCGCCGCAACCCCTTGGTCGTCTACCACGGATCGGAGCCGGGCGCGGTGCACGAGTTGGCCGCCGCCTACTGCCGGGAGCGCGCACACAGCCTGCGCACCGCGACCGGCACCGACCTGTGGCACGTACGCGACCCGGTCGACCACCGGGTCGCCGACGCGCTGCGGGCATTCGTGGAACACGACGCGCTCGGCGCCGCCGACGTGCGGGGCCGGCTGCACGCCCAGGCGGTCGCCACCGGATCGGGTCTGCTGGGGCACCGGCTGGGCAGCACGCTTGCCAAGCCGCAGGACGCACCCGGGAGCGCGGCACCGCGCTATCTGCTGGTACAGCACCTGCGCACCCCCGCCCTGGTGCTCCACCTGCTGACCGGCTCGTTCTCCCACGAAGGCGTACCGCCGTACGTCCACGACCGGGCACGCGGCGTCCACCGGCAGCCCGCCGACGGGCTCGATCCGCACTTCCCGCACACGGCCCACCACCCGCAGGAGGTCCTGGACCCCATCTTCTTCACCCGCGCTCCGGACACCGCACGGGAAGTGAGCATGCTCGTGCGCACCCACGGGGGCGACGGGATCGTCGTCTCGCGCTACGAGTGCCTGGCCCGCTATCCGTCCGTACGCGCCATGCTCCGCCCGGCGGGTGTCGAACTCCCCGCCGATCCGGCGCGGCTGGGCGAGTGGTCGCTGGTGATGGCCATGACCGGCGTCCTGAACGCGATCGACCGGGGCCTGGTCACCGAGCCGGAGGTGGTGGTGCACGGCACCGGCTCGTACGGCAGGGACGAACGCGCCCCCGTACCGCCGGCGTCGGCACGGTACGCGGACTCCGTCGACGAGCTGCACGCCGTCCTCACCCGGGCGCTCGCCCCGCTGGGGCGGCGGTCATGACGGCGGCCTCGCACCGGCCCGGCACCCGCCCGCTGCCCACCGGGCCGTTCGTGCTGCCGCGCAGCCGCTACGACGAACTCTTCGACACCACGGCCGCCTTGCTGGCACTGGTGCGCCGAGCCGTGCTGGCACTGGCCCCGACCTGGCCGGAGCGACTGGTCGCGCTGGGTGCCGACCCCGCCGACCATCCGCCCCACTCGGGCCTGGAGGCCGCGGAGACCGAGCACTGCGCCCTGCTGGCCGGCGCCGACTTCCTGGTCGACGAGACAGGGCCGCGGCTTGTGGGCCTGGACCCCGACGGAGCGCTCGGCAGCGCGCGGAGGACCGGGATGCTCACCTCCGCCCGGCTGCACACGCACACCCGGCCGCAGGACGGGCCGCTCTTCGGCCACGACCCGCGGGCCGTGCGCGCGGAGGCGCTCGCCGAGGTGTGCGCACACCGGGGGCTGCCGCGCACCGTGGCCCTGATCGGGCCGGGCTTCCACCCGCAGGACGTGCACGACCTGACCGAGCACGGCTTCGCAGCCGATCTCCTGGCCCCCACCGACCTGCCGGGCGCGCTCGGCCGCCCGGGCGGACTGCGCTACGCGCTGGGCCTGCTGGGCAGCACACGGCGAGCCACCGGCACGGACCTCGGCCCCCTACGGGACACGCAGCGCGCCGGGATGTTGCTGCTGCCGCCGCTGAGCAGCGGGCTGCTGGCCGACAAACGGGCGCTGGCCCTGGTCTCCGAGGGGCTGCCCTGGATGACGCGGGGCGAGCGTGCCCTGGTGGAACGCGGACTGCCGTGGACCAGGATCACCCTGGCGGGCCGTACCCGGTGGCACGACGGCGAACGGGAGCTGCCCGGACTGCTGCTGACGGAGCGCGAACGGTTCGTGCTCAAACCGGCGGTCGCCGGTGCCGGGCCGGTGCTCGTGGGTCACCGGACCGACGAGAGCACCTGGGCGGCAGCGGTGCGGCGGGCCTTCGGTCAGGGGGACAGCGTGGTGCAGGAGCACATACGCCCGGCGCCGTACCCGCTCCGGATGGGCGACGGTACGGGCACCTGGACGGTACCGGCCGCGCCGGTGCTCAGCCCTGTGCTGTTCGCCGGACGGCCGGGCGGCTGCCGGGTGCGGTATCTGACGCCGGCCGGCGGCTCCCTCCCGGCCGACGCCGTGCTGGCCCGCCAGGGACTCAGCCGCCGCGCAGCGCCCTCAGCGGCCCCCCGCTGCCGCTGAAGGCCGCCTCCCGGGCGGCACCGCTCAACTCCAGCTCGACCGCCGAGTCGAGCACGGCGCACTGGAGTCGCTGCAGATCGGGTGAGGGGTCCAGGCCCAGTTCCCGGGAGAGGACGCCGCGCAGCCGCTGGTAGACCTCCAGCGCGTTGCCGCGTCTGCCCGAGCGGTAGAGAGCGAGCATCAGCTGCGCCTGGATGCCCTCGTGCAGCGGGTGCTGGGCGGCCAGCCCGGACAGTTCGCCGACCAGTTCGTGGTGCCGGCCCAGGGTGAGGTCCACCTCGATGCGCTGGTTGAGAATGCCCAGCCGCGACTCCTCCAGCCGGGTCGCCTCGATCTCCAGCAGCGGGCCGCACTGCACATCCACCAGTGCGGGACCGCGCCACAGCTCCAGCGCCCGGCGGAAGGACGCGGAGGCCCCCACGAAGTCGCCCGCTTCCAGTGCCCGGTGCCCGGCGCCGGAGAGCCGCTCGAACTCCAGGGCGTCGACCATTCCACCCTGGGTGTCGAGCAGATAGCCGCCGGACTCGGTGATCAGCACGCTCTTGGCGCCGTTCGGCAGGTCGGCCGGGAGCCGGTCGCCCAGCGCCGCGGCGATGAGGTTGCGCAGTTGCAGTACGTAGGTCTGCAGTGTGGTCTGGACGCTGCGCGGCGGGGCCTCCCCCCACAACTCCTCCACCAGGGAGGCGACGGAGACCACTTGGTCCGGATAGAGGGCCAGCAGGGCCAGCACCTTTCTCGGTTTGACCGCGGTCGGAACGACGGAGACCCCCGATTGGACGACCCTGCAGGGTCCCAGCACGCTGATGTCCATCTCTCGCTCCTTTCGGGTGCGTTGGTGCGCTGTGTAGGACTACATGGATGTCTCGGACAGGTGCGAGGCGCGCTCCGGGCGAGCGGTGCGGCGCAGTTGGGCCGCCAGCAGTTCCAGGAGCGCGGTGTCGCGGACGAAGAAGTGGCCGCCGGGCACGCGGTGCAGGGCGAACGGGCCGCTCGCCCAGCGGCGCCACTCGGCGACCGCGGCGGGCGGGGCCGCCTCGTCCCGGGTGCCGGCGAAGGCGTGCACGGGGCAGTCGAGCGGCGCGTCCTGTTCCGCCTCCGCCGCGCCGCCGACCGCGCGCAGACTGGCGGCGAGGCGCAGATCGTCGCGCATGGTGGACAGCAGGGTGCGCAACCAGTGGGGGCGCTCGAACAGGTACCCGGGCAGTGTGCCGTAGCGGTCGAGTGCGGCCAGCAGTGCCGCGTCGGGCATCTCGCACTGGTCGGTCAGCGGCGTCGGCAGGTGCGGTGGCGGGCAGGCGCCCAACCCGACCAGCACCGGCGCCGGGCGGCCCGCGCGCCGCACCCGCTGGGCGAAGCGGTAGGCGACCAGGGCGCCCAGGCTGTGCCCGTACAGCGCGTAGGGCTGCTCCAGCAGCGGGCCCAGCTGCGCGTCGAGTTCGTCCAGCAGCAGGCGCCCGTCGGTGATGCGGGGCTCACGCAGCCGGGTCTCCCGGCCGGGGAGCCGGATGGGCAGTACGCACACGGCGGGGTCGAATCCGCGGCGCCAGCGCGCGAAGGTGAGCGCGCCGGCGCCCGCGTGGTGGAAGCAGAACAGCCGCAGTCCGGCACCGGCGGGCGCCTCTCCCGCGGGCGGGGCGTCCGTCGGCCGTCTTCCGGGAGGTGCCGCGAGATACGCGTTCATCCCTCCCCCCTTCCCCCGTCCCCGTGACGGGGCCGGTCGTCAAGGGCCAGATCCTCACGACCGGCACTGGACGACAGCTCGAAGCGGGGTGGACCGGGCCCGGGGCGGGCGCATCACCCCGCGAGGCCGGCGGCCTCGCCCGATCCCGTACCGCGCCAGGCGTCCAAGGCGTCCTCGCCCCGGAGAATGGCCTGGTGGAGGCGGTCGATCCGGGGCGAGGGCTCCAGGCCCAACTCCTCCACGAGAGTGCCGCGCAGCCGCCGGAAGGCGATCAGCGCGTCCGAGGAGCGGCCGTCCTGGTGGAAGGCGACCATCAGCAGCGCGTGCAGGTTCTCGTAGAGCGGATAGCGGCCGCGCAGTGCGCACAGTTCGCCCAGCACCTCGCGGTGCCGTCCCATGTGCAGGTCGGCGTCGATGCGCCGCTCCAACGCGCCCAGCCTGCTCTCCTCCAGCCGGGTGGCCTCGATGGACAGGTGCCTGCCGTGCGGGAGGTCGGCGAGCGCGGGCCCGCGCCACAGTGCCAGCGCCGCCTCCAGCAGTCGCGAGGACTTGGCCATGTCGCCCGCCTCGTAGGCGGCGTGCCCGGTGCGGGTCAGCTGTGCGAACTCCAGCGCGTCGACGTCACTGTCGGCGATCTCGAGCTGGTAGCCGCCGTGCCGGGTGGCCAGGATGTCCTTGTCGCTGGGCGCGTACGGGTCGCGGGGCGCGGTGCCGGTCCCGGGCAGCGGCCCGGGGTCACCGAGCGCGGCGCGCAGCCTGCGGCGCAGTTGCAGGATGTAGGTCTGGAGCGTGGTCGGAGCGCTGCGCGGCGGCCCGGCGCCCCAGACCTCCTCCATCAGGTCGGACACCGGCACGATGTGCCGGCTCTGGAGAGCGAGCAGGGCCAGGATCTGCCGCGGCTTGGCCGCGCTCGGCGCGATCGAGACGCCCGCCGTCTCGGCGTGCAGAGTTCCCAGCACCCTGATGCGCATCTGGGGCCTCCCCGTTGGCGGTTCCGGCTGAAAGGTCGCTGAAGGTGGCGAAGGTGTCGCCGGCCGGTGTCATCGACATCTGTCGCCGACCTTCCACCACGTACGGTCTGGAGAATCGCAGCCGTCCCCGCCGCGCAACAGTGAGCAACTCACGATCTCGGCGCGAAGATCGGGCGGGGAGGGCCGTGAGTTTTTCACATGGAGGGTCGTGAAGCCTCCACTGGCCCTCGCCCGGGGTCCCACTCACACTGCTGGTGCGCATCGGACCCACACGATCGGGCCACTCCCCACACAGCGTCGCCCCATGAGTCCACGGGGGGCCATGGGTTCCTCTCTCCAGACGGGAGACGTCACGATGTCAGGTCACGCGCTCGCCAAGGTCACCGTCAGCCGTGCACACGGCGCCGCGGACGTTGTCGAACACGACTGGCGCTTCGCCGAACTGACCGCCCAGTGCTGCCTGGACCCGGCGCTCGCGGTGCGCTACGCGGTCGAGCCGCGCAGTGTGCTGGCCGAGTTCGGCATCCCCACCGACGAGCGGACCCGTATTCCGGCGCTGCCCACCGGGCCCGGCGCCGAGGTGTCGATCACCAGCCTCAACCCGCGCGACGCCGTCGGACACGCCGCGCTCTGCGACAGCTGGACGTTCGCGCTGCCGACCGAGCCGGAGCTTCCCACGCGCTCCCTCTCGCCGGCTGAAACGGCCCTTTGACGCACGAACTCGGCACAGAGCGGGGGAGACAGAATGGAGACGAAGACAGAACTTCCCAGATTGGGATTCCGTAAGAACCTGCGGCCGGCCGTCGTACCCGGCGATGCCACCTATCTCGTCTCCGAGCAGGGTGTCACGGCGGTCGAGGGAACCGAGGTGGCCGCGCTGGCGCCGCTGCTCGACGGCAGCCGGGACCTTGCCGCACTCGCCCGGGAGACACGCGGGCTGCTCTCGCCCGGCAGGCTGGGCAGCATCCTGGGCCAGTTGACGCAGGCCAACCTGGTCGCCAGCTTCGCCCCGCCCGCCGGGCCGCCTGCCGGGCAGGAGGTCGGGCGGGGCACCGGGCTGCAGCTCGGCCCCTCGGACGCCACCGCGGCGTTCTGGGAGTCCGCCGGGCTCGATGGAACGCAGGCCGACGCCGGACTGTCCGCGGGGCGGGTACGGCTGCTGGCCGTCGGCGGCGAGGAGCCAAGCGCCGCCCGGGACGCCTTCCGCGCCGCCGGGATCGGGCTGGCCGAGCCGGAGGAGGAGGGAGAACACACCCTCACCGTGGTGCTGTGCGAGGACTATCTCGCGCCCGCGCTGGCCGACATCGACGCCGCCCAGCGGCGCACCGGCCGGCCCTGGCTGCTGGCCAAGCCGGGCGGGGTCGAGCCGTGGCTCGGGCCGTTCTTCCAGCCGGGTGAGGGCGCCTGCTGGCACTGTCTCGCACACCGGCTCAGACACCACAGGAGCGCGCACAGCTATGTGGGACGGGCACTGGGGCTGGCCGCGCCGGTCACTCCGCCGCGCGCCCACATCCCCGCGAGCCGCGCCTGCGCTCTGCATCTGCTGGCGCTCCAGGTGGCGACCTGGCTGGGCGGGTTCCGTGACGAGCGGCAGTCGGCGGTGTGGACCGTCGACAGCCTGCGCGGCGAGGGGCGCCACCACGCGGTCGAGCGGCGGCCGCAGTGCCACGGCTGCGGCGATCCGGGGCTGGTCGCCGCACGTTCCCGGCAGCCCGTGCTGCTCACCTCCCGTCCGAAGGTGTCCACCGGCGGCGGCCACCGGTCGCTCACGAGCCGCCAGATGCTGGAGCGGTACGAGCATCTGGTGGGAGAGGTCACCGGTGTCGTACGGCTGCTCCAGCGTGACCCGCGCTGCCCCACCGGCCTCAACGCGTTCGTCTCCGGCAGCAATCCGGCGCTGCACGGCAACGGGCTGCACACCCTGCGTTCGGCGCTGCGCAGCCACAGCGCGGGCAAGGGCGTCACGGAACTCGACGCCAAGGTGGGGGCGTTGTGCGAGGCGCTGGAGCGGTACTCGGGCACCTACCAGGGTGACGAGGCCCGCATTCCGGGGCGGTACGCCGAACTGGGCGAGGCCGCCGTGCACCCCAACTCCTGCCAGCTGTACGACGAGCGGCAGTTCGCCCGGCGGCGGGAGTGGAACGCGCGGCACTCGCCGTTCCAGTTCGTCTGCGACCCGTTCGACGAACAGGCGGTCGTCGACTGGACACCGGTGTGGTCGCTGACCGAAGAACGGCACCGGCTGCTGCCCACCTCGATGCTCTACTTCGCCGCCCCGCAGGAGACCGGCGCCCCGGTCTTCGCCCGCGCCGACTCCAACGGCAACGCGGCGGGCAGCAGCCTGGAGGACGCCATCCTCCAGGGCTTCCTCGAACTGGTGGAGCGCGACGCGGTGGCGCTGTGGTGGTACAACCGCACCCGGCAGCCGCGGGTGGACCCGGAGTCGTTCGGCGAGGAGTGGATCTGCCGGATGCGTGCCTCCTACGCCGCGATCGACCGCGAGTTCTGGGTTCTGGACCTCACCTCGGACCTGGGCATCCCGGTGATGTGCGCGGTCTCCCGGCGCACCGGTGCGGCTGACGGCGGGGTGGGCCGGGAGGACATCGTCTTCGGCTTCGGCTGCCATCTGGACCCGGCGCTGGCACTGCGCAGGGCCCTGACGGAGATGACGCAGATGCTGCCCGCCGTGCTGGACACCCGGCTCAGCTTCCAGGATCCGGTCTTCCGCGACTGGTGTACCCGGCACACGCTCGCCGACCAGTGCCATCTGGCACCGGACCCGGAGGCCGCCGTACTGGGGCCCGCCGACTACGCCTACACACCCCGCGCGGATCTGGCCGAGGACGTGGCGGACGCCACGGCGCTGCTGCGCCGGCACGGTATGGAGATGCTGGTGCTGGATCAGACGCGGCCCGATCTGGGGATTCCGGTCGTGAAGGTCGTCGTGCCGGGGCTCAGACACTTCTGGGCCCGATTCGCGCCCGGAAGGCTCTACGAAGTGCCGGTCCGACTCGGACGCCGTGCCGAGCCGGTCGACTACGACCGGCTCAACCCCGTCCCGGTGTTCGTCTAGCCGATGGTCGCACCCGGTCCCCTCGCCTATGCTGTGCTCACCTTCGGCGGGGCGAGGGGAGAGCCCGGAGTGAGCTCAGGGGGAAAGCGCATCTCTTTACACCGGCAACGACCCGGGGCACGGCAACCGCTCGTGTACGGAGTCGACGCCGCCATGGCTCCCCGCATCGTGCTGACCGTCTTCGTCGTGGCGCTCAGCGGCATTCTGGGCGCCGCTGTGCTGCATCTGCTGACCATCGGCGGCTCGTTGAAGCAGATCCTGGTCGGCGGCGCCGCGATCGTCGTGATGTTCGCCACCCAGGTGGCCCGTACGACCCAGCGGGGTATGCGGCTGAGCCGTGCCTACCAGCACTGGGTACTGGGGGTGCAGGCGTTCTGCACCTTCGTGCCGATGCTGCTGCTGGGCACGGCCTGGGTCGGGCTGCCGGGGCTGCTGGCCGGATCGCTGCTGCTCACCTTGCGGAAGCCCTGGTCGTGGCTGGGGATGGTCGGCTGCCTGGCCTGTGTCATGATCGTCACCTCCTCCTCCGGCTGGCCGGCGCTGGACGTCGCCTACAACGGGGTGTCCACGCTGACCACCTGCGCCGTCGTCTACGGGCTCACCAAGCTGTCCGAGATCGTCATTCAACTGCGCGCGGCCCAGCAGGAGATCGCGCGGCTGGCCGTCGAGGAGGAGCGGCTGCGCTTCGCCCGCGACCTGCACGACCTGCTGGGCTACAGCCTCTCGGCGATCACGCTGCGCAGTGAGCTGGCGCACCGGCTGGTGGACGCCGATCCGCCGCGCGCCAAGGACGAGGTGACGCATGTGCTGGAGATCTCCCGCCAGGCGCTGGCCGACGTCCGCGCGGTGGCGCGCAGCTACCGCAACATCTCGCTGCCCGCCGAGATCTCCTCGGCCGTCTCGGTGTTCGAGGCGGCCGGGATCGAGGCGGAGGTGGACACGACGCTGGAGAACATCCCGGAGACGGTGGGCACGGTGCTGGCCACCGTGCTGCGCGAGGGCGTCACCAACATCCTGCGCCACAGCAAGGTCCGCCGGTGTCAGATCACCGTGTGCGGCGACGCGAACTGCGCCGTGCTGCGTCTGGTCAACGACGGGGTGCAGCCGCTTGCCGACCCGCTGGACCCGACCACGCCACGGCCGGACAACGACGGTGGCAGCGGCATCGGCAACCTGTCCGCACGGGTGGCGGCGATCGGCGGCACCCTGGAGGCACAGGTGCGCGAGGACGGCTGTTTCCATCTGGAGGCACGGATTCCGCCCCCGGCGCCCGGCCGGGCGGTACCCGAGAACGGGGCCTCGGGACGTGCGGGGCTGCCGAGCCGTCCGGCCACGGCCTCCGGTACGGCTACAGCCAACCCTGTTCCCGGGCGATCCGCAGAGCGTCCACCCGGTTACGGGCCCCGAGCTTGATGACGACGGCCGTCAGATAGTTGCGCACCGTTCCCACCGACAGGAACAGCCTGGCCGCGATGTCCGCCGCCTCCTCGCCCTCGGCCGCCAGCCGCAGCACCTCCGTCTCCCGCGCGGTGAGCGGGTTCTCCCGCGCCGACCAGGCGTCCAGGGCCAGTTCGGGGTCGATGACGCGCTCCCCGGCCCGCACCCGTCGGATGGCGTCCGCCAGCCTGCTCGGTGGCGCGTCCTTGAGCAGGAAGCCGGAGACATGGGCCTCCAGCGCGCGGCGCAGATTGCCCGGCTGGCCCAGACTGGTGAGGATCAGGGTGCGGCAGCTCGGCAGCTTCTGGTGCACCTCGGCAGCCGCGGTCAGCCCGTCCATGCCCGGCAGGTCGATGTCGATGACGGCGACGTCGGGGCGGTGCGCGAACACTGTCGGCAGGATGTCGTTGCCCGAGTCGACCTCGGCGACGATCTCGATGTCCGTCTCGATGTCCAGCAGGGCCACCAGAGCACCGCGCACCATGTGCATGTCCTCGGCGAGCACCACTGAGATCATCGTCGAGTTCCCCCGCGGACTCGGGCTGCCTGACTTGCGGTCGAAGACGTGAGAATACCCCGTCCGGTCCCGCCCGACACCGACTCGACCACGAATCGAGGTCAAAGGTCAACAGTGCGTACATGGCCCAGGATTCCGCCGCCCGTGCCCGCCCCTACCCCCCGCCGCGCCGCTCGGCCACCGAGGTCCCCGCCGCCTACGCGCGGCTGCGCGCCGAGGAGCCGGTCACCGAGGTCACCCTGCCCAGCGGCGACACGGGGCACCTTGTCAGCCGCTACGACGACGTACGGGCCGTGCTCGCCGACCCCCGCTGCTCGCGGGCGGCGACCGTACTGCCCCAGGCACCGAAGCTGACGGCCGTCCCCTTCGACGCGGGCGGCCTGTTCACCATGGACCCGCCCGAGCACACCCGGCTGCGCGCGCTGGTCTCCCGCGCCTTCACCCCCCGCCGGGTGGCGGCCATGCGACCCCGTATCGCCGAGCTGGCCGGGGAGTTGGCCGACGCCATGGCGGCCTCGCACCGGGCCGACGGCGGCCCGACGGATCTGAACGCGGCCTTCGCCTTCCCGTTCCCGGTGGCCGTCATCTGCGAGCTGCTCGGCGTCCCCTACGCCGACCGCGAGCGCTTCCGCACCTGGTCCGACGCGGTGGTGTCGCTGACCGCGCACCCGCCCGAGGAGATGCTGCGGCACAAGCGGGCGCTGCTGGCCTATCTGGGCGAACTGGTCGCCGCCAAGCGGCGCGCGCCCGGTGCGGACCTGCTGAGTGCGCTGGTCACCGTGCGCGACGAGGAAGGCGGGCTCAGCGAGACAGAACTTCTCACCATGGCCATGACGCTGCTGATCGCGGGGCACGAGACCACGGTCGGGGTGCTGGGAACCTCCGTCTTCACCCTGCTGCGGCAGCCCGACCGGCTCGCGCTGGTACCGGACGACGAGGAGCAGCTGGCGGCCCTGGTCGAGGAGTTGCTGCGGATCAACCCGATCGGGGACGGCGGGCCGCTGCGGGTCACCACGGCACCGGTCGAGGTCGCGGGGCGGGTGCTGCCCGCCAACAGCGCGGTGATCGCCGCCATCTGCTCGGCCAACCGGGACGCGGACCGCTTCACCGATCCGGACGGCTTCGATCCGCACCGCCCCTCCCCCACCCCCCATCTGGCCTTCGGCCACGGCCCCCACTACTGCCTGGGAGCACCGCTTGCCCGCGCCGAACTGGCCATCGCCCTGCGCGTACTGGCCGACCGCTTCCCCACCATGCGGCTGGCCGTACCCGCCGAGACCGTCACCATGCACACGGGGTTGCTGGTCAACCGCCTCACCCGGCTGCCGGTCAGCTGGGACTGAGGCCGCGCCGCACCCGGGTCACAGCCGCGAACCGTCCCGGGCCCGGGGGCCGTAGCCGAAAGCGCGGTCCACGGCGACATGGGCGAGCCAGCCGCAGGCGGCAAGGCGCAGATCGCGGCTGCCCAGGGCGTGCGCGGCGCCGAAGAGCACGAGCGGGACACCCGGCGAGTGCAGCACGTTGTAGGGCCGCACGGCACGGCGCGGGAGCGGATCGAAGGTGGGCGCCGACGCGGCCCCGTACAGCAGGGCGACATCGGGCAGCACCGCACAGGCCCACAGCACCCGGCTGCGCGCCCCGCCCAGTCGTACGCCCGCGTACAGCGCCGTCACGCCGACCGTGCCGCTCAGCAGGCGACCGCGCGGGCTGCGCCACGTCCAGCCGTTCATGTCCGCACCCGGCCGCGCCGCACCCCGCGCACTCCGGCCACCGTGGTGAGGGCCGCTCGCCGGACGGGGTGGAGGCCCAGCCCGCGCAGGGCGGAGCCCAGCAGCACGGCGCGGACCCGCGCCAGATGGGCGGGGGCGCCGTGTTCGTCGTCGAGTACGAGCAGCTCCCGCCGGGCGGCGGGGTCCCGGGCCAGCAGCGCCGCGTCGCCGAGCGGGACGATGTCGTCGCGCAGTGCGGCGACATAGGTGACGGGGAGAGCGGTGAGCCGGGCCAGCTCCGGTGCGGACAGGGCCCACTCCGCGAGCGACGCCGGCACCTGCGCCGGTGGGCGGCCGGTCAGCCGCGCGAGCGTGTGCACCGTGGTCGCGGGAATCCCGGCATGCCAGTCGCGGTCCGTGAAGAAGTGGCGTACGGGCGCGCCCACCGTGGAGACTCCCACCAGCCGGGGGTCCGTCAGCGCGGCACGCAGCGCCAGGTGGCCGCCGAAGCTGAGGGCTATGGCGTGGGTGCGGCTCACGTCGGCGCGGTCGGCGAGGTGGTCGAGGAGGGCACCGACCATGGCGGGTGCCGCGGTGTCGTAGGGCAGCGTGTTCTCGCCCACGCCCGGCAGTTCGGTGACAGCGACGGCGGTGCCCAGCGCGGCGGCGCGGGCCAGCAGCGGTGCCCACTGCTCCTTGACGGAGACGATGCCGCCGCACACCACGAGCAGCGGGCGCGGTGTCCTGCTGCTGAGCCCGGCCGTCCACGCGGTGAACCGGCCCGCGCCCGAGGGCGGTTCGATCTCCTCCCGGCCGATACCGGGGCGGTCGGTCCGCCACTGGTCGAAGGAGCGCACACACAGCCGCTGTGCCCGCTCGCGGGCGGGCCCGTCCGGGTAGGGGAAGCGGGCCAGCGCGTAGTGCCGGGCGGCGTCCAGGTGGCGGCCGCGCGCCGCGAGGGCGTCGCCGGCGCGGCTCCAGACGGCGGGCCAGGAGTCGGCGTCACCACCGCGTGCGCTGCGGATGCGGGAGAGGGCGGCGCGGCACCGGTCGGCGGGGATGCCCTGTGCGCGGGCGTGCAGGGGCGCCAGCGCCCGCAGCTCGGCCAGCGTGGGGGCTTCGGTCTGTACTGTGGGGTGCGCTGCTTCGGGGTGCGTGGCTGCTTCGGGATGCGCTGCGCTGCGTGCTCCGGCGTCGCTCATACGGGTGCCGCCTCACTCGCGGCGTCCTGCTGTTCTGGCGGGGCGACGGGCCGCTGCCCCGGGAAGTAGGCGGGGGCCAGCACCCGGCGGCGCAGGGCGGGGCTGGCGTCGAGGGCGCGGTAGACCGTCCGGCGCAGCGCGGTCGCGGCGGGCGCGGTGAGGGTGAACATCCGCTCCTGCCGCAGCTGCAGGGCGCGTGAGCGGCCCACGTCCGGCTCCCGGCGCCGTTGGAAGTGCTGCAGGGCCTCCAGGAGCGCACGGCCGTGCGCCCGCCGGTCGCGGTCGAGCGCCTCGGCGACCAGCGGTGCGAGCGTCACCGCGTCGGCCAGCGCGTGGTTGACGCCCTGGCCGAGGACGGGCGAGAGGGTGTGCGCGGCGTCGCCGATGAGCACGACGCCGGGAGCCGACCAGCGCGGCAGCTCGGTGGTGAAGATGTCCAGCAGCGCCGTCTCCGACCAGCTGCGCAAGCCGTCGCGGGCGGCCTCGGCGGCCTCGGGGGCCAAGTGGCCGATACGGGCGTGCAGTTGGCCGAGGCCACCCGCGCGCAGCGTCCGCAGCCCGCCCTTGGGGATGTTGAGGCCCACCCGGACCGTGCCGTCCGTGCTGGGCAGGAACAAGCCGTGGCTGTCCCCGGCGATCCGCACCCGGTAGGCGCGCCGGTCCCATTCGGCGGGGAAGGGCAGTTTCAGCCACACCACATCGCGCTCCAGCGGCAGCTGCCGGGCGTGCTCCGCCAGCCCGCTCAGGCGGCGTACGGCGCTGTAGCGGCCGTCCGCGCCCACGGTCAGCGCCGCGCTCACCCGCACGGTGCCGGTCGGGGTGCTCGCCCGGACGCCGGTCACCGCGGGGCCCTCCACCAGCAGCCCCACCGCCGTGGCGGGCTCCAGCACGGTGCAGGTCCCCGGCAGCGGGCCGGCCGGCTCGGCGAGCGCCGCCAGCAGGGTGGGCTGGGCGAGCTCCACCGGGTGCCGGTAGCGGTAGGGGAAGTCGGCGAACCGCACATCGAGCACACGGCGGCCCGCGTCCTCGATCTCCAGCCGGTCCACCCGGTGGGCCGCCTTCCGCAGCCGCTCCCAGACCCCGAGCCCGTCCAGCAGCCGCACCCCGTCGGGGGAGACCGACTCGCCCCGGAAGGCGGGGGCGCCGCCGCGGGCCGGGTCGCGCTTCTCCAGCAGGACGACGTCGCACCCCAGCCGGGTCAGCGCCAGCGCCAGGGCCCGGCCGCCGGGTCCACCGCCGACGACGCACACGTCCGCGCCCAGTACCGTCCCCTCGCTCGCCTCACTTCGCACGGTCGCCCGCCTCCCCCGTCTCGTCCACCAGTGCCGCGATCAGTCCCGCGTCCAGCATCGTGGCCGCCGCCGTGTCGCTCGTATCGCCGAAGCCCGCGTCGAAGAGGGCGACGCTGACGGTGTAGGCCCGGTCCACCAGGCAGGTGTGGAACGCCCACTCCTCACCGGTGCCCGGCGCCCCGTCGGGCCGCAGCACCTGCACGTTGCGGTCCTGCGGGCTGAAGCCGAACTCGGTGAAGCGGAAGCGCATGCCCTGGCCGATGGCCTTGCTGTAGGCCTCCTTCAGCGTCCACAGGCGCACCAGCGCGGCGTTGCGCCGCTCTTCGGCTATCTGCGCCAGCGTGCGGCTCTCGTAGGGCGTACAGACCTGGTTCTCGGTGCCCAGGCCCAGCATGGGCCGGTCCTTGGCCTCCGCGTCCACCCCGATCCAGCCGCGCCGGGTGAGGCCGACCAGCAGCAGGTTCTCGGTGTGGCTGAGGCTGATGTCGATCTGGTCGAGGCCGCGCAGATAGGGGCGGCCACCGGGCTTGTACGCCAGTTCCACCGACTCGGGTGCGGCCTCGATGACGGCACAGGCCACATGTTTGAGCAGCAGCCGCGACGCCACGAAGCGGGAGCGGACCTGAGGGTGGGTCATCGCCTGGAAGCGGGCGTGGTCCCGGCCCAGCAGCGGGCGCAGCCGCGGATGGTCCAGATCGTCGGGCAGCCACTCCTCCAGCCGCCCGTGCACGACGACGCTGCCGTGCCGCGCGACCGCCTCACGGACCCGCTCCCAGGGTCCCTCCGGTCCGCTCATCCGCACCGGCCGGGCGAACGCCTCCGCCGTCCGACCGTCCGTCGCGGGGCCCAAGGTGATCGCCATGCCAGCCCTCCAGGCGTGTGGCCACGCCGTCGAGTACGTCGACCGCGCGGTGGCCCGGCGAGCAGCCCACCGCGAGCCTGCCCGGCAGCTCCTGCCGGGCGGTCGGGGCGCGGGCGCTCATGCGCCCACCGCCACGGCCCAGATGTCGCGCAGGCTGCGCGCCTGGAGCACGGCGTCCACCGGCACCGGACGGCCCAGTTCCTGCTCCAGCAGAGCGATCAGCCGCAGCAGGTGCACGGAGTCCCACTCGGCCAGCTCGGTCAGCTCCGCCGCGGCGTCGGCGGGTGCGAGCGCCGTGCCCAAGTGCGTGTTGGCGAGTTCGATCAGTTCTTCGACGGTGCGCATGCCGTCACCTCCCCCTCCTCCCGGGCCCGCTTCTCCTGCTCCCGGGTCAGCCGCAGCTCCAGCCGGACGTGCCCGGGGACCGGCTGCAGCTGCCGCAGCGGGTGCCGGAAGCGGAGCTCGGCCGTGCCGGGGTCCGGTCCGCCGACGGTCGTGAAGCCGTGCCCGGGGCACAGCGTCCGCAGGGCCGCGTTGGCCCGGGTGGGGCGCCAGCCGGCGTGTACGGCGGTCAGCCCGGCGCTCCGCGCCGCCCGCAGCAGCCCGTTGATCACGGCCTCCTCGATACCGCGGCCCAGCACCCGGCAGCTGAGCACCAGGTTGTCCACCCACAGCCGGCCGGCTTCCGTGCGGGCGAAGACGGCCCCGACCACCCCGTCGTCGCCGAACCGGTCGGCCGCGCGCACCGCCAGCACCACAGCACCGGGTGCGGCAGCGCGCTGCCGCACCTGTTCGGTGCTCAGCCGCTCCCCGGTCAGATTGAACCTGTTGGTGCGCAGACTCAGCTGGGCCAGCCTGGCCAGTTCGTGGTCCTCGGCGGGCGAGACGTCCACCCGCAGGGCCAGACCGGCCAGGAAGGCGCGGTAGTCGCTCGAACCGGCCTCGGACCGCTCCCGCGCCGCCCGCCGGGCGTAGCGGGCCGGGCGTAGCCGGTCCTCGTCGGTGAGCGTCGGGGTGTCGAACCAGCCGTCCGCGAGCAGCCGTTCGGGGTGCAGCGCGGGCTCACCGTCCAGCGGGACCACGGCGGCGCCGGGCACACCAGCGCGCACGCTCTCCCGCTCGAAGGCCGTGTCGTCGGCGAAGACGACCGCCTCCGGGGCGATGCCCAGCCGCTCCGCGATGGTGTGCACGCCCTCTGCCTTGGAGCCCCAGTCGGCGACGACGGTCACGAAGTCGGCGGCCCCCAGCGGGAACTCGGGGTGCTGGGCCAGCGCCCGGGTGACGGCCTCCGGGTCGTTCTTGCTGCAGACGGCGAGCAGCACGCCCTGCGAGGCGAGCTGTTTGACGGTGCGCTGGAAGGCGCCGAAGGCCGCGCCGCGCAGGGACCCGGACGCGGTGACGCCCTCCGGCCCGTCCTCGGCGAGCACGCCGTCCCACAGGGTGCCGTCCAGGTCGAGCACCAGGCACTTCTTGGCGGCTCCGCGCAGGCCGCGGATCAGGTGGGCGGCCTCACGGGCGTAGCCGGCCAGCAGCTCGGCGGTGCAGTGCGCGTCGGCGTAGGCGCCGAGCCGTGGCTCGTCCGCGCGCACGCCCGCGCTGGTGACCGGCTCCAGGTCGAGGACGGCCAACCCGGCGGAGGGGCGGGCCATGTACAGCAGGTCGGCGTTGAACTGCCGCCACAGCCCGCCGAGTTCCGCACGCTGGGCAAGAGAGGTGAGCTGGTGGGTGAAGCGGCGCAGCAGCGGCACGGTGTTCAGTACCAGGGTCGCGCCGGGTGGCGCGTGGGCGGCGTGTGCCTGGGCCAGTTCGCCGAGCACCTTGCGCTGCCGCTCGGCCGCGACGCTCACCTCGATCGGCTGCCAGGGCGCGGCGACCTTGTCCCAGACGGTGAGCGGATCCAGCACACACAGGGTGACATCGGGCGCGTGGGCGTAGAGCGGGGAGCGCGGGTCGGCCAGATCGCCGAGGTAGGCCCCGGTACCGCACACCAGGGTGCGCGGCAGTATCCCGTGCCGCGCCAGCTGACCGGTGAGCGCCGGCACCACATCGCCCACCGTGGCCCGCCCCGTGACGGCGATCCGGACGGTGGGGGTGTCCGGGTGGTGGCGCAGCACCTCCTCGGGGTCCAGCGGTGCCAGGACGCGGCCCGCGAAGTCGAGTTCGTCCGCGTCCGCACCGGCCAGCAGCTCCGGCACGGCCGGGTAGGCGGCGGCGAGCCGACCCCGGGCGTGCAGCGTGCGCAGCGACGGAGCCGGCTCGCGGTCGAGGGGCCGTCCCTGCGCGAGGTCCCGGTCACGCATCAGATGCCTCCTGCGGTGCCTCGACGGTGAAGCCGGCCCGGATCCACTTGCTGGACTCGACGGCCAGGGCCAGGGCCCGCTGGGTGGGGGCGAGGCGCGGCAGCAGACGGTCGAGCTGGAAGAAGACCAGCGCGTTGCCGTTGTTGCCGGTCTCCGCGACACAGGAGACCGGCTCCCACTCGAATCCCTGGCCCAGCTCGCTCGTGATCCGCTCGGTCATCCGGCCGCTGAGCTGCGGGGGCAGCAGGTAGTCGACCGTCTCGGGTCGCCAGCCCGCGGCGGTGAGCAGCGCGTCGAGCAGCTGGCGTGCCAGCACCGGGACCCGGTGTTCGACGGCCTTGTAGTCCTCGGTCACCGCCGGGCGCCGGCCGTCGCCGGAGCGCAGATCGGCTGCGCCGAACCACTCGACGCGCTGCCCCGGCGGCACCCCGAACCCGGCCGCCCGGTGTTCCAGGTGGGTGAGGAGGGCCCGGGCCCCGCCGCGGGGCGCGCCGCTGACCACGGCCGCGCCCGCGCCGTCGCCGAACAGCACATAGTTGACGAGGGCGCCGGGCGGCAGCTCATGGAAGTCCTGGCCCAGGTCCAGATGTTTGCTGCACACGTCGCCACCGACCACCAGGCCCAGCCCGGACGGGCTGACGGCCAGCAGGGCACGGGCCACCGCGAACGCCTGTACGGCACCGCTGCAGCCGGACTGGAGCTGGTAGGCGGCGGCGCCCTCGATGCCGAGCCGGTCGGCCAGCAGTGCGGCGGTGGTCGGCATCAGCGCGTCCGGGGTGGCGGTCGCCAGCACGATGAAGGCGACCTCGGAGGGTTCGGCTCCGGCGTCGGCCAGCGCCCGGTCCGCCGCGTCGGTGCACAGGTCCTCCAGCGTCCAGCGCACCCGGCCGCTGTCCAGATCGACGGCGAAGTGCCGGGTCCTGGTGCCGATGAACGTCTCCACCCACGCGGAGGGGAGGCCGAGGCGGTGGGCGAGCCGGTCGTTGCCGACCGGCTCGCCGGGCAACGCGGTCCCCGTGCCCAGCACGTGCACGGGCGGCGCGCCCACCGCGCGGGCCATCACACGGCCGCCGGTGTCAGCAGGCCGCACACATAGGCGGCGAGGGAGCCGATGCTCACCAGGCTGGAGAGCATCTCGGGCAGCGAGAGCTCACCCAGCTCGGGGAAGCGTTCCTCCAGCCGGTGTTTGAGCTCCATCAGCATCACGGAGTCGAAGCCCAGGTCGTCGTAGAAGCGCAAGTTCTCATCCAGCTCGGTGGGCTCCCCACCGACGATCTCGGCGACCACGGTGCGGATGCCGGTAAGGGGCTGCCCCTGACCGTTGATCGGGGGCTGCGGATCGGTTGTGGCTTGTCGCGCAGTTCCCCGCACCCCCCGGGGGGCCGGCTCCTGCGCTCGGGAGGTCTGCTCCCCCGAGCTCTTCGAGCAGGCCGTGCCCCCAGGCGCAAGGCCGGCAAGCGCAGCACTCCTTGCCGGGTGCGCAGGCTGCCAGGAGCGCCAGCGGGTGGCGAAGACGTGCGGAGGCATACGTACGGTCCGCCGGTCGGTGTCGGCGTAGAGCCGCTCCCACTCCGGGTCGAGCCCGTCCTGGTACAGGCGGGCCACCACCTCGGCGAGCTGCCGCGGGCCCGAGTCGGCGTTGCGGCACGGGGCCAGTGCCGGGATGCCGCGTGCCGCGGTGATCCGGCGCAGCAGTCCGGTCAGCACCGGCTTGGGTCCGATCTCCACGATGTGGGTGGGCGGTTCGGCGCACAGCGAGCCGACGGCCTCCTCGAACAGCACGGTCGCCGGTATCTGTTCGGTCCAGTACGCGGCGTCCGGCGCGGCCTGTTCGGCAAGCGGCCCGCCGTGCACCGTGGAGTGGAACGGGATGCGTGGCGGCGCCCCGCGCACGCCGTCGGCCGCCTCGGCGAAGGCCTCCAGCATCGGCTCCATCAGCGGGGAGTGGAAGGCGTGCGAGACCGTCAGCGGGGTGCAGCGGAAGCCGCCGCGCTCCAGCTGTTCCCGGATCCGTGCCAGCCCCGCCAGATCGCCGGAGAGCACGGTGGCGCCGGGGGCGTTGACGGCGGCGACCGCGCACAGCGGCTCGTCGGCCACCAGCGTCCGCACCTCCCGGGCGCGGGCCCGGGTGGCGAGCATGCCGCCTCCCTCGGGCAGCGCCTCCATCAGCGCGCCCCGCTTCGCCACCAGCCGGGCGGCGTCGGCCAGTTCCAGCCCCCCGGCGATCACCGCGGCGGCGAACTCGCCGATGCTGTGCCCGATCACCGCGCAGGGCCGCAGCCCCAGCTCCGTCAAGGTCCTGGCCAGCGCGTACTCGACGGCGAAGAGCGCGGGCTGGGTGACACCCGTACGGTGCACACGCTCGCTGCCGTCGAGGATCAGCTCGTGCACCGGCTCCCCGGTCCAGGGGCGCAGCGCGGCGGACGCGTCCTGCAGGAAGCCGCGGTACAGGGGTGAGCCCGTATACAGCGCTGCCGTCATTCCCGGGTACTGGGCGCCCTGCCCGGTGAACGCGAAGGCCACCGAGGGCTCCTCGGTGGCCGCGACCGGCTCCGGCATCGTGTCGGCCGCCGTGTGCAGCGCCTCGGCCAGCTCCCGCGGGGTGCCGGCCACCGTCGCGAAGCGGCACGGCTGCGCGGAGCGCACCCGGTTGCTCGTACGGCACAGCGCCGCCAGGTCCCGCTCGGGCGTGGTGTCGGCCGCCGCAGCCTGCACACGGAGGTTGTCGCGCAGGGCTTCGGGGGTGTCGGCGGAGAGGGTGAACACACCGGGCGCGGCCTGCTGCCCTGCCGCGGGGCGGGAGCGCGGTGCCGGGCCCAGCACCAGATGTGCGTTGGTGCCGCCCATGCCGAAGCTGGAGACACCGACCCGGCACCCCGGGCCCTCGGCGGCCAACCGAAGCGGCTCGGCCAGCAGCTCCATCCGCCGCTTGGCCAGCCCGAGTTGGCCGTTCTCGGTACCTGGCTGCGGCCCGGGCGGCACGGTGCCGTGGTGCATCGCCAGCACCATCTTCACCAGCCCTGCCATACCGGCGGCGCCCTCCGTGTGACCGACGGCGGCCTTGACGGAGCCGAGCGCGAGCGGCGCCTGTCGCGGGCCCTGCCGTGCGCCCAGCGCGTCGTCGAGGGCCAGGACCTCGATGAGATCGCCGAGCGCGGTGCCGGTGCCGTGGGCCTCCACATAGCGGATCTGCTCGGGCTCGGCACCCGCGCGCACCCGGGCGGCGGTGACCACCTCCCGCTGCGCGGCACGGTGCGGCGCCATGATGCCGTTGCTGCGCCCGTCCTGGTTGACGGCGCTGCCATGGATGACGGCGTACACCGGGTCGCCGTGCCGCACCGCCTCGTCCAGCATGCGCAGCGCCACCACGCCGACGCCCTCGCCGCGCCCGATCCCGTCGGCCTCGGTGGCGAACGGCTTGCACCGCCCGTCGGCCGCCGCGAGCCCGGCCTGCTGGTAGATCCGGTCGAGCGCCGTACCGAGGACGATGTTGACGCCGCAGGCCAGCGCCAGGTCGCACTCGTCGGTCAGCAGCGCGTTGCAGGCCAGGTGCACGGCCACCAGCGAGGAGGAGCAGGCGGTGTCCACGGTGAGGCTGGGGCCGCGCAGATCGAGCTGGTAGGCGAGCCGGTTGGCGAGCATGGAGCGCCCGCTTCCGGTGCCGGTGCGCGGAGTGATGCCGGCCGGGTCGGCCAGCGAGAGCCGCGCCCAGTCGTCGGACATCGCGCCGACGTAGGTTCCGGTGCGGCTGCCGGCCAGCTCGGACGGCGGCACCCCGCAGTCCTCGACGGCCCGCCAGGCACACTGCAGCAGCAGCCGCTGCTGCGGATCCATGGCGCTCGCCTCGGCGGTGGAGATGCCGAGGAAGCCCGGGTCGAAGGCGTCGGCGTCGGCGAGGAACGCGCCGGTGGCCCCGGCGCGGAAGCGGGTCGGCGGCGGGGTACCGACGGTGTGCTCGGTGCCGTTCAGCAGCCGGTAGTACGCGGCCGGATCGGGTGCTCCGGGAAAGGCGCAGTCCAGCCCGACGACGGCGACGGCACGTGAACCGGGCATCGGATCCGGGGCGGCTGCGGTGTCGGTGCGCGGCATCGTCACACCTCCGCCGGTCCGGCCGGGCCCGGACGGCCGCCGCTGTGCGCGTACGCGTCGGCGAGGCAGCGGGCCAGCGCCTCGACGGTGGGGTGGTCCCAGGCGACCGTGGGCTCCAGGTAGAGCGCGAACTCGTCCTCGATGTCGCCGTAGAGGCTCAGCGCGGCGACGGAGTCCAGTCCGTACTCCGCGAACGGCGTGCGGGGGTCGATGTCGTCGGCGGACCGGCCCAGGAACTCCGCCAGCCGGGCGGTCAGCCACCGCGCGAACTCGCGCTCCCCCAACTGCTCGGGGAGCGCCGTCCGGGCCTGGGTGCGGCCCGGTGGGCGGGTCCCTGACGGGTCCGGGGCCGGGGCCCCGGTCGGTTGCGGCACCATGGCATGCTCCTCGTCCTGCTCGTCCTGGCGCTCAGCCGGCGAGCGGGGTGTCGTACAGGTCGTAGCTGCGGGCCTCGTGGTACCGCGTGAGCACCTCGTCCAGCAGGTGTTCCTCCCAGCCGGCGGGCAGCTTGGGCAGCGGGCGGCCGAGCCGTTTGGCGAGCCGGGTGAGGGCGACGGTCGGCCACACCGGGGAGGCGAGGAAGTCCGTCGAGGCGGCGTGCGGACCGGCCTGACCGCCCGCGTCCTGGCCGGTGCCCTGGTTGCGCCACACGCCCAGGCAGGCCGCCGCCGCCAGCAGCAGCGCGTAGCGGTCCGCGCCCGCGTAGGCGCGCGGGCTGGCCAGCACCGTGCGGTCCTTGGCGGGCATGGCCGCGCACTCCTCCTGCAGCCCGCGCAGCTCCGCCTCCACCTCTCCGGCCAGCGCCACCAGCGCCTCGCCGTACTCGCCGGTGCGGGCTCCGGGGCCGTCCCGGCTGTCGTCGGCCAGTTCGTCGGCTGCTCCCGCCAGCGAGCACGCCAGCCCGTCCGCCGTGGCCACCAGCTCCAGCCGCGCGGGGTCCAGCGGCGGCAGCGGGTCGCGGATCCGGAACAGCCCGTCGGGAGCGGGCGGGCCCGTGAACCACGCGGCGCGGGCCAGCCGCGGCAGCTGCGGGATGATCGTCGCCTGGCAGGCCGCGGTGCCCGCGTGCCCGAGGCTGATCATCGGCAGGTCCCGTACGTGCTTCTGGAAGGCGCCGTACTCTCCGCCGCGCACATAGAAGTTGGCACCCAGTACGACGGACAGGTCGTAGGTGGTCTCCGTCAGCAGCTTGGGCAGCAGATACTTGACGGCCGCCGCGTACACGCTCGTCTCGGCGGGCAGCAGATGCACGGCGCGGGTGGCCGCCAGCGCCAGACAGTCGCAGATCAGCAGATCGATGAAGGCGCCGACGAGTGTGGCGCGGGCGTGCGGGATCTCCAGCACCGAGCGGTTGTACAGCTGCCGGTTCAGCGCGAAGCTCACGGCGGTGCGCAGCGCGGTGTCGCCCCCGCCCAGGATCATCGACGGTACGACGCTGCGGGTGATCTGGAAGGAGCGCAGCGCCAGTTCCACACCGTCGCCCAGTTCGCCGACGAGCGCGTCACCGGCCACCGGGCAGTCGGTGAACTCGACGCCCGCGTTCTGGCAGCCGCGCACCCCGACGGTCGCATAGCGCGGCAGATACCGCAGCCGGCCCGCCGGGAGCCGGTCCTTGTCCACCAGCAGCACCGAGTGGCTGCGGCTGCCCGCCGCCTCGTCGGTACGGCTGAAGAGGACGAGCGCCTCGGCACGGACGACGTTGTTGATGACCTGTTTGACACCGTCGAGCCGGAAGCCGCCGTCGGCGGTGGGGGTGGCGCGGAACTCGTTGCGTACGAAGTCGTTGCCGTGCGCCAGCTCGTGGTAGGCGATGGCCAGCCGGCCGCCGCCCAGCAGCAGTTCGGCCACCCGGCGCCGCTGCTCGCGGGTCCCGGCCGCCCATACGGCGACGGCGGCGAGGAAAGAGGTGGCGCCGTAGCCCAGCCCCAGACTGGCGTCCCTGCGGAAGACGGCGCGCAGCACCCGGCCCATGGTGTCGACCCGCTCCAGCCTGCCGCCCCACTCGCGGGGCACGAACTCGGCGTTCAGCTGGAAGTCGGTCAGCACGTCCTCCGCCTCGGCGAGCAGTTCGCCGCGCTCGTCGGCGGCCAGCAGCGCGGTGATGCCCAGCGGGTTGTCCGGGTCTGCCGGATCGCCGAAGCGGCGCTCCAGGTCGGCGATCCGGTACTGGATGCGGAGCTCTTCTTCGGCACCGGTGCCCCCGGTGCCCTCGGTCGGCGTCAGCATGGCGGTCCCTCCGCTGTGCGGCACGGGAGCAAGGAGAACAGCTCCCCCACCGCGTACTGTGCGGCCATCCGTTCCAGCAGCCGCTCGTACAGCGGCTCCCGCGCCTCCTCCTCCACCCCCCAGGGCCGCGGCAGCGGCCCGGTACTGCCGGGTACAGCCTCCTCCAGACCGCTCGAGAGCCGGTCCAGCACCGCATGGAGCCACAGCGGCGACACCGCCCCTCCCGCCCCGCCCGCTGCGTTGTACCGCCACAGCCCCAGCGCGCAGGCCGCGGCGAAGCAGGCGCTGTAGCCGCGCGCCAGATCGAAACTCTCCACGGGCGCCCCGCCGGGCAGCAGCCGGGCCGCGCCCATCCGCGCGTGCAGCTCGCGGCAGGCCACCGTGAGGGTGCCGGCCGCGCGGGCCGCGGGGAGCAGCCGCACATCCCCGGCAGCCGCCCGCTCCAGGGCCGCCGCACTCGCCGGCAGGGACGCCATCAGCGCGCTGCCGTGCCGGGCCAGCAGACTCAGCCGGTCGGGCCGCAGGTCCGGCAGCGAGCGGGTGAGGGAGAAGGTGTCGGCCTCCCAGCCGACCGCGCCGTCCGGTGCCGCGAACCGGCGCGCCAGTGTGCGGAACTGGGCGGTGAGCGCGTAGAGGTTCACCATCGTGTTGCCGTCGAAGATGCCCACGATGCGGTGGTCGCGCTCCAGCTTCTGGAAGCGTCCGTGCGCGTGGTGGTCGCTGAGGAAGGCGCGGGCCCCCAGCACCCCGCGCAGCCGCAGCAGCGTCCGGTCCACCATGGTGGGCACCAGGTACTTGGCGACGGCGGAGGTGACACTCAGCTCGCCCGGCAGCGTGTGGATGCTGCGCGCCGCGACCGTGCTGAGCGCCTCGGCTGCCAGCAGATCGGCGTAGCACTCGGACAGCGTCCGCCGCACCTGCGGCAGCTCCAGCATCCGGCGCCCGTACAGCTCCCGTTCGGCGGCGAATCCGTGGGCGAGCCGCAGCCCGTGGTCGGCGGCGCCCAGGGAGAGGGCCGTACACAGCGAGCGGGTGATCTGCAGCGCCTTCAGCACGGTTTCGGGGCCCTCGCCCTCCCGGCCCACCAGACGGTCGCGGCCGACCGGTGCCCCCTGGAAGGCGATGCCGCTGATGTCGGCGCCGCGGATGCCCAAGGTGGGCACCTTGGGCAGGGTGCGGTACGTACCGGGCGGCAGCTCCGCCTTGTCGACGAGCAGCAGACTGAAGCCGCGCGGGCCCCCCTCGGGCGCCGTGCGGGCCAGCAGGCAGACGAGGCGGCCACGGGTGGCGTTGTTGATGAGCCACTTCTCGCCGGTGATGCGGTAGCCGTCCGGTACCCGCTCGGCGACGACCTCGCCGGCCATCAGATCGCTGCCGTGCGCCCGTTCGGTCAGCCCCAGCGAGACGGGCTCCCCGGCGCGCACCAGATCGGCCAGCCGCGCCGCGCCCGCGCCCTGTTCGGCGACCCAGATGCACACGGCGCCCAGGAAGGTCTTCCCGTGCCCCACAGCGGTCGTCAGGTCCCGCCGGGCGAGGGTGCGCACCAGCTCCAGCAACTGCGGCAGCCCGGTGAGCGTGCCGCCGTACTGGGCGGGCACGTAGTAGTGCTGGACGCCGAGTTCGTCGAGCGCGGCGCAGGCGGCCGAGGGGAACCGCTCGGCGGCGTCCTCGCGGGCGGCGTCGGCGTAGCCGAGCGGACCCGCGTCGTCGTCGGGGTCACCGAGCCAGGCGTCCAGGCGTTCGGCGAGCGACCAACGTGCCGTGGGCGCTGCGACCGGCCCGGACGCCGCGCGTGCTCCGGCCGCCTCCGGCCCGCGCTGCGGGGCGCGCCGTCCGCGCAGCACCGTCATCCTCGCTCCCGGGCGCCACGGCGGCTGCCGGCTCGCGCGTCGGCCCCGGCCTCGACGAGCTTGCGCACCTCGGGCGCGACCACCTCGTGCAAGGGCTGGATCTGCCCTTCCAGGAACATCTGCCGCATCGCGCGGCGCTGCAGCTTGCCGCTGGTGGTCCTGCGTACGGTGCCGGGTCGCACCAGCAGCACGTTCTCGGCTGCGACCTCGAACTCCCGGGCCACGCACTGCTGCACGTCCGCCGCCAGCGACGCCAGCTGCGTGTCGTAGTTGCGGCTGGTGCGCACCTCCTGGACGACGACCACATGGTCGCGGTCCGACTCCACCGAGAACGCCGCGCTGGAGCCGAACAGCGCGCTCACCTGCTGCACGCTGCGCTCGATGTCCTGCGGGTACAGATTGCGCCCGGCGACGATCATGATGTCCTTGAGCCGTCCGGTGACGAACAGCTCCCCGCCGTCCAGCACCCCCAGGTCCCCGGTGCGCAGGAAGCCGTCGGTGCCGTCGGCCATGGTGGCGCAGAAGGACTGCGCGTTGTCCAGCGGCCGGTTCCAGTAGCCGTGCGCCACGCTGTCCCCGCGCACCCACACCTCGCCGACCCGGCCGTGCGGCAGTCGCGCATGGCTCTCCGGGTCCACGATCCGCACCTCGCAGCCGCGCGGGATGCCGGAGCTGACCAGTGTGCGGCTCGGTCTGCCCGATCTCGCCTCCCCCACGGTGTGCCGCTCCAGATCGGCGGCGTCGACGGTGCGCTCCAGCGCCGGCGCTCCCGGGGTCCCGCCGGAGACCAGCAGGGTGGCTTCGGCCAGCCCGTAGCAGGGGTAGAACGCCGAGCGGCGGAACCCGGCGGGGGCGAACCGCTCGGCGAACGCGTCCATCGTCTCCGCACGCACCGGCTCGGCGCCGTTGACGGCCGTCGTCCAGCGGGAGAGGTCGAGTCCGGCCAGTTGCTCGTCGGTGACGCGGCGCACACACAGGTCGTAGCCGAGGTTGGGGCCGCCGCCCGTGGTGATGCCGTAGGCGTCGATCATGCGCAGCCAGCTGACCGGGCGCTTGACGAAGCTGATCGGCGGCATCAGCACGCCCCTGCCACCGAGCCACAGCGGGTGCAGCAGATGACCCGCCAGTCCCATGTCGTGGTGGAACGGCAGCCAGCCGCCGACCACCGAGTCCGCCGTCGTCCGCATTCCCTGCCGGACGGCCTCCTGGTTGGCGAGCATGTTGCGGTGCGTCACCATGACGCCCTTGGGCTCGCTGACCGACCCGGAGGTGTACTGAAGGTAGGCCACATCGGCCGGATAGAGCCCCGGCTCGTGCCACTCCGGCTCGCCGTCGTTGACCGCCGTACGGTCGGTCGCCAGGCAGACGACGTCGGAGTGGCCGATGGTGGCCAGCAGTTGGGAGACGGCGGAGGCGTTCGCACAGTCCGTCATCACATAACTGACTGCGGCGTCCTTGATGATGTTCGCGACGCGCTCCACGTTCTGCCGTGCGCCGCTGGGCGGCGGCGCCGGAACAGCCACGGCACCGGCGAACAGGCAGCCCAGGAAGCTGGTGACGAACTGCGCCCCGTCGGTGTGCAGGATCAGTACCCGCTGTCCGTGACAGCCGCGCTCCTGGAGCCAGGCGGCCAGGCGCAAGGAGCGCGTCCCCAGGTCGCCGTAGCTGAGGGAGTCGGCGTCGAGCCGGCCGTCGCGGCCCACCCGGACGAACTGGTAGGCGGTCGCGTCGGGTCGCTCGTGGATTCTCCGCAGTGCGAGTTCCGTGAAGTTCTCGGGCACAGCCATCATCGCCCCCATAGCCCCGTTGGCGACCCGCCCGACGGGCGGGCCGTTGCAGACGACCGCGAACGCGTCATCTATGGCCAGAGCTTGACTCGAAGCTCTCGAACTCTCCTTTATTCACCGTGGACCGCGCCGGATCGTCCTCCGTCACAGTGAAGTGCGGCACCACCCAGAGCAGTCCGTAGGTGGAAAGCGCCCTCCACACCACCGCCAATGCCTTGCGCCACACAGTGCCCTCCCGGGGTAGCCGACTGGGCCCCCAGCGTGAGCGGCCCCACTCGCGGACGGCTCTAGAGCACCGGCTGCCCACCGAGACGCAGGGCCGCGTCGATCAGCGGAACATGGCTGAAGGCCTGGGGGAAGTTGCCGACCTGCCGCTGCCGCGCCGTGTCCCACTCCTCGGCGAGGAGACCCACGTCGTTGCGGAGGGCCAGCAGACGCTCGAACAGCCGGCGGCCCTCCGCTGGGCGCCCGATGAGGGCGAGATCGTGCGCCAGCCAGAAGGAGCAGGCGAGGAAGACACCCTCCCCACCGGGCAGCCCGTCCCCGGCGGGGAGCCCGGTGCCGTCGAAGAGGCCGTCCCCCTCGTCGGCGACGGGATAGCGCCGTACGAACCCGTCCTCGCACAGCTCCCGCTGCACCGCCTCCACCGTGCCGATGACGCGCGGGTCGTCCGGTGGCAGAAAGCCCACCTGCGGTATCAGCAGCAGTGACGCGTCCAGTTCCCGGGAACCGTAGGACTGTGTGAAGGTGTTGCGGTCCGCGTCGTACCCCTTGGCGCACACCTCTCGGTGCACCTCGTCCCGCAGGGCGCGCCACCGGGAGACCGGGCCGTCCAGGCCCAGCCGCGACAGCCGCCGCACCGTACGGTCGGCGGCCACCCACGTCATCACCTTGGAGTGGGTGAAGTGCCGGCGCGGCCCCCGGACCTCCCAGATGCCCTCGTCCGGCTCCTGCCAGTTGGCCTCCAGATGGTTCATCAGCTTCATCTGGAGGATGTGGGTGCTGTCGTCGCGGACATCGGGCGTCAGCCCGGAGGTCTGACCGAGCCACAGCGCGTCCACGACTTCCCCGTACACGTCCAGCTGCAGCTGATCGGCGGCCCCGTTGCCGATCCGCACCGGCCGCGAGCCCTCGTACCCGGGCAGCCAGCCCAGTTCCGACTCGGCCAGCTCCCGCTCACCGGCGACCCCGTACATGATCTGGAGGTTCTGCGCGTCACCGGCCACCGCCCGCAGCAGCCACTCGCGCCAGCGCCGGGCCTCCTCCCGGTAACCGGTGCGCAGCAGCGCGCCCAGTGTGATCGCGGCGTCCCGCAGCCAGGTGTAGCGGTAGTCCCAGTTGCGTACCCCGCCGAGCTCCTCGGGCAGCGATGTGGTGGGCGCGGCGACAATGCCGCCCGTAGGCGCGTAGGTGAGGGCCTTGAGGGTGATCAGGGAACGGACGACGGCCTCCCGCCAGCGCCCGGTGTAGCTGCACTGAGCGATCCAGTCGGCCCAGAACCGCTCGGTGTCGCACAGCAGTCGGTGCGCGTCGGGCCGCGGCGGCGCGGCCAGGTGCGAGGGCTGCCAGCTGAGGGCGAGCGTCACCCGCCGGCCCGCGGTGACGGTGAAGTCGGCGTGCGTGGTCAGGTCGCTGCCGTACGTCTCGGCCTCGGTGTCCAGCCACAGCGAGTCGGGCCCCGCGACGGCGACGGTGCGGTCGGCGAGCCCACCCGCGCACCGTCCGCCCTCCCGCCGCACCCATGGCACCACCCGGCCGTAGCTGAACCGCATCCGCAGCGCCGAACTCATCCGCACCCGCCCGGTCACGCCCTCCACGATCCGCACCAGACACGGCGCGGCGTGCCTGCGCGGCGGCATGAAGTCGATCACCCGTACGGTGCCCTCGGGCGTGTCCCACTCGGACTCCAGAACGAGCGAGTCCCCCCGGTACCGGCGCCGCGCCGCCGCCGTCCGCCCCGGGCCGCGGGCAGTGGGAGCCAGCCGCCAGAACCCGTGGTCGTCGGTGCCCAGGAGACCCGCGAAGACGGCCGGCGAGTCGAAGCGCGGCAGACACAGCCAGTCCACCGAGCCGTCCCTGGCGACCAGCGCGGCCGTCTGCATGTCCCCGATCAGCGCGTAGTCCTCGATCAGCGTCGCCACCCGGCCTCCCCGAAACCGCCGTAGGGCCCACCACGGCTTCGACCAGCACAAGTGCCGCCCATGGAGCCTCACTAGAAGCCCGCTGGTGCGGGCCGGCGGGGCGGAGGGCGATCAGTCGGAGAGCAGCCGGCCTCAGCGCAGGCCCAGACAGGGCAGCCAGGTCCGACTGCCCCCCGTCGCGGTCAGCATGGCGGCAAGCACGCCGGTTGCCCCCGACAGCAGCCCGTACCGCTCATCGGCGAGCATGGCCAACTCCTCCTCGTGCGAGGCCAGGTGAGCCAGCAGCCGGGCCCGTAGCCCGGTTGCGGCGGGCAACCGGCCGTGCCGGTGCAGCGCGTCGGCGACCAGAAGTACGCCCCCGGCCCCATGGCACAGGCCGAGCCGATCGCCGATGTGGTCACCGAAGAGGTGGTAGCCCTCGTGGAAGCCCTCGGCCAGCGAGGTGAAGGCCGACGCCGCCCAGGCAGCGGCCACCCCGTCCCCCAGCACATCCGCCGCCTCCCACATCGCCCAGGAGACGCCGGGGGTGCCGTAGCACCAGCCTTGGCGCGCATTGGTGCCGGGCAGCCGAGGAGCACCGTCGGAGCCGCAGCCGTTCCAGGTGCGGATGTCCCGCGCATCGTCGAAGGACTCACCGGCCAGCCAGTGGCAGGTGTGGCTGAGCGCGGCGGTCAGTTCGGGGCGCGGACCCAGCCGCCGTACGGCCGCGCTGAGTGCGGCGGTGACTCCCGCGACGCCGTGCCCCATACCGGTGTTGATGCGCCCGTCCAGCCAGCCCAGCAGCGGATGACCGGGGTAGCGGGTGCGCAGCCCGGCCAGTTGCAGGTCGTCGCAGAGGGCGGCGAGATGCTCGGCGTACGCGGACAGCCCGGCCTCGACGGGACCGCCGTTGCTGCCGCGCCCACGCGCGACGCCCGGTCCGCCTCCGCCCGGTCGCTGTCCGCCGGGCCCGGGACCGGGACCGTACGGGCCGGGTCCGCCCGGGAGCCCCTTCCCGAATCCCTTCGGGGCGCGCCTGGTGTCGTCGATTCCGTCCGCCGTACTGCGGGTGTCGGCCACCGCGCCGCGTGCGCCACCCGCACCCGGCAGGTCCGCGATCAACGCGAGCAGCACACCGGAGGGGCCGAGCATCAGGTCGTAGTCGGGGAAGGTGACGGCCCCGTACCGCACCCGGCCGCTGACGGAACGGTCCAACAGCCGGTCCCGCAGCCGGTCGGCGACCGGATGCAGTGCGGGATGCAGTACGGCGCACTGCCGCAGCCCCACCAGCGTCCCGGCGAGTCCGCCGTCGTACAGCCCACGGTGGCCGGGGCCGCGCCCCGCCCTGCGGGCCCACACGGCAGCGGCGCGGCCGGCGACCGTCGCCGCCTCGGCGTCCCCCGCCGCCGCCACCAGCCGCGCCAGAACGGGAATCCCGGGGTCACCGGGGTACTCGGGCGGGGACCCGTGCGGGTCGTCGGGGGGCGTACCCGGGGAGGGGTCGGAGGAGGTTTCGGGGGAGATGTCGGGCGGGCGCTGCACCGCGGCCCGTCTGGCGCGATCGGTCCACCGGTCGAGCGCGGTCAGGGCGAGGCGCAGGGCCACCGTCCGGGTTCCGTTCTCGGTGAGAGCCGGCTGGTACATGGTCGTCCTCCCTTTCTTGCTCTCTTGTCTTCCTCTTATCGGGGGTGCGGCGTCCGCCCCGGCTCCGTGCCGCCGCCGGAGGCAAGCGGTACGCCGGGGAGGCTGATCGCTGCCCCGCACCAGGCGGCGGCCGCACGTTCGGCGAGTTCTTCGGCTGTACGGTCGCGCGGCAGCCGGAGCAGCAATTGGGCGGCCACACCCTGCCGTTCAGCCGCGGTCGGCGCGGGCAGCGCCTCCTCGAACACCAGATCCGTGCCGGGCTCGGCCTGACACAGCCGCTCCAGTGCTTGGAGCGCCGGCAGCGCGGCGAGGTCCACAGGCAGCGGCTTGGCGCCCGGACGCGTACGGGCATAGCCGAACCGGGGCAACCCGGTCGACCGCCGCAGCCCGGCGAGCGCCGCCACCTTCACGGGTTCGGGATCCGTCGACCGCCACAGCGCCGCGCGCGGCACCCGCCACTGCGCGGGGCTCACGATGAGCAGTCCACCGACCGTCAGCCGCGGCACCCGCGCCGCTTCGGGGAAAGCCCCGGCGAGCCCGTCCAGCCGCACCATCCGCGCGGTGGCCGGATGTCCAGCGGCGGTCAGCAACCGCAGCAGCCTGTCGTACGGCGGCGCGGGGGTGCGGGTGGCATGGTGCACGGGGAGAAGCCGCACGCCGCCGGCCTCCGCGACGAGGGCGCGGCCTTCAGCGGTGTCCGTGACGCGCAGGGTGACGCTGTCGAGAGGCAGATGCCGGACAGGCGGGAGCGGCGTGGACCTGCTGTGCCGGTCGGCGTCACCAGGAACGCTCTCCCGCGAGCGCCCGTAGTACAGCGGTGTGTTGGGATCACCTGTGCACCAGCTCGTGGTGATCGGACGGCGTACGGCGTTGGCCGCCCCCTCGGCCAGCGGTGGCACCAGAAGCTCCACGAACCGCACTCCGGTCCGGCGTTCGAACGCGGCGAGGAAGTCCCGGTGCGCGGCGGGGTTCGGATATCCGCCGTACGGCTCGTGCAGTTCACCCAGCGCTTCGGCGAAACGCGCGTCCAGCACCCCGGCGGGCGACGCGGACTCCAGCACCGCCAAGGCTCCGCACCCGGCAGGAGCGGGAACCGTCGGCCGCAGCAGGCAATCGACGGGCCAGGCCTCCAGCAGCGGCGACACCCGGGGCGCCCCCAGCCCGTCCAGCAGCGTGGCGTCCAGGTCGACGCACTCCGCGTCCAGCCGCGCACCGATGTACGCCACCAGCCGGGCGTACCCGGAACCGGGCGTACGCACCGGCCGCCACCCCTCGTAGCGGGCCCGCGGCACAGGTTTCGCCGCCGCCGCGTCGTACTCGTGGTCGTACTCGTGATGGTGCGCGTCCAGCAGCCGTACGACGGAGACGGGTTCGGCACCGAGCGAGGCCGCCTCCGCCGGCTCCTTCCACCCGTTGCCCTCCTGGCCCCCGTCCGCCGCACACAGGGCCGCGACCCGCCGCGCCAGCGCCAGCCCCTCGGCCACGGCGGCCACACCCTGCCCACCGACCAGCGGGCGCGTCGCCTTCCCCCGGGCGCCGGGCGCCGCCGACGGCCCGAGCATGCGGTAGGAATCGAGGAACGAGCCCCGCGCGCTACGCGCCGATGCGCCAGTGCCCGCGCCGGAGCTGCCGAGTGGCAGGCGCTCCCCCGTAGCCGGTGGCGGCGTCCAGGAGAGGCGGCGGACCTCGGGCACGGCGCAGATCTGCAGAACCCCCAGACAGTGCAGCTGGGAGAGAAAAGCGCGCAGCACCGGGCGGGACGACGGCGGCCCCAGGCCCGCCTCCAGCGCACCCACGGTGCGGGGCGTCGAACCGAGGAGTTCCAGGACGGCTTCCAGCACCGGAGTGCGGCGCAGCGTGAGGCGCCGCAGCCGCCCACCGCCTTCCGGCCATGGATCGACGACGCAGAAGTGCAGATCGCCCGTACCGGGTACGCCCGTGGCCCGTACGCCCGTGGCGTGGTACAGCGGAGCGGGCGCGAGCAGCGTCTGCGGGCCGACGGCGGACAGATCCAGCTCGCGCAGCCGGGACCACAACAGATGCACATTCTCCGTCCGCCGCGCGGCGACATCACCCCCGACCGGCCGTGGCTGCGGCAGCAGTGGCCCGTCGTCGGCCCCGGCGCACACGGGAAGAGCCGCCAGTTGACCGGCCCAGCCGCGCGGAGTGGTCTTCGCCGCGGCCCGCCCCAGCGCGCGCCACAGATAGCCGACGCCCTTGCGCTGCCGCTTGTCCTGCCAGGGCACGCCCGCCGCAGCACGCCGCTCCAGGTCCGCCACGGCACGCGGTGCGGCGTCCTCGACGAAACCGCGCAGCGCGGGATCGGTACGCGCCAGCTCCAGCAGCGCCAGGCTCACCCGCTCCCGCTCGGCGGCGACCGCGCGTTCGAACGCGCCGAACGAGGCCCGGAGCTCCCCGGCGTCGTCGCCGAGCTCCCGCAGCTCCCGTGCGAGGTACGGATCGAGCACGGCGACGGCCTCGGTGGCGGCATCAGGGGCCTCCGGGGCTTCCGATGCGGTTTCCCGGGTGTCCGGGGCCTCCGGGGCCTCCGGGGCGCCCGACGCGGATCCCGGGGCAGTTCCCGCGGTTTCCGGAATGGTTGCGGCGGATTCCGGAACGGTTGCGGCGGTTACGGGAGCCACGTCCGGGAGGTCACCCGCGTACAGGCGGCGACGCAGCGCCAGCACCGCGCGTCGGCCGGTGGTCGTCAGCCGGTCGTCGGGCACGATCTCGTTCCCGAGTCGCACGCTCAACGCGCGGGCCCGCGAAACGGTCCGCGCCTGCCGCTCGGCCAGTTCGTCGGCCCAGGCGAACACTTCAGGACTCCCCGCTCCGCACCAGGCGTCGACCGGCATCCCTGCGAGCCGCAGCAGAGCAGTCGACCCGAGCGGTATCCCCGCGCCGAAGGGGTCCGGAGAGCCGGGACGGGAGGGGGAGCCGAAACGTTCCGACGGTGCGCGGGGCGGCGGCGCGCCGCCCCCGCACCGGGTGGCGGCGTCAGGGCCCGGACGGCGTGGCCTCATGCGGGACACCCCCCTCGGTCGCCAGCGCATGGGTCAGCAGCTTCTGGCGGGGCAGGGACAGTCGGCCCCGATTCCAGTGGAAGACGGTGAAGTACGCCGCAGCCGTGCGCGGCCCGACCGTCGCCTCACCACCCTCGAAGTACCCCTTCCGCCAGCGGACGGCGGCCTGGCGAACGGCCTGGGCGTGCCGCACCAGCGCCGGGCGGCGCTCCTCGGGGAAGGCGAGCAGCGCCTCCTCGCGTGGTGCCCGCCAGAACGCGGCGATGCCGGCGGCGGCCTGCTCCCGAGCCGCACGATCGGTACCCCCCGCAGCCCCCAGTCCGCGTCCCGCCTCCCGGCTCAAGGTGTGCCACACCCCGCGGTGCTCCCAGCCGACGATGCCCAGCCCGGTGAAGAGTTCCCGCAGCAGCAGGAGCGAGTGCCGCCAGGCCGCCAACTGGCCCGCACGGCCGGGATGCCGGACATGGTGGTCCAGCCAGGCGAAGGAATCGAGGGTGAAGAGGTCGTGCACGTACGCCATCGACGCCGGGCCGCCGAAGAGATAGTGCTCGGGCTCGTAGACCACGCACACCGGCCGCGTCCGCGCCCCCTCGCACCGGGCGAACCGGCGCAGCAGCGAGGCGCGCAACTGCGTGGCGCCGTCGCCGTCCGGCTCGGGGGCCTGAAAGCGCACCCGGATTCCCGGGTCCTTGTGCATGAAGAAGAAATTGCGCGCCCGTTCGGCGCCGAGGAATTCCCGTGCGACGACACCCAGTTCCGCGCAGAATTCCGTACGCGCCCGCTCTTCCGATTCCACAGCCAGATTGACCTGCGCCCATGGCGCCTCGGCGCCCGCGTCCCGGGCGGCGGCCAGCCCGGCGGCAAAACCCACCGACAGCGCCGCCCGGCCACGCAACCGCATTTCACGGAGCCGTTCCGCTACGGCGGACCAGGCATACGGCGGACGCAGCAAATACCAAGCATCGGGCAATTCTCGCCCCCTTCGCCGGTGATTACGCTGCCCGCAATCACGTCATGAAGGGGACTTGCCCGCCCTCCCGATCAACCAACAACCGAGCCGCATTCTTCATATGACCGGCAGTTGTGCGCCGGTGCACTCGGGCCTGCCCGGCGAACCTCGCGTACCCGGCACCGACGCCGCGCCTCGCCCGGAGGGTGCACGGGGAAAGGGCGCACGGGGAAGCCCCACGGGCGAAGGGGAGCACGGGCGGAGGTGGGCATGGGCGAAGGGCACGGGCGAAGGGCACGGGCGAAGGGGCACGGGCAAGCTGCTGTGCACCGGCAGCTCAGGGGTGCATCCGCGCGCCTTTGAGAACCTTGTCCACCGCGTTGCGCGGCCCGTGGACGGCGATCCCCACCAGGTCGAGCTGGTCGGTGCCCACCGCCCGTACGGCCGCCCGGTTGTCCCGGTCGTTGCCCGTCCTGAACAGGTCCGAGGTGAACACGGCCCTCGGCAGCGAGCGGGACAGCGCACGACGGTGCGCCGTGGTCAGCGTCTCCTTCGTCCCCTGGAAAACCAGCACCGGCTGGCGGAACATCGGCAGATACGCGGTGCCGTCGGCATCCTCGTACGGCTCGCCGATCACCTCGGGCGACATCGTACCGAGCCCGCTGACGAGGAAGGCGGTCACATTCAGCCGTTGCCAGGGCTCCAGGTCGTCGCGCAGCAGTACGGCGATCTTCGTGTCGAAACGAACGGGAAAATTCTGCACCGCCGCACCGGCCGCGACCCCGGCTTCATCCATCTTTCTCATGCTCTGAGACTGCAGGCTGCGAGCCTGCGCCGTCTTGTACGTTCTTTGCATGGCGTACCAGCAGGAGATCTCTGCCTGGCGCCCGTCGGTCCCGGGCGTCAGGGAGGTCTTCCATGCCCACTACACCGAGCACACGTACCCCATGCACGTCCACGACGCCTGGACCCTGCTGATCGTCGACGACGGAGCGGTCCGCTACGACCTGGACCGCCATGAGCGCGGCACCCCGAACGACACCGTCAGCCTGCTGCCGCCGCAGATCCCGCACAACGGCTCTCCGGTCACCGCTCGCGGCTTTCGCAAGCGTGTGCTCTACCTCGACATGACGCAGCTGGACGCCGGCCTCATCGGGCCGGCGGTCGACGGTCCGGACCTCACGGATCCCCTGCTGCGCCGACGCGTCGGGCAGCTGCACACCTCCCTTGCCTACCGGGGAGACGAACTGGAGGCCGAGAGTCGTCTTGCCCTCATCAGCCAGCGCCTGCGCGAGCACTTGCGCCCCCGAGCGATCATCGACAGCGCCGTGCCGGACCGCGGTGTCGCCCACGACCTGCGCGACCTCCTCGACGAGCGCTTCCGCGAAGGCACCACCCTGGAAGAGGCCGCGCGTCTGCTCCACGCCCACCCCGCGCACCTCGTCCGTGCCTTCAGCGCCGCGTTCGGCATCCCGCCCCACCAGTATGTGACGTCCCGCCGCGTCGACCTGGCCCGCCGGCTGCTGCTCGACGGGCAGCCACCGGGCGAGGTGGCAACCGCGGCCGGCTTCTACGACCAGTCACACCTCACCCGGCACTTCAAGCGAGTACTGGGCATCGCTCCGGGCCGCTACGCCCGTACCGGCCCCCTGGGCTGAGCGACGCCGGCACCGGCGAGCGCGCTCTTGCCGGGAGCCGCCAGGGCGGCTGCCCTCTCACGGGCGGTGGCGGCGAGGGCCGCCTGCCCCAGCTGGTCGGCGAGACGGGCCTGACCGAGCCAGTTGTAGGGGCTGGTGGGGCGCAGGTTGAGACGCTCACTCAGCAGGGTGCGGGCCAGCTCCCACCGTTGTCCGCGCAGCGCCGCCTCGACCAGTGTGCGCTGCACCGCGTCCCGCTGCGCATGGCTGCCACCGAACGTCTGCAACCGCCCGCGCAGCGGCAGCAGCAGCTCGACGGTCTCCGGGTAGCGTCCCCGGGCGAAGGCGATCAGTGCCCGGCACACCGGCAGCCCGACCTCGGCCGTCATCGTGTGATTGCTGACGCCGGGATGTGGACGCGCCGCCCACTCCGTACGGTCGGCCACCAGCTCCTCCGCCTCCCGCATCCGCCCGGCACCGAGGTAGGCCATGACGGCGTGGGTGTCGTTGAAGGCGTAGTGCGGACCGTTGTCACGTGCCGCCCAGGCATCGGCGAGCGCGCCCCAGCGCTCACCGACCAACTGCTGGGCGTCCTCGGCCGTTTCGGCGTCCACATAGAACCGCCACAGCAGCGCTGCCGCGTCCAGCAGTTCGAGCGCCAGCCCCGAGGACGACGCGGGGTCGAGCGTGGCGTCGTAGATCTCCAGCACCCGGTCCGTATCGCCCGCCTCCAACGCATAGAGGGCGTAGTGCCACCAGTTGTGCACCGCCATCATGTTGTTGGCGCCCCAGTCCCTCCGCCGTGCGTCGAGGTAGCGGATACCGTCCGCGAAGCGGCCCTGCATCTCGAAGGCGTGCACAACGGCGTGGATGCCCCACACGTCGCGGGGCTGCCGCTCCACGGCGGACATCGCCACCTGCTCGGCCCGGGCGTAATCGCCCGACTCCTCCAGGCCGAAACCGAACATGCCCAGCAGCGGCCCGTAGTGCGGATCCTCCTCGTCCCAGGCCGTCAACGCCCCGGCGATCCGATCGCGCAGCGAGTCGGCGTTCCCCGTGAAGAAATCGATCTGGTGCCCCACCGCCAGCGCCAAGGTGTCTCGCGGCCAGCCGACATTGATCTCGCGCAGCATCGCACCGGCCCGCTCGATGTCCCCGCCGAGCCAGACGGACGCCGCACGCAGATGCGCGCGCTCGCGCTCGGTGAAGGCAGTGTGATCCGCCTCGGCACGGAAGCGTGCGAACTCCTCGCCCGCCGCGACCGCCTGTGTCCGCTCCGTACCCAGCAGCCCCAGATACGCGGCGAACGCCTGCCCCAACGGCGCCCCCGGCGCCACCCTGCGCATCGCCCCCACCGATTCGGCGACATCACCCCGGAAGAAGAGCAGCGAATCGACCGCGCTCTCGTACCACGCCGCAGCCTCCTCACCCCCGTCTCCACCGCCGAGCCCACTCATCTCCAGCCCGTGCCGATCCCTCCGCCGACGGCCACCCGGCCTTCCCCCGCCCGTCTCACCCGCAGCACTTTCGCCGAAAGCGGCGCCGCCCCTCCGTGGAGCACCGCCGACGCCCACAGCGCGCCCACTCCCGGTGCTCTCCCCTGGAACATCTACCGTGCCACCGTCGCGCTCCTCCTTTGCGTGCTCGTGCTCTCTCGCAACCGCCCCGCCCGGTGCGCTCTCACCCCCCGACGACGCGGTATCACTCGGTGCGGCGACCGGGCCGACCGGTGCCGTTACGGGGACCCGTCCCTCCGTTCCGTTTGCCGCGTCCTCCACGCCCGGTGCGCTGCCCATTGCCGCTCCTCCCGCCGACGCCAGTGCCACCGCCGACCGGGGTGGCCTTCCCACGCGGCATACCCCGCGCCTGCTGCGAGGCCTCATGCTGCCCGGGTGGAGGGCTAGGCAGCCAGTGAGCGGGGCGGGTCAGCGTGTCGGGGACAGCGGTGGCGGCGTCACCGCGCGCGGCATTCACTTGCGCCTGGGTCACAAAGAGCGAGTCCGACAGATCGGCGCCCCGCAGATCCGCGTCACGCAGGTCGGCGCCGAGGAGATCGGCCCGGCGCAGATCGGCCCCGCGCAGGTCCGCAGCGATCAGTAGCGCCCCCCGCAGGCTGGCCCCGCGCAGCCGCTCGCCCCGCAGCCGAGCTCCCATCAGGTCGGCCCGCCGCAGATCCCGTCCACCCAGACCGTCCCGCACCTGGTGACTGACCTGCTCCAACACCACCCCCACCCGCGCCCGCCACGCGTCCACATCCACATTGCGCAGCACCTCCGCGTCCCCTTCGACGAGCGCGTCGATCTCCGCGATCAGCGAGGGGGCCTCCTCGCCGTGCCCGATGGCTTCGGCCTCCGTCAGCAGCCACAGCAACTCGTGCAGCTGCCGCGTCACCCGGAAGACGGCGAACATCTCCGGTCCCGGCGTCAGCCCGTCCCGGCCGGTCACCCGCTGTCCGGCGCCGAAGCAGTCGAAGACCGCGCAGCCGGTGAAGCCGCTCTCCCGCAACCGCGCATGGATCGAGCACCGGTTGTCGGTGGTCAGGTTTCCGCATCGCTTCCCGCCCGGCTTGTCGACGGCGAAGTCGGCCGACGCCGTGAACGGCAGCGCCACACAGCACAGCCCCGCGCAGTTCGCGCAGTCGGCCCGCAACCGTTCCGCACTCCCCCGCCCTGTCATCTCACTCACCCATCCAACCTAACCTGCCCAGAACCACCCACTGTCCTGCGACGATGCCGGACCTGTACCTGTACCGCCGCCACCCGCCGTGCCCCACGCGCCGGCCCGGGCGCCGGGCGAGCACCGAGTGGCGGGCAGGGCCGGACGAGCACCGGGTGACGGGCAGGCGCCGGGCGAGCACCGGGTGACGGGCAGGCGCCGGGCGAGCACCGGGTGGCGGGCAGGCGCCGGGCGGCGGCCCCAGGCGGCAGGCAAGCGCCGGGTGGCGGGCGGCGGACGGGCAGCCAGCGGGCAGAGGGCGCCGGTCACCCGCAATACCCCGCCATCGGAGCCCCCTCCCGGTGAGGCCCCGGAGCCCTCCGAGAGGGAAGGCTTCAGGGGCGCGCCCCCGCTGGGAGAGCTGGCGGAACGGGCGGCGGCTCCAAGAGCTGTCAGGCGCGCGCGTCCGGTCTTCCGGCCGGCCCTCTCAACAGCCGGTACGCGGGGACGACGCTCGCCACCAGGCCCAGTACCAGGCAGCCGCCCACAGCACCTATCACCCAGGGCCAGGCGATCACCGCCTCCACCGGAACGCCCAGGCTCTCGCGTAGCCCATGGACCATTCCCGTCAGCGCGGGTATGACCACAGCCATCCCCAGCACGGCCCCCAGCGCGACAGCACAGACGGTTTCCCCCGCGACCGCCCGTAGCGCCTGTCCGCAGGTGGCCCCCGAGAGCCGTAGGATCCGCAGGTCTCCGGCTCGGTCAGCGGTGGCCGTCAGCAAAGTGGAGGCGACGGCTATGGCGGTGTATCCCGCCGTCATGGCCACCAGCATCAGGGTGAAGATCCACACCAGGCGGTCCTCTTCGGCCTCGGCCGAAGAGGCGTAGCTCCCCACCGAGACCTCGTGCGCCCTCAGCACACTGCCGAGCTGCGGCAACGCGTCCTCACCAGTGCGGTAGGCGACATCCGCGAGAGCCGACGGGTCGTGCTCGCGCACCACCGCACGTGGGAGTACCAGCTGATACGGCACTTCCTCGTCGCCCAGCACCGCCGCCACCCGTAGCCGCTCCTTACGACCGTCCTCGAAGGTGACCACCGCGCTGCGCCCCGACCGCCATCCATGTGCGGCCGCGACGGACTCGGCCATCAAGACGCTTCCGGCCCTTGGCGCGGGGTGACCGTAGAGCTGGGGGAAGCCCTCACCGACCCCCACCGCCGTCAGCGCAGACTGCCCGCGTCCGCCATACACAGTGGTGGACAGCATCGCGTTCCGCGTCAGGCCGGCTTCCTCCGTCGCGGCATCGCTGAGGCCGGGGGTACCGGTGGGCGCCAGTGCGGTGCGCGCCTGCACGGCAGCAGCCTGCCGGTCGGTGTCCGCGGTCTCCGTCGTCTGCACCGTGCTGGTGATGAGCACAGCGAACGTCACGGTGGCCAACACCGGAGCGACAGTCGCCGAGGTGCGACGCACCGCTGTCCGCATGTTCTCCCGCACAAGCAGAGCTGTCGCTCCCGGCCGACGGGCCAGCGGGCGGGTGAGCGCTCCGACAACGGGTCGCACCAGCGCCGGTATGAGCAGGGTGAGCCCCGCGGTCAGACCTGTTGCCGTGCCCAAACCGAGCAGCACCATGGTGTCGCTGTCGGCCAATGCCGTTCCCACCGCGCAGGCCAGTCCGAGGGCGGTCACCACCAGCCCAGCCACCCAACGCCTGCGGGTCATGGGTTGTTCGTCGACAGCCGCCTCCCGCATCGACTCCATCGGCGCCACTTTCGCAGCGCGCCGGGAGGCCGACCATGCTCCCGCCAGCGCGACAGCGACCCCCAGCACCAACGCTGCGCACGGCACCCACCAGCGGGACCGCACCGCGAAGCCCTCCGGTTGCAATCCGGCGTCCACCAGGACCCCGGCCACCGAGGGGGCGAGAGCCGACCCCGCGATCGCCCCCAGGGCGGCTCCGAGCACTCCTACGGTCATCGCCTCGGCACAAACCGTGCGGCGCACCTGCTTCGGCGTGGCTCCGATGGTGCGCAACAACCCGAACTCACGGCGTCGCTGCGCCACGGTGAACGCGAACGTCGAGGAGACGATGAAGACGGTCACGAAGGCCGAGAGTGCAGCCATGGCGGTGAGCACCTGTCCACCGATCCACCGGGTCATCTCGTCCTGTTGGGGCGCCAGGGCGTCGCGGCTCTCTCCGGTGAGGACTTCGCCTCCGCCGTCCGCTCGGATCACCACTCGCTCGGCGGCAGCTGCGATCTGCGCGACCGGCGTACCGCTCTCCAGGGCGAGCCCGATGACGCGGACCCCTCCGGCGAGGGCCTCCGCACGCGCGTCGGTGACGAAGTAGCCGGGCCCGTCCAGCGTGCCGGACACGGTGAAGCGGTGAGGGCCGTCAGCAGTGAGGACCGTCACCCGTTCCCCGGGCTGGTGTCCGTAGGACCGGGCGAGAGCGATGTCGTCGCGTCGTGTGGGAGGTCGCCCGTCGTGGAGGCCGTAGGAGGCCAGGGCGGCCGAGGACCAGCCGTGGCCCTGCCGCTCCCCCTTCTTCTGCTCGATACCCGGCAGTTGCGCGTAGAAGGAACGGTCGGCGACGGCAGCCCGCACCCCGGGGAGGTCGGCCAACTGCCTTCGCAGTTGCTCGGCGTGGCCCGGCTCCCAGGGACGCGGCTCAGCGAACTGGCCGCCCGTCTGCTCACCCGTCGGCGCCCGCACCAACACGGGGGCACCGGCCAGCCGCTCGGGCACCCCGGTGCCGCCGGACAGCAACATCAAGGCGCTCATCGTCACGACCGTGACGCCGAGCGCCACGGCAACGAACGATCCCAGGAACGCCGACCAGCGCTCCCGTACGGTCGCCAAGCTGATCACGGCCGCACCGCCCCTCGCCCTTCGACGGCGGAGCCGGAAGCCGGATACGGCCCAGCGGTCCCGGCCGTCGACTCCTCCAGCCCGGCCATCCGGGCCGCGATCGCCTCCGCCCCGTCACTGCCGGGCAGTTCGCTGACGGGCAGGCCGTCGGCGAGAAGCACTACCCGGTCCGCATAGGCGGCGGCTGCGGGATCGTGGGTGACCATGACGATCGTCTGCTCGTGAACGTCCACCAGCTCGCGTAGCAGCCGAAGAACCCCGCGTGAGGTATGGGTGTCGAGCGCGCCCGTCGGTTCGTCGGCGAAAAGCACCGCTGGGCGGGTGATCACGGCGCGGGCCAGAGCCACCCGCTGCTGTTGGCCTCCGGACAGCTCGCTGGGCCGGTGCCCGGCGCGCCCGCCGAGCCCGAACCGCTCCAGAGCCGCCACCACTTCTCCCGGCCGGGCGCGCCGCCCGGCGAGCCGCAGCGGCAACTCGACGTTCTGGGCGGCCGTCAGCGCCGAGACGAGATTGAAGGACTGGAAGACGAAACCGATGCGCTCGCGGCGCAGCACCGTCAAAGCGTCCTCGCTCAAGTCACCCAGCGCCACGCCGTCGACCAGCACGCTTCCCCTGGTCGGCCGCTCCATACCTGCCGCGCAGTGCAGCAACGTGGACTTGCCGGAGCCGGACGGGCCCATGACGGCGGTCATCGTGCCGCGCACGAATCGGAGGGAGACGCCGCGCAGCGCGGTGACGGCTCGTTCCCCTTCTCCGTACCGCTTCTCCACCCCGCGCAGTTCCACGGGTGTCGGCTCTGCGGGTGTCGGCGGGCCGGGGCGTTCGGCAAGATGCTCGGCCGCCGGCTCGTTGGCCTGCGGCGTGGTCTGTTCCGTGGTCATGGCTCAAGGGAACGCCGCGGGATGCCCCGAACACAGCAGTGCCTGGGCGAGTATCAGGACTACACCTGGCACTACTGCCCTGGCCCGCGCCGCCCGGCTACGGTCGTTTGGTGATCTCACGAACCGTCCTGGAAGCTCTCGGCCGTGCGCCGCTACGGTTTCCACTCACCGCCTGGCCATGGCGCTCGCTGGCCTATCTGCTGTCCGGCGGCGGGCTGGCGGCCGCGGTGTATCTGACCGTCGCGGCCGTCCTGGCCGCGCCGTTCGGAAGAACGGCGGGAGTACTGTGCTCAGTGCTGGCCATAGCGTTCGGTGCCGCGCTTGCCGGACCGCTGGAACGGTGGCGGCTCGGCTTGGTGGAGCCCGAGGCCCCGCTCCCGCCCAGGGACCGGAGAACCTATGGGTACGGTGCCGTCTCCGTGTTGGCCGTGGCGTGGGCCGACCTGGCGGTAGCGCTGGTTTCGGTCGGCATACCCGGCGTGCTGCTGCTCTCTCCGCTCCAGCCGACCGCGACGAGTTGGGAGAAGGTCGCAGGTCCGATAGCCGGTGCGATGCTGTTGATCGTCGCGACCTACCCGATAGGTGCATGGGCGGGAGTCCGTGGGGCGGTCACGCGTTCGGTGCTGGCTCCCGAGGAGAGCGAACTGCGGGAAGTCGTCCGCTCCCGGGCCCGGCTGGTGGACGCCTTCGAGACCGAGCGGCGCCGCATCGAGCGCGATCTGCACGACGGGGCCCAGCAGCGGCTGGTGGCGCTCAACGTTCGGTTGGGGCTGGCCGCGTTGGACGTGCCCGCGGGGAGTGTCGCGGCCAAAGAGATCAGTGAAGCGCATGCGCTGGCCAAGGAGGCTCTGGCCGAGTTGCGGGAGCTGATCCGCAATGTGCATCCGCAGGTACTGAGCGAGCGGGGACTGCACGCGGCGGTGCGGGACATAGCGGGTCGCTCGCCCATACCTGTCGATGTGGACATCGAATTGCCGGGCCGTCTGCCGGCAGCTGCGGAGACCACCGCGTTCTTCGTGACATCCGAGGCTTTGGCCAACGTGGCGAAGCACAGTGGGGCGGCGCACTGCCGGGTGAGAGTGCGGGTCAAGAAGGGGGTGCTGGATGTGGAGGTGATGGATGACGGAGTGGGCGGTGCGGATACGGAGGCGGGCTCGGGCCTTACAGGCTTGGCCGACCGGGTCGCGGCAGCCGACGGCAGAATGTTCCTGTCCAGTCCGATGGGTGGGCCCACCCGTGTGAGAGCGGAGATCCCATGCAGACCGAGCGTCCTCTCCGCCTCGTAATAGCTGAGGATGCGGTGTTGCTGCGCGAGGGGATGGTCCAGTTGCTCCAGCGCTTCGGCCATGAGGTGTTGGCGGCGGTGGGCGACGGCGACGCTCTGCTCGCGGCGGTACGGGAGCATCGGCCGGAGCTGGTGGTGGCGGATGTGCGGATGCCGCCCAACTTCACCGACGAGGGCTTGCGTGCGGTGCGCACTCTGCAGATGGAGCAGCCGGGGCTCGCCGTGCTGGTGCTGAGCCAATACGTCGAGCAGACCTTCGCCGAGGAGCTGATGGATCAGGGTGGTCAGCGGGCGGGTATGGGATATCTGCTCAAGGAACGGGTGGGCGATGTCGGCGAGTTCATGGACGCGGTGGCCCGTGTCGCCCGGGGCATCACGGTTGTCGACCCGGATGTGGTGAGTCAGCTCCTCGCCCGCCGTCGTGGTCCTTTGGAACGGCTCACTCCACGGGAGCGCGAGGTGCTGGCGCTGATGGCGGAGGGGCACTCCAACACGGCTATCGCTCGGCGTCTGGTGGTGACGGAAGCGGCCGTCGCCAAACACATCGCGGGGATTCTGCTCAAGCTCGACCTGCCGGCCGACAATCCGGAGGTCAACCGCCGTGTAGTCGCCGTACTGACGTACCTGCGAGGGGAGGACGCATGAGCATATGAGAGAGCAAAGGGATCAGGGCTTGCGGGCCACGGCGCCGAACTGGGCGACGGCTTTCTCGTCGGCTGCCACATATCCGGGCCGCCACTGCGCGCACGAGACGATGCCGGGCTCCAGCACCTCCAGCCCCTGGAAGAACCGGGCGATCTCGGCACCGGTGCGGGCGGTGATGGGGGGTGTGGCGTTCTCGTTCCAAAAGCGCATCGCTTCGACGTTGCCGGCACCGCCCAACTCCAGAGTGGGATGCGTCAGCACCAGATAGCTGCCGGAAGACATGGCCGCCATCAGGGTCTTCACGATGCCTTCAGCCTCGTCCGTGTTGTCGATGAAGTTGAGAATGCCCAGCAGTATGACGGCGACCGGTTCGGCGAGGTCGAGGGTGTCCGTGGCGGCGTCGAGGATGGCTTGCGGCTGGTGGGCGTCGGCGTCGATGTAGTCCGTTTCCCCCTCCGGGGTGCCTGCGAGCAGGGCACGGGCATGGGCGAGCACGGTGGGATCGTTGTCGACGTAGACGATCCGTGAGGTGGGGGCCACGGCCTGGGCCACCTGGTGGGTGTTCTCGACGGTCGGCAGCCCGGTGCCGATGTCGAGGTACTGCCGGATGCCCGCCTCGCCCGCCAGAAACCGTACGGAGTGGCCGAGGAAGGTGCGGTCCGCGCGGGCAACCTCGCGGATGATGGGAAACATGCTGGTGATGTGGTCGCCGACCTGCTGGTCCACGTCGTAGTAGTCCTTGCCGCCCAGCCAGTAGTTCCACACCCTGGCGTTGTGCGCGACGTGGGCGACCGGGGGCGTCTCCCCTGGAGGGTCGCTGCGCTCGCTCACGTTGGTGCCCTCTCCACTCGACGCTGCGCCCAGGAGCTGTGGGCCGAGTCTAGGCCGGGCCCTCGGCGCTCCAATAGTGCAGCGCCGCGTCGCGCCCCGCTCGGCGCAGAAGAGGGATTGGTGCTTCCTCCAGGTGAACCTGGCAGATGCTATAGAAAGGAGAGACAAAGATTGCAGATGCGAGCTCAGACCCCATACGTTGACGCACATGCAGTCATACACCATCGGGCAGGCCGCACGACTGCTCGGCGTCAGCCCGGACACGGCTCGGCGGTGGGCTGACGCCGGCCGAGTCGCCACCCACCGTGACGAGAGCGGGCGACGGCTGATCGAGGGACGCGATCTGGCCGCCTTCTCCGTCCAGCTCGGGCAGCACGCCGGCGAGGACGAGGAGACCCCCTACACCTCGGCGCGCAACGCGTTTCCCGGCATCGTCACCGCCGTCAAGCTCGGCGATGTGGCGGCTCAGGTCGAGATCCAGGCGGGTCCGCACCGGCTGGTCTCCCTGTTGACCCGGGAAGCCGTCGAGGAGCTGGGGCTGGAGGTCGGGATGCAGGCCACTGCCCGGGTGAAGTCGACAAACGTCCACATCGACTGCCCCTGAGGCCTCGGGGTCGAGTCCGCTGTTCGAGCTGCGTTCCGTCGCCCCTCCATCCCTCTTTGCCCCTCCACCCCTCTTTGCCGCCCCTCCGTCCCTTCGCCCCTACGTCCCCCCGCCCGTCGGGCCTTGCCTTCCTTTCCTTGGGGGCTTGTGCCTCAGCTGCCTCACCGGGAGTTCCGCCCATGCATGCGATCCCTCTGACACCTCGCCGAGTGCTCGCCGCGCTCGTCACCGTCGCCGTGCTCGTTCCGCTCGCCGCGTGCGGGAGTGGCGGAAGTGGTGGTGGCGGTGGCGCGGGTGAAGGGGGAAAGACCGAACTGACCGTGCTCGGCGCCGCGTCCCTCACGGACGTGTTCCAGAAAGCGGGTAAGGCCTACGAGAAGGAGCACCCCGACACCAAGGTGAAGTTCTCCTTCGCCGGATCGCAGGCACTGGCGGCACAGGTCGAGCAGGGCGTGCCCGCAGATGTGCTGGCCACGGCGGACACCGCCACCATGGGCGGCCTCAAGGGCGAGACGGGCAAGCCGACCGTCATCGCCAGGAACCGGCTCGTCATCGCCACCGAAGAGGGCAACCCGAAGCACGTCGAGCGCCTCGAGGATCTGGCGGACAGCAAGCTGAAAGTGGTGCTGGCGGCGCCCGAGGTGCCGGTCGGGCGCTACGGCAAGCAGGTGCTGGATGCCCAGAAGCTGAAGGTCGAGCCCGTTTCCGAGGAGCCGAACGTCCGGGCGGTGCTCAGCAAGGTCGAACTGGGCGAGGCGGACGCGGGTCTCGTCTACAAGACCGACGCCGCCACGGCGCCCAAGAAGGTGGACGCCATCGACATACCGGACAGCCAGAACGCCATCGCCTCCTACCCCGCCGCCACCCTCAAGCAGTCCCAGCACCAGAAGGAGGCTGCGGCATTCGTGAAGTGGTTGAGCACGCCCCAGGCCCAGAAGGTGCTGCGTGGCGCGGGTTTCCAGCGCCCATGACCCGCCCGCACCACCACGGAGAGCCTCACGCGCACCCGGCGGCGCGTCGCGTCCGCGCCCGCATCCGAACCGGCACCGGCACCCGCACCCGCACCCGGCCGCCTACGCCGTTCGCGCTGGCGGCGCCCGCGCTGTTGGCGATCGCGTTCTTGCTGATGCCGTTGCTCGGCATCCTGGCGCGAACCGAGTGGGCGGAGTTGGGCTCGCATCTGAGCAGCGAGGGCGTGACGGAGGCGGTAAAGCTTTCGTTGCTGGTGTCCTTCTGCGCGCTCGAGCTCTCGCTCGTACTGGGCGTGCCGCTGGCCTGGCTGTTGGCGCGGGTCAGCTTCCCCGGCAAGGCGCTGGTGCGTTCGTTGGTGCTGTTGCCGATGGTGCTGCCGCCGACCGTGGGGGGCGTGGCGCTGCTGCTGGGTTTCGGGCGGCGCGGGCTGCTGGGGCCTTGGCTGGAGGAGACATTCGGCATCGTGCTGCCGTTTCACACCTCGGGGGCGGTGGTCGCGGCGACATTCGTGGCGATGCCGTTCCTGGTGATCAGTCTGGAGGGGACCCTGGCGGGGTTGCGGCCCGCCTATGAGGAGACGGCGGCCTCGCTGGGCGCCGGGCCGCTGCGGGTGTTCTGTACGGTCACCTTGCCACTGGTCGCCCCGGGGCTGGCGGCGGGCGCGGCGCTCACCTGGGCACGGGCGCTCGGCGAGTTCGGGGCCACGATCACATTTGCCGGAAATCTTCCGGGGGCGACACAGACGCTGCCGCTCCAGGTGTATCTCCTGCTCCAGGAGCAGCCGGAGGCGGCGACATCGGTCTCGCTGCTCCTGCTCGCCATCGCCATGGCGGTACTCGTCGGACTGCGCGGTCGCTGGGCGGGCACCGGGCGCTCCCGGGCCACACCCACCCCGCTCCTCGACGAGATCGCCCCGCCGCCCGGTACACCCGACCCCGCCGGTACGAAGGGCATCAGCAATACGGGCGGCAGCCCCGCTGACGGCACCACCGCTAATGGCACAGGCGCCGGCGTCAGCACCACCGGTGACACCAGTTCCCCCACCGGTGCGGCTGGCCCCACTGGAACAGGTGAACCGAGTGGCCCGGGTGGCGTCGGCGGTGGTTGGCCGTTGCATGCCCGTGTCACCGGGTTCACCGAGCTGACGCTGGATGCCGAGCCCGGCACCACCGTCGCCGTCGTCGGTCCCAACGGGGCCGGTAAGACGACGCTGCTGCGTGCCCTCCTCGGTCTCACTCCGCGCGCACACGCAGAGCTCCTGCTCGGCGAGCTGCCGGTCGGCTCGCTGCCTTCGCACCGACGCGGTGTCGCCTGGGTCCCGCAGGACGGTGCGCTCTTCCCACATCTGACCGCTCTGGCGAACACGGCGTACGGGCTGCGTGCCCAGGGAGTACGCCGTACCGAAGCGCGCCGCCAGGCACAGGCGTGGCTGACACGGCTGGGGGTCGGGCACCTGGCACACCGCAGACCGGGGCAGCTCTCCGGCGGCCAGGCCGGGCGGGTGGCGCTGGCCCGAGCGTTGGCGGGGCGGCCCCGGCTGCTGTTGCTGGACGAGCCACTGGCAGCGCTCGACCAGACGACGCGGGCACAGGTACGGCACACACTGCGCGGCCATCTCGCCGGGTTCGGTGGCGTCTGTCTGCTGGTCACACACGACCCGGTGGAGGCGGTCTCACTGGCCGACCGGGTACTGGTGCTGGAGGACGGCCGGGCTGTCCAGGACGCTCCGCCCACCGAGGTCACCCGGCATCCGCGCTCGCCGTGGGTGGCACGGATGCTCGGGCGCAACGCGCTGGCGGGCACGGCGGCGACGGACGGCACGCTGGCCCTGGACGCCGGGGGCAGCCTGGTGGTCGCCGACCCGGTCGGGGAGGGGACCGCCGTGCTGGCGGTCATCGCTCCCGAGGCGGTCGCCCTGCACCGCCGGCGCCCGCACGGCAGCCCGCGCAATGTGTGGCCGGGGACGGTACGGGAGATCACGGCGGTCGGCAGTCGGCTGCGGGTGCTCGTCACCTCGGCCAACGGTCCGGACCTGGTCGCCGAGATCACCACGGAGGCCGCTGCCGAGCTCAGGTTGGCGGACGGTGCCGAGGTCTTCACCAGCGTCAAGGCAACGGAGATCACCCTCGTGGAGAGATGAGCCCTCTCACGGGCCGCGACGGAGGTACACGGCGCCATTGCCTTTCAGTTCGGGATAATGACCGAGCACACCACCAGATCGTTCAGTAAAGCGAACGCAACCCGTGAGGGAAGGGAGGGGACCGTGAGCGGTCCCGAGGGGTCGATCCGGGGAATGCTGGCGCTCAACCTGAAGCGGGCGCGAGCCCAGCGGGGGTTGTCGATCTCCGAGCTGTCGCGCCGCTCCAAGATCGGCAAGGCGACGCTGTCCCAGCTGGAGTCCGGCACCGGAAACCCCACCATCGAAACGGTCTTCAGCCTTTCGCGCGTTCTCGAGGTGCCGATCTCCGACCTGCTGGACGCCCAGCAGCCCGCTGGCCTGCGCGTGGTCCGGGCCAAGGATGTCGAGATGCTCAGCGGCCAGGGCATCGACCTTCGCCCGCTGCAGCGGATCGAGTCGGGGCAGGCCGTCTTCGAGGTGTACGACCAGCAGGTCAGAGCCGGTGAACGGCGGGATTCACCGGGCCACGTCGGTATCGAGCACACCGTCGTGCAGGCCGGCCGGCTGGAGGTGACGGTCGACGGGCAGGAAGTGGAACTGGAGGCCGGGGACTACGTCGGCTTCGACGCCACACTGCCGCACAGCTATGCCGCCGTGGAGGGGGTCGTGCGCTCGGTGCTGCTGCTCCAGTACCGGTCGGACCAGCGCCTGGACCCGAACGCCCCGCACTCCCTGCCCGGTGAGGGCACCCCATGCGGTGACTGACCGACCGCGCAACCGTGCGGCCATCCACCGCGCCGTCGTCGGGTACGCGTGCGGATACGCGGGGCCGGGATACGCGGGGGCCGGGGTACGCGGGCCGGGGCACGCCGGGGGACGCGGGGATACGCAGGGCGGGATACGTGGGGTGGGGTCGCGGTTGGAGACGACCCACGGCGGGCACGGCGCGGTCGCACCGTTGACACCCCCCGGGCGCTGGCATAGCGTCCCTCTCGTTCGCTTTAACGAACGAGGAGGGTTCGATGAACGGAACGCGGGCCGTGGTGCTCGGGGCCGGCATCATCGGAGCGGCCTGTGCTCGCGAACTCGCCCTGGCCGGGCTGGAAGTGACGCTCCTCGACCGGGGCGGCGCCGGGGCGGCCACCACCTCGCACGGCGAGGGCAACGTACTCGTCTCCGACAAGGGCCCCGGGCCCGAACTCCGACTGGCCCAACTCTCGCGGCGCCTGTGGCCGGAGGTGCTGGCGGCAATCGCGGAACGCTCCCCCGCGGGAGCGCGGTGTGTGGAAGCGGCCGAGTGGGACCCCAAGGGCGGCATCGTCGTCGCCACCACCGAAGCCGGGGCCCACGGGCTCGCGGAGTTCGCCGCCACCCAGCGCGCCGCCGACGTGCGGGCCGACACCCTGACGACTGACGCGCTCCGCGCAGCCGAACCCTGCATCACCCATGCGCACACCGCAGCCGTCCACTACCCCGAAGACGCCCAGGTGCAGCCCGCAGGCGCGGCAGCGGCGCTGCTCACCGACGCCCTCGCGGCAGGCGCCAGGCTGCGGACCGGCGAAGAGGTGCTCGCCGGGGTGGTGACCCGCGGCGGCCGGCTGACCGGTGTACGCACACCCGGTGGGGTGGTGGAGGCCGATCTGTTCGTCAACGCGGCCGGTCCCTGGTCGGGCGCGCTCGGTGCCCGACTCGGCGCGCCGGTGGCCGTCGAACCCCGTCGCGGCGACGTCCTGGTGACGACGCCGCTGCCGCCGACCGTCTTCCACAAGGTCTACGACGCCGACTACGTGGGCGCCGTGGGCAGCAGCGAGGAGGAGTTGCAGACCTCGGCGGTGGTCGAGTCGACGCGGGCGGGCAGCGTACTGATCGGCTCCTCGCGGCGCCGGGTCGGCTTCGACGACCTGCTGCGGCCCGAAGTGCTGTCCGCCGTCGCGGCCAAGGCGCTGCGGCTCTTCCCGTCACTCGCCGGTGTGCCGGTGATGCGGGCGTACGGCGGTTTCCGGCCGTACGTGCCCGACCATCTGCCGGTCGTCGGCGCCGACCCCCGGCTGGCCGGGTTGTGGCACGCGAGCGGTCACGAGGGCGCCGGGATCGGGCTTTCGGTCGGCACCGGACGGCTGCTGCGAGATCTCGTACTCGGTGAGCCGACCGAGATCGACGCCCACCCGTTCCGGGTGGACCGCCCGGCCGTGCTCACGCCCCCGCCCGAATCCCGGCAGCAGAACCGGAAACAGGGCCGGAAACAGAACCGAGAACAGCGCCGGAAGCTGGAAATGGAGCAGGACCAGGACCAGGACCAGGAGGGGGCATGAGCCCGCGACTCGTACCCGTCGAGAGCGACTCCACCGGCCGCCGGGACCGGCCGTTGCGCATCACCGTCGACGGCGAGCCGGCCGACGGCGTCGAGGGGCAGACGGTGGCCGGTGTACTGCTCGTCTCCGGCCGGCTGGCCTGGCGCGAGGGCCCCTCCGGTGCCGGGCGCGGGGTGTTCTGCGGCATCGGTGTCTGCTTCGACTGCCTGGTGACCGTCAATGGCGACCGCGACGTACGCGCTTGCCGACGGCGGGCCGTGGACGGCGACGTCGTGCACACCCAGTCCCGTGCCCGGACCGGCCTCTGCCCCGGTACACCCGGCACACAGGCCGCCTCCCGGGCCGAAGCGCAGGCCGGCCCGCAGACCGGGGAGGGCGAGTGACCCCCCGGCACGTGGGGGTCGTCGGTGCGGGACCGGCCGGGTTGGCGGCGGCGCACGCGGCGCTGGCGGCGGGCGCCCGGGTGACGCTGATCGACGCCGCCGAGCAGCCGGGCGGCCAGTACCACCGCATGCTGCCCGAGGCGTACGCGGCGGAGCGTCCCGGACGACTCCAGCACGGGTGGCAGGAGTTCGAGCGGCGCCGCCGCCAGGTGCTGACGCATCGGCGCTGCAGTTGGCTGCCGGAGACCTCGGTCTGGGCGCTGGAGCGCCACGAAGGCAACCCCGAACCGGCCGCACCGGGTGGTCCGGCGGACCCGACCGGACGGCCACCGCGCGTGCATCTGCTGTGCGGTGGTCCCGCCGACGGCTCCGGACGTGGGCGGCGGACACTCGACGTGGACGCGCTGGTGCTGGCGACCGGTGCGCACGACCGGGTGCTCCCCTTCCCCGGTTGGCAGTTGCCGGGGGTCTTCACCGCAGGCGCCGCACAAGCGTTGGCCAAGGGGGAGCGGGTGGCCGTCGGCGAGCGTGCCGTGGTCGCGGGCAGTGGACCGTTCCTGCTTCCGGTGGCCGCGTCCTTGCTGGAGGCGGGCTCCACCGTGCTGGAGGTGCTGGAGGCCAACACCGCGGGCACCGTGGCCCGGGGCTGGGGCAGCCGTCCCTGGGAGCTGGCCGCGCAGCTGGGCAAGACGCCCGAACTCGCCGACTGCACCGCCGCGATGGCCCGCCACCGGGTGCCCTACCGGCTGGGCTGCACGGTCGTCGAGGCGCGGGGCGAGGGCCGTGTGGAGGAGGTCGTCACCGCCCGGTTGCGCCCGGATTGGTCGGTGGTCGGCGGGAGCGAGCGCACCGTGCCGGTCGACGCGCTGTGCATCAGCCATGGTTTCAGCCCGCAGTTGGAGCTACCGGTGGCGGCCGGGTGCGCTCTGCACGGCGACCGTGGCCGACCCGGGCTCGGGAGCGGGACCGGTACCGGTACCGGGGAGTTCGTGCTGGTGGACGACGAGCAGCGCACCAGCGTGCCCGGCGTCTTCGCCGCCGGGGAGGTCACGGGGATCGCCGGGGAGCCGGCCGCGCGTGCCGAGGGCGCGGTGGCGGGGTGGTCGGCCGCCGGTGGCGACCGGTCCGCACGGGCGCTGCGCGTACTGCGGCGCAGCCGGGACCAGGGGCGGGCCTTCGCGCGCCGACTCGCCCGCGCACATCCCATCGGGGCGGGCTGGCCGGGCTGGCTGCGTGCGGACACGGTGGTGTGCCGCTGCGAGGAGACCGACTTCGGGGCCCTGTGCGCGGCGTTCGGAAGCGAGGCGGAGGCGTCGCCCCGAGTCGCCAAGCTGGGCACCCGGGCCGGGCTCGGGCCCTGCCAGGCCAGGATCTGCGGCCCCACCGTCTTGGAGCTCCGCGACCGGCTCGGTGCCCGGCCCGATGCCGGACCGATCCCCGGGCGCAGGGACGGGCCCGGGGGTGGAAACAGGGCCAGGGGTGAGGACAGGGCCGGGGATGGACCCCGCGAGCAGTCCGCCGAAGGGCTGCCCGCCGCCACCCCGCACCGCAGGCCGATCGCCCAGCCACTCCGGCTCGGCGAGCTCGCCGCTTCCCCGGAGCCCTGGGGCACTGCTCCTTCGGGCACCGCCCCCGACGCCACTCCGGGCACCCCCGAGATCGCCACCCCCGACATCACCGTTCCCGACGCCACCACCCCCGGCACCGCCGAGCGAACCGATCCGACCGATCCTTCGGAGGAGAGCACTTCATGAGCGAAAGCAAGAAGCCGCCCCGGGCCGCGCAGGGTCTCGGTGGCGTGGTTGTGGCAACAGCACTCCCGTACTACGAGAAGGCATCGGCGCCCGCCGGACTGGCCGTCGACTACGACCGCTACGCCGAGCACTGCCGCTGGCTGGTGGCGAGCGGCTGCGACGGTGTCGGACCCAACGGTTCGCTGGGCGAGTACTCGTCGCTGACGGATCAGGAGCGCCGCACCGTGGCCCGTACGGCGATCGAGGCGGTGGGTGACGCGGGCAAGGTCGTCGTCGGGGTGCACGGGGTCGGCTCGCACCAGGCGCGGCACTGGGCCGAAGTCGCCGCCGAGGACGGTGCGGACGGGGTGCTGTGTCTGCCCCCGACGATGTACCGCGCCAACGAGCAGGAGATCGTGGACCACTTCGCCGCGGTGGCCTCGGTCGGTCTGCCGGTGATGGTCTACAACAACCCCTTCGACACCAAGGTCGATCTGACACCGGAGCTGCTCGCTCGGATGGCGCAGATCGAGAACATCGTGGCCGTCAAGGAGTTCTCCGGCGATGTCCGCCGTGTGCTGGAGATCAAGGAGCGGACCGCCGGCAGCGGCCTGGAGGTCGTCAGCGGTGCCGACGACGTGGTGCTGGAGAGCCTGCTGATGGGCGCGACCGGCTGGTTCGCCGGGTTCCCCAACGTCTTCCCCGCCGAGTCGGCGCGGCTGTTCCAACTGGCCACCGAGGGGCGCCTGGAGGAGGCGCGGGCGCTGTACGAGCCGCTGGTGGCGGCCTTCCGCTGGGACTCGCGCACCGAGTTCGTCCAGGCGATCAAGCTCGGTATGGAGCAGGTCGGCCGGTTCGGCGGCCCCTGCCGACCGCCGCGCGGGCCGCTGCTCCCGCAGCTGCGGGAGCGGGTGGAGGCCGACATGGCGCGGGCGATCTCCGCCCTCGCGGAGCGGGGGGCGGCCTGATGCGGTCGGTCCGTTCGCTCAGCGCCGTCGATTCGCACACCGAGGGCATGCCGACCCGGGTCGTCACCGGCGGCCTGCCGCCGATCCCGGGCGCGACGATGGCCGAACGTCGCCGCTACGCCGTCGAGCATCTGGACGAGTTGCGCAGATTCCTGGTGGACGAGCCGCGGGGGCACCCGGCGATGAGCGGTGCGCTCCTCCAGCCGCCGACCCGGCCGGACGCCGACTGGGGTGTGGTCTACATCGAGGTCAGCGGCTTCCTCCCGATGTGCGGGCACGGCACGGTCGGGGTGGCGACCGTGCTGGTGGAGACGGGCATGGTCCCGGTGAGCGAGCCGGAGACCACGGTGCGGCTGGACACTCCGGCCGGGCTGGTGGAGGCCCGCGTCACCGTGCGGGACGGGATGGCCGAAAAGGTCACCCTGCGGAACGTGGACGCGTTCGCGCTGGAGCTGGACGCCACCGTGCGGGTGCCGGGACTGGGCGAGGTCGGCTACGACATGGCGTACGGCGGGAACTTCTACGCCGTCGTCGAACTCGACCAGCTCGGGCTGCCGTTCGACCGGACACGCAAGGACGACATCCTCGCCGCGGGCCTCGCCGTCATGGACGCCGTCAACGAGCAGAACCGGCCGGTGCATCCCGTCGACCCCGGCATCAGCGGCTGCAAGCATGTGCAGTTCCTGGCGCCGGGCTCGGACGGTCGGCACTCGCGCAACGCCATGGCGATCCACCCCGGCTGGTTCGACCGCTCCCCCTGCGGTACCGGCACCTGTGCGCGGATGGCGCAGCTGCACGCGCGGGGTGAGCTGCCGCTGGATACCGAGTTCGTGAACGAGTCGTTCATCGGCACCCGGTTCACGGGCCGACTGCTGGAGACCACCGAGGTCGGCGGGTTGCCCGCGGTCGTGCCCGAGTTCTCCGGGCGCGCCTGGATCACCGGCATGGCAACCTATCTGCTGGACCCCCGGGATCCGTTTCCGCACGGCTTCACCCTCTAGAGCCCGCCCGGTACGGCCGCCCCGGCCCACCCCCGTCCTGCTCGATCCGGCCCGCTCACTCATGAGAACGAGTCCCACTCATCCGTGGGACGACTCCTCCAGCAGCCGCAGGGCGAGCGCCTTCAGCTCCGGGGACGCTTCCGCGGCGTTCCCGGAGTCGAACGGGGGCTGAGGGTCGTACTCGACGGCGAGTTGGATCGCCTGCGCGATGCGCTCCCCGGCGATCAACGACGCGAGGTGGAGCGACATGTCCACTCCCGCCGAGACCCCGGCGGCGGTGACGATCTTGCCGGACCGGACGTAGCGCTCCGGCACGTACGTCACGTCGAAGGTGGACTCCAGATATTCGGCGGAGGCCCAGTAGGTGGTCGCGCGGCGCCCGTCCAGCAGTCCGGCCGCGGCCAGGATCAACGATCCGGTGCACACGGAGGTCGTCCACCGGGTGTGCCGGTGCATACGGCCGATCCACTCCAGTATCCGCTCGTTCTTCATCGCCGCCGTGGTGCCGCGATTGCCGGCGCCGGGCACCAGCAGCACATCCAGCCGGTCGACCTCGGCGAGCGAGCGGTCCGCCATGACGGCCACGTCACCGGTGTCGGTACGGACCGGACCACGCCGCTCCGCCACCATCGTCACCGCCGCGTCAGGCAGTCGGGACAGCACCTCGGCAGGCCCCGTGGGGTCCAGCAGGCTGTAGCCGTCGTACAGCAGGATGCCGATGTCGAGATCACGGCGGCGGGGCTGTGCGGCGTGCGCGGTCCCGGTCTGCGTCGCGGCGACGGCGGCGAGCGCGGAAGCCGCCGCCGCACCCCGCAGCACCGCACGACGCGCCGTCGAAGAGGTGCGGGAGCTGGAAGGCGTGGTCGGGGTCGAAGGCGAGGACGGGGTCGAAGGGGTCATGGCTCGGGATTCTGCGCACGGGCGGCGCCGCGGGGCCGCGGCATGTCCGGCATCCTGCGAATCGTGTCCCCGCCGACGCCGTAGAGGTCCAGGAACGCCTGCCGGAGCGTCTGCGGCGACCGGAACCCGCAGCGCCGGGCGATGGCGGCCAGCGGCAGCGCGCTGGACCGCACCAGATGCGCCGCCGCCTCGGTCCGCGCCGCCCGTACGGCGCGGCTCGGTGTGGTGCCCAGGTGGGTGGTGAACAGTCGTGTCAGATGGCGGGTGCTCACCCCCGCCCGGGCGGCCAGCGCACGCGGGCTGAGGTCTTCGGACAGGTGACCGGCGATGTGGCCGGCCAGGTCCCGCACCAGCCGGTCGCCCGGCGGCGGAGCGGCGAGGAACATGCTGATCTGCGCCTGGTCGGCGGGTCGGTGCAGATAGGAGACGAGTTCGCGGGCGACGGCGCGGGCCAGCGTCGGCCCGTGGTCATCCTCGATCAGCGACAGCGTCAGATCCAGCGCGCTGGTCACCCCTGCTGAGGTGTAGATGTTGCCGTCGCGGATGTGGAGCGGTCCCACGTCCACCGCGACTCCGGGGTGCTGCGCGGCCAACTGCTCGCCGAACCGCCAGTGCGTGGTGACGCGCCGGTTGTTGAGCAGTCCGGCCGCGGCCAGTACGTAGGTGCCGGTGCAGACGGAGGCGACACGCCGGCTCTGCCGCGCCAGCCGCCGTACCTGTGCCAGCAGCCGCGCGTCGGCCGCCGCGGTCGCGTACCCGGCCCCGCCCACCACGACCAAGGTGTCCAACTGCCCGCCGACCGCCTCCAGATCGCACCCGGCGCCGAGCACGATCCCGGCCGAACTGCGCGCGGCGCAACGCCCCAGGGTGCCCAGTTCGACGGCGTACGGCGGAGTGGCGCCGTGCCGGTTGGCCAGCTCCAGGGCGCTGCTGGGCGAGGCGATGTCGAGTATCTGCGCATCGTCGTAGGCCACAAGAAGCACGCGCCGCCGGTTCTCCATACCGCCGATACCATCACGCCCGAAGCCACCCCGGGCGCCGCACCGACTGCCAGCCTTCCCGCTACCCCTCCTCCCCCCCCGGATCGCTCACAGCACAAACGTGGTGACAGCGCCGTCCCGTGCAGGCAGGCTCAGGCCCATGAAGAACCGAGAGTTCATCGACATCCTCAGCCGCGAGGGCCGTCTCTTCGCGGACGCCGTCGAACAGGCCGACCCCTCGGCCCCCGTTCCCACCTGCCCCGACTGGACGGTGCGTGACCTGGCCCTGCATCTGGGTGCGGTGCACCGCTGGGCGGCGGACATGGTCCGGGAGGCCCGTGCCGAGCCCGTACCGCCGTCCAGGCCCGCCGGGTTGGCCGACGAGGCGCTCGGGCCGTGGCTGCGGGAGGGGCACGGGTTGCTGGTCGAGGCGCTGGAGTCGGCTCCGGACGATCTGACCTGCTGGACGTTCATGCCCGCGCCCTCCTCGCTGGCATTCTGGACGCGGCGCCAGGCGCACGAGACGGCGGTGCACCGGGTGGACGCCGAGTCGGCACTCGGCGCCCCCCTCTCCCCCGGCTCCTCATCGACAACCGAGCTCGCCGTACAGGAGCTCGCTGCGGAGTTCGCCGCCGACGGGGTGGACGAGCTGTTGTGCGGCTTCTACCCCCGGCGCGGTACGCCGGACGGGTTCGCCGGCGATCCCCGTACGGTCCTCGTGCGGGCGACGGATGTGGACGGGGCCGTCTGGGCCGTCTTCCTCGGCGATCCGGCGCGGGCGGAGCGCGTCACCGAGCCACCGCCCGCACCGGACTGCGTGTACGAGGGCACGGCCGAGGACCTCTACCTCACGCTGTGGAACCGGCGCCCGCTGTCCGACCTCGGCATCACCGGGGAGGTGTCCGTGGCGCATCGCTGGCGCGAGGTGTTCCGGCCGTGATCGCACCGTCCTGGCCCGTACGGTGGGCGGCGCGCCGGGCGGCAACGGCCCGCGCCACCCCGCCCACCAGCAGGGCGAGCGCCACCAGCAGCGCACTCACCCACAGGGGCGCGCGGTAGCCCGCACCCGCGCTGAGCGCGAGGCCACCGGCCCAGGGTCCGAGCGCCGCGCCGACGTTGAGCGCCGCCGTCGCGAAGCCGCCCGACAGGGTCGGTGCCTCGGCTGCCGCGTACAGGGCCTGCGAGATGAGCGTCGAGCCGACCGCGAAGGACAGGGTGCCCTGGACGAGGACGAGAGCGACGGCCGCGAGCTGGCTGCCCGCCGCCAGCGCGAACAGTACCCATCCGGCGAGCAGCGCGGCCCCGCCCACGGTCAGCAGCCGCAGCGGGCGGGTGTCGGCGACCCGGCCCGCCGCGGTGACGCCCAGGAAGGAGCCGAGACCGAAGAGCGCCAGCAGGATCGGCACCCAGCTGTCGCCGAATCCGGCGACGTCGGTGATCAGCGGGGCGAGGTAGGTGAAGGTGCAGAAGGTGGCGCCGTTGACCAGTGCGCCCAGCAGCAGCGTCACCAGCAGCCGCGGTCCGCGCAGCGCCCGCAGCTCGCGGGACAGGCTCACGGACCGTCCGCCCTTCGCCGGGACGGGTCCTCCGCCCTTCACCGGGTCCGTGTGCTGTGGGACCGCCTGCGCCGGGGGCTCGTCCGCGCCCGCCTGCGCCCCGGTGTCGTGCGCGCCGGGCAGCGACCGGACGAGGGCGAACAGCGCCGGGGCCGACACCAGGGCCACCGCCCAGAACGCCGAGCGCCAGCCCCACGCCTGCCCCAGTACGGCGCCTGCGGGCACCCCGGCGACACAGGCGAGGGTCACGCCGCTCAGCAGCACCGAGGTGGCCCGGCCCTTGGCGTCGGGCGGCACCATTCCGGCGGCGGCGGTCAGTGCGACGGCGAGGAACCCGGCGTTGGCCAGCGCCCCCAGTACACGGGTGACCACCAGCACCGCGAAGCTCGTCGTCACCGCGCCCACCACATGCACCAGCAGGAAGGCGCTCAGGAATCCCAGCAGCGCCCGTCGTCTGTCCCAGCGACGGCTCAGCACCGCCATCAGCGGCGCGCCCACGATCATCCCGACGGCGAACGCCGAGGTCAGCAGCCCGGCCGCGGAGACGGACACCTCCAGCTCCGCGGCGAGGTCCGGGACGAGCCCGGCGAGCATGAACTCCGACGTTCCCTGGGCGAACACCGCCAGCGCGAGAACGTACAACACAAATGGCATGAAAACTCCGCAATCCACTCGGATCGGAATCGACGAGGACAGCGGTAGGCGCGCACGCCACCCGGCGACAGGGCGTGCCTGAGGGAGCCGCTGGAAGATCCGGGACCCGCCGGAGCCCCCGAAGAAGGAGCACCGGGCCGGGAAGGCAGCGGCATACGTCAGGAAGAGAGTCCGTCCAGCCGGGCGCGCGGCAGCACTACCGCGGAAGAGCCCGGGACACGGCGATCCGATGGCGTTCGGCGAACGCGGGAAGCAGACAGCGCGAAGCAGCCACCGGAGGGCCGGTGGCTAGAGTCTGGAAGCCTCAGGACTGGACACGCCCGCACTCTAACCGGGCCGCGCCGTCGGAAGCCAAGCAATTTATGGGCAGGAAGCCATGACGAACACCCGGGACTTGTTCGACTTCATCGCCTACACCGCCCGCCTGCGGGAGGTGGAGCGGCACAACCGGGCCACGCCCGAGCGGCGCGAGTCGGTGGCGGAGCACTCCTGGCATCTGGCGATGGTGTGCTGGGCACTGCACATGGAATTCGAACGGGAGAGCGGACTACGGCTCGACCTGGAACGGATGCTGAAGCTGTGCCTGATGCACGACGTGGTGGAGATCGACGCGGGTGACCCCTCCGCCTGGCACACAACAGGCGGGAGCACGCAGACGGAGCAGGCCCGCGCACAGGAGAAGACCCGTACGGAGGAGAAGGCCCGAACCGAGGAGGCGGTGGCGCGCGAACGGTTCGGTGCGCTGCCGGCACCGCTCGGCCCCGAACTGCTCGCCCTGTGGTGGGAGTACGAGGACGGCGCCACCCCCGAGGCCCGCCTGGTACGAGGCGTCGACCGCCTCAACCCGGCGCTGATGCGGCTGCTCACCGGCCAGGGCTGGTCCGACGTCGGCGCCGACGCCGCGGCGCTGGACCGCCTCCAGCTTCCCCGCGTCAGCGCCAGCCCGGTCCTGACGGCGCTGTACGAACAGGTACGGGAGGCAGCGGTCGCCCGCGGCCTGCTGTACCCCTGAGGCAGCGGCCGGGCCTCAGCTCCGAGTCAGGGGTGGTCGGCGCGGGCGGCGGCGAACAGCACAGGTGCGGCGAGCCGGACCGCGCTACCGCCTCCGGGCCGGGGCTGTCCTGTGCTACGGGCCCGCGTCCGTCCGCCGGGGCGGCTGCGGCGGATGCGGCGGCCAGGGGCCCAGTTCGGGCAGACCGGCCTGGCAGCGGGGCGGGCTGTCGGGCACCCGCCCGGCCAGCCATGCCGCCAGATCCCGTACGCCGCCGCGCACTTCGCGGACCGGTGCGGTGCCCTCACGGGCAGGTGCGGTGCCTTCCCCGCCCGTGTGCCAGCGCCGGTCCAGGTCCGTGGCGACCAGGCAGATGCCGTGCGGCAGTCTGCCCAGCAGGAAATCAAGGGCATGGGCCGCCAGTTGCGGGGGCCAGGCGGCCGGGCCGATACCGAGGCCGAGATCGACCATATGGATCCACACCTCGCGCCAGCGCGCGAACACCGTCGCGGCGATGTCCGCGTCACGGAACGCGACGGGACGCCGCCAGTCCTCCGCCCCCGCCCGCGACCATACGGCCATCAGCGTCCGGGTGTGTCCGGCCAGCGCCGCCCGGTGCTCTGCGGCCGTACGCCCGGCCGTGGCCTCGATGATCGCGTCACGCTCGGCCTGGCCCCCTTCGTAGGTGGGAACCCGCTCCCCGCGCAGCGCGTGCTCGGCGAGGCGGGCGAACATCCGGGCGTTGTCGGTCAGATGCGCCAGCACATGCCCGCGGGACCAGCCGGGCAGTGCGGAGGGCGCCCGCACCTGGTCGTCGTCCACATCGGCGAGCAGTTCCCGAAGCACCCGCTGGGCCTCGGCCACTTCCGCAACAGGAGGTATCACAGGCACCAACACTAAGCCCCCGCCCCGCATCGGGCCGCCTGGCTGATCCGAGCAGTACCGCCTGCTGCTGAACGAGGGAGCCACATGGCAGTTCGCTCAGTGGGACGGTGCGACCAGTCCCGCTTCGTAGGCGAGGATCACGAGTTGCACCCGGTCACGCGCATCGAGCTTGGCCAGCAGCCGGGTCAGATAGGTCTTGGCGGTGGCCACACTGAGGGAGAGCTGGTCGGCGATTTCGGCGTTGGACAGGCCCTTGCCCACCAGGGTGAGCACCTCCCGTTCCCGGTCGGTGATGCGATCGAGTTCCCTCCGCCGTGGTGGCGTCGCGGCCGGGCGGCGCGCGAACTCCTTTATCAGTCTGCGGGTGACGCTCGGTGCGATGAGGGCGTCCCCGGCGGCCACGGTACGGACTGCGGCGAGGATGTCGTCCAAGGCCATGTCCTTGACCAGGAACCCGGACGCGCCGGCACGCAGCGCTCCGTAGACGTAGTCGTCGTCGTCGAAGGTCGTCAGCACAACCACGCGTGCGGCGCTGGTGCCCGTGGTGATCAGGCGGGTGGCCTCGATGCCGTCCGTGCCGGGCATCCGGATGTCCATCACCACCACGTCGGGAGCGACTTCCCCGACCAGCCGGACCGCTTCGGCGCCGTCCTCGGCCTCGCCCACGACCTCGACGTCCGTGGTGTCGGTGATCACCATCTGCAACGCGGCGCGGACCAGGGGCTGGTCGTCGGCGAGTACCACTCTGACGGTCATCCGGCTCCAGCCTTCGCTACGGGCCCGGTCCCTGCCGCTTCCGCTGTCGGCACCGGTAGCCGGGCGGCCACCTTGAAACCGCCCCCCGGACGCGGTCCGGCGGTGAAGCGACCGTGCAGCAGGGCGACCCGCTCCCGCATACCTGCCAGACCGAATCCGGTCTGCGGGGTCTTCGTGTGCGTACTGCCGCCCCTTCCCCGGTCGACGACCTCGATGCCGAGCTCGTCCTCACGGTATTCGACTGTCACCTGACAGCCCTCAGCACCCGCGTGCCGTACGACGTTGGTCACCGCTTCCTGGACGATCCGGAACGCAGCGAGGTCCGTGTCGGCCGGGAGCGGTCGGCGTTCGCCCTGCCACCGCACTTCCACGCGGACACCGGCGGCCGTGGTCGTCGCGGCGAGCCGTTCCAGGTCCGCCAGACCGGCGGCCGGCCGCAGCGGAGCCCGGGAATGTCCCTGGTCGTGGCGGTCGGTCGGTTCCTGATCCCGGGGGCCGGGCTCCTGTTCCTGGTCGGCCTGCCGCAGGGCGCCCAGCAGCCGCCGCAGTCCCGCCAGGGTGTCACGCCCGGTGTGTTCGACGGTGAGCATCGCCTCGCGGGCCTTGGCCGGCTGTGTCTCGACCACCCGGGCCGCGGCTCCGGCTTGCAGGGCGATGATGCCGATGCTGTGGGCGACCGTGTCGTGCATCTCGCGGGCGATGCGCAGCCGTTCGGCGGTGACCGCCTGAGCGGCGGTCCGGGCGTGCAGCTCTGCGGTGTGGGCACGGGCCTGGTGCAGCGAGTTGCCGATGAGCCAGGCGATGACGACCGTGAGGGCGACGAACGGTTCGGAGGCGGTACCCGCTTCCTCTCCCGTGAGCCGGCGCAGCACGAGGTACCCGGCGAGCACGCCCAGCGCCCCGGCGGCCGCGATGATCGCCGTGCGCCGGGGTCGGGTGGCCGCGACGTAGCAGAGGGCGACATCCACCCCCAGGAACTGCAGGGGCACGACTTCGTCCTGCCGCCAGGCCACCGACGCGACGACCGTGCCGACGATCAGCAGACCGTACGCCACCGCCGTGCGACGGCGCAGCAGCGCGCTGCCGGCCAGCACCGCCAGGAAGGCCAGGGCGAGCAGCACCCGAGCAGTGAGCGGGTCGAGGCCGTCGCGGGGATAGCTCAGGGAGTACTCGTGCCGCTGCGGCATCAGGACGTACTCCACGATGGGCTGCACTGCTGCCGCGCCCCACACCAACGCCGTCCACACACCCGGCGGTACGCGCTTGAGCAGCGGCAACGGCGGCGGCAACGGTGCGGAGGCGGACATGCCGAAATGGTAGGCGCGTACCCGCGACAGGGCATCGACCTGCGGTCGTACAACCAGGGTCGACACCCGCGCCCGGCGATTGTCAGCACCGGCCCGACGACGAGTGGGGGCGCCGAACGACACCGTGGGCGCCATGATCCAAGTCAACGGACTCACGAAGCGATACGGCGGCACGACAGCCGTCAAAGACCTGACCTTCACCGTGCGCCCCGGCCAGGTGACCGGATTCCTCGGGCCGAACGGCTCCGGCAAGAGCACCACGCTCCGGGTGATCCTCGGCCTGCACCAGCCCACCAGCGGCACGGTCACCGTTGCGGGCCGGCCCTTCCGTGACCGCCCTCGCGGCCTGCGCCATGTCGGCTCCCTCCTGGACGCGCACGACGTGCACGGCGGACGCAGCGCGGCGGCGCAGCTGTCGGCGCTGGCCCGCAGCAACCGCATCCCGCGGCGCCGGGTGGACGAGGTGCTGCGGGAGGTCGGTCTCGCCGAGGTCGCCGAGCGCCGCATCGGCGGGTTCTCGCTCGGTATGAAACAGCGGCTGGGCATCGCCTCCGCCCTGCTCGGCGACCCACCGGTACTGCTCTTCGACGAGCCGCTCAACGGCCTGGACCCGGAGGGGGTGAAGTGGGTGCGTGAGCTGTTCGAACGGCTCGCCGCGGAAGGCCGCACCGTGTTCGTCTCCAGCCATCTGATGTCGGAGATGGAGCACACCGCCGACCAGCTGATCGTGATCGGCCGGGGCGAACTGGTCGCGGCGGAGAGCCTCGCGGAGTTCTCGGCCCGCGGCACCCGGCAGAGCGTCACCGTGACCACGCCCGCCGCGACCGCACTGAAGGAACTGCTGACGGCTGAGGGCGCGGCTGTCCGTCTGAAGGGTGAGCGACTCACCGTGACCGGCCCGACGGCGGTGCGGATCGGCGACATCGCCCGACGGCACGGTCTCCCGCTGCACGAGCTGTCCACCCGCTCCGCGTCGCTGGAAGAGGCCTTCATGGAGCTCACAGCCGACCGTGTCCAATACCCCGGAGGAGATCCCCGATGACCGCGACCGCCGCCCCGACAACGGACGTGTCCGACCGCGAAGGCGCCACCCGCCGACCCCCCGCCCGCTTCGGCGACCTGGTCGCCGCCGAGTGGATCAAACACCGGTCGCTGCGCTCGACCTGGATCGCCTACGGAGCCACCGCCCTGGCCGTCATCGGCTTCAACGCGGGCATCGCCTACGACACCTACAGCCACTGGACGCTGCAGATGTCGAAGGACCGCGCCGCCTTCGAACGGGACGGGATAGCGCTGCAGGAGGCGTTCACCCCGAACGCCGCTCTGCTCATGGCCCTCGCCCTCGGCACCATCGGCGCCCTGGTGATCGTCGGGGAGTACAGCACGGGCACCCACCGGACGACGTTCGCGGCCGTCCCGGCCCGCCGCTCGGTGATGGCCGCCAAAGCAGTCGTCGTCACGGTGGTCACGACCGTCTTCGGCCTGGTCGTCGCCGGTGCCTCCTTCGCTGTGACGCAGGCGATTCTCGACCGCCGGGACGCGGGCGTCTCCCTCGGTGACCCGGGAGCCTTCCGTGTCGTTGCGGCCTCCGCACTCCTCGCGCCGGTGTGTGCGCTCGCCGGGCTCGCGCTCGGCGCCGCCATCCGACACACCGCCTCCACCATGATCACCTCGGTCGTGGTCCTCCTCGTGCTGCCGCTGTTCCTGACCGACGGCCGCCACTGGTCGGCTGTCGCCGGACACGCCCTGCCCTACCGTGCGTGGCTGCGGCTCGTCGATGTCAACTACTCCCCGACGGCCTTCCCGTGGACCGTCGGCGGAGCCTGGACCGTCTACGCGGTGTGGGCGTGCGCCGCCTGCGCTGTCGCCGTCACCAGCGTCCACCTGCGGGACCAGTGAGTGGTCGAGGTCCGCAGAGTGCTGCTCGCTCCGTGCTGCCGCCCGCGGATCCACGGCGGCAGCAGGGCGGCAGCACGGCGGCAGCACCCGGAAGGCGCGGACAGGACTGATACTTGCCGCTACCTCGGTGATCCCCCGGCCGCCGTGGCCGTCACCGCCGCCGTCACCGCCGCTGTCGCCGCCTCGGCCTCGTCCAGTAGCCGGCGCAGACGTGCCGTCAGGGCCGGGCCCGCGTCCAGGAGCGGGCCGCGTACCGGGCCCGCCGGCAGGCCGCGCGCGTTGAGCAGAGCCTTCGTGGCGACGGTGCCCGGCTGGCCGGTCATCACCGCCTCGGTCAGCCGGGAGAGCGCCAGATGGCGCCGCGCCGCCGACTCGTGCGCCCCCGCGTCGTAGGCGTCGAGCACCCCGCACACCAGCGGCGCCGCGACATTGGCGACGGTGCTGATGCACCCGGCACCGCCGATCGCCCGCAGCGGCAGCGCGAACTCGTCACAGCCCGCGTAGTAGGCCAGTCCGGTGTCCGCCATCACCCGGGAGGACTTGATCAGGTCGTACGCGCAGTCCTTCACCCCCTTGATGCGGGGGTGCTCCGCGAGCCGCAGCAGCGTGTCGGTGGTCAGTACGGTTCCGGTGCGGCCCGGGATGTCGTAGAGCAGCACCGGCAGCCCGGTGGCGTCGGCAACCGTGCGCAGATGGTGCGCGACGGCCTCCTGGGTGGGACGCGAGTAGTACGGCGTCACCACCAGCAGGCCGTCGGCGCCGGCTGCTTCGGCGGCGCGGGAGAGCTCGACACTGTGGCGGGTGTCGCTGGAGCCGACACCCGCCACCACACTCGCCCGGTCCCCCACTTCCGCCACCACGGCACGTACGAGCGCGGTCTTCTCGTCGTCCGAGGTGGTCGGCGACTCCCCCGTCGTCCCGCTGAGCACGAGGGCGTCACACCCTCCCTCGTCGACCAGATGCCCGGCGAGGCGCCGGGCACCCTCGACATCAAGCTGCCCCGCGGCGTCGAACGGGGTGACCATGGCTGCTGCGATACGGCCCAAGGGCCCGGTGGTGGTCGGCATGGCCGGAGTGTGCGGCCGGCAGGGCCCGCGCACCATTTAATTGACGTGAAGCCGGCGCGTAAGCAGTGCTTCACCGTGCGCCGCCGGTCATGGTGGACCGGCGGCGCACGGTGGGCCGCCGGTCTGGTGGGCGACCGGTCAACGGGTGCCGCGCTCACCGCCGTTGACGTTCAGCACCTGCGCCGTGATGTCGCGGGCCGCGGACGAGGCGAGGAAGGCGACGGCTCCCGCGATGTCCTCCGGCAGGCCCGGACGCCCCAGCGCGGTGGAGGCGATCAGATGGTCGCGCCGCTCGGGCGTGAGGTGGTCGCGGAAGAACTCCGTCTCGGCGATGTAGCCGGGCGCGACCACGTTCGCCGTGATGTCCCGCTGCCCCAACTCCTGCGCCAGGCCCAGATTCCACGAGGCGAGGCCCGCCTTGGCCGCGCCGTAGGCGCCCGCCCCCTTGTCGGCCGCGATGGAGCCGATGCTGACGACGGCGCCGCCCTCGGCGAGCCGGTCCTCGACCGCCTTGGTCGTCAGCGCCGCGCTGACCAGGTTGGCGTCCAGGTTCGCGCGGAACCGCTGCGCGAACGCCGCCAGCGGGCCGGGCCCGGTGTCCGTGTCGTCGGCGGGTGCCGCGTCGAAATCGGTGTTGCCGCCCGCGTTGTTGACCAGGACGTCGAGCCGCTCCGGCAGCCGAGGCAGCAGTCGGGCCACCGCCTCGGGGTCGGTGTGGTCGCAGACCACGGCTTGTGCGCCGATCTTCTCGGCCGCCGCCTCCAGCGGGGCCTGCCGTCGCCCCGTGATGACGACCGTGTCCCCGTTCTCCGCGAAGTGCCGCGCCACGGCCAGCCCGATGCCTGTCGCACCGCCGGTGACCAGGATGCCGCGTGCCATACAGTGTCCTCCAGGATCATTCAGACCTAAATTTAGATCTAAACGTAACCGGGAGAAGGAGCCATGGCAAGCGACGACCACCCACTGGACAGCGCGTCCGACTACCCGGTGGCGGACATCGCCGCAGCATGGGAGCGGGAGCGCCCCGGCACGCCCGTCTCCTCCATCGGCATCGTCACCCCGCTGTGGCGGCTGGCCAAACTGCTGGGCGACGACCGCCGCCGCGTGCTCGCCCGCGCGGGCGTGGACACCGCCACCCTGGACCTGCTCAGCGTGCTGCGGCGGGCGGGCGAGCCGTACGCCCTCACCACTCGGGAGCTGGCCGACCGGTCCATGATCACCGCGGGCGCCATCTCGCAACGGGTGGCCCGCGCCGAACGCGAGGGCCTGGTCACCCGGCGCCCCGGGAACGCCCCCCGGACGCAGGGCGGAGCGGGCCGCCGCCGCTCGGTCGTGGTGGAGCTGACCTCGGCCGGGCACCGGCTGGTGGAGTCCACCGTCGATCAGGTCCTCACCCGCGAAGCGGACCTGATGACAGGCCTCGACCCCGATCAGCAGAACCAGCTCGCCGAGTTGCTGCGTGTCCTCCTTCAGGATGTCCAACGACGGTTGAACGATCACCGATTGACACAAGTGGGAGAACCGGAGTGAGGACTGTCGACTCCCCTTTCACTGTAGTAACTTTAAGTGATCAAAACTGCGGGTGATTCGTACCGCCGTCGCCCACGGACAGAGAGCTGAGAGAACTTGCGCATGAAAAAGCAGGCCGGCACAGCGATGTGGACCGCAGCAGCCCTGGCCGCGTCCCTCCTCCTGGGCGCGTGCGGGGGCGACGGCGACTCGGACGACAAGATCGACGGCGCCAAGGACGGGAGCAAGGCCGCCACCAAGTCCCCCTCGCCGTCGAAGAGTTCGAACACCGGTGGGCGCAAGGCGCCCGACGAGATCAAGCTGGCGAAGGACGCCAAGAACGTCTTCGAGGACACCGAGACGGGCGACCCGAAGAAGGACGAAGTCCTGGCGGACAACCAGGCGCGGATCAACCTGGTGGACCGAATCATCACCACGGGCAAGGACGCCGATCAACTGAAGTTGTACGCCGATGGCCAGGCGTTCATCAGCGCCACCAAATACATCAAGGCCTACAGCGACGATCACTACAGCTGGGCAGGCGTCACCCGGTACTACAACCAGCAGGTCGAATTCCTCAGCAGCAGCACCGCGCAGGTCTCCTACTGCGTCGATGACTCGAAAGCCAACGACAAGAACCTCAAGACGGGCAAGCTCGACCACTACGAGTCAGGTGACAAGAGGGACACGCTGGAAACCAGCCGCTTGCGGCGGAGCAAGAGCGGAATCTGGCAGTCATATTCCAGCCAGACAAAACGGGGAGCAGAGGAATGCGAAAAGTAGCCAGGACAGGCGTCGCTCTTTCTTTGGTCGTCGGAGTCTCCCTCTCCATGGCGACCCAAGCGCACGCCGAGAAGAAGCGGGGGGACCGGGCCGCCGGCTCTGCCAACAACGGAAAGGTCGCCTCCCAGGTCTCGCACGTCCGGATAACCGGCGGTGGCGGTGGCGGAAAAGGCACCGTCAAGCTGAACCCCAAGGACCCCAACTGGGAAGCTCCTGCGTGCTGGTATGAGCCGAAGACGACGCCCAAGGAGCTCAAGGAGGAGATGGAGAGCCTGAAGCCGAAGAAGCCGAAGAAGGACAAGGAGGAGGAACCGATCATCGGGGCCGGCGCCGACGCCACTGAGCTCTCCAACGCCCTCCTCGGCCAGGCCAAGAACGTTCTGGACAACTACTACCAGACCGACAAGTACGAGGACTACAACATCGACCAGCAGGGCAAAGGCATGTTCTGGGAGGGGGTGCGGAATCCCAACCGCGCGGACGACCCCGAGGCCGACGCCTGCAGTGAGCACGCCATCTGGGTACCCAACGGCAAGCCGCCCAAGAGCATGCCGCTCGCGGTCAGCCCGAAGATTCTCGCGGAGTACGCGTACGAGGAGCTGCCCATCCCGGGGACCGACATATCGATGAACCCGGAGGACAAGCAGACGGTCAACCTCGACACCTGGGTGTGGCTCGACAAGGGGAAGTTCAAGCCGGTGGACGTGACCGCGTCCCTGGATCTGGAAGACGGCACCCACCTTTCGGCGACCACCACTGCGAAGCCCACCTCGCTCACCCTGGAACCGGGTACGTACGACGCCAAGACGTATCCCGGCTCGGGAAAATGCGTGGTCAAGAATGGGCAGTTGGGTGAGGAGTACTCGGTCGGCAAGAAGGACGAGACCCCGCCCTGCGGGATCAGGTATCTGCGGGCCAGCGGCCAGAACGGTTCCTACCCGCTGAAGGCGACGCTCACCTGGGACATCTCCTGGAAGGGCTCGGACGGGACCAGCGGCGATCTGCCGTCCGGCTCCTTCAGCACGACCGAGAACGTCACCGTGAAGGAGATCCAGTCCATCGTCCGCGACTGACGGGGCACGGGCGAGTACCAGACCGCCAAGAAATCTCTTTCGGGTGACTCAGAACTTGCCTCGGCCTTGGGTCACGTCGGTGAACGCTGGGACGAGCACCTGCGGACCGTCCCGGGCCGCAGGCACAGTGCGGCGCCTGCCACAACCCGGTCGGGGACTGGCAGGCGCCGCGTCGTCCGTACGCCCTTGTACGGAAGTTCCGAAGGAAGCTACACCGTCAGCGCGCGGTCCGTGGGGCGGACCGGGGCGTGGAGGGTGCTGGACTCGCCGGTGAGGTAGCGGTCGACGGCCTTGGCGGCGGAGCGGCCTTCGGCGATGGCCCAGACGATGAGGGACTGACCGCGGCCGGCGTCGCCGGCGACGTAGACGCCGGCGACGTTGGTGGCGTAGTCGCCGTCCCTGGCGATGTTGCCGCGGGCGTCGAGTTCCACGCCGAACTGCTCGACCAGGCCGTTCTCCCGGTCGACGCCGGTGAAGCCCATGGCGAGGGTGACCAGTTGGGCGGGGATCTTCCGCTCCGTTCCGGGCTTGGGCTCCAGCTTGCCGTCCACCATCTCGACCTCGACCAGGTGCAGCCACTGCACGTTGCCGTCCTCATCACCCTCGAAGTGGGTGGTGTTGACGGAGTAGATCCGCTCGCCGCCCTCCTCGTGTGCGGAGGTCACCTTGTAGAGCATGGGGAAGGTCGGCCACGGCTGGCGGGCCGGGTCCCGCTCCTCGCCCGGCTTGGGCATGATCTCCAGCTGGGTGACGGAGGCCGCGCCCTGCCGGTGTGCGGTGCCGACGCAGTCGGCGCCGGTGTCGCCGCCGCCGATGACCACGACATGCTTGCCCTCGGCGGTGATGGGGGGCGTGACGAAGTCGCCCTCCTGCACCTTGTTGGACAGCGGCAGGTACTCCATCGCCTGGTGGATGCCGTTCAGCTCGCGGCCGGGTACGGGCAGGTCGCGTGCCGTGGTGGCGCCCGCGGCGATGACGACCGCGTCGTACCGCTTGCGCAGCTTCTGCGCGTCGATGTCGCGGCCGATCTCGACACCGGTGCGGAACTTGGTGCCCTCCGCGCGCATCTGCTCGATACGGCGGTTGATGTGCCGCTTCTCCATCTTGAACTCGGGGATGCCGTAGCGCAGCAGTCCGCCGATGCGGTCGGCGCGCTCGTAGACGGCGACCGTGTGGCCGGCCCGGGTGAGCTGCTGGGCCGCGGCCAGCCCTGAGGGGCCGGAGCCGATGACGGCGACGGTCTTGCCGCTCAGCCGCTCGGGGGGCTGCGGGGTGACGCCGCCGGTCTCCCACGCCTTGTCGATGATGGAGACCTCGACGTTCTTGATGGTGACGGCGGGCTGGTTGATGCCCAGCACACACGCCGACTCGCAGGGCGCGGGGCAGAGGCGACCGGTGAACTCGGGGAAGTTGTTGGTCGCGTGCAGCCGCTCGCTCGCGGCCTCCCAGTCTCCGCGGTAGGCGTAGTCGTTCCACTCGGGGATGAGGTTGCCCAGCGGACAGCCGTTGTGGCAGAAGGGGATGCCGCAGTCCATGCAGCGCCCGGCCTGCTTGCTGATGATGGGCAGCAGGGAGCCGGGTACGTAGACCTCGTTCCAGTCCTTGACCCGCTCCTCGACCGGGCGGGTCTCGGCGACCTCGCGGTCGGTGTTCAGGAAGCCCTTGGGGTCAGCCATTGGTCGCCGCCTCCATCATCTTCTCGTGGGTCTCGGACTCACTGAGCCCCGCTCGCTCGGCGGCGTCCTTGGCGGCGAGCACAGCCTTGTACGTGGCGGGCAGGACCTTGCTGAAGCGGCTGAGCGCTCCGTCGGGTCCGTCCCAGTCGGCGAGGAGCTTGGCGGCCACGGTGGAGCCGGTCTCCTCCTGGTGGCGGCGCACGATCTCGTGCAGCCACGCCTTGTCGTCGTCGGTCAGCTCCTCGACGGCGCCGCGCAGTCCGGCGTTGACGTTGGCCAGGTCGAGGTCGATGACGTAGGCGGTGCCGCCGGACATTCCGGCGCCGAAGTTGCGGCCCGTGGTGCCCAGGACGACGGCCGCGCCGCCGGTCATGTACTCGCAGCCGTGGTCGCCCACGCCCTCGGAGACGACCAGTGCGCCGGAGTTGCGGACGCAGAAGCGTTCGCCGACCCGGCCGCGCAGGAAGATCTCGCCGCCGGTGGCGCCGTAGGCGAGGGTGTTGCCCGCGATGGCGGAGAACTCGGCCAGGTGGTCGGCGCCCCGGTCGGGGCGGACGACCAGGCGACCGCCGGAGAGGCCCTTGCCGACGTAGTCGTTGGCGTCGCCCTCCAGCCGCAGGGTGATGCCGCGCGGGACGAAGGCGCCGAACGACTGGCCGGCGGAGCCGGTGAAGGTGATGTCGATGGTGTCGTCGGGCAGTCCGGCGCCGCCGAACTTCTTGGTGACCTCGTGCCCGAGCATGGTGCCGACGGTCCGGTTGACGTTGCGGATCGCGACCTGGGCGCGGACGGGCTCCGCCTGTTCGGCGGTGTCGGCCTGCAGCGCGTCGGCGGCCAGCTTGATGAGCTGGTTGTCGAGCGCCTTCTCCAGTCCGTGGTCCTGGGGGACGGCCTGGTGCAGCACGGCGCCCTCGGGCAGCTCGGGCACATGCAGCAGCGGTGCCAGGTCGAATCCCTGGGCCTTCCAGTGGTCCACGGCGCGCGAGGTGTCGAGGAGTTCGGTGTGCCCGATGGCCTCGTCCAGGGTGCGGAAGCCCAGTTCGGCGAGGAGTTCGCGGACCTCTTCGGCGATGAACCGGAAGAAGTTGACGACGTACTCGGCCTTGCCGCTGTAGCGCTCGCGCAGTACCGGGTTCTGGGTGGCGATGCCGACGGGGCAGGTGTCCAGGTGGCAGACGCGCATCATGACGCAGCCGGAGACGACCAGCGGCGCGGTGGCGAAGCCGAACTCCTCGGCGCCCAGCAGCGCGGCGATGACCACGTCGCGGCCGGTCTTGAGCTGGCCGTCGGTCTGCACGACGATCCGGTCGCGCAATCCGTTGAGCAGCAGTGTCTGCTGCGTCTCGGCCAGGCCCAGTTCCCAGGGGCCGCCCGCGTGCTTGAGCGAGGTGAGCGGGGAGGCTCCGGTGCCGCCGTCGTGTCCGGAGATGAGCACGACGTCCGCGTGCGCCTTGGACACGCCCGCCGCGACCGTGCCGACGCCGACCTCGGAGACCAGCTTCACATGGACGCGGGCTGCCGGGTTGGCGTTCTTCAGGTCGTGGATGAGCTGGGCGAGGTCCTCGATGGAGTAGATGTCGTGGTGCGGCGGGGGCGAGATGAGGCCGACGCCGGGTGTGGAGTGCCGGGTCCTGGCCACCCACGGGTAGACCTTGTGGCCGGGCAGCTGGCCGCCCTCACCGGGCTTGGCGCCCTGGGCCATCTTGATCTGGATGTCGTCGGCGTTGACGAGGTATTCGGAGGTGACGCCGAACCGGCCGGAGGCGACCTGCTTGATCGCGGACCGCCGGGAGGGGTCGTAGAGCCGCTCGGGGTCCTCGCCGCCCTCACCGGTGTTGGACTTGCCGCCGAGCTGGTTCATGGCGATGGCCAGCGTCTCGTGCGCCTCCTGGGAGATGGAGCCGTACGACATGGCGCCGGTGGAGAACCGCTTGACGATCTCGTCGGCGGACTCGACCTCCTCGACGGGGATCGAGGGGCGGCCGCTCTTGAAGGAGAACAGGCCGCGCAGCGTCATCAGCCGCTCGGACTGCTCGTCCACCCGCCGGGTGTACTGCTTGAAGATGTCGTAGCGGCGCTGGCGGGTGGAGTGCTGGAGGCGGAAGACGGTCTCCGGGTCGAACAGGTGGGGTTCGCCCTCGCGGCGCCACTGGTACTCGCCGCCGATGTCCAGCAGCCGGTGCGCGGGCGCGATGCCGGAGGAGGGGTACGCCTTGGCGTGCCGGGCGGCGACCTCCTGGGCGATGACGTCGAGGCCGGCGCCGCCGATCTTGGTGGTGGTGCCGTGGAAGTAGCGGTCGACGAACTCCTCGTCCAGGCCGACGGCCTCGAATACCTGCGCGCCGCGGTAGGAGGCGACGGTGGAGATGCCCATCTTGGACATCACCTTCAGCACGCCCTTGCCCAGCGCGTAGATCAGATTGCGGATGGCCTGCTCGGGTTCGAGCCCTTCCCCCGAATCGGTCGCCGAGGTGCCCCCGGTGCCGGGCAGGAAGGTACCGGCGCGTACCAGGTCCTCGACGGACTCCATGGCCAGGTAGGGGTTGACCGCGGCGGCGCCGTAGCCGATGAGCAGCGCCACGTGGTGCACCTCGCGGACGTCACCGGCCTCCACCAGCAGGCCCACCTGGGTGCGCTGCTTGGTGCGGATGAGGTGGTGGTGCACGGCGGAGGTGAGCAGCAGCGACGGGATCGGCGCGTGCTCGGCGTCCGAGTGGCGGTCGGACAGCACGATGAGCCGGGCCCCGGATTCGATCGCCGCGTCGGCCTCCGCACAGATCTGCTCGATACGGGCCGCGAGGCCGTCCCCTCCTTCGGCGACGCGGTAGAGCCCGGAGAGCGTGGCGGACTTGAAGCCCGGCAGGTCGCCGTCGGCGTTGATGTGGATGAGCTTGGCCAGCTCGTCGTTGTCGATGACGGGGAACGGCAGCGTCACGCTGCGGCAGGAGGCCGCGGTCGGGTCCAGCAGGTTGCCCTGCGGGCCCAGCGGCGAGTGCAGCGAGGTGACCAGCTCCTCGCGGATCGCGTCCAGCGGCGGGTTGGTGACCTGCGCGAACAGCTGGGTGAAGTAGTCGAAGATCAGCCGGGGCCGCTCGGAGAGCGCCGCGATGGGCGAGTCGGTGCCCATCGAGCCGATCGGCTCGGCGCCGGTGCGGGCCATCGGGGCGAGCAGGACGCGCAGCTCCTCCTCGGTGTAGCCGAAGGTCTGCTGGCGGCGGGTGACCGAGGCGTGGGTGTGCACGATGTGCTCGCGCTCGGGCAGGTCGGCCAGCTCGATGAGGCCGGCTTCCAGCCACTCCTGGTACGGGTGCTCGGCGGCCAGCTGCGCCTTGATCTCGTCGTCCTCGATGATGCGCTTCTCGGCGGTGTCCACCAGGAACATCCGGCCGGGCTGCAGGCGGCCCTTGCGCACGACCTTCGCCGGGTCGATGTCGAGGACGCCGACCTCGGAGGCGAGGACGACCAGCCCGTCGTCGGTGACCCAGTACCGGCCCGGACGCAACCCGTTGCGGTCGAGAACGGCGCCGACCTGGGTGCCGTCGGTGAAGGTGACGCAGGCGGGGCCGTCCCAGGGCTCCATCATGTTCGAGTGGTACTGGTAGAAGGCCCTGCGCGCGGGGTCCATGGAGTCCTGCGACTCGGCGCTCTCCCAGGCCTCGGGCACCATCATCAGCACCGAGTGCGGCAGCGAACGCCCACCCAGGTGCAGCAGCTCCAGCACCTCGTCGAAGGTCGCCGAGTCGGAGGCGCCCTCCGTGCAGACGGGGAAGATCCGCTCCAGGGTCTCGTGGCCCCCGTCGTGCTCGCGGCTGAACAGCTCGGAGGCGAGCTGCGACTCGCGGGCGCGCATCCAGTTGCGATTGCCCTGCACGGTGTTGATCTCACCGTTGTGCGCGACGAACCGGTAGGGGTGGGCCAGCGGCCAGCTCGGGAAGGTGTTGGTGGAGAAGCGCGAGTGCACCAGCGCGATGGCGGTGGCGAAGCGGCGGTCCGACAGGTCGGGGAAGAACGGCTCCAGCTGCCCGGTCGTCAGCATGCCCTTGTAGACCAGGGTGCGGGCGGACAGCGAGGGGAAGTAGACGCCGGCCTCGCGCTCGGCGCGCTTGCGCAGCACGAACGCCAGCCGGTCGAGGGCGATGTCGCTGCGCTGGCCGGCTGTGTCGGCGACGAACAGCTGGCGGAACGTGGGCATGGTGGCGCGGGCGCCGGGGCCCAGCAGTTCGGGAGCGACGGGCACCTCGCGCCAGCCGAGCACGGTCAGCCCCTCCTCGGACGCCAGCGTCTCGATGTGCGAGACGGCGGCCGAGGTGGCCTGCGGGTCGTCCTCCTCGTGCGGCAGGAAGGCGGTGCCCACGGCGTAGGAGCCCGGCTCGGGCAGGGCGAAGGGGACGTTCTCGCGCAGGAAGGCGTCGGGGACCTGCAACAGGATGCCGGCGCCGTCACCGGTGTCCGGGTCGGAGCCGGTGGCGCCCCGGTGCTCGAGGTTGCGGAGCACGGTCAGCGCCTTTTCGACCAGCTGGTGGCTGGGCTCGCCGGTCAGGGTCGCCACGAAGCCGACGCCGCAGGCGTCGTGCTCGTATCGGGGGTCGTACATGCCCTGCTTGGCAGGGCGGTGGGCGGCCCAATCCGCTGTAGGCACAGCACGCATCGGCTCTCCCGTCGTCTCGTGGCAGTGGTACGTACCGAGGGACGACGTTGGCCCTCATATGGCAAAAAGATCGTGCAGAAATTTTCGTGCAGGTTACATGGTGGCGGACTTCCCGGAAAGTGGAAGACGCATCTCACCATGCGAACGCGGGCGCGACTGTGTCAGCGCGCCGACGCGGGATGGTCCTTATGGGACCGGAGGAGTCCTGCACAGAGGGTTCGGGGTGGGTGGCCCCGGGTGATGAGCGGCTTTGACTCGCGCGCAGGCGTCGTTGCCGGCGGCGTTACGGACTACTGCCCAGCGCCACGCGAGATGAAACCGCCGGGTAACACGCGGATCATGCAGCCACCCCTTTCGGAGCGCCATGAACCAGGTCACAGCGCCCGTACTCCGCATTGCGACGGACAGGCAGGGGCGCCCCCTCAGCAGCGCGAGGGCTACCGCAGCCGCACCGGCAACGACTCCAACTCGTTCTGCGTGAGAACGGGACGATTGCGGATCTCCGTGACCGGGACGGCCGGCGAAAGCCCAGGAAACCGCTCGAACAGCGCCGGGAGGGCAACCAATGCCTCCAGCCGGGACAGTCCGGCGCCGGGGCAGATGTGCGGGCCGTGCCCGAAGGCGAGGTGCCGGATGGGCGCGGGGCGCCGTACATCGAAGCAGTCCGCATCCTGACCGTGCTGCTCCCGGTCCCTCCCGATGGCGCGGTAGGACATCACCACCCCTTCCCCCGTACGGATGACGACGCCGGTCTGCTCGACCTCGATGTCCGAGGTCGCGAACCGCATCAGGAGGTGGGTGGAGGGCGACTCCCACCGCAGCGTCTCCTCGATGACCGCCTCCCAGCCGACCTCGCCGTCGAGCACGAGCTGCAGCTGGTCCGGATGGGTGAGCAGCGCCCGTACCGCGCACAGGATCAAGGTCACCGTGGTCTCGTGCCCGGCGGCGACCATGGCCTCCAGGTTGCCCCGCACCTCCTCGGGGGTCAGCGGCTCACCGCCCTCGTCGGCGAGGATCAGGGCACTGGTGAGGTCGTCGCCCGGGGTGGCGGTCTTGTGCCGGACCATCTGCGCGTAGAGGTCGTCCAGCTCCTGGATGACGGCCAGCCGCTCGTCCTGCGGCGTCAGCATGGAGAAGAACGCCTCGTAGAGCTGGTGCAGCCGTGGCTCCAGCTCCGGGTCGACGCCCATCAGGGAGCAGACGACCGACATGGGCAGTGGCTGTGCGAACGCCGATTTCAGGTCGACGGGCTCCTCGGGCGCCCGGGCGGCGTGCGCCTCCAGCGCGTCCAGCAGCCGACCGGCGATCCCTTCGACGACGGGCCGGATCCCCTCCAGCCGACGCGGGGTGAGGGCCTGGGCCGTCTTGACGCGCAGCCGCCGGTGCTCGGCGCCGTCCACGGTGAACATCGAGCGGCCCGCGTCGACCATGCCGATCAGCGGCCAGCTCTCGTCGATCTCGCCGCTGCGCCACAGGTTCCAGCGGGTGATGTCCTTGACCAGCCGGGTGTCGGTGAGCAGCTTGCGCGCCTGGGCGTGGGTGGTGACGGTCCACACCTCGGCGCCCATGAGGTCGATCCGGGCGAGCGGCCCGGCGGTCCGCAGCGCCTCGGTCTCCTCGGCGAGCGCGCCGACGAGCGGATCGATGGCGATCGGGCACCCCGGGGAGCCGGGAGCCGCTCCCCCACCCGCCGGGCATCTGCCGGACGCCGCCCCGCCGCCGGGAAGGGCGCCGTTTGCCGTGGTCGGTGCGTTCCCGTTCATCAGCGTCCTCCGTACGGGGGTGTGGTGGCGAACCGGACGGGGAGCACCGTCATGCCGCGCAGAAAGGGCGAGGGGCGACGGGCCAGCGCGCGGGGCGCTACGGCCAGTTCGAGGTCCGGGAGGCGGTCGAGCAGCACCTCGATGCCGGTTCGGGCGATGATCTCGGCGAGCTCCTGTGCCGGGAAGGGGCACTGGTACTCGCCGTGGCTGAAGGCGAAGTGGGCGAAGTTGCTGTTGCGCAGGCCGTTCGCGCTGTGCGGGGTGTGTGCCGCCGGGTCGCCGTTGGCTCCGGCGAGACCGAGCAGCAGCATGTCGCCCCGGGCGATGGTGCGGCCGCCCAGCCGGGTGTCGCGCGCGGCCCAGCGGCCGGCGAGGATCTGGGTGGGGGTGTCCTCCCACAGCACCTCGTTCATGGCCTCCGGGATGCTGTGGCGACCACCGGTCAGCGAGGCGGCGAACCGGTCGTCGGTGAGCATGAGGCGCACCGAGTTGCCGATCCAGTCGGCCGTCGGCAGGAAACCGGCGGAGGTGAGGGCCATCAGATTGAGGACGTACGCCTCGTCGGTGAACTCCTCGGGGTGGGCCAGCATGGCGGAGAGCGCATCGGGGCCCGGCGCTGTCTGCTTGCGGGCGACCAGCCGTGACATGAGGGCCAGTGCGTGCTCGAACCCGGCCAGCGCGTCGGGCCCGCCGTCGGCCATGTCGGTGAGGGAGCGGATCAGCTCGGGCCCGTCGGAGTCGGGGAAGCCCAGGATCCGGGCGAGGGTGAGCAGCGTCAGCGGTTTGGCGTAGGCGGAGACGATCTCGGTTTCGCCCACGGCGCAGAAGCTGTCGATGAGGCGGTCGGCCATCTCCTCGGTGGTGCGGCGCAGTCCGATCCGGTCCACGCTCTCCAGCGCGTACTGGACCATCGCCAGATGGCGGCGGTGCTCCTCGCCGACGGTGAAGTAGACCGAGGGCTGCCGGGTGCCGATCATCGGGCGCAGCGGCCAGTCCTCGGGGAGGGTGTCCCACTGGTTCCACAGCCCCTGGTCGCGGGGGAAGAGCACCGGGTCGGCGGTGACCTGGTACAGCTCGCGGTAGCCGATGACCAGCCAGGCGGGGACGTCGCCGGGGAGGGTGACGGGGACGACGGGGCCATGGTCGCGCCGCATGTCCCGGTAGACCGCCTCCAGGTCGGTGTGGAACCGGGGGCCCATCAGCGGGACCGGCCCCGGGGCGGTGCCGCCGCCCGCGGACGCGGGGCAGGCCCGGCCTTCCGGAGTACGGGGCTCCGAGTCGGGTGGGCCGTGTGCGGCGGCCGGCCGGTAGGGCTGGGGCTGACTGGTCACGGTCGTAACTCCCCTTTTGGCTGCGGCACTTGACGTTCGCAGGTGTCACTTAGTGCCCAGCCTAGGGCTGTTCACGATCAGAGGAAGGCCGTTCTCGACGATCGGGGGCACTCGTTCCGCCCACAACTGATCGCCCAGCGACCCGCCTTGGGACCGCGAACATCCGGCGTGCACGACCCCTTGACGTACGGGAGGCCCGGCCCCACTATCTGTAAACGTTTTCAGTCGCTGTAAAGGTTTACAGCCGATTCCCGGCCACTACCGCGAAGGGGCGAGCAGTGATGCCTGAGGGCGGACCACCGACCATCGTGTCCATCGCGGAACGGGCGGGCGTCTCGATCGCCTCGGTCTCCCGGGTCCTCAACGGCGTCGGCGCACGCCCGGAGACCGTACGGCGGGTCGAGCGGGCGGCGGCCGAGCTCGGCTATGTGCCCAACGCCGTGGCCCAGTCCCTCAAGGGCGGCCGCACCAAGCAGCTGACGTTCGCCATGCAGGACATCGGCAACCCCGTCTACGTCGCGATGGTCCGGCAGATCCAGGCCGTCACCAGGGCAGCCGGCTACCGGCTGCTGCTGCACTCGACCGATGCCGTCCTGGAGGAGGAACTGGCCGTCGTACGCAGCCTCGGTGACCGCACCAGCGACGGGCTCATCCTGTGCCCCATCCGCATCACGCCCGAACATATCGAGGTGCTCAAGTCCGCCGCGGGCCCGGTCGTCGTCATCGGATCGCTGCCCGGCGACGTACCGGTGGACGCCGTCGCCGCCGACTCGGTGACCGGCGCCCGGCTGGCCGTCACCCACCTCGCGGAGACGGGCAGAGAGCGCATCGCCTTCCTCAACGGCCCGCTGGACACGGTGCCGGGACACAACCGCCGCCAGGGCTACCTCAAGGCGCTGGCGGACCACGGCATCGTGCCGGAGCCCGCGCTGGAGCGCGCCACCTCCTTCGGACTGGCGGCCGGCCGCGCGGCGATGCTGGACCTGCTCGACTCCGGCGCCGCCCCGGACGCCGTCTTCTGCGCCAACGACCAACTCGCGCTCGGCGCCGGGCAGGCCGCGCACGAGCGGGGGCTGCGCATACCCGAGGACCTGGCCCTCGTCGGCATGGACGACAGCGAACTGGCCCGCGCCGGCTGGCCTCCGCTCACCAGCGTCGACCTGGGGTCGGAGGAGCGCGGCCGGACGGCGGCCCGGATGCTGCTCGAACGGCTCGCCCAGGACGCCACGGCGGCGCGCCGGATCACCACCGCCCCGCGGCTCGTCGTGCGGGCCTCCTCCGCGTCGCGGAGAGGCTCCGCCTCATGAGCGGCACCCGGCATGAGGGTACCGCCCTGCTCGAAGAGCTCGGAGGAGCACCCGCCGCCCGCAAGCGTCGGACAGGGACACCCCCTCCCCGCACGCCAGCGGCCCGCAAGCGGCTGCTCGGGCTGGACCATGGCGCCTGGTTCCTGCTGCTGCCCGCGCTGCTCCCCATCCTGGTGCTGAGCGTGGGACCGCTGCTGTACGCGGTCTCGCTCTCCTTCACCGACGCACAGGCCGGGCGCACCGTGCGCACCGACTTCGTCGGCGTGGCCAACTTCGCCGATCTGCGCAGGGACTCGCTGTTCTGGGAGTCGTTCCGGATCGGCCTGGTGTGGGCCGTGTCGGTGACCGCGCTGCAACTGCTGCTGGCTCTCGGGCTCGCGCTGCTGCTCAACCAGAACCTACGGTTCCGCTGGCTGGCCCGCACCCTGGCGCTCGTCCCCTGGGCCATGCCGGAGGTCGTCGTCGGTGTCATGTGGCGGCTCGTCTACCACCAGGACGCGGGCATCCTCAACAAGACGCTGCGGCAGCTGGGGATGCTCGGCGAGGGCTCGGGCAACATCGACTGGCTGACCAACATCTCACTCGCGCTGCCCGCCGTCATCCTCGTCGGCGTCTGGGCGGGCATGCCACAGACCACCGTCGTCCTGCTGGCCGGGCTGCAGAACGTGCCCCACGAACTGACCGAGGCGGCACAGTTGGACGGAGCCGGAGGGTGGCGGCGGTTCGCCGCGGTGACCTGGCCCGCGCTCAAGCCGGTGGCGCTCGCCATCACCGCGCTCAACTTCATCTGGAACTTCAACTCCTTCGGGCTGGTGTATGTGCTCACCCAGGGCGGCCCGGGCGGGCAGACGCGGCTGCCGATGCTGTTCGCCTACGAGGAGGCGTTCAAGTACGGGCAGTTCGGCTATGCCGCCGCGATGGGCGTCGTGATGATCGCCGTGGTCGCCGTGTTCCTCACGGTGTTCCTGCGCAAGCGGCTGAAGGGCTCCGAGGAGGAGGCGGTATGAGCGCACCGAGCACCGGCGTCACCCGTGGTGGCGCCCCGCCCGCCGGGCGGCGGGCCCGGCGGTTCGCGGGCCGCACCGGACAGTACGCGGCGCTGCTGGCCTATCTGATCTTTCTCGCCTTCCCGCTGGTGTGGCTGCTGTCCACGTCCTTCAAGTCGCCCACGGAGCTGGGGAAGATCGACCCGACCTGGATTCCGCAGCACCCCACCCTGGAGAACTTCCGCTCCGCCTTCGAGGCGCAGCCGCTGGCCCGCTCGGCGCTCAACAGCCTGATCGTGGCGAGCGGCGCGACGCTCGTCTCGGTCGTGATCGCGGTGCCCGCCGCCTATGTGCTGGTCAGGCACCGCTCCAAGGTGGGCGGCGCCGCGAACGGCTGGGTGCTGGTCAGCCAGATGTTCCCGTTCGTACTGGTGATCATCCCGCTGTTCCTCGTGCTGAAGAACCTCCACCTGATCGACTCGGTGGGCGGGCTGATCATCGTGTACGTCGTCTGGAATCTGCCGTTCGCGCTGTGGATGCTCCAGGGCTATGTGCGCGCGGTGCCCGTCTCGCTCGAAGAGGCGGCCGCGGTCGACGGAGCCGGCCGGCTGCGCATCCTGCGCAGTGTCGTGCTGCCGCTGCTGGCACCGGGGCTGGTGGCGACGCTGATGTTCTCCTTCGTCACCGCCTGGAACGAGTTCTTCTTCGCCCTCGTGCTGCTCAAGTCCCCGGAGAACCAGACGATGTCCGTCATCCTCACCCGCTTCCTCGGCGCCGAGGGGGTCGCCGATCTGGGTCCGCTGGCCGCCGCCTCGGTGCTGGCGACCGTCCCGAGCCTGCTGTTCTTCGCACTGCTCCAGCGGCGGCTCGCCGCCGGGATGCTGGCAGGGGCGGTGAAGGGCTGATGCGCCGCAGCACACCCACCGCCCGCCCGGCCGTCGCGGCCCTGCTGGCCTGCACACTGCTCGCCTCCTGCGGGGGCGGTGACGGGGACGACGCCGCCGGCACCGTCACCCTCGACTACTACAGCCTCGCCTGGCAGAAGGAGTCCGTCGCGGCCAACAAGAAGCTGGTCGCGCAGTGGAACAGGACGCACAAGAAGGTGAAGGTCCGCTATGTGCAGGGGGCCTGGGAGAGCGTCCACGACCAGTTGCTCACCTCTTTCGAGGGCGGCGAGGCGCCCGACATCATCCACGACGACGCCAGTGACCTGACCGACTTCGCCTACGGCGGCTACCTCGCCGATCTGCGCCCGTATCTGCCGAAGGCCACCCGCGCCGCCATCCCGCAGCCCAGTTGGGAGTCGGTGACGATGAACGGCGGCCGCGTCTACGGAGTGCCATTCCTCCAGGAGCCCCGGGTGATCATTGCCAACCGGAAGCTGCTGGAGCGCTCCGGCGTGCGCATACCGACGGCGGCCAAGCCGTGGACCTGGCGCGAGTTCGAGCGGGTCGCCGAGAAGCTGACCCGCGACAAGGACCACAACGGCAGACCGGAGCGGTACGGCACCGTGTGGACGATGAAGGAGCCGGTCAAGCAGACGGTCAACCTGGCGCTGTCCACCGGCGGGAAGGTCTTCACCAAGGAGCGGACGGACGACGGCACCAAGAACGTGGTCCGCTTCGCGGCGCGGGACTCGGCCATCAGCCGGCTGATCCGCCGCCAGGTCGAGGAGGACCGGACGGCGCCCAGGAGCGGACTCGGCATGGGCGGCTCCGACGCGCTGCCCGGCTTCTTCGCCGGTCGCTACGCGATGGCCCCGCTCAACTTCTCCTACCGGCAGCAGGTGCAGCAGCAGGCCCCGGACGGTTTCGAGTGGACCGTGCTGCCCCTGCCCCGGGGCGAGCGTCCCGGCGAGAACGTCCAGGGCGTCGTCCCGCAGACCCTCTCGGTGGCGCAGGAGAGCCGGCACAAGCAGGCCGCGGCCGACTTCGTGGCCTATATGACCACGCCCGAGCACCAGGTCGAACTCGCCACGGGCGACTGGCTGCTGCCCACCGCCACCGAGGCGCTGAAGGACCCGGCCGTCAACCGGCGCGAGGACGGCTGGCACACCGGCGCGCGGACGGCCCGCACCCTGCGGCCGTCACCGACGCTCGGCGTACGGGGTTACGCCGAGTGGTCGGACAAGGTCGCCACCCCCGCCTTCCAGCGCTACTACAACGGCGACACCGACCTGGGGACGCTGCGCGACTCCCTCGTCGACGACGGCAATCTCATACTCAACCGCTACCAGCGCTAGGGCACGCACGGCACGCACAGAAAGAGCAGCGCATGAGCGCCGAGCACTCGGCCGCAGCACCGACCGCACCACCGCCCTCTCCTCCCTCACCCACACCAGCACCCACACCCGTACCGGTACCCGTCCCAGCAACCGCCACCGCGACCGTCCCCACCCATCCCCTCGCCCCCTCCCCCATCGATCGCGCCCGGGGAGCCCTGGTCGGGCTCGCCGTCGGTGACGCACTCGGTGCCCCCGCCGAGAACATGAAGCCCTCGCAGATCCGCGAACGCTGGGGCCGGATCGAGGGGTTCGTCCGCGACGACCCGGCCGGTACCGACGACACCGAGTACGCCATCTTCTCCGGGCTGCTGCTGGCCGAACACGGCTCGGCCCTCTCGGTCGCGCACGTGGAGGCCGCCTGGCACCACTGGATCGCCGACCTGGAAGGGGACGGCGCGGGCTCCTTCCGCGGCGCGGGATTCAGCGAGCGCGGCACCCTGGAGAACCTGCGCCGGGGCCTGGCGGCGCCCATCTCCGCACAGCACCGGCACGCCTGGAGCGACGGACTGGCCATGCGCGCCGCGCCGTTCGGAGTCTTCGCCGCGGGCCGGCCGGCCGAGGCCGCGCGGCTGGTGTCCATCGACGGCACCGTCAGCCACGAGGGCGAGGGCATCTACGGCGGACGGGCCGTCGCGGCCGGGGTGGCCGCCGCCATGGTGAGCGACAGTCCGGGCGCCGTGGTCCAGGCCGCGCTGTCGGTCGTCCCCGAGGACGCCTGGACCTCCCGGTCCCTGCAGCGGGCCGTGTCGGCGGCACGGCGCGCCCCGCTGCGGCCGAACGCCACCCGGTTGAGCGTCGAGCGGGCGGTGCGCTCCTCCGTCGTCATCGGCGGCTACCCGTGGACGGATCTGGCGCCCGAAGCCATCGGACTGGCCTTCGGCGCCTTCACCACCGCACGCGGGGACTTCACCGGCTCGGTGCTCACCGCCGTCAACATGGGGCGCGACGCCGACACCACGGCGGCCGTCGCCGGGGCGCTGGCGGGCGCCCTCCGCGGCGAGTCGGCCATCCCCGCGCAGTGGGCCGCCGCGATCCGTCCGGCCCGCGGCAGCTGTCTGCCCGCCATGGCCGGGCGGCACGTCCGCGACATCGCCGACCGGCTGGCCCCCGTCCACGACGCGCGGGACGCCTCATGAGCTGCGTCACCGCCGCGCCGCGGCCCACCGGCCCGCCCGGTGGTGACGGTGCCGGGCGGATCGAGGGACTGCTGCTGGGGCTGGCCGCCGGGGACGCGGCGGGCTGGCCCTCCGGGCGGCACCGCGCGGCCCGGCTGCCGGACTGGACGCGCAGACTCACCCGCGAACTCGACACGTTCGCCGAACAGAACGCCACCACGACGCTGCCGGTGCCCATCGCGCTCAACCAGCCGCCCGAGCCGCTGCGGCTGGGCCCGTCCGACGACGCGGAGTGGGCGGCCTTCACCGCACACGCCGTGCTGTCGGCCGACGCCGCCGGCCACAGCGACCTCACCCCCGACCAGCGGGTGCGCGCGGCACTGACCCTGGCGTGGAACGCGCTGGCCGACGAGGTCGCGGCGGCGGCCGAGCAGGCCGAGGAGATCGAGTCGGCACAGATCCCGCTGCGGGCCCGGATCTCCGTACGCGCCGGTCTGGGCAACCTGGCCGCGGGGCTCAGACCGCCGGCCACCGGCCACGACAACCCGCACTACTTCGACGACGCCGCGTGCGTACGCGCCGCCGTACTGGCTGTCGTCCACCCCGGCGACCCCGCCTCGGCGGCGGCGCTCGCCGAGTTCGACGCCCGCTACTCCCAGGACGACGACGGGGTGCACGGCGCCCGTGCGATGGCCGCGGCCGTCGCGGTGGCGCTGGCCGGCGGCCGGACCGGTGCCTGTGTACAGGCGGCGCTCGACCAACTGCCGGAGGGCACCGAGATCCGCCGCAACACGCTGCACGCCGTGCGGCTGGCGCGCCACGCGCTGCGGGAGAACGCCTCGGGGCCCGGCAGTGCCTTCGCGCTCGTCCCCGTCCTGGAGCACGAGATCGTCGACCACGTCTACAGCTACGGCATCGCCGCCGCCGAGACCGTGCCCGTGGCGCTCGCCGTGGCGACCGCCGCGCGGGGCTCGCTCAGCGCCGCCGTACCCGCCGCCGCGTGTCTGTCCCGGGTGGCCGACTCGGCGCCCGCGCTGACCGGAGCGCTGGCGGGCGCGCTCGGCGGCTGCGGCGCGGTGCCCGCCTCCTGGCGGGACAGCTGCCGGCAGCTGTCGGGCTGCGCGCTGCCGCAGTTCGCCGGCACCGATCTGGTGGAGACCGCACGGCGGCTGGCCGCCCACCATCTGCTCCCGGTCCCGGCCGACGCACCACCGGACCCCGCCACGCCCCTCGCCCCGGAAGGACCACTGGAATGAGTTCTGCTCCCGCACCGAATGGTGCGCTGCCCTCGCTGGAGGAGCGCGCCGTGGGCTGCCTGGTGGGTGCCGCTGTCGGCGACGCGCTGGGCGGCCCGGTCGAAGGCTGGACCCCGGAAGCCATCGCCGAGCGGCACGGCGGCCGGGTGAGGGGCATCGTCGAGCCGTTCCACAAGGACCGGTGGCGGACGGCCCGGCCCATCGCGCCGTACCACAAGGGTGACGGGCACGTCACCGACGACACCCTCATGACGCACGCCCTGGTCCGCGTCTACGAGACGGTGCGCGACCATCTGGACGCGTACGCCGTCGCCGACCATCTGGTGCCCGACCTCATCGGCTCGCCCCGCTGGATCCCCGAGCTGGAGGCGGAGGCGCTGCTGCTGCAGCGGATCTTCCTCGCCGAGAAGTGGCTGGTGGCCCGGCTGCACTACGGCCATGTCGACCCCCGTGAGGCGGGGACCGGCAACATCGTCAACTGCGGGGCGGCGATGTACATGGCGCCGGTCGGGGTCGTCAACGCGGGCAACCCGGACGCCGCCTACGGGGAGGCGCTGGATGTGGCGGGGGCCCACCAGTCCTCGTACGGGCGGGAGGCGGCCGGGGTGTTCGCCGCCGCCGTGGCCGCGGCGCACCGGCCGGACGCCACCCCCGAGTCGGTCGTCGAGGAGTCGCTGCGGCTCGCCAAGGACGGTACCCGTGCCGCCATAGCCGCGGTCTGCGGGACGGCCGGACGGTACGACGACTGGGAGGCGGCGCTGGCCCCGCTGCGGGAGGCCGTCGCCCCCTTCGACACCGTGGGCGCCGACTACCGCAACCCGTCGCTGGGTGCTCGCCGACCCTCGCGGCTGCACGCCATCGAGGAGCTGCCGATAGCGCTCGGCATGCTGCTGGTCGGCGCCGGTGACTACCGGGCCACCGTGCTCGGCTCCGTCAACTACGGGCGGGACTGCGACTCCATCGCCTCGATGAGCGGCGCCCTGGCCGGCGCCCTGCGCGGCGGGGCCGCCGTCCCCGCCGAGTGGAGCGAGCGGGTCGCCGCCGCCAGCAGACTCGATCTGCACTCCCCCGCGGTGTCGCTGGCCGCGGTGGCCCGCGAGGTGTTCGCCCGGGACGTGGCGCGCAGGCGGGCCCACGAGGCGGCGTTCGAGGCGCTGGGAGGGGGGCGATGAGCGGCGGCGCACCGGGCGCTGAGGGCTCCGGCAGCGCGCCCGGCACGGCGAAGGCCGCCGCGCTGCGCCTCACCTGGGTGCAGCCCGAGGACCTGCTCGGGCACGAGCTGCGGCAGGCGGCCGAGGACGGGCGGGACGCCTCGGCGGTCGAGCGGCGCTGGCTGGCCGCGGGAGGCGGGCCGGCGCCGGAGCACGCCGGTGCGTCCGCCGGTGGGGCCGATCCCGGACTGCGGTCGCTCGCCGAGGAGTTGCTGGACGAGTTGGCGCGGCTGGAGAGTCCGTCGGCCACGGACGAGCCGACCGGTCTGGAGGCGATCCGTGCCGCCTGCCCCGACTGGCCCACCGGCCGCCACGCGGTGCGTCCCGGGCTCGAAGGCCGGCTGCACGCCGCCTGGTCGGGCCGGGCCGCCGGGTGCGTGCTGGGCAAGCCCGTGGAGAAGGTGTCGCTGGCGGGCATCAGGGCGCTGGCCCGGGCCACCGGGAACTGGCCGCTGACCGGCTGGTTCACCGCGCGCGGGCTCGATCCGGCGACGGCCGCCGCACATCCTTGGAACCGCCGCTCGGCCGCCGACTCGCTCGCCGAGAACATCGACGGGGCGCCCGAGGACGACGACCTCAACTACCCGCTGCTGGGCATCCTGCTCCTGGAGCGGTACGGCCACGGGTTCGGCACCCCCGACGTGGCGCGGCTGTGGCTGGACGAGCTGCCGGCCGGCCGTACGTTCACCGCCGAGCGCGTGGCCTACCGGAATCTGCTGGCCGGGATCGAGCCGCCGGATACGGGAACGTACCGGAACCCGTTCCGGGAGTGGATCGGCGCCCAGATCCGCGCCGACATCTTCGGCTGGACCCACCCGGGCGACCCCGGGGCCGCTGCCGAGGCCGCATGGCGGGACGCGGTGCTCACCCATACCGCCAACGGCGTCTACGGCGCGATGTTCGTGGCGGCGGCGCTGGCCCGTGCGGCGGGTGGGGGCCCGGACGTCGACGTGGACGCCTGCCTGGCGGCGGGGCTGTCCGTGGTGCCGCCCGCCTCCCGGTACGCGGCCGCGGTGCGCACCGGCGCCGCCGCGGCGCATGCGGCCCGGGACGGCGGCGTGGCCGGGTTCGAACCCGTGGTCGACGAGCTGCACGAGGCGTACGGCGGCCACCACTGGGTCCATGTGCTGCCCAACGCGGCGCTGGTGGCAGCGGCCCTGACCCATGCGCGCGGCGACTTCGACGGTGCCGTGCGCCGGGTGGTGTCGGGCGGCTGGGACACCGACTCCAACGGGGCGACCGCCGGGTCCCTGACCGGGCTGCTGGCGGGCTCCCCCGCCGCGCTGCCCGCCCGCTGGACGGACCCGCTGCACAACCGGCTGGCGACGAGCGTCGGCGCCCTGGACGGCATCGGCTTCGACGCGCTGGCCTCCCGCACGGCCGCGCTGAGCGTGAAAGGAGCACCGCACCATGTCTGACGGCACCTCATCAGCCGCGCCGCTCGACCGGCTCCGCGTCCTGGACTGCGCCACCCTCTTCGCGGGGCCGCTGGCGGCCACCATGCTCGGCGACTTCGGCGCCGAGGTCATCAAGGTCGAACACCCGCACAAGCCCGACCCGTCCCGGGGGCACGGCCCGAGCAAGGACGGGATCGGCCTGTGGTGGAAGCTGCTGGGCCGCAACAAGAGGACCATCGCCCTGGATCTGTCCCGCGCCGAGGGGCGCGACGTACTGCTGAGGCTCGTCGCCGGGGCGGATGTCGTGGTGGAGAACTTCCGCCCCGGCACCCTGGAGCGGTGGGGGCTGGGCTGGGAGGAGCTGTCCGCGGCCAACCCGCGGCTCGTGCTGGCCAGGGTGACCGGCTTCGGCCAGTTCGGCCCGTACGCGCACCGCCCCGGATTCGGCACCCTCGCCGAAGCGATGAGCGGTTTCGCGGCGCTCACCGGTGAGCCGGACGGGCCGCCGACCCTGCCACCGTTCGGCCTGGCGGACTCGATCGCCGCGCTGTCCACCGCGTACGCCGTCATGACCGCGCTGGCCGGCCGGGAGCGCACCGGGCGGGGCCAGGTGGTGGACATGGCCATCATCGAGCCGATGCTGACCGTGCTGGGCCCGCACCCCGTCTGGTACGACCAGCTCGGCTACGTCCAGCCGCGCACCGGCAACCGGTCGGCCAACAACGCGCCCCGCAACACCTACCGCACGGCCGACGGCCGGTGGGTCGCGGTCTCCACCTCCGCGCAGTCCGTGGCCGAGCGGGTGCTGCGGTTGGTGGGACACCCGGAGTTCCTGGCCGAGCCGTGGTTCTCCACCGGTGCGGGCCGTGCCGCGCACGCGGCGGAGTTGGACGAGGCGGTCGGCGGCTGGATAGCCCGCCACGACCGCGAGGAGGTGCTCCGCGCTTTCGAGGAGGCCCAGGCCGCCGTCGCCCCCGTCTACGACATCCGCGACGTGCTGGCCGACGAGCAGTACCGCGCCCTGGGCTCGATCACCGAGGTCGAGGACGAGGAGCTCGGCACCGTGGCGATGCAGAACGTCCTCTTCCGGCTCTCCGAGACGCCCGGCGGAATCCGCTGGGCGGGCCGCGGGCACGGGGCCGACACCGACGAGGTGCTCTCGGGTCTCGGTCTGACGAGGGAGCAGATCGACACGCTGCGGGAGGCAGGTGTGGTGCGGTGAAGTCCTCCCCGGCGGCCCCGGCAGCGCACACCACCGCAGCGCTCCCTTCCGGGGCCCCGGCGACCTGGCTGACCTGGCTCTATGTTCCCGGGGACCGGCCCGAGGTGGTCGCCAAGGCGCTGCACTCGGGCACCGATGTGGTGCTGGTCGACCTGGAGGACGCCGTCGCGCCCGAGCGCAAGGCGTACGCCCGTGCCGCCACCGCGGAACTGCTGGCCGACGGCCCGCCCGGCCCGGTCCCCGTCCATGTGCGGGTCAACGCCCTGGACGGTCCCCTCGCCGAGGGGGACATCCGCACGCTGGCGCCCCTGCCGGGGCTCGCCGGGCTGCGGCTGCCGAAGGTGACGGGCGCGGACCAGCTGCGGCACGCCGTCGGCTGGGTGCCGTCGGTGGACGACGTACCGCCGCTGTACGCCCTGTTGGAGTCGGCACTGGGTGTGGAGTACGCCTTCGAGATCGCCACCGGGCACCCCGCGGTGGACGGCATCGCCCTGGGAGAGGCCGATCTGCGTGCCGATCTGGGAGTGCCGAGCGGCTCGGCCGGCGGTCTGGAGTACGCGCGGGGGCGGGCGGTGGTCGCCGCGCGGGCCGCCGGGCTGGCGCCCCCGCCCCAGTCGGTGTACCCCGACGTACGGGACACCGAGGGGCTGGCCCGCGACTGCGCGGCGGGGCGGGCGCGCGGGTTCCTCGGGCGGACGGCGATCCATCCGCGGCAGCTGCCCGTCATCGAGGAGGCGTACCGGCCCAGCGCGCAGGAGGTGGCGGCGGCGGAGGAGATCGTGACGGCCGCCGCCACGGAAGCGGGGGCGCTGGCGCTGCCGGACGGGCGCTTCGTCGACCCGGCTGTCGTCGCGGGGGCCCGCCGCACACTGTCGCTGGCGCGCCGCCGCTGACCCGTCCGCCGTCCGGCTATCCGACCGCGACCCCGAACAAGGCGCCCAGCCCGTAGGTGACCGCGGCCGCGGCGGCGCCCAGGCCCAGTTGGCGGGCGCCGCTGAACCACCAGCTGCGGGCGGTGACCCGGGCGACGACCGCCCCGCACACGAACAGCCCCGTCAGCGCGAGCAGCACAGCGGGCCACAGCGCGGTGGTCCCGAACAGGTAGGGCAGCACGGGCAGTACGGCGCCCAGGGCGAAGGACAGGAACGAGGAGACGGCCGCGACGGTAGGCGAGGGCAGCTCGGCGGGGTCGATGCCCAGCTCCTCGCGGGCGTGTATCTCCAGCGCCTGCTCCGGGTCGCGGTGCAGCTGCTTGGCGACCTTCATGGCCAGTTCGGCGTCGACCCCGCGCGACTCGTACAGGGCGGCCAGCTCCTTGACCTCCTCACCGGGGCTGCGGCGCAGCTCGCGCCGCTCGATCTCCAGCTCGGCCTGGACCAGTTCGCGCTGCGAGGCGACGGAGGTGTACTCCCCGGCGGCCATCGAGAAGGCGCCGGCCGCGAGCCCGGCGAGACCGGCGATGACGATGGTCTGCGAGGAGGCGGCACTGCCCGCCACGCCGGTCATCAGACCGAGGTTGGAGACCAGCCCGTCCATCGCGCCGAAGACGGCGGGCCGCAGCCAGCCGCCGTTGACGTCGCGGTGGGTGTGGTTGTCGCGGTGTGCGACATGGGTCGGGTCGGTGACTCCGGCATGGGACATGGCCGGTACGGCTCCTTCGCTTCGAACTGCAGGCGGGCGGGGCGCCCACTGTTCGAAGCGTAGGCACGAAGCGCCTTCCGCTGCCAGCAAGGAAGGCCGTACTTACCCCGTTGACCTGGGGTTCTCCCCGGAATCCCCGGGGTCGCGGTCGGCGGCCGCGGTACGCAGCGCCTCCGCCAGCTCGTCGCGGACCAGGCCCTCCCGGTCCAGCCGTCCGGTCCGATAGGCGGCACGGCCCACCATGTGCGCGGCCACCGGTGAGGTCAACAGCTGGAAGAGGCCGACGAGCAGCAGGGTGCACAGGTCGATGGGGCTGCGCAGCCAGAGCCCGGCACCGATCAGGACCAGCAGCAGGCCGAAGGACTGCGGTTTGGTCGCGGCGTGCATCCGGCTGAGGACGTCCGGCAACCGCAGCAGTCCGATCCCGGCCAGCAGGCACAGCAAGGCACCCGCCAGCATGCACAGGGCGCCCCCGGCGTCGGCCACCTCCCCCCAGCTCATCGCGGCTCCCGGAATGTGGGATTCATGGCTCCTCCGGTGGTGGTCCGGGCCGTTGCGGGCCGTCGTCGGGCGCGGAGTTCCCCCCGGCACCGCCCGCTTGCCCGCCGGCGCTCTCCTGATCGGTGCCCTGCTCGCCCCGGCTCTCCTCCCCGGTGCCCTCGCTCACGTCCACGTCCTCGGTCCCGGCCTCGTCGCGCAGCGCCATGAAGCGGGCGACGCCGACCGAGCCGGTGAAGCCGAGGAAGGACAGGACCAGGAGCACCGGCAGATAGAAGGCGTTGCCCCGGACCGCCGACTGGAGGGCGATACCGGCCATCACCACGGCGACCAGCACATCGAGGGCGACGGCCCGGTCCAGGGTCGAGGGTCCCCGCGCCATCCGCAGGGTGACCATCAGCCCGGCGGCCAGCAGCAGCGCCGCGATCACCGCCGCGACCGTCTCGTAGGCCCCCGAAGGGGCGGCCGCCGTCACCGCCACCGGCCGAACACCTCCTGGGCGGTCTCGGAGGCCCGGATGGCAGCGACGTCGGCGGCGGTGCCGAAGGCCTCCACGACCCGGGTCTCCAGGCGCAGTGCGTCCCGCCGGGCGCGCGCCAGATCCTCCTCCCGGTCGCCGCCGAGCACATGCAGGTAGAGGATTCCCGACCGGCGGTCGACCTCCAGGACGGTGCTTCCGGGTACGGCGGTGACGGCGACGGCCGTCGCGGTCAGCAGCAGGTCGCCGGGACAGCGCATCTGCACCGCGAGCACGGCGCAGCGCGGACGGCCGAGAGCGAGGATGGAACGGTTGATCCGCCAGCTGGAGACGACCATGTCCAGCGCGAACCGGGCGACGAACCGCAGGATGCCGAACGGGTGCGGGCGGGACTGCTTCTCGATGGGCGGCAGCGGGAAGACCAGCACCACCAGCAGCGCGACCAGCACCCCGGTCACGATGTTGGCCGGGGTGGGGGTGCCCCACAGCAGCAGCCACAGCAGGGTCAACCCGAGCACCATGGGCCACTGGGTGGCGCGCAGCCGACTGGCCTCGGGCAGCCGTTGAGGGGCCGTCATCCGCCGATCACCGCCTCGACGTAGGGGGTACGCGCGAGCAGTTCGCCGGCCGCGCGGTCGGTCAGTGCGAACAGCGGTCCCGCGAGCACGGTGAAGGCCAGTCCGAACAGTACGAGGGCCGTGGTGGCACCGGCCATGCTGACGGGGAGCGAGCTGGTGGTGGTGATCTCCTGGCCACCGAAGGTGGCCGTCACCCGCCGCGGCGCCAGCAGTCCGAGACCTCCGGCGGGCCAGTCGCCGACGCCGCCCGTCGGGGTGCCCCGGGCGGCCGCGTCCGGGACGCCGTCCGAAGCGTCCTCCTCCGTCGATTCCAGCACCGTCCCGGCCGCGCACATCTCGGGCGTGGCGGCGCGCCAGAATGCCAGATTCCACGCCTTGGCCAGCGCGTACAGGGTCAGGAGGCTGGTGACCGTGCTGCCCGCGACCAGGACGTAGGCGAGGACCCCGCCGTCGTCCACACCGGCCCGCATCAGCCCGAACTTGCCGAGGAAGCCGGAGAGCGGCGGAATGCCGGCGAGGTTCAGTGCGGGGACGAGGAACAGCACGGCCAGCAGCGGGGAGAGCCGCACCAGGCCGCCGAGGCTTTGCAGGTCGGTCGTTCCGCTGCGGCGTTCGACCAGCCCGGCGACGAGGAAGAGGGTGGTCTGCACGGTGATGTGGTGGGCGACGTAGAAGACGGCGCCGGAGATGCCGTCGGGGCTGGCCAGTCCGATCCCGAAGAACATGTATCCCATGTGGCTGACGAGGGTGAAGGACAGCAGCCGTTTCAGGTCCGTCTGTGCGACGGCGCCGAGGATGCCGACCAGCAGCGACAGCAGCGCCACGACCATCAGGACGGTGTCGATGCCGGTCCCGGGGAACAGCAGCGTCTGGGTGCGGAGCGCGGCATAGACACCGACCTTGGTCAGCAGTCCCGCGAAGACCGCGGTCACCGGCGCCGGGGCCGTGGGGTAGGAGTCGGGCAGCCAGGCGGCGAGCGGGAAGACGGCGGCCTTGATGGCGAAGACTCCGAGCAGGGCGACCTGGATGACCATGGCCACGCTGCTGGGCAAGGCGTCGAGCCGGGCGGGCAGTTGGGCCATGGTGACGGTGCCGGTGGCGGCGTACACCATGGCGACGGCGGCCAGGAACAGCATGGACGACAGCAGCGAGACGATCGCGTAGGTGGCACCCGCGCGGATGCGCGCCAGGGTGCCACCAATGGTCATCAGCACATAACTGGCCGTCAGCATCAGCTCGAAGCCGACGTAGAGGTTGAACAGGTCCCCGGCCAGGAAGGTGTCCGAGACCCCGGCGACCAGCACCAGGTAGGAGGGGTGGAAGACGGACAGCGGGGTGGTGTCGTCGTTGTCCGCCATGCCCTGGCCGACGGAGTAGACGAGTACGCACAGCGTCACGGACGAGGAGATCACCAGCATCAGCGCGGAGAGCCGGTCGGCGACCAGGACGATGCCCACCGGCGGGGCCCACCCTCCGGCGAACATCACCTGCGGTCCGTGCCGGTCGGCGGCGATCAGCAGCAGCAGCGAGACGATGAGCACGGCGAGCAGCACAGCGGCGCTGATGAACCGCTGCACGCGTTCGAGTCTCGCGCCGATGGCCAGTTTGAGCCCCGCGGCGCACAGGGGGAGGATCACCGGGAGGGGCACCAATGACGCGACCCCGCTCATCGCGGCCCCCTCTGCGCGCGGGGTTGCCGGGGACTGCGGGCGGGCGCGCTCATCGGTCCGCGCCCAGGATGGTCTGCCACGGGTCGTCCTCCCCTACGATCTCCTCCGCCGTCTCCTCGGCGCGCGCCTGCCGGGCCCGGAAGACCCGCGCGTCGGCGCGGGCGCGCCGGCGCAGTCCGCGGTACCGGTCGCGGGCCGTGCCCAGCCGCTCGTAGGCGCTGCGTTCACGGGCCTCGCGCTCTTCCTCGTCGTGCGCCAGGGCGCGGTACTCGTGGCGCCGTTTGCGGTAGGCGGCGCGCAGCCGCTCCCGTTCCTCGGCGTACGTGGCGCGGCGTACGACGCGGATGTCCTCGATGTCGTCGGGCACGTCGTCGTTGCCGGAGTGCTGCCAGGCGCGGTAGGCCATGGTCGCCAGGAACGCCGTCAGCGCGAGGGTGATGACGATGGCGGTGAGGATGAACGCCTGCGGCAGCGGATCGGCGATCGTCTCGCGCGCGGTGCCCGGGTACAGCAGCGCGGCGTTGCCCTGGGGCCCTGAGGTGGCGAGGACCAGCAGGTTGACGCCGTTGCCGATGAGCACGGCCCCCAGCAGGATGCGGGTCAGCGGGCGGGCCAGCAGCAGCGCCGTACCGCAGGAGAACAGCACTCCGCCGCAGCCCACCAGCGCGACCGTCCCCGTCATCGCGACCGCTCCTGCCCGGTGCCGGACGGGCTCCCCGCACCGGGCGCGTCGCCCGTGCCGGACGGGCCCGCACCGTGGCGCTCGCGCTCCAGGCGCCGGTCGATCTCCGAGCCGAGGCTGCGCAGTACGTCGAGAACGACGCCGAGCACGAGCAGATAGACGCCGGTGTCGAAGAGCACGGGGCTGGCCGCGTGGAACGGTCCGACGAGCCAGAAGTCGCCGGTCACCTTGCCGGAGGCCAGCACGGCGCCGCCCAGCCCGAGCCCGGCCAGACCGGTGCCGGTGATGATCAGCAGCCCCAGGCCGAGCAGGAACCCGGCGTCCACGGGTGCGGCAGCCGCCAGTTCCAGCCGTCCGCCCGCCAGATAGCGCACGGCCAGCGCGAGTCCGGCCACCAGGCCCGCGGTGAAGCCGCCGCCGGGCTGGTTCTCGGCGGAGAAGAGCAGATAGAGGGAGAGCACCAGGATCGGGTGGAAGACCAGTCGGGCCATCACCTCGAACATCACCGAACGGCCCTCGGGCGCCAGCGTGGCGCTGGCGGCCAGCCAGGTGCGGCGGGGCGCGACGGGCGAGCGGTGCGGAGGGCGGGTGCCGAGGCGCCCCGGCAGCTTCCAGGCGTCCCGGCGCCCGGTGGGCAGCCGGTGGGCCCCGGCCTCCGCGGCTTCGGGAGGGCGGTCGAGGGCGACGCTCGCCGAGCCGGCCGGCTGGGCACCGGGGGGTCTTCCGGGCCCCGCGACGGGCGCGGTCGGGGCGGGGCCGTCGACGGGGTGTTCGGCGCCGGGCACGGGATGGGCGACGGGCACCCGGGCACGGCGGCGTAGATAGACCAGGCTGGTGACGCCGACGGCGGCGACGGCCAGCACCGCCGACTCACCCATGGTGTCCCAGGCCCGCAGGTCCACCAGGGTGGTGGCCACCACGTTCCGGACGCCCTCGTGCTCCGTGGCCAAGAGCAGTTCCGGGCCGGAGGGCGCAGCGGTGCGGGCCGCGAGCGAGAGGTGGAGCAGCCCGGCCAGCAGGCCGCCGGCGGCGACGGAGACGACGAGCTGCACGCCCCGCCGGGTGCGCCACCTGCTGCTGCCGTCGGGAAAGCGCGCCGGCAGTCTACGCAGCACGAGTACGAAGACGATGAGCGAGACGGTCTCGACGGCGAACTGGGTCAGCGCCAGGTCGGGCGCGCCGTGCAGCACGTACAGGAGTGCGGCGCCGTAGCCGGTGATGCCCGCCAGGACGGCCGCCTTCAGCCGCTGGCGTGCCACCACGCACAGCACCCCGACCGCCGCGACCCCGGCCGCGACGGCCAGCTGCGGGAACGAGTCGTACCAGCGCACCGGCTCCAGATCCGGCCATGGCCCCCCGGCCACCAGTTGCGCGGTCTCGAAGCCCAGCAGGACGACGAGAGCGGTGCCCAGGTAGACGGGCAGCGAGCCGCGCTGCACGGCGCCGGTGACCTGGAGGGAGACGCGCTCGAGCGCCCACAGCGCCCGGGCGAACACCTGGTCGCCGTCGACGTGTGCGAGCCGGTCCCCCAGGGCGGCCAGCTGCCGTCCGGCGAGGAAGACGGCGGCGCCCAGCACCCAGGAGAGGGCCGAGAGTCCCAGCGCGGTGCCCCAGCCGTGCCACAGCGCCAGGTGGTAGCGGGCGCCTTCGACGGGGAAGAGATCGGCGTACCGGCCCAGCAGCGGGTCCAGCCATGCCACGCCGGGCCCCAGCACCAGCCCGGCCAGCGCGCACACCAGCGCGGGTCCCAGCAGCAGTGACCCGGCGCGGGCGTCCGGGGACACGGTCACCGGCTCCATCGGCGGGGTGCCGCACTCCTTGCGGGCGAAGGCCCCCCACAGGAAGCGCAGCGTGTACGCGGTGGTCAGCGCCGACCCGGCGACGACGGCACACAGCGCCCACGCCTCGGCGGTCCCCGCCCCCAGCAGCGCCGAGACGGCCGCCTCCTTGGCGGCGAACCCGAGCAGTGGTGGCAGCCCCGCCATCGACAGCCCGGCGCACACGGCGACGGCGCACAACACGGGCTGCGCCCGGCCGACACCGGAGAGCCGGTCGAGATCACGGGTGCCGGTGAGGTGGTCGATGATGCCGACGACGAGGAAGAGGGGTGCCTTGAACAGCGCGTGCGCCAGGATCACATCGGCCCCGGCCAGCGCCGCGTCCCGGGTGCCGTCGCCGACCAGCACGGTGAGGAGGCCGAGCTGGCTGACGGTGCCGTAGGCCAGCAGCAGCTTCAGATCCTTCTCGCGCAGCGCCCGCCAGCCGCCCAGCAGCATGGTGATGCTGCCCAGCACCAGCACCAGCGGCCGCCAGGGCGGCAGGTCGGCGAAGGCGGGCGCGAGCCGCGCGATCAGATAGACCCCGGCCTTGACCATGGCGGCGGCGTGCAGATAGGCGGAGACGGGCGTGGCGGCGGCCATCGCCCCGGGCAGCCAGAAGCTGAACGGCCACACGGCGGACTTGGACAGCGCCCCCACCAGCACCAGTACGAGGGCGGCCGAGACCAGTGCGGAGCCGCCGGGCGGGTCGGCGAGCAGCCGTGAGATCCGGTAGGTGCCGGCCGCCTGCCCCAGCATCAGGAAGCCGACGAGCATCACCAGCCCGCCGAGCGTGGTGACCAGCAGCGCCTGCAGCGCGGCCCGGCGGTTGGTGCGGTGTTCGGAGCTGTGCCCGATGAGCAGGAAGGAGAAGACCGTGGTGAGTTCCCACAGCACGTACAGCACGATCAGGTCGTCGGCCAGCACCAGGCCGAGCATCGCCCCGGCGAAGGCGGTCAGCGATCCGGCGAAGGCACCGAGCCGTGGCGCGTCGCGGTCGAAGTAGGCCGCGCAGTAGACCATCACCAGGGCCCCGACGCCCCCGGCGATCAGCACCATCACCAGTGCGAGCGCGTCGCAGCGCAGGTCGATACCGACGCCGAGCGCGGGGATCCAGTCGGTGTGCTCCTCCAGTGCACCGCCGTCCACGACCTGGCTGTAGTGGGCCGTGGCCCAGCCGGCCGCACCGGCGGGTGCCAGCGCGAGCGGCAGGAAGGCGCGCGGGCCGAGCCACCGCACCAGTGGCCCGGCACAGCAGGCGGCCGCGAAGTGGACGACGATCAACCACAGCACGCACCGAGAATTGCACACATAAGGGCGCAATTCGGACAGGCGGCTCGCCCCCTGCCACCGCAGGGGGCGAGCGGATCAGGGTCTAGGAGGCGGGCCCGTCGACCGCCTTGCGCCGCGGCTCCGGTCCCTTCGCCACCGACTCCGCCCCCGCGGGGCCGTCACCGCCGCCGTCACCGGCAGGCTTCCCGCCGGAGGACTTCCCGCCGGAGGGCTTCCCGCGGCCGGGCCCGTCCTCGGAGGACTCCTTCGCCGAGGAGTCCTCGGGCGCGGCGTCGGCATCCGCGGAGTCCGGACCGTCGGCGTTTGTCCCCGGCTCCGGCTCCGCCTCCGGCTCGACGATCTCCTCGCGGCCCGGCCGCTTCTTCGCGGAGACGACGATGTAGACGACCGCGAGCAGGAAGACGACGATCGCCGTCCAGTTGTTCAGCCGCATGCCGAGCACATGGTGCGCGTCGTCCACCCGCATGTACTCGATCCAGAAGCGGCCCACCGTGTACCCGGCCACATAGAGCGCGAACGCCCGGCCGTGCCCCAGCCGGAACCGGCGGTCCGCCCAGATCACCAGCAGCGCCACACCGACGCACCACAGCGACTCGTACAGGAAGGTCGGGTGGTAAGTGGCCAGATCGGGGGTGTCGACCGGCCGGTGCTCCGGGTCGATCTTGAGGGCCCACGGCAGATCGGTCGGCCGCCCGTACAGCTCCTGGTTGAACCAGTTGCCCCAGCGGCCCAGCGCCTGCGCCAGCACGATGCCCGGCGCGACCGCGTCCGCGTAGGCGGGCAGTGCGATGCCCCGGCGGCGGCAGCCGATCCAGGCACCGAGCGCGCCCAGCGCGATGGCGCCCCAGATCCCCAGCCCGCCGTCCCAGATCCGGACGGCGTCGACGGGGTTGCGGCCCTCACCGAAGTAGAGCTGGTAGTCGGTGATGACGTGGTACAGCCTGCCGCCGACGAGACCGAACGGCACGGCCCATACGGCGATGTCGGCGACGGTGCCCGCCTGCCCGCCCCGAGCGACCCACCGGCGCCCGCCGAGCCAGACCGCGACGAAGACGCCGAGGATGATGCAGAGCGCGTAGCCGCGCAGCGGGAGCGGCCCGAGGTGAATCTCACCGGCCGAGGGACTGGGGATAAAGGCAAGGGTCTCCATGGCGAACCCGACGCTACCGTGCCCGGCGGCGCACCGGACAATCAGCCCGCACAACGGCTGGATAACGCCTCGCCGCCCGGGCGGGACGGGACGGCGCGGGGCAGGGCCGGGCGTCCGGGCGGCTAGCTCTTCTTGTCGGCCTTGCGCTCGACCAGCTTCCGCAGCTTGTCGGGGGTCAGCGGGTCCGACTGGTCGCTGAAGACGTCCTCGCCGTTGAGCAGGACGGTCGGCGTCCCCTGGTACCCGGAGGCACGGAAAGCCTCGTCCGAGCGCTTCACCGAGGCGTCGTGCCGGCCGCTGGTCACACACTTCTCGAACCCGGCGTCGACCAACCCGTCCACCTTCCGGGCCAGTTCGATCAGCCGCCGGGTCTCGGCGAACGCGTCGTCCTCCTCGGCGGGCTGGTTCTGGAAGAGCACGTCGTGGTACGGGGCGAACTTCCCCTTGTCCCTGGCGCACAGCGCGGCGTTGGCCGCCTCTTTGGAGCCCCGGCCGCCCATGTTCCCGTCGATGAGCGTCACCAGGTGGTACTCGGCCTTGAGCTTGCCCGCCCGCTCCAGGCTCTTGACCGTGCTGCGGAAGGCGTTCTCGAACTGCCCGCACGCCGGGCAGCGGAAGTCCTCGTAGACCGTGAGCTTCGCCGGGGCGCTCTGCCGCCCCACCGTGACCGGCTTCGCCGACTGGGCGCTCTGGTCACCGCCGCTCCGGCTGGCGACCGTGGCGCCGATACCGGCCGCGACGGCCAGCACCGCGACGACCACCCCACCCACCTTGAGCGAACGCCACCGGCGCTCGGCTGCCTTGTCCCGCTCCCGCTGGTCCCGCAGGCGCTCGCGGGCCGAGCGCCTGCCGTCCTCTTTGTCGTTCTGGCTCATCACGCCCGACCCAACGAGAGGGGCGGGGCGGCGACGGACACACAGCACCCTTTTTCACCCGAAAGGGAGGGCTTCGGTGTCACCCGAAAGGGAAGGGCCCCGGCGAGAGATCGCCGGGGCCCTGACAACCGTGCCGGGTCCGCCGGTCCGCTAGCGGCGGACGCCCTCGGCGAGTGCCGCCGCGAGCTCGCGCACCTCGTCGAGGCCCGCCTCCAGGGTGTCGGCGTCCAGCAGGCGCTTGACGAACGCCGAGCCGACGATCACCCCGTCCGCGAAGGCGGCCACCTCGGCGGCCTGCCCGGGATCGGACACCCCGAGCCCGACGCACACCGGCAAAGAGGTGGTGGCCCGCACCCTGGCGACCAGCCCCCGGGCCTCGTTGCCCACCGACTCCCGCGTCCCGGTGACCCCCATCAGCGAGGCGGCGTACACGAAGCCGCTGCCCGCCGCGGTGATCCGGGCCAGCCGTGCGTCCTGGCTACTGGGCGCGACGACGAAGACGGTGCCGAGCCCGGCCCGCTCGGCGGCCTTCCGCCAGCCCTCCGACTCCTCGACCGGCAGATCGGGCAGGATGCACCCGGCGCCGCCGGCGGCCGCCAGCTCCTCGGCGAAGCGCTCGGCGCCGTACCGGTCCACGGGGTTCCAGTACGTCATCACCAGCACCGGCTTCCCGGTGGCGGCGTGTGCCTCGCGGACCGTGCGCACCACGTCCGCGATCCGCACCCCGCCCTCCAGTGCGATGGTGTCCGCCGTCTGGATCACCGGCCCGTCCATCACCGGGTCGCTGTGCGGCAGCCCGACCTCGACCACGTCGCAGCCGCTCTCCAGCAGCGCGGTGCAGGCGGCGATGCCGCCCTCGACGGTGGGGAAGCCCGCGGGGAGGTAGCCGACGAGCGCGGCCCGGTTCTCGGCCTTGGCCCGCGCCAGGGTCTCGTCCAGCAGTGTGACGTTGCCACCCGTGCCGCTCATGCGTTCTCCCCCTCGGCCGTGCCGCTTGCGTCGTTGTCGTCACCGAGCAGGCCGAAGTACCGCGCGGCGGTGTCCATGTCCTTGTCACCACGGCCCGAGAGGTTCACCAGCACGATGCCGTCGCTGCCCAGCTCCTTGCCCAGCTCCAGGGCGCCCGCCAGCGCGTGTGCGCTCTCGATGGCCGGAATGATGCCCTCGGTCCGGGAGAGCAGCCGCAGCGCCCGCATCGCCTCGTCGTCGGTGACCGGCCGGTACTCTCCGCGTCCGCTGTCCTTGAGGAAGGCGTGCTCGGGGCCGATGCCCGGGTAGTCGAGCCCGGCGGAGATCGAGTACGGCTCGGTGATCTGGCCCTCGTCGTCCTGCAGGACGTAGGAGCGCGAACCGTGCAGGATGCCCGGCTCGCCCGCGGTCAGCGTGGCCGCGTGCTCGCCGGAGTCCACACCGTGGCCCGCCGCCTCGAAGCCGACCAGCCGCACGCCGGTGTCCGGCAGGAAGGCGTGGAAGAGCCCGATCGCGTTGGAGCCGCCGCCCACACAGGCGGCGACCGCGTCCGGCAGCCGACCGGTCCGCTCCAGGATCTGCCGCCGCGCCTCGACGCCGATGACGCGGTGGAAGTCGCGGACGAGCTGCGGGAAGGGGTGCGGCCCGGCGACGGTGCCGAACAGGTAATGGGTCCGCTCGACGTTGGCGACCCAGTCGCGGAAGGCCTCGTTGATGGCGTCCTTGAGGGTGCGGCTGCCCGAGGTGACGGGGACGACCTCGGCGCCGAGCATCCGCATCCGGGCGACGTTCAGCGCCTGCCGCTCGGTGTCGATCTCGCCCATGTAGATGGTGCATTCGAGCCCGAAGAGGGCGCACGCGGTGGCGGTCGCCACGCCGTGCTGCCCCGCGCCGGTCTCGGCGATGACGCGCGGCTTGCCCATGCGCTTGGTCAGCAGCGCCTGACCCAGCACATTGTTGATCTTGTGCGAGCCGGTGTGGTTGAGGTCCTCGCGCTTGAGGAAGACGCGGGCACCCCCCGCGTGCTCGGCGAACCGCCGCACCTCGGTGAGGGCGCTGGGACGGCCGGTGTAGTTGACGAGCAGCTCGTCGAGCTCGGCGGCGAAGGCCGGGTCCGCCTTGGCCTTCTGGTACTCGGTGGCCACCTCGTCCACGGCGGCGACCAGCGCCTCCGGGATGAACTTGCCGCCGAAAGCGCCGAAGTAACCGGCGACGCTTGGACTTTGACCCTCCGGGTCAGGAATGAAGTAGTCGGATGACATACCGACGGTGCTCCTTGCGAGTGGGCTGACGTGATGGCTGCGCCCCCACCCCTCCGCGGGGGGAAGGAAGGGGGAGGATCAGCGCCATCGACGGCCGCGGATCACGCCCGGCTCGCACCCGATGTGGTAGCGGACGGACCGCCCCCGCACGCGCCGCGCGGGCGCCCGGCACCCGCGCGGGCGGCACCCGCGCGCCAGCGCGAGGGAGCACAGGGAGACGACGGCGGCCATGGGAGCTCAGCCCCTCCCGTGGCGGAGCGCCGGGTGGGCGCCCGCGGCGACGAGGTCGGAGACGGCGGTCCGCGGGTCCTTCCCGGTCACCAGGGACTCCCCCACCAGCACCGCGTCGGCACCCTCGTTCGCGTACGCGATCAGGTCGTGCGGGCCGCGGACACCGGACTCGGCGATCTTGACGAGGTGGTCGGGGATCTCCGGAGCGATCCGGGTGAAGTTGCCCCGGTCCACCTCCAGCGTCTTGAGGTTCCGCGCGTTGACGCCGACGATCTTCGCGCCGGCCTCCAGCGCCCGCTCGGCCTCCTCCTCGTCGTGCACCTCGACCAGCGGGGTGAGCCCGATGGACTCGGCCCGCTCGATCAGGGAGACGAGCGCCTCCTGCTCCAGCGCTGCGACGATCAGCAGCACGAGGTCGGCGCCGTGCGCACGGGCCTCCCACAGCTGGTAGGAGGAGAAGATGAAGTCCTTGCGCAGCACGGGGATGTCGACGCGGGCACGCACGGCCTCCAGGTCGGCCAGCGAACCGCCGAAGCGGCGGCGCTCGGTGAGTACGGAGATGACGGCGGCGCCGCCGGCCTCGTAGTCGGCGGCGAGCCCGGCCGGGTCGGCGATGGCCGCCAGCGCGCCCTTGGACGGGCTGGAGCGCTTGACCTCGCAGATCACCCGCACGCCGGCCGTGCTGTCGCCCTTGAGCGCCGCGAGTCCGTCCTTGGCGCGGGGTGCCCGGGCCGCACGCTCCTTGAGCTCCTCGAGGCTGACGCGCGCCTGCCGCTCGGCGAGGTCCTCACGCACGCCTTCGATGATCTCGTCGAGCACACTCACCGAGCGGCCTCCTTGTGGCTGGGTTCGGGCTGGGATCCGGGCTGATTGTCAGCTGGCGGGGTGTTGGCCGGGTGCGGCCCCTCGTCGGCGGAGCGGGGGATGGTCGGGTGGGCCACTGTGATGGTATCCGCCACGGCACGGAGGTCCCGCATCCGGTTACGCACGGTCCCATATAGCGGACAAATCACCGCCTCGTCGGTCGTCCGGGCGGGGCCGCTCAGGGAATCAGCGCGGTGCCGAGGGGCGTATTCCGGACAACCGTGAAGGCCACCAGCGCCCCGCCCGCAGCCCACCAGTGCCAGGCCCGCAGACGTACCGGGAAGGAGTACGCACGGGCCCGCACCGCGCGGCCGGTCCAGTGCAGCCAGCCCACCGCGAGACCGACCAGGAGCAGGACCGCGAGCGCGTTCGCGCTCAGCGCGGCGCCCAGGTCGCCATGGGCGACGGCGTGCGCGCTGCGCAGCCCACCGCACCCCGGGCAGTACAGGCCGGTGACGGTCAAAAAGGGGCAGGCCGGGTAGTGGCCGGGCTCGTTGGGATCGACGGCGGCCACATAGGCGAAGGCCGCGCCCACCGCGGCGAGGCTGCCGAGGGGCGCGGCCAGGCGCGACACCGCGCCGAAGAGGCGGTGCCGCACTGTCGCGGCGTACTGCCGGTCGCTCAGGAGTGCGCCTTGCTGTGCGTCTGCGGGTGCGCCTGTTGATGCGCCAGCTTGTGGGCCCGTGCCTGCTCGGCCGTCAGACCCGCGGACTTCGACTGTCCGAGCCCCGCCGCCCGCATGATGCCGCCGATCACAGCGCCCGCTCCGATGACGACCAGCCCTGCGATCACGCCGATGGGCTGCGCCATGACCGTGAAGGCCGAGGCGACGCAGAAACCGACGAAGGCGATGATCGAGCCGGTCCAGGCGGCCGGGGTGTGTCCGTGGCTGTGCGCCATGAATGCTCCTTGAGTCACAACATGAGGTGGGGCCACCCGGCCCGTACGCGGCCCATTGTCTCCCGTCCGCGCCCGCGCGCTACCACGGGGTCGCCCTACCGGGCCGTGTCCACCGCGCTTCCCTCTGCCGCCACACCCATTTCCTTCCGCCGCACCCCTTCCCACCGGTCCGGCACCGCCGACCCGCGCCGTCGGGCCCCTCGCCGCTGCGGCGGAAAACGGGTGCGGCGGGAAGTGGGTGCGCCGCGCAAGGGGTCAGGCGGTGCCGTGGGTGGGGTCCTCGCCCCGGTCCAGGGCCTTCCACAGGTCCTCGGGCCGGTCGGGGTCGACGCGCTGCGGACGGGCGGCACGCTGCCGCAGCGGGGTGCGCTCGTAGCGGGCGCTGCCGGACATCGACGGCCAGCCGCTGCCGTAGCGCAGCGCCAGCAGCCCCGCGACGAGGAGCAGCGCACCGCCCGCGGCCGACACGTACGGCCAGGCGGTGACGTCGACGGCGCCGATACCGCTGTGCGCCAGGCCGCTGGTCTTGGCTGCCTCGGCACTCAGCGCCCCGGTGTCGTCCGCGCCCAGCAGCGCGGAGGCCAGGACGACGGCGCCGCACAGGCTCAGCAGGCCGGCGACCATACGGCGGCCCGCGCGGCGCACGGCGAAGACGGCGACGAGCGCGGCGAGGCCGACCAGTGCCAGTGCGCTGGGCAGGCCGGTCACATCGCTGCCCTCGGCGCTGACGGGTACCTCGCCCTGCGCGAACTCGGCCGTGGACTCGCTCCATGTCTGCCCTGCGGAGACCAGCGCGAGGGCCGCGCCCACCGCGCCGCACAGCAGGGCGACCGCCAGTGCGGTGCGCGCGGCGCGTGAGCGTGCGGGGCCCTCACGCGCGGCGTCGGGGACCGCATCCGCTTCGTCGGAGTGCGAGGTGGGGTGCGGTATCCCCTCGGCACCGTTCTCGGCACCGTTCGCGTCCGGAGCGGGGGCTGAAGAAGTCACCCCTCCACGCTACCTGCGAGCCGCGCGGCGGTCCGGACCGCCCTCAGCACCGCCGCGGCCTTGTTGGCGCACTCGGTGTCCTCGGCCGCGGGGTCGGAGTCGGCGACGACACCGGCGCCCGCCTGGACGTACGCCGTCCCGTCGCGCAGCAGCGCGGTGCGGATCGCGATGGCGGTGTCGGAGTCGCCCGCGAAGTCGAGATATCCGACACACCCGCCGTAGACCCCGCGCTTGGTGGGCTCCAACTCCTCGATGATCTGCAGCGCGCGCGGCTTGGGCGCTCCGGAGAGGGTGCCGGCCGGGAAGCAGGCGGTGAGCGCGTCGAACGCAGTACGCCCCTGGTCCAGTTGGCCGGTGACGGTCGAGACGATGTGCATCACATGGCTGTAGCGCTCGACGGACATGAAGTCGACCACCTCGACGCTGCCCGGCTCGCAGACCCGGCCCAGGTCGTTGCGGCCCAGGTCGACCAGCATCAGGTGCTCGGCCCGCTCCTTCGGGTCGGCCAGCAGCTCCTCGGCCAGCGCGGTGTCCTCGCCCGGGGTGGCGCCCCGCGGCCGGGTACCGGCGATGGGGTGCATCATCGCGCGGCCGTCCTCGACCTTGACCAGCGCCTCCGGGCTGGAGCCGACGATGTCGAAACCGTCGAAGCGCAGCAGATACATGTACGGGCTCGGGTTGGTGGCCCGCAGCACCCGGTAGACGTCCAGCGCGCTCGCCTCGCAGCGGGCCTCGAACCGCTGCGAGGGCACCACCTGGAACGCCTCCCCGCCGCGGATGCGCTCCTTGATGTCCTCCACCCAGCCCTGGTACGTCCCCCCGCCCGATCTGGCCTCGAAGGCGGGCAGTTCGGAGGGCGGCAGCGCCACCGGGTCGACGGGCGCGGGGCGGGCCAGGTCGGCGGCCATCGCGTCCAGCCGCCGTACGGCGTCCGCGTGCGCCTCGTCCACGCCGGTGTCCAGGTCGTTGTGGTTGATCGCGTTGGCGATGAGCAGCACCGTGCCGTCGCGGTGGTCGAGGACGGCCAGATCGGAGGTGAGCAGCATCGTCAGCTCGGGCAGCGCGAGGTCGTCCACGGTGTCCGGATGGTGGCCGACCTTCTCCAGCCGCTGGACGATGTCGTACCCCAGGTAGCCGACCATGCCGCCGGTGAACGGCGGAAGATCGCCGCCCTGGTGCAGGTCCCGCGGGGTATGCAGGACCTCGACGGTGGCACGGAGCGCGGCGAGCGGGTCGCCGTCGGTGGGCACCCCCACCGGTGGGGTGCCCCGCCAGTGCGCCTGGCCGTCGCTGCCCACGGTGAGCGCGGCGTCGCTGCGCACCCCGATGAAGGAGTACCGCGACCAGGTCCGCCCGTTCTCCGCCGACTCCAACAGGAAGGTGCCGGGGCGTTCCGCGGCGAGCTTGCGGTACAGGGCGATGGGGGTGTCGCCGTCCGCCAGCAGGCGGCGGGTCACCGGGATGACCCGCCGGTCCTTGGCGAGCGTCCGGAAGGTTGCGAGGTCAGGCGCCGTCATGGCCCCTCACCCTACTGGTCGGCGGGCAGCAGTACGTCCGCGTCGAAGCAGGTCCGCCTGCCGGTGTGACAGGCGGCGCCGACCTGGTCGACCTTGACCAGCACGGTGTCCGCGTCGCAGTCGAGCGCCACGGACCTGACCCACTGCACATGCCCCGAGGTGTCCCCCTTCACCCAGTACTCGCCCCGGCTCCGGCTCCAGTAGGTGGCCCGCCCCGAGGTGAGCGTGCGGCGCAGCGCCTCGTCGTCCATCCACCCCAGCATCAGCACCTCGCCGGTGTCGTACTGCTGGGCGATGGCGGGCACCAGCCCGTCGGCGTTGCGCTTGAGCCGGGCGGCGACGGCAGGGTCGAGAGGGATCTGTTGGGACATGGCTTCATTGTCCCGCACCCCGATGCCTGCGCGTCGCCGCGGTAGCGGCCGACACACCACGCGGGGCAGCGGCCGACACGCCCCGTACCTGCCCGGGCGCCCACAGCCGCCCCACACGGCCGACCGCGCCGTACGCTTGCACGCATGTCGACCCATGCCAAGCGTGAACGCCTGTTGCTCGCCGACCTCTTGGAGACGCACGGCCCCGAGGCCCCCACCCTGTGCGAGGGGTGGACGGCCCGGGACCTGGCCGCGCACGTCGTCGTGCGGGAGCGCCGCAGCGACGCGGCGGGCGGCCTGCTGATCAAGCAGCTCGCACCCCGGCTGGAGCGGGTGCAGGGCGAATTCGCCGCCAAGCCGTACGACGAACTCGTCCAGCTCATCCGTACCGGGCCGCCCCGCCTGTCGCCCTTCGCACTCAAGCAGGTGGACGAGGCCGCCAACACGGTCGAGTTCTTCATCCACACCGAGGACGTGCGCCGCGCCCAGCCGGACTGGTCGCCCCGGGAGCTCGACCCCGTCTTCGAGGACGCGCTGTGGCGCCGGCTGGAGACGGCGGCCCGGATGTACGGCCGCAAGGCGCCGGTCGGGCTGGTGCTGCGGCGGCCCGACGGTCAGACGGCCGTCGCCAAGCGCGGTACGCCCGTGGTCACCGCCGTCGGCGCCCCCTCGGAGCTCCTGTTGTTCGTCTCCGGTCGACAGGAGCACGCCGATGTGGAGCTGGACGGTGACAAGGACGCCGTCGCCCGCCTCCACCAGGCCGGTCTCGGTCTGTAGGGCCGGGCCGGTGGCCGCCGGCGGGAGTGCGCCCCCGAAACGGCGCCCCTGAGCCCACCCCCAGGGGTCACGGCCACGGGTACGGGGGCGGGTCAGGGTGTTCCCGGATGGAGCGCGGGCGCCGGGCCGCGAAGGTGGAGCCATGACTTCCTCGTCGCTCTCCCGCAGCCGCCTGTCCACCGCCCGGCGCCCCTCCCGCAGGTCCCTGCTCGCCGGGGTGGCCTCCGGCGCGGCGCTCGCCGCTGTCGGCACTCCGGTACCGGTCGCCGCGGCCGACAGCCGGGACACCGGCTCCGGCCACCGGCTGCCGCCGCCCGACGCGGGAGCGCTGCGCGCGGCCATCGACGATCTGGCGCACCCCCGTGCCTCCGGCGCCCAGCTGCGGGTCACCGGGTCGGCCGGCCGCTGGTACGGCACCTCGGGGGTCTCGGACCCGGCGACGGGGCGTCCGGTCGGGCTCAACGACAAGGTGCGCGCCGGCAGCGTCACCAAGGCGTTCGTGGCCACGGCGGCGCTCCAGCTCGCCGACGAGGGGCGGCTGCGCCTGGAGTCGCCCGTACGGCACTACCTCCCCGGCCTCCTGCCGGAGCGCTTCGGCGCGATCACCGTGGCGCAGCTCCTCGACCACACCAGCGGACTGCCCGACCACGTCGGTCTGCCGGACAGGAGCACCCCCGAGGCGGTGGTCCGGCACCGGTTCGACCGGTGGACGCCGCAGCAGATCGTGGCGACGGTCACCGGCGGCGAGCTGAAGTTCCGCCCCGGCAGCAAGCAGGAGTACCGCGGCATCAACTATGTGCTGGCCGCACTGGTGATCGAGCAGGTGACGGGGCGGCCGTACGGGGTCGAGATCCGCAACCGCATTCTGCGGCCGCTGCGGCTGGGCCACACCTCCTTCCCGTCGGCCAACGGCAACGAGGTGAGCATCCACGGGCCGCACATGCACGGCTGTCTGGAGATGAGCGACGGCACGCTCACGGACATCACCGAGTTCGACATGTCCAGCACCTACGCGGACGGCGAGATCGTCACCAGCACCGGTGATCTGCACCGCTTCCTGGCCGCGCTCTTCTCCGGCGCCCTGCTGCCCCAGCGGCAGCTGCGGAGGATGTTCACGCTGCCGCCCGCGCACGTACGGATGATCGACGGCACCCCCGCGCGCTACAGCACCGGCCTCCAGACCGCCACGGTGAACGGTGTCACCCTGTGGGGCAAGACGGGCCAGTACTACGGCTACGCCACCGGCATGTTCGCCACCCGGGACCAGCAGCGCCGACTGGTCTGGTCGTTCACCCCCCTACAACTGGACGCGGACCAGTCGCCCATGGCCCAACGGATCGCCGAAGCCGCCACGCTCCGCTAGGCCGCCCGCTGTTCCGGCGGGGGCGCCCCTTATGGGTCGCGACACTCAGGGGGTGTGCAGCTCCCGCCGTGCCCCCGAACACGATCAGTCACTGGTTTCGCACACCTCAGCAGAGTGTCCGCGAGAGGGCGAGCGGTGCCCTGGTCCGCCTCCCGCGAGTGCGTGACGCACCGGGTCCGGCGTCGGGCGGCGCCGAAGTCGCGGGCCATGACGGGGGCTTCCGGCTACTCCTCCGACAGCCGCTCCGCGAGGATGTGTTGGAGTTCGCGGGCCGCGCGGGTCGGGGAGACGTCGCCGCGGTGGGCGACCGAGATGGTGCGGTGCAGTCCCGGTGGCGCGAAGCGGGTGATCCGCAGCCCGGAGCGGGCGGCGACCATACGGGGGACGACGGCCACTCCGAGACCCGCGCGGACGAATCCGAGCACGGCGTCCATCTCGCCACCCTCCACCCCGAAGACGGGTTCGAAGCCCGCGTCACGGCACGCGGCCACGGTCAGCTCGCGCAGGTCGTAGCCGCGCCGGAACATCGCCAGCGGGCGGTCGCGCAGGTCCTCGACCGCGAGGCGGGAGCGGCGCACCGGCGCCGGCGCGTCCGGGGACGAGACGACGACCAGTTCCTCGCTGAGCAGTTCGGCCGTGGTGAGCACCGGCCCCTGCGCGGCGAGCGGGGTGATGATCAGTGCCAGGTCCAGTTCGCCCGCCGCCAGCACCCGCACCAGGTCCTGGGAGCCGTCCTCGTGCACGACCAGCTCCACACCGGGGTACCGGTCGTGGAAGGCACGCAGCACATCGGGGACCAGGCTGGCGCACAGGCTCGGCGGTGCCCCCAGCCGCACCCGGCCGCGCCGTAGCTGGGCGACCTCCTGCACTTCGCGACGCGCCGTCTCGGTGTCGGCCAGCACCCGCCGGGCCAGCGGCAGCAGGGCCTCGCCCGCGTCGGTGAGCGAGATGTGACCGCGCGCCCGGTGGAAGAGCTCCGCGCCCAGCTCCCGCTCCAGGGAGCGGATCTGCTGGGAGAGGGAGGGCTGGGCGACGTGCTCCCGCTGGGCGGCCCGGGTGAAGTGGCGGGTGTCGGCGACGGCGACGAAGTAGCGGAGCTGCTGGAGCTGCATACGGCAAGCATACGGCTCCACGATAGGTGGCACCTATCGTGCGCAGCCGCACTATGTCTTGGACTGATGCTGGGTTCCGTCCCTACTTTCGTGGTCATGGCGACGGCTACGCGCACTCCCACCTCCCCCGGCACCCGCCCGCCGGCCGGCTCACCACCGGGGTCCCGGGGCGGCTTCCTGCGCACCCTGTGGGGTTCGACGATCGGCAAGAAGGCGGTCATGGCGGTCAGCGGACTGCTCATGCTGGCCTATCTGCTCGTCCACATGTTCGCGAACCTGAAGGTCTTCTTCGGCCCCGAGGAGATGAACGGCTACGCGCACTGGCTGCGCACCCTCGGCGAACCGCTGCTGCGCCACGGCTGGTTCCTGTGGATCGCCCGTGCGGTGCTGCTCGCGGCCGTCGTGCTGCACGGGGTCAGCGCCTACCAGCTCAGCAGGCGCGGCATCGCCGCCCGCCCCGTCCGGTACCGGCACCAGCAGCGCCGGTCCAGTTATGCGACGCGCACCATGCGCTGGGGCGGGATCATCCTGGCGCTGTTCATCGTCTGGCACGTGCTCGACCTGACGACCGGCACCGTCAACCCGCGCGGCCAGGCGGGCCACCCCTACGAGAACATCGTCGCCGGTTTCCAGAACTGGTACGCGAACGTCATCTACATCGTCGCCATGCTCGCCGTCGGACTGCACATCCGGCACGGCTTCTGGAGCGCGGCACAGACCCTCGGCATGACGCGTCCCGGCGCCGCGCGCCTGCTCAAGGGCGGTGGCAACCTCCTCGCGGTGGTGATCACCGCCGGTTTCCTGTCCGTACCGATCGGTGTCATGACGGGAGTCGTGAGCTGAGATGACCACCCCCTACCAGGACCACCGGACCGGCGAGCCGCTCGCCGACACCAAGGCACCCGACGGGCCGATAGCCGAGCGCTGGAACAAGCGCCGCTTCGAGGCCAAGCTGGTCAACCCCGCCAATCGCCGCAAGTACACCGTCATCGTCGTCGGCACCGGGCTGGCCGGCGGCTCGGCGGGCGCCACCCTCGCCGAGGCGGGCTACCACGTCGTCCAGTTCTGCTACCAGGACTCCCCGCGCCGCGCCCACTCCGTCGCCGCACAGGGCGGCATCAACGCCGCGAAGAACTACCGCAACGACGGCGACTCGGTCCACCGCCTCTTCTACGACACCGTCAAGGGCGGCGACTTCCGCTCCCGCGAGTCCAATGTGCACCGGCTGGCGGAGATCTCCACCGAGATCATCGACCAGTGCGTCGCGCAGGGCGTGCCGTTCGCCCGCGAGTACGGCGGGCTGCTGGACACCCGCTCCTTCGGCGGCGTCCAGGTCTCCCGTACCTTCTACGCCCGCGGCCAGACGGGGCAGCAGCTGCTGCTCGGCGCCTATCAGGCGCTCTCCCGGCAGATCGCGGCCGGCAACGTGGAGATGCACGCCCGCACCGAGATGCTGGATCTGATCGTGGTCGACGGCCGGGCCCGCGGCATCGTCGCCCGCGATCTGCTGACCGGCCGGATCGACACCTACTTCGCCGACGCGGTGGTGCTGGCGACCGGCGGCTACGGCAACGTCTTCTATCTGTCCACCAACGCCAAGAACTCCAACGCGACGGCCGTCTGGCGCGCACACCGCAGGGGCGCGTACTTCGCCAACCCCTGCTTCACCCAGATCCACCCCACCTGCATCCCGCGCTCCGGCGACCACCAGTCGAAGCTGACGCTGATGAGCGAGTCGCTGCGCAACGACGGCCGGATCTGGGTGCCCAAGGCGGCCGGTGACGACCGCCCGCCGCAGGACATCCCCGAGGACGAGCGCGACTACTACCTGGAGCGCCTCTACCCCTCGTTCGGCAACCTCGTCCCCCGCGACATCGCCTCCCGCGCCGCGAAGAACGTCTGCGACGAGGGTCGCGGCGTCGGCCCCAGGGGGCACGGGCAGAGGGGCGGAGCCGAAGGCTCCTCGGTTGAGGGCGGTGGCGGGCGACGGGAGGGCGTCTATCTCGATTTCGCCGACGCCATCGCCCGGCTGGGCCGAGCGGCCGTGGAGGAGAAGTACGGCAACCTCTTCGAGATGTACGCGCGGATCACCGCCGAGGACCCGTACACCCGGCCCATGCGGATCTATCCGGCCATCCACTACACGATGGGCGGGCTGTGGGTCGACTACGACCTGATGACCACCGTTCCCGGGCTCTTCGCCATCGGCGAGGCCAACTTCTCCGACCACGGCGCCAACCGGCTCGGCGCCTCGGCGCTGATGCAGGGACTGGCCGACGGCTACTTCGTCCTCCCGGCGACGCTGGGCGACTATCTGGCCCGCCACCCGCACCAGGACGTCGATCCCGACCATCCGGCCGTCCACGAGGCGGTGTTCGCGGTGACCGACCGCCTCTACGCCCTGCTGTCCAACAACGGCGACCGCTCCCCCGACTCCTTCCACCGCGAACTCGGCGAGCTGATGTGGGACGAGTGCGGCATGTCCCGCACCGATGAGGGGCTGCGCAAGGCGCTGGAGCGCATCCCCGAACTGCGTGCCGAGTTCTGGCAGCGGATCAGGGTGCCCGGATCCGGCGAGGCGCTCAACCAGTCGCTGGAGAAGGCCAACCGGGTCGCCGACCACCTGGAGCTGGCCGAGCTGATGTGCCTGGACGCGCTGCACCGCACCGAGTCGTGCGGGGGCCACTTCCGCGAGGAGTCCCGCACCGCGGACGGTGAGGCGGTACGCAAGGACGAGGAGTTCTGCTACGCCGCCGCCTGGGAGTTCACCGGCGTCGGCCAGGCCCCCGTGCTGCACAAGGAGGCCCTCCACTTCGAGTACGTCCACCCCACCCAGCGGAGCTACACATGAACCTGACCCTCCGGATCTGGCGCCAGCCGGACGCCTCGGCGGACGGCGAGATGCGCACCTACGAGGTGACGGACATCTCCCCCGACATGTCGTTCCTGGAGATGCTCGACACCCTCAACGAGACGCTGATCGAACAGGGTGAGGAACCCGTCGCCTTCGACCACGACTGCCGCGAAGGCATCTGCGGCGCCTGCGGCATGGTGATCAACGGCCAGGCACACGGACCCGAGCGCACCACCACCTGCCAGCTGCACATGCGGCACTTCGCCGACGGCGACACCATCGACATCGAGCCGTGGCGGGCTGCCGCCTTCCCCGTCGTACGGGACCTGGTCGTCGACCGGTCCGCGTTCGACCGGGTGATCGGCGCCGGGGGCTACATCACGGCGCCCACCGGCTCGGCGCCCGAGGCCCACGCCACGGTGGTGCCCAAGCCCGCCGCCGACGCGGCCTTCGTCCACGCCGAGTGCATCGGCTGCGGCGCCTGCGTGGCCGCCTGCCCGAACGGGGCGGCCATGCTGTTCACCTCCGCCAAGGTCAACCACCTCAATGTGCTGCCGCAGGGCGCGCCCGAGCGGGAGGCCCGGGTGCTCGGCATGGTCGAGCAGATGGACGCCGAGGGTTTCGGCGGCTGCACCTTGACGGGCGAGTGCGCCACGGCCTGCCCCAAGGGCATCCCGATGCCGTCGATCGCCGCGATGAACCGCGAGTACCTGCGGGCCGCCGCCAAGCGGTGAGCCGCCCGCCCCGGCATCCTTGATCGATTTCCGCTGGACGTCCTAGGCTCCCGGTCCATGGAGACGGGGGGAGCGGGCCACGGCCCGCGGCCGTGGCGTGAGCGGCTGGTCAGGGCCCGGGCAGGTGTGGCGCTGCTCGCCGGAGCAGCGGGGCTGACCGTGCTGGGGGCGGTCTTCGTCGTCGTTCCCGGCGCGGTGGTCGACCACGATCTGGCCGGAACACACGTGGCCGCGCACGAGCGGCTCAAGGCGGTCAACGATGTCCGCACCACGCTTTTGCAGGTGATCGGCGGCCTGGTGGTGCTGATCGGCGCGTACGCGACCTGGCGGCAGCTGCGGGTCAGCCAGGAGGGCCTGCGCCTCACCCAGGAGGGGTACATCACCGACCGGTTCAGCCGGGCGGTCGACCAGCTCGGCAGCGACACACTGGATGTGCGCATCGGCGGCTTCCACGCGCTGTGGCGGATAGCGGAGCACTCGCCCCGCGACCGCGAGGCCGTCATCTCCATCCAGGCCGCCTATCTGCGTTCGCATCTGCCGTGGCCGCCCGGCGGGCCGGAAGCGCCGGCGGCGGACACGCCCATCAACGACATCGCCCCGCTGGAGACCCGGGTCCCCGACGCCCAGGTGGCGCTGACCGGTCTCGGCTCGCTGTGCCAGTACCGCGAGCAGAGCTGGGTCAACCTCAGCCGCACCGATCTGCGCCGGGCCGACGGCGACGGGCTGGTACTGCCCGAGGTCAACCTCGACGGCGCCTGTATGGAGGCCGCCGGCCTCTACCACGCCGATCTGACCCAGGCGTCGCTCACCTCCGTCAACCTGCGGCACGGCGACCTGCAGACCGCGATCCTGCGCAGGGCACGCTGCGTCTCGGCCGATCTGCGGGGCGCGCGGCTGGTCGAGACCGACCTGCGCGACGCCGACTTGTCCGAGGCCGATCTGCGCGAGGCGAACCTGCGCAAGGCCGACGCCAAGGGTGCCGCCTTCCGCGGCGCCGACCTGCGCCTGGCCGATCTGCGTGGCACCGACCTGAGCACGGCCGACCTGGACCGGGCACGGTTGACGGGTGCCCTGGTCAGCGACCGTACGCGCTGGCCCGCCGGCTTCGACCACACGGCCACCGGCGTGGTGGCCGCCGAGGACCCCGGTCCCGAACCGCCGCCCCTGCTGCAGCCGCCGGGGATCACGACCCAGCACCCGCCGCTGCGCTCCCTGCCGTGACCAGGAGCCCGGTACCGGACTCCACCGGGAACCGGCCATACAGTGGTGGCGTGACGACCAGCCAGCGGCCCACTCTGCCCGAACTCGCCCGCCAGGCGCTCTCCTCCGTGCAGCGGGGCTACGACCTGCTGGCACCGAAGTTCGATCACACCCACTACCGCACCCCCGACCCGGTGCTGGAGGCGACGGCGGCAGCGCTCAGGACCGGCGGCGGTCCCTTCGGCGACGGGCTCGACCTGTGCTGCGGCACCGGAGCGGGCCTGCGGGTGCTCGGCGAGGTGTGCACGGACCGCGCCGTGGGCGTCGACTTCAGCGCGGGCATGCTGGCCGAGGCCGAACCGGCCTTCGCGGCCCCCCGGCCCCCGGCCCCGTACCGGGTGCGGGCCAACGCGCACGCGCTGCCCTTCCGCCGGGCCGCCTTCGACCTGGTGGTCAGCTTCGGCGCGTTCGGCCACTTCCTGCCGTCCGAACGCCCCTACCTGTTCGAGGAGGTACACGAGGTGCTCCGGGACGGCGGCACGTTCGCGTTCCCGATGGCGGCGCCACCGCGCCCGGGGACGGCGGCCTACTGGTCGCTGCTGGCGTTCGACGCGGCGATGCGGGTGCGCAACGCAGTGTGGCGGCCGCCGTTCGTCATGTACTACCGCACCTGGCCGCTGGCCGACGTCCGCGACGACCTGCGGCGGACCGGCTTCGACGTAGCCCTGCGGCCCCTCCCGCAACTGGGCCACCGGAACGACGGCTCACCGCGCTGCCGCCTGGTCGTGGCGACGAAGCGCTGACCGCACGGCGGCCCGCGCGGCAGCGCGGGCCGCACCCGGTCGGGCGCTGGCAAGCGGCGCGATCCCGGCGATCAGGTGGCGGGCCTCAGCGCACCGGGTGGCCCGCGTCGCGCAGGGTGTCCTTCACCTCGCCGATCCGCAGATCGCCGAAGTGGAAGACGGAGGCGGCCAGTACGGCGTCGGCACCCGCTCCGATGGCCGGCAGGAAGTGGTCGAGGCGTCCGGCGCCGCCGGAGGCGATCACCGGGACGGTGACGTGCTTGCGGACGGCGGCGATCATCTCCGTGTCGTAGCCGTCCTTGGTGCCGTCCGCGTCCATGGAGTTGAGCAGGATCTCGCCGGCGCCCAGTTCGGCGGCGCGGTGGGCCCACTCGACGGCGTCGAGGTCGGTGCCGCGGCGCCCGCCGTGCGTGGTGACCTCGAATCCCTCGCCTCCGGCGCGGCGGCGGGCGTCGACGGACAGCACCAGCACCTGGCGCCCGAAGCGTTCGGCGATCTCCCGGATCAGCTCGGGACGGGCGATGGCCGCGGTGTTGACGCCCACCTTGTCGGCCCCGGCGCGCAGCAGCTTGTCCACGTCCTCAGCAGTGCGCACCCCGCCGCCGACGGTCAGCGGGATGAACACCTGCTCGGCGGTGCGCCGCACCACGTCGTAGGTGGTCTCGCGGTCGCCGGAGGAGGCCGTGATGTCCAGGAACGTCAGCTCGTCGGCGCCCTCGGCGTCGTAGACCTTGGCCATCTCGACCGGGTCGCCGGCGTCGCGCAGGTTCTGGAAGTTGACGCCCTTGACGACCCGGCCGCCGTCCACGTCCAGGCAGGGGATGACTCGGACCGCGAGGGTCATGCGGGGTGTGCTCCTTGGGTGCCCTGTGTACCTTGCTGGTCCCGGTACGCCTCCATCTCGACCTCGACCACCAGGCTGGGGTCGGCGAACCCGGAAACGATGATCATGGAGGAGACCGGCCGGACCTCGCCGAACAGCTCCTTGTGGGCGCGGCCCACCTCTTCCACGTCCCGCGCATGGGCGAGGAACATACGGGTGCGCACCACGCTGTCGGCGCCCAGCCCGAGGCTCTTCAGCGCGTCCAGCCCGACGCCGAACGCGGTGATGGCCTGCTCGTACGGACCCCCTTCGGTGATCACGCCGTCCACGACCGAGGTGCAGCCGGCCACCAGCACCAGGCCGTTGGGCAGCTCCACCGCGCGGGAGTAGCCGAAGGGCTCCTCCCACGGAGCATCGGACGCGATCCGGTGTATCGATCCCATCAGGCAACCGCCTCCAACGCCTCTTCAAGGGTGAACGCCTTGGCGTAGAGGGCCTTTCCCACGATCGCCCCTTCGACACCTTCGCCGACCAGTCCCGCGATGGCCCGCAGGTCGTCGAGGGAGGAGACCCCGCCGCTGGCGATCACCGGCCGGTCGGTGACGGCGCACACGTTGCGCAGCAGCTCCAGGTTGGGGCCCTTGAGGGTGCCGTCCTTGGCGATGTCGGTGACGACGTAGCGGGCGCAGCCCTCGGAGTCGAGGCGGGCCAGCGTCTCGTACAGATCGCCGCCGTCCCGGGTCCAGCCGCGGCCGCGCAGCGTGGTGCCGCGTACATCGAGGCCGACGGCGATCTTGTCGCCGTGCTCGGCGATGACCTTGGCGACCCACTCGGGGGCCTCCAGCGCGGCCGTACCCAGGTTGACCCGGCGGCAGCCGGTGGCCAGAGCCGCCTTGAGCGAGGCGTCGTCGCGGATGCCGCCGGACAGCTCGACCTTGATGTCCATCGCGCGCGCCACCTGGGCGATCTGCTCCCGGTTGTCACCGGTGCCGAACGCGGCGTCCAGGTCGACCAGGTGCAGCCACTCGGCTCCGGCCCGCTGCCAGGCCAGCGCGGCCTCCAGCGGGTCGCCGTAGGAGGTCTCGGAGCCGGACTCGCCGTGTACCAGGCGGACGGCCTGCCCGTCGCGGACGTCTACGGCGGGCAGCAGCTCAAGCCGGTTGCTCACGGCGGTCACGCTCTTTCGGCTCTGAGGACTTACGGGACTCACGGGGCTCACAGGGCTCACAGGGTTTCGATCCAGTTTCTCAGCAACTGTGCTCCGGCGTCGCCGGACTTCTCGGGGTGGAACTGGGTGGCCCACAGCGGCCCGTTCTCCACGGCGGCGACGAAGCGCCCGGCGTGCGTCGTCCAGCTCACCACCGGCGGCGCGAGGGCCGGGTTGGTGGCCTGGAGCTCCCAGTCGTGCACGGCGTAGGAGTGTACGAAGTAGTAGCGCTCGTCGGCGGGCACACCGGCGAACAACCGCGAGTCGTCCGGCGCCGCCACGGTGTTCCAGCCCATGTGCGGGACCGGGTGCGCCGCGTCGGTGGCGAGCGGGCCGACGGTGCCGGGCCACTCGTCCATGCCCTCGGCCTCCTCGCCGTGCTCGATGCCCCGGGAGAAGAGGATCTGCATACCGACGCAGATGCCCATGACGGGCCGGCCGCCGGCCAGCCGCCGCCCGATCACCCAGTGGCCGCGCGCTTCGACCAGCCCTGCCATGCAGGCGGCGAACGCCCCCACTCCGGGGACGAGGAGGCCGTCGGCGGCCATCGCCTTGTCGTAGTCGCGGGTGATCTCGACCTCGGCTCCGGCCCGCTCCAGTGCACGCTCGGCCGAGCGCACGTTGCCGAAGCCGTAGTCGAAGACCACCACGCTCTTGGAGTTGCTCATCACGACCACCAGTCCAACCGCAGGATTCCCGCCACCAGGCACATGGCCGAGGCGAGCGAGAGCAGCACGATCACACCCTTGGGCAGCTGCTGCTTCCAGAAGGAGATCGCCCCGCCGGCCAGGAACAGCCCCACGAAGATCAGCAGCGCCGCCAGCCCCGTCACAGGGCGCCCTTGGTGGAGGGGATACCGGTCTGCCGCGGGTCCCTCTCGCTGGCGTAGCGCAGGGCGCGGGCCAGCGCCTTGAACTGGCACTCCACGATGTGGTGCGCGTTGCGCCCGTACGGTACGTGGACGTGCAGGGCGATCTGGGCCTGGGCGACGAAGGACTCCAGGATGTGCCGGGTCATCGTCGTGTCGTAGCTGCCGATCATCGGCGCCATGGACTCGGGCTCGGTGTGCACCAGGTAGGGGCGTCCCGACAGGTCCACGGTCACCTGGGCGAGCGACTCGTCCAGCGGCACCGAGGCGTTGGCGAACCGGACGATGCCGCGCTTGTCGCCGAGGGCCTGCTTGAAGGCGGCGCCCAGCGCCAGCGAGGTGTCCTCGATGGTGTGGTGGCTGTCGATGTGCAGATCGCCCTCGGTCTTGACCGTGAGGTCGAACAGGCCGTGCCGGCCGAGCTGGTCGAGCATGTGGTCGTAGAAGCCCACGCCCGTGGAGACGTCCACATCGCCCTTGCCGTCGAGGTCGATCTCGACCACGACAGAGGTCTCCTTGGTGGTGCGCTCCACCCGGCCCTTGCGCGTCATCAGTCGCTCTTCTCCTTCAGTTCCTTCGTCACGGCTCGCACCGCGTCGAGGAACGCGTCGTTCTCCTCCGGCGTGCCCGCCGTCACCCGCAGCCAGCCGGGGACCCCGTTGTCCCGGACCAGTACGCCGTGGGCCAGCAGCGCCTCCCACACGGCGTGCGATCCGGCCGCGCCGTCGAAGCGGCCGAACTGTACGAAGTTGGCGTCCGAGGCGGTGACCTGGCAGCCGATGGCCCGCAGCTCGGTCACCAGCCGGTCGCGTTCGGTCTTCAGCTGCTCCACGTAGCCGAGCAGGGTGTCGGTGTGCTCCAGCGCGGCCAGCGCCGTGGCCTGGGTGACCGCCGACAGGTGGTAGGGCAGCCGCACCAGCTGGACGGCGTCCACCACGGCGGGCGCCGCGGCCAGATAGCCGAGCCGCAGCCCGGCGGCGCCGAACGCCTTGGACATGGTGCGCGAGAGCACCAGCGTGTCACGGCCCTCGATCAGCGGCAGCAGCGAGGGGTGGTGCGAGAACTCGCCGTACGCCTCGTCCACCACCACCAGCGCCCCGTGTTCATGACGGTCCGACCGGGCCGCCTGCGCGGCCTCGTACAGCGCCAGCACCGTCTCCTCGGTGACGGCGGTGCCGGTCGGGTTGTTGGGCGAGCAGACGAACACGACGTCCGGCTTGTGCTCGGCGATGGCGGCGACGGCGGCCTCGGTGTCGATGGTGAAGTCGTCGTTGCGCGGACCCGACAGCCAGCCGGTGCCGGTGCCGCGGGCGATCAGCGCGTGCATCGAGTACGAGGGCTCGAAGCCAAGGGCCGTACGCCCTGGCCCGCCGAACGCCTGGAGGAGCTGCTGGAGCACCTCGTTGGAGCCGTTGGCCGCCCACACCTGCCGGTGGTCGACGGTGTGGCCCGCCGTGCGGGACAGATAGCGGGCGAGCTCGGTGCGCAGTTCGACCGCGTCCCGGTCCGGGTAGCGGTTCAGCCCGCGCGCGGCCTCGGTGACCCGCTCGGCGATCCGCGCCACCAGCTCCTCGGGGAGCGGATAGGGGTTCTCGTTGGTGTTCAGCCGTACGGGGACGTCCAGCTGCGGCGCGCCGTAGGGGGACTTGCCGCGCAGCTCGTCCCGGATGGGGAGATCGTCAATGCCGGTCACGAGCCGCTCTCCGGAACCTTCCAGTCGAACCTTGCCTTGAGTGCCGCGCCGTGTGCGGGCAGGTCCTCCGCCTCCGCCAGGGCGACGACATGGTGGGTGACCTCGGCCAACGCGTCCCGGGTGTAGTCCACGACGTGGATACCGCGCAGGAAGGACTGGACCGACAGGCCCGAGGAGTGGCAGGCGCAGCCGCCGGTGGGCAGCACATGGTTGGAGCCCGCGGCGTAGTCGCCGAGCGAGACGGGAGCGTACGGGCCGACGAAGATCGCGCCCGCGTTGCGTACCCGCGCCGCCCAGGCCGCGGCGTCGGCCGTCTGGATCTCCAGGTGCTCGGCGGCGTAGCCGTTGACGACGGCCAGGCCGGCTTCGAGGGAGTCGACCAGGACGATGCCCGACTGCCGCCCGGCCAGCGCCTCGGCGATGCGTTCGCTGTGCCTGGTGGCGGGCACCTGCGTCTTCAGCTCGCCCTCGACCGCCTCGGCCAGCGCCTCGGAGGGGGTGACCAGCACCGCGGCGGCCACCACGTCGTGCTCGGCCTGGGAGATCAGGTCGGAAGCGACGTGGGCCGCGTCCGCGGTGTCGTCGGCGAGGATCGCGATCTCGGTCGGGCCCGCCTCGGAGTCGATGCCGATGACGCCCTTGAGCAACCGCTTGGCGGCGGCCACATAGATGTTGCCGGGGCCGGTCACCAGCTGGGCCGGGGCGCACTCCTCGGTGCCGTGGGCGAACATCGCCACGGCCTGGGCGCCGCCCACCGCGTAGACCTCCTCGACGCCCAGCAGGGCGCAGGCGGCGAGGATGGTGGGGTGCGGCAGGCCGGCGAACTCGCGCTGCGCGGGTGAGGCCACGGCCAGCGAGCCGACGCCCGCCTCCTGCGCGGGCACCACATTCATCACCACGGACGACGGGTAGACGGCGCGCCCGCCCGGTACGTACAGCCCCACGCGCTCCACCGGCACCCAACGCTCGGTGACGGTGCCGCCGGGCACCACCTGCACGGTGGAGTCGGTGCGCCGCTGGTCGCGGTGGACGATCCGGGCGCGCCGGACGGACTCCTCCAGGGCCGCGCGGACGGTCGGGTCCAGCTCCTCCAGGGCCTCGCGGAGCGCCTCGGCCGGCACCCGGGTGCGCTCCAGGCGCACCCCGTCGAACTTCTCCGTGTACTCGATCACCGCGGCCGCGCCACGATGCCGTACGTCGTCGCAGATGGGCCGCACCTTCTCCAGGGCGGCCTCGACGTCGAGCTCGGCACGGGGCAGCAGGTCACGGTCGAGCGCGCCGCTCACCGGGCCGGAGGCCAAAGGGGTGCCCTCCGCCGGGAGGCCGGAGGGGAGTGCGGCGCCACGCAGATCGATTCGGGAGATCACACACTCAAGTCTCTCAGACCCTCGGCGTGCCCCGGCCGCCCGTATCAGAGGCTGATACAGGCCACAGACGACGATCGTCGCCTCCCGCGTTCATCCGGTCACGGAGCGGGAAAGGGAGCGGTACGACCACCACGTTCGAACACCGCGCGGCCTGCGCCGCGGAAGACGGGCGAACGCGAGAGACCGAGTGATCAAGAGGGGGAGACCGCGTGAGCGAGCCAGCGGACTCGGGCGAGCCGCCGCCGGGGCTGCAGCTGACGACTGCGGAGTGGGGGCTCTGGCAGGCGTTCCGCAACGGAACCGAGCACGATCTGCGCCACGGCGAGGCCGAGCTCGACGACCCCAACGGGGACCACCCCTGGGGCCCGGAGCGCACGGTGCGTGCCCGGGTGATCGCGCTGCTGCTGCTGCACGGGCCGCCGCCGCTGCTGGGCAGGGTCGCCTCGCTGCATCTGACCGGCGCGTTCGTGACGGGCTGCCTGGATCTGTCGGGCGGCGCCGTGGAGCCGTTCTTCGAGCTGCGGCAGTGCCGCTTCGAGGACGAGGTGCGGATGCCGGAGGCCCGCGTGAACACCGCGCGGTTCGTCGACTGCTACCTCCCCCGCCTGGAGGCGGCCCGGCTCACCACCGAGGGCGATCTGCACCTGCCCAGGTGCAGCATCCCCGAAGGCATCAAACTCACGGACGCCACGATCGGCACCGATCTGCTGCTCAACGAGGCGACCGTGGGCAGCGGCCGGCGGACCCGCGCCATCGCGGCGGACGGCGTCAACGTCTCCCAGGAGCTCCAGGCCAGCCTGCTGGTCACCGACGGGCAGGTCAGCCTGCGCGGTGCCTCCGTCGGCAGTTCGCTGCACATGTTCGGCTCGGTGCTGCGCAACCCGCGCGGGCGCTTCGCGCTGTACGCGCCGCAGATGACGGTCGAGCAGGTGGCCAGCTTCGCCGACGCCGGGCGCGGCAGCGCCCCGCAGATGTACGGCATCACACCGCCGACCGGTATCCGCTACGGCTCCCAGCAGGGCACCTTCCCCCAGGCTCCCGGCTTCACCCGGTCGGGGTGGGACCCCCATCGCACCAAGCACTTCCAGTGCACCGGCGGCGTGGTGCTGGACGACGGTCGGTTCGGCTCCTCGCTGGTGATCGAGAACGCCCGGCTGGAGATGCAGCGCGACCAGGAGCTGTCGCTGCGCCGCATCACCACGCCGGAGCTGACCTTCACCCCGCAGCTGCCCGAGCGGGGCCTGGTCGTGCTGTCCGGGGCGAGTGTGGAGAAGCTGATGGACCGCGCCTCCAGCTGGCCGGGCGACCACCGGCTGTGGATGGCGGGCTTCACCTACCAGCACGCCATCCCCAAGGAGGGGCACTTCAACGTCCGCGAACGGCTCCAGTGGATCAACGCGGCGACCGCGGAGTACGCGCCGGAGCCGTACGAGCAGCTGGCGGCGATGTACCGGAACAGCGGCGAGGACACCAACGCGCGCCTCGTGCTGCTGGCCAAGCAGCGCCGCCGCCGCGAGACGCTCCCGCTGCCCGGCAAGCTGTGGGGCGTCCTGCAGGACTGGACGGTGGCGTACGGCTACCGGCCGGGGCAGGCCGCGCTGTGGATGGCGCTGCTGTGGCTGACCGGGGCGATGCTGTTCCAGGCCCACCGGCCGCCCGCCCTCAAGGGCGACGAGGCACCGCACTGGAACGCCGCCCTGTACGCGCTGGACCTGCTGCTGCCCGTGATCACCTTCGGACAGGACACGGCGTGGGACCCGGGCGGCGGCTATCAGTGGATCGCCGCGGGCATGATCATGGCCGGCTGGGTGCTGGCGACGACGGTGGCCGCGGGCGCCACCCGGCTGCTGCGCCGGCAGTAGTTGCCGGGGCCGGTGCCCCGGGAGCGGCGCGGCCCCGGCCCCGGGTAGATCCGTAAGGCGCACCGGGCCGCGCGGTGGGCGCCGGAGGCTTTAGGCTTACCGGTTGTGACAACCGCGCTTCCGCTCTTCCCGCTCAACTCGGTGCTGTTCCCGGGGCTGGTGCTGCCGCTGAACATCTTCGAGCCGCGGTACCGCGCGCTGATGCGGGACCTGCTCGCGCTGCCCGAGGACGCGCCGCGCCGCTTCGGCGTCGTCGCCATCCGGGACGGCCGCGAGGTCGCGCCCGCGGCCACCGGCATGCCCGACTCGGCGCCGCCGCCGGGCACCGACCCGACGGCAGGCTTCGGCCCCGACCCGATCAAGTCGTTCTACACGGTCGGCTGCATCGCCGACGCGTCCACCATCCGCGAGCGCGTCGCGGGCCTGGGCGCCCCGGACGCGGCGGACGAGCCCGAGGAGGCGGCTCCGGGTGCCGACCCGCGCACCAGCACCACCGGTTACGAGGTGCTGGCGACCGGTACCACCCGGTTCCGGCTGCTCTCGGTGGACGCCTCCGGGCCGTATCTCACCGGCGAGATCGAGGAGCTGCCCGAGGAGGAGGGCGACGAGGCCGGCGCGCTCGCCTCCGGAGTGCTGCGTGCCTTCCGCGCGTACCAGAAGCGGCTGGCCAGCGCCCGTGAGCGGACCCTGGCGGCCGGGCAGGAGCAGGACCTGCCGGACGACCCCTCGGTCGTCTCGTACCTGGTCGCGGCGGCCACGGTGCTGGACACCCCGGCCAAGCAGCGGCTGCTCCAGGCGCCGGACACCGCGACCCGGCTCGCCGACGAGCTGAAGCTGCTGCGCCGGGAGACGGCCGTCATCGGCAAGCTGCCGTCGCTGCCCGCGGCGGAACTGACGCGGAACCCGACCAGCCAGAACTGAGACCCGTCCGGGGGCGGAGGACATGGGGAAGAAGAACAAGCGGCAGGGGTCGGCGACGCCCGCGATCGTCGCGGCCACCGAGGCGGGCATCGTGTTCGAGACGCACGCCTACCAGCACGATCCGGCGGCCCCCTCCTACGGCGAGGAGGCCGCCGAGGCCATGGGGGTGCCGCCCGAGCAGGTCTTCAAGACGCTGGTGGCCGACGTCGACGGGGCGCTGACGGTCGCCGTCGTCCCGGTCTCCGCCTCGCTGGACCTCAAGGCCCTGGCGGCGGCGGTGGGCGGCAAACGCGCCGCCATGGCCGACCCGGCAGCGGCCGAGCGTACGACGGGCTATGTACGCGGCGGCATCTCCCCGCTGGGGCAGCGCAAACGGCTGCCCACGGTGCTGGACGCCTCCGCCGAGGAGTATGCCGCGGTTTTCGTCTCCGCCGGGCGCCGCGGCCTGGAGATCGAGCTCGCCCCCTCGGACCTCGCCGAACTGACCGGCGCGGTGGTGGCTCCGGTGGCCCGGCCCTGACCGCAAGGGGCACCCCTACCCGCAAGCGGTCAGCTCTCCCATCGCTGCGGGGCGGCGACAACCGCGCCCGGCGCGTCGTCGCGGGGGCCGAAGAAGGCCGTGGCCAGCAGGTGGACGAGGACGGCCGCGAAGGGCCAGGCGAGCAGCACCCCGTAGGCGTGCAGCTCCAGCGGAGCGTCGAAAGTGGCGCCCTGACCCGCGGCCCGCGCCGCCGCGGACAGGTCCGTCTCGGGGCCGAGCCACACGCCGGTGCGCCAGGCCAGCAAGGAGCCCAGCAGCCCGCCCACACCGAGGCCGACGACGAGGCCGACGCCCCCGCTCCTGCGGGCCAGGAAGACGGCGACGCCCGTCACCAGGCCGAACCCCAGACCGAGCAGGGCGAAGATGCCCTCCGCCGCGATGGCCTCCTCGCCCTCGGGGTGTTTGAACAGCACCAGCTTCCCGCTCGAGTACAGCGGCACCCGGGGCGCCAGCCACAGCCACAGCAGGCCCAGCAGCACCCCGGCGACGGCGACGGCCGCCGCACACACGGCGGCGTCCCGCAACTCACGGCGGACGAGCGGTCCGCCCTCGCCGCCGTAGCCCGCGCTCACCGCGTGCGGCGGCGCCGGGGGCGGGGCCGACGCGGCGGCGCCGGGCTGGTCACCCGGTCCGGCCTGGGGCGCGGAGGGGTGGGAGGGATCCGGGTTGTGGGAGGAGGGCGTCGGTACGGTCACCCCGCCATCGTGCCAGGCCCGCCCCGTGCGCCCGGCCCCGGCCCGCTCGGCGCGCGCCCGCCCGAAGCACCGGCGTGCGCCCGCGCGGAGCACCGACACCCGCCGCGCGGAGTCAGCGGGTGGCGGCCCACCGGTAGGCGCGGGTGGCGACGGCGAGCGAGAGTACCCCGACGGCGGCGCACACGCCCAGATCGGTCACGACGCGTGCCCAGTCCGGGTGCGGCTCGAAGGTGCGGGCGAAGGCCTCCACACCGTAGGTGGACGGCAGCAGATCCCGCGCCCACCGGACCACCAGTGGCAGCCCGCCCGCGGGCAGCACCCCCAGCAGCAGTGCCGCCGACATCCCCAGCTGACCGCCCAGGGTGGCCAGTTCGGGTCGCGGGGCGAGCAGTCCCAGTGCGGCTCCCAGCCCGGCGAGCGCGGCTCCGGCGAGCGGGACGACGGCCACCAGCACCCACAGCCCGCCCAGCGGCAGCTGGAAGAGCACGCTGCCCGTCACGGCCGTCACCACGACGCCGGGCACGGTGAAGGACGCGTAGGCTGCGGCGGCGCCCAGCACCACGGAGGCGGCCGGTACCGGGAGGGTGGCGTAGTGGTCGAGGCCCCCGCCGGCGCGGAGCTGGCCGAAGTACTGCGCCAGCAGGTTGAGGGCGACGAAGGCGACGACCAGCACACTGGACCCGGCGACCACCGCCCGCGCCTCCGCGCCGCCGTCCACCACGCCGCGCATCAGGACCATGATGCCCAGCGACTGGAACGTCGCGACGAAAAGCAGCGGAATCCGCGCCACCCGCGCCCGGGACAGCTGCGCCCGGTAGACGGCAGCCAGCGCCGGCCACATCCGCGCCCGCGGCGCCAGTGGCGCCCCCGTGTCCTGACCGGCCTCCTGGTCACCGGAGTCGGCCGCCTCCCCCACGGGTTCCGCTCCGCCGTCCGTACCGGCGCCCTCGTCGGCGCCCGTACCGGTGCCCTCGTCGACACTCGTACCGGCACCCGCCTCGGCACCCGTGCGGCCGCCCACGACGCCCGCGACACCGTGGGCCATCACATCGCCGTCGGTCCGCGTACGGCTCTTCACCGTCGTCCTCACCCGAGCCTGCCCCTCACATACCGCACGCCGGGCGTGCGGATCCTGTGCCGCATCATCGCGCCTCGTCCTTCCGGGCCACCGGCCGGGAGGCACCGTCGGCCACGCCGTCGTCCCGCGTCCGCGCTCACGCTTTGACCAAGCCCTCGGCACCGTCCTCCCCCGCGGCGCGGCCGCCGAGCGCCACATAGACGTCCTCCAGGCTCGGGGTGGCGAGCCGGAAGTCGTCGAGCGCCTCGAACGCCTCGCCCGTGGTGACCAGCGCCACCGCCTCGCGTGCCGCCTCGGGCGGCAGCCGCAGCGTCCAGCGACGGCCGGTGACGACGGCGGCGGCGGCGAGCGCGGCGACGTGCGGCAACTCCACCGGCGCCCGCTCGCGCCACACCAGCTCCAGCCGCACCTCCTCGCCGACGGCGGCCTTCAGCCCGCCCGGCGTGTCGCAGGCGATCACCCGGCCCCGGTCCAGCACGGCGACCCGGTCCAGCACGGTCTCGGCCTCGATCACATTGTGGGTGACGAGCAGTACGGTCACCCCGCGCTCGGCGCGGCGCCGGTCGACGGCCGCCCACACCGCGCGCCGCGCGTGCGGGTCCATACCGGTGGTCGGCTCGTCCAGCACCAGCAGCGGCCGGTCCCCCACCAGCGCCGCCGCCACACACGCCAGCCGCCGCTGGCCGCCGGAGAGCTTCTTCAACGGCCGCGCCGCCAGCCGGGTCAGCCCCAGCTCGGCCAGTACCTCGTCCCGCGCGACACGGGCCGCCGCGGTCGCCATCCCGCGCAGCCGCGCGGTCGTCTCCGCGGCCAGCGACACCGTCAGCTCGTCCAGCGCGCTCGACTCCTGACCGAGGTAGGCCAGCAGCCGGGCGGCCCGCTCGGGGTGGCGCACCAAGTCGTGGCCGAGCACCTCGACCACTCCGGCGTCGGGCCGCAGCAGGCCGGTGAGCTGCCGTACCAGGGTGGACTTGCCCGCACCGTTGGGGCCCAGCAGTCCGAAGATCTCGCCCTGCCGCACCTGCAGGCAGATGCCGTCGGTGGCACGGACGGCGGGGGTCGCCGGCGTGCCGCGCCGGGCCCGCACCGGAGGGTAGGTCTTGACCAGGTCCTCGACGCGCACGGCGGCCCGGCTCGGCGTCGTTCCGTTTGCCACCGAGGTGTCCACCGCCTGCCGAGTGCCCGTTCTCACGACCTATGAGGGTACGCGTCCGGGTTCCGCCGCCCCGCTTCGGGCCCTGCCGGCTCCGGGGTGGCCGGGGCCGGTCGGGTGTTGACGCTGCTCGGTGGCCGTCAGGTCGCTGTCCGGTCGCGGGGTCAGTCCCCGGCGGGGGCGTGTTCGGCCGAGGCGCCGGAGCGGGCGTCGACCTCCCGCCAGAAGCCCGCGCGGATCGCGTAGCGGTCGTGTTCGTCGATCTGGTCGTCCTTGTGCGCGAGCAGCCCGAACCGGGCCGCGTAGCGCAGCAGTTCGCCGTCGATCCGGTGCGGGATGCGCGGATACTCGCCCGAGAGCTGCTGCAGATGGCTCTCGTTGGTCAGCCGTTCGATCCAGCGGCGGGCGAAGACCTGGCCGACCTCGTACGGGTCGCCGCTGACCGCGGTGATGTCCTCCTCGCGGTCCGCCCAGCGCTGCTCGGCGGTGGTGAGCTGGGCGAGCATCGGCAGCGACGCCGTCTCGGGCGCCTCGCCGGACGCCGCCCGCTCGACCCAGCCGCGGTCGGAGGACCAGCGCAGCGTCGCCCCCGGTGGGCCCGCCGGGGGCCCCTGCTGCCCCTGGCGGCCGAGGTCCGCCAGATCCTTGGGGGTGGGCACGCCTTCGGTGCGGTTGGGCGCCGTGCCGCCGGTCGTGGGCTCCTCGGGGCCCTCGGCACCGTCTGCGGCGTCCGCTTCCGGCTCGGTGGGCGTCCGCGCCGTCTCCTCGGCCGCCGCCTCCTCGGCCCGCGGCTCGGCCGGTGCGGGTGCGGGGGTCTGCCCCGGCGGCCCGGGAGGTACGGCAGGCACGGTAGGTACGGCCCGGCGGTGGTCGACGCTGTCGCCGTTCTTGCCGGTCTCCGGCAGCGGCGCGGAGAGGATCGCGGCGATCTCCGGGCGGGGCGCCGGCGAAGGCGCGCAGGGTGCGGTGAGGTCCTTGGCGCGGACGACGGGCGTGATCCAGGTACGGTCCAGCACGCGCCGCTCGTCCGCCTCGGCGACCAGGTCCTCGGACTGGTTGTAGTCGCCGTCGGCGGCCTGCACGGCCCACAGATGGACGGCGACGCCGTGCTCCTTCGCGGACATCAGCCCCGGCAGCAGATCGCCGTCGCCGGTCACCAGCACGATGTCGGAGCAGGCGCGGTTGCGGGCGAGTTCGGTCAGCTCCGCGTGCATGGCGGCATCGACGCCCTTCTGCGCCCAGCGCCCGTCGCTGCGGGTGAGGGCTCCCAGGCGTACGGTCACCCTCGGCATGACGCGCAGCCTGCGGTGCTCGGGCTGGGGTACGCGATCGGGGGCGCCGTCGAACCAGTAGATGCGCAGCAGCGCGCACTGGGTGTCGGCTTCGGCCTGCTGACGGAGCGACTGGATGAGACCGGCGTGGTCGACGGTGATCCGCGAGCGGGTGGGCTCCCGTGCCAAGAGGCTCGCGGCGGCACCCAACAGATAACCGGCGTCCACCAGGACGACGCAGCGGTCCACGTTCCACCCACTCTCGGTCATGACGTACAGCCGAGGCTGTGCCCTCGCGTGCCGGCCGTCCCCCGTGTCTTTCGAGTCTGCCCGACCCTACGGGGGTTATCAGCCGGAACTCGATCATCGGCGTGGCGCAATTGTCCGACATGCGAGGCATTTCGACGTATGCAAGGGTGAACGAGAGCCCTCTCCTCCGGGGAGCTCCTCCACGGGAGACGGAGCTCCCTCTCCGGAGGCGGCGCTCCATCGCAGGAGGCGATCATGGCAAAGAACAAGAACCGTCAGCAGCCACGGCAGGCCCGCACCGCCGAGGAGCAGCGGCGCGAGAGGGAGCGCGCCAAGTCCGCCGCCGCGGAGCGCACCCCCGCAGACGTCAGCCGCAAGGTGAGAGAGCGCCGCTTCGGCCACAACTGAGGGCCGCGTCCGCTTCGTCCCCGGGGCGGGAGTCCGGCGGACCCCCGCGCCGGGGACGGGCCCGGACGGTCAACCCGCGAGGCAGGAGGGGCCCAGCAGCTCCTTCAGATCGCCGAACAGGGCGGGGTCCGGGGTCACCCGGTGGCGGTCCAGGCGCAGGACCGTCGTCTTGCGCGCCCCCTCCAGCCGGACGCGTACCTCGCTGGACCCGCGGTGCTGGGTGAGCACGTCGCCGAGCTTCTCGACCAGGGGCGGGGTGACCTTCACGCTCGGGATCGTGATGGTGACCGGTGCGGAGGCCGACGCCTCGCTCAGATCGGGCACCTGCAGCTCCATGGCGACCAGCCGCGGGACATCCTCCCGCTTGTCGAGGCGGCCCTTGACGAAGACGATCGCGTCCTCCACCAGCTGGGTGGAGACCAGCTGGTAGGTGGCGGGGAAGAACATGCAGTCGATGGAGCCCGCCAGGTCCTCCACGGTGGCGATGGCCCAGGCGTTGCCCTGCTTGGTCATCTTGCGCTGGAGGCCGGAGATGATCCCGCCGATCGTCACGATGGAGCCGTCGGAGTAGTCGCCGCCGGTCAGCTGCGCGATGGCGGCGTCGGCCTTCTCGTTGAGCACGTGCTCCAGACCGAAGAGCGGGTGGTCGGAGACGTAGAGACCGAGCATCTCCCGCTCCTGGGCGAGCAGATAGGTCTTGTCCCACTCCTCCTCGGAGAACTGCACGTCCAGCCCGAAGCCGGGCCCCGAGTCGGCGGCGTCGTCCTGGCCGAGGTCGCCGAAGAGGTCGAACTGGCCCTCGGCCTCCTTGCGCTTGACCTGCACCACGTTGTCGATCATCGGCTCGAACTGGGCGGTGAGGCCCTTGCGGGTGTGTCCCATCTCGTCGAACGCGCCGGCCTTGATCAGCGATTCGACGGTGCGCTTGTTGCAGACGACGGCCTCGACCTTGTCCAGGAAGTCCGGGAAGGAGGTGTACTTCCCCTTGGCCTTGCGGCACTTGACGATCGAGTCGACCACGTTCTGGCCCACGTTCCGCACGGCTGTGAGACCGAAGACGATCGTGGAGTCATCCTTCGAGGTGAAGTTCGCCTCCGACTCATTGACGTTCGGCGGCAGCACCTTGATGCCCATCTTGCGGCACTCGTTGAGATAGACCGCCGACTTGTCCTTGTCGTCGCGCACCGAGGTGAGCAGCGCGGACATGTATTCGGCGGGGTAGTTGGCCTTGAGGTAGGCCGTCCAGTAGGTGACCAGGCCGTAGGCGGAGGAGTGCGCCTTGTTGAAGGCGTATCCGGCGAAGGGCACCAGGACGTCCCAGACGGCCTGGACGGCGGCGTCGGAGTAGCCGTTGTCCCGCATGCCCTTCTGGAAGTTCACGAACTCCTTGTCGAGAACCTCCTTCTTCTTCTTGCCCATGGCCCGGCGCAGCAGGTCGGCCTGGCCCAGCGAGTAGCCGGCGAGCACCTGGGCGGCCTTCTGCACCTGCTCCTGGTAGACGATCAGGCCGTAGGTGATGTCGAGGACCTCCTTGAGAGGCTCCTCCAGCTCCGGATGGATCGGAGTGATCTCCTGCTGGCCGTTCTTCCGCAGCGCGTAGTTGATGTGGGAGTTCATCCCCATCGGGCCCGGGCGGTACAGCGCCGAGACGGCGGAGATGTCCTCGAAGTGGTCGGGCTTCATCATGCGCAGCAGGGAGCGCATCGGGCCGCCGTCGAACTGGAAGACGCCGAGTGTGTCACCGCGGCACAGCAGCTCGAAGGTCTTGGGGTCGTCCAGCGGCAGATCGAGGAGCTTGAGGTCCACGCCCTTGTTCTTGCGGATCATCTTGACCGCGTCGTCCATGATGGTGAGGTTGCGCAGCCCCAGGAAGTCCATCTTCAGCAGGCCCAGCGCCTCACAGCTGGGGTAGTCCCACTGGGTGACGACCGTGCCGTCGTTCTTCGGCGAGAAGATCGGGGCGTGGTCGATGATCGGCTCGCTGGACATGATCACGCCGGCGGCGTGCATGCCCATCTGGCGCACCAGGCCCTCGATGCCCATGGCGGCGTCGATGACCTTCTTGACGTCCGGCTCGTTCTCGTACATCGACCTGACCTCGCCCGCCTCGCTGTAGCGGGGGTGGTCGGGGTCGGTGATACCGGAGAGCGGGATGCCCTTGCCGAGCACGTCGGCGGGCATCGCCTTGGTGATCCGGTCCCCCATCGCGTACGGGTAGCCCAGCACCCGGGAGGCGTCCTTGATGGCGGCCTTGGCCTTGATGGTGCCGTAGGTGCCGATCATGGCGACCTTGTCGGCGCCGTACTTCTCCGTGACGTAGCGGATCACATCGCCGCGCCTGCGCTCGTCGAAGTCGATGTCGACGTCGGGCATGGTGACGCGCTCGGGGTTGAGGAACCGCTCGAAGATCAGGCCGTGGGTCACCGGGTCGAGGTCGGTGATGCCCATGGCGTACGAGACGATCGAGCCCGCCGCCGAGCCACGGCCCGGACCGACCGCGATGCCGTTGTCCTTGGCCCAGTTGATGAAGTCGGCGACCACGAGGAAGTACCCCGGGAAGCCCATGTCGATGATGACCTTCATCTCGTACTCCGCCAGCTCCTGGCGGTCCTGGGGGACGCCGTCCGGGTAGCGGCGGGCCATGCCGCGCCGGACCTCCTCGCGGAACCAGGAGATCTCGTCGTACCCCTCGGGCACCTCGAACTTGGGCATCAGGTTCTTGGGCTCGAACATGCCCTCGGTCTCGATGCGCTCGGCGACCAGCAGCTGGGTGTTGCGGCAGCCGGACTGCCAGGCGTCCGAGGAGTCGATGCCGTACATCTCCGCGGCCGACTTGAGGTAGTAGCCGGCGCCGTCGAAGCTGAAGCGGTCCGGGTCGGAGAGGTTGCTGCCCGTCTGGATGCACAGCAGGGTGTCGTGCGCCGCCGCCTCGCGCTCGTAGGTGTAGTGCGAGTCGTTGGTGACGATGAAGGGGGCGTTGATCTTCTTCGCGATGCGCTCCAGGCCGTCCCTGGCGCGCTTGTCGATGTCGATGCCGTGGTCCATCAGCTCGACGAAGAAGTTGTCCTTGCCGAAGATGTCCTGGTACTCCCCGGCGGCCTTGAGGGCCTCGTCCTCCATGTCGAGACGGATCTTGGTGCTCACCTCACCGGAGGGGCAGCCGGTGGTCGCCATCAGGCCCTCGGCGTACTCGGCGAGCAGCTCGCGGTCCATCCTGGGCTTGCGGAAGAAGCCCTCCAGACTGGCGCGCGACTGGGCGCGGAAGAGGTTGTGCAGCCCCGTGGCGTTCCGGGCCCACATCGTCATATGGGTGTAGGCGCCGTTGCCCGACACGTCGTCCCGCTTCTGGTGCGGGGTGCCCCACTTGACCGGGCGGGTGTTCCTGCGGTGGTCGGGGGCCAGATACGCCTCGATGCCGATGATCGGGGTGACCCCGGCGTCCTTTGCGGAGTGGAAGAAGTCGTAGGCCCCGTGCAGATTCCCGTGGTCGGTCATCGCGATATGCGACATGCCCATTTCATTGCAGGCGTTGAACATGTCCTTCAGCCGGGCTGCGCCGTCGAGGAGCGAGTACTGCGTGTGCACATGCAGATGTGTGAAGGGCTTGTCTGTCACGACGAAGGCCACCTCCGGGCGCGGGTTGTGTGGGGCGGCTCAGGAGTCTACGACCCGGCACCGACAACCACCCAAGAGCCGTCCGGCAGACGGCCCGCCGGGAACCACCGGGCACCCCGCCCCGTCGGCGTACGTTGGACACTCGATTCGTCCTACACCGGTTCAGTCCCCTACCGCCCAACGGAGCGCACCCATGACCACGGCAGGCCAGGCAGCAGAGCGCGGCGAGACCATCCTGCGAGTCTTCGACACCGCGTTCGGCGACCTCCTCGCCGCCGACCCGGCGGCCTTCCGTACGAAGTTCCGCAAGATGGCCGCCTCGGCGTTCGCCTTCTACCGCGGCACCGCCTGCCTGTTCTACGCGGACCTGCACGAGGAGCGGAACGGCGGCCCCTTCCTGGACGAGCGCACCAGCCGGGTGTGGATACACGGCGATCTGCACGCCGAGAACTTCGGCACCTATATGAACGCCAACGGAAGGCTGCTGTTCAACGTCAACGACTTCGACGAGGCCTACGTCGGCCCCTTCACCTGGGACCTCAAGCGCTTCGCGGCCTCCGTCGCGCTGCTGGGGTACAGCAAGGCGCTCAGTGACGAGCAGATCACCGCGCTGGTGACCACCTACGCCGACGCGTACCGCGACCGCATCCGCGCCATGGCCTCCGGCGCCGCCGAGACCGAGTCCCCCACCCTCACACTGGAGACCGCGCGCGGGCCGGTGCTGGACGCACTGCGCGCCGCCCGCGCCAACACCCGCTTCGGGCTGCTGGGCACCATGACCGAGATCCGCGACTGGGAGAGGCGCTTCACCCCGGGCGGCGGCTCCATCGAACTGGACAAGGAGACCAGGACGGCCGTCCTGGACGCCTTCGACGCCTATCTGGAGACCCTCCCGCGCAACGAGGACCGCGAGCGGCACGGCGCCCACCGGGTCAAGGACGTGGTGGGCCGCCGCGGTATCGGCATCGGCAGCGCGGGGCTGCCCTCGTACAACATCCTGCTGGAGGGCCACAGCGACGCCCTGGAGAACGACCTGGTCATCTATATGAAGCAGGCGCAGACCCCCGCCGTCTCGCGGCACATCACCGACCAGGCGGTGCGCGACTACTTCCGGCACGAGGGCCACCGCACCGTCATCTCGCAGCGCGCCCTCCAGTCCCACGCCGACCCCTGGCTCGGCTGGACGGAGCTGAACGGCACCGGCCAACTGGTGGCGGAGGTCTCGCCCTACGCGGTGGACCTGGACTGGTCGGACCTGTCGGACCCGGACGAGATCGCTCAGGTCACCGCGGACCTCGCCCGTGCCACGGCCACCATGCACGCGGCTGCGGACGAGGCCGAGAGCGGCCACAGCCTGGTCCCGTTCTCCACCGAGCGCGCCATCGACGCGGCGATCTCGGCGGACGAGGACGGCTTCCGCGAGATGCTGGTGGACTTCGCCCACACCTACGGCGCTCGGGCCCGCCGGGACCACCAGATCTTCGTGGACCTGTTCCGCAACGGCCGGATCACCGGCGTCTGATTCCGGCCTCTTAGGGATCGCTTACGCCGTCCCATGGCACACTCGGACCCCATGGGAGCGACAGGGTTGAGGGCAACACGGGCGGTGCTGTTCACCGCACTGTGCGTCACCCTGTCCTCCGGCGCCCATGTGATGCTGTCGGGCTCCCCCGTTCCGCTGCGCCCGTTCCTGGTCGTCTCGGCAGTGATCTTCTGCCTGGCCTTCGCGCTGGCCGGTCGGGAGCGGAGCTTCGCCCGGATCGCGGCGCTGCTGATCCCGCTCGAACTGGCGGCCGACACCGTCTTCACCACCGGCCAGCACGCCTGCTACGGGCAGACGGGCGGCCCGGTGACCGGACCGCTACGCTCGGTCGGCGTCGATCTGCTGTGCGGCGGCGGCAGCGTCGGTACCCCCCTGGCGCGGATGGCCGCGCGGGGCGGCGAGGCCGGCGCGTACCCACCGGGCGTCCACGGGGTGCCGGGCGCGGCACTGCCCTGGCTGCTGCTGGCCGCGCACGTCGGGGTGGGCCTGCTGGCCGCACTGTGGCTGCGGCGCGGTGAGGCGGCACTCGCCCGGCTGCTGCGTACCACGGCGGCCACCGCCTTCCGGCCGCTGCGCGCCGCGGTGGCCGTCTGCCGCACCTTCCGCGCCGGCCGGAAGGCCACCGGTCCGGCTCTGCCCCGGCGCGCCCCGAGCGCCGGCGGGCCCCTGGCGCTGCCGCTGCTGACCCACTCCGTACACCGTCGCGGGCCGCCCGCGCTCACCGCCGTGGCACCGGCGGTCTGAGCAGGTTTCCCTTCGCGTACGGAACAACGGAGAAGAACAGTCATGAGCAAGCGCAACAGCCAGGAAGCCAAGCGCGCCGCCCGCGAGCGGCTGCGCCTCGAGCGGGAGAAGCAGGCCAAGAAGGAGCGGACGCGGCGGCAGTTGCTGGTCGGGCTGTCGGTGGTCGCGGTGCTGGCCGTGGTGGCCGGTATCGGCATCTTCATCGCCAAGTTGAACGACCAGGACTCCAGCGGTGACGACATGGCCGTCACCACCGGGGGAGCCAAGGCGGAGAAGACCATCGACGTCTACGAGGACCTGCGCTGCCCGGCCTGCGCCAGCTTCGAGCAGGCGATGGGCGAGCCGCTCCAGAAGGGCGCCGAGGAGGGCAAGTACAAGCTGCGCGTCCACCTCGGCGCGATCATCGACGGCAACATGGGCGGCTCCGGCTCCCAGAACGCGGCGCGGGCACTGGGCGCCGCCAAGGCCGTGAGCGTCAAGGCGTTCGCGGACTACAAGGCGCAGCTGTACTCGGCCAAGTGGCACCCCAACGAGCAGGAGGACAAGTTCGCCGACAACGACTACCTGCTCAAGGTCTCGGACACGGTCCCGGAGCTGAAGGACAACAAGGCGTTCGAGAAGGCCGTCAAGGGCAAGAAGTACACCAAGTGGGCCAAGGACATGATCGCCAGCTTCAACGGCTCCGAGATCCAGTCCACCCCCACCATCAAGATCGACGGTGAGCAGGTGCAGCCGCAGGACGTCCCCGGCAAGCTCAAGGACCTGGGCGTGGACCTGAAGTCGGGCAAGGACGAGAAGAAGTAGCCGACGCACAGCCGTGGGCGAGAAGGGGCGGACCGCATTTCGCACGCGGTCCGCCCCTTGTTGCTGCTGCGGTCTGCCCCTCGTTCCTACCGCTGCGTAGCATGCCGGTTCGTGACTTCTACCCACTCCGCGAGAACCGACTCCCCGACAACCGAACAGGCCCTGCCCCACGGCCCGGTGACCGCTCCGCGGCGCCGGGCCGTGGTCGCCGCCGGCGCGGCCGGCGCCGCGCTGCTGCCGCTGGCCGGCGCCGCACCCAGTGCCGGGGCGGCCGAGGCGGGCCCCTCGTTCGCACACGGTGTCGCCTCGGGCGACCCCCTCCCGGACGGGGTGCTGCTGTGGACCCGGGTCACCCCCGGGCCCGGCGCCGTGCCCGGCTCGGGCAAGGGCGCCCCCGTCGAGGTGGACTGGGAGGTGGCCCGGGACCGGGAGTTCGGCACCGTCGTGGCGCGCGGCACGGTGCGGGCCGAGGCCGCAACCGACCACACCGTCAAGGCCGATGTGCGCGGGCTGCGCCCGGCCACCGCCTACTTCTTCCGGTTCACGGCCGAAGGCGCCCACTCCCCCACCGGCCGCACCCGCACCGCGCCCGCCGAGAGCGCCCAGGTCGACCGGCTCCGCCTCGGGGTGGTCTCCTGCGCCAACTACGAGGGCGGCTACTTCGCCTCCTACCGGCATCTGGCGGCCCGTACCGACCTGGACGCGGTGCTGCACCTGGGCGACTACCTCTACGAGTACGGGCACGGCGAGTACCCCACAGGGGACGCCGTCGTGCGGACCGCCCGGCCCACGCACGAGATCGTCTCGCTCGCCGACTACCGGGTGCGGCACGGCCACTACAAGTCGGACCCCGATCTGCAGGCCATGCACGCGGCGCACCCGCTGATCGCCATCTGGGACGACCACGAGCTGGCCGACAACGCCTGGTCGGGAGGCGCCGTCAACCACGATCCGGCGACCGAGGGCGACTGGGCGCAGCGGACGGCAGCGGCCAAGCAGGCGTACTTCGAATGGATGCCGGTACGGCCCTCCACCGCGGGCACCACCTTCCGGAAACTGCGCTTCGGCAGCTTGGCCGAGCTGCACCTGCTGGATCTGCGCTCGTTCCGCGACGCCCAGCCGACCGTGGGCGACGGCAAGGACATAGACGACCCGGACCGGACACTGACCGGGCGCAGACAGCTCGACTGGCTGAAGAAGGGCCTGGCCGGCTCCCCGGCCCGGTGGAAGCTGGTCGGCAACCCGGTGATGATCTCCCAGGTGGCGTTCGGCTCGGTCCCCGCCAAGTTCCTCGGTCCGCTCGCCGCGTGTCTGGGCGTTCCCCGGGAGGGGCTGGCCGTCAACACCGACCAGTGGGACGGCTACACCGACGACCGGCGGGAACTCCTCACCCACCTGCGCGACAACCGCGTCACCGACACCGTCTTCCTGACCGGCGACATCCATATGAACTGGGCCAACGAGGTGCCCCTGCGCGCCGCCGACCACCCCCACGAGCCGCCGGTCGCCACCGAGTTCGTCATCACCTCCGTCACCTCCGACAACCTCGACGACACCCTGCGGGTGGCTCCCGACACCCTCTCGGGCATCGCCGAAGCAGCCGTACGCGCCGCCAACCGCCATGTGCGCTGGGTCGACATGGACTCGCACGGCTTCGGGGTGCTGGACGTGGACGCGACGCGGACGCAGATGGACTACTACGTCCTCTCCGACAAGACCGACGCGCACGCCACCGCCACGCTGCGCCGCTCCTATCGCACCACCGCCGGCTCGCAGCGCGTCGAGCGGACGTACCAGCCGGTGCGCTGAGCCACCGGCGCCGTACGCTGAGCCCATGACAGGGGGAGGGCGCGGCAGGCGCGGACAGGTCGTCGACGGACGTTTCGAGCTGCTGGAGCGGCTCGGGGCCGGGGGCATGGGCACCGTGTGGCGGGCCCGGGATGTGGCGCTGCACCGCGAAGTGGCGCTCAAGGAGGTCCGGCCCCCGGCCGCCGACCCCGGCGACCCCGACGCGGCACTGGACGGGTCGGCCGGGTCCCGGGCGCTGCGCGAGCGGGTACTGCGCGAGGCCCGCGCCCTCGCCCGGCTCAGCCATCCGCACGTGGTGACGATCCACCACATCGTGGACGAGGGGCCCTTCCCGTGGCTGGTGATGGAGCTGGTGGACGGCCCCTCGCTGGAACAGCGGCTGCGGCAGGGCCCGTTGGCGCCGCAGGAGGCGGCGCGGCTCGGCCGCGAGGTGCTCTCCGCGCTGCGTACGGCGCACGCGGCGGGCATCCAGCACCGCGATGTGAAGCCCAGCAACGTGCTGCTGCGCGCGGACGGTTCGGCGGTGCTCACCGACTTCGGTATCGCCGCGCTCCAGGGCTCCGCCACGGTGACGGCGACGGGGGAGTTCCTGGGCTCACCGGAGTTCATCGCCCCGGAGCGCATCCGGGGCATCGACGAACCGGCCGGTGATCTGTGGTCGCTGGGGCTGACGCTGTACATGTGCACGGAGGGCCGCAGCCCGCTGCGCCGTGCCACCACGCTGGCCACCATCGCTGCGGTCCTCGACGATCCGGTGCCGCCGCCGGAGCGCAGCGGAGCCCTCGGCCCGGTGCTGCGGGCCGTACTCGTCCGGGACGCGGCGGCCCGGCCCGACGCGGCGGAACTGGATCGGATGCTGGACAAGGTCGCCTCGGGGGGCCAGGCGGCGCCGTATCTGCCGACCGAGACGTCGCTGCCCGTCCGCACGCCCTCCGCGCCCCCGCCGCAGCCCCCGGCGCACATCGACGGGGGTGCCCGGGGGCGGCGCCGGGGCCGCACCGCGTCGGCTGTCTGCGCGGCTGTGGTGGCTGCCGTCCTCGTCGCCGGTGGGGTGTTCCTGCTGACGCGGCCCGACGACACATCGGCCGCCGCCGACGACGGCAGGCCCACTGCTCGCCCCGCCCCGACGGAGGAGAAGGAGCAGGGGGAGAGGCAAAAGGAGAAGGAGAAGGACCCGGAGGCGGAGAAGAGCGAGCAGCCGGCGAAGGAGCCCACCGCCACCCCCACGACGCGATCCCCCACCGGGCCGGGCTCGCCCGACGACACCTGGGTCGCACAGCTGGGCTCGGTCGCCAAGGCGGACGGCACCGGCGCACGCGACAAGATGCACGCCGCGCTGAGCCGCAAGGCCGACGGCGTGCGCTACGTCGACAGCGACCGCCACGCCTCACTGCGTCCGGGGTACTGGATGTTCTACCACCCGGGCCCCTCCGGCGGCTTTTCCGACGGCCGGGCCGCGGCCGACTGGTGCGGCGAGCGGGGCCTGGCGTCCTCCAACCAGTGCGTGGGCCGCTACGTCAGCGACAACGCCGCCGACCGCGGCTACCTCTGCGCCCCGGACAAGGGCCGGGGCACGGGGCGCTGCGAGCGCTGAGGCCGTCGCCTACAGGGTGTCCAGGAAGCCCAGCACCGTGCGCCAGGTGCGCTCGGCCGCCTCCTCGTCGTAGTCCTGCAGCTCGGCATGGGTGTACAGGTGCGCGGCTCCCGGATAGCGGTGCACCTCCACATCGGCGCCGGCGCGCTGCATCCGCAGATACCAGGCGGTCAGCCAGTCGTGCGGCTCGAAGGCGTCCGGGTCACCGACGTGCAGCTGTACGGGGAGGTCGTCCACCGCGGCGTTCTCCGGAATGTCCGACGTCCCGGAGAACAGCACCAGGGCGCGCGCCTTCTCGTCCGCCAGCGCGAGGGTCTGGGCGATGGAGCCGCCCAGCGAGAAGCCCGCGTAGACGAGGCCCTTGTCGGAGTGGGGCGCCGTGGCGGCGACGGCCCGCCGCAGCAGCTCGTCGCGGTCGGGGCTGCCCTCCTCCTCACGCATGCGCATCCCCTCCTCCACCGAGGAAGCGGTCCGGCCGTCGAAGAGGTCGGGGGTCACCACCTCGTGCCCCGCGGCGCGGAGCCGCTCCGCCGCGGCGCGTACGTCCGCGGTGAGCCCGCACACGGAGTGGAGGAGAACGATCGCTACGGGTGCCACTGAAATGTCACTTCCTTCACAAAGGGCCCCCGGTGTGAGCCCTGGAGCCGGGTACTCCACATGGTGCCAGGTACGGTCGTCCGTGGTCCTTGGGCAGCCGGTGCGCGGCCCGGTCCGCCCCGGTACCGCGACCGGGGCCGCTGCCAGGAAAGCGAGGAGAAGGACGACCATGGAGAACGTGCTCCGGCCCGTCATCGTCTTCGGTGGCGCGATCGTGCTCTCGTACATCCTCGCCTGGGCCGTCGACCGGCTGATGGTGCGCCTGGACGCCCGCCACCCGGAGACCCCGATGTGGGGGCTGCTGCGCAGCGGCCGCTTCCCGTTCCAGGCGGTCATGTTCGTCGCGCTGGTCAGCGCATTCTTCGACAGCACCGAACTGGCCAAGAACCACAGGGCCGGTGTCGACCGCTGGCTGACCATCGTCCTGGTCGCGGCCTCGGCCTGGCTGATCCTGCGGCTCGTCGCCGCGATAACCGAGACGATCGCCACCCGGTACGCGGGCGCCACCCACGACCCGGCGCGGGGCCGACGGGTGCGCACCCAGCTCACGCTGATCCGGCGGCTGATCACCGCCGTGGTGACGGTGATCGCGGTGGCGGCGGTGCTGCTCCAGTTCCCCGGTATGAAGACGTTCGGCACCTCGATGCTGGCCTCGGCCGGTGTGCTGGGGATCGTCGCCGGTATCGCAGCCCAGTCGACGCTGGGCAATCTGTTCGCCGGGCTGTCGATCGCCTTCGGCGACATGGTGCGGATCGGCGACGAGGTCGTGGTGGACGGCGAGCTGGGCACGGTCGAGGAGATCACCGTCTCCTACCTGGTGATCCTCACCTGGGACGAGCGCCGGATCACGATGCCGGTCTCCTACTTCACCAACAAGCCGTTCGAGAACTGGTCGCGCGGCGGCGCGCAGATGACCGGCACCGTCTACCTCCAGCTGGACCACGCGGCGCCCGTCGCGGAGCTGCGCGCCAAGACGGAGGAGCTGGTGCGGGCGAGCGACGAGTGGGACGGACGCAGCTGGAGCGTGGTGGTCACCGACAGCACACCCACCACGATCGAGGTACGCGTCGCGGTGACCGCACGCTCCTCGGACGATCTGTGGACGCTGCGCTGCGCGCTCCGCGAGCAGCTGATCACCTGGCTGAAGACCTACCACCCTCAGGCGCTGCCGGGCATCCGGTACATCCAGCAGGACAAGCTGGTCTAGCCCGCACGCGGCCGGGCCCCCGGCCGCAACCCGCTCAGGTCCCCCGGAAGCTGCGGACATCGAGCTGGTGCAGCACCCGGTCCACCACCTCCGGGTCGACACCTGCCTCGCCGCGCGCGGCGATCACCTCGTGCCGGGCGGCCGAGAGCAGCTCGCCCTGGAGCCGCCGGATCTTCTGCGCCCGGGCCACCCGCTTGCTGTGCGCGGCCCGGCGCTCCTCACCGACGATCTCGGGGGAGATCCGCGCGCCCACGTCCCAGGCCCGGCGCACCAGCGCCTCGGAGACCTCTTCGGGCAACTCCTCGACCTCTTCGATCTCCTTGAGCCGCTTGCGGGCCGCCTTGGCGACCCGCAGCGCCAGCTGCCGCTCCAGCTCCCGCTCGGCGGCGCTGTCGGACTGCACCTTCAGCCGCCGCACCAGCCTGGGCAGCGTCAACCCCTGGAAGATCAATGTCACGATCACCACCGCGAAGGCGATGAAGATGATCGCCTCCCGGCCGGGAAACGCGCCGCCCCCGGCCTCCGGCTCGACGGACAGCGGGACGGCCAGCGCCAGCGCGACCGAGGCCACCCCGCGCATCCCGGCCCACCACACCACGACGGTCTCCCGCCAGTTGCGCGGGATGTCCTCGTCCAGGTCCTTGCGCCGGTGCAGCCGCTGCGCCAGCCAGGCGGAGGGCAGCAGCCACAGCAGCCGCAGGACGACCACGACGCCGACGACGGCCAGAGCCGCCGGCAGCAGCTGCCGCCAGTCCTCCTGGACGGTGCCGAAGATGGTGTGCAGTTCGAGCCCGATCAGCCCGAACGCGATACCGGTGACCAGGGTGTCCACGATCTGCCAGAACGTCTGCCCGGCCAGCCTGCCCTGTACGTCGTCCGCGTCCACCGCGTGTCCGGACGCCAGATAGAGCGCCGTCGTCAGCACGGCGAGCACGCCCGAACCCATCAGCTCCTCGGCGAGCACGTAGGAGGCGAACGGCACCAGCAGGCTCAGCCCGCTCTGCAAGGTGGCGTCGCCGAGGTAGCCCATCAGCTTGCCGGTGAGCCAGCCGAGTCCCAGGCCGACGGCGACGGCCACCACCGCGGAGAGCACCAGTTCGCCCACGGCGACGGGCAGCGAGAACGAGCCCGTCACGGCGGCGGCGATGGCGACGTGATAGAGGGTGATCGCCGTCACGTCGTTGAACAGGCCCTCGCCCTCCAGTGCGGAGACCAGCCGCCGCGGCAGTCCGAGGTTCCCGGCGACGGCGGTGGCGGCCACCGGGTCGGGCGGCGCCACCAGTGCGCCCAGCGCCACGGCCCCGGCGACACCGAGCGCGGGTACCAGCGCGTTGGCGACGGCGGCCACCGCGGCGGTGGTGACGAAGACCAGCGCGACGGCCATCAGGAAGATCGGCCGTTTGTTCGCCGCGAACTGCCGCCAGGAGGTGCGCTGGGCCGCCGCGTAGATCAGCGGCGGCAGCACCAGCGGCAGGATGTACTCGGGCGGCAGCGAGACGTTCGGGATGGAGGGGATCAGCGCCAGTATCCCGCCGAAGATCGTCATCAGCACCGGCGAGGGCAGCTTGAGCTTGTCCCCCAGCGGGACCATCAACACGGCGGCGAGCAGCAGGGCGAAGAAGAGGGCGAGCTGATCCATGGATCAGGAGCTCTCGGCGCGCACCTTGTCCAGTGCGGCCTGCAGATCCGCCGGGTAAGCACTCTCGTACTCGACCCGGCTCCCGTCGCCCGGGTGCTCGAAGCCGAGCCGCACCGCGTGCAGCCACTGGCGCTCCAGCCGCAGCCGCTTGGCCAGCTTCGGGTCGGCGCCGTAGGTGAGGTCGCCCACGCAGGGGTGCCGGTGGGCGGCCATGTGCACCCGGATCTGGTGGGTGCGGCCGGTCTCCAGCTTGATGTCGAGCAGGCTGGCGGCGCGGAACGCCTCGATCAGGTCGTAGTGGGTCACCGAGGGCTTGCCGTCGGAGGTGACCGCCCACTTGTAGTCGTGCTGCGGGTGGCGGCCGATGGGGGCGTCGATGGTGCCGCTGAGCGGGTCGGGGTGGCCCTGGACGAGCGCGTGGTAGCGCTTGTCGACGGTGCGCTCCTTGAACTGCCGCTTGAGCAGCGTGTAGGCCCGCTCGGACTTGGCGACGACCATCAGCCCCGAGGTGCCCACGTCCAGCCGGTGCACGATGCCCTGCCGCTCGGCGGCGCCCGAGGTGGCGATGGTGTACCCGGCGGCGGCCAGCCCGCCGATGACGGTGGGGCCGCTCCAGCCCGGGCTGGGGTGGGCCGCGACACCCACCGGCTTGACGATCACCACGATGTCGTCGTCGTCATGGACGATCTCCATGCCCTCGACCGGCTCGGCGACGATCTGTACCGGCTGCGCCTGCCGGGGCATCTCGACCTCGATCCAGGCCCCGCCCTGCACCCGGTCGGACTTGCCCGCCGGTGCCCCGTCCAGCAGCACCTTCCCGCCCGCGGCCAGTTCCGCCGCCTTGGTCCGCGAGAATCCGAACATCCGGGCGAGCGCGGCATCGACGCGCTCGCCTTCGAGGCCGTCGGGTACGGGCAGGGTGCGGGTTTCAGGAAGCGTGCTCACCTGATCGAGTATGCCGGACGGCCAGGTACCCACCGCACGTCGCCTGGTCGGCGGTGGGCGGGAACACCGTCCGGGCGTCCTCCGCGCCCTCCGCAGTCGCGCGGACGGCTCCGCCGCGAACCGCCTCACCCGCGCAGCCGTCCCCGGAGTGCGACGGGCCCTCCCTGGGCCGACGGTGTGACAAGAGCCTCGGGACCGGCGAGCGAAACCGGAGGGAATGGCCGATGACGCCGCGCAGGACACCGAAGCACTCCGCGCCGGAGGCCGGCGCGGAGTCCGGCATACGCCGCAGCCCCACCCGTCGGCGCGCGCTGGCGGTGGCCACCGCGCTGGCCACCGCCTGCCTCACCGTGACCCCGATCGAGACGGCGGCAGCCGCCGGTATCTCGGGCCCCTGCGCCATAGCGCCCGGCACCGGCACCGACGAGGGCCCGCTCGACTCGGCCTATGTACACCCCCAGGGCCACAAGCGGGCGCTGATGCTGATGGTCGACTTCAGCGACCACCCCGCGGTGACCCCGGCCCGGGAGCGTGCCCGCTTCTTCTCCCGGTACGGCAACCGCTTCTGGGACCGGGCCTCGTTCGGGAAGTACCGGCTGGAGACCCGGTCCAGCTCCGACTGGATACGCATGCCGCGGCCGTGGTCCTCCTACGGGATCACCCGCGGCATCCCGACCGGCCTGATGCGCGGCTACGTCCAGGACGCGCTGGAGGCCGCACAGCGCCAGGGCACCGACGTGCACGGCGCCGATCTCGTCTTCATCGTCGCCGACAGCAATCTGCCCGCCGCACCCACCGTCTCCCAGGCCCACACCTTCGACGGGCTCAGGGCAGCGGGCACCCGGGTGCACGGAGCGGCACTGATCTTCGGCCGCGCCTCCGACTCGGCGCTGTGGCAGCGGGGCAACTTCGTGCACGAGGCCCACCACCTCTACGGCCTGCCCGACCTCTACAACGTCTCCGAGAACGCCTCCGTCGAGTACGCGGGCGGCTGGGACACCATGAGCATGGCCGGGATCTCCGACCTGCTGGGCTGGCACAAGTGGAAGTTCGGCTGGCTGCCCCGCTCCCGGGTCGGCTGCGTCACCTCGGCCGGCACCACCGAGCACACCCTCTCCCCGGTCAGCTCCAGCGACGCGGGCCTGACCGTCATACGGACGGGCCGGCACCGCGCGATCGTCGCCGAGGCGCGCACCCGCTCCGGCCTGGACCGGGACATCTGCGCGGAGGGGGTACTCCTGTACACCGTCGACTCCGCCAAGCCCACCGGTGAGGGGCCCGTCCGCGTCGTCGACTCCCGGCCCCGCAGCGGCGGCGGGGCCGCCTGCGCGGGGCGGCTGCCCACCGAACTGGCCGAGATGTCGGACGCGCCCTTCGCCCCCGGCGAGAGCCACACCTTTCCCGGCGGCATACGGATCACCGTCACCGGCGGCGGGGACGAGGGCGCCTACGGCGTGCGGGTCGAGGTGCCCCGCGACGGCGGTCACGGCGGCTGAACGCCGCGGCGACGGCGCCGGGGCCGGTGGGGCTCAGTCCCGGTGGACGGTCCCGTCCGGGTCCAGGCCGCGGAAGGAGAGCAGCACGATCAGGATGCCGCCGCACACGATGGCCGAGTCGGCGAGGTTGAAGACGGCGAAGTGCTTGGGCGCGATGAAGTCCACGACGGCACCCTGGAAGACGCCCGGCGCCCGGAAGATCCGGTCGGTCAGATTGCCGCACGCGCCGCCCAGCAGCAGTCCGAGCGCGATCGCCCAGGGGGTGCTGTAGAGCTTGCGGGCGATCCGCGCGATCACCACCACGACGGCCACCGCGATGGCGGTCAGCAGCAGCGTCAGCGCCTCGCCCAGACCGAAGGCGGCGCCGGGGTTGCGGATGACGTTCAGCTGGAGCCAGGAGCCGAGCAGTTCGATCGGCGCGTGGTTCTCCAGCTTGGCGACCACCAGCAGCTTGCTGACCAGATCCAGCGCCAGAGCGAGCCCCGCCACCGAGGCCAGCACACCGATCCGGCGCCTGCGCCGCTCCGGAGCGGAAGACTCCCCTTCCGTGCGCTCGTCTTCGCCGCCGCCGGCCGCGCTGTCGTCGGGGCCATCGACAGGCCGCTCCACCTCAGTCACGCTTTGAGGGTACGACACACGCGGACGGCGACGGTCACGGCGTTGCCCGCGATCAGCGGCGCTCCTGCTTCTGCTTGCACTCCACGCACAGCGTGGCCCGCGGGAACGCCTGCATCCTGGCCTTCCCGATGGGCTTGCCGCAGTTCTCGCACAGCCCGTACGTCCCCGCGTCCAGCCGCTCCAGCGCCCGCTCGCTCTGATAGAGCATCTCGCGCGCGTTGGCGGCCAGCGCCATCTCGTGCTCGCGGGTGATGTTCTTGGTCCCGGTGTCGGCGTCGTCGTCACCGGCACCGTCGCCCGAGTCCCGCATCAGACCGCTGAGCGCCTCCTCGGCGGAGACGATCTCCTGCCGCAGCCGCCCGGCCTCGTCCCGCAGCCCCGAGCGCGCCTCCTCGACCTCTTCCGGGGTCCAGGGGTCCTCGTCCGGGCGTACCGGCAGTTCGCCGGGGGCCGCCGGGCCCACCCCGCTCCGCGCCGAGGGCACCGCCTCGGCCTCCGTCACCGCCGGAGTCTTCTTCGCAGCCACCGTCCCTGCTCCCGTCGTCGTCTGCGCGGCCTGCTCGTCGGGCGCCTGTGCGGCGCTCTCCGGCCGGTCCGCTGCCGCTTCGGCCGCCGTCACTTCCGCCGCCGCCCGTTCCCCCGCGGTCCCTTTCGCCGCGGCTTTCTTCGCCGGAGCCTTCTTCGCCGGTGCCTTCTTCGCCCCCGCCTTCTTCGCCGATGCCTTCTTGGCCGGTACCTTCTTGGCGACCGACTTCTTCGCCGGCGCCGCCTTGCCGGGAACCTTCTTCGCTGCCGCGGCCCTGTCCCCGGCGTCTGTGGCCTTCTTCGATGCTGCCGTCTTCTTCGCGGCGCTCTCCTCCGCCACCATGACCGCGGCCCCTTCACATTTTGTGATCTTGCTCGCGAAACGTGACCGGAACGATAAATCGACTTCAAGCACACGGCAACGGGGCACGCCGGTCTGCAACCTTTGTGCCCCGCCCGGGCGCTCGAAAACCGGTCCGTTGCCGCGGGCGGATCCCCGTACACTGGGGACGGCGAAAGGCGTCGATGGGGACGAGTAGCGTCCGTGAGCAGCCCAGAGCGATCCGGGGACGGTGGGAGCCCGGAGGCGAGCGCGGCGTGAAGATCACCCCGGAGCCGCCGGAAGAAAACCCGAAGGAGCGCGACTCCTCCGGGCGAGTAGAACCGGCAGCGCTGTCCCAATGAGGGGGCGGTGGGCACGGCCCGCCGTCAAGGAGGGTGGTACCGCGGGTCCGCCGCCGACCAGGCAGGCGAGCTCGTCCCTCCGACGGAAGCGAAGACGCGCAGCATCTTCCCGATGTCCGCCGGAGGAAGAAGACCCGCCGATGCAATACAACCAGGTGCCCGCCCAGGTCGACCTGCCCGCGCTGGAGCGCGCGGTGCTCGACTTCTGGCGCGAGAGCAAGGTGTTCGCCCGCAGCCTCGAGATGTCCGAAGGCCGCCCCGAGTGGGTCTTCTACGAGGGCCCGCCCACCGCGAACGGCATGCCCGGAGCGCACCACATCGAGGCCCGCGTCTTCAAGGACGTCTTCCCCCGCTTCCGCACCATGCGCGGCTACCACGTGGCCCGCAAGGCCGGCTGGGACTGCCACGGCCTGCCGGTCGAGCTGGCCGTGGAGAAGGAGCTGGGCTTCAACGGCAAGCAGGACATCGAGAACTACGGCATCGCCGAGTTCAACGCCAAGTGCCGCGAGTCGGTGACCCGCCACACCGACGCCTTCGCCGAGCTGACGACCCGGATGGGCTACTGGGTCGACATGGACGACGCCTACCGCACGATGAACCCCGAGTACATCGAGTCGGTCTGGTGGTCGCTCAAGCAGATCTTCACCAAGGGCCTGCTGGTCCAGGACCATCGCGTCGCTCCCTGGTGCCCCCGCTGCGGCACCGGCCTGTCCGACCACGAGCTGGCGCAGGGCTACGAGACGGTGGTGGACCCCTCCGTCTACGTCCGGATGCCGCTCACCTCCGGCCCGCTGGCCGGCGAGGCGTCCTTGATGGTGTGGACGACCACGCCCTGGACGCTGGTCTCCAACCTGGCCGTGGCCACGCACCCGGACGTCACCTACGTCGTCGCCTCCGACGGCACCGACAAGATCGTCGTCGCCGAGCCGCTGGTGGACAAGGCGCTCGGGGAAGGCTGGCACATCACGGGCGAGCGCTACACGGGCCGGGAGATGAACGGCTGGCACTACCAGCGCCCCTTCGAGCTGGTCGACATCCCCGATGCGCACTTCGTCGTCAACGACACCTATGTCACCACCGAGGACGGCACCGGCATGGTGCACCTGGCGCCCTTCGGTGAGGACGACTTCCGGGTGGCCCGCGCCAACGGGATCTCCCCGGTGGTGCCCGTCCGCTCGGACGGCACCTTCGAGCCCGACCTGGACCTGGTCGGCGGCCAGTTCTTCAAGAAGGCCGACGAGGCCCTGGTGGCGGACATGGAGGCCCGCGGCATCCTGTTCCGGCACGTGGCCTATGAACACAGCTACCCCCACTGCTGGCGCTGCCACACGGCCCTCATCTACTACCCGCAGCCGTCCTGGTACATCCGCACGACGCAGATCAAGGAAGCGCTGCTGCGGGAGAACGAGGCGACCAACTGGTTCCCCGACTCGGTCAAGCACGGCCGCTACGGCGACTGGCTCGACAACAACATCGACTGGGCACTGTCCCGCAACCGCTACTGGGGCACCCCGCTGCCCATCTGGCGCTGCGAGGAGGGCCACCTCACCTGCGTCGGCTCGCTGGCCGAGCTGAGCGAGCTGTCCGGCAGCGACCAGTCGGGCCTCGACCCGCACCGCCCCTACATCGACGCGGTCACCTTCGGCTGCCCCACCGAGGGCTGCACGCTGGAGGCGGAGCGCGTCCCTGAGGTCATCGACGCCTGGTACGACTCCGGCTCCATGCCCTTCGCCCAGTGGGGCTACCCGTACAAGAACAAGGAGCTGTTCGAGAAGCGCTATCCGGCGCAGTTCATCTCGGAGGCCATCGACCAGACCCGCGGCTGGTTCTACACCCTGATGGCCGTCGGCACCCTCGTGTTCGACAAGTCCTCCTACGAGAACGTCGTCTGCCTCGGCCACATCCTCGCCGAGGACGGCCGCAAGATGTCCAAGCACCTGGGCAACATCCTGGAGCCCATCCCGCTGATGGAACAGCACGGCGCGGACGCGGTGCGCTGGTTCATGGCCGCGGGCGGCTCCCCCTGGGCCGCGCGCCGGGTCGGCCACGGCACCATCCAGGAAGTCGTCCGCAAGACCCTGCTGACGTACTGGAACACCGTCGCCTTCCAGGCCCTCTACGCCCGTACGGCCGGCTGGGCGCCCTCCGAGTCCGACCCGGCGCCGCACAAGCGTCCGCTGCTGGACCGCTGGCTGCTGAGCGAACTGCACGCCCTGATCGACCAGGTCACCCTCGCCATGGACGGCTACGACACCCAGCGCGCCGGCAAGCTGCTGTCCACCTTCGTCGACGACCTGTCCAACTGGTACGTCCGCCGCTCCCGCCGCCGCTTCTGGCAGGGCGACGCCGCGGCGCTGCGTACGCTGCACGACGTGATCGAGACGGTCACCAGGCTGATGGCGCCGATCACCCCGTTCCTGACCGAGCGCGTCTGGCAGGACCTCGTCGTCCCGGTCACCCCCGGGGCCCCCGACTCGGTCCATCTGACCTCCTGGCCGCAGGCCGACCTCAGCCGTATCGACCCCGAGCTGTCCCAGGACATGCTGCTGGTGCGCCGACTGGTGGAACTGGGCCGCGCCTCGCGCGCCGAGTCCGGCGTCAAGACCCGCCAGCCGCTGTCCCGCGCGCTCATCGCCGCGCACGGCTTCGAGACCCTCTCCCCCGAGATGCGCACCCAGATCACGGAGGAGCTGAACGTCGAGCAGCTCGCCTCCCTCTCGGAGGTCGGCGGCTCGCTCGTCGACACCACGGCCAAGGCCAACTTCCGGGCGCTGGGCCGCCGGTTCGGCAAGGAGACCCAGACCGTCGCCAAGGCCATCGCCGAGGCCGACGCCGCCGCCTTGTCGGTGGCCCTGCGGGAGGGCACCGCCACCGTGCGGGTGAACGGGGAGACCGTCGCCCTCGGCCCGGAGGAGGTCATCATCACCGAGACGCCCCGTGAGGGCTGGTCGGTGGCCTCCGACTCGGGCGCCACCGTCGCGCTCGATCTGGAGATCTCCCCCGAGCTGCGGCGCACGGGCCTGGCCCGCGATGCCATCCGGCTCATCCAGGAGGCCCGTAAGAACTCCGGGCTCGATGTCGCCGACCGGATCGAGCTGCGCTGGCAGTCCGACGACGAGGAGGTGGCCCGCGCCCTGGCCGAGCACACCTTCCTCATCGCCGAGGAGGTCCTCGCCGAGGAGTTCGCCCAGGGCGATCCGAACGAGGTGGAGGGCCCCGCCTTCGAGGACGAGGCCCTGTCCCTGACGTTCCGCCTCCGCAAGCGCTGAGCGCCGCCCCCGCGGGCGCCGACGGCGAAGGGCACCCTCACCCTCACGGGTGGGGGTGCCCTTCGCTCCATGAGAACGGGCCGGGCCCCCGGGAGCGGAAGGTGCTCCCGGGGGCCCGGCCCGTCGATCAGCGCACTCGGCGCGGCGTGAGCGTCAGCTCTCGTCCTCGTCGATGAGGAAGCCCCGCATCGGCGACGGCGCCTGCTGGGCCGCCTGCGGACCGCCCTGCGGCCGCACCGGTGCCATCGGCTGTGTCATGGCGGGCGACATCTGCTGCTGCCCGCCGTAGGACTGCCCGGCACCGCCCTGGGTGTGCGGTCCACCGCCGGGGCCGCCACCGTGGCCGCCCATGGAGTGCCCGTTGCCACCCATCGTCTGGTGTCCGCCACCGTTGGCGGCGGCACCGGCGGGGGCACCGGCTCCGGCCGGGGCCATCGACGGCGCGGGCAGCGAGGCGGTCGCCGGCGTCCGCGGCGGCGCGAGCGAGTCGTCGGCCTGGTTCTCCAACTGCCGCAGCTGGCTCTCCAGGTACGACTTCAGCCGCGTGCGGTACTCGCGTTCGAAGCCGCGCAGGTCCTCGACCTTGCGCTCCAGGGTGGCGCGGGCGGACTCCAGCGAGCCCATCGCTACCCGGTGCTTCTCCTGCGCGTCCCGCTCCAGCGCGTCGGCCTTGGCGCGCGCGTCCCGCTCCAGACCCTCGGCGCGGCTGCGTGCCTCGCCGACGATCTTGTTGGCCTCACTGCGGGCCTCCGCGATCGCCTGGTCGGCGGTCTGCTGGGCCAGCGACAGCACGCGGGCCGCGCTGTCGTTGTTCTGGCCGCCGCCGGGCATCTGCGGGCCGCCCTGCGGGCCACCGGGACCCATGGGGCCGCCCTGCTGCGGGCCGGGGCCACCTGGGCCCATCGGACCGCCCTGCGGGCCCGGGCCACCGGGACCGCCGTGTCCACCGGGGCCGCCGGGGCCCGCGGGGAGCTGTGCCTGTCCGCCGGGAAGCTGCGGCGGGCCGCCCATGCCCTGCTGTTGGGGCGGGACGGGCTGCGGTCCGGATATGGCGGCGGGCACAGGGGCCCCGCCTTGCTGCTGCTGCCTGTCCTGAGGTTCAGGAGGCTTTCGCATACCGCCTTGTTGCTGTTGCTGGTTCTGCGCGGCCGCGCGCGTGGCCGCAGCCAGCTTGGCGCGCAGGTCCTCGTTCTCCCGCAGCAGCCGGGTCAGCTCGGCTTCGACCTCATCGAGGAAGGCATCGACCTCGTCCTCGTCATAGCCTTCACGCAGACGGACGGTCGTGAACTGCTTGTTCCGCACGTCCTCGGGGGTCAGGGGCATCTCTTCACCTCAACGTAAGTCGTCGGCATATCGGCAAGACCATTCCGATCGTTCACAGCCTGGCCACGACGTTGATCAGGATGTAGACGATGATCATGAGTACGAAGAAGGACAGGTCGAGCGCCACGCCCCCGAAGCGCAGCGGTGGGATGAACCGCCGCAGAAGCTTGAGTGGCGGATCGGTGACAGTGTAGGTGGCCTCAAGAACGACCACCATCGCCTTGCCGGGTTGCCATGAGCGGGCGAACTGGAAGACGTAGTCCATCACCAGCCGGAAGATCAGCACGAGCAGGTAGCAGTACAGCGCGATTTGGACCACGTCCAGTGCGGTTCTCATCTGCGCGTCCCTCTCCCCTGGGGCTCCCGTGCGGCCTTGGCGGCCTGTTCCTGGTTCCTGCGTCTCAGCTCTGGTTGAAGAACCCGCCCTCTGCGATGCGGGCCTTGTCCTCCGCCGTGACATCGACGTTAGCAGGAGACAGCAGGAACACCTTCTGCGTCACTCGCTCGATACTGCCGTGCAGACCGAAGACCAGACCAGCCGCAAAGTCGACAAGTCGCTTCGCGTCGGTGTCGTCCATCTCCGTCAGATTCATGATCACCGGAGTGCCCTCACGGAAGTGTTCCCCGATGGTACGGGCTTCGTTGTAGGTCCGAGGGTGCAATGTGGTGATCCGGTACGGCTCACGTTCGGACACAACCTTGGGCATGATCACCGGGGCACTCTTCTCGACATTCTGGCGTTCAGGTGTGATGGATGACACCGGAGCAATTCTCCCGGCTCGTCCGCTTTCGGCCGCAACCGCCGGAGCCGGCTCCGGTTCCCGCTCCCGCTGCGCCGGGGGGTGAGCAACCCTCACCGGCTCCTCGGGTTCGGTCTTTTGGAGGGAATGGTGTGATTGTTCCGACTCATACCGTCGACGGTCACGTTCGGGCTCGGGCTCGGGCTCGAACTCGTCGTCAGGGTCGAATCCCCGGCCGTCGTACCCATCGTCCTCCACGAGGCCGAGGTAGACCGCCATCTTGCGCATCGCGCCGGCCATTCTCTGCGTCCTCCGCTCTGTGGTGGATCGACTCCGCCCCCGTCACCGGTGGCCCTGGGATGATCCACGCAGCCTCTCCGACCGGCCTTTCCGGCGGAAATGACCATATATTCTGCTGTGGCCCAACTCGCTTCGCGACGTTACCGGAGCCGGGGTCGGTCTCCGAGTACCGCGCTGCCGACGCGCACATGTGTCGCACCGGCAAGCACCGCCTCTTCGAGATCCGAGCTCATTCCCGCAGACACCATGGTCGCAGCAGGATGCGCCACTCGCAGGGCGGTTGAGATTTCCAACAGTTGGTCGAAAGCCGCCCGCGGGCGCCCGGCCAGCGGACCGGTCAGCGGTGCGACGGTCATCACTCCGTCGAGCCGCAGACCTTGGGCGGCCGTCACCGCCTCGGCGAGATCCGTCACACCGTCGGGTGCCACACCGCCGCGCTCCCCCACCGAGCCTGACTCGGCGTCAAAGGCGATCTGGATCAGACACCCGATCTCGCGTTCCGCGCGCACGGCGGCGTTCGAGAGCGCGGTCACCAGCCGGGCGCGGTCCACCGAGTGGACACGGTCGGCGTAACCGGCAACCGAACGGGCCTTGTTGGTCTGCAGCTGGCCGACGAAATGCCAGGTGAGCCCGGCATCCGCACAGGCGGCGGCCTTCGGCGCGGCCTCCTGGTCGCGATTCTCCGCCACGTCCCGCACCCCCAGCTCGGCCAGCAGCCGCACATCACCGGCGGGGTAGGTCTTGGTCACGACGACGAGGGTGACGTCCTCGCGCTTGCGCCCCGCCGCGAAACAAGCGCTCTCGATGCGCTCCTCCACCCGGGCGAGATTCGCGGCCAGCTCCGCCTTGCGCGCCGCCTCCGGGGACTTTCCATCCCCGGTACCCCCGAAAGCCTCCAAAGCCGCAGCAGAGGGCTCAGCGGGCGCAGAGGACTCATGGGACCCACGAGGCTCAGGGGACATCTGTGCCGTCACTTCTCAGCTCGCCTCGATCCAGACATAACTCGCAAGCCTTCCCGTCGTCTTGTCCCGGCGGTACGAGAAATGATCGGCGGACTCCAGCGTGCACACGGAGGACTGAGCGCACTGTGCGACCCCCGCCCGGCCGAGCTGGGCCCGCACCGCCGCGGCCATGTCGACGGCCGGGGTCCCCTGCCGCGTGGTCGCGTACGCCTCCGGAACGGCCTCGGCGATCTCGGAGCGCATCGCGTCGGGCACCTCGTAGCACTTGCCGCAGACGGCGGGGCCGGTACGGGCGACCATGCGCTCCGGCTCGGCGCCGAGCCGCACCATGGCCTCCACCGTCGCCTCCGCCACGCCCGCCAGCACCCCGGGGCGCCCGGCGTGCGCCGCGCCCACGATCCCCGCGACCGGGTCGGCCAGCAGCACCGGAGTGCAGTCGGCGGTGAGCACCGCGAGCGCGAGCCCCCGGCGCGCCGTCACCACCCCGTCGACGGGCGGCGCGTCGGCGCCGAACGGGCGATCGACGACGGCGACGTCGCGCCCGTGCACCTGATGCATCCAGACCACCTCGTCGGGCGACAGCCCGAGCGCATGCGCGGCCCGCCGACGGTTGGTCCGTACCGCTTCGGGGTCGTCGCCGACCGCGCCGCCGAGATTGAGCTCCTCATACGGAGCGGCGCTCACCCCGCCCCACCTGTCGGTGAAGGCGAAGTGCGCGCCGCCGGCCGTCTCTTGTACAGCTATCACTTCAGGCAGCTATCACTTCAGGAAGTCCGGCACATCCAGCTCTTCCGCCTGGCTGTCGTGGTACGGGCGGGCCGGCGGCACCTGCGGGGTGGCGGCCGGAGGCGGCGGCACCTCGCTCACCGGTGCCGGCTCCGGGCGGGGCGGGGTGTCCTCCTCGCGCGGCGGGGCCACCGAGCCGAGGCCGCTGAACGAGGGGCGCTCCGGCTCCGGGTCGGCGGAGGCGGCGGACGGCTCGTCCTTGTAGGAGGACGGAGCCGAAGAGGCCGCGGACGACGGCTGGCCGAGCGCCTTCTCCCCCTTCTTGGAAGGCGGCTGCCCACCGTCGAACCCGGCGGCGATGACGGTCACCCGCACCTCGTCGCCGAGTGCGTCGTCGATGACGGCACCGAAGATGATGTTCGCCTCGGGGTGGGCCGCCTCGCTCACCAGTTGGGCGGCCTCGTTGATCTCGAACAGACCGAGGTCGGAGCCGCCCGAGATGGACAGCAGCACACCCCGCGCGCCGTCGATGGACGCCTCCAGCAGCGGCGAGGAGATGGCCATCTCGGCAGCGGCCACCGCGCGGTCGTCCCCGCGCGCCGAGCCGATGCCCATCAGAGCCGATCCCGCCTCGGACATCACGGACTTGACGTCCGCGAAGTCGAGGTTGATGAGGCCCGGGGTGGTGATGAGGTCGGTGATGCCCTGGACACCGGAGAGCAGCACCTGGTCCGCCGACTTGAAGGCGTCCAGCACGCTGACCTGGCGGTCGGAGATGGACAGCAGCCGGTCGTTCGGAATGACGATCAGGGTGTCGACCTCGTCGCGCAGTCCCGCGATGCCGTCCTCGGCCTGATTGGCCCGGCGACGCCCCTCGAAGGTGAAGGGACGGGTGACGACACCGATGGTGAGGGCGCCGAGCGAGCGGGCGATGTTCGCCACGACGGGAGCGCCACCGGTGCCGGTGCCGCCACCCTCGCCCGCGGTCACGAAGACCATGTCGGCCCCCTTGAGGACCTCCTCGATCTCCTCGCGGTGGTCCTCTGCGGCCTTGCGGCCGACGTCCGGGTTGGCGCCGGCACCGAGGCCGCGAGTCAGCTCGCGGCCCACATCGAGCTTGACGTCGGCGTCGCTCATCAACAGGGCTTGCGCGTCAGTGTTGATCGCGATGAACTCGACGCCCTTGAGACCGACCTCGATCATCCGATTGATGGCGTTCACGCCACCGCCGCCAATACCGACGACCTTGATGACTGCGAGGTAGTTCTGCGGTGCTGCCACGTCGAAGGCCTCTCGCCTCGAGTTACGTATCCCTGTGGGGCGGTTCGAACGCCGACCCGAACCCTAAGTGTGAAGTTTAGGGTTACCAGTGCCTGTCTTACTTGGACTCTTCTCAACGGACACTAAGTCGACAAGTGCTGGGTGTTCAACGAACACGCCGAACCTCCCGTTTTTCTTTTCACCCTATGTGATCAGACCGAGCAGTAGCCATCCAGGGTGCTCACCAGCGGCGATACGCGTCAACTGACACGGCCACAGGTGGCGGAGACTCCAGCCGTTCGCCGATCCCCGGCCACAACACCGTCCACCGCGCCGGACGCCTGCGCCCCTTCGCCGATCCCGGCGGGGGGTACGGGGGTCAACCCCCCGCGGAACGCAGGACCCTGTACGAGTGGGCCGAGCAGCAGCCAACCAGGGTGCTCACCAGCAGCGATGCCCGTCAACTGGACGGTTCGCTCCCGGCGAGGACATCAGCCTGATCATGTGGGGCAGCTCCGGTCAACTGACGCGGCCACGGAACGGTGGACTCCAGCCGTTCGCCGAACCCGGCTGGGGGTACGGGGGTTAGCGGGAAGACCACAGCCCGGAGCGGCCACGCAAGCGGATACGCCAAGCCTTCACCGAATCCGGCCGAAGAGGACGCGATCAGTGCGGTGACGGCTAACTGTCGGATGCGGCCGGGGCACTGGGAGCGGTGACATCGAAGTGTTCGGCGTCCTTGGCGGCTTTCATCACAGCGGTCAGCGCTCTCGCCTTCTGCGCGCTGTGCTCGGAGCTTCCCCACCGCACCGTGCGACCTCCGGTCAGCTTCAGGGTGATGTCGTCGTAGGAACCCACCCGCACGGCGCGGGTGGCGCGGTGGACGGAATCGGGGAGAGCGTCTGTGACCCTTGCCGCTTCCCGGCGCAGCCGTGCCGTTGAGAAGTACCGCTCGGCCGCCGGACGGCCCGGTTCCAGGACAAGAAGCGGAACGCCTTTCGGTGGCTTGCCGACTGTGGCGAATCGCACGCCCTCGGAGTCCACTTCCACATATTTTCCGGCCTTCTCCATGACCAGTTCCGGCCGTCTTTCCGTCACGGTGAGTACGACGCCGTGCGGCCAGGACCGCTCGGCCGTCACCTCGCGAACCCGGGGCAGGGCCTCCCGTACACGCCGCTGTACGGCCGACTTGTCGATGGAGACGAGCGGCTCCCCGTCGGGGACCGCCGCCGCGCGGACGACCTCGGAGTCGCTCAGTACCCGGGTGCCGGTGACGGAGACGGACTCGATGCGCAGCCACGGCGAGCCGTACAGCACCCAGCTGCCGAAGCCACCCAGCAGGACCGCGAGGAGGAGCAGCAGGACGAGAAGGCGCCGCCGCCGCAGGCGCGGTCCGGCTCCTTCCGGGCGCGCCGGCTCCTCAAGGGCGCGGTCATGGCCGGCGGCGCCGGCTCGCGCGCCGGGACGGGCACCGACGCGGACGCCGGCACTTCGGCCCTGGCCGACGGCCTTGCCCCGCGGCCGTACCGGGTCGGACTCGCCGGTCGACCGGGACGCCGCGGACGCCTTGGAGCCCTTGGACGGCTTGGACGACTTCGATGCCTTCACGGCTTTGGCAGCTCTGACCACAAGGACCACCCTGCTTTCTGCGTTCTCGGCGAGCTGCCGCCTCCGCGCCCGCCGGGTCAGTCCCGGCGGCCCGCGGCGATCGCCTCGTACACCATGCCGACAAGCAGTTCATCGGCGTCCGGACGGCCGAACTCGGCTGCCGCGCGCGACATGGCGGTGAGCCGCTGCGGGTCGGAGAGGACCGGGAGCACATTGCCCTGGATCCACTCCGGCGTCAGCTCCGCGTCGTCGACGAGGAGTCCGCCGCCGGCCTTGACGACCGGCTGGGCGTTGAGCCGCTGTTCGCCGTTGCCGATCGGCAGCGGGACGTAGGCGGCGGGCAGCCCGACGGCCGACAGCTCCGCTACGGTCATCGCGCCCGCGCGGCAGAGCATCATGTCGGCCGCCGCGTACGCGAGGTCCATCCGGTCCACATACGGTACCGGTACATAGGGCGGCATTCCGGGCATCTGGTCCACGTGGGGGAGTTCGTTCTTGGGCCCGACCGCGTGCAGGATCTGGATCCCCGCGCGCTGGAAGTGCGGAACGACCTGCTGGACGACCTCGTTGAGCCGGCGCGCACCCTGCGAGCCGCCGGAGACCAGCAGCGTCGGCAGGTTGGGGGACAGCCCGAAGGCGGCACGCGCCTCGGGGCGTACGGCGGCGCGGTTGAGGGTCGCGATGGAGCGGCGCAGCGGGATACCGACGTAGCGCGCCCCCCGCAGCTTGCTGTCCGGTGTGGAGACGGCGACGCCGTGCGCATAGCGGGAGCCGATCTTGTTGGCGAGTCCCGGGCGGGCGTTGGCCTCGTGCACGACGATCGGCACACCGGCGCGCTTGGCGGCCAGATAGCCGGGCAGCGCCACATAGCCGCCGAAGCCGACGACGCAGTCGGCCTTGGCACGCTCCAGGATCTGCTCGGCGGCCTTGATGGTGCCGCGCAGCCGGCCCGGCACGGTGATCAGCTCGGGCGTGGGTTTGCGCGGCAGCGGAACGGCCGGAATCAGCTCCAGTTGGTAGCCGCGTTCCGGCACCAGCCGCGTCTCCAGACCGCGCTCGGTACCGAGGGCCGTGATCCCCACGGTCGGGTCCTGCCTGCGCAGGGCGTCCGCGAGGGCGAGCGCGGGCTCGATGTGGCCGGCGGTCCCCCCACCGGCGAGTACGACGTGCACGCTGTTTCACCGCTCTCCGGACGGCGGCCTTCCGGCACGCCGTCTCATCGTCTTCTCTCTCTTCCGGCCGGGGGCGGTCCCCGATCGCAGCACCCCTGCCGGCCCTCCCCGAGACGTGCGCTGCCACAGGGCGGGCTGCCGCACGGCCAGGGCAGCGCGTGCCGCCGGGTCGCTGCGCGCGAAGGCGATCAGCAGTCCGACAGCGAACATCGTCGGCAGCAGGGCGGACCCACCGTAGGAGAACAGCGGGAGGGGGACCCCGGCGATCGGCAGCAGACCGAGCACCGCACCCACGTTGATCACCGCTTGCGCCGTGATCCACGTTGTCACGCCTCCCGCGGCATACCTCACGAAGGGGTCCTCCGTGCGTCCGGCCACGCGGATACCCGCATAGCCTAGAGCCGCGAAGAGGGCGAGTACCGACAGCGTCCCCGCCAGACCGAGTTCCTCCCCGGTCACGGCGAAGATGAAATCGGTGTGGGGTTCGGGGAGTTGGCCCCATTTTTCCACACTCGCACCCAGTCCGGAACCGAACCATCCTCCGGAGGCCAGCGCGTAGATCCCGTGCACGGCCTGCCAGCACCGGTCGTCGGGGCCCGGATCGGTTGCGCCGATGCAGCCGAGGCGGGCCATCCGGTTGGGGCTGGAGGTGACCAGCAGCGCGGCGGCCGTCAGGGCGATCACGAGTACGCCCGTGAACAGCCGGGTGGGCGCGCCCGCCAGCCACAGCAGTCCGAAGAGCACGGCGGCGACGATGAGAGCGGTGCCCATGTCGCCGCCGAGCATGATGAGCGCGAGCAGCAGCAGCACGACCGGCACCAGCGGTACCAGCAGGTGCTTCCACTGGGTGAGCAGCTTCTTCCCGCCCTTGCGCGCGAGCAGGTCGGCGCCCCACAGGACGAGTGCCAGCTTGGCGAACTCGCTGGGCTGGAGCTGGAACGGGCCGCCCAGATAGATCCAGTTCTGGTTCCCGTTCACCTCCTGTCCCACGCCGGGCACCTGCACCAGGCACATCAGGAAGATGGAGACGACAAGCAGCGGATAGGCCAGTGCCCGGTGCATCCGTACCGGCATCCGCGAGGCGGCCAGCAGCAGCACCGCCCCGATCCCGGCGGCCACCAGCTGCTTGCGGAAGTAGTAGGTGGAGGGCAGTCCGGACTGGAGTGCCTGGATCTGCGAGGCGGAGAAGACCATCACCAGCCCGAGGACGGTGATGAGCGCGCTACCGCCCATGATCAGGTAGTACGCCGTCAACGGGCGGTCCCAGGCGCGCTTGGCGCGGGCGTAGAGCCGCTTCGGTGCCGCGCCGCCCCCGGGTGCCTCGGGGCGCTTCGGCGGACGCATGGGCGCGGGTTGGCTGCGCGCGCGCCGGGGCGTGGGCGGTTTGGCGGATCGCGCCGTCATCCGTATCCCCTCCGTCTCACCCGCGTCCTCGGCCGACGGGGACGGGGTCTACTGCTCGCTGTGGCCTGCGGCGGCGGCGAGGGCCCGGACCGCCTCGGCGAACGCGTCGCCACGCGCGTTGTAGTTGACGAACATGTCCATCGAGGCGCACGCGGGAGCCAGCAGTACGGTATCCCCGGGCCGGGCCATCGACATCGCTTCGCGGACAGCCTCCGCCATCGCCCCAGTGTCCGTGCGTTCGAGGTCGGCCACGGGCACATCGGGGGCGTGTCGCGCCAGGGCTTGTCCGATCAGCTCCCGGTCGGCGCCGATCAGTACGACGCCGCGCAGCCGGGGCGCCGACCTGGCGACCAGTTCGTCGAACGTCGCCCCCTTGGCCAGCCCGCCCGCGATCCACACGATCGAGTCGTAGGCGGCGAGCGACGCCTCGGCCGCGTGCGTGTTGGTGGCCTTGGAGTCGTCGACGAAAAAGACACCGTCCACCTCGGCGACGTGGGTGATGCGGTGCGCGTCCGGACGGAAGGCGCGCAGTCCGTCGCGTACGGCCGCGGCCGGTACACCGAAGGCGCGCGCCAGGGCCGCCGCGGCGAGCGCGTTGGCGATGTTGTGCGGCGCCGGGGGGTGGACGTCGCCGATCTCGGCCAGCTCCTGCGCCTGCTGCTGCCGGTCCGCGACGAAGGCGCGGTCGACCAGCACGCCCTCCACCACGCCGAGTTGGGAGGGCGCCGGGGTACCGAGGGTGAAGCCGATGGCGCGGGCACCCTCCACCACGTCGGCGGCCCGCACCAGGTCCTCGGTGCGGGGCGCGGGGTCCGCGCCGGTACCGGCTGCGTTGTCCGAGCCGCCGGCGTCGTCGGCGTTGTAGACGCAGGCCACCTGGTTGCCCTCGTAGATGCGGCCCTTGTCGGCGGCGTACGCCTCCATCGAGCCGTGCCAGTCGAGGTGGTCGGGGGCGAGGTTGAGGACCGCGCCGGAGTGCGGACGCAGGCCCGGGGCCCAGTGCAGCTGGTAGCTGGAGAGTTCGACGGCGAGCACGTCGAGGCCCGCGTAGGGCTCCTGCTCCAGGACGACATCGATGAGGGAGACGCCGATGTTACCGACCGCCGCCGTCCGCAGCCCGGCCGCGCGCAAAATGCTGGCGAGCATCTGGACGGTGGTCGTCTTGCCGTTGGTGCCGGTGACCGCGAGCCACGGCGGAGCGTCGGGCCCCCGCAGCCGCCAGGCCAGCTCCACATCGCCCCACACCGGTACGCCCGCCTCGGCCGCCGCCCGGAAGAGGGGGGCGGCGGGTTTGAAGCCGGGGGTGGTGACGATCAGCTCGGTGCCCTCGGGGAGCGTCCGGTCGTCGCCGAGCCGGACGGCGATCCCGAGCGCCTCCAGTTCGGCGGCCTGGCGGCGCGGGCCTTGCCCGTCGCCGCCGTTGACGGCCGTGACCCGGGCCCCGAGACGGTGCAGCACCTTGGCCGCCGGCATACCGCTGACGCCGAGTCCGGCGACGGTGACGTGCTTGCCGGACAGTTCCTCGGTGAGCTTCGCCAGGTTCGTGCGGCCCGTCGCGTCCTGGCCCGTCGCGTCCTGGGCGGTCACTTGCTCGCCGCCCAGCCCGCGTAGAAGATGCCGACGCCGACGATGGCGCACATGCCCTGGATGATCCAGAACCGGACCACGACAAGGACCTCGGACCACCCCTTGAGTTCGAAGTGGTGCTGGAGCGGGGCCATCTTGAAGACGCGCTTGCCGGTGAGCCGGAAGGAGCCGACCTGGATGACCACCGACATGGTGATCAGCACGAACAGGCCGCCGAGGATGGCCAGCAGCAGTTCGGTGCGCGAGCAGATGGCCAGGCCCGCCAGCGCGCCGCCGAGGGCGAGGGAGCCGGTGTCGCCCATGAAGATCTTCGCCGGCGAGGTGTTCCACCACAGGAAGCCGAAGCAGGCACCCATCAGCGCGGCCGCGACCACGGCCAGGTCGAGCGGATCTCGTACCTCGTAACAGCCGGGTCCCGCGGTGGCGATGTGCGCACAGGACTCCTGGTACTCCCACACGCAGATGAAGACATAGGCGCCGAAGACCATCACCGAGGCGCCGGTCGCCAGACCGTCGAGGCCGTCGGTGAGGTTCACGCCGTTGGACATCGCCAGGATCATGAACAGCGCCCAGACGACGAACAGCACGGGCGGCAGGGCCCAGCCGAAGTCCTGGGTGAAGGAGAGCTTGGTGGAGGCGGGGGTGAGCTGGCGCGCGTCCTCGAAGCTGAGCGCGAGGAGGGCGAAGGCGATACCGACGATGAGCTGGCCGGCCATCTTCGCCTTGGCGCGCAGCCCCAGGCTGCGCTGTTTGACGATCTTGATGTAGTCGTCCAGGAAGCCGACCAGGCCCATCCCGGCGAACAGGAAGAGCACCAGCACACCGGAGAAGGACGGCTGCTCCCCCGTGATGAGCTTGGTGAGCGCATAGGCGAGCACCGTCGCCAGGATGAAGGCGATACCGCCCATGGTGGGGGTGCCGCGCTTGCTGTGGTGGTTCTGCGGGCCGTCGTCGCGGATGAACTGGCCGTAGCCGCGCGAGGCGAGCAGTTTGATCAGCAGGGGGGTCCCGATCAGGGACAGGAAGAGTCCGATGACCCCGGAGAAGAGGATCTGCTTCATCGTCATCGGGCGGAGCCCTCACCCTCCCTGGATCCGTCCTCGAGGAGGGCAGCCGCCACCTTCTCCAAGCCCACCGACCGGGAGGCCTTCACCAGTACGACATCTCCCGCGCGCAGCTGACCGCGCAGCAGGTCGACGGCCGCCTCAGTGCCGGACACATGCACCGACTCCTCACCCCACGAACCCTCGTTCTTGGCACCCATGTCGAGCCAGGCGGCCTCCCGGCCTCCGACTGCCACGAGCTTGCTGACGTTGAGCCGGACGGCGAGCCGTCCGATCGCGTCGTGCTCGGCGAGCGCATCGTCGCCGAGCTCGGCCATCTCGCCCAGCACCGCCCAGGTCCGGCCCCCCCGGGCCTTCGCCGCCTCCCCCATGGCCGACAGCGCACGGAGCGCTGCCCGCATGGAGTCGGGGTTGGCGTTGTAGGCGTCGTTGATGACCGTGACGCCGTCGGCGCGCTCGGTGACCTCCATCCGCCAACGGGAGAGCGTGCTCGCCGAGGAGAGCGCGTCGGCGATGTCCCCAGCAGGCATGCCCAGTTGGTGGGCGACGGCCGCCGCGGCGAGCGCGTTCGACACGTGATGCTCACCGTACAGGCGCATGGTCACATCGCCGCACCCGGTAGGTGTGTGAAGGGTGAAAGCTGGTGTGCCGCGTTCCGACAACCGCACGTTTTCGGCCCGTACGTCCGATTCCGGGGACTCGCCGAAGAGCAGGACGCGGGCCTCGGTACGCGCTGCCATGGCGCGGACGTACGGGTCGTCGGCGTTGAGTACCGCCACTCCCCCCTCGTCGGCCGTCGGCAGCGTCTCGACCAGTTCGCCCTTGGCCTGGGCGATCTGCTCGCGCCCGCCGAACTCGCCGATGTGCGCCGTGCCGACGTTGAGCACGACGCCGATGCCGGGCGGGGTGAGCTCGGTGAGGTAGCGGATGTGGCCGATGCCGCGGGCGCCCATCTCCAGCACCAGGTGCCGGGTGGACTCGTCCGCGCGCAGGGCGGTCAGCGGCAGGCCGATCTCGTTGTTCTGCGAGCCTTCCGGCCACACCGTCGGGCCCAGCCGCCCCAGCAGCTGGGCGATCAGATCCTTGGTGCTGGTCTTGCCGCTGGACCCGGTCAGCGCGACGACCCGGGTGCCGAGCTTGTGCACGGCGTGCCGGGCCAGGGCGCCCAGGGCGCGGGTGACGTCGTCGACGACGATCGCCGGGACACCGACGGGACGGGTGGCGAGCACGGCGACGGCGCCCGAGGCGACGGCGGAGGCGGCGAACTCGTGGCCGTCGGCACGCTCACCGGCGAACGCCGCGAAGAGCGCACCGGGGCCCGCCTCCCGGGAGTCGATCACCACCGGCCCGGTGATCCGCGCTTCCGGGTCCGTTATGTCGTGCTGCCGTCCGCCGGTGAGGGCGGCGATCTCTGCGAGGGAGAGGGGGATCATCGGTTCTGGTTGTCTGTCCGGTGGTTCGCGGAGGATTCGGAAGGAGGAACGGAGAGAGCGGGGGACGAGGGCGACGGTGCCGCCACGGTGTGCGTCGGGGCGTGCATCGGGCCGGCCGGAGCCTGCTCGGCCGCCCGGGCGCGGATGGAGTCGTACAGGACCTGGACGTCGTCGAAGGGGCGCACCACACCGGCGATGTCCTGACCCTGTTCGTGTCCCTTGCCCAGGATGAGGACGGTGTCGCCGGGTTCGGCCCGGGCGACGGCGGCCCGGATGGCGGCGGCCCGGTCCTCCTCGACCAGCACGATGCCGCGCTCGTGGGCGGGGACCTCGGCGGCGCCGCCGAGCATGGTGGCCAGGATCGCGAGCGGGTCCTCCGAGCGCGGGTTGTCCGAGGTGAGCACCGCCGTGTCGGACAGCCGGGCCAGCGCGGCACCCATGGCGGGCCGCTTGTGCGGGTCGCGGTCACCGCCGCAGCCCAGAACCGCGTGCACGGCGCCCTCGGTGACCTTGCGGACGGCATACAGCACGGACTCGACGGCGTCCGGTTTGTGTGCGTAGTCGACGATGGCGAGGTAGTCCTGGCCGGCGTCCACCCGCTGGAGGCGACCGGGGACACCGGGGACGGCGCTGATGCCCTCGGCGGCGATGTTCGGGTCGATTCCGGCGGCGGCCAGCGCGGTGAGCGCGGCCAGCGCGTTGGCGACGTTGAAGGGCCCGGCGATGGGGGCGCCGGCGAGCACTTCCTGGCCGTCGGGGCCCACGGCGGTGAACGTCGAGCCGAGCGGGCCGACCTCCACGTCCTCGGCCCGCCAGTCCGCGTCCGGGTGGCCCTCGGCGGAGAAGCTGGTGACGGGGAAGCCCTCGTCCTGGAGCTCGGTCAGCAGCCGGAAGCCGTACTCGTCGTCGAAGTTGACCACCGCGGCCCGCGAGCGCTCCGGGGTGAACAGCTGCCGCTTGGCCTGGAAGTAGTCCTCGATGTCGCGGTGGAAGTCGAGGTGCTCGGGGCTGAGATTGTTGAACACCGCGACATCGAAGACGCAGCCGTCGACCCGGCCGAGGACCAGCGCGTGGCTGGAGACCTCCATGGCGACCGAGCTGACGCCGCGCTCCCGCATCACCGCGAACAGCGCCTGCAGGTCGGTGGCTTCCGGTGTGGTGCGCTCCGACTTGATGCGCTCGTCGCCGATCCGCGACTCGACGGTGCCGATCAGCCCGGTCAGCCCCCCGCCCTCCCGTCGCCCGCCACCGCCCTTCGCAGGACACGCTACGCGTGGCTCGCCCTTCTGCGCTGCCTTGCGCAGCCCCCCGTCGACCAGATACGCGGTCGTCGTCTTGCCCGAGGTTCCGGTGATGCCGATCTGCAGCAGGTCCTCGCCGGGCTTGCCGTAGATGGTGGCGGCCAGCTGCCCCATCCGGCCGCGCGGGTCGGGCACCGTCAGCACCGGCAGCCCGGTGGCCGCGGCGCGCTCGGTGCCGCCGGGGTCGGTCAGCACGGCGGCGGCGCCCAGGCTCTGGGCCTGCTCCACGAAGTCCGCCCCGTGCAGCCGGGCGCCGGGCAGCGCGGCGTAGATGTCACCGGGGCGTACGGCGCGCGAGTCGTGGGTGATGCCGGTGACGGACACGCCGGCTCCGGACGCGGTGTCGCCCTCGGGTGCACCGGTGGAGCCGGACACCGGAGCGCCGGGCTCGTCGGCATCCAGCAGTCGGGCCAGCTCCGCGAGCGGGACGGGCGTGACCCGCATGGGGCGGGGCGGCCCAGGGAAGGACTCGGGGGAGGTCTGATCAGCTTGTGGCACGGCGGTGAGCGTACCGGGCGGGACACCCGTGCCGCGAAGCGAGGGGCGCGGCGGCGCCGATCCATGAAGGTTGTACGCGCTGTCAGTGATCGTTCTCACGTGGTGCATGGCTCAGTCGTTCCGGTCCTTCCCCGCGAGCACGGGGAACCGGGCGGGCTCGGCCCCGGTCGGGGGGATCTGCAGGCTCTTCAGGGAGAACTTCATGACCTTCTTGTAGACGGGGCCGCACACGTCGCTGCCGAAGTAGCTGCCCTTCTTGGGGTTCTGGACAGCGCAGTAGACGGTGATCCGGGGCTTGTCGGCGGGGGCGAATCCGGCGAAGGAGGCGGTGTAGCCGTGGTAGCGCCCCGTCTTCGGGTCCACCCGGTTGGCCGTACCGGTCTTCCCCGCGACGCGGTAGCCGGGGATCTTGGCCGTGGTTCCGGTGCCCTCCATGTCGGACACCACGGACTCCAGCATCCGGGAGAGGGTCTTGGCGGTCTTCTCGCTCACCACCCGGCGCTCGGCGGGCGGCTCGGCCGGTTCGTAGCGCCCGTCGGGGCCCGTGGTGCCGCGTACGACCGTGGGTTCGATCCGCACACCGCCGTTGGCGATGGTGGAGTAGATGGAGGCGGCCTGGACGGCGTTGAGGGACAGGCCCTGGCCGAAGGGGATCGTGTACTGCTGGGAGGCGCTCCACTTCTCCGGCGGGGCCAGCAGCCCCTCGGTCTCGCCGGGGAAGCCCAGCCCGGTGGGCCGGCCGATGCCGAACTTGCGCAGATAGCTGTGGAGGACCTTGTTGGCCTGCTTCTGCGTCCTGCCCAGCTGCTCGGTGGCCAGGATGGTGCCGATGTTGCTGGACTTGGCCAGAACGCCGTTGAGGGTCAGATGCCAGGTGGGGTGGTCGATGTCGTCGGCGAAGGACCGGTCGGCGCGCTTGAGCCGGTTGGGCACGGTGACCGCCGTGGTGGGGGTGGCCTTGCCCTCCTCCAGGACCGCGGCCATCGACATGACCTTGCTGGTGGAGCCGGGCTCGTAGACGTCCTGGAGTGCGGGGTTGCCGAAGGAGTCCACCTTCGCGCCGCGGATGTCGTTGGGGTCGAAACCGGGCGCGCTGGCCATTCCGAGCAGCTGGCCGGTCCTGGTGTCCTGGACGATGACGTAGCCGCTGTCGGCGTGCGACTTGGCCACCTGGTCGGAGATGGCCTGCTGGGCGGACCACTGGATGTCGCGGTCCAGCGTGAGCTCCACGTCGGAGCCCGGCTCGGCCGCCTGTTCGCGGACGCCCGCGGTGGGGACCTGACGGCCGCCCGACTGGGCGTAGGTGATCTTGCCGTCCTCGCCCGCGAGCTTGTCGTTCAGCATCGCCTCCAGCCCGGCGCCGCCCTTGCCGGCCGAGTTGACGAAGCCGAGCACCGGGGCGGCCAGCTCCTTGTTGGGGTAGACGCGTTTGGCGTGCTTCTCCTGGTAGATCCCGGCGAGCACATTGGGCTTCTCGCCCTTGGGCGCGGCGGCCTCCTCCTCGGCGAGCCGCTCCTTGAGCTTCTTGATCTTCCGCCAGGTCTGCGGGGTCTGCTGGCGGGCGAGCAGGACATAGCGGGTGCCCGACCGGGAGAGCTTCTTGGCCAGCTGGCCTGGCTCCTTGTCCAGCAGCGGCGCCAGCAGTTCAGCGGCCCGCTCGGGGGCGTCCTGGATCTTCGCCTGCTCGGGGGTGAACAGATACGGGTCGGCCGTGATGTCGTGGGCGTCCACCGTGCTCGCCAGCGCGGAGCCGTCCCGGTCGGTGATGGCGCCGCGCTCGGCCGCGAGCGGGACGGTGATGTAGCGGTTGACGGCGGCCTTGTCCGCGTACGCGCTCGCGTCGACGGCCTGCACCTGGAGCAGCCGCACGGTGAACGCCAGCATGACCAGTGTCAGCCCGACGGCGATCAGCCGCAGCCGGGGCCGCGGGTTCACCAGCCGCAACTGCCCGGATCCGCCGCCCTTCGGAGGACGGGAGCCACCGCCGCGCCGCGCCCCCGCCGGCTGGGCGCCGCTGGCCGTACGGGAGGAGGCCGGTCGCCCGGGGCGGGGCACGCGGCGCGGGTCGCCCCCTTTGCTCCGCCCGGCGCCGGACCCCTTGCCGGGTGCCGGACCGGAGGTCCCACGGGCGCCGCGGCCCGACTCACCGGAGCGCTCGGTCACGGGTCCACCTGCCCGGCACCGTCGGTGGGCGCGCTGTCCGGCTTGCCGCGTACGGTGCCGTCCGGGCCGAGGAAGACGGGGTTGCCGCCGGGGACCAGGCCCTGCTCGCGGGCGCGCTCGGCGAGCTGTCCCGGGGCCGAGTAGCCGTCCACCTCCTGCTGGAGCGCCTGCTGCTGGTCCGTCAGCTCCTCGGTCTCCTTCTCCAGCTTGCTCAGCTGGAAGGAGCCCTTGTTGAGGGAGGCGTTCAGCAGCAGCAGAGCCAGCAGCCCGCTGCCCAGCAGCAGGACGACCAGCAGGACGAACGGGGCGCGTGCCGCCGGGGACCTCCCGGCCGGCAGCAGTCTGGCCAGCCGCGCGATGCGCTGCTGTGCGGTCATGTCCCCTCCCTGACGCGGCGGGCGGTCATGTCGATTCCCTGATGCGCTGGACGGCGCGCAGTCTGGCCGGTGCGGCGCGGCGGTTCTCGGCGACCTCCTCGTCGGTGGGCAGTTCGGCGCCGCGGGTCAGCAGCCGCAGCCGGGGCTGGTACTGCTCGGGCACTATCGGCAGCCCGGGCGGGGCCGTGTTGCGGGAGCCGGTGGCGAACAGCTGTTTGACCAGTCGGTCCTCCAGCGAGTGGTACGCGAGCACGACCATCCGGCCGCCGACCGCGAGCCCGTCGAGCGCGGCGGGCAGCGCCCGCTCCAGCACCGCCAGCTCCCCGTTCACCTCGATCCGCAGCGCCTGGAAGGTCCGCTTGGCCGGGTTGCCGCCGGTGCGCTTGGCGGCCTGCGGCAGGGCGTCGCGGATCACCTCGACCAGCCGGCCGCTGCGGGTGAACGGTTCCTTCGCCCGCTCCTTGACGACGGCCTCGACGATGCGGCGGGCCTGCTTCTCCTCGCCGTAGGCGCGCAGGATGCGCACCAGATCGCCGGGCGCGTAGGTGTTGAGCACCTCGGCGGCGCTGAGCCCCCTCGTCTGGTCCATGCGCATGTCCAGCGGCGCGTCCTGCGCATAGGCGAAGCCCCGGTCGGCCTCGTCCAGCTGCAGCGAGGAGACGCCCAGATCGAACAGGACGCCCTGGACCCGGGGGACGCCGAGCCGGGCGAGTACCTGCGGCAACTCGTCGTAGACGGCGTGCACCAAGGTGGCCCGGTCGGCGTAGGGGGCCAGCCGCTCCCCCGCGAGTTCGAGGGCGGCGGTGTCTCGGTCCAGCCCGATCAGCCGGGCCGAGGGGAAGGTCGCCAACAGCGCCTCGCTGTGGCCGCCGAGGCCGAGGGTGCAGTCGACGACGGTCGCGCCGGGCTGAGCCAGGGCGGGGGCGAGCAGCTCCAGGGTGCGCCCGAGCATGACCGGATTGTGCAGTTCGCCGATGGGCCGCTCGTTGGTGGTCACTGTGCCCTCTCAGATCTGGCGGGCACCGTGCACATGCTCCTTGGTCCCCGCCCGCTCGAAGGGGAGCGGCCACCCGCGCCGAACGGGCGCCGGAGGCCGGGAGCGGGAGGAGGCCGAGCCGCACGTGCGCGCCCGCGCACGCGAGGGGATTCGGGGGTCCTTGGGGAGAATTTGTCGCCTCCCACTTCGCGTCACTTTAGTCCACTCGTCCCCGCGGTCAACTACGGGACCAGGCGCGTCCACCTAAGGGAGCAGGCGCGTGCGGACAGCGTCCGGCACCGGCCCGGACACCGCGGCCCCGCCCACCGCGGTGCGCGCCGACGAAGAAGAGCGGACGGTGAGACCGGGTGAGCACTGTGGGTTGCCTCACACCGCCGCGAGTCGCCCGTTTTCACCACTCCCCGAGCAGCCCGTCCGCTTCGGAAGCGTCTAACGTCGTACACATGTCGATATCAGCACCTCGGCCCCAGTCCGCACAGTCCGTGGTCGACGAGCTCGTCGCGGCGAACCGGGACTACGCGCACGACTTCGCCGACCCCGGGATGGACGCCCGCCCGGTCCGCAAGGTCGCCGTGGTCGCCTGCATGGACGCCCGCCTGGATCTGCACGCCGCACTCGGCCTGGAACTGGGCGACTGCCACACCATCCGCAACGCGGGGGGTGTCGTCACCGACGACGTCATCCGTTCCCTCACCATCAGCCAGCGCGCCCTGGGGACCCGCTCCGTGGTGCTCATCCACCACACCGGTTGCGGACTGCTCGACCTCACCGAGGATTTCCGGCACGAACTGGAACTGGAAGTGGGCCAGCGGCCGTCCTGGGCCGTCGAGTCCTTCAACGACCTGGACCAGGACGTGCGCCAGTCGATCGAGCGCGTACGGACCTCGCCGTTCCTGCCCCACCGGGACGACGTCCGCGGCTTCGTGTTCGATGTGACGACGGGCCTGCTGCGCGAGATCGCCCCGGCCTGACCAGCCCGACGTCACGGGTGGGGACCGACCGGGAACACCCGGAAGAGTGACGCGAGGCCCTGTCGCCGTGAAGAATACGCAACAGCGCATACTGCAGGGCCCGGTGGAGCGGACGCGGGGGCGTACGCGGCGGGCACGTACGAACGGGCAAACGGGGATGGGGCCGAGGAGGGCCGGTGACGACCTATGACGAGCGGGCGAACCTGAGCGATCTGAGCGCCACAGCGGGGGAGGTGCGCCGCTGTGTCGAGTCGGTGATCGAGGGGAAACCCGAAGTCGTCCGGCTCTCGCTGACAGTGCTGCTGGCCGAGGGGCATCTGCTGATCGAGGACGTGCCCGGCGTCGGCAAGACGATGCTCGCCAAGGCACTGGCCAAGACCGTCGACTGCTCGGTACGCCGCATCCAGTTCACCCCCGATCTGCTGCCCTCCGACATCACCGGGGTCAGCGTCTACGACCAGCAGCGCAAGGACTTCGAGTTCAAGCCCGGCGCCGTCTTCGCCCAGATCGTGATCGGCGACGAGATCAACCGGGCCTCCCCCAAGACGCAGTCCGCTCTGCTGGAGTCCATGGAGGAGCGCCAGGTCACCATCGACGGGCAGACCTATCAGCTGCCCGACCCGTTCATGGTCGTCGCCACCCAGAACCCGGTGGAGATGGAGGGCACCTACCCGCTGCCCGAGGCGCAGCGCGACCGGTTCATGGTGCGCGTCTCCATCGGCTACCCGAGCCCGGCCGCCGAGCTGGAGATGCTCGATGTGCACGGCGGCGCCTCCCCGCTCGACGATCTGCAGCCGGTGGCCCACGCACACGACATCGCCAAGTTGATCGAGACCGTGCGGGGCGTGCACGTCTCGGACGCGGTGCGGCGGTACGCGGTCGAGCTGGTGGCCGCCACCCGGACGCACCCGGATCTGCGGCTGGGGGCCTCACCCCGCGCCACGCTGCATCTGCTGCGCGCCTCCAAGGCGGCGGCGGCACTGGCGGGGCGCGAGTTCGCGCTGCCCGACGACGTGCAGTCGCTGGCGGTCCCGGTGCTGGCACACCGTCTGCTGCCCACCGCGCAGGCGCAGTTGAACCGGCGTACGGCCGAGCAGATGGTGTCCGAGATCCTGCAGCGGGTGCCCGTCCCGGCGGTCGGCCCCGGCCCCTCGGCGCCCGGCGGACCGATGCCCGCAGCGGCGCCCGGCGGCTCCGGGGTGCCGGGTCCCTACGGTCAGCCGCAGCCCCCCGGCCCGCGTCCGCCGCTGGACCGGCCGCAGAGCGGGCAGGCCCGGGGCTACTGATGGCCTACGGACCGGCCCCCGGCGCACCGCCGGCGCCCGACAGGGGGCCTGGTGGCGGTACGGGGCCGACCGGTGGGCGCTCCCCGGACGAGAGCCGCGGCTCGCTGCGCCGGGCGTTCGGCGGGCTCACCACACGCGGCCGCTCGTTCATGGCGGCAGGGGCCGCCGCGGCGCTGTGCGCCTATGTGCTGGGCCAGGAGGAACTGCTGCGGGTGGGCGTCCTGCTGGCGATCCTGCCGCTGGTGTGCGTCCTGGTGCTGCACCGCACCCGCTACCGGGTCGCCGGCTACCGCAAGCTGTCGCCCTCCCGGGTGCCGGCCCGCGCGGAGGCCCGCGTCAAGTTGCGGATCGAGAACATCTCGCGGCTGCCCACCGGATTGCTGATGCTCCAGGACCGGGTGCCCTACGTGCTCGGTCCCCGCCCCCGGTTCGTCCTGGACCGGGTGGAGCCGGGCGGGCGCCGCGAGGTCTCCTACCGGGTCCGCTCCGACCTGCGCGGACGCTATCCGATGGGCCCCCTCCAGCTGCGGCTGACGGACCCGTTCGGGATGTGCGAGCTGACGCGCTCCTTCAGCACCTACGACACCCTCACCGTCGTCCCGCCCGTCGAAGCCCTGCCGCCCGCCCGGCTGACGGGCGAGACCACTGGCTACGGCGAGGGGCGGCAGCGCGCGCTGGCGCTGGCCGGTGACGACGATGTGATCCCGCGCGGCTACCGGCACGGCGACGACCTGCGCCGGGTGCACTGGCGGTCGACGGCGCGCTACGGCGAGCTGATGGTGCGCCGCGAGGAGCAGCCCCAGCAGGCCCGCTGCACCGTACTGCTGGACACCCGCCGCGCGGCCTACCCGGGCTCGGGCCCCGACTCCCCCTTCGAGTGGGCGGTCGCCGCGGCCGCGTCCGTCTGTATGCATCTGCTGGAGCGGGGCTACTCCGTTCGGCTGCTGACCGACACCGGAGCCGCCGCACCGGGACCGGAGAGCGGGGGCTTCCTCTCGGACACCTCGGACACGGCCGGACTGCTGCTGGACACCCTCGCCGTCGTCGAACACTCGAACGAGAAGGGGCTGTCCGGCGCCTACGACGCGCTGCGCGGCGGAACGGGGAACGAAGGCCTGCTGATCGCGTTCCTCGGGGAGCTGGACGAGGAGCAGGCCCTCACCGTCGGCCGGATACGGCAGCGCTCCAGCCGGGCCGTCGCCTTTCTCGCCGGCGCGGGCCCCACCGGGCAGCATGCGGGGGGCGCCGCAGCGGCGCCCGCACCCGGGAGCGAACCGGCCCCGCTGCGCGCGCTGCGCGAGGCCGGGTGGACAGCGCTGTCCGGCGGGCCCGGGACACCGCTGGCCGCACTGTGGCAGGAAGCCGACAACGCGAGCGCGAAGGGGCTGGGACGATGAGCGGACGGGGACGGCTCGCTTTCTGCGCCGCGCTGGCCACCCTGGCCGCGGCCTGCGCACTCCTGCCACTGGTGGACCCGGCGACATGGCTGCTGCAGGCCGCGCTGCTGACAGCCGTGCAGACGGGAGTGGGCGCGGCCACCCGCCGGATACCCCTGGCCCGCCCCGTGACCGTGCTGACGCAGGTGGTCGTCTCCCTGCTGCTGCTCACCGCCGTCTTCGCACGGGAGTACGCACTGGCCGGGTTCCTGCCGGGCCCCGAGGCCTTCCGGTACGCCGGCACCCTGTTCGAACAGGGCGTCCAGGACGTGAGCCGGTACGCGATACCCGCGCCGCTCACCGACGGCATCCGGCTGATGCTCGTCGGCGGCGTACTGGCCATCGGCCTGCTGGTGGACCTGGTGGCCGTGACCTACCGGAGCGCGGCCCCCGCCGGGCTGCCCCTGCTCGCCCTCTACTCGGTGGCCGCCGGGCTCTCCCAGGGCGGCGCCCGCTGGCTGTGGTTCCTGTGCGCCGCGGGCGGCTATCTGCTGCTCCTGCTGGCCGAGGGACGCGAGCGGCTGTCGCAGTGGGGCCGGGTCTTCGCCGACCGGACGCGGCCGGGGACGGCCGCGCACCAGCCGGGCAGCGTCGGCGGCCCCGCCCTGGCGCCGGTGCGCACCGGACGGCGGATCGGAGTGCTGGCGCTGGGCATCTCGCTGGTGGTGCCGATCGCGCTGCCGTCCCTGAGCGGTGGGCTGCTCGACGACCTGGGCACCGGCGGCGGGGGCGGCGGCAACAAGGGGGGCGGCACGGTCTCCGCGGTCAACCCGGTCGTCGCCCTCAAGAACAGCCTCAACCAGCCGCAGAACCGCACCGCGCTGGTCTACTCCACGGACGGCGAGGAGGACCAGGAGCTCTATCTGCGGATCGTCGCGCTGGACAAGTTCGACGGCGCCCAGTGGAAGCCCTCCGAACGGCGCATCGGCGAGATCCCCGACCCGCTGCCCGCCCCGCGCGGGCTGGCTCCGGGCGTTCGCACCAGCACCGTCCGCAGCACCATCCAGGCCAGCGACGCCTACGCGCAGGACTGGCTGCCCATGCCGTACCCGGCCGACCGGGTGCGCGTCAGCGGCAAGTGGCGCTTCGAGCCCGAGGGCCGCACCCTCGTCGGCTACGACCAGCAGACCACCCGCGGCCTCAGCTACAGCGTCGAGAGCCTGCGCGTCCAGCCCACCGCCGAGCAGCTGCGCAACGCCCCCGCACCGCCGCCCGACCTGGAACGCGAGTACACCGCCGTCCCCGGCTCGCTGCCCGACGTCGTCCCCGACACGGCGCGCAGGGTCACCAGCGGAGCGAAGGACGACTACGACCGCGCGGTGCTGCTCCAGGACTGGTTCGCCAGCAAGGGCGGCTTCTCCTACGACACCGAGGTCGCCGCCGGGACCGGTGTCAACGCCATCGCCGACTTCCTGAAGCAGAAGGAGGGCTTCTGCGTCCACTTCTCCTTCGCCATGGCCTCGATGGCACGCACCCTCGGCATCCCGGCCCGGGTCGCGGTCGGCTTCACCCCCGGCACGGCGCGCGGCGACGGCAAGATGGAGGTCGGCTTCCAGGACGCGCACGCCTGGCCCGAGCTGTACTTCGAAGGCGTCGGCTGGACCCGGTTCGAGCCCACCCCCACGCGGGGCACCACCCCGCCCTACGCGCAGCCCGACGCCCCCGACTCCGACCTGGACCCGGACGAGCAGCTGCCCGACCGCAGTCAGAACGACCAGCCCTCGACCAGTCCCTCGCCGTCGGAGCGGTGCACCGCGCAGCAGAAGCAGGCCGACCCCGAGTGCGGGCTCGCGCTCCCGCCGCCCGGCTCGGACAAGTCCGACGCGGGCCCGCCCGTGGGCGCCCTCGCCGGGTTCGGCGCGGCCGGGCTGACGGTGCTGGCGTTGCTGGCCTCGCCACTTCTCCTGCGGCGGAGAAAACGCGCCAGGCGCCTGCGGAGCCGGGGCCCCGACGCGGCCCCGGACGGCCCCGAAGCAGTGCTGGCCGCCTGGCAGGAGCTCATCGACACCGGATGGGACTTCGGGATCCTCCCCGAGGAATCCGCGACTCCGCGGACCGCCGCGGCCCGGCTGGCCCGGATCGGGCAGTTGCAGCCTGCGGAGGCGGAAGCGGTGCAACGGGTCGCCCTCGCGGTGGAGCAGGTCCTGTACGCCCCCGTACCCCGGGCGACCCCGGCGATCGCCGACGAGGTCCGCCGCATCCACGCCGGCCTGCGTGCGGCGGCCCCCCGCGGCGTGCGCCTGCGGGCGCTGCTGCTGCCACCGTCCTCGGTGCGGCTGCTGTGGGCGGCGACCCGCCGGGCAACCGCCCTGCGTACGCGCTGGACCCGGGCGCTGACCCGCCCCCGCCTGGCCAAGTAGCCCGTGGCGGGGCCCGCCCGCCCGGAGCGGAGCGGGGCCGGGCACAGCGGAAAGGGACCGGACGCAGCGGGGAGCCGGGAGGAGAGAGATCGGGAGGAGCCCGGTAGGGAAGGCGCGGCGGACCCACCGGTGCCGACGGGTGCCCACCGGTGCCGACGGGGTGCCGAACCCGCCCCTACCGGTGGGTTCGGCCCCTACTGGTGAGTTCGGCAGCGGGCAGCTGCTACGCCGTAACCGACCGGTGCTGCGGCGGAAAGAGACCGCAGCACAGGAGAGGAACGCCGGGAGCCGGGTGCGGCACCGGCGGCGTCAGTGGTGACCCTCGTCGCGGCGGCGCTGCCAGCGCTCCTCGATGCGGGTCATCATCGACTTGCGGCTCCGTGGCTGCTGCCGGCGACCGGATTCGGGCCCGGCCCCCTGCGAGGACTGGCCCTGGGCCTGCCCTTCGCCCTGTTTGGGGGCCTTCCGCCATCCTGTCACCGCGAGGACCGCGCAGCCCAGCATCACCAGGAATCCGACGACACTGATCCAGATCTGCTGAGCGACCATTCCGGCCATGAGGAGCGCGATACCCACCAGAAAGCCCGCAACCGCTTGGTAGACCCGCTTGCGGGTGTACCGGCGCAGCTCACTTCCCTCGAGCGCTGTCGCGAACTTGGGATCTTCGGCGTACAGCGCTCGCTCCATCTGCTCGAGCATCCGCTGCTCGTGCTCAGAGAGCGGCACGGAGTCCTCCTACTCGTCGGTCGCGGGGGCGACCGGATGCGACTCTTTCAGGATAGGCAGGGAATCGCCCCCGTGAAACCCGCCCCTCTACGCCAATTCCTCCCACCACACCCGATATAACGGACGGGGTGCCCACGGCGTGTTCCGTTCATTCCCGCACCACCTTTCCGCCATGCCGGACGGTGTGCCTCGATCATACGGCGAGTAGGGGTTGATCGGGCGGGCACAAGTCCATGCCCTGGCCGGGCGGTGCGGACGACCTCAGCGGACGGCGCCCCGCGCCGCCCGGGGCGGCACCTCGGCGAGCACATGCAGCTGACTGGCCACCGACTGGAAGTCGGGCAACTCGGCGGCGGCCGCCTCCAGCCGGGCAAGGGCCTCCAGCGCGTCCGGCTCGGTGTCCACGAGCGCTCCGGGCACCAGATCGGCGAAGACCCGTACGCCGTGCACGGAGATCACCTCCAGGCCGGTGCTGGTCACCAGCGCGGTGAGCTGTTCGGGGGTGAACCGGCGGGGCATGGGGTCGCTCTCGCCCCAGCGCCCGCCGGGCGAGGTGAGGGCGTGCCGGGCCTCCGTGAAGTGCCCGGCCAGCGCCCGCGCCAGCACCGCTCCACCCAGCCCCGAGGCGAGCACACTGAGCGTGCCGCCCTCCTCACGCAGCGCCGCGACGGCGTTGCCGAGGCCCTCGGCGGGGTCGTCGACGTACTCCAGGACGCCGTGGCAGAGCACCGCGTCGTGGGCGCCGCGCTCGGCCACGTCGAAGAGGCCGCGCACATCGCCCTGAACGCCGCGCACCCGGTCGGCCACGCCTGCCTCGGCGGCGCGGCGCTCCAGCGCGAAGAGAGCATCGGGGCTGGGGTCGACGACGGTGACACGGTGGCCGAGGCGGGCGACGGGCACCGCGAAGTTGCCGGTGCCGCCGCCGGTGTCGAGGACCTCCAGCTCGGCGCGGTCCGCCAGTTTGGCGCGCTGATCGAGGGCTCCCCTGAGGACGTCCCAGACCACTGCGGTCCGGAGGGTTGCGCTGGGGCGGGACATGCGGCTGCTCCTCGGCTCAGGGACGGGCGTGTCCCACCCTATTGCCTCGGACGCCCGCCGATCCGCCTGGTGGGCCTCTCGTGCGCACGGCGTCTCACCCCGCCCGCCGGTCCCAGGGTGAGGACGGGCGGGCCTCTCCCTCCTCACCGGTGACCGTGCGGGGCCGGGGCAGCGCCGGCTGGGTGATGAGCATCCGCTCGACGAGGCGGAGGAACATCCCGGCGTAGTGCAGCAGCTCGTCGGCCTCCCGCCAGCCGGCGGCACCGGCTATGCCCGCTTCGGCGCGGGCACGGCGCCCGGCGCCGGAGGCGAACAGCTCGGCCCACTCGGCGAGTTCGGGCGCGACCTCGGGCAACACCTCCCAGGCGCTGCGGATGGCGGGTCGCCGCGCCCGGCGCGGGGCCCCGCCCCTCCTGCGGTCCGGCTCCGGCCCGGACCTGCCGCGGACGGCGAGGACGGCGGCGGCGGTGCGCAGCGCGGCGAGGTGGGCGGTGGCGTACCGCTCGTTGGCGGTCTGCATGGCCGCCGCCTCGTCGAGGCCGTGCTGGGCCTGGGCGAGCAGGTCGAGCGCGGCGGGCGGGGCCGTGGCCCGGCGGAGCACCGGGTGGATGTCGTGGGGGTCGCGGTCGGGGTCGGGGTGGCTGGTGGGCGGCGCTGTCGGCTGCCAGGGCGCGGGGCGCGCTCCCGGAGAAGGTCGCATCACGTGAATCAACCTCCCGTCGGCTGATACCGGTTCGAGAACCGGTCGTATGGGCACATCGTGTCGCATGCCACTGACAATCGGCGCTGACCTGCGCAAAGACCGTGGACGGCAGCGAAGTGCCGGGGTGCTGGGCAGCGGGGCGGGGCCGGTTGGCGTACGGGCGGTCGCCTGCTGCATACTTTGAACTGACCAGTCAGTTCAAAAAGCGCCGTGCCCGGCACCGGGGACCGGGCACGGCGCGCCAGGACGGGATGCGACACAGAGCGGGAGGGGCCGTGACCCAGGTGCGGGGAGCCGCCGTCGAGGCGGAGGACTTCGGGCTCGACGGGCCGCGCGGACCCGTCTTCGACAAGGTGGGCTTCACCGCCGGGGCGGGCTCACTGATCGCGGTGACCGGCCCTTCGGGATCCGGGCGCACCTGCCTGCTGCTGGCGCTGACCGGCCGGATGAAGGCGAGCCGCGGGCGCGCCGAGGTGGCCGGGCACCCGCTGCCCAAGCGGCTCGCGGCCGTACGCCGGATCAGCGCGCTGGGCCCGGTCCCCGGCGTCAACGACCTGGACCCGGCACTGACCGTCACCGAGCAGCTGCGCGAACGCGTACTGCTCCAGCGCCGGTTCGACAGCCCCCTGCGTGCCTGGCTGCGCCCCCGCAAGGAGCGGGCCGCGGCCAGCCGTGCGCGGCTGGAGGCGGCACTCGGCACCGCCGGCCTCGATCTGGACGCGCTGCCCAGGGGCGGGCGCACGGCCGTACGGGACCTGGGGCGGCTGGAGGAGCTGCGGCTGTCGGTGGCACTGGCGCTGCTGGCCGAGCCGCTGCTGCTGGCCGTCGACGACCTGGACCTGAAGCTGCCGGAGAGCGAACGCGAGAGGGCCTGGCCACTGCTGCGCACGGTGGCCGAGCAGGGCACCACCGTGCTCGCGGTGTGCAGCGAGCCCCCGGACCACGGCGCCGTGGTGGTGCGTACCGGCAGGGCGCACGGCCCGGACGAGCCTGCCGGGGACGAGGGCACGGGAGCTGGGACGGGAGCCGCCGGGGAGAGCGGCGACGCGGACGACGACGCGGAGAAGGAGGGGGCGGACGATGCGCTCGCCGAGGCTAGCCGCGCTTGAGCTGAAGCGGTTCGGCAGGGGGCGGCTGCCGCGCGCGGCGATGGCCGCGATGCTGCTGCTTCCGCTGCTGTACGGCGCGCTGTACCTGTGGTCGTTCTGGGACCCCTACGAGCGCCTGGACAAGGTGCCGGTGGCGCTGGTGAACGAGGACCAGGGCACCACCGTCAAGGGCGAACGGGTCGAGGCGGGGGACGACATCGTCAAGGGCCTGCACGACAGCGACTCCTTCGACTGGCACGAGACCAGCGCGGCGGAAGCCCGCGAGGGGGTCGAGGACGGGCGGTACTACCTGTCCTTGACCGTGCCGGCGGACTTCAGCAAAAGGGTCTCCTCCAGCTCCGGCGACTCCCCCGAGACGGGTGCGCTCAAGGTGCGCACCAACGACGCGAACAACTACATCGTCGGGCAGATCTCCCGCACGGTCTTCTCCGAGCTGCGCGCCAGCGCCTCCAGCAAGGTGTCGCGCGGCTTCTTCGACAAGATCTACGTCTCCTTCTCCACACTGCACGACAAGACGGCGAAGGCCGCCGAGGGCGCCGACGAGCTCGGCGCGGGCATCGGCAAGGCGAAGAAGGGCGCGAGCAGGCTCAAGACCGGGCTCGGCGACGCCGAGGAGGGCTCCGGCAGCCTCAAGAGCGGCGCCGGTCAGGTCGCCGCGGGGACCCAGAAGCTGGCCGACAAGGTGAACGGCGCCTCCGACAGGGTGCGGCCGTTCCTCAAGGCGCACAGCGGCGACATCGGCAAGGCGGCCCGCGAGGTGGCCCGAGGGAGCAGGACGCTCAAGAAGAACCTCGAAAAGCTGCCGGGTGACGCACAGCGCGCGCAGACCGACACCCGCCAGGCCGCCGACGCGCTCTCGAAGCTGTACGAGGCCCGCTGCGGCAAGGGCGCCCCCGGCAAGGACGCTCCCAAGGGCAGCCCCGGTACGGACGTACCGGGCGGTCCGGGCGCGGACGCAAGCCCTCCCGGGGACGGCGGCAGCCGAAGCGGCGGTGACGGGGACAGCAGCGGCGCGCAGCAGCCGGCTCCGAGCACGACACCCACGCCCGCGCGGCCCTCCCCCGACAAGGCCCACCCCGCCGAGCGGCCCGCGGCGGCCGATTCGTGCCCGGAGCTGAAGAAGGCCGTCGACGCGGCGAAGCGGTCGGCGCGGGTCGCCGCGAAGGTCAACGGCTATGTCCACAACGAGCAGAAGCTCGACGAACTCGGCCGCCACCTCGACGACCTCAACCGGGCGGCGAACGACGTCGCCCAGCGCGCCCCGCACCTCCAGGAGGACGTGGACAGCGCCGTACGGCAGATCAACAAGCTCAACAAGGGCGCGCACAAGGTCTCCGCAGGCGCCGGTAAGCTGCACTCCGGGCTCGGCAGGCTCGCGACCGGTGCCGCCTCGCTCGACGGCGGTCTGTTCAAACTGGCCGACGGCTCCGGGAAACTGGCCGGCGGACTGCACAACGGGGCCGAACAGATCCCGGACTACGGCAAGAAGGAGCGCCACGACCGCACCGGAGTGATGGCCGACCCGGTCGACCTGGCCGCGCACAAGGCCCACACGGCCCCCAACTACGGCACCGGATTCGCGCCGTACTTCATCCCGCTCTCCCTCTGGGTCGGCGCGATGATCGCCTACATGCTGCTCCAGCCGCTCAACAGGCGGGCGCTGGCGGCGGGCGCTCCGGCCTGGCGGATCGCGCTGGCGGGCTGGCTGCCGGTGGCCGCGATCGGCGTGGCCCAGGTGGCGGCGCTGATGAGCGTGCTGCACTGGGGTCTCGGCCTGCAGATGGCACGCGGCCTGGCGACGGTGGGCTTCCTGACGCTGGTGACGGCGTGCTTCACGGCCGTCGTCCAGTTCCTGAACGCACGCTTCGGACCCGCGGGGCGGATCCTCGTCCTGGCCATGCTGATGCTGCAGCTGACCTCGGCCGGCGGCACGTACCCGATCCAGACCAGCCCCGGCTTCTTCAACGCGATCCACCCGTTCCTGCCCATGAGCTATGTGGTGGAAGGGCTGCGGCATCTGATCACGGGCGGAGAGCTGTGGCCGGTGTGGCGGGCGTGCCTGGTACTGCTGGCCTTCACGGTGGGTGCCCTGGCGCTCACGGCCGTCACCGCGCGCCGCAAGCAGGTGTGGACGCTGGATCGGCTGCGCCCGGAGATCTCGCTGTGAGGCCGGGCCTCCCCGAGAGGAGAATGGCCGTATGACGAGTGCCCGCACCACCGCTTCCGCTTCTTCGGCTTCTTCTTCGGCTTCCACAGCCGCCGCTCCGCGCGGCCGCAGCGCCACCAGGGACAAGCTCTTCCATGCGGCGGTCACGCTCATCGCCGAACAGGGGTTCTCCTCCACGACCGTCGAGGAGATCGCAGAGCGCGCCGGAGTCGCCAAGGGCACGGTCTACTACAACTTCGCCAGCAAGACCGAGCTGTTCGAAGAGCTGCTGCGGCACGGCGTGGAGCTGCTGACAGCCGATCTCCGGCAGGCCGCCGAGGAGACGGACGGGCGGGGCGGCAGCAGGGTGGACGCGCTGGACGCGATGGTCCGCGCGGGACTGCAGTTCATCGACCGCTACCCCGCCTTCACCCAGCTGTACGTCGCCGAACTCTGGCGCACAGGACGCGCATGGAACGACACCCTGCTGATGGTGCGCAAGGAAGCGGTGGCCGTGGTGGAGGGTGTTCTGCGCGCCGGGGTCGCCGAGGGCGAACTGAGCGAGGACATCGACATCCAGCTCACCGCCGCCGCGCTGGTGGGGATGGTGCTGGTCGCCGCCCTCGACTGGAAGGCGTTCCAGCCGGAGCGCTCCATCGAGGATGTGCACGGGGCGCTGTCCCTGCTGCTGCAGGGCCGGGTCGGCGGAAGCCGGCCCCGCTAGACGCGGGACCGGCCCCGGGGCGGGCGGCCCCGCCGTGCGCGGGGCGGCCCCTTTTGTGCGGGGGGTGGCTTCCGGGAGAACGCCGAGCGCCGTTCCGCGGCCCCGTGTCAGCGGTGCGGCACCGTGCCCTCCCGTGTGCCCTCACTCTGCCGCCCGCACGGACGGGGGCCCATCCGTGCGGATACTCAAGATCCCGTCTGAGTACCCGTACCTACTGCCGCGTACGGCGCCGCACCGGCCCGTGCCGGGTACGGCGCGGTGGCGGGGGGAAGCAGGTGCGGGGAGGGCAGCCGGGGGCCGATAAGGTCGGGCGCATGGTGCGAGTTGTCGTGGTCGGGGCCGGGATGGGCGGGATGGCGGCGGCCGCGCGGCTGGCCGTCGCGGGGCACGAGGTCTCGGTCCACGAGCGGACCGGCACCTACGGGGGCGCTGTGCGGCAGTACGCGCGGGACGGTTTCGCCTTCGACACCGGGCCGGGGCTGCTGCGGCTGCCGGCCGTCTACCGCGATCTGTTCGTCAAGACGGGCCGCGAGCGGCTGGAGGACCGGGTGGAGCTGGTCCAGGTGCCGGTCACGGCCCGCCATCTGTTCGCCGACGGCAGCGCCGTCCCGCTGCCGAACGCCTCCCGGGGCAAGGTGATCGCCGCGCTGGACGAGGCGCTGGGCGGCGGTGCGGGCGAGCGCTGGGCCGGGATGCTGACCCGGGCCCGCGAGGCATGGGAGGCGACGCGCCGCCCGCTGCTGGAGGAACCGCTGCGGGACGAGCCCTCCTCCCTGGGCGTGCTCAGCCGGGACGGCACCTATCCGGCATCCCGGAAGAAGGGCCTGCAGCGCCTCGCCCGGGCTCTTCGCGCAGGGTCCGGCCCCGGGCCGACGCTGGCCGAGATCGCCCGGGAGGAGCTGCGAGATCCGCGGCTGGCGGAGATGCTGGGCAGCTACGCGTGGGCCTGCGGTGTGGATCCGCGGTCGGCTCCCGCGAGCGCCGCCGTCCTCGCCTATGTCGAGGACACCTTCGGCACCTGGTACGTACGCGGCGGTATGCGTGTGCTCGCCGACGCGCTGTACGAACGGTGCCGGGAGCGGCGGGTGGCCTTCCACTTCGACAGCGCGGTGCGGGGGGTACGGGAGAAGGACGGCAGGGCGGCCGGACTGGAGCTGGCCGACGGCTCGGTGGTGGACGCGGACGTGGTGGTCGCGGGCGGCGGTCCGGCCGCACCGGGCGGCCGGGGCACGGCGGACCGGGGCGCGACAGACCGGGGCGCGGCCAGGATCACCGTGCTGCTCGCGCTGCGGGGTGCCCGGCCCGAGGGCACGGCCCACCGCACGCTGGTGCACCGCGCGGAGGCGCCCGGGCAGCCGCTGACCGTACTGCGGCCCGACGACCCGGCGCTGCGGCCGGACGACGCGCACGAGACGGCGGTGCTCTCGCTGCCGGTACCGCCGGGTTCGGCCGCCGATGCCGCCGCGGCCGAACAGCTCGCCGAGCAGCTGCTGGCGGCGACGGATGCGGCGGGGCTGGGGTTGAGCGAGCGGCTGCTGTGGCGCGAAGTGCGTACCCCCGCCGACAACGAGGCGGAGACAGGTGCTGCCGGTGGCCGGGTGCCGCCGCCCGCGCTGCCCGGGGCCGACGGTGCCTTCCTGCACCCCGCCAACCCGACCGGACTGCCGGGCCTCTACCTGGCGGGCGGCTGGTCCCACCCAGGGGGCGGCCTGCCCGGGGCCGGCATGAGCGGCGCGATGGTGGCGGGGCTCGTACAGGACCCCGAGTGGCGCGGCTCGGTGTGACCCGCACCGGCCGGGCCCCGCGCCTTTCGGCGTACCTGCGGCCTCAGTACTGGCCGCTGCCGTAGTAGTCCGGCGGGTACTGCGGCGCCTGCTGCGGGTAGGGCTGGGGCTGGGACGGCTGGTCGGCAGCGTCGTTGCCGTAGTAGTCGCCGTACTCGTTCCCGTAGCCGTACGGGGACGGGGGCGGCTCCGCCGGAGGCAGCGGCGCGCCCGCGTCCCGCTGCTGGGGAACCCAGACCCCGCCGGGCGGCGTCTCGGGGACCTCGGGGTAGTAGGACTGCTGGGCCGGCTGCTGCGGCGCCTGATAGGCGTGCTCGTCGCCGTAGCCGCCGTAGCCGCCGTACGGGTCCGCGTACTCCTGGTAGGCGGGCTGGTTCCGGTACTCGGAGGGGTCACCGGCCGCCGGGGGGTCGGCGTATCCGGCGTACTGGCCGGCGTACTGCTCGCCCTGCCCGGCCCCGTAGGCGTACACCTGCGTCTGGTCCGGTGCCGGGGCCGGCGGGCGGCCGAAGACCGAGGCCTCTTCCTCGTAGCTGTCATAGCCGTGACCGCCGTGGCCGCCGTAGCTCTCGTGGCTGCCGTAACCGCCGTAGCCGTCCGCTGCCTGGTAGCCGCCGTACCCGTAGTCGGCACCGTTGTCGGTCTGTGTGCCGTACCCGGCGGCGGGCTCGGGCTGGCCGTAGCCCTGCGGGCCGTAGTCGTCGACCGGGTCGGGGACAGGCGCGGCACCGGGGGCCGGAACGGCACCGGGGCTGTGGGCGCGCAGGTCGGAGACCTCCAGGGAGGCGGTGTCCGGGCCGGGCGCCGCCGCGCCCGACCGGCGGCGCCGGCTGGAGCCGGGGCCACCGCCGAGCGACCACCCGGCGGTGAACCCGCTGCGGACCGAGAGCGTGACGAAGGTCTGGCCGACGGCGAAGGCCGCGATGCCGACACCGATCACCAGGATCGACGGCAGCACGGTGCCCACCACCACGCCCAGGAAGCCGGTGAAGGCCAGCGCCCGCCAACGCAGCCGGGCCTTGTACTGGAGCAGGACCTCGCCCAGCAGCCACAGCGCGACCACGCCGAACGCGATATAGAGGACCGTCCAGCCCATCTACGCCCCTCTTCCCGCTCCCGCCGCCCCATGGGCGGATCCGTGGCTCAAGCCCCCTTGCGAAGGCCCAGAGTAGCCCTCTCCCGAAGGCCGAGATTCTGGTGGATCTCCAGCGTCGCCGTGGAGTGGTTGAGCGTGATGAAGTGCAGCCCCGGGACGCCTTCGGCCATCAGCCTCGCACACAAGTCTGTGGCGTACTCGATTCCGACCGAGCGTACCGCCGCCGGATCGTCCTGGACCGCCTGCAGCCGCTCGATCATCTCGGGCGGCAGGGTGGCGTTGCTCAGCTGCGCGAACCGTTCGATCTGTTTCACGTTCGTGACAGGCATGATCTCCGGGATGATGGGCGTGTGGCAGCCGGCCGCCGCGACCTTGTCCCGCAGGCGCAGATAGTCCTCGGCCCGGAAGAACATCTGGGTGATCGCGTAGTCGGCCCCCGCCCTGCACTTGTTCACGAAGTGCCGGACGTCGCTCTCCCAGTCGGTGGAGCGCGGGTGCATCTCGGGGAAGGCCGCCACGCCGACGCAGAAGTCGCCGGACTCCTTGATCAGCTCGACGAGTTCGGAGGCGTAGTTGATGCCCTGGGGGTGCTTGACCCACTCCCCCAGCGGATCTCCGGGCGGGTCGCCGCGCAGCGCGAGCACGTTGCGGATGCCCGCGTCGGCGTACTGCCCGATGACGTTGCGCAGCTCGGCCCGCGAGTGGCCGACCGCGGTCAGATGAGCGACCGGGGTCAGCGTGGTCTCGTTGGCGATGCGCTCGGTGTTGCGGACCGTGCCCTCACGCGAGGAGCCGCCCGCACCGTAGGTGACGGACACGAAGGTCGGGGACACCGCCTCGATGCGCCGAAGCGCGTCCCACAGGGTCCGCTCTCCCTTCTCGGTCTTCGGCGCGAAGAACTCGAAGGAGAAGGACTGCTCTCCGCTCGCGAGCAGATCACGCACAGTCGGCGGACGGTCTGTCCTGGGAGCTGAGATACCGATGGCCATAGCTGCAGGCTAGCGGCCTGGCCTGCAGAGTGACTCGACCCTGGGACGGTACGGGATGATCTGTCCGATTCCCGGATGGCTGATGTCCACCTGTTGGACAGCTGGCCGCCCCGTGCTACGGAAGCGCCCGGTCACGGCACCAAGGGCCGCGGGTCGGCCTCGGCCGCCCGCCGCAGCCGCTGCGCGAGCGAGGCCGCGGCAGCCCCCGGGTCGTCGGCCCGGGTGAGCGCGCGGACCACCACGACCCTGCGGGCCCCGGCCTCCAGCACCTCGTCCAGATTGCCCGCGTCGATACCGCCGATGGCGAACCACGGCCGGGACGCCGGATCCGTACCGGTACGGGCGGCAGTGTGACGGACGAGATCCAGCCCCGGTGCGGGCCGCCCCGGCTTGGTGGGGGTCGGCCAGCACGGTCCGGTGCAGAAGTAGTCGACGCCGGGCTCGGCCAGCGCCGCGTCCGCCTCGGCGGCGGAGTGGGTGGAGCGGCCGATCAGCACCTCCTTGTCGAGGGTGCCCAGCAGGGCGCGGGCCGCGGGGACCGGCAGATCGCCCTGGCCGAGGTGGAGCACGTCGGAGCCGGCGGCGTGGGCCACGTCCGCGCGGTCGTTGACGGCCAGCAGCGCGCCGTGCCGGCGGCAGGCGTCGGCGAACACCTCCAGATGCGCCAGCTCCTCCGCCGCCTCCATGGCCTTGTCCCGCAGCTGAACGATGTCGACCCCGTTGGCCAGCACCGCGTCCAGGAACGCGGGAAGGTCGCCCTGCTCCTTGCGGGCGTCGGTGCACAGGTACAGCCGTGCGTCGGCGAGCCGCCGACGAGCCTCGTCAGGCGCGGCGGAGGTGGCGGACGTGGCGGTGGTACGGGACATGGTGCGGTGCTTCCCCCCCGTGAGGGGTGCGTGGACCCGTGCGGGTCCACGCACCCGGTGGTGTCGGTGTTCTTCCACTGGGCCCGGCGCGAGCCGGGCGGCGGGGTCAGACGGCGAGCGCCTGGGCGCGGCGCTTGACCTCCGTGCCCCGGTTCTCCCGCAGGGCCGTCACGGGCGAGCCGGGCAGGGACTCGTCCTCGGTGAACAGCCATTCCAGCATCTCTTCGTCGCTGAAGCCGTCGTCCTTCAGGAGCGTGATGGTGCCCGCCAGGCCCTTCACGATCCGGCCCTCCCCGATGAAGGCGGCCGGAACCTGGAGCACCTTGTTCCCGGACTCCGCCTCCCGCCGCACGGCGATCAGCTGGCCTTCCTTCACGAGCTGCCGTACCCGGGTCACTTCGACGCCGAGCTTCTCGGCGACGTCGGGAAGGGTGAGCCAGGCGGGGACGAGAGCATCGGTCTTTGCGTCAATCTCGGTCACGGGTTCCAGACTGCCATCTGGGACCGACGGTCACTACCGCGCCGCCTGCTTCAAGGCGACGGCCGCGTCGCCCACCAGCGTCCGGTCCACGGCCGTACGCTGCTGAATCAGCTTCCGGCCCTGCGCGAGATCGCGCGGACGGCCGACGGCCAGCAGCGCGGCCAGCCGCCCTTCGCGCAGCCAGCACACCGTCCAGGCGGCGCCGTCCGGAGAGCCGCGCCACACCAGCTCGTCGCCCGGTCCGTGGTGGCCGACGTACTGCACGAAGCGGCCGAACTGCTCGGACCAGAAGTAGGGCACCGGGTCGTAGACGACGCTGTCGGCCTCACCGTCGGCATGCCCCTCGGCCAGCAGATTGACGGCGACCGTACGGGGGCCCTGGAGCGCGTTGTCCCAGTGGTGGATCAGCAGCCGCTCGCCGTAGCGGGCCGACGGGAAGGAGGCGCAGTCGCCCACCGCGTAGACGCCGGACGCGTGGCTGCCGAAGACCGAGGCACGCAGCCGGGCGTCGGCGGCCACGGCGCCGTCCGGACCGAGCTCCACACCGGAGCCGCGCAGCCAGTCGGTCGCGGGGCGGGCCCCGATCCCCACCAGCACCGCGTCCGCCGCCAGCCGCGTCCCGTCGGCGAGCAGCACCCCGCCGCGCTCCACCGCCTCGACGGCGACCCCGGTGCGCAGCGTCGCCCCGGCCTCCGCGTACCAGTCCCGCATCGGCTCGGTGACCTGCGGCGGAAGCGCGCCCGGCAGCGGCGTCGCGGCGGCCTCCACAACGGTGACCTCGCAGCCCCGCTCGCGCGCCGCCGTCGCGAACTCCGCGCCGATCCAGCCCGCACCGACCACGACGATCCTGCCCCGGGCCGCCAGTACCGGCCGCAGCCGCCGGGCGTCGTCCAGGGTGCGCAGCAGATGGACGCCGGGCACACCCTCACTGCCGGGCAGACCGACCGGCTCGGCACCCGTCGCCACGACAAGGCGGTCGTAGTGGACCGGACCCGCGTCGGTGACCAGCAACCGCTCGTCGGCCCGCAGCCCGGTGACCGTCCTGCCCAGCTCCAGTTCGATGCCCAGCCCCGCGAAGTCGATGTCGAAGAGCGGCGCCTGCGCCTCCTCGCCCTTGCCGAGCAGCACCGCCTTGGACAGCGGCGGCCTGTCGTACGGCGCGTGCGGCTCGGCCCCCACCAGCCGCACCGAACCGGGCCAGCCCTGTTCGCGCAGTTGCACGGCGGCCTGCACACCGGCCATCCCGGCGCCCACGACCACGACCCGCTGCTGTTTCTGACCGTCACTCACACGATCACTGTATGCCGGTCGGCGCGCGCGGCCATCGGTCACCGGTCGTAGGCCCGCCGGCGGGGTGTACCCGAGGCCCCCGGTGGCCCTTACCCGGCCCGCGGGCACCGCAGTAGGGTGGGTGCGGTAGTTACGGCATACGCGGGAGCCCGGGCGCACCGGGCTGAGAGGGAGGCTGCGACGGCCTCCGACCGTCCGAACCTGATCCGGGTCATTCCGGCGAAGGGAGAAGCAGCGCCCATGCGCGGCACGACTCCGGCAGCACCTCACAACAGCCCCGATGTGCTGGTACTCGGCGGCGGACTCATCGGACTGGCCACCGCCTGGCGCGCCGCGGGAAGCGGCCTGACGGTCACCGTCGCCGACCCCGAACCCGGCGGCGGAGCCGCCCGGGTCGCGGCAGGCATGCTGGCGGCCGTCACCGAACTGCACTACGGCGAAGAGACACTGCTGGACCTCAACCTCGCCTCC
>NZ_JAFFZM010000029.1 GCF_017676345.1 Streptomyces smyrnaeus | reverse complement strand
CCCCGCACCGGGCGACACGTGCCACCCGCGTGCCGGACCTCTCGGCCCGCGGCGTCCGGGGCCGAGACAGGCGTGCCCCCAGGCGTGACACCATCGCGCCGTGCTCGACATCGGTTACGCCCTCTCCCGCCGCTTCCCCGACCCGCCCCAGACGGACTACCGCAGCGCTGACGTACGCACCCTGCGGCACGACCTCTTCTGCGGCGACGTCTATCTCGCCGACACCGCCACCGACCGCGAGCTGTCCACAGCCTGGGGATGGGTGCCGGTGCTCGACTTCGCGTGGGCGCTGTGCGACGTGACCGAAGAGCTGGGCGGCAACCCTCCCCCGGCCTCCGGCCGGGAAATGCTCCCGGACAGCCGGTCCCCCGGTCCGTTCCGCGCCACCCTGGACTTCACCGAGTCCGCCGAGTTGCTGCACTTCACCCGCCGCTTCGGCTGGGTGGAGATCACCGCGGACTGGTCGGCCGACGACGAGGGACCGCTCTCCTTCTCCTACGGCGAGCTGCGCCGGGAGGCCCGCGACTTCCTGCACGACCTCGTCGCGGACCTCTCCGACATGCACGAAGGCCTGGAGGCCAACCCCGTCGTCTGGACCCTGATGGCCCGTTTCCCCCGGCTCCCATGAGCGGGGCCGCCGCCGGTGCGGGACCCGGCGAGGCACCGGTCCGGCCCCTCAGGACTCCACCCGCACCCCGATCTGCGCCGCGAACGCCGGTGCGAGCTCCATCAGTTGCCCCGGGCTGATCACGGCCCCCGCCAGCCGGTCCACCCCCGTGGCGAGCTCCAACTCCGTCGCCCCGCGCAGGTCCACGTCCTTGAGCCGCACCTGGTTGAACTCGGCGCGACGCAGTGCACAGTCGCGGAACTCCACTCTTTCGAGTGAGGCCGCTGAGAAGTCGGGCTCGCTCAGCACACAGCCCTCGAACGTCACATCGGTCAAATTCGCCTGCCTCAGATTCAGGAAGTCGATCTTCCCGCCCCGCACCAGCACCCGATTCAGCCGTGCCCCGTGCAGTTGGACACCGCCCAGCCGCGCGTCCCGCAGCTCCACATCTCGCAGCTCGGCGCCCGCCAGCTGGGTACCGACCCCCCAGACCCCCTCCAGCACCGAGTCGATCACCCGCAAGCGCCCGAGCCGGGCCTCGTCCAACGCGCACCGGTACACCCCCACGTCCAGGAACGTGGCCCCGCTCCCGTCCGTACCGCTCAGATCGAGCCCCTCGAACCGCACTCCGTCGTAGTCCCCGTCCGGCTCCAGCCCCTGCCCCTCGAAGGGGCGCAGCTCGGGCAGGGAGATCTTGGGGCGCCGTGCTCCACGTACTGCCGATGTCGCCATGTCCTCATGCTGACGCCCACCACTGACAACGGCGGCTCGTCGGACTGCGGACGCCTGCCACCGCCGGACTGCCCGAGAGTTGCCGTTGACTTCAACCACACTTCAAGTCGGAACCTTGCTGTGGACATCGGGACCGGCCGGCCGGGTCGGCCCCTCACCGACGCCTCGCCGACCCTCACCGGCCCGCCCCGGAAGGACCCGCCCATGTACGCCGTACGCCTGCACGCCTTCGGACCCGCCGAGAACCTGCGGTACGAGCAGATACCCGACCCGACACCGGGCCCCGGCCAGGTGCGGATAGCCGTCCAGGCGGCAGGGGTGCACCTGATCGACACCACCCTGCGCGCGGGTGTCACGCTCGGCCCGCTCCCCCTCCCCGAGCTGCCCACCGTCCCCGGCCGCGAGGTCGCCGGGACGGTCGAGGCCCTGGGAGAGGGCACCCCCGAGCACTGGCTCGGCCGCCGCGTGACCGTGCACCTCGGCGCCGTACCCGGCGGTTACGCCGAACTCGTCGTCGCCGACGCGTCCGCCCTCCAGCCCGTACCCGAACCGCTCACCGCCGCCCAGGCCGTCGCCATGATCGGTACCGGGCGCACCGTCATGGGGGTGCTGCGCGGAACCAGGATCGGGCCCGAGGACACCGTGCTCGTACTCAGCGCCGCCGGCGGTATGGGCGCGCTGTTGACCCAGTACGCCAAGCACCAGGGCGCCCGCGTCATCGGCGCCGCGGGCGGCCCGGCCAAGACGGCCACCGTCCGCGAGCTCGGCGTCGATCTCGCGGTCGACTACACGCTCCCCGACTGGGCCGACCGCATCCGCACCGCGTACGGCGACCGACCCGTGCACCACCTGTTCGACGGCCCGGCCGGTGCGCTCGCCCGTACGGCGCTGGACCTGCTCGCGCCCGGCAGCACACACCACGCGTACGGCGGCTCGTCGTCCCTGCTGGCGGGCGACGACCACCAGCCGCCGCCCGAAGCGGTCCTGACGCCCGAGGAGTTGCGCTCCAGGGGGATCACCGTCCGCTCCTTGGCGGCCGCCTTCATGATGGAGCACAAGCGCGAGCTGGAGGACGAGTCGCTGGCACTGGCTGCCAAGGGCGTCATGACACCGCTCGTGCACACCTTCCCGCTCGCCGAGGCCGGCGCCGCACACCGCGCACTGGAGACCCGCGGCACCACGGGAAAAGTGGTGCTGATCCCATGACCGCAGCCGGCGCCCGACAAACCGCAGCCGGGGTCCGACGCACCACTGGACTGGCCTACCGTTCTTCCCATGACCACCAGGACCGGGAAGCGGAAGCGATGGCTCGTCGGGGTGTCCCTGCTGTGCGCCTTGGCCGTGGTGACGGCAGCCGTGGTGCTGATCCGGCAGTACCAGCAGGAGTGGCGGACGACGTCCTTCTCCGTGCAGGAAGGCTGGCGCGCCTCCCAGGTGTACGAGGAGGCCGACAAGGCGCTCTCCGTACCCGAAGGGACGACGAAGAAGGCAGCCGAGCGCGCCGCCCGCACGGGTGAGCTCAAGCTTCCCGCCGCCGCGAAGGGCAACCCGGAGGGGTACTTCTACCCCGCCGTGTACACCGTCCGGTCCAAGACGACGCCGACCTCACTGCTCAAGTCCATGAGCAAGAGGGCCCGTGAGCGGCACGCCGCGGCAGGCGCACGCGACTACGACACCCTCACCATCGCCAGCGTCATCCAGGCCGAGGCGAACACCCCGGAGGACATGGCCAAGGTCTCCCGCGTCATCCAGAACCGCCTCAAGCGCGATATGCCGCTCCAGATGGACTCCACCATCAACTACGCGCTGGGCCGCTCCACCCTCAAGACGAGCCATGCCGACACCCGTCTCAACTCCCCCTACAACACCTACCGTCACAAGGGCCTCCCTCCGTCCCCCATCAACAACCCCGGCCCGGAGGCCATCAAGGCCGCCCAGCACCCCACTCCCGGCGACTGGCTCTACTTCGTCACCGTCAAGCCGGGCGACACCCGCTTCACGCACGACTACGCACAACACGAGAAGTGGGTGGAGGAGTTCAACAAGGAACAGGCCAAGGGCACCTCGTAACCCTCGGCCCCTGCCAGGACGGGGCCACCGATGATTACTGCCTTCGAGGCCGGTCCGTGAGGGGTAACGCTCACTGAAAGGAGACGTGATGAGTCACGACTCGGCACCCCTCGGCCACCGGCAGCAGGTGTTCGCGTTCTTGTTCTGCTCCCTCGACGGCTATCACGAGGGACCCGGCGGAGAACTGGGGTGGGGCCTCTACGACGAGGAGTTCTTCGACTGGAACCTGCGCCAGACCCGGGAAGTAGGCGCCCTACTGCTGGGCCGACGCACCTACGAGCACTTCGCCGACGCCTGGACCTCGGAGCGGGCCGCGGAGGAGATGCCCGAGGTCACAGCCTTCATGAACGCCGTTCCCAAGACGGTGGTGACCAGCAGCGGGCCGATCACCCCCTGGAAGAACACCCGAACCACCGATGGCAGCGACCTGGGTGCCGAAGTCGCCCGGCTCCGGAGCGAATTCCACGGTGACGTCGCGATCTTCGGAAGCTCCGACCTGACCGTGACACTGCTGGAGCAGGGCCTGGTGGACGAGCTGCGAATCCTGCTGCACCCGGTGCTGCTGGGCCGCGGTCGGAGCCTCTATGCCGGCCTGAAGGACCGCATAGACCTGACAGCCGGAGCGGTGACCGCCTTCCGCTCGGGCAACGTCCTGCTGCGCTACCGCCCCTCGCTGTCGGACCGCGCCATCAACGACTAGGACGACGCGAACGCCCGGACCAGACCCGGCCACCACCGGCATTGCCGTGGCCGTCCGACACGTCGGGGGCCCTGTTCTCCACGCAACAGGGTCCCCGGCCGGCCGGGGACTCTGCGTGCCTGCCCTTGGCCACGTGGCCGGATCACGACACTGGCCGGAATCGGTTCTGTACCGAGAGGTGCGATGCCGCTACAGTTAGACGCTCATTCTTCTACGGAGAAGGAGAGGAGGAATCCGTGTCGAACCGCATGTATCGCTGGGCCACCAAAAGCCCCGTACGAGGTGGCGCAAGCCGTAAGCGGCGAGAAGCTGCTGGAAGGGCCGGATCCTTCATCTTCTCCGCCCCAGGGAACATTTCTCTGCCCGTGTGAACACACAGAATGCGCGCCCGGCCCGTGCGCGGGGAGGCGAGCGCGATGTTCCTCCAAATCCTTGAAACCCTGGGCACCTTCTTCGGCGGCCTCGGCGCCCTCATTGCCGCCACCACCCAACTCCTCACCTTCCTGAAGAAGAAGGAACAGGAGGAGAGGGAGGTCGGCAGCAGCAGCGGCAGCGACGAGGCAATCCCGTGGATGATACTCACCGCATACTGACGTCACCTCGCCTCCTTCCCCGGCACGGACATGCCGTGCCGGCACGCCGAGATCCGACCCCACCGAAGGCAGGCGATGGCTGGCGCGGAAGCATCGCAGTATCGCTCGACTGCGGCCGTTGCAGCCCCTGTACCGCACCGCTATGACGGCCGCAGTACTTGTGGTAACGGCGCAGCGACTCCAATACGCTCGAGGGCGCCTGAAAGCAATTCAAGAGGGCTGCGACGAAATCCGACGCCTTTCGCCCTCCCCCTCGCGGAGAACTACTTCTCCGCAAGAAGCCGACACCGCCACGATCCATCCACAGAGTCGGCAGGAAGCAGCCTCGGCAGAAACCCCGGGGCGAACGGATCCGCCTCCGAGACACGTTTTCCCGTGGCCCTCCGGGGAATGATCCGGACGTAGGTGATTTCAGTGGGACGGGGGCTACTCATGGGCGATACGTCGCGATCGCACCACAACAATGGGGATATAGAAGACGCTTCTTCCGAGTCGGAGGAAGAGAAGCCGGAGAACGAGGAGCCGAAGGACAAGAAGGTGGAGCGGGAACCACTGCCCGAACGCAACTCCGATCGTTTCGACGAGGGACCTCCGGACCCTCTCGCCTCACTGCTGGCCAAGGTCAACAATGGGGAGGCCATTCCGGTTCCTGGCGGCAAGGCGGGCAGCGAGGACCGGGATCTCCAGGAGGAGGAGTGGCGGCCACACGACCGCAACGGCCCCTACGGGCAAAGGCGTCGCCGCAAGAATTGAAACGACGCGGCCCGAAGCAGGAAACGCCCCCGAGGCACCTGATGAAGCTACGGCTGTCACGGACACGGTAGTTGGGCGACAACGCCCACAACTGCCAATGTCCGAGCTCGCCCAGGCCCTTTCAGACCGCAAGGGTTGAGATGCGGCACACCTCCGCCCACACTTGAGCCGGAGGCACCCGCGAACCGCGGGTCCGGGTCGTCCCAGTGCGAGGGCCTGATGGACTACGGCGACGAGCGCAAGATCCGCAGAGCCGTCGCGCGCGGCATACGGGACGCCGAATCCGGCGAGATCGAACCCGACGACGGCTGCGGCTGCTTTTCCTTGATCATCACTCTCGCCCTGATCGCGATCCTTGTATGGGTGATTACTCACATTCCGTACTAGGAGCACAATTCGGTCGGGCCGACGCCCCTGAGACGGCTGGCGCGGAATCAATCACACAACAAGGTCTCGTAAGTGCTGGAGTTGTGTGCCCACCGCCAGTGAGTATGGGGCGCATGAGTACTGGCCCACGTCCGTTACCCCTCACTGCACGGGCCGGTGGTGCCGCCTGCCTTGTCCTGGTCCTCCTCACCGGGTGCGGCAGCGGGGGCGGTACGCACGGGAAGGACTCCTCCAAGAGCGGCAGCCCGTCGGCGGGCCCTCCCAGTGCGCCGGCCGAAAGCCGTGCGCCGAGCCGCGGCAAGGGGTCGAAGGACCCCGACGACTTCAACGGCGACGGCCACCGGGACCTGCTCCTGTCCGTCCCCGTCGGCGACGACCGGAAGAAGCCGGAGAGCCTCGCACCGGAGCAACTCGCGATCGTCTACGGCTCCTCGAAGGGCCTCGACGCGGCTACGCGCACCGTCCACTCACGGACCGATCTGGGTATACCGGTCGGCGAGCAGCGGCCCGTCAGCACCGAGGACGTGGTGGCCGCCGACCTGGACGGCGACGGCTTCTCCGACATCATCACGCCCGCCGACAACGGGAAGTACGTCGCGGAGGGAAACATCCGCGCTTCCAGGGTCCTTCCGTACGTGACCTGGGGCGGCCCCTACGGTCCCGGCACTGCCGACGGTCCCGGCGGTACCGGTCGTTCCAGCGGTTCCGGCCGTTCCGCCGGGCAGAAAAAGGCGACACCGGTGCAGCTGCCGTCGAGTGTGTCCCGGCTGGGCGTGGAGGACCTGGTGCGGGGTGACTTCAACGGGGACGGCCACCACGACCTGGCGGCGTCGGCCCAGAACAAGTCGTCCACCGTGCTGCTGTACGGACCGTTCTCACGGTACGGCGCACCCGCCCGGACGAGCACCGCTCTGCCGTGGTCGGAGGGAGGACTGGTCGCCGACGACATCGACCCGACCGGCAAGCCCCGCGCCACCTCCCTGCTGCGGTACCAGGCCGACGGAGAAGGGCAGGGCGGCAACGTCCTCTACCGGGCCGGCAAGGGCACCGGCCCGTCCACGGCTGGTGAGACGCTGCGCGAGGGCAACGCGCACGCCTTCGGCGACTTCGACGGTGACGGACAGCGCGACGTGGCCGTGGGCGACGACGGAAGTCGCAACAACGAACCCGGCCACACGACGGAGCCCCGGGACGTCGACGGCTCCCTCGCCGTCTATTTCGGCAGCGGCAAGGGACCGGCCACCCACCGACTGCCCGCACCACCGAAAGGCGCACGGGACGCGTTCGGCCCCGGTGGGTACGTCGCCGCCGACCCGGACGGTGACGGGCGCGACGGCATCCTGGTCGCCACGTACAAGGGCGCCACGTTCATCGACGGCACGAAGCGTACGAGGGTTCTGCGGCGGGGGGCCGCGAAGACGGACGGTGTGAAGACCCCCGCGAAGTTCCGGCACGCCCGTCCCGTCGGCGCTGCCGACTTCGACGGCGACGGCAAGGACGAACTGGTACTGAACTGGGGCCCCGGCACGTTCTTCGGCACCTACGGCAGGCACCCCACCCACTGGTGGATCACCGAAGGGGCGACGGCCCGCGACCGGACGTCCTTCACCACCACGTCCTTCACCCCCGCCCCTTCCTGACACACAGCGGAAGGCGCCTGCCGCGGTACGGCGCTGCAGAGGCCCCGTACCGATCCCGGTGCGGGGCCTGCGACCTTCGGAGCCGCCTATCGGGTTCGAACCGGTGAGGGCCGCGGCCGTCCTTTCCGGGACCGTGAGCGCCAGTGCGAGCGCTCAACCAGCGCCGCCGAAGCCCGCCCTCCCCGGCCGCCTGGGCGGTGGCCGAGGGGTTCTGAAACAGCAGGGCGTCAACCGGCTGTGCAGACGGCGTTCCGCTGGAGCGAGGAGAATGGCCGAAGGTCAGGGCTCGACTGAAGGCTCGCCGATGAGCCCCGCGACGAGTTCGCGGACGTACGCCTCATCCGTGCCGGGGATCGAGAAGACCACCCGGAAGTAGAGCGGCGCGACGATCCGGTCCAGGACCTGCTCCAAGGACGGGGGCGGGGGTGTGCCGCCGCGCTCCCGCGCCGTGTCGAGTACGGGTTGGAAGCGCTCGCTGACCCTGCGCAGGCACTCACGCAGGCCCTCGCGCCGCTCGTCGACGTCGGGCGCGACCTCGGCGCGGAAGAAGGCGATGCCACCGGGCCGGGAGAGTTCCGTCAGCGTCCAGACCGCCTGGTTCTCCAGGTCGGTGCGCAGGTCGCCGACGAGTGGGGGCGCGCTCGCGTCGCCGCGGTGCTGGGCGACGTCGGCCAGCAGGGCGGCGAGCGTACCCCAACGCCGGTAGAGGGTGCTGGAGTTGACCCCCGCGCGCTCGGCCACGGCGGGGAGGGTCACCTGGTCGGCGCCGACCTCGCCCACCAGCTCGACCGCGGCGCCGTGCACGGCGGCACGGACGCGGGCGCTGCGGCCGCCGGGCCGCTTCATCGATGCGTCAGCGTTCACCCCTCCACTCTAAAGCAAAGAGTTGCGCCTTAGCTGCCGGTGTGCCTACAGTCGCACTAAAGCAGAGATCACCGCTTTAGCGCTGTGAAGGGAATGCCATGTCCACCAACGAAGCCCCTCTCGACCTCGGGCGCAGCTTCCACCAGGCCCTCGTCTCAGGCGACTGGGACCGCCTCCGGGCCCTGCTGCACGACGACGCCACCTGGACCCTGCCCGGCGACAACGCCATCTCCGGCACAGCCGACGGCGCCGACGCGGTGGTGGAGCGCGCTCAGCTGATCGCCTCGTACGGCCTCGACTTCGAGCTGCTGCATCTCCTGGTCAGCAGGGAGAACATGGCACTCTCCCTGCACAACACCGCGCGCCGGGAGGACGCCGTGCTGGACGAATACCTGGCCACGGTCTGCCGGCTCCGCGACGGAAAGATCGCGAGTATCGAGACCTACCTCTCCGACGTGCCCGGCATGAACGCCTTCTTCGTCTGACGAACCAGTAAGGCCCCCTGACCGCATGGGCGATGCCCTGCGTGGCATCAACGAGTCGACCACGATGACGGAGCGAGCGGCGCTCCCGCCCGCATCTGGTCTTATCCCCAGCCGTTGATGTCAGAACTGATGTCACAGCAACGCCAAAGGCCCCGTCCCACACCAGGAACGGGGCCTCTGACCTGCGGAGCCGCCTGTCGGATTCGAACCGACGACCTTCTGTTTACAAGCTGTGGAGAGGTCGGTCAGAGACGGTCATAGGAGCCGTTTCCGAGTACGGACGGCGGGTGAACGACGTCGGCGGTTATTGGGGTTGCTGTACCTCGCTGCTGTACTGCAACTCCACCCCCTCCCCACCGCCTGCTGGCCCCGTGCTCCCTGCTGTGCCCCGCCCGCGCCCTCGGTGCGCTCTTCCGGGACTCATCGCCCCATCGCACGGTTCTACTTGGGGCCTGGTCGGCGCCTCCGGAGAGGGGACAGGGCATGGGCTCAGTAAGCCAGTGGGCGAAGGACACCTTCGGTGAACTCACATGCAAACTGGCGGACATTATCCCAACCTGCCTCATCAGCGCTCATGACCGGGCACGAGACTGTCATGAGGCGGTCCGTACTCAGACGCTTGAGGCTTATGGCAATGGCTTGTACGCGGCGCAGTACGAGGTTCTAGCCGAGGGACTCACCCCTTATGGAGAACCGCTACTCTTGCGCGGCCGTAAGGTCATGCTGGTGAAGGGCCGCTTGCTCTACCCGCTGTGTTATGCCAAGCGGGACGTACCTGTGACGGCCGTCCGTCTTCGCAGCTCTTATGGGCTCCGTGCGGAGTTGATCCGGGAGCTTGCGCCCACGCCCATGCAGCAAGAGCTTGAACTGGGGCTGGACGAGCTGCGAGGATCCAAGACCATTCCAGAGATACTGAAACACCCCGGCGTGGAGGGGCTTGTCCTCCTGCCCTACGCCTGCTCAATGCAACGAGGGGTGATGCGAGCAGAGTGGGGCACAGCCGAACTTCCCCATGGAAGCCGGGAACTCATCTGGCATGGGCACGACCCTCTATGGCCATGACGCCCATAGCCAGGGACATGAGCTTGGGAACACGGGGCTGATGGGTGTCAACGATGAACTGACCAGCGGCAACGGTCCTGGGGGGAACCCTGGGCCCTCGTACTGGAACCCGCCATTGACCGTGGCTTACCGTCGTATGGGGCACGCAACGGGCACCGCCATGAGCCCTGCTTCGCAGCGAGGTGGGTGCGGACAACATCTGTTCTGCCGGGCGAGCGATCGAGGTCTCGGCGTTGGCGCCGTCCTAGACCTCTGAGCTGGACTGATGAACTGGGGTGTCAGCGGCCAGGGCCAGTTCCTCGATCCGCTCAGAAATCTTTGCATTGAGCGTGGCGCGACGCTGCGCCACCTCTTGGAGACTAGATCCCAATTCTTCGACAAGGATTGAGGACCGATCGCGAGAAGGAGACAAAATCTCGCGCCTCAACTGCCAAGACAAGTGGTCAAGACGGTCGAAGATTTCTGCGGCCAATTGCTCCACCGAAGGGTCTGGCAGGATCACGCAGTAGCCTTCCTTGGCTGCTACCCCGCCAGCTTCTTTGATGTCTTGGTCGAACTTTTCAGGGTCGACATCGACTCCCGATGCCAATCTATGCTGTGCCTGAAGTGCGACTTCCAGCCAGGCCCTACCCGCAAAACGCAGTGACGTTAGCCGGACGATTTCTTCCTTCGCTTGCAGCCTTCTGCGTTCTTTCCCTTGTTCCGATATTTCGCGACGGTGTTGGCGAGAAGAGGCGAAGACGGTGGCACCGGCCCCGATCACCGCACCCCCCAGCCCACTGATGAGGGAGTAAATCGCTGCTGTATCGGCCACAGGACCACTATGACATGGCAGAACGATCACCAGGAATGGTGAGTCCTGGACTCGTTGGGGCCGACGGTAGGTGCTCAGCCCTGGGCCATCGAGATGCCGCTGATACCGCATGCAGGGAAAGTTAGCCACGACGGCGGGAGAGCCGCCGCGCACGCGCAATGGTCCCCTCAGCCACCCACCGGCATCAGCCACGCTTACGGCTTTGATCTTTGACCCGCAGGCGCCTCCGCGAAGCCCCAGCCGGCCGTCAGCGATGGCGCAACCGGCCCGCAAACCGCGACGAGACCGGGCGCCGCGCCACGGGCCTTGTCGGCTTCGTGCACTTGATGGTGCTCGTGTTGGCGGGCGTTGGCCGATGACCGAGCCGTATCGAATGAAGTGGGCCGTACTTCTGCGACTGGCGGGTTGTTGTTTCGGGTTGCGCGCTGAGCGGTCCGGGGTCGGCGCTGAGCGGGGCGGAGACAGGAGCGGGCGGCGGCCACGGGCCGCCAGCGCGCGCGGCCCGCGTCAGCGGGCCGCCTTGAAGTCGTAGAGAAAGTTGTTACGCAACGGGCTTGTGGCGGCATAGTTGCCTGTACTGCTCTGCGCAGGGCGGGAGCTGGACTTCTTCGCGGTGGGCCAGAGGCAGGGAGCGAGCCCTGCGGCCTATCCGTGTCGTGGCCGTTCCGACGTAAGTCAGCGTGAGGTCGTTCGTGCAGGCCTCGGTGAGTGCCTGGAGCGCCTTCCTGTGCCTGAGCCAGCGGCTCACCAACTCGAACGGCTCGTCCTCCAGCGCTGAGCCCAGGCTCTGAGCGCTACTCGGATCGCAGCGCCCCCGGTGAGCACTGTCCCCGTAGGTCTTCACTAAGCTCTGCGGAACCCCGCAGCAGCTGTACGGCACGGAAGATGTCCCACCCGCTCCACCAGGGGCAGGACCGCTCACTTGCAGAGCCGACTGTCGGATTCGAACCGACGACCTTCTGTTACGGCTTCAGGCAGGTACCCATCACTGAACGTCGCCAGTCCGCTTGCCGTGTGTCAAAGTCGACAGCCCACGGGCGATGACTGCCACCGTTGCCGTCAGGCGTCTCGGTCTCGAACGGGAGCGAGCTGCAACGTCGCACCCAGCGCTCGACCACGGTTCCGACGTCGACAGATCCGCGCAAAGCGCCCACACGGCAGAGCATTCTGCGCTAGAACCGTGACAGTTGAAGCGTGCCAGCCTGCCCAGGAGACTCACATGACGAGCACAGCTAGGCGAGGAGTTGCTGTCGCACTCGCGGTTGTCGTGGCGACTGCAAGCGGCGTCGTGACAAATCTTGCCACTGACCAACCCAGTTGGAGTTTGTGGACCGCTCTTATCGTGCTCGTTGCGCTAGGAACTTCCATTCAGCTGTATCTGACGTATTCGCCCAGCCCAGGCAGCCATACAGAGGTCGCTGCGGTTGGCCCGGGGGCTGTGGCGATCGGCGGTTCGTCGCAAGGAGAGATCACAACCCGAGCGGCCGGCACCGCGTCATCGCCTCCGCAATCAAACGCTGCAGTAGCCGCGCACGGCCCAGGGTCAGTTGCTATTGGCGGCGACAATGAATCCTCCGTCCAGACGAATGCCAGGCGAGCGGAGTTTTGAGGATGCGACGCAAGCCGGATACGCAAGTAAGCGGCCAAGCAGCCGTAGGCATCGGGAACGACAACCACGGATTAATTATCACTGGCCCAGTCACTCTCAAGCAGGAAGAAAGCAACACACGCACGGGCCCAGCACGCCTTCTCCCTCCTGGACTTCCCGATTTCACGGGGCGCCAGTCCGAGATCGAGGAGATCGAGCTAGGTAACAGGTCGAAAAATGTAATGGCCACCATCATTACGGGAAAGCCCGGCGTCGGAAAGACCTCTCTGGCGCTACACGTGGCATACAAGTTCTACAGTGAATACAAAGACGGCGCGTTCTACGCCGACCTGCGGGGGATCGAAAAGGACCCCACTCCGCCTCATGAAATCCTGGGACGGCTCCTCTCAGGGGTTGGAATCCCAGAAGAGGAGATTCCGGCAGATGTAGATAGAAGACTAGATCGCTACCGACAGGAATTCAGTGGCCTTCGTGTCGTAATCATCCTTGATAATGCGGGAAGCGAAAGTCAAGTTCGCCCACTGATTCCCCCCGGTGGCGAAGCCCTCGTTTTGATCACTAGTCGATTTCAACTGAATGGTCTTGAAGCTGTTCGACAACTCTCCCTCGACGTCTTTGACGAGGAATCATCGATTTCCTTCCTACGCAAGGTAGTAGGCGATTCAGCACTCGAGGAATCAATCACAAGTGCTCGCGAAGTCGGCACCCTGTGTGGCCACTTGCCTCTAGCCCTCAGGATCGCAGCTAACCGACTACGAATGATTCAAATGTCCGACCTAGCCGAAGAGCTGCGTGACCAGCAAAACAGGCTAGGGGCTCTAGAGATCGGCGACCTCGCGATCCGCGCGGCATTTAACCTCTCATTTCGCAAGCTAGGAAAAAACAAGCGGAATTCCCTCAAGAGGCTTTCTTGTGTCCCGGATGTTGATTTCGGCTCCGGGATATGCGGCGCACTCGATGATTCAGATGAGCAAAGTGCGGCCCGCACACTCAGGAAGCTGGCCGAAGCGAATCTTATTGAGGCTTCAGGCAGGCCAGGAAGGTATCGTTTTCACGACCTTATCAAGGTATACGTTCGAGGGAAATTCGAGCAAGACTCCTACAAGAAAAGAGAAGCTGCAACTAAGCGAATGCTTGACTGGGTATCATACTCGGCTCTAAAGGCGAATATGATCCTGACTGGGCAGATCGAAAATATTCAGTTTCCCGCAACCCGTATGGCCAAGATGGATTCCGTCGAGGATGCCGCAACCTGGATGGACCAAGAGGGTAGGAACGCAACGTCGGCTATTCCCTTGCTGATTCAGGCCAATGATCCAGATAAGGCGAAGTCCCTCGCCGTGCAACTCTGCTTTGCGTACGAATTACTTGGGGACTGGCAAGCGTGGGAAGACGTAATCAGCCACGGCATCCGGTTGGCAAAACAGTTTCCTAGTTCCTTCTATGAGCTGACCATCCTTGGTGCGAAGGTTAATCTGTTGCGGTACAGGCGTGATTTCGACTCAGCACTCTCCCTCGCTGAAAGCATCTACCCCAAAGCACTAAGCACCAAGAATAAGATGCTGATCGCTAACACCACGAACCTTCTGGGCTGCCTTAGGATGGATGTTGGCGACAACGATGGAGCCCTCCCGCTTCTCATGGAGTGCCTGTCCCTTAATGAAGACATCGGCTTAAGACACGAAATCGGGAAGATTCTATACAATCTCGGAACGGTTCACAGGTCATCCGGCCGCTTCCATGAAGCAATCAAGAATTTTGAACAGGACCTGGAAGTCTGCCTTGAGGCCAAAGATGCCTCTGGCGCTGCCGAGACCATGAATACTCTCGCGCTAACATTTATCGATATTGGCGAATTTGCAAAGGCGGAAAAATATCAGCGGGACTCGTTGCGAATCTTCCAGAGCCTGGGGAATCCCCACAAGGTAAGCATGGTGTGCAACGACCTAGCTGTTTGTCTGCGGCAACAGGGAAGGATCGAGGAGGCACTTGAGCTTCATCTGGAAGACGTTGAAAGATCCCGTCAATGTGGAAATCTTTCTGGAGAAGCGCTCGCCAAGGCGAATGCTGCCGTCCTCTTGATGGTAATCGACGAGAACGAAGAGGCCGACTCGCTTTTCAAGGAGGCAATTTCCATTTTTGATGCCCTAGGTGATCGGGTCCGTCTGGCGCGTACCGTGGTGGGGCAGATTCCGTTGCTGTTTCAAGTCAACCAAGGAGACCTGGCGGCAGACGAGGCGAACAAGGCAATCGCAATACTCCTGCAGCGGGGTGAAATTAAGGACGTGGTCCATGCTCACGCAAGCCTAGCCCTCGAATTCAATAAAAGAGGGGACAATCCTTCGGCGCTACCTCATGTGGAAGAAGCCCTGCGCATCACAGAGGAATTCAAATCGCCAATCTTCAGGGCAACCGCATGTCTCATGGCAACGGTGGTGTTCAGTGATTTGGAGCAGAGTGACCCTGCGAGGAAATATGTGAAGGAGTTTGCCTCGATCGTTAATGAGCGTCCTGAGTTGGCTGTCTATTTCGCTGAGCACTACCCAGTCCTGGTTCAGAAGGGGTACCCAGAAATGAATGACTTGAGTTCCCGCATGAAGCGCAACGATTAAGGGCCACTGGGCATCACCGGCAGCATTCCAGATAGTTCTGACGGCGACACCAGCTCAGGACATTGAAGTCGTAGTGAAAATTATTACGCCCGCGCTTCGTGCGCTGGCGGGCTCGTTATCGGGCTGACTGTCCAAGTGGCCTGAGTACTGCGCTGCTTGAGCGTGAGGGTGTGCGGCTTGCCCGCTTCGAGATCGCGGACGGCTGCTGGTTGGCCGTGGTCCAGCCATGTGCGGGCTCGCAGGTAGGGCGCTTCGTCCAGGGCCGCTGCGATCATCATCAGGCTGATGCGCACCCATCGCAGGGCTTCGCGGGGGCTGTAGGCGTCGTACGTGCCGATGCGGCGTTCGTTGACGAAGCACTCGCAGTAGTAGACGCATTGAGTCGGCTGCGGTCGCTCGCTCATGCCATCGACCTCGGGGCGGGTAGCGCTACGCGGGCGCCTCCCGGTGAGGGCCTGGCCGGCGCCTGGTGCTCACCGTTGATCTCGACGGTGACCGTTCGGCCGTAGTCGTCTCCGCTGACACGTACGCGGTTGGCCAGTGCTGCGACCAGTCCCAGGCCGCGGCCGTGGGTGTCGTCCTCGTCCGGTGTCTCGACGTGAGGCTTGGTCTCTCCTCCGCCGGTGTCGGTGACCGACAGGACGACGGTGCCGGGTGACCGGTGCAGGGAGACGTGGAAGCTCCCGTTGGGACTGCCGCTCGCCGAGTGCAGGAGCGCGTTGGAGCCCAGCTCGCTCACGATCAGCGCTGCGTCGTCGGCGTGCGGGCTGTCGCGCAGGACATCGCGGGTCCAGCGGCGGGCCCGGCCAACCTCTTCGGGGAGTCCTGGGCAGGTGAGTTCCCAGATCCGCCAGTCGCTCATATACTCGTGCATACAAGTTCCTCCATGCTGGTGGCCGCTATGGGTAGTGGAAGTGTTCTAGACGAGTCGCACGCCGTCGTGAGCCCGGACGGCCGGCGGCGATGCCCCGTCGAGCGCATCCAGGACGCGGACCGCGTATGCCTCGTCGGTGAGCTCGGTGACCTCTTCGCGGGTGGCCCAGCGAAGCGCGTAGGTCTCCGCCCCGGTCGTCGGGGAGCCATCGACCGCTTCGCAGCGGAAGACCATCGAGACGATCAAGCCCGTCATGTTCTTGTAGACGCCGGTCAGCGTCGCCGGGAGAGCGATCTTGTACCCGGTCTCTTCGAGGATCTCGCGCTGGAGAGCGTCGGGGATAGTCTCCCCGGGCTCCAGGACGCCGCCGGGCGGCTCCCACCGGCCGTTGTCGCGGCGCTGGATGAGCAGCGCTCGGCCCGCGTCGTCAACGATGACCCCCGCGACGCTCACGGAGTGGGGGCGCTCTGCGCTACTCACGTTCCTCGGTCCCCTCAGATGGCTAGGCTTCTCCACCGTAGCAACAGCACTCAGCATCTCGTCTAGATATCCAAAGGAGTACACACCATGGCGGCTCTTCCCTCCGGCATTCTCGGGGCGCTGGACCCCACCAGCGACCGAGCGGTCTTCCGACAGATCGCCGACCAGATCCGGGAAGCCATCGACAAGGGCCGCTTCAAGGAAGGCGCCAAGCTGCCCTCCGAGTCAGAGCTGGTCGAGCACTTCGGGGTCTCCCGGATGACCGTCCGCAACGCACTCTCGATCCTCCAGAGTGAAGGACTGGTCTCCTCCGAGCACGGGAAGGGCGTCTTCGTCCGGCCACGGCCCCCTGTGCGGCGGCTGGCCTCGGACCGGTTCGCGCGGCGGCATCGTGATCAGGGGAAGTCTGCGTTCACGGTGGAGGCGGAAGCCGCGGGGAGCAAGCCCGAGGTGGACAGCCTGGAGGTGCGGGAAGAGAAGCCTACTCCGGACATCTCCGCGCGGCTCGGATCGGCCCGCAAGGTCCTCGCCCGTCGTCGGCGTTATCTGCTGGATGGTCGGCCGGTCGAGTTCGCCGTCTCGTACCTGCCCCTGGATCTGGCACGCGGTACGCAGATCGCCGAACCCAACCCCGGACCCGGCGGCATCTACGCCCGGCTGGCAGAGCTGGGGCACCGCCTGGACCACTTCGACGAAGAAGTCCGCGCCCGGATGCCCTCCCCGGCCGAGGTGAAGATGCTTCGACTGTCTTCCGGTGTGCCCGTGATCAGCCTGATCCGCACCGCCTACGACACCGAAGGGCGTGCGGTGGAGGTCTGCGACACCGTGATGGCTGCCGACGCCTACGTGCTCGCCTATCAACTCCCCGCTAACTGAGGCCCGTTGGGAGCTCTGGCAACCATGGTGCTGGGTCGCCTCCCCGAACTCGTACACACGCAGAGGCATACTCGTATAGACGAGTGGCCAAGAGTTATGGCACAGTGGTTCGCACCCCGACAGCTCGCCGGGGATCTACCACGAGAGGGCTTGTCTAGACGACTAGCTCTCACCTCTCGGTGTACGTACGAAGGAGAGAACGACCTTGCGCACCATCCGAGTTGAGACCTCTACCGCCACGATCCTGTTGACCGAAGCACCTGCACCGAAGGTGCGGGACCGCCAGACGGGCGAGGTGGCAAAGGACGCCACCAGCGGTGAGACGCTGATGAAGGTCGGCGTGGTCTACATCGATGAGGGTGAGTCCTCGCTGATCCACGTGACCGTGCCTGAGAGCGGCATCACCGAAGGGCTGACGCTGGGGGCTCCGGTCTCCCTGCCGGGTCTGGTGGCGCGGCCGTGGGAGTCGGTGTTCAACGGGCAGCAGCGGCACGGCATCGCCTACAGGGCTGCCGCAGTCGCCCCGGGCGCTGTTCCGGCTGGCGTGAGGGCCTGACCCGTGTCTGAGCTGATGACGCTGATGGAGGTGGGCGGCCCGGTTGCCGCACTGGGTGGCGGTGCTGCCTACCTCCGGGCTCGGCACCCGGCCGCGTACTGGTCCACGGTGGGCATGCCTGCCTCGGCTCTACGCCTGGTGGGCTCCTACGGGTCGGTCATGGACTCGTGCGGGCTGACGGTGGAGCCTTCCCGCCTGCGGGCGCTGGCCGTGCGGGCCACGATGCGGCGGGAGGTGCGGCCGGTGCCTCCTCGGCGGGGGATGCTGCGGCCGACCTCGACGGGTCTTCGCCTGCGGCTTCGGCTGGCTCCGGGGCAGGAACCTGCCGATGTGGCGGCGTCTGCTGAGCGGCTGCGGCATGCGTGGGGTGTGCACGCTGTGTACGTCGAGCCGGTGAAGCCTGGTGTGGTCGAACTGCGGCTCGTCGGCTTCGACGTGTTGCGGCAGGTACACATGCCGCGTAAGGCAGGCGGCGGGTTCCTGCGGGTGCCGGTGGCGCTGCGGGAGGACGCAACCGCGTTCCTACGCGACTTCCTCGCCATCCCGCATGAGCTGGTGCTCGGGGCGACGCTGTCGGGCAAGTCCATGTACCTGCGGCACCTGATCACCGGGCTCGCCGGGCAGCCGGTCGCGCTGGCCGGTATCGACTGCAAGCGGGGGGTTGAGCTGGCGCCGTTCGCCCCTCGCCTCTCCGCGCTGGCCACTGACCCTGATCAGGCTGCTGAGCTGCTGCCTGCACTGGTCAAGGAAATGGAGGACCGCTACGACCTGATACGGGCCCGGCAGGGCATCGCCCCCTCGACTCCGGATGAAGAGATCACCTCGGATGTGTGGGGACTGCCGGAGAGCGAACGCCCGGTGCCGGTGGTGCTGTTCGTGGATGAGGTGGCCGAACTGTTCCTCGTCGCCTCCCGCAAGGACGAGGAACGGCGGGATGAGATGGTCACCCAGCTCATCCGCCTCGCCCAGCTCGGCCGCGCCGCCGGGATCTACCTGGAGGTGTGCGGGCAGCGCTTCGGCGCTGAGCTGGGCAAGGGCGCAACCATGCTCCGGGCCCAGCTCTCCGGACGGGTCTGCCACCGGGTGAACGATGAACCCTCGGCCAAGATGGCGCTGGGCGACATCGCCCCCGAAGCGGTCGGCGCCGCCTGCACCATCGCCCCTGAGCGGCCTGGGCTGGCTGTCGTCGGTGACACGTCCGGCGGCTGGTCTCGCATCCGCACTCCGTACCTGTCCCTGGCTGATGCTGCCGCCCGTTGTGAGCGCGCCGCCGATCTGGTGCCCGACCTGCCTGCCCTCCAGCCGTTCCGGCCTGCTGTTCCCGCCGTCCGGTCTACCTCGCTGACCAAGACCCGGCCCGCTACCGCCTGACCCCGCCACTCTCCAATTCGGCCGGCGCGTCCGCCTCGCGCCAACTCCCTACCCCTCGCATGCCGAAAACCGAAAGGAGGTGCCCCCAATGCGCGCCCGACTCGCCCGCGTCGATGCCGTGCTCGTGCAGGCGGTCATCGCTGCCGCGCTGTCCTTCGCGCACCTGCACGACCTGGCCTCGGCAGCCGGACAAGACGGCTGGAAGGCGTGGGCCTATCCGGTCTCGGTCGATCTGCTGTTGGTCGCGGCCTGGCGGCGGCTGCGCTCGGGTCGTGACCGGGCGGCGGGCTGGTGCTGGTTCCTCGTCGCCCTCGCGGCATCCCTGGGCGCCAACATTGCCACTGCCGGACTTCTCGACCTGGGCGATGTGCCCGACTGGCTGCGCATCCTCGTCGCCGGATGGCCCGCGCTGGCCTTCCTCGGCGGAACCCTCCTCGCGCACAGCGTGCCGACACCATCGTCGGACGCCGCAGACGAGGCAGCGCATGCGCCGGGCGCCGTACGTGACCCAGCGCCCGCACCCGCCGCCGAGCCATCGGCCCCGCCTCCGGCTCCGGCTCCGGCAGATCCGCCCGCGCCGACAACGCCGGTACCGGCCGCGCTGGTCGACCACGCCCGCAAGATCGCCGACGCCCACCAAACGCGTACCGGCTCCCCGATCGATGCCGCCACCCTCCGCGCCCGTCTCGGCGTCCCCGCCCCTCTCGCTGACCAGATCGCCGCCCAACTCACCTGACCCGCACTGGAGGACTCGTCATGCCGCTCAACCGCCGCTTCCGTTCCGTGACTCGCATCGGCCCCGTGCAGGTCGGCACCGCCAACGACGGCCGGGGACGTGAGAAGCACACCGCCGCCTGCACCGCACCCCGTTGCGGCTTCTCCGCCGACTACGACTCGCGCGCCGCCGCCGAGCTGGCCGCCCGCACCCACCGCTGCCCCGCCCGCTGACCGCCCATAAGGAGACCCACCCCGTGAACGTAGAGCTGCCCCTGGTGGTGGTCCTGGGCCTGCTGGTCTGGGGCGCTGTGAAGTTCCTCGGCGTCCGCGTCTGGCTCGTGGTCGTGATCGCCCTCTTCGGCTTCTACCTCGCCGACACCTTCCTCGCCCCCGCCATCGACAACGGCACCCGCAACGGGGTCGAGACCGTCAACGGCAACCACGACTGAACGGAGACCCACCATGCTCCTCCGCCCGCAACTTCCCCCGGCCCCAAACCTCCCGGCCACAACGACACACGCACACGAACCGGCCTGCTCCTGCCAGCACGCTGCCCCGGCCCCGCGTCGGTCGCTGCCTTCCGTCAGCACGGGCGCTGTCGGCCTCGTCCTGGTGGGCGGCGTCGTGCTTACGGCCCTGCTGACGGCTGTCGCCGTCTCGGCCATCTCTGTAGCCGTGGCCGCCGTCGTCATGCGCTCGCTGCTCAACGCCCAGCGCCGCAACCGCTGAACGGCTCCCGGGGCGGCCTCGATACCGCCAAGCATCCGCCGCCCCGGAAGCCCACCACCTTCCCGACCCAAAAGCCTGAGAAGGAGTACAGCCATCATCACCCGCCCCACCCCGCCCCCGCTCGCAGAGCTGGGAAACCTCGCCGCATCCGGCACCCTGCCTGGTATCCTCCGCCAGCTCTCCGGCCTGGGCGGCTGCACCAATCCCATCCGCCTGGCCGGCCACCGCACCGAACACCAGGTAGACACCACCACCGGCGAGATCGGTCCGGCCTTGCGCCGTCTCGACTCTGCCGAACTGCCCGCCGGTGACCTCCTGGTCCGGTGCGGCAACCGCCGCATCACCCGCTGTGCGGCCTGCGCCGAGACCTACCGCCGCGACACCTTCCACCTCATCACCGCCGGACTACGCGGCGGCAAAGGAACCCCGGAAGATGTCACCACGCACCCGCGCGTCTTTGCGACGTTCACCGCGCCGAGCTTCGGCCCGGTCCACAACCGGCCCACCACGCAGGGCCGTCCCCGCCCGTGCCGCTGCGGCCGTCGCCACACTGCCGAGGACCCGGCACTGGGCACACCGCTCAACCCCGACCGGTACGACTACGAATCCGCGGTGCTCTGGAACGCCCACGCGGGCATGCTCTGGCGTCGCTTTACCATCCACCTGCGTCGCGAGATCGCACGCCGCGCGGGCCTGACGCAGCGAGAGCTCCCGGAGCGGGCCCGGGTGTCCTTCGCGAAGGTGGCCGAGTATCAGAAGCGTGGGGCCGTCCACTTTCACGCCGTCATCCGCCTCGACGGCCCGGCAGGCGGCGAATCCCGTCCCCCGCACTGGGCGTCTGCCGAGCTGCTGACCGACGCAATCCGCGCCGCCGCATCCCGCGCGGTCGTGCCCGGTCCGGTCCTCGACGGCCGTACCCACACGTTCGCGTTCGGTCGCCAGCTCGACATCCGCACCATCCACGGGCCCGACCTTGACGGCGGCGAGGCGTTGACCGACCGCGCGGTGGCGGCCTACATCGCCAAGTACGCCACCAAGGGCGCCGAGACAGCGACGGGCACCCTGGATCGCCGCCTGCGGTTCGTCGCCGAGCTGGCCGCCCTCAACCTGCCCCCGCATGCGGAACGCCTCATCCGCACCGCCTGGGCCCTCGGCGCACGCAAGGACCTCGCCCACCTCCGCCTGCGGGCCTGGGCTCACATGCTCGGCTTCCGGGGCCACTTCTCCACCAAGACCCGCCGCTACTCCACCACCCTCGGAGCCCTCCGCACCGCCCGCGCCGAATGGCGCCGCCTCCAAGCCGCCATCGCACATGGAGAGGTTCCACAGCCGGTGGACAGCGAGCAAACGACGCTCGTCCTCGCCCACTGGACCTACGCCGGAACCGGCCTCACCTCCACCGAGCAGTGGCTATCCGCTTCCCTTGCCGACGCTCCAACAACCCACACCCTGGAAGGAGACAGCGCCCGATGACGGCGACCACGACCACCATCACGCCCAAGTGGCACACCACGGCTGAAGTCGCCGCCATGCTCGGCTTCGGCCTTTCCAAGACCAAGATGCTCGTCCTGACCGGTGAGATCCGTTCGGTCAAGGTCGGCCGTAACCGTCGCATTCTCCCGGCCTGGGTGGACGACTACGTGAACCGCTGCGCCGAGGAAGCCGAGGCCGGCACCGACGTCTTGGGGTGGTCCGCATGAGCGGCAAGCGGGGCAACGGCGAAGGCTCCATCTACCCGTACCGCAACGGTGGCTTCGCCGCGTACGTCTGGGTCACCACCCCGGACGGCAAGCGCAAGCGCAAGTACGTCTACGGCAAGACCCGCCCGGAGGTCCACGAGAAGTGGCTGAAGCTCCACAACGAGGCCAAGAAGGGCCCGGTGGCCACCCAGCACCGCACCGTGGCCACCTTCCTCGACTACTGGCTGACCTCGGTCGTGAAGCCCAACCTGGCGCCCCTGTCGTACGTCGCGTACGAGGGTGCCGCTCGCCTCTACATCGTGCCCCGCCTCGGCTCCAAGCGGCTCGACAAGCTGACGGTTCGCGACGTGCGCGAGTGGCTGACGAAGCTCGCCGACACCTGCCAGTGCTGCGCCCAGCGCAAGGACGCCAATCGCCGTCCCGAGCGGCAACGCTGCTGCGCCATCGGCGAGTGCTGCGAGCAGTACCCGAGCGGGCGGGTCGTCCAGATCGCCCGGGACACCCTCCGCGCGGCTCTGAGTCAGGCCGTGGTCGAAGAGGAGATCCCGCGCAACGTCGCCAAGCTCGTACGTGTCCCGAAGCCCCGGCGCCGGAAGGTCAAGGCGTGGTCCGTCGGGGAAGCCAGCGGCTTCCTGGAGCACGCCGTCACCTCGGACGACCCGCTGTACGCCGCGTGGGTCCTGGCGCTCACTCTCGGGCTCCGGCGCGGTGAGATCCTCGGCCTCACGTGGGAGTCCATCGACTTCGACGCCGGAGAGCTGTACATCGATCACCAACTCCAACGCGCGGGCCGTGAGGTCCTGCACCGCGAGACGAAGACGGAGGACTCGGAGGACTTCCTCCCCCTGCCGGAACTCTGCCTCGCAGCGCTTCGCCAGCGCCGCCAGCAGCAACAGGAGGACCGAAAAGCGGCCGGAGAGCTCTGGCAGGACGTGCATGGGCTGATCTTCACCACTCGCTACGGGACGCCGATCGAGCCCGGCAACCTCACCCGGGCCTTCGCCGTCCGCATCCGCCAGGCCGGCGTCCGCGCGATCCCGCTCCGGAACACTCGGCACACCACCGGTTCGCTGCTCGTCGCGATGAAGGTGCACCCCAAGGTGGCGCAGCGGATCTTGCGGCACTCCAAGTTCACGATGACCTTCGACGTGTACTCGGAGGCCAGTGACGAGGAGATCCGCGAAGCACTACAACGGCTCTCCCGCGGCTTCGGCCAGAGCTCACCGGACGACGCCGAGGAGTCCGACGAGGACTCGTAGCGGCCCGTAACGATCACCCCGGTTGCTGTACTTCGCTGCTGTACGGCACGAAAGAGGCCCCGCATCGATCATGATGCGGGGCCTCTGACCTGCGGAGCCGCCTGTCGGATTCGAACCGACGACCTTCTGTTTACAAGACAGATGCTCTAACCAGCTGAGCTAAGGCGGCGGGGTGTCGTCGCTCGTGCAGTGTACCTGGGAGCTGGATCGTGATGTCTGGGGCTACTGACAAACGGGCGGGGAGGGGCTAGCGTCTCGCCAGGTTCACGCGGTGGACCACCTCCCTTTACGACGGATCGTCCGGCACGTACCTGCCGGTGAAGGAGAAGAGAACATGGCCACGGTCACCTACGACCAGGCGACCCGGGTGTACCCGGGCGCCGACAGCCCCGCCGTCGACAAGCTCGACATCGAGATCGCGGACGGGGAATTCCTCGTTCTCGTCGGTCCCTCCGGTTGCGGTAAGTCCACCTCGCTGCGGATGCTCGCGGGGCTGGAGGACGTGAACGAGGGCAACATACGCATCGGTGACCGGGATGTGACCCACCTTCCGCCGAAGGACCGGGACATCGCGATGGTCTTCCAGAACTACGCGCTGTATCCGCACATGACCGTGGCCGACAACATGGGCTTCGCCCTGAAGATCGCGGGTGTGCCGAAGACCGAGATCCGCAAGAAGGTCGAGGACGCGGCGAAGATCCTCGACCTGACCAAGTATCTGGACCGCAAGCCCAAGGCGCTCTCCGGTGGTCAGCGGCAGCGGGTCGCGATGGGGCGGGCCATCGTCCGGGAGCCGCAGGTCTTCCTGATGGACGAGCCGCTGTCCAACCTGGACGCCAAGCTCCGCGTCCAGACCCGTACCGAGATCGCCAGCCTGCAGCGTCGGCTCGGCATCACCACCGTGTACGTCACCCACGACCAGGTCGAGGCCCTGACGATGGGCGACCGGGTGGCCGTGCTCAAGGACGGGCTGCTCCAGCAGGTCGACAGCCCCCGCAAGATGTACGACCGCCCGGCCAACCTGTTCGTCGCGGGCTTCATCGGCTCCCCGGCCATGAACCTGATCGAGGTCCCGATCACCGACGGTGGCGTGAAGTTCGGCAACAGCGTGGTGCCGGTCGAGCGGGAGGCCCTGACCGCCGCCGTGGACAAGGGTGACAAGACGGTCACGGTCGGCGTCCGCCCCGAGCACTTCGACATCGTCAACGGGGACGGCAACGGCAAGGCGCTGTCCAAGGACGAGAAGGCCGGCGTCCCGGTCACGGTGAACGTCGTGGAGGAGTTGGGCGCCGACGGCTACGTCTACGGCACCGCCGAGGTCGGCGGCGAGAAGCGCGACCTGGTGGTCCGCGTTCCGGGCCGCAGCGTCCCGGAGAAGGGCAGCACCATCCACGTGGTGCCGCAGGGCGGCGAGAGCCATGTCTTCTCCACCTCCTCCGGCGAGCGCCTCAGCGACTGACCCGGGCGGCACCCAGGGGGTGCAGTGAGCGACAAGGGCCGTGACGGCATCCCCGTCACGGCCCTTCGCCGTACGGGGATGCCGCACGCCGCATGCCGAACACCGCACGCCGGACGCCGCGTCACCGTTCCGTTCCCTCTTCCGTGCGGTATCGCTCGAACAACCCACTTTCCGCGTCCCTCGATGTGGTGACCAAATGTCGCCAAATCACTACCGCTCGCTACCATCGCGGTCGTGAACCACGCAGCCCGCCGTATCGGCCGATCCCTCGCCCTTGTACTCCCGGTCGTACTCGTCCTGTCCGGGACTCTCGCCGTCACGCATGTCCCGTGGGCGCCAGCGCCCGCGGACTCGCCGGTTCTCGCCTCCTCGGCGCACAAGGCGTCGGCGCCCGACGCCTCGACGCCTGCCGGGCCGGCGACGCACCGCGCCCCGAAGGACGTGCTCCGTGACCGGCTCATCGCCGAACTCCAGGAGCAGGACCCGGGGGTGGCGCTGACCAGTCTGCAGCGCGCGATCACCCGCAAGCCGTCCCTGGCCCGCCACTGCGTCTCGATCGCGCGGGCGCTCGGCAAGGCAGCCGTCCACAAGTACGGTGCCCAGCGCGCCCAGCGCTTCTCGCGGCCCGTCTGCGACACGTCCTTCGCGTCCGGAGTCGCGCAACTGAGCTGAAGGCAGCAGCCCGAGCCGGACATCGCGGGCGCCCGAGGCTTCGGGGCGGGCCGCCGGAGTCCGTGCGTACGGCGCGAAGACAGCTGGAATCCGGGGCACGACCCCCGGCGTGCGCCCCGCACGCATAGGCTGCGGCACATGACCCAGCACCCGACCCAGGCCGTGATCCTTGCCGGTGGACAGGGATCACGGCTGCGGCCGTACACCGACGACCGTCCCAAGCCGATGGTGGAGATCCCGGGTACCGGCGTACCGATCATCGGTCACCAGCTGGCCTGGCTCGCGGCCGAGGGCGTCACCGATGTCGTCGTCTCCTGCGGCCATCTCGCCGAAGTGCTCGACGAGTGGCTCGCCAAGGCCGAACTCCCCTGCCGCGTCACGACGGTGATCGAGCGCGAGCCGTTGGGGCGCGGCGGCGGACTCAAGTTCGCGGCGCGCTCCCTGCCGCGCGCGGACGAGCCGTGGTACGCCACGAACGGCGACATCTGGACCCGCTTCTCGTTGCGCGAGATGGCCGCCTTCCACGGCGAACGGGACGCCACCGCCACGCTGGCGCTGGCCCGTCCGCGTATCCCCTGGGGCGCCGTGGAGACCGACGAGTTCGGCCATGTCCTCGACTTCATCGAGGCGCCGCCCTCCCCGTATCTGATCAACGCGGGTGTCTATGTCTTCTCCCCGCGGTTCGCCGGGCTGCTGCCCGAGCGCGGGGACCACGAGCGCACCACGTTCCCGCGTCTCGCCCGGGAGCGCGCCCTCGCCGGCTTCCCACTTCCCCAGGGGTCGTACTGGCGGGCCATCGACACCGCCAAGGATCTCCGCGAAGCAGCCAAGGAACTCGCGGACGGCAACCCCCGCTGAAGCCCTCCATACAGGCCCGTAAAAGTGCCTTCGGCTCCCCTTCCTGGGGAGCCGAAGGCACTTGTCCGCGGTTCAGCCGCGTCCGGTGGGTGCGGTGCGGTTCAGCGTCCCAACAGGCCGCCCAGCGCGCCGCGTCCACCGCTGCCACCGCCCGACGAGGACGTGCCGCCGCCGGAGCCGGACGAACCGCCCGTGGTGTCGGAGTCGTGGGAGAGGCCCGAGCGGGAGCCGGTGCTGCCGCCGGTGGTGGCCTGCGGCTGCTGCTCGGGCTGCTGCTGGGCCGGGGGCGCCGTGGTGCCCTGCTGCCGGCCCGGCGTCGTGGCGCCCTGCGGGCCGCCCTGGTCGGCGCCCTGCGTCCGGCCCTGGCTGGGGGTGGACTCGGGGCCGCTGGTGGCCCGGCCCTCGCCCGGCTCGGTCTCGTTCGCGGAGGGGCGGCCGTCCTTGCCGCGCCGGTCCGCGTCGCCGCGCCGTCCTTCGGAACCGGCCGGGCCCTGGGTCTCCTGGCCGGACGAGGACTGTCCCGGTGACTGCGGCATCGGGGAGCCCGGCAGCCGGTTGGTGGGCGTCTTGCCGCGCTCGGGGGCCGTGGTCGGCTGGGAGGAGCGGACGGCGCTGCCCAGCAGCGATCCGATGAGCAGGGCGAGGCCGACGACGACCGTGGCGATGACGGTTCCCCGGCGCAGTACGCGGCGGCGCAGGTCCCGTAGTTCGACACGGGGGCCGAGTTTGCGCCAGGCCTCGCCGGCCAGCCGTCCGTCGACGGAGTAGACGGGGGCGCCCGCGATGATCAGTGGGCTCCAGGCGGCGAGGTAGATGATGTCCGGCGCCTCGTAGGCGGGGACGCTGCTCCAGCTGACCGTCATCAGCAGTGCCGCCGACAGCAGGGCGCCGATGCCCGCCGCGACCCGCTGCCACAGCCCGAACATGGTCAGCACGCCGACGATCACCTGGAGGAAGGCCACCGTCAGGCCGGCCCCCACCGGGTGCGCGAGGGCGAAGTCCCGCAGTGGGGAGGCGATCGTCCACGGGTCCAGGGAACGCAGCCAGGTGACCATGGAGCCGCGTTCGCCGCCGTCGAAGTAGACGGGGTCGCACAGCTTGCCCATGCCGGCGTAGACGGTGATGAAGCCCAGGAAGAGCCGCAGCGGGAGCAGGACGACGCCGAGGTTCATCCGGCGCCCCGGGTAGTACGCGTGCCGTACGGTCTCGCGGCGGCGCCGGCTCTCGGAGTCCACCGCGCCGTCGTCGGCCCCGTGCTGGGCGTAGCCCCCGTACCCCTCGTAGTCCTCCGGGTCCTGGTGGCGGGAGTGGTAGTGGTGGCCGTCGTGGTCGAGGTGGCCGTCGTGGTCGGGGTGGCCGTCGCCCGGCCGGTAGGGGTCGTGGCCGCGGTAGGCGACCGTCGCCAGCTCTCCGGTGTCCTGCTCGAGCGCTTCGAGTTCACCGGTGTCCTCGTCGAACGCGCCGCGCGCCGGGCGTACGCCCTTCAACAGCGGTTCCGGGCGCGGGGGTTCGGGCCGCGGCGGCACCGGCCGGCCGCTCTCGGACGGCTGCGGGCCGCGGGGCGGGCCGACCACGGTGGCGGGGCCGCTCCCGGAGGCACCGGCCCCGGCCCCGGTCCCGGCGCGACCGGGGCCGCCGGGGCCCTTGACGCGGGGCAGGGTCTGGGTGGCGGAGGGGTCGGACTCGGCGGTGGCGGTACCGCTTTCGAAGCCGACGAGACCTGCGGTGCGGGCGGCCTGGATCAGCTTCGTGGCGCCCGTGTCGTCCGGCTCGCGGCCGCCGCTCCACACCACGGGGGTGCGGCGCCCGGTCCGGGCGGAGCCGGTGCGGCGGGTCGCCGCCGACTCGCTGCCGCCGGCCGCGACAGGAAGGGGCTCGGTGTCCTCGAACGCCGCCGCCTCGCGCCCGGCGGGCGTCAAGGTACCGGCGGATGCGGACGTCCCCGCGGATGCGGACGTCCCGGCGGGCGCGGGGCTCGCGGAGGCCCCGAGTTCGGCGGCGGTCCCCGCTGCGGAGCCGGCCCGCGTTCCCGGCCAGGTGGGCGCGGGCGGTGCGGCGGCGGTGGCCGGCGAGAGGGCGGCGTACGCGCCCGTGGGCGAGGAGGCGGCGGGCGGCGGGGTCGGCCCGGCCGCGGTGGGCGGCGTGGCCGAGGCGGCGGACGCCGCGCCGAGCCGCACTCGGAAACTCGCGTGGTTGACGACCACCTCGGCGGGGTCGGACGGGACCTTGACCGTGCTCAGCACCGGTTCGTCGTCGAAGAAACCGCGTGGGCTTCCCGCTGGGCCGTGCCCGGAGCCGCGGCCCGAAGCGCCGGGTGCGCGGGGTGTTCTGGTGTCCACACTCATCTAACCGAGTGACGGACGGTTAGGACACTGCCACGGAGCCGCCGATCTGTCCGAGGCCCGTCAAGTGATCAACCGGAGCGGAACCGGCCGCGTCCCGGGCGCCGCCGCGGGCCGCGGTTCAGCCCCGTCTCACGCGCGTCGCCGCGCCGCCTCGTAGAGGACGACGCCCGCGGCGACGCCCGCGTTCAGCGACTCGGCGCCGCCCGGCATCGGGATCCGTACCCTCAGGTCACAGGTCTCGCCGACCAGCCGCGACAGGCCCTTGCCCTCGCTGCCGACGACCACCACGAGCGGACCGTCGAGCGCGGCGACATCGCCGAGCTCCACCTCGCCGTCGGCGGCGAGCCCGATCACCGTCAGTCCCGCCTTCTGGTACCCCTCCAGCGCACGGGTGAGGTTGGTGGCGCGCGCCACCGGCGTGCGCGCCGCCGTACCGGCGGACGTCTTCCACGCGCCGGCCGTCATGCCGGCCGCCCGCCGCTCCGGTACGACCACACCGTGCCCGCCGAACGCGGAGACGGAACGCACGACAGCGCCCAGGTTCCGCGGGTCGGTCACCCCGTCCAGTGCGACGATGAGCGGGTCCTCGCCGTCGTCGAAGGCGGCGTTGGCCAGGTCCTCGGGGTGCGCGTACTCGTACGGCGGGACCTGGAGGACGACGCCCTGGTGGTTGAGGCCGTTGGTCATCCGGTCCAGCTCGGGCCTGGGGGCCTCGACCAGCCGGATGCCGCCGCGCTCACCCGCGACGCGGACCGCCTCGCGGACGCGCTCGTCGTTGTCGATGAACTGCTGGACGTAGAGGGCGTTGGCGGGCACCCCCTCGCGGAGGGCTTCGACGACGGAGTTGCGGCCCACGACCAGCTCCGAGGTGCCCTTGCCGCGCTGCGGGCGGGTCTGGGCGCGGCGCGCCTTGGCCTGGGCGGCACGCTGCTTGGCGTGGCCCTTGCGCATCTCGGCGGGCGGCGTCGGGCCCTTGCCCGCCAGGCCGCGGCGGCGGTTGCCGCCGCTGCCGACCTGCGGCCCCTTCTTCTTACCGGGCATCTGGGCACCTACCTTGCTTTCTGCGGCCTGGCTCCGGCCTGTCGTTCGGCTTCGGCCTTCGGCCTGTCGTTCGTCGGAGCGGTCGGATGTACGTACGGCTTTACAACGGTACCGGTACCGGTACCGGGTCCCTGCCCGTCCGGAGGGGACAGCCCACCGGCGGGCAGGGGCGCTCGCGTCACTCGGCGCCGAGCTCCCAGCGGGGGCCGGTGGGGGTGTCCTCGATCGTCAGGCCCGCGCGCTTGAGCTCGTCGCGGATGGCGTCCGCCGTCGCGTAGTCCTTGCGCGCCCGGGCGGCCTGCCGCTGCTCCAGCACCAGTCCGACCAGCGAGTCCACGACGGAGTGCAGGTCGGCGCCGCCGGCCGGGGCGCCGCCGGACCAGGTGGCGTCCAGGGGGTCCATCCCCAGCACCCCGAGCATGGCGCGGACCTCGGCGAGAGCCGTCGCCACAGCGGTGTCGTCGCCGTCCCCCAGCGCGGCGTTGCCCTGGCGCACCGTCGTATGGACGACGGCCAGTGCCTGCGGCACCGCGAAGTCGTCGTCCATGGCCTCGGCGAACGCGTCGGGCACCCGTTCCGCAGGGGCCACCTGGCCCGCCTGTTCGACGGCGCGCTGCAGGAAGCCCTCGATGCGGCCGAAGGCGGACTCGGCCTCACGCAGCGAGGCGGGGCTGTACTCGATGGTGGAGCGGTAGTGCGGGCCGCCCAGGTAGTAGCGCAGCACGAGCGGGCGCCACTGCTTGACCATCTCGCTGACCAGCACCGAGTTGCCCAGCGATTTGCTCATCTTCTCGCCGCTCATGGTGACCCAGGCGTTGTGGGCCCAGTAGCGGGCGAAGTCGTCGCCGAAGGCGCGGGACTGGGCGATCTCGTTCTCGTGGTGCGGGAAGACGAGGTCGACGCCGCCGCCGTGGATGTCGAAGACGCGGCCGAGGTACTTGTGCGCCATCGCGGAGCACTCCAGGTGCCAGCCGGGGCGGCCGGGCCCGAAGGGGGTCTCCCAGGCGGGCTCACCGGGCTTGGCGGCCTTCCACATGGCGAAGTCGCGCGGGTCCCGCTTGCCGGTCTCGCCCTCGCCGGCGGGCTGGAGGAGGTTGTCGAGCTCCTGGTTGGACAGGGCGAGGTAGTCGCCGTAGGAGCGGACGTCGAAGTAGACGTTGCCGTCGGCGGCGTAGGCGTGCCCGCGGTCGATCAGCACCCGCATCATCTCGACCATCTCGGGGATGTGGCCGGTGGCGCGCGGCTCGTAGGTGGGCGGCAGGCAACCGAGCGCCTCGTAGGCGGCGTTGAAGGCGCGCTCGTTCTCGTAGCCGATCGCCCACCAGGGGCGGCCCTGCTCGCCGGACTTGGTGATGATCTTGTCGTCGATGTCGGTGACGTTGCGGATGAACGTCACGTCGTAGCCGCGGTAGAGGAACCAGCGGCGCATGATGTCGAAGTTCAGCCCGGAGCGGATGTGCCCGATGTGCGGGGCCGCCTGCACGGTGGCACCGCACAGGTAGATCGAGACGCAGCCGGGTTCGAGCGGGCTGAAATCGCGGATCTGCCGGGCGCTGGTGTCGTACAGGCGAAGAGTCACGAGGTCAAGGGTAGTAGTCCACCGGGCCCCGCCGTGCCCTGGCCGACAGAGCGGGGCCGGGACGGGTGCGGGGCCGGGGGCCGGGGCCGCTCGCGGCCGACGGAGCGGGGCCGTTCAGAGTCGGCCGGTGACCTTGTCGACGGTGACGCGGACGACGACGCGCTCGGCGTCCTGGTCCGAGGCGGGGTTGAACTCGGCGTAGCTCTTTCCGGTGTACTTGCGCGACAGCTCGTCGATCAGCTCCTGGGCGCCCTCGCTGCTGAGGGAGGCGGTGCCGCGCAGTTCGGCGTAGGTGTACGGCTCCTCGGCCGGCTGCACCAGTACGGTCACCCGGGGATCGCGCCTGAGGTTCTTCGTCTTGCGGCGGTCGACGGTGGTGGAGAACAGCACGTCCTCGCCGTCGCGCTTCACCCACACCGGCGACACCTGCGGGCTGCCGTCGGGCTGGATGGTGGCGACGGCGATGAAGACCTTGCCGTCGAGGACCTTCTTGAGTTCGTCGGAGAGCACCTGGTCTGCCACGGAAGCGGCTCCTCTCGTCTCGTCCCGGCGCCGTGCGTCGGGTCTCGCCTGCCCCGGACGGTATCCCACGCACCGGCCGCGCCATGCGTTCCGCACCGCCGGACCGGACGGTTTCGCACCCGGCCGTCCGGCACCCGGCCGCCTGTTCCGCGACCGCTCGGCGCCCGGACCGTCAGACACCCGGCCGCGTGGTGTCCGTGCCGCTTCGTACCCGTATCGCGCGGCCCGCCGCGGCGCCCAGCAGCGGCACGCAGGCCAGCACCGACCAGACGGCGGCGGGTGCCGCCCCCGTACCGAGCAGGGCTCCCGTCGCGGCGCTGCCTCCCAGCACGACGGCGCCCGCGAGGGAGGAGAGGGCGCCCATGCTGAAGCCGAGCCGTCGCTCGGGCACCAGTTCGGTCACCAGGGCGCGGGCTGCCGGCACGGTCAGCATCTGGCCGAGGGTGAGGGCCAGGACGTAACCGGCGGCCGGTACCAGGCCGACCACGCCCGTCGGGGCGACCGGCGCGAACGCCGCCACCAGGAGGAAACCGGCCGCCACCACCCCCAGCCCGGCGCAGAGTGCGGTGCGGTGCCCCATCCGCGCCCCGGCCGCCCGGGTGACGGGCAGCTGCGCGCAGACGACCAGCAGCGAGGAGAGCGCGAACAGCCAGCCGAGCGCCGCCTGCGAACCGGTGGCCCTCACCACCTCTTCGGGCAGCGCCAGATAGAGCTGGTTGTAGGCGAGCAGATAGCCGCCGTAGGCGAGGCACAGCAGCAGGAAGGGACCGTTGCGGGCGGTCTCGCACACGGCGCCGCCCCGCTCGTCCGGCCCGCGCCGTACCACCTCCGGCCGCTCGCGCGGCATCCAGCGCCAGTGCCCCGCCAGGACGGCGACGAAGACGGCCGCGCCCGCCAGACAGGCGGTACGGAAGTCGGCGAGCAGGAGCAGGGAGCCCAGCAGCGGGCCGAGGAAGGCCCCCACCTGGCCGGCGGCGGAGAAGACCGCGAGGGTACGGGCGCGGGGGTGCCCGGTGGCCTGCTCGTGGCGGACGGCCTGGCGGGCCGTCTCCGACTCGACGGCGGGCGAGAACAGTGCCGCCGCGAAGCCCACGCACAGCACGGCGGCGATGACGGAGCCCGTCTGCTGCGCGTACCCGAGCCAGACGAACCCGGCGATGCGCAGCAGGCACCCGGCCAGTACGAGCGGGCGCGGCCCCCACCGGTCGGTGAGCGCTCCCCCGACGACGAACAGCCCCTGCTGGCTGAAGGTCCGCAGCCCCAGCACCAGTCCGACCAGCCAGCCGCCCATCTTGAGGGTGCCGCCCAGATGCGCGGCCAGATAGGGCAGTACGGCGAAGAAACCCACGTTGAACGCGAGCTGTGTCGCCGCCAGCAGCCGCACGAACGGCGGCAGTGCCCGTATGTCGGAGGGTGGGCCGAGGGGCGGGCGCAGCCGTCCGCCGCCGCGCCGGGCCACCCGGTCACGCCTCATCGCGGCTCCCGGCGCGGGGTCGGCCCCCGGCGCGCAGGCCGTTCCCGGTGCGGAGGCCGTTCCCGGTGCGGGCGGGTCCGCGGCGGGTTCCGGGTCCCCGGCGGGTTCCGGGTCCCCGGCGGGTTCCGCGTCCCCGGCGGGTCGCGGGGGCGAGGGCCGCGGTCGTCACGGCCAGTACGCCGACGGCGGCCAGGCCCGCGGCGGGGGCGAGGACGGCCCAGGGGGCGCGCTCGGCGTAGGGCATGTTCTCCGAGAGCATGCGGCCCCACTCGGGCGCGGGCGGTGCGGCGCCCAGCCCGAGGAAGCCGAGGGAGGCCAGGGCGAGGGCCAGCGCGGGGATACGCAGCACGGCGTGGCGCAGGACCGGGGGCAGTACGCCGGGCAGGATGTGCCGGCGCAGCAGATGCCCGCGTCCGGCGCCCAGCGCGACGGCGCCCTCGACATGGGTGGCGGCGCGCTCCTGCTCGTAGAGCGCGGCGGTGTGCGCCGCCAGTGGGGCCCAGGCGACGACGGCGACGGCGGCGGCCGCCCCGAAGGCGCCGGGCCCGGCGATCCCCGCGACGACCAGCCCGGCGATGACCGGCGGCAGGGCGTTGACGACCTCGCGCAGGCCCTCGGTCCAGCGGGTCAGCACGCCCAGGGCGACGCCGACGACGAGGGTGACGGCCGCGACCGCCAGCGAGGTGAGGGCCGTACGTGCCGCGCCGTGGCCGAGCCGGGCGAGGACGTCGCGGCCGAGCGCGTCGGTGCCCAGCGGGTGCGCGGCGCTCGGCGCGGCCAGCCGGGCGGCGGCGTCGACATGCAGCGGGTCGCGCGTCATCCCGTACGCCACGACCGCCACCAGCAGCGCCGACAGGGCGCAGGCCGAGCCGATCAGGGCGCGCCCGGGCGGCAGTCGGGGCCGGCGCAGCGCCGGCAGCGCGGCCGCGTCGAGTGCGGGGCCGATCAGGGAACGCCGTGCGGCGCCCACGGCGACGCCCACGGACAGTCCCAGTGTGAGCAGCAGCAGGACGCAGGCCTGGAGCACGGGCAGGTCCTGTGCGAGCGCGGCCGACAGGGCGGTGCCGCCGAGGCCGGGAATGGAGAAGAGGGTCTCCACGGCGACGGCGCCGCCGGTGAGGCCGATGACGACGAAGCCGAACTGCGGCAGCAGCGGCGGCAGTACGCGCCGCAGCGCGTATCCGGCGATCCGCGCGGGCGGCAGTCCGCAGGCGACGGCGGTGCGCACCCACTCCTCGGCGAAGGCGCCCGGCAGCGCGTCGTCCAGCAGCCGCCCCAGCAGGGCGCCCGCGGGGATGCCCATGGCGAGAGCGGGCAGCACGGCGGCGGCGACCGCCTGGTCGCCGCCCCAGCCCAGCGGGGGGAACCAGCCGAGGCGTACCGCGAAGATCGTCGCGAGGACGGCGGCCAGCAGGAATTCCGGCAGCGCGGCGAGTACCGCGCCGAGCGCCCCGGCGCGTGCGCGCGGCGTCCTGCGCCCCGGTCCGCGCGCCCCCGTACGCAGGGTGCGCAGGCTGAGGGCCACCGCGAGCAGGACGGCGACGACGAGCGAGACGCCCATCAGGGTGAGGGAGACGCCGAGCGCGGAGAGCACATCGGGGCCGACCGGCCGGCCGGAGACCCACGAGGTGCCGAAGTCGCCGCGCAGCAGGCCCCGGGCCCAGTCGGCGAGCAGCCGCAGCGGCCCCGCGTCCAGCCCGGTCTCCTGCCGGATGGCCGCCAGTGCAGCGGGCGAGGCCTCGCGGTCGGCGTAGCGGGCGTGCAGGATCGTGCGCGCCGGGTCGGTGCCGGTCAGCCAGGGCAGCAGCCCGATGACGAGCAGCACCCCCAGCGCCGAGAGGAGCCGTCCCGTCAGTACCGGCAGCCTGGGGGCACCTCCCGGCCGGAGGCTGGGGGAGGGCGGCGTTCCGCTCACTCGCGGTGGGTGTCGGCGGTGACCAGAGTGCGCTCCATCGGGTCGAGGGAGACGCCCTCGATGTCGTCGGCGACGCCCTGGATGAAGCGCTCGTGCAGCAGCGGCACCACGGCGTCGGTGCGCAGGATCTTCGCCTCGGCCGCCAGCTCGGCGCGCTGCCGCTCGGCCGTGGACCCGGTGCCCGCCGCCTTGTCGACGGCCTTGTCCACGGCTTTGTCGCACAGCTGCGACATGTTGAAGGAGCCCTTGCAGGTGAAGTCGGACTCCAGGTACGACACCGGGTCGCCGGTGTCCAGCAGGGTGTTGCGGGCCTGTACGAAGATGTCGTACTTGCCGGCGAGCGCGTCGGCCTCCATCCGCGCGTAGTCGCGTACGACCTGCTTGACCCGGAAGCCCGCCTGCTCGAACTGCTGCTGGAGGGCGGTGACGACCTCGGGCAGCTCGGGGCGGTTGGTGTAGGTGGCGAGCGTGAGGGTCGGCGCCTTCTTCACCTGCGCCTTGGTCGCGGGCTTCGCCCGGCCCTTGACGGGGACACGCAGTTCGTCGGCCCACTTCACGCCCGGCCCGAGCAGCCCCTCGGGCTCGTCCGCGTACCCCTCGTACACGCTCTTGATCAGCGCCTTGCTGTCGATGGCCGAACGGACCGCCGCCCGCAGACGCGGGTCCTGGAGCGGTCCGCGCCCGGTGTTCATGTAGAGGCTGTTGGTGCGGGCGGTGGGCACCGCCTCGATCTGACTCTGCTTCAGCACGGAGGCCTGCGAGACGGGGACGTACTCGGCGATGTCCGTGCTGCCCGACCGCAGCGCGTTGGCGCGGGTGGTGCCGTTCGCGGTGAACGTCACGTCCACCCCGGCGGCCTTCGCCTTGCCGCCCCAGTAGTCGTCGTTGCGCTCAAGTGTGGCGCTGACCGCCCCGTCGACCTCGGTGAGGGTGAACGGCCCGGTGGCGTGCCCGGCGACGGTCACCTTGCCGCCCTTGTCGGCGCCCTCGCCCCGGCCGTACGCCTCGGGGGAGAGCACGGCGAGAGAGGGGTTGGCCAGCCGCTGGGGCAGCAGCGTGTCCGGCTCGCCGCTGGTGACGGCGACCGTGTCCGCGTCCTTCGCCTTCGCCTTGAGCTCGCCCGCGTCGCTGAGCACCCGGGGCTCGGGCGAGGCCTTCGTGGCCTCCTCGATCGAGCGGACGACCGCGTCGGCCGTCACCTTCCGCCCGTCCTGGAAGCGGGCCTTGCGCAGCTGGAACGTCCAGGTGCGCCCGCCGTCGGAGGGCTTCCAGGAGGTCGCCAGCGCCGGCTCGGCCTCCCCGGAGGTGTCCAGCTTGGTCAGGCCTTCGATCACGGAGAGCCGGCTGAGCAGCACGGCGTCGTCCCCGTACGGGGACATCGACTGGGCGGGCGGGAACGCCATGGAGACCCGCAGCCGCTCGCCCGAGCCGCCACCGGAGCCCCCGCACGCGGTGAGGGTGAGCGCGCCCGTGGTCACGAGCGCGACGGCGGCCGGGGCGCTGCGGAAGCGGAAGGCGCCCGCGGGGCGGGCGCGGCGTATCTGGGGCATGACTCGGACTCTATCTGGAAGCGATTTTCAACAAACGGTCGCGGTCAGCGAGCCCGCCGACACGGCGGAGCGGGCCGCCGACAGCGCCGGGACCGGCAGCGAGAAGTGGACGATGCCCTGGCCGCCGCCCGGCAGTTCGCGCTCGTCGCAGACGACCGTCGCCATGGCCCGCCAGAACGGCTCGGCGCCGGGCACGGTGGGATCGGTGTGCAGATAGATCGCCTCGTAGCCGCCCGCTTCCGCCACGAAGGCCGACAGCTCCCGCACCATCGCACGGGCGATACCCAGCCGGCGGTGGGTCGAGCGCACATAGATCCTGCACAGCTGCGCCGTACTCCCGGAGGGGAACCGCTCGGCGACCCACGGCGGATTCGGCGGCGCCTGCGGCCCCTGGTCGCGGACCGCGCCCGTCGCGACGACCTCGCCGCTCGCCTCGTCGACGGCGACGAGGAGGGTGCGGCGCGGCGGGCGCAGATACGTGCCCTCGATATCGATGATGTCCCGGTGCCAGCGCGGCACGTAGCCGGACCGCAGATCGCCGTAGACGGTGTCGAGCATGACGCTGCGCGCGACCTCGACATCGGCGGGCGCGGCGGTACGCAGGAGGTAGGACATCGCCTCAACTGTAACTGCGAACGATGCGCAACTGGGAAGCGAGTGCAGCCCGGGCCCCATCGCCGTCCGGCGGAACGGCCGTCCGGCAGAACGGGAGGAGGCCCGGGCTCCTTCGCGTACAGCCCGGGCTCCTTCGCGTCCAGGCGGGCCCGCCGCTAACGGTGTGGGAGCACCAGAGCCGTGGCGACGGCCGCCAGCCCCTCGCCGCGACCGGTCAGACCGAGGCCGTCGGTGGTGGTGCCCGAGAGGGAGACCGGAGCGCCGACAGCGTCCGACAGCGCCTTCATGGCCTCCGCGCGCCGCTTGCCGACCTTGGGGCGGACACCGATCACCTGCACGGCCACATTGCCGATCTCGTACCCCGCCGCACGCACGATGCGAGCCGCCTCGGTGAGCAGCGCGACGCCCGAGGCGCCGGACCACTCGGGCCGGGCCGTGCCGAAGTGGGCGCCCAGGTCCCCGAGTCCGGCGGCGGAGAAGAGCGCGTCGCACGCCGCGTGCGCCGCCACGTCGCCGTCGGAGTGCCCGGCGAGTCCGTACCGCTCGCCCTCCCACAGCAGTCCACCGCACCACAACTCGCGCCCTTCCTCGAACGCGTGCACATCGGTGCCGATGCCGACCAGGGGCAGCGGCGGGGACGGGAGCGGGGGTGGGGCAGCGGCGGGCGGCTGATCGGCGGAGGAGGGGCGGTCGACGCCGTCAGAACGCATCGTGCGCCCTCCTCCTGGCCAGCACGGCCTCCGCGAGGACCAGGTCGAGCGGGCGGGTCACCTTGAACGCCTCCTCATGACCGGGGACGACGACCACCTCGACGCCGAGCCGCTCGACCATGCCCGCGTCGTCCGTGGCTCCCTCGCCCCGCGCCGCCAGCCGGGCGTGCGCCTCGGCGAGCACCTTGCGGGCGAACCCCTGCGGGGTCTGTACGGCACGCAGCCGGGCGCGGTCGGGGGTACCGGTGACCGGCTCGGGCTCCCCGTCGGCGCGGGGTTCCACCTGCTTGACGGTGTCCGTGACGGGCAGCGCCGGCACCACGGCGGGGGCACCCGCACGGACGGTCCGCGCGACGGCGTCCACCGTCTCGTCCGGGACGAGCGGACGCGCCGCGTCGTGCACGAGCACCGTCTCGACGGTGTCGGGGAGCGCCGCGAGACCGAGGCGCACGGAGTCCTGGCGGGTCTCGCCGCCGGGTACGACGGCGACCTCGGGCAGTCCGTGCTCGTCCAGCAGCGTGCGGACGGCGGGTGCGCCGTCGGAGGGCGCGACCACGACGACGAGTTCGACGGCGCGCGCCCGCGCTGTGGCCCGAACGGCGTGCACCAGCATCGGTGTACCACCCAGCTCGCGCAGCGCCTTGGGCGCTCCGGGGCCGAGGCGTACGCCCTTGCCGGCGGCGGGGATGACGACGGCGGTGCGGGGTCCGGCGTCGCCGGAGGGTCGCCGGTCCCCGGATGGGGCGAAGTCTGTGGAATCGATTGACATCGGTAGCGCGTTCAGGGTTTGTGTCCTCAGCCGGGGTGGGTATGGCCTGGGGGTACCCCCGGCCATAGGTTGGGGGGAGTGCCGGGCGCAACCACTCGACCGAACCCTTCCGTGACCATCGGTCGAGCCGGCTGCCCTGGCCCGGCACGCATACCTGCACGACCCTGCACGACCGGACGGGCCCCCGCAACGATCGTCGGCATCGAGGACCGAGGATCACCGGGGGCCGGCAGGATCGCCGTAGCCGGCGCCGAAAGCCGGACATCCGGACATGCTGCCGAACATGCCGCAGCGCCCGGTGACGACTGATGTCATCCGGGCACCGCGGCATCGTGGGGCAGATCGAGTGTCAGGAAGCGAGAACCTCGTCGAGCAACGCCTCGGCCTTGTCCTCGTTCGTGTTCTCCGCCAGAGCCAGCTCGCTCACCAGGATCTGACGGGCCTTGGCCAGCATCCGCTTCTCACCGGCGGACAGGCCGCGTTCACGCTCACGGCGCCACAGGTCACGCACGACCTCGGCAACCTTGATCACGTCGCCGGACGCAAGCTTTTCGAGATTTGCCTTGTAGCGGCGGGACCAGTTGGTCGGCTCCTCGGCATACGGCGCGCGGAGCACCTCGAAGACCCTGTCCAGCCCGTCCGAACCAACGACGTCGCGCACGCCTACGAACTCCGCATTGTCCGCGGGTACACGAACGGTCAAATCGCCCTGCGCGACCTTCAGAACCAAGTAGGTCTTGTCCACGCCTTTGATCTGGCGAGTTTCGATAGCCTCGATCAGCGCGGCCCCGTGATGGGGATAGACCACGGTGTCGCCAACCTTGAACGTCATGTGTCAGGTACCCCTTCCGTGGCTATCCAGGGTAACACGGGAACGACGTCTTCTGAATGGCGTTTTCGCAGGTCAGGGCACATCTCGGGGCTTGACAAGCGGCCCTCTATCGTGCATCGACCAGCCAATGCAAGCGGGTATTCGCAGGTGAGAGCGGTTCTGCCCACCCCTGGAAACACCACGAGGGCGCCCCCGGAAGAGGGTTACGACACGTCCGCTTTGACCGATTTGTCTGATCGTAGGGAGTGGCGTCTTCACCACACCTTCCCGCTTTCCCAAGAATTGATCAATGGCCGCACAAGAGGCTGTTGATCAATTCTTCATCAACCTCTCGCATTCCCGTGGAATCGCTCGTACGGAGGTCACCCGTGCTCCGGCCGACGCTATTCGACGGCGTACGGGCGCACGGACACGCAGACGGGCCGACAGGCAGAGGAGCCGACAGGCCGACAGCCAGACGGGCAGACGGGCAGACGGGCAGACTCGCGTCGGCGCCCGCCGGCAGGGGGACGGGCAAGGACGACAGCCACCACCGGCCCGACCTGGGCCGGTCCCGGTCGGCGGTCCCGGTCGGCGGTCCCGGTCGGCGGTCCGGGTCGGAGGGTCGGGTCGGCGGTCCGGGTCGGAGGGTCGGGTGCGGGGCGTCCACAGGCTGTCGGTAACCTGAGCGCGCACGCGAAAGCCCATCCGTACTGCGACCGGCACGCGCCTGAGGAGCGTGCCGCCGCCATAGCTCGCCTAGGAGTTGCCGCCGCCGTGAGCAGCAGCCTTCGTCGCGGCACCCTCGCCGCCACCACCCTCGCGCTCGCCGCCGTCTCGCTGACCGCCTGCGGCGCCGGGAACGACGCGCAGACTCTGGAGATCAAGCCCGACAACGCGGCGACGCACGTCGGGGTCATCGAGATCCAGAACGCCAACGTCGTCACCGGAACCACGGGTTCCGACGAGGCGACCGTCACCGCGCGGATCTTCAACGACGGCGAGAAGGATCAGATCCTCAAGGGCATCCGCACCAAGGGCGCCCGCGCCGAACTGAGCCCCGCGAAGGGCGAGAAGAAGCTGGTCGTACCGGCCGGCGGCTCACTGGCGCTGGGCGGCAAGGGCAAGGCCTCCGCGGTGTTCGCAAACGCGGAGAAGACGGGCATCAAGGACGGCAACGCGCAGCCGCTCACCTTCGACCTCAGCCGCACCGGCGCGGTCAAGCTGCGTGCGACGGTCGTCCCGGCCAAGGGCGCCTACGAGACGGTCGGCCCCAGCTCGTCGCCCTCGCCGTCCCGCCGGGCTCCTGAGCCGGGTGCCTCCAGCACTGCCTCGCCCTCCGGGGCGCCCTCCGGCTCGCCCTCGACCTCCGAGTCCGAGAAGCCGGGCGAGGCCGACTCGTCCTCGCCGGCCGGCACGCCGGGCGCCCAGGAGGAGCACGCCGGGCACTGAGTCGCCCCGAAGGGGCGCGGGGAACTGCTCCCCCAGCCTCCGGCCGGGAGGTACCCCCAGCGACCCACGGCCGGTCGCACCCGGGACTCCGCACCAGGCCCTACGGCGAGAGGCCGCCTCCCCCGCGGGGGGGTGCGGCCTCTCGCCGTAGGGGCTAGGGTGCTGGGCCCGGTGCGGGCACGTTGTGGTTGCTCGCGCAGTTCCCCGCGCCCCTTACGGGGCGCGCCGCCCCCTCAAGCGCGGTTTACGGCTCGAACTTGTAGCCGAGCCCCCGGACCGTCACCAGATAGCGCGGGGCACCCGGGTCGGGCTCGATCTTGGCGCGGAGCCGCTTGACGTGCACGTCGAGGGTCTTGGTGTCGCCGACGTAGTCCGCGCCCCAGACCCGGTCGATCAGCTGCATCCGGGTCAGCACCCGGCCGGCGTTGCGCAGCAGCATCTCCAGCAGGTCGAACTCCTTGAGCGGCAGGTCGACCTTGCCGCCGCCGACCGTGACCACGTGCCGGTCCACGTCCATCCGGACCGGACCCGCCTCCAGCGCCGCGGGCACGACCTCCTCCGGCTCGCCGCGGCGGCGCAGCACGGCGCGGACCCGGGCGACCAGTTCCCGGGAGGAGAACGGCTTGGTGACGTAGTCGTCGGCGCCTATCTCCAGGCCGACAACCTTGTCGATCTCGCTGTCCTTGGCCGTCACCATGATCACTGGGACGTTGGAGCGGCCGCGCAGCTGGCGGCAGACCTCCGTGCCGGGCAGTCCCGGCAGCATCAGATCGAGCAGCACCAGATCGGCGCCGTTGCGTTCGAACTCGTCGAGCCCCTCGGGACCCGTGGCCGCCACGGCGACCTCGAAGCCTTCCTTACGGAGCATGTACGACAGTGCGTCGCTGAACGATTCCTCGTCCTCGACGACGAGCACTCGGGTCACGGGAGGACCTCCGGGGCGGAAAGTTGTTCATCAGCCTGATCGACATACGGCCGCTCTTCCTCGTCGAAGGCGGCCGGTTCCTGCAGTGCGCCGGACAGGCCGTTCCGGCCGAGCCGGTCGGCCTTGTCGGACGCGGCCTGCTCCCGCGCGCTGCCCGCCTCGGGCAGCCGCAGGGTGAAGGTGGAGCCCTGTCCCTCGGCGCTCCATACGGTGACCTCCCCGCCGTGCGAGGCGGCCACGTGCTTGACGATGGACAAACCCAGCCCGGTGCCTCCGGTGGCCCGGGATCTGGCCGGATCGACGCGGTAGAACCGCTCGAAGATGCGTTCCTTGTCCCGGTCGGAGATGCCGATGCCCTGGTCGGTGACGGCGATCTCGATCAGATCGCCGCCCGGGGCCTGGGTGAGGCGTCCCGCGACCTTGACGCGGGTGCGGGCGGGTGAGTAGTTGACGGCGTTCTCCACGAGGTTGCCGAGGGCCGCGGCGAGCTGGCCGCGGTTGCCCCATACGTGCAGGCCCTCCGTGCCGCCCGCGAGAAGGGTGATCTGTTTGCTGTCGGCGCTCTGCCGGCTTCGCTCTATCGCCTCGTTCACCAGTTCGTCCACCCTGACCGACTCGGAGTCCTCCAGCGGGTCGTCGTTCTGCACCCGGGACAGGTCGATCAGCTCCTGGACGAGATTGGTCAGCCGAGTGGCCTCGTTCTGCATCCGGCCGGCGAAGCGTTCCACCGCCTCCGGGTCCTCGGAGGCGTCCAGCACCGCCTCCGAGAGGAGGGAGAGCGCGCCGACGGGGGTCTTGAGCTCATGGCTGACGTTGGCGACGAAGTCGCGCCGCACCGCCTCGATCCTGCGGGCCTCCGTCAGGTCCTCCACCAGCAGGAGCACCAGCCGGGAGCCGAGTGGGGCCACCCGCGCGGAAACCGCGAGGGCATCACCCCGCCCCGTACCGCGCCGGGGCAGGTCCAACTCGACCTGCCGTATCTCCCCGTCCCGCCTGGTGTCCCTGGCCATCTGCAGCATAGGCTCCACGGCGAGCTTGCCGCCGCGCACCAGACCCAGCGCGTAGGCGGCGGAGCTGGCCTTGACGACGGCATCGCTCTCGTCCAGCACCACGGCTGAGGAGCGGAGCACCGACAGGACGGTGTCGACGCCCGGGGGCAGCCCCGGCTCGGTGTGCAGGGAGGTGCGGGTGGGGCGGGCCTGCTCCCGCTCGCTCCACCGGAACGCCAGCATCGCGATCACGCCGGTGCACACACCGGCGATCGCTGCTGCCGCGGCGACCGCCGCATTAACGTCCATACAGCCAGGTTATGCGCCTCTTACGACAGTGCCCCAGTCCTGGAGGGGGCGACCGAAAGAGCTGTCGCCCAGTGTTAACCCTCAAGGCGCCTTCGGTTCACCGTGGGGGGCGGAACCGGTCGCATTTCGGGCGCACCGTGGGATCGTAGGGGCCCGAGCGCCCCCCACCAGCACGACCGGGGCCGCAGCGCCCCAGCAGAAACGATTGGGGCCGTGCGCCTCACGAGAACAATCCATGCGTAGGGAAGGACAGCCATGCGGGACGCGTACCACGAGGAGCTGGACTCGATCGGGGACAGCCTGGTCGAGATGGCCAGGCTCGTCGGCTCCGCGATCGGGCGCGCCACCACGGCGATGCTGGACGCGGACCTCAAGCTCGCCGAGAGTGTCATCGCCGCCGACGAGAAGGTCGACGACCTCCAGCGGGACCTGGAGACCCGGGCGATACAGCTGCTGGCCCGGCAACAGCCGGTCGCCACCGATCTGCGGATCGTCGTCACCTCGCTGAGGATGAGCGCCGACCTGGAGCGCTCCGGTGACCTGGCGCAGCATGTGGCGAAGGTCGCCAGGCTGCGCTTCCCCGAGTCCGCCGTCCCCCAGGACCTGCAGGCGACGCTGCTGGAGATGGGGCAGCTGGCACAGCGGCTGATGGCGAAGGCCGCCGAGGTCATCATCACCAAGGACGTCGACCTGGCGATGCAGCTGGAGCAGGACGACGACGCCATGGACCTGCTGCACCGCACCCTCTTCCAGCACCTGATGGACGACCGCTGGAAGCACGGCATCGAGACCGCCGTGGACGTCACCCTGCTGGGCCGCTACTACGAGCGGTTCGCCGACCACGCCGTGTCCGTGGCCCGCCGGGTCGTCTACCTGGTGACCGGCGACTACGCGGACGAGATCGACCCCGCGCTGGCGGCCGCCACCGGCGGTGCCGAGAGCGGCGGGGGCAGCGGGGCGGGCGGCTCCGACGCGACCGCCTCCTCGGACGAGGCAGCCGCGTCCGGCGAGAACCACTGATCAGGCACGTGCGCGGGACGGTGCGGAGCCGTTCCCGCGCACGTTGCCGGTGGTCGGCCACGCGTGCAACCGCGCGCCCTTGATGCGCCGGTGCCTGTCCGGCGTGCAATGGGACTGTGTCATGTCCTGTCCATGACTGTCCCTGCCGAGGAGGGCACGATGGCCGACTCCCCCGAATCGCCCCGGACCACGGCCGAGCAGCCGCCGACCACACCTTCGGACGCCCGGCACCTGCCTCTGGTGGGAGCCTGCGGATGCGGCCCCGGCTGCGGATGCGGCTGCCAGTCGGGCGGACCCTGCAGCTGCGGGGGCTCCTGCGGCTGACCGCGGGAAGTCCTGAGGGAGCACGAGGCGGGGCCCTGACCGGTTCGACGGGTCAGGGCCCCGCCTCGCGCGCCCTCCCAGACCCTCTCGCGCCCCCGCGCTACGGCCCCGCCTCGTACCCCGTCTCCGGCGGCGGCCACGGCAACCGGGCCAGCAGCGTGAACCTGCCGTTCTCCGGACCGTAGGCGAGGGTGCCGCCCTCGATCTCCAGCCGCTCCCGCAGCCCCGTCAGCCCGGCACCGGCACCAGGGATCACCGCTTCGCCGCGCCTCGGCTCGCGCGCGCCGGGCAGCGGATTGCTGACCCGCACCGTCAGCTCCTCCCCCACGGTGCCCGCCACCCGCACCTGGACCGGGCTGCCGGGTGCGTGCTTGCGCGCGTTGGTGAGCCCCTCCTGAACCGCCCGGTAGGCCGTGCGCTGCAACTGGGGGCGCAGCGGCCAGCCGCCCTCGCCGTCGACCCGCTCGGGCAGCTCCTGGTCGAAGCGGACGGTCTGACCCGCGGCACGCGCCTCGTCGACCAGCTCACCGAGCCGGGTCAGATCCGGCTGCGGCCGCGCACCGTCGGAGGTTCCGACCGCCCCGCTGCCGCCGGGCTCGCCCGGGCGCCCACCGGGGCAGGGGGCTTCCTCCTTCTCGTCCTCGCGCAGGACGTGCAGCACATCGCGCAGCTCCTCCAGCGCCTGATGCGCGTTGTCGCGGATGACGGTGGCGCTCTCGGCGATCTCCGAGTCGTCCAACGCCGCGCCCTCGCCCGCCGCCGTGCGCCGCGTGCGGTAGGCGAGCGCGCCCGCGTGCACGGACAGCAGCGAAACGCGGTGCGCGAGCACATCGTGCATCTCCCGGGCGATCGCCCGCCGCTCGGCCCGCCGCACGTCCGCCAGCCGCCGCTCATGGTCCGCCTGCGCGCGCACCGCGTCCTCCCGCAGCTTGAGCACCAGCTGCCGCCGGGCCCGGGTGGCGCTGCCCCAGGTGAAGAAGAGCAGGTAGAAGATGAGCACGAAGACGGCAACCGTCCAGCGCTCCTCGTGCGGCACCCCGTAGAACAGGACGTAGGGGAGCGTGGCCGCCAGATGCAGCAGCAGCACCAGCGCGGCCGCTCGCGGCGGGATGCGCAGCGCCAGATTGAAGATGATGACGGCCAGCGCCCCGACGACGGTGTCCGTCAGCGCGGCGGCCGGCACCGCCGCCAGCGCCACCCCCAGCGGCCAGCGCCGCCGCAGCCACAGCGACAGGCAGGCGAGCGCCCCCAGCGGCGGGTCCAGTGCCACCAGCCACCCGGGCAGATACGTCTTGGACTCGACCTGCTCGAACAGCACCGCCCAGCACAGGACGGCCCAGGCGAACAGCAGCACATCGACGGCCCAGTCCCGCGCGCTGCGCCGCACCCGCTCCGGGCGCGGCGTGCCCCCGGCGGTCAGCTCCCCCGGCAGCAACCGCCGCGCCAGCGCCGAGGTGGGATGGGTGGTCATGTTCCGAGCGTATGCGCAAGGGCCGACATCGCCCCGCCGTCACCGAACCGCCGGACCGCTGTCCGCTGCCGCGCCGCCGGGCGTCGAGGCCCCAGGTCCCGGGGCTCCAAGCCCCTCGGGTCCTCAGCGTTTCGCGTAGCCCGCGTAGCCCTTCCAGTCGATCATGACGCAGGGCTCCTGCCCGACCACCCAGGCGTCGTGACCGGGCTGGGCGTCGATGACGTCTCCGGGACCGAACTCGGCCTCCTCGCCGTCGTCCATGACGACCTTCAGCCGCCCGGAGACGACATAGCCCGTGTGGGCCGCCTGGCAGCTCTCGGTCCCGGCGATCGGCTTGACGTGCTTGGACCACTGCCAGCCCGGCTGGAACGTCGCCCTGCCCAGCTCCCCACCCAGGTCGACGACTTCCAGGTGCCCGGTGCCCCCTTCGAAGGGCCGGACCTCATCAGGTGCTTCGAAGCTCTTGCGAACAAGTCCCGCCATCGCGCACTCTCCCTCGTCCCGCTCGACCCCCTCGTCCTTGTGGACGCCTTCGCCATCGTCCGGCGGGCACACGGTGATCGCATCCGGAGACCGGAAAGCCCCCTGCCCGGCGGGAGGACCGCAGGCAGGGGGCTCGATCGTGTCGGCTTGCTCGGTTACTTCTTCTTGCCCTGGTTCTTGACGGCCTCGATGGCGGCCTTGGCGGCCTCCGGGTCGAGGTAGGTGCCGCCCTTCTTGACCGGGTGGAAGTCGGCGTCCAGCTCATAGGTGAGCGGGATGCCGGTGGGGATGTTGAGACCGGCGATGTCCTCGTCGGAGATCCCGTCCAGGTGCTTGACCAGGGCGCGCAGGGAGTTGCCGTGCGCGGCGACCAGCACGGTGTGCCCGGCGATCAGGTCGGGGATGATGCCGTCGAACCAGTACGGCAGCATCCGCTCGACGACGTCCTTGAGGCACTCGGTGCGGGGCCGCAGCTCGCTGGGGACGCCCGCGTAGCGGGGGTCGTCGCTCTGCGAGAACTCGGCGCCGTCCTCCAGGGCGGGCGGCGGGGTGTCGTAGGAGCGGCGCCAGAGCATGAACTGCTCCTCGCCGAACTCGTCGCGGACCTGCGCCTTGTCCTTGCCCTGGAGCGCCCCGTAGTGGCGCTCGTTCAGCCGCCAGGAGCGGCGCACGGGGATCCACAGGCGGTCCGCGGCCTCCAGCGCCAGCTGCGCGGTGCGGATCGCGCGCTTCTGCACGGAGGTGTGCAGTACATCGGGGAGCAGGCCGGCGTCCTTGAGCAGCTCGCCGCCGCGGACCGCCTCCTTCTCGCCCTTCTCGGTGAGGTTGACGTCCACCCAGCCGGTGAACAGGTTCTTGGCGTTCCACTCGCTCTCGCCATGGCGGAGCAGAATCAGCTTGTACGGTGCGTCGGCCATACCCGAGAGCCTACGCGTCCCCCTGCGGAGCCTGGACGAGGTGGGGCCCCACCGCACAGCGGGACGGCGAAGTGTGGGGTGCCGCCACATGGGGGGCGGCGGCGGGTTTCCCTAGCGTGCGGCGGCATGGTCTCCCCTTCTTCGTCCCCGGAGTCGCCGGGGCGCGCTCCCGCCGCCGGTCCCGGCTCGCTGCGCCGGATCGTCGCGGCCAGCCTGGTCGGTACCACCATCGAGTGGTACGACTTCTTCCTCTACGGCTCGGCCGCCGCGCTCGTCTTCAACAAGCTGTTCTTCCCGGACTCCGATCCGCTCGTCGGCACGCTGCTGGCATTCCTCACCTACGCGGTGGGGTTCGCGGCCCGGCCCATCGGGGCCCTGGTCTTCGGTCACTACGGCGACCGCGTCGGCCGGAAGAAGCTGCTGGTCATCAGCTTGCTGCTGATGGGCGGTGCCACGTTCGCCATCGGGCTGCTGCCCACCCACGCGACGGTGGGGGCGTTCGCCCCCGTCCTGCTGACGGCGCTGCGGCTGGTGCAGGGCTTCGCGCTGGGCGGCGAGTGGGGCGGTGCGGTGCTGCTGGTCTCCGAGCACGGGGATCCGCGGCGGCGCGGCTTCTGGGCGTCCTGGCCGCAGACCGGGGCGCCAGCGGGTCAGCTGCTGGCGACCGGGGTGCTGGCGGCGCTGACGGCGCTGCTGTCGGACGGCGCGTTCGAGAGCTGGGGCTGGCGGGTGCCGTTCCTGCTCTCCGGGGTGCTGGTGCTGGTCGGTCTGTGGGTGCGGCTGGCCGTGGACGAGTCGCCGGTCTTCCAGGAGGCCCGCGCCCGTGCGGAGGCCCGCAAGGAGCAGGACCGCAAGGCCGGCGGGAGCGCCGTGGAGGAGCTGCCGCTGCTGGCCGTGCTGCGGCACCACTGGCGTGATGTGCTGGTGGCGATGGGAGCCCGGATGGCGGAGAACATCAGCTTCTACGTGCTGACGGCGTTCCTGCTGGTGTATCTCACCGACCATCTGGATCTGTCCAAGCAGACCGGGCTGAACGCGGTGCTGATCGCCTCCGCCGTGCACTTCGCGGTCATTCCGCTGTGGGGTGCCCTCTCGGACCGGGTGGGGCGGCGCCCCGTCTACTTCCTGGGCGCGGTCGGCGTCGGTGCGTGGATCTTCCCGTTCTTCGCGCTGCTGGACACCGGGGACTTCGGGTGGATCACGCTCGCGGTGACGGTCGGGCTGGTGCTGCACGGGGCGATGTACGCGCCGCAGGCGGCGTTCTTCTCCGAGCTGTTCGCCACCCGGATGCGGTACTCGGGTGCCTCGATCGGGGCGCAGTTCTCCTCGGTGGCGGCGGGCGCGCCCGCGCCGATGATCGCCACCGCGCTGCTGGCGGAGTACGACGGGTCGGCGATGGTGTCGGTGTATGTGATCGCCGCCGCGCTGCTGACCGTGGTGGCGCTGGCCTGCGCGGCGGAGACGCGGGAGCGGGATCTGGCGACGGTGGGCGAGCCGGCGGCGGCCGGGGAGCAGGGCGGCCGGGATGCGGCCCCCGCGCCCGGCGCGGGCGGATCGCCCGACTCAGCCGCCGAGGGCACCCGTCAGCCGGTGGAGCCGTAGCGCGAGCTGGATCTCCAGCGCTCGATGCGGTTCCTGCCAGTCGTCGCCCAGCAGCCGGCCCACCCGCTCCAGCCGCTGGGCGACGGTGTTGACGTGGACGTGCAGCATCTCCTTGGCCCGTACGGGGCTCGCACCGCTGGCGAAGTAGGCGTCCAGGGTGGCCACCAGTTCGGTCCCGCGCCGCTCGTCGTAGTCGAGTGCGGGGCCCAGGGTGCGGCGTACGAAGCCCGCCACGTCCCGCGCGTCGGTCAGCAGCAGCCCGAGGAAGCCCAGGTCCTCGGCGGCGGCGCCCTCGCCGCTGCGGCCGAGCAGGCTGAGCGCCTCCAGACAGCGGCGGGCCTCCGGGTAGGCGGCGGCGACGGAGCCGGGGCGGGCGGCGGGGGAGGGCACGGGCGCGGAGGCGCCGACGGTGACCGGTCCGCCGACCGCGCGGCCCAGCTCGGCGGCGACCTGGCGGGCGGTTCCGGAGACGGCTCCGTCCCCGCCGTCGACGGTCCGCCCGGAGCCCGGTCGCCTCAGGGGCAGCAGCAGGACGGGGCCGCCGTCGCGGGTCGCGGCCAGGCCGTGGCGGGTGGCGGCGAGGTGGGTGGCCGCCGACCAGAGGCGCTGCCGGTCCACCTCGTCGGGTGGCTGGGTGCCCTGCCCGGAGGGGTCCAGTCGCACGGCCAGCACGGTGTGCGGGAGGTCCAGGTCGGCGTTGACCCGGGCGGCGCGGTCGCGCAGCAGATGCGGGTCGCGGTGGGCGGCGTCCAGCAGGTCGTCCAACAGTTCGCCCCGTACCCGCTGTTCGGCCTCGCCCGCCGAGCGGCGGGCGAGTTGCAGCAGTGAGGTCACCATCGCGGCGCGCTCCAGGGTGCGCTGGTCGACGGGTGCCAGCTCGGCGTGCCCGTGCAGCAGCAGCGCGCCCAGCAGTTCGCCGCCCGCGGTGACGGCGGCCACCCAGGTGCCGTCCTCGCGTACGGCGTGTCCGTCGCGGCGCGAGCGTTCGATGGCCGACGTCCAGGCCGTGTCGGCCCGCTCCCCGTGCTCGGCGAACTCGGCGCGTTCGCCGAACTCGACGCGCCCGCCCAGCACCTCCGCCAGCGCCCGGGTCACATCGTCCACCCCGCCGCCGCGCAGCACCAGCTCCGTCAGCCGGTCGTGCACGTCGGAGGCGCGGCGGATGGTCTCGTTGACCGCCCGCAGTCCGGCCAGCGCCTGTGTCGTCTCGGACAGCAGCCGGGTGTTGTCTAGAGCGACGGCGGCGTGCGCGGCGAACGAGCGCAGCAGTGCGATCTGTTCGGGTTCGAAGACACGCTCCCGTCGGTCGGCCGCGTACAGCACGCCGATGACCTCCCGGCCGCCGAGCAGCAGCGGCACTCCGAGAATCGCGATCAGTCCCTCCTCGCCGACGCCGCTGTCGATGGCGTCGGTGTGCTGGAAGCGGGCGTCGCGGGGGTAGTTCTGGGTCGCGTAGGGGCGCGCGGTCTGCGCCACGAGCCCGCCCAGGCCTTCCCCCATGCCGAGCCGCAGCTGCTGGAAGCGGGCGGAGACCGAGCCCTCGGTGACCCGCATATAGGTGTCGCCGCGCTCCGGGTCGTTGAGCGTCATATAGGCGACCTCGGTGCTCAGCAGGCGGCGGGCCCGCTGCACGATGGCCTGCAGCACGTCGTCCAGGTCGCGGAGCCCGGCCAGGTCGTGCACCGTCTCGAACAGCGCCGTCAGCTCGGCTTCCCGCCGCCGCCTGGCTTCGAGTTCGGCGCGGATACGCAACGCCAGCTGCTTGCCGCGCTCGGCGGCGGAGACTCCGCCCCCGGCCCGCGCCCCGCTCCCGGCGCCGGGGTCGGCGCCAGGGCCGGTCCCGGAGTCGGCGCCGGGGAGCCGGGTGGCCGCGGACGCCACGGACGCCGCGGGCGCTGCGGACGCTGCGGGCGACGCCGGATCGCCGTACGCCGCCGGATCGTCGTACGCCTCGGCCGGGGCGCCGCGGGTGAGCAGTTCGAGGTAGCCGAGGCAGGTGGCCTCGGCATCGGGGGCGGCGGGCTCGGGGCCGTCCGCGCTGTTGTCGGTGGGGCTGCGCATGGCCACAGGGTCAGTGAGCACTCCACGCGCCGTCGAGGGGCAGGGCGGATCCGGTGAGGAAAGCGGCGGCGGGAGTGCACAGATAGGCGACCGCCTCGGCGACCTCCCACGGCTCCAGCAGCCGCTTGAGAGCCGAGTCCGCGAGCATGATGTCGGTGACGACCCGATCGGCGGGGATGCCGTGCGCCTCGGCCTGGTCCGCGATCTGCCGCTCCACCAACGGCGTGCGCACATAGGCCGGGTTGACGCAGTTGGAGGTCACTCCGTGGGGGGCCGCCTCCAGCGCCGTCGTCTTGGACAGTCCCTCCAGGCCGTGCTTGGCCGCCACATACGCCGACTTGTAGGCGGAGGCCCGCAGCCCGTGCACGGAGGAGATGTGCACGATCCGGCCCCACCCCCGCGCATACATGTGCGGCAGCGCTCCCCGGGTGGTGCGGAAGGGCGCCTCCAGCATGAGGGTGAGCATCCGGTGGAACACCTCGGGCGGGAACTTTTCGATCGGCCGGACGAGTTGGGTGCCGGCGGCGTTGACGAGCACATCGGCGCCGTCCGCGGCGCGCTCGGCCGCGTCCAGCCCCGCGGGGGCCGTCAGATCGAGCGGGTGCAGCTCGACCGGCTCCCGGCCCGTGGCACCGTCCGCCCCCGCCACCTCCTCCGCGAGCGACTTGAGCCCCTCGGGGTCCAGGTCGACCGCGCGCAGCCGGGCCCCGGCCGCCGCGAGCCGCACGGCACAGGCCCGCCCGATGCCGCCGGCCGCGCCGGTGACCAGGGCCGTACGGCCGCTGAGGTCCAGGGCGACGGAGGGGGACTGCGCGGGCGCGGACTCGGGCTCAGGCGTCATGGCCGCAGCCTAGGGGCGGGTGCGGGCCGGCCGGATGTGGTGCCGACCCGCACTTCAAGAGGGCCGTATGTGCCGGTGACACACCAGGCCCGGTGCGGCGTCGGCAATGTGGCGGTCGCACAGCGGCACGGCGACGCGGCTGGCGGGCGCGCACGTTCGCCCCTCCCGGCCCGCGCCCTACGTTACGGCTGACCGGGCTTCGGGCCCGTATCCCCCACAGGCACCACGGAAGGAATCCCTCATGCGAACCTCCGTGCGCACCGCGGCAGTACTGCTGGCCGCCCTCGCCCTCTCCGCACTCGGCGTCTCCGGCACCTCGTCCGCGTCGGCCGACGGGCGGCAGCACGGCGCCGGCGCCGCCGCCCTGGAGCGCGTCACCGACTTCGGCTCCAACCCCGGAGCCCTGTCCATGTACCGCTACACGCCCCAAGGGCTCGGCACCGGCCGCCCCGTGGTCGTCGTCCTGCACGGCTGCACCCAGAACGCGGCGACGTACTTCGACGGCGCGGGCTGGCGGCGGGCCGCCGACGAGCACGGCTTCTCCGTCGTCGCGCCGCAGCAGGAGTCGGCCAACAACGCCAACCGGTGCTTCAACTGGTTCCAGTCCTCGGACACCGCGCGGGGCCGCGGCGAGGCGCTGTCCGTCCGGCAGATGGTCGAGCGCACCGTACGGGACCTGGACGCGGACCCCTCCCGGGTCTACGTCACCGGGCTGTCGGCCGGTGGCGCGATGACCTCCGCGCTGCTCGCCGCCTACCCCGACGCCTTCGCGGGCGGCGGCGTCGTCGCGGGGGTGCCGTACGGCTGTGCGACCTCCCTGATCGGCGCGTTCACCTGCATGAACCCGGGCGTCGACAAGACCCCTCGGCGGTGGGGCGACCTGGTACGCGCTGCGTACCCCGGATACTCCGGCCCTCGCCCGAAGGTCTCGGTCTGGCACGGCACGGCCGACCACACCGTCGCGCCCCGCAACGCCACCGAGTCCGTCGACCAGTGGACCGATGTGCTCGGCGCCGACCGGACCGCCGACGCCACCCACCAACTCCCCGGCGGCACCACCCGGTCCGACTACCAGGACGGCACCGGGCAGGTGGCCGTACGCAGCTACCTCGTCACCGGCATGGGGCACGGCACGCCCGTCGCACCGGGCGAGGGCTGCGGAAAAGCGGGCGCGTACTTCCTGGACACGATCTGCTCGACCGAGTACCTCGTGCAGGACTGGTCCCTGAGCGGCTGACCGGCGCAGCAGCCCACCGACAGGCTCGGGAGCGCCAGGAGACGTCCCCGCACGGATTGCCGGACCCGGTGGCCGATTGACCGGAGCCGTCAATTCGCTGGCGCCCCCGAGAACGCCACGAGTAATCTGCACCGCACTGGTAAGCCACTTACATCCTCACCGGGTGTGCGGGTTCTCAAGGGGGAGCTGTCGTGGGCGGGACGAAAGCGTCGGGCAGACTCCGACAGGCTGCGGTCAGGAGCGTCGGCGGGCTGCCCCGCCAGTTCTGGTGGCTGTGGACCAGCACCCTCGTCAACCGGCTCGGCGCCTTCGTGGCGACGTTCCTCGCGCTGTATCTGACCGTCGAGCGCGGCTACTCCGCCTCGTACGCGGGACTCGTCGGCGCCCTCTACGGCCTCGGCGGGGTCGTCTCCTCCATCGGCGCCGGCGTACTGACCGACCGCATCGGACGGCGACCGACCCTGCTGGTCGCCCAGTTGTCGACCGCCCTGTCCGTCGCCGCCCTCGGCCTGGTCACCCACCCGGTGGCAATCGCAGCCGTCGCCTGCCTCGTCGGTATGGCCACCAACGCCTCACGGCCCGCCGTGCAGGCGATGATGGCCGACATCGTCCGCCCCGAGGACCGGGTGCGGGCCTTCTCGCTCAACTACTGGGCGATCAACCTCGGTTTCGCCGTCTCCTCCACCAGCGCGGGACTCATCGCCCAGTACAGCTATCACCTGCTGTTCTTCGGTGAGGCCGCGATGGTGCTGGCCACCGCACTGCTCACCTTCTGGAAGCTGGCGGAGTCCCGGCCGACAGCCGAACCCGAACGGGAAACCCGCCCCGGACGGGACGCGGACATCTCCATGTGGACGGTGCTGCGGGACTCCCGCTTCATGGTCGTCGTCGCGCTCAACCTCCTGCTGGCCACCCTCATCCAGCAGGCGTTCGTCTCACTCCCCATCTCCATGGGCCAACAGGGCCTCAACAGCACCGACTTCGGCACCGTGATCGCCGTGAACGGCGTACTGATCGTGCTGCTGCAGCTGCCCCTCACCCGCTTCATCGAACACCGCGACCCCGCCAAGCTGCTGATCGTCTCGGCGCTGCTGACCGGGTACGGCTTCGGACTGAACGCGTTCGCGGGGTCGTCGGCGGCCTTCTACGCGTTCGCCGTCGTGGTGTGGACGCTGGGCGAGATGATCAACTCCCCCACCCAGATGGGCCTGGTCGTCCGCCTCTCCCCCACCCACGGACGGGGCCGCTACCAGGGCATGTACACCCTCTCCTGGTCCGTCGCCAACCTCGGCGCCCCCCTGCTCGGCGGCACCGTCATCGACCACTACGGCGCCGACACCCTCTGGGCCGCCAGCGCGGCAATCGGCACCCTCGCAGCCCTGGGCTACGGCTTGCTGCTGCGCAGCATGCGGGCCGCCGAAGCGGAAGAGCCCGCCCCCATGTGCCCCGAACCCCCGTCTCCCGCACCTGAACGGGAGCCGACGCACTGAGGGCAGCGAGCCCACCGCGCAGCGGGAGCCCGCCGGAGCCCTCGCCGACCGTGTCACCCACCGCGCCTCACGCTGGGGCCGCCCCATCGCCACCGTTCCCCGACACCAGTTCGTGCCCCGCTGGTGGGCGCGCACCGGCACCGGCCGGGAGCTGCGCGACGGACTCGCAGGCCCCGACGCGCCACCGCCCAGGACGAGCCCCAGGGCGCCCCCACATCGTCGGCGACGCTGCCCTCGCTGCTGGTACGCATGTACCGGCACGCCCAAATCGAGGACGGTGACAACGTGCTCGACGTGGGCACGGGCAGCGGATCCGGCACCGCGCTGCTGGCCCGCCGCCTCACCCCCGAGCAGGTGACGAGCGTCGATACCGACCCGTATCTGATCGAGGCCGCACGCGGGCGCCTCGCACACATCGGCATGGCACGACACTGATCGAGGCGGACGCAACCGGAACGCTGCCCGTCGACGCCGACTGAATCCGAGCCCACCAGCGACGGCGCCTCCGGTGTGGATGTACGCGCAGCGCTACGCTGAGGTTGACATTCGGACAGCAGCAGCACGAGGAGGCCGGCCGTGAGCGACCAGCCGTGGACCATCGAGTGCATCCGCGGCGCCCTCCGCGACCCCGACCTGGCGCAACGCTTCCTCAGTGAGATCAACAAAGCACCGGCCCACCAGCTGCTCCACGTCTTTGCCAAGTGGGAACGCATCGCGAAGAACCGCCAGGCGGCGTTCACCGAAAACCAGGAGATCATCGCCCGGGAGCAGCGAGGTGAAGGCCCCGCCGAGGGGTCCATCGACGTCACCGAGCGGGTCCTCGAGGAAGCTGCCCGAATCCGGTCACGCGGCGCCGCTTGATCTGACAATCTCTACGGGGTGTACAAGCTCCGTCACTCCATCGACGCGCCGCCCATCCAACGCGTCTACCTCCGCACCATCGACCTCATCGCCTGAACACGACGAAACGTCGGCCCCAGCCAGGGGCCCCGGGGGCCTACCGAATTCGGTAGGTGGATGATCCGGCCGAGCCGACGGTGCGTCAGCCGGTGAACTGCCCCAGGAGTTGCTCCGCGAGCAGAAGCAGCAGCAGGGCGCACAGGCCGATGCCGCCCGCGCGGGCGCCACGGCGGGCCGCGAAGAGGGCGACCACCGTGCCCAGCGTCGTGAGCGGCACCGCGACAGCGGAGACCGCGAACAGCGCCTCCCCGAAACGGAGCGGGCTGCGTACGCCGTCCTGGCAGCTGGAGCAGGAGATGGCCAGCAGCGGCCCGAAGACGTGGACGAAGGCGCCGAAGAGCAGCACCACGACGGCGAGCAGCGCCAAGCCCGCCCACTCGGCGGCAGTACGGCGCTGTCCGGCCGCACCACCCCCGTCCGCCGGGCCACTTGCGGCTGCCGCACCGCTCATGTCCGCCGCGGCATCCGCACCGTCGGTGGGGGCTGCTGCTTCCTCGGTCCGGTTCGTCGTCCCGGTGCTGGAGGTTTCCATGGCACGGAACGTACGGTTCGCGGCCCACCGCGCACATCCGCTCCCGTACTCAGACGTTCCCCCCGAGTACGGAGCGCAGCCGCATAGGCGGTCGGCGCCGGGGTACCGCCGGGGAGGGGTGACCCAGCACAAGACCGACATACGAGACGAACGGAGCCGGCCAGGGCGACCGGATCGCCATGGTTGCCGGACCACTCCGGCAACCACCGTGTCGGGGGTCCCACGTCCTGTCGCTCGCGCCCCGGCTGAGCAGCGAAAGGCTGATGTGCACCATGACCACGACACATGAGGCCCCACCTCGCACGGACACAGCCACTGAAACCCGCAGGAACACAGCCGCCGACGAGTCGGTGAGCCACCTGGTACAGCAGGCCTCGGGGCAGATCTCCCAGCTCATGCGGCAGGAGCTGCGCCTGGCCCAGACCGAGATGCAGCAGAAGGGCAAGCGCTTCGGCCTCGGCGGCGGGATGTTCGGCGGGGCGGGCCTGATGGGCTTCATCGCGCTGCAGGCGCTGGCCGCCACCGCCATCGTCGCCCTCGATCTGGTGCTGCCGCTGTGGCTGGCGGCCCTGGTGGTGACCGCTGCGCTGGCAGTGATCGCGGGCGTGCTGGCCATCGCCGGCAAGGGGCAGATCAAGAAGGGCACTCCACCGGCCCCGGAGCGCACCGTAGCGAGCGTGAAGGCCGACGTGGCCGAGGTGAAGGAGAGGTCCCACCGATGACGCACCACACCAACAGCCACGGTTCCGCACCGAGCACCGAAGAGCTGCGGGCCCAGGTGGAGGAGACCCGGCGGGAGCTGGGCGAGACCGTCGAGGCCCTGGCCGCGCGTGCCGACGTCAAGGCACAGGCCCGGCACAAGGCCGCCGAGCTCAGGAAGAAGGCGCGGCACCGGGGCGCCGCCGCGCGGGAACAGCTGTCCGGGGCGGCCCACGTCATGGGCGAGAAGGCCCAGGAGAGGACTCCCGAGCAGGCCAGGGCCAAGGCACAGCAGGCGGCGGACAAGACGCGCGGCAGCCCGGCCGTGCCCGTTGCCACGGGACTGGGGCTGATCTTGGTGATCCTCTTCTTCCGTCGCTGCAGGAGGCATCGATGAACGCGGTCAAGATCGCCTACAAGCCCTTCGGCATGCTGCTGGGAGCCGGTGGCGGCGCCTTGGCGGGCGCGGCGTTCCAACGGGTCTGGAAGGCCACCGGCCACGAGGAGGACGCCCCCGAAGCCACCGACCAGGACCGGGCGTGGCGCGAGGTGTTGCTGGCGGCGGCCCTGCAGGGGGCGATCTTCGCCGCGGTCAAGGCCGCGGTCGACCGGGGCGGCGCCACCACGGTGCACCGTCTGACCGGCACCTGGCCCAGCTGAGGCCCCCCGGCACCGGCCGCCCCTGGCGGCTCCGGCACCGGCCCGCCCCCCCCGGCGGCTCCGGTGCCTCCCGCTGTGCCGCCCCGGCCCCGAGGCCTCCGCCCGGCTCTGACGGTTTTTCTACTCCCGCTCCGTCAGATGCGTGAAAGCGTCCAGGTTGCGGGTGGACTCACCCCGCGAGGTGCGCCAGGCGTACTCCTTGCGGATGGCGGTGGCGAAGCCCATCTCCAGCAGGGTGTTGAAGGAGCCGTCCGCGTTCTCCAGGACGCTGCCCAGCAGCCGGTCGACCTCCTGCGGGGTGACGGCGGCCAGCGGCAGCCTGCCCGCCAGATAGATGTCACCGTGCTGGTCGATCGCGTAACCGACGCCGTACAGCTTGGTGTTGCGCTCCAGGAGCCAGCGGTGCACGGCGGCATGGTTCTCGTCGGGGTTGCGCACGACGAAGGCGTTGACCGAGAGGGAGTGCGCGCCGACCGCCAAGGAGCAGGTGGTCTGCAGCTTGCGGGTGCCCGGGAGCGTGACGACATAGGTGCCCTCCGCGGGGCTCTCCCACTCCAGCTCGGCGTCCCTCAGCGTCTGCTCGATCGCCGCCCGTGCCGCGGCGGCTGCGTCAACAGCGTCAACGTCACCCATGCGGCGATCGTAGGCGACGGCGCCGCTCCTGCAACGCGGCGGCGTACACCTCCGCGGTGGCCTGGGCCGCGGCGTCCCAGCCGAAGCGCTGGGCGTGCCCGGCCGCCGCGGCACCCAGCCGCTCGGCCAGCGACGGGTCGGCGGCGAAACGGCGCAGGGCGCGGGCGTACTCGGCGGGATCGTGCCCGGCGACGAGATAGCCGCTGGCGCCGTCCCGTACGGCGACGGGCAGCCCGCCCACGGCGGCGGCCACCACGGGCGTGCCGCAGGCCTGGGCCTCGGCGGCGACCAGCCCGAACGACTCGCTGTAGGACGGCATGACCAGGACCGAGGCGGCCCGGTACCAGTCGGCGAGCTGCTCCTGGCCGACCGGGGGCCGGAACATCACCAGGTCGGCTATCCCGAGCCGGGCCGCGAGCTTGTGCAGCCCCTCCGGCCTGGCCAGACCGCTGCCGCTGGGTCCTCCCACCACGGGGACGACCATGCGCCGCCGCAGCGAGGGGTCCTCGTCCACCAGCAGGGCGACGGCGCGCAGCAGGATGTCCGGGGCCTTCAGCGGCTGGATGCGCCCGGCGAACAGCGGGATCAGCGCGTCCTGGGGCAGGCCGAGGCGGGCGCGGGCCGCCGCGCGGCCGTCGCCGGGGCGGAAGCGGTCGAGGTTGACCCCGGGATGGACGACGGCGGTGCGGTCGGGGGAGGCCTCGTAGTGGTGGACGAGCTCGCCCGCCTCCTCGGCCGTGTTGGCGATGAGGCGGTCGGCGGCGCGCACGATCTGCGTCTCACCGATGACGCGGGCCGCCGGCTCGGGGGTGTCGCCCTCGGCGAGCGCCGCGTTCTTGACCTTCGCCATGGTGTGCATGGCGTGCACGAGCGGGACGCCCCAGCGCTGCGAGGCGAGCCAGCCCACGTGCCCGGAGAGCCAGTAGTGGGAGTGCACCAGGTCGTAGTAGCCGGGCCGGTGACCGGCCCACACCTGCATCACCCCGTGCGTGAAGGCACACAGCTGCGCGGGCAGGTCCTCCTTGGACAGGCCCTCGTAGGGGCCGGCGTCGATGTGCCGCACCAGGACGCCGGGGGTCAGCTCGACGGTGGGGGCGAGCGCGCCCGTGGTGGCCCGGGTGAAGATCTCGACCTCGGTGCCCTGCGCGGCGAGCTGCCGCGCGAGTTCGACGATGTAGACGTTCATCCCGCCCGCGTCGCCCGTACCCGGCTGGTGGAGGGGGGAGGTGTGCACGCTGAGCATCGCCACCCGACGGACCCGCCGTGCGCCGGACAGCCGCAGCAGCGGGGTTCTGGGCTGGTGCGGGAGTGCTGAGCGGCCGCCGCGCCGCTGACCGAGCCGGGACACGTCGAGCCGGGACACGTAGTGGCTCACGGTTCCGATGCCTCCTCCGTTGCGGACGGTGGGATACGGGACCAGGCCGTACGCGGCCCTCGACGGGGAACAGCGAAAAGGTTGCCTCCTCTTCCTTCTTCGCCCGGTATTTTGCCAAACCGTGACACACGGGTGCCGCTGCGTATCCTCGAGGCATGCCGCGTACCCCCGCACCGTCCCGCCCAGTCGGAACGGTCACGCGCGGAACGACGAACCCGAACCGGCTGCGGCGGATGGACCGCTGGATCGCCGCCGCGCACGGTCCGGCGCTCCGCCGCTCCCCCGCACCGCCCACCGCCGTCGACCTCGGCTACGGCGCGGCGCCCTGGACCGCCGTCGAACTGCTGGAACGGCTCAGCAAGGTGCGCCCGGACGCCCGGGTGTACGGCGTCGAGATCGACCCGGAGCGGGTGGCGGCGGCCCGCCCGTACGAACGTGCGGGGCTCGCCTTCGTCCGAGGCGGCTTCGAGCTCCCCGTCGAGGGGGCGCACGGCCCACGGCCCACGGGGCTGACGCTGATCCGCGCGGCGAACGTGCTGCGCCAGTACCCGGAGGCGGAGGTCCTCCCCGTGTGGCGGCGGCTGTGCGCCCGGCTGGCGCCGGAAGGGATGCTGGTCGAGGGCACCTGCGACGAGATCGGCCGCCGCCACGTCTGGGTGGCGCTCGGCCCCGAAGGACCCCGGACGGTCACCTTCGCGGCCCGTCTCGCCACTCTGACCGCCCCCTCCGACCTGGCCGAACGGCTCCCGAAGGCGCTCATCCACCGCAACGTGCCCGGTGAGCGGATACACACGTTCCTGGCCGACTTCGACCGCGCCTGGGCCACGGCCGCCCCCTACGGCGCCCTCAGCGCCCGGCAACGCTGGGTGCGCGCGGTACGCGCCCTGGCCGCGGACTGGCCGCTGGCGGACGGTCCCCGTCGGTGGCGTCAGGGTGAGGTGACGGTCCGCTGGTCCGCGCTGGCGCCTGTGAGGTGACGCGGTGACGTTCCGGGGGAGGGGAGCCCCTGTCCGTCGTCCGGCTAGAGAGGGCCGCCCTCCCTCCAGTGGTGGCCGAAGGCGAAGCGGGCGGCCTCCACCTCGTGGCGCTGGTCGGCGTGCAGGACCCCGAGGGCGTAGGCGGTGGCGGGGGCGATGCGGGGGGTGGCGGCGGCCGAGGCGGCCGCCGCTGCCGCGGCGGCGGCGTCACGGTGCCGCTCCAGCGCCTCACCCGCCGGGCCCAGCCGCGGATCGGGCTCGGCGCAGGGGCCCAGCACCTCCTGCGCGTAGCGGTGCAGCCGCAGCAGCACCCGTACGTGGTCCCAGGCGGCGTCCTGCCGCGCCTCGGTGCCCAGCGACCGGGCGAGCGCGTCCGCGTTGTACGGGGCTTCGGCGCGGGAGAGGGGCAGCGCGGCGACGGCCTCGGTGAGCTTGCGGCGGGCCTGGTCGGCCAGCGGGGGAAGGACGGCCGCCGCCGGCCGGTCGGCGGCCTCGCCCCCCGGGCGGAACGGGGCCTCCGAGGCGAGCAGCGCGACGGCGTCCGCGACCGCGTGGAAGCGGGCCGAGCCCAGCGCCTGGAGCGCCGCCGAGTGGGCACGCGTACGGGACAGGGTGAGCCGGCGCTCCAGCAGCGCTCCGGCACGGGCCGCGCCCACCGGCAGGGCACCGCGCTCACGGGTCGCCGCGCCACCGCGGCTGCCGCCGCCGACCGACTGGCCGGTGCCGCCCGCCCGGCCCGCGGTACCGCTCGGCGTGGCAGCGGAGGACCCCGACGGGCGCGCACCCGCCTCGCCGGGCGGCGCCTCGCCCTCGCGGCCCGTCCCCCCGCCGCTCGCCAGCCGGTGCAGGGCGCCCAGCAGCCGCTCCAGCCGCGCCGCGTAGGCGTACTCGCTGGCCAGCGCGCCCGCCAGCCAGCTCAGTTCGGTACGCAGATCGTCGGCCCAGACCGGGTCGAGGAGCGAACGGTAGGTGATCAGCGCCCCGTGCAGCCGCCGGGCGGCACCCCGGAGGGTCTCGACGGACGCGGCGGCGCGGGCCGGATCGGCCGTCCCGGAGGCACCTCCCGGGCCCGGGCCGGACGCGCCGGACGCGGCGCCCGTGCCCTGCGCATGGTCCCGCAGGCCCCGCAGGAACTCCGCGGCGCGCTCGTGCAGATAGCCACCGAGCACCTCGGCGGCCGTGCCCGCGAGCACTTCCGGGTCGGCGGACGCACTCGACGCGCTCGTCGCCGTGCCGGGGGCCGGCTGAGTCGCCGTGCCCTGTGCCGTTCCCGTTCCGACGGCCTGCGCGGGCTCCCGCGTGCCGTGTCCGGACCCGACGACCGCGTCCCGGCTCCGTCCCATCACGTCCCCTTCCCCGCACGGCGCGCGTTCCCCGCACCGTGCACGCGTGCCGAACCGCACTCACGTCGCTGCACCGACCTCAGCTCCCCAACAGCCGCCCGGCCCCACGCGTCACGTCCTCGTCGCCGGACCACGCTTGCGCCGCCGCCCCTCGATCAGCATTTCCTGCACGTTGGACAGCCGCTGCCCGTTCTCGTCGTGGGCGTGCCGCGTCCACTCGCCGTCCGGACCCAGATGCCAGGAGGCGGTGGCGTCCGACATGCCCGTGACCAGCAGCCGGTCGAGGGAGGCCCGGTGCGCGGGGTCGGTGACCCGCACCATCGCCTCGATCCGCCGGTCGAGGTTGCGGTGCATCATGTCGGCGCTGCCCAGCCACACCTCCGGCTCGCCGCCGTTGCCGAAGCAGAAGACCCGCGAGTGCTCCAGGAACCGGCCAAGCACACTGCGCACCCGGATGTTCTCGCTCAGCCCGGGCACCCCGGGCCGCAGTGCGCAGATCCCGCGCACCCACACCTCCACCGGCACCCCCGCCATGGAGGCGCGGTACAAGGCGTCGCACACGGTCTCGTCCACGATCGAGTTGACCTTGATGCGGATGTACGCCTCGCGCCCGGCCCGATGGTGGGTGATCTCCCGCTGGATCCGGGAGACCAGCCCGTCCCGCAGGGAGTGCGGAGCGACCAGCAGCCGGCGGTAGGTCTCCCGCCGCGAATACCCCGACAGCCGGTTGAACAGGTCGGACAGATCCGCGCCGACCTGCTGGTCGGCGGTCAGCAGCCCCAGGTCCTCGTACAGCCGGGCCGTCTTGGGGTGGTAGTTGCCGGTGCCCACGTGCGCGTACCGGCGCAGCACCTCGCCCTCCTGCCGCACCACCAGCGACAGCTTGCAGTGCGTCTTGAGACCGACCAGCCCGTAGACGACGTGGCAGCCCGCCTCCTCCAGCTTCCGCGCCCACTTGATGTTGGCCTGCTCGTCGAAGCGGGCCTTGATCTCCACCAGCACCAGCACCTGCTTGCCGGACTCGGCGGCGTCGATCAACGCGTCCACGATCGGCGAGTCGCCCGAGGTGCGGTAGAGCGTCTGCTTGATCGCCAGCACGTCCGGGTCGCCGGCGGCCTGCTCCAGGAACGCCTGGACGGAGGTGGAGAACGAGTCGTAGGGATGGTGCAGCAGCACATCGCGCTCGCGCAGCGCCGCGAAGATGTCGGGGGGCGAGGCGGACTCGACCTCGGCCAGGTCCCGGTGGGTGCCGGCCACGAACTTCGGATACTTCAGCTCCGGGCGGTCCATGGCCGACGCGATCCCCGACAGCCCGGTCAGATCCAGCGGCCCCGGCAGCGCGCAGACCTCCGCCTCGCTCACCTTCAGTTCGCGGACCAGCAGATCGAGGACGTACGGGTCGATGGACTCCTCCACCTCCAGCCGTACGGGAGGACCGAACCGGCGCCGCATCAGCTCCTTCTCCAGGGCCTGCAGCAGGTTCTCCGCGTCGTCCTCCTCGACCTCCAGGTCCTCGTTGCGCGTCACCCGGAACATGTGGTGCGCCAGCACCTCCATACCGGGGAACAGCTCCTCCAGGTGCGCCGCGATCACGTCCTCCAGCGGGACGTAGCGGTGCGGCGAAGCCTCCAGGAAGCGCGGCAGCAGCGGCGGCACCTTCACCCGCGCGAAGTGGTTGTGCCCGCTGACGGGGTTGCGGACGACGACGGCGAGGTTGAGCGACAGCCCGGAGATGTACGGGAACGGATGCGCCGGGTCGACGGCGAGCGGGGTGAGGACCGGGTAGATCTGCCGCCGGAAGAGGGTGAACAGCCGGGCCTGCTCCTTCTCCGTCAGCTCCGCCCAGCGCAGCAGCTGCAGCCCTTCGGCGGCCAGCGCCGGGGCGATGTCCCGCTGATAGCAGGCGGCGTGCCGCGCCATGAGCTCCCGCGAACGGCTCCAGATGCCCTCCAGCACCTCGCGCGGCTTGAGCCCCGACGCGCTGCGGGTCGCCACACCGGTCGCGATCCGCCGTTTGAGACCCGCGACGCGGACCATGAAGAACTCGTCGAGATTGCCCGCGAAGATCGCCAGGAAGTTCGCCCGTTCGAGCAGCGGCGTCCCGGGGTCCTCGGCGAGTTCGAGCACCCGCTCGTTGAAGGCCAACCAGCTGCGTTCGCGGTCCAGGAAGCGGTCGGGCGGCAGATCCGTCACCGCCGCCTCACCGTCGGGGCGGTCCCGGTCCCCCTCGTACACATCGGCGTCGGAGTCGAGGTCCGGGTCCAGGCCCAGGTCGGGGCCGGCCCCGGGGACGTTGCTGGAGACGTTGCCGGGGTTGGTCATGACGCCATTGTCGACGCTCTGCGCTGCGAGGCTCTCTGCGAGGGAGGACCGGACCATTCCGCGAGACTCGCACGCGAGTTTGAATCAACGGTTACGTCGACATGGCATCGCGGGGTGCCCCGGGTGGCGTACCGGTTCGGGCGCCACCGTCGACACCCCGGCCGGCCGAGCGCCCGACGGTTCAGATCTCCAGGGCCCCCAGCTGCCGCAGCAACCCGAGGTCGTCCCAGTTCCACCAGCTCTCGGCGATCTTGCCGCCCCGGCAACGGAACGTGGCGTGCATGGTGCCGGCGACGTCCTGGCCGGTGGGCTCCAGCCCCTGGTAGGCGCCGGTGTGACGGCCCCGGTAGGTCATCCGGCAGGCCACCATCTCTCCCTCGGCGATCATGTTCTCCACCGTGACCTGGGGGTTGAAGGCGGCGATGATCTCGCCGTTCTCCTGTTTGGCCCGGGCGAGGTCCACGTCGTAGGAGGAGAGGGCGGGATCGTGCTCCCGGTAGTCGTCGGTGCACAGGGCGTCGGCGGCGTCGAGGTTGCCGGCGTCGACGACCTCTTCGAAGAAGCGGCTGACGACGAGCTTGTTGAGCTGGTCTTCCCGTACGACATCGAGGTCCGTGAAGGTGGGCATCTCGTCGCAGGCAGCGACCAGTTCCTGGAAGATGCGGTTGGTCTCGGGCAGCTCGGAGTTCTTCATCGCCTCCTCGTAGGACGGGAACTCCACGATCTCGACGACATGCGCGGAATCCGAGCGGTCCTGTCCGACCATCGAGTGGGTGGCGGTCCGCTTGCCCTGGGTCGCCTCGACCCAGTCGTCCATCAGCCGGTCGAGTTGCCCGACATCGCTTGTCCTGCAGTCGATGAACTGGACGAATGTCATGAGTGCCTCCTGAGCGAGGAGCGGCACAACTGGAATCGAATCCGCTTGTTCCAGGGTAGACGTCGGCCGCCCCCTCACTCCTGGGCCGGAGCCGCACTCAGGTTTCGGTGCGGTACATCAGGTCCGTCTCGTGGGTGCGGAAGCCGAGGTTCTCGTAGACGCGGACGGCGGCGGTGTTGTCGGCGTCCACATAGAGCATCGCGGTCGGCAGGCCCCGCTCGTCGGCGAGATACCGCAGGCCGATGGTGGTGAGGGCCTTGCCGAGGCCGCCGCCCTGCGCCTCGGGGCTGACGCCGAGGACGTAGACCTCGCCCAGTCCCTCCGCCGAGTGCACCTTCGTCCAGTGGAAGCCGATCAGCCGCCCGTCGCGTTCGGCGAGGAAGAAGCCGACCGGGTCGAACCAGGGCTCGGACTTGCGGTCGTCGAGGTCGCGCTGGGTCAGGGTGCCCTGCTCGGGGTGGTGGGCGAAGGCGGCGGCGTTGAGGGCCAGCCACGCGGCGTCGTCCTCGCCGGGGCGGAAGGTCCGCACGGTCACGCCCTCCGGCAGCACGGGGTCGGCCAGTTCGAGCCCGGCCAGCGGGCGCCGCAGCTGCCGCAGCTCGCGGAAGAGGGTCATTCCCAGGCTCTGGGCCAGGTGCCGGGCGGCGGGGTGGCCGCCGTGCGCCCAGACCCGGAGCCGCCGCCCCGACAGTTCCAGCAGTGTCTGTCCGAGCCGCCTGCCGTGGCCGTTGCCGCGGCGCGTGGGTGCGACGACGAGCTCTCCGGCGGGGGCCTCCACCGGGTCGGTGTCCTCCAGCTGCGCGTAACCGGCCAGCACCCCGTCGCCGTCGCGCAGCAGCAGATGGCGTACGCCCGGGCGGGCGCCGCCGCGCAGCTGGAGCCTGCCCTGCTCGGAGACGGCGGGCTGGCCGTCCTCCCGCGCGGCGGCGTCGATCAGTGCCTGGACCTCACGTACGCCTTGCGCGGACACCTCGTCCACAACATCCACGTCACTCATGGGAACGACCCTACGGCCGAACGCACACGAGTGAACGCCGCGTCCCCTCCCGGCTTCCGTCCTTCGTGTCTCAGCCGGGCGGCTCGGCGGGCGGCGGGGTGGGCGCCCCGGGCAGCCGCAGCACCGCCTCGGTCCCCGGGCCGCCGTCCGCGGGGTGCCGGAGCCGCACGTCGCCGCCGCTCTGCCGCACGGTGCGGGCGACGATGGACAGTCCGAGACCCGAACCGGGCAGGCTCCGCGCCGTCGGCGAACGCCAGAACCGGTCGAAGACGTGCGGGAGTTCGTCGGCGGGGATGCCGGGCCCCTGGTCCCGTACGGTCAGCACCCCGTCCCGCAGCACGGTGTGCACGGTGCCGCCCTCGGGGCTGAACTTGATCGCGTTGTCCAGCAGATTGACGACGGACCGCTCCAGTGCCGCGGGTTCGGCCCGCACGTACCAGGGGGCCAGCTCGGTCGTCAGCGTCAGCCGGGGCCCGCGCGGACGGACCCGTTCCACGGCGCGCTCGGCGATCTCGTGCAGGGCGACGACCCCCGTCCGGGAGGGGGCGTCCGAGGCTGTGGTGCCGCCCTTGTCACCGGAGCCCTCCTCGCCGTCCGGCATCGTCTGCGGACGGGAGAGCTCCTGCAGATCCCCGATCAGCTCGGCCAGCTCGGCCATCTGCGCCTGCACGGACGACAGCAGCTCCCTTCGGTCGTCCTCGGGGAGTGGCCGCCCGGTCTCCTCGCTGCGCACCAGCAGGTCGATGTTGGTGCGCAGCGACGTCAGCGGGGTGCGCAGCTCGTGTCCGGCGTCCGCGATGAGCTGCTGCTGCAGTTCCCGGGAGGAGGCCAGCGCCTCGGTCATGGCGTTGAAGGAGCGGGACAGCCGTGCGATCTCGTCGTGGCCGTCCGCCGGGATGCGTACCGCCAGATCCTCGGTGCGGGCGATGTGCTCGACGGCCTCGGTGAGCCGGTCGACGGGCCGCAGCCCGGCGCGGGCCAGCGCCACGCCGGCGCCGGCCGCACCCAGTACCCCGGCGCCGCCGACCAGGCCGAGGATCAGTGCGAGGTTGCGCAGCGACTCGTCGATCTCGGCCATCGGACGGGCCACCGACACCGCGAGCCCGGTGCCCGCCACCGGTGTGGTGCGCACCCGGTACTCGGTGCCGTCGGAGGCGCGCGCCGTGTGCAGGGACTCGCGCCGGCGCCGCTCGGCCACCCGCACGTCGGCGTCGGTCACATCCAGTTTCCGCCCGACGATCACACAGCTGCCGCCGGAGGTGTCCACCACCTGCACGGTGGCGCCGAAGGGGTTGGGTGCGGGCTGGTCGGGCGGGGTGCACTGCCCGGACTGCACCCGGTCGACGACCGTGCCGGGCGAGACGGAGTTGTCCCGCAGCGAGTCGTCCAGCGAGTTGAGCAGCTGAGCGCGCACCAGGAACCAGCAGGCCAGCGCGCAGGCGGCGACCGCCAGCGCCACCGTTGTCGCGGCCAGCAGCGCGAGGCGTCCGCGCAGCGGCATGGAGACGGCGCGGGCGCCCTTGCGGCGCAGCCGGAACAGCGCGCTGCGCCGAGAGCTCACGTGTCGTCCCTGAGGACATAGCCGACGCCGCGCACCGTGTGCACCAGGCGCGGTTCGCCGCCCGCCTCGGTCTTGCGTCGCAGATACATCACATACACGTCCAGCGAGTTGGACGACGGCTCGAAGTCGAAGCCCCAGACGGCCTTGAGGATCTGCTCCCGGGTGAGCACCTGGCGCGGGTGGGCGAGGAACATCTCCAGCAGCGTGTACTCGGTGCGCGTCAGCTCCACCGGGCGCTCGCCCCGGGTCACCTCGCGGGTCCGCAGATCCATCCGCAGGTCGGCGAAGGACAGCGTCTCGGGCTCCTGGGCCGCCTCGGCCTGCGCCTGGGCGCGGGCGTAGGAGCTGCGCCGCAGCAGCGCCCGGACGCGGGCGAGGAGTTCGTCCAGTTCGAAGGGTTTGACCAGGTAGTCGTCGGCGCCCGCGTCCAGCCCGGTGACGCGGTCGCCGACGGTGTCGCGGGCGGTCAGCATCAGGATCGGCACCCGCTGCCCGGTGGCCCGCAGCCGCCGGGCAGCGGTCAGCCCGTCCATGCGCGGCATCAGCACATCGAGGACGACGAGATCGGGCCGGTGCTCGGCCACCTTCTCCAGGGCCTCGGCACCGTCGGCGGCCAGCTGGGTCTCGTACCCCTCGAAGCTCAGGCTGCGGCGGAGCGCGTCACGGACGGCGGGCTCGTCGTCCACGACGAGGATGGTCTGCCGCTCGGACGCCGAAGGGGAGGGCGAGGAGGATGCGATCTCGGAGGCCATGGCTCCCAGCTTGGCACCGTCCCGACCGTCGGGCAGGTGGAGCACCGCCCTCACGCACCCCCCTCCCGCAGCGAGCCCAGGTCCTGCTTCACATCGTCGACCGGGATGGCGAAGCCCAGGCCGACGCTGCCCGCGCTGGAGGCGGAAGCCTGGCCGTCCCCGGAACCGGAGGAGAAGATGGCCGAGTTGATGCCGATGACCTGCCCGGACATGTTGAACAGCGGGCCGCCGGAGTTGCCCGGGTTGAGGGAGGCGTCGGTCTGTATGGCCTTGTAGGTGGTGGTCTCCCCCTGGACGCTGCCGTTGTACTGACCGCCGTCGTACTCGAACGGCCACCCGCCGCCGGGTCCGCCGCCCTGGCCGCCCTGCTGCCCACTCTGGTCGCCGTCCTCCTTGGGGACCTTCACCTCGCGGTCCTTGGCGGAGACGATGCCGCTGGTCACGGTTCCGGACAGGCCCTCGGGGGAACCGATGGCGACCACCTGGTCGCCGACACCGACCGCGTCCGAGTCACCGAGCGCCGCCGGCTTGAGATCGTCCTGCCCGTCCACCTTGAGCAGCGCCAGGTCCTTGTCGGCATCGGTGCCCACGACCTCGGCCTGTGCCGTCTTGCCGCTGCTGAAGGTGACCTGCACCGTGTCGGCGCCGGACACGACGTGGTTGTTGGTGATGATCTCGCCGTCCTTGGTGATGATGACGCCGGAGCCGGTCGCCTGTCCGGAGCTGCTGGTCGACTTGATCTCCACCACGCTGTCCCGCACGTTCTGCACCACCTCGGACACCGCGCCCTTGGCGGTCGCGTTGCTGCCGCTGGCGGTGGGCGCCGCGGCGCTGGTCCCGCCGTGGCCGTCCAGGAGCTGCTCCATCCCGTAGGCGGTGCCCCCGCCGATCACGGCCGCGACCGCGGCGACGGCGGTGAGCAACGCGGCCGGGCGCCGCATCCGGCCGCGCGGGCGGCCGTGCCCGGCGGGGAGGGCGTCCCCAGGGGCCGCGGAGGCGCCCAGGGACGCTGAGCCGGTGGGGGCGCCGGGGTCGGCGGGGAACGTCGCGTACGGCGGCGAAGCCGGCGGCGGGGGTACGGCACCGTGGGCCGCCGTGCTGTGCGCGCTCTCCGTGCCCTCCGGGCCCTGCGGGGCGGCCCCGGGGTACGGCTGCTGTCCGGTGTGCGGGGTCTCCCGTTCGAAGTTCTCCATGCCACCGAGAGTGGTCCCGCAATATGAGAACGGCCTGAAGAGGCCCTGAGAAAGCTCCGAGTTCCGGTCGGCGTCAGGCCGGACGGCACCCGCACGAGCGCCGGACGACGAGGCCGGACGGGAACTGCCGCACCCGGCCCTTGCCGACCTGGGCGTGACCGCCGGCGGCAGCCGCGGGGGCGCCGCCGTTGCGCCCGCCGGGAATCCGCAGCGAGTCGTCCAGCACCAGGTCGACGGCGGCCTTCGCCATCCCCTCGCGGTCCGAGCCGACGGTGGTCAGCGGAGGGTCGGTCAGCGCCGCCTCCTTCACATCGTCGAACCCCGCGACCGCCAGCTCGCCGGGCACGTCGATGCCGAGCTCGCGCGCGGCCCGCAGCACCCCGATGGCCTGGTCGTCGGTGGCGCAGAACAGCGCGGTGGGCCGGTCGGGGCCGCTGAGCAGGTCCAGCGCGATCCGGTAGGTGTCGTACCGGTTGAACGGGGACTGGAAGAGGCGGCCCTCCACGGACTTGCCCGCCTCCTTCATCGCCCGGGCCCAGCCCTCGACGTGATCGGTCACCGGGTCCCCGTGCTCCGGGGTGGTCTCCGTCCCGCCGAGGCAGGCCACGTAGGCGTGGCCGTGCTCCAGCAGATGCCGGGTGGCCAACTGGGCGCCGCCCACGTCGTCGAGGACGACGGCGACGTCGTCGATGGCCTCGGGCCGCCGGTGCATCAGGACGACACGGGCGTCCCACGCGTCGATCTCCGTCGCGGCGTGCTCGCTCGGGCCCGCGCTGATGAGGATGAGGCCGGAGACGCGCATCCCGAGGAACGCGCGCAGATAGTGCACCTCGCGCTCGTCCAGATAGTCCGAGTTGCCGACCAGGACCATCTTTCCGCGCTCGGCCGCCGCGCGTTCGACGGCGTGCGCCATCTCCGCGAAGAAGGGCTGGCGTGCGTCGGGGACGACCAGGCCTATGAGGTCGGTGCGCCGCGACGCCATGGCCTGCGCGACCCGGTCCGGTCGGTACCCCAGCTCCTTGATGGCGGCGAGCACCCGCTCGCGGGTCGCCGGCGCGACCGGGCGGGGACCGTTGTTGATCACATAGCTGACAACGGCTGTCGAGGTCCCCGCCACTCTTGCCACGTCGTCCCGCGTCACCTTGGCCACGCCGAGAGTCTACGCGGGATGAGCCCTCTCACCACTCCGCCGCATGCCCACTTCCCGCCGCGCACTTTCCCGCCGCGACGGTGCTCAGCCGCCTGCTACCTGTCCGGCGGTGCCGAACTCGCCCGCGCTGCGGGTCGGCCCGGCGCCGCCGGACAGGTACGACGTGGCTAGTCGCCGTTGCGGGATGAGGGAGCGCCCGATGAGGACGCGGCCTCCCTTGCGACGCGCTCCGCCTCATCCGCCACGGACGACTCCGCGGAGTTGGCGCCCTCGCTCTTCTCGGCCGCCTTCTCGGGAGAGACGAAGCGGTAGCCGACGTTGCGGACGGTACCGATCAACGCCTCGTGCTCCGGGCCCAGCTTGGCCCGCAGCCGCCGCACATGGACGTCGACGGTGCGGGTGCCGCCGAAGTAGTCGTAGCCCCACACCTCCTGGAGGAGCTGGGCCCGGGTGAACACCCGCCCGGGGTGCTGCGCCAGGAACTTCAGCAGCTCGAACTCCTTGAAGGTCAGGTCCAGTACCCGGCCCTTGAGCTTCGCGCTGTAGGTCGCCTCGTCGACCGACAGATCACCGTTGCGGATCTCCATCGGGCTGTCGTCGGCGGCGACCTGCTGCCGGCCGGTGGCCAGCCGCAGCCGGGCCTCCACCTCGGCGGGCCCCGCCGTCTCCAGCAGGACGTCGTCCACCCCCCACTCCGCCGTCACGGCGGCGAGCCCGCCCTCCGTGACGATCAGCATCAGGGGGCAGCCGGGCCCGGTGGAGCGCAGCAGCTGACACAGGGACCGCACCTGGGGAAGGTCGCGGCGGCCGTCGACGAGGATCACGTCGGCGGACGGGGCGTCGACCAGCGCGGGGCCCTCGGCGGGGGCGACGCGCACATTGTGCAGGAGCAGTCCCAGCGCCGGCAGCACCTCGGAGGAGGGCTGGAGTGCGTTGGTGAGGAGAAGCAGTGAACTCATGCGGTGACACCCGCCCTCGGGGAGAGGGACCACGTGCTCCGGGTGCCACCCGGTTGGTGCGCTTTCGAACGGCCTCGGTTCCGGTCTCGGTTCTGCACGGTTCGCTTGCCCATGACGTCGAGTTCCCTCCTGGCGCCCTGCGCCGGGGCGCCACCCGGGCCGTCGCCCGGGGGAATATGGCGGCACTGCTTCGTACGGCACTGCCCGAGGGCCGGGCCGCGGCCTGTCCTACCGGCCTCGACCCCCAGAAAGCACAAAAGGACCCGGGGGCGACGCTGCCCGGATCCTGCTTGCCAGCAGAATACCCACATGAGAGTCGGAGCGGCATGTGACATCGCTCGCGCTCCCCGGCCGGGCGTCACGGACAGTGCCCAGGCGGGGGCGGTGCGGAGGGAGTTGCGGACGGCGGACGGAGTCCGCATCGAGGCCCGGTACGAGCCGTACGCGGGGCGGGCCGCGGAACGCGGAGCGGACCGGGATCCGGGCGTCATCGTGCTGGCGCACGGCTTCACCGGCTCCCTCGACCGGCCCGCGCTGCGCCGTGCGGCCACCGCGTTCACCGCGCACGCGGCGGTCGTGACCTTCTCCTTCCGGGGCCACGGCCGCTCGGGCGGGCGTTCGACGGTGGGCGACCGGGAGGTGCTGGACCTGGCGGCGGCGGTGGCGTGGGCGCGGTCGTTCGGGCACCGCCGGGTGGCGACCGTCGGCTTCTCGATGGGCGGCTCGGTCGTTCTGCGGCACGGGGCGCTGCACCGGACGGAGCACGGAGACGGTCACTCAGCGTCATACTCCCGCCCTGTGATGCACAGGGGGCGCACAGTCGCGCACCCGGTTGACACGGGAGACACGGAAGGTGGCACCGGCACTGCGGCCTTCCGCACCGGCGCCCCGCCCGCCGACGCCGGCGCAGCGGTGCACGGCGGCACCCACGCGGACGCCGTGGTCGCCGTCAGCGCACCCGCCCGCTGGTACTACCGGGGCACGGCACCGATGCGCCGACTGCACTGGGCGATCCAGCATCCGCTCGGCCGCCTCGTCTCCCGCTACGGGCTCCGCACCCGCGTCCACCACCGGGACTGGGACCCGGTTCCGCTCTCCCCCGTCGCCGCGGCCCCGCTGCTCGCCCCGGTGCCGCTGCTGGTCGTCCACGGCGACCAGGACCCGTACTTCCCGCTCGACCACCCCCTCGCACTCGCGGACGCGGCGCACCCGGAGTCGTCCGAGCTGTGGCTGCTGCCCGGTTTCGGCCACGCCGAGAACTCCGCCGGCGCCGCGCTGCTGGAGAAGATCGGTGACTGGGCGGCCACCCGGCTACGCGCACCCGCCGCGAGGCCCCATCATGGGAGCCGCGACGCGCACGGCCCACGCGCCGCCGACAGCACGACGGAACCGACACCGGGCCACACACAGGACGCCACCGAGGGCACGGACGGCTGAGAGGGACCCCACCATGGCCAGCGGCACGATCCGCTACTGGGCGGCGGCGAAGGCCGCGGCAGGCACCGCCGAGGAGCCGTACGACGCCGGCACCCTGGCGGACGCGCTGCGGCGCGCCCGCGAGACCCACGCCGAACAGCCGGAGTTCGCACGCGTACTGCTGCGCTGCTCCTTCCTGGTCGACGGCGACCCGGTCGGCACCCGCGCCCACGAGACCGTCCACCTCAGCGAGGGCGGGACCGTCGAGGTGCTCCCTCCGTTCGCGGGGGGTGCCCGATGAACGACGGCCGGTACCAGGAGCCCTACGGCGGCGGGTACGACGAGTACGGCCGCCCCGTCCCGCAGGCCGACGCACAGCCGCTGCCACCGCACGAGCCGTGGCCGGCCACCGCACCCACCGAGGGCGGCCCCACCCCGTACGAGCCCTACGGCGCCCATGGGGCCTACGGGGCTCACGGTTCCCACGAGGCCTCGTACGGGCCGGCCTACGGGCCGACCTACGAGGTGACCTACGAGGTGACCCGGATCGACGAGCCCGGCCCGCACAGCACCACCGGCCACCCCCCGGCCCCGTACCCCACGTACGAGGCCACCGGCTGGCATACCGGTGCGCTCCCGCACGAGGCCCCGGCCACCCATCAGCCTCTCCCCGAGCCCTCCGGGCAGCCCCGGCCCGGGACCGCCGCTCCCCTGCCACCGGAAGACCACTCCGCGCCTCAGCCGATGCCTCAGCCCCAAGCCCAGCCCCAGCACCCGCACCCGCACCCGCACCCGCACCCGCGGCAACCACAGCCGCAGCCCCAGCCCTACGGCGCCCCGGCCGCCCCTTCGCAGCACCGGCAGGCCGCCCCGCAACCGCAAGGCGCCCCCGGTGCGGCGCAGACCACCGCCGCCCCTTCCGCACCCACCGCCCCGCGCGGGGCGAGGGAGCGCACCAGGTCGCCGATCATCGCGCCCGGGTTCCAGCCGGCGGCCGTCACCACGATGCTGGCCGCACTGCTGGCCGGGGCCGCACCGCTGGGGAACGGGGCGCTCGCCGGCGCCCTGGTGCTGCTCCAGGCGCTGACGGCGGCCGGCTGGTACCGGCTCAACGGCATGTGGCCCGCCCGCCAGGGCATCGCCCTCGCGTTCGTGGCGGGGCTGACGGCCAACGCCGGGCTGCTGCTGACCGACGGCTGGCAGCATCTGCCGTCCGGAGCCCCGGGGAACGCACCGACGGTGCTGCTCGGCGCGACCGGTGTCTGGTGCGTGCTGTCCCTCGTGCTGCAGTTGCGCAACAACTCCAGCCCCGACGAACGCCTCTACGCGCTCACCGCCGGCTTCGCCGCCATCGGTCTGACGGTGCTGGCCGCCGGGCTGCTGACCACCGAGCCGGACGCCGTGACGCTGGGCGCCGCAGCCGTCGCGGTGGGCACGCTGGCGCGCGCCGTACCGCTTCCCGCGCCGGTCTCGATCCTGTTCGCGCTCGCCGCCGCCGCGGGGGCCGGAGCGGCGACAGGGCAGCTGAGCGGGGTGGACCCGGTCCCGGCCGCGCTGATCGGCCTGGGTGCCGGTGTCTGCGCACTGCTGGGTCTGCGGGTGGCCAGCTACGACTGGCCCTCCCGGTTCGTCCACATGACAGCGGGCGTCGCCCTCCCCCTCACGCTGGCCACTCCCGCGGTCTATCTGCTGGGCCGCTTCGTGCTGTAACAACGCCCCACCAACCTCAGCAGCACCACGCCTCCCCTGGTCGGCGGAGGCTTCCTGCGGGTTACGCTCGCAGCCAGCCAGCCGACTGTGGGGGGATTACGGACACGATGCGCGCACTTCGCATACTGCTTGTGACCCTGGTGGTACTCGCCGGGCTCTTCGTGGCGGCCGACCGCATCGCGGTGAACCTGGCCGAGGACGAGGTGGCCAAGAAACTCAAGGGGCAGCTGGGAGCAGCCTCCTCCGGCGACCCGTCCGTCTCCATCGAGGGCTTCCCGTTCCTCACCCAGGTCGTCACCAAGGAACTGGACAAGGTGAAGATCGAGGTGGCGGATGTCACCGCCACGACGAGCGACCGCCAGGTGCGACTGAGCAACGTCACCATGGAGGCCGACGACGTGCGGCTGTCGAACAACTTCGGCACGGCGGTCGCGGAGCGGGCCACCGGCACCGTGCACCTCTCCTACGCGGATCTGTCCAAGGCCGCCGACGAAGGTGTGCAGGTCAGCTACGGCGGCAAGAGCACCTCCGGCAAGGACCAGGTGAAGGTCACCGCCAGTGCCGTCCTCCCGATGCTGGGCCGCACCGTCGAGCGCAGCGTCTACAGCACCGTCAGCGTGACCGGCGGCGACACGGTACGGCTGCACGCCGACAAGGTGCCCGGCTCCCGGATCCCCGGTGTCGAGGACGCGATCCGCAAGAAGATCGACTTCGACCGCAGGATCGACCGCCTGCCCGAAGGGCTGAAGCTGGAGAAGGTCGAGACCACCAAGGACGGGGTGGACGTCTCCATGACGGGCACCGACGTCCGGCTGGCCGGCTGACCCACCCGCCCGACCCCCGGGACCCGACCCCGGTCCCGGAATACGAGACAGCCGGGTCCACCCACCGCGCCCTCCCCCACCCCGCACCGCCGCACCGCCCCGCCCGACCCACGATCATTCCCGCATCCTGGACAAAAGCATCTCACCATGCGGATCGGCGGTGACACGACCCCGCCGTCGTCCTTACGATCGAGCGCATGAAGCGACAGGCGGACCTCACGAAGCGCCGGGCAGTGGACCTGTGCCGCATCGCCGCCATGCTCTGTCGCGGCTCCCGCTGACCCGCTGACCGTCCGCGCGTTCCGCCGACGCCGCGGCGCCCAGCGCATCCGGCGCCCCGGCGTACCCGCAGCGCACACACGCCGCAGAGCAGTTCCCGCGTACCTCTCCCCGCGCACCCGCACGCTGTGCGCCCGACTCCCAACGGCCCCGGCCACCGGTGCCGGCCCGTACGCGTACCCCTGTTCGCCCTCCGCCGCATCCACCCACCTCACGAGGAGTAACAGCATGAGCCGCAGCGACGTTCTGGTCGACGCCGACTGGGTCGAGGCCCACCTCGACGACCCGAAGGTAGTGATCGTCGAGGTCGACGAGGACACCTCGGCCTACGACAAGAACCACATCAAGAACGCGATCCGCATCGACTGGAAGCAGGACCTCCAGGACCCGGTGCGCCGCGACTTCGTGGACCAGGAAGGCTTCGAGAAGCTCCTGTCCGCCAAGGGCATCGCCAACGACGACACCGTCGTGCTCTACGGCGGCAACAACAACTGGTTCGCCTCCTACGCGTACTGGTACTTCAAGCTCTACGGCCACCAGGACGTCAAGCTCCTCGACGGCGGCCGCAAGAAGTGGGAACTGGACTCCCGGGACCTGGTCGCCGAGGTCCCCGAGCGCCCGGCCACCGAGTACAAGGCCAAGCCGCAGGACACCTCCATCCGCGCCTTCCGCGACGAGGTCGTCGACGCCATCGGCGCCAAGAACCTGGTCGACGTGCGCTCCCCCGACGAGTTCAGCGGCAAGCTGCTCGCCCCCGCGCACCTGCCGCAGGAGCAGTCGCAGCGTCCGGGCCATGTGCCCAGCGCCCGCAACATCCCCTGGTCGAAGTCGGCCAACGACGACGGCACCTTCAAGTCGGACGACGAGCTCAAGGAGCTCTACGAGGCCGAGGGCGTCGACCTGGACAAGGACACCATCGCCTACTGCCGCATCGGTGAGCGCTCCGCGCACACCTGGTTCGTGCTGCACGAGCTGCTGGGCCAGCAGAACGTCAAGAACTACGACGGCTCCTGGACCGAGTACGGCTCCCTCGTCGGCGTGCCCGTCGAGCTGGGCTCCAACTGACGACCACCCGACACGACCCCAGGGAGAACACCATGTGCGGAGCACAGACCGGCGGGCCGGACGCCTCCACCGCCAAGCCCGGCGAGACCACCATCCAGGGCAACGTGACCCGTGACGGCGAGCCCGTCACCGGCTACGTACGGCTGCTGGACGCCACCGGCGAGTTCACCGCGGAGGTTCCCACCTCCGCCACCGGCCAGTTCCGCTTCTACGCGGCCGAGGGGACCTGGACGGTCCGAGCGCTGGTGCCTGGCGGCACCGCGGACCGCACCGTGGTTGCCCAGCACGGCGGGCTGGCCGAAGTCACCATCACCGTCTGACCCCCTCCCCTGGCGGGGCGCCCGCTTTGTGGGGGCACGCCCCCTTGCGTTTTCGGCTGCCGCCGAGGGGTCGTGTCGGGGGGCTCCGCCCCCCAACGGCCCCCCGCTAGGTGGGCTTCGCCCCCCTAGGACCCCCCTGCCGCGCCTTTGGCCCCCTATTGACGTACGTGCAATCCGCCTCGGCGTTACTGCCCCCAATCCGGCCGGTGACGACCCTGCGGGTCGAGTT
>NZ_JAFFZM010000028.1 GCF_017676345.1 Streptomyces smyrnaeus | reverse complement strand
GCGGCGCGCCGCGGGATCGGGCCAGGGGCGCCCCTGTCGGAGGCGTGCGGGCTGCGGGCGGGCCGTGGTTGCCCACGCAGTCCCCGCGCCCCGATGGGGTGCCGTCCCTCAGTTGCGGGGTGGGGTGGTGGGGGGTGGCGTACGCGCGGGAGCGCCGGGCGCCCCACCGTGTGGGGGAATTCCCCTCGGCGATATGCCCTCTTTCGCCGCTCACTTGTGGCGCCATGTGATCACTCGCGCACCCGATGTCATACCAGGTCATGCCGTGCCCGGGCGGTCGTGTGGTGGCCCGGGGTGGCGCACCGGGCGCCCTGGACGGGGCGGTCCCGGCTTTCTGGAAACCCGCGAACCGCCCCCAGGGGCTCTCACCTGCCGCCATGATGGTGGGCATGGCGGGTCAGGGAGATGTGGCGAGCGTGACCGAACGGGTTCCGGAAGACCCCGAAGAGGCGTGGGGCGTCGAGTCGGTGAGCACCGTTCTCGACCAGGAGGGTGATCCGACCGTGCGGGAGGTGCCGCTCCCGAACCTCCCGGAATCCGCCCGCCTGGCGCGGCGGCTCGCCCAGGCCGTCCTCCAGCAGCACTGGGACCTCCCGACGCAGCGCACCGAGTACACCGTGCTGCTCGTCTCCGAGTTGGTCGGCAACGCGGTACGGCACACCGGCGCGCACACCATCGGCATCCGGATGCTGCGGCGTTCCAGCTGGATCCGGGTGGAGGTCCGCGACCCCTCGCGCGGGCTGCCGTGCCTGCTGCCAGTCGGCGAACTGGACACCAGTGGCCGGGGGCTCTTCCTCGTGGACATGCTGTCCGAACGGTGGGGCGTGGACCTGTTGCCCCGCGGCAAGACGACGTGGTTCGAGATGCGGGCCACGGACTGAGCCGCCGTCAGACCCCGGGCGGGCCGCCGTCACGCCACTCCCGCCCAACGCAGCCCGGCGGTGACCGCGGCGGCGCCCAGGACGGTGACCAGGAACGGCGCCCGCCGCCAGGCCAGCGCCGCGCCCACCAGGACCCCCGCGGGGCGTGCCCAGCCCGCGAACTGCTGGCCCTCCATGAGCGCCGAAGTGGCCACCAGTGCGCAGAGCAGCACGGTTGCGGCATCCGCGAGCAGCAGTTCCGTGCGCGCCGGTAGCTCGGTACGGGCCCGCAGGAGGGGGCCGCACAGCCGCAGCCCGTAGGTGCCCGCCGCCAGCAGGACCACGGCCAACAGCGTCATGCCCGGCCTCCTTCGGGACCGGCCGCTCCTTCGGTACTTGCGGCTCCTTCGGTGCGGGAGCCTCGCCCGGGTTGGGGCGGTGTCCTTTCGGGGCGGCGTGCGAGCAGCCCCAGCAGTGCCGCCAGCACCGGGGTTCCCGGGGGCAGGAACGGGGTCGCCGCGAGCGCCGTCAGTGCCCCGGCGAGGGCGGCGCGGCGGGTGGCGGAGCGCCGCCGTGCGCTGTGGGTCGCATCGTCGTCACCCCGGCGACCGCGTGTCGACAGCGCGGGCAGGACCAGGGCGAGCAGCACCATCGGCTCGGCCGCGTCCAGCCCCAGTGCCTGCGGGTCGCTCATGGTGCCGCCCGCCAGTACGCCGAGCAGTGTGCCGAGGTTCCAGGCGAGGTACAGCGCGCCGCCGCAGGCCAGGAAGACCGCCCGGCGGCGCGCCGGTTCGCCTTCCGCCAGGGCGAGCGCGGCCGACTGGTCGACCAGGAGCTGGCTGCTCCACAGCCGGGCACCCAGGCGCCGCCCGTGCACTCCCGGCAGTGCGAAGCCGAAGAGCGCGAGCCGGGCGTTGAGCACCAGCCCGGCGGTCACGGCGGCGGCCGTGCCGGCGCCGTCGAGCGCCAGGTCGAGGGAGGCGAACTGGGCCCCGGCGGCGAAGACGGTCAGTGACATCGTGAGCGGTACCCACGGTGGTTCGCCCTCGGCGACCGCGACGGCTCCGAAGGAGACCCCGACGATGCCGATGGCGACCGCGAGCATGGTGATCTCCCGCAGTGGCAGGGAGCCAGGTCCGGGTCCGGATGTTCGGCGTGGCGAACGCATGGGCGTTATGCTGAACGCCTCTACTGTCGTTCGTCAAGGAGAACAGGTGGACCGCCACAGCGAACAGGCCTCGTCCGGTGAGCCCTCCGCCGGTCTCGCCCGGCCGCCGCTGGCCCGTATTGCCGCCGCGATCCGCGCCGAGCGCACCCGCGCCGGACTCTCCCTCACCGAGCTCGCCAGGCGGGCCGGCCTCGCCAAGTCCACGCTCTCGCAGCTGGAGGCCGGCACCGGCAACCCGAGCGTGGAGACGCTGTGGGCGCTGAGTGTCGCGCTGGATGTGCCGTTCAGCAGGCTCGTCGACCCGCCCCGGCCGCGCTCCCGGGTGCTGCGCCGGGGCGAGGGCGTCGCGGTCCCCGCCGAGCAGGCGCACTACGTCGCCACCCTGCTGTCCGCCTGCCCGCCGGGTGCGCGCAGGGACCTGTACACGGTGCACGTCGAGCCGGGGACGCCACGGGTCTCGGAGCCGCACTCGCCCGGTACCTACGAGCACGCCGTCCTCGCCTCGGGGCGGGTGCGCATCGGGGCCTCGGACGATCCGGTGGAGCTGGAGCCGGGCGACTGTGTCAGCTATCCGGGTGATGTCCCCCATCTGTGCGAGGCGTTGGAGCCGGGGTCCTCGCTGGTGCTGTTGATGGAGCACCGGTAGCGAGCCGGTGGTACGTGTGGCGGTCGGCGCATGTGGAACCCGGGGGGCGTAGCGCGCTGGTGCGGTCGCCGTCCGGACCGCGAGAGCGGAGGATGGAAACGGTCATAAATGCCCATATCGGCAGTGATCGACCGCACCGACCGCGACAGCACCACACCGCAGAAGACGGAGGAACCATGCCTGCAGGGTCGAACCGCAAGCGTGAGCGCCAGTACGAGCACATCAAGGAGGGCGCCAAGAGCCGGGGCACCTCCACGGGCCGTGCCAAGGAGATCGCAGCCCGCACGGTGAACAAGGAGCGCGCCCAAAAGGGCGAGTCCAAGACGGCCAGCCGCACCTCCGTGCGTGACAAGCCCGCCCCCAAGCGCGGCGGCCAGCGCTCCGGCAACCGCACCGGCCCCGCCGGTCCCACCCGCGACCAGCTCTACAACGAGGCCAAGCAGCGTGGCGTCAAGGGCCGCTCCCACATGAACAAGGACGAGCTCCAGCGCGCCCTCGGCCGCTGACCGCCCCGTCCGGGAGCGCCCGCACCACGTCGTGTCCGCACGCCGTGCCCGTCACGCCATGGGAGGTAAGCGCATGCCCAGCACGCAGCGCACGGCCCGCGAAGCCGTACGAGAGCACGAGCACGAGTACGCCCCCGACGCCGAGCGCCCGCTGGGCGGCTATCTGACCGTGCTCTCCTCGTTCGGCACCGGTGTCGTGGGAGCCGCGCTCGCGGCGCGCTGGGCCGGGCGGCGGGCCCCCAAGAGGCTGAGCACCCGTGAACTGGTGCTGTTGACCCTGGCCACCCACAAGTTGGCCAGGATGGTGGCGAAGGACGCGGTGGCCAGTCCGCTGCGTGCCCCCTTCGCCCGCTACCAGGGCACCAGCGCGCCTGCCGAAGTGGCGGAGGAACCCCGTGGAAAGGGGCTCCGGCACGCTGTCGGCGAGCTGGTGACCTGCCCGTTCTGCCTGGCTCCCTGGGCGGCCTCCGCGCTGCTCATCCTGCATGCGGCGGCTCCGGCCACCGCACGCACCTGTACGTCCGGTCTGACGGCCGTCGCGGGCTCGGACTTCCTCCAGTACGCGTACGCGGCCGCGCAGGAGCGGCACTCGCCGCACGACTGACCGCCGCACGGAGCTCGCCGGCCGGCAGCCGTGGGTACGCGAACGGCACCCGACGGCCAGCAGGCCCGCCTTCCACGGTCGGCCCTGCTTCTCTACTGCTTCTTCTACGTTCTGCCCTTCCGAGGATTGGAGTGCACCGTGGCAGCCCACGTATCCACCAACGGCTCGCAGCCGTCCTACACCGTCCCGGGAATGTCCACGGCCGACGGTGGCAGCGTCATCCAGCTTCTGCGGATGCGACTGCACGCCCTCAACGATCTGGCGCTGACGCTGAAGCATGTGCACTGGAATGTGATCGGACCGCACTTCATCGCCGTCCACGAGATGCTGGACCCGCAGGTCGAGGCGGTCCGCGAGATGATCGACAACACGGCCGAGCGCATCTCGACGCTGGGCGGCTCGCCCTGGGGCACCCCGGGTGTACTGGTCGCCGAGCGGACCTGGGGCGACTACACGCTCGGGCGGGCCGAGGCCATCGAACACCTCGGTGCCCTCGACGTCGTCTACACCGGGGTGATCGAGGACCACCGCAAGGCGGTCCAGGCCACCGACAGCTCCGATCCGGTCACCCAGGACCTGCTCATCGAGCACCTGCGGAAACTGGAGCTGTTCCAGTGGTTCGTCCGCGCGCACATCGAGAGCTCCGGCGGCAAGCTGTCAACGGCCCCGAACGACTCCGAATCGGCCGCCGCCGAGAAGGCCGCCACCCAGGCCCGCGGCAAGCCCTGACGCCGGGCCCTCTCCCACCGTGCCGCAGGCCTCTCACGCTTCCGGGCCACTGCCGTACCGCTGGGGGGCACCACCCGGACGGAGTCCGGGGGAGGGCGGCGGTGGCCCGGCCCCCGCATGATGGGGAGGTGGTCCCGCCCTCAGGCGCGCTGCGGTGGCTGTCGCCGAGCCGGGACCCACGCACCGGGCCACGCGATCGGGAGACAGCGATGCACCGCTTCCGCGAACCGAACACGGGGCCCACCCGGCGCGGCGACGCACCGGTCGCCGCTCATGTCGCGCTGGCCGTCAACGGCATGGGCTGCTTCAGCTGGGACCTGAACGCCGGTGACATGCGGTACGACGACGCCGGTCTCGCCGTGCTGGGATTCAAGCCGGGGGAGTACGACAACCGTCCCGCCACCATCGCCGAGCGGATGGTGCCCCAGGAGCTGCCCGAGATCCAGTCGCAGGTCGGCCGGGCGCTGAAGGAGCGGACGGGCTACAGCCTCTACTTCCGGGTCCGCCACTCCGACGGCTCGCTGCGCTGGAAGCACTCCCAGGCCACCGTCGTCTGCGACGACAACGGCAATCCGGCGCAGGTCATCGGGATCATCCGGGACGCCAGCCAGGAGCTGCGGGCCATCGACCAGACGCGGGAGCTGCGGCAGGCCAAGAGCGACCGGCGCCGGCAGGCCGACATCGTGGGCCACGTCAACGACGCGCTGGCGCCCACCGTCACGGTCGACGACGTCGCCGACGCCCTCACCACGACCCGGCTGGTGCAGCGGCTCGGCGCGGCCAGCATCGTCCTGGGGCTGGTCGACGGCGGGCGGATGGAACTGGTGGGCTCCAACGGCGTACCCGACGAGCTCATCCGCGACTTCCACCTCTCCCGCATCGGCTCCCCGCTGCCGCTCAGCGAGGCGGTCCGCAGCCGGGAGCCGGTCTTCTTCACCGACCGCGAGGAGTTCGCACGGCAGTACCCAGGGCTGCGCAAATATCTCGAACTGGTGCCCAACGCCACCGCCGCCGTCTTCCTCCCGCTGATCGCGCACGACACCGCCATCGGGGCCGTCGGCCTGTCCTACGAGGACAAGACCGGCTTCACCCACGACGAGCGCACCGTTTTGACCGCGCTCAGCAACACCATCGCCCAGTCGCTCCAGCGCGCCCTCCTCTTCGACCAGGAGCACGAGCTCGCCGCCGGGCTCCAGACGGCGATGCTCCCCGGACACATCCCGCACGTACCCGGCCTCGCCATGGCGACCCGCTACCGGCCGGCCCGCGCCCGCGGCGGGATCGGCGGCGACTGGTACGACGCCGTCACGCTGCCGGACGGCCGGATCGCCGCGGTCGTCGGCGATGTGCAGGGCCACGACGTGACGGCCGCCGCCGTCATGGGACAGCTGCGGATCGCGCTGCGCGCCTACGCCGCCGAGGGGCATCCGCCGCTGACCGTGATGGCCCGTGCCTCGGCCTTCCTGGCCGAACTGGACACCGACCGGTTCGCCACCTGCCTCCTCGTCCTGTTCGACCCCCGCACCGGTGTCGCCGCGAGCGTCCGCGCCGGCCATCTGGAGCCCCTGCTGCGTCGCCCGAACGGCAGCTGCGCCTGGGTCGACGCCCCCGTCGGGCTGCCGCTCGGACTCGTCGCGCCGTCGGCCCAGCCCCCGTACACGCTGGCCGAAACGGTGGTGGAGCCCGGCTCCACGCTGGTGCTGTGCACCGACGGCCTCATCGAGTCCCGCGTTCACGACATCGACGAGGGCCGGGCGAAGCTCCTCGACGCCGTACGGCACGGGCCCACCCGCCCGGACGCCCTCGCCGACCATCTGCTGCGCACCATGGGCAGTTTCACCGGTGAGGAGGACGACGTCGCCCTCCTGCTGCTGCGTCGGGCGTCCGGCAGACGGGCCGCCGCCCCGCAGATGGCCGTCACCATCTCCTCCAGCGACCCGCGATCCCTGCACGCGGCACGGCAGGCCCTGCGTACCGCGCTGCACCGCTGGTCCCTCGGCGAGCTCGCCGACACCGCCGAGCTGCTGGCCAGCGAGATGGCCACCAACGCGCTGCTGCACACCGAGGGCGACGCCACCTTGACCGCCCGGCCGGTACGCAACGGCGGCCGCGCCGTCCGTATCGCGGTCACCGACTCCTCACCCACCTCACCGCAGCGCCGGGCCGCCACCGAGCAGTCCACCTCGGGGCGCGGCCTGATGCTGATCGAGGAGCTCGCCACCGACTGGGGGGTCGAACCTCGCGGCAACGGCAAGCGCGTCTGGTGCGAGATCCCCCTGCTTCCGCACTGATCACCGCCCCGTATCGCATTCCCCACCGCCTCCCCACCGGTCATCGCGCGCCGGCTGTGCCGAATCACGGAACCGGGGATTGGCGTGCGGTCAGCGGGGCACCCGGCCGGGACGGTGCCGCTCACATGAGCTACGGCACCCGGACCACGGACGCGCCGGGCCGGCGCACGACCTACGCGGGGCCGGCGAAGGATCGGACGAAAGGCCGCAGTGCAGACCGCAGAACCCCCCGCCCGTCAGCAGCCCGTCAAGGTCAGCGTCGTCGTTCCCACGCACAACACCGGCGGGACGGTCCTGACCGGTCTGCGTTCCTTCCTCGCGCAGTCCATGCCCCGCCCCGACTTCGAGGTCATCTATGTGGACGACGGGTCGGACGACGACACGGTCGCGCTGCTGGAGAACGAGATCGCCGAGCAGGGCGCCGGATCGACTGTGCGCGTGGTGCGCGCCGAGCACTCCGGCTGGCCGGGGCGCCCCCGCAACATCGGGACGGACCTGGCCCGTGGCGAGTTCGTCCACTACGTGGACGACGACGACCGGCTCGCGCCCGAGGCGTTGGAGCGGCTGTACGCCAGGGCGCGGGAGACCGGCGCCGACATCGTCATCGGCCGGACGGCCGGGCACGGACGGCAGGCGCCGCGCGCCCTGTTCGAGAAGCCGATGACCTCCTGCGACCTGCGCACCGACACCGCGCTGCTGGCCTCGATGACGGTGCACAAGCTCTTCCGCCGCGCCTTCCTGCGCGAACACCGGCTGCGCTTCCCCGAGGGCAAGGTCCGCCTGGAGGACCACATGTTCACCCTGCGCGCCTTCCTCCTCACCGACCGGGTGGCCACGGTGCACGACTACACCTGCTACCACTGGGTCCGGCACACCGACGGCAAGCACAACGTCAGCTACCGGACCATCGAGCCGGGCCCCTACATCGACAGCATCCGGCGCCTCCTCGCCATCCTCGACGCCCCCGACACCTGTGTGCCACCGGGCCGGCACCGCAACCGGCTGGTCGCCAAGTGGTACGGCAAGAAGGCGCTCGACCGCATCTCCGGGAAGCGCCTGCTGGACCAGCCCGAGGACCGCAGGGCCGAGTGGGTCGAAGCAGTCGGCGCGCTGGCCTCGGAGCTGCCCCCGGAGGCGGACACGGCGCTGCCCACCCGGCTGCGGATCGTGGCGGCCCTGGCCCGGCACGGCGACCGTGCGCTGCTGGAGGAGCAGGCGCGGTTCGAGGCCGGTGTCGTCCACCAACCCCGCGTGGTCTCGACCCGGTGGCGGGAAGGGCAGCTCACGGTCCGCTGCTCCACCTCCCTGATACGCCGCTCGGGCCGGGGACCGGGACGCCGCGCCGTTCCGCTGGCCTTCCGCCGGGACGGCGACCGCCGTGTGCTGCGGCTGCCACCGCGGGTCGCCGCCGTGCAGGCGGCTGCCGCCCGGGCCGACTTCTCCAAGGCCATCCGCCGCAGCAACGTACGCGGCCAGCTGCACCACCGTGAGGGCGGCACCGTGCTGAACCTGCCGACGACCTGGCGGGTGATCGAGGTGCCGGCAGGGGAGCGCGCCCGGCGGGAGGGCGCGGTGGTGCGCCGACTCCGGTCGGCAGGTCGTCGGTTGGCGCGTTCGGTGCCGAGGCCGCTCGCGGACACGACCGCCGAGCTGTGCGCGCGGCTGACCGCCCGGCTACCGGGCGCCCGCCGCGGCCGGGAGGATCGGTGCACGCTGCGGTTCGAGGCGGAGTTCACCGTCGACCCCGCAACGGCCGACCACGGCCGTCCGCCGGCGGCCGGGATCTGGGACCTGCGCTTCCAACTGGGCTGCGGCGGCTGGCGCACCTCCCAGCCGCTGCCCGGCCACTCGATCGAGGTACCGGAACCGGACGAGCGCACCGAGGAGCCGCCTCCCCACCAGGTACGGCCTCCGCGGCAGCGCCAGGAGCCCAGGGTGACGGCCCGCACCTGACCGTCCGCGGCGAGACCGCTGCGGGAGCTGCGGGAACCGACCTGGGACGCGGTCCAGGGGCGTCGGTATCGTGCGCGTGATGGACGAGCGCACGGAAACCACCTCGGAGCCCAAGACGTTCAGCGCCGCCAAGGTCGCGCCGGAGCCTCCGCAGCGGTTGCAGACGGTGGATGTGCTGCTGATGGGCGTGGTGCTGGTCTTCCTGGCGGCGTACGCCTGGCCGATCCTCCAGCCGGACCTGAGCACCGGCTGGCGGACCGCGTGCGCCTGGGCCGGCTGGATCACCTGGGGCATCTTCGCCCTGGACTACGTCGTCCGGCTGGTGCGTGCCACGGACCGCTGGACCCACTTCAAACGCAACCTGTTCCCGCTGGCCACCGTGGTCCTGCCGTTCTTCCGCCCGCTGCGGATGCTGCGGCTCCTGACGGTGATGAGCGTCCTCAACCGCCGCGCCACGACCTCCCTGCGAGGCCAGGTCACCACCTATGCCGCCGGTGCCACCGGTCTGCTGATGTTCTGCGGAGCGCTGGCCGTGCTGGATGCCGAACGCGGGGCCGAGGGCGCCACCATCGAGAGCTTCCCCGACGCCGTCTGGTGGACCTTCGCCACCGTGACGACGGTCGGCTACGGGGACTACTACCCGGTCACGTCCACCGGCCGGCTGGTGGCCGTGCTGCTGATGATCGCGGGCATCGCGGTACTGGGTGTGGTGTCCGCCTCGCTCGCTTCCTGGTTCATCGAACGCGTATCGGCAGCCGGTACGGAACAGGAGGCGGTCACCCGGCAGGAGGTCCGCGAGCTCACCGAGGTCATCCGCGCCCAACAGCGCCAACTGGAAGAGCAGCGCGCCCTGCTCGCCGCGATGGGAGCAGCTCCCGACCCGGTTCCGCCCCGGCCGGTCGACGGGTCCATGTCCTGATGTCCCTTCCGCCGCGGGGAGTGCGCCACCGGTGTCGTGCTCGCCCGTCCAGGCGCGTTCAGGCGCCGTTCCACCGGTCCCGCGCCACGGCGAACGTCTCGGCGAACAGCGGGTCGGCGACCGACCCCCGCTCGTGCCGCTTGCCGTACCGCTCCTCGTAGGCGGCGAACCACTCGGGGTCGGAGTCGAGGAACAGCACGTCGTGGAAGGCCATCCGGCGCATGGCGAGCATCGGCACCGGAGCCCGGGCGACCCGGAAGTCGGGGTTGCGGGCGGCCCGCTCGTCGCAGTGCGGGTGGAACTGCGCGACCATCAGCCCCCGGCCCACCAGCTCCGGCTTGACCAGCCGGTGCGCCTCGTCGAGCAGGTGGTAGCGCCGTTCGGTGAGCCCCGAGAGGACCAGCACCAGCGTGTGCAGCACGCTGTTGCGGCCCTCCCAGCGGGTGGCCTCGAAGGCCTCGGCCATCCTGCGCACCACCTGCACCAGGCCCTCGGCGTCGATCCCCGGATCGACCTCCCACTCCTCCAGCAGGAAGGTCCGCGCCTTCATCGCGGACTCCACGAACGGGCAGACCGCGCCCTCCCGGTTGGTGCCCTCGTGCGGGCGGGTGATGAACTCCTCCACCCACCGGCGTCCCGCTTCGACGAGCGGCGACGCCGGGGGGCCTTCCGCCTCGGTTCTCTCCTGCGGCAGTGATCCGGAAGATATAGGTATTTGCATGGATATTCCTCCCCGTTCAAGAACGCACTGAACCGCCACCCGGACCCGTACGACACGGGGGGTGTGGTCGCCCGGCGACCGGGCGGTTCAGTGGTTCAGTTCTGGCCGTTCAGTTTCGGTGGATCGGCGCCGGTGGGTCGGTTCCGGGGGGTCAGCTGCTGGGCCGGTGTGTTCAGTAGTGCTCGCCGAACGCGGCGCGCCGGTCCTTCTCCAGTCGGCCGCTGAACAGCCGCCCGACCGGCGCGGCGGGAACACCGCCGCGCTCCCCGGGGCCCGCCACGGACAGCAGCCAGGCCGGCATGAACCGCAGCGTCCAGCCCGGTGCCGTCTTGCGCATATGGGTCGCGAAGCCCTTCCAGACCCGGCTGTCCAGGGCGGGGGCCAGCCGCCCCGACAGCTCGCGCTCCTCGTCACCGGCGTGCTTGGTGAGCTGCTCGCGCAGCTCCTTCGTCTGTGCGGCCAGCTCGGCCGGGGCCGTCTCGTCGGTACCGAGCCGCCGACTCGTCGCGTGCCAGGCGCGCAGGACCTTGGTGAGCTCCTCGTGCTCGGCGGTCATCAGGGCCAGCGCCTCCTCGTCGGCTCCGCGCTCGCGCAGCTTGGGCCAAAGGAAGTCGTCCTCGCCCTCGTGGTGGTGCTCGATCAGCTGGAAGATCCGGTCCACGTAGTCGCGCAGTGCGGTGGTGCGTTCGGCGTTCCCCGCCGGCAGTTCGCCCGCGGCGCGGCCGATGCGCTCCAGGTCGCGCACCATGGCGCGGTGGGCCAGCAGCATCGTCTGGTGCGCCGGGGGCAGTGTGGTGGTGTCGGACTCGGTCACGAGTAGCTCCTTACAGGCTCGACGGTGAGAGGGCCCTGGGGGCGGGCGCTTCGCATGTGCTGGGCCGGCGAACCGCGGGACCGGCACGGGGTGGTCACCAGGCGTCGTCCGGCAGCTCCATCAACTGGCTGTCGGGACGTTCCGCGAGAGCGCGTTCGGCGGTGAGCAACGGAAGCACCTCCTGCGCGAAGAACCTGGCCGTTGCTATCTTGCCCAGACAGAAGGCGCGTTCGGTGCCGTTCCGGCCATCCTGGCCGGCGGCCAACTTCGCCTCCACGACCGCCGCCTGACGCAGCAGCAGCCAGCCGAGCAGCACGTCGCCGGTGGCCATCAGCAGCCGTGTGGTGTTCCGCCCCACCTGGTGGACGGCGGACGGCTCGTCCACCGAACGGAGCAGCTGCGTGCCCATGGCGTCCGCCATCGCGCGCAACTGCGCCACCGCCTCGGTGAGCAGCGCCCGCTCCGGCGCCAGGTCACCGCCCGTCTCGTCCCGCGCGTCCTTGTCCACCTCGGTGAGCAGGGCGCGCAAGGCCGTGCCCTGGTCCCGGGCGACCTTGCGGAAGAAGAAGTCCAGCCCCTGGATGGCGGTCGTGCCCTCGTACAGGGTGTCGATCTTGGTGTCGCGGATGTACTGCTCCAGCGGGAAGTCCTTCGTATAGCCCGCACCGCCCAGGATCTGCAGTGCGTGATTCAGCTGCTCACAGGCGCGCTCGGAGCTGTAGCCCTTGACGATCGGCAGGAGCAGGCCGTTGAGCGCCGTCGCCTCCTGGTCGGTGCGCCCCTCGGCTCGTGCCGCGGCGATCCGGTCCTGCACGGTCGCGGTGTACAGGACCAGGGCGCGCAGTCCCTCCGCGAACCCCTTCTGGAGCAGCAGGGAGCGCCGCACTTCAGGGTGGCGGGTGATGGGCACCTTGGGGGCGGAGCGGTCACCGAGGGCGGCCAGGTCCGTGCCCTGGACCCGCTCCTTCGCGTACGCCACCGCGTTGAGGTAGCCGGTCGACAAGGTGGCCGCCGACTTGGTGCCGACGATCATCCGGGCCTGTTCGATGATCTGGAACATCTGCCGGATGCCGTCGTGCTCCTCGCCGAGCAGCGTGCCGACCGCGGGTTCCTCGGCCCCGAAGGTGAGTTCGCAGGTGGCCGAGGCCTTCAGGCCCATCTTGTCCTCCAGTGCGGTGGCGAACACCCCGTTGCGTGCCCCCAGCCGGCCGGTCCCGGGGTCGGCGACCTGGAACTTCGGCACCAGGAACAGGGACAGCCCTTTGGTCCCGGGACCGTGGCCCTCCGGCCGGGCGAGCACGAAGTGGACGATGTTCTCGGCCAGATCGTGCTCGCCGGAGGTGATGAACCGCTTGACACCCTCCAGATGCCAGCTCCCGTCCGGCTGCCGCCGCGCCCTGGTCCGGCAGGCTCCCACGTCGCTGCCCGCCTCGGGTTCGGTCAGCACCATGGTGCTGCCCCACTGCCGTTCGACCATCAGCCGGGCGAGCTGCCGCTGCTCATCGGTGCCAAGCCGGTCCAGGACCCGCGCGAAACCGGTGAACCCCTGGTAGAGGTAGAGCGCGGGGTTGGCGCCCAGGGCCAGTTCCGCCACCGCCCAGCGCAGCGACGGCGGCACATCGGCCCCGCCCAACGAGGCCGGCAGATCGAGCAGGTGCCAGCCGCCCTCCATCCAGGCCCGGTAGGCCTCCTTGAAGGAGTCGGGCAGCGTGACCGACCTGGCCCGGGGGTCGTAGACCGGCGGGGTGCGGTCCGCTGCCACGGAGGCGTCCGCCAACTGGTGCACGGCCATCCGCTCGACCTCGGCCAGTACGGCGCGCGCGGTGTCCTGGCCGGTCCCGGCGAACGCCCCTCGGCCGTACGCCTCGGCGCGGCCCAGCACGTCGAAGAGGGTGAACTCCAGATCCCGCAGGTTCGACTTGTAGTGGCCCATGGCCGGTTTCCCGCTCCTTTCGTGAGACATGTGGACCCGGCGTCGGAACGCGGCTCCGCATCGGACGGCGCTCGGCGCCACAGCTGGGTCAGCGGCGGCCGAGCAGCTGGGTGAGGGCCGTGGCCAGGCGCTCGACCTCCGCCTGGGTACCGACCGAGACACGCAGCCGGCCGGGCAGCCCGAGTACGGTCAGATCGCGGACGAGGATGTGGTGCTCCTCGGCGAGACGGGCCGCGAGGCGGGTGCTGTCGCCCGGTTCGGCACCCTGCCCCGGAACCTGGACCATCACGAAGTTCGCCGCCGTGGGCCAGTGGCCGAGACCCAGCGAGTCCAGGGTCTTGCACAGCAGCTCCCTGACCCTGGTGTTGTCCGCGCGTACCCGGTCCAGGTGCTCGGGTGCCTCCAGGGCTCGCAGCGCGGCCCGCTGTGCCTGGCGGTTGACGTTGAAGGGCAGCGCCGTCGCCGTGGTGCCGATCCGCCCGATCAGCTCCGGCGGACCGAGGGCGAAGCCCGCGCGTACCGAGGCGAGGCCCCAGGCCTTGGAGAAGGTGCGGGTCACCAGTACCCGCCGCCCCTCGCGCACCGCTTCGAGCGCGAACTCGTGGGCGGGGCCGGCGAAGTCGAGGTAGGCCTCGTCGAAGACCAGCACGGTGCCGCTGCTTTCGGCGGCGTCGATCAGCTGCATGACCTCCTCGCGGTTGAGCAGCGCGCCGGTGGGGTTGAGCGGATTGCAGACGAAAGCGAGGGCGGCGCCCTGCCGCATGGCGGCGGTGATGCCGGCGACCGGGATCGCCGCGTCCACCAGCGGGACGACATGTGCGGGCGCGCCCACGGCCGCCGCCGAGGTCACGTATCCGGGGAAGGTGGTGGCCGTGGTGACGACACAACTGCCGGGCTCGCGCAGGAACGTCATCGAGGCGAGCAGCACCAGTTCGTCGGTACCGTTGCCGACCGCGATCATGTCGGGTGCCACCCGGAAGCGTTCGGCCAGGCGCTCCCGCAGCAGTCCGCACTCGCTGTCCGGGTAGCGGTTGAGATGACGTGATGCCTCCGCGCACACGTCATCGACCGTGCCGGGCGGTGGACCGTACGGGTTCTCGTTGAGGTGGAGGCGCAGCCAGTCCTCCCGGCCGACGATCTCGGTGGCGGTGAAGAAGCCCGGCTGCGCCGAGCGGTCCTGGGGCATGGGAATCCCTTTCTCGAGCGGTGGCCAAGGGGCGGGTCAGCCGAGGGGGACCCGGGCGAGGGTCTTCAGCTCGCCCCCGTCCGGCCCCAGGGCGGCCCGGCAGCGGAAGCGCTGGATCTTCCCGCTGGGTGTCCGGGGCAGATGGCCGCGCTCCACGAAGACGCACTCGGCGAGTGCGATGCCCGACTTCTCCCGGGCGACGGTGGCGGCCCGGCCGGCGATCAGATGGAAGTCGTCGCTCCGGCGCTTGGGTTCGAGCAGCAGGACCAGCCGGGAGATGCCGCCGTCGGCCACGTCCACCAGCGCCGAGCACCCCTTGCGGACCGGGCCGAGGGCCTCGATCGCCGACTCGATCTCGCTGGTGTACACGTTGCGCCCGCCCACCGAGATCAGGTCGTCGGCCCGGCCGACGAAGTACACCTCGCCCTTGTGGACGAAGCCCAGATCGCCGGTGTGCAGTACGCCGTCCCGGAACCGCTCGGCCGTGCGCTCGGGGTCCCCGAGATATCCGGAGGCCAGACTGGGGGAGGAGACCAGGAGCTGGGAGACCCGGCCCGGCTCCTGGGTGGTCACCGTGACCCCGGGCAGCGGCGGGCCGTTGGACACCAGCTGGGTCGCGCCCGGGGCGTCGTCGGCCACCTCGACGACCTCGCCCTCCACCAGCGCCGCCGCGTCGAAGCTGCGGGTGACCGGGTCCTGTCCCGTCGGGCTGCTGGCGACCGCCAGGGTCGCCTCGGCCATGCCGTACGCGGGCATGAACGCCGCCCGGGACAGGCCCGAGGGCCCGAACGCGGCCATGGTGGTCTCCAGGGTCGCCGCGTCCACCCGCTCGGCGCCCACCACGAAGACCTTCAGGGCGAGCGGCTTCGGCAGCGGCGTGCTGCCCTGCGCCCGGGCGGCCAGATACAGGGCGGTGTTCGTGCCGGCGGACATGGTGGCCCCGAACCTCGACATGTCCCGGAACCAGGTGCGCGGCGCCATCCCGAAGCGTTCCGGTGAGGAGAGGACGAAGTCGTAGTCGAACGCCCAGGCGTTCAACAGGGTTCCGAAGATGCCCATGTCGTGGGAGAGCGGCAGCCAGGAGACGATCGTCTCGGCGCCGACCCGCCCGTCCGCCAGCCCGTAGAGCATCTGCAGATGTGTGGCGATGGCGCGGGAGGTGAGCGCGCACCCCTTCGGCAGGCTGGTGCTGCCGGACGAGTACTGGACGAAGGCGATCTCCTCCGGCCCGGGCGGCGACGGGTCGAGGTGCCCGTCGCCGTACAGCGAGGTCCAGGTGAGGACCGGGAGCCGCGCGGCCAGTTCGGCGGGCACCAGCGGCACCATGGCCTCGTCCGTCAGCAGCACCGCGGCGTCGAGCCGCTCGGTCAGCCGCGTCAGCTGGCTCCCGTACTCCTCGGGGGTCTGGCCGCGGGCCGGCAGCGGGAAGGACGCGACGGCACCGCCTGCCAGCCAGATCGCGAGCAGTCCGCGTACGGTGTGCGCCGAGTTGGTCAGCACGGTCGCGACCCGGGTCCCGGGGCGCACGCCGGCCGCACGGAGCGTGGCGGCCATGCCGTGCGCCTCCTGGACGACCTCACGCCACGGGGTGTGCCCGAAGTCCTCGCCGTCCCAGTGGTGCAGGACTCCCCGGGACCGGCCGCGCAGCAGCAGGTCCCACAGTTCGGTGCCGGTGGCTGCCATGGCTACTCCACGTCCACGAGGGAGACGTCGGAACCGTCGCGGGACCGGTGCGCCATGGGGGCGATGCGCTGCTGCTCGACGAGCAGCTCCTCCCGGCTGAGCTTGCTGCCGCTGACCCGGCTGATCCCGGCCTCGCGCATCGTCATCCGCTCCGGATCGATCCGGATGACCTTCCAGGCCAGCCGGGTGCGCTCCAGGCTCCAGATGAAGACGGCCGAGAGATCGACCTCGTGCCACTTCATCCCGTGCCGCGCGGAGCGGGGGAAGGCGTGGTGGTTGTTGTGCCACGCCTCACCGAAGGACGGCAGCGCGAGCCAGGCGACGTTGCGGGAATGGTCGGTCGTGGTGAACCGCCGGCGGCCGAAGTAGTGGCCGATGGAGTTCACCGCGTACGTCATGTGGTTGATCAGGAAGATCCGCACCAGACCGCCCCACAGGATGCCGGTCAGCAGCGCCTGGACCGAGCCCCCGCTGACAGCGAAGGCCAGCAGGCCGGGCAGCAGGATGCCGGCGGCGACGACGGCGACGAAGTTCTCGCTGAGCCAGCGCAGCGGCCGCTCCCGGACCAGGTCGGGGCAGTAGCGGATGGGGTCGGACTTGAGCCCCTGGTCGAAGAGCCAGCCCAGGTGCGCGTGCCACATCCCGGCCACCGCGCCCTTGAACCCGGGTTCGAAACCGAGGTGCGGGCTGTGCGGGTCACCCTCCTTGTCGGCGACCCGGTGGTGTTTGCGGTGGTGGGCCGCCCAGATGATCGGCGGGCCCTGGCCGGCCACCACTCCGGCCGTGGCGAGAGCGACGCGGATCGGCTTGTAGGTCTCGAACGAGCGGTGCGTCAGCATCCGGTGGTATCCGGTGGAGATGCCGAGGCCCGATATGACGTACATGATCAGCGTGACCAGGACGTCGGTCCAGCCGAAGATGTGGTTCCAGGCCAGCACCATGGCTGCGCCGAGTGCGAGCAGCGGCACCAGCGACGCGACGAGCATGTACCAGCGGTGTTCCTTGCCGTCCATATCCCTGTTGTCCTCTTCTCTCTTTTCTGCCGTGCCTGGTCATGCCCTGACTGGTCGTCCTGTCGTGCTGTCCTGTCGGGTGTCGAGGTTCTGACGTGCTGAAGCGCTGACGTGCTGAAGCGCTGTCGTGCTGTCCTGCGGCGGCGTCGGGGTCCGGTTGCGCGGGATCAGACGCCCGAGGTGGTCTCCGGGTCGAACTCGGTACGCAGCGCGGGCAGCGCCAGCGACAGCAGCGCGGCGCACGCGGTGAGCACCGTTCCGACCAGGAACGCCGAGTGGAAGCTGGTCAGCAGCGCGTCCGGTACCGCGGTGCCGGAGGAGATCTCGTCGTCCAGCCGGTTGCTCGCGAGGGTGGCCAGGACCGCGAGTCCGATCGCGCCGCCGATCTGCTGGCCGGTGTTGAGCACCCCGGAGGCCGCTCCGGAGTCGGCCTTGGGCACCCCGCTGACGGCCGCCACCACCAGCGGCACCATGGCCAGCCCGTAGCCGGCCGCGCACAGCAGCAGGGTCGGCAGCAGGTCGGTGGGGTACGACGCCTGCAGCGGCGTCCTGAGCAGCAGGCCGAGCCCGAGGGTCGCCGAACCGAGGCCGACCAGACACAGGACACGGCTGCCCACCTTCGGCAGCAGCTGGATCGCGATTCCGGAGAAGACCGCCATCGTGACGCCGAAAGGAGCCCAGGACAGGCCCGCCTTCAGCGGCGACCAGTGCAGCAGGTTCTGCATGTACTGGGTCAGGAAGAAGAAGATCCCGTACAGCCCCGAGGCGGCGAGCAGCATCATCACATTGGCGGTGGAGATCTGCCGGTTGGCGAACAGGCCGAGCCGGATCAGCGGTTCGGGAGCGCGCTGCTCCCGCACCACGAAGGCGGCCAGCAGCACCGCGGAGCCGATGAGACCCCCCACCGTTGCGGCGGACCCCCACGGGCGGTGGTTGGTGCTGATGACGGTGTAGACGAGCAGCAGCAGCGCCCCGGTGATGAGAACGGCCCCGGTGCCGTCGGTCGCGGGCCGCTTGGCGGGCCCCGCGTCACGGTCGGCGAGCGTGGGCCGCAGTGCGAGGGCGAACAGCAGCGCGCCGATCGGGATGTTGACGAAGAACACCCACCGCCAGTCGATGAGATCGGTGATGACCCCGCCCAGCAGCACTCCGGAGACCCCGGAGATGCCGGTGAGACCACCCCAGACGCCCAGCGCCCTGCGCCGCTCCTTGGCCTGGGTGAAGACGGTGATGAGGATGGCCAGTGCGGCCGGGCTCAGCAGCGCCGCCCCGAACCCCTGGGCGCCGCGGGCCACGATCAGCATGCCGGGCGAGTTGGCCAGTCCGCACGCGAGCGAGGCGAGGGTGAAGACCCCCAGTCCGGTGAGGAACACCCGGCGGCGGCCGAACAGGTCGGCGCAGCGGCCACCGAGCACCAGGAAACCGCCGAACAGCAGCATGTAGGCATCGACGACCCAGGCCAGCGAGGCGCGGTCGAAATCGAGGCTGCTGCGGATGGTCGGCAGCGCCATGGCGACGACGGTGTCGTCGATGATCACCATGAACTGCGCACCGCAGGTCACCGCGAGCGCGAGGCCGGCTGCCTTGGGTGCCGCGGCGGATTCGGGTCCCGCGGTGGACCGGGCTGTTCCCCTGCCCATAGGGCTCCTCCTTTTCGTCGTGCTGTGGGAACACAGCGGGGTGGGGGTGGGTGCCGGGCTCGGGGCGCCCGGGAGCACGATGCGGGGCGCCGAGGCGGGTCACGGCCGCTCCCGTGCCGACCCGCTGCCCGGCCGGTCAGGAGGTGCCGGCCCGGGCGACGACCTGGTTCAGCCGGTCCATGCGGGTGGCGAGGCTCATCCGGCCCTCCAGGCGGAAGGCGGGCAGCTGCCGGCCGTCGATGTCGCTGAAGCCGTACTCCTCGGCCAGGTCGCCGGTCGAGAGCACCTTCCCGGAGCGGTCCAGCACCTGCGGGTCGGCGGCCAGATGGACGATCGCCCGGCCCACGTACTCGGGCGAGTGGACGACCGCGGCGGGGCCGTCGCCCAGCGCCTCCCAGGCCGCCTCCACCCGCTCGGTGCGTACGAAGCCGGGGTGCAGCGAGAGGGAGGCGACCCGCTGCTTGCGCAGGTCCGCGGCGAACGCCTTGCTGAGCCGGTCGCTCGCCGACTTGAACACGTCGTAGGCGGCCTGACCGAGGTAGGTGTCGCCGTCGGTGAAGCCGATGCCGACGATCAGTCCCCGCTGCTGCTCGATCATCAGCGGGGTGAGCAGCCTCGTCACGTCGTACTGGGCGCGCAGCGAGCCCTCGCACAGCTCGTACCGCCACATCGGCTGCTTCCAGTAGGGGGCGTCGAAGCGGACGTCGGCGGAGCGCTCGTAGCCGGCCCAGGCGTTGTTCACCAGCAGGTCCAGGGAGCCGTGCTCGGCCGCGAGCCGGTCGGCCAGCGCCTGGTTGTCGTTGCTGGAGCGGTGGTCGCAGCGCACCGCGATGCCGGTGCCGCCGCGCGCTGTGACCTCCTCGGCGGTGTCGTCCACCGTTCCCGGCAGGTCCTCGGTGCGGCCGGCGGCGCGGGTGCTGCGCCCGGTGACGTACACCGTCGCGCCCGCGCTGCCCAGGGCGAGCGCGATGCCGCGTCCCACGCCCCGGCTGGCGCCGGTGACCACGGCGACGGTCTTGTCCAGCAGCGGCGGCTGCCACTCCTCATGCGCGTCCTGGTTCACGGTTGCGTCCTTTCCGGCTCGCTAGCTGAGGTGGGCGGAGGCGTAGGCGAGGGTTCGCGCGTAGGCGTCCGTGTCCACGACGTGCGGGACTCCGTAGCGTTCGCGCAGCGAGGGCATCGAGGTGGGCAGTACGCCGCCGCAGCACCGGGTCACCTCGCTGACGTCCCGCAGCACCGAGAGGTAGGAGCGGGCCAGTGGGGCAAGCCGACGCAGCTCCTCGGGGTCGAGGGTGTCGGGGTCGGTGACCGGCGGCGGGGCCAGTGGCCGCCCGAGCGAGGCGGCGTGCTTGGCGCACACCTCGACGGCGGTCTCCATGTCCATCGCCTCCTCGCCGTACGTCACCCAGAACTCCCCGCTGTCGTCGCCCAGTTCGATACAGCGCAGTACCGCCTTGGCGAGCAGGTCCTGGGGTACGACGTCGATCCGGTTGCCGCGGTGCACCGGGAGGAACGGCGCGCGCCCGCGGCTGATCCAGTCCGACATCAGCTGGACGATCTGCCCTCGGGAGGTCCAGCCGGTCCGGGAGTCGCCGATCAGATTGGTCGGCCGGAAGACGGTGTGCGGCAGTCCGCTGTCGCGCAGCAGCTGCTCGGAACGGAGTTTGGAGCGTACGTAGTTGGTGGTGACGTTGGTCTCGCTGAGCCGGTGCGGCGCGCCCGCCGACAGCGCGGCGACGAACGCGGTGCTCATGAAGTGGACCGTGGCGCCGGACACCTCGGCGAACTCGATCACCCGGCGGGTGCCCTCCACATTGACCGGTCGGTAGCGCTCGTCCGGCAGGCCCCACTCGGTCAGCCCGGCCGAGTGGATGACGGTGTCCACGTCGCGGGCCAGCGCCCGGTAGCTGTCCTCGTCCAGGCCGAAGCGGGGCTCGGCCAGATCGGCCGCCAGCTGTTCCCCGGCGTCGGCGGGCAGCGCGGTGCCCCGCGGCCTGGTCATCGATATCAGCCGGAGGGGGCGGCCCGGCGCCTCCTGCAGGACTGCCCGGCCGACGACCCCGGAGGCCCCCGTCAGCAGTACGGTGCGGCTCTCGCTCATGCCCGCGACTCCTTCCACTCCATCAGGCGTGCGGTGGCACGTGCGCCGATGTACAGCAGTGGCTCCGGCGGGAAGTCGCGTGCCGAGCGCTGTGCGTCGTCCACATAGAGCAAACGGGAGAACTCCGAGTCCTTGCCCAGGGTCAGGTCCCGCAACACCTTGCCGCCGGTGTGGGTTGCGGCGATGCCGTTGCCGTTGAATCCGTAGCCGTAGAAGATGTTGCCGCCCGGCAGCGCCCCGAAGTGCGGGGCGTAGTCCCGGGTGATGTCCATGACGCCGCCGTAGGTGTAGGTGAACCGCAGGTCCCGCCACATGGGGAAGAAGCGGCCGAACTCCTGGAGGAGGGCGCGGTAGGCGCGTTGGTCGTTCATCCGGCGGCGGCGCATGTCACGGCCCCAGAAGTAGAAGGCCGGTCCGCCCGCCCACAGCAGCCGGTTGTCCGCGGTGAAGCGGGCACAGGTCAGGAACGTCTTCGCCTCGACCATGCCCTCGCGGCCCGCCCAGGCGATGCGGCCGAGCTGCTCGTCGGTGAGCGGTTCGCTCACCATCGCGTAACTCCACAGCGGAACCGTCTTGTTGCGGAACTGCTGGAAGGTGAACTGGCGCGCGTTGGCGGCGACGATCACCTTGTCGGCGGTGATCGTGCCCCCGGGGGTGACCACCTGCGGCCGCACCCCCGGCCTCACCCGCAGGACAGGGGTGTTCTCGTGGACGACCACCCCGCGCTCCTTGACCACCCGGGCCACCCCGCGGGCCAGTTTGAACGGGTTGACCAGCGCGCCGCCGGCGCGCATGGCTCCCAGCACGGCGGGGGAGCCGATCACTTCCTGCGCCTGGGCCGCCGAGAGGAGCGGCGGCTCTTGTCGGCCGCCGAGTGTGGAGGCCAACTCGCGGTCGGCGCGCAGCCGGCGCAGCTGCGCCTGGGTGGTGGCCACCATCAGGTAGTCATTGGCCTCGTACTCCGCGTCGATCTTGTTGCGGCGGGTGAAGCGGCCGATCTCCAGTACGGAGCGTCCGACCGCCTGCGAGGCCTCCAGGGCGCGGTGCTTCCCGAACTGCTCGACCAGGGCCTGGATGTCCTTGCCGATGGTCGGCGTGACGAAACCGTCGGCCCGGCCGGACGCACCGTGCCCCGCGTACTCGGCCTCGACGACGCGGATGTCGAGCGCGGGCTCGGCCTCCTTGAGGAAGTGCGCGGCCCACAGCCCGGTGTAGCCCCCGCCGACGATGGCGACGTCGCAGTCCACGTTCTCGCGCAGCGGTGGTTCCGGGACGACCGGCTCCGTCTCGTGCCAGTAGACGACATGCTTTCGCGTACTCACTCAGCGCCCCTTTTCGAGAATGATCCTCGACAATCCCAGGTGGCGATTCTGGAAATGCCTGACGCTCGCCCCCAGATAATTCTCGTAGTTGACGACGTTCTCCTCGCCGGAGAGCCGGACGGCCGCTTCCCTGTTCTCCTGGAGCCGCCGCAGCCATTCCGCGCAGGTTCGGCTGTAGTGGTCCGGGTCGTTGCGCAGGGAGACGACGTCGAAGAGTTTTTCGCCGGACTCGACGACCTCCGAGAGGGCCGGGATCTCGGACTCCGGGAAGATCGTTTCGATGATGAACATCAGTTCGCGCACGGTGGCCTTGTCCATCACCGTGTTGTTGCCCTTGATGTTCGTCTGCAGGGCGACGCGGCCGCGCGCCGGGAGCCACTCGTAGCAGCGCTCGAAGAACTCCCGGTAGGCCGCCACCCGTTCGCCGCGCGTGAGGCCGGTCCGGGCGAAGTGCTCGAAGGCGCCGATCGAGATGATCGCGTCGTAGGGCTCGGCCGGCCGGTGGTCGCGCCAGTTCTCCACCCGGATCTCGGCCCCGCTGATCCGGGTCGACTCGGCCAGGTCGGCCTGGCTGTCGCTGAGCGTGAGGCCCACCGCGTGCTGTACACCGTGCACCTGGGTCAGCCGCTTCAGCAGGCTGCCCCAGCCGCATCCCACGTCCAGGACGCGCCGCGCGCCGGCGGCGCGCGCCCCCTCGATGAGGTGGTCCAGCTTCCGTGCCTGCGCCGTCTCCAGGTCGTCCGGCGCCGCCTCCTGTCCGGCCCCGGGTTCGGCCCACAGGGCACAGGTGTAGGTGAGGGAGCTGTCCAGCCAGAGCGCGTAGAAGTCGTTGGAGACGTCGTAGTGGTGCCGGATCGCCTCGGCGGTGGCGCCCTGGTAGGCGGTCGCGCTCACGCCGTCGCGCCGGCGGCCCGGGTCGTCTCGACCAGTTGGACCAGGTCGCCGACCGTCTTCACGTTGGCCGCCTGGCTCGGGTCCAGCTCGACCTCCGCGTCGTCCTCGATCGTGTAGACGATGTCGGCGATCTGCAGGCTGGACAGGCCCACCGAGTCGAAAGCGGTGTCGGCGTCGAGGGTGAGGTCGGCGGCCTTGCTGCCGAGCTTCTTCGCTATGAGGGCGCATACGGTGTCGGTGTTGATCACGGCTTTTCCCTTTCGGTCGATCGCGGTTCCAGGAACCTAACCTCCTTGGCCGCACGGCACATGACAGACCGGTATGGCAGATCCCTGCCATACCGTCCCCGCTCCCTGATGGCAGACAGATGCCACTTGCCGGTGCGCGCCGCCGGACCTGAAATGAATGGACCACCGCCTGAGAAAAGGACGGTCCATGAGAACCCAATTCCGTGTGGTCGACTTCATCGTCGATTTCCTGAGCCGGCAGGAAGTCCGTCACGTCTTCGGAGTCGGTGGCGCCAATATCGAGGACCTCTACGACGCCCTCCATGTCTCGGCCGACGGCCCGCTCGGCGTGGTCGCGAAGCACGAGTTCTCGGCCGCCACGATGGCGGACGGCTACCACCGTGCCGCCCAGCGGATGCCGGTGGTCGCCTCCACCTCCGGGGCCGGCGCCATGAATCTGGTCCCCGGACTCGCCGAACTGCGGTCCTCCTACGTGCCCGCCCTCGCGTTGATCGGGCAGCCGCCCCGGTCGCTGGACGGGTGCGGCTCCTTCCAGGAGACCAGCGGCCTGGCGGGCTCGATGGACGCGGCCCGGCTGTTCGAGGAGATCGCCGTGCACTGCGTCCGCGTCGCGGAGCCGGCGGCGATCATGGAGGAGCTGCCGCGGGCGTACGCCGCCGCGCTGGCCGCGCCGGGCCCCGCCGTCCTGCTGCTGCCCAAGGACGTCCAGCAGGCCCTCCTCGCGCCCTGGCCCAGGCCCGGGGCGACCGCGCGCGCCGGGCGCCCGCGCTCCGCGGACGCCGACCGCGCGCGGGCCGTGGCCCTGCTGCGCTCGGCCGTGGAGCGGCAGGGGGTGGCGGTGATCGCCGGCGAAGGTGTGGCGAGGGCGGACGCCAGGCCCCAACTCGCCGCGCTCGCGGCGGCGCTGGGGGCGCGCGTGGCGGTGGTGCCCGACGCCAAGGACGTCTTCGACGACCGGGACCCCCGCCATCTGGGCATCGCCGGGGTGATCGGCAGAGCAGAGGTGCAGGCGGCACTCGAACAGGCCTCCGCCGTCCTGCTGGCCGGCACCCGGCTGCCGCAGATGGCGGGCGCCGGACTGCACGACCACCTCAAGGGCGTGCCCGTCGTCTGCCTCGACCCCAGGGCGCCGTTCCTGGAGCCGCACGAGGACCTGGTGCGGCTCTCCGGGGACCTGGCGGAGGAGATGTCGCTGCTGACCGGGGAACTGCTCGCGCCCGGAGCGGCGCTCCAGGAGCGGAACGGCGCAGCGCGGGCCCTGGCGGAGAATCTGCGGTGGGAGGCGCCCGCAGCGCTTCCGGAACCGCGGACGCAGCCGCCGGGCGGCGCGCCTGGACCGGGTACCACGGAGCCGGGCGTACCGGAAGCGGCGGCGCTGGACATGACGACGGCGGCCCGCGTCATCGGCGCCGCCCTGCCCGAGCGCTCCACCGTGGTGAGCGACGCCGGCAACACCGGTGCGGTCGCCATCCACCACGTGGCCGTGCCCCCGGGCGGCCGGTTCATCGCCGCCATGGGCATGGGCGGCATGGGCCACAGCTTCGGCGCCGCGGTCGGCGCCGCGTTCGCCACCGGCCGGCGCACCTGCGTACTGGCCGGCGACGGAGCGTTCTTCATGCACGGCATGGAGGTGCACACCGCGGTCGAGCACCAGCTGCCCGTCACCTTCGTGATCTTCAACAACCAGTCGCACGGCATGTGCCACACCAGGGAGCAGCTGTTCTACGCGGGCGACTACTCCTACAACCTCTTCCGCCCGGCCCGGATCGGTGACGGCATGGCCGCCATGTTCCCCGGCCTGGACGCGGTGACCGCCCGGAGCGCGGGCGAACTGCGCGCGGCGCTCGACCGGGCCCATTCCGGCCGCTCACCCGCGCTGATCTGCATCGAGGTCGATCCGGCCGAGGTGCCCCCGTTCCGTCCCTTCCAACACGCCATCGCCGCCGGAACCAACCGGTCCGCCAACCAAGGAGTCGTACCAGGATGACCACCGCCCCGACGCACACCGACCCCGCCGCCGGATACACCCCGCCGCCCGCGGTCCCCGACGACCTCAAGGACGTCCCCGGGCTGCTGCGCTGGGAGACCACGCCCCGTGAAGAGGCGTTCGCGCGCGCCGCGGAGCTGACCAAGGAGACCTTCACCTACGACGAGGTGTACGGGCAGTTCGTGACGGTCCACCAGTACATCGACGCGCCCCCGCAGGCCGTCTACGACTATCTGACCGACGAGCGCAACCTCAACGAGTACACCTACAGCACCCGCGACTTCGCACCCACCGACACCCCCGGCCTCTACCAGGGCCGCGACACCCTGCTCGACGACGAGACCAAGATATTCCTGCGTATCGACGGCAACCCGGACGCGCTCACCGTGGACATGAAGTGCGCCTGGGACCAGGGCGAGGAACTGTGGATGGTCTACATCCACCGGATCATCTCGGCGGAGACCGTGCTGGGCAAGCGCGGATCGGTGGTCATCTGGACCAACTGCCACCACCCGTACTACGACAAGAACCCCCACCCCGAGCTGGCTTCCAGCCCGGAGCGCCCCTGGGTCGGCGACACCTGGGGCCTCTTCTACGCCGGTCACAAGGTGGAGATCGACAACCTCAAGACGATCCTCGAACTTCGCCACGGCACCGCCGCATGAGGACGGTGAGCCTGCTCGAACTCGCCTCCTACCTGCCGGGGGAACCGGTGGGCACGGACTACTTCCTCCAGTACCAGGAGGACAGCGGCGAGATGGCCGGGCACACCATGTTCAAGGCACCGCGCCACCGGCACCAGGTGGCCAGGGACGAGACACCCGCTGACATGATGGAGAAGGCCGGTCTGCTCCTGCAGGAACGGATCGGCGAGGACGCGGTCCGGGGCGCCGACGTGGTGATCACCAACACGCTGCTGCCCGAGGTGCCGTTCACCGGCCCGGGCGCCGAGGTCGCCCACCGGCTCGGCGTCGGGGCCGACTGGGTGCTCGACGCCCACAACGGCGGCTGTGCCTCCTTCGTGCACCTGCTCCGGCTCGCCACCGCCCTGATCGGCTCGGGCCAGGCGGGCTCCGCGCTGCTGTTCAACGTCCAGAACGGCGCGGGCCCGGTGATGACCCAGTCCGAGGTGCGCAAGCTCCCGGAGGCCGTCATCCCGGGCGACGGTTGCGGTGCCGCCTATGTGGCGGCCTCCGAAGAGTCGCCGGTGCTCGGCTTCGCGGTCGCCAACCGCGGCGACTACACCCGCGACTGCGGGCTCTCGCTCCACGACGGGCGCAAGTACTGGGAGCCGGGGGAGAGCCAGATGCACGTCGGGTTCACCCCCGACAAGGTGTCGGACATCGTCGAGCGCGGCAACCGGCTCGTCCCCGAGGTGGTGGGCCGGGTGTGCGAGCAACTCGACCTCAAGACCGGCGACATCGATCTGCTGATCACCAACCAGCCCAACCGGATGTTCCTCAAGCAGTGGCAGGAGCGGCTCTCCATCCCGCCGGAGCGCCATCTGGACACCTTCGACCGGTTCGGGAACCTCTTCGGCGCGGGCGTCCCCATCACGCTCGACCACGGCATCCGCGAGGGCCGGGTCGAGGACGGCAGCCTGCTGATGCTGGCGGGTTTCGCCCATGCCGGGGACTTCGCCGGGGCGGCGGCCGTGCACTGGCGAGCGGGAGGTGCGCGCGAGTAACCGGGGCGGGCCGGCCGGACCGGGCCCCGGCTCCGTCCGCCGGCCCGCCGGCCCGAGCACGCACCGCATCCACCCCGAGGAGAGCCCATGTCCCGACCCCGAGCCGTCGTCATCGGCGGTGGCATCGGTGGCCTGACCACCGCGCTGGCCCTGCACCGGCGCGGCTGGCACACCGTCGTCCTGGAACGCGCCTCCCGACTGGCCCCCGTCGGGGCCGCTCTCACCCTGGCCCCCAACGCTCAGCGCGCGCTGGCCGCGCTCGGCCTCGGTGAGGAGATCACCAAGCTGGCGTCCTGGCAGGGCGACGGCCTGATGTGCGATCCGGTGGGCCGCCCCCTGACCCGCACCCACAGCGAGGCCGTCGTCGCCCGGTTCGGTGCCCCCCTGATCGTTCTGCGGCGCAGCGATCTGATCGATCTGATCGTCGACCGGCTCCCCGAAGGCACCGTCCGCACCGGGGAGGCGGCGTTCCTCACCCACGCCGGCTCGGCGCGGCGCAAGGCCCACGTCGGCACCCCGAACGGGATGCACGAGGCGGATCTGGTCGTCGCCGCCGACGGCGTGCGCTCCCCGGCCCGCGCCATCCTCTTCCCCGACTTCCCCGGCCCCGCCTTCGGCGGCTGGACCGTCTGGCGCATCCTGGCGCCGACACCGGGCTCCGGCTTCGTCCCGCACGAGTCGTGGGGCCGCGGCCAGGTGTGGGGGAGTCTGGTGCGGGACGCGCAGAGCGTGTTCATCTACGCCTGCGCCGCGACCGGGGAGGGCGGCCGTTCCGCCGACGGGGAGAAGGCGGAGCTGCGCCGCCGGTTCGGCCAGTGGCACGACCCGGTGCCCACGCTGATCGAGTCGGTCCAGGAACACGAGATCCTGCGCAACGACGTCTACCACATGCGGGTGCCGCTGAAGGCGTTCAACCGGGGCCGTACCGCGCTGCTGGGCGACGCGGCGCACGCCATGGCGCCGACCCTGGGGCAGGGCGCCAACATGGCGATCGAGGACGGCGTCGTCCTCGCCCACCACGCCGCGCCGGACGGCGACCCGCTGGCCGCGCTCGCCCGCTACGACCGCGACCGCAGGCCCCGTACCAACGCGGTGGTACGGCGGGCCGCGCGCATCCTCAGGCTGACCTCGATGCGCTCCCCGGTCACCGTCGCCGCCCGCGACGGCCTCATGCGGGCGGCCTCCCGGTCCGTGCCGGGACTTCTGCTGCGCGGCTTCGACGGCATCGCCGACTGGCGGCCGCCGACCGCGCGGATCGGGGCCTGACCGGCCCGACCACCGGGCTGCCCGACCACCGGGCTGCTCCTGGGCCTCGCCCGACCCCGCGGCCCTCCCTCCCCGATGTCTCACGCGCCCGGCCTTCCCTGATCTCCCGGACTCGGGCGACCGACCCCGGTCGCCCGTGGCACCACCCATCACGAGTGAGAAGAGGAATCGAAAATGCGTCGGATCATCCAGGCAGGCACCGTCGCCACCACCGCCGCGCTGCTCGGCGGATTGGCCCTTGCCTCCCCGGCCTCCGCAGCCCCCACCGCCGTACAGACCGTGACAGCCACGTACGACTGCGGCGCCTACGGGGTCACCGACCTGAAGATCGAGGCGTCGGCCGAGGGCGGCGTCGGCTCCGTGAAGGTCTCCACCAGCGGTGGTCTCGCCCCGGCCGACATCCCGGCCGACTCCATCACCGCCACCCTGCGCCTGGAGCGGGCCTCCGGTGGCACGGTGGACTTCAGCGGCACCGCCAACGAGGCCGCGCCCGCCGGCCAGCCGGTGACCATCGGCCCGCTGACCGCACCGGTCGCCGCCGGTGACAGCCTCGACTCCTACATCCCGGCCGCGGGCTCCGACGACGCGTCGCTCAGCCTTGAGATCCTGGGCGTGGCGAACACCTGCAAGGCCGTCTCCAAGCAGACGCCGGGCCCGATCGTCTTCTGATGTCCGACCCGATCGTCACTTGACGCCGGGCCCGATCGTCTTCTGACGGCGGTCCCGACAGCGCCGGCCCCCCGAGCCGTTCGGGAGGCCGGCTGCTGTGCGTCAGCCCGCGGCTGCGTCCTCGTGCCGCACCCCGGGCTCCGGCGGCCGGATCAGCGGCCGGACCACCAGCGGAGCGGTGTCGTCGGCCGGGCGGGCGAGCGCGGCCAGGCAGTCCTTACCGGCCGGCACGTCCCGGACCACCCACAGCTCCCGCACGGCAGCCCCCGCCGCCTCCGTACGCTCCAACACCGCGCTGCGCCGGCCCGGACGGACGGCCACCCGGGCCAGATCGGTGCCCAGGCCGACTCCCCAGCCCTTGACCACGGCCTCCTTCCGTACCCAGCAGCGCATCAGTGCCTCGTCCCGCGCCGCGCCCTCCGGCGCCGCGGCGACATGGGCGCGCTCCTCGGCGCCGAGGCAGCGACGCACCACCGCGGGCACCGCGAGCGGGCGGCGGCACTCGATGTCCACACCGACGGGCGCCGAGCGGGACAGGGCGAGCATCCACCACGGGCCGGAGCGCGAGACGCTCACCCGCCAGTCGGTGCGGGGCGCGCGGATGAGCGGCGGGCCGTGCCGGTCGCTGCCGCAGCCCGGGCACCGCCCGGTGCCCCACGCCACCTCGGCCGGCCGGACGCCGTGCCAACGCGCGACCGTACGCCGCACCGCGGCCCGGGCGCCCGCGTAGTGGGCGGCCGCGACCGCGTCCCGGTACTCCGTGAAGCGGCGCCTCTCCCGCTCGTCCAGCACCGCCAGGTCGCCGGCCGCGGCGACATCCCGCACGCGGCCGGCCCAGATGTGCACCCCCGTACGCGCGGACCCGCTCACGGCCGGGCCCGCTGCAGGGCGCGTACGACCTGCACCCGGGAGCCGCACTCCAGCTTCTGCATCACAGCGCGCAGATGGTTGGTCACGGTCCACTCCGAGATGCCCAGTTCGGTGCCGATCTGCCGGTTGGTCATCCCCTCGGTGACCAGCAGGGCGATCTCGTGCTGCCGGGGCGTGAGGCCGTGCGGGGCCACCGGTCCCGTGGTCCGCGCGGCCGGCTTCCGCCGCGGTCCCGGGGCGAAGAGGCCCGCTATCAGGGCGTCGTGCAGCGAGACACCTTGCGCCCCGCGCCGCGAACGCCGCAGCACCCCGGCGTCGAGACCCTTGCGCAGTCGCTCCGTGACCGCGCTCAGCTCCGGGTGCTCGGCACCGGCGAGCCCGTGGCGGCGACGGATGCTCTCGGCGCAGGCCAGCACCCGGGCCAGGGCCTCCGGCTGCGCCTCGTCCCCGGGGTGCGCGGTGACCAGCGCCAGGGTCTCCAGGGCCTCGGCGACCTCGGCCGGGCCACCCGTGCACAGCAGCAGCCGCATCGACTCGCGTACGTCCTCGTACGCCTCGTCGGTGCGGCCGAGCGTCCCACGGACCCGGGCCAGGGCGGCGAGCAGGGTGGCGCGTACCGCGACCGGCGAGACCGGGTCCGCCCAGGCCTCCCCGCCCCCGCCCGGCGCGCCGGACATCACCTCGGGCGTCCCCGACGGCCCGGGTACGGCGGGCTGTTCGGCCAGGGCCGTGAGCACCGGCTGCTCCGCCTCCGGGTCGCCGAGCGCCGCCCGCAGCAGCGACTGAGAACGGCGGGCCATGGCCGCGCCGAGCGTGTCGCCGACTGCGCACAGCCCCTCCAGCGCCGAGCCGAGCAGCAGGTCGGCGGCGACCGGGTCGCCCCGGCGGCGCAGCAGTTCGCCACTGAGCGCGGCCACCCGGGCGCGGGCCCCGGGGTGTCCGGCGGCTGCCGCGTCGGCCGCGTCCAGCGCCTCCTCGGCGCGCCGTTGGGAGCCGTGCTCCAGCCTCCAGCGGGCGACGGCCAACAGCGCCTGAGCGGTCAGCGGGCCGCCCGCTTCCGCACGGTGCGCGGCGGCGGACTCCGCCAGCTCCTCCACCGCCTCCGGGGCGAGTCCGTGGCCCAGCAGGGGGACCTCCAGCGCGGTCAGCAGGCGCAGCGCCGCCGTGTGGTCACCGCGCCCGCGCAGATGACGGGTGGCCGTGCGCAGATCCGGCAGCCTGGTCTCCACGAGGGAGAGCAACTGCGCCACGTCGTGCCCGCGGCGCAGCCCCTCGGCGATGCCGGCGGCGAAGTGTGCGCAGCAGTCGGCATGTCCGTCGTGTGCGTCGGCGAGCGCCGCCGGCCGGTCGGCCAGCTGAGTCCGGTAGTGGACACGGACCGGTTGCGGCAGCCGGAACTCCGGGCCCCTCGGGCCGGTTCGGCTCAGCAGCAGGCTCCTGCGGACGAGGGACTCGATCCCGGCCACCAGCTCCTCCCGCTCCAGCCCCGCCGTCCGGCCGGCCTCGGACAGTCCGACCGGTGCCTCGAAGACGGCGAGGCCGTCGAGCAGCGCGCGCTCCGTGGTGCTCAACGGCCGCGCCCCCCACTGCAGGGCGCTGGCGACCGAGCCGTGCCGCGCGGGCGCGTCCCGTAGCCGTCTGCCCCCGGCGGGCGCACCGTCGCGCAGCCTCTTGAGCACGGCGTGCGGGCCCTCGCTGCCCACCGCTTCCGCCGCCAGTTCGATGGCCAGCGGGATGCCGTCGAGTTCCCGGCAGATCTGCGCCACGACCGACGGCCCGTCGCCCTCCGCCAGGCCGGCCCGGTAGTACGGTCCCACCCCGGCGGTGAACAGCCGCTCGGCGGACGAGCCCTCGCCGGTGGGCAGCGGCCCCACCAGGAAGAGGCGCTCGGCGCGGATGTTGAGCGGCACCCTGCTGGTGACCAGGACCTTCAACCGTGGGCAGGCCCGCAGCAGGGCGGCAAGGTGCAGGGCCACATCGGTGGCCACCGGGTCGCAGTTGTCCAGCACGACCAGCAGCTCCGCGGTGCCGATCCGTTCCTCGGCCCGCTCCGCCGTCGCCGCACCGACGGCCGACCACAGGGAGGCGGCACCTGCCGCCTCGGCGAGGTCGGTCCACAGCACGGGCACGGCGCCGCGCCACAACCGTGCCGCAACCGCCGCGTGGGCCAGGTGGCTCTTGCCCACTCCGGCGGGTCCGGTGAGCGTGATCAGTCGTTCCCGCTCGTCGGTCAGGAGACCGGCGAGCAGGTCGAGTTCTTCTCGGCGTCCGTGCAGCGTGCCGAAACCGGGCCCCGCGAGGAAGCCGGCGGCCGGTTCCTGGTCGTAGGGCGTACCGCTGCCCTCCGGTGTGTCCGGAACGGTGTCACCGAGCCCCCGCTCTGGTGCGAACATTTCAGCCCTCCATATGGTGTGTGTTGAGCGGAGCCGCCCGCGGCCTGCCCCGGCGCCCTACGGCGAGGCGCTGCGGGAGGCGGGGGGGGGCTCGTTCGGCCTCCCTGGTCTCCTTTCCGGTGTCGGCCGTGCCCGCGGCGACCACCATGGTGCTGCGGGGTCCTCCAGGGCCGGTCCGGGTGCCGGGCCGACGTGTGGTCGAGGGGTCACCGGGCCGGAACAGGGTCGTACCGGCGTGCCACCGCGGTGAGGTGGCGCAGCAGAGCGTTCTCGTGGGTGCGGACGAAGAAGTGTCCGCCGGGCAGCGTGCGCAATGTGGTTCCCGGGCCGCCGTGCGCCGACCAGGCGTCCATCGCCGCCACCGGCACCAGCCGGTCCTGGGCGCCGACGAACAGGTGCAGCGGCACCCGCAAGGGTTCGATCTCTTCCTTGGGCAGCGTTCCGGAGCACAGCCGCAGATCGTCCCGGACCAGCGGCATGTACCGGGACCGGAACCCGCGTCGGCCGGCCAGCTCGGGCGGTATGCCGCCCAGTTCGGCGAGTCTTGCGGCCAAGGCCTCGTCATCGGCGTCCGGATCGAGGACGCGGTTGGGGGGTACGTGCGGGGCGCGGTGGGAGCTGAGCACGAGTGCCCGGGGCAGTGCCGCACCGCGCCGCTGCCGTCGCAGGACCAGGGCGTGGGCGACGAACGCCCCCATGCTGTGCCCGTACAGGAGGTGGGGCCGGGCCAGGGCGTCGTCGAGCTGTTCGTCCATCTCCTCGACCAGGGCCGCCAACTCGGTGAACCGGCGTTCCTGGGCGCGCTCCTCACGGCCCGGCAGCTGCACCGGCTGCACCCGCAGCCCGGCGCCGAGACGGTCCAACGCCTGCTGCCACCCCGCGTAGGCGGACGCGCCTCCGCCCGCGCACGGCAGGCAGAAGAGCGACGGCCCCGTCCCGGCAGCGGTGGCCGTGCGCGGCAGATACGGCGTCATGGTGGGCCCCTCCCGTCGGTCTGGTCGGCCGGCCCCTCCCGGTTCGGGCGGAGCGACTGCTGACCGCCGTGCCACGAAGATCGCACCCCGCGCCGGGCCGGAAACAGTGGCGACGTCCTCGCGTACTGCGTGCGTTTCGCTGTGCTCGGCCATGACGTCGTCATGGTCGGCGCGGCTCCGGCCCAGCGCGTCGGAGTCCTCTCGGATGCGGGAACATACCGGTATGCCCGCAAATGCCAGGGGAGTTGAGAGCGCTGAAGCTGCGGTGAGCCCCTTTGGGAAGTGAAAAACAGAGGGATGTGCCCGGTAATACGTCATCTGGCGACCATGAAACGGTGACTGTCCGTTGCCGGGCCCCCGGGACAGGATCCTGCCGTGTGAGGAGCCGCACCAGCACCTGCCGCGTTCCTCGAAACAGTGCGATGACAGCTGCCGAGACCGTAAAGGACTTGCTCATGACGAACGAGACCATGGCCGGAACGCTCGTCCACACCACTGTCCCCGCCGCGGCGGACGCGCGAGGCGACGCGCTCCCGCAGCTGGTCGTGGACCGGCTCGACCACGGCGCCGACGAGGCGGACACCGCCCTGTTCAGCTTCACCGCCGTCCCCACTCCCTTCGCCGAGCCGGCCCTCGCATGACGGTGGCCACGGGGGAAGCAGGACTGGTGGAGTTCAAAAGCCACCTCGAATGCACGGTGGTGCCCGGCGAGGCCGCCTATCTGGTGTCGCACTCCGGTATCACCGCACTGCGCGGCCCGCAGGCCGAGATCCTCGCGCCGCTGCTCGACGGGACCCGCACTCCGGCCGACATCGCCCAGGATGCCGCGGCGTCGCTGACCCCCTCGGAGGTCGACGACGCGCTGAGCGTCCTGGACGAGGCCGGGCTCCTCAGATACCGGACGGAGTCCGGCCGCACGCCGCCGGACCGGGCCGCCGAGGCGTACTGGGACCTGGCCGGACTGGACGGCGCCCGGGCGGTCGAGGACACGGCGCGGGCGGCCGTGCGCATCGTCGCGCTGCCCGGCGTCGCCGCCGACGCGGTCCGGGAGGCGTGCCGCGCCTCCGGACTGCGGGTCACCGGCTCGGCACGCGAGGCAGGGCTCGGCCTCGTCCTGTGCGACGACTACCTCGCGCCCGAACTGAGCGAGGTGGACGCCGAGCACCGGGCCGCCGGACGCCCCTGGCTGCTGGCCCGGCCGACCGGCCCCGAACCTTGGATCGGCCCGCTCTTCCGGCCGGACGACGGGCCGTGCTGGTCCTGTCTCGCCGTTCGGCTGCGCGGCCACCGGCAGGCCGAACCGACCGTGCGGGGCGTCCCCCGCCTCTCCCGGCCTCAGGCCGCCCTCCCGGCCGGGAGGGCGCTGGCCGTGCAGGCGGCCGTGCTGGAGGCGGTCAAGTGGACGGCCGGGCACCGCGGGGCTGAACAGGACGAGGTACGCACCTTCGACCTGCTCGGGCTGCGGGTCGGCGTCCATACGGTGTCCCGTCGGCCGCAGTGCCCGGTGTGCGGCGATCCGCGGCTGGTCGGCGCGCGCGGCTGGCGCCCGCCCGTGCTGCGCAGCCGGCCCAAGGCCGGGTCCGGTCCGGAAGGCGGCCACCGCACGCTGAGCGCCGAGCGGATGCTGGAGCGGCACGGCCACCTTGTCGACCCGGTCACCGGTGTGGTCGCCCAGCTCCGTCGGGCCACCGGTGCCCCGGACTTCACCCAGGTGTACGTCTCCGGCCGGAACCTGGCCATGGCGGGCTCCGACTCCGGGGTGCGCTCGTTCAGCGGCGGCAAGGGCCTCACTCCGGCGGAGGCCCGGGCCGGCGCACTGGGAGAGGCGGTGGAGCGCTACAGCGGCACCCTGCACGGTGACGAGCCGGTGGTGCGCGACAGCCTCCGCGGACTGGGCGAGGTGGCACTGCACCCCAACGCGGTCCAGCTCTACCATGAGTGGCAGTTCCGCGACCGGTCCAGCTGGAACGCCGACCGCTCGCCCTTCACCTGGGTGCCGGAGCGCTTCGACGAGGACGCGCCGGTCGACTGGACCCCGCTGTGGTCCCTGGCCACGGGCACGTACCGGCTGCTGCCGAGCAGCATGCAGTACTTCTCCGCCCGGGCCGGCTCAGGGGGCGAGCCGCTCGCCGACTCCAACGGCAACGCGGCGGGCAGCAGCTTCGAGGACGCGGTGCTGCAGGGCCTGTTGGAGCTGGTCGAACGCGACGCCGTGGCCCTGTGGTGGTACAACCGCACGCGGCAGCCGGCCATCGACCTCGACGCCTTCGCGGAGCCCGACCTCGAAGCCCTCCGGCACGGCTACCGCCGGCAGCACCGCCAGGTCTGGGCGCTCGATCTCACCTCGGACCTGGGCATCCCCGTGGTGGCGGCGCTCTCCCGGCGGACCGACAAACCGTCCCAGGACATCGTCTTCGGGTTCGGTGCGCACTTCGACCCGCGGATCGCCCTGCGCCGGGCCCTGACGGAGATGGGGCAGCTGCTCCCCGCCGTGTGCGACGCCCGCCCCGACGGGTCGGGCTACCGCGTCGAGCTTCCCCAAGCGGTGGACTGGTGGCGGCACGAGACGGTGTCGAGTCAGCCGTATCTGCGTCCCGCCGTCGAACCGCAGCCCCGCACACCGCACTTCTGGGACTACACGCCCACCGCGGATCTGCGCGACGACATCGTGGCGGCCACCGGGCTGTTCACGGCGCGCGGGATGGACGTGCTGGTGCTCGATCAAACGCGCCCGGACCTCCAAGTGCCCGTCGTCAAGGTGGTGGTCCCCGGCCTGCGGCACTTCTGGGCCCGGTACGCGCCCGGGCGTCTCTACGACGTTCCGGTCGCACTGGGCCGGCTGACGGAGCCGACGCCGTACGCCCGGCTCAACCCGGTCGCGCTGTTCGTCTGACACCGGGTCGACGTCCGGGCGGGGTATGTCCTCGGCCGGTGCGGGTGCGGCGGTGGCGTAATTTCTGCGGGAAGGGGCTGATGTGAAACAGGTCATCCGCGTAAAGTCTTGCGGACGAGCGTTCGGGCCCTGAAAGCAGGCTCCGGTCCCTGGAGCGTCCGGAAATCCCCTCGCGAGCGCTCCCGAAGGGATAGGAGTATTCCGAGGATGCCAAGCGACGCTCAGCCGGACACCGCGGCGCCCCGCATCCGATGGTGGAGCACCAGCCCCGCTCCACGGCTGGCCCGGGGCATTCTACTGGCCGCACTCTCCTGCTATCTCGGCATCACGGCGATCAACATCATCAGCGTCCGGCCGACGACTCCCGCGATGGTGACCGGACTCGTCACGCTCGCGGCCGTCTTCGTGCTGCAACTCGTGCACTGCCGGCCGGGGGCGGCCCGGGCCCCGCTCTGGTCCAGGGCGGCGACCCTCGGCATCCAGTGCTTGCTCACGTTCCTGCCGCTGGCCTACTTCGGCATCATGTGGGGCGCCATGGCCGGCTTCCTCGGCGGCTCGCTGCTGCTCCTGCTGCCGCCCCGGGTGGGCTGGCCGCTGTACGGCCTGACGGGGCTGAGCCTGCTGATACCCGGTCTGCTGCAGAAGATGTCTGTCATAGATCTGCTGTACATGTGTCAGACGACCCTGCTGACCGGACTGGTGACCTACGGCCTCACCCGGCTCACCGCGCTGGTGGAGGAGGTCTATGCCGCCCGCGCCGAGATAGCCCGCATGGCGGCGAACAGCGAACGCCTCCGCCTCGCCCGCGACCTGCACGACCTGCTCGGCTACAGCCTCTCGGTGATCGTGCTCAAGAGCGAGTTGCTCCAGCGGCTGATCCGCGTGCAGCACGAACTGGCGGACCAGGAGGTGGAGGAGGTCCTCACCATCTCCCGCCAGGCGCTGGCCGATGTCCGCCGGGTGGCCCACGGCTACCGCGACATGTCGCTCACCTCCGAGATGTCGCTGGCCCGCTCGGTGCTCGACGCGGCGGAGGTCGAGACGGAGTTGGTCCTCGATCCCGCCGTCGAGGAGATCGACACCCGGTCGCGCACGGTGCTGGCCACGGTGCTCCGCGAGGGAGTCACCAATCTCCTGCGCCACAGCAAGGCCACCCGCTGCGGTATCACCGTGGTGATCGACCAGGACACCGCACGGCTCACGCTGCTCAACGACGGAGTGGTCGTCGACTACCACGACCCCTCGCCGGACAGCGGCAACGGTCTGGCGAACTTGCGTCAGCGGCTGGCCGAGGTCGGCGGCAGGCTGATCACCGAAGGCGACAACGAGGCCACCAAGGACTCCGCGGGCTGGTTCCGGCTGGTCGCGGAAGTGCCCGTAGCGGCGAACGCGCCGCAGGAGACGGCCGCTTCGAACGAGGCCAGGGAGAAGATTCCAGAATTAGGATGATTCGGGCGGCTGTTAACCTGACCCACCAAGGGGTACAGGCGGCTGCGTTTCGGACAGTCATGGGGGACTTTCGATGATTGGTGTCCTGCTCGCTGAAGACATGCACATGATGCGTGCGGCGCTGGTGGCGCTGCTGGACCTCGAACACGACCTGAAGGTCGTGGCAAGCGTGGAACGCGGTGACGAGATCCTTCCCGCGGCCCGCGAGCACCTCCCGGACGTCGCCGTCATCGATGTCGACCTGCCCGGTATCGACGGCCTGAGCGCGGCCGAGCAACTGCACGAACGCGTACCGATGTGCCGAACCCTGATCCTCACCACCCTCGGCCGCCCCGGCATGCTCCGCCGGGCGATGGCGGCGAAGGTCTCCGGTTATCTGCTCAAGGACGCCCCGCCGGAGGAACTCGCGCAGGGCATCCGCAAGGTGGCGGTCGGCCAGCGCGCGATCGACTCCGAACTCGCCCTCGCCGTCTGGGGCAGCGAGGACAGCCCCCTCACCTCCCGCGAGACGGAGGTGCTCCGACTGGCCTCCCACGGGGCCGACGCGGCCGAGATCGCAAAACGGCTGCGGCTGACCGCCGGCACGGTGCGGAACTACTTGACCACGGTGGTCAGCAAACTCCACGCCCGCAACCGGGTCGACGCCATCCGCATCGCCCAGGACTCCGGCTGGCTGTGAGCCCACCGCCCCCGCGGTGACGCGGCGCGTGCGACTGCGGGGGTCCGCCTGGCCGCGGGCAGCGTCCTCAGCACTCGATGACGTTCACCGCGAGCCCGCCGCGCGCGGTCTCCTTGTACTTGACCTTCATGTCGGCGCCCGTGTCGCGCATGGTCTTGATGGCCTTGTCGAGGGAGACATGGTGGCGGCCGTCGCCGCGCAGGGACATCCGGGCGGCCGTGACCGCCTTGACGGCGGCCATGCCGTTGCGCTCGATGCAGGGGATCTGGACGAGGCCGCCGACCGGGTCGCAGGTGAGGCCGAGGTTGTGTTCGATGCCGATCTCCGCGGCGTTCTCGACCTGTTCCGGGCTGCCGCCGAGGATCTCGGCGAGGCCGCCGGCGGCCATGGAGCAGGCCGAGCCGACCTCGCCCTGGCAGCCGACCTCCGCGCCGGAGATGGAGGCGTTCTGCTTGAAGAGCATGCCGATGGCGCCCGCGGCCAGCAGGAAGCGGACGACGGCGTCGTCGTCGGTGCCCGGCACGAAGTGGTGGGCGTAGTGCAGGACGGCGGGGATGATGCCGGCGGCGCCGTTGGTCGGCGCGGTCACCACGCGACCGCCGGCCGCGTTCTCCTCGTTGACGGCCATGGCGTAGAGCGTCGTCCACTCCATGGCGTGCGCCTCGACCTGGCCCTCCGCGCGCAGCTGGCGTGCCGAAGTGGCGGCGCGGCGGCGGACCTTGAGGCCGCCGGGCAGGATGCCCTCCTGGGACAGGCCGCGTGCCACGCAGTCCTTCATCACCTGCCAGATCTCCAGCAGGCCCGCGCGGATCTCGTCCTCGGTGCGCCAGGCCTTCTCGTTCTCCAGCATCAGCCGGGAGACGGACAGCCCGGTCTCCCGGGTGAGGCGCAGCAGTTCGTCGCCGGTGCGGAAGGGGTGACGCAGGACGGTGTCGTCCAGTTTGATGCGGTCCTCGCCCACCGCGTCCTCGTCCACGACGAAACCGCCGCCGACCGAGTAGTACGTCTTCTCCAACAGCGGGGTGCCCGCCTCGTCGTAGGCGAAGAGAGTCATGCCGTTGGCGTGGTACGGCAGGGAGCGGCGCCGGTGCAGGATCAGCTGGGTGCGCTCGTCGAACCGGATCTCGTGGGTGTCGCCTATCTCGGCGGCGAGGAGGCGCAGCCGGCCTTCCTCGCGGATCCGCGCCACCCGCTCGTCCGCGTTCTCCACGTCGACCGTGCGCGGGGACTCGCCCTCCAGGCCCAGCAGAACGGCCTTGGGGGTGCCGTGGCCGTGACCGGTCGCGCCGAGGGAGCCGAACAGCTCGGCGCGTACGGAGGCGGTGTGCGCCAGCGCGCCCTCGTTCTTCAGCCGGCGCGCGAACATGCGCGCGGCGCGCATCGGGCCCACTGTGTGGGAGCTCGACGGGCCGATGCCGATCGAGAACAGGTCGAAGACCGAGATTGCCATGGTGCGGCTCCATGCCCTTGCGGGCGCGAGTGCGATGTCTGTGTGGGGCGCGCTACGGCGCGGGGCTCGATTGCCCGCCCTGCCGGAGGGGCCCGGGCCGGAGGGACCGGGTGGGCCCCTCCGACAGGGCGGGAGCTGTCCTACTTACCCAGTGTGGGGTAGAGGGGGTGCTTTTCCGCGAGGGCGGTGACCCGTGCGGCGAGGGCCTTGCCCTTGGTGTCGTCGAAGCCGGGCAGCAGGGCCTCGGCGATGATGTCGGCGACCTCGGTGAAGTCCTCGTCCTGGAAGCCCCGGGTGGCCAGCGCGGGCGTGCCGATGCGCAGGCCGGAGGTCACCATCGGGGGCCGCGGGTCGTTGGGGACGGCGTTGCGGTTGACGGTGATGCCGATGTCGTGGAGCCGGTCCTCGGCCTGCTGCCCGTCCAGTTCGCTGTTGCGCAGGTCGACCAGGACCAGGTGGACGTCGGTGCCGCCGGACAGCACGGAGACCCCGGCGTCCACCGTGTCCTGCCGCAGCAGGCGCTCGGCGAGGATGCGGGCGCCGGAGAGGGTGCGCTGCTGCCGGTCCTTGAAGTCGTCGCTGGCCGCGACCTTGAAGGCGACGGCCTTGGCGGCGATCACATGCTCCAGCGGGCCGCCCTGCTGGCCGGGGAAGACCGCCGAGTTGATCTTCTTGGCGTGTTCCTTCTTCGACAGGATCACACCGCCGCGCGGGCCGCCGAGGGTCTTGTGCGTGGTGGTCGTGACCACGTCCGCGTGCGGCACCGGGCTGGGGTGCAGCCCGGCGGCGACCAGGCCGGCGAAGTGCGCCATGTCCACCATCAGGTAGGCGCCGACCTCGTCGGCGATCCGGCGGAAGGCGGCGAAGTCCAGCTGGCGGGGGTAGGCGGACCAGCCCGCGATGATCAGCTGCGGGCGGTGCTCCTTGGCCAGCCGCGCGACCTCCTCCATGTCCACCCGGCTGGTCTCGTCGTCGACCTTGTAGGCGACGACGTTGTAGAGCTTGCCGGAGAAGTTGATCTTCATGCCGTGGGTGAGGTGCCCACCGTGGGCCAGATCCAGCCCAAGGATGGTGTCGCCGGGCTTGAGCAGCGCGAACATCGCGGCGGCGTTCGCCTGGGCGCCGGAGTGCGGCTGCACGTTCGCGGCCTCGGCGTCGAACAGCGCCTTGACGCGGTCCCTGGCCAGGGTCTCGACCACGTCGACGTACTCGCAGCCGCCGTAGTAGCGGCGGCCGGGGTAGCCCTCGGCGTACTTGTTGGTGAGGACCGAGCCCTGGGCCTCCATGGAGGCGACCGGAGCGAAGTTCTCCGAGGCGATCATCTCGAGGGTGGACTGCTGGCGGTGGAGTTCGGCGTCGACGGCGGCGGCGACGTCGGGGTCGACCTCGTGAAGAGAACCGTTCAGAAGCGACATGGAAGAACCGTCCCTGTCAGTGGCGGCGGGGTGGGCAAGCTGCCTCGGGTGACCGAGGCGTACCTCGGTCACCCGAGGCGGGCGCCTCAGCTGCCTGAGGCGAATGCGGCGTACTCGTCGGCCGAGAGCAGGTCGTCCGGCACCTCGGAGATCTTCACCTTGAACAGCCAGCCGCCCTCGAACGGAGCGGAGTTCACCAGCGCCGGGTCGTCCACCACGTCCTGGTTGATCTCGGTGATCTCGCCGGAGGCGGGGGAGTAGAGGTCGCTGACGGACTTGGTGGACTCCAGCTCGCCACAGGTCTCGCCCGCGGTGACGGTGTCGCCCACCTCGGGGAGCTGGACGAAAACCACATCACCGAGCGCGTTGGCGGCGTGCTCGGTGATACCGACCGTCGCGACGCCGTCCTCGACGTCGGACAGCCACTCGTGCTCCTTGCTGTAGCGGAGCTGCTGGGGGTTGCTCATGAGTCTGATTCTCCCGGATGCGAAAGGTGCAGTGAAAACGGTCTTGGCAGGTGGAACGGGGAGCCCGAACGCGGACCCACCGACGCGCGGCGCTCAGCCCGGTGCGGTGACCCGGCCCGCCGGTGGTGCGGTCCTTCGGCGCCTGTGTGCCTCGCGCGGCTCAGTGCCTCTTGTAGAAGGGCAACGCCACGACCTCGTAGGGCTCGTGGGAGCCCCGGATGTCGACCGCGACCCCCTTCGTCCCGGGCTCCGCGTGGGCCGCGTCCACGTACGCCATGGCGATCGGCTTGCCCAGCGTCGGCGAGGGCGCTCCGGAGGTGACTTCGCCCACAACCTGGCCGTCGGCGACCACGGGGTAGCCGGCGCGCGGCACCCGGCGCCCCTCGGCGATCAGCCCGACCAGCTTGCGCGGCGGCGCGGTCCGGGCGCGTTCGGCGGCCGTGGCCAGCGCGTCCCGTCCCACGAAGCGGCCCTCGTTGGTCGACTTCTCGAACTTCACGATCCGCCCCAGGCCGGCGTCGAACGGGGTCAGCGCGGTGGACAGCTCGTGCCCGTACAGCGGCATGCCCGCCTCCAGCCGGAGCGTGTCGCGGCAGCTGAGCCCGCACGGCACCAGCTCGGCGTCCTTGCCCGCCGCCATCAGCGCTTCCCAGACGGCGACGGCGTCGTCGGGGGAGACGAACAGCTCGAAACCGTCCTCACCGGTGTACCCCGTACGGGCGATGAGCGCGGGCTTGTCCGCCACGATGTCGCGCTCGCCCGCGTAGTAGCGCAGCCCGTCCACGTCGAAGCCGGTCAACTGCTTGAGGATGCCCGCGGCGGCCGGGCCCTGGACGGCGATGAGCGCGTACTTGTCCCGGTCGTCCCGCACCTCGGCGCCGAAGCCGTCCTGGCGTTCGACCAGTGCGTCCAGCACGGTCTGCGCGTTGGCCGCGTTGGCGACGACCAGGTATTCCGGCTCGTCCTGCTGGCCCAGCCGGTAGACGATCAGGTCGTCGAGGATGCCGCCGTTCTCGTCGCAGATCATCGTGTAGCGGGCGCGGCCGACGGCCAGCTTGGACAGATTGCCCACCAGCGCGTAGTCGAGCAGCGCGCCCGCCTGCGGTCCGGTGACGGTGATCTCACCCATATGGGAGAGGTCGAAGAGGCCGGCGGCCGAGCGGACGGCCAGATGCTCCTCGCGCTCGCTGCCGTAGCGCAGCGGCATGTCCCAGCCCGCGAAGTCGGTCATGGTGGCGCCCAGCGCGCGGTGCGTGGCGTCCAGCGCGGTCTTACGGTTGGCCGGTGGCTCGGTCATGCAGGCTCCCAGAGTCCCGATGAATCCCCACAAGGGGTATGACGTGGATGTCCTCCCCATCTGTCATCGGAACCTGAGAGGTTCGCCGACAGCTCCCGAACGGCTGGAGCGCGGCTTGCACCTTGGGTGGAACCGTCGGCCCACACCGGGGCGTGAGCGTGACGGTCCGCTTTTCAGATCTGCCTAGCCTGCGCGGTAACGGGGCCTGAGAGATTCAAGGGAGGATCTTGCTCCTTCGGCGCCCCGGAGTGCGGTTGCTGCTGCCGCTTGCCGGGGACTCTCCCGCGCGGGTTCGAACGGCCGGTATGGAGTTGAGTGCGCACATCATCGCACGGGTGAGCGGGCCGTGGCTGCCCCTGTGCGGAAGCCGTCCACCTTGAATCACATTACCTTTTCTTTACATACTTGGGGGGTGGCGGCCGAGCCGTCACCTCGGGAGGGGAGATCCATTGGGCAGCCTGTGCCGTGCAGACGCGATGCCGAGGGGTGCGCGGGCGGGTCCCACCGCCCGCCCCGTGGTCCGCCACGACCTGCGCCGGACCGCCACCGAGCGCACGCTGCGCTACCGGTCGGGGGACGTGGTGGTCGTCTCCGGGCTGCCCGGGGGCGGCAAGTCCACCCTGATGAGAAGCGCCGTTCCCGGGGGTTCCGACGTCGTCCGCATCGACTCCCAGGACGCCCGGGAGCGCTGGGAGCGCCGGATGCCGCGCTGGCTGCCGTACGGCGTCTACCGGCCGCTGGTACGGCTCGCCCACTACGCCAGGCTGCGCGCCGCGCTCGGTTCCGGGGCCGCCGTCGTGGTGCACGACTGCGGCACGCAGAGCTGGGTGCGCCGCTGGCTGGCCCGGGACGCGGTACGCCGGGGCCGGTCGCTCCATCTGCTGCTGCTCGACGTCGCCCCCGAGGACGCGCTGGCCGGGCAGACCGCGCGGGGCAGGCGGGTGTCCGGCTACGCCTTCCGCCGTCATCTGCGTGCCGTGGGCAGGCTGCGGACCGCCGCCGTGACGGGGCGGCTGCCGGCCGGCTGCGTCTCCTCGGTGCTGCTGGACCGGAGCGCGGCCCAGGCACTGCGGGCCGTGCGCTTCGAGTCGCTGCCGGCGGGCGTGCCCATGGCGGTCTCGGCCCATCTGCGGCCGGTGCCCGCACCCGCTGCGGCGCCGCCGCCTACCGCAGCGCCGCCCGCTCCGGTGGTGCCCGCGGCCGTGCCGTCGGCCAGGGCCGGACCGCGGGCGGCGGTGGTCCCGCCGCCCGGAAGGGACGACGGGACCACCGACGGGAGCAGCTGTGGCCGGGCTCAGGGAGTGACCGGGATCAGCGGCCCGCTCCCCGGGTGAGCGGCCTTCAGGACTGCTGCCCGGGAGTCAGCTTCTGCGGCAGCAGCTGCTGCTCCTGTTCCTGCTTGCCGGGAGTCTGCCCCTGCGCGGGCTGCTGACCGGCAGGCTTGCCCGGCTTGGCGGGCTTCGCGGGCTTCTGCTGCTCGGTCTGCCCGGGCTTGGCGGGCTTGCCGGGCTTCGACTGCTCGGTCTGGCCAGGCTTGCCCGGCTTCGCGGGCTTCTGCTGCTCGGGCTTCGACGGGTCGGGCTTGGAGGCCGAGGGCTTCTGCGGCTGCTTCGGCTTCTGCTGCTGGGCGGGCTTCTGTTCGGTGGTGGGCTTCTGCTGCTCCAGCGGGTCGTCCTGCTGCTGACCGGGCTTTTGCGGCTTGCCCTGTTCCGGCTTCTGCGGCTGGGCGGGCTTGGGCTGCTGCGCGGGCTTCTGCCCCTGCGCGTCGTTGTCTCCCGTCGGATCCGGCTTGCCCTGCCCCGCACCGGTGTCGTGGTCGGCGGGTTGATGGACGCCGGACCGGTGCCCCGAGGCGTGATCCGCGGGCAGCGAGGACGCCGCGGAGGAGGCCGCGCCCGCCGCGCCGATGGCGAGCGAGCCGGCCAGGGAGACGGTGACGGCGGTGGCGGTGATTCTGTTCACGCGCATGTGCTCTCCTCCAATGAGCGTGCCGAATGGCACGTAGTGGGACGGAAACCACTTTTCGGGCGATGCATCAGGGATGCAACCGGAGCGTCGCCGGACGTGTTCCTCCGCCTCGTCCGAGGGACGGGAGCCATCCCTCCCTCGCGGGACCGTGCGCGCGGAGCATGGATAGGCTTGCCTGTATGACAGTTCCCTCGCAGCCCCAGCCGCAGCAGCCGCAGCACTTCGGGCCCGGGCACGGGGGCGGCTGGCCCGGCAACGAGCTGGAGGAAGCCCTGGCCGCCTCGCTCCAGGTGCCGCACGCGGGCGCCCGGCTGCTGGAGGTGCTGGGTCGCAGCAGCGTGTGGGTGCCGCTCCCGGAGGGGGGCAGCCGGGAGAGCCGCGAACTGGACCTGCCCACCATCGAGTTGGACGGCGCTGTCTATGTGCCGGTCTTCAGCTCGCAGGAGCAGTTCCTGCACGTCGTCGGCTCGCACATGTCCTTCACCATCGCTCCGGCCAGACAGTTCGCTCGGGGGCTGCCGCCGGGAGTGGGCATCGCGGTCAACCCGGAGGGGACGGTGGGGGTGCCGCTGCCCGCCGAGGCCGTCGCGGAGCTGTGCGCCAACACCCCGAACGAGCAGGCAGCGGCCGGAGTCGCACGTGGGGCGCGGGTACGGCTGTTCGAGCCGGACTGGCAGGACGACCCGCTCTCCTTCCTCGCCGCCGCCTCGGCCGAGTTCGCGGCGCTCCCGGCCGTACGGACGGCCCGGCGGGGGCTCGCCAGTACGGAGGGTGACCCGCCCGCGCTGTTCATCGGGGTGGAGCTGGATCTGCTGGACCCCGAGTCCCGGCAGGCGGCGCACGATGCGCTCGGCAGGGCGCTGCACGTGGCGCAGGTGCGCTGGCCGCTCCAGATGGTGCTGCTCGATGCGGCCGAGGACCCGGTGGTGGACTGGATGCGGCAGTGTGTCCGTCCCTTCTACACCAGGGAGACCCCGGCCTGAGCACGGCCAGGGGCCGGCGCGGAGTCGGTACCCGGCGGCGCGCGGGGCCGATCCGGTCCCGGGAGCGGACCCGAACCGAGTACGAGTACCGATGTCCCGGCCCCCTCTTAAGCTGGTTGGATAGTGGTGTGGGGCGACGAGTCGGGCAGGAACGGCGGCAGTGGTGGAAGGGCGGCCCAGGTGAGCGCGGGTGGAAGCGTCGAACAGCTCCTGCGGCGGGTGTCGCCCGGCGCGTACGGCACCTACGAGAACTATGAGGCCCTGCTCCAGGCGCTGGCGGGCAGCCAGGTGTGGATGCTGCTGTGGAACGGCCAGGCCGGCTCCCCCGACGCGCAGTACGGCAACATGGAGGTGGCCGGGTACGGCTACGCGCCCTGTGTGACCTCGGCCCAGGAGCTGGCGGCCTCCGGTTGGAACCGTGCGCACGAGGTCGTCGGCGGTCGCGACATCGCCGCGGCGCTCTTCCCCGATCGTTGGGGAATCTGGCTGAATCCGCACGCTCCGGGCGGTGGCGTCGGCATCCCGTGGCTGGACCTGCGGCGGATCGCGGTGGGCCTCGACCAACTCCCCGCCGGGCCCCTGCGGATCAGTGAGCCGACCCTTCAGATCCCGCAGTTCTATGCGCTGCTGACGCAGAACGCGCACCGGACGCCCGTCGTCCGTTCGCTGCGCCGCGCCTGGGTGCGGCCCGCGCTGGGCGTCCCGTATCTCACCGTGGGGCTGGACCTGTACGACAACGGTCCGGCGTCGGTCGAGGCCGCGCGGCAGATGATGGCCCAGTCGGTGGCCGCGGTGCCGGACGGGCTGCCCGTCTCCAGCGTCGCCATGGCGGACGACTACGACCCCGTGGCGATGTGGATGCGCAGCCAGTCCCGGCCCTTCTTCGACCGGGACGCGCACGCTCCGGCCGGTTACGACGCGTCCCGGGCGCCGGCTCCGGGCTTCGGTTACGGCTACCCCCGCCCCTTCTGATCCGGGGCCGGAATCCGGTCATTTTTTCGACGCCGCAGACGGTCCAGATCAGGACAAAACTGCGGGTCTCACACCGCTCAACGTCAACATCCGTCCGCATAACGGAACATGACGCGTCACATCACAGTTGCGCATCCTTTCCCCGGGAGGTCTGGCGACTGATCGTGAGCGCGATGAAGACTCCCGAGCCATAAGCCACCAGGAGGCCGCAGTCCGGCCTCCCGCCGGAACGGCTTGCGAACGTCTTCAGAAACTTTGACCGCTACAGCGGTGTGCGTGGACTGGTCAACTGCCGGTCGAGAAGGGGTCCCCAACACGATGACGGCACCACTGCACGAGGAAACGGCCGCGGAAACCGCGGTCGTGGAGCCGGCCCTCAACAAGGCCGAGAAGGCGATCGAGGGCCGCTCACTCGGCCGGATCGCCTGGGAGCGGCTCAAGCGTGACAAGGTGGCGCTGATCGGTGGCACGATCGTGTTGCTGCTCGTCCTGGTCGCGATCTTCGCGCCGGTGATCGCGGCGCTGACCGGTCAGTCGCCGAACGAGCGGCACGAAGACCTGATCGACCCGCTCTTCAGCACCCCCAAGGGCGCACTGGGCGGCATGTCCGCCGATCATCTGCTGGGTGTGGAGCCGGTCAGTGGCCGCGACATCCTCACCCGGATCGTCTACGGGGCGCGTGTCTCGATCCTCGTCGGCTTCCTCTCGGCCTTCGTCGCCGTCATCTTCGGCACCATCCTGGGCACGCTCGCCGGATACTTCGGCGGCTGGCTGGACGCGCTCATCAGCCGCGTGATGGACATGCTGCTGGCCTTCCCGCAGCTGCTGTTCATCATCTCCCTGATCTCCGTCATGCCGAACGACCTGTTCGGTCTGACCGGCACGGGCGTGCGACTGCTGGTGATGATCCTGGTCATCGGCTTCTTCGGCTGGCCCTACATCGGCCGCATCGTGCGCGGCCAGGTGCTCTCGCTGCGCGAGCGGGAGTACATCGAGGCGGCCCGCAGCCTGGGCGCGGGGCGCGGCTACATCATCGGCAAGGAGCTGCTGCCCAACCTGGTCGCGCCGATCACCGTCTACATGACGCTGATGATCCCGACCAACATCCTCACCGAGGCGGCGCTCAGCTTCCTCGGGGTGGGCGTCAAGCCGCCGACCGCCTCGTGGGGATCGATGCTCTCGGACGCCGTGTCGTTCTACGAGTCCGACCCGATGTACATGATCATTCCCGGCGTCGCCATCTTCATCACGGTGCTCGCCTTCAACCTCTTCGGTGACGGCGTACGCGACGCACTGGATCCGAAGGGCACCCGTTGATCCCCCATCCCAGACCCCGGCCCCGCCCAGCCCGTGCGGGCCGTGACCTACCACGGAGGTTGCGAGACGTGACAACCCTACGCACATCGAGGCGCCGATTGGCCGCGCTTTCGGCCGTCGCCGCCGCCACGCTGCTGGCCACCACGGCCTGCGGCGGGGGCGACAGCGACAGTGAGGGCGGCGGCGAGTACAACGCGGGCGTCAACAAGGTCGCCAACGCCTCGAACAAAAAGGGCGGGACGCTGAAGTTCGTCGGTGTCCAGGACGCCGACTCCTGGGACACCACCCGGATGTACTACGGCTTCGTCTTCGACTTCGCGCGCTACTACAGCCGTCAGCTGGTCAGCTACTCGCCCAAGCCGGGCAAGAAGAGCCTGGACCTGAAGCCGGACCTGGCCACGGACAACGCGCAGATATCCGAGAACGGCAAGGTCTACAAGTACACCCTGAAGGACGGCCTGAAGTGGGAGGACGGCAAGCCGATCACCTCCCAGGACGTCAAGTACGGGATCGAGCGCCAGTGGGCGCAGAAGACCCTCTCCGGCGGCCCCACCTACATCAAGGACGTCCTCGACCCGAAGGGCAAGTGGAAGGGTCCCTACGAGGACGACGGCGGCTTCGACGGCATCAAGACGCCGGACAAGAAGACCATCGAGTTCCATCTGCCGAAGCCCAACGGTGACTTCGAACAGATGCTGGCCATGCCGACCAACTCGCCGGTGCGCAAGGACAAGGACACCAAGTCCAAGTACACGCTGCACCCCTTCTCCTCGGGTCCGTACAAGTTCAAGTCGTACACCCCGAACAAGTCGCTGCTTCTGGTGCGCAACAAGCACTGGGAGCGCACCAGCGACCCGCTGCGCAAGGCGCTGCCGGACAAGATCAAGGTCACGCTGCTCACCAACCCCGACGAGCGCGACAAGCGCCTGATCAACGGTGACGCCGACCTCGACCTCAACCAGCGCGGTATGGAGGTCCAGGGCCGGCAGACCGCTCTCAAGGAGCACAAGGGCAACGTGGACAACCCGCAGACCGGGTTCATCTCCTACGTGGCCTTCCCGCAGAGCGTGAAGCCGTTCGACAACATCCACTGCCGCAAGGCCGCCATCTACGGCGCCGACCACAAGTCGGTGCAGACGGCGCGTGGCGGCCCGACCGCCGGTGGCGAGCTGGCCGTCAACATGCTGCCGCCCACCGTCCCGGGCCACGATGTCAACGACGACCAGTACGGCATCCGCAAGAACGGCGGAAAGGCCGACGTCGCCAAGGCCAAGGAAGAGCTCAAGAAGTGTGGTAAGCCCAACGGCTTCTCCACCACGCTCGCCGTGCGCAACACCGACAAGGCCGACGTGAAGTCCGCCGAGGCCCTGCAGGCGTCGCTCAAGAAGGTCGGCATCAAGGTCGAGATCGACGAGTTCGACGGTGCCCAGGGTTCCTCGATCGTCGGTAACCAGGCCACGGTCAAGCGCAAGGGCTACGGCATGGTCCTCTACGGCTGGGGCCCGGACTTCCCCAGCGGGCAGGGCTACGGCATCGAGCTGTGGCACAGCTCCAAGATCCGCGACAACGGCAACAACAACTACGCGCTGATCGACGACCCGAAGATCGACAAGGGTCTTGAGGACGCCATCGCCGAGCTCGACCCGGACAAGGCCGCCGAGAAGTACCGCGAGGTCAACAAGGAGGTCATGGCGGGCGGTTACTACCTGCCGCTGACCTATCTGAAGGTCGTCCAGTGGCGCTCGGACCGGCTCACCAACGTCTACTCGGCCGACTCCTTCAGCGGCTGGTACGACTTCGCGTCCCTCGGCGTCAAGTGACCCCCGAGGTCGCTGAGACCTCGACGTTCGCCACCGACATCACCATCTGACGGCGCCACCCGCCGCTGGCACGAAGGGCAGGTGAAGGCCGCTACGGCGGCCCGGCAGCCCACTCCCTGACCGGGAGTGGGCCCGGGCCGCCGACGGGCGGCCGGAGAGCAGTGCTCACATACCTCATCAGGCGGCTGTTCGCCGTCGCAGTGATGCTGGTCGTCATCATCCTGGCGGTCTTCTGCATCTTCTTCCTGATCCCCAAATGGACGGGGATCGACCCGGCCACCATGTTTGTCGGTAAGCAGGCCGACAAGGAGAGCGTCGAAGCCGTCCGCGAGAAGCTCCAGCTGGACGATCCGGTCCTGGTGCAGCTCTTCGAGTTCTTCAAGGGGCTGCTCGTCGGACGGGACTACACCTCCGGGGGCGACACCACGCACTGCTCGGCGCCCTGCTTCGGGTACTCCTTCCGTACCGAGCAGGAGATCTGGCCGGTGCTGACCGACCGGCTCCCGGTCACGCTCTCCCTCGCGCTCGGCGCGGCCGTGATCTGGCTGCTCATCGGCCTGACCGTCGGTGTGCTCTCCGCACTGAAGCGGGGCAGCCTGTGGGACCGGCTGGCCATGACCGGCGCCCTGGCCGGCGTCTCGCTGCCCGTCTACTTCACCGGTCTGATCTCGTTGGCGGTCTTCGCCTACCAGCTCGATCTGGTGAGCAACTCCTTCACTCCGTTCGGCGACGACCCGGTCAAGTGGTTCAGCGGCATGATCCTGCCGTGGATCACCCTCGCCTTCCTCTTCGGCGCGATGTACGCCCGGCTCACCCGGGCCACCATGCTGGAGGTGATGGGTGAGGACTACATCCGGACCGCCCGTGCCAAGGGGCTCAAGGAACCGGTCGTCATCGGCAAGCACGCGATGCGCTCCACCATGACGCCCGTCCTCACGCTTCTCGGCATCGACATCGGCGCCCTGATGGGCGGCGCGATCCTCACCGAGACCACCTTCAGCATCCCCGGACTCGGGCAGGCCGTGCTCAAGGCGATCACCGACCGCGACCTCCCGCTGATCCTGGGCGTCACCCTCATCACCGCAACCGCCGTCGTCATCGCGAATCTCATCGTGGACCTGCTGTACGGCGTGATCGACCCACGAGTGAGGCTGGGATGACAGACCACGAACACAAGTCCCACAAGGACGACGAGCCCGGCACCGGCACGGCGGGGGCCAAGGTTCCCGAGCAGGCCGACGCCCCCCGCGACGCGGCTGCCGCGGGCGCCGGGGCAGCCGCGGCCAAGGCCTCGGACCTGACCGGCACCGGCACCGCGCCCGGCGAGGTGGAGCTGGACAGGCGACCGCCCACGGCCTTCTTGGAGGTACGCGACCTGCGGGTGCACTTCCCCACGCAGGACGGCATGGTCAAGTCCGTCGACGGCCTCTCCTTCAAGCTGGAGAAGGGCAAGACCCTCGGCATCGTCGGTGAGTCCGGCTCCGGCAAGTCCGTCACCTCGCTCGGCATCATGGGCCTGCACACGGTCGGCCAGTACGGCAGGCAGCGCCCCCGGCTCTCGGGCGAGATCTGGCTGGACGGCCAGGAACTGCTCAGCGCCGACGCCGAGACGGTGCGCAAGCTGCGCGGCCGCGAGATCTCCATGATCTTCCAGGACCCGCTCTCGGCGCTGCACCCCTTCTTCACCGTCGGCCACCAGATCGTGGAGGCGTACCGCGTCCACCACGACGTCGACAAGAAGCAGGCCCGCAAGCGTGCCGTCGAACTGCTCGACCGGGTCGGCATCCCCGAGCCGGGCAAGCGGGTGGACAGCTACCCGCACGAGTTCTCCGGCGGTATGCGCCAGCGCGCGATGATCGCCATGGCGCTGGTCAACAACCCCGAGCTGCTGATCGCGGACGAGCCCACCACGGCGCTCGATGTGACCGTCCAGGCGCAGATCCTCGACCTGATCCGGGATCTGCAGAAGGAGTTCGGCTCGGCCGTCATCATCATCACCCACGACCTGGGTGTCGTCGCCGAACTCTCCGACGACATCCTGGTGATGTACGGCGGACGCTGCGTCGAGTACGGCACCGCCGAGCAGGTCTTCTACGAGCCGCAGCACCCCTACACCTGGGGGCTGCTGGGCTCCATGCCGCGGATCGACCGGGACAGGTCCGACCGTCTGATCCCGGTCAAGGGCTCGCCGCCCAGCCTCATCAACGTCCCCTCCGGCTGCGCCTTCAACCCGCGCTGCCCGTACGCGGACGTCCCCAAGGGCGACATCACCCGCACCACGCGTCCCGAGCTGCGCGAGGTCAAGCCCGGGCACCTGTCCGCCTGTCACATGGCGCAGGAGGACAGGGAGCGGATCTGGAACGAAGAGATTGCCCCGAAGCTGTGAGCGCCGTGAGTGAGGACGACGAGCCGATGACGAAACCCGAGAAGTCCCCGGGCTCCGAGCAGACGGCCGGCTCCACGACCGCGCCGGGCGGCGGCCTGGGCACGAAGGAAGAGCCGCGCGAGGGCGAGCCGCTGCTGAAGGTCAGCGGCCTCAAGAAGCACTTCCCCGTCACCAAGGGCCTCTTCAAGCGGCAGGTGGGCGCTGTGCTGGCGGTCGACGGCATCGACTTCGAGGTCCGCGCCGGCGAGACCCTCGGTGTCGTGGGCGAGTCGGGCTGCGGCAAGTCGACGATGGGCCGCCTGATCACCCGGCTCCTGGAACCGACCGCCGGTGCCATCGAGTTCGAGGGCAAGGACATCACCCACCTGGGTGTCAGCGGGATGCGTCCGCTGCGGCGCGACGTCCAGATGATCTTCCAGGACCCGTACTCCTCGCTGAACCCCCGGCACACGGTCGGCGCCATCGTCAGCGCGCCGTTCAAGCTCCAGGGGGTGCAGCCCGAGGGCGGTGTCAAGAAGGAGGTCCAGCGGCTGCTGGAGGTGGTCGGGCTCAGCCCCGAGCACTACAACCGCTACCCGCACGAGTTCTCCGGCGGCCAGCGCCAGCGCATCGGCATCGCCCGCGCGCTGGCCCTAAGCCCGAAGCTGGTGGTGGCCGACGAGCCGGTCTCCGCGCTGGACGTCTCCATCCAGGCGCAGGTCGTCAACCTCCTGGACGATCTGCAGGAAGAGCTCGGCCTCACCTATGTGATCATCGCCCACGACCTGTCGGTCATCCGCCATGTCTCGGACCGGATCGCGGTGATGTACCTGGGCAAGATCGTGGAGCTGACCGACCGCAAGTCGCTGTACGACACGCCCATGCACCCGTACACGCGGGCGCTGCTGTCGGCGGTCCCGGTGCCGGACCCCCGCCGCAAGGCGGCCGACAGCCGGGAGCGGATCCTGCTGCAGGGCGATGTGCCCTCGCCCATGAACCCGCCGTCCGGGTGCCGCTTCCACACCCGCTGCTGGAAGGCCACGGAGGTCTGCCGCACCAAGGAGCCCCCGCTGGTCCCGCTGGCGGCGGGCCACAACGTCGCCTGCCACCATCCGGAGAACGCCCCGGACCAGGAGCCCGGCGACACCAAGCTGCTTCGGGAGAGCGACGTCAGCAAGAGCTGAACCCCTTCCCGAGGGGCCGGCCCGCCCGGCCCCTCGGGAGAGCTTCCGGACCTGTCGCCGCCCGGCCGATGCGCCCCCTGCGGCCCCGTCCCCCGCCCCGGATACAAAGGTGCGGTGGAAACCCTCTTCAGTCCTCCGCTCCAACACTGGCTGGACATCGCCGGCATCTTCGTCTTCGCCGTCTCCGGCGCCCTGCTGGCCGTCCGCCGCAATTTCGACGTCTTCGGCATCGCCGTCCTCGCGGAGGTCACCGGCCTCGGCGGCGGCCTGTTCCGCGATGTCGTCATCGGTGCCGTGCCCCCGGCCGCCTTCACCGACCTCGGCTACTTCCTCACCCCGCTCGTCGCCACCGTCCTGGTCTTCTTCCTCCACCCGGAGGTGGAGCGGATCAACAAGGCGGTGAGCGTCTTCGACGCGGCCGGGCTGGGACTGTTCTGTGTGACGGGCACGCTCAAGGCCCACGAGTTCGGGCTGAGCCTGACGTCCTCGGTCGTGATGGGACTGGCCACGGCCGCCGGGGGCGGGGTACTGCGCGACGTTCTGGCCAACGAGGTGCCCTCGCTGCTGCGCTGGGACCGGGAGATCTACGCGGTGCCGGCGATCGTCGGCTCCAGTGCCGTGGCGCTGCTGATCCACCTCGACGCGGTGCGCCCGGAGACGGCGGTGGGTGCGGCGCTGCTGGCGTTCGTCCTGCGGCTGCTGGCCCTGCGCTACAACTGGCGGGCCCCTCGCGCGTGGAAGCGCAGCAGCGCGACGGCGGACACGGAGGCGGCCGGCGGCACCGACAACGCACCTACCCACGGGTAACAAAGCCGGTGTACGGTGCCACACATGTCCGACGCACCTTCCCAGATCACCGAGCCGGCCCGCACCGGCAGCAGCGAGTTCGACCGCGACACCGCGGTCCGCACCCGTGAGTCCGGCGTCCACGAGGCGCTCCTCTCCCCGGGCTGGGCAATAGGCAAGGCCCTCAACGGCGGATATCTGCTGGCCGTGCTGGGCCGCGCGCTGCGCCAGGCGCTCCCGCACCCGGACCCCTTCACCATCACGGCCCACTATCTGACCGCCACCGTCGCGGGCCCGGCCACCATCCGTACCTCGATGGCCCGCAGCGGCCGAACCGTCTCCACCGCCTCGGCCGGACTCTTCCAGACCGACGACCGAGGCCGGGAGATCGAGCGCATCCGCGTCCTGGCCACCTACGGCGACCTCGGCGCGCTCCGGGACGACGTACGCACCAGCGCCAAGCCGCCTGCCATGCCGCCCCGTGAGCAGTGCTTCCGCGCCACCGACCACCCGGACGGCGACGCGGCCGTCCCCGAGATGGGACGGCGGCTGGATCTGCGGCTCGACCCGGACACCTGCGGCTGGGCGCTGGGAGCGCCCAGCATGCGCGGAGAGATCCGGGCCTGGCTCGAACTCGCCGACGGCCGCGCCCCGGACCCGCTCTCGCTGCTGATGGCGGTGGACGCGCTGCCGCCCACCGGCTTCGACCTGGGGCTCACCGGCTGGGTGCCCACCGTGGAACTCACCGTCCATGTGCGGGCCCGCCCCGCGCCCGGCCCGCTCCGGGTGGCCATCACCACGCGCAACCTGGCGGGCGGCTACCTGGAGGAGGACGCCGAGGTGTGGGACAGCGCGGACCGGCTGGTGGCCCAGTCCCGGCAATTGGCCCGCGCGTAGGACCGGCACGGGCGCCTCGGCGTCCCTTTTCCTCCGGTGTGCTTACGTTGGTAGGGAAAGTGACCGAGACTGTCCGAGAGAAAGCGACGCACGTGACCTACACAGTGAAGAGCACGCTTCCCGAGTCGGATCTCAAGACCGTCGCCGAGGCGCTGCAGGGCACGCTGTTGGACCTCATCGACCTCTCCCTGGTCGCCAAGCAGATCCACTGGAACGTGGTCGGCCCGCGCTTCCGCTCCATCCACCTCCAGCTCGACGAGGTGGTCGACACCGCCCGCCAGTACTCCGACACCGTGGCCGAGCGCGCCTCCGCGCTCGGCATCAGCCCCGACGGCCGCGCCGGCACCGTCGCCGGCGGCAGCGCCATCGCCACCGTCAAGGAGGGCTGGCTGCCCGACAACGACGCGGTCCGCCTCATGGTCGAGGCCCTCGGCGCCGTCATCACCAAGGCCCGCGAGCGGATGAAGGCCGTCGGCCCGGTCGACCCGGTCACCGAGGACGTCTTCATCCAGCTCACCGGCGTACTGGAGAAGGAGCGCTGGATGTTCCAGGCGGAGAACCGCGGCTGAGCGGGAAGGGGCGGTCCGTCGGCCGGGTGCGCTGCTACGCGCCGGTCGTGCGCCCCGTGGGGAACCGTAGGATTGGGGAACCATGGCTGACACCGCCCACTCCGCCTACCTCGACCACGCCGCCACCACGCCCATGTGGCCCGAAGCGGTGCGGACGATGACCGAACAGCTCGCGGTCGTCGGCAACGCCTCCTCCCTGCACGGGGCCGGACGGCGGGCCCGGCGCACCGTCGAGGAGGCCCGGGAGTCGCTCGCGGCCTCGCTCGGCGCGCGACCCAGCGAGGTCGTCTTCACCGCGGGCGGGACCGAGGCGGACAACCTCGCCGTCAAGGGGCTGTACTGGGCGCGCCGGGACCAGGACGCGCGGCGTACCCGGGTGCTGGCCAGCCCGGTGGAGCACCACGCCGTGCTGGACGCCGTCGAGTGGCTGGCCGAGCACGAGGGCGCCCGGCTGGAGTGGCTGCCGGTGGACGGTTACGGCCGGGTGCACCCCGAGGCGCTGCGCGAGGCCGTCGAACGCGATCCCTCCGACGTGGCGCTGGCCACCGTGATGTGGGCGAACAACGAGATCGGGACCGTCACCCGGGTGCCGGAACTCGCCGAGGTCGCCGCCGAATTCGACGTACCGCTGCACTCGGACGCCGTGCAGGCGTTCGGCCAGCTCGACCTGTCCTTCGAGGAGTCGGGACTGGCCGCGATGGCCGTCACCGGGCACAAGGTCGGCGGCCCGTACGGTGTCGGCGCGCTGCTGCTGCGGCGCGAGCACGCCCCCGTACCGCTGCTGCACGGCGGCGGCCAGGAGCGGCACGTACGCTCCGGCACCCTGGACACCCCCGCCATCGCCGCGTTCGCGACGGCCGGACGGGTCTCCGTCGAGCGGCGGGCCGACTTCGTCCGCGAGGTGGGCGCACTGCGGGACGCCCTGGTGGCGGCCGTCCGCTCCGCCGTACCGGACGCGGTGCTCAACGGCGACCCCGACCCGGACGGACGGCTTTCGGCCAATGCGCACTTCTCCTTCCCCGGCTGCGAGGGGGACTCGCTGCTGCTCCTCCTGGACGCGCAGGGGATCGAGTGTTCGACCGGTTCGGCCTGCACGGCGGGCGTCGCCCAGCCCAGCCATGTCCTGCTGGCCACCGGCACCGAACCCGACCTGGCCCGGGGCACGCTCCGCTTCTCGCTCGGCCACACCTCCACCAAGGCGGACGTGGACGCGCTGGCGGAGGCGATCGGCCCGGTCGTCGAGCGGGCCAGGACCGCGGGGCTGAGCTAGCCGCAGCGCGGGACCCCGGGGGCTGAGCCGGCCGCGGCGCGGGCGGCCGGTCAGTTGTCCGGCAGCGTGCTCTTGACCCTCGTCCTCATCTCCGCGCGCACCATCCGCAGATACTTGTCCCAGTCCCAGTGCCGGCCGGGGTCCGTGTGGTCGGCACCAGGGACCTCGTGGTGGCCGATGATGTGCCGGCGGTCGGCCGGGAAGCGGTAGCGGGCACAGATCCCGGCCGTCAGCCTGGCGGAGGAGCGGTACATGGTGTCGGTGAAATCCTGCGGACGGTCTATCCAGCCCTCGTGCTCGATGCCGACGCTGCGCTCGTTGTACTCCTTGTTCCCCGCGTGGAAGGCCACGTCCAGTTCGCGGATCATCTGGATGATCTGCCCGTCCTGGCAGACGATGTAGTGCGCCGCCGCCCGGTGCGCCGGGTCCCGGAAGACCTTCACGGCGGCCGCGGCACTGCCCTGCGTGACGTGGATGACCACCCGGTCGATACCGAAGTCGGCGGGCCGGTCCCCGCGTCGCATGTTCCCGTCCGCGGCGGCCACCCACCGGGCGCGGGCGTCGTCGACCTGGCCCTCCATCCGGGGCTTGTCGTTCCCCGGCATCCGCCACCACCAGCGCTTGAGCTCCTGCTGGGTGGCCACCCCGAGCACGCCGAGGCCCACCACCGTGCTGCTCGCGATCAGCAGTCTGCGCCGGGCCACACCGCGCTCGGGCCCGGTCTCCTCGGGCCGGCTCCCGCCGTCGCCCGCGCCCCGGCCGTCACCGGCTGCGGGCCCGTCCCCGGAGCCGTCCGCCGGGCCGCCCGTCCGTCCTTCATCCGCCGCCTGTCCCATGCGCTCCCTAACGCGTTCGGGTCACCGGGTGGTTCCGTCTACCCTGGAGGGCGCTATGACTACTGCATCCTCGCGGGGGACAGCCTCCGCGCGCCCGCTGCGTGTCCTGGCCGCCATGTCCGGCGGCGTCGACTCGGCTGTCGCGGCAGCCCGGGCCGCCGAGGCCGGACACGACGTGACGGGCGTGCATCTGGCTCTTTCCGCCAACCCTAAGTCGTTCCGTACGGGTGCGCGCGGCTGCTGCACCATCGAGGACTCGAACGACGCACGCCGCGCCGCCGACGTCATCGGCATCCCCTTCTACGTGTGGGACCTGGCCGAACGTTTCCGCGAGGACGTGGTGGAGGACTTCGTCGCGGAGTACGAGGCAGGTCGTACGCCCAATCCCTGTCTGCGCTGCAACGAGAAGATCAAGTTCGCGGCGCTGCTGGACAAGGCGCTCGCGCTGGGCTTCGACGCCGTGTGCACCGGCCACTACGCCACCGTCGTGACACGTGCGGACGGCCGCCGGGAATTGCACCGCGCGAGTGACGCGGCCAAGGACCAGAGCTATGTGCTCGGCGTGCTGGACGAGCAGCAGCTGGCCCACGCGATGTTCCCGCTGGGCGACACCCTCACCACCAAGGAAGAGATCCGGGCCGAGGCCGAGCGGCGGGGGCTGGCCGTCGCCAAGAAGCCCGACAGCCACGACATCTGCTTCATCGCCGACGGCGACACCCAGGGCTTCCTCGCCTCCCGGCTGGGCCGTGCCGAGGGCGACGTCGTCGACGAGTCCGGCACCAAGGTGGGCACCCACGAGGGCGCGTACGGGTTCACGATCGGCCAGCGCAAGGGGCTGCGGCTGGGCCGCCCGGCCCCGGACGGCAAGCCGCGCTACGTCCTGGACATCTCGCCGGTCGACAACACGGTCACGGTGGGCCCCGCCGCCTCCCTGGACGTCGCCGCGCTGACCGCCGTACGGCCCCGCTGGTGCGGCGAGCCCCCGGCCGACGGCCCCCGGCGGTACACGGCGCAGCTGCGCGCGCACGGCGCCGAGACACCGGTGGAGGCCCAGCTGACCGATGGTGAGCTGCGGGTCCGTTTCGCCGAGCCGGAGCGCGGAGTCGCCCCGGGCCAGGCGATCGTGCTGTACGACGGCACCCGGGTGGTCGGCTCGGCGACGATCGACCGGACGGAGCGGGCGGTCCCGGCGGCCTGAGGGCTCCGAGCGGCCCTGGCCGCCCGGTCGCGGCTGGTCGGGGTCGGCCGGGCCATGGGCGGCCCCGCCTGGCCGTGGGCCGGGCGGGGCCGCGCAGGGGTCAGGCGCCCAGCAGTTCCAGCGCCTGCGGGCCGTCGTCCGCGAAGGTGACCAGGTCCGCCAGCGGGATGGGCAGAAAGCGCTCGGCCTCCATCCGGGCCATCTGCTGCCGAAGGCCGTCGTAGAAGCCCGCCGTGTTGAGCACCACGATCGGCTTGGCGTGCATGCCGTGCTTGCGCAGCTCCAGGATCTCGGTCGCCTCGTCCAGCGTCCCGGTGCCGCCCACCAGGACCACGACGGCGTCGGCACGGTCCAGCATCAGCGCCTTGCGCTCGGCGAGGTCGGCGGTGATGATCATCTCGTCGGCGTTCGGCCGCGCGACATCGCGCAGGAACTCCACCGAGATGCCGATGAGCCGGCCGCCCGCCTCCTGCACACCGTCGGCCACCACCTTCATCAGCCCGGAGTCCGAGCCGCCCCACACGAGGCTGTGCCCGCGCTTGCCGAGCAGTTCGGCGAACTCGCGGGCCGCGTCGGTGTAGACGCTGTCGAGCTCGGCGGCCGAGCAGAAGACGCAGATGTTCATGGGTGCGGAAGAGGCCATGACCGTCAGCTTACGGCCGGATTCCGGCGCCGAGCAGCCGGGTGGCGGCGAAGTCGTACGCCGGTTCGGATGTGGCGTGGCACACTACGGCGGGTCGGTCACGGGGACACGGGGGCCGTCGAACCACGGCCGGGGGAGTGGAGTTGAAAGCGCAGCGGCGACGTTGGACGTGGATCGGCGCGATCTGGGCGGTGCTGGTGGTGACGGGCGGCGCCGTCACCCTGGGTCTGCAGGAGGAGCCGGAACCCACCTTCGGCTGGCGCGAGATGGACGGCGGGTCCGGCGACGCCGTGCCCCGTGACGGTTCGCCGTCCTTCGCGCCCAGCTCATCGGCCGACCATGACGGGGGCTGCCCGTCCGTACCGCCCACCGACCCACCGGACGAGGAGCACCACGCACTCGACCGGCAGCACCAGCCGCCGACCGGTCGACCCGGCGCGCGGGACTTCACCACGGAGCCGAACTCCACAGTGACGGACTGCGCGTACGTGGAGTGAGCCTTGTCCGCCGGCCGGCGGACAGGCCGCACGTCCTCCCCGGCCCACGCCGGGGAGGACGTACGGCCCGCTGTCGGGCCGGCCCTGCGGAAGCCTCAGCCCTTCGTCAGGGTGAAGCGGAAGATGCCCCAGGTGAGACGGTGCTTCTCGCCGCCGTCGACCCAGTGGGTGAGCCCCTTCTTCATCTGGCTCAGATAGTCGCTGCTGACCTTCGCGGCGAGCCCTTCGGCTTCCTGCCGCTCGGTCTCCTCCAGCACCCGCCCGTAGTGCGTGACGAGTTGCTCACGCAGGTCCTCGAACCCCGCACGCGAGTCCTCGTGCTCGGACGGGGTGAAGCCGAGGCGGCCGAGCTCCCGCTTGTAGAAGCCGGGCGAGCCCATGTCGTCGAGATGGATGCGGTCCAAGATGGGCTGGATGGCGCCCAGGTCGGTGCCGTCGGCCGCCATCGGGTCGGTGAAGACCAGCTTTCCGCCCGGTTTGAGGACACGCCGGATCTCCTCCAGCACCCGGATGCGGTCCCCGCTGTGCAAGAACGCGTCCTGCGACCAGACAACGTCCACGCTGGAGTCGGGGAACGGCACGCTCTCGAAGGAGCCGTCCACCACCTCGATGCGGTCGGTGAGACCGCGGGCCGCGTTGAGCTCCTTGTGCCGCTGGTTCTCCACCTCGCTGAGGTTGAGGGCCTGCACCGTGCAGCCGAACGTCTCGGCGAGGTAGCGGGCCGAGCCGCCGAAGCCGGACCCCAGATCGAGTACGCGGGACTCCTTGGTGAGCTCCAGCCCGGAGGCCATGCGCTCGACGGTGCGGCGGCTGGCGTCGGCGATGGGCTCCCGGGCGTCGGCATAGATGCCGACGTGAATGTCCTCGCCGCCCCAAACAGAGGAATAAAAGGCGTCGGCGTCGGGGGAGTTGTAATAACTCCGCGCCGTGTTCACGGCAGCGCCGTAGGCCCCTTCTTCCTGATCCTCCATTCGGTATTCCTTCTCCGCGACATGCACGAAGAAGTCCGGTTGTTCGTCCCGGTAGGTGTGCTGGAAGTCACCGTACGTCTCGACGCGTTGGAACCCGACCTCGGTCATGAGGCGCCGCGTGTAGTCCTTGCGGAGCGGGAACATGTTGAGGTGGTAGACCGAGCTGTCCGGGAAGCGGTACCGCATGCGGCACAGCCCCTCGTCCATGTATTCCGGTTCCACCGCGACGTCCTCGCCGCAGTAGTAGTACGTGTGCTTGCTGGAGTAGCCGCGGTCCAGGATCGCGTCGTAGTTGCGCTGATCCAGGATGAGGATTCCGTCGTGCTTCAGCATCGCGTAGAACTCGGCCAGCGCCTTGCGCCGGTCGCGTTCCGAGAAGAGATGCGTGAAGGAGTTGCCGAGGCAGACGATGGCGTCGTACTCACCGTGAACGTCCCGGTTGAGCCATCGCCAGTCGGCTTGGACGACCCGCAGAATATGGTCGCCGTGCTTCATTCCGTTTTCGAACGCCATCGCCAGCATATCGGCGCTGCCGTCCGCGCTCACGGTTTCGAACCCGGCTTCCAACAGCCGTACCGAGTGGAACCCGGTACCTGTCGCGACGTCGAGGACGCTCCTTACGCCTCGCTTCCGCAACAGGTCGATGAAGAAATTTCCCTCGCTCTCCGCTCGCTTCTCCCAGTCTATGAGAGAATCCCACTTCTCCACGAAGCTGGGGACGTATTCCTCTGTGTAGTGTCCGGTTTCTCGAACCTCTACGGGGTTGTCTCCGAATTCCTGAGCCGGTCGCGCGGAAATGACGAAACCTCCAGTGGTAGAGACGGTGGCCCATGGCGCGGTCGCCGAGGACGCACCAGGCTTCGGGCTCGGTGAACCGCGCGTGGTCTCCGGTGCATAGCTATCCACCCCCCGGAGATCTATGCCACCAACTCGCTGGCGCACGCATGCGATTGTCCGGAAAACGCGCTCCGACCAGCGTTTATTCGATTCCAGATTGTCGGCGGGCCGGTGGGGCCCACCTGCCGCAGCAAACGGGACAGTTGGGTATGCTGCGGTTGGCAGCACCACAATTCCGTACGACTCGTGCAACCGCGTACAACACAGCACCGAACATGGCGAGTACACATGGCTAAGCGCAACCACTCCGCCCTCTCCGTCGCCGCTTCCTCGTTCCGCGGCCGCGATATCGGCATAGACCTCGGCACGGCCAACACGCTGGTGTACGAGCGCGGTCGCGGCGTGGTCCTGGACGAACCCTCCGTCGTCGCGATCGACACGAACACCGGCAAGGTGCTCGCGGTCGGCGCCCAAGCGCGCCAGGCCGTGGGCCGGACTCCCGGCTCGATCAGGGCCACCCGGCCCCTCAAGGGCGGTGTGATCACCGATTTCGAAGCCACGGAGGGCATGCTGCGGTATTTCATCCGCGCCGCCCGCGACGGCAAGGGCCGCGGCAGGTCGCCCCGCGTGGTGGTGTGCGTGCCCAGCGGCGTCACCGGCGTCGAACGGCGCGCCGTGCTGCAGACCGCCAGCCGGGCGGGGGCCCGCTCGGTGCGGCTGATCGAGGAGCCGATAGCGGCGGCGATCGGCGCCGGGCTGCCGGTGCACGAGGCGCGCGGCTCGATGGTCGTGGACATCGGCGGAGGCAGTACGGAGATCGCCATCATCTCGCTGGGCGGCATGGTCGTCGCCCGCTCCGCGCGGGTGGCGGGCGATGCGCTGGACGCGGCCATCGCCTCCTGGATCGAGCGGGAGTACACCATCGCGGTGGGGGAGCGGACCTCCGAGGAGATCAAGATGTCCCTCGGCAGCGGTGAGTTCGTCCCCGTGCGCGGCCGGGACAAACACACCGGTATGCCCAAACTCGTCCAGCTGTCGCCGGAGGAGATCGGCGAGGCCGTCGAGCGCCCGGTGCGCTCCATCGTGGCGGCCGTGCAGGCGGCCTTCGAGGAGTGCCCGCCGGAGCTGTACGGCGACATCATGGAGCGCGGCATGGTGCTGACCGGCGGTGGGGCGCTGCTGCACGGCCTGGACGAGCGGCTGACGAGGGAGACGGGTATGCCGGTGACGGTGGCCGACGAACCGCTGGGCTGCGTGGCCCTGGGCACCGGCCGCTGCCTGGAGGAGTACGACAGGCTGGAGTCGATCTTCGCGGCGTGAGCGCACGTGCGCCCCTCCCCCAGCCTCCGGCCGGGAGGTACCCCCAGGGGCGCGGGGAACTGCTCCCCCAAGCTCTTCGAGCAGGGGGTGCCCCCACTGGCCCCGGCGCGCCCGCAGTCTGCGACGGACGAGCAGGGGCAGCCCCTGCCCAGGGCCGGTGGGAGGGCGCCGCACGATCCACCGGATACGCCGAAGGCGGCTGTGCGGGATCATGGGGGCATGGCAACACACGTGATCACAGGCGCGGGCTCCGGTATCGGTGCCGAGGTGGCGCGCCGCCTCCAGGACCGCGGCGACACCCTCTACCTGCTGGCCCGGGACGCGGGCCGCGCCAAGGAGCTGGCCCGCCGGTTCGACGGCGCCCACACGCTCGTCGGCGACCTGGCCGAACCGGAACGGCTCTCCTGGGCGTTCGAGCACCAGACGCTCCCCGAGGACGTCGACTCGCTGCTGCACATCGCCGGCGTCGTCGAACTGGGGTCCGTGGGCGAGACCACCCCCAAACTGTGGCAGACCACCCTCGCCGCCAACCTGGTGGCGCCCGCCGAGCTGACCCGGCTGCTGCTGCCGCAATTGCGCCGCTCCCGCGGCCACGTCGTCTTCGTCAACTCGGGCGCCGGGCTGCGGACCAACCCGGAGTGGGGGGCCTACGCGGCCAGCAAGCACGGCCTCAAGGCGCTGGCGGACGCGCTGCGCGGCGAGGAGAGCGGCAACGGGATCCGGGTCACCTCCGTCTATCCGGGCCGCACCGCCACCCCGATGCAGGAGAAGGTGCACCGTCAGGAGGGCAAGGAGTACGACCCCGGCCGGTGGATCCCCGTCGAGGCGGTGGCGACCACCGTGCTGACGGCCCTGGACCTGCCCAGGGGCGCGGAGGTCACGGACCTGAGCGTGAAGCCGGGAGGCTGACCAGGTGAGCGACGACAACCGCGCCAACCCCTGGGGGCCCGCCGCGGCCGCCGGTGTCGGGTCAATGCCCGGCACCGACGCCCGTGAGGCCGCCAGGACGGTCTTCGGCGCACTGGAGGAACCCCAGCACCTTCCCTACCTCCCGGAGCTCCCCGCCCGGGGGCCCGGCGCCGACATGCTGGGCCGCACGGCCGGGCTGCTGGCCGAGATGTATGTCCACCTGGAACCCAGCGGGTGGCGGATCAGCGACCGGCCCGGGCGGGACACCCGCCGGGCCCGGGCCTGGCTCGGCGAGGACCTCGACGCGCTGGAGGAGTTCACCCAGGGATACGGCGAAGGGGACGGTCCGCGCGGCATCAAGGTCTCGGCGGTCGGCCCCTGGACGCTCGCCGCCGGCCTGGAGCGGCGCAACGGAGAGGCCATGCTGGGCGACCACGGCGCCGTCCGCGACCTGGCCGCCTCGCTCGCCGAGGGGCTGGCCGGGCAGCTGGCCGACGTCCGCCGCCGGGTGCCGGGCGCCGCCCTGGTCCTGCAGCTGGACGAGCCGTCGCTGACCGCCGTACTGCGCGGCAGCGTGCCCACGGCCAGCGGCTACCGCACCCATCCGGCCGTGGACCGGGCGGTGGTCGAATCGACGCTGCGCGAGCTGCTCGCGGTCCACGACGGTCCCACCGTGGTGCACTCGTGCGCTCCCGAGGTGCCGTTGGGGCTGCTGCGCCGGGCCGGTGCGGACGGCATCTCCCTGGACCTCTCGCTGCTCACCGAGCGTGACGACGAGGCGGTGGGTGAACTTGTGGAGGGCGGCGGCACGCTGTTCGCGGGTGTCGTGCCGGGCAGCGAGTCGGACGGCGCGGCATTGTCAGACCCTGCCGGTAGCGTCGGGGGTGTCAGGTCGTTGTGGCGCAGGCTCGGGCTGTCTCCGGGCCTGCTGACCGAGTCCGTCGTGGTCACCCCCACGTGCGGGCTCGCGGGAGCCTCGCCCGCGTATGCGCGGGGGGCACTCACCCATTGCGCCCGGGCGGCACGAGCACTCGCTGACAACCCTCAGTGACGGGAGGACCAACGGTGGCCGGCGAACAGGACGGAACGGTCTCCGCCGAGACGCGGCAGGACGTGGCGGTCCCGGCGCGAAAGCGGGAGGAGCACCAGCGCCTCGCGGAGCAGATCGAGGAGCACCGCTTCCGGTACTACGTGAAGGACGCACCGGTCGTCAGCGACGCCGAGTTCGACCGGTTGTTGCGCGGGCTGGAGGCGCTGGAGGAGGAGTACCCCTCCCTGCGCACACCGGACTCCCCGACCCAGAAGGTCGCCGGGCGCTACGAGACGGAGTTCACGGAGGTCGCCCACCGGGAGCGGATGCTCTCGCTGGACAACGCCTTCGACGACGCGGAACTGGGCGAGTGGGCGGACCGCGTGGCCCGCGAGCTGGAAGGGGTGGACTACCACTTCCTGTGCGAGCTGAAGGTCGACGGCCTCGCGGTGAACCTCACCTACGAACACGGGCGGCTGACCCGCGCGGCGACCCGCGGCGACGGCCGCACCGGTGAGGACATCACGCCCAACATCCGCACCATCGCCGACATCCCCGAGCGGCTGAGCGGCGAGCGGCTGCCGGAGCTGGTCGAGGTGCGCGGTGAGGTGTTCTTCCCCATGGAGCGCTTCCAGGAACTGAACGCCCGGCTGGTGGAGGCGGGCGACAAGCCGTTCGCCAACCCGCGCAACGCCGCGGCCGGCTCGCTGCGGCAGAAGGACCCGCGGGTGACGGCCACCCGCCCGCTGCACATGGTGGTGCACGGCATCGGAGCCCTGGAGGGCTTCGCCAAGGAGGACTTCGCCCGCCTCTCGAACGTCTATCAGCTGCTGCGCGAATGGGGTCTGCCGACCTCCGCGCACGCCAAGGTGGTGGACGGGCTGGTGGGCGTACGCGAGTTCATCTCCTACTACGGCGAGCACCGTCATTCGGTGGAGCACGAGATCGACGGTGTCGTCGTCAAACTCGACGAGATCCGCCTCCAGGGACGGCTCGGTGCCACCTCCCGGGCACCCCGCTGGGCCATCGCGTGGAAGTACGCGCCGGAGGAGGTCAACACCAAGCTGGTCGACATCCGCGTCGGCGTGGGCCGCACCGGCCGGGTGACGCCGTACGCCGTGGTGGAGCCGATCACGGTCGCCGGCTCCGAGGTCGAGTTCGCCACCCTGCACAACCAGGACGTCGTCAAGGCCAAGGGCGTGCTGATCGGGGACACGGTGGTGCTGCGCAAGGCGGGCGACGTCATTCCCGAGATCCTCGGCCCGGTCGCCGATCTTCGGGACGGCAGCGAGCGGGAGTTCGTGATGCCCGCCGAGTGCCCCGAGTGCGGCTCGCCGCTCCAGCCCATGAAGGAGGGCGATGTCGACCTGCGCTGTCCCAACGCCCGCTCCTGCCCGGCCCAGTTGCGCGAGCGGCTGTTCTACCTGGCGGGCCGCAAGGCGCTGGACATCGAGCACTTCGGTTATGTCGTCGCCAGCGCGCTGACCCAGCCGTTGGAGCCCAAGGAGCCGCCGCTGCGCGACGAGGGCGGGCTGTTCGACCTGACCGTCGAGGACCTGCTGCCCATCGTGGCCTACGTCGTCGACCCGGACAGCGGGCTGCCCAAGCGTGACCCGGAGACCGGTGAGGACAAGACGGTCACCCTCTTCGCCAACAAGCAGGGCGAGCCCCGGAAGAACACCCTGGCGATGCTGGAGAACATCCGGGCGGCCAAGGACCGTCCGCTCGCCCGGATCATCACCGGACTCTCCATCCGGCACGTCGGACCGGTCGCCGCGGAGGCGCTGGCCCGCGAGTTCCGCTCGCTGGAGCGGATCGCCGAAGCCGAGGAGGAGGAGTTGGCCGCCACCGAGGGCGTGGGGCCGACGATCGCCGCCTCGCTCAAGGCGTGGTTCGCCGAGGACTGGCACCGCGAGATCGTTCAGCGGTGGGCAGCGGCCGGAGTCCGGATGGAGGAGGAGTCCACCGGTGAGGAGGGCCCGCGCCCGCTGGAGGGGCTGACCACGGTCGTCACCGGCACCCTGGCCTCCTACACCCGGGACGGCGCCAAGGCCGCGCTGCAGGAGCGGGGCGCCAAGGTCACCGGATCGGTGTCGAAGAAGACGGACTTCGTCATCGTGGGGGAGAACCCTGGCTCGAAATACGACAAGGCGGTGCAGGCGAAGGTGCCGATTCTGGACGACGACGGGTTCGCCGTCCTGTTGGCCGAGGGGCCGGAAGCAGCCCGGGAGGCCGCCCTTGCCACTGGGGAAGAGGAGGAAGCGGACGCCTGACGGCGGAGTGGGCCACCAGGGGTGAGTCCGGGACAAGCCCCAACGTTCCCCCCTCGCACGGCTGTTCACGCACAGACCACATCCAGCCACCCGAGCCCCGCCGCTCACGTGGCCGGGCCCCGGGCGCTGGGTACCGGAGCCCTTACGGCACACCGGAGTTGGGCACGACCGGCATAGACGCATTCAGGGCAACAGCGGCCGATCGCTGCCCCTGCGCCCAGGCAGCGGCCTACTGTTGACATAGACGCCTGTCGTGGCGAGGGCAGGCGTGGACGGCTGCGAGAGGGACCAGGATGCTGGATTTCTCCGGGGGATCCAGGCCCCCGTTCTCCCGCCTGCCCTCGGACGGCACCCGGGGCGGGGCTGGGCGAGACGCCAGGGCGGGCAGGTCCGGGGGCAGGGCGGCGAGCAGGGGCGCTCGTGCGCCCGGCGGCGGGGGCACCGGCAGTGGGCCCGGCGGTGGGGCGAGCGGCGGCGGATCCGGCGGGACCGAAGAAGCCCACTGGCTCCACCGGCTGGTCGCGCTGCGCCCGCCGCTGCTGCCCGTGCTGGCCGTGGCCGCCGCCGCGCTGGCGCTGGCCGCGGGTGTCGCCCGGGTGCTGTCACGGGGCCACGCGCTCTTCCCCGGTGGCGCGGCCGGCTGGTCGTTCGCGCTCCTCACCGGCTGCGTGGTGGCGCACCTGGTCACCATGAGCCGGGACCGCTGGTGGGGCGGCACGGGCTCGGGGCCCGCGCTCACACTGGCGATCCTGCTGCTGCACGGCTGGGTGCCCGCGCTGCTCGTCAGCCTCGCCGTCGTCGTCCTGGTCGGTGCGGCCCGCCGGACCAAGTGGCGGCAGGCGTGCGTGCACGGCGCCGTCGACATCCTCGGTATCGGCGCCGCCGGACTGGCTCTCACGCTGTGCGGCGTGCACCCGTCGGTCGAGCACCCGTGGCGGCCCGACACCTGGTCGGCGACGGCAGCCGCGGCCGTGCCCTTGGCGGCCGGCGTCTATCTGCTGGTGACCCGGGCGCTCCAGTGGTTCTGCTTCGCCCCGCGCACCCGGGGGCTGCCCTCCGCGCTGCGCACCGCGCTGGTCCGGCAGGGGCTGGTGGCCGTGGCGCTGTTGGGCATCGCACCGCTCATCGTCGTCGTCGCCGTCCACAAGCCGCCGCTGCTCCCGCTGTTCGCCATTCCGCTGATCGCGCTCGACTCCACGCTGCGCATCGCCCGCGCCCGTGCCGAGGAACAGCTGCGGGATCCGCTCACCGGGCTGCCCAACCGGCTGTGGCTGCTGGAGCGCGCCTGGGCGGCGCTGGACGAGGCCGAACGCACCTCGACCCGCTCCGCGCTGGTCCTGATCGACCTCGACCGGTTCCGCTCCGTCAACGACACCCTCGGCCACCTGGCAGGCGACCGGCTGCTGCTCCAGATCGCCGAGCGGCTGCGGGCCGCACTGCCGCGCGGCGCCGAGGCGGCCCGGCTCGGCGGGGACGAGTTCGCCGTGCTGCTGCCCGTCGCCGACTCCACGACCAGCGCCCAGCGGATCGCGCGCAGCCTGGTCTCCGCGCTCAGCTCCCCGCTCGACCTGGACGGGCTGACGCTGGTGCTGGAGGCCAGCGCGGGCGTCGCCGTCTTCCCGGAGCACGCCACCGAGGCCGAGGGGCTGTTGCGCCGGGCCGATGTGGCCATGTACGAGGCCAAGCGGGACCGCACGGCCGTGGAGGTCTACGAGGCCACCCGGGACGGCAACACCCCCGACCGCCTCGGGCTGCTGGCCGATCTGCGGCGCGCGCTCGACGCGGGCGAGGTCGAGCTGCACTACCAGCCGAAGGTCGGCTTCGACGGCACCGTCTCCGGGCTGGAGGCGCTGGTGCGGTGGGCGCACCCCGAGCGGGGCCGGGTTCCCCCGGACGAGTTCATCGCCATCGCCGAGACCTCCGGACTGATGCCGCGGCTGACCGAGTACGTGCTGGAGACCGCACTCGCCCAGGTGGCCGTCTGGCGTTCCGGCGGGCTGACGGTGCCGGTCGCCGTCAACGTCTCGCCGCGCGATGTCCACTCGCCCGGCTTCGCGGGCGCCGTTGCCGCCCGGCTGGCCCGGCACGGGGTGCCGCCCGGCGCGCTGCAGCTGGAGATCACCGAGCATGTGCTGCTGGAGGACCCGCAGCAGGCCGCCGACACCCTGGCCGGGCTGACCGGGCACGGCGTCAAGATGTCGCTGGACGACTTCGGGACGGGCTACTCCTCGCTGGTCCACCTGCGGCGGCTCCCGGTGAGCGAGCTGAAGATCGACCGGTCGTTCGTGGCGCGGCTGGCGGTGGACACCGAGGACGCGGAGATCGTGCGGTGCACCGTCGATCTCGCGCACTCGCTGGGGCTGCTGGTGGTCGCCGAGGGCGTCGAGGACGACGAGACGTGGGAGCGGTTGCGGGACCTGGGGTGCGACGCGGTGCAGGGCTGGCTGGTGGCCGCGGCCATGCCGCCCGGCGAGACGACCGCGTGGCTGCGGGCGCGGGAGGTGCCGGCGGCCCGCTCCGTATCGTCCGGGCCGCCCGCGCGGACCCCGTAGCGTCCCCGCGCCCCGAACAGGCGCGGGCCGCCCGCAGCCTGCGGACGGCGGTGCGGGGCGGCCCCTTCTCAGCACATGGGAGGGGGCACCGTTCAGCGGTCCTCCTCGGCCAACGCGTACAGCAACTCATACGCGACCGGCACCAGTCGGCAGGCCCGGGACCAGCGGGTGGCCACCGCCGCAACGCCGACGCCGGATGCCGGATGGTATCCGGCGAACGCCTGCTGCCCGAACGTCGCGCCGGCGTGGAAGAGGATCGGCCCGCCCGGCGCCGGGTGCTGGAACCAGGTGAGGGTGTGCGTCTCGCCACGCCTGCCGCCGCGGTGCAGCTGCGGCTCCTGCACCTCCTTCAGCGGCCCGCTCAGCGGGGTGCCGGCGGGGTGCAGATGGGCCTCCAGATAGCTGAGCATGTCGTGCGGGGTGGCCCGGACGGCCCCGGCGGCGGCGAACGCGCCCATGTCGGTGGGGGGAAGCGGGCTGCGGCCGTTCGCACGGTGCCCCACGGCGTCCGCACCCACCGGGCCCGGCCCCAGCGTGGTGCCGGTCAGCCCGAGGGGCCGCAGCACCCGGGTGCCCAGCAGCGCCGGATAGGCGGCCGAGCCCGCCCGGGCCAGCGCGGAGCCCAGCAGCGCGACGCCGAAGTTGGAGTAGTTCCAGCGGCGTCCCGCCGGGTGCCGGGGCCGGGTGGTGGCGAAGGCACGTAGCAGGCGCTCGGTGTCGTAGCGGGCGTAGCCGCTGTGGCGCGGACGCAGCAGTGCCCCGGGGAGCAGGTCGCGCGGAATCCGGGGCAGCCCCGAGGTGTGGGTGGCCAGATGGCGCAGTGCGATGCGGCGGGAGGCCGGGTGCGGCAGTCGCAGCGTGCGCGGCAGATGGGCGGCCAGCCGGTCGTCCTGGGTCAGCAGCCCCTCGGCGGCCAGTGCGGCCATCAGCAGCACGGTGAACGTCTTGGACAGCGAGCCCAACTCGTAGCGCAGCGCCTCGCGCGGGGTCGCGGGCTCGGGCGCCCGGCCACCGGTCACCACGGTGCGCCTGCCGCCGCGGGTGACGCCGAGCACCACGTCGGGCGCTTCGATGCGGGCCGCCTCCAGGGTGATCCGGTCCCGCAGCGCCGCCTCGGAGCCGGTTGTCCGCACCGGCAGCAGCGTCTTCATACGCCGCCCGCCGACAGCGAGCGGGAGGTGGCCATGGCCGATGCGAACGCGGCGACCAGCGTGGGGTGGTGCACGATGTCGAAGACGTCGGACGGGTCGCCCTGGGGCATCCGGCCGTGCACCGGCATCGCCCCGGACTCGGCCTGCGCCGCCGCGTACGGCTCCCACAGCTGCCCGTCCAGCCCGGGGCGCGGCAGACAGGCGTCGACGATGAGGAGTTCGCCCAGCAGGTCCCAGTGTTCGAGTTCGGCCCAGTCCGCCGCCCAGGCCGGCAGATACAGCTCCAGATACTCGGCGAGCGGCGCCGGGATGCCCTCCGGGTTCTCGCCCCAGTTGGTGAGGTGGAAGACCGTGTGCGTGATGTCGTAGGCGATGTGCAGATGCACCGTCCACGGCTCGGGGCGTCGGCCGAGCCAGGTGGCTGCGAGCGCCTCGGCGAAGTCGCCGCTGGGCGTCAGACCCATCCTGCGTTCCGCGTTGAGGACGCCCAGCCGGCGTGTCGGGGCCATTTCCAGCGCCTGCCAGGTGGCGGTGCGCCGGGGTGTCTCCAGCGCGGCCTCCAGGCCGGGGTGCCGGTAGCCCAGTTCGTGGAAGACCGCGTAGATCTCCAGGGACACGGGCGAGAAGGGCTCGTTGTGCTGGTGCATGGCCAGCACGCCGCCGCCGTCCAGCAGCTCCCGCCAGGCGAAGTCCAGCAGCGATCCGGCACGGGCGCGCTGCCGGCCGCCCGCCACTCCCTCGCGGAAGAGCATCCGCATGTTGATCGCCAGTTCGCCGATCGGCTTGAGGCGTTCGACCAGCGTGTCTCCCCGCGCCAGGTCCGCCTCGGTCAGCCGGAAGTGGTCGCGGTGGGCGTCGAGCCAGCTCAGCGCGCGGTCACCGACGGTGTGCAGCAGCGCGGGGGGAGCGGGAGTCGTCACGGTCATCCGGTGGCCTCGCTCTCGGGGTTCGCGTTCGCGGTCGGGTTCGCGCTCGCGCTCACGTTCGTCGCCGCGTTCGCGCATGGGTGCGCGCCGCGGGCCAGGGTGCCGGCGAAGGCCAGCACCAGGGTGGAGTGGTAGCAGGCGAAGAAGACATCGGTGGCGCCGGTGCCGGGCGGGGGCGGATCGCCCTGCTCGGGGAGGGCGCCGTCCGCCGTCCTGGCTCCGGCCAGCCGCTGCCAGGCCACCGGGTCGAACGGTGCGTCGGGCAGGCAGGCGGTCACGGCCAGCAGCTCGCCCACCAGGTCCCACACCCGCTCGTCCAGCCAGCTGTCCACCCACGCGGGCAGCCACAGCCGCAGATACTCCGCCGACGCCGGGGGGAGCCGGGTCCGGTCGCGGCCCCAGTCGGTGAGGTGGAAGACGTCGTGGGTGAGGCCGTAGGCGGTCCTGCACTCCAGCAGCCAGGGCTCCGGCAGCCGGCCCAGCCCGGTGTGGGCCAGCACCGCGTCGAAGTCGGCGTGCGGCGGCAGCCCGATCCGGGTCTCGGCGTTGAGCACCGACAGCGTCCGGGTGTGGTCCTCGCGCGCCACCCGCCAGCCGCGCAGCGCGGTCGTGGTCCGCACCAGTGCGTCGACGGCGGTGTTGCGCAGCCCGGCCCGGGCGAAGACGCCGTACAGCTCCACGGGGTAGGCGGCCTGCGGTTCGCCCCTGATCAGCTCGGTGAACAGGTCCCCCTCGCGGGTCTCCTCCCAGGCGTGGGAGAACAGTCGTTCCGCTTGGGCGCGCAGGGCGGGCAGCGGGTGGCAGGCCGCGATCAGCGCCGACAGCTCGGCGAGTTCGCCGAGCGGTTTGAGGGTCAGGTTCGGGTCGGCGGTGGTGGAGGCGTCCGGGGGCAGGCGGAAGCGCTCGCGGTTGCGCTCCGCCCAGCCCAGGGCCTCGCGCACCAGGGTGTCGAGGAGCTCCGCGTCCGCGTCCCCTCCTGCCCCGGCTGTCGGACGCCGCTGTGGAGCCGCCTGGCGCGCGGTGGTCACCGGCCCCGTCCGAAGAAGCGCTGGGCGGCGGTGACGTGGATGGCGACCCGGGGGTCGTCGCTCATCTGCCGTACGAAGCGCAGCCCGCTGTCCAGCCCGAGGGTGGGCGGGGTCTGCGGCAGCCTGGCCAGCCACCGGCCCAGTCCGGCCGACTGGTGCCAGTCGCGGCGGCGCACCGCGCGGACGAAGCCGCGGGCCAGGTCCTCGGTGCGGCCGGCCAGCCGGTCGGTGAGGTCGAGGGCGAGTCCGGGCAGCGCCAGCGACGCCAGCTGGGAGACCCGGTGGGACAGCCGGGGCCAGGGTTCGGTGTCGAGCCAGTCGTCCCCCGGCTCGGGCGGGGACGGCCAGCGCGTGGTGTGGGCGGGCAGGAACGCGCGGGAGGCTTCCACCAGCCCGTGGTAGCTCCAGGCCGAAACCGCCGAGGTGTCACCGGTGGGCGGGAACGCGGTGAGGGCCTCGCGCACCATGGCCGCGTCCGCGTTCCCCGCGCCGTCGGCGCCGGGGTGGCCGTCCAGCGCGTACGGGGCGAGCGCGTCGGCGCCCAGCACCCGTACCGCGGCGGGTGCCAGGGCGTCCTCCTGCCGCAGGATCCTCGAGAGCGCATAGGGATCGCCCTCGCCGCGGAGGGCAAGGGCGATCTCGGATGCGGCATCAGCGATGACCGCGCTCAAGGCGGCTGCTCCCTGTGCCTGATCCGTCAAGACGGCCCCCTCACTTGGTGTCCGTCTTGGGGCGGGGGGTCGGGGGCGAGACGAGCAGCAGGCCGAGCAGCAGGGCCGCGCCCGCGCACTCGCGGGAGTCGCGGAAGACGCCGTCCGGCTCGGGGGCGCTCATCAGGTCTTCCACTTCGGCGGCCAGCGCCGAGGTGTCGGGCTGGACAGTGCGATCCATAGGCATACGATCACTCCTTTTCCTCTCGGGAACAGCCTCTATCGTGAGCGCCTACCCATAAGTGCGCAATTCGGGGCATTCCGGGCAAGAGGCAACGTCTCTGACCAGGCGCGACGCGCCCGCCCCGGTGCGAACGGCGGTGTGTCCCGAGTCGGGGGACCCGGGCGCGAAAGCCAGTCCCGGGCAGTCGGAGGCGCCCCATAGGATTGGGGCGGACCATCCGACACTCACCCAGAGGACCGCTGCATGCCTGGCATCTCGCGCGAGGAGGTCGCCCACCTCGCGAAGCTGGCGCGCCTGGAGCTGAAGGACGAAGAGCTCGATCACTTCGCCGGACAGCTCGACGACATCATCGGCGCGGTAGCCGCCGTCTCCGAGGTCGCCGACGACGCTGACGTACCGCCGACCTCCCACCCGCTCCCGCTCACCAACGTCATGCGACCGGACGAGGTCCGTGAGTCGCTGACCCCGCAGCAGGCGCTCTCCGGCGCCCCGGCGCAGGAGCAGCAGCGTTTCAAGGTGCCGCAGATCCTGGGAGAGGAGTGACCGGGATGGCCGGTGAACTGATCAAGCTGACCGCCGCCGAACTGGCGGCGAAGATCGCAAGCGGTGAGGTCACCGCCGTCGAGGCGGCCGAGGCCCACCTGGCCCGGATCGAGGCCGTGGACGAGAAGGTCAACGCCTTCCTCCACGTCGATCGCGAGGGGGCGCTCGCGCAGGCCCGCGAGGTCGACGCCAAGCGGGAGCGCGGCGAGAAGCTGGGCCCGCTGGCGGGCGTACCGCTCGCGCTCAAGGACCTGTTCACCACCGAGGGTGTGCCGACCACCGCGGGGTCGAAGATCCTGGAGGGCTGGATCCCGCCGTACGACGCGACGGTCACCAAGCGCCTCAAGGACGCCGACGTCGTCCTGCTCGGCAAGACCAACATGGACGAGTTCGCCATGGGGTCCTCCACCGAGAACAGCGCGTACGGACCGACGGCCAACCCCTGGGACCTGACCCGGATCCCGGGCGGTTCCGGCGGTGGCTCGGCCGCCTCGCTCGCCGCTTACATGGCACCGCTGGCCATCGGCACGGACACCGGCGGCTCGATCCGCCAGCCGGCCGCGGTCACCGGCACGGTCGGCGTGAAGCCGACGTACGGCGGCGTCTCCCGCTACGGCATGATCGCCTTCTCCTCCTCCCTGGACCAGGGCGGACCGTGTGCCCGCACGGTGCTGGACACGGCGCTGCTGCACAGCGTCATCGCGGGCCACGACGAGAAGGACTCGACCTCCATCGCCCAGCCGGTGCCCGACATCGTGGCGGCGGCCCGCAACGGCTCCGCCGAGGGGATGCGCGTCGGTGTCGTGCAGGAGTTCCGCGGCGAGGGCTACCAGCCCGGGGTGATGCAGCGCTTCGACGAGTCGGTGGAGCTGCTGCGCGAGCTGGGCGCCGAGATCGTGGAGCTGTCCTGCCCGTCGTTCACCAAGGCGCTGCCGGCCTACTACCTGATCGCCCCGTCCGAGTGCTCCTCGAACCTGGCCCGGTTCGACGCCATGCGCTACGGCATGCGCGTCGGGGACGACGGCACCCACTCGGCCGAGGAGGTCACGGCACTGACCCGCGAGGCCGGCTTCGGCGACGAGGTCAAGCGCCGCGTCATGCTGGGCACCTATGCGCTCAGCTCGGGCTACTACGACGCCTACTACGGCTCGGCGCAGAAGGTACGTACGCTGATCACCCGGGACTTCGAGAAGGCGTTCGAGCAGGTGGACGTGGTGGTTTCACCGACCACGCCCACCACCGCCTTCCCGATCGGCGAGCGCGTCGACGACCCGATGGCGATGTATCTCGCCGACGTATGCACACTCCCGTCCAACCTGGCGGGCAACTCCGCCATGTCCATCCCGTGCGGGCTCGCGCCGGAGGACGGGCTCCCGGTGGGGCTGCAGATCGTCGCCCCCGCCATGGCCGATGACAGGCTCTACCGTGTCGGTGCGGCTCTGGAAGCCGCCTTCCAGGCACGTTGGGGTCACCCGCTGCTAGAGGAGGCACCGTCGCTGTGAGTTCGAAGCTGCAGAAGGCCAAGGGGTTCAAGAAGTCCAGGACCGGGCTCTACTTCTCGATCGCCACGTCGCTCATCGGCGTCCCCGGCACCGTCAAGCGCGCCAAGGAGGCCAAGAAGGAAGGGGACACGCTGCAGCTGATCGATGTGGCGGTCTCCGCGGCAGGCATCGTCACGGGTGTGGTGCTGCTCGTACGCGAGCTGCGGCGCCTGGACAGCGACGACATCCTCTCCGACTGACGCGGGGCAGAGGGCAGAAAGGTAAGTTTTCCGTGACCGTCACCGAACTGGTGTCGTACGACGAGGCGCTGGCCTCCTACGACCCCGTGATGGGCCTCGAGGTCCACGTCGAGCTCGGCACCAGGACCAAGATGTTCTGCGGCTGCTCGACCGAGCTGGGCGCCGAGGCCAACAGCCAGGTCTGCCCGACCTGTCTGGGCCTGCCCGGCGCGCTGCCCGTCGTCAACAAGGCGGGCGTGGAGTCCGCCATCCGTATCGGCCTCGCGCTCAACTGCCGGATCGCCGACTGGTGCCGCTTCGCCCGGAAGAACTACTTCTATCCGGACATGCCGAAGAACTTCCAGACCTCCCAGTACGACGAGCCGATCGCCTTCGACGGCTATCTGGACGTCCAGCTGGAGGACGGCGAGGTCTTCCGCGTCGAGATCGAGCGCGCCCATATGGAGGAGGACACCGGCAAGTCCACCCACGTGGGCGGGGCGACCGGGCGTATCCACGGCGCCTCGCACTCGCTGCTGGACTACAACCGCGCCGGCATCCCGCTCATCGAGATCGTCACCAAGCCGATCGTGGGCGCCGGCGAACGGGCCCCCGAGGTCGCCAAGGCGTACGTCGCCGAGCTGCGCGAGCTCATCAAGGCGCTCGGCGTCTCCGAGGCCCGGATGGAGATGGGCCAGATGCGCTGCGACGTCAACCTCTCGCTGCGCCCCCGGGGCACCGAGAAGTTCGGCACCCGCAGCGAGACGAAGAACGTCAACTCGCTGCGCAGCGTCGAGCGTGCGGCCCGGTTCGAGATCCAGCGGCACGCCGCCGTGCTCTCGTCCGGCGGCACGATCATCCAGGAGACCCGGCACTTCCACGAGGACGACGGCTCCACCACCTCGGGCCGGGTCAAGGAGGAGGCGGAGGACTACCGCTACTTCCCCGAGCCCGACCTGGTGCCCGTCGCGCCCTCGCGCGAGTGGGTCGAGGAGCTGCGCGGCACGCTCCCGGAGCTGCCCCGGGTGCGGCGGATGCGGCTGCGCGAGGAGTGGGGCATCTCCGAGCACGAGATGCAGTCGGTGCTCAACGCGGGTGCGGTCGACCCGATCGTTGCCACCGTGGACGCGGGCGCGCCCGCCGACCAGGCACGCAAGTGGTGGATGGGCGAGCTGGCCCGCCGTGCCAACGAGGACGGCGTCGAGCTGACCGCACTGCCCATCACCCCCGAGCAGGTCGCCCGGATCTGCGCGCTGGTCGCCGAGGGCTCGCTGAACGACAAGCTCGCCCGGCAGACCATCGAGGGCGTGCTGGCCGGTGAGGGCGGCCCGGACGAGGTCGTCGAGAAGCGCGGCCTCAAGATCGTCTCCGACGAGGGCGCGCTCGGTACGGCCGTGGACGAGGCCATCGCCGGCAACCCGGACATCGCCGAGAAGGTGCGCGGCGGCAAGATCCAGGCTGCCGGTGCGCTGGTCGGCGCCGTCATGAAGGCCACCAGGGGTCAGGCTGACGCGGCCCGCGCCCGCGAGATGATCCTGGAGAAGCTGGGCGTGGAGGGCTGACGCCTCAAGGGGCTGAGGCCTCGCGGGGCTGCGCCCTCGCGGGGGTGACGCCTCGTCGGCGTGAGCCCTGCTGAATGAGCACGGGTGGGGTACCGGATCGTTCCGGTACCCCACCCGTGCTCTCAGGCCGGACGCCGCTGGTCGGCGAAGGCCACCATTTCGGGCAGTACGGCGGCTATCGGCTCGGGGTCCGTACCGTCCAGATGCCGGTACTCGGTGCCGACGGTCACCACCAGCCGCTCCACCAGCCCGAGCTCGGGCCACCGGCCTTCCTCGGCTATCGCGCGTGCCGCCTCGACGGCGGACACCCCGCGCGCGTGCAACTCGTGCGCCCGCTCTCGTACGTGTTCGAGATAGCCGACGTGCGAGCGCAGCCCCGCCGGGTCGAGCACGGGTCCGTGCCCCGGCACGATCGTCTCGGCCCCGCCGGCCAGCACCCTCTCGCACGCCTGGATGACATTCTCCAACGGCCCCGCCCAGTGCACCGCATGGTCGCCGGGCTCCTCGGGCGTCGAGGCGAAGACGATGTCGCCGGTGAACACGGTGCCGTGGTCGGGCAGCTGAACGACCAGATCCCCGGTGGTGTGCGCGGACGGCAGGCTGGTCAGCACCACCGGATGCCCGCCCACGGTCAGCTCCAGCTCCCCCTCGAACACGGTCGTCGGCGCGACGACCCGGGTACGGGACCAGTCGAAGTGCCCGAAGTGTTCGGCGAGATAACTGCCGACCGGCGACTGCCGGCCCGTCCCCTCGATCAACTCCCGCATCTGCTGCGGACTCGGCTCCACCTCGATGTGGTGCCGGGCCTCACGGGTGGCGATCACTTCGGCACCCGGCAGTACGTCGGCACCCCACAAATGGTCCCCGTTGGCATGGGTGACCGCGATCCGCGCCGGCTCACCGCCGCCCAGCACCTGACGGGACGCCGCGCGGAACGACTCGGCCAGCGGCCGGTCGTACGGCGTATCGATCCACAGCCCCTCTCCGTCCCCCACCAGCAGCCCGCAGTTGGCGAGCCCCCATCCGCGCTGCGGCGGCTTCCAGAGATACAGACCGTCACCGAGTACACGAAGGGAGGAAGGAGAGAGTGCCATGCGTTCGATTATCCAGTGCGGAGTTTGGTCAGCACCGATGAGTTCCTGTGCCGAGGGCGGTCTGTCCTTGCAAGAGCCGCATCACACCCCATGAAGGAGACCGCGATGACCGAGACCTGTGCCGCCGCCCCCGTTGCCGCCGCAGGAGAGGGCGCCCGCCGCCGGCGCAGCGAGATCGCGGCGAAGGTCCTCACCGTGCTGCTCGCCCTCTTCCTCGGCGCGGCCAGCGGAGCGCCCAAGCTGTTCCGGGCCGAGGCCGCAGTGGAGCCCTTCGACAAGATCGGCTGGGGCGACTGGTTCATGTACACCGTCGGCTCGCTGGAGGTCCTGGGTGCCGTCGCCCTGCTGGTACCGATCCTCTCCGGGGCCGCCGCACTGGCCTTCATCGGACTGATGGTCGGCGCCACCGTCTTCAATCTGACCGTGCTCGAAGCCCCTGAGGCCGTGATCACGACCGCCCTGGTGTCCGCTCTCCTCGCCTACATCGCCCGCTCCCGCCGCGCCCACACCGCCCAACTTCTCCGCCGTCTGCGCCGGTGACTCCGTCAGGCCCTACCTGATGTGACCGACAAACCGTGCCCACGCCTCGTACCCGAACACGAGCGTGGGCCGGTCCGCGTCCAGCCGCTGTTTGGTGTCCCGTACGGGGACGGTGCGGGGGAGGTTGGTGGCGACCTCGACGCACTCGTCGCGGTCGTCGCTGTAGCTGCTGGTGCGCAAGGCGGGAACCGCTACCGCCGAGCGATTCCCTCGCTTTGATCCACTGAGTAGCACAGGAATATCGCTCATGATTCAGCTCGACACCTTCAGAAGGCGCGGCGGCCCGACCCGGGTGACTACTTCCTCAGCTCGCGGACGAGGTGAGCCTTGCCGTACTGGCCTCGGTGCCGTCCTACAAGAAGTGGCTGGATACGACGGAAGAGGCATTGAGGCTCAAGAACTACGGGTGAAGGGGGCCGGTGGTCACCGGCCCCCTTCACCATGAGTGGCAGACCCTCAGTTGCTGAAGATGTTGCCCTGGTTCTGGCCGCGGGCGCCCTGGCCGCCCATGCCGTACTGGGCGGCCAGGCCGCCGCCGATCTGGGCGTTCTGCGGCGGGAGCAGCTCGCTGGGCTGGACGAGGGCATAGCCCTGGCCCATGAAGGAGAGCTCCCAGCCCTCGCCGGTGCTGCCGCGGCGGCGCCAGACGCCCTGGGAGGAGGTCTGGGCCTGCATCTGGACGCGCAGACCGGTGGACCAGGCGACGACCGCGTCCGCGTCGGCGTTGACGTAGGTGTCCGGGGTGACGTCCAGCAGCAGCGGCTGGCCCGAGGTCATCAGCGCCACCTTGCCCTGACCGGTGATGTTGAGGTTGTAGGCACCGGTGCCGGAGATGCCGAACTGGCTGTCCACGGAGATGATCTCGTGGTGCAGGGTGGAGTCCATGGCCAGGACGTACGAGGCGTCGACGGTGAGGCCGTCGCGGTCGACGTCCACCACATGCACGTACTGCGCCAGATTGGCGAGGAAGACCGTCCCCTGACCGGAGCAGCGCATCAGCGGCAGCTGCTCGCGGGCCGGGCCCCGGCGCCGGCCCTGCCCCTGGAACTCGGCGTCGAACTCCAGCAGCCCCTGGTAGGCGACCATGGCGCCCTTGCGGGCCAGCACATCGTCGTGACCGGTCAGCTGCACCCGCAGCAGTTGCGGATTCTGCACCGCGTAGCGGTCCTGCGTCTGGACCTCGGCGTATCCGAAGAGCGTACTCTGCACGGCTGTTCTCCCTTTCCCCGTCGGCTTCCCGTCAGCCCCGGACCCGGATGCGGTCCGTGCTGTCCTCGCTCGGCTGGACGACCACGAAGCCCTGCCCGGAGAACGCGATCTGGTACGCCTCACCGCTGCCCCGGCCGATGAGTGCCCCGGCCTTCATGCTGCGCTTGCCCTTCATCTTCAGACCGCTGGACCAGGCCACCAGCGCGTCCGGGTCCACATACGTCTCGTCCTCACCGTGCCCGCAGTCGACGACCACCGGGGTGCCGCGCGAGGTCAGGGCGACCCAGCCGGTACCGCGGATGCCGACGTTGAACAGTCCCTGGCCCGCGAACTTGGCGAGCCCCTTGACCCGCTCGACGCCCCACTGCAGGTGGGCGTCGAAGGCGAGGAGGTTGGTGCCGTTGACCGAAAGCGACTCCTCGTTGAGATTGACGCACACCACGTCGGCGCCGTAGTCGGCCAGATAGAGCAGGCCGTCGCCGCGGCAGAGCATCAGCGGGTTCTGCTCGCCGGTCAGCCACTGCGAGGCCATCTGGCGGACGGCGGGCGGATTGGCCTCGTACTGCACGAAGCCCTCGTAGGCGACCATCGAGCCGGGCCGGGCGAACAGGTCCCGGCCCGACTGCATGGCCACCTTGACCATGTGGGACCCGTGGTTCTGCATACGTGCTGCCACGGGAGCGGGCGCGTAGCCCGCGAGTGGTGCCGGCTGGTTCATGACGGGCTCCCC
>NZ_JAFFZM010000027.1 GCF_017676345.1 Streptomyces smyrnaeus | reverse complement strand
CGGCGTTCACCAGGCCATTCTCGGCATCGCCCGGCTGCACAACCTGACCCTCACCGGATGACTCACGCCCCACACGGGACAACCACTAGGGTGCCCAGTGGCAACTGCTGGGGCACCCAACAGCCTCGGACCCCGTTCACGTCGCGCGGCTGCGACTACAGCGGCGACCGCTCAGGAGACGCCGCCCCGGCACAACCCGCTTCCCCCGGCTCCTGGGGAGGAAAGACCAATGCGCATCTTGTGCCCCTCCGGGATGTTCCCGGGCTTTCCGATGTCGTCGCCGCCGATGTCGTAGACGTCGGTGGCGTTGCTTGCCCCGAAGTGGCCTGTGGCCATCTTTCCGGCGGTGAAGTCATAGACCTCGACCTTCATGGAAGGCCCTGGGTTGCCGTCGGCGTTCCGCTCGTCGACGATCCGCACCTTCTCGCCGTGGGCCAGGAAGGTGGCGTGGAAATACTCGGCGCGGTTTCCGTCCCTGGTGCCGATAACGGTGACGTTCCACCCACCGGGATCCTGGGAGGACTTCACGGGGTCCAGGCACTTGAAGTTCCAGCCGGCCATGGTCTCGTTGGCTCCTGCGGGAGACGCCGCCGACAGGGACAGTCCCGCGATGGCGAGTAACCCGACCAACCCGCCGGTGAGGGTCTTTCTCATCGCTTCTCCTCTGCTGCTCGTATGAACGGACGTTTGCGCCGACAGGGGATCTCCGTCGCATGACCATCCGCCGACTCGCTATACGGCCAACCGAAGGAGGATGCGGCATGTTCGTTCGGTCAGTCTGATCCCTCGTCGCGCAACTCATTCATCAGACGAAGTGGATCTGCATGGTGTGACACACGGGGGGTTGTGATGCACGCCACAACATCTGTAAGAGGTGGCAGCGCCGCTAGAACGGCACACCACAGCGCAGGATGATGTTCGCGTACGGCGTAGCCTCCCCGGCTCGGACCACCAGTCGCACGCCGCGGGTGCGGGCCTTCAACTCGTCGTGCGGGATCGACGTAAGTCCGTGGAACCGGCGCCCGAGGAACGCGGCCACCTTCGGGTTCTGCCCGTGCACCTCGCGCGCCGCCGTCGCGCCTTCCACCTTCAGCTCGGCCAGCACCGCGTTGACCACTGTCGTAAACCGAGGCACCCTTAACGAGACGGCCAGGTCCGCCACCGTCGGCGCAGCGCGGCCGTACGGGACCTCCCGACTGCCCAACCGGTAGTCCGTCAGCACCTCCCGCATATGGCCGGCCCGCTCCGCCACCACCTGACGCTCTTCTTCGCCGAGCTGGTCCAAGACCACCGAGGCCACGTCGTCGGGGTCTCCTCCCAGGAACGCACCGGGCGACGTCCCTCAACGCGACGCCATCCAGAGAGGAACCGGCGCAGTTCCTGCAGGAGTTCAGGATTGAACAGCCCATCGCGGCGGTACCCGGCAAGGAAACGCACGTCGTCCAGCTCTGCGGACGGTGGCTCGCTCCAGACCTCATAGCGCCACCCACGTGACTCCACCGCCTGCCGGGTCCACGCGAACGTGGAAGCCACCGCCGGCTTCGACAACCGGTCACACGGCTTGACGTCCACGACAACCGGACCGCCCTCGCAGGTCACGAGATAATCCGGGATCTGCTTGCGGACGGTCCCCTCGACCTCGGCCTTCAGCAAGAACGGCTGGGCCACGATGCCGCGTACCCACGGATCGAAATCGGCGAACAACAGCCGCGCAAGCTCCAGGCGCGACTCGTAGATCACGTGAACCCCAACCGTCGCCGCCCAATACATCCCGGAATAGTGCTTCTGCCCGCTGTACCAGCGGAAGGCGCGCCAAGGGGCGGCCGACTGAAGCAACAGCGCTGCAACAGACTCCGAGGGGCGGGCTTCAACTCTCCCGTCCGGCCGCCGGAAGCAGACCTCCGCCTTCGTCCCCACCCCAGGTCGAACTGCCACCAGCAGCACGATGCCCCCATCAGCACATCGACGGGGGCACACCTCACGGCTTAACCCAAACGAGTGGTGGCCACGACGTGGGGTTCTCAGCACGGTGTCGCGTCCGACGCTGATCCGACATCAACCCTGAGAATCCGATCTGAGAACCTACAAATCCACTGCAGGTTCTCAGCTTCCGTGTCACACGCCGATGCTGTGACCTGCGGGTTCTTCCGCAGTCTCACGACGTGTCGGACGCGCCGCATCTCAGTTTCCGTGTCTTTTCCTCAGCTCTGGTGTTCGACACGAGCCGCTGGCCTGTGACATGACACCGGCGTGAGACCGCGGCGCCAGGTAGATGTGCTCGTGGGCCGGCCGGTAGAAGTCGCTAGGCGTGACGGTCTCCACGATGTCGGCGATCAGGTCGAACGAGCCGAACATGCCGCGCAGGACGGTCTTCTCTGCGCTGAAGTCGTGCTGGGGCCCGGCCTGTGGTGATTCGTCAGTCATGTGCCGCTCCGTGGCGCCGCGAAGGTGGGTCGAGACGCCTAACCGCCATCGGGGGCGCCGGAGGTTCGGGGTGAAAGATCATAGTTCTCCAGGGGGGTGGTCGCTGTTCTGGCGGCCGGGGCGGGCGCGGTGCAGGGGCCTGGCATGGGTGAGGAGCGCTTCCTGGTGGGTCACGGCAGAGCGGCCGGCGGTGATGGGGGTGGAGTGTTCCTTCGGCATTGCGGCGTTCTGCCGTTGACGTCCTGCCTCCAGCCGAGTGGTCAGTGGCGGCTCGGCCAGCCGGAAGTCGAGTTGCACGCGACGGCCCTTTGTGTCTGTGGCCGGCTCTCCGGCCGCCTCGGCCCCGGCCGGTGGCGGCGCGCTGCTGGCCCGGTAGACGCGACTGCGCTGACCGGGAGGCCATCTTCTTGGAGCCGTTGCACCAGCCGGGGCCCCAGCAGACGCATCTGAGTGACCCACGCCTGGCCGCCGCCTTCGACGACCAGGGTGCTCATCTGCTCGTCGAAGCCAGCAACGCGGACGCGGATGGCGATCTCGGGACCGACTACCTGCTGCCACCGTGCGCGAACGCGGCCGGCGGGAGAAGCAATCACGTGGCCGAAGAGTCGTTGTTCCAGGGTGAGCAGAACATCGCGGATGCTCATCACCGGGGTCATTCCCCCACCCCGGCGCGAGCGGGAAGCGGGCGCACTTCGTCTTGACCGTGCCTGCCGTCGGAAGGCGGCCCCCTTGGCGTGGCGCAGCGCGATACGGACCAGGTCCGGTGCTTCGTCAGGCGTACGGCCTGGTGATGAAGAGGCGCTCATCGCAGTACGTCAACTCCTCTGGTGCCTGTGTGCAGTCATCCGCTCCAGGGCACACGCGCGAGGACGAGTCCGCGGCCGTCGGAGGGCTCCCGTTGCCCTGAGCCGGAGCGCTACGTGCTGCAGCTGCGGTCCCCTGGTGAAGACATCATCGACAAGAAAGATCGTGGCTCTGATTTCGCCGGGTCTCCGTTTCACATCAGGGCGATGGCATGCGCCGTCGCAGCTGCGCGCTTGTCTTCCATACCCTTGCTGGCGGAGCGGAAAGTCTCGGTCTTTTGACCAAGCGGTGCGCGCCCGAAGGGCTGAGCGGGAAGGCGCGGGTGACGTCTTTGGTGTAGGCCGCATCCACGATCACTTCCGATGTGCTGGAGCGGCTGGCGGCCGCAGCCGGACCGCAAGTCGAACCTGACTGGTCCGTGGAGCCCCTTTCGGTCCATGGCCAGGGGGCTGGCCGGTTCCGGCTGCGGGTGCGGTCGAAGGCCTTCTTGGGAAGATTCCCGCCGCGTTGGGCCCGGGCGTTGGAGGGCGGCTTGTCGGGAGGTGTCGGCCTGGTCGGCGCGTTCGCCCGCGGCACGGGCGCGCAGGATGAGGCTGTCGTCCTCGCCGGGCTCGGGCGGTGCCGGGGGTTCGCGCAGCTGGTTCTCGGGGTCGGTGGCGCGGGGCTCGGATGGCCTGGAGGACGGGGTCCGGGCTGCGTTCGGCGGTGGTCGGCCGATGGCCCAGTTCCTGGTCTTTCGGTTTCCCGGGCAAGGTTGGGGGGGCAAAGCGGTCCGCACTGTGCGGGCGCTGTGGTGCGGGCGCTGTGGTGCGGGTGTCGGGTTGGGCGGGTGGCTGATCTGTCAGGCGAAACTGCTGCCGCTGTGGGAATGGTGGCGCGTCGCCGCGGTCGGTGAGGAGCTGGCCGCCGCGGCAGACGGTGCAGGATTGGTCGTCCTGGTCGAGCGGGCGGGGGTCGGCCCGGTGCCAGCCGTCCTCGCACTGTCCTGGGCACGGAGTAAGCCATGCGGCCACCTCGTCGGGCCGGTGGCCTTCGCTGTACTCGCGGGGGTCACGGCCGACCTGAAGATGGCCGCACCCACTCAGGTCTGGTAACCGCACAGATCGACAAACTCAGCAACACGTGAGGAAGCCCTTCACTGCCTGAGCCGAAGCGTTCACCGTCGGGGGAGGTTCGTTGCGCTCACGCGCGGCGCCAGTTCTGCCAGGGTCACAAAGACTCCCGGCGTTCCCGAACCCAGGACCCCTTTCGCTTCGCAGCTCACCGTATGCTGCGCCGCCCCGTGGATGGCTGGAAGTGGGGCAGCACTCACAGGGCGTTGGTCTGTCGAGTCACAGGATATTCCATTGTAGGTGTTCGTCCTGTCGACGCAGGCCCTCGACTCGTCGTTCGATTTCCTTCAGACTCCAGGGAGCATGGCGTACCTTCCGAGCATTTGTTGTGATCATTTGCAATTCGCGAGTCACTGCGAGTGGACGGTAACCGCGCCAACGGGTGACATCCCAGCCGTAAGCGTCGGCGAAAGCGTCGTAGTGTTGTTGGCCGTGGCCGAAGCGGCGGCAGTGGACTTCGACGGTGATGAGGTCCCACTCGGGCTGCCCGACGGCCACGGTGTCCCAGTCGCAGAGAACAGCTCTGCCATCGCTGGTATGGAGGGCGTTGCGGTGTTGCGGGTCGCCCTGGATGACCCCTTGAGGCATGGTGAACTGCACGGCGCGCAATTGTGACTCGAGCCGTTCGGTGAGTTCGTTCAGGAACAGCAGCGATTGTCTGGGGAGGCAGGTGATAGCCGCGAGGGATCGGCGGATCGCTGCGAAGTTGTCGTGGTTTGGCAGAGCCACGGGTGGTGTAGGCAGCGAGTGGAGCGCGTGCAGGGGCTGGGCCAGCTGAGCAGCGGCGATCGGTTCTTCTGGCTGGGGCAGGTAGGTCCAGAAGGTGATGGCGTGGCCGTCTATGATGACTGGCTGGTCGACAGGGTGAAGAGGGGCGGTGGGGAAATCGGATGCCATCAGCCAGCGGACGAATGTAGCCGTGCGCGTGACGTCGTCGATGCTTGATCCCCTGCGGGCGATTTTGACAACGACCTGCTCCTTCTCGAGGAGGACGACGGCGTTGGTGTGTCCTCGTAGGAGGCGTGCGTTGGAGCTGTCGAGTCCTACAGCCTCGCATCCCCGCTTCAGGACCTGCTGCATCTCGGACTCGTCGAACCCGCCAGGAGTCAGCGCCGTTTCTCTCATGCGCCCAGGCTCGCCGACCACCCATAGGGCTGTCACATCGGCCCGGTAGGACGCGCCAGGATCTCGCGGAGCTCACGGACCCCGCGACCGCTTTTTCCCGGCGGTAGAGCCTCAATGACCTCGCGTGCCCGTTTTTCCACGATAGGTGTCCTCTGGCCGGGGACCATCCGCAAGAAGGTGGCTGCGGCCAGTTGACACGCCTCGGTCGGGCTGCCGTCATGCGCAAGGCAAATGGCAGCTTCGAAGTGGAGGAGCGCTGGGTCGATGCCGGTCTTGGCGGGGTAGAGGCGGAGCGCTGCCTCTTGTACGCGCCGCGCTTGGCTTGTCTGGCCGAGCGCTGTGAGGGTTCCACTCTCATACAGCCGGAGGCGGCGCTCGGGGAAGCCGAAGGCGTCGTTGTCGACGGTGCCTCGGTCTCTGGTCTGCTCGAACGCGGCTCGTGCGGAGCGGAGTGCAGCCATCGCGCTTTCGGTGTTGCCCAGCTTCGCCAAGGCGCGGGCCTCGGCGGCGGAGGAAAAGGCGGTGGTGGCCCCGGGCCGACCGCGGCAGAGAATGCGGGCCTCCCTTGACAAGCTGACGGCGGCCTCAAGCGGTCCGTAGTAGTAAGGGAGCATGGCGGCCTGCGCCCGTACCCGCGCTCGTAGTTCCGGGTTGCCACTGTCTTCAGCAGCGTTTCGCGCTGTTGCGTACCAGGACTGCGCCCGTGTCAGATGGCCAAGTTTCATGAGTGCGTCGGCGATCAGAGTGGCAAGCATGGCAGTCAGTTCGGACAGTCGCACTTGCACTGCGGCCGGCTGCCGTTGCGCAGCCAGGTCACTGACCTCCTTCAGCTGGCCGAGAAGTACTTGGAGCATTGGTGCTGGTGGTGTGTAGACGTACTGCTCGCGCGCCCAGAGCAACTGCTCATCGAGCAAGTCGACTTGTGTTGCGGTGACTGTGCCGGTCGCCAGTGTGCGGTCCACCTCGCGTCGGGCGGCGTCGACGTGCTGCTCGAGGGACATGTGCGCTGCGGACGCCTGCATCGCCAGCGAAGGGGGTGACGGCGGCGCAGTCGGAACGAGCGACGCACTCGCCAATACGAGATCCTGAGGCACGCACTCGTAGAGGTCACACAATAGTTCGACCGTGGCAGGACGCGGCTGGCGGCCGGTCTCCCAGTGTCCCAGTTGGTCGGCGTCCACTCGAGGAGCCGCAGCGCGTCCCCTTCCGAGCACGTTCAGTCTCTCGGCCGCTTCCTTGAGGGTCATTCCTCGGGCCAAACGCTGTGCGCGCAGGGGTGACACCGAGCAGTGGATGTGAATGTTCCGGGCGATCTCGTGGACTGTCTCCCCACGCTCGGTCCCCTCTTGCCGTAGCCGCTTTGCGCAGGACGGACGGTGTGACACACGGTCCATCTGACCTCCCTAACCTGAGGCGCTCTCACGGCCAGGTTAATAACGGCCCGTCGGCTTGTTTGGAAAAACAGTGACTTACGAACAAAACAGTGCCCGAATCAGTGACTTCGCCTTCCGGAATAACTGAGCAGCCGCTGGTGACGGTTGTCTGCCAGCAGCGCTTCGGCGGATCATGCCGGTCGAGCAGCGCGACACCCCCCTTCACAGCCCAAGCCTCTGCCGACCGGCCGTTGTGCTTGCGCGAGTCGCCACTGCCCGGTCACTGCTCCCGGACAGCGGTAATCGTCATGAGAACGGAGCGTGAACGATGCCCTTGACGAACCGACAGTTTCTGGCAGTGATGACGCGCGGAGACAGAACCGAGTGTGTCGAAGTGCAGCTGGAGAGTCAGGCCCCCGCCGTAGGCGAAGCTCGCCGCTTCGTGCGGCGGCAACTTGCCGCCTGGTGGCTGCCGGAGGACGACGACTTCCTCGACCGGGTAGTCCTAACCACCAGTGAGCTTGTGGCCAACGCAGTCGTGCATGCCCGGACACGACCGGCAGACGAGAGCGAGCACGTCGGGGTCCGACTCACCTTCGCCGCCGGGATTGCTCTCGGCGTGCTGGTGACGGATAACTCCGGCGCTGCACCCCTTCCTGCATTCTGTCTCCGGCCGAATGCATCGGGGGGCCGTGGGCTAGCACTGGTCAGCGCGATGACGGACGGCTGGACCACAGTCCCGAGGGAGTGCGGGAGGAGCATGCCAGGAAAAGGCGTGTGGGCATTCTTCAGCTGTCCCAAAGCCGCGGGGGGAATGTCTCCGTTGGCCTGACCTGGCCAGATTCCGTGATCGTTCTGGAACAGGAGAGTTGATGATCGTCGCCGTTGGTGGCCGCCCATGGACCGGCAAGACGACGCTGGCACAAGCACTGGCCGAAGCCCTCCGCGCAGTCCTGCTCAACAAAGCTGAGCTACGACGTGTGTTCTTCCCCCAGGCCCGTCATGTTCTCGCCCGAGAGGAGCGACCGGCTGGACGAGTTCCTTCTCCAAACCACCGTGTGGCACCTCGAGACGGGGCCCCCCGTGATACTCGACGGCCGCGCCCTCACCCATACCCGCGAAGTGAATGCCCTGCGCCGCTTCGCCTCCGACATGGAGAATCCCTCCACATCGTCGAATGCGTCTGTCCTCCTCAAATAGCACACGCCCGAGCAGACGTTTGCAGAGCGGCCTCCGGAGTGGAACGGCGAGGTGGCAACAACGACCACCCCAATCCCCGGCCCGGAGATCGTCGTGGACACGCTGTTCCCTCTTGAGGAATGTCTCCACACTACTCTTCACGGTATCCGTACCGCCAGCCAAGGGCCGCTCAGGCGACGCACCTGTCACCTCTGATCGGAAAGCGGCCGCTGCTCAGCGAGCCTCATCTGCTCCGGAATCAGGTCCTACGCCGCTCCCCCGCAGTACCGCTCAACGAACCCCTCGACCGCCCGGAATCCGGGCCCAACATCCGGCCTCCCGGGCCACCTGACAACGTACGGAACATCTCATGGTGCAGTGGACCCAATACCGGTGGCATGTTCAAAGAGGATCCGCTCGTTCTGGCGACCTGTCGCTGCTCGGTTCAGGGCTCGACAGCGTAGAGACGAGTGCTTTCATCGGCATAGCCGCTCTGGAGTGGCTGCTGGAGGAGTCATCGCCGGTGGGACCCGCATTGCAGTGCCTCGCACACGCGCGCATGCTGATCCCCGTACCAGCGGGCACTGCCGGCTGGTGGGCAGCAGCCCACTCTAGCTGCCGGCCGGGCATTCGCGAGTGCGACGCGGACCCGTACGCGCCGCGCTGTGTACTCCAGTGGCTAGCACCCGGCAAAGCAGCAGTAGTGACAGAGCCTCAACGCCTGCACGAGATGTTGAGCAGATGCCGCTCCCGGTCACGCTTTCCAGCCACGTGACCGACAAGCCCCCGCGATCGACCAGTCTTTGTCACCACCGCACTTGCGGATCCTCACGGCAGCGCGTACTGGATCGCAAGCCGGACGCGCAGTGGTATGCGAGCTACCGGAAATCCGCCGGACCCGAGACCACGCCCGCGCCCGTGGAGCGGGCCCCTGCGCCCCGAACACGGCTCCCCCGCCAGCAGCTTCTACCTGGGCGAATGGCTGGGAACCCGGTGCGCGCGGCGCGCCCCCGGCCGAGTGGACCAGTCGAGCTGAAGCCATCAGTGCCCCCTATGACATCCCCCGGCAGGGGGCTGGCCTGGGATCAGGCGTGTGATGGCCGCGCTCATGTTCGCCCGGCTTGAGGACCGCGCCGGCTCCTGCTCTCGACCGCCAGGGAGCACGAACTCCTGCGGAGCTCATCGAATGCTTCCGCGAACTCATCGGGGACGGCCTGGTGGGCCAGGATGAGCTGGGCGGGTACATCGGCTTCCCACGGCTGCATGCGGCACATGCGTGAGCAGGCGCGGCAGCACGCCGGACTGTGATGGCGGGCAGACAAGAGAGCGGAGCGCTCGGTGAGCGGTCCCCTCTCTTTCATGTCACGACGCGATGTCGGTGCTGACGCGGGTAGTCAGCGGACACTCTGCTGCCCGGGCTTGAAGGGCCTTCTTCTCGGCCTGGTCGGCGGCCAGCTTCCAGCGGGTTTTGGTGGCGACCCAGTCGACCAGGTAAGTGCAGGAGGCGCCCTTGGCCGGCACCCACCATCCGGCCGGGTCCTTGTCGGCCTTCTGCCGGTTCTCCCGCGCGGTCACCGCCACCAGCGACCGCGGAGAGCCGAGGTCATTGGCGTAACGCTCACGCTTTTTCGCGTCCCAGTTCGAGGCCCCGGAGTCCCAGGCTTCGGCGAGCGGCACCATGTGGTCGATGTCCAGCGAACGCGGGTTGTCGGTGCGCTTCCCGTCGTAGTAGGAATGCCATTCTCCGTCGGTGAGGGAGCAGCCTGGTCCGACCTTGGGCTGCTCGATGGCTTCTTCGATGAGGACTTCCTGGCGGGTGTTGCAGCCGTCCTTATCGGTGTCGATCCAGTGGCGGAAGCTGGAGCGCCTGTAGCCGGCGCGGTTCTCCTTGGCAACCGGCAGAGCGTTGATCGCCTCGGCCACGGTCGTGCTCACCCGCTCTTTGACGGCGGATTCCGCCACCGCCGGGGCGGCGGCGATGAGGGGAAGGGTCAGTGCGGCGGCCGTCAGACCGCGAACCAAAATGATCACAACCGATGTTGTAGCCGCACCCTCTCCCGGACCGTCCCGAATACCGCACGGGTTCACCCAACCGGGGCACCGGATAGGCTCCGAACAGGACCAGACGGTGCGGCAGTGCGCAAGAGCGGAGCGGCTACTGTCACGTGGCGGTAGGCGCCTGGCTCTTCATCTCGAGCGGTGGCGGCCGTCAGCAGCGCGTTGTTCCTCTGCGCGGAACAGCAGTCCTCGTCGCTTTCCTCGTTCCGGTCGGCGGCCTGCCGGACCGCCGCAACCTGCGCCGCAGCGGCGCGGCTGTCTGCCGCGCCACCGCGTACAACAGGGCTTCGCTCGCACGGGAACAGGCGGTCGGCCGCTGCGGGAGGCCGCAGAGGGGTAGGTCAGTGCATCCTCCGCCATGTGTTTTCGATGTAGTGCCTCCGCGAGCTGCCCGGCAGCCCCGCTTGTTGTGGGCTCACAGGTTGTCGGCGAGTTTGGTGAGGAAGTCGGCGTTGGCCTGGGTGTTGTGGCCGAGGACGATCTGGTGGTGCGGGAGGGCGGCGAGGCGGTCGGCGACGGTGGTGCGGGCCAGGTCGCTGCCGCCGCCGTTGAGGCCGTGGGCGAGGCCGAAGTGGTCGGGGTAGCGGTCCTCGGTGGCGCCGGACATGAAGTCCTCCTCGCCCAGGGTCCGGGCGCCGTCGGCCAGTGCCGGGGTGGCGGCGGGGTCGATGCGGGGGAAGAGCATCGCCGCCGCGTGGCCGCCGGTGGCCAGGTTCATGCCGAACCAGCTGGTGAACTGGTCGGGGAAGATCTGCACCTTGCGCTCCCGCTTGCCGCCCGGCTCCCACAAAGGTTCGCGGCGCCCGGCCAGCAGGGCCTCGGTGACGTCGTCGTGCTGGGTGGGGTGGAGCTTCTCCCCCGCCAGGAGGCGGTCGCGGACGATGTCGTAGAGGCCGAGGGCGTCCAGCAGTCCGAGACCGACGGCGGCGGCCGAGGGCCAGGGCAGGACGTGCAGCTGGTCGCCGACCGGTTTGATGAACACGCGGTCGTTGGCGAGCAGCTGGTCGCCGTGGCCGGCGAGCAGCAGTGCGGTGGTGGTCTTGCCGGCGCCTTTGGAGCCGAAGGCGAGCACGGCATGGCCGTGGTGGACGGCGGCGGAGGCGTGCAGGAGCGTCCACCCGTCGCGCAGCAGATCGGCGCGGACCATCTCCCTTGCGATCCGGGCCGTTGCCAGTGCCAGCGGCTGGGGGCTGCGGCCGGTCAGGGTGAGGCGCCCGGCAGCCGGCTCGGAGTGGTAGGCGAGTCCTTCCTCGGGTGAGACGGCGGTGACGGTTCCCTCGGCGTCGCGAGTGAGCAGGAGCCGGGCCTTGGCGTAGGTGGTCTCCTCGTGCGGGCTGGTGGTCACGTGTGCGGTCAGCTCGTCGCAGGCTGTCTCATCGAGATGGGCGGTCACGACGGGTCCGGCGCCTGCGTTTTCGGCGAGCGGTTCGACCGCGTTCCACCAGGGGCCGAAGTAGCGGCGGGACCAGTCGGTCACGGACGGGGTGTTGCTTTGCACGGTCACACTCGCGTGGGCGGCGGTCAGCCGCACTGCAGTAGTGGCGGTGCTCATGAAGTCTCCAGTCTGTTGGGATGGGGGGTGGTCTGGAGGGTCTGGTAGGCGGTGCGGAGCTTGGTGGCGGCCGCGGCCAGTTGCCGGGTCTCCTCGAGGGTGAGGCGGGGCAGGCACGGTAGGGGCTGACCGCCTGTGAAGCGCAACGGGATTCCGAGCCACGCGCTGTGCTGGTGGGTGGTGAGTTCTTCGGTACCGTCGGCCAGTCCGAGGGCTTTGTGCAGGGCGGACAGGACCGCTCCGGCCGGTCCAGCACGAGTGCGGCCGACCCCGGAAGAGATACGTCCGGGGCGGGTACGCAGCTCCTGCCGTACCCGCGTGAGGGGGATGGTGACGGGCTGCCCGTTGACGGTGGTCGAAGAGGCGCAGACCACGGCGTGGTCGCCGTGCTCGCCGATCACGTGCCCCTGGATGGCGGTGGCGGGTACGTGCAGCAGGCGGGCCACAGCGAGGCGGTAGCGGGCCGAATCGAGGTTGGAGCCGATCCCGAACACGCGCTCACAGCCGGAGGTCTCGGCGAACAGCCGCGTCATCAGGTCGACGGGGTTGGTGACCACGAGCACGGTGCCTGGGTAGCCGCGCAACTGGTGGGCCAGGTCGCGGATGAGGGGCGCGTTGGCTGTGGCGCCGCCCATACGGATGTCCGCACAGCGAGCGTTGGTGAAGGCAGCCCGCGCAGCGATGACGAGGGCCTGGCAGCCGGTCATTCCGGCTACGTCGCACGACTCGGGCCGGGTGGGTGAGCTGGTGGCCTGGCGCATGTCGGCCAGATCGGCGGCCAGCGCCGCGGCCTGATCACGGGTGCGGGAGGCGACCAGCAGGCGCCGGGTGATGCCGGTGGCCACCAGGGTGGCGGTCACGGTCTGGCCGACGGCTCCTGCTCCGATCACGCCGATCGACTCGGTCTGCCGCGGCGTCATGCGGCGACCGCCTGCAGACGGACGAGGGCGTTGTCCCACACCGCGTGCGGGGCGGTGCCGGCGGCCAGCTCGCTGCTGGTGCGGTCCGCTGCGCGGCACCAGTCCACCGCACGGGCCACCAGCGCGGTGCCGTGGTCAGGCAGGGGAAGCGCGGCGGGGGCGGACAGGTAGGTGGAGAGGATGTTGATGCTGTCCATCAGCCACAGCACCAGCACCCGACTGCGCCAGGCACGGCGCTCTGTGTCCGGCAGAGCGTCCATCCGCTTCGAGGCGAAGACATCGATGCCGTGCACCAGGTGCTGGCCCACCAGGGGGCCGGGGCGGGCGGCGGCCAGTACGAGTGCGGTACGGCTGATCAGCTTCGCGGCGTCGAGGGCTGGGTCGGCGATCTGGAGGCCGGGATCAATGAAGACCGGCTGCCCGGTGGGCCCGTCGGGGAAGAAGACGTGCTCGGGCTTGAGATCACCGTAGGCCACTGTGCGCCGGGTGGGCTGGGGCAGCATCGTGGCCCGCAGCCGGTGCAGCCGGGCGACGACCCAGCCCAGCACATCGGCCACTTCCTCCCGGTCGGCGGCAGCACACCGGTCGGTGCCGAGCCGCCGCAGGTAGGTGGGGCCGCTCAGGCCGTTGAACTTGCGCTGGAAGGTGCCCGCGATGCTGCGCTCACCGATGGCCCCGGCCGGGCCCAGGCCCCGGGCGGTGGGCGGCTGATGCAGTCCGTGCAGCTGGCCGAAGGCCGCGCCGAGCAGCTCGGCCGTCTCAGCGGGGTGGCCCGGCAACAGATCTGCCAGGCTCTGTCCGGTGACGGACTCGGTGAACAGCACCCCGCGCTTGAGTCCGGCCACCGCGCAGACCCTCGGATGCCCGAGGCGGGCGAGCAGCCGCAGCTGCGCGGCCTCCCGCTCCATCAGCGCGTCCGGGCGCTGGAGGTATGCCTGCTGCTCGTAGCGGACATCCGGCCACGGACCGCAGGTCCCGCGCAGGAGCGAGACCAGGGAGACCCCCAGGAAGGAATATTTGGCGTACAGCGGGCGGCTGTCCACCCGAATGCGGCGCACATAGCCGGTCACGCTCGGAACCTGGTCACCAAGCTCGAAATGGGCCTGTGGCCACAGCTCGGTGGCGGCCGTGGTGATCTCCTCATCGGCGAAGGCGAACACCTCCGCCGGATCGGGGATACGGGCGGGCGAGGTGCTCACGGCTTCGGTGGTCACTTTTCGCCTCCAACGGCAGAGAGGAACAGCACGGCCCGGGCTGGCGCCAAGGGCGAGCTCGCCTCTGGGCCATGCCGCGGTCACGCTGGCGACCCGGCGAACGGGGCCGCGGTGAGGGGTGCTCAGTCAAGCCGGGGGCGGTATGGGCGATAACCCCACGCCGGGGGCCCCACGGTGGGTACCGTCATGCTCCACACGCCGTCACAATGGAGTGCCGGGGGCCACCATGGACTTACCGCCGTCGCCGTCTCAGGTTCCACCTCAGCTGCTCGCGGATCCCGTCTTCGTGCAGGCGCTCGCCGGCCGGGACTTCGCTGTGGTCTTCGCCATGGCCCACCAGGCCGGGGTCAGCTTCAACCGCATCAGCGAGGGCTGCGGCATCAAAGCCGACCGCGTCTCGAAAGTGGCCCGGGGAAAGGCGGCGGTGACCGCGCTGGAGACCATCGAGCGGATCGCGGACGGCCTGCGTATCCCCGGTGCCTTCCTGGGCCTTGCTGCGCGATCCTGGGAAGACAAGGCCGCATCGCCTGGCGCAGAGCTCGATGAGGGAGACGATCCGATGCAACGCCGCCGACTCCTGCGCGGTGCGCTCGCCGCCGGCCTGACCGGCACGGCGCTCACCGCCCTGGCCACCACCCGCCAGTCCCTCGACCAGGCGCTCGCCGCCGAGGTCCCGGCCGACCTCGCCGACCTGGAAGCCGCCGCCGAAAGCTACGGATACGGCTACCACGGCCAGCCGCCCACCCGCGTGCTGGCCGACCTAGTCGCCGACTTCGCCGAGATCAGGCCCCTGCTGGCCGACCCGGGCCCGGTCGCCCAGCGGGTGCGGGTGTGCCGGATCGCGGGACAGATGGCAGGTATGGCCGCCATCGTGCTCCACGACCTGGGCGCCCGGACGGAAGCCCGCGGCTGGTTCGCCACCGCCAGCCGGGCCGCCGCCGAGTCCGGCGACCGCCAGCTGCATGCCTGGATCCTCGCGAGGGAAGCGATGGTCCCGCTCAACTACGGTGCGCCGAAAGCCGCGGTCGCCCTCGCCGAGCGGGCCCGCCACACCGCCGGGAGCCGTCCGACCGCCGCAGCGACCCTGGCCGCCTCCGTCGCCGCCCGCGCCTACGCCCTGGCCCACCAGGACGACCAGGCACGCGAAGCCCTCACCGCAGCGGACCGGTGCATGGAATGCCTCGATGACAGCCAGCGAGCCGACACCTGGCTCACCCACGGCGAGCAAAAACACCACGTGCACCTCAGCCATGCCCTCACCGCCCTGGGCGACACCCGCCGGGCACGCGAGAGCCAGACACGTGCCCTGGAGCTGTCCGCACCCACCAGCACCATGACCCGCACCCTGCTCAAGATCGACGCCGCCGCCTGCGCCCACCACGACGGCGACACCGAACAAGCCTGCCGCCGCACCACCGCCGCCCTGACCCACCTTCCCGCCGACTACCGCACCGGACTCGTCCACCGCCGAGCCAGGGACCTCTACCGCTCCATCCCCGCCACACACCAACACGAGCGCGCCGTACGCGACCTGCGCGACGCCCTGGCCGCCTGACCAGAGCCCGGGCAGAGCGCTGCCCACTGGCTGGCCAAGCCGCGCCGACAGCCCAGAGGCGTGCGCGTGGACCGATCCTGCACGGCCCCCTCCCGCACCTTGTTGGCTGATCGGCACCTGTGCCGTACGGCGCTGGCTTCCCATAAGGCAGGGCGCGCCAGGCTGAAACGTTTGTTCCCCGCGGGCGACCGGCAGGTATACCCGATGGTGACCCCTCGGGACAACGAACGAGCAACGCTGGGAGTACGTACATGACGGTGGAGGCCGACACGCGGCAAGAACGCGTCGTGGGGCGGGTGTGGGCGGTGCGTCTGGACCCCTACGGCCGCCCCTACGCCGGCACGGTGAGGCTCTCCTGCTCCCGCCCGGCCTGCCCCGACCAGCGCTTCGGCAGCGCGGCTGCGGGGCGCAAGGCCGCTGTCGACCACATCAATATGCACCTGGCCCGCATCCGCGAGAGCGGGGGGCCGCGCGGCGGGGCGTGGTGCGCGTGTCGCGCCACGAACTGCGCCTGGCACGCCCCCGGTCCCGCTGCAGGAGAGCGCGGTGGGATGCGCCGAGCGGCACAGACGGAGCGGTGCGGCGGCTCGGTGGTGCTGACGGTGCATGCGGACCGTGCCGGGCGGCTTTGGCGGATCGCGGAGATGTGCGCGCGCTGCGCGGCTGCCACCACCGACTGCCGCGTCCTGGACACCGCCCCACCCCCAGCCCGCACCGCACCGGCCCAAGCGCCCCAAGCTCCGGACCATCCAGCAGCACGGCGGGAGCCGACGGGCGGCACCGGCAAGAACGACGTAGTGGCCGTGTTCTCACACCACAGCCCCTCCCCTGCAGCCGGGCCTCCCTCTCCAGCCGCCGGGACCGCTCCCCTCCCCCGGGCCCGTGCCAGCTCATCGGCAGGGACGTCCCGGCGGGCGAAGCGGTGGGGAAAGATCGCGCAGCGGACCGTGCCACGCGATCTGCAACCCGATGACCTGCGGGCGGAACTCATCGAGCTCGGGGATGCCTTCCGCGCCTACCAGAAGTGCCCCGAGCCAGACCTCGCCCTCCTGGCCAGGCTGCACGAGCGCAAAGCCGCTGCCTTCCAGAGGTGGGCCGACGTAAGCGGTGACGGCTCCCTGCTCCGTGAGGCGAGGCGTGCGGAGAAGGCAGCGCGGACCACCCTCTGGATACACGAGAACCGCAGCGGCCGGCCCAGCAGCGACACCGCGGGTGGCAGCGTGCCGCAGGTGGAATGGCTGCTGACCCGGCAACAGGCCGGTCACGCCCGTACCGTGCTGGACTACGTCACCGCCCGCGCCCCGCACCCCGAGGCCGGAGCGCACCTGGCGGTGCTGATGCTCACCCTGCGGGCCGCCCGCGCCGGCGCCGGGAACGTCACCGGCCAGGATCTGACCGGCTGGCTGCGAGACGACGCCGAGCAGGTCCTAGAGCGGCTGGCCACGGACGGCTGGCTGCGCCTGCCCGGCACCGTCGGCGAAGCCCTGGCCTCCCGGCCCGAGAACCCCACCACAGTCACCGTCCCCTCACTACTGCCCGACCGGCCCCGCCCGTTCACCTTCGGCAAGACCACCCGCTCACGCATCTCCGGCTGGGCCCAGAAAGCCGCAGGCGACCGGAAGATCCGCAAGAAGAAGCTGAGCACCGCCACCCGGCTCCTGGCCCTGTACACCGCCGCCCACGCCCGCCCCGACGGCCACCTCGGACACGCCGGCCACGGCGGGCTCCGCCTGGACCAGGCCGCCGCCTTCTGCGCCCTGCCCCCAAAGGCAATCACCGAACACGCCGAGCTGCTGACCGCAGCCGAATGGCTCACCGAAGCCGACACCAGCCAAGGAACGCTGCGCGGCCGACTCGCCGAACGCGTCCTGCCGCTGGGCGGCCGGCTGTGACGCACTCATCGAACCGAAGCCCCCATTCCGGCCCGAAGCCGGCTGAACCCTCTGAGGAGCTCCTTGCCCCGGCCCGGACATGATTCTCCGCAAGGGCGAACAGCGGCGGTGCGGCCCGAGCATCGTGCCCAAGGACGGCCTGGGCGCGGGCGCGGTCGCTGCCGCGCTGGCTGCCGTGGCGAGACCGACATGACCGGGTTGCGGTCCTCGGCGGCGCGGACACCACCTCCTCCTCACAGCCCAGAGCCGGGGGCGCTGCCGAACAGCGCAGTTCACGTTCCCCGGTGGGCTTCACGGCGGGCGCGCTGCAGATAGAGCAGGGCGGTCAGGTCAGCCTGCATCTGGACTACCTGTTCCGGGGTGAGCCGGTGCTCGGCCGAGCCGACGCGCAGGCGCACTTCCTCAGGGGTGACCGTGTAGCCTGCGGGCTCCCCACGACCGCACTCGATTCTCTCGCCCGCGGCCAGCTGCCGGTACGGACGGACCAGGTGTGCAGGCGTGGAGGCGGGGGCCAGCGTATACCCAGACGTTGAGGGGCGGTGCGGCACGCCGATGGCCATGTAGAAGTCGGTGATGGCCTCCTCCAGCCCGCGCGGGCCGGTGGGAGCGGCGCCGACGAACGCCTCGACAAGTGCGCGGTGAGGACGGGGGGCGTCGGGCCCGTAAGGGTGGTCGGCCAACGGCGGCTCATCAACTTCTAGGTGCACGCAAGCTGGGGGAATCAGAAGGCGGGTGAAGCCGCGGCGCAGCAGGCTGGCGTGCGCCTGCCGCATCCGGGCGATCTGGGCATGCACCGGGTTCTGGCCGAAGGGAGGCGAGGGCCGGCAGACGGTGCCTCGCGTTCCGTACAGGCCGTGCGCGGTGTGCCGCAGGCCGTTGTGCGTCACGATGAGCGTCTGCTGGCGGCCGGTCTCGTCATGGCCGAGCCGAAATCCCACCGCAGTCGTCGGCATCCGACCCTCCCCTGTGTGTGCGGCATGACGCTACTGGCTTCCGCCGCACACCGTGCGCGATTTGGACTCACGGATGCCCGATCGTGCACTGCAGGACCCGCCACCAGGTCCCGACAGCGCGACACCGCAAAAGGGGACCGCCCGCCCGCGCTGGGCTGCCTCGCCGATCGTCTGCGCCGCCCGCCGCCTCCCGCCTCCCGCCTCGGCGCGGTCAGTCGGGGAACGGAGGAATGCCGGTCGAGGTCTGGCCGGTGTCATGCGCGCGTACCAGCCTGTCTCTCGCGAATGCCCCTGGTGGCTTTGTTCACGAGAACCGATAGCACCAGTACATGAGATTGGGAGGCGTCGGCGGCGCGTCGTGTTCGATGTTCATGAGAAACAACAGCGCCCCCAGCGCGCCCCGCCGTCGCAGAGCCTCGCCTCGGGAAGCCACGATGAGGCCCCAAGTAGCTCTGCGTAGTGCTCCGACTCCTTGGCATCCGGCCACGGAGCCCGCGCGAAAACCGATTGCCGGACCACGGCGGCCGCTGCTACTTTCGCGGAGGCCGTGCGAGAGAACGAGGAGGTGGTACCCGTGAACGTATCGATATGGGTGCTCTCCTCCGGGGTCACGGTCGGGCGATAGGTCGTCCGGGAGCGCCGTTCAAGCGCACCCCCGAAAGGCATGACCATGGCCCTTCACTTCACTTCCGAACAGCGCCTCGACGACGTCCTCGAACGCGAATTCACTCTTGGTGAGATCCCCGGCATCCTGTGGACGCCCGCATCCGCACCGGCGCCGCTGGTCCTGCTCGGCCACCCCCCGCTCGGACTGCACAAGATGTACCCCCGACTGGTGGCGCGGGCCCGGCATGCCGCGGCGGATGGCTTCGCCGCGGCCACCATTGAGCTCCCCGGCAGCGGTGACCGGCCCCGTTGGGCCGCCGCCGATCAGGCCCGCGCCGACCTGCGCCGGGCTATGGAAGCAGGCGAGCCGGTCAGCGAAGAGATCATCGACGCCCTCATCCTCCCGCTCGTCGATAAGGCGGTCCCGGAATGGCAGGCCGCCCTTGACGCCCTCCTGTCGCTGCCCGAGATCGGCGGTCCGGTCGGGTACTCGGGGGGAGTGATCTCCATCGGCGTTCGCCTTGCGGTAGTCGAGCCGCGCATCGTGGCCGCCGGCCTCTTCGCCGGGAGTTTCGTGCCTCGCGCCATGTTCGAGGAGGCCCGCCAGGTCACCATTCCTCTGCACGTCCTCCTGCAGTGGGACGACGAAGGGAACGACCGGCAGGCGGCCCTGGACCTGTTCGACGCCTTCGGCTCCAAGGAGAAGACGCTGAACGCCAATATGGGCGGGCACACCGGCGTCCCGCAGTACGCGGGTGACGCCGCGGCCCAGTTCTTCACCCGGCACCTGAAGTGAGGCCGGGCCGCCAGGCCATCAGCAGACGGTAAGCCATATTGGCCAGGATGCTGCTCGTCGAGGACAGGTCCCGGCGCTCCTCTGCTGCTGCGGGCCCCTGCCAACTCGGCAGGGGCCCCGCGCTGCCCGAAGCCATGAACTGTTCGATTTCTGCAGTGCTTCGGGTGCTGCCCAATCTCGTGTCCAGGTGCTGTCGGCTCTCGTGGACAAAGCCACCCACCGACGCGGCTCGCTCATGCGCCACAGCCTCCCACGCGTCACTGACTGGCCTGGGCCGGGGACTGGAGGGCACTGCTGTACAGAGCCGCTCGCCCGTGATGTCGTCGACGACCCGCTGACTGTCTGTGGCCGAGGAGTTGGGGGAACCCGGTCGTGTCCTTCTCGCGGATTGCGCTGTGGTGGGCGGTGCTCAGTGGCCACACGGTGGGTGGCGGTGACGTGCGGCGGGCGTTCTCGCGCCGCTTGGGACGAGGCGGCTGGGGTGGGCGGAGTTTGCACTGCTCCGCGAAATCAGTCAGACGCGGCAGCCGAGCTGCTCCCAGTGGGTCGGCGAAGAGACGGACACCTTTGCTGTCGGTGATCAACAAGTGGAGGAACACGGTGGCACGGAGGAAGGGACGCGCCCAGGAGGGCACGGGATGGGCCATACAGCCCTGACGGGCGTTCGCCGGATCGTGGAGTGTCACGGTGTGGGCGTCCAGAGCGACGTCGGTGACGCGGGCGGTGCGCAGCTGGGTCATCGAAGCGGCAGTGAAGCAGGCCGTCGCCAGTTGGGCTGCCAGGTGGGGGTGGGCGGTGGCCGTGTGGAGGCGGCAGGCGATCTGGTCGCGGTCGGCAGCGGGCAGAGAGGGCGGGGTGAAGCCGTATGCGCCGGCTGTCGGTGGCCGGCAGGCACAGTGGTCGTCCTCGTCGAGGGAACGCACCCATCAATAGAGGTTGATCCGGACGGTCCATTGCCGGGTTCAGCCGAGTCTGCTGAAGGCCCAGCGAAGTAACTCCTGGTCAGGTCTGTCCCGCCCGGTTCGTTGGAGGGCTGTGAGGGTGTGGGCTGTGAGTCGGGCTCCACCCGGGCCCGCGAGGCCCCGGCCGACTCAAGCGGGCGGCCTGCGCGCAGATCCCGCTGCACCGTGCCGGGCAACGTGCCCAGCGATGGCACATTCTCCAGCGAGTCATCCTTTGTCATCTGCCGGTGCAGGGCTGCGACGTTCCCGCCCAGCTGGGCCAGCCGGTTCCACTGGTGGTCATTCAGCGTGAACCCGCCCGCCCGCGCCTCGGACAACCACCGCCACACCGACCGCGGCGTCACGCCCGCGGCCTCAGCCATCACCCGCACATGCAACGCCGAAACCGATTCCTGTCCCTGGTCCACTTCCAGTAGCCGGCGGACCACCACACCCCGGGACAGCCGCCCGCCAGCATGTAGCCAGCCGATGACAGCCGTCTGGTCACCCTATGACAGCCACCAGCGCGAGAAGAAACGACGGCCTACCAGTCCGACAACCCGTCACCCCCGGCTGACACCCAACCCGCCGCCACCACACCACCCGCTCACATAGGTCACCAGATGCCTGGGATGAGGCGGTAGGTGGTGGCGGCATATCGGGGGTAGTCAGGAGCGAGGTGGCGGGTGAGCATGGCTTCTTCGGTGTGGATGCGGTACAGCAGGGCGGCCAGGGTGCTGCCGGTCAGGAGCAGCCAGGCGGGGGCATCGTCGAGGATCAGGCCTGCGCCGGCGACGGCGAGGAGTCCGCCGGTATAGGAGGGGTGGCGCACGTAGCGGTAGGGGCCGGTGCGGATGACCGGCTGGTCCGGGCGGACGTCGACGGTGGCGCGGAAGTAGGTGCCCAGGGTGCGTACGGAGTACCAGCGCAGGGCGAGGCCGGTCCACACCACGGGGAGGGCGGTGGCCGCCGCTGTGGTGCGGTTGCCGGTCAGGGATACGGTCGGTGCCCGCCGGGCGAGCGCGAGTGCGCCGGCTTGGCCGAGGGTGCTCACGCTCAGCAGGATGAGGGCGCTGCGCTGCTCGGACTCCGCCGGTTTGCCGCCCGTACCGTGTCGCCGGGTCATCCATGCGGCCTCTGCTGCGTACCACGTGACGCAGGTCAGCCCGGCTGCGGCCCAGACACCGACCCGCCAGCCGTTCATCTTTGAGGCCTTCCCGCCCGGAGTGAAGTTACTGTGCGAATGTGGATGAAAATGTGCGTTGTCGGCCGCTGACTGAGGGTGACCTGCATCTGCTGGACCGTTTGGCTGGCGATCCGGCGCTGCTCGGGCCATACGCGTGGACGGGCTTTCGCGGCGGTCTGCGGGGGCGCTGGGCGGATACGGGGCTGCTCACCGACGATCTGACCGTGCTGGCCGTGGTTGATCAGCGGGATGAGGCGGTGGGATTGGCGACCTGGCGGAAGGCTGCCTACAACAACATCTCTCACGCCTGGAACCTCGGACTGTGTGTGCTGCCGGAAAAGCGCCTGCGGAGTGGCGGCGTGCAGGCGTTCCGTTGGTTGATCGACTACCTGTTCGCGCACACCCAGGTCAACCGGCTGGAAGCGCACATCGACGTGGACAACAGCCCTGTGCGTGTCGGCATCGAGAAGTTCGGCTTCGTGTGCGAGGGAGTGGCCCGCGGCGCCGCGTTCCGCGACGGGGTATGGCGCGATGTATGCCTGTACGGACTGCTGCGCGCGGACTGGTTCGTGGCGTCGGCCACGCCCGGGCCGGGGAGCGAGCCGCCGGCTGTCTAGCTGCACGTCGCGCGCAAGCGAGCCGTCACCTCGGGGTCTGCCGGGCGGGCGGGCAGTGGCGGTACGACCAGCGTGGAGCCGGCCGACATGGGCACGTCGGGCAGCTTGGCCAGGGGTACCGGGCTGATCCGCGGCGGGGTCACCACGTAGGGGGACGCCTCGTACACCGTCGCCTCGTGGTCCCTGCCATAGGCCGCGATCAGTCGCTCAGTCAGCAGCCCGGCACCCGGCCGGTGGTCGAAGCCAGGGTCCCGGTCGGCCATGCCGATCACGCCCGCCTGCCACAGCACCAGCAAACTGGTCGGGTCGAAGATCCGCCGACGCAAGAGGAAGTCGGTCGCCTCGAAGCTCTGACAGCCGCATGTTCCGGGGTCCAGTCCCATGTCGGCGAAGAGCCAGTCCTCCGCTGAGGAGGCCGCGAGCATCCGCGCGGGTGTTCCCTCCAGTCGGGCCCGGCGCACCGCCTCATGCCCGACGTAGGCGAAGACACCCGGGTGGCCGTACAGCGCGCAGCACACCAGCTTGTCCCGTCGGACCTCGGCCAGGATGTCGCGGACCATCTCCTCATACGAGGCCGTGCGCGGCTTGCCGGCTGCGTAGAAGCCGTCGAGCGTGCGCACCGAGGGGTTCAACCGCTCAAGAAAGCCGGTGACCATCGGATCACCGATGAGGCAGAGCACCACATCCGCCTGCTCGATGCAGGCCTTCGCCTCCAGCGTCAGATCGCCGACGGCCCGGTACCCGGTACCGACGACGATCAACTCCGCTCTTTTACTGGTCACCGGGCCACCGACCTTCTTTCACTTGCGTGTCGTCCACTCAGGCCAGCTCTGTACGCATGACGATGGCGGGTTCCATCTGTTCCTGCGTCGCGCTGTGCTCCGCCATCATCGACCGGATCGGTCGGGCTTGGCCGGACAGTACGGCCTGACGCTGCTGCTGAGACAGCTGGGTGTGGGCCAGGTACTGCTCCGGGTCCTGACGGAACGCGCGCTGCTTGGCGACGTCCGTCGCCAGCTCCTCCATGAACTCGACGATCGCAGCAGACATGATTCCTCCTCGCGTAGGAAGTAGGACAGGTCTCCACGGTGCGTGCCCGAAGACCCACCCGCCACCGCAGCCACGGCCCCGGCGGTTCGTTCACCCGACTGGCAGACACCGGCTCCGCCCGACCAGCAGACCCGGAAAGGTCGGCCTCGGCCGACTGACTCTCCAGCGCCGCCACCTCGTGCTTCGGTGAGAGGGTGGCGCGCACCGCCCGGTGGTGGAGTGCGCAGCAACTCCATGGTCCCGGACCGGCATGGTGCGCCGCGGTGGGCGACCAGGTCGGTGAACAGCCTGTAGCGCTGATCAGGAGGCGGACAACCATCGGTAGTGGTGCGTGACTCTTCCGCTGTGGCGGCAGCGCTCCCCCCTTCGGCGGTGAATCCAAGAGGGAAGAAGACGGTGCGTTCCCTGGCGAGGCGTGCGGGGTGGTCGGACTCGATGCGCGCGACGATCTCGGGGATGTCCGGGTTGCGCTGGGCGGCTGGCAGGATGGCTGCGGCGGCTTCGCGCAGGTATCCCTGTCGCCAGCACCGGCGCGGGAACAGGCATCCGAACTCGGGGATGTCCCTGTCGTTGGGTGCCAGCCCGACGAGGCCGATACAGGTGGCGTCCGTGTGCCGGGTGATCGCGTATGGGGCGCATCCTCCCTGTGCGTGGGCGGTGGCGTGTCTTTCGAGCAGGCGGCGGGCCCGGCCTTGGTCCCACACGGCGGTGGTGCCGGCGTGGCGGAGGGCCACGGGATCTGTGAACAGTGACAGGCCGGACACGGCTTCGGGACAACCCTTAGGTGGCGACCGGCGACCCCGTAGCGAACAGCCACCGCCCATGCGGTGAATCCACAGGGAGAGTCGACAGATAGAGGAAGGCCGGACAGGGTGGGAGCCATCCTTTCGACGTCTGTCTCGTTCCGTGGGCCGTCGACTGGCTCTGCGTCAGGTCGCTCGTTCCGGTGGTCGCTCGGCACGGGTGCACCGGAACGCCGCCACCTGGGGTTGACGATCAGTGTGAGGTGGTCCGCGCGTGCACGGGTCGCGCGCTGTTCTGCTTCTGTCGGAAAGGGGCATCCGTGAGGCCGCTTAATCTCCCAGGTTTTGGCTCGATGCCGGGCAGGGCCGCGCTGGCGGTGGCTGGACTCGTCGGCGTGCTCGTGCTGGCTGGGCAGCCCGCCACCTCCGTGTCTGCGGGGGATCCGCGACTGACCGGGTTCGAGGTCGTGCAGCGGAACGGAACGGCGCCTGTGCAGCGGATCGTGGAGATGGACGTGCCGTGCCCGGCAGGAAAGGTAGCTCTAGGCGGCGGCGTGAACGTGGTCGGCGGGACAGACCGGGCCCAGCCCATGTTCGTGCATCAGGCCGCTCCCCGCACCGTCGATGGGCGGTCCTCGTGGTACGCACAGGTGGTCAACCGGGGGAAGCAGGCGCTCAAAATCCGTTACACGGCAAACTGCGTTGATCCACCGCCGGGTTATGAGATGCGGATCAGCCCTCGAAAGGTGAAAGAGGGCGGAAGCGCGACCTGGGCAACCGGTTGCGGGGGCCGGAAGTTCCTTCTGGGCGGCGGGGTGTATGTGCCCAAGGGGTCCTATGGGGTCATGGCGAAGGCGTCGGGTCCCGAGCCCGAGGGCGGCAACGTCTGGGGTTGGGAGGCAGGCGTCTACAACACGGATGGCTTCCCGCGAGACGTGCATATCGTCGCGCTGTGTGCCGATTTTCTATCGGGCTGGGAAGTGCGCGCTTTCGGCTTCGACTTCCCCACGCAGCAGCAGGTCAGGGAGGAAGCCCCGTGTACGCCGGGGAAAACGGCCCTCAGCGGCGGCGCGGCAGTGGACCCGTCGCGAATCCGTAGCTGGCTGAACGAGTCCTACCCCTCGATTCCCGACACACGGGGCAGTCCTGTCGGCTGGGTCGCGTCAGCAACCCACACCAGTGGGGATGTGCGACACCTGGGGCTGCGCGTTGTCTGCGCTTATACTTGAGCCCCTCGGAGGGCCGGGGATGGGGCGCCGAGGCGGTCCGTTGCCCCCCGTACGCCACGTGGCACACGACCCGCTGGCATACGCGAAATCCCCGCCCAGTCATACGCCGACCACCCTCGCGAAAACGGTGCCCGACGCCAGCGCGCCCCGGGACACTGAAGGGGACCCGGCCGGATTCGTCGGCCAGAGCGGGTTCCCAGAGAAAGTCAGGTGTCGAGATGGTAGTAAACTTCCACCTCAGAGTTGTCACCGGACTTGACGCGCTTGTAGTTGGTGGTATAGCCACCGACGTCCTCGAAGAACTCGGGAGAGGTTTTCAGGAAGCTGTAGATGGGGTCGCGCCCCTTCAGATGGTCAAACTCGAATTGCGCCTTTAGGTTTTCCTTCCATTCGGAGCAGTTCTCCGTCCGGTAGTGGACGTATCCCGCAACGCGGGTCGACTGGTAGGCCCAGAAGTCGGCCTCGTCGTACGGGCCGAGACGTGCTGGTGGCTCCTTGCCCCAGAAGACGTTGTGGTAGTACAGCCCGTACCTTTCGCGAACCAACGTGCAGTTGGTGTTGTTCCTGATGTAGACGCTCGCGGTCTGGGTACCTGACTGCGGTCCCGAACCCTGCTCCGCGTCAGCCGCAGGAGCCAGCCCCGCACATAGCGACACCGCGACAACGGCGGCCGCCATCATCCTTCTCAGCCAGTGCACCATATGATCAATCCCTTTCGGGGGTAGCCCGGGGCAGCGGACCCTCAACAGGGCGGCGGCCGCTCGACGGATGTCTTCAGACTCGTCAGGATGACCGTCCGCCGCATTCCAGCCTGGCCGAACGGGTGACGTGCCCTGTGCCGAACAGCCAGGCGATGGAGCGTCCGATATTCCAGCGGCGCCGTCCGAGCCTTTCGGACGAGCCAATGCCCCGGACTGTGCGATGCGGACGGCAATGCCCCTCTCTCGCAGACAGTCCCGGGAATCGGCGGAATGGTAGTCCTTGTCGACGCGGAGCTTGCCAGACCGCTGACCGGCCGGGCCGGCGGTCGGTCCGCTGCCTGGCGTGCGGCGAAGTGCAGGGGTGTCGTATCGTGGGCGGGTTCCTGTGCCGAGGTGTCGGTGGCAGCGACCCTGTTCCTTCTGTATGTCGATCTTGAGGTGACGTCTTATCAACCAGGCCATGTAGTCGTCCGTGTTCCCCGCGTGCTGATGTGTCGCACGTGTTCGGGGGCGGACGTCGCGCTGGCCTGAGTTGCGTCACCCACCCCGCAGTTTTTTGTCTTTCCCGGGTGCAGCTCTGCCGTCTGCCCCGGGTTTCGTGCTGTCCAGCCCTGGTGCGGCTGTCGGCAGGGCTCCCCGATTCCTTTCGGATCAGGAGTCCCCTCTCGTGTCTTCCTCTGCGCTCGGCAACGAGCCGCAGCACACCACCCCCACCCCGGCCTCAGCCTCACGCCCGGCCCACCCGGCACCTGGATCGTCGAAGATGGGCTTCGCGGCCCGGATCGCTCTCCTGGTGCTGCTGACCGCTGAGCTCATGGACATCCTCGACCAGTCGGTCGTGCTGACCGCGCTGCCCGCCATCCAGTCGACGACCGGTGCCGGGCCGGACGCCTTGCAGTGGCTGACCACCAGCTATTCCCTGCCCGTCGCCATCGGGCTGATCACCGGCGGACGGCTCGGCGACCTCTACGGGCGGCGCAGGCTCCTCCTGACGGGCGCCGCCGTGTTCACCACGGCCTCACTGCTGTGCGGCCTCGCGGCCGGGCCGGGCGTCCTGATCGGCGCCCGCGCGCTCCAGGGCATCGGCGTCGCGGTGATGATCCCGCAGCTTCTAGCCACCCTCCACGTCACCCTCGAAGGAAAGAACCGCAGCAGGGCCTTCGGCCTCTACGGGGCCGTCCTGTCGATCGCCAACGTCCTGGGGCCGGTCATGGGCGGCCTGCTCACCGAGGCCGACCTCTTCGGACTTTCCTGGCGGCCGATCTTCCTGATCAACGTGCCCGTCGGCCTCGCCGTCATCCTCCTGGGACGCCGCTTCATCCCCGAATCGACCGCGAAGAAGGCCGACCGCCTCGACCTGACCGGCATGCTGCTGTCCGCACTGGCCATCATCCTGACCGTCTTCCCGCTCTCCGAGGGCCACGTGCACCACTGGCCGCTGTGGTGCTTCGCCCTGCTCGCCGCCGGCGTCCTGGCGCTGGGTGTGTTTCTGCACCATCAGCAGCGCAAGCAGGGCAACGCGCCCCTGCTGCCCCTGCCGCTCTTCCGGGGCCGCCCGTTCTCCGGCGGCACGGCCGCGCAGCTCGTGCACGGTCTGCTGTGCGGGCTGTTCTTCATGACCTGGACCCTCTTCCTCCAGCGTGGTCTGGGCATGAGCCCCATCCAGGCGGCCATCGCGTTCGTGCTGCTGTCCATCGGCGAGCTGGCCGGCGCGACGATCGCCGCGAAGAGTGCTGGGCGCTTCGCCCGCCGCCTGCCCCAGACCGGAACCCTCATCACCATCACCGCGATGGGCGGCTACGGACTTCAGATCGCCGCAGGCCAGGCGGACCTGACCCTGCTGGGGATGACCACTGCGGTGATCCTGATCGGGTTCGGTCTCGGCATGGTCAGCGGCCCGCTCGCCGACATGACCCTCGCCAAAGTCCCGCACGAGGACGCGGGGGCCGCTTCGGGCCTGTTCAACACCGCCATGCACCTGGGCATCGCGCTGGGCACGGCGCTGACCGCCCTGGTGTTCTTCTCGACCACCAACGGCTCGCCCGACGCCGCACTCAACCGCGACGCGTTCGTCACCGTGCTGTGGTGGGTCGGCAGCCTCATCGCACTGATGTGGGTCTTGATGTTCTGCCTGCCCAAGCGGGCCACCAACCAGGCCGACTGACCACTCCCACGCTCCTGCCACGACGTTGGCCGGGGCAGGCGTCAGCGCGGGGTGCGGCTGGTGAGGCGTTTGACCTCGCGGAGGATGGGGGTGGTCTCGATGGACTGCACGCCGGGGAGGGCGCCGATGCGGCGGTCGAGGAAGTCGTACAGCTCCGCGCCGTCGCGGAACATGCCGGTGGCGACCAGGTTGGAGACGCCGGTGGTAGCGGCGACGTAGGGGATCTCCGAGTGGGCGGCGAGGGCGGTTCCGACGGCGCCGAGCCGGCCCGGGTCCGCGTGCACCCAGAAGCGGACCAGCAGGTGGTAGTCGAGGCGTTCGGGTGGGAACTCGACGGCGAAGCGCACGCCTCCGGCCGCGCGCAGGCGCTCCAGGCGGCGGGTGACGGCGGCGGGGGAGCGGCCGGTGGCGCGGGCGAGGTCGGTCGCGGTGGCGCGGCCGTCTGGGGCGAGTGCGGCCAGGAGCTGTTTGTCGACCGCGTCTAGGGCAGCGGGGTGGGCTGCCTTGAGGGCGGGCGCTTCGGTCCGGTCGCCCGGCTCTGTCTCGCCTGGAGGGGCGGCGGGCAGGTTCCAGGCTTCGGAGGCGCCGGCGAAGGCGTGCAGCAGGCGGTAGGCGCCGACGGCCACGACGCGCGGGGTGTGGGGGAGCTTGTCCAGCAGCAGGGCGTTGTCCTCACCCGGGGTCTGGCCCTGCAGGGCGCAGTGCAGTTCGGTGCCGCCGGAGGCGAGGGCGACCCAGGCGGTGTCCGGTCGGCGCGCCAGCGCGTCGGCGATCTTGGCGGAAGCATCCGGCGCGCAGGTGATGCGCAGCAGCCAGCCGGTGGGTCCCGTCCGCGGCCCGCCGGGCAGGGCGGTGATGCGCAGGCGACCGGCAGGAGCAGATCCTGCGCTGCATTCGCGAGGCGATCATCGAAGACGGACAGGCCCCGACTCTCAAGGAGATCGGAGAGCGGTTCGGGGTGAATGTCTCCACTGTTCACCACCACATCCGGCGCCTGATCAAGTGCGGGGCACTCGTTCAGGAGGCGCCATACGGACGGCGCAGCTACCGGCCCCGTTGATGGCCCGGCTCCGTGCGCCGGCAGACACCGGCCGGCACCTCGCGCAGCCTGCCCGGGCACCCGCCTGTAGGGGCGACCCTTTCGGTGGACGTTGCCGGCCTGCTGCGGGCTCGTTGGTCCTGGTGCCGCCCGCTGCAGGGCGGGGGCCAGGAAAGCGGGAGGGTGAGAGATGCGGCGTAGGCACACGGCGGTCACAGGCGCTGTACTGGGGGCTGTTGTACTCGGTGGCATGGTGGGCACGGCGCCGACGGCAGCGGCGGTGGGATCGAAGGCCTGCAAGCGGTGGGTGTCGTGGCACAGCCGCGCGGATGTGACCTACCACCTGCGGGTGGCTCCCGACCAGGATTCCCGAAGCCGCGGACTGGTCTACAAGGGCACCCGCTTCTACAGCCCCTGCCATGCCGGGGTGTGGTCGTACATCAAGGTCAAGAGCGGCCACCTCAAGGGCAAGAAGGGATGGATCGCAGGTCTATAGCACAGCCCGGCACCCGGCAACTGACAGCTGCCTTCCTACATGAGGCCCTAAGTTTCGTGCCTCAGGACTGATGTCGGATCAGTGTCGGATGCGACACCATGCTGAGAGCCCCCAGGTCATGGTTTTCACTCGTTTGGGTCAAGCCACGAAGGTGTGAGCCGATCGAAACGCGGGCCCTATGAGCCCACCCGGTTCAGGAAGCGTGGCGGCCTCAACTCCGGGTGGGCGATGCTCATGCGCATGATGGGACCTGCCGAAGCGGCATCCTGGCTCAAGGAGCGCATCGGCCCCCGGGACGGTAGCCGGTACAGTCTGTGCCGCATCTGCACTCCCGAGCAGACCGCAGTCCCGGCCACACTGATGGGCAGTGCTCCACCTCGCTAGGTGTATTGATCACGAGCGTTGTTGGCACGCGCGGGTCTTGATCATGGCGAAGACCTCCGCTGTGGTGGAGCTGTCTAAGGACTGCCCCGCAGGGAGGTCTTCGTGTCCCACCGTAATGCCCGGCTGACCGTGCATGGCAGGCGGCTGTTGGTCGACCGTGTCCGAGCCGGACGCCCGGTGGCCCATGTGGCTGCTGAGATGGGCGTCTCCCGAGCCACCGGTCACAAGTGGTTGCGGCGGTGGCGCTCCGAAGGCGAGGCCGACCTGGAGGACCGCTCCAGCCGCCCGATGACCACACCGCACCGCACCAGCACGGCGCTGGAGGACCGGGTGTGCCGGCTGCGCAGGAGCCGGAACCTGGGCCCGGCCCGTATCGGGCCGATCCTGGGCGTGCCGGCCTCCACGGTGCACCGGATCCTGCTGCGGCATGGGCTGAACCGGCTGGCCTGGCTCGATCGCCCCACCGGCCGCGTGGTCCGTCGCTACGAACGAGACCGGCCTGGCGAACTCGTCCACGTCGACATCAAAAAACTTGGCAACATCCCCGACGGAGGCGGCTGGCGGACGGTCGGACGTGCCGCAGGGAACCAGAACAGGCAGGCTACGATCACTGCACGGAAGAGCTGCCGCCCGGTGACCGAGTCGGCTCCCAGCCGGGTCGCCGCCTGCACCTCATCCAGCGTCTCCCGGTGCATCTCGTGCAGCCCCTGCAACGCCCTGGGGCCGGGCACCGCCGCACACCGCCCCACATGCTCCTGCGCCATGAGATCGCCCTGGAGGCGCAGGTACTGCTCGTAGCGCTTCTCCTCCGCCCCGGCCGGCACCTTCACATGCACCCGTTCAACCAGACGCTGAACCTCACCGGGGATGTCGACCCACCCGCCGGGCTGCTCCTCCAGGGCCTCGACAGTGGCCGAGAGCAGGTAGGCGGGATAGACGCTGCCCCAGTGCTTGGGCAGCTCCTGCTCCCCGTCCAGAGGGTTGAGCACGACCAGCCTGGGCCCGTCCGCCCATGCCGGCCGGGTCCGGTAGTGGTCGGGGCAGCCGGAGCGCTGCCAGAAGTCCTCGTGCCGCCAGCAGCGTCCCGCGCGCTGCAACAGCTGCGACAGGGGGGGCCAGATCGCTGATGAGCAGATCGACATCCAGATCGAGTGACTGCTCGATCACCTGGGTCGCCACCACCACCGTCCGGTCCCGCAGGTGGAGGTAGGTGGCCTGCGCGTCCGCCACCGTGGAGCACACCACCGCAGCAGACCCCTGGCCCTCCACCAAAGGAGCCAACTCCCACCCGACCGCCGCCAGGCGCCCCGCATCCTGGGGCAAACGGTGGCTGACCGGCTCCACACACACCGACAGGCGGGCGGCCCGATGCTCCTGGTGCTGTTCCTGGCGTCGAGGCGACATCGGCGTCGCTTCGGCCGTCTGCGCATCCACGAACAGCCACCCGGGATAAGCCGACTGAAAAGACCGGCCCTTCAACTGCCGCTTCTTCCAGCCCGCGCCTCGCAGATAGGCGCGCACCAGCTGGTCCCCCGCCGTGCTGGGCAGCGTCGCCGACAACAACACCACCGGGCAGCCGAACCGCCCCAGCCACGACAACAGCCGCTGCAACAACTCCCGCTCGTAGGGCTCATACGCATGAGCCTCATCCACCACGAACGTCTTCCCCGTCAGCCCCAGCAGCCGCAGACTGTTGTGCCGCACCGGAAGGACAGACAGCAGCGCCTGGTCGAACGTCCCCACCGCATACTGCGCCAGCAGCGCCCTCTTCGACCCGCGCAGCCACGCCCCCGGCCTGGCCCGCTCCCACTCCGCAGCCGCCGGGACGTCCTCCAGCTCCTCATGGCTGACCACCCGACTGCCAGGGGCCAGTTCCGCGTCCCCGTATGCCTCATTCAGCCACGCCATGCTGTGCGTCAACGTGACCGCCAAGGCGCCTTCTGGAGACTGGCGGGCGACCGCCGTGGCAACCCGCTTGTACATCTCATCACTCGTCGCCATCGTCGGCAGCACAAAACACACACCACGCGTCCCCGCCGCCTGGGAGAGAACCCGCTCCGCCTCCAGCGCCGTCTCAGTCTTACCGTCCCCCGGAGCAGCGGTCACCACCAAAATGCCCGCGCCCCGCACCGCAGCCGGCAACTCCACCATCACCGATCGCTGAAGCGGATTGGGCTCTGGGACCTGGTGCAGCTCCGCAAACGGCAGCCGCTCCAGATCCTCCCTGGCCAGACCCGCCTGCTCGATCACCTCTCCCGCACTGCGCACCGCCCCCCGGAAATGCAACCCGGCCGTAGCCTTCTCGGACACGTCCTTGGCCAGCCAGTAGTCCTCCTGACTCGCCAGCCAGTCCGCAAGGATCACCAGCCCCGTCACCAGCACCCCCACCGCAGCAGGCACCTGCTGCGGCGCCCTCGGTCCGCCCACCTGCTCGTGCACGAGGGCGACATACTCCCGCCGCAGACGATCCCAGCTGGCGCCACCCAGCCCCGCCACACAATCGGCCGACGCAAGGAACAACGGGTCCGCCTGCTGGAAACGCCCATGATGACCACCGAGGATCCCCGCGACACCCGCCGCCGCACCGTCAAGCGCGTCGTCCCCGTACCCCAACTCCACCAGCGGCCCGAACGCCGTGAACATGGACGCCCGCGCATGCCCCACCCGCTCGACATCCCCCGCATCCCCCCGCAGCGCACGACTCACCGTCCTATACGCCCCCGGGGCACACTGCTGAAAACCAGGCGTCAGCTTCCCCAAGTCATGCAACCCAGCCCAAAAAGCCACCAGCCCCCGAGCCACCCCCTGCGGAACACCCAGCCCCCGGGCAATCCACACCCGCTGATTCGAAGACAGGAAGCGATCCCACAGCCCACCAGCAATCGCCGCGCTGTCCAGCAGATGGAACAACAGCGGATACACCACACCACGGCGCTCCAACGCCTTCCCCCACGGCGACCGATCCCCCCGGCCAACACACCCCGACACACGCCCTCCCCCTATACCGTCAACTCCCTACCGGTACCTAAACAGGACCCACTGACAACGAAGGCGCAGATGACTATGCCGACGGCTTGCCCTTCCTCCCGACAGCCGACCAACCCAACAGTCAACAACTGGCAAAGCCCTCAGTAGACCGCAGGTCAGGAAGTGTGCTCTCCGCCCACGCGGAGGTGGTCCGGTACGGCTCGTCGGCCGCTCCACCCCGAACGCGTGCTCTCCGCCCACGCGGAGGTGGTCCGAGACTCAGCCCGTACGTGAGGACGCCGAGCACGTGCTCTCCGCCCACGCGGAGGTGGTCCGGTCCAGCGCGCCCGCAGCGAGCAGCTGCTCGAGTGCTCTCCGCCCACGCGGAGGTGGTCCGCCCTCTCAGCTCGGACGGGTGAGGGCCACCGCGTGCTCTCCGCCCACGCGGAGGTGGTCCGACGAAGAACAGGCCGCCGGGGACCGGGTGCGGGTGCTCTCCGCCCACGCGGAGGTGGTCCGGCAAGCTCGGTGATCTTGCCGACCACAGCGTGGTGCTCTCCGCCCACGCGGAGGTGGTCCGTCTGTGGCCGGGTCGGTCTCCAGGGGCCTGTCGTGCTCTCCGCCCACGCGGAGGTGGTCCGGCCCTGGCCCGGTACGGGATCGACCTGCTGCCGTGCTCTCCGCCCACGCGGAGGTGGTCCGGTGTTCCGGGAGGGGCAGGCGTGGGAGGACGCGTGCTCTCCGCCCACGCGGAGGTGGTCCGACGTGGTGCGCGCGCGGCAGCGCAGCGCCCGCGTGCTCTCCGCCCACGCGGAGGTGGTCCGGTGGTCTTCCCTTTCGGCTGCTGGCTGGGGGTGTGCTCTCCGCCCACGCGGAGGTGGTCCGTGCGCCAACGCCAGTTCCAATCGGGTCGATGTGTGCTCTCCGCCCACGCGGAGGTGGTCCGCCGCCGGATGTGAGGTCCACCTGGTGGGGAGAGTGCTCTCCGCCCACGCGGAGGTGGTCCGAACCCCAGCGCCGCCCGCAGTACAACGCCGAAGTGCTCTCCGCCCACACGGAGGTGGTCCGCAACTCGGCAACGTCCCGCAGCGGCTGGGAGGGTTCTCTCCGCCCGCGCGGAGGTGGTCCGATCCTCGACGAGGCCAAGACCGACCCGGACACGTTCTCTCCGCCCGCGCGGAGGTGGTCCGATCAGTTCCTCCGGGCGCATCTCCGCCAGCTGGTTCTCTCCGCCCGCGCGGAGGTGGTCCGCGGGAGGCCGACCGTGCCGAGCAGGCCGAGGCGTTCTCTCCGCCCGCGCGGAGGTGGTCCGACCTGCCACAGGTCGACTCGATCCCCGCCCGGGTTCTCTCCGCCCGCGCGGAGGTGGTCCGGCCGCGCAGGACGCCGCCACCACCGCCACAGCGTGGTCCCCGCGCGAGCGGGGGTGTTCCGATGTTGCGGTCATTCACGCGGATCAGAGCGGTGTGGTCCCCGCGCGAGCGGGGGTGTTCCGCCCGACGTCCCCCGCGTCGGGCTTCACCCTGCGTGGTCCCCGCGCGAGCGGGGGTGTTCCGCTGGTGCGCATCTCCCTGCAGCTGCTGCAGGAGTGGTCCCCGCGCGAGCGGGGGTGTTCCGCCAACCAGCTCGACCTCGAAGCCCCCGACCTGGTGGTCCCCGCGCGAGCGGGGTGTTCCGACCCACAACGTGGGCCTGTACTGCAACGTCGAGTAGTCCCCGCGAGAGCGGGCGTGATCTCCCTTGAGACGGTGGCGCCGGCAGTTGATCCCCACGCAGGCGGGGGCGGTTCGGACCGGCGACGGGGGGGTGGAGTAAAGCATTGTCCGCAAGGGTCAGAGGCGTGGCGGCGGCCTACAGCTGGGTATAGGCGTTCGATTGTGGAGTGATGCCCGTGAACGCGGGGTCTTCTGCAGGTTTTCGGTCGAGGAGGGTCAGAATGGCGGGTCGGCTGTTCCCAGGAGTTCCTCGGGGCGGAAGGCGACAAGGGTGAGGCCGTCGAAGTCGACAGGTGTGCGGCGGCGTTCGCCTGCGGTGTGGAGGGTGTAGCCCTGTTCGTTCGCGTCTGGATGGACGAGGACTGCGGCGCCGCTGCCAACGGAGGCGCTGACCACGCGCCAGAGTTCGTCGCGGACGCGGGCGGAGAGGGTGCCGACGTAGAGGCCTGGTGCCGGTTCGGTCATCCAGCGGGTAAGTGCGCCGCGAACGTGGTCGGGGATGGCTGTGGTGGACAGAACGGTCATGGACGGCACAGGTGATCACCGATCTTCTTGGGCGCGGCGGTGCACGTGTCAGATGGGAGTACCGGGGCTGTCGTCGCTGCTAGCCAGGTGGTCTGCCGGGTCGGTGGCCTGGGGCGCGCTCGCCTCGTGCGCGTAGTTCACGCCGGCGGGGACGGAACCGGCTTCCGGGTCCCATAGGTTGACCAGCTCAACGGCGTGACCGTCCGGCAGTGGTTCGGTCTCGCCGGGGGCAAGGAGGGACTGGATGTCAGCGACGATCTTGGGGAGCAGCTTGTACAGCCGCAGTCCTTCGCGGAAGCTGCGGCGGGCCATGGCTTCGGGGTGGGGCGAGTTGTGCAACGAGAAGGCCAGAGGGATGGTGAGGTCGGCTTTGTACAGGTCCGCGATGTCGTAGACCATGGCGTGCTGCTTGCCTTGGTGGACGAAGCCGAGGGCGGTCGAGCAGCCCAGGGCGACGAGGGCGGCGTGGACGATGCCGTATAGGCAGGTGTTGGCAGAGGACAGGGCGAGGTTGACGGGGTCCTGGTCGTCCCATGAGGCCGGGTCGTAGTTGCGTTTGAACCGGCCGATGCGGTGCTGCTGGGTGAGGTGTTTGTATAGCGCCTTGACGCGCTGTCCTTCCAGGCCGCGCAGCTTGTCCAGGGGTGTGGTGGGCGGCACAGGGACGTTGAAGCGCTTGAGATACATCTGCCGGGCAACGGCCAGTCTGCGTTCGGGGGCGCTCCACTGGTGGACTTGGTGTTCGAGCCAGCGGGTGGTGAGCGCGTCGGAGGTGGTGGCCGAATAGCAGCGGACGCCTCCCGAGCCGGTGCACACCACCGTGGTGCCGTGTCGGGCAAGGGTGGCCATGGCGGGCTGGGTGATGGAGGTTCCGGGGCCGAGGAGGAGGCAGGAGAGCGCGGAGGTCGGCAGGTAGACGCGGGTGGTCTCGTCGTCCGCGGTGGTGGTTTCGGCGCAGACGCCGGTGTCGTCCTGGACGATGCGGACGACGTCCGCATACAGGAAGGAGAGTGAGTCGCCGACCCTGGGGAGCATGGCAAGTGTCGGTGCGGCGATGCGGCGACGGGCTGAGCTTTTTTCGCGGCTTTTCTCATGCGGGGAGGGTGGTGTCACGGCGCCGGGACCTCTCAGCTCTCGTGCCCGGCGGGGGCGAGGCTGAGCAGACCGCACCCGTAGGACTTGCTGCGGCCGATGCCGTGCAGCAGTGCGTGCCGCAGGGCGTCGGCGTCATGGACCGTCGCAGTCCCCTCGAACTGTGTGGCGTGGTGTGGCACCAGCACTGTGTCTTTCCGGTGTTTGCGGCCGGTCTTCGTTGGCTGGCGCTGTGTACCTGGCTGTTCGCCGGTGTGGTGCCAGGCGGTGAGAGGTTCGCAGGGCTCGGAGCGGACGGTGTGTACGAGGAGTCCGGCGCTGGTGGCGCGTTCGCCCCACCAGCGGTCGGCTTCCTCACCGTGCAAGGGGATGGCTTGCTTCCAGCGGCCTTCGGTGCTGTTGCGTCCGCAGCGGCGGACGGCGTTGCCCAGTAGTCGGTAGCGCACGCGAAGGCCGGGACGCAGTGCGGTGATCAAAGTCCGCATGTCCTTGGTCTGTGTCTGGGCGTAGCCGTGGGGCAGGCGTGCGGTGTCGGGGGCGATGCGGCTCTGGACCAGGAGGGCGGGTGTCCCGGTGCCGTCGTCGTCCAGCCTGAAGAGGATGCCGGCACGGGAGCGAGGGCTGTCTCCGAGATCCTCGGGCACAAGCGTCATGACGCGCCGGTGCAGGGCTGCGGCATTGGCAAGGTCTCGCTGGACCGCGCGGTGGGCGGTGTTGAGGCGCAGCCGGGTGAGCCATGCGCTTTCGGTTGCGGTGGTGGGTGGGTTCGGGCAGGTCGTGGTGGTCATGTGTGGGTCCGTTCGGACGGGGAGGGCACGGAGTGGAAGTGGGTGTCGAGGGCCGTGAGGTAGTCCAGGCCGTAGCCCTTGCACAGGTCGGCGGGCAGTGAGCAGGTCGCCGTGTATGCGGGGCGGCTGCGATGGACGCGGTCGCGGGGTGTGAGCCGTACGGGTTCGTCATTCAGCGTCGTGACGGGGCTCCGGCTGGAGGCAGAGCCCGTGAAACCCGCGGGGAAGGGTGTATCCGCTGTGAATCGCACGGTGACGGTGTCGGGGATCTGGGCCGTACCGGTCCTTCCCGGTGGGGTGTCTCCGGGATGGGGGCGGGCCATGGGCACGCGCAGCAGTTCGGCGACCGGATCGGGTGCCTCGGTGCTCAGGAGGAGCAGCGCGCCGGGAGGGCAGGAGCGGCGGCCGAGGTGGAGCGGCCAATGGGGGGTGGTCAGGGCTTGTGCACACTCGGCCGTCAGGTCGGGGTCGTCCGGGGCGGTGATGGCGACGGTGAAGGCGGCGTCGGCCAGATAGTGGCGGGAGGAGAGGATGGTGGCCTTTCCCGGGCTGCGCCGCTCGCCTTTGGCGGTGGGCACCGTGCGATGGGCGGGGTAGCCGCCGCCGACGGTGTGGTAGTCACGTAGCCGCACGCCGGGGCGGTCGTGGCGGATGGTGAACCGCAGGCGAGTGAGACGGGCAAACTGCGTCTCCGCTGCGGAGGCCTTTGGCGAGTCGGCGACGGCCTGCTCGCGGGGGATGCCGAGAGCTGAGGCGATCATGCCGATGAGTCCGGAGCGGGTGGGGTGGGCGAGGGTGTCGCGGTCGGTGAAGGCGCTGTGTTCGCCCCAGGACTGCAGGGGGGTGCCGCCGAGTTGGATCAGGAGGCCGCTTGCGTTCACGCCGTGGTGCTCCCGTTCTCCGGCCAGGCAGCGGCCAGCGCACCGGCTACCAGGTCGGGGTAGGAGGCGCTCCGGGTGCCGAGCCCTTCGCTGTCGGTGTCGTCCACGCCGGCGTATGCGCTGTGGAGGAGGCCGGTGGTGCCCAGCAGCGTGCCTGCCTTGGCTGCGTATGCGGCCAAGGCCGCCCGTGAAGGCTCGCTCCAGCCCGTCCGGCCGGCCTTGATGGGCTCTTCGAACGCCGCAGCCAGGGAGACCGGCCGGTCGCAGCGGACGGCGACGTGTACCAGGTCGGGGATGCTGTGCGGAGCGGTGGAGTTCTTCTTGGCCGAGGGCAGGCTGTGAATGAACGCGGTGACGAACGCCTCGGCCAGTTCCTTTGCCGTGACCGGGTCGGAGACGTTTCGTGCCAGGTCCTGCAGGTCGAGAGTGGCGTAGCGGTAGAAGACGCCGCTGCTGTACTCGCCGGTGTTCATGTGGGCGCTGCCGGCATCGGTGGCCCACTGGTCGACGTCGTCGACCGCAGTGAAGAAGTCGGCCTGTACCGAGGTGGTGTGGGTGGTGAAGGCATGGGCGACCTGCACTGCGCCGTCGACTCCGGCGCCGGGGATCTCGGCGAGCATGCGGCCGAAAAGCGCGATGGAGCCGTTACGCGACTTCATGACCTCGTGGACCGCTTCCTTGGGCAGCAGCGGTTTGGCCGCTGTCTTGGTGCCGAGCGCCTTTCGCAGCTTGTCCCGGTGCTCCTCGGCGATGTCGGCCAGCTTCTCGGCCGCGCTGTCGGGCAGGAACAGCAAGGACGCGGTGTTCAGGTCCTTCTCCAGGTCGAGTTTGGAGTCGGTGGACCGGATGACCTGGACGCCGGCCAGCTCGGCCAGTTCCGTTGGCCAGCCGCGGTCGGCGAGAGCGTTGGCGATCTGAACTGGAAGCCTGCGGGTACGCAGAGCCCGTTCACCGATCCGTGCTTCGACCGCTAGCCGGGTCGGCCTCTTCCACGCCTGGCTGGAGACCCGCGTCCTGCTGGTGCCGCCGAAGGTGACGGTTTTGGGCGAGCCGAGATCGTCGCGATTGACGTTGCTGTAGGGCAGGGTCTGGAGGATGTGTACGTCAAGGAAACGAGGGGTCTGCAAGGCTGCATCTGTCGGTGCTGCGGTGGCCGTTGTGGGTGTGGTCATGGTGTGTTCCTGGTTCTGTTCGAAGACTGGGCGCAGGGGTTGTGCTGAGGTTTGAGCGGTGCCGTGTCGATCAGGTCTTGCCGCGCTCGGCGCTGCGGAGGGTGCGGTAGTAGTCCTCCAGCCAGCGGGTGGTCGTCTCGTCTCGCCGGTAGGTCCAGCGCGCGATGTCGTACAGGAGCCGCCCGTAGTCGGCGACTACGCCAGAGGAGCCGAGCAGGCGCAGAACGGCGGGCAGCATGCGATGCAGCCCGTCGGTCTCCTGCCGCACCAGAAGGTGCAGCCGCGATTCGGTGCCGTTGGTGCGCTCCTTGTCGCGGACGGCGGCTTGAGCCAGGGCCGCGCCCAAACTCGTTCCCCAGGACCGCTTCTGTTCAGCGCTCCTGTGCGGAGCTACGCCTTCGGCCGTCTGCCCGGGGGAAGTGGAGGGCTGCGCTGGTGTGTCCTGGTCGGTGGTGCGGGCTTCCACCTCGTGGGAGTCTGTGGCCCGCTCAGCACGGGGGCGGGCTGCGATCAGTGCGGCCACCGCGTAGTAGGCGCGTCGCTCCTCTCCTCTCGCTGTGTCGGGCACGAGGCTGTCGCGGAGGAGTGCGGCGTGGGTGCGGGCGGGTACCTCGTGCACGGGTTTGGCCAGGCCGCGCCGGAGTGCCTGCTGGGTTCCGGGACTGGTGCAGGCTTTCCGTACTCGTGCGACGAACGTGTCGTAGCCGGTGAGCCGCTCATGGCGCGGGACGCGGCCCGGTAGCGGGGTGCCGCTTTCTTCGGTGGTGTTGTCAGAGGCGATCATGCTGGGGCTTCTTCCGATGCTGGGGGCCTTGTCGATGCACATGGCGGGGCAGGGATGTGCGGGCGCCGTCCGCTGCCGTCGCGAGCCGGTCGTGAGAAGGTCAGCGGCTGCGGCCACGCTCGTGGACGAGCAGAGTCCGCACCAGTCCGCGCGCGCTCTCGCGGGCCTTGGCACCCCGCGGTTGGGCGGCCACCGATGCGGTGACCTCGTCGTAGACGCTCAGGGCGATCCGTCCGAAGGCGGGCAGAGCCGCGGTGAAGTCCTCGGCATCCAGCATCCGCCAGAAGCACTCCTCTGCTGCTGGCCAGTAGGCGGCCAGCGCGGCCTCCGGCCAAGGGCCCTCGCCCTTGGCCGGCCCGTTCTTCGCGGCGGTGGCCGTCCGCTCAGTCCTTGGCCGTTCCTCGGTGAACGGCAAGGTGTAGGTGCGCCAAGCCGCGCGCAGCGCGGTGACCAGGTGCCAGGCGGCCTTCTCCGCAGCCTCCCGGCCTTCCTTGGCCCCAAGGGCCAGTGCGGTGTCGGCCTCCACCTCGGTCGAGTCGAGAAGAGGGAACAGAAGTGGCGTCACTGCGCTGAAGTAGGCGGTATCCCGCGTCTGACCGTCCTGGTCGAAGCCGTAGGCGGTAACCCTCAGCTGCCGGAAGACCTCCTCGGGCAGTTGCAGGCCCGTCAGCCCGTCGAAGACCGGTGGCCTGCGTCCGCCGTCACCGCGGTTTTGCAGGATCATGGCATCCAGGTCCCGCCACAGCGCTCTTTTCGCGTCGGCGTATCTCTTGCGCAGGACCCCCTCCTTCGTCTCGTCCCAGATGAGGTAAGGATCACGGAGTTCGGGCCGGTTGGTCCGCAGCGCCCACGTGATCACCGCGTCGACCACACTGTGCCCGTCCGGCCCGGGCCGGAGGAGAACAGCGTGCTGGTACTGCTCCGTGAGCATCGACAGCGGACCGACAGCCGGTTTCGGAGGCTGGAGGGGATCGAGCAACTCCGTGCGCTCCCAAGGACAGCTGTCCTCATCGTCAAGGTCAGCATCAGGGCGCTGGGGCCAGGTGCCGGGAGCGGGGAGGCCCAGGAGCAGCGTCTCGTAAAGGCTCCGGCCCAAGGGGTGGCAGGACAGCGAGCGGCGCAGTGGCCCGGCCATGGTGTTCCCGTACCGCTGCCCGGCCACCGTGCGCGGGGTGCACTGCCCGGACTGGCCGTAGTAGAGCTGAGTCAGGAGGTGGAGTACTGCCTCCCCGGACGGAAGCAGCGCCGGTTCCGCATCGGTGAAGTGCCCGAAGAACACCTGGTTGCTGCCCGCGGGGCGGGACATCACCAGCTTGTTCACCCCCGACGAGCCGGAGCACTCCTCGCTTAAGCGGGGATCCTGCAGAAACGGCCGGACAGGATCGTGCAGACGCAGCCCGTCGGCATGCCTGTCGAAGTAGGCGTTGACGCTGTCCGGGTCGAACCCGGCTCCCTCTTCGAGCAGTTCGTAGCGTCGGTCCAGCCATGCCTCCGTGCCGCCGTTCGGCAGCTGATGCAGGCCGGTGATCCGAGCGGCCATCGCATACAGCACGCGCATCAGCCCGGAAGCGGCAGGCGGAACCGCGACAGCCAGACCTTCGAGTTCACCGGCGCGGACAAACAGCTCGCGCAAGCCGACCCGCTCGGTTGTGCCGTCCACGAAGACAGGCACCCACGGTCGGCGATCGAGGGGGAAGCGGTCGGTGTCGACCGCAGTACAGGACATGAAAAGCAGCACCTCGATCACACGCGGCACCAAGCGGTACCCATGGGTAGGAACGGCCGTAGGAGAGCCGTACGCTGAAGACCTCCGCACTGCGGAGACGCTCCGCGCAGGCGGAGGTGAGTCGATGAGCAGGCAGGTAGGGTCCCGCTCAGACTTCAAATCCCCGCGCAGGCGGGGGCCTGGAGCGCTCGCCGCCCCGCTGGCTGCGGGGCGGCGAACGTCCTACTCACCGTCACGGCACGACAACTGTAGGCACGGGGTACAGGTCCTCACCTGAAGATGAGTAGGTACGTAGTACGTATTTACGTCTCACGCTGTACGCCGCGTGATCAGGCCCAGCGCATGGTCGTAGGTGATCTGGTACTCCCCCAGCGCCGCGCCCACCACCTCGCCGCCCGTCACGCGCTGCGGCAACAGGACGATCCGGGCCAGCCTGGGCTCCCTGCCCCAGTCGGCAGGAGGGTCGTGCGCCGGCCCGCACGCCGCACGCCAAGGCCCGTGGGCGAGCGGCACCACGCAAGAGAGCAGTTCGCGCACCTCGGCCACGGTGAAACGCCCCGCCCCTCCCCGGCCCGACTCGGGCAACGCCACGCTGTACGCCTCATCCAGCCACCGCCCGTCCTCGTTCTCGAACACAGGCAGCACCTGGACGGACTCGGCCCCCAGCCGGGTGCGGACCAACTCCTCGTCGGCGTCGCTGGTGGTCAGCGAATGCAGTGAGGTGACGCGGTGTGGTGACGGCAGGGCGACCATCTCGGCCAAGGCGCCACGGGCCATATCGTCCGCCAGGCGCCGGAAGTCCCGCTCCATCAACTTCTCAGGAGCAACGGATACGAACTCCTCCGCGTAAACCCCGTCCACCAGCGCTTGGACGTCATCGGGCACCGTGACCGGTCTCCCGGCCCGCCGCTCCAGCAACTCCAGGGTTCGCTGCAGCAGCGAGTGCTGGTACACATCGCCCCACGATCCCGGCACGGACAGGTCGCCGTCCTCCCCAGCCGGCGCCAGCACCACCAGCCGTGGCACATCAGCCCATGCGGGACGGGACGGGGACGGCTCACGATGACGCCAAACCCGCCCAGCCCGCTGCAGCAGCATGGCCATGGGCGCCAGGTCGGAGACGACCAGGTCGAAGTCGAGGTCCAGAGACTGCTCGATCACCTGCGTGGCGACCAGAACGGCGCCGCGGGGACCGGTAGGCCGACGCACCCCGAGCTTGTCCGTGCGGCCGAACCACCTCTCGGCCTCCCGGGTGAGCCCAGCGCGACGACCCGCGGGAAACCGAGCGTGGAGCAGCCGCAACCGAGGCCCCGCGGCTGCGTCCTGCCGCTGATCGTCCTCCGCCGAGCAGTCATCCCAGCCGAGATATCCGGCCCCGAAGCGGGCGCGACAGTGGTCACGGAGCGCTGCGTAAGTCTGCTGCGCCTCAGCGACAGTGGTGCAGATGACCGCCGCGCACCCGCCCCCGGAGATCACACCGTCGAGCGCGTCGAGCACGGCGGCAAGCCGACCACCGGCTCTGTCCGGCTCGTAGGTGTGCGCAACGCGGCGGACCATCACCGCGAGCTTGCGCCCCCGTTCGCTGCGGACCGGTTCGTCCGGCCCGAGGACGAGGTCATCGCGTGCGGAGGCATAGACCCACCCCGGATACGCCGGCACAGGCACCTGGCGGGAGGCGCTCGAGGGATCGGCACCCGTCAGGTAGGACCTCACCAACCCGCGGGCGATATCACCGGTGAGCGTCGCGGACAACAGCACCACAGGAACACCCAAAGCTCCCAGCCACTCGAGCAACCGCAGCAGCAGGGCGTGGGTGTAGGCATCGTAGGCGTGCGCCTCATCGATGACGACCGTCTTCCCGGACAACCCGAAGTGCCGCAGCGCGTTCCGCCTCAACGGCAGCACGGCCATCAACGCCTGGTCGACCGTGCCGACGGCCAGCGGCGCCAGGATCCCCCGCCCCCGGCCGCGCAGCCAGCGCCCCGCCTCGACCGAGACCCGGCCATCCCACTCGGCGCCCGGCTCGCAATCGGATACCACCCGCGGCTCAGGTGCGTCCACAGCATCGTCGCTCTGCGGCCTGGCGTAGGGCGCGTACAAGTCGGCGGCGCCGTGCAACAGCGTCAGCTGCGCTGGATCCAGCAGGTTCCGCCCAGCGAACTCCACGAGCCTGCCATACATCTGATTCGCCGTTGCCTGGGTCGGCAGAGCAAAAAGCAGCCCCCTACCCCCGCACGCTGCTCCCAGAAGCGACGCGGCGTACAGCGCCGTCTCCGTCTTGCCCTCCCCCGTCGGCGCCGTCACCAGCAGAACGCCCGGCCCCCGCAACCGGGTGCCGGACAACCCGTGCGCCACACTCAACTGCAGGGAATAGGGCGAACGGATGTCGGGGAACAACTCACTGAAGCCACCGGTCCTGAAACCAGCCCCTCCCAGGCCGGCATCCTCCACAAGGACCGGCGCCACGCGTCCCATCCTCCGCGCATGACCGCGCAACGATGTTGGGGAACCATAGTCCGCCTGCGCCTCGATCTCCTTCTGCTGCGCCTCGATCACATGCTCCTGGCTGGCGAGCCAGTCAGAGACGATCACCATTCCCGCAATCACAACCGCTGTAGTCGGCGACATCGCACAAGCATTGGGGACAGCGGGCCGCCCCAGCACTTCGTAAAGCGCTTCAGCATGCTGCTGCCGCTGCTCCGCCCACGCCCCGGAGCCGAGTTCCGGCATCCGGGCACAGGGGTTACGCAGATCCCGTGGGTCGTTGTCCGAGGGATAGCGGCCGTGATGCCCGCCGAGGATCTGCGCCACCTGTAGTGCCAGAAGCTTCGCCGGCCGCCCCCCGGCAGCCGGGTATCCGAGCCGAGCCAGCAGTTGCGGCAGCGCCGCGTGGGTGGCGCTCTCATGACGTATCCGGCCGACTGTGGAGTCAGCCCACCGGTCGTGCGCGTACGCTGCCTCACTGAGGAACCCGGAATGAGCCGGCCTCGCCTTGAGGAGCATGCCCTGGAAAGACGGGATGATCTTTCCGAGATCGTGCAGTCCCGCCCAGAACATGACGATCCGCCTGGCCTCAGAGACACCCACACCCAACGCCTCCACGACCCGGCTGCGCTGCCCCTCGGCCAGCACGCGATCCCACACACTGCCGCACACCACCGCGGAGTCAACGAGATGCCCCACCACGGGATACGGCGTCGCCAGCCCGTCGGACTTCCCACACAACCGCGTATCAACCACGCCGCGCCTCCCCACCGCGTTCCATCAGAGGCAAAAACTCCATCACATGCCTCTGACAGCATGAGGGCGTGACCCCGACAGACCATGGTCAAGCAACAGCAAAGCCGCTATAGAGCTGCAGGCCAGGAAGAGTGCTCCCCGCGCCAGCGGGGGTGGTCCGCACGACGCCCCCGGACGGGAGGCGCTGCTGGAGTGCTCCCCGCGCCAGCGGGGGTGGTCCGCTGAGGGTGTTGCCGGGGATGCGCAGCGGCAGGTGCTCCCCGCGCCAGCGGGGGTGGTCCGGAGGAGAACTGGGAGGCAATCGACGCTGCCGTGTGCTCCCCGCGCCAGCGGGGGTGGTCCGTCCGCCTTCGACGCGGTCACCGAACTGCAGAAGTGCTCCCCGCGCCAGCGGGGGTGGTCCGCTGCTTGGTGATCTCCACGATCAGGTCACCACGTGCTCCCCGCGCCAGCGGGGGTGGTCCGACCGCGGTCGCCCCGGCCGTCAGTCAGATTGCGTGCTCCCCGCGCCAGCGGGGGTGGTCCGGAAGCGGCCGAGCATCAAGAGCAGATCACCCAGTGCTCCCCGCGCCAGCGGGGGTGGTCCGCCCGAGGACATGTCGCACGCGATGCTGATCGCGTGCTCCCCGCGCCAGCGGGGGTGGTCCGATGGCGGCCCGGCGGCTGGCGTCAGCCGCCGAGTGCTCCCCGCGCCAGCGGGGGTGGTCCGGAAACGAGCCGACCGCGGCCGAAGTCGGCGAGGTGCTCCCCGCGCCAGCGGGGGTGGTCCGGGGGCGGGAATCCCCGACCGGCACCACACCGAGTGCTCCCCGCGCCAGCGGGGGTGGTCCTGATGGGAACTCGCTTGAGTGAAATACGCCTGTGTGCTCCCCGCGCCAGCGGGGGTGGTCCGGCCGTCGCCCTCGCCCGCGACATCCGCGACCGGTGCTCCCCGCGCCAGCGGGGGTGGTCCGGCCCGCGAACACCGCGCGAAGGGTCCGCAGTAGTGCTCCCCGCGCCAGCGGGGGTGGTCCGGACTGGTCTCTCGCCCGCTTCGAGCGGCATCTGTGCTCCCCGCGCCAGCGGGGGTGGTCCGGACGGTCCGCAGATCCCCCTGGAGCCGGTCCGGTGCTCCCCGCGCCAGCGGGGGTGGTCCGGTCCTGGCCGGTGGCCGGTTGCGCGTCGACGTGTGCTCCCCGCGCCAGCGGGGGTGGTCCGTTGCCCTATCGTAAATCCAGCAGGAAGCGACAGTGCTCCCCGCGCCAGCGGGGGTGGTCCGCGGATGCCGTACCTGCAGAACGTGCTGGAGGAGTGCTCCCCGCGCCAGCGGGGGTGGTCCGGTCGTGCTGCGGCACATGCGGCACGGGGAGGAGTGCTCCCCGCGCCAGCGGGGGTGGTCCGTCGCGGCGCAGCGCGGCCCCGACGAGGCCGGCGTGCTCCCCGCGCCAGCGGGGGTGGTCCGAGGAGGTCCCGCCGTATCTGGTGGGATCCAGCGTGCTCCCCGCGCCAGTGGGGGTGGTCCGTCCTGCACCACGTCTAAGCCGGGCTGGTCCGGGTGCTCCCCGCGCCAGCGGGGGTGGTCCGCCGGATTCGTCCGATGCGCCGGCGCATCGGACGTGCTCCCCGCGCCAGCGGGGGTGGTCCGGTCAGCCGGTTGGAGACGGGGCAGGGGATCGCGTTGTCCCCGCGCCAGCGGGGGTGGTCCTGACGGGGGCAGCGGGGTCCCGGGGGCGGCGAAGTTGTCCCCGCGCCAGCGGGGGTGGTCCGCGGCATCTCGACAAGTACGAGGAAGACAGGGAGTGGTCCCCGCGCCAGCGGGGGTGGTCCGGTGGCGACTCTGATCGCGGCCACGGGGCTGGTGTGGTCCCCGCGCGAGCGGGGGTGGTCCGGCCACCAGGGCGATTCCAGCGTCCTGGTGGCCGTGGTCCCCGCGCGAGCGGGGGTGGTCCGTGGCGTGCGAACAGATCGGGGCCCGTGGTCACGTGGTCCCCGCGCGAGCGCGGGTGGTCCGGCCGCCGCGCGCAAGGCACTGAAGGACGTTGTCCCCGCGCGAGGGGGGGGTGGTCCGTTCGCGGTGCCCAGGGTCACCTCGCATCAGGGCGGCCACGCGCCGGCATCCCATTCCCCCGCCACGGGCGCCAGCAAACGCGGAACCGGCGGGGAACCGGGGACGAGCCACCGGTGACGCCTACAGCCCTCAGCAGAGCCGCCCGCCCGGGTCCGGAAGACGAGCCCGAACTCACCAACAGTGTTCTCAGGGTTAGATGAGCGCGCCGAGGACGCCGCCGGGCGGAACGAGTCGGGCGACGGCCGCCAGGCCCCGGCCGGCTGCTGAACGCTGCTGAAGAACGCGGTGCGCGTACTCGCGGCGGACCTTCGGGGGGCGGCAGCGAGTCAGGAGCTGCGGTGGATCGCTGGGGCACTTCCCGTCATTCCTCGAGTGCGGAAAGGCCGGCCAGGCCCGAGTCGAGCATGATGCGGTCGACGGTCTCGGGCAGGCTGCTGCCAGCGTCGAAGACGGTCTCGATGCCGCCGGGAAGAAGATCACGCGGCCGGTACCAGTCGCGCAGCTGCGTCCTGCTGACCATGCAGGCGATCCGCTTGGCCACGTGGCAGGCGAGGGTCTCGGCGAACGGCAAGGACCACCCCCGCAGTGATAGCCGGCGTCCGGCGAGCAGTTGGGCGAGCATGGCGCCGTAGTGGTTGGCGTAGAAGATGCCTTCGATGACGGCGTGATAGCCGCCGTCCAGAGCGTGGCGGCCGGTCAGGCCGATCAGGCCGATGTTCACCACCCGCCCCGAACAAGCCTAAGGACAACCACACCGCGGTACCGCTCTGCCACCATGTACCAATGACCAGAAGCCCCAGCAGTAAAGAACTTGCAAAGCCACGCTGACAGAGCAGGTCAGGAACTGTTGGTCCCCGCGCAAGCGGGGGTGTTCCGCCGCCCGCCGAACCTGGTCCCGACTCGCACAAGTTGGTCCCCGCGCAAGCGGGGGTGTTCCGAAGCAGCCGGGCACCTGGGCGCGGCTCCTGCCCGAGCAGCGGGAGCGGCTGACTGTGCTGGGCATCAAGCCGCTTGAGGAGCCGTCTGCCGCCCCGGCGGCCGGGCGCGCGGCAAGGGGCCCGAGCAAGGCGCAGCAGGCGTTCCAGCGGGGCCTGACGGCCCTCGCGCAATGGGTAGAGCGGGAAGGCGCCCGACCTGTACCGTGCGGCCACGCTGAGGAGATCGCGGTGGACGGCGAGACGGACCCGGTGGTCGTGAAACTGGGCGTATGGAACTCGAACATTCGCGCGAGGCGGGACAAGCTCACCCAGGAGCAACTGGAGGCGCTACGGGAGCTGGGCGTGGAGTGGGCGTGACGCCGCTGCCGTCCGGGCCGCGCGGGGCCCTGGGCGAGAAACGTCTGGGACTCCGTGCCGTTATGACATGTCGTGCGGGGTAGTACGGTTTCCTGGGACCCTCATGACAACCGCCCATCGATCCAGCTGTCTGGAATCGGGGGCGGGGATGTGTTCGGTCCACATGTTGTCCCGCAGGTTGGGAAGCCACTGGGGCTTCGGTGTGAGGTCCAGAACGGCAAGCATGCCGAGTGTGACTCCTGCGGCTTGGTAGGCCACCGTTTGCCCCAAATAGCGCTTGAGGTCTGCAGGTTCCGCCTTCCTGAGTTCGCGCTTGCACTCGATCACGATGCTGAATCCTGGGAAGATCACCAGGATGTCGGCGCGGCCTCCGCTGCGGTCGATGGTTTCCATCTGCACTTCGAAGCAGGCGCTGTCGAGGTAGTCGTGCAGATCTTCCTGCAGCTCGATCTCCAGCGGGAGCTTCTCTCCAGGCTTGGGCGCGAAGAGGTAGGCAGTCTTCTTCGTGTGCTTGTCACGGCCGCGGTTCGTCCTGTTCGCCAGGAATCGGATTGTCGCGGTGACGAGGCGGATGAAGTGCTCCCGTACCGAAAAGGACTGAAAGTCCGGGCAAGGTTGCAGTCCTCTGATGACCTCGTTGAAGAGGTCTTGCTCTGCTTTGGGCAGTGTCTTGATGTGACTGCTGTACGTGTCGGTGAGCTGCTCATGTAGGCCGTTGAGCGTGTCGGGAGGCAGGGCCGCTAGAACCGCCCTACCAAGTTCGGCGGCCAAGTCGTCGGCCGCTCCGTCTTTTCCCGGGCCGTCCTCAGGTTCTTCAGGCGGAAGCCCGAGCCGGGACTCGACTGCTGACCGGAGTTCCTCGGCAGCCTGCCGGTCCCAGTCGGGTGGAGCGTCGGCGAGCAGCGCGTGCACGTGCAGTAGGAGTCCTTCGCGGGCGGCAAAGGCATCTTCGATACGGGGAGCTACGAGGAGCTGCAGCGCAGAGGCGTCGCCGGTTGGGGTGAGGCGTACGGAGCGGTGAGCGATGTAGGCAGCGAAGACGTGCTGGATCGTCTGGCTTGGCCAGGTGGGGAGGGGGGAATCGAGGTGGGCGGCGGCGTGCTCGAGATCGGCGCTGAGGGTGTACCACGCTGCTTCGGTGTCGTAGCGGCCATCTCGCCAGCCTGTTCGTAGACCGGTGAGCCAGAGCGCGTGTTCAGAGGTGGAGCGGCGTAGTTGCGCTGCCTCGGTGCTGAGGGCTTCGTTGTCGTTGGCTTCGAACGCCAGGACGGCGTTGATTGCGGCCCGGTATGCGGTGGCGTCCGGGCGATCCTGGTCGGAGTCGATGGCTTCGGTGAAGTGGGTGCGGCTGGCGGTGAGCTGGGTGAGGAGGCTTGAGCGATCTGCGGCGTTGAATGCGTCGGAGAGGTGGCACATAGCCAGCTCAAACGCAGCGTCGGACCGTAGAGCCGGTATGTCAAGGAATGCGTGGAGTGCGTTAGTCAGGTCTGCGTCGCGCCATTGTTCATAGCCTGCTCCGAGCGCCCGTACGACTTGGCGTGCGTACCCGATGGGTGCGGAGGGGGCTTGTGGGTCAGTGAGGACGTCAAGGACTCCGTAACGCTTGATGGCTCCTCCGGCGAGTGCCAGGCGGAGTGCGGCTTCAAGGAAGAAGCCTGCGGTCTCAGCTTCGAGAGCCGTGGCGTGGGGCTCGGTCCGGCGCAGGGCGATTCGATTCAGCGCGGTGGAGTGGTCCCTCAGGTACCCGGGGTGGTCGCACAGTCGGTCAAGGAGGTCTCCGACGACGCCCGGCCGGTTCTCCGCCGTGAGTGCTTCGGCGATGAAGGCTGCGGCGCGGTCTGGGCTGTTGAGACAATCCCAGGCAGCAAGGAGAGCCTCGGCCGCGCGGAACCACAGTCGAGAGGTGGCAAGTTCATCTGCCTGGGCAAAGAATCGGTCTTCGCCGCCGAAGTCTTCGAGTGTGGGGGCGTCTCCGCGGCGAGCTAGGAGTGTCTCGAGCGGCGTCACGGTGGGCCCTCCTTATCGTGCGGCGGCCTGCGATGAATGACGCGTTAACGCGTCGACGGAGTAATGGTCACCACATGAAGGCCCCTGCTTCAGCGATCTTCGCGCGGTCGTCAGGGATGACCGTACGGGCGAGTTCACGGTTGGCCGTAGCGGCGATGATCTGCAGCCCGTCGGTCTCTTCGCAGATCGCCCGAAGTTGCTGTAGCGTCTCGGCAAGGTCGGTCGGGATCATTTCCTGGGCGCCGGCGGAGTCGATGAGGAAGAGTCCGGGATGGCGGCCGCCGTGCTGCTGGCCGACGCGGAGGAGAGCCAGCAGCGTGGCCATGCGCAGACGCAGCTGTTCGCCCTCGGTCACCTTCTGGAACGAAGACGGTCCATCGTCCAACTGGAGCTTCATGGGACCGTTTGCCTGCAGCTTTACGCCCTGAAGATTGTCGTATCCCAGTCGGACGGCGAGGTCGAAGATTTCGCTGCTTACCCGGTCCATGATGGGCTTACTCGCCTTTCCGGCGCGCACGTCGGCTTCTTTGTACGCAGCCTCCAGGATCTTCTCCTCTGGGGCTGGCGCCGTTGTTCCACCCGCGCGAGCGTGGGTGGCTTCGCGTTCTTTCAGGGCGCCGCGCAGACGTTCCAGGTCAAGCTGGCGTCGCAGAACAGAGGCATCCGGTAGTGCTGCTTGGGCAGCGGCCATCGCACGGCGGGCCGCGTCGAGCTGGGCTTCGGCTTCTTTCCGTTCCTTCTCCGCGCGCCGCAGCGCTGTGCGGGCCTGGTCGTCCGCAGCGGCCAGAGAGGCGATGTTCTCACTCATCTGGTCGATAGCTGTGGTGTCCTCCGGAGCATCCTCGGGAGGTGCGCTGCCGCATACGGAGCAGTGGTCCGCCGCCTGGTCGCCGCGCGCCTGAGCGAGGTCAGCGACGGGGGTGGTGCAACGCGGGCAACACGTCGGGGCGAGAGCCCCGAAGTAGCGCTTGGCTGCCGTGTTCTCCTTCATGTCGCGTAGCCGCTTCCGGTCTTCCACGAGTGTCTGGTGCAGCTCGGTGTAGTTCTGCTGGACGGTTAGATGCACCTGTACGGCAGTGGCATGGCATCCCGCGCAGGACGCAACATGGGCCGCGGCTTGCTCAATGGCCAAGGCTTGGTCTTCCAGGGCGGGGGCGACACCAGTGTTGGCGAGGGCCGCCTCGGCAGCAGTGATCTCGTCCTTGAGCCGTTGCAGGGAGCTCGCACGGGCCTGGGTGTCTTCGGTAGCCCGACGCTTCTCGCCCCGCTGCTGCTGCCGGACAGTCTTCAGGGCGGTCTCGGCGTCCCGGCGTGTGCTGGTCCAGGGAAGGCCGATGAACATCTGCAGCAGGCTGACGACGGATCCATTCTCGCTGGTCTCTCCGAGCAGGACCTCAGCGTTGCGGTTGCGGCAGATCAGTGCGTGGCTGAACAGCGCCCAGTCGGTGACGGTGGCCTTGCCGTCTTCTTCGCCTTTGACGTCGGAGTGCCACCCTCGGAGGATCTCCAGGTTGAGACGGTTCATCATGAACTGGCTCATCACGGAGGCGAACTCGGCTTCACCAGCGAAGTCGATTCCGGAGGTGGTCTTTCCGGTCTCCAGGCGTCCGGTCGGTACGCCGTCCTTGTGCTGGAACTCCACACTGAAGGGCTCACCGTCTATGTGGCCTTCGAGCCGAACGTGGGAGATCCATCTGCGTGCGGTGTCCTGCAGCCGTTTGTTCTTGCCTCGCAGGCACCACCAGATCACTTCCAGGACAGTGCTCTTGCCCTTGAGGTTGTCGCCGGCTAGGCACCACAACCCGTCGCTGAGCCGCCAACTGAAGCGGAAGTCGTCGGTGAACTTGCCTGCCTTGGTTCCTGAGAACTCGATCGAGGTCAATGCCAGTCGGTGCGGTCGCGGCAGCACGCCGCTCTCCCGTACCCGGTGATGCTCGAGCACTGCTGCGGCCTCCGCGACGTCCACACCAGCACGGCGGGCAACAGTCTCGGTGAAGTTACTCATGCGCTCCCCTCGCTCACCTTGCTCTGCAGCGCCGACAAACGGGCCCGGACGCGCGGGAGAATGCCAGCGATGTCCTCACCCATGTGGGTTCGTTCGTACTCACCCTGCGCGTACTGAAGCTCCTTCAAGGCACTGCCGCTGCGGTCCCCGGCCAATAGCAGCACCAGTGCCGCGCGTTCGTCGTACCAAGACAGATCCGGCTCCTGCGAGCGCATCTCCTGTGCGTCCTGTCGGCCCGCCGGCAGCAAACAGTAATCCCAGCGGTCGATGTCAGGCGCTGTCCCGATGGCGTCGATGCCGATCAGTCCATGCGCGACCAGCAATGCCAGAGCGTCATCGAGTGACTCGTAGGCGCCATAGCGCCAGCGGATCATGGGATAGGACTCAAGATCCGGCTCATCGCCCTCTAGCAATGCAGCCGCCCGGTCGACAGGGCTGACTCCCGGAACGCTCCGGCCGGCCTCCGCGGCGTTCAGCAGTTCATCGGCAAGGTAATCGGGGTTGCGGAGCCAGAAGTCGAGCGCCTGAAGCTTCTTCTGTCCGCGCAGCACCGCCACCGCGTCCGGATGGGCTGGGCACCCGCTACCCGGGGATGGACAGTGATCCAAGAGGAAGAGGATGCGCACAGCATCCTGAACGCGGCTCGCCCTGCGAGTCCGTACTTCCACGCCCTCCGATGTCATGCGCCCCCGCCGATCTCGCTTACATCGCCCCGGTAGACGAGTAGCACGAATCAGGACTCTTGCGTAAGTGATCCAACACAACCCGCAGTCGTAGCCGGGTTGACGGCGGCGAGGCGCGGCGGCCCCGGCCGACGCGCAACTGGCTGAGCGCGCCCCGATCCTCGGCCGCGGCCGCGCCGCCCATCCCGCCCGTCCCTTCCTCCTTCACTCCAGCCAAGGGACATGGGCAGAGCAGCCGCAACGGGGTTGTCAGCGGGCCGACCACGGCAAACCCGGGTGATGACCTGCACGGACACGGGGACGGTCCTGCGGGCCGCGCAACACCTGGCGCAACCCTTGGCACAACATCCAGCGCAACAGATAGGCGCAATCCTTGCCGCAACCTCGTGCTCCTGGTCGACCAGGACGACCGGTCAGGCCGCCCGGACGGCTCCGTGGGCGCGGGCGAGGTGGCGCAGCGCGGACCGTGCCGCCGGCACCGAGGAGACCGTTTCCCAGTAGGGGTGCCACCACAGCCGTACGGAGAGGAGCAGCAGGCGGCGGCGCAGGGCGGTGGTGTCGCGGGGGCGGGGTGCGGCGAGCGCGTCGTAGGTGGCGTGACAGGCGGCTTGCGTCTGCACCAGATCGTCGGGGAAGTCGGTCACGTCCATACCGGCATTAGATCTCTTGTTCGAATTACGTGTCACTTCAGACACGCCCCGCCCCCGGAGTCGTGGTCGGGGACAGGCCGCCATGGTCGGCCTCATGGTCGGGGTCCGTGGTCGCCCCGACCACGACCGTCGGACCGTACGGCAGCGGCATCCGGGCGGGTGAATTTCCTTCGCGTAAGCGGGCGCATTCCTACGAACTGACCCGAAAGCACACCGAGGCCGAACTGCTGCGCATGGCCTACGCGGGTGGCCTGGTGAACCACAACTCCCCCGAGAAGTGGCGCAAGGACGAGATCGCCTCCGCCGTCGTGGACAACGAGCTCCGGGCCGCAGCCCGGTCCGGAGCTGACCGGCCTCCCGCCCCGGCCGCCCCGCCGAAGCGGCCGCCGGTACGGCACCACCATGACGAGTGCGACAAGACGGTGTACGGCGGCGGCACTTGCACCTGCGACCTCATCGAGCAGTACGGGCCGCCCTCCGAACGGGACGACTACTGAGCCCTTCCCTGACTGCACCTTCCCCACCACGCCGGACCCCGGGGCTCGTCAGGCCCGGGGTCTCGTGCTGTCGGGTTCGGGACGGGAGCAGTCGTACGGACCGCGTAGGCCGCTGGCAGCCACGGGAAGAGACGTCACCAGCGCGGCTCTGAACCGGATTCGCCGCCGTGTTCTACCAGGTACGGAATCACGGCGTGAACTATCCAAGAGTCGAACCCCAGAACATCAAAGATCGCCGTCTGAAGCGTTAAAGGTTCCAGGTGTCGTTTACGCGACTGCCTGCGGCTTCAGCCACCAATGGTTTCCTACTGGGGTCATCAGTTATCCAATTGTTTTCCGATAGCCCGGTCTGAACGGGAAGCGGCCAAGCGGCCCGCACCGGAATTCGGCACCCGCTTCGTGCGGCCGATGGGTGAACATGGACTCCGTGAACACCGAACTGACCGTGCTCAAGCGGGACATGGCCGTGAGCCAGGACGACACGATACGGATGCTGCTGGAGCAGTCCAAGCGCACCGGCCGTGCCGTCCCCGTCCGGCGTGCCTTCGTCCAGGATGCCGATCCCGGCCTCCGCCTGGTCACGCGGCCCGGCCCGTTCTCCAAGATGCTGCGCAGCAACGAGCGGCTGGACCTGTTCCTCCTGATCCACTGCGTCACCGCGCGCGCCGACTGGGGCGTCGTTCACCGGTCCGAGACCTGGGGCCGCGCCGCGGGGATCTCCTTCGCCACCAACGGCACCGCGAGCGCCGCAGTCTCCCGGCACTTGCACAAGCTCAAGGAACTGAAGCTGATCAGCACCGAGCCGGACGGCCGGATGACGAAGATCACCAAATTGCTCGAGGACGGCTCCGGCGACCCGTACACGCTTCCGTCGGGCGACAAGGAGGGTTCCCGCAAGAGCACCTACTTCAAGGTGCCCTTCGCGTACTGGGAGCAGCACTACTACCGGAAGCTGTCGATGCCGGCGAAGGCGATGCTGCTCATCCTCATGAGCCAGCGCAGCCCGTCCTTCGCCCTGTACAAGGCCAGGGAGTACGCACTCTGGTACGGGATCTCCCCGTCGACGGTCGGGCGTGGCATCGAGGAGCTGAAGAAGAAGCGCCTGCTGTACGAGTTCCTCTCCGAGCAGCAGTTGGACGGCTTCTCCGTCCTTGGGCAGAGCACGCACGTCCGCTGGGCCCTCGCCGCGCCGTTCGACCTGAACGTCAACAAGACGGAGCGCGAGGCGGCGGAGGCCGCCTGGACTCCCGAGGGCATCGCCCGCACCGCGCTGCGGATCGGCTCCCGTATCCCCGCGCTCTCGGGGGCCGCGATTCCGCGATGAACACCACCGGGGCGCTACAGCCCCGGTCCTACGACTCCCGGCCCCTCGCACACGGGTCGGGCGCGGTTCAGGCCGCCGCCCCGCAAACGGGCGACGGCCCCCTGTTCCAGCAGGGAGCCGCCCAGTGAAGAAACCGACAGTCACTCCCCAAGGAGGCACCATCAGCATGTCCAACGAGCCTAAGGGCACCGACCGGCCGGCGTCGACCCGGCATCACCAGGGCAGCGGCAAGCTGCGCCACATCCGGTCCGAGATCCGGACCCGGTTGCGGCGGCTGCTGGACGGCGGTCTCCGCCGTCGCCTGCGCGCCCTCGCCAGTACCGCGGGCCACGGCATCGTCCGCGGCTCCACTGGCGCCCTGGGCGCTAGCGGCACCGCGTGGATCATCTGGTGGATCCAGCAGCGCTGACCCGGCGCCCCCGCTGAGCCCACATCCGCCGACCTGGTGGTCCCGGTCCGAGCCGGGGCTACCAGCGGCCCACCCCGTACGACGGTCACCACACGCGGGCCGCCGTACGTACTGGACACACCCACAGGCCAACCAGACCGGTGGATGGGAGTCTTAGCGATCTTCGACGATGAAGCACGCCCGTTGGTAGAGCTCGTCGAACGTGATGATCTCGACGTCCTGGATCGATGTCCGGTACAGCTCGAAGGAGCTGATCTTCTCCGGGTTCACATGGCCGTTGTGGGTGAATTCGCGCAGGCTCCCGATCACCACGACCTGCCGGGGCCGGGTGGTGGACAGTTCGACGCCGGTCGGAGTGCCGTCGTCGTCGTAGATATGGTTGAGGAACTCGCGGGAGATGAGCTGCTGGGCCTTGCCCACGGTCTTCTGCACCTGCGCCACGCCGCCGCCCAGTTCTTTCGATGCCTGGTATACGCCCGCGCGGTACGGGGCCTTGGCGAGCAGCTCCGTGTCGTGGGTCTTGATTTCGCAGAAGAGCATGCTGCTGATCAGGCCCTTGGAACGCATGATGGCGTCGATGCGTTTCCCGGCTCCGCCGAAGATGTCGGCACCGGTGGTGATGCGTTCCAGTTTGCCGTCGTCGATGGATTCACAGGCGATGAGGTTGAGCCCGTAGCCGAAGATCCACTGGTTCGCCTCGAAGAAGGCCTGCCAGACCGCCTCCGCCCCGCGCGTCGTCGCAAGGCTCTCCTCCTGCTGAAAGTAGTGCGGATCGTTCAGCAGCCGCTCGAACCTCTTGAGCTGCTCCCTGCGGTTGCTGATCAACCGGATGTCCTCCTCGGTGAGCCCGCCGCCGATCGCGGTCCTGACCGCACCGAGAACCATCGTCCGGTCCTGGCCGGTCAGCATCTGGGTCAGCTGGGCCTCGTCTCCGGCCACGAGCTGGAGGGAGCCGCCGGGCGTGCTCAGCCCGGCGCAGCCCTGGAGGAAGTTGATGACCTTCCAGAAGTTCTCGTGGACATCCCCGGTGTCGACGAGCGCCTTGACAGCCCGGGTGGCCCCGGTGTCGGGCAACGTGTTCGTCGCGGGGACCTCACCTGCTTTCTTCTTGTCCTTCTTCCACAGCTTGACCCTCGGCGTGAAGGTGCTGCCCTTCTTGATGATGGTGACGCTGCACAGCGTGGCCACCTGGGGCCGGGCGTCGAGAACGAAGTCGGTGATCATCCGACGTGCGCGGGTGTCGTAGAGGTAGTGGAACCCGCTGCTGTCATGCGAGGCACGGATCTCCAGGTCGGCGAAGTCCCCGCGGGTGACGTCGAACTCGGTGGTGGTGAAGGGGAGGCGGAGACCACGAACGATGGGGGTGGCGGGTGCAGTGGCTTGGGCCCGCCAGTCCGGCGGGATGTGGGGCAGCGGCCGGGTATCGCCTTCGACCACGAGGTCCTGGACGTCGGTGCGTCCGAGCTGGCTGAGCAGGGTCTCCAGTGTCCCCCAGATCACCTCCTTCGTCTCCGGGGCACAGATGGGCAGGAGCTCGCGCTCCACGGTCAGGACCGCCTCGTAGGTGTCCGCCGTCCAACCGTCACCAGGCACGGGGTTAAAGAAGCCGCCGTCGCGGCGCAGGGTCAGGACAGCTGTACGCAGCAGGTCGCATGCGGTCTCCTCGCCGGCGCAGTCTAGGAGGCTGTAGGTCTGCCCGAGGACGAGGTCGAGCTTGCCCGTGTCGTCGTCGTTCAGCGGCAGCAGCCGGTTCAGCTCCTCAACCTGCTTCATCGCCTCCTCGACGCCGGCCGCAACCTCGGGATGGACCATTCGTGCCAGGAAGGCAAGCAGCACCTCGTCCGGCCCGTCGGAGAGCTCCAACCGAGAGTCCTCGAAGATCCAGTCGTCGGGCAGATCTTCGTTGTTGAACCGGTGCTGCTGGATATCGGCACGGACAGTCGGGAGCTGGCCGTTCTCGGCCGCAGGTCGGTCCAGGTCGTAGAGGCCCTCCAGGAACGTGACCTCGTCCAGTTTCCCCCACCAGGGGCTCGATATCCCGCGCAGATAGCTGAAGATGTCGTGCCGCGTCACCGTCGTGATCGATGGCTGCGCGTGTGCCGGGGCGGGGTCACTGGACGTCATGTGTCCAGGATGGAGGGCAGGCCGGTCAAGTGCCGGTCGATCGGAACTTTCCATCTGTCGGACGAGACGTCAGACGACGAAGCGCAGCGCGGCAGCGGGGCGGTGGGGAACCGCCGACCGGCCCGCCCCGGCCCACCCGCCGTCAGCGCGGCCCGCTCCGGCGAGTGCGAGCGGTCGGACACGTGGCTGACGTACGGCGAGCAGAAGCACCACGTCCACCTCAGCCACGCGTTCACCACGCTCGGGGACACCCTCCGCGCTCAGGAGAGCCAGCAGCGGGCGCTGGAGTTGTCCGCGCCGACCAGCACGATGACGCGCACTTTGCTGTACATCTACGGTGCCGCCTGTGCCCATCACGACGGCGACAGCGAAGAGGCGTGCCGTCGCACAGTCGCTGCCCGTCGACTACCGAACCGGCCTGGTCCGCCGTCGCGCCCTGGACCTGTACGAGGCGATCCCCGCACAGCACCACCGCGAACGCGCCGTACAGGAACTACGCGACGTCGTAGCCGACTGACAACGACCGCTTTCACAGCGGGCACCCGACAGCCGGATCGGCTGGGCGGGTGAATGACGGGCCCGTGGCGCACCCGACCTGCCGGGCAGCCGGTTGTGGGGTCAGCGGACCGATCCGGCCCGTGCACGGGCCCACGTCTGCGAGGCACAACATGGGACGTCACAAGCAGCACAAGCCACGCCGCCCACGGGGCGAGAGCCAGCCGACCACGGAATGGTTCGGCACCGCCTTCCACTCCACCCGGGGAATGCAGCACCTGGACGTCCGCCAGTCCGGCAACGGCATCCTGATCACCTCCTCCCCTGCCGAGATCGACGACGCTCCGGCTGCGTGGCCGCTGCGTCTGCGCAACGACGACGACGGCCAGGGGCTGAAGGAGGTGGCCGCGGCGCTCGCTGCCGGGCAGGGACATGTCTTCGGCGTGACCGAGGGGCCCGGCTACCGGACCGTCCTGGCGTTCCTTCCCGACCACCCCGAGGAAGGCGTCGGCACGCTGGCCCGGGTCCGCACCAGCGAAGGCCCGGACAGCGACGTCGTGTTCGAGCGGTCCGCGGAACGGCCGATGGGACTGTGGGCGGAGGCCGGGGAGAACCTCCGCCGGATCGTCCCGCTGCTCGGCCCCGACGCGCTGCCGGCGGATGAGCCCGAGGACTGCCAGCTGTGCCCCGGCTGCTACCGCCCTGTCTACGAGAGCTCCACCTCGCACACCCTCATCGGTGCCGGTCCGATGCCGGTGTTCGGGCTGTGCAGGCTGTGCGTCGAAGGCAGCACGCTGCGCTCGCTGCGCCAGGCCGACGCGCCCGTCGATCCGCAGCAGCGCGCTGTCCTCGAGACCGTGGCCGCCGCCCTCGTGTAGCCGTGCCCCGGGCAAGCCCCTCGCGCGAAGGGCTTGCCCGGCGTCGCGCGCGGCTCAGCGGCCTACGGGTTCGGGGTAGCACCGGCGGCGCCGGTCGGGGTCGTCGACGCCGATCTCGTACCAGGGCTCGCCTCGCTGGAGCCGGGGCAGTGTGTTCACCCACACCGCGACGGCCATGCCCTTCACGTCGTCGGCGAGCGCCTGGAGGCGGTTGTCGAGCAGGTGCTCCTCCTTGCCCGCCAGGACGACGTGCAGCCGCGGGAAGGTCTGGGAGCGGGTGTAGCGGTGGCGCTGCCAGAACGGGAACGTGTTGCCGATCGTGCCGCGGGCGCCTTCCCAGACGCGGTGCCCGGCGTAGCGCTCGTAGTCCCAGGCCTCCTTGGCGAGGCGGGCCTGGGACATGGTGCCGTTGTCGAGTTCGAAGAGGCGCACCTCGCTGGTTTTGGTCGGCAGCGCGAGGACGGCGTCGGGGTTGAAGCTGAGGCCGGTCGCCTTGATGGCGTGGTTGACCTCCACCTGCCAGTCGGTCAGGTGCTTGCGGCCGCCGTAGGCGAGGATCATGTCCGTCACCGCGACGCCGTGCGGACCGAACCCGGCCTTCACCGCCTTCGCTCCGGTGCCGGCCTGCGGACGGGGAGGCAGCTCGTTGCCGTCGGCCAGAGCCTTCTGTCCCGCCGGAGTCAGGTTCCAGATCGGGTGCTTGCCCGCCTTGCCGTTCGTCTCCGCCAGCCTCAGCTCCGCCAGTTCCTTCATCGCCCTGCGCACGTACGACCGGCCGTCCGACTCATCCTTCGTGATCACCTGAGCCATCTGCCGCACCGTGGCTATCCGCACACACCCCAGCATCCGAAGCGCATCGGCCCGCACCTTCCCGGCCGTGGGAGTGGACCTCTTCCCCTTCGCTGATGTCTCAGGGGAAGGGAGAGAGGTGTCAGCGTGCCGGGAGGTCCTCTGGCGCGCGCTGTGAGCTGCGGTGATGGGCACAACGTTGGAATCGTTCGCGGCACCGTTCACGGCACTGGATTGCGGGCCGCCCGCCGGGCGTTCAGCACCCCTTGTCCGGGTCGGACGCGACTCCGGCTCGGGCTGCCGGGCGCTGCTGGTGTACGTCATGGCAAGGCTCCTCACGCAGGTGGCGCGGTACTCCGGACAGAATCCCGCCGTCACCTGGTAGAGGTGTGGCGAAAATCGACGGTGTGACGCTTCACTGAGTGTCGTTACCGAGCCGTGATCGTCAGGTAGGTGCGGTGCAGAGCTCGGAGACGATCGCGAACGAAGTCGTCACCATCGGCACCGCCATGGCCGGCGGCATCACCGCGTGCGTGGTCTGGCCGTGCGCCATGCCGTTGCGGATCTTCCGGCCGTCGTCAAGGTACTCCGCCTGCCGGGCTGTCAGGATCCCGTCGGAGGCGCCCTGCTTGATGAGCTGGTGCAGCGGCTTCTTGCCCGCGTCCGGGATACGGTCGCGCAGCACGATCTCCACCGCGATCAGGGAGTGCATGACCGCCACGGTGGAGAACTCGTAGCAGTAGTACGACTGGCGCAGCAGCTCGCGGGCCGTAGCCAGGACGGTGGCCGCGGCCTCGGGTATGCCGGCGGGCACGACCAGGTCCTCAACGAGGCCGTGCATGTCAGCGTAGCTGTCGACGAAAAGGTGGGCGCGTTCGTCCGGGATCGGGAACGGCAGCCGCTGCGTGGTCATCCCCGCAGTCTCCCAACGGCACGCCCTGGACGGCAGCGCCTCTTCCCCGACCCATCGCGCAGCGTCGCGGGACGGAGCTTTCCCCCTTGCCGGAATGGACGGAATGCCACAGTTAGCGAGCCTGGAGAAGAGGGCAACACGAGCGCCGGCCCAGCGGGTGCGTTCACCTTCGGTGTACGGGTTCTATCCCCAGCCCCGCGGCCCGAGCATCGGCCCCGAGGCCACTGTAATCAGCGGGGCGGCCTGTACGTGAGGAGCCGACCATGTTCCAGAACCCCACCGTGCCCCTCGCTCCGCTGACGCCGGACGAGGTACTCAGCACCTTCAACTACCGTCAGGCCGTGGAGGCTGGCGACACCGAAGCGGCCGCCGGGTTCGGCGGATCATCGTCCCCGTCACCGCACCGTGCGCACCACCGCACCGCACCAATTGCGCGCGGCAGCGGGCCCTTTTTCACGCACCCCTAACAACCAAGATCAGCCGTTGACGGGACACACCCGGGGCGGCACACCTGACGTTGTTGGACGTGGGCAGTGGCGTCCGGCTTGGGTCACAGTACAGCCTGCGGGCCACAATCCCCGGACCGGCATGCTGCGGGACGGTGCATGCAAGCAGTATTGGAACGGTCAGTGGTTACCGCGTTGGTTTCGTTCGAGGTGGATGCCGGTGAAGACGGCGACCTTGGCGCGCAGGACCCAGGGGGCGAAGGGTTCGGCGAGGTAAGTTACTCCGCCTGCGGCGTAGCCCGCAGGCGGAGTCGTCGGGCCCCATGGCGGTGAGAAAGATGATGGGGGATTTCGTGGGTGCGGTGGCGGCGTTTGATGTGGGCGGCGGTCTCGTAGCCGTGCATGCCCGGCATGTGCACATCCAGCAGGATGACGGCGATGTCGTCGTGGCCCAGCAGCTCCTTGAGTGCTTCGCGGCCGGAGGAGACCGCAACGATTTCCTGGTCGAGGGGCTCGAGGACCGCCTTCATGGCCATGCGGTTGTTGAGGTTGCGTCCACGAGCAGCACCCGCGGCATCCGCCTGGCCCCGCGACCAGCAGCTACGGTACAGCCCTTACCTAGGCCGTCAGCACACCACAGCAGCAAGGCCGGCGCGACGCGCCCCTGCCCGACACCGACCGCAGTCGCACCGCCACGTGCCGCTGAAAGGGAACCAATCTCCTGGACTGCACACTAAGCATGTAATACGGCAACCTCGGTGATTCGGGAGGGGTGCTGCGCCTGAAGGTGGGCGACAACCCGATTCGACTCAGGAGTACCCATGCCCGAAGAGATGCGCGGCGAGAGCTCAGCATCCTCTGACCTTCCCGTACAGACTTCCACGCCTGCGGCCGATGCGGAAGCATCAGTCGACGTGCTGCCCGGGCACTCAAACGAGACACGCGAGCAGTTGGCGATCGCCTTTGAGCAGTCCGGTATGCACATCGCGCGGATGGCCCGGAAGGCTGGTTGGCAGATGGCCGAGGATATGTGGCAGTCGATTCTCGCTGGCCTTGAGCGCAGGCTCGTGAGGCATGGGCCGGTCGAGAATCTTGACCCGTACCTCAACAGTTGTGTGACCAAGGCACTGAGCAAGCTGCGGACGGCCATCGAAGTGCTGGTCGGTGACGAGCATCTGGACGCCTTGCGCCAGCGGCAGTACACCGACCCCCAGCTCGACAGCATGCTGCAGCTCAATACTGAGCTGGTCGAGGCAGCCCGTGGGGTCATCGAGTCCGGGGTTCTCACCAAGCGCGAGGCGCATGTCTACGTTCTGGCGCAGGTCCTGGGTGAGGACAACGCTGCAGTAGCCGAGTGGCTCAATCCGCCTACCACTGTCAAAGCTGTGACGCAGATGAAGTACAAGGCCGTGCGGAAAGTCAACAGAGCTTATCGGCAGGGAAAGTTCAGACACCTCGGCTACGAGCCTCCGCATATTTAGGAGAACTAGAGCGTCCCGCTCCCGTACGGCCTGGAGGCCCAGTCCGTACGGGGGCGGGAGGGACGCTAGCCCTCCATCCCGCTCGGCTCCAGGCCCGCCAAAGGCCTAGAGCCGAAGACAGAGGAGCACACAGGAATGGAACTTGTAGATAATCCAGGGCTTACGACACTCAAGGCTTCATGGGACAACCTGGTGTTGTTGGTGTTGAGGCTCATTACACCGAACTCGACAGTCCGGCTGCCTCAGCTTGTCCTACCCATTGATGCTGATGAGGCGGCACGTACAAGCCTGCCCCGACAGGCCACACGGCTGTAGAAAGCGCTCGCCTCGTAAGGTTCCCAGCGAGCTACGGGGACATGCGGCAAGGTGGGAAGGGCCCGCTGATCGGGGGCCCTTCCCACACCTGGGAGTGGATGCTATTGCCTGAGCCCTCGACGGGGAGGACCTGATGAACAATCTGATTTTTGACCTTCTTGTACTGGGCGTTCCATGGAAGGCCCTCTTCCCTCTTTTGCTGCTCGTGGTACTGACCCTGCTGATCAGGACGCTCGCCGCCGGGATCGCTACCGTGATCGAGGCAATGCACCCTGGCGACTCCGCAGACATGGTCCAGATGCAGGCCAACCGCATTCACCACAGGCAGTTCAAAGCCCGACGCCGGGACTGGAACCGGTGCGCCCGGGCAGCCCGTCGGGCTCACGTTCGAGGACACATGTGCGGATGGTTCCGTCAGCACCGAGCTTCCCGCCAGCTTGGCGGGTTGGTCGCGCCGATCGTGCTTCCCCGTCTAATCCTTGTCTTGGACGAGGATGTGCCTCTTACCAGGGCAATCAGAATCTCAGACGACGCCCAGCCCAGCGAGGTAACGGTCGGTAACCTGGGCACCGGTGGTAGCGGTCGCCTACCGCAAGCTGCTCGCCACCGGGCACGTCACGGTCATCCCGCCCGCTGATGTCAGCCTCGGCGCTGGCGCTGGGGCGGGACGTCGGTCAAAGCAACCAATTACGGGATCTCCTGCGCATAGTGTCAGCGTCGGAGCCGGGAGAGCCGGCTCCCGGCTCTCTGCACGGGCTGCGGTGCCAGCTTGCGAAACTCGCGCTCTTGCTTCTGGCAATCGCGTTGCTCGATGTCGATCACTTGGAATTTGCAGTCGTCGCATAGGTGCGGGGTGGGCGGCCCAACCGTAGGAGCACTTGGCCACGGGACCAGCGCTCAGTCGCCCGATCTGCGCTGCCCGGGACAGGGAGGCCCCGCCTCGGTCGCGCCCCCAGCCCCCTGCAGAGACCGAGACACGCTTGCCAGCCATACCCCGGCCCCCGGCTCGGCGAAGGAACGGCCGCACCCATCGGCATGCTGCCCGCGCGGTCCTTAAGCGACGAGCCACCGCGTCGACCTGCGAACCCTCACGGGCACCTTGCCTCGAGACGTGCTCCAAAATGACACCCGCCCGAACAAGCCTATGGACACCCAAACTGCGGTACCGCTCTGCCACCATGTACCAATGACGAGAAGCCGCAGCAGTAAAGAACCGGCAAAGCCACGCTAACGGAGCAGGTCAGGAAGTGTGTTCCCCGCGCGAGCGGGGGTGTTCCGGCCGCGACTTCTCCGACGACGAACGCGCCCAGGTGTTCCCCGCGCGAGCGGGGGTGTTCCGGTACGGCTCGTCGGCCGCTCCACCCCGAACGCGTGTTCCCCGCGCGAGCGGGGGTGTTCCGACCACGTACAGCGTGGACGAGCCGCTGAACACGTGTTCCCCGCGCGAGCGGGGGTGTTCCGCCCGCGAATCGGCATATGCCAACACCCAGACCGTGTTCCCCGCGCGAGCGGGGGTGTTCCGTACATCGCTAGCCAGGGCCGGTACGAGGAAGGGTGTTCCCCGCGCGAGCGGGGGTGTTCCGTTCACGCACCCGCAGCTGCACGCGCAGGTTCGGTGTTCCCCGCGCGAGCGGGGGTGTTCCGGTCGTCGCGCTGCGCGCGGATCTCGAAGAACTGTGTTCCCCGCGCGAGCGGGGGTGTTCCGTGGATCGAGGCCCGGCAGTGGGACCACCGCGCGTGTTCCCCGCGCGAGCGGGGGTGTTCCGCCCGGTTCGGTCAGGCGCTGCTGGATGCTGTGGTGTTCCCCGCGCGAGCGGGGGTGTTCCGCTGCAAACGCCGGATTCGGCTGTCTCGCCTTCGTGTTCCCCGCGCGAGCGGGGGTGTTCCGTGTGACAGCGGCTGTGACAGCGGGCTGTGACTGTGTTCCCCGCGCGAGCGGGGGTGTTCCGCGCGCGGACGACCTGGCCCGGTACCACGCGGAGTGTTCCCCGCGCGAGCGGGGGTGTTCCGAGATCCAGGCATGGGGCTACGGTCCATCCGTAGTGTTCCCCGCGCGAGCGGGGGTGTTCCGGGATCCACCATGAGCGTACCCACTCAGCACCAGTGTTCCCCGCGCGAGCGGGGGTGTTCCGACCGTGCCCGACGGGCGACCCTCTCCTCCTGGGTGTTCCCCGCGCGAGCGGGGGTGTTCCGCAGGTGCTGCACGGCGGGGCCATCGTCCTGGAGTGTTCCCCGCGCGAGCGGGGGTGTTCCGCCGTACGAGACCACAACGCCCAGTACCGGCCAGTGTTCCCCGCGCGAGCGGGGGTGTTCCGCGGAAGAGGAGCTGTTCGACACCGACCCGAACGTGTTCCCCGCGCGAGCGGGGGTGTTCCGCGCACCATCACCTGCGCCTGCTCCGTCGTGAAGTGTTCCCCGCGCGAGCGGGGGTGTTCCGCATGTGACCGCCGAGTCCGTCACCATCCGAGAGTGTTCCCCGCGCGAGCGGGGGTGTTCCGCTCGAATTCCAGCGCAGGGGCGCCCCGCACATGTGTTCCCCGCGCGAGCGGGGGTGTTCCAGGCCCGCGCCCGCTGCTGACGATCGCGCCGGGGTGTTCCCCGCGCGAGCGGGGGTGTTCCGCGGCGACCACATAGGTCAGCCCGGCCTCCTCCGTGTTCCCCGCGCGAGCGGGGGTGTTCCGCGACCCGAGAACGTCTCCCACCGCTCGCCGAAGTGTTCCCCGCGCGAGCGGGGGTGTTCCGCAGATCCGCTGCCGCATCCCCATCCCCGCGTAGCGTTCCCCGCGCGAGCGGGGGTGTTCCTACTCCATGACGTCCGGGATCGCGTGCTCCACGGTGTTCCCCGCGCGAGCGGGGGTGTTCCGCATCCGTTCGAGAAACGCGGATCTCTGGTTCAGTGTTCCCCGCGCGAGCGGGGGTGTTCCGGAAGCGCCTTGCTGCGTCGCGGTGAGGACGTGGTGTTCCCCGCGCGAGCGGGGGTGTTCCTCCACCGGGACAGACGAGCAATGTACGAAGAGGGTGTTCCCCGCGCGAGCGGGGGTGTTCCGCTGGGTCGGCTTTTGTTGACCTTGGTTGTTGGGTGTTCCCCGCGCGAGCGGGGGTGTTCCGCAGCTGGTCAGCTCCGGCGCGGTGCGCCGTGGGTGTTCCCCGCGCGAGCGGGGGTGTTCCGTTGTAGGGCAACCCGGGCTGGGCACTGGCGGTGTGTTCCCCGCGCGAGCGGGGGTGTTCCGGACACCGTGTCCACCCCCACGACCACGGAGAAGTGTTCCCCGCGCGAGCGGGGGTGTGCCGACCTCACGGCGGCACTGGAGCGTGCCCGCGAGGTGTTCCCCGCGCGAGCGGGGGTGTTCCGAACCCGCATCGAGCACGGACCACGCCCAGGCCGTGGTCCCCGCGTACGGGGGTGTTCCGTACGGGAACGCGGTCACGCCGCCCGTGGCCGAGTGGTCCCCGGCGCATGCGGGGGTCTTCCGCATCGCCCGCAGTCTGGCGGCGTCCCCGCGACGTGGTCCCCGGGCAAGCGTAGGTGTTCCGACCGCCTGTCAGTGCCGGGTGGAATGCTGGCAGCATCCGTATGCATCCAGCTGGCTGCTGTAGGCGGACGGCCCCGTCCAGTGTTGCCGGCGGGGCCACGCCGACGTTGGCTCAGGTTCGCACAGAGGACAGCCAGCACGGGTGAAGTCGAGCATTTCGACCCATCTGCGCTGGTTCGGCGGCGAAGATGGCGGCATGAGTGACTGGACGGTGATCGGCCTCATCGATGAGGACGCCAAGATTCTGCACGTGACCGCAGTCTTCCCCGGTGATGTCACCCCCGATACCGAGACCGCACAAACTGATGGCTTCCGGCCCGTCGCTCGCGCCGCGTCCGCAGCGACGAGCGCAGAGGCCGCCTCCCGCGTGCGAGATGAGGTCGAGGGTGCCGAGCCGATGCCTGCTGGCGGGGGCTGCTACTCCTGCCGTAACCGCCAGCACGACGAACTGCGCTTCCGTGACGCGTTCGGCCACGACAAGCACGGGCACCGGCTGTCGAACCTGCTGATGCGGCAGGGCTACGGCGACGCCGCGTCGCTCCTCGACGCCGACCTCACGGTGCTTGATGCGCTGCGGGGGATGGGCGACGAGTCGCGAGCGCGGGTACGGCGAGCCCGTCGGCGACTGCGTAGCGCCTGACTCGCTTCTACGGACGGGCACCCGTTTTCCACAAGCGCGATCCGCCGGTTGACGATCTGTCGCGCCTGTGGACAACCCGCCGCATGCCTCTCCCCGCTCGGCCTACGGTCCTCGTCAACCTACGAGGAGGTGGCCATGGACGAGGACCGCACGGGCGTGGACTGGAGCCGCTGGGCAGTGCTGATCGCTGTCGTGCAGCTCGCGGTGGACGTAGCCGGGGCTGTGGTGGTGACGTCACGGCTTGCGCGGCCCCCACCCGTATGCCCCGCCGCCGCGCCAGTCGATCAGGTTGGCGTCCGCCAACTTCCGCTGATACAACCACCACGGTACGACCATCGATCCTGTCATGACCGCCGCTGTCTTGTAGGCCAAGTACAAGGAGACAGCGCGCGGCGGCCTCGCGGTGAACGTCATCGAGTGCTGAGCGCACTTGCTCTGACCAGGTGATTCGCGTCATTCAGCGCTGTCCCGGGCTTACCCTTCTGTACGGCGGAACGTCCCTCAGAAGTCCCTGTCACAGAGCTGAAAGCCCCTCAAAAGCCCCTGAGGCACCCCTGGCGAGCCGGGCGGGAAAGCCGAGGCCATCCGCTTCGTTCCCCCGCAGCCGCGTGCACCGGAAGCATGCTCACGGGCAGTTCCTGCTGGCCAAGCCCGTCACCCCTGGGCTTCCCACAGGCCCTCAGCATGGCCCGGGACCGGATCACCTCCGCGCCCGCGGAGGTGGTCCCGCCGCCAAGGGCAGCACCAGCACGGCCGCCGCGTGCTCTCCGCCCCCGCGGAGGTGGTCCGCGGGTGGGTGCGCTGGGAACAGGGGGCACCTCTGGCTTTGTTCACCGGTTTCGACAGCGGTTGTTCAGTGCTTCGGGAGGCACCCGGGCCGCGCCGTGTTGGATGTTCACGAGAAGCGACAGCATCCGCACATGCCAATGAGGCTGTTGCCGCTCTGGGCGGACCCTATGACCTACTGGATGCTCCAGTCGGGATCGGTGGGGCAAACCAAGACGTTGAGCTCGCCGGAGCAGCCCACGGTGGCCTCGGTGGGGGTTGCGGACCGAAAGGCGGGCGGGTCTGTCCTAGCGGCCGGCCGTCGGGTGCCACTCGCGGCGGAGGAGGCCGAAGATCCAGGAGTCGGAGACGTCGCCGTTGACGACGCAGTCCTCGAGGAGGGTGCCTTCGCGGACGAAGCCGAGCTTCTCCAGGACCCGGGCGGACGCCACGTTGCGTGTGTCGGTCTCGGCCTGGACGCGGTTCAGGTCCAGGGTGTCGAACGCCCACCGCAGGACAGCGTGCGCAGTCTCCGTGGCGTAGCCGTGACCCCACACGGTGGCGTCGAAGACGTAGCCCAGGGACGCGTTGCGGAAGTCCGGGTTCCAGCTGGTCAGGTCGCACCAGCCGACAAACGCGCCGTCGGAGACGCGGTCGACGGCCATCCGCGCTCCCGTGCCTTCCTCCTCGATCGTCCGGCAGGTCGCGATGAAGCGCTGGGCGCGGGCCGGTTCGGTCCACGGCGGGGAGTCCCAGTAACGCAGCACGTGAGTGCTGCTGTGCAGCGCGTAGAGCGGCGCCGCGTCGGCGTCGGTGAACGGCCGCAGTCGCAGACGGGCGGTGTGTAGCTCGGGGGTGGGCAAGGTCATGGGGAGCATCCTGCCGCGTCACGCTCGCCCTCGACCATCCGTTTATCTGGACGGTTGGGGGCGCCTACGTCCGCGGTGACGCCTGACGCTCCGGCGGGGCGGTGAGTCCGCAGTACCGTGCCGACCATCGCACCCAGCAGCAACCTCTCCGTGCCGGCGCTGCTGTCGAAGCCCGTGAACATTTCGATTCCCTCTCGGGTGGCGGCTGCCTCCCAAACCGGTGTACATCCGCTGCCGGTTCTCGTGGACAGAACCACACCTCGTTCTCTCCGCCCGCGCGGAGGTGATCCGCGAGGCGAGACCAGGTGACCCGGCCCCACGGCGTTCTCTCCGCCCGCGCGGAGGTGGTCCGCTGATCGCGGGCGGCACGACGGTCCAGGCCGGGTTCTCTCCGCCCGCGCGGAGGTGGTCTGTCGGCGTACCGAGAAAAGTGCTCAGGCGTGTACAGACGAACGGGCTCTGTCGCTGATCTGGTGACGCGGGTATGGGCTGATCGTTTTGCTCAGGTGTGCAGTTCAGATGGGTCGGCGAGAACTGCAGCGACGTCGTCGTCATTCAGGTTGCTGCCTGGGGGTAGGGCGGCAGCCCCTGTCACCGACCGAACGTCGGCGGGGTGCACAGCCCGTATCGCTCGTGCGGGGAGGGCTACAGGCGATCGGCACATCAGCGGTGGTGTGTTCTCGGTGATGGCATTGCGGGCATCTCTTCGCCCCACGCCCGATGACCCTGGTTTCGGTAGTCCGGCGCTCGGTCCGGTGTCGGCGGCGGTTCGTCTGTGGTCCTGGTCGCCTTGACCGAGGGCTGGCCGGTCTGGGTTCGGTGCCGGTAGGCCCCTTCTTCAGCGGCGAGGGGCTGCGTCAGCACAGTCGCGCAAGGCCGAAGGCTGATCGGACTTCCGTGCGAAGTGAGGGTTTTAGGAAATTCGGGTGTGAGTATCACTCGCACGAGTGGGAGTGTGAGGGATGCGCAGAAATGGTTTTCCGTGCAGTGGCGGCTTCCCCTGTGAACCCCGTGCCCCATGTGATCGTTTTCGTTCCAAAGGAGATCAGCTGGGAAAGATTCCGGGTCTCTTAGTGGCATTCTTGTTGCCCTCAACTAGGTCGAGAGGACGGGCGCCGGGTTCCACGGTTCCGGTGATTGATCAGGCTCGCCGGGACAGTGAACGCTGCTGGTCGGCCGGGGTTCGGAAGGGCTGCGAGCCGTTGGATCGCGCTGGTGATCACGTCGGTCCAGGGCCAGTGGCAGGTGAACCTCAGGCGCCGGCGACGGGCGGTGGTGACGAGCTGGGCGGCGGCGGAGAACAGCCGCAGGGGGAGCTTCTTCGGCTCCCACCGCCTGGCCTTGCCGGTGAAGGCGAGCATCGGTAGCCGGGCGAGCAGGTCGAGGGCGATCTGGACGATCTCCAGCCAGATCTGGTTCTGCGCGGCGTCATGCAAGCAACATGCGGTCGGTGACCGTGACCGTGGGGTGGGTCTGTACGCGGAGTTCACCGCTGCATTCACCCATGTCGAAACGGATGACCAGGCATTTCTTCTCCGGGTCTGCCCGGATGATCAGTTCGGTGGCGCTCTCGCGGAACAGGTCGAGGACTGTCGCTCCCGTGCTGTTGGTCCACCGGAGGCGGATGGATCTACCCAGCGGGCTGTAGGCGAAGGTGAGGTGTTCGCCGCTCGGGTAGGAGAAGGCCAGGAGCCGTGAGCCGTCGTCCATCGTCTCCGGCCAGGCATCCAGCCTCTCGAAAACGTCCAGGTCTACGGGGGTGACGAACTCTCGGTACATGTCCTTCTCTCGTCGCGTGGCGCGTGTGGAGGCCGGTAAGCGCAGCTTTCAGGGGGGTCCCCAGGTTCCGTGCCGCGGTCTGGGTCGCTCGTCGGTGGTTTCCACGTGCCGTGGTGGGAGAGTCTGCCTCAGTCGGGCTCAGGGCCGGTGTCGATGCTGGCGAGGGTCACGGCCTGGGTGAAGTGCCGGTCAGCGGTGAGGCAGTATTCGGCCGCCTGGCTGGGGTGAGGGGCCTGGCTCGCTTCCTTCAGCGTGAGGCAGGCGCTGGCCACAACTGTGGCGAGGGCGTCGTCGAGGACTTCCTCGCGGGCGAACCCGTCCCGGCCAAGCTGCTCCAGCAGCTCGAAGAGCCAGCCAGGATCGTCCAACGCTTCCAACAGCTCCAGCCCGGCGTCGGTGACACCCGCAGCCGCCATCAGCGCCGGCGAGGGCAGCGGTGCCGGTCCCCTCGAAGCCGAGGGCAGCGTCCCACAGGATCCTCTCGGCATCGATGACGGCGCAGCGCCGCTCGAAGAAGGCCCGGCGCTCCTGGCGTTCGTGGTCGAGGGCCTGGGGTCAGCGGGCGTCGTCCCGTGCGTGCGGCATCCAGACGACACCGTTGGTGAATGTCCTGTGCCAACGGAGGTCGGTGATCACTAGGTTTGTGCCATCAACGTTGAACGGCTGCTCGGAGGGGTGAACGTGGAGGACTCGCAGGTCGCCTTCCGCTTGAAGATGGGCGTAACCGGGTTCCGCGACCGGGGTGACCCGGCCCTGCCGAGTACCGATCCCAGGACATGCCGTGCCGCCTGGTATGCCGCGGCGCGGGCTGCGGGCGGACAGGTCGAGGACTTCACGGAACAGGAGTACCCGCAGAACTTCCACAGCGCCACGATCGGCGATCGGGACGGCACACACGTCGCGCTGTTCCACGCTCACTACCCGCTGATCGCCTTCGTCGGAGACCGGCGCTGCTGGTACACCGACGAGTTCCAAAACCCTCCCACTTGGTCCACCGTCCTCACCAACGTCGGCTTTGTCGTCCTGAGCGCGGCACAGCTCCAGTCGCCGCTGGCGGAGTCGGACACTTCTGCTCTGTCTGCGACGGAGTGGTGCCAGATCAAGCACTGGCGGCCGGAGACGCTTGGCGCAACACTCTTCAACTCATGGGACTGACAGCCAGCCCGCGTTGGACGCGGTCCTGTCGCGTTCTACCCGGGCAGGCCGGAGGCTGCCCGATGCGAAGTGCGAGCGCAGGCTCCTGGGGTGTCGGTCCATCATGCATTTGAGGTGGTGAAAGTTCCTCGCGGCCGCGGTGAGCTGATGCTGTAGCTGCGTCTTGGCCAGGCCGTGATACCGGCATTCCCGCAGACCGGTCAGCTGCGGCGCAGGGCTGCGCTCGGGTACCGATGAGGCACGACCGGTCCCCGGGCACGGTGCGGCGGTGCAGGGGCCTGGGCGCTGTCCCGCCCGGCGCAGCACGCTGAGGGAATGAACGGAGAGCGGGGACGACGGCGGGGTTGGACCGTGCGCGCTAGCCTCCGCGGTTCTTTCTCTCTGCCACAGTCGTGGCGGCCGTACGGATGCCAGACCTCGCAATGAACCCCTGTCCCGCCCGGACCGGAGGACGTCGAGCCCGAAACTCACGGATGGTGCCGGGCGGTTGTGCTCGGGGTCATTGGAAAGCGGAAGCAAGTATGAAGATGTACCAGAGTGCGGTGAAAACGATCACTACGGCGGCGATCTTCTTACCGCGGTCCCACCTGCGGGGCGGCGGCAGTGGGCGCGGGTAGACCGGCCCGTAGGGGCCGGTCGGGCCCGGCGGGTGGGGCTGGAAGTGCCCGGCCGACGGGTACGCGCCTCCGGGCGGCGTGGGGTGGTGGGGGCCCACTGGCCGGGCCGCCATGGGGGGCGCGGCGGGGAACGGCGGTGGCGCCGGGGGCGGAGTCTGCGCCCCGGCCGGCCAGGGCGGCGGCGCCTGGGCCGCCGGCGGGGCCGGTCCGCCATCGGCGGGCCCCGGGGGGGCGGGTCGCGGTCTGGGTCTGACTCTGTGCGGTGTCGGCCCTGGTCGACGGCGGGGTTTGGGAGGGTGGTGGTGCGGCCGCGCGGTGGGTGATGTCCGCGGCCACGGCGGCCGGTAGCCAGTCACCGGGCCGACGCAGTTGGGTGTCTCCGGAGGCCGTCTGGCACATCCGCAGGATGTCGCCGAGTTCCGGCCGGTCCGCCGGCGCCTTGGCCAGGCAGCGGGTCACCAGTCCCCGCAGCTCGCCCGGGAGGTCGTCCAGGGCCGGCTCGGCGTGCACGATGCGGTAGCGCACGCCGTGCGAGGTGCCCTCGCCGAAGGCGGGGGTGCCCACCGCCGCGTATGCGGCGATCTGCCCCAGCGCGAAGATGTCGGTGGCCCCCGTCACCCGCTGCCCCTCCGCCTGTTCCGGCGCCATGAAGGAGGGGGTGCCGATGGTGACTCCACTGCTGGTGAGCGAGGTGGCATCAGCGGCGCGGGCGATACCGAAATCGATGACACGCGGCCCGTCGTCCGCGAGCAGCACATTGGAGGGCTTCAGGTCCCGGTGGACGATGCCCGCCTTGTGAATGACCTGGAGCGCCTCGGTGATCCCTGCGACCAGGAAGAGCACCGTGTCCACCGGGAGCCGCCCGTGTGCGGCCACCGCCTCGGCGACCGAGGGGCCGGGCACGTAGGCGGTGGCCAGCCAGGGCTGCGGGCCCTCGGTGTCGCTGTCGATCACCAGTGCGGTGTAGAGGCCTTGAACGCGCTCGGCGGCGCGCACCTCCTGCTGGAAGCGGCGCCGGAACACGGGATCCCCGGCGAAGTCGGGGCGGATCACCTTGATGGCGATCGGACGTCCGCCCGGGGTGTAGGAGAGGTAGACCTTGCCCATACCGCCCGAGCCGAGCCGGGCTGCCAGCCGGTACCCGGCGACCGAGGTGGGATCATCCTCCGCGAGTGCGGTGAAGACCTCCGCTGGCCCTCCGTCAGTCATTAAACCCCGTCCCTGCCTTCCGCGTTCGCCACCTGACCTCCTGACAGTACCGGGCGCCTGATCGGCCGGAGGGACCAGGGAGTAACTCCTCGATCACCTCTCGCGGTCATACTGACGAACCCCGGCGACACCGGTGCGGGGGCTTTCTTCAAGGACCACTGTTTTGCGACACGCTGGGGCCATGAGCAGGAAGGGAATCGGGTACGCCGCCGCACGCCCGTACGCCGTCGTTGACTCACTCGCCGAGCTGCACGGCCCGACGAGCGGCGAAGTGTGCCTTCCCCACCGGCTGGACTGGGGGCCGCCCTACACCTACGACCTGGCGGACGCCGGCGAGGTGGCCGTGATGTACGAGACGGTGATCCGCGAAGCCCTCAACCCCGCGGACCTGGCCGCTTTCCTGGACGCCGATACTCTGCGGGCACTGTGGCCGTCTCTCTTTCTGCCGACGCCCGCGCGGGCCCTGTGGGAAGCCCGGTTCCCCCAGCTGCGACAGGCAGCCGCTGCGTAGTGAACGAGCGCGCTGTCTTCAGACGTGCTTCAGCTCTGGAGCCTTCCGGCGGACCGCTGCAGCCCTTCGGGCCTGGGCTCGCGCAGCATGATGGTGCTCGAGTGCTTCACGCGTGCGCTTGGGGATGACCAGTGTCGTCTTGGTGGCCGGTGCGATGTAGGTGCTGGCGCCGGCACCGTAGTGGCCCCGCAGGGTATCGCTGTCGGTCTTGTAGAGCAGGACGTCGACGATGCCGAGGGCCCGCAGGTTGGTCAGAACGCGTTGGACATCGTCGATGTCGTGCCAGTCCCGGGTGTAGACGCAGATGGGACGGCGGGTGTCGTCGCTCTTGGTGCGGGTGTTGATGAGCGTGCCTGCCTTGCTGCGGTAGCCGAGAAGGCCGTCTTCGGTTGCGGTGCGGATGGCGGCCCAGGAGCGGTCGAGGAGGCTGAGCGGGGTGAACCAGAGCCACTTGCCGCTGCATGGGTGAGCGTCTTCGGCCAGGGGGGTGTCCGGGGCGTCCGCCCACAGCCAGGGCTCGGCGGTCTCGTGTGAGGGGACGGTGCTGGCGGCGGACTCGTACTGAGCCGATAGGGCGGTTTTGGTGTCCATGATCGGCACCGTACGCGACATTCATCACCTCTTTCGTTTATCCACCCGTCATGGGTCTTGTGGAACGGAACAGCCACCGATGGCGCCGCGACCTGGCGGTGACCGCGTGCTGCGCAGCCGCCGTGGCGGAGGCGGACCGCACAGGTGATCCGGGCCAGCGAGCAGCCCGGCTCATCGACTGCTTGGGAGTTCTCCGCTCGACACACGGCGCCGGGTCAGCGGCTGCCCTGGATATGCGCGCGCTGCGGCGCGGCTTGCGCCAGGGGCTCACGCCCCTCCTGCCCATCGAGGGTGAAGGCGAGGACCCGCTGGGCGAGGTGAGGCTGGTGGACTCAGACGGCCTTCTGTGCGATGCCGTGGAGGACCTGGGACGTGAGCACTTCGTGTCGCAGCAGGCGCTGATGGAGTACTGGCCCTGGGCGCGCTTGCGCGCCGAACAGGAGGAGCAGCAGCTGTACTCGGAGATCCGGCGCCTTCCCCCGGAGGACTACGCGAAGGTGCGTGAGCTGCTGGCGAGCCATCCGGTGGCGGAGCAGGGTGTCCTGTGGGAGAAGTGGGGCGGCCTGTGGGGCCGGTTCGGGTTCTTCGAGCCGGTCTCGTCCTGGCCGTGGTGCAACGCAGCGGGCTGGTGCTTCCCGTGCCCTGTGTGCGCCTGGCCGATGCGCGCGCAGCCTGCCGGGGGCGGGGTCTTCGCCGTCTCCTGCGACGCCCACCTGCTGGAAGGGGCGCAGTACACCTGCCGCCAGGATCGTGGCGGCAGCGGGCCTCCGGTCCTGGAGGGCGGAGGCTGCTCAGCCGGTCGAGTAGAAGGTTTCCCGGCCGCCGGCGACTACTTGGCGGTCTCCCGGACGGTGTGGCGGTATCTGACGCTGCCGGGACGCATGGAGTTCGCGATCCGGGACGCGCTGACAGACATCGCCGGCCTTGAGGTCTTCATGTACCCAGAGGGTGACCGCTACGACCTGCGCATCATGGCCACCGACCCGCTGGTGGCCAGGGAGTGGCGGGTGGATGCGAAGGCGTGGCGGTCCTTCGACGCTCTGGCCGATGCGCTACTCGAGCGTCCCGTGCTGGGCGCAGCGGTTCCGCTGATCATCGTGGTCCCCCACCGGCGCCGGTCCGACCTTCCGCGGCTGCGGGAGCGCCTGGCCGGGCGGCCGGACCTTGAGGTGATGACCGACAAGGACTTCGTCACCACGGTGCTTCGCTGGTGCCGGGCAGAACTGTGAGGGCCGGTGATGTCCGCGAGGCGTTGCAACGCTGCGCCATCGCAGCGTGTCTCGCCCTGTCCGAGCGCTACTTCGCCTTCGGCACCGTCGAGGGGCGGCGCGGCGTGCCGCTGGACTTCGCCCAGATGTTCGCTGCCCGGCGCACCGATGTGTGGGGCAAGTGGAGGTCACTGCCGCGCCCTGAATATGAGCTGGTGGGCCGGTTGTGGCAGGCGCTCAAGCAGGAGGGCGACCTGGCGCAGCCGGAGACGTTCCGCGAGGCGGCCCTGGAGTACGCCGTGGCCCCCGCGGCGCTGTTCAAGATCCCGGAGACCTCGAACGCGGATGAGGCCCACTGGCTGGTGGCCTGCCATGCGCAAGAGCCCCTCACCTTGGCCGAGCACCTCGTTCAGGAGGCCGAGGGCTACCGGGCCAGTCTGGAGGCGCCGCTGCCGACGGCCGGCGAGGGCCTGTGGTCCTTCGGCCGCGATCGGCTGTACACGGTGGAGATCCCTGCCAGCGAGAAGAACGCCTTCGTGTCCCCGGTCCGGCTGCACACAGAGCCGTTCCTTAAGGAGGCCCATCTGCCCCGGAGAGCGGTGATGGAGCGCGTGGTGGGTCAGGCCGCGGCCTGGCCGGAGACGTTCGGATGGAAACCTGGTCTGCTTCAGGGGTTCTTCGACCGGCTCACCGATGCCTACGGCCGCACAGCGGCGGAGCTGAGGTTGCCGGCCGGGGCCATGACGCTGCTGAATGCGCCCACCGGTGTGGGCAAGAGCGTGCTGATGCGGGATGCGGCACACCTGCTGGCGGCCAGTGGCCAGGGCCCGGTTCTGATCGTGGTGGGCCGCATCCGCGAGGGGCTGAATACGGCCGAACAGCTGGCTGCTGACAATGGGATGGTCGAGGAGACGGTCTGCGCTGTGCAGGACGCTGCCGAGCGGGCCGGAAAGCCGCTGCGGGTGGTGCCGTGGGTGGCGTCCTCAAGCATCGACGACCAGGCCACGCTCGCGTTCGCCCAGGGCCGTGAGGGCAGGTTCGAGCGGTTCGCCAGCGGATGTGAGATGACCGGCTGGCAGGTGGACGGCCCACGGCTGGATCGCACGACGCTGCCCTGCACCCGGCTGGAGTGGGTCGATGGTCCCGTCGAGCCGGAGGGCGGTGGCAAGCACCTGTGTCCACGTATGGGCATCTGCCAGCGCTTCGAGCACATCCGGCAGGCCGCCGAGGCCGACATCATCGTCACCAACCACCTCAACCTGATCCGCGGTCGCTGCAAGGTGCCCGTCGAGGTGGACGGTGAGCGGGTCGTCAGCAACATGAGCGTTCTGGAGTTCGTGCTGCGCCGCTGCCGCGTCGTAATCATCGATGAGGTCGACGCCTTCCAGTCCACCTGGTGCACCTACGGCGCGCAGGAGTTCACCCTCATCAGCCGCGGCCGGGGACATGCGGGACGGCTGGAAGAGGTCGACCGGCACCGAGGCGGCCTGTCGGCGCTGGAGAACCTGCTGGTGACCGGCCCGCTGATGGAAGCGCGCCGGCTGAGCGAAACCTTCCTGGACAACATCCTGACCGGGCATCTGTATCTGGAGTCCGAACAAGAACGCCAGAACCGGCCCGGGTCCGGCTGGTACATGGTGGGCAAGAAGGACGCCGAGCTGTGCCGCACCCTGACCGGCGCCAGTGCGGATGCTGAGGTCACCGAAGATGTCCACCAGGCATACCTGGCCCTCTTCCCCGGCGAGAGGACCAGCGCCGAGCTGCCGGAGGGCTGGCAGCCGCTCGCCGACCAGATCGGCCAGGCCCTGGCCGGCAAGATTCCAGGAACCCATCGCAGCAGAAAGCTGGCGGTCTTCAAGGACTCCATCGCGCGCATCCTGGCCGAGGCTCCCTTCAATCTGCCCGCCTCCCAACGGGCCGCACTGGTCAACGACCTTCTCGTGCGGGCCTGGCTCGGAGCGCTCCACAATGAGCTCCACACCCTGAAGTGGTCGGTCCTCCCCCTGCTCGGGCAGCTGAATGCGGCCACCGACCTGGTCTCCACGATGGGGCTGATCACCCGCGACGAGCCCATCCCTTACGGACCGCTCGGGCAGAACCTGTACGGATTCAAACTCGACAAGAACGCCAGCGGCACCGGACGCCTGTCACTGCAGTCCCTGAGCGGCGACCCGCACACCTCCACCGTCCGCCTCGGCGACACCGTCGCACTGGCGACCGCCGGGGTACGGCGCAGCGTGCTCGGCCTTTCCGCCACCGCGTTCTTCCCGCGGGCTGCTCTCCAGCATGTGCATACCCTCCCCGCCTACGTGATGACGGATGCCACTGACGGGGCGGTCACCGCCCACGCCGGGAGTGTGTCGGCCACCGATGCCGGCTGGCAGCCCATCGCGATCGGCGGCGTTGAGGAGAGGCGCAAACCCTCCGAGCTGCGCACTCTCGCCGAGCGGCTCTGGCACACCCGCATGTCGTCACACCTGGAAAAGGTCGCCCGCCACGACCCGCGCCGGGAGCTGGCGCTGCTGGCCGGGAACTCCTACTTCCACGCAGAGGTCATGGCCGCCGGGATCGCTGCTGCGTGCGGCCGTCCTGAATGGGTCGCGGTCCTCGTCAGCAACAACCAGGGCTCCTCCACGCGGGCTGTGACTCTGCCTGAGGGTGTGGTGCGGGTGACCATCGACCAGCTCGAAGACCTCCCCGCCACACACCCGAGGGTGAAGGTGATCTGTGCACCGATCTCGGTGGTCTCACGGGGCCTGAACATCCTCATCCCCCACACCGACCGCTCGGCGCTCGCCTCGGTGTGGGTCGGCGTTAGGCCCATCACGCACCTGCACGAGCCCGCGGTCATGTACGCGAGCATCAACGCCTGCGGCATCGCCGCGGGCACCCTCAGCCCAGACCCCGCCGCCATGCTCGCCTCCCAGCGCATCGCCGCCATCCGCCACCGGGAGCTGCTGCTGCGCACCGACCCGCGGTTCTCCCTCATGCCGAAGTTCCTCAAGACCGAGATCCTGGCCGGCATCCTCGTCGAACTCATCCAGCTGGCCGGGCGCGCGCGCCGCGGCGGCACCCCCGTCGAGCTCTACCTGGTCGACCATGCCTTCTTCAACCAGCAGCTGGGCTGCGACTTCCCCCGGCTGCTTCGCGCCTACTACGGACAACTCGACACCGGCGAGCAGGACCTCCTGCGCCGCGTCTACGGCTCCACGCTCACCGCCTGGCTCGACCTCGCCCACAGCGAGGACCTGCCGCCCAACCCCGTCACCCTCATCCCCGCCCCGAACGGGGACGACCAAGGACCTGAGTGATGCCCCAGAACACCACCCGCATGTCCCTGCTAGCCAGCCCTCTGACCCGCGAACTGATGGGCACAGCGTGGCTGTACCGCTTCCCGGACAAGATCGAACACGAATGGAACAAACTGCGTGCCATCTACCGAGGAAAAACCGGTTCAAAGGCCAATCTGCCCTATGCCGCACTGTTGACGGTGCTCCGCGCCAGCGGCTCCACCAGCGCTTCCCTGTCCCCGACCAGCAAGAAGAACCCTCCCCAGTTCCTCGCCCTGTCCACAAGACTGCCGGCAGCGCACCTGCGCGCCGTGGTGGCCTTGTGGGAGCAGGCCCTGCTCCAGACTCCGGCGGACGAGATCTCCCTCGCCTACAGCAGCAGCCTGGCCGACCTGTTCGCCTCCGTGGAGCCCGAACAGGTAGCCATCTGGGACCACGTCAGCATCGGACAACGCGCCGTGGACGCAGACGGCTGGGTGTGGGACGCGGCCAGCTGGAACCTCGCCTCCCTGGTCACCAAGACCGACCTGAAGGTCGATGGCCGCACCATCCCGCTGCGCCCGGACACCGAGAACAACGTCATGGTCTGGGACACCGAGCACCTGTGGTCGAACAACTGGCTCGACGCCCGCCCCGCCAAGGAGAAGACCAACGACAGCGCCAAGAACACGGCCGAAGAGATCTTGCAGCCGGAGGGGTGGAAGATCAGGCGGCACTATGCCGCCCTGCGGGTAGAGGTAGCGATGAAATCGCTGCACGCGCTGCCAAAGCCGCTGGTGGTCCTGACACCCCGCGTGTCCCGGCTGAGCAACACGATCAACAGTGCCCGCACCGCCTGGTGGGCGCCGCGCTCCCCCAGCCGCCCCCTGCTCTGCCTGAACCTGGGCGGCAAGGGCCAGTACACGCACCTGGAGCACACCAGCCGTCTGGCTCTGGACGCCTGGGTGCGGCTGATGGACGAGCCCGTCTTCCCCCGCAGCCCCCAGGACACCGAATTCCTGCCCACAGGCGCCATGGATCTGTCCGGCGAGCCCGGCAACTTCCGCGCGCTCATCCCCTTCTCGACATCGTTCCCCATCGGCAAGGGCGTCGGCCTGCACACCGTCACCGCCCTGGCCGACCACCTGGCCACCGTCACCGGCCAGAACCTCGTCCACGGCACGCAGGTCGCCAAGGTCCTCTCGGTGGCCGCCCGGAAGACCGAGTACGGCCGGGATACCACGCTGCTCGACGACACCGACCTCAAAGACATCATGGCCGCCGCAGGCTGCTCGAAGCTGCGCGTCCTGGCCCTGTACGAGCACCAGGAAATGCGCACCCGCATGCAGCGTCTGCTGGCCTACCACTTCAACCGGCCCGACCTCGCCGACGGCATGCCCGACGACGACATCGTTCCCCTGGGGTGCCACACCGAGGTGCTGCTGCACCGGGCCCCGGAACTGCTGGCCCACGGCCGCCACCATGACCGGCGCGGCGCACTCACCGACGCCCTGCCCGGCCTCGCAGCAGAGGACACCGGAATCCTGGCCCTGGTCGAAACCGAATACGACGCCAAAGAATGGGGCCGCCAGCGCCGAGCGGCCCGCCGAGGGGAGGAAGGCGCCATCGACCCCTATGAGCTGGACGCCAAGCCGGAGGTCTCCCGGCATCTCGCACGCCACGGCGTCATCGCTCAGTTCCTCACCCCCGAAACCAAGAAACGGCGCTCGAAGAAGAAAGCCCGCGAGGCCACCTCCCCGCTGGAGGCCCTCGGCATGGAGCTCGCTGCGGACTTCCCCGGACACCACGCCATCGGCGACATGCTGCGCTCCGCCGGCCTGGTCCATCCCCGCCTGACCCGCACCATCTCCACAGGAAGCGGTCTCAAGGACCGTGTCGCCCACCTCGGCCTCCACATGCGCGCCCAGCTCGGCGACAAGCACGTCAACCGCACCGAAGAACCCAAGCTCATGTGGGCCCTCACCGCGTTCGTACCCGTCGGCGAACACTGGAAGGCCCTCGCATACCTGCCCGCCAGCCGAGACGGCAGCGGCGGCTGGTTCAACTACGCCCGCGCCCAGTCGCTGTCCCGCAGCCGTCCCATCCCCGAAGGCAGCCGCGGCGACGAAACTCTTCCCCGACGCATCGACCAGGCCCTGTACGAGCTGAGCCGACACCTTGAGAACGGCTACGTCCTCTACGTCTCCGGTGACTCCACCCGGCCCGTCTGGCCACTGCTGGCCAACAAGAACGCCGACCTGCACCCCGACGACGACGGCTGCGCCAACGGCAGGCCCGCACTCCCAGGCGCCACACTCGCACCCGAACACCGGCCACGCGCCGTCATCCGCACCACCTCCAGCGCCGACCCGAGCATCCCCCTGCCCGCGGTCTTCCACGAGATCGACGATGAAGGCAAGGCCAGCGACGGCGACAAGACCAGCAACGCTCTCTTCCAGCTCAACAACACCGGCACCACATTCATCATGAGTCGCCGCCCCCCACAGATGGACGGCAAAACTCCCTCTGCCAAGTCAGGGCGCACACAGAGCCGTTGGGCATGCGACGACAAAGAGCAGCAGGCCGAGACCTGGTACAACCTCACCGCCACGGAGATCGCCGTCATCCAGCACCCCGACGGGGAAGAAGCGCTCCCCTACGCCCTGACCGCAGCCCGGCTGTGCAACCACGCCCTGGCCTGGGAACACCGCACCTGCCACCCCCTGCCCGTCCACGCCGGCATCCAGATGGACAAAAACCACCCCGAATACCGCCGCACCATCGACTGGGACACCGACGAAACCACAGACTGACTCACCGGAAGACGCCAGGCACCCTCAGACTCGACTGCCCAGTGGCCGGGCCGTAGGCAGTCTTCCCGCAACAACCGGGCCGCCTGCGCCCCAGGGCTTCCATCGCCACCACGTGAGTGACAGCCCTGGGGCGTCGCTGTCCCTCTCGCACGGCCATCCGATCGGGTGATGCGACTGCCGGACCGCACGCCACGCACTGCGCCCGATAGGCGGCTCGTGTTCCCCCACCTCGCCCGCTACCGCACCGGCGACCCGGACAGGCCGAAATCACGCCCGCCATGCGCTGCTGGATCCTCCAGGAGCACGCATGGGCCAAAGCTCTCAGCCAGGAAGGCTTCACCGCCGCCGAGACCGAGGTAGTGCAGGAGGATGCCGAAGCCGCGCGACGCTGCACTCTGCTGGTGCACGCAGCGGAATGACCTGGGCCCTGCGAGAGACGTCGAACCTGACGTCACTTTCGGGAGCGAGCCTCGTTGCGGATACGACCAGGCTGCCGGCCCGGTCAACAGCACCAGTCCGCTCTCGCTCCTGGCAAGGTCGAAATGATCGATATCACCGATTCCGTCGTGAGGACCCTCGAAGCCGCCTCCCGGCTTCGTCCCACTCCCGGCTTTGTCAACGGCGACGAGTATGCGGAGTGGTACGTCGAGGCGTCCTCCCAGCTCCTACTGGCCCTTGCCGACCTGGCACAGGCCCAGGACGAACCTCAGCTGGCCAGGCAGCTTGAGCTGTTCTCTCATCCGCTCTGCATGGAACCCTTGGACGCCGTTCTGCCCACCGAGGCCATGCCGAAGACATGGTGCTTCAATCCGGTCAAGACCGCGGACACGCCGTGTGCGCTGCACACGCCCGAGCGCGCGGCCGACCTCGGCCGCTGCACCTGGACAGGCGACGGCGCCCTCCGGATGTGCCGGACGGAGCCCGCCCCAGGCGACGACCGTTGCAAGAGGCACGCTGAGTTCTGCCGGGCGGTCAAGGTAGACGGCGCGGTCTGCGGCCGACCCCGTTGCAGGATCCCCCAGCACCAGATGGCACCGGTGCCCGGCGCCTGCTGAGTCTGCAGCACTCGGTTCACGCCGCCGTGTGCGCTGCCTGGCCAGGTAGAAAGTGCCGCTGTCAGCGGGGGAAGTGGGGCATCTGGCAGCAGCCCGTTCGGTGAAAGCACGGACAGTGCACCTGCGGGAACAGAAGCGCCGGGGCCGTCGCAACGACTCGGGCTCGTGAGGACAGCCACCGTCAGGCCAGCCTGTCGTCATGGCGTCCCGTTCAAGGGCCGGCACAGTGGCAGCCTGCGCGGGAGCTGGTGTACCCGGCTCACTCCCTCACCGCTACCTTGCTCCCGGCCGGAACCTGCCAATCGTGTGACGTAGCGGTGCGCGTCAACGTCCGTACGGACGCTCTCGTCGACGAGCGCCGCGTGCCGCAGTTCACGAACCCGGCGGAGAGCGGTAGGCATGGGTCAATGACCTACAGGTTCACCATCCACTTCCTCCTCGGCATGGAGGAGGGCTGCATCGGTCCCTTCGTTGAAGGCGATCGCTCCTCGGAAACCCTCGAATACGTCGAGTCCTTTCTGCACATCGTCGTCACCTCCCTCGGCGCCCAGGAGGCCGGCGTCTGGTTCGCCGCAGCTGGCAGGGCCTCCGCCCGGGAGAGGAGCGCGCGCGCTGCGCACTTCGGCTTCGCGCACTACCTGTCGGTGGAACTGGGCACGGTCGAGGAGACCGTGTCCCGGGTGGCCGCATGGCAAGCGCTCCTGGCCGTCCGCAACATGCTCGACCGCACGGGAGCAGAGGTGGAGCACGTGATGGATTGCGCGATCAGGGCAGCACAGAAGATCGACCGCCGGAAGAAGCCAACGAACGCCTTGACAACGATCGTCGCCCGCCAGGAGCCCCCGCCGAGCGGAGTCCGTTTTGGAACCGGCGTGACGCTGGCTCCCAGGCGGGCTTTGCGGCCTACCGGCCCGGACGCTGCCCCGCCAGGTGCTCGGATGGCTCACGGCGGCCTGGTGGAATTCACGCTGGTGTCCGGCTGGCTCTCATCGCTTGCCTCAATCAGCTAGGTGGCGACCGGTGACCCTGTAGCGAACAGCCACCGCCCATGCGATGAATCCACAGGGAGAGTTGACAGATGGAGGAAGGAGTGCGAGAACCGGCGCTTCCGAAGAATGTGGACGCCTGCGGCCAAGGGCTTGAACACCAGAGCATGTCCGTCCCCGCGGTCAACGAGATTGCTCTCACCGGCTGGGGTATGGACCAGGAATGCTTCACCGGGAGAAGCGATGGTGAACCCTTGATCGCGGTACCAGCGCAGGGAAGTCCAGTTGTCCCACGCCACCTTCGCGAAGAGCACGTCAGCGCCACGTGTTCGTTCGTCTTCCTCCACCGCTGCCAGCAGCGACCTTCCGACTCCTTGTCCTCGGTGCCTCGCATCGACAGCGAGCATTCCCAACTCGATGACGCTTCGGCCCAAGGCAGAGCGAAGGGCCATGGGGTGGTCCTCGATCCACTCAAGCGGCGGACAGACATGGGCCATCCCGATCACCCTGTTCTGCTGGTCGACTGCCACGCGGCAGACGGCATGACCGTGGCGAGTGCGGATGGCTCCTCCGCGCGCGTCAATATGCCCCAGCAGGTTCTTTTCCGGACGCCCAGTTCCACGCACCGTCTCATCGGTGTGTTCCAGCGCGTCCTCCGCCAGGAGCCCTACCACCACCCCATCACCAGGAGCAGCGATGCGCACACTGTGTGTAATCGCATTCATGGGGCACAGTCTACGAATCCATGAGACCTGATGCGTCAGCCGCGTGCATGGCGGTGGTGCCATGGACCGCGACGGCGGCCCGGCCCGCGACCCCTCTTCCGCATCCGGCTCGCCCGCCCCGAAGTGACCGCCGCCTGGGCCGACTCTGCCTACGGCGGCGAACTCGTCCCCAGGGCGAGGTCCTTCCTCGGCATCCCGGACCAGACCGCCGACACCATCCGCGAGAAGCCACGGTTCAGCTGCCGCCGCTGGAAGGAACAGCGATGGCGCGAGCTGACGCTGCGCGCACGGCGGCGGGGTTGCCCGCCGTCACATCCCGGATGCCAAGCCAGCGAGACGAGGACTGGCTGACCTGCAGCCGCTTCATCGCCAAGGCGCGACCTGATCAGCCCTGGAGGCGGCACCGTCAGAGCTGGCGGGTCCCAGCAGGGCGCATGCCGGTGCAGCCGACCGTTCCCTGCGGTGTGCCTCGTGGTGGGCCGGGGCTTGATGTCATGCCTGGTGGGCGCTCGTTGTCGTTAGCGGAACGGCCTGGCACTCAGGACGAGGTGGGTTCACGTGAGTCAGGAAGACGTCGGGGTCGGCAACACCTGGGGCAGGGATGCGGCACGCCAGAGAGTGGGCTTTATGGTCGAGCGCCTCAACAGGGCCTATTCGGCGCTGGTGACACAGGACGGTGACGATGCCTGCATGAGGGCGCGTGTGGCCGCCGACCTGCGCAGCGTGGGAGACGAGCTGCTGAAGCTTGCGGAGGCGGTCTCCCGCGGCGCGGAGGTCCACAGTGCATGTCCCGGAGTGCTTCCCCAGTCCGGTCACAAACGTCAGCAACGCGCGCATGCGCCCACACCAGTGCCGCCTCCAGTCGAGTTCGTCCTGGCGTCGATGCGCCAGGACCCAGCCGGGCCACCGGCCGCACGCCCGGCGGCACCCCACGCCGAGGTTCGCCGGCCGATGGCCGATGGCGGCCGAACCGTGCTGGTAGAAGGCCGCCCCGTGGGCAAGGCGCACTGCCCCGAGGACGTGTACGTGCTCTCGGAACGTGAAGGAGTGCCGCGTGACGCTGTTCAGTGGTCCGGCGGCGGACCCGGCGTCTGGCCCACAAGGCACGAGTCTTGGACCAGCCGCCGGGCCTCGCCCGCCGAGCAGGCCGCCGGTAGTGGCCCCTTCAGCCGGACACCAGGAGACTGGCCCTCCTTCGGTTCAGGAGGCGATCTCGGTGCTGACCCGGGTGGTGAGCGGACACTCGGTGGCCCGCGCTTGAAGGGCTTTCTTCTCGGTCTGGTCGACGGCCAGCTTCCAGCGGGTCTTGGTGGCGACCCAGTCGACCAGGTAGGTGCAAAAAGCGTCCTTGGCCGGCACCCACCATCCAGCCGGGTCCTTGTCGGCCTTCTGCCGGTTCTCCCGCGCGGTCACCGCCACCAACGACCGCGGGGAGCCGGTCGGCCACCGCGGTCGGCCACCGCGGGGAGGTGTCGGCAGCGCCGGTTACCAGGTGGCGCCGGCGGGCTCCTCGATGGTGGTGTTGATGCGGTTGAAGAAGTTGGTGAGG
>NZ_JAFFZM010000026.1 GCF_017676345.1 Streptomyces smyrnaeus | reverse complement strand
GAACCGTGACCGGCTGCTGACAACTCGATGAACCTTACGGACCGGCGACCGCCGTGTCAACTTCGGGCCTCGTGCCCGTCAACCGTCGTCCCGCTCGTTGGTGACGCGGTCCTTGTGGGAGAGGCGGCCGTCCGCGAAGCAGAGGCGGTAGAGCGGGGAGTTGTCGAAGGTGGCGGTGCGGTAGAAGCGGCACTCGTCCGTGTGCGGAGGATCCGGTGGGGCGCCGTAGGGGCGGGACTCCTCGTCGAACTCGTACGACGGGAGGCGCGGGGTCACGGAGGTCTCGGCGTCACCTGTGCGCAGCTGCTCGAAGGTGTGCTGGGGCAGAACGGACTGGTGGGAGGTGTAGAGCTGGAAGCCGTACATCAGTACGGCGAGGGCCGCCGTTGCCGCGACCGGGATCCAGAGGGCGTTCACCATGCCGCGTCGTACGCGCCGGCGGGCCTGGGCCAGCTCCTCGCGGGAGCGCGAGATGCCGGTGTCGCCCTCGGGAGCGGCGGGCGGGAGCGGTTCCGCGGTGAGGGGGAGGTGGGCCGTGACCTCGAAGCCGTCGTCCGTGCGGTGGGCCCGGAAGGTGCCGCCGGCCTGGCGGACGCGCTCGTCCAGGCTGATGAGTCCGGTGCCGGAGCCCCCGCCGGGTCCAGGCCGACCGGCATCGGCACCCGCGGCGGCACCGGCGGCGGGCGCTGCTTCGGGAATCGCGCCGTTTCGCACCGTCACGTCCACCGCGGTGCTCCCCTGCCGGAGCTCGACGGTGATGGCTGAGCCGGGAGCGTGCTTCGTCGCGTTGGTGATGGCCTCCTGGACGACGCGGTGGAGGGCCCGGTCGACGAGTGGGGGCAGTCGGGACGGGTCGCTCTCCGCTCCCTCACCTGCTTTTCCCTCACCTGCTTTTCCAGTACCTGCCTTCCCAGTACCTGCTTCCCCTGCGGCTTCTTCCTCGGTCGCCTCCTGCGCTGTGTGGTGGCGGAGGCAGATGTCGACGCCCGAGGCGGCGGTGCGGGCCACCAGATCGGGGACGGTCTCGGAGACGGTCGGCGGCTCTTGGTGGAGCTCTGTCGTGTCCTGGCGGAGGAGGCCGATGATCTGGCGGAGGCGTTCGGTGGCGTCGGCGGCCGCCTGGCGGAGCTCGGCGGCGGAGGCGCTGGCGTCGGCGTCCACCCCCGGAGAGACCTGGAGTGCCGCGGCGCGGACGGCGATGAGGCTGAGGTCGTGGCCGAGGGAGTCGTGCATGTCGCCCGCGATACGGGAGCGTTCGCGCAACCGGGTGCGTTCGGCCACCAGCTGCTGTTCGCGTTCCATCCGGGCGGCCAGCTCCCAGCCGGCGCTGTGCAGTTCGTACTGCTGACGGCGGAAGCGGCCCAGCAGCCAGGGGAGGACGGCGGCGAACAAGACGGTGCTGACCAGGGTGAACCAGGCCCACAGGTCGGCGCCCGGCAGTGTCAGGGCGAGCACGAGTCCGGCCGCGCAGAGGAGGGCGGCGGCGACGAGCGACGGGCGTACGTCCTGGGTGCGGCGGCCGAGCAAAAAGCTGAGGGCGACCAGGCTCGGGGCGAAAGTGCTGGTGAACAGCTCCGGGGTGGCGGTCAGACCGAGTACGGCCGGAACGGTCGCGGCCGCGAGCGGGGCCCGGCGGCTCATGGCTGCCGCGGCGGCCAGCAGGGGAGCCGCCACCACGCGGAGCCAGACCGGGACGTCGGTGAGGAAGGGGAGGGGGTAGGCCATGAACAGGAACAGCGCCAGGTCGGCCAGGGCCTCACGGACGCGTCGGCGGCGCAGGCCCTCTCCCAGCCGGCCCTTGAGCCGGTCGCGGAAGCGGCCGTGGACGCCGTCCGGGCGGCCGGCACCGGGCCCTGCGGCGGGGCCTCCGGCCGGTCGTCGGGTGCGGGCGCGTGCGGAGGAGTTCACGGCCGTCACGGTACGCGGCGGGTTCGCGGCGGACATCTGTCGAAAGTGCAGGGTGGCCGACGACTATCGTGCGCTGCCCGCCGCCTGTGGCGCTCCGTACGTTCCGGAGCATGAATGACGCGATAGTGCACGCGGTCGAGGGATTCGTCAGCACACCCTGGGTGTATGTGGCGCTGTTCGGAATCGCGATGCTGGACGGGTTCTTCCCCGTGGTGCCGAGCGAGACGCTGGTGATCACCCTGGGGGTGTTCGCGGCGGCGCAGGGCGAGCCCGAACTGTTCTGGGTGATCCTGGTGGCGGCGTTGGGAGCGTTCGTCGGTGACCACATCTCCTATGCGATCGGACGGCGCTCCGGAGCGCGGATCCAGGCCCGGCTGAAGGAGGGGAGCCGGGCGCGGCGGGTGTACGAGCGGGTGGGGCGGATGCTGGCCGAGCGGGGCGGCCTCGTGCTGGTGGCGGCGCGCTACATCCCGGGCGGGCGGACGGCCGCCACGCTCACCACGGGCGCCACCGGGTTCCCGCGCCGGTCGTTCACCCGGTTCGACGCCGTCGCGGTGCTGAGCTGGGCGATCTACTCGGCCTGCCTGGGCTATGTGGGCGGGGCGGCGTTCGAGGAGACACCGCTGTACGGGGTGGCGCTGGGGCTGGCGCTCGCCTTCACGATCACGCTGGTGCACGAGGGGGTGCGGGGGTTGCGGGCGCGCGCCGGGAGCTGAAGGGCTTGCCCGAGCTTGCGGGGCAGCAAGTAGGGGGCGCGGGGAACTGCTCCCCCAGGCTCTTCGAGCAGGGGGTGCCCCCACAGCTACGGCACACCCGCAGCCCGCGCCGCACAGCAAGGGGCACCCTCTCCCCGGCCCGTCAGCCTCCCAGTTCGCGGCTGCGGTCGCGGGCCGCCTCGATGGCGTCGATGAAGGCGGCGCGGACCCGGTGGTTCTCCAACTCGCGGATGGCGTTGATCGTCGTACCGCCGGGCGAGGTGACGTTCTCGCGGAGGGTGACGGGGTGGTCGCCGCTGTCGCGGAGCATGGTGGCGGCGCCGACGGCGGCCTGGACGATCAGCTCGTGTGCCTTGTCGCGCGGGAGGCCGAGCTGGATGCCGGCGTCGGTCATGGCCTCGATCAGGAAGAAGAAGTAGGCGGGGCCCGAGCCGGAGAGAGCGGTGGCGGCGTCCTGCTGGCCCTCGGGGAGGCGGAGGGTCTTGCCGACGCCGCCGAAGATCTCGTCGGTGAGCTTCAGATGGTCCTCGGTGGCGTGGGTGCCCGGAGAGACGACGGACATGGCCTCGTCCACCAGGGCCGGGGTGTTGGTCATGACGCGGACGACGGGGGTGCCGTCGGCGAGGCGCTGTTCGAGGTAGCGGGTGGTGATGCCGGCCGCGCCGCTGATGACCAGCCGGTCGGCGGGCACGTGCGGGGCGAGTTCGTCCAGCAGCGCCGCCATGTCCTGCGGCTTGGGGGTGAGGATGAGGGTGTCGGCGCTCTTGGCGGCCTCGGCGTTGCCGACGGTCTCGACGCCGTAGCGCTCGCGCAGTTCGGCGGCGCGCTCCGGGCGGCGGGTGGTGACCAGGAGGCGGGAGGGCGACCAGCCGCCTCGGAGCATGCCGGAGAGCAGTGCCTCCCCGATCTTTCCGGTGCCGAGGACCGCGACTTTCTGGGTGGTCATGGGGGTGCTTCACCTCGTGCGTTGTTGCGCGTCGGATGCCGTGTGGCCGCCTGTCCACGATCGTGGACACCGCGTCCATACTCGCACCGGCCCACCGCTCGGCAGCCCCGCGTTCCACAGCGCGGACGCGCCTTCAGGCCGTACGGCGGCGGAGGGTGGCGGCACCGAGGAAGAGGACGAGGAGTGCGCTGCCGGCGACGATGACCGCGTCGCGGACGAAGTCCCCGGTGGCGTCCGGGTGTTTGAGGACCTCCGTCATGCCGTCGACGGCGTAGGACATGGGCAGCACGTTGGAGATCGCCTCCAGCGCCGGCTGCATGCTGCTGCGGGGGGCGAACAGGCCGCACAGCAGGATCTGCGGGAAGACCATCGCGGGCATGAACTGGACCACCTGGAACTCGGAGGCGGCGAACGCGGAGACGAACAGCCCGAGTGCCGTGCCCAGCAGGGCGTCGAGCAGCGCGATGAGCAGCAGCAGCCAGGGCGAGCCGACGATGTTGAGGTCCAGGAGCCAGACGGCGACACCGGTGGCGACGGAGGCCTGGACGACGGCGAGCGCGCCGAACGCGAGTGCGTAGCCGAGGATGAGATCGGCCTTGCCCAGCGGCATGGACAGCAGCCGCTCCAGCGTGCCGGAGGTGCGCTCCCGCAGTGTGGCGATGGAGGTGACCAGGAACATCGTCACCAGCGGGAAGATGCCCAGCAGTGAGGCGCCGATGCTGTCGAAGGAGCGGCGGTCCGCGTCGAAGACGTAGTAGAGCAGGACCAGCAGCAGGACCGGGACGAGGAGCAGCAGCGCGACCGTCCGGGGGTCGTGGGCGAGCTGGCGCAGGACACGGCGTGCGGTGGCGAGCGTGCGTGCGGCGTTCATGAGGTGCCCCGTCGTGAGTGCTGGGATTCCTGGGCTTGCTGGGTCTGCTGCGTGTTCTGTGCGTGCTGGGAGTGCTGTGCCTGGGCTGCGGGGTGGGGCCGGGCGGAGGTGGTGGCTCCGTCCCGGGCGGACTCGACGAGCTTGAGGAAGGCGTCCTCGACGGTGTCGCTGCCGGTGGTCTCGCGGAGCGCCTGCGGGGTGTCGGCGGCCAGCAGGGTGCCGTCCCGGACGAGGAGCAGGTGCTCGCAGCGGTCGGCCTCGTCCATCACGTGCGAGGAGATCAGCAGGGTGGTGCCGCGCGCGGCGAGGCGGTGGAAGAGGTTCCACAGGTCGCGACGGAGTACGGGGTCGAGGCCGACGGTGGGTTCGTCCAGGACCAGCAGTTCGGGGGTGCCCAGCAGGGCGACGGCGAGGGAGACGCGGGAGGACTGGCCTCCGGAGAGGTTGCCCGCCAGGTCGTCGGCGTGCGAGGTGAGGTCGACGTCGGTCAGCGCCTGGTCGACGGCGGCGGCGCGGTCGGTGCGCGGGATGCCGAGGACGGCGGCGTAGTAGTCGAGGTTCTGCCGTGCCGTCAGGTCGGCGTAGACGGACGGGGACTGGGTGACGTAGCCGACGCGGGAGCGCAGCGGGGCGGAGCCCGCGGGCCTGCCGAGTACGTCGAGGGTGCCGGTGACCTTGGCCTGGGTGCCGACGATGGCCCGGATGAGGGTGGACTTGCCGCTGCCGGAGGGACCGAGGAGTCCGGTGACGGTGCCGGGGGCGATGTCGAAGGTGAGCCCGTCCAGCACCCGACGGCTGCCGCGGACGACGGTGAGGCCGTGCGCGTGCACGGCGGGCCGGCCGTCCCCCGGGGTCCCGGTGCGCTCGGGCGGAGGTTTATTCATCATGTGATGAATTATGGTCGCCGCCGTACGAGGGCGTCAAGCGGCGGGACGACGAACGGCGGTGCCGGACCGGCCTGAGAGGGCTCAGGAGGTCCGGCACCGCCGGATGTGGGGTCTCCTCCCGTGTGGTGAGGAAGGGGACCGAGGAGGCGAGAGGGCCGAGTGGTCGAGCGCGGGTGCCGAAGGGGCTGGACGGCTACACCTTCTCCAGCACCCGGTCCTCCCCCACCGCCGTACGGGCGTCACCGTGCGGCTGCGGGGCACGGCCCAGACGGCTCGGCCACCAGATACGGGCACCGATGTCCAGGGCCAGCGAGGGCACCAGGACGGTGCGGACCAGGAAGGTGTCCAGCAGGACGCCGATGCCGACCAGCACCCCGAGCTGCGCCATCGACACCAGCGGCATCGAGGCGATCACCGCGAAGGTGGCGGCCAGCACGATTCCCGCCGAGGTGATCACACCGCCGGTGGAGCTGAGCCCTGCCAGCACGCCCCTGCTGTGCCCCTGCGCCACGGCCTCTTCGCGGACCCGGGTCATCAGGAAGATGTTGTAGTCGATGCCCAGTGCCACCAGGAAGACGAAGCCCATCAGCGGCAAGGAGTGGTCCATCGCCGCGAAGTCGAGCACGTACTCGAAGACCAGGTGCGAGGCGCCCAGCGCACCGAAGTAGGACAGCACCACGGTTGCCAGCAGCAGCACCGGCGCGACCAGCGAGCGCAGCAGCGCCACCAGGACGAGCAGGACGACGGCGAGCACGATCGGGATGACGACCTTCAGGTCGCTCTCCGCGGCGCGCCGGGTGTCCAGCGACTCCGCGGTGGTACCGCCCACCAGCGCTTCGGCACCGTCGACCTGGTGCACCGCGTCGCGCAGTTCGTCGATGGTCCGCTTGGCCGCCTCGCTGTCGGGAGCGTCCCGCAACACGACGGACAGCGAGGTCAGCGACCCGTCGGCGGTGCGGTCGTCGGCCCGGACGGACTCCACTCCGCCGACCTGAGCTGCTGCCCGCTGCACGGCGGTGCGCGCGTCGGTCCGTACGACGACGGTGGCCGGGTCGGAGGAGCCGGAGGGGTAGTGCGCGGACAGCTTCTCCTGGGCGACCACCGACTCGGGCTTGTCCTGGAACATCTCCGCGTTGGTCAGCCCCATGGTGATACCGGTCGCACTCAGCGCCAGTACCGCCGTGACGGCGATGGACATCAGCCAGGACCAGCGCGGACGGCGAGCCAGCAGGCCGCCGATCCGGGACCAGACCGTACGAGCCTTGCGCGGCTGTGTCCCGTAGCGGGGCACGAACGGCCAGAAGACCCGGCGGCCCGCCACCACGAGCAGCGCGGGCAGCACGGTGACCATCGCGAGCAGCGCGCAGACGACACCGACGGCACCGACCAGACCCAGCGAGCGCGAGGAGTTGATGTCCGCGAAGGCCAGGCAGGCCAGCCCGATGGCGATGGTGCCGGCGGAGGCGACGATGGCGGGGCCGGAGCGGCGCAGCGCGAGCCGCATCGCCTCGTGCCGGTCCTCGTGGCGGTGGAGCTCCTCGCGGTAGCGGGCGATCAGCAGCAGTGCGTAGTCGGTACCGACACCGAAGACGAGGACCATGAGGATGCCCGCGCTCTGCGGGTCGACGGGCAGCGAGGCGTACTTGGCCAGCACATAGGTGGCGACCTGGGTGAGGACCGCGGCGAAGCCGACCGACAGCACGGGGAAGAGCCACAGCAGCGGGCTGCGGTAGGTGATCAGCAGCAGCAGCGTGACGACGGCGCCGGTGGCCAGCATCAGCGTGGAGTCGAGGTTGTCGAAGACCTTGATGTTGTCGATGAGCGAACCGGCCGGGCCGCCGACCTCGACGTCGAGCCCCGGTGGTGCGTTGGCCGCCGCGACCGTACGGATCTTCGCCACGTCGTCGGTCATGTCGTCGCCGCCCGTGCTCAGCGGGACCACCAGCATCAGCGCTTTGCCGTCCTCGGCCGGGACCGGGCCGCTGATCTGCTCGCCCTTGGCCACCAGCGATGCGAAGTCCGCACGGTCGGCGCGTGCCTTGGCGGTGTCGGCCTCGGTGGTGGCGGCGTCGGAGCGGGTGTAGACGACGACGGCGGGAATGATCTCGTCCTCGCCGCGGAACTTCTCCAGCTCCGTATTGACCTTGGCGGACTCGGCGTTGCCGGGCAGGAAGGCGTTGGCGCTGCTGTCCTCGACCTCACCGAGCTTTCCGGCCAGCGGACCGAGGGCGACGACGATGATCAGCCAGGCGGCGAGGACCAGCCATTTGGTGCGCTTGCCGCCGGGGGCCGTGGCCAGGCGGCGCAGCGCGTGGCGACACCTCCCGGCCGGATGCTGGGAGAGGGCAGGCATGGGTAACCTCCATGGTGTGGGTGTGGGAAGCGAGGGGTTCGCTGAGTGCTCACGCTCACGTGTACGGCCGGGAGTTGCCGCTCCCGGCCGTACGAGCGCCGGTGGTGCCTGCGGGGCGATGGGCCCGCTACTCGATCTCGCGCATCATCTTCTCCATCGAGGCGATCGACTGCCGTGCCTGCGTCAGCTCGTCCAGCGTGCGGCGGTGCAGCTCGACGTTGTCCTCCAGCAGCTGCGCGTACTTCTCGGCCAGGCTCTTGTACTGCTGTTCACGGGCGGCCAGCATGCGGGCCCGCCAGGTGGCGGCGACCTGCCAGACGATCACGATCATCAGGACGAAGACCCCGCCGGAGCCGAGCGCCGCCGCCCAGGTACCGGCCGCGTCGGCTGCTGCCGCCGTCGTCAGCTGCTCGTCCACTGTGCGCTCTCTTTCTCGTTCCGGGCCCGCTCGCTCGGGGCCTTCTCGTCCGGCTGCTGGTCGGTGAGGGTCCGCGCCGCCTCCGTGACGATCTGCGGGGTCAGGGCGTAGGCGAACGGGGACACCTCGAAGAACTTCATGGCCTTGCCGCTGTCCGACAGCTCCAGCGTCCCGACCACCAGGCCGGCCGCCTCCAGCCGCTGGAGGTGCATGTGCAGCAGGGGGCGGCTCATGCCGATCTCGCGGGCGAGTCTGCTGACGTAGTTCCGGCCCTGGGCGAGCGCCGCGACGATCCGCAGCCGATGCGGATTGCCCAGCGCCGTCAGGACCTTCAGCAGTTCGTCTCCCGTCGGGGTCTCGATCGCGCTCACCGCGACCCCTCTCTCTTGGGGTGTAAGAAGAATCTGACACGTGACGGAGCAGGGTGTCGAGCTCAACTGCCCCTTGTCCGGGGCAGTTCAGGGTTCCCCCTGAGACGACTGCGGGAGGGCCCTGAGGGCCCTCCCGCAGTCGTTCGTGTGGGGGGTGACGAGGAGCCGAGCGGCAGCCGAGCGGCAACCGGGCGGGTCAGCCCTTGCGCGACTTCTTCCGACCCTTGCCGCCCTTCGCTCCCCTGCCGCGTGCCGCCGGATTGCCGGTGCGGGCGGTGCGCTGCCGCTCGTGGCGGTCCAGAGCGGCCTCGTACTCGGCGCGGTGCAGCTTCTCGCCGGGCGCCTCGACGCAGGTGCGCAGCGCGTAGGCGAGCAGTACGCCGATGAAGCCGACGATCCGGATGCTGCGCATCGACGACTCGGCCGACGCCTCGCGCTCACTGGGGCGGCGGCCGTAGTGGGTGAGGGTGCGGGAGAACGCCAGCGCGCTGCACACCGCGAACGCGACGACGAGCAGCACGCTCGCCCAGCTCCCGATGTCGGCCAGCACCACGCCCTGGTACGCGAACCGCAGCACGAAGGCACCGGCGGCTGCCGCCAGTACCGCGCCGATGCCCAGGGCTGCGCGGCGCAGGGCGTAGCCGCCGGAGTGGTCGACCCAGGTGGTGCCGTAGAAGCGGAGCGGTTCCGGGGTCGGTGCGTCGGGGGTCTTCGGTTGCTGGGACACGTTCCGATTATGGCGGTGCGGGGTTCCGGGCAACGTCTGCCCCTGGCTGCCGTCTGCGGACGTGAGGCTCGTCCGTGGTCGGTCGCGCCGTTCCCCGCGCCCCTGTCGGGGCGCGGCTCAGCGCTCCAGCAGGGTCACATCGCGCACAGCACCCCGGTCGGCGCTGGTGGCCATCGCCGCGTAGGCGCGCAGCGCGGTGGAGACCTTGCGCTCACGCGCCACGGGCGCGTACCGGCCGGCCAGCGCCTCGCGGCGGGCCGCCAGCGTCGCGTCGGGCACATCGAGGCGCAGCTGCCTGTTCGGGATGTCGATGACGACGGTGTCGCCGTCCTCCACCAGGGCGATGGTGCCGCCACCGGCCGCCTCGGGCGAGATGTGGCCGATGGAGAGTCCGGACGTACCGCCGGAGAACCGGCCGTCGGTGATCAGCGCGCAGGCCTTGCCCAGGCCCCGGCCCTTGAGGAACGAGGTGGGGTAGAGCATCTCCTGCATACCGGGGCCGCCCTTGGGGCCCTCGTAGCGGATGACGACGACGTCGCCCTCCTTGACCGTCTTGTCGAGGATCTTCTGAACGGCCTCCTCCTGGGACTCGCACACCACGGCGGGCCCGGTGAAGGTCAGGATCGACTCGTCCACGCCGGCGGTCTTCACCACGCAGCCGTTCTCGGCCAGGTTGCCGTACAGCACCGCCAGCCCGCCCTCGGTCGAGTAGGCGTGGTCGATGTCGCGGATGCAGCCGTCCGCCGCGTCGACGTCCAGCGTCTCCCACCGCTCGGACTGCGAGAACGCCTCGGCGGAGCGCTTGCAGCCCGGCGCGGCGTGGAAGAGCTCCACGGCCTGCGGCGAGGGCGAGCCGCCGCGGATGTCCCAGGTCTTGAGCCACTCGTCCATCGAGTCGGCGTGCACGGTGTGCACGTCCTCGTTGAGCAGCCCGGCGCGGTAGAGCTCGCCCAGGATGGCGGGGATGCCGCCCGCGCGGTGCACATCCTCCATGTAGTACGTGCCGCCGGGCCCTGCCTTGGCAACGTTCGGGGCGACCTTGGCCAGGCAGGGCAGCTTGCGGGAGAGCTGGTCGATGTCGGCCATCGTGAAGTCCAGCTCGGCCTCCTGGGCCGCGGCCAGCAGGTGCAGGATCGTGTTGGTGGAGCCGCCCATGGCGATGTCGAGGGCCATGGCGTTCTCGAAGGCGGCGCGGGAGCCGACGTTGCGCGGCAGGACGGTGGCGTCGTCCTGGTCGTAGTAGCGCTTGGTGATCTCGACGACCGTGCGGCCCGCCGACTCGTACAGCTCCTTGCGCGCCGTGTGGGTGGCCAGCACGGAGCCGTTGCCGGGCAGGGCCAGACCGAGGGCCTCGGTGAGGCAGTTCATGGAGTTGGCGGTGAACATGCCCGAACAGGAGCCGCAGGTCGGGCAGGCGTTCTCCTCGATACGGAGGATGTCCTCGTCGGAGACCTGGTCGTTGACGGCCTCGGACATCGCGTCGACCAGGTCCAGCTTGCGGACGGTGCCGTTCACCAGCGTCGCGCGGCCGGCTTCCATGGGGCCGCCGGAGACGAAGACGGTGGGGATGTCGAGCCGCATCGCGGCCATCAGCATCCCGGGAGTGATCTTGTCGCAGTTGGAGATGCAGATCAGCGCGTCCGCGCAGTGCGCCTCGGTCATGTACTCGACCGAGTCGGCGATCAGGTCCCGGGACGGCAGCGAGTAGAGCATGCCGCCGTGGCCCATGGCGATGCCGTCGTCCACCGCGATGGTGTTGAACTCGCGCGGGATGCCGCCCGCCGCCTTGACCGCCTCGCTGACGATGCGGCCCACCGGCTGGAGGTGGGTGTGGCCGGGCACGAACTCGGTGAAGCTGTTGGCCACCGCGATGACCGGCTTGCCGAAGTCCTCACGCGCTACGCCGGACGCCTGCATAAGGGCACGCGCCCCTGCCATGTTGCGTCCGTGGGTGACGGTGCGGGACCTCAGCTCGGGCATGGCTGCCTCTCCCTTGGTGCGGGCGGCCCGCCATGGCGGTGGGGCCCGGCGGCCGCTGCGGTACGTAGAGAGTTCGAGGGTACGCCTCGCGCTCAGGATCCGGACAGGGGGTCCGAATGATGGACGGAACCCGGTTCGTCCTGCGGACCGGGGCCCGTGAGGTGGTGCTGGACGACGGGCGCCAGCCGGGCGATCACGCCCTCCAGCGGCTCGGAGGCCACCGGCTCCAGCCGGATGACATGCCGCAGCAGCGCCGCCCCCACCAGCTGCGCCGCCGCCAGACCGACACGCAGCTCGGCGTCGGGCCCCTGGATCCGGGCCGCCACCCGGCTGAGCAGACTGCGGGTCAGCAGTCCGCGGAAGACGGCCGCCGCCCGCTCGTTGTTGACCGCCGAGCGGACGATCGCCAGCACCGGTTCGCGGGTGGCCGGGCCCTCCCAGACCTCCAGGAACCTTCGGGTGATGACCTGGCCCACGGCGTCCGGGGCGGCGGTCCCGACCAGATCGGGGACCGAGAGCACCGGTGCCATGGCGCCCTCGATCGCGGCGACGAACACCTGCTCCTTGGTACCGAAGTAGTGGTGGACCAGCGCCGCGTCCACACCCGCGCCACGCGCGATGGCGCGGACGGAGACCTTGTCGAAGCCGTGCTCGGCGAACTCGCCGCGGGCCGAGGCCAGAATCCGCTCGCGCGCGCCCGGTCCGGCCTCGGCGGTACGCCGCGCCGGGCGCCCCCGCCTGCGGGGGGCGGGCCCCGGCTCCTGGGAGGAGCGTTCGGTCATGCGTTCCTCCGGCCGGCGGGGTGGCCGGTCGCCGTCCCGTCACCGCCCGGCTCCCCGCCGGTGCCGCCGTGGCCGCCGTGGCCGCCGTGGCCGCCGGCGCCGTTGTTGCTGCCGGTGCCGTTGGCACCGCTGGTGGGGGCGGGGCCGGGAGCGGCCAGGTGAAGACGGGTGTAGGCGAGGGCCTCGGCCAGGTCCTCCTCGCGCTCGGCGGCCGACATGGCGCGCCGGGTGTTCACCTCGACGACGACGTGCCCGTCGAAGCCGCGTGCGGCCAACCGCTCCAGCACCTCGGCACACGGCTGCGAGCCGCGCCCCGGCACCAGATGCTCGTCCTTCGCCGAACCGTTGCCGTCCGCGATGTGCACATGGCCAAGCCGGTCCCCCATCCGCTCGACCATCGCGAGCGTGTCGTTACGGGCCGTCGCGGTGTGCGAGAGGTCGATCGTGAAGTGCCGGTAGTCGTTCCGGGTGGGGTCCCAGTCGGGCGCGTAGGCCAGCATCTCGCGGTCCCGGTAGCGCCAGGGGTACATGTTCTCGACGGCGAACCGGACGTCGGTCTCGTTCGCCATCCGCCACACCCCTTGCTCGAACTCCCGCGCGTAGTTGCGCTGCCAGCGGAAGGGCGGATGCACCACCACGGTGGACGCGCCGAGCGTCTCCGCCGCCGTACGGGCACGTACCAGCTTCGTCCACGGATCGGTGGACCACACACGCTGCGTGATGAGCAGACACGGTGCGTGAACGGCCAGAATCGGGACCCCGTGGAAGTCCGACAGCCGGCGCAGCGCGTCCACGTCCTGGCTGACCGGGTCGGTCCACACCATGACCTCGACGCCGTCGTAACCGAGACGCGCGGCGATCTCGAAGGCCGCGGCCGTCGACTCGGGGTACACCGAGGCCGTCGACAGCGCGACCTTCGCCTGGGGGACCCGCACGCTTTCGATGCCCACCCAGCCACCCTAAGCGCGGTTCGCCGCCCGCGAAGGGTTACCCCCCTGTGAGAGAGCTCCCTCCCGCGAGCGGAGGCCCCCCGGGTGCGGTGGCGGGCTCACGCCGCCCGCAGCCGGTCGAGGCGGCGCAGGATTATGCCCTCGCGCAGGGCCCAGGGGCAGATCTCGGCCTCCGCGACGGCGAACAGGTCCAACGCCGCCTCCGCGACCAGAGCGCCCGCCAGCAGTTGATGGGCCCGGCCCTCGGAGACGCCGGGCAGGGCGGCGCGCTCCTCGGCCGGCATCGAGGCGAGCTTGGGCACCCACTCCTCCAGGGAGGACCGGCTCAGTACCCGGCGGGTGTAGACGCCCTCCGCGCTGCGCGGGGCGCCCGCCATCCGGGCGAGCTGCTTGAAGGTCTTGGAGGTGGCCACCACGTGGTCCGGCGGGCTGAACCGGTTGAACTCCCCCACCGAGCGGGCGATCTCGGCCCGCACATGCCGCCGCAGGGCGCGCACGTCCGCCGGATCGGGCGGATCGCCCGGCAGCCAGCCGGAGGTGAGCCGCCCGGCACCCAGCGGCAGCGACACCGCCGCGTCGGGGTCCTCGTCCAGCCCGTAGGCGATCTCCAGCGAGCCGCCGCCGATGTCCAGCACCAGCAGCCGCCCGGCCGACCAGCCGAACCAGCGCCGTACCGCCAGAAACGTCAGCCGCGCCTCGTCCGCACCGGAGAGCACCTCCAGCTTGACGCCGGTCTCCGTGGCGATGCGGTGCAGCACGTGCTCCGCGTTGGCCGCCTCGCGGACGGCGGAGGTCGCGAACGGCAGCAGCGCCTCGACCCCCTTGTCCTCGGAGATCTGCAGCGCCTCGGCGAGGGTGACGCAGATCCGGTCGACGCCCTCCGCGCTGATCGAGCCGTCCTCCTCCAGGAGTTCGGCGAGCCGCAGCGTCGTCTTGTGGGAGTACGCGGGCAGGGGCCGCGCACCGGGATGCGCATCCACCACGAGCAGGTGGACCGTGTTCGAGCCCACATCGAGGACACCGAGTCTCATACCCAGCACGCTAGCCTCCTGGCGGGTCCGCCGCTGCGGTACCTCCCGGCGCACGATACGGGAGACCGGCTCGGGGAGCGGCGTCCGGGAGCCGCGCTCCCCGGCCCGTACGCTGGACGCGTGGGTAAGACGAAAGCGGCGAAGCACAAGAAGCAGGACGGCGCACACGAGGCGCCTCCGGCGCCCCGGGCGCGCGACGAGGAGGTCGGTCTCGACTTCACCCGCGCCTGGGTGGAGTTCCCCGACCCGGCCGACGACGAACAGGTCTTCCGCTGCGACCTGACCTGGCTGACCTCCCGCTGGAACTGCCTGTTCGGCAACGGCTGCCAGGGCATCACACCCGGCCGCGCCGCCGACGGCTGCTGCACGCTGGGCGCCCACTTCTCCGACGAGGACGACGAGAAGCGCGTCGCCGAGCACGTCGCCCGGCTGACACCCGAGACCTGGCAGTTCCACGACATCGGCACCGGCGCGCTGGGCTGGACCGAGGTCAACGAGGACGGCGAGCGCCAGACGCGGCGCTGGCAGGGCGCCTGCATCTTCAACAATCGCGCCGGATTCGAGGGCGGCGCGGGGTGCGCGCTGCACACCCTGGCCCTGCGCGAGGACCGCGAGCCGCTGGAGACCAAGCCCGACGTGTGCTGGCAGGTGCCGATCCGGCGCACCTACGAGTGGGTGGAGCGGCCGGACGGCGAAGAGGTGCTGTACGTCACCATCGCCGAGTACGACCGGCGGGGCTGGGGCTCGGGAGGGCACGACCTGCACTGGTGGTGCACCGCGGCGCCGTCGGCGCACGGCGGCGGACGGCCGGTCTACGAGTCGTACCGCGCCGAGCTGACCGAACTCATGGGCAAGCCCGCCTACGACCAGCTCGCCGAGCTGTGCGCGCAGCGCCTGGCCAGTGAGCTCCCGCTGGTGGCCGAACACCCGGCCACCACCCGCGCCACCGCCGACCGCGCAGCGGCGGACCACGCAGCGACGGACCATGCCGCCGAGCACGCCGCCGCCGGGCCGGGCGGAGAAGAGCTGCCCGAGCTGTAACCGGGGTCCCGAGGCCCACGGCCCGGACCGCCCGGGTGCCGGACCGCCCGGGCGCCGGGCGCCGGGCCGCGGGCGGCGCCAGGGGCGGGGCGGTCAGGACGGGGAGTCGCTCGGGTTCTGGGGCGGGCTCGGGGTCGTGGTGGGGGGCGGCGTCGTCGATCCGCTGGGGGACGGGGAGTCGGTCGGTGTCCCGCTCGGCGGCGGCGAGGTGGGGCGCGACGGCGAGGCGGACGGCACCGGCGCCAAGGGCCGGGCGGTCGACGGCGGAGCGGCCGGGCCGCTCAGCCGCGCGGGCGACTCCTCGTCGCGGACGCGCGACGGCCGCCGGGTTTTGCCGTCCGGCCCGCCGCCGTCCGCCGTCTCGGCCCGGTCCTTCGCCTCGTCCGGGAAGGTGTGCCAAGGGTCGAACCCCGGGGGCAGAACCGTGCTCGCGGGGCCGTCCACGCCGCCGTGTCCCCGGCCGCCCCCTCCGTCGGCGGGCTCGTCCGGCGCGGTGGCGGAACGGTCCGCCTGTGGCTCCCCGGGGGCGGGGGCCCCGCGGTAGGCGGCCCACAGGGCGACCACCGGCGCCGCCAGCACGGCGGCGATGACCGTCGACGTCAGGGCCCGCCCGCGCAGCCGGTCCCGCCGCCCGGCACGCTCGTCGTCGTGCACCGGGAAGCCCGCGCGGTCGAAGCGGGGCGCGCGCTGGGCTCTCGCTCTGCGTGCCACCGCGACGGCCGCCTCGACGGCGGGGCGCGGAACCGTCAGGACGGCGAGCGCGGCCGAGGCGGGAGCGGTGCCGGGCCAGGAGACCCCGGCCATGGCGCGCTCGGCGGCCCGGCGGCACTGCGGGCACTCGTCCACGTGCCGCACCAGTTCGTGGCGCAGCGCGGTGCCCAGCAGCAGCCGCTCGTCACCCGCGAGCCGGGCCACGGCCGGGCAGCCGCCGGACTCGACGACACGCAACGCGGCCCGGGTGCGCTCGACTTCGCAGGAGGCGTTCAGCAACAGGTCCTCGGCCGCGGTGGTCGTCAGGGAGAGCACGGCCCCGATCTGGGCCGGGGACAGCCCGTGGCGGACGGACAGTTCGAGGGCCTCGCGCTGCTCCGGCGCGATACCGGCGGCCTCCGGCCAGGCGAGCGCGGCCAGTTCGCGGCGGCGCTGGGCCCTGGCCCCGGCACCCAGCGGCTCGGCCGCCGATGCGGCCGGGGACGCCGGGGCGGCGGGATCGGCGCGGCCGGCGGGGCCGGACGGCCCGGAGGGGACCGCGCGGCCGGACCGCACGGACCGCAACGGGCTCCCGGGCCGTCCGGAGCGTCCGGGCTGTGCCGCCCACGGGACCTGCGCCGACTGCGCGGCCTTCTGGGCGGCGAGGCGACGCGAACAGGCCCACCGGGCCAGTGCGTAGAGCCAGGGCCGGTGGGCCTGTTCGTCCTCGGGAGCGCGTCCGCGCGCGCGTTGGCGATCCGCGAGGGCGAGCGTCTCACCGAGTGCGGCGAGGGCGGATTCGTGCTCGCACATCACGGAAAGGCAGTAGGTGAACAGGCCGTCCAGGTACGCGTCGTCGCACCGCGCGCCCGTGCCCGCGGAGTGGTGGTGCGTCGTCCTGCCCGCCCGTTGCGCTGGGGATGCGCCGGGGGCGTTCGTCGGGTGGTCGCGCCTGCTCGTCATCACCCCGGCGACGGTAGGCGGATGATGGCGCTTTACTGGGGCCGCCGACGCGGGATTACTTCCTTCGGGTGACGGTCGCCGTCAAAACAGGACACGTCCGGTGGGTTTGACGACACCAAGGACCCAAAGGGGCGCACGGAGGGCGCACAGCCGGCACCCGGCCGACCGCGCACGGACCGGCTGCCGACGGACCGCCCGTACCGTCCGCCGACGGCCGCCCGTACGGCGCTGTCAGTGGCCGCCTATACGGTGACGTCATGGCTGCCCGTAAGTCGTCCGCCAAGGACCGCCCCACCTACCGCTGCACCGAGTGCGGCTGGCAGACCGCCAAGTGGCTGGGGCGGTGTCCCGAGTGCCAGGCCTGGGGCACCGTCGAGGAGGCGGGCGGCACCCCGGCCGTACGGACCACCGCGCCCGGCCGGGTCTCCGTCAGCGCGCTGCCCATCGGCCAGGTCGACGGCAAGCAGGCCACGGCCCGCGCCACCGGCGTGCCCGAGCTGGACCGGGTGCTGGGCGGCGGCCTGGTGCCCGGCGCCGTGGTGCTGCTGGCCGGCGAGCCGGGCGTCGGCAAGTCGACGCTGCTGCTCGACGTCGCGGCCAAGGCGGCGTCCGACGACCACCGCACGCTCTACGTCACAGGTGAGGAGTCGGCCGGCCAGGTGCGGCTGCGGGCCGACCGCATCGGCGCCATCGACGACCATCTGTATCTGACCGCCGAGACCGACCTGTCGTCCGTGCTGGGGCACCTGGACGAGGTCAAGCCCTCGCTGCTGGTGCTGGACTCGGTGCAGACGGTGGCCTCGCCGGAGATCGACGGAGCGCCGGGCGGCGTCGCCCAGGTGCGGGAGGTGGCGGGCGCGCTGATCCGGGCCTCCAAGGAACGCGGCATGTCCACGCTGCTGGTCGGCCACGTCACCAAGGACGGCGCCATCGCGGGGCCGCGGCTGCTGGAGCATCTGGTGGACGTGGTGCTGCACTTCGAGGGCGACCGGCATGCGCGGCTGCGCCTGGTGCGCGGTGTGAAGAACCGGTACGGGACGACGGACGAGGTGGGCTGCTTCGAGCTGCACGACGAGGGCATCACGGGCCTGGCCGACCCCTCCGGGCTGTTTCTGACCCGCCGCGCCGAGCCGGTCCCCGGCACCTGTCTGACGGTGACCCTGGAGGGGCGGCGCCCGCTGGTCGCGGAGGTGCAGGCGCTCACCGTCGACAGTCAGATCCCCTCCCCCCGCAGGACCACCTCCGGACTGGAGAACTCGCGGGTCTCGATGATGCTGGCGGTGCTGGAGCAGCGTGGCCGCATCAGCGCCCTGGGCAAACGGGACATCTACAGCGCCACGGTCGGCGGCGTGCGGCTCTCCGAGCCCGCGGCCGACCTCGCGGTGGCGCTCGCGCTGGCCAGCGCCGCCAGTGACACGCCGCTGCCGAAGAACCTGGTGGCGATCGGCGAGGTCGGCCTCGCCGGTGAGGTGCGCCGGGTGACGGGCGTCCAGCGGCGGCTGGCGGAGGCCGCGCGGCTGGGCTTCACCCACGCACTGGTGCCGGGCGACCCGGGCCGGGTACCGGACGGTATGCGGGTGCTGGAGGTCGCCGACATCGGCGAGGCCCTGCGTGTCCTCCCGGCCCGCCCCGCCCGTAGGGCCCCGGCGGACTGAGGCCCCCGGCGCCGGACGACCGGGCGCCCGGGGGCCGCGTACGGTTGTGCAAGCCGTGGCGGGGCCGTGGCCGGGGGCCCGTGCACGGCTCGGGCGCACGGTGCGGACCGTACGCGGCGAGGGGCCGGCTCGACGCGCCGGTAGACTTTGCCCCGGTCTCGACCGACCACGAGCACCACGGGGGGGCTGTGCGCGGCACCGCGAGGGGGACCGGCACGGCCTCTTCGCGAAGGTGCGGTGGATCCGGTGGTCGAGGAAATGCCGACAGGCACCCGCACGACCGAAGGAGTGCAGTGGCAGCCAACGACCGGGCAACGGTCCCCGGCAGGGCCGAGGGGGCGTCCGGCCTGATGCGCGCCTCACTGAGCGCGGTCGCGCCCGGAACGGCGCTGCGCGACGGGCTGGAGCGCGTCCTGCGCGGCAACACCGGCGGGCTCATCGTCCTCGGCATGGACAAGAACGTCGAGCAGCTGTGCACCGGCGGCTTCGTACTGGATGTCGACTTCAGCGCGACCCGGCTGCGCGAGCTGTGCAAGCTGGACGGCGCGCTCATTCTCGACAAGGACATCTCCAAGATCGTCCGGGCGGGTGTGCAGCTGGTCCCCGACGCCTCCATCGAGACGGAGGAGACCGGCACCCGGCACCGGACCGCGCAGCGGGTCTCCATCCAGACGGGCTATCCGGTCGTCTCCGTCAGCCAGTCCATGCGGCTGATCGCCCTCTACGTCGACGGGCAGCGACGGGTCCTGGAGGACTCGGCCGCGATCCTCTCCCGCGCCAACCAGGCCCTGGCGACCCTGGAGCGCTACAAACTGCGCCTGGACGAGGTCGCCGGGACGCTCTCCGCGCTGGAGATCGAGGACCTGGTCACCGTGCGGGACGTGACAGCCGTGGCCCAGCGCCTGGAGATGGTGCGCCGGATCGCCACGGAGATCGAGCAGTACGTCGTGGAGCTGGGCACCGACGGACGACTGCTCTCCCTCCAGCTGGACGAGCTGATCGCGGGCGTGGAGCCCGAGCGCGAGCTGGTCGTACGCGACTACGCGCCGCAGACGGTCGGCGCGGGCCGCCGGGTACGTGCCGTGCCCGAGGCGCTCAACGACCTCGACCGGCTCACCCACACCGAGCTGCTCGAACTGGCCACCGTGGCACGGGCGCTGGGCTACAGCGGCGCACCGGAGACCCTCGACTCGGCCGTCTCGCCGCGCGGCTTCCGGCTGCTGGCCAAGGTGCCCCGGCTGCCGGGCACCGTCATCGACCGGCTGGTGGACCACTTCGGCGGGCTGCAGAAGCTGCTCGCGGCGAGCGTGGACGACCTCCAGGCGGTGGACGGTGTCGGTGAGGCGCGCGCCCGCTCGGTCCGCGAGGGCCTCTCCCGGCTCGCCGAGTCCTCGATCCTCGAACGGTACGTGTGACGGCTGCCTCACCGGTGGCCGCCTCGCGGACGGCCGCCGCGCCGAAGGTGCCTCACCGCGCTCCGCGCCGTCGGCCACTCCCTGCGAGCGCTGTCCCGGTCCGCTGCCGGCCCCCGGTCACTTCACCAGTTCGAAGGACGTACGGACCGTCTTGAGGCCCTTGATCTTCACCTCGACCTCGTAGGTGCCCGGCTTGGGCGCCTCGAAAGTGGGCGTACCGCAGTTGGCCGCACTGGCCTTCCGGAACCAGGTGAGGGTGTGCGTCGAGCTGCCGTCGCCCGGCACCAGACGCGGCATCGGCTTCTTGGTGGGCGGGCAGTCGTCGGAGCGCCAGAACTTGGCGTCCTGCGGATTGTTGATCGTCACGATCGTCGCGGTACGGCCGAGGTCGATCTTGCAGGCACTGCCCCGCTCGTTGGTGACCTTCAGCTCGAACTGCGGCCGCTCGCCGGGCCCGTACTCCCGCTGGACGCTGCGCAGTTTCACCTTCACCTCGCCCGGCCGGCAGCTCGCCACGTTCGACGGCGCCGGAACGCCGGCCGCGCCCCCGCCACCGGTGCCGCCGGAGCCCGAACCCTGTGAATCGGCACCGTCGTTGCCCGCTCGGGAGCCGCTCCCCGCGCCCCAGCCGGAGCCGCCGGCCGAGGTCTGGTCCTTCTCGTCGGAACCGCCGGAGCCGGCGGAACCGCCCGAGCCGTCCGAGCCGCCGTCCTCCTCGTCCCGGCCGCCCGGGCGCTCGCTGATCGCCGGGCCGGAGTCGGTGGGGCCCGGAGTGATCGTGCTGGCGGGTCCGTTTCCCTTGTCGCCGTTCCTGCCCTCGTTGCGGGCGCTGTCGCCGCCACCGAGCGAGGTCACTGCCCAGACGACGATCAGGACCAGCAGCGCGAGGACAGCAAGGGCAACTGCCCTCCGGCGCCAGTAGATGGAGGAGGGAAGCGGCCCGATCGGATTGCGCAGAGATCCCACGCGGAAACCTTACGAGACATCAGCCACACCACAGGACCGTACCCACCGCTCACAGCACCAATTGTTGTGATGAGCGGCCCAGTACAGCCGGTGCGTGAGTGCTTCGCGGTCATCTGTGCCGCTTTGCTGAGGGCTTCGGCGATTCTTGGGATTAACCGCTGTAAGCGGGCTATGCGGCGTGTGGGGCGTCCACGGCATCTCGACGGATACGTCACAGTTGGGTCGCGGAAGTGGCGGACAGGCTTTCGTACCGCGTGTGCGTTTTTCGGATGAGGAGCGCCGTGCCAGGATCGGTCGTGCCATGACTGCGACCACCGAGACTCCCCAAGCCGCTTCGGCCGGCGCCCCGTCAGCGCGCGCCGCGGAAACCGAAGCCGTCGACCCCGCCCTGCGCGAGACGGCGCGCGCCCTCCATGCCCCCGTCGTCGACTGGTTCGCCACACACGCCCGCGACCTCCCCTGGCGCCGCCCGGAGGCGGGCGCGTGGGGCGTCATGGTCAGCGAGTTCATGCTCCAGCAGACTCCCGTCAACCGCGTACTGCCGGTGTACGAGGAGTGGATGAAACGCTGGCCGCGCCCCGCCGACCTGGCCGCCGAGGCACCCGGCGAAGCCGTGCGCGCCTGGGGCCGGCTCGGCTACCCACGCCGCGCCCTGCGGCTGCACGGAGCCGCCAAGGCCATAGCGGAACGGCACGGCGGCGAGGTACCCCTCGAACACGCCCAGTTGCTGGCTCTGCCGGGCGTCGGCGAATACACGGCGGCAGCCGTGGTGTCGTTCGCGTACGGCAAGCGGCACGCGGTGCTCGATACCAATGTGCGCCGGGTCTTCGCGCGCGCCGTCAGCGGCAGGCAGTACCCGCCCAACGCGACCACCGCGGCCGAACGGAAGCTCGCCCGCGCGCTGTTGCCGGAGGACGACGAGACCGCCTCCCGCTGGGCGGCGGCGACGATGGAGCTGGGCGCGCTGGTGTGCACGGCCCGCAGCCCCCAGTGCGGACGGTGCCCGATCGCGGCGCAGTGCGCATGGCAGCTCGCGGGCGCGCCCGAGCACCAGGGCCCCGCGCGGCGCACCCAGGCGTACGCGGGTACCGACCGGCAGGTGCGCGGACGGCTGCTGGCCGTGCTGCGCGCCGCCAAGGAGCCGGTTCCCCAGTCCGACCTCGACCGCGTCTGGCACGAGCCCGTCCAGCGCGCACGGGCGCTGGACGGACTGGTGGCCGACGGTCTTGTCGAGCCGCTGGACGGCAAGCGGTACCGCCTGCCGCTGAGCTGAGCCGCAGCCGCAGCCCCGGCAACGGTGCCGGGGCCGGTGGCGGTGCCGGTGTGGCGTGTCGGTACCGGCCGGTGCGGCCCGGTGGTTGCTGTCCCTCGGCACCGCAGGGCCGCACCACAGGGCCGCACCACCGGGCCTTCACCGCTGCCCGCAACGCCCCCCGGGCCTGCTCGCCCTGTGGCGGCGGGAGGAGCGCTACCCCGCTGCGGGGACTCCGTCCTCCTCGGGCTCCGCCGACTTCTGCGCTGCGGCGTCCTTGAGCGGGACCTCCTTGATGAACCAGGCGGCGACGAAGGCGAGCACCGTGACCCCCGCCGCGAGCAGGAAGACGGCGTGGGTGCCGTTGACGACCGCGTGTTCATAGGCCGCCCGCACCTGCTCCGGGAGCTTTTCGAGGGAGGCGGCGTCGAGCTGGGCGCCGCCCTCGGTGAGCTTGGCGGCGGGTCCGCCACCCGCGTCGCCGGCCGCTGCGGCGCTCTCCTTCATGGAGTCCTCCACATGGGTGGCGAAGATGGTGCCCATCAGGGCGACACCGAAGGAGCCGCCGATGGTGCGGAACAGGGTGGTCGTCGACGAGGCGACACCCATGTCCTTGAGCTCCACGCTGTTCTGCGCGATGAGCATGGTCAGCTGCATCAGGAAGCCCATGCCCGCACCGAGCACCGCCATGTAGAGGCCGGAGGTCAGGCGGCTGGTGCCGACGTCCATCTGGGCCAGCAGAAAGAGGCCCACAGGTATCAGCGCGCCGCCCACGATGGGGTAGATGCGGTACTTCCCCGTCTTGGTCGTGGCGCGCCCGGTGACCACGGAGACCACCATCATCGGCAGCAGGACGGGCAGCAGGAGCAGCCCGGAGTTGGTGGCCGAGGCGCCCTGGACGCTCTGCTGGTAGAGCGGCAGGAAGGTCATCGAGCCGAACATCACGAAGCCGAGCAGGAAGCCGATGAAGGCGACCAGGGAGAAGTTGCCGCTGCGGAAGACGCGCAGCGGCAGGATCGGCTCGGCCACCCTGCGCTCGACGAAGGGGAAGGCGACCAGCGCGGCCACGGCGAGCGCCCCGATGCCGATGATGGTGGACGAGCTCCAGTCGTACTCCGTGCCGCCCCAACTGGTGACGAGCACGGCGGCGGTGATGCCCACCGTCAGCAGCACGGCACCGGTGTAGTCGATACGGCCTTGGGAGCGCTTCTTCGGCAGGTGCAGCACGGTGCCGACCATCGCGAGCGCGACGGCGCCCAGCGGCAGGTTGATGTAGAAGGCCCAGCGCCAGCCGAGGTGGTCGGTGAGGGTGCCGCCGACGAGTGGCCCCCCGATCATGGCCAGCGACATCACCCCGGCCATCATGCCCATGTATTTGCCGCGCTCCCGGGGCGGGATCAGATCGCCCATGATCGCCATGGCCCCGACCATCAGCCCGCCGGCGCCCAGCCCCTGGAGGGCGCGGAAGCCGATGAGCTGACCCATCGTCTGGGCCGCCCCCGAGGTCATCGATCCGGCGAGGAAGATGACGATCGAGGTGAGGAAGACGCCCTTGCGCCCGAACATGTCGCCGAGCTTGCCCCACAGCGGTGTGGAGGCGGCCGTGGTGAGGGTGTAGGCGGTGACGACCCAGGAGAGGTGTTCGAGGCCGCCGAGCTCACCGACGATCGTCGGCATGGCCGTGCCCACGATCATGTTGTCCAGCATCGCGAGCAGGACAGCGATCATCAGCGAGAAGAGGACCAAGCGCACGCTGCGCGGCTTCGGTCCGGCGGCTTCCGCGCCGGGGCCGGGCCCGGCCGCCTCCTTGACTCCTCCTTGTCCCGGGCTCGACTCCTGCTTGTCTTCGGTGTCCCCCTTTTCCCGTTCCGCCTGGTTTGTCGCGCCACTGGCACCCATGCGCGGCCACTCCCCTTTTGCTTGCCACTTACTTGCCGCACGGCTAGTTCAGTACGATGGACCAAGCTAGGGCGCTCCTAGCCGGGCGTCAAGTAAGTTTTGAAGGGGTCGGCATGAGCAGGGGAAACACCCGTCAGCGCATCCAGGACGTCGCCTTGGAGCTCTTCGCTGAGCGCGGTTACGAGAAGACCTCGCTCCGGGAGATCGCCGAGCAGCTCGGCGTCACCAAGGCCGCGCTGTACTACCACTTCAAAACGAAGGAAGACCTGCTCACCAGCCTGTTCGAGGACATGGTGCTGGGCCCGGCCGACGAGGTGATCGCCTGGGCGAAGGCCCACCAGCCGAGCCGGCTGGAGACGAAGCTGGAGATCCTCAGCCGCTACAGCGCGTGCATCAGCAACGCCACCCCGCTCGTACGGTTCATGCACGAGAACCAGGCGGCGCTGCGCGATCTGGCCATCGGCGAGCAGATGAAGGAACGTATGTTCCTCCTGCTCGGATTGATCAAGGACGAGAACGCCGCCCTCACCGACCAGGTGCGCTGCAGCTCCGCCCTGTTCACCATGCACTCGTCGCTCTTCACCCTGGAGGGGACGAAGGCCGACCCCGAGGAGAAGCGCAAGGCGGCCCTGGAGGTCGCCCAGGAGCTGGTCACGGCGGCCCACCACGGCTCGGGCGACACACCCCCGGGCCGGGAAACGGGCAGCGCCCGTCACGAGTGACGGGCGCTGCTGCCGACTCCGGTACGTCCCCTGAACCGGAGCGCTCTGTGGCGCGGGCCGAGAGGCGTCGTGGCGTCGTGGATCAGAAGGTGACGCCGACGGCGCGCATGGCGGCCTGCGGGTCGACGGCCGTGCCGTAGTTCGGACCCTTGCGGATCTCGAAGTGCAGGTGCGGCCCCGAGGAGTTACCGGTGTTGCCGGACTCGGCTATGGTCTGGCCGGTCTTGATCTGCTGACCGGGCTTGACGTTGATCTGCGACAGGTGCGCGTACTGCGAGTACGCACCGTTGTCGTGCCGGATGACGATCGCGTTGCCGTACGCCGGACCGTCGCCGGCGCCGTTCGGACCCGCCTTGACGACGGTGCCCTTGTGCACGGCCTGGACCGGGGTGCCCACGCTCACGGCGAAGTCCTGGCCGGAGTGGTTGTGCGCCCAGCGCCCGCCCGCCTTGCCGTAGGAGGCGCTCAGCTCGTACTTGCCGTCGATCGGCTTGATCCAGGAGGTCTGCAGGCGCTCGGCGTCCCGGGCGGCCTTCTGGGCCGCGCGCTTCTTCGCCTCGGCGGCGCGCTCCTTCGCCTTCGCGGCGGCCTCGGCGGCCTTGCGGTGCGCGTCGGCCTGGGCCTTCGTGGACTCGGCCAGGCTGCTTGCCGTGCCGGTCGCGAAGATGTCGTGCTGAGCCGTGCCGGCGTCGGCCTTCGCCGCGGCCAGAGCCGTGCCGGCCCCCAGGGCCATCGTCGCGCCGAGACCGGCGGCCAGCGCCGTGGTGTAGGTCCTGGCGCGCTTGGTGGTCCTAGACATCGTCATAGGGGTGCTACCTCCGGAAGGGGGTTGGTTCAGTGCGCCTCGATGTGGACGCGACCCCCTTGGTAACCCGCCAGAAAACGGACATCAAGGACTGTTATTACTAAAGAGCTCCGTAGTAACACGAGAGACCCACATCACCCGGCGCTTCGAGCTGGGGCCCCACCCCACCGGTCGACGCCGTACGCGCCCCGGGACCTCCTATCGCGCTTCGTACCCCCCGAAATCCCTGTGCCGCACCTCACGGCCCCTCCGCGCCGGATGTGGCCCCGCTCATATGACCCCGCTCACCCCCACCGCCCCGAGGAGCAGGAGGGGGCCCTCATCGACGCGACCCGCGCGCCCCTCTACGCTTGCTCGCCGTACGCGGCCCCGTACTGCGGGGAGTTGAGGCCGAACGGGGGGTTACGGATGGACGCGGGGGTCGTCGGACTGCGCATCGCCTCCAGCGTGATGGCGCCGCTGGTGAAACGACTGTTCGTGAGGGAGGGTCCGGGCGCCGGGCTCGTGGACCGGCCGGTACGCGTGAGTGGGCTCGTCTCCTTCACGGAGCGGCGCGAGCTGGGCCGGCGGGAGCTGGACAAGCTCGCCGCCGAACTGGTCGACCGCGCCGTACGGGATCTCGGGCCGCACGAGGCGCCCTCGCCCCCGGAGGCCGAGCGCGCCTCCGCCCGACTGGCCGACACCCTGCACGCGCTCGGCGATATCGGCCTCAGCGATGTGGAGGCCGTCAGCCTCGGCCACACCGACTTCGCCCGCGCCCTGCACGCGCAGGCCACCATGCACGACCCGCACCCGGACGCCGCCCCCGCCGAGGAAGCGCTCTACCAGCGCGTCCTGGAGACCGCCTGCCTGCACATCCTGCACTTCCTCACCCAGCGCTCCACCTTCGTGGCCCGCACCCTCGTCGAGCAGAGCCGCAGGCTGGGCGAGCTGATCACCCTCGTCGACGTCCTCATCGAACGCGTGCCCTCCCAGTCCGCGCAGGACGCCGGGTTCGAGCAGCAGTACGCGCGCTACATCGCCAACAAGCACCGCACCCTGACCATCTACGGCATCGACATCCAGCAGGCGAGCGAGTGGCCGCTGGACACGGCCTATCTGAGTCTGGAGGCGACGTCCGACGAGCGCGGCTTCGGCCCGTTCGACGACCCGGCAGGCACCTCGGCCGTTGCCTCGGTCGGCTCCGGCGCCGTGGAGGCGCAACCCGTCGAACAGGCGCTCTCCGGGCATCAGCGGGTACTGCTGCGCGGCGTCGCGGGTTCCGGGAAGACCACGCTCGTGCAGTGGCTCGCCGTCACGACGGCTCGCCAGTCCGAGCTGACCGGACGGCTGGCCCATCTGATCGGCCGGGTGCCGTTCGTGCTGCCGCTGCGCACCCTCACGCGGAGCGGCGCGGCACTGCCCCCGCCCGCCGACTTCCTGGCCGCCGTGGGCTGCCCGCTGGCCGGAGCCCAGCCCGGCGGCTGGGCCGACCGCGTGCTGGCGGCCGGACGCGGCGTACTGCTGATCGACGGCGTCGACGAGGTACCGGAGCAGGAGCGCACCCGCACCCACGGCTGGCTGCGCGACCTGCTGCTGGCCTACCCGGACAACCTCGTACTGGTGACCTCGCGCCCCTCCGCCGTACAGGAGAACTGGCTGGCCGGCGACGACTTCACCGAGCTGTCCCTGGCCCCCATGCGCCCCGCCGACGTCGAGCTGTTCGTCGCCCGCTGGCACGCGGCGGCCGAGGCGGACGAGGAGATGGCCGCCTCGCTGCGTACTGCCGTGCGGACCAGGCCCGACCTGTCCCTGCTGGCCACCAATCCACTGATGTGCGGGCTGATCTGCGCGCTGCACCGGGAACGGCACGGCTTCCTGCCCCGCGGCCGCAAGGCACTGTACGACGCCGCGCTGTCCATGCTGCTGGAGAGGCGCGACCGGGAGCGCGCCGTCTTCGCCACCGGAGAAAGCGTCGAACTGGACGAGGAATCCCAGGTCGAGCTGTTGCAGAAGCTCGCCTACTGGCTCATCCGCAACGGCCGGTCGGAAATGTCGCAGAGTGACGCGGTGGAACTGGTGGAGCGGATGCTGCCCGCGATGCCGTACGTCGCCGAGCAGGGCTCTGCGACAGACGTCTTCCGCTTTCTGCTGGTGCGCTCCGGACTGCTGCGCGAGCCGGGGCACGGGGCTGTCGACTTCGTCCACCGCACCTTCCAGGACTACCTGGGCGCCAAGGCGGCGGTCGAGGAGCGCGACTTCGGCGTACTGGTGGGCAACGCGCACCTGGACCAGTGGGAGGACGTGGTGCGGATGGCCGTCGCCCACGCCCGACCCGACGAGCGGGCACGGCTGCTGCGCGGGCTGGTCGAGCGGGGGGACGCGGAGCCGGGGTGCCGGACGCGGCTGCACCTGCTGGCGATGGCATGCCTGGAGCACGCCACCAAATTGGACCCCGGGGTGCGGGGGGAGGTCGAGGAGCGGGCGAAGGAGCTGATTCCGCCGCGCAACATCGATGAGGCGAAAGAGCTGGTGCCGCTGGGCGGGGTGGTGCTGGATCTGCTGTCGGGGCTGGAGGAACTGGACGACGACGAGGCGGTGGCCGTCGCCCACGCCGCCGCCCAGATGGGTACGGACGCGGCGCTCGTACTGCTCAAGCGATTCCTGGGCCACCCGTCATCGGCCGTGCTCCAGCAACTCGCGGGGCACTGGGACCGGTTCGACGCGGACACGTACGCGAAGGAGATTCTTGCCGACCTTCCCGACCGGCGTTATGTGCGCGTCACCGCGAGCACCCATGAGCACCTTGTGTGGCTGCGCAGGCTGGGACAGCGGTCGACCTCGCGCATCAGAGGCGCGTTTTCCGAGCGGGAGATCCTCGAAACCCAGCCCGCTCCCGACCAACTGGTGGAGCTGGCCCTCTCCCGGAATCACCTTGTCGACCAGCTGGAATTCGTCCAGGCGTTCCCGAATCTCGAAGAGCTCGACCTCCGCGAATGCCCGGTGACGGACCTCTCGCCGCTGGCCGGCCTGCCGCTGTCCACGCTGTACCTGTGGGACGTGACGACGCTTGCGCGCCTGGAAGGAATCGAGGCGCTGCCCGGTCTCCGCTTGCTGGGAGTACGCGAAGGAACGCCCTGCCCGGAAATGGCGCGGATCGCCCACCTCGCCGAGTTGGACTCCCTTCTCCTCCCCGAGGAGACCAGGAGCGTCAAAGGCATCTCAGCCCTCCGCAATCTGCGAGTCCTGTACCTCTCCGGGGTGGGGCACCGGCTCCCGGAAGAGGACTGGAGCGAGTTGGCCGAACTGCCCCGCCTCCAGGAACTCTCCTGCGAGCCCCACCACCTGCTCAACCTACGGACCTCTGGGGCGCGGCTGACGAAGCTGTCCGTGCTGCAGGTGTCCCTCGGCGGAAGTCCGTTCAGCATGCGACTGGCCCCGGAGACGTGCCCCTCGCTGAGAACCCTCGTCCTCACCGAGCCTGCGGGCTCGGTCTCTCTCGCCTCCCTGGCCAAACTTCCCAACCTCCAACACCTCACGCTCTCCCGCCCCCAAGGCCCCATCGACCTCACCTCCCTCCCCTCTCACATCGAGGTCACCGTCGCTCCCCCGCCCCGCCGAGGCTGACCCGAACACAGGGTGACCGGAGCCACACGTACGGCCTACGCTGGTCATCAACCAGTCAACAGACCACCGTCAACAGCCGTCAGCACGTCGTCACCCGCCCGCTGCCGTCGCCCAACGCCAGGGAGTCCCCACGCATGGACCCCGCCGTCCGGCTCGCCTCGACCATCGCCGATCCGCTCGTCTGCCAGCTCCTGCTGCCCGTGGAGGCCACACCCGACCGGGCGCAGGCCGAGGAAGAACTGCTGGCGCGGCTCGTCTCGTTCCGCGGAGAGAACCCGCCGCTGTCCTACGAGACGCTGCTGTCGCTCGCCCGAGAGCTGGTGGGCCTGGCAGCGCTCGCCCACCGGCTGCCGCCCGAGGACGAGGAGCCCGTCGCCGCCGTACTCTCCCGCACGCTGTGGATCATCGGGGAGTTGGACACCACGGATGTGCAGGCCGTGCGGCTGGGGCCGCAGGACTTCGCGCGCAAGTTGCGCTCCGCGGTGCCGGGTGCGGACCGGGAGCTGAATCCGGACGCGGCCTGGTTCCACGACCGGCTGCTGGTCACCGTCTGCCTGCATCTGCTGCACCATCTGATCCGCCGCTCCCCCGTCCTCGCCGACCGCATGCCGGAACGCGCCCACCGGATACGGCAATTGATCGACCTGAACGATGTGGAGGCCGTACGGGGCCGTCCGGAGCCCTCCGCGGTGGACGCCGAGTTCGAGGCGCGCTACGCCCGTTCCATTGCCGAGCAGTACAACCGCGTGACCATCTACGGCATCGATCTGCCCAACCCGAACACCCCGGACAGCTGGTCGCTGGACGCCACCTATCTCAGCCTCAGCGCCGAGTTCGACAGCCCGGACCGGCGGGCGGACCACAGCGACAGCGGTGAGCCCGTACTCCCCGCCGACCGGGCGCTGGGCGGCCACGAGCGGGTACTGCTGCGCGGCGTCGCCGGCTCCGGGAAGACGACGCTGGTGCAGTGGCTCGCCGTCTCCGCGGCGCGCGACGCGCTGCCGCCCGAGCTGAGCTCGCTGCGCGGCCGGATACCGCTGGTCCTGCCCGTACGCCGGTTCGCGCGCGAGGGCTTTCCCTCTCCGGAGGACTTCCTGCGGGCCGTCCGCCATCCGCTCGCCGACGCGGCGCCCGACGGCTGGGTGGCACGGGTGCTCACCGAGGAGCGCGGGCTGCTGCTGGTCGACGGCATCGACGAGGTGCCCGAGTCCGAGCGGGCGGCGCTGCGCGGCCAGTTGCGCCGGCTCATGCGGATCTACTCGGGAAACTTCTGCCTGGTCACCGCGCGGCCCTCGGCGGTGGAGCCCAACTGGCTGGCCGACGAGGGCTTCGACGAGCTGGCGCTGGCCCCCATGAGCCGCGACCAGGTCGCCGCCTTCATCACCGCCTGGCACACGGCCGCCGCCGACGACGAGGGCAAGGACCACCGGCGGCTGGCCGAGTACCGCGACCAGCTGCTGTCCTCCATCCCGCTCTACCGCGAACTGCGCGGACTGGCGACCAACCCGCTGATGTGCGGCCTGATCTGCGCACTGAACCGCGACCGGTCGGGCTCCCTGCCGCAGGGCCGCAAGGAGCTGTACGAGGCCGCAATGGAGATGCTGCTGCAGCGGCGCGACCCGGAGCGCCGGGTGCTGTACGCCGACGCGGTCAAGCTGCGGCGTGGGGCGCGGGAACGGCTGCTGCGCAAGCTGGCGTACCGGATGCTGGTCGACCGGCGGGCCGAGCTGACCATGGACGAGGCGTTGGAGGAGATATCCCGGCATCTGCCGGCCATCCCCTCCACCGCGGGCCAGGGCCGCCCGGAGGACATCTTCAACCATCTGCTGCTGCGCACCGGACTGCTGCGCGAGCAGTCCGACCGGTCCATCGAGTTCGTCCACCGCACCGTGCAGGACTACCTGGCCGCCAAGGAAGCCGTCGAACAGGGCGCCTTCGACATGCTGCTGGACCACGCGCACGAGGCCGAGTGGGAGGAAGTCATCCGCATGGCCGTCGCTCATGCGCGCCCCGCCGAGTGCGCACGGCTGCTGGGCGGGCTGCTGGCGCCCGGCCGCAAGGGCATGCAGCGCAACCGGCGGCGGCTGCTGGCGGCCGCCTGCCTGGAGCATGTGACGGAGCTCGACCCGGACACCCACGCCCGCATCCGGCGCGAGACCCGCCACATGGTGCGGCCCACCACCCTGGAGGGCGCCCGCAGCCTGGGCTGGGTGGGCCCCATAGTGCTGGAGATGCTGCCCGAGCCCAGCAGCGTCCCGGACAAGGAGGCGCACCGGCTCGCCGTGACCGTCACCCGGATCAACGACGACGCGGCTATCCACTACCTCGCCCAGCTGCGGAACCGGGCGTCCCTGGAGCTGCGTGCCGAGCTGGCGCGGGGATGGCGGAACTTCGACACCGACCGGTACGCCGAGGAGATCATCGCCCACCTCGATCCCGAGGGGCTCTACTACCCCGTCTCCGACCGGTTCGAGCTGGCCGCGTTGCGGAAGCTGGGCGGGAGGGCGCGGGTGCAGATCGTCGGGCCCTTCACCCCCGACGAACTGCTGGAGGGGCTGGTGCACGATCAGCTCACCCATCTGTGGCTCGCCTACGACCTCGGCGTACCGATGGGGTGGCTCGCCGCCTTCCCCCAGCTGACGACACTGCGGGTCAACCCGCGGCTGCCGCGCGTGACCGGGGTGCCGGACGGTGTGCGCATCCTGGCGTGACCCGGCCCACGGTGCCGCAGGGCGCCCGCGCAGCACGAGAGGGACCGACCCACTGCGGGTCGGTCCCTCTCGTGCTGCGCAGCGCTCAGGCCGTCGAGCCGGTCACGCCTCCTTGCTCAGGTTGGGGCCGCCGCCTGCGGCGGACTCCACCGGAGGCGCGTCCGGAAGGGCGGACTTCTCCTCGCCGCGGAAGGTGAAGGACTTGGTCTCGCCCTCACCCTCGGTGTCGACGACCACGATGTGACCGGGCCGCAGATCGCCGAAGAGGATCTTCTCCGACAGCACGTCCTCGATCTCGCGCTGGATGGTCCGGCGCAGCGGCCGGGCACCCATCACGGGGTCGTAGCCCTTCTTGGCGAGCAGCTCCTTCGCGTCGGTGCTGAGCTCGATGCCCATGTCCCGGTCCTTCAGCCGCTCGTCCACCTGCGAGAGCATCAGGTCGACGATGCGAATGATGTCGTCCTGCGTCAGCTGGTGGAAGACGACGGTGTCGTCGACACGGTTGAGGAACTCGGGCCGGAAGTGCTGCTTGAGCTCGTCGTTGACCTTCGCCTTCATCCGCTCGTACCCGGCCTTGACATCACCCTGGCCGGCGAAGCCGAGGTTGAAGCCCTTGGAGATGTCCCGGGTGCCGAGGTTGGTCGTCATGATGATGACCGTGTTCTTGAAGTCCACGACCCGGCCCTGGGAGTCGGTCAGCCGACCGTCCTCCAGGATCTGCAGCAGGGAGTTGAAGATGTCCGGGTGCGCCTTCTCGACCTCGTCGAACAGGACGACGGAGAACGGCTTGCGGCGCACCTTCTCGGTGAGCTGACCGCCCTCCTCGTAGCCGACGTAGCCGGGCGGGGAGCCGAAGAGCCGCGAGACGGTGTGCTTCTCGCCGAACTCCGACATGTCGAGGGAGATCAGTGCTTCCTCGTCCCCGAACAGGAACTCGGCCAGCGTCTTGGACAGCTCGGTCTTACCCACACCGGAGGGGCCGGCGAAGATGAACGAGCCACCGGGGCGCTTGGGGTCCTTCAGACCCGCACGGGTGCGCCGGATCGCCTGGGAGAGCGCCTTGATGGCGTCCTCCTGGCCGATGACGCGCTTGTGCAGCTCGTCCTCCATGCGCAGGAGCCTGCTGGACTCCTCCTCGGTGAGCTTGAAGACCGGGATGCCGGTGGCCGTCGCCAGGACCTCGGCGATCAGCTCCTCGTCCACCTCGGCGACGACGTCCATGTCGCCGGCCTTCCACTCCTTCTCCCGCTTGGCCTTCTCGGCCAGCAGCTGCTTCTCCGTGTCACGGAGAGAGGCGGCCTTCTCGAAGTCCTGCGAGTCGATCGCCGACTCCTTGTCCCGGCGCACGTTCGCGATCTTCTCGTCGAACTCGCGCAGGTCCGGCGGAGCGGTCATCCGGCGGATGCGCATCCGCGAGCCCGCCTCGTCGATCAGGTCGATCGCCTTGTCGGGCAGGTAGCGGTCCGAGATGTAGCGGTCGGCCAGCGTGGCCGCACCGACCAGGGCGGCGTCGGTGATGGAGACGCGGTGGTGCGCCTCGTACCGGTCGCGCAGGCCCTTGAGGATCTCGATGGTGTGCGGCAGCGACGGCTCCGCGACCTGGATGGGCTGGAAGCGGCGCTCGAGGGCCGCGTCCTTCTCCAGGTACTTGCGGTACTCGTCCAGCGTCGTGGCACCGATGGTCTGCAGCTCGCCGCGGGCCAGCATCGGCTTGAGGATGCTCGCCGCGTCGATGGCGCCCTCGGCGGCGCCCGCGCCGACCAGGGTGTGCAGCTCGTCGATGAACAGGATGATGTCGCCGCGCGTACGGATCTCCTTGAGCACCTTCTTCAGGCGCTCCTCGAAGTCACCGCGGTAGCGGGAGCCGGCGACCAGCGCGCCCAGGTCGAGGGTGTAGAGGTGCTTGTCCTTGAGGGTCTCGGGCACCTCGCCCTTGACGATGGCCTGCGCCAGCCCCTCGACGACGGCGGTCTTGCCGACGCCGGGCTCACCGATGAGCACGGGGTTGTTCTTCGTACGGCGGGACAGGACCTGCATGACCCGCTCGATCTCCTTCTCGCGCCCGATGACCGGGTCGAGCTTGGACTCGCGGGCAGCCTGCGTGAGGTTGCGGCCGAACTGGTCCAGGACGAGCGAGGTGGACGGCGTGCCCTCGGCGGGTCCGCCGGCCGTGGCGGCTTCCTTGCCACCGGAGTAACCGGACAGGAGCTGGATCACCTGCTGGCGCACCCGGTTCAGGTCAGCGCCGAGCTTCACGAGGACCTGGGCGGCAACGCCCTCGCCCTCGCGGATCAGCCCCAGCAGAATGTGCTCGGTACCGATGTAGTTGTGGCCGAGCTGAAGGGCCTCGCGGAGCGACAGCTCCAGCACCTTCTTGGCACGAGGAGTGAAGGGGATGTGGCCGGACGGCGCCTGCTGGCCCTGTCCGATGATCTCCTCCACCTGCTGGCGGACAGCCTCAAGCGAGATCCCGAGGCTCTCCAGTGCCTTAGCGGCGACACCCTCACCCTCGTGGATCAGGCCCAGAAGGATGTGCTCGGTGCCGATGTAGTTGTGGTTGAGCATCCGGGCTTCTTCCTGAGCCAGGACGACAACCCGCCGCGCGCGGTCGGTGAACCTCTCGAACATCGTTAATCGCTCCTCAGAGCGGTCAGGCAGTGAGGGGACGCTCCCCTCGCTGTCCTTCCGCAGCTTAGTCCCGCAACGGGGGACCGCTCATTCCAACTGCCGACTGCGGCCCGGTCGACCCGGTCGATCATGCGCCTCCTGCCCAGGACAGCCGACACCAGTTCCAACCCGATGGTGCGAGACGATGTTCCCGCAGGCCAGGCGTATTCACCTGGATCCACTACGCCGAAGGCGAACACCCCCGCACCGACGCATGCGCCGTGCGGCGACACCTGTCACCGAGCACCCCCGCTCCGCCCCTGCCACCTGGGGCTTCCTGGCCGTCAGAGCCTTCTTACCCGCTCGCAGTGACAATCCATGCGGCATCCGCCGGATACGGCGCCCCACATCCGCTGAGGGCGAACAGGCGGGCGCTCCTCCCGGAAGAAACCGTAGAGCGAGCACGGCGGGTGACGGGCATCAACAATGTGTGACAAGGAGGGCGGCGGCGGCTGGGCCGGGGTCCCTGGGGGAGGCCGCCGCACGGGGGCCTCCCGAACCGGGACGGCCTTCGGCGTCGAAGTCGACCGCTGGGCCGGAAAGCGTCAGCCGTTGGCCTTCTCGTACGCCTCGCGAATGCTGGCCGGAACACGACCGCGGTCATTGACCTCGTAACCCTGCTCCTTGGCCCACGCGCGGATCTTCGCGGTGTCCTGGCTGCTGCCGGAAGCGGAGCCGGAGCGGCTGCCCTTTCCGCGCGAGGAACGGCCACCGGTACGCCGGCCGTTCTTCAGATAGGGCTCAAGAGCGGAACGGAGCTTGTCCGCATTAGCGGTGGTGAGGTCGATCTCGTAGGACTTACCGTCCAGCGCGAACGTCACCGTCTCGTCCGCCTCGCCGCCGTCGAGGTCGTCGACAAGAAGAACCTGAACCTTCTGTGCCACCTGCTACTCCCATTCGTCCTTGGATAACGGATTACAGATACCGACGTGGAAAGCAAACCGCTTTTTCCGGAGAAACACAAACCCTGTGCTGAGTTTGCTCCGCGACTCCGCTGGGATTGGCGGGACCTTTCGGACATAGTGGCGGCGTACCGTCCACGGTTCACAGATGCAGCAGCATGCGACTGTTACCCAAGGTGTTGGGCTTCACTCGTTCGAGACCGAGGAACTCGGCCACGCCCTCGTCGGGGGAACGCAGCAGCTCGCTGTAGACATCCCCGTCCACCGGAGTCTCGCCGATCTCCGTGAAGCCGTGCTTGGCGAAGAAGTCGACTTCGAAGGTGAGACAGAAAATGCGCCGCACCCCGATCCACCGGGCGGTGCGCAACAGCTTCTCCAGCAGCAGATGACCGACGCCGGTTCCGCGCTGGGAAGGGTCCACCGCCAGGGTCCTGACCTCCGCGAGATCTTCCCACATGACGTGCAGCGCGCCGCATCCGACGACTTCCGCGTCCGCATCCCGTTCGGCCACCCAGAACTCCTGGATGTCCTCGTAAAGGGTCACGGTGGCTTTGTCGAGCAGGATGCGGTCGCGCGAGTAGGAGTCGATCAGGCGGCGCACCGCCGGGACATCGGCCGTACGTGCCCTTCGGATGGTGACCTGGGATAGCGGTGCGCGTTCTGCCATGAACGGACGCTATCGACCCTCGCCCTCGCCGCCCGCAGCGGGGGGATCGAGATGCACACCGTTCAGATGTACGACGCGCAAGGCGTTGCGGAGCACATCGACCTGTTCCGGCGACATCATCCCGAAGAAGTCGACAAGTGCGGCGGCGGGGTTGTCGCTGGCCGACCATGCCTCGTGCATGAGAGCCGCCGAGTATGCGGCCCGGGTGGAGACAGCCGCATATCGATAGGCGCGGCCTTCTTGATCCCGCCTCAGCCAGCCCTTCTGGCGCAGGTTGTCCATTACGGTCATCACCGTCGTGTACGCGACGGTGCGTTCGTTCTGGAGATCTTCGAGGACTTCCCGCACAGTGACCGGGCGGTTCCAGCGCCATACCCGGGTCATCACGGCGTCTTCCAGCTCTCCCAATGGCCTCGGCACAGAAGAATAATAGTGGAAAATGTCCGAATCGAGGGAATTACCCGGAAGGCGGGCGGGGTCGGCCGGAGACGGCTGCGACCCGGCACCGGTTCGGCATCGGCCGTCGGCGCCGACGGCGGCGCCGGTTCAGTTCCGGCGCTTCTGGCGGGCGACCTCACCACGCGGGACGGCGGCGTTCACGATGCCGTCCTCCTTGGCCTTGTTGGCGCCGCCCTGGGTCCTGACGATCGTCACGATGAGCGCCGTGAATGCCACTGCCATCACGAGCGGCGGAGTGAGTGCGGCGACGTAGTCCATGACTGGGCCTCCTCGGTGGACGGACCCCCAGGGTAACGCCGGGCCCGCACGCCTTACGGGCCCCCCTGCCGGGCGGGTCCGCCCGGCCCCGTACCGGCGGGGGCCGGGCGGCGGCGCTGCCGCGCGGGGGCGGATCGGTCGGAGCGGTCAGGCGGGAACGGACAGGTGCCGCGGGCCGGGCGCCGATTCCTCCGTGTCCGTCTCCCCGGGAGGCGGCTCGGAGGGGGGCGTGGGCGGGGACTGGCGGCGGCGGGGCGGGAAGACCTCGGCGGGGGTGGGCACCGGCCGGGAGGGCGCGGGCTCCGGGGAGCCGGGGCGCTTGGCCGGGCCGGGCTTCGCGGGGCCGGGCGACGGCTTCCCCTGCCGCTGCGGCGCCGACTCGGGCCCGTCGCCGCCCTGCTCGTCCTCCTCCGACGCCCTCCCGGCGGGGATCCGGACACCCGGGAGGCGGGCGGCGGAGTCGTCGCGGGGTTGGCGGCCCCGGGGGATGCGGGCCGCCTCGGCGCGCCGGAGCAGGTCCTGGCGGCGGGCCCGCTCCCGGGCGCCCGCCGGCCGGGCGGTCAGGGCGCGGAGCGCGGACAGGTCGGCGGGTACGGGGAGGTAGCCGGTGGCGAGGGCCGCCTCCAGCTGGTCCAGATAGCCGGCGGCGGCACCCGGCAGCGCCGCGCGGTAGCGGGCGAGGTCCGCCCGCACGAAAGAACGCAGCCGGGCACCCTCACGGACCGTCTCGTCCACGGCCTGGGCGAGCCGCAGATACTCCCGGGCCTGCTCGGGCGCGGGGTCGGACTGGAGGGCGATGGCGAGAGCGCCGCCGAGCACACGCAGCTCGTGCGGGCCGAACGCCACGCCGCCTCGGGAACCGTATGGCGTGGGCATGAGGCGACGATAGAGGACACAAGAGCTAAATGTGCTTATCGCCCGATTCACGGCGTGGCGCCCTACGGGCCGCCGAAACCGCCGACGGAACCACCGGCCCCGCCGGCCCCGTCAGCCCCGTCAGCCCCGTCAGCCCCGTCAGCCCCGGTCGATGTTGCGCTCGTACACCAGGCGCAGCCCGATCAGCGTCAGCCACGGCTCGTGCTCGTCGATCACCGCCGACTCGCCCAGCACCATGGGGGCGAGACCGCCGGTCGCGATGACGGTGACGTCCTCCGGATCGTCCGCCAGTTCGGCCGCCATCCGGTTCACGACTCCGTCCACCTGGCCGGCGAAGCCGTAGACGATGCCCGCCTGCATCGCCTCGACGGTGTTCTTGCCGATCACGCTCCGCGGCCGGGCGATCTCGATCTTGCGGAGCTGTGCGCCACGCACACCCAGCGCGTCCACCGAGATCTCGATGCCGGGGGCGATGACGCCGCCGACGTACTCACCGCGCGCCGAGACCGCGTCGAACGTGGTGGCCGTACCGAAGTCGACCACCACGCACGGGCCGCCGTACAGCTCGACCGCGGCCAGCGCGTTGATGATCCGGTCGGCGCCGACCTCTTTCGGGTTGTCCATCAGGATCGGCACGCCCGTCTTGACCCCGGGCTCGACCAGCACCGCCGGAATGTCGCCGTAGTAGCGCCGGGTCACCTCGCGCAGCTCGTGCAGCACGGAGGGAACGGTCGAACAGATGGCGATGCCCTCGATGTTGTCGCCCAGCTCCTCGCCGAGCAGCGGATGCATCCCCATCAATCCGTGCAGCAGCACGGCCAGTTCGTCCGCCGTACGACGCGCCTCCGTCGCGATGCGCCAGTGCTCGACGATCTCCTCACCGTCGAACAGGCCCAGCACGGTGTGGGTGTTGCCCACATCGATGGTGAGCAGCATCAGGGCTGCTCCTCTCGCAGGTCCAGGCCGATGTCGAGGATCGGCGCCGAGTGGGTGAGCGCTCCGACGGCGAGGAAGTCGACGCCGGTGGCCGCGTATTCGGCGGCGTTGGCCAGGGTGAGGCGCCCGGAGGACTCCAGCCGCGCACGGCCCGCGACCAGGGTGACCGCCTCGGCGGTCATGCCCGGGGTGAAGTTGTCCAGCAGCAGCAGCTCAGCGCCCTGATCCAGCACCGGCGGGATCTGGTCGAGGCTGTCGACCTCCACCTCGATGGGGAGGTCCGGGAACTCGGCGCGCACCCGCGCGAACGCCTCGGCGACCCCGCCCGCCGCGATCACGTGGTTGTCCTTGATGAGCGCCGCGTCCGACAGCGACATCCGGTGGTTGACGCCGCCGCCGCAGCGCACCGCGAACTTCTCCAGCGCGCGCAGCCCCGGCACCGTCTTGCGGGTGTCGCGCACCCGCGCCTTCGTACCCTCCAGCGCGTCCGCCCAGGCGCGGGTGGCGGTCGCGATACCCGAGAGGTGGCACAGCAGATTGAGCGCGCTGCGCTCGGCCGTGAGCAGGTCCCGGGTGCGGGTGCGGACGGTCAGCAGCCGCTGGCCCGCGGTCACCCGGTCGCCGTCCAGCGCGTGCCGCTCCACCTCGAACTCGTCCGTGCACACGACGGACAGGACGGCCTCGGCGACGCGGAGCCCCGCGACGGTACCGTCCTCACGCGCGGTGAAGTCGCCCGTGGCGACGGCGTCCTCCGGAATGGTGGCGACGCTGGTGACGTCCACGCCGCGGTCGAGATCCTCCTCGACCGCCAGATGCGCGATGTCCTCGACCTGCACCGGGTCCAGGCCCGCGTCGCTCAGCAGCTGGGCCAGGTCGGGGTCGAGACCGCACTCCAGCGGGTCCAGGTCGTCCGGGCCGGGCTCGGACGAGCAGCCGCAGCCGTCGCCGCAGCCACCTGACTCGGACGGTGCCGAGGGGCCCCTGCCGATCTGGAGGAGGGGGAGGTCGTCGGTCACTGTTGCTCCTTGGGCGGGGCGACGACCGCGGGGAAGCCGGTCGTCTGGGTCGTACGGAGGGTGAACTGGGCGTCGGGGCGCGCCGCGCCGTCCAGGCCGACGATGATGTGGCGGCGCCACACGGCGTCGTCGCGGCCGGGGTGGTCCTCGCGCCAGTGGCAGCCCCTGGTCTCCTCGCGGCGGAGGGCCGCCGCCACCAGCACCTGGGCGACCAGGTGGAGGTTGGCCGTCTCCCAGGTGTCGACACCCGGCTCGGGGTGCTTCTCGGCCGCTGTGGCGGTCAGGGCTGCCAGTCGGTCCGCCGCGCGGGTGAGGGAGTGCCCGCTGCGCAGGACTCCGGCGCCCGCCGTCATGATGTGCTGGATCCGGCCGCGGGCGGTGGCGGGCAGGAGAGTCGTCCCGGCTCCACCGCCGACGGCCGGGCCGCTGCCGACCGAGCGACTGCCGACCGCGCCGTCGTCGGCCACGGCGCCGGGCGGCGTCCGCACGGAGGCGAGCACCGAGGCGGCGATCCGTTCCGCGAAGACCAGGCCCTCCAGCAGGCTGTTCGACGCCAGCCGGTTGGCGCCGTGCACACCGGTACAGGCGACCTCTCCGCAGGCGTAGAGGCCGGGGACCGTGGTGCGCCCGGACAGGTCCGTTCGGACACCGCCGCTGGCGTAGTGGGCGGCGGGGGCGACCGGGATCGGCCGGGTGACCGGATCGATGCCGTGGGCTCGGCAGGCGGCCAGGATGGTGGGGAAGCGGGCCTCCCACATGGCGGCGCCGAAGTGCCGGGCGTCCAGATACATGTGGTCGGTGCCCTGCTCCGCCGCGCGCCGCATGATGCCCTTGGCGACGATGTCGCGCGGCGCCAGCTCGGCGAGGGGATGGGCGCCCTGCATGAAGCGGACCCCGGCGGCGTCGACCAGGTGGGCGCCCTCGCCGCGTACCGCCTCGGAGATGAGCGGCTGTTGGCCCTCCGCGTCGGGGCCGAGGTAGAGCACCGTCGGGTGGAACTGGACGAACTCCAGGTCCGAGACCTCCGCGCCGGCCCGCAGGGCGAGAGCGACGCCGTCGCCGGTGGAGACCGCCGGGTTGGTCGTCGCGGCGAAGACCTGGCCCATGCCGCCGGTGGCCAGTACGACGGCGGGCGCGCGGACGGCGCCGACACCGTCGTGCTGGCCCTCGCCCATGACGTGCAGTGTGACACCCGCCGTACGGCCGTCGGCGTCCTTGAGCAGGTCGAGGACGAGTGCGTTCTCGACGGTGCGGATACCCCGGTCGCGCACGGCGTCGACCAGGGCGCGGGAGATCTCGGCGCCGGTCGCGTCACCGCCCGCATGGGCGATGCGGTTGCGGTGGTGGCCGCCTTCGCGGGTCAGGGCGATCTCGCCGGTCTCGGCGGAGAGGTCGAAAGCGGCGCCCGCCGCGATGAGCCGCCGTACGGCAGCGGGACCCTCGGTGACCAGCGTGCGCACCGCGTCCTCGTCGCACAGCCCGGCGCCCGCCTCCAGGGTGTCGTCGAGATGCTGTTCGGGGCTGTCGCCCTCGCCCAGTGCCGCCGCGATACCGCCCTGGGCCCAGCGGGTGGACCCGGCGTTCAGCCGGGCCTTGGTGACCACGACGGTACGAGCGCCGCCTGCCGCGCAGTTCAGCGCGGCCGTCAGTCCCGCGACGCCCGAGCCGACGACCACCACGTCGGCGTCGATCGTCCAGCCCGGCTCGGGTGCGGGCAGCGCGCTGCCGGCTATGCCGGGTCCGACGGGTTCGCAGGGCCGGCCGTGGGCGGTCATCGCGCTTCTCCGAAGTGCAGGGGGACGTTGTCGATCAGCCGGGTCGCCCCCGCGCGGGCCGCCACGGCGAGGACCGCGGCACCGCGCCAGGCGTCGTCGGTGATCTCGGCGAAGCCCTCGCGGTCGACCAGCGCCACATAGTCCACGTCCAGGCCGTCGTGCCCGGCGGCGGACTCCAGCACCTGCCGTGCGGCGGCAAGGACCGCCGCCGGGCCCCGCGGCACGGCCTGCTCACCGGCGCGCAGGGCGCGGGAGAGGGCGAGGCCACTGGCGCGCTCGCCCTCGCTCAGATAGCGGTTGCGGCTGGAGAGGGCGAGGCCGTCCTCCTCCCGGACGGTGGGGACGGCGACGATCTCCACGGGGAAGTTCAGATCCCGCACCATGCGGCGGACGAGGGCGAGCTGCTGTGCGTCCTTCTGCCCGAAGAACGCCGCGTCCGGTGCCGTGAGGTGCAGCAGCTTGGCGACGACGGTGAGCATCCCGTCGAAGTGCCCGGGGCGGAACGCGCCCTCCAGCACGGCGCCCATCGGCCCCGCGGAGATCCGTACCTGGGGCTCGCCGCCCGGGTAGACCTCGGCCACGGACGGTGCGAACACCACGTCCGCGCCCTCCTTGCCGGCGACCTCCAGATCGGCGTCCAGGGTGCGCGGGTAGCGGTCCAGATCCTCCCCGGCGCCGAACTGGAGCGGGTTGACGAAGACGGTGACGACGACCTGTCCCTCGGGGCCCACCCGCTCGCGCGCGGCACGCACCAGCGCGGCGTGGCCCTCGTGCAGGGCGCCCATGGTCATGACGACGGCGCGCGCCCTCCCGCGGGCAAGGGAGCGCAGCTCGGCCGCCGTACCGACGACTCGCGGCGTCATGCGCCTGCCTCCCCGTCCTCGTCGCGGCCGACGCCGTCGTCACCGTCGTCGGTGTCGCCGTCGTGGCCGGTGGCGGAGGGGCGGTCGTCCGGGCGGCTGCCGCCGGGCGTGCTCGCCGCCGCGAGGACGTCCAGCAGCGCCTCGGCGGGCTCCGGCCGGAGCAGGCCGTGCGCGAGCGCGCGGTCGGCGGTGGCGCGGGCCATCGCGAGATAGCCGTCCACCGTCTCCGGAGCGCTGCGGCGCAGCTCGGCGACGTGTGCGGCGACGGTGCCCGCGTCGCCGCGCGCCACCGGGCCGGTCAAGGCGGCGTCACCGGAGCGCAGGGAGTTGTCCAGGGCGGCGCCCAGCAGCGGGCCGAGCATCCGGTCGGGGGCCTGCACACCGGTGGCGCGCAGCAGGTCCATCGACTGGTTGACGAGGGTGACCAGGTGGTTGGCGCCGATGGCCAGGGCCGCGTGGTAGAGCGGGCGGGCCTGTTCGGCGACCCACTCCGGCTCGCCACCCATCTCGATGACGAGGGCTTCGGCCGCCAGCCGCAGCTCGTCGGGCGCCGTCACCCCGAACGCGCAGCCGGCCAGCCGCTGCACGTCCACGGCGGTACCGGTGAACGTCATCACCGGGTGCAGCGCGAGCGGCAGCGCCCCGGCACGCAGCGCGGGCTCCAGCACCGAGACACCGAACCGGCCGGAGGTGTGCACCATCAGCTGACCGGGGCGGACGGCGCCGGTCCGCGCCAGCCCGGACACCAGATCCGGCAGCGCGTCGTCGGGCACGGTCAGCAGGACGAGCTCGGAGCGGGCCAGCACCTGCGCCGGGTCCATCAGCGGCACGCCGGGCAGCAACTCGGCCGCGCGGCGCCGGGAGGCGTCCGAGACGCCGGAGGCCGCCACCGGGCGGTGCCCGGCCAGCCGCAGCGCCGCCGCCAGCGCCGGGCCGACCCGGCCGGCGCCGACGACACCGACGGACAGCCGCGCCGGGCGGTCCTCGGCCCGTGCCGGGCCCGCTGGATCGGGCCCCGGCGGTCCGCCCGCGGGGTGGGATGGGTGTGCGTTCACGAAAGTGGCCTTCCGTATGCGTTCCGGTCCGCTCAGTTGCCGGTACCGGACGAGACCACGCCATGCTAAGCCCTCCGCGCGCGTCGGCGCGGGGTCCGGGTGGCGGTCCTCCGCGCGGTCGGGCCGAGCTGGTCGCGCGCCTCCTTGCGGGCCACCCACCACGCCCACAGGAGCTTCGCCTCGTGGGTGCCGGGTGCCGGGGGCGGCGCCTGCTGCTGGGAGCCGAGCCGCCAGGTGTCCAATGCGTACTGCTCAGAGATGCTCATGTGGACGACAGTGCGACGCGAAACGCACAGCAGCACGCGAATTGACGGGGCCGGTCAATCCACCCCCTCCCGATTGACCAACCTCGTCAATCGGGGAAGACACCGCGCCGGGGCAGGACCGGATCCGGACCGGAAAAAGGCGCTTGACCAGCGAGGCAGTATGGGGACATGAGCGTCACCATCGACATAGCGGGACTGCCGCAGGAGCGCATCGTCTTCGCCCCCTCGCCGCTGGCGGAACTGGGCACCGCGCTGCACACCCTGTCCGAGCCCGGGCACCACCCCGGGGCGCACGGCTGGGCGACCGCGATCAACGCCTCCCTCAAGCCGGACCTGGCCGACCGGCTGTGCGAGGGCGACTTCCTGTGGCGTACGACGTTCTCCGACATCCTGATGGGCTTCGCCGGGCTGCGGGACGCCTCCGTACAGCCCGGTGCGACGCTCACCGAGGACCTGGACCTGCTCGACAAGCTGGACGACGAGCAGTTCGTCACGGCCGCGCTGGAGTTCACCTGCGGCGCCGAGCACATGTACGAGGCGATGCTCTCGCCGCTGTCCGATCCGGCACTGCGGGAGCGCGCCGTCGAGCTGGCGTCAGCGCGCGGACCGCAGCAGCGACGGTTCACCCAGCGGCTGCTGGACGATCCGCCCGCGGTACGGGCCTGGATGCGGCGCCTGTTCGAGGACTGCGAGCAGGCGTTCTTCGCCGACACCTGGAAACGGGTGCGCGGCCAGCTGACCGCTGACGCACGGGAGAAGAGCGAACTGCTGCGCCGCCGAGGGCTGGCGGCGACCCTGGAGGCGGTCTCACCGTCGCTCTCGACCGACGAGCGGTGCTCGGTCATCTCCGTGGACAAGCTCGTCAGCGCGCGTGCCACAGCCGTGGACCCCGCGGTCGGCCCAGGAGTGACCTTCATCCCGTCCGTCCACCAGTGGCCGCATCTGCTGGTGCTGCACCGGCCCGGCTGGCGGCCTGTCGTGCACTATCCACTGGCGGCGCGCGAGATGCCGGGGGCACTCTCCGTCGAGCAGTTCCAGCTGCGGATGGAGGCACTGGCGCATCCCATGCGGATGCGGCTGTGCCGGAGTCTGGCGCGGGGCCCGTACACCACCTCGGAGCTGGCCGACCACTACTCGACCAGCTCCCCGGAGGTCTCCCGGCACCTGTCCGTGCTGAAGAAGGCCGGGCTGATCACCGCGCGGCGGCGCGGGCGCTATGTGCAGTACCAGCTCGACCTGAAGACGGTGGGACGGCTGGGCAGCGACTTCCTGGAGACGGTCCTGCGCTAACTTCCCGCCCGCACCAGTCCCGTCTCGTACGCCAGCACCACCGCCTGCACCCGGTCCCGCAGCTCCAGCTTGGCCAGGATCCGGCCCACATGCGTCTTCACCGTCGCCTCGGAGAGCACCAGCCGGGCGGCGATCTCGCCGTTGGAGAGGCCCTGCGCGATCAGGGTGAGGACCTCGCGCTCGCGCTCGGTGAGGCGGCGCAGCTCCTTGGCGACCGGTTCCGCGGCGGTGGCCGGCAGCACCGAGGAGAACCGGTCGATCAGCCGCCGGGTGGTGCTGGGCGCCACCACGGCGTCGCCGCTGTGCACGGCACGGATGGCGGCCAGCAGATCGCCGGGCGGCACGTCCTTGAGCATGAACCCGCTCGCCCCGGCCTTGAGCGCGGAGAAGGCGTACTCGTCCAGGTCGAACGTGGTCAGGATCAGCACCTTGGGGCTGCCCGGCCCGCCCTCGCCGCCCTCGCAGATCCGCCGGGTGGCCTCCACCCCGTCGACGTTGGGCATCCGTACGTCCATCAGCACCACGTCCACCGGCGTCTCGCGCAGCACCGCCAGCGCCTCCGCGCCGTCGCTCGCCTCCGCGGCGACCTCCATGTCCTGCTGGGCGGTCAGCACCATACGGAAACCGGTGCGCAGCAGCGCCTGGTCGTCGACGAGCATCACACGGATGGTCATATGGGGTCCTTCTCGAATAGGCCGAAGATCGAAGATGGGTCGCGGTGGGGCCTCAGTCTGCGCCCTTGAGGGGAAGGGCCGCGCGGATGCGGAATCCGCCGCCGGAGCGGGGCCCGGCCTCCAGCGCGCCGCCGACCATGCCGACCCGCTCCCGCATCCCGATCAGGCCGTGTCCGAGGCCGTCGGCCCCGCCTGCCTCATACAGCTCGTGCTGGGCGCCGCGGCCGTCGTCCTCGGCCAGTACGCACAGCTCGCCGTCGCCGTAGCACAGATGCACCGTGGCGCCCACGTCCGGACCGCCGTGCTTGCGGGTGTTGGTGAGCGCTTCCTGGACGATGCGGTACGCGGTCAGCTCGACGCTGCTGGGCAGCGGATGCGGGTCGCCCTGCACCTTGAAGTCCACCGTCAGACCGGCGCCGCGCACCTGCTCGACGAGATCGGCGATCTGCTCGACACCCGGCTGCGGCACGTACTCGTCCCCGTCCCGCCTGCCGGCGTCGCCGCTGCGCAGCACGCCCAGCAGACGGCGCATCTCGGCGAGTGCCTGGCGGCCGGTTCCCGAGATGGTCTCCAGCGCCATCCGCGTCTGCTCGGGCGAGCTGTCCAGCACATAGGCGGCGCCGTCGGCCTGGACGACCATCACGGACACGTTGTGCGCCACCACGTCGTGCAGCTCGCGGGCGATCCGGGCGCGCTCCGCGGCGACGGCCACCTTGGCCTGCGCCTCGCGCTCCTTCTCCAGCCGCTGGGCGCGCTCCTCCAGCTGCAGGTAGTAGGCGCGCCGGGTGCGCAGCGAGTCGCCGAGCACCCACGCCATCACGAACGCCAGCGTCATGAACAGCGTGCCGAAGATCTCGGCCGACACACTCTCGTTCGGCTGGTCGGGCCAGCGCAGCGTGTCGATGGTGGGGGCCAGCAGAGCGCCCGCCAGCGCGAAGCGGGAGGCCCAGCGGGTGTGCCGGGAGGCGACGGTGAAGATGATGACCAGGAAGGCGAAGTTTCCCGGGAAGGGGCCGACGTCGCAGATCAGCTGGGCGATGCCCGTGCCCGTCGCCAGCAGGAGCATCTTCTCCGGTGCCCGCCGCCGCAGCGACACCACGAGGCTCAGGGCGAGGGCTATCGGGATCATGGCTATCTGCTGGCCGGTCTCGTGCGGCAGCGGCGCCGGGTCCCGGGGGGAGGGGGGCGCGGTGAAGGCGGCGATGATCCACGCCGACGACAGCATCAGCAGGAACCCAGCCCAAAGGCTGTCCACCCAGGTGGGGTGCCTGCGTATGAAGTCGTAGAGCCGGTTCACGTAACTAAGCGTATGCAGGTCGAGTACGTGCAGAGGTCAACCGGACGGCCGATCCCTGGCTGCCGCGCATACTCCGGAAGGTGGAGGGTGGGGGTCCGCACCAACGGTGAGACCGGCCCGGCGGCGCGGCCCGGCGAGCACCGTGCGGCCGTGACCGCGGCGCGGGGCATGAAACGGTGAGGCCCATGAGCTCCGAGCCGCCCGGGTGGCGCACGGCCACCGAACGCGCACTGTACGGGCCGCACGGCTTCTACTCCCACCGGACGCCGGCGGCGCACTTCCGCACATCCGTGCACGCCTCAGCGCTCTTCGCGGAGGCGGTGGCACGCCTCCTGCTGCGGGTGGACGAGGCCCTGGGCCACCCCGAGCCGCTGGACCTGGTGGACGTCGGGGCCGGCGAGGGGGAGCTGCTGACCGGTGTACTGGCGGCGCTGTGGGAGCGGGAGGCGGCCGGTGCCGAGGTGGTGGCCCGGCTGCGTCCGCTCGCCGTCGAGCACCGGGAGCGGCCAGCAGGGCTGGACCCGGCGATCGGCTGGCAGCACGAGCTGCCCGGGCCGGGAGCTGCGCTGAAGGGCCTGCTGTTCGCCAACGAGTGGCTGGACAACGTGCCCGTGGACATCGCCGAGAACGACGCGGCGGGCACCGCGCGGCTGGTGCTGGTGGAGCCGGACGGCACCGAGCGGCTCGGGCCCCCGGTGGCGGACGACGACGCCGCGTGGCTCACCCGCTGGTGGCCGCTGGAAGGCGCGGGCGAGGGCGCGCGGGCCGAGATCGGGCAGCCGCGCGACGCCGCGTGGGCGCGGGCGGCGAGCGCCCTGCACCGGGGGGTGGCCGTCGCCGTCGACTACGCGCACGAGCAGGCGGCCCGGCCGCCCTTCGGGACCCTCACCGGCTTCCGGGACGGTCACGAGTGCCGCCCGGTACCGGACGGCTCCTGCGATCTGACCTCGCACGTGGCCCTCGACGCGGTGGCCGCGGCCGCGCCCGGCGCCACCACGCTGCTGACCCAGCGCGCGGCGCTGCGTGCGCTGGGCGTCACAGGACGCCGCCCCGCGCTCTCGCTGGCCGGCAGCGACCCCGCGGCGTATGTGCGGGAGTTGAGCGCGGCCGGCGAGGCCGCGGAGCTGCTGGACGCCGGGGGCCTGGGCGGTTTCGGCTGGCTGGTGTGCGAGGTGGGGTGCGGGGCGGGGTTCGAGGCGGAAGGCGGGTACGGGCCGGCGCCGGGGCTGCCGTAAGGCGCGGCCCCCGGGACCGGCGTGCGGGATGCCCCCGGCGGCGGTGGCTCTTATGCTCGCCGCAGGGCGTGGCACGGTCTGACGCGGGGCGGTGGCATCCGGCCGGGCCGACGAGCGAGGAGGCCGGGCGTATGGCGCGGGAGTGCGATGTCGTCGTGCTGGGGATGGGCCCCGGCGGCGAGGCGGTGGCGGGGCAGTTGGCCGAGGCGGGCCTGGACGTGGTGGGCGTCGAGGCCGAACTGCTGGGCGGCGAGTGCCCGTACTGGGCGTGCGTGCCCAGCAAGATGATGGTCCGGGCCGGCAATCTGCTCGCCGAGGCGCGGCGGGTGCCCGGCATGGCGGGCAGCACCCGGGTGGAGCCGGACTTCTCTCCCGTCCATGTACGCATCCGGGACGAGGCGACGACCGACTGGGACGACGCCGCGGCAGTCGAGCGGTTCACCGGCCAGGGCGGCCACTTCGTACGCGGTCGCGGCAGGTTCACCGGGCAGGGCCGGGTGGAGGTCGAGAGCGGGACGGGGCGGGAGACGTTCACCGCGCGACGCGGTGTCGTCCTGGCGACCGGCAGCGGCCCCGCGGTGCCGCCGGTCTCCGGCCTCGACCAGGTGCCGTACTGGACGAACCGCCAGGCCGTCTCCGCCGCCGAGGCCCCGGCCTCGCTGCTGGTGCTGGGCGCAGGCGCGGTGGGGGTCGAACTCGCCCAGGCCTACGCCCGGTTCGGCACCCGGGTCACCCTCGTCGAGGCGTCCGCGCGAGTCGTCTCGGTGGAGGAGCCGGAGGCCGGTGACCTGCTGCTGCGGGTGCTGCGCGAGGAGGGCCTGACCGTACGGACCCAGGCGCGTGCCAAGGCCGCGCGGTACGCGGACGGCGTCTTCACCCTCACCCTGGAGGACGGTGCGGAACTGTCCGCCGAACGGCTGCTGGTGGCCACCGGGCGGCGGCCCCGGCTGGACGCGCTGGACCGGGAGGCGCTGGGCCTGGCGCAGGACGCCCGCCGGGTGGAGGTGGACGCGCATCTGCGGGCCGCACCCGGCGTGTGGGCCGTCGGCGACCTGGTCGGCGAGGGCGCCTTCACCCATGTGGCGGTCTACCAGGCACAAGTGGCCGCACGCGCCATCCTCGCCGAGGCGGGGCTGGGCGAGCCCGGTCCCGGCGCCGACTACCGCGCGGTGCCCCGTGTGACCTTCACCGACCCGGAGATCGGCTCCGTCGGGCTGACCGAGGCCAGGGCACGCGAGCGGGGGCTGACCGTACGCACCGGGCTGGCCCAGCTGCCCGCCGGGGTCCGCGGCTGGATCCACAAGGCGGGCAACGAGGGCCTGGTCAAACTGGTGGAGGACGCGGACCGCGGCGTCCTGGTGGGCGCGACGGCGGCCGGGCCGATGGGCGGCGAGGTGCTGTACGGGCTCGCTGTCGCGGTCCGCGCGGCGGTGCCCACCGCGACACTGCGCGACATGATGTACGCCTTCCCCACCTTCCACCGCAGCGTCCTGGAAGCGCTGACCGACCTCGCCGCCGACTGAGCGGGGGCCCGCTGCCTCAGGAGCTCTCGATCGTCTCCAGCTCGACGTCCTGGCGGGCCACCGCGCGGGCGTCCGCGTCGACCGAACGCCGCAGCGCCTCGTGCAGCTTGGCCGGGGTGAGGACGCCGACGAACCGGTCCGCCTTGTCCAGCACGGCGATCCAGCCGGCGTCCTGCTGGAGCATCGTGCTGAACGCCTGCTTGAGTGAGGAGCCCAGCGGCAGCCACGCCTCCATGCGCCGCGCGTGGTCGCCGACCGTGCCCGAGCCGTCCGCGTCGCGGACCGCCGCCTCGGCGAGGGCGGTGGCGGAGACCCAGCCGTGCAGTTCGTCGGCGCCGTCCAGCACGACGGCCCAGCGGGCGCCGTCGGTCGCCATCCGCGCGGTCGCCTCGGACAGCCCGTCGCTCAGATGCAGGGTCGGCGGCTGCTCCAGGTCGCCGGTCTCTATCGGGGTGACCGACAGCCGCTTGAGGCCGCGGTCGGCGCCGACGAAGTCGGCCACGTACGGGGAGGCGGGAGCGCCCAGCACGGTGGCGGGCGAGTCGAACTGCTCGATGCGGCCCTCTCCGTAGACGGCGATCCGGTCGCCGAGGCGGACGGCCTCCTCGATGTCGTGGGTGACGAACAGCACCGTCTTGTGCAGCCGCGACTGGAGCCGCAGGAACTCGTTCTGCAGGTGCTCGCGCACCACGGGGTCGACGGCGCCGAAGGGTTCGTCCATCAGCAGCACGGGCGGGTCGGCCGCCAGCGCCCGGGCGACGCCGACGCGCTGCCGCTGACCGCCGCTGAGCTGCTCGGGGTAGCGGTCGCCGTACACGTCCGGGTCCAGGCCCACCAGGTCCAGCAGCTCCCGGGCGCGTTCGCGCCTGCGGGCCTTGGACCAGCCCAGCAGGTGCGGGACGGTGGCGGTGTTGTCCAGCACGGTGCGGTGCGGGAAGAGCCCGGTCTGCTGGATGACGTAGCCCATCCGGCGGCGCAGCTCGACCGGTTCGGCGCGGGCGATGTCCGCACCGTCGACCAGGATGCGCCCCTCGGTCGGTTCGATGAGCCGGTTGACCATCTTCATCGTGGTGGTCTTGCCGCAGCCCGAAGGGCCGACGAGAGTGACCAGTTCCCCCTCGGCCACCTCGAAGGAGAGCCCCTCCACGGCGACGGTCCCGTCGGGGTAGCGCTTGGCCACGTTCTCGAAGCGAATCATCTGCCCCATCCTCGTCTCCGGCCGGTCCGGCCCGGCTTTCCGGTTGTTCCGGGCGTACCGCACACCGAAACACGCGCCACCGACAATCCTCGGCCCAGAGGATGAACGGTGTGCTTCCGGGGTACTGCACTGCGGACCGATTGTCAGTCCGCCGGGATAGGGTCGGCCGTCGTCGTTGCATGACGCCCGGACCTCGTCGAGGACCGCACGGCGCAGGGAGGTGACCGGTATGAGCAGCGCGGCGGCAGGCGGCCCGCAGGGCTGCCTCGCGCAGAACGAGTGGCTGTGCGGGGAGTATCTGCGCACCCGGCAGAGCGAACTGCTCGACGCGACCGTGGAGCACATCTGGATCACCGCGCTCTCCATCGCCATCGCACTGCTGCTCGCCCTGCCGCTGGCGGTGGCGGCCCGGCGCTGGCGAGCGGCACGCGCCCCGGCGCTGGCGGTGACGACGATCCTCTACACGGTCCCCTCACTGGCGATGTTCGCGCTGCTGCTGCCCGTCTTCGGACTGTCGGCCGCCGTGGTGGTGACGGGGCTGGTGCTGTACTCCCTCACCGTGCTGGTGCGCAACATCCTGGCGGGACTCGACGCGGTGCCGGGCGAGGCCCGGGAGGCCGCGCGAGGCATGGGGTACGGGTCGGGAAGGCTGCTGTTCGAGGTGGAGCTGCCGCTGGCGCTGCCCGCGCTGCTGGCGGGCGTACGGATCGCCACGGTCACGGCGGTGTCGCTGACCACGGTCGGCGCGATCGTCGGTTACGGCGGGCTGGGCAATCTCATCTACGACGGTATGGAGAGCTTCTTCAAGGCACAGGTGCTGACGGCCTCGGCCATCTGCGTCGTGCTGGCGGTCGTCGCCGATCTGCTGCTGCTGTGGCTCCAGCGGGCGCTGACGCCCTGGACCCGCGCACGTACCCGCAAGCGCGCCGTACGCGGCCCGTCGGCACCGACCGCCGCCTCCACGCACGACCTGGTGGGGAAGGCGGGCTGAGCGGCATGGGCATCCTCACCGACGTATGGACCTGGCTGACCACGGGCTCCCACTGGACGGGCGACGGCGGCGTGCTCCAACGCCTGGGCGAGCACATCTATCTGACGGGTGTGTGTCTGCTGCTCTCCTGCGCGCTGGCGCTGCCGCTCGCGCTGTGGCTCGGCCATGTGGGGCGGGGCGGCGCACTGGCGGTGAACCTCTCCAACGCGGGCCGCGCCGTGCCCACCTTCGCCGTGCTGGTGCTGCTGTCGATGGGCCCGCTGGGCCGGTACGGCGACTGGGCGACGATCGTGGCGCTGGTGCTGTTCGCGCTGCCGCCCCTGCTGACCAACGCCTACACCGGAGTGCGCGAGGCCGACCGGGAGGTCGTCGAGGCGGCCCGGGGCATGGGGATGACGGGCCTGCAGCTGCTGCGCCAGGTCGAACTCCCCCTCGCCCTTCCGCTGATCATGACCGGGGTCCAGACCGCCGCGGTGCAGCTCGTCGCCACGGCGACGCTCGCGGCGCTGCCGGGCGGCGGCGGTCTCGGCCGGCTGATCACGGCCGGGTTCGGCAACTACGACACCCCGCAGGTGGTCGCGGGCGCCCTGCTCGTGGCCGTCCTGGCCCTGCTGGTCGAGCGCACCCTGACCCTCGCCGAACGGCTCCTGGACCCGATGCGGCGCCGGCCCGCCCGCAGCCCGGCGCCCACCTGACGGCCCCCACCACGAACCACACCTGGACGAATGGACGCATGATGGCCCCCTACCGCACCTCCCGGAGCGCGCACCCCACCGCCGCGCAGCACGACCCGACCGGGCAGCACACCACCACAGGGCGCAGAACGGTCACCCGGCGCGCCCTCGCCGCCGGCGGTGCCGTCACCGCACTGGCGCTCTCGCTGGCCGCCTGCGGCGGCAACGACCTGGAGAAGAAGGACGCCGGCTCCGGCGGCGGCAAGGGCAGCCTGGTCGTCGGCTCGGCGGGCTTCACCGAGTCGCAGATCCTCTCCGAGCTCTACGCCGGAGTGCTGTCCGAGGCGGGCTACAAGACCACCGTCAAGAAGGTCAAGAACCGCGAGCTGTACGCGCCCGAGCTGGAGAAGGGCCGCATCGACGTCGTACCGGAGTACGCCGCGACGATGGCCGAGTTCCTCAACGCCAAGAAGAACGGCCCCAAGGCGAAGCCGGTCGCCTCCAGCGACGCGGACAAGACCGTCGAGGCGCTGCGCAAGCTGGCCGGCCCGCGCGGGCTGAAGGTGCTGGAGGCCGGTGACGCGGTGGACCAGAACGCGTTCGCGGTCTCGAAGGACTACGCCGACAAGCACGACCTCAAGACCCTCAGCGATCTGGGCCGGTCCAAGCAGCGCGTCACCATCGCCGCGGGCGACGAGTGCGAGACCCGCCCGTTCTGCCGGCCGGGTCTGGAGAAGACCTACGGGATCGACGTCAAGGGCATCGACCCCAAGGGCGTCGGCACCAGCCAGTCCAAGCAGGCCGTCAAGGACGGCAAGGACCAACTGGTGCTGACGACCACCACGGACGCCACCCTCGACCAGTTCGACCTGGTGCTGCTCAAGGACGACAAGAAGCTCCAGAACGCGGACAACATCGTGCCGGTCGTCAACGCGAAGGACGCCGGCGGCAAGAAGGTCGCCGAGGCGCTCGGCAAGCTCACCCGCACCCTCACCACCAAGGACCTGACCGAGCTCAACCGCAAGGTCGACCAGGACCGCGAGAAGCCCGCGGACGTGGCCGAGGACTACCTCAAGAGCAAGGGACTCGCATGACACGGTTCGTCCGGTGTCGTCCCCGCAGCGGCACACGGTAAATTCCCAGCCATGCCACGTGGACGTCATCGCCATTCCCCGCCGCTGCACCGCCGCCTCCCTCCGGTGTCCGTGGCGGCGGCCGCGCTGGCCTGCGCCGGTAGCGCCTGGCTGATCGGTGAGCCGGGCGTCGCCGACTGGGAGACGGTCACGCTGCGCGCGCTCGCCGCCGCAGCGGCGGCCGCCGCCGTCACCGGTGCCGTGCTGCTGCGCCGCTGGGACCGCGCGGCGGGCAAACAGGTCGGCGACCTCAAGGCGCAGCTGGCCAGCTCGGCCTGGCGGGCCGAGGAGAAGCAGGCGGAGCTGGAGGGCGAGGCGGAGGAGCTGCGCGAGGCCCGCACCAAGCTGGACGGCAAGCTCCGCGAGAAGCGTGCCGAGCTGGCCCGGCTGCGCTCCGAGCACGCCGATCTGCTGCGCCGCTACGCCAACGCCGAGACGGAGCGGGCCAGTGCCCTGGAGGGGCGCAGACAGCTGGAGCTGGAGGCCGGCACCACGGGCCTGGCCAAGGCGCTCACCACCTCGGCCACCGACCACCGGCACAGCTCCGGGGCACCGACGCCGCTGACCTACCGGCAGGCGAACGAGGCCCTGGACGCGCTGGCCCGCAGCGCGGTGCGGCAGCGTGCGGAGGAGCGGCTGCGGGCCAGCCGGGCAGCCGCTGTCGTGCCGCCGCAGGCACAGCCGCGCACATGGGCGGAGGGTGAGCGGCCGGCCGGGCAGGAGAAGGCCGACCCCTCCGGCCCGGAGGCCCCCGGATCGGGCACCACCGGATCGGGCATGGCCGGTCCGGCCGCCATCGGACCGGGCTCCACCGGCTCGGGAGATGCCAGGAGCGACGTGAGCGGGTCCGGCGCCCCCGGGTCACCGGACGGCAGCGACGGCGACGACGGTGGCACGGACGGCGGTTTCGACTTCTTCGGCCGCAGCAGGCGCAAGGCACGCTCGTCGTCCTGACGGCGCCCTGACGGGACGGCGGGGCCGACGGCGGGACCGGGACCCCGCTCGGCCCCGGTCCGGTCTGCGCCCACGTGTCGCCGTCGGCCCACGTGTCGCCGTCGGCCTACTTGTCGATGTCGCCCACCACGAAGAAGAACGACCCCAGGATGGCGACCATGTCCGCGACCAGCGTCCCGGGCAGCAGCTGGGTCAGCGCCTGGATGTTGTTGAAGGAGGCCGAGCGCAGCTTGAGCCGGTGGGGTGTCTTCTCCCCCTTGGAGACCAGGTAGTAGCCGTTGAGGCCCAGCGGGTTCTCCGTCCAGGTGTAGGTGGCGCCCTCCGGGGCCTTGAGCACCTTCGGCAGCCGCTGGTTGACGGGGCCGGGCGGCAGCTGGGCGAGCCGGTCCAAACAGGCGTCGGCCAGGTCCAGGGAGTTGTGCGTCTGGTCGAGCAGCACCTCGAAGCGGGCCAGGCAGTCGCCCTCCTGCCGGGTGCTCACCCTCAGCACATCCGCCAGCTCGCCGTAGGCGAGGTACGGCTCGTCGCGGCGCAGGTCGAAATCGACGCCGGACGCCCGGGCGATCGGCCCGCTCACCCCGTACGCGTGCACCAGTTCGGGGCTCAGGACGCCGACGTCCCGGGTGCGGCCCCGGAAGATCTCGTTGCCGAGCACCAGTTTGTCGAAGGTGTCCATCCGGCTGCGGACGGCCGCCACCGCCTGCCTGGCCCGGTCCCGCCAGCCCGCCGGGAGGTCGTCCTTGAGACCGCCGACACGGTTGAACATGTAGTGCATCCGGCCGCCGGAGACCTCCTCCATCACGTTCTGCAGCTCCTCGCGCTCCCGGAAGGAGTGGAAGACCGGCGTGATGCCGCCCAGCTCCAGCGGATAGGAGCCCAGGAACATCAGATGGTTGAGCGCCCGGTTAAGCTCGGCGAGCAGGGTGCGGGTCCACACCGCGCGTTCGGGCACCTCCATGCCGAGCATCCGCTCGACACCGAGCACCACGCCCAGCTCGTTGGAGAACGCCGACAGCCAGTCGTGGCGGTTGGCGAGCACGATGATCTGCCGGTAGTCGCGCGCCTCGAAGAGCTTCTCCGCGCCCCGGTGCATATAGCCGACCACCGGCTCGGCATGCTCGATCCGCTCACCGTCCAGAACCAGCCGCAGCCGCAGCACGCCGTGCGTGGACGGGTGCTGCGGGCCGATGTTGAGCACCATGTCGGTGCTCTCCGCGGCACCGCCGATACCGACGGTCGTCTCCGTCTGAGTCATGACGCTCATCCTGTCAGCTTCCTCCTCCAGACGGACAAGGCCTCCTGCCGCCCGCTCGTACGCTGAACACATGACCGACCCCACATCGGCGGAACCGACCGGTCCGGGCCCCGAATGGCGCGGCGTCGAGCGGGCGCTGCTGCCGCTGCGCAGACTCGTGCTGCTGGGCTGGCTGCTGCCGCTCGCCGTGGCGCTGGGAGTCCTGCTCGCACTGACGGCGGGCCCGGTCTGGGCGCTGTTCGCGCTGCTGCCGCTGGTGCCGGCCGGTTGGGGATGGGGCGCGCTGGCCCGCAACTGGCGCTCGTGGCGGTACGCGGAGCGCGCCGACGACCTGCTCATCTCGCACGGCGTGCTGTGGCGCGAGACGACGGTGGTGCCGTACGGGCGGATGCAGCTGGTCGAGGTGACCTCGGGGCCGCTGGAGCGGCGCTACGGGCTGGCCAGCCTCCAGCTGCACACGGCCGCCGCGACCACCGACGCCACCATTCCGGGGCTGGGCCCCGCGGAGGCCGAACGGCTGCGTGACCGGCTCACCGAGCTGGGCGAGGCCCGTTCGGCAGGGCTGTGACCGCGGACCGGCCGGACACCGCCGGGCCGCGCTTCCTGCCGCGCCGGCCCGAGGGGAACCGGCTGCACCCGATCACGCCCTGGCGGCGGGCCTGGGCGCCGCTCGCCGCGCTGCTGGCCTTCGCCGCGCACGACTTCCGGCAGGCCCGCGAGTGGTCCGAGCAGCTGACCGCGGGCTGGGTGGGGCTGGGCCTGCTGGTGCTGCTGCCGGTGGCCGCCGGCTACGGCTTCCTGTCCTGGTGGTGCACCAGCTACCTGGTCACCGAGACCGAGCTGCGCATCCACACCGGGCTGCTGTTCCGCCGCGCCGCGCACATCCGGCTGGACCGTATCCAGGCCGTCGACATCTCCCGTCCGCTGCTCGCCCGGGTCGTCGGCGTGGCCAAGCTGAAGCTGGACGCGGTCGGCACCGACACCAAGGACGAACTGGCCTACCTCGGTGAACCGGAGGCCGTCGCCCTGCGCGCCGAGCTGCTGGCCCGGGCGGCGGGCATCGCGCCCGACGCCGCTCCCGAGGCGGGGGAGGCGCCCTCCCGGGAGCTGCTACGGGTCCCGGCACGCACCCTGATCACCAGCGTGCTGCTGCTCGGCGCCGGATGGGGGACGCTGGCCGCGCTGCTCGCCGTACCGACGCTGCTGTGGCTGGCGACGGAGAACGTGTGGACGGTGCTGGCGGCGGCCGTGCCCCTGGCGGGCGGCTGCTGGGCCGCGAGCGCCGGACGGGTCGTCCGCGAGTTCGACTGGACCGTGGCCGAGTCCCCGGACGGACTGCGGCTCGACTCGGGCCTGCTGGATCGGCGGCACGCGACGGTACCGCCCGGTCGGGTGCAGGCCGTACGGATCGTCGAGCCGCTGCTGTGGCGGCGGCGCGGCTGGGTGCGGGTCGATCTGGAGATCGCCGGCGTCGGCAAGGACGACGACGGGGGCGGCGTGCTCGTGCCCGTCGCGACCCGGCAGGACGCCCTGGACGTGCTCACCCGGGCGCTGCCCGGGGTCGACCCGGACGCCGCCGTCGCCGCGGTCACCCCCGCACCCCTGCGGGCACGCTGGTGCGCCCCGGTGGTCCGGCGCGGCTACGGGCACGGGGTGACCCCCGGCGCCTTCGTCACCCGCGAGGGGCTGGTCACCCGGCGCACCACACTGGTCCCGCACGCCAAGGTGCTCAGCGTGCGCTTCTCCCAGGGCCCGTGGGAGCGCCGGCACGGCCTGGCCGACATCAGCGTGGACCACGGCGCCAACGGGGCCACGACGGCACGGCTCCGCGACGCGGACGAAGCCCTCGCCCTCCTGGAGGCCCAGGCCGACCGCTCCCGCACGGGCCGCCGCACGGCGCTCCCGGACCGCTGGCTGACCACCCCGGAGCGCGGGAGAGCCGCCCCGGAGCATGGAGGAGGCACCCCGTAAGAGGCACCCCGTGACGGGCCCTGCGGCGGCGCGAGAGGGCCGGTGAGGGGAGGGGCCCCTGCCGGGACGGTGCGGCCACCAGGTGGCGGTCCCGCCCCGCGAAGGCGTGGCGCCTACCCTGGGCGCATGGGTGCGAGAACGCGTGGCCGCGTGGACGGCCTCCCCGAGTGGGACCGCTGCGCTGTGATGGGTGTGGTCAATGTGACCCCCGATTCGTTCTCGGACGGGGGGCGATGGTTCGACACCGAGGCCGCGATCAAACATGGACTCGATCTGGTGGCACAGGGCGCCGACCTCGTGGACGTCGGCGGTGAGTCCACCCGCCCGGGCGCCGCACGGGTCGGCGAGGACGAGGAGCTGCGGCGCGTGCTGCCCGTGGTCCGCGGGCTGGCCGGTGAGGGCGTCGTCGTCAGCGTCGACACCATGCGGGCCTCGGTCGCGGCACAGGCCGTGGCGGCGGGTGCCGTCCTGGTCAACGACGTGAGCGGTGGCCAGGCCGACCCGGAGATGGTGCCCGCCGTCGCCGAGGCGGGCGTCCCGTTCGTGGTGATGCACTGGCGCGGCCAGAGCATCGACATGAACAACCGCGCCGTCTACACCGATGTCGTCGGCGAAGTCCTCGCCGAACTGACCGAGTCGGTCCACCGCGCCGTCGAGGGCGGTGTCGACCCGGCCCGCATCGTGGTCGACCCCGGCCTGGGATTCGCCAAGCGCGCCGAGCACGATCTCGCCCTGATCGCGGCGCTGCCCCGGCTGACCGCCGAACTGGGCCACCCGATGCTGGTCGCCGCCTCCCGCAAGCGGTTCCTGGGCCGGGTGCTGTCCGACGAGAAGGGCGCTCCCCCACCGCCCGCCCGCGAGCGCGACGCCGCCACGGCAGCCGTGACCACGCTGGCGGCCCGCGAGGGCGCCTGGGCCGTACGCGTCCACGAGGTACGGGCCAGCGCGGACGCCGTCCGGGTCGTACGTGCCGTCCGGTCGGCCGCCGAAGCCCTGCCCGCCCTCCCCCAGCCGACGACCACCCAGGCAGAGACACCGGCAGAGACAGAGGCAGCGACGTGAGCGGCGCCCGTACGGACATCGAGGCGGTCGAGGCCGCCAACACCGCCCTCTACGACGCGGTGGAACGCGGCGACATCGAAGCCCTCTCCCGGATGTGGCTGGGAGAGGAGTCCGACGATCCGGCCGACCCGGAAGGCGGCGAGGGCGAACACGGCGTCCGCGTCGTCCACCCCGGCTGGCCGGTGCTCACCGGGCGCGGCGAGGTGCTGCGCTCGTACGCCCTGATCATGGCCAACACCGAGTACGTCCAGTTCTTCCTGACCGATGTGGAGATCTCCGTACTCGGTGACACGGCGCTGGTCAGCTGCACGGAGAACATCCTCAGCGGCGGCCCCGCCGAGGCGGACGGCTCCGCGGGCCCACTGGTCGGCGGGCTGGTGGTGGCCACCAACCTCTTCCGCCGCACCGAGGACGGCGAGTGGAAGCTGTGGTCGCACCACGGCTCGCCGGTCCTGGTCGAGCAGGACGACGAGGACGGGGACGGTCCCGGCGAGGGCGAAGGCGACCTCGGCCAGGGCGACATCGAGCTGTAGCCCCGCCCCGCACCCCGCCCGTGGAGCACTCGATCGGGGACGGGACCGGGAATGCGCGAGTGACCCCGGGCGCTGTGGGGTAGGCGGCGGCGCGAGCCGCTGAGCACGGCGGGTAGATTCGATCCGGTGCCGCGAGGCGGCTGCACCGTGTTCGTGTCCGAATTCGTACTCCTACCCGTATTCGTGTCCGTGTCCGTACGACCGACAGGAGTGATGGCGTGGATCGCGTCGCACTGCGCGGCCTCGCAGCGCGTGGGCATCACGGCGTGTTCGCAAGGGAACGCGAGGAAGGACAGACCTTCGTCGTGGACCTCGACATGGGCCTCGACACGCGACCGGCCGCCGAAGGCGACGACCTGTCCCGTACGGTCCATTACGGCGTCGTCGCCGAGGAGGTGGTGGCGGTCATCGAGGGTGAGCCCGTCGACCTGATCGAGACGCTCGCCCAGCGGATCGCCGACACCTGCCTGCGGCACGAGGCCGTGCACGAGGTCGAGGTGGTCGTCCACAAGCCGGACGCGCCGATCGCCGTCCCCTTCGAAGACGTGACCATCACTATCAAGCGGAGCCGCGCATGACGCCGAACAGTGACCCGACCGTACAGCCGGTGCCCGCCTCCGTGGTGCAGCAGGTGGACGCCGCCGACACGACCCTGCACAACCCGAAGACCGCCGTCCTGTCGATCGGCAGCAACCTCGGCAACCGCCTGGAGTCGCTGCAGAGCGCCGTCGATGCGCTCGCCGACACCCCCGGTCTGAAGGTCACGGCCGTCTCGCCGGTCTACGAGACGGAACCGTGGGGCGTCGCACCGGACAGCCAGCCGTCCTACTTCAACGCCGTCGTCGTCGTACGGACCACCTTGCCGCCCGGCTCCCTCCTCGAACGCGGCCACGCCATCGAGGAGGCACTGGAGCGGGTACGCGAGGAGCGCTGGGGACCGCGCCCCATCGATGTGGACATCGTCGCCTACCAGGGCGTCGTCTCCGACGACCCCCAGCTCACCCTCCCCCACCCGCGGGCGCACGAGCGGGCCTTCGTCCTCGTCCCGTGGCGCGACGTCGACCCCGCGGCCGAGGTCCCGGGACACGGCAGCGTCGAGGAACTGCTGGCCGAACTCGGCACCGAGGGCATCACCGCCCGCCCCGACCTGGAACTCAGCCTGCACGCCTGAGCGTTGCGCGGTCCGTGCCCCTCTTCCCACCGCGGCCCACGGGCGCCCTTCCCGCTTCGCCCCGGCTTTCTCCCCACCCGACGCCCGGACCGCACCCCCGAGGTGGAAACCCGATGAACCAACTCCGTATCCGCACCCTGGCGGCGGTCTTCGTCGTCGCCGGGGTCCTCTCCTGGAGCGGAGCGCGGCTGTGGGACGCACTGGGCACGCTGCCGGGGGTGCCCTTCGCCGCTCCCGTCGTGCTCGGCGCCATCGCCGCCGTCCTGCTGGCCACCGCGCTCTCGCTGCGCGCCCGGCTGAAGGCCCAGCGGGAGCGCGAGCCGGGCGCCAAGGGCGTCGATCCGATGATGGCCGCCCGCGCCGTCCTCTTCGGCCAGGCCAGCGCCCTGGTCGCCGCCCTGGTCTCGGGCATGTACGGCGGTACGGCCCTCTTCCTGATCACCGAACGCGCCGACATCCCGGCCCGCGCCTCCCAGGCCCTCTACGCGGGCCTCGCCGTGGTGGCCGGCATCGCCGTCATAGCGGCAGCCGTCCTCCTCGAACGCATCTGCCGCCTCCCCGAGGACGACGACGAGAACAATCCCCCCACAGCCGCAGCCTGACCGCCGACCGGGATCCGGTCACACCGCACCACAGAGGTGCCCGTTCACCAGAAAGTGCCGGTGAGGCTGCAGCCGGAAGCCGTAGAGCGTGAACGGCTTGGCCCCGCTCGCACGCCGTGGCCTGACCGCCCGGACCCGTACCCACTCCCTCTCGTCCAGTGGGAGTGGATGCTGCTCGGGGACGAAAGTCCCCCGATCAGCCCATCTGTCGATGACGCACAGATGCGAGGCGAGCCCCTGGGAGGCGGGAGTGAACCGGGCGCCGATGACAGAAGCCAGCTCCCGAAGAAACGGCACATTGGCGCTGACCAGCGTTCTCCCACGCCAACGCGGCATCCGGCAGCCGTCACCGTCCGCATAGCCGTCGAGAAAGCCGTCGAACGTCTCCCGGTCGCGCAGCACCACGCGCGGAAACGCCTGCCGAAGGTGGTGCGGATCCCCTCCCACGTACTGTCGGACGAGGTCGGCCAGGTAGGAGGAGACCACCCTGACCCGGAAGCCGGGCACATCCCGCTGCAGATAGCCGGAAGGGCGTGTCACCGCTTCGAGTCGGGCGGGCAGGCCCACAGCGGCGCGGAGGCTTTCGGCATAGCGGGCGGCGAAGGCTCCGTCGTTGACGACCAGCGAGACGTAGTTGTGTCCGACGGTGCCATCGGCGCAGGTGGCGCCGACGAAGTAGCCGAGCGGGTACCCGGGCACGACCGTCAACCTGCGGCGGTGAAGCTTGCGGGCGGGTGTCCAAGCGAGGCGAGCGCCCGCGACCTCGGCCGCCGGCACCCAGCCGTTCGAAGTGCTCAGCGGCTGGTCCGGCGCCGCATCGAATTCCGTGTGATCCGTGATGACGGTGACCAGCTCCCGTTCCTTGCGCACGGTCACCGAACTGACCACTGACCGGGTCGAGGAGGAGCCCTCCAGCGTCCGCAGTCGGTCACCGACGGCCACGTTCCGGGCGCGCACCCGCCCATCGACCGCGTTCACGGTCTGTCTGCTCGGTAATCCTCCGCCCATGGCCGAAGCCTAGGCGCGGCAGGGCGCGGAGGGGCCCTACTTGGCCAGGATCAGGCTCATGGCCTCGGCCCGGGTCGTCGCGTCGCGGAGCTGACCGCGGACCGCGGAGGTTGTGGTTTTGGCTCCGGGCTTGCGGACGCCACGGACGGACATGCACATGTGCTCGCACTCGATGACCACGATGACGCCGCGAGGCTCCAGGATCTGCATCAGCGAGTCGGCGATCTGGGTCGTCAGGCGCTCTTGCACCTGCGGACGGCGGGCGAAGACCTCGACCAGGCGGGCGAGCTTGGACAAACCCGTGATCTTGCCACTGGCGGACGGGATGTAGCCGACGTGTGCGACGCCGTGGAACGGCAGCAGGTGGTGTTCACACTGGCTGACGACTTCTATCTCCTTGACCAGGACCATCTCGTCGTGGCCCAGGTCGAACGTCGTCGTCAGCACGTCCTCGGGGCGCTGGTGCAAGCCCGCGAACATCTCCCGATAGGCACGTGCCACCCGTGCCGGGGTCTCCAGGAGTCCTTCGCGGTCGGGGTCCTCGCCCACGGCGATCAGCAGTTCGCGTACCGCGTTCTCGGCGCGCTTCTCGTCGAACGTGCCTATCGGGCTCTCCCCGTCCAGGGTCACCGGGTCGGTCATCTGGTCCTCGTTCCTCGACTTGCACAGCCGTCGAGCCCGCACGGTCCGTACGGTCCGTGACTGACTCGGCGCTGTCGCGTACACAGCGGAAAGCCGCGCCCCTCGAAGGTAACCCGAGGGGCGCGGCTGACATTCCGCGGCGGGGAGGTTACCCCCACCGACCTGCGGTTATCCGTTCTCCGGGTCCACCGGCTCGACGATGGCGTCCGAGTCGCGGGGGCCGATCTCCTTGCCGAGGTTCGGGTTGGAGTTGCCGTTGGTCAGCGCCGCGGGCGGGGCCGACACCGGGGGCCGGGTGGACGGGGTGCGCCGCGAGGAGCCGGTCCAGGCCGGACGCGCCGGCCGCTTGACGACCGGGGTGAAGATCTCGGCGATCTCCTCCTTGTTCAGCGTCTCCTTCTCCAGCAGGGCCAGGACGAGGTTGTCGAGGACGTCGCGGTTCTCCACCAGGATTTCCCAGGCTTCGTTGTGCGCCGTCTCGATCAGTTTCTTGACCTCCTCGTCCACCAGTCCGGCGACTTCCTCGGAGTAGTCCCGCTGGTGGGCCATCTCCTTGCCCAGGAAGGGCTCGGACTGGTCGGAGCCGAACTTGATGGCGCCCAGCCGCTCGGTCATGCCGTACTGGGTGACCATGGCCCGTGCGGTGGCCGTCGCCTTCTCGATGTCGTTGGCCGCGCCCGTGGTCGGGTCGTGGAAGACCAGTTCCTCGGCCGCCCGGCCGCCCATCATGTAGGCGAGCTGGTCGAGCATCTCGTTCCGGGTGGTGGAGTACTTGTCCTCGTCGGGCAGCACCATGGTGTAGCCGAGCGCCCGGCCTCTGGAGAGGATGGTGATCTTGTGGACCGGATCGGAGTTGGGTGAGGCCGCCGCGACCAGGGCGTGTCCGCCCTCGTGATACGCGGTGATCTTCTTCTCCTTGTCGCTCATGATCCGGGTCCGCTTCTGCGGTCCGGCCACGACGCGGTCGATCGCCTCGTCCAGGGACTTGTTGTCGATCAGCTTCTGGTCGCTGCGCGCCGAGAGCAGCGCGGCCTCGTTCAGCACGTTGCTCAGGTCGGCGCCGGTGAAGCCCGGAGTGCGGCGGGCGACCGCGCTCAGGTCCACGTCCTGCGCCATCGGCTTGCCCTTCTGGTGCACCTGGAGGATTTCCAGGCGACCCTGCATGTCCGGGCGGTCGACGGCGATCTGCCGGTCGAAGCGGCCCGGCCGCAGCAGCGCCGGGTCGAGGATGTCGGGCCGGTTGGTGGCGGCGATCAGGATGACGCCGCCCTTCACATCGAAGCCGTCCATCTCGACCAGCAGCTGGTTGAGGGTCTGCTCGCGCTCGTCGTGGCCGCCGCCCATGCCGGCGCCGCGGTGGCGGCCGACGGCGTCGATCTCGTCGACGAAGACGATGGCCGGGGCGTTCGACTTGGCCTGCTCGAACAGGTCGCGCACCCGGGAGGCGCCGACACCGACGAACATCTCGACGAAGTCGGAGCCGGAGATCGAGTAGAAGGGCACCCCTGCCTCGCCCGCGACGGCGCGGGCCAGCAGTGTCTTACCGGTGCCGGGCGGGCCGTAGAGCAGCACGCCCTTGGGGATCTTGGCGCCGACGGCCTGGAACTTCGCGGGTTCCTGCAGGAACTCCTTGATCTCCTGTAGTTCCTCCACGGCCTCGTCGGAGCCGGCCACGTCGGAGAAGGTCGTCTTCGGGGTGTCCTTGGTGATGAGCTTGGCCTTGGACTTCCCGAAGTTCATGACCCGGGAGCCGCCACCTTGCATCTGGTTCATCAGGAACAGGAAGACGACGATGATCAGCACGAACGGCAGCAGGGTCAGCAGCATCCCGACGAACGGGTTCTGCTTCTGCGGCGCGACCGTGTACCCCTTGGGGATCTCCTTCTGGTCGTACTTCTGCTGAAGCTCCTTGGCGATGTCGACGCCCTGGTCGTCGATGTAGCTCGCCTTGATCTTGTCGCTGTCCTCGACCTTGGCGCCGTCCTTGAGCTCGAGCTTGACGATCTGCTCGTCGCCCGTGGTGAGCTCTGCGGACTTCACCTTGTCCTGTCGGATCGCCTGTACGACCTGGCCGGTGTCCACCGTCTTGAAGCCGCCGGACGAGCCGACGACCTGCATCAACACGACCACGGCAAGGACGGCCAGCACGATCCACATGACCGGCCCGCGGAAGTATCGCTTCACGTCCATCCATACGGAGCGCGTGCGCCCCGTCCCTCCTGCCACAGTGAGTTGAAAAGCCTGACCTTCGGACGGTACCCCAGCATTGTCACCCGGCGCCGCCGAGGACGGTCAACTACACCGCCCTCCGTTGCTGCAACGAGGGGCACCGGCCCTGTGTTCCCGGCCCGCACGCCCGTACGCCCGCGGATTCAGCCGCCGTAGACGTGCGGGGCCAGCGTGCCGACGAACGGCAGGTTCCGATACCGCTCGGCGTAGTCGAGCCCGTAGCCGACGACGAATTCGTTGGGGATGTCGAACCCGACCCACTTCACATCGATCGCCACCTTGGCGGCGTCCGGCTTGCGCAGCAGTGTGCACACGTTGAGGGAGGCCGGCTCGCGGGAGCCGAGGTTGGACAGCAGCCAGGACAGCGTCAGCCCGGAGTCGATGATGTCCTCGACGATCAGGACGTGCTTGCCCTTGATGTCGGTGTCCAGGTCCTTGAGGATCCGCACCACACCGGAGGACTGGGTTCCGGCACCGTAGGAGGACACCGCCATCCAGTCCATGGTCGCCGGGGTGGACAGGGCCCGTGCCAGGTCCGCCATCACCATGACGGCGCCCTTGAGCACCCCGACCAGCAGCACGTCCTTGCCCGCGTACTCCGCGTCGATCCGCGCGGCCAGCTCGGCCAGCTTCGCGTCGATCTCTTCCTTGCTGACCAGCACCGACTGCAGGTCGGTGCCCATGTCTTTCTCGTCCACCCGTGCTGCTCTCGCTCGTCGCGGTCCGGTCGGCAGGGCCGCCGTTCGGCGCTCCGGTCCGCCCCGGTCGGTACCGGGGCGCCGGTCAGTTCGGTGAGCCGTGCCGGATGACCAGTCTGCCACCCTGCCGTGCGACCTCCACACGCCCGGGGAGGTTGAGGGCCCGCTGGCCCCGCCAGGCGGTGATGAGGCGGTCCATCTCCTCGATGTGCCGGGCGAACAGCGACCCGGCCGGTGAGCCGGCCTCGATCGCGGCCCGTCGCAGTACCCGCCGCCGTACCGCGGGGGGCAGCGCGTAGAGCCGGACGACGTCGAGTTCGACGGTCCCGTCGGCGCCGGGCGTGGCGTGCGCGCCGTCCGACCGGGTGCCGGGGCGGCCGGGCTGGGGGGAGCCGTCGGCCTGGTCGGGCACCCCGGCCTCGTCGGCGGGCGTGCTGCCGGGGGTGCGCACCACGGCGCGTTCGGCCTCGTCGGTCCAGGCGTCGAGCGCGTCCGCGTCGTCCCGGGACAGCTGTGCCGTACGGGCCAGCGCCTCGATGACGCCCTTGCCGAGCGCCTTCTCCAGTGCGGGCAGCGCCTCGTGGCGGACGCGGGAGCGGGTGTAGGCGGGGTCGGTGTTGTGCGGGTCGTCCCATACGGGGAGGGACTGGACCATGCACGCCTTGCGGGTGGTCTGCCGATCGATGGCCAGGAACGGGCGGCGGTAGCGTCCGCCGGGCCCGGATACCGCGGCCATGCCGGACAGGGAGCGGGTGCCGGAGCCGCGAGCGAGGCCGAGCAGCACCGTTTCCGCCTGGTCGTCGCGGGTGTGCCCGAGCAGCACGGCAGCCGCGCCGTGCCGTTCGGCCACGGCGTCCAGCGCGGCGTAGCGGGCCTCGCGGGCGGCTGCCTCGGGGCCGGTGTTGGTCCGTCCCACCTGGATGGCGATCGACTCGACGGGGGTCAGGCCGAGGCCGGTGAGGCGGTCGGCGACGTCCTGGGCGCGTTCGGCGGAGCCGGGCTGCAGGCCGTGGTCGACCGTGACGCCTCCGGCGCGCAGGCCGAGGCGGGGAGCTTCGAAGGCGAGCGCGGAGGCGAGTGCCATGGAGTCGGCGCCGCCGGAGCAGGCCACCAGAACGAGCGGTGGCGGCGGCTCGGTGGGGAGGGGGGCGGCGGGTTGGGGGGCTGCCGTCAGCTGTGCGCTGCGCACGCCGTGCGTGCCGGCGCCCTGTGCGCTGACGCCGTGGGTGCTGACGTCGGGTGCGCTGATGTCGTGCGCGCTGAGCACGTCGTGGAGTGTGCGGCGGACCGCCAGGCGTATTGCGGCGACCGCGGGGTGGGGACCCATGTCCGATTCACTTCCTCGTCAGGGATCTGCGCCGATCGCGGAGGGGGCTTCCGCGGATCCGGGGGGTGTGGTGTCGAAGCCGATTGCTGTCACGCTGCGTGTGTTGATGGTGACAGAGACGGACCGTATTCCCCGAGCATCGCACGCGCACCCCGCCCGCACGGTCCCTCGGAAGGGTGATTGGAGAGGCTTCCGCTCGCCTCAATCGGTCTTCCGGTGCACCCTCGCGATCCACTCCGCGGGCTTGGCGATCTCCGCCTTGGTCGGAAGGGTGTTCGGGGAGGTCCACACACGGTTGAAACCCTCCATGCCCACCTCGTCCACCACCGTGCGCACGAACCGCTCCCCGTCCCGGTACTGCCGCAGCTTCGCGTCCAGCCCCAGCAGCTTGCGCAGCGCCAGGTCGAGGCGGCCGGCGCCGGTGGCGCGGCGCTTTTGGAACTTCTCCCTGATCTCCGTGACCGTCGGGACGACCTGCGGGCCCACCCCGTCCATCACGTAGTCGGCGTGCCCCTCCAGCAGCGACATCACGGCCGTCAGCCGGCCCAGCACCTCGCGCTGCGCGGGGGTCTGCACCAGTTCGACGAGGCTGGGCCGCTCCTCCTCGCCCTCCGGCTGCTCGGCGCCCTCGCCTTCCTGGCCCTCGCCCGGCTTGCCGCCGGACAACGACTGGACGGCCTCGCGCAGCCGCTCCAGCAGCGTGGAGGGGTCGATGTCGGTCTGCTCCATGAAGGATTGGATCTCCATGCGCAGGTGGTCGCGCAGCCAGGGCACCGCCGTGAACTGGGTGCGGTGCGTCTCCTCGTGCAGGCACACCCACAGCCTGAAGTCGTGCGGGTCCACCTCCAGCTCGCGCTCCACGTGCACGATGTTCGGCGCCACCAGCAGCAGTCGGCCGCCGCCGTCGGCGCCGCCCGGCAGATCGCGGCCGGCGGGCGCGAACGTCTCGTACTGGCCCAGCACCCGGGAGGAGAGGAACGACAGCAGCATCCCGACCTCGACGCCGGTGACCTTGCCGCCGACCGCGCCCAGCACCGCCCCGCCGGGCATGCCGGTGCGGCGCTCCTCCACCTTGCTCAGCAGGGGCGAGAGCAGTTCGCGGAAGCCGGCGACGTTGGCCCGTACCCAGCCGGGCCGGTCCACCACCAGGACGGGCGTGTCCGCCACCTCGGGGTTGGCGGGGGCCAGCCGGGTGAAGCCGCGTACGTGCTCCTCGGACACCTTGGCGTGGCGCCGCAGCTCCGCGACGATGCCGCGGGCTTCCTCCCTGCTGACTTCCGGCCCCGGCCGCCCGAGCCGGGCCGCGGTCGCGACCGCGAGATTCCAGTCGACCATCTGTGCACCACCGAGGCTCGTCATTCTTTCACCGTACGTGCAGTGGGCGCGCCGCGGGAGGCACGCCTCATGGGCGGCCCACCAATCCCGCGTACCCCGCGATGGGGGCTGCGCTCGTCCACCCTGCTCCCCCAAGCTCTTCGAGCAGGGGGCACCCCCTCATCAGCAAAGGCGGCGTCATCCCGCCGAAGGCGAATCGCGGCAGCCGCAATTGGCCAGCGCCGAGGCGAGGCGGTCCAGGGACTTGTGCGCCGCGTCCCGCCCGGGCGCTCCGGTCGTCATGAAGGCGAAGGCCAGCATCCGCCCGTCGGCGTCGACCACGGTGCCGGCCAGCGTGTTCACTCCGGTGAGGGTTCCCGTTTTGGCCCGTACGAGACCTGCCCCCGGCTCGCCGCGCTCGCCGCCGTAGCGGTTGTCGAGAGTGCCGGTGAACCCGGCCACCGGCAGTCCGGTCAGTACGGGGCGCAGTCGGGGCCGGTCCGGGTCGGCCGCCAGGGCGAGCAGTCGGGTGAGCAGTGCGGGGGAGGCCCGGTCGGAGCGGTCCAGGCCGCTGCCGTCCGCGAAGCGGGCGCCCTTCACCGGCAGGCCCAGCTTTTCGAGGGTGTGCCGTACGGCGCGGCCCGCGCCCTTGAAGCCGGCGGGTTCGCCCTGGGCGAGTGCGGTCTGCCGGGCGAGGGCTTCGGCGAGGTCGTTGTCGCTGTATGTGAGCATCCGCTCGACCAGTGCGCCGAGCGTCGCCGAGCGGTGGACGGCGAGTTTCTCGGCCCCCTTGGCGGCGGTCCGCTCCTCGAGCGTGCCCCGGACGGTGACGCCCTCCTCGCCGAGTTCTTCGGCGAACGTCTCGGCCGCCTCCAGCGCGGGATCGGCGACGCGCGGCGCGGGGCCGTGGTGGCTGTGGTCGGCCCGGCCCTCGTCGACCATCAGCGGGGTGACCCGGGCCAGGTTCTCGTTGGGGCCGATGACGTGCCGTTCGGTGCCCGAGTAGCGGGAGGTGTCGTACCCGAGGCTGACCTTGTGGACACCGCGCTCGTCGAGGGCGCGGGCCGTGCGTTCGGCCATGGCGGCCAGGTCCCGTCGGCTCAGCGTGGGGTCGCCGCCGCCGACGAGTGTGACGCGGTCGCCCTTGCCGACGGCGCGGGTGGCGATGCGGTAGGTGTCGCCCCGGGCGGTCAGCGCGGCGACGGCGGTGGCCAGCTTGATGGTGGAGGCGGGCGCCGAGACGGCCTTCGCGTTCCGGGCGAACAGCTGCCGCCCGGTGACGGCGTCCACCACGGAGGCGTGCCGTACGGCGCCGAGCGAGCCGTCCTCGATCAGGGGTTCGAGGGTGTCGGCGAGGGCCGAGGGGGTGGGTGCCGGTACCCGCTCCGGGCGGGTACCACCGCGGCCGCCGGAGCCGCTGGGCGGGCCGCCCTCCCCCGTGCCCTGCCGCGGTAGGGGCCCGGCGGCGGCGAGGACCTGGGGTGCCATGGGGTACGCGCCGCCGCGGCCCGGGGTGTGGTCCGTGCCACTTCCGTGCCCCAGGCGGGCTGCCCGGACGCGCTCGGCCGTACGCTGACCCGAGTCCCACGGCCCCGCCACCGTCACCGCCACGAGCGCGACCACGAGTCCCAGTGCACCGGAGACGGCGGCCAGCCGGACCGTCTGCCGCTGCTGCGGAGCGGCCGCCCGCCAACGACGCCGGGCCTCGCGTGCCGCGCTGCGGGCGCGGGCGGTCGCGCGTGCGGCTGAGGCGCGGGTGGGTGCCATCGCGGCGGGGATGCCCGCCACCGCGGTACGGGTGCGAGCCGCCGCTGCACGGGTACGGGCCGCCGCGTTGCGGGCCGCTCGGACGGTGAGGCGGTATGCCCGGTTCGCGGTGGCACGCACCTTCGCTCCGGTGTCATGCACCTCGACCAGCCCCTTTCGCGAGCACACATGTGCGTGGGGGACACTTAATCACCAGACTGGAGTTCTTCTGGGGGACGGCCCCCAGGGCACACGAGTGCTGATGAGTGTTGATCTCATCTTGATCTATACGGAGGAGCCTCCCTTGGAGTTCGACGTCACCATCGAGATCCCGAAGGGCTCGCGGAACAAGTACGAGGTGGACCACGAGACGGGCCGCATCCGCTTGGACCGTCACCTGTTCACCTCGACCGTGTACCCGGCGGACTACGGCTTCGTCGACGGCACCCTGGGCGAGGACGGTGACCCGCTCGACGCGCTCGTGCTGCTGGAGGAGCCCACCTTCCCCGGGTGCATCATCAAGTGCCGCGCCATCGGGATGTTCCGTATGACGGACGAGGCCGGCGGCGACGACAAGCTGCTGTGCGTGCCCTCCTCCGACCCCCGGATGGAGCATCTGCGCGACATCCACCACGTGAGCGAGTTCGACCGGCTGGAGATCCAGCACTTCTTCGAGGTCTACAAGGACCTCGAACCCGGGAAGTCGGTCGAGGGCGCCAACTGGGTGGGGCGTGCCGAGGCCGAGGCCGAGGTCGAGGCGTCCATCAAGCGGCTGGCGGCCGAGGGCGGGCACTGAGACGAGGGGGCGCCCCTCACCCGGTCCCGCAGGCTGCGGGTGATCCCCCGAGCTCTTCGAGGAGGGGCACCTCCAGGTCGCGCGCGCAGTTCCCCGCGCCCCTTCGGGGCGCGGGCCCTTAGAACCCGCGGGTCCGCTTCGCCGCGCGGCGGCCCGGTAGCGGGGTCTCCTGACCGGGCGTCTTGATGAAGAGGCGGGCCAGTTCGCCGCCGAGGTTGACGCCGATGGCGATGGCCAGCGCGAGCGCCCCCGCCGTGGCGAGGTGTTCGAAGCCCTTGTTCACATCGCCCTGGGCGACGTTCAGCAGCCCGAAGTAGGTGTTGCTGCCCGGCAGCAGGGGCCCGATCGCCGCCGTGATGTACGGCAGCGACGAGGCGAACTGGTAGCGCGACAGCAGCTGGCCGAAGAGTCCGACGAGACCGGCGGCCACCACGGTGGAGGGCACCGGGGTGAGGTTCGCCTTGGTCAGCGCGCCGAAGATCAGCCAGGCCACGCCGCCGTTGAGGGTGGCCAGCACCACGGTGTGACGTTCCTGCTGGAGCAGCACACAGAAGGCCAGCGCCAGCAGCATGGCGGCCATCAGCTGGGTGACCGGCCGGTAGGTGTGGTGCACGATGTCGGGCGTCAGCCGGGCGTTCAGCCTGTCGCCCAGGTACAGCACCATCAGCACGCCGCAGACGATGCCGACGATGAGGTAGATGACCTCCAGCAGCCGCGCCGCGGCGGTGATGTAGAAGCCGGTGAGTCCGTCGTGCACGGCGGCGACCAGCGCACGCCCCGGGATCAGTGCGAAGAGGCCACCGGTGATGACCGCGGAGGCCTGGATACGGGTGTCGGTGTGCTGGGACAGCAGCGCGACGCCGACCCCTATCGCGGCCGGCGGCATGGCGGCGGCCGCGAACTGGTAGAACTCCGGCAGCCCGCGTCCGGCGCACAGCCAGGCGAGCCGGTCGCCGAGCATCGAGCCGAGTGCGGCGAGCAGGAACACCAGCGCGTCGCCGCCCACCAGCAGTGAGGCCGCGCCCGACAGGGCGCCGCTGGCCACGGTGAGGGCCCACTTGGAGTAAGGGTGCCGGTTGCGGCGCATCTCGGCGAGCCGCCGGTAGGCCTCCTCCAGTGACACCTCGCCCTGGGTGATGTCGGCGACGAGTGCGAAGACGCCCGACAGCCGGGTGTAGTCGGTGCCGCGCCGGCGTACGGTCCTGCTGAGCGTCACCGGGTCGTCGACCAGCGAGGGCTGGTGGGTGATGGACAGCAGGGTGAAGGTGACCTCGGGCTCGGTGCGGTCGAGTCCGTAGGCGTGGGCGACACCGAACATGGCGGCTTCCACGTCCTCGGCGCCCTCGCCGCCGGCCAGCAGCAGTTCGCCGATACGAAGCGTCAGGTCGAGGACGCGGGGGACGGGGGGCCCGCTGTCGGCACCCTCCTCGCTGCGCACGGCCCGCTCGGGCACGGGGCGCTCGGCGAGCGGCATCCGTACCAGGGAGCGCATCCGGTCCTGCCAGGGCGAGCCCGGCTTGGCCAGCGGGCCGACGACGGGAATGCCCTCGGGCGGCGTGAAGGCGCTGCCCGGTTCGTTCGTCGGAGGGGTGACGAGTCCTTCCGGAATGGTGAACTCGGAGGTCGGGTGCTCCTCCTCCGGTACGGGCGGAAGCGGCACGCCCAGGGGCGCCGTGAAGGCGCTGCGCGACTCGTCGGACACCGGCTTGGCGTCCTCCGGCTCACCACCCTGCTCTGCGGCGTCGCCGTTTCCCTTGGACTGCCCCACCACTCTCTGTCCGCTCCTTCCCTCGCTCTCCAGCAGTGTCACACGACCAACGCCGTGCCCGAGGGGGACTGTTCCACGGAACGGAAGCGTGCTACCTCACAGTGGAGCACGTGCCGACGACCCCGCGCCGAAGGCCCCCTGTACAGCACCTGTACAGGGGGCCTTCAGCCGGAAATCGGGCCGCGTCGGAAGGGGACGGACGGCGTGTCGGTCGGTGCGTGCGGACTACGCCCACTGCGCGGCGTTCGCCGCGATGGCGTCCCGCATGTACCGGGCCATGCCCGGTGCGATCGCCTCGTAGGTGGCGGTGAACCGCTCGTCCTGGACGTACATCTCACCGAGCCGGGTGTGCATCTCGTGGTCGCATGTGTAGCTGCTGCGGGAGATGAACAGCCGGTGCCGCTCGGCGAGGGCGACCACCTCGGGCGCGTCGGGCGGGTCGCCGGCCGTCATCCGGTCGGCGATCGCCTGGTGGATCTCGTCGCTCTCGCGCTTCAGCGCCTTCCAGTCCTCCTTGGTGTACGTGGCCGCGCGGCGCCGGGTCTCGCGGTACTCCTCGGTGTTGCCCCAGCGCCGTTCGGCCTCCTCCGCGTGCTCGTCCGGGTCGAAGTCCCCGAACACCTCGAACTTTTCCTCGGGGGTGAGATTGATGCCCATTTTGCGTGCCTCCATAGCGCGTTCCACGGCGGCGGCCATCTCCATGAGCCGGTCGATCCGCGCCGTCAGCAGCTCGTGCTGCCGGCGCAGATGGCCGACCGGATCGGCTGTCGGGTCGTCCAGCAGCGCGGCGATCTGCTCCAGCGGGAAGCCGAGTTCCCGGTAGAAGAGGATCTGCTGCAGCCGGTCCAGGTCGGCGTCGGTGTACCGCCGGTGCCCGACCGCCGTACGGTCCCCGGGAACCAGCAGCCCGATCTCGTCGTAGTGGTGCAGGGTGCGCACCGTGACACCGGCGAAACCGGCGACCTGTCCGACGGAGTGGCTCACTTCCGCCTCCTTGCTCGCTGCGGTCGCTTACGGGCATCCACGGTGCTCCCTCACGTCACGTGAGGTGCAAGCCGTATTTCCCGGGCCGGGCGCCGGCGCGCCCTCACAGCGGTGGCCGGTCCGTCAGCACGCTGAGGTCGCGTTCGCCCTCGCCCGCCATCACGAAGGCACCGTCCTCCAGCCGGGCGATCAGATCGCGGGCCCAGGCGGCGTCGCTGTCGGCGGTGTGCACCCACAGCTTCATGATCTCCGCGATGTGCCCCCACTCCCGCGGGGCGCCGCCGTCCGGGGTCCAGTCCCGGGTGATCTCGCGGCGCCAGCTCTCCAGTGCGGCGACCCGCTCCTTCAGCAGCGCGACGGCTTCCTCGCGGGGCAGGTCCACGAGGAAGCCGACAGCGGAGGTCAGCAGCTCCTGCTTCTCCTGAATGGCGGTCAGCGCGTACCGCAGCAGCCGGAAGAACTCCGCCTCGCCGGCTTCGGTGATCTCGTACTCGGTGCGGGGCGGGCCGCCCACCGTGCTGGGGGCGGTGTCGTGGGCCACCAACAGGCCCTGCTTGGCCAGCTGTTTGAGGGCGTGGTAGATCGACCCCGGCTTGGCGGTGGACCACTCATGGGCGCCCCAGAACCCCAGGTCGTTGCGGACCTGGTAGCCGTGCGCCCGCCCGCGCAGGCGCACGTCTCCCAGCACCAGCAGCCGGATCGCCGACATCGCTTTGCGCTCCCCTGCCCCGTCACACCGTCGTTGCTGTTGTCAAGCACCACCTTATGCGGGGCCGGGCGGCGGGGAGCAGCCGCGCGGGTTCAGCGCCGGCCGGCGTCGTCCTGCCCGGTGTCGCCCTGTCCGGTGTCGTACTGCCCGGCCTCGCCGCCGAACGCGGACCAGTCCGGCTCGGGCATCGCGCCGGTCTCGAACACCAGGTCGAAGGCGCCCTTGCCGTCGATCGTCTCCCGGACGATGTCGGCGTGCCCGGCGTGCCGCGCGTACTCCTCGATCAGGTGCAGCAGACCCCAGCGCCAGGAGAACTCGCCGCCCTTGTCCCACGGGGCGGGCGGTACCACGAAGGTCTCGTCGAGCGAGGAGAGCTCACCGACCGCCTTCTCGGTCTCGGCGGCGATCCGCTCACTGCGCTCGAGCAGCACCTCGACGGTCTCCTCGGTGGAGGGGGCGAAGCTGTGCTCCCACTCCGCCTTCTTCTCCTCCTCGGTGGCCTCGATGCCCCGGAAGGTGCGCAGCCAGCCGCTCTCGACCACGGTGACGTGCTTGAGGAGCCCGGCCAACGACAGTTCGCTGGCGGCGGGGGCGCTGCGGACCTGCTCCTCGGTGAGGCCGTGCAGGGCGCGGCGGACACCGCCGCGCTGGGCCTCCAGATAGGCCAGGAGTGCTCCGCGCTCGTCACCGCGCTGCTCGGCCTTGACGACTACCGGCATATTGCTCGCCACCTCTCGGATCGGACCGGGACGCCTGCTCCCCGGCTGCTGACCACAAGTTATGACGCGTTGTGGTCAGTTCCTGTCCTCGATGGTCCCGATGGCGGGCCCTCCTGCCCCTTCCCGGGCGTGCTCCCGGAAGGAGCACGCCCGCCGGTCAGGGTCAGAAGGGGAACTCGCTGCGCTCCCGCTGGATGGAGACCCACCGCGTGGTGGTGAACGCCTCCACCACCTGGGGCCCGTTCAGCCTGCCGAGGCCCGAGAGCTTCTCCCCGCCGTAGGGCACGGTCGGCTCGTCCGCCACCGTCGAGTCGTTGACGTGCACCATGCCCGCCTCGATCCGGCGGGCGACCGCGATGCCGCGCTCGATGTCGGCGCTGTGCACCGCACCCGCGAGCCCGTAGGGAGTGTCGTTGGCGACCCGCACGGCCTCCTCCTCGCCGTCCACCGGGATGATCAGCGCGACCGGCCCGAAAATCTCCTCGTGCAGCAGCGGTGAGTTCCTGGGCAGGTCCGTCAGCACGCTGGGCGAGACGAGGTTGCCGTCGACCGCGCCGTGCAGCAGCGCCGTGGCTCCTTCGGCGAGGGCCTGCTCGACGATGGCCGTCACCCGCTCCGCCTGGCGGGAGTTGATGAGCGGGCCGATGTGCGTCCGAGGGTCCTCCGGGTCGCCCACCACCAGCCGGCTGACCCGCTCGACGAACTTGGCGGTGAACTCCGGCTCCAGACGCCGGTCCACGATGATCCGGTTGGCCGCCATGCACAGCTGGCCCTGGTTGACGAAGCGGCTGTAGACCGCGGCGTCCACGGCGTAGTCCACATCGGCGTCGTCCAGCACCACCAGGCCGCTGTTGGAGCCGAGTTGGAGGATGACGCGCTTGAAGTTGCGGCCGGCGACGGTGGCCACATGGCGGCCGACGCGGTCGGAGCCGGTGAAGGAGATCACCTTGGGCACCGGGTGCTCGATCAGGGTGTCGCCGATTTCCGCGCTGTCGGTGATGACGACGTTCACCAGCCCCGGCGGCAGCCCGGCGTCCTCCAGCACCTTGGCGACCAGGGTGCCACCGCACACGGGCGTCGACTGGTGCGGCTTGAGAAGGACGGCGTTGCCCAGCGCGAGCGCGGGCGCGGCCGACTTCACCGCCAGCAGAAAGGGGTAGTTGAACGGCGAGATGATGCCCACGACCCCGACCGGGTCGCGGTAGACGCGGTTCTCCTTGCCGGGGACCGAGGACGGCAGGATCTCGCCGAGCGGATTGAGCGAGAGCTGGAGCGCTTCGCGGAAGAACTCCTTGACCATGTGGATCTCGAAGGCCGCCTTGTGCCGGGTACCGCCCAGCTCGGCGATGATGGCCTCGGTGATCTGCGGCTCGCTCTCCTCGATGACCCGGATCGCCCGCTCGAAGACGCGTCTGCGGGTGTACGGGTTGGTGGCCGCCCACTCACGCTGCGCGCGTGCTGCCGCGCGGTACGCCTCGTCCACCTCGTCGCGTGTGGCGACGGTGATGGAGGCGAGTTTCTCCCCGTTGTACGGGTTGAAGTCGATGATGTCCCAGGAGCCGCTGCCGGGACGCCACTCGCCGTCTATGCACTGGAGTGCCAGATCCGTGAAGTAGGACATGCCATTCCTTCTGGGGGTTGAAGGAGATGCTGCTGCTTGGTCATCGTACCGGCGAGTCACAGGAGTTGGCGGATTCTGTGGAGGTGATCCCGGGTGTGTTCGGGAGAAAGGCTGATATCCACCAGCCGCCGCAGCACCTGGTCGTACTGTGACACCTCGTCCCGCTTGTCCAGGTACAGCGCACTGGTGAGCTGTTCGAGGTAGACGATGTCGTTGAGGTCGGACTCGGGGAACCGCAGCAGGGTGAAGGCGCCGGACTCGGCGGCGTGCCCGCCGAGTTCGAACGGGACGACGTGCAGCCGCACATTGGGCTGCTCGGAGATCTCGGCGAGGTGGGCGAGCTGGGCCTCCATGATGGCTTTGCTGCCGAACGGGCGGCGCAGGGCTGCCTCGTCGAGGACGCAGACCAGGTCGGGGGCGTTCTCGCCGAGCAGCAGCTTCTGCCGCTCCAGGCGGAGCGCGACGCGGCGTTCGACCTCCTCCTCGGCCAGCGGGGTGCGGTGTCCGGCGGCGACGACGGCGTGTGCGTACTCGCCGGTCTGCAGCAGACCGTGCACGAACTGGACCTCGTACGTACTGATGTGTGAGGCGGCGCCCTCCAGTCCGACGTAGGTCTGGAACCAGCCAGGCAGCACATCGCTGTAGTTGTGCCACCAGCCGGCGACGCTGGAGTCCCGGGCCAGACCGAGGAGGGGTTCACGCTCGGCGTCGTCGGTGACGCCGTAGAGCGTGAGCAGATCCTCCACGTCCCGGGCCTTGAAACTGACCCGGCCCAGCTCCATCCGGCTGATCTTGGACTCGGAGGCCCGGATCGAGTAGCCGGCAGCCTCGCGGGTGACGCCGCGGGCCTCGCGCAACCTTCTGAGCTGGGATCCGAGCAGGATGCGCCGGACCATCGAGCCGCTGGAGCTGTTCGCCCCCTTCGCCCCTCCGGTGCCGCTCTGTGCCGATTCTGCTGTCATTTCGATCAGCCCTCCACCCCTGCTTGAAGGGAAGTGTGCCATCCCCGCGCTCCGTTGCGTGCCCGCCCGATTACACACGATCGAAAGTCTCTCGTGCACGTGCATCTGCCCTTGCATCTGCTGTGGGCATTGGGAACCATGGGGATGGCACAAGTGGACCCGTCGGCAAGGAAGTTGGCCGCGCGGGTTGCGCTGTGACGCCCCGCACCAGGCGGGGAAGCACGGCCGACAGGATCCGCGCAGGATCATCAACTGCCGCTGACGCCAGGAGTGGCCCTTGTTGGGGACCGAAGGATCGACGGTGCTGGAGCCCTTATGGGAGGGGCTCCCCACGCCGGGTGCCGCCTCGGTCTCCGGCTCCGCTTCCTGCGCGCTGCCGCCGTGTTACGAAGCGGTCTCCAGCGCCCGGAAGTTCACCCGAAGGACGCTCCAGCGCTGGGGCCTGACCGAACAGTTCGACGACGTGGCGCTGGTGGTCTCCGAACTGGTGACCAACGCCATGCGGCACGGCCTGGCCCCCGGCGCCGATCACGGGGCGGCGTCGGGGGACGAGGGCGACCCACCGGTCCGGCTGCATCTGATGCGCTGGTCGGCCCGGCTGGTCTGTGCCGTACGGGATCCCAGCGATCGACCGCCCGACACGACGGCCGTACGACGTGCCGCCCATCGGGGGGCCCACGGGGGATTCGGGGAGGACCCCGGGATGCTCGGCGGTCACGGGGGCCGCACGGCACTCCCGGACTCCATGGAGTACGGGGGCTCCATGGATCGAGGGGGTTTCCCGCCCGTCGGGGACCCCCTTGGGCTCGGGGATCCGCTCGGCCGCGAGCGGGTCCCCGGAAACGGGGGAAACGGGGGACACGGGGGCGCCGTGGAAGCCGTAGACGCGTTCGACGCGTTGGGCGCCTTGGACTCCGAGGAGTTCGAGGTGCCCGGCTTCACGGCGGAGTCGGGCCGCGGACTGTGCCTGGTCGACTCCTTCAGCGACGCCTGGGGCTGGCACCCCCTCTCCGGGCCGCTCGCCGGGAAGATCGTCTGGGCGCTCTTCCGGCTCGGCCGCGAGACCCGCGAGGGGTCGGTGCTCAGTGAACCACCAGGTCGTCGAACTCACCGTCCTTGACACCGAGGAGCAGCGCCTTCACCTCGGCGGGCGTGTAGATCAGCGCGGGCCCGTCGGGGAAGCGGGAGTTGCGCACCGCGATGTCCCCGTTGGGCAGCTTGGCGAACTCGACACAGGTTCCCTGCGAGTTGCTGAACCGGCTCTTTCGCCATACGACCCCCTCCAGGTCCCTGGCGGCCATGCCGTTGAACGCATCGGGCACTTGGATCTCCTGAGGGGTCGAATGTGCGGGACCGGGTCATGCAGCCGTCAACTGCCAACTTCCCGGGATCATAACTTCGTTCACGTACTGATGCATGTGCGGATGCACGTGCACGACCCGGGGTCGCAGGGTCATCACAGCCGGTCAGGGCCCTTGACTTGAAGTTCTCTTCAAGTTCTAGCGTCCTTCCATGAGCATGGAGATGACCGCCTGGCACGCGCTCTACAACGCGCGCCACGCCCACCAGGACCAGCACCCCTTCTCCGCGACCACGGTCCGCCGTGTCATTCGCTTCGCGCACCGCCACCACCGCAAGCTGGTCGCGTTCATGCTGCTCAGCAGCGTGCTCGCCGTGCTCACGGTGGCCACACCGCTGCTCGCCGGACAAGTGGTGAACGTGATCGACCAGGGAGCGTCGCCACCCGGCGGCGGCAAGAGCGACTCCAGCAGCACGGTGCTGCTGCTGGCCGGCCTGATCGCGGCCATCGCCCTGGCAGAGGCCGGAGTCGGCATTCTGACCCGCTGGCTGTCCGCGCGCATCGGGGAGGGACTCATCCTCGATCTGCGTACCTCCGTCTACGACCATGTGCAGCGGATGCCGGTGGCCTTCTTCACCCGCACCCGTACCGGCGCGTTGGTCAGCCGTCTCAACAACGATGTCATCGGTGCGCAGCGCGCCTTCTCCTCCACCCTCTCGACGGTCTTCAGCAACCTCGTCACCCTGCTGCTGACACTCGTGGTGATGTTCAACCTCTCCTGGCAGATCACCCTGCTCACCCTGGTGCTGCTGCCGCTGTTCGTGGTGCCCGCCCGGCGGATGGGCGCCCGGCTCGCCCGGCTGGAGCGGGAGCGGGCCGACCACAACGCACAGATGAGCACCCAGATGACCGAGCGCTTCTCCGCCCCCGGCGCCACCCTCGTCAAACTGTTCGGGCGCCCGGTCGAGGAGTCCGCCGAGTTCGCCGCCCGTGCCGACCGCGTACGCGACATCGGCGTGCGCACCGCCATGGTCCAGGAGGTCTTCTTCACCGCGCTGACCCTGATGGCCGCCCTCGCGCTCGCCGTCGTCTACGGGCTCGGCGGCTACCACGCACTGCGCGGCGACCTCGACCCCGGCGCCGTCGTCTCCCTCGCGCTGCTGCTCACCCGCCTGTACGCGCCGCTCACCGCACTGGCCAGCGCCCGGGTGGAAGTGATGAGCGCGCTGGTCAGCTTCCAGCGGGTCTTCGAGGTGCTCGACCTCAAGCCGCTCATCGAGGAGAAGCCCGACGCCGAAGAGGTGCCCGCCGGTCCCGTCTCCGTGGAGTTCGAAGACGTCCACTTCAGCTACCCCTCCCCCGACAAGGTCTCCCTCGCATCCCTGGAAGAGGTCGCCACGCTCGACACCAGGGGCGGCGAGGAGGTGCTGCACGGCATCTCCTTCCGCGCCGAGCCAGGACAGATGATCGCCCTCGTGGGCTCCTCGGGCGCCGGCAAATCCACCCTCGCCTCGCTGGTCCCCCGCCTCTACGACGTGGACAGCGGCGCCGTACGGCTCGCGGGCAAGGACGTCCGCGACCTGAGCGCGGCCACGATCCGGCAGACGCTCGGCATGGTCACCCAGGACGGCCACCTCTTCCACGACACCATCCGCGCCAATCTGCTCTTCCCCCGCCCCGACGCCACCGACGAGGAGCTGTGGTCCGCGCTGCGCCGGGCCCGCCTCGACGGCCTCGTCGCCGCCCTCCCGGACGGCCTGGACACCCTCGTCGGCGAGCGGGGCTACCGGCTCTCCGGCGGTGAGCGGCAGCGGCTGACCATCGCCCGACTGCTGCTGGCCAGGCCCCGGCTGGTGCTGCTGGACGAGGCCACCGCCCACCTGGACTCCACCTCGGAGGCCGCCGTGCAGGAGGCGCTCGGTGAGGCGCTGCAGGGCCGAACCTCCCTGGTGATCGCGCACCGGCTGTCCACCGTACGGGCCGCCGACCAGATCCTCGTCCTGGAGGAGGGCCGGATCGTGGAGCGGGGCACCCACGAGGAACTGCTGGCCGCCGGCGGACGGTACGAGCAGCTGTACCGGACGCAGTTCCGGGAGACGCAGGACGGCGCCGAGGTGACAACCGTGGCCTGACGCGCCGAGGCGCCGTCACCCCGCCGGACGCGCTCGGCGCGCGCGGGGTGACCCGCGGGCACAGGCTGAGCTGTGGACCGTCCTCGGCACCGTCCCCAGGGACGGTCCACCGGCCCACGCCAGCCGCTTCCGGAAGGACACGAGCGCCATGAGTAGCTCCAGCCTTGAGTCCCTGACCCGCTGCTCCGTCGCCGTCGACCTGGGGGCGGCCAGGACCCGCGTCTACGCGAAGGGGGCGGGACTCATCGTCGACCAGCCGTCGGTCGTCGCGGTGAACAACCACTCCGGCAGTCTGATCGCGGTCGGCGAGGCGGCGGAGCGGATGGACGGCCGTACGCCGCAGCACATCCAGGTCATCCGGCCCGTCGCCAACGGCCACGTGGTGGACATCGACATGGCCCGGCGGATGGTGCGGACGCTCGTCGGCGAGAAGCTGCACGGCCTCAAACGGCGTCGGACCATGCAGCGGGCCCTGGCCACCGTCCCGCACGACGCCGACCCGCTGATGCGCCGCGCCGCCGTCGAGACACTCGCCGGGGTGGGCGCGCGCCACGTCGAACTGGTGGAGACCCCGATCGCCGCGGCGATCGGCAGCGGGCTGCCGGTCGCCCACCCGGAGGGAGCGATGGTGCTGGTGTGCGGGACGACCACCACGCAGGTCGCGGTGGTCTCGCTGGGCGCCGTCGTCGCGGGGGGCACGGTCGGCCTGGGCGGGGAGACCATCCACCACTCCGTGGTGCAGTACCTGCGCAACCGGCACGAGTTGCTGCTGCCCAGCCAGGACGTCCGCCCGCTCCACCTGGCGCTGCTGGGCAGCGGCGGGGTCGGCAACGGCGTCTACACCCACCCCATCGAGGTGCAGGGGCGCGATGTGGTCTCCGGACTCGCCCGCACCGTCACCATCGACCCGGAGGAGGTGCGCGGGGCCATCCAGACCCCGCTCACGGGCCTCATGGACACCATCCGCGTCGTCCTGCACCGCTGCCCGCCCGACCTGGTGGCCGACCTCGCCGAGCGCGGCATGGTGCTGGCGGGCGGCACCGCACGGCTGCCCGGTCTCGCCGACCAGCTGCGGGAACACACCGGGATGGCCGTCCAGGTGGCGGAGGAGCCGGAACTGTGCGCCGTCAACGGGCTCGCCGCGATGATGGCCGGCCGGGTCATGCCCTACCTCGCCGAGCCGACCGTCGCCGGGGACGCGGGCGCCGCCGCCGGAGCGGGCGCCGCGCACGCGCAGGACGGACTGCCCGGCTCAGGTCCCCTGGCGGGAGGCCGGGAGGTGATCGGCGCCCCGGACCCGGTGGGGGCGGCGGACGCGGTGCCGGTGCCGGAGCAGGACGCCGGGTGACCCGACAGCCGACAGCCGGGCCCCGGATCGGACCGGGCCCGCTTCGGACGGGTCCGTCAGATCGGGCCCGCCGCGCGGTCCTGCGGGGCGTACGGCCCGAACAGGTCCACCAGCCGGGCACGGCAGCGTTGCAGTCTGTCACCCATCACCGCCGCGACGGTCCTGGTCATCGCCAGGCCCAGCGCCTTGTCCTCCTCGCACAGCACCCGCACCGAGAGCGCGTCGAACTCCAGCGCACGCACCGGACTGTCCGCCTGGGCGGCGAGTGACCACACATACGGCTGGAACATCCACGACCAGCCGAGCAGTTCCCCGTGGCGGACATGGTCGATGGCCACGTCACGGTGTCCGGGAATGTGCATGGCCAGCGTCGCCGAACCGGTGTGCAGTATCCAGAAGCGTTCGGCCTTCGAGCCCTCCTCGAAGATCCGTTCCCCGGCATCGAAGTGCACTTCGTATCCCAAGGAGCGCACCCGCTCTCGCTGCTCGGGGGTCAGCTCGCCGAGCAGTCCCGTCGTGGTCTGCATGGCCCGCCCTCCCTTCCGGGAACGGAGCGACGTATTCCCACGTCACGGCCTTTTCACCGTACCTCGCATCACCCGAACAGGCGAGTTCGCGGGGACGGAACGTACCGTCGGAAGTATGTGCAGAAGCATTCGGACCCTGCGTCCGCCCTACGCCGAAGTCGTCACCGAGCAGGACGTGCGGGCCGCCGCCCTCCAGTACGTCCGCAAGGTGTCCGGATTCCGCGCCCCGGCCGCGCACAACCAGGCTGCCTTCGACCTCGCCGTCGAGCGGATCACCGCAGCCACCGACGAACTCCTGGAGAGCCTGGTGGTCAAGGGCGCCCGCTGAGCGGGCGCGGGCCCCGAGGCCTCAGTGCCGTGCGCCCGCACCCGCCTGCTCGCGGCCCTCCAGCAGCCGCAGCAGTTCGCCCAGCATCCGGGCGAGCCCGTCCCGCTGCTCCTCGCCCAGCCCCGCCAGCAGCGACCGCTCGTACGCCACCTGCTCCGGCATGATCCGGTCCACCAGCTCGCGGCCGCTCGCGGTCAGCGACAGATGGGCGACCCGGCGGTCCCGCGCGTCCGCACGTCGCTCGATCAGCCCCCGCTCCTCCAGGGTTCGCACCCGCTTGGTGACGGCCGTGCCCGAGGCGTACGTCTCCCGCGCCAGCCGGCCGGGGGTCAGTTCGCGGTCCTCACGGCGCAGCGCGCTGAGGATGTCGAACTCCGGACGCGAGAAGCCCTCCCGGACCAGCGGCGCGTCCGACGCCTGCCGCAGCAGCGCCGCGCACCTGGTCAGGCGGCCGACGACCCCGATCGGCTCGGTGTCGAGATCGGGCAGCACCTCCCGCCACTGGCCCAGCACCCGGGCGACCACGTCCCTCTCGACATCCCCCTCGACCGCTCGGCCGTTCCCTTCCGCCGCTCCGGCTTTGTCGGCTCTTTCGCCGGGTGCGTCTTCCGCCGGCACACGCTGCCCCTCTCACCCGAGCTGTCACTCCCGTACCCGCCCAATTCTGCCGTCGGGGGACACGGCGGTACGGGAGCGGGGTCCCGCCGGGCGCACATGGCGTCCGACGGGCCCCGGGTGAAGGCGGCGGTCCTACCAGTCCTGCTGGTCGGAGGGCTGCCGGACCGGCACGTTGAGCCGGTTGAAGAGATTGGTGACACCGATCATCAGCAACAGCCCGGCGAGCTGCTCGTCCTCGAAGTGCCGGGCCGCCTCGTCCCACACCTCGTCCGGGACCGCGTCCGAACGGTCCGCCAGTCGCGTCGCCGCCTCGGCCAGTGCGAGGGCGGCCCGCTCCGCCTCCGTGAAGTACGGGGTGTCGCGCCACGCGGCCACCGCGTGCAGCCGCTGATCGCTCTCGCCCGACTTGCGGGCGGTACGGGTGCCCAGGTCCACGCAGAAACCACAGGCGTTGATCTGGCTGGCACGCAGATGGACCAGCTCCAGCGTGCTCCTGTCCACCCCCGAACCCTGGACGCTCTTCAGCAGCCCCTGGATGTGCTCGTTGACCTGGGGCAGCAGCGTCGCGGGGTTGGGCATCCGTGCGGTCATCTCTCGCTCCCTGTGTCCCACCTTCGGCGCTCCCGGCACCGGAGGCGCTCTCGCTTCGTCACCCGTACGACGGATCCAGGGCACCGGAATGTGACACGCGGACGCGCTGCCGTCCGCCCGGCGTCACGGCGCGGCCTCACGCAGCCGCCGCCAGCGGGTGTAGCTGGGGCTCAGCTCGGCGGCGCTGGTGTGCACGGCACGGGCGTGCGCCAGGACGGTCTCGGCCACCTCGGCGGCGGGCGAATCCGGATGCCAGCCCAGCACATGCCGCCACATCAGGGGCGACCCGCGCAGAGCCCGGGTCACCAGACCGGGAGTCGGCGGGAAGGTCGCCCGGCACAGGCCCACAGCACGCCCCACCTGCACCAGATGCACACAGGAGGCGGTGTCCGTCTCGTACACCGCCTCCGGTGTGAACCCGGCCCGCGCACACGCCGCCGCGAAACACTCCGCGAAGCAGCCGTCCCCCGGCACATTGGTCCAGCACGCGCCCGCCAACTCCTCCAGCGGCACCTCCTCGCAAGCGGCTAACGCATGCCCCTCCGGCAGCATCACGAACACCGGATCGGTGGCCACCCGGCGCCACACCAACGCGGCCCCGCCCGCCACCGACGGCGGCCGGCTCGGCCCGCACACCCCCGTCAGCGCGTAATCGATCCTGCCCTGCGCCACCAGACCGGCCAGCTCCCGGGACGACCACGAGGTGTACGTCGTCACCGACGCGGCCGGACAGGCGGAGGCCAGCCGGTCCACCAGACCGCCCAGCAGCGGCCCGTGCGTACCGCCGAGCCGGTAGCGGACCGGCCCGCCCCCACCCGCCGCCCGCCTGCGGCTGAACCGGCGCGCCTCCTCCTGCAGCTCGGCGACCGCGGGCACCAGCAGCCGCGCCCGCTCCAGCACCAGCTCCCCCAGCTCGGTGGGGCGCACCCCGTGCGGGCCCCGCACGAACAGCTCGCCGCCCAGCGCCCGCTCCATCCGCTTCAGCTGCGCACTCAGCGCGGGCTGCGCCAGCCCCAACCCGGTCGCGGCCCGCGTCAGACTCCCCGCCTCGGCAATGGCCGAGACGACCTTGAGGTGTCGCAGTTCCAGGTCCATGCCCATACGGTGGGGCGCCCACCGACCGCCGACAAGAGGGGTGCCGTCCCCTCTTCGGCCCCGCTTTCCGCACCTCCCCCGCCCCCCGGCGGGGACCGAGCTGCCGTGCCGCCCGACAAGTGAGTACCTTTGTCATGCTGCAAATGTTCCGGGGAGGAAGAAGGACGCGGTATGAGCAATACAAGCGGCCCTGACTTCGCACGGGCGGAAATGGTGCGGCTGCCGGGCGGGGACGGTCTGTGGGTGGTACGCGCGGAGGGCGACATCACCGGCGCCGACCATCCGGCGCTGCGCACGGCCGCCCGGCCCGCCCCCGGCTGCACCGCCGTGGTCATCGACCTCGCCCTGGTCGCCAGGGTCTCCGCCGCCGGCGTCCGCGCGCTGGTCGCCGCCGCACACGCCCTGGAGGAACGCGGCAACAGACTGCTGACGGCCACCACCGATCCCCGGATCGCCCGCGTGCTGACCGAGGACGCCGCCCTCACCGTCGTGGACTCCGTCGCCGAGGCGACCACCAGCTGCGCCGGCCCCGACCCGGCCACAGTCGGGTCCGGTCCCGACCCGGCCGCCGTCGGATCCGGCCTCGACCCGGCCGCCGTCGGATCCGGCCTCGGCGTCGGTGTGCCCGCACCGAGGCGACCGGAGCAGACCGGCGGGCCCGGGGGCCTGGCCGTCACCACCGCGGCCCAGCACCCGGCACCGGCCGCCGCACCGGCCGCCGCACCGGCCGAAGAACTGATCCGGCTGCGCGCGGAAGTGCGCCATCTGCGGGCCAAGTCCCGCACCCACCCCCTGATCTCCCGCGCCCTGGGCATCCTGGAGGAGCGCTACCGACTGCCCGACGACCGGGCGGCGTTCGCCCTCCTGGAGGCCAGCTCGCAGCGGTTCAACGTACGGCTGCGCACCCTCGCCACCGCCGTGGTGACCGTCCCCGCCCCCCGCTCCTACGACTCCGAGTGGTTCCCCGGCCGCAAACGGCTCACCGCTCCCCCGCTGACCTTCGCCCGCGGGCTGCGGGCCGCCTCCGCCAACGCCGCCGAGGTCCTCTCCGCCGTGCTGCGCCACAGCATGGAGGTGGCCGAGACGAGCATGGGCAACGTGCAGCTCGTCGACCCGGTCACCGGCGACCTGCGGATCGAGAAGCACCGCGGACTGGACGACGACTTCCTGGAGTTCTTCGACCGCGTCGGCAAGGACGGCACCTCCTGCGCCCAGGCTTCGCAGCAGGTCACCCGGGTGACCGTCACGGACGTGGCCACCGACACCGTCTTCGACGAGCCCGCCAGGGAAGCGGTTCTCGCCGCCGGCAGCCGCGGGTGTCACAGCACGCCGCTGGTCGTGCCCTCCGGGCAGGTGGAGGGCATCGTCTCCACCCACCACGAGCGGCCGGTACGCGCTTTGACGGCTGCGCAGGCGCGGGCCCTGGACGAGATGAGTCTGCAGGCCGGGCGTTGGCTGGAGTGGTACCAGCGCACCGTTGTCCTCGACGCCCTGGAAGACCTCCACTTCGCGGGCAGCACCTGGCGATGACCCCCGCCTCCAATGGTTGAGGGGGCCCACTTGGGCCCC
>NZ_JAFFZM010000025.1 GCF_017676345.1 Streptomyces smyrnaeus | reverse complement strand
GAGGGCATCTGACCCTTGGGCAGTGTTCATCCTGAAAGGGCAGGGTCACGCGTCTGGCGTGGGTGGGTGAGACCGTGCTCGTGCTGCTGGTGGGGACATGTTTGGTGTGAAGATCGTCGGTTGGCGCGCGGTCTCGGGCTGGTTGAGGGCCATCAACGCCCGGATGACGCGGGTGGCCCACTTCCTCGCGACGGGGGGGGGCTGACTACACCACGCGGGAGGGGATAGCCCCACCACCGATCCGGTTGATCGCCCCATCGCTCCGGTGCACCCGGTGCGGGCATCGTGGAATGACACCACAAGCCTGGACGATCAAGGAAAACCACATGCTCAAGCACAAGCGCGCGCTGAGCGGCGCTCTCACACTGGCCGTGGCGATAGGTGTCGTGGGGGGCGTGCTACCGGCCACTGCCACCGCGGCAACCGCCGCGGAATCCGCCGTGGGGAAGTCCGCGCATCATGCCGACGACGCGCGGCTGCGCGCCCTGCTGCACCGCCTGACCACGGTCGACGGCGCGCCCGGAGCGCTGGCCGAGGTGCGGGACCGGCACCGCAGCACGGTGCTGACCAGTGGGGTCGCGGACATCGAGAGCCGCGCGCCGGTGCCCTGCGACAGCAGGTTCCGGATCGGCAGCATGACCAAGATGTTCACCGCGACGATGATGCTGCAGCTGGTGGGAGAGCGGCACGTTGATCTGGACGCGCCGGTGGAGCGCTACCTGCCCGGCGTCGTGCACGGCCATGGCAACGACGGGCGGAAGATCACTGTCCGGCAGATGCTCCAGCACACCAGCGGGCTGCCCGACTTCCTCTCCTACCTCAAGCCGCAGGATGTCGTCCAGGACCCGATGGCCCACCACGACCCCCGTGATCTGGTTGAGCTGGCGCTCGCCCACCCGCCGACGTTCAAGCCGGGCACCGACTGGAAGTACTCCAACACCGGTTACATACTGGCTGGGATGATCATCGAGAAGGTGACCGGCCGCTCGTACGGCCAGGAGCTGCAGCGGCGCATCGTGAAGCCGTTGCATCTTCGAGGGACGTCCTTCCCGGGTGACGGCCCGGCGATCCCTGGCCCGCACGCGCGCGGCTACGTGCGGCCGGGCCCAAACGCACCGCTCCTGGACATCACCGCGATCAACCCCACGGTCGGCGGCACGGCTGGCGGGATCATTTCCAGCGGCGCCGACGTCAACCGGTTCCTGGGCGCGCTGCTGGGCGGCAAGCTGCTGCCCCCGGCCCAGCTCAAGGAGATGATGACGACCCGCCCGACCGGCAGCTCCGACGGCCGCGCGTACGGCCTCGGCCTGGAGAGCATGCCGCTGCCCGGCGGCGGCCTCTACTGGGGACACACCGGCGACTTCCTCGGCTACGAGACGGCCGCCGGCGCCACCGTCGACGGCAGGCAGGCCACGGTCATGGTGAACCTCGGTCCGGGCAGCTCGAACGCCCAGAGCAACGACATCCAGGCCGCCATCGAAACAGCACTCTCCTAGGCAGTGTCTGCAAAAGGTCACTGCTGGTGGCTGACGTGTCACGGTTGGGATTCCCGCTTCGAGCGCGCCGAGGTCGACGCCCGAGCGTGAACAACTCGCGGTCGCGGAGCGGGGGCTGCGACGCTTGTACGAGCAGAGGCCGAGGCTGGGCAGGATGCCGGGACACGGCAGACGTCGGCGGCGGTGGCGGCCTCCACGACGGGCAGGACCTTGGTCGGCGTCGTGTTACGGGGTGTCCGATGCCGTTGAGGTGCGCTGGAGGGCGACGACGGCGGCGTCGTCGCCCAGGCTGCCACCGCTGTGGGCGAGCAGGTCGTCCTTCAACCGCCGTACCAAAGTCTCGGCGTCGCCACCGGCCAAGGTGGTGAGCCGCTCGGCCAGCGGATAGAAGACTCCCGCCGCGTTCCGCGCCTCGATGACACCGTCCGTGTACAGGAGGAGCACGTCGTCGCCCTCCAAGGGAAAGGTGTCGGCCCGGTAGTCCGAGGCGGCGAACGCGCCCAGCCCCAGTGGGGTCTCCGGGTGATCGGTCATCAGTGGCGTGACCTGTCGGCCGTGCACCAGCAGGGGTGGTGGGTGACCGCAGTTGACGAGGCGGACCACGGCCTGGTCGTCGGGGATCTCCACAACGGCGGCGGTGATGAAGTCCTCCTCGCTGCCCCGGTCGGTCTCGGTGAGCTCGACCAGGTCCCGGCTGACGCTCTGCTCCAGATACCGGGTGAGCGCGGACAGGTCGGCGTGCTGGTGTGCCGCTTCCCGGAAGGCGCCCAGCAGCAGAGCCGCGTCACTGACCGAGCTGAGCCCCTTCCCCCGCACATCACCGATGATCACCCGGGTCCGCCCTTCCGTGCGGGCAGCGGCAAACAGGTCACCGCCGACCTGCGCTTCGGCTTCGGCCGCCAGATAGACCGAAGCTACACGCAGCGGCCCCAGACGCGGAGGCAGCGGACGCAGCAACACCCGCTGCACGGCCTCGGAGACCGAACGCACCTGGGTCATCTCCCGCTGCTGCCGCTCACGCAAGGCGACAAACACAGCGATCACCGCAGTGACAACCAGCAGCGCGAGAATCTGCATCTGATGGTTGAGGGTCAGCCATCCGCGCCGGGTTACTCCGATCGTGAGCTGCGCTGCCGAGGCGACGGCTCCCACCGATGCCACGAGCCAGGGCCCGCCGATGGCGGCCGTGACAGCCGGCGCCGCCACCAGCAAAGGCCCGAGGTGCACGTCAGGCGGGGCCAGGATGTCCACCACCGTGACAACGGCGATCAGCCCGAGCGGAAGCGCCAGCAACACACGGCGCGGCTGCCACGGCCGCCCCGCAACCCGAACACGCTCTCCAGAAAGCACCGTCCCTGTATAACCCGCAGCCACTCCAGCTCCCTGCCCCCACACCGACGGTGCAGCAGGCGCTGGGGCGGGCGAGTCAGATGGCGTCTTCCGGTCCATGCATGCAAGACACACCTGTGCGAGACGGAGCAATGACCGAGCCAAAGGGCGCAGGGCTACCTGCCCCCAGCCCGGCAACCAACCGACCGATGAGCACCGGATCCCCGCGCATCAGCCGCTCAATGGCCCGAGTCTCAAAAAGGCCCCCCGGAGGAGGAAGACGACGCAGTTCAGTCATCGCACAACCCTGATCACCCGGACAGCCGTCACGCTTGACCACAGCCGCCTCCGCACAAACCAAGGGCCGGCCAAACTGCCTGGTCCTGCGATACGTCTGTTCAGGCGACAGGCGGCCATCCATCGCCCTCCGTGGCACGGCGCATGATCTCAACGACATATACCCCGGATCGTGCGTGATGGGCAGCACCTCGCCCGCACCAGCCGGGCGACACCGTCGTAGTCCCTTGCCTCAACCAAGGAACGCATCCGCGCCACCTCGTCCTGCCTCACCACGCGCCGCGCAGCATCAGCCCCCGCGCCCCCGGGCCACCGTCTGGAGCCCCTCCTCCACGACACTTCACGGGTGCATCATCGGAGCGTCTTGCGTGGTCGGCCGTTGAGTTCGGCGGCGACGGCGTCCAGGTGCTCGCGGGTATGGGCCGAGAGGTGTGCCCTTGGGGAAGTACTGGCGCAGCAGGCCATTGGTGTCCTCGTTCGAGCCGCGCTGCCAGGGGCCGATGGGGTCGCAGAAGTAGACCGGGATGTGGGTGGCGACGGTGAAGGAGCCGTGGGCGGCCCTCTCGATGTCCTGATCCCAGGTGAGTGAGCGGGTCAGGTGGGCAGGCAGGCCCTGGACGGTTTCCGTCAGGGCGTCGCGCATGTGTTCCGCGGCGCGGCCGTTCGGGAGGTGGACCAGCATCACGTAGCGGGTGGCGCGCTCGGCCAGCGTGCCTATCATTGAGCCGCCGTCCTGGCCGATGATCAGATCGCCTTCTTCGTGGCCGGCGACCGCCCGGTCTCAGCCTCGGCGGGGCGCTCGCTGATCACGACCATCGGGTGGACAAACGGGTTTGGCGCTGCTGGGCCTGACGGTGTGGTTTGCGACGGGTGCGTCCGGTGCGCAGGGCGCGGGCCAGTTCGCGGCGGAGTTCGCCGCGCCCCTGGACATAGCGGGCCTGGACATAGCGGGCCTGGTAGGCCGCCTCGTGGACCACGTGCATCTCCGGCCGCTCACGGAAGTCCGCCCGCAGAGCCTGACAGATCTGCTCGGGGCTCCACCGTAGGTCCACGCGGTGCTGGATGAAGTCCCGCAGGACAGGGGTGCGTCCGCTCTGCTCGGGCCTGGGCCGGGGCTGGCGGGTATCCGCCCGAGCCTGGGCGGCATAGGGACGGTACTGGCCGTTGTCCGGGTGCCGGTTGCGGCGGATCTCGCGGCTGACCGTGGACGGACTGCGGTCCAGTTCTGCCGCGATGGCGCGGATCGTGGCCTTGTCCCGCCGCCGGTCGGCCATGTGCATGCGGTCGGCCTCGCACCGGTACCGGGACGGGCCGGAAGGCGGTACCACCGTATTGACCCGGTGGTACCGCCTTCCGCCCCCCGGAGGAATGACGGCTGTTTCGCCAGCGCTTGCCCGTGCGGAGGTTGATGCCGACGGTCCGGCCGGCCCCCGCAAAGCTGGTTCCTTGATCCACAAGCCGAAAGCATTCCTCCCGCTCGTGGATCAAGGAGCCTGCCCTCGACGCTTCCGTTCCCTTCCGCTTCGAACGTCCATCGCACCCTTGAACTGGGGCGTTGCGACGACCACTAGAAACCAAGGTCAGGGCGGGGCGCATCGTTCGGTCATTCAGTGGCGCTCAGTCATGGCCTACCGACGAAGGACGTCGGACAGGCCCCTTCCTCTCTCGCACGGCCGCCTAGCTACGTGACGACGTGGCTGCCCGGCCGCTGCGCCGGTCACCTCTTCAGGTCGATCCACCACTCGTCGTTCTCGTCCAGCCAGCAGGAGTAGCCGGCGTACTCCTTGCCCGGTCCGGAGATGGCCGCACCGATCTTCTTGCACATCTCAAGGGTGCCGACCTTGTAGGTGTCGTAGTTGTCGTTGGCCGCCTGCGTCGTCACGGACGAGGCGGTCACCTGCGACACCGCCGTCGCGGCCGTGGCCGCGGTGGTGCCGAGACCGGCGAAGGCCGCAACTCCGGCCAGAACAACTGCCGCCTTCGTGAACTTTCTGCGCACGCAAGTCTCCTCAATGGCGCGGAACACGCACCTGTTACTGAACGGGGGCCGAGGAGGCCCCCTTCTCTCCGTTACGCCGGAGTGAGATGCCGGTACTGCCCAGCGAGTTCACGGGCCGTCGCACCCGTGACCGAACTGTGATCTTCTGAGGCAGCCCGTCAGCAGTACGGCGGACGCCGGTCAACGCAGATCTGTGGGGACCTTCTCGTCCTCCTGGAGTTCGCCGGCCTGCTCGGCCTTGGCGTACACCTCTTCGATGTGCCCGGGGAAGGCGCCTCGCTTGTCGACTTCGCGTCCGGTGGGCTCGGCCCACTCGCGGACGCAGCTCGCGCGGGAGCGCCCGCTGTCCGCTCGGCGCCTTTGACGGTCGATCCGATCTCCAGCAGCTTGAGGCGGAGTGCGTGTTCCGCCTCCGTCGCCGCCTTTGCCTTCTCCTCGTAGTCCTGGGCGAGATCGTTCAGCTCCTCCTCGTCCTCCGACGGAAGTTCGATCTCCCCCTCGAAGGTCTGGTTCACCGGGCACGGCATCATCCAGCTACATCGCATCGTCACCGACAAGGGCGCCTGCTACCGCTCCGGCGACTTCGCCCGCACCATCTGACGCCGAACTCGGCACCAGAAGCCCCCCCCGGCCACGGAAAGTAGAGCGGTGCCAGCGGATCCTGACCAAAAAGCTTCTGTACACCCGCGAGTTCAGCAACGAGGCCGACCGCACGGGCCGCGATCGACGTCTGGACAGCCGCTCCAACTACCACCGGCCGCGCAGTCGTAGGAACCCATCTCACCCCGTAGCCAGGGTCCCAGTTGCGGCCTGGTCACCGGATCGGTGGCACCGGAGACCTCCCAGTCGTCGGCCCAGCCGATGATGTGGCCCGGCCGGTCGCCGCAGCGGCTGACAACACGTCCGCCCGCTGCCGCTCCGGGGAGGTTGTGGCCGCCTTCATGCGGGACAGCCGCCGCGACCCCGACCAGGCACTTCCCACACCCGTACCAGGGCCGTTCGACCACATCCATGTCCATACCGCGCACTGCTTCTCGTATCGGGCCAGGAAGAGTACGGAGATATGGCGGCCACACCCAGAAGGATCTTGGTCAGCCGTCAGCCGGGCTCAGCCGCACCTGACGGCTAGGATTGTCCCCGTTGGTATCCACCGACCTCCGTTAGGACAACCCCCAGCCTATCCGGACTGCTACAGGCACCAGCCTGATGCGGTGGTCATCCCCTCCGGGATGACCACGGTGGCTGGAGCACCAGCGGGGTGTTCAGCAAGCGGTCATGGCCGGTTCGTCTCCCTGGCTCCGCGCGTCCTGCCAGGCGCCCGATCAGGGGTCGTAGCGCCTGGTCACCACCATCGTCGTACCTGCGAGAGCCGTGTCCACTGGCACCTCGGCCCGCTCAGCGAGCAGTAGTGGCTTCTCGTCCACGGACTTCAGCAGGTGGGCGATCTCGTCGGCGCTCGGTGCAACCGGAAGAGCAGAGCCGATCACGAGGCTACCCGTCGCATGGGGTGGTCTCCGTACTGTTCATCGGAATCGGCGTGTACAGCGGCTACGGAAGGCGTTTGAACCTCGACGGACCGCTCTGTCTGCAGGGGAAGAGTGAGCGTCAGCAGAAGCACTGCCTGGAGGGATGTCTCTCCTCGAGCGCAGGTAGTGCGAGGCCAGTCGGTTTGCGGCGTACGGGACCTGCTGGGCTCGCCGCTCGCGCGAAGATGCCTTGTGGAGGCGGCGAAATGTGTCTGTCACGGCTGCGGCGGGCGAGGGAGTTCAGTCCGAAGTACCGTTGCGCCCGGTGAGGGTCAGCGTTGTCGCCACCGTCCAAGCGCCACCACAGCAGTGCCGCCACGGCGCCGCCCGCTCCCAGAAAGACACCGGTGAGCTGCGACGTGCGCCAGAGGGTCCGCACCCGCGACCACTCAGCGGTGCGCACATCGCCCTCGCGCCTGCGGCCACTGGTCTCCGTCCCGGATATGGCCGTGCGCTGCGCAGCCTCACACACGGCGGCGTAGGACAGACCGCCTCGGCAAGGGCCTCTTCGCCGGGCGTTTTGACCAGCGAGACACCGGGCTGTCGCACCGTCGTCGTCTCGGCAACGGTGGCGGCTTGCACCGCCAGGCGCCGGGCGGCGCGCCGGTCGAATAGGCGCCGGACAGTCTTGACACCTCCCCCGAGCGCCGAGCCGCCGAAGACCAGCAAACCTGCCAGCAGGACGTAATCGTTGACCGTGTTCGCGGGCGTGCCCCTCCCAGTCCGCGTTGTAGAGGTCGCCCTTCCACGGTCCGTACGACACGACCCAGCCGGTCTCCCAGTCGCTCAGATCCGGGTCCCGGTCCGGGCGGCACTTGAAGGGGCCCTTGCGCACTCTGCCGCTGTCGGGGTCTTTCCAGGTTACGGTGCAGTTCCCCTGCTGGTCTTCGGTGAGCACGGTCAGGTCTATCTCGGGGCCCGGTCCGCCGCAAGGACCCGGCGATCCCGAGGCCTACCAGCACCGCACCGAGCAGCGCGATCCATCGGAAGACCGGCCGTCGCCTGCGGGGCGGCTCGGTACGGGGGCGCGCATCCAACACCTCGATGCGCGAGGGCTGCGGCTGCGTCGGCGGGCCGCCGCAGCAGACCGGAGGCTTCCGCGACCCGCGTGTCCCCCGTCCGTCTGCGTCGTGTTCGGGTCGGCTGTACCCATACCAGCGTCTCGCCGTCCGGCTGCGCGGTCGCTCCGCCTCGACCCGGGTCACCGCACCACCACAGCCTCCGGCAGGCCCGGGGGCGGCCAGCTGGTAGCGCTGCCGCACGGCAACCGCCGTCAGCGCCGGCAGTTCACCGGAGACCGGATCCCGTACCACCAGACATGGCGACCAGAGACCAGGAGGTATGCCCATGGTGGCGCAGGCAACCCACGGCCCGGCCGACAGCGCTCCTCGCATCCGGCGGGCCAGGAAGACACTCCCCGCGCCGATCGCCAGGAGGACGAACCCGCCACCGAGCGCCCACATGGCCACCTTGGAAGCCCAGTCGACCTTCGGCGGCATCAGCGACCGGCCCGACCGCCAGCCCCACCACACAGGCTCCCAGCCCGAGCCACCCCCACGCTCGCCGTCGATATGGTCTCAGCGCCGATTCGGTCCCGCCGAACGCGATGGCGGAAGCTGGTTCGGTCACGGCTCCCTGCCCCCTCATGGTCATGGATCTCCTGGTGTCCTGGGGCACCGATGATGATGTGTTTCCTCGGTGCCCCTGCGACTCTCGCCCTCGCATCGCCGTGGGAGCACACGTTGTGCCGCTAGGCTCAAACCGCCTGGTCCGGCCGGGGCGGCCCTTCTCCGGGCCGCCCCGGCCGGTCCGTGGCGCATTCCGGAACCCGGAGAGATGGCTGGCGATGTGCCGTAATTGCTCCGGTCTCAGTGGGTTCTGCGGAAGTGGTCAGCCCAGTGAGCGGTATCCGGTGAAGGCGGTGGAGACGGTGGTGATTTTCTCCGGGCCGTCTGCGGTGTGGTTGGCGAAGAGGCGCAGTTGGCCGTTGCCGGGTGTGGTGGCCCAGAGGTCGAGCTTGCCGTTGTTGTCGGCGTCGGGTGCGGCGGTGAATTCGGGCACGGTGTCTGTTCCCCAGTTCCAGCCGATGCGGGTGCGGTGCTCGGGGTTTCCGATGCCGATGCCGTCGGGCTGGCCGCCGTCGTAGATGTAGAGGTTGCCGCCAGAGGTCTCGTTTCTGACCAGGAGGTCGACACGGCCGTCGCCGTTGAAGTCGCCGGGGGCGGCGAGGGTGACGCTGTCTGCTCCGGTGTCTCCGATGAGCACGGGCTCTCGCACCGTATCGAGGTAGCCGTCGCCGCTGCCGTAGTACAGCCAGATGTTGGTGCCGTCGTTGACGACGAGGTCGGGGTTGCTGTCGGTGTCGGGTTCACCGTCGCCGTCCAGGTCGAGGGCGCCGTCCATGTCGCCGATGGCGAGGATCTGTTTGGCACCGTCTTTCCAGTGGTTGTTGGCCGGGTCCTGGACGGTCAGTTCGCTGCGCTGGTAGTCGCCGGTGCGGCAGGCGGTGCAGGCGAAGCCGAAGCCGTTGTTGGGGTGCGCCCACAGCCGGTGCTCGCCGTCGGGGCCGTCGGGGCGGACGGCGATGAGATCCTCGTAGCCGTCGCCGGTCCAGTCGCCGCGGTGGGTGATCTGCGCATCGCTCCACGTGGTGTCGGAGGCGGCGCGTGCGTGGTCTTCGACGGTGCCGTCACCTTGGCCTTGCCAGCGGTGGAGCGTGCCGCCCTTGTCGATGCCCCACAGGTCGGCGTTGCCGTCGCCGTTGATGTCACCTGGTTTGTCGGGCTTGGCCAGGCTGTTGGCGTAGAAGAGGTAGGTGCGGGTGTCGGAGCGGTTGCCTGCCTTGTCGATGCTGCGCACGTACAGGTGCTGCGGGCCGGCCCAGGTGGGGGTGAGCTTGGCGGTGGCGTCGGCTCCGGTCGAGGGGGCGTCCACCTTGACGGGGTCGGGCTTGGAGTCGGTCCAGTGCTCGTAGGCGGTCACGTCGTCCACGCCGCCCGCCGAGAAGGTGAAAGACCCTTCGGAGCGCACCTCGCCGGTGGCGGCGGGCCACCCGTCGTCTCCGTCCGGGAAGTGCGGGGAGCTGACGCCGGGTGGGGTGCTGGGACGGTCGGGGTCGAAGACGAAGCGGCAGCCCGGGTCGCCCTTGGCTGTGTTCCAGGCGGAGTATGCCTTGCCGTCGTAGGCACGGACCTTCCAGGAGAAGTTGCCGTTCGCGACGTCCAGGTAGGGCTTCAGGTCGGCCCGGGTGACCTTGGCGCGGGCGACGGTTCCGGATGGTACGGAGACCGTTTTGTCGATGATCAGACCGCCGTCGTCCTCGTAGCGGTGGCCGGTGGGCCACAGGTGGAAGATTGCTTTGACTGTGCCGCCGTCGCGGTCTTTGACCTTGGCACCCAGGGAGAAGTCGGTGTTGCCGATGGCGCCGTGGGGATCTGTGTCGCCGCATCCGTCGCTGTTGCGGGTGCTGACGGGGGAGGTGTCCAGTCCGGAGGGGGTGTTGGGTCGGGTGTTGTAGGTGGTGGACAGCACGGCGGATTTGGCGGCGAACTTCTTCCACCCGTAGACGGACGACTCGTTGGTGGCTTTCAGGCCGAGCGTGATGGTGTTCCAGTGCTTGGCCGCCGCGTCCTTGGCCGCCTTGGTCGTGTCGAAGGCGAGGTTTCCTGCGGGGCAGTCGCTGCCCCAGCCTTTGGCGTCGGTGACGGTATCGAGCGTCTCGCGCTTGGTGGGCTGCTTGTTCCAGGTCGTGCCGGGTCCGATGGGGGCGGTGCGCCACAGCTCGATCTTCCGCTTCGAACAGGACCAGGACCAGGTGTTCTTGATACGAAAGATGGACTTGGAGACGATTTTGTCGGTGCTCCACAGGTTCTTGGTGTTCATACGGAAGTAGGAGCGGCCCAGCCCGTTGGTGTAGTTCTCGTATCCGGCCCGGGCGGTGGTGGTGCCGCCGTTGAAGCCGGAGCCGTTGTAGTAAGAGGAGTTGGGGTACTTCTTGTAGGCGATGGTCCACGAGTAGCGTGAGCCGGAGACGCTCGGGTCGAGGTAGACGGGGTACGTCGTCTCCGGGCCGGCCAGTACATCGGCGTCCGGGGTCAGAAAGAGGGTGTCCCCGTCAACGGCCACGTCCATGGTGGCGTCGCGCGCTCCGGGCTGGGGCTGCGACTCCTCGTCCGAGACGGCTTGGCTCTCGGCAGTGCCGTCGCTCCGGGTGGTCGGTCCCGCGCTGCGGGCAAGGGTGGGGGTTGCGTCGGTGATGTCGGTGCTGCTGTCCCACATGCGCGGAGTGGGAGCGGTGAAGACCTCCTGGCCGGCCGGGTTGTGGGCGCGCAGGTTGCCGTGCTGATCGGCGTCCACCTTCAGTCCTTGGGCTGCGAGCTTGAAGTCGATCTTTTGCAGCTCGGGGTTCTGTGCGGCTTCCTTGTTCTTGACCTTCAGCAGCTGGCCGAAGCCGGTGTTGTGGGCCCGCAGGGTGAGATCGACGCCCTTGAGAACTTCCGGGTAGGTGACGGAGTCGCCGTTCACCTGGGGTGTGGGCAGCGCGCCGTCAGGCCAGGTGAGCGACAGGGAACGGCCGTCCCGGAGCACGGTTGCCAGCGGGCCGTCGCCGCCGCCCGAGAATCTCATGCTGGTCTCGGTGGCTGCCGGGGAGTAGGTGCCGTCCTTATTCTTCTCCAGCCCCGTGTCGATGTCCACCAGGGCACCGTCACGCTGGACCGACTGCGGGAGGGCGTAGGTGTCCTGGGTGAAGTCGCCTTCGGGATTGGCGAACACCTTGGTGTACTCGGTGCGCTTCGAACGCAGCTCGACCGGCTCGCCACTGTTTGCCGCCTGGGCGAGGGCCCGAGTCTCCTCCGGCGTATGCCGGGGGCCCGACGCCTTCCCGCCCGGCGCAGCGGAGCCGGACGCCGACGCCGCGGCTGCCGGGGAGGCGCCCAGTAGCGACGCCAACAGGGTGACGGCCAGCGCCGTGCCCAGGCCGCCGGAGCGCCTACTGAAGCATCTACGGCGGCGCCTGCGACTTTCTCTCATCACTGTTCCTTTTCCATGCCTTCACGTGAACCGGGTATGCCCGTCGGGCCATGGAGAACCGGCCACACCAAGAGATTCGACGCGAAATCAAGGATCACTGATCCCCCGACCCCCAAAGCGCGGTGAGCCCCCGCGGAGCGCTGCCCGGCGTTCATGCACTTCAAACACGGTCAGCGCAAGCCCCAGACACGCGTAAGCGGACATACGGGACGCGCGTCGACATTCGATCTTGCGGAGGTGTGCCTTCCGTTTTCCGCCGTATAACGAGTAAGTAAAGCCCGGTACTTGCCTCTGGAAACAAAGAATTCCCCGTGTCTACGGTCTCCTCTGTTTTGTGCTTGTGAAGGCGTGCGGGGGGCTTGTGAAGGGGTGGGGCGGGATGAGGCACGGTCGTGGCAGACGCCGGATCCGCAGCGTGTGCGTGGGTCTTGCAGCAGCGCTCGGCGCCGGGCTGCTCGGGGGACCGGTCGCGGCTGCCGCGTCGCTGGAGCTGCGCACGCCCCAGGACATGGACCCGGTGCCGACTCGACAGGTGAAAGGCAAGGAGCCTGCGAAACCCGACGAGACCACCAAGCACCTCTGGAAGCCGCACCGCAGTACGTGGCCGCGCCCGGGTACGACGGAAGGAGTTACTCCGTCCACCGGCTCGAAGCCCCGTCGACTGAAGGCCGGTTCGCTGCCCGTCAAGCTCACCCGTCCGTCGAAGGACAGCAAGCGCGGCAAAGGAGCGGCTGATCGCGTCCAGGTGCAGGTGCTGCCACGCTCGACGGCCCAGGCAGCCGGCATCGACGGGCCACTGCTCGCGGTGCGCGGCTTCGTCTCTCGGCAGGACGACAAGGACAGCTCCGAGAGCGGCCGTAGGGCTGGTGCGCGCAAGGCCGGGAAGCGTGAGGTCGGCCTGGAGCTGGACTACTCCGGTTTCCGTGATCTCTATGGCGGTGGCTGGGCGTCCCGGCTGGACCTGCGCCGGGTGCCGGCCTGTGCGTTGACCACCCCCACGGCGCGCGGTTGCGCACCCGGGCAGGTCCTCAAGGCTGTCAACAATTCGGACGACTCCACGCTGTCCGCGACGGTGCAGGTCCCCGCGGCGGGCGCCGGAGACGCGGCTGCCGGGGACAAAATCTCAGACCCGGTAGTGGCGTCCACCGCCCCCAAGAGCGTGTCCGGTTCGTCGTCGCTGCGTATGACTCCGCAAAGTGGCACGGTCCTGCTGGCCGTCTCCGCGGATACTTCCGGTTCGGCGGGCGACTTCTCCGCGACGAAGCTGGCGCCGTCGGGCAAGTGGACCGCGGGGGAGTCGGGCGGCGGTTTCGGCTGGAGCTACGACCTGGAGGCCCCGGGGGTTCCGGGGGGTCTGGAGCCGGACCTGTCGCTGGAGTACTCCTCGCAGTCGGTCGACGGCCGTACCGCGGCCACGAACAATCAGGCCAACTGGGCGGGTGACGGCTGGTCTCTGTCTCCAGGCTTCATCGAGCGCCGCTACGTTTCCTGTGAGGAGGACAAGAAGGACGGCAACAACCCGTCCTCGAAGGTGGGCGACCAGTGCTGGAAGAAGGACAACGCCACGCTGTCGCTGGGCGGTTCCTCCACCGAGCTGGTCAAGCTCAAGGGGGATGGGCCGGGCAGTGAGTGGCGCAAGAAGGACGACGACGGCACCCGGATCGCGCAACTGGCCTCCCCCGAGCGGCACAACGGCGATGACAACGGCGAGTACTGGCGCGTGACGACACCGGACGGCGTGCGCTACTACTTCGGCTACAACCGGCTGCCGGGCTGGTCGGACGGTAAGCAGGAGACCGACTCCGTCTTCACCACCCCCGTGTTCGGCAACCACTCCGGCGAGCCGTGCCATGCCTCCGCGTTCAAGGACTCCTGGTGCCGGCAGGGCTGGCACTGGAACCTGGACTACGTCGTCGACCCGCACGCGGACGCCATGGCCTACTACTGGGCCAAGGAGAGCAACTACTACGCCCGCAACGTGGATGACTCCACCGGCAAGGGCACCCCGACCAGTTACGTTCGCGGCGGATATCTCAAGCGCGCCGAGTACGGGCTGCGCTCCAGCTCCGTCTACAGCGCCAACGCCGCGGCAAAGGTGGACTTCACCGTCTCCGAGCGCTGCTTGAAGACTGACTCGTTCGACTGCGCGGCCGACAAGTTCACCAAGTCCAACGCCACCAAGTGGCCGGATGTGCCCTTCGACCGGTACTGCAAGAAGGGCGATGACTGCGCGGGGAAGGCCACACCGTCCTTCTGGTCCCGTAAGCGGCTGACCGGCATCACAGCCTCCGCGCTGGTGGAGGGCGCCTACAAGAAGGTCGACAGCTGGAAGCTGGCCCAGTCCTTCCCGTCGACGGGGGATGGTACGGCGCCACCGCTGTGGCTGAAGTCGATCACGCGTACGGGGCACACCGGCAGTGAAGCGGTCACCATGCCGGCCGTCACCTTCCGCGGCCAGCAGCTCCCCAACCGGGTCGAGGGCGCCATCGACCCGATCCCGCCTTACAACCGCTACCGGGTGCACGCCATCGACACCGAGACCGGCGGCACCGTTGGAGTCACCTACTCCGGCCCCGAGTGCAAGCCCGGCTCCCTCCCCGACCCGGCGTCGAACAGCAAGCGCTGTTACCCGGTCATCTGGTCGCCACCGGATGCACCGGCCGCGGACTGGGAGCCCTACCAGGACTGGTTCCACGCCTATGTCGTCGATCAGGTGATCGAGACCGACAACACCGCTGGCGCCCCGGCCAAACAAACCGCCTACACCTACGTGGGCGGTATGGCCTGGGCGAAGGACGAGGACGAGTTCACCAAAGCCAAGTACCGCACCTACAGCGACCGGCGCGGCTACCCACGCGTGCGCACGGTCACCGGCACCACGGACGACACCCCCACCCGCACCGAGGCGCGCTACTTCCGGGGTATCGACGGCGCCAAGGTCGCCGACTCGGAAGGCGTAGAGGTCACCGACCGGCCCGAGTTCGCGGGGATGACCCGCGAGGAAGCCACCTTCAACGGTGTGGAGGGCAAGCTGACGGAGGCCACCTCCTATACCCCCTGGCGCTCAGCCCCAACGGCCAGCGCGGACCGCTCCGGGCTGCCGGCGCTGGAGGCCCGGCACACGGGCGTACGGAAGGAGGCCACCCGGGAGCCGCTGAGCAGCGGGAAAGCCCGCCGGGGCGAGACCACCCGCAGCTTCGACTCGTACGGGATGGTCATCCGTGAGTCCGAGACCGGCGACACAACGGTGGACGGCGACGAGAAGTGCACCACCACCACGTACGCACGAAACCCGGACAAGAACATCCTCGGCCTGGTGGCGGAGGAGAAGACGGTGGCCACCGAGTGCGACGCCGAAGCCGACCTCCCGGCCGATCTGATATCGACCCAGCGCAGCTACTACGACGGCGCCGATACGCTGGATGCCACACCGACCAAGGGCGATGTGACCCGCACCGACGAAAACGACGGCGAGGGCACCGGCTACATCACCACGAAGACCGCGACCTATGACCGATACGGCCGGGAACTGTCCGCCACCGACGCCAAGGACAACAAGACGACCACGGCCTACACCCCGGCAACCGGCGAAGCCGCGCGCAAGACGGTCGAGACCAACCCGCTGGGCCACACCAAGACCACCTACCTCGACCAGCGGCGCGACAACACGACAGCAGTCGTCGACGCCAACGGCAAGCGCACCGACGTCGAGTACGACTCTCTGGGCCGCACGACCCGTGTGTGGGCCCCGGGCTGGCCCAAGGCCGACCACACCACCAAGCCCTCGGCCGAGTTCGCCTACCGCGTCAGCAAGGACAAGCCCGTCGTCGTCAGCGCCAAACAACTGCGCAAGGACGGCACCTACGGCACCTCGTACACCTTCTACGACGGTCTCCTCCGGGAACGGGAGACCCAGAAGCCGGCCGCCCGCAGCAGTACAGGCCGGGTGGTGACCGAAACGATGTACGACACGCTCGGCCAGGAGTGGAAGACCTACAGCCCTTACTACGCAGAGGGCGAACCGGAGGCCACCCTGGTAACCGCCGACGACGCCAAGATCCCCGCGTCCGTCATCACCCGCCACGACGGCGCCGGCCGCACCACGGCCGAGATCCACCAGAAGTACGGGGACGAGACCCGCCGCACCACCACCCGGTACGACGGCGAGCGCACCACCGTCATCCCCCCGAAGGGCGGCACCGCCACCACTGAGGTCACCGACATCCAGGACCGGGTGACCGAGCGCCTCTCCTACACCAACGCCGACCGCACCGAATCGGTGAAGGCCACCACCAGGTACGGCATCCACGGCAAGCCCACCCGCTTTACGGATGCCGCCGGCAACACCTGGCAGTGGACCTACGACGCCCGCGGTCGGCAGACCAGCGCCGACGACCCAGACAAGGGCAAAGGCACCGTCACCTACGACCGGCTCGACCAGCCGGTCAAGACCACCGACGCCCGCGGCAACACCCTGACCGCGACCTATGACGTCCTGGGCCGCAAGACCGCGCTGAAGCAGGGCGACACCACCCGCGCGGCCTGGAGCTACGACAAGGAAGCCAAGGGCCAACCGGACTCCTCGACCCGCTACGTCGACGGCGACGCCTACACCACCACTGTCACCGGCTACACCGACCGCTACCAACCCACCGGCACCACCGTCACCATTCCCGGTGGCGAAGGAGCCCTGGCGGGCAGCTACTCCTGGCGGTACTTCTACGACATCGAGACCGGTACCCCGACCGGCTTCGACCAGCCGGCAGCCGGCGGCCTGCCCTCGGAACGGATGGCCACCGGCTTCTCCGCCGACGGGCTGCCCACCTCGCTCTCCGCCGGCGGTGTCCCCTTGGTCAACAACACCACCTACGACCCTCTGGCTCATCCGGTCCGCACCGAGCACGGGCTCAACGGGCGGAAACTCTACGAAACCCGCGACTGGGACGAACACACGGGCCGGCTGACCCGCGACACCATCGACGGACAGGTGGCCCTGCGGATCGAGGACACCCGCTACAGCTACGACCAGGCGGGCAACACCACACGCATCGCCGCCACCGCAAGCCAGGACGAGGCTGCCACCCACGACGTCCAGTGCTTCGCCACCGACCCCCTCCAGCGCCTCACCGCCGCCTGGACCACCGCCGACCCGGACCAGTCCTGCGCCACCGCACCGGACAAGCAGAACATCGGTGGCTCCGACCCGTACTGGCAGTCCTTCAGCTACGACAAGGCTGGCAACCGCACCCGCGAGGTGCGCCACAGCCTCGGCACAGAGTCAAGCGACAGCGAGCCCGACGAGGTCCGCACCTACACCTACGGAACTCCCGGCGAACCCCGCGCCAACATCCTCCGCTCGGTCACCACAACCGGCGCCCCCACCGCAGACGATGATGGCACCGAGACCTTTGACTTCGACCAAGCTGGCAACACCACCTCACGCACCGGGGGGACCCACGGCCAGAAACTTGCCTGGGACGCCGAAGGCCACCTCGAAACGGTCGAAGAAGGAGACACCACCACCAGCTACCTCTACACCCCCGACGGAGACCGCCTCTTCTCTCACAACTCCGACGGCTCCGCCACGCTCTACCTGCCGGAGGGTAACGAACTGACCACCACCGCCGACGGCAAGGTGACTGGCACCCGTTACTACACCTTTAACAACCGCACCGTCGCCACTCGCGCCACCGGCCAGGGCATCCACTACCTCTTCCCCGATCAGCAGGGCACCGCCCTGATCGCCGTCGCCTTCGGCTCCAGCCAGATCGTCACCCGCCGCAAACAGCTCCCCTTCGGCGGCCCCCGCAACGGCGCTGCCTCCGGCGGCACCGCCTGGCCCGGCACCCGCGGCTTCGTCGACGGTACCCAGGACCCCACCGGCACCACCCACCTGGGCGCGCGTGAGTACGACCCCGGCCTGGGCCGGTTCCTGTCCGTAGACCCCTTCCTGGCCGCCGACGACCAGCGCCAGCACAACCCCTACCAGTACGGCGGCAACAACCCGTCCACCTTCTCCGACCCGTCCGGCGAGATGCTCTGGGACGATGTCACCAAGAAGGGCTACGGCAACGCCAAGGTCATGAAACACCACCTCCAGCACCTCGGCTACCTCAACAAACGAGGCCGCGCCACCAAGAAATACCGCGAACTGGAAGCACGCAACTGGAAGACCTACCGTACCTACCTAAGGTATTCCTACCCCAAGGTCATCGCACAACAGGCAGCCGCCAACAGAGCAGCAAAACTCGCCGCCGCACGCAAAGCCGCCAAAGCGCGGGCAAAGAAGAACCAGAAGAACGAAGGATTCTGGAAGGGAATATACAGACACACCGGACTCAAGCGGGTCGTGGACACATACATGGCAGGAGACACCACAGGTATTTGCGCGAACGTATCGGTGGGTTTTGGGCTCGGATGGAGTGGTAGTGCTTGCATTACCAACACGTCTAGACCGGATGGAAAGACCGACTACGCCTTGACCTGGAGCAGTGGCCGCGAATCCCCCTCAGTCGGGGCCTCCGGAACCCTGGGGCTGATGTCGAGCAACGCAGACGACATCTCGCAAATTGCTGGGGGAGGCGCAGGCTACGATGTGTCAGGAGGGCTCGGGCCAGCCGCCTCATTCAGCTACTCAGAGGCGGTAGGCCCCCGAGGGAGTAGAGTGCAAAACAGCCGAGGGGAAGATGTATCCTCCGTTACGTTGGGAGGGGGCACAGGCGTCGGAGTCGAAGGCTCCTTCGGAGGAAATGAGACTAGAGTGAAGCGCCTCTTCACGGTAAACTCCTGGTAGGCGTGGAGTCTCAGGAGAACAGCCAATCATCAACCTCGAAGAGCGGGAAAATGCAACAATCATCCACCTCGCTTTACATGTTCATCTTCCCGTTCTGCCTGGCAGTGGCCGGTTTTCTGATTACATTCAACGTCCGCGGACTCACAGACTTCGTATACCTTCGTTCCGAGAAGCTGCTCAGCGGAATTTTCGGTGGCATAGGGCCGCGCGGCATGCGTGTTGCAGGAAGTGTGGCTCTCATTTTTGGGACGATTGGCTTCTCCGTCGAAGGTGCGGAGATGATGGGGCTGATCTGACGCGGCATCCTGTTCAGGCGTCGTCTCATGTGGCGAGGTTCGGTATCGGGATCTCATCCAGCCACTCCGCGTCGCCCGAAATTAACGTGGGGATTTCGAAGGTGAGGTGGAAAATGCCTTTCCTTTGCCGCGTTGCACCACAGGGAGCTCGAAGTGCCAGTCCTCGGGGGATGCCCGCTCACGGATTCCCCAGATCAGCAGGACGTGGCCGCCAGAGTGATGCTCCGCTGAGAGAGTCAGGTCCCAGCAAAGGGAGTGCCAGTTCCACTAAGCTCCGTTGGGACAACAGTCAAGCCAGCAGGCTGGTCTGGCATGCCGATGTGATCTACCGGCCGCCGGAAGCTCGCTTTAGCTTCCGATCATGCAGCAGTTCACCAGACCCCTGAAGCACTTGCTTCGCTGAGTGCCCGCAGGTTGCCCAGCACACTACGCCTGTGACGCTCAGTGCCCGACGGTCGAACGCGGAGCGGTTCGGAAACGGCCTCCGGCAGGCCGCGTGCAGGCGAGCCTCCATTACCTCTGCCTCGCGAGCATCCACATCGGGCGCGAGCAGAACGAGCTCATCGCCCTGGATTCGGCCGAGTTCGCCCTCACAATCCCACGAGCGCAGTTCAGTGAGCAGTTTGTTCGCGGTCTCTCGGAGAGCGGTGTCGCCAGCGGCTCGCCCATGGCGCGCGTTGTAAAGCCTTGAAGCCGTCGAGGCCGAAGCGCACCACCGCGAGACCGATATGTCTTGCAGGTGGGTAAGGATGAACCGGGGCCCATCCGCCGCGTTGGCAACGACGGAGTTCTGCAGAGACACCCAGACATAGGTGCCGTCTCGGTGAGCCAGGCGTACATCGACCTGGCCTCCCTCAGCGGAATTCCGCAACAGGACTTCAACGTCCTCGGGATGGACAAGGTCGGAGAAGGAGTAGCGGCGCAACGCGGAAGCGGAGCGTCCCAGGAGTTGGCACAGAGCGTCGTTGACCCGGAGCAGTCGCCCGTGCAGGTCGCCGCCCATTTCAGCGATGGCCATGCCGGACGGCGCGCACTCGAAGGACTGCCGGAACGACTCCTCACTCGCGCGCAACGTCTGCTGTTCGCGTTCCAGCCGTACGAGGGCCCCTGCATGTTCGATCGCAGCCGCGCGTTCCCGAGGGCGATAGCGGAATGGAATGCGTACGTTCGCAGGGACGCCCGACTGTCACCGTCCGGCCTGCAGCCGTCGGCGGGGTGATCCACGGTGATCACCCCGGACAGTTACCCACCCAGTGCGTGAATCGGTGCGTAAAGCCGGTCCTCAGGATGCCAGCCATCCTCCTCGTCCGGCGCGGGACCTTCGGTGTGCCACTGAGGCACGTCATCATCGGTAAGAATCCGTCCCTCGGTGTGGGGATGAAACGCAGGCCATGCCAGTCCTCGCCCATCAGCAGTCGGCGTTCCCACGATGCCCGGCTTCCCACTCTGCCCGCGATCAACGCTTCGGCGTCGGGGCTGCCGGCCACAGCGGCGACAACCAAATCACCGTCGGTGCGTACGAGGTTCACTGCGGCCAGCCCGTATCCCAGGCCGGAGACTATGCCGTCGGCGATGGTCTGAAGAGTAGCGGCCAGGCTGCGAGCCGTGTAGATCGCGGCTACTGAGCGTTCCATCCGATCCGCGTGTGGGTGCCGCACATGGCCTGGGTACGGTGCTACCGGCGGTGGGGTGTAGGCGGCGTTACGGAGGAAGGGAATGTGCCCCAGTTGATTGCGGCACAGTCGGTGCGGTTCGGGGCTGTTGTTCGTCATCGGACGGGTGCGCAGCCGTCTGAAGATCGTGTCGAGGTCAAGGTACTCCCCCTCACCGGGTATCCCGTCCCGCATCAGGGTGAGCCACTCGCCGGTGAAAGCTGTGAGCGGCTCACCCGGCGGAGAAAGCGCCACCGCCGTCTCGGCTGCTGCGGCCAGCAAACACGTACCGTCGACCTCCAAGGCCGCCGTGGAGGACTGCACTCCGAAGGCCCGGGCGCTGTAGCAGCAATCCAGTACGACGATCCGGCGCAGGGCTCGGCTTTTCTCGACCGACCAACGGATCCAGTCATAGGGCCTGGCAGTGTGTGAACGGACGTGGGGTCCGTCGTCTCGGTGGCAAGGTGCAATTTCCCGGTCCTCGGCTCGATCAGGCCGTGGCCGGCGTAGTAAACCAGCAGAGTTTCGGGGGCGGCGTTGACCGCTTCCTGGTCTGCTCCCGGCAACCAAGCGCTGCTCAGTTGGTGGGGCCGGACTTCCCCTCTACAGTCCACCCAAAACAGCTCACTGACCCAGGAAACTCAGCCGCACCTGACGGCTGGGATTGTCCCCGTTGGTGTCCACCAGACACACCGACTGCCAGGTGCCCAGGGCCAGCTCTCCGCCGACCACGGGGAGGGTGGCGTGCGGGGGTACGAGGGCGGGGAGTACGTGGTCGCGGCCGTGGCCGGGGCTGCCGTGCTTGTGCCGCCAGCGGTCGTCCGGCGGGAGGAGATCGCGGAGGGCGGACAGCAGGTCATCGTCGCTGCCCGCACCGGTCTCCAGAAGCGCCACCCCCATGGTGGCGTGCGGCGCGAAGACGTTCAGCAGCCCGTCCCGGCCGGCGGCGACATCCCGCAGGAAGGAGGCGCACTCCCGGGTCAGGTCGTGGACCGTCTCCCGGGAGCCGGTCCTGACGTCGATCTCGCGTGTCGTGAAGCTCTCAGCCATGGCTCGATCTTCTCAAAGGGGACCGACAAAACGCCGACCGAGCGCCGGCCGGGCGTCCTGGGCACCGGGAAGGTTTCGGAGCCCCGGCTGGTTCCCACCACCATGGACAACGTGGCGGTCGTGGTCGTGGGTGCCGGGCAGGCGGGGCTCTCCAGCGCGTATCACCTGCGGCGATCCGGGTTCGAGCCGGGCGTGGACTTCGTCGTGCTGGATCATGCGCCGGCGCCCGGTGGTGCGTGGCAGTTCCGGTGGCCGACGCTGACCTACGGCCGGGTGCACGGTATGCACGCGTTGCCCGGCATGGAGCTGACCGGCGCCGACCCCGAGCGTCCGTCGTCGAAGGTGATCGGGGAGTACTTCGCCGCCTACGAGCGCGCTTTCGATCTGCGCGTGCGGCGTCCTGTGGATGTGCGGGAGGTACGTGACGCGGGCTGGGGCGGGCGGCTGCTCGTGCGGACCTCGGAAGGGGACTGGGCGGCACAGGCCGTGATCAACGCGACCGGCACCTGGGACCGGCCGTTCTGGCCCCGGATACCCGGCCAGGAGGTCTTCCGGGGCCGGCAGCTGCACACGGCGCAGTACCCGGGCCCCCGGGCGGACGCCTTCGTGGGCAAGCGGGTGGTCGTCGTAGGGGGCGGGACCTCGGCGGTGCAGCATCTGATGGAGATCGCCGAGGTCGCGACCGAGACCTTGTGGGTGACGCGGAGGCCGCCACTCTTCCGCACCGGTTCCTTCGGTGAGGAGGAGGGACGGGCCGCCGTGGCGCTGGTGGAGGAGCGGGTACGGGAGGGCCTGCCGCCGCGCAGCGTGGTGTCGGTGACCGGACTGCCGATGACCGAGCAGGTGCGTCGTGCGCGGGAGAGCGGTGTGCTGGAGCGGCACCCGATGTTCGCACGGCTCACCGAGGACGGCGTCGAGTGGGCCGACGGCAGTCGGGCACCGGCGGACACGGTTTTGTGGGCCACCGGTTTCCGCCCCGTCATCGATCATCTGGCGCCGCTGCGGCTGCGTGAGGCGGGCGGCGGAATCCGGCTGGAGGGCACGCGGGTGACTCGCGACCCGCGCGTCCACCTGGTCGGCTACGGGCCCTCTGCCAGCACGATCGGCGCCAACCGGGCGGGGCGCTCCGCAGTACGGGACGTACGGGCGCTTCTGGCGGCGGCGCAGAGGCAGGAGTCGGCGGGGTCCGCCTCCGCCGGGTAGCCCCGGCACGGCGGCGCCACTGCGCCTTCGAGCGGCTGACCGGCGGCGTGCCGTCGGTGGTCGCTCCGTTCCTCGTCCGCCCCTTCGCCCTGCCCGCCGGCCGAGCTGCGGTACGCCGATGCGCGGCCACCCCGGTCAGCCGCGGGGCGGCAGTGTGGAGGCCCGCACGACCAGCTCCGGCTGGAGCACGATGCGCTGGTGCTGGTGGCGGTCCGCTTCCTCGCCGGTCTCCTCGATGAGCAGGTCGGCCGCCGCCCGGCCCATCCGGTAGGCGGGCTGCCGTACGGAGGTGAGGGGGACGGCTGCCGCGGCGGCGAACTCGATGTCGTCGTAGCCCACCAGAGCCACCTCCTCGGGGACGGCGACACCGGCGCCGTAGAGCGCCTGCAGCACGCCGAGTGCCATCAGGTCGTTGGCGCAGAAGACGGCAGTGGGGCGCGGTGACATGCCCAGCAGCCGGGCGCCCGCGTCGCGCCCGGCTGCCACGTCCATCCGGGCGCCCTCGATGTGCCGGAGCCGGGCGCCGGTGCCGAAGTCACGCAGGGCGCGGGTGGCTCCGGTGTGCCGGTCGCGGCACTGGCTCAGCTGCATCGGTCCGCTGACGTAGGCGATGTCGCTGTGGCCGCTGTCGAGCAGATGGCGTGCGGCCAGCCCGGCGCCTTCGACGTCGTCGACGGAGACCGAGCAGCCTTCCGCGCTGGGCACCACGCGGTCGACGGAGACGAAGGGGATGCCGTGCCGCTGGAAGGCCGTGAGATTGCCCCCTGTCGTCTCCGTAGGGGTGATCAGTACGCCTCGGACGCGCTGCTCGGCGAAGAGGGCGAGGTAGTCGGCCTCCTCGCTGGGGCTCTGCGCACTGTTGCACAGCATGACGCCCAGCCCCGCGGCACGCGCCGCCCGTTCCGCTCCGGCGGCGACGTCCACGAAGAACGGGTTGGCCATGTCGAGGACCAGCAGGGCGATGATGCGGCTGCGTCCCGCCCGCAGATGGCGGGCGGCCTCGCTGCGCACATAGCCGAGCCGTTCGATGGCTGACTGCACGCGAAGGCGGGTCTCCTCGGCCACCATGGCGGGCCGGTTGATGACGTTGGAGACTGTGCCGACGGAAACCCCGGCCGCACGGGCGACCTCCTTGATTCCGACCGTCCGGCTCACCTGGGTGCCCCGGTGCTTGCCGGTCTGCCGTGCCGCTTCCGCCGCACCGTGCTCAGCCCCTCCCTGCCGGCCCCGCCCGGCCGACCGCCGCGAAGTCGACGCCCCGGTCGTGGGAGACGTCGTACGAGTCAAGTCTGTCAGAGGCCGAAAGTGTCTCAGAAGTCGAAGTCGTCGATGTTCTTGCTGGTGAAGACCGTGGGCGGGCCGAGGACGACTTCCCCGTCCTTGCCGACCGTGTACTCCCCGAGCTTCCCCGCCTTGAACTTCTCGCCTTCCTTGCCGGTGATCTGTCCGGAGGCAAGGGCCGCGGCGGCGTAGGCGCCCAGATAGCCGAGCTTGGAGGCGTCCCACAGGGAGAACTGCTCGATGGTGCCGTCCTTGATGTACTTGCGCATCTGGTTGGGGGTGCCCAGCCCGCCGAGCGTGACCTTGCCCTTGTACTTGGAGCCGCTGACGTAGCGGGCCGCCGCCGCCAGGCCGACAGTGGTGGGCGAGATGATGCCCTTGAGATCCGGATAGGCCTTGAGAAGTCCCTGGGTCTCCTGGAAGGACTTCTGGTCGACGTCGTCGCCGTAGGCGGTCTTGACGAGCTTCATGCCCTTGTACTTCGGCTTTTTGAGCTCGTCCTTCATGATTTTGATCCACGTGTTCTGGTTGGTGGCGTTCTGGGTCGCCGAGAGGATCGCGATGTCGCCCTTGTAGTCGAGCTGTTTCGCCATGTCCTTGACCAGGCCGCGGCCGATGTCCTCGGAGGCGGCCTGGTTGATGAACAGATGGCGGCAGTCCTTGCCCGCGTCCGAGTCGTACGTGACGATCTTGACGTCCTGCTTCATGGCAGCCTTGAGGGGCCCGCACACCGCGTTGGGGTCGTTGGCGGCGAGCAGGATGGCGTCCTGGCGCTGCTGGGTGAGGGTGTTGATATAGCTGACCTGCGAGGACGCCTTCGCGTCGGAGGGCCCGACCTCCTTGCCCTTGCCGCCGAACTCCTTGGCCGCCTTGATGCCGCCCTTGTCGACGACCGTCATGTAGGGGTTGTTGATCTGCTTGGGCAGGAAGGCGAGTTCGAGGCCCTTCTTCAGCGGCGCGTCGGGGTCGGCCTTGGCGTTCTTCGCCGTGTCCTTCGCGTCGTCCTCGGCGTCACTCTTGGTGGTGCCCGAGCAGCCCGCGAGGGTGACGGACAGAGCGCAGGCCGCCGCTGTGACGGCGAGGACACGTGAGCGGTGGTGCGGTCGCATGGCGTTGCCTTTCGGAGGGTGCCGGGGGATTCGGAAGGGTGCGGGAGGGGAGGAGGAGCGAGAACTGCGGTGAGTTGGTTCACGGGGGCGGAGGGCGCGTCGTCCGTCAGGGGGCCTTGCCCAGCGCCGTGTCGGTCGCTTCGCTGATCGCGGTGCGGCGGTGTTTGCGAGCGGTGAGCACCGCGATCGCTCTGGGCGTGAGCACGGAGACGATCAGCAGCGCACCGGTGACGATCACCTGGATCTCGTGCGAGACGTCGTTGAGGGTCAGGAGGTTGTTGAGGACGCCGATGAGCAGCACCCCCGCCACGGCGCCGCCGAGGGTTCCCTTGCCGCCGTCGAAGTCGATACCGCCCAGCAGTACGGCGGCCACGACGGTCAGTTCCAGACCCAGTCCGTTGTCCGCGCGTGCGCTGCCGTAGCGCAGGGTGTAGACGATCCCGGCGAAGGACGCCACGAACCCGCTGACGGCGAAGAGGATCAGCTTGAGGCGCTTGACCCGGACACCGGCGAAGTAGGCGGCGTCCTCCTGCGCGCCGACGGCGAACAGCGCACGGCCGAAGCCCGTGCAGTGCAGGGCGAGCGCCGCGCAGACGGCCAGCACGGCGAAGAGCGCCAGTGGGTACGGCACGAAAGTGCCCGGCACGGTCTCGGTGTTGCTCGCCCACCGGGCGTAGGTCTCGGGGAAGTCGGCGACGGCCTTGTTGCCCAGCACCACGGAGGCCAGCCCCCGGTAGAGGGTCAGGGTCCCGATGGTGACGGCGAGCGAGGGCAGCCCCACGCGGGTGACCAGCCAGCCGTTGAGCAGACCGCCGAGCAGCCCGACCACCAGACACACCGGCACGATGGTCTCGAAGGTCCACCCGGCGTCCCACAGCGCGCCCGCCAGCGCACTGGAGAGACCGAGCATGGAGGCGACGGACAGGTCGACCTGGCCGGCGACCACCAGCAGGGTCATCGGCAGCGCCAGCAGAGCGATCTCCGCGGTGTCGTTGAGGGCCGCCGACAGGTTCGCGGTGTCGGAGAAGCCCTCGGTGGTGCCGGTGCCCACCAGAAAGGCGGCGACCAGCAGCGCGCCCACAGCCGCGTCCCAGCGCAGGAAGCGGCCCGGGCCTCGGCGGGCCTCGCGGTGGCCCTCGACAGGCGGGCCCCCGGCGGGCGGTTCGGGCGCTGCCGCCCTGGTGGCCGGTGGTGCGTTCACTGCCTTCTCCTCTTCCTCAGCGCACGGGTGCTGCGGCTGCGCACCACGCGGTCGGTGCTGATGGCCGCGAGCAGCAGCGCACCGGTGATGGCCTGTTCCCAGAAGGAGCTGACTTTCAGCACGACCAGAGCGCTGCCGATGGTGGTCAGCAGCAGCGCGCCCAGCGCGGCGCCCCACACGGTGCCCACTCCCCCGGTGATGGCGACGCCACCGACGACGACGGCGCTGACGACGGTCAACTCCCAGCCGTTGGCCGCGTCGGCGACGACGGTGCCGAAGCGGGCCAGCCACAGCGCACCGGCGAACCCGGCGACGGCTCCGGAGAAGGCGTAGGCGGTCAGCACCCGGCGGCGGATGGGGATGCCCGCCAGGCGGGCCGCCTCGGGGTTGGAGCCGATCGCGTACAGCTCCCGGCCGCTGCGGTAGGTGCGCAGGAAGTAGCCCGTCCCGGCGAGCACCAGCGCGGAGATGAGCGGCAGGTAGGGGATGCCGAGGAAGCTGCCGCTGCCGAGGGTCAGGATGTCGTCCGGCACGGTGGCCGCGTTGATCTGCTCCCCGTGCGCCCATGCGTGGTCGACGCCCTGGATGACGTACAGCATGCCGAGCGTGACCACCAGCGCGGGCACCCTGCCGAAGCTGACGAGGGCACCGCTGACCAGCCCGCAGCCGGCCCCCAGAGCGATGCCGAGCAGCACGAGGGCTACCGGGCCGTGATCGGTGCCGGAGACGAAGGAGCCGCAGGCGAAGGCGGTCAGTCCGACCACCGAGCCGACGGACAGGTCGATGTTCCGGGTGAGGACGACGACCGACTGTCCGGTGGCGAGCAGCACCAGGATCGAGGAGTTGAGCAGCAGGTCCTTGATGCCCTGCTGGTCGAGGAAGGACGGGTTGGCCAACCAGGTCACGAGGATCAGCAGCACGAGGGCGCCGCCGATGCTGTACTCGCGTACGCGCAGCACCGTCTCGGCCGCGGTGCGGCCGGTGGGCTCGGGCTCGGAGCGGGTGGCGGTGCGCGGGGGCGCGGTGGTGCTCACGCGGCGCCTCCCTTCGGCCCGGGAGACCCCTCCGGGCCGGGAGGCTGTTGCGAACCGGGAGGCCGCCCCGGCTCTGGAGGCTGTTGCGACCCGGGAGACTGTTGCGGGCCCGGGGGCCTGCCGGGTGGGTGCGGCACCTCCGGTGGCTGCGGCTGCAGCTGTCCGGCCGGGGCCGCCGGTTGGTGGGCGCGGCCGGTCGCGGCCGCCATCACCGTCTCCTCGTCCGCCCGGTCACGGGGTATCTCGGAGACGAGCCGGCCTTCGTGCATGACGAGCACACGGTCGGCCATGCCGAGGACTTCGGGCAGGTCGGAGGAGACCATCAAAATGGCGAGCCCTTCGGCGGCCAGCGAGGTCAGCAGCCGGTGCACCTCGGCCTTGGTGCCGACATCGATGCCCCTGGTGGGCTCGTCGACGATGAGCACCGTCGGCCGCGTGGCCAGCCACTTGGCGAGGACGACCTTCTGCTGGTTGCCACCGGAGAGCACACTCACCGAGTCGGAGAGGCGGTCGTACTTCAGACGCAGCTTCAGTCCCCAGTCCCCGGCGCGGGCGCGCTCTGCGGCGCGGCGGACGAGTCCGCCCCTGCCGAGGCTGCCCAGACCGGTGAGGCCGATGTTGCGTTCGATGGAGGCTTCCATGACCAGGCCCCGCTGTCGGCGGTCCTCGGGGACGAGGGCGAGCCCGGCGCCCATGGCGGCCGTGGGCGACCCCGGGCGGAGCGCCTTGCCCGCCACCCGAACCTCGCCCGCGTCGGGGCGGTCGACACCGAAGACGGCCTGGGCGACCTCGCTGCGCCCCGCGCCCACCAGCCCGGCCAGGGCGACGATCTCCCCCTTGTGCACCTCGAAGGAGATGTCGCGGAAGACTCCTTCGCGGGTGAGCCGGTGCACGGTGAGCGCGACCTCGCCGGTGCGGGTCTCCTGCTTGGGATACAGCTCGCCCAGCTCGCGGCCGACCATACGGCGGACGAGGTCGTCCTCGGTCAGACCCGCCAGGCTCTCGGAGGCGACGAGCCGACCGTCACGCAAGGTGGTGACCCGCGTGCACAGTTCGAAGATCTCGCCGAGCCGGTGGGAGATGAACAGTACGGCGGCGCCCTCGGCCCGCAGCGCCTCGACGACGGCGAAGAGCCGCGCCGTCTCGCTCCCGGTGAGCGCCGCTGTGGGCTCGTCCATGATGAGTACACGGGCATCGAAGGAGAGCGCCTTGGCGATCTCGACGATCTGCTGGTCCGCGATGGACAGGCCGCGTGCGGCGCGGTCGGGGTGCAGATCGACGCCGAGCCGGTCCATCAAGGCGGCGGTCGCCTCACGGACGGCGGTGTGGTCGATACGGCCCATGAAGCGACGGGGCTGACGGCCCATGAAGATGTTCTCCGCGATGGACAGGTCACCGAAGAGCGTCGGTTCCTGGTAGATGACCGCGATACCGGCGTCTCGCGCGGCGGCCGGGCCGTGGAAGACCGCCGGGGAGCCGTCGAGCAGTACGGTGCCGCCGTCGGGGGTGTGCACGCCTGCGAGGATTTTGATCAGCGTGGACTTGCCCGCGCCGTTCTCGCCCGCGAGTGCGTGCGTCTCCCCCGCGTACAGGTCGAGGTGTACACCGCGCAGAGCCCGCACACTGCCGAAGGACTTGTTCACCTCCCTCAGCGCGAGGACCGGCGCTCGGTCGGCGCCGGCCGGTGCGGTCCTGCTCATGCTTCTCCTCCGTCGCTCAGCAGGGGACTGGCGGCAGCTCAGGGATGAAATGATTCAAGTCCGCCGGACAGTGGACGGGAAGCTAGCCCCAACCCCGGGAGGGGTCAAGAGGGTGCGAGGCAGCTAAATAGCAGAGATGACAGGGGTATTGACCGTTCGCTGGAAGCCGCCGTACGTTCCCAGCGCCGAGTGATGAATCGTTTTTAACCCGTACCGCTTTCAGGAGGCGCAGGTGCTCGGCGGACGCCAGGTCCTCGGCCCGTGTCCAGCGCCGCGCCCACTCGAGGAGCCGTATGCCTGAGCAGAACCTCGCGCGGGTGAAATCCGCCCTGCGCGCCCAGCGGATCGAGACGCCGTCATGGGCGTACGGGAACTCCGGTACCCGCTTCAAGGTGTTCGCACAGGCAGGAGTGCCGCGTACGGTGCACGAGAAGCTCGACGACGCGGCACGAGTGCACCAGCACACCGGCGTCGCACCGCAGGTCGCCCTGCACATCCCCTGGGACCGCACCGACGACTACGCCGCACTGGCCGACCACGCCGGCGAGCGCGGGCTGCGGCTGGGCGCGATCAACGCGAACGTCTTCCAGGAGGACGAGTACAAGCTGGGTTCGGTCACCAATCCGGACCCCGCGGTGAGGCGCAAAGCGCTGGGCCATCTCATGGAGTGCGTCGACATCATGGACGCGACCGGCTCCCGCGATCTGAAGCTGTGGTTCTCCGACGGCCTCAACTACCCGGGCCAGGACGACCTGCGGGCCCGCCAGGGGCGGCTGGCGGAGGCACTGTGGGCCGTCTACGAGCGACTGGCACCCGATCAGCGGCTGGTGCTCGAGTACAAGCTGTTCGAGCCCGCCTTCTACGCGACGGACGTGCCCGACTGGGGCACCTCCTACGCGCACTGCGTCAAACTCGGCCCCCAAGCACAGGTCTGCGTGGACACCGGCCACCACGCGCCCGGCACCAACATCGAGTTCATCGTGGCCTTCCTGCTGAACGAGGGGAAGCTGGGCGCGTTCGACTTCAACTCGCGCTTCTACGCGGACGACGACCTGATGGTGGGCGCCGCAGACCCCTTCCAGCTCTTCCGCATCATGTACGAGGTGCGCGCCGGCGGCGGTCTGCCGGGCACACCGGAGAGCGCGGAGAACGACCCTGGGATCGCGTTCATGCTCGACCAGTGCCACAACATCGAGCCGAAGATCCCCGCCATCATCCGCTCGGTGATGAACGTCCAGGAGGCCACCGCCAAGGCGCTGCTGGTGGACCGGGAGGCGCTGGGCGAGGCGCAGCTGGCCGGAGACGTACTGGGTGCCAACGCGCTGCTGATGGACGCCTACAACACCGATGTGCGACCGCTGTTGGCGGAGGTACGGGAGGAGCTCGGCGCCGACGGCGATCCGATGGCGGCCTACGCGGCCTCCGGCTGGGCGGAGACCATCGCACGCGAGCGCGTGGGCGGCAGGCAGGCCGGATGGGGCGCGTGAGCCCGTAGCCCCCGCCCAAGACCGCCGTACGACGCCGCGAGGTCCGCATGCCGCACTCCAGCCCGACTCCCCCGCCCTCCCGTACCGCCGCGTCGAAGGGCGCGTTCGCCGCCGTCGACCTGGGCGCCTCCAGCGGCCGGGTGATGCTCGGACAGGTGCGCGACGGCAGCATCGCGCTGGAGGAGGTGGACCGGTTCCCCAATCGGCCGGTGCGGGTGCTCGGCACCCTCCACTGGGACGTCCTCGATCTCTACCGGGGCGTCCTGGACGGGCTGCGCGCCGCAGGTGCAGCCACGGGCGCCGGGCCGGATGGCGTGGCGTCCGTGGGCATCGACTCCTGGGGCGTCGACTACGGACTGCTGGACGCGGACGGCACTCTGCTCGGCAACCCGGTGCACTACCGCGACGCACGCACCCAGGGCATGCCGGCCGAGGTCGAGAAAGTGCTGCCCGCTGCCGAGCTGTACGCGCACACCGGTATTCAGCGCATGCCGATCAACACGCTGTACCAGCTGGCCGCTGCCCGCGAGGACAGCCGGTTCCGGGCGGCGCGACAACTGCTGCTGATCCCCGATCTGATCTCGTACTGGTTGACCGGACAGCGCGGTACCGAGCTGACCATTGCCTCCACCACCCAGCTCATCGACCCCCGCACCCGCGACTGGTCGCCCGTCGTGATGGACGCGCTGGGCGTCGATCGCGGCCTGTTCCCGCCGCTGCGCACGCCCGGGGACGGGGCCGGGCAGTTGCGGGACGACGTACTCGCCGAGACGGGGCTGACCGGGCCGGTGCCCGTCACAGCAGTGGGCGCGCACGACACGGCCTCCGCTGTCGCCGGAGTGCCCGCACAGGGCAGCAGATTCGCGTACATCGCCACCGGCACGTGGTCGCTGGCCGGAGTGGAGCTGACCTCTGCGGTGCTCACCGAGGAGAGCCGGGCGGCGAACTTCACCAACGAGCTGGGCGTGGACGGCACCGTGCGCTATCTGCGCAACATCATGGGCCTTTGGCTGCTGCAGGAGTGTCTGCGCGCCTGGGAGGCACAGGGCACTCCGCAGGAGCTGGACACGCTGCTGGAGGAGGCGGCCGAGGTACCCGGGCTGCGCTCGGTCGTGGATGCCGGAAGCGCGGAGTTCCTTCGGCCGGGGCGGATGCCGCAGCGGATCGCCGACGTGTGCCGCCGCACCGGCCAGCCGGTGCCGCGCGACCCGGCCGAGACGACACGCTGCGTCCTCGACTCGCTCGCCCTCGCACATCGGGAGGCGGTTTTCGACGCGCGGCGGTTGTCCGGGCAGGACGTGGAGACGGTGCACATCGTGGGCGGAGGGGCACGCAACGCGCTGCTGTGCCGGCTGACGGCCGACGCCTGTGGCCTGCCGGTCGTAGCGGGGCCCGTGGAGGCCGCCGCGTACGGGAACGTACTGGTACAGGCGCGTACGGCCGCAGCGGTGACCGGGCCTCTGGGCGCGCTGCGGGCCCTGGTGCGCAGCAGTGTACGGCTGCGACAGTATGCCCCGACGGGTGATCACTCGGCATGGGAACAGGCCGCGGCGCGCATCCGCACGGAGGCACGGACGGACGCGGGTACGGACACCGGTACTGACACGGGCGCGGATGTGCGTACAGCTGTGCGTTCGGGCACGCATGAGGACGCGCCCCGTGGCGGTCCGCAGCCGAAGGACGGAAGGGAGGCGTCGTGCGCGTAGCGCTCTTCGTCACCTGCATCAACGACGCGCTCTATCCGCGCACCGGCCAGGCGGTGGTGACACTGCTGGAGCGGCTGGGCGTGGAGGTGGACTTCCCCGAGGCGCAGTCGTGCTGCGGGCAGCCTCAGTTCAACACCGGGTACCGGCATGCGACCGAGCCGCTGGTGCACCGCTACGCCGCGGCGTTCGAGGGCTACGACCACATCGTCGTTCCCTCCGGCTCCTGCGCTGCCATGGTGCGCGAGAACTACCCGCGCATCGGCTACAAGGCGGCAGCCGAGGGGCGGGGCGGCGCGCTCTCGGCGGCAGCCGCGCGGACGGTGCCCCGCACCTATGAGCTGACGGAGTTCCTCGTGGACGTCCTGAAGGTCACCGATGTCGGCGCCTGCTATCCGCACACCGTCACCTACCACCCGACCTGCCACGGGCTGCGCATGCTCGGTCTGGGGGAGCGACCGCGCCTGCTGCTGGAGCAGGTGAAAGGCCTCGAACTACGCGAGTTGGAGGGCGCCGAGGAGTGCTGCGGCTTCGGCGGCACGTTCGCCGTCAAGAACGCGGCGGTCTCCTCCGCCATGGGCGCCGACAAGGCCCGCCACATCGAGGCGAGCGGCGCCGAGTCGGTGTGCACGGTGGACAACTCGTGCCTGATGCACATCGGCGGCACCCTCTCCCGCGCGGGCTCGCGCGTGCGCCCCGTGCATCTCGCGGAGATCCTGGCCAGTACCGAGGAGTCACCGCTATGAGCGTCACCTATCTGGGCATGCCGCCGTTCCCGGTGGCGGCTGCCGCATCCACCGGGGACGAGCGGTTGCGCGGCAATCTCCGGCACGCCACCCGCACCATCCGCGACAAACGCGCCGGCGCGGTGGCCGAACTGTCGGACTGGTCCGCGCTGCGTACAGCCGGAGCGCAGATCAAGGACCGCACACTGCGCCACCTCGACCACTACCTGGAGCAGTTGGAGGCGTCGGTCACCGCGGCCGGCGGCACCGTGCACTGGGCAGCGGATGCGGAGGAGGCCAACGGGATCGTCACCCGGCTCGTGCGGGAGACCGGTGAGCGCGAGGTCGTCAAGGTCAAGTCGATGGCCACCCAGGAGATCGGGCTCAACGAGGCGCTGCAGCGCGCCGGGATCTCGGCGTACGAGACCGATCTGGCGGAGCTGATCGTACAGCTGGGCGAGGACCACCCCTCGCACATCCTCGTACCCGCCATCCACCGCAACCGTGGAGAGATCCGGGACATCTTCCGGGAGCGGATGGGCCGCTGGGGGCGCCCGGCGCCGCAGGGGCTCACCGACCGGCCCTCCGATCTGGCGGAGGCGGCGCGGCTGCATCTGCGGGAGAAGTTCCTGAACGCCAAGGTGGGTGTCTCCGGAGCGAACTTCATGGTCGCCGAGAGCGGCACCCTGGTCGTCGTCGAGTCCGAGGGCAACGGCCGGATGTGTCTGACGCTGCCCGAGACGCTGATCTCCGTGGTCGGCATCGAGAAGGTCGTGCCCACTTGGCAGGACCTGGAGGTCTTTTTGCAACTGCTGCCGCGCTCCTCCACGGCGGAGCGGATGAACCCCTACACCTCCACCTGGTCGGGCACCACGGACGGCGACGGCCCCCGCGACTTCCATCTGGTGCTGCTGGACAACGGACGTACCGACACCCTCGCCGACCGGGTGGGACGCCAGACACTGCGCTGCATCCGCTGCTCGGCCTGCCTCAACGTGTGCCCGGTCTACGAGCGCGCCGGCGGGCACGCCTACGGCTCGCCCTACCCGGGGCCGATCGGCGCGATCCTCACCCCACAGCTCGACAGCATGGAGACCGGGCTGGACGCCTCCCTGCCGTACGCGTCGTCGCTGTGCGGGGCCTGCTTCGAGGTGTGCCCGGTGGCCATCGACATCCCCGAGGTACTGGTGCACCTTCGGGAACGTGTGGTGCAGGGCGGTACGGCCACCGTGCGCGGGCAGCGCACGACCGTGAAACCGGCGAAGGGGCACGCGGCCGAGCGTGCTGCCATGCGGGCTGCTTCCTGGACGTTCGACCACCCGCGTGCGCTGCGCGCCGGGGAGCGGCTGGCCTCGCGGGCACGGCGCCTGGTGCCGCACCGACTGCCGGGCCCGGGCCGTGCCTGGACGGACACCCGGGATGTGCCGCAGCTGCCGCAGGAGTCCTTCCGCGACTGGTGGCGACGCTCCCGCGGTCCCTCGGGCGATGTGCCCAGCGGCAGTGCGAACGACCTGCCGTCGGGCACCGGTACGGGTGCCACGGGCGAGCCGGGCGGGTCCAGCGGATCCGGCGGGCCCGGCAGGTCCGGCGGACCCAGCAAGTCCGGCAGGTCCGGCGGGGCGGGGCCGCAGGAGGGCACACGATGAGCGGCCGGGAGACAGTGCTCGGCCGGATCCGCCGCGCGCTGGCGGACGTACCTCGCACAGAGCGGCCCGATCAGGCTCCGGTCGCCCGCGACCATCTGCGGGTGCACGGCGAGCGCTCCGCGCGAGAGACGGCGCGGCTGCTCGCCGCCCATCTGGTGGACTACCGGGCGCACGTATCGCACTGCACCCCGGCCGACCTGCCGCAGACGATCGCGGATCTGCTGGCACGGCGGGGATCGCGCAGCGTGGTGACGCCTGCCGGGGTGCCCGCCAAGTGGCTGCCCGAAGACGTCGAGCGCGTAACGGACTCGGCGGCGCTCACCCCGCTCGACCTGGACGCGGTGGGAAGCGTGGTGACGGGGTGCGCGGTCGCCGTGGCCGAGACGGGCACCCTGGTGCTGGACGCGTCCGAGGACCAGGGGCGGCGCCGCATCACCCTCGTCCCGGACCACCACATCTGTGTGGTGCGGGTGCCGGAGCAGGTCGTCGACTCCGTACCGCAGGCCCTCGAACGTTTGGATCCCGCCCGGCCGCAGACCTGGATCTCCGGTCCGTCGGCCACCAGCGACATCGAACTCGACCGGGTGGAGGGCGTACACGGGCCGCGCACGCTGGATGTGGTGCTGGTCGCGGCGGAGGCCGAAGCAACTGAGACGGAGGCCGACGCCGCTGGGACGGCGGAGGGAGCGCGGGGAGCACGGGGAGCCGAGACCACCGGAGGCTGACCGACCGTCCCCCGCGCCCCGTCGGGGTGCACGTACCGCGACGGGGCGACGGGGCGACGGGGCGACGGCGGACGATCGGACCGGACGTCAGCTCGCGGAGGCAACGGCCGGTTCGGGCGCGTTCTCCGGCGCGTTCCTGGCCGAGGCCCGTTCCTCGGCCCGGATACGGGCGTGCCTGCGGGCCAGTTCCTCCCACAGCAGGCTGACAGGGTGGTCGGGATCGCGGTTCTCCGGCTCGCTGCGGCGGAAGGCACCCACGAGCACCCGCTGGCTCGTTCCGACGTCGTCCACCAGCGGCAGGGTGCGCAGCCCTTGTGCCTCGGGAAGCCTGCCCTCCGCTATCGCCTCCCCGATGCCCTGGGTGACGAGCATGCTGCCGTAGAGCACGCGGGAGCTGAGGAGTTCGAAACCGTAGTGGGCCGAGTCGATCTCGGCCGCTATCCGCATCCGGCGGCGGTACTCGGGGCCGAACCAGCCGCGCAGCACGTCGGGTATCAGCCCGTCGGTGGACACCACGAGCGGCAGCCTGGGCAGCGAACGCACGCCCACTCCCCTGCCGTCCGACCTGCTGCCTTGCACCAGGTCACCGTCCGGTTGGTTGGTGGCCAGACAGAAGCCGCCGCGCCGCCACTCCATGACCTCGTACCCCGCGAACCGGGCGTCCTGTTCGGCAACTGCTGTCGTCTCGGCGGCCCCCGCGGACGCCGAGACGAGGATGCTGCCGCACACCAGGTCGAGTTCGTGGGAGCGCAGCTTCTGCAGCAGTGTTCCGCTGCGGACGTGCGCCATGGTCAGCTCCACCCCTTCCCGTGTGAACCGGTCGTTGACCTGTTCGACAGCGTTCAGCAGGTAGCCGAGCGTGTAGCGGGTGGAGCCGACGCGCAGACTGCGGCCACGGCGCCTGCGGGCGGTGTCCAGCCCTTCGCGCCACCCGTCGAGCGTTCCCTGTGCAAGCCGGGCGAGCTCCTCGCCGGTGCGGGTGAAGTGCACCCGCTCGCCGCGCCCGCGCTTGCGCAGCAGCGGCTCTCCGCAATGGTCGCCCAATTTGCGGTTCATCGTGTCCAGTTGCTTCTGAATACTGGACTGCTCCCGCCCCAGCCGCCTGGCGGCGCCCAGGGCCGTGCCCTCCTCGTAGACGGCCAGCAGGGTGCGGAGCTGATCCATCGTGATGTCGAGCAACCCTGGTGGGTAGTCGGGGGTGCCTGGCAGAGGCATACGTACTGCTCACTCTCCTCGATTCGGCGCTTCGCGGCCCAGCAGCCTAACTTCCGGACCGTGTCCGCGAGTTCAGGACCAATGTTCTTCAGGTTCCTTAGCGGAACCGGTGGTTCGAGCGGGTGTTCCCGTGCAAAAGTCGAGCCGTTCGTGTTTCCCCCTGCAGTTCCGCAAGGAGTTCGTGCACGTGAGCCACCCCCAGACCGCCCCCCACATCGGCATGCCCTCCGGCCTTCCGGGCACCGGTTACCCGGCCGCCGAGCCGGTGAAGAGACCGGGCCTCGTGGTCGCCATGCTGGCCGTCACCGTACTGTCCGCGCTCTCCGGCGCTCTCAGCGCACTGCTGGTGTACGTCGGCGGCAAGGACCTCGCCGACGAGAACGTCCGCAACGCCGTGGACAGCGACCCGGCCGCGGTGGGCCTCCCCTCCGGCACCACAGCGGCCGATGTCAAGCAGCTGACGGGCACCGCCTGGGACGGCATCGTCACCGACTGGCAGAGCACGATGTCGGCACGGGCCACGATCGCCCTTGTCTTCTCCGTCGCTGTGCTGCTGTTCGCACTGTTCGCCCGTACGGGCGCCGTGTGGGCGCGGGTGCTGCTCAGCGTCGTCGCGGTGCTGGCCGCCGTCTTCCCGCACATGCTGGTCCTGCGGGACGCCGCCCCTGCCGGGCTGTACGCCACCAGCCTGGGGGCCATCGTTCTGGGGCTGCTCGCGGTGGTGCTGTGCTGGCTGCCGCCGGTCGGGCGCTACAAAAAGGCACTGCAGGGCCGCTGACGCCGCCCGTATCCGACCTCCGCACACCCCTGTCGGATCCTTCGCCCTCCTTCCACCCCTTCCCTCTCCTTCGCCCTCGTTCCGCTTCCTTCCGCCTCCCGGCCCGCACCGGTCGCAGCTGTGCGGCCGGGAGTTCGCCGACAGCGCAGCCGCTACACCACCAGCACAACGGCCCTGGAAGCTGCCGGGGGACCGCATACGGTCCCGCCATGGAACCTCGGACAGTCCGGCCCCAGGTGCACACGATCCCGTTCCCTGTCGGCCAGGCGTTTCTGTGGCAGGACGGCGAGGCGGTCACGCTCGTGGACACCGGTCCGCCCGGGGGCGCCGACGCGGTGGAGACCGTCTGCTTCGGGCACGGTGCCCCGCTGGCCACCGGTGGCGGTGAGACACTCGCCCAGGCCGCTGCAAGGTACAGCTAGTCTGGTCGCCCCACGGCGCGCGGAGCCGGGCGTTCCGTGTGTGTCCACCGTGCCAGGTCCCGGAGGCCCCCATGAACCAGCCCTCAGCGCTCCATGTCCCCACGCAGGCCGCCTCGCGTGTGCCCCCGCAGGTGGCCTCGATCGAGGGAGTCGGTGTCCGCCGTACGACGTCGGATCAGCTCATCCTCGACGGGATCGACTGGCTGGTGCGAGCCGGTGAGCACTGGGCGCTGCTGGGTGCCAACGGTGCCGGGAAGACCACCTTGCTGAAGCTGCTGGGCGCCGTCATGCACCCCACCACCGGCAGCGTGGAGGTGCTGGGCAACAGGCTCGGCAGAGTGGACGTGCGCGAGCTGCGCGCCCACATCGGCCATGTGTCCACCAGCCAGCGGGTGCCGCGGGACGCCACGGCACACACGGTCGTGCTGACAGGTGCGACAGGCACCGTGCAGCCGCTGTGGCGCAAGTACGACGACGAGACCCGTCGGCTGGCGAGCGAGCTGCTGTCGGAGCTGGACTGCAAGGAACTGGCCGATCGGCCCTTCGGGGTGTGCTCCGGCGGGCAGCGGGCCCGCATCCTGATCGCCCGCGCTCTGATGCCGGCGCCGTCGCTGCTGTTGCTGGACGAGCCGTTCAACGCCCTGGACCTGCCCTCCCGCGAGGATCTGATCGACGCGCTGCGCCGACTGGCCGCCGACCGTCCGTCCCTGGCGACCGTGACGGTCACCCACCACCTGGAGGAGCTGCCTGACACCACCAGTCACGCTCTGCTGCTGCGGGAAGGCAGGGTCACCGCGTGCGGTCCCGTCTCGGAAGTGCTCACCGGGGAACTGATGACACAGTGCTTCGGCCGCCCCATCGACGTCGGCCGTCAGGACGGCCGGTGGCTGGCCCGCTCGGGCCGCGGCGCGGAGCCTCGTAGGCCCGTCTAGTTCCCCGTCGGCCCGCCTGGGGCCCCGGGCCCGCTCAGCCGGCGGCCTGGAAGGCGTCGTAGGAGCGCTGGTCGAACAGGACGAGACGCAACTCGGCGAAGCCCTCACCCTCCTCCCGCAGCGTACGCAGCGCGATGCGTGCCGCGTCGTCGAGCGGCCAGCGGTAGACGCCTGTGGAGATGGCGGGGAACGCGATCGTACGGGCGCCGATCTCGCGTGCCACGCGCAGCGACTCGCGGTGGCAGGAGACCAGCAGGTCCGAGCGGTCCTCCTCCTGGCTCCAAACCGGACCCACCGTATGGATGACCCAGCGCGCCGGCAGCCGTCCCGCTGTCGTGGCGACGGCCTGCCCGGTGGGCAGGCCCCTCCCGTAGCGTTCGGCGCGCAGCTTGCGGCACTCGGCGATAATGTCCGAGCCACCCTTTCGATGGATGGCGCCGTCCACTCCGCCCCCGCCCAGCAGCGAGGAGTTGGCTGCGTTGACTACGGCGTCGACATCCTGTTCGGTGATGTCGCCCTGCACCAGGGTGATGTTCGTGGGCATGGCCCCATCCTGACGCGGCGCAGGTCGAAGCGCACACGGATTGCCGCGTCACCCGTCGGCGGACGCTCCGGGGTCGGCTGTCCACTGCGCGCCCTCTGGTCGGCGCTCCCGCGTTCCTATTAGCTGGTCGCATGAGCTGGTCCCACCGCCTGCTGTTCCCCGGACGCCGGAAGGACGGTTTCACATGACCGCTGCACCCTCGCGCCGTTCACTGCTGGCCAGCGGTACGGCCGCCGCTGTCGCCACCCCGCTGTTCGCCGGTTCCGCTGCCGCGGCACCGTCCACCCGGGCTGTCGGCGGGCACGGCGGACGGCCCGTGGTGCCGGGCGCCGATGTCGCGGCAGCCGCGGGCTGGCGCATGCTGCGGGGCCGGAAGGTCGGCGTCGTCAGCAACCCGACAGGAGTACTGCGGGACGCGAGCCATGTGGTGGATTCGATGGCGGCCCGGGACGAGCTGCGCATCATGGGCGTCTTCGGCCCGGAACACGGCTTCCGGGGCAGCGCACAGGCGGGCGAGTCCGAGCCCGAGTTCAAGGACCCGCGTACCGGTCTGACGGTCTACGACGCGTACGGTGCCGACGGCGCGAAGATGGCCGCCCTGTTCCGCAAGGCGGGTGTGGACACCATTGTCTTCGACATCCAGGACGTCGGCGTGCGCTTCTACACGTACATCTGGACGATGTACCACGCCATGGTCGCCGCGCGGGACATCGGAGCCTCCTTCGTCGTCCTGGACCGGCCGAACCCGATCGGCCGCAGAGCGGACGGCCCGCTGCTGAGATCCGGGTTCGCCTCCGGTGTCGGGCTCAAGCCCATCATCCAGCAGCACGGTATGACGGTCGGTGAGCTGGCCCGGTACTTCAACGGCGAACTGCTGCCCCAGGAGGGCGAGGGCGGACGGGTGGAGCTGGAGGTCGTCCAGGTGCGCGGCTGGTCGCCCCGTACGACGGCGCAGCAGACCGGGCTGCCATGGGTGCCGCCGTCCCCGAACGTTCCGACACCCGACACGGCGACCGCCTACGCCGGCACCGGCTACTTCGAGGGGACGAACCTGTCCGAGGGGCGCGGCACCACACTGCCGTTCCAGTTCATCGGCGCGCCGTTCCTGGACCACCACTACAGCGATCGGCTCAATGCTCTGCGGCTACCCGGGGTGCGCTTCCGTGAGGGCTATTTCGTGCCCACCTTCAGCAAGCACCAGGGCAAGACATGCGCGGGTGTGCAGCTGCTGGTGACCGATCCCGCCCGCTATCAGGCAGTGCCGACAGCGGTGGCCATGCTGCGCGAGGCGATGCGCTACGACGATTTCGCCTGGCGCAAGGACGCCGACCCGAAGCGGCCGTTCTGGATCGACAAACTCTCGGGCTCACCGCGGCTGCGGGAGATGCTGGATGCCGGGCGCAGTACGGAGGAGGTCACCGGCGCGTGGCGCTCGGAAGTACGCGACTTCGAGCGGGCGCGACGGCAGTATTTGCTGTACCGGTGAGAGAGTCCGTACCGCTGGGACGGTACGTGCCGGTGGGACGACGCGGTCAGCCGCTCACTGTCGCGTCCGCCGTCTCGCTGTCGCGTCGCACCAGTGCGGCGTACTTCCCGTCGGCCGCCAGCAGTTCGCCGTGGGTGCCCCGTTCGGCGATCCGGCCACCGTCCAGAACGACGATCTGGTCGGCGTCCCGGATGGTGGAGAGGCGGTGCGCGATGGTGAGTGTGGTGCGCCCTTCCGACAGCGCGTCGATGGCCTCCTGGACCGCACGTTCGGTACGGGTGTCGAGGGCGCTGGTGGCCTCGTCCAGGATCAGCACCGGCGGGTCGCGCAGGATGGTGCGCGCCAGGGCGAGGCGCTGTTTCTCACCTCCGGAGAAGCGGTATCCCCGCTCGCCGACCAGTGTGTCGTAGCCGTCCGGCAGTGCGGCGATGTGATCGTGGATCTGCGCGGCCCGCGCCGCGGCGCGCAGTTCCTCGTCCGTGGCGTCCGGCTTGGCGAACCGGAGGTTGTCCGCGACGGTCGCGTGGAAGAGGTACGTCTCCTGGGAGACTACGCCGACCGCTGTCGAGAGGGTCGCGAAGTCCAGCTCACGTACATCGACGCCGTCGAGGGTGACGCGGCCTCCCGTCACGTCGTACAGGCGGGGCACCAGATAGCTGAGGGTGCTCTTTCCGGAGCCGGTGGCTCCGACCACGGCGAGGCTGGTGCCCGCCGGGACGGCCAGGTCGATTCCGCGCAGGGTGTATCCGGTGTCGTGGGCGGGGCTACCCGGTGGGCGGGTGTCGTAGGTGAAGTCGACGTTCTCGAAGCGCACTTCGCCACGCACCTTCGAAAGCGCGGTCGGGCGGGCCGGCTCGGTGATGGCGACGGGCAGGTCGAGATATTCGAAGATGCGCTGGAAGAGCGCCAGCGAGGTCTGCATCTCCACCCCGGTGGTCAGCAGCGAGACGGTGGGCCGCAGCAGCCCCTGCTGGAGGGTGACGAACGCGACGAGAGTGCCGATGGAGAAGGCGGGGCCGCCGAACTGGGTGAGCATGCCCGCCGTCCAGTACAGCAGCGCGGGGATGGCGGCCATGACGATGCCGATGGTGGCCATCCGCCAGCGCCCGGCCATGTTCGAGCGGATCTCCAGGTCGACCAGTCGTTCGGACTCGTCGGAGAAGTTCTTGGTGAGCGAGTCGGCCCGGCCCATGGTGCGGCCGAGCAGGATGCCGCTGACCGACAGGGACTCGGTGACGATGGCGGACATGGCGGCCATCTGCTTCTGCCGCTGCGTGGTGATGCGTTTGCGCTCCCGTCCCACCCGGCGGCTCACCCACACGAAGAAGGGCAGCAGTACGAGGGAGACGAGCGTCAGCCGCCAGTCGAGCGCGAGCATGGCGACGACCGTGGCCACCACGCTGGTGAGGTTGGACACGAGCGAGGTGGCTGTGGAGGTGACGGTGGCCTGCATACCGCCGATGTCGTTGGCGATGCGGGATTGGACCTCACCCGTCCGGGTCCGGGTGAAGAAGGCGAGCTGCATCCGCTGGAGCTTGGCGTAGACACCGGTGCGCAGGTCGTGCATGACGCGCTGTCCGACCGTGGTGCTGATGAGGGTCTGGAGCACGCCGAAGACGCTGGTCACCACGGCGGTGACGATCATGCCGAGGGCGAGCAGCGAGAGCAGGCCGGTGCGCTGCTGCGGAATGGCGACGTCCAGGATCTCGCGCAGCAGGAACGGCGAGGCGACGGAGACCAGGGAGGATGCCGCCACCAGCAGGCCGACCAGTGCCAGACGGCCACGGTAGGGGCGGAAGAGGCGCAGGATGCGGCGCACCTGCGCGGGCTGTTCGGCGGGCTGTTCCTGGGTCAGCGGCTCCTTCGGCGGCTGCGTCCAGCCGGGCGCTTCACGGTGCAAGAGGCTCCTCGGGGTCGGTCTGCGGAGCAGACGTACGGCTCAGATCATGGAGCATAGTTCATCGTTACCTATACTCACAATGAATAGACCCCTGATAGGCTGCCGCCATGGTCCACCACCCCTCCGACGAGCCCGCCTCCGACCTCGCTGACCAGCTGCTGCGCCTCACCAAGCGGATCAACCACGCACACCGGCAGAACTTCGCACCGCTGGGCGTCACACCGGCGCAGGGCCGGATGCTGCGTACCGTCGCACACAGCTCTCAGCCGCCCCGGATGGCAGACCTCGCCACTCAGCTGGGCGTGGTGCCCAGGCAGGTCACCAGCTTGGTGGACGCCCTGGAAGAACGTGGGCTGGTGCGCCGGGCCCCCGACACCGCGAACCGCAGGGTGATCCGTATCGAGCTGACGGAAGACGGCTCCCTGGCCCTCACCGAGCTGCGGCGGGCCCGCAGGAGCGCTGCCGAACAGCTGCTGGCGCCGCTGGGGCCGGGGCAGCGCGAGGAGCTGAGCCGCCTGCTGGCACTGCTCGACACCGAGGGCGGCCACTGCTGAGGGTCCACCCTCGGACGACCGTTACGCGGCGGGGACGACCCCCACGGCCGGTGTCGGTGGCCCGAACTAGCATGTGGCACACATAAGCCCGCACTCCGTTCCAATCCCCTGTGCGCCCTGGAGATGCCATGCCGCTGCTCGAACCCAAGGCCGGCGCGCTGCGTCCGCGGACCGGCGCGGGCCACTCCCCCGCCGCGGACCGGGTCCCCGACGAGCTGGCGCAGGGCACTCCGCAGCCGCTGCGGAGCGATCTGGAGCGGCTGCTGGGCAGCGGAAAAGTGCTCTCGAAAGTCTCCGACCTGGTGCGCTACGCCTCGGACGCGAGCCCGTACCGCTTCATCCCGCAGGTCGTCGTACTCGCCGAGGACGTGGCCGACGTCGCCGCGGTACTGGACTACGCGCGGCGAAACGGCCGGGGCGTCGTCTTCCGCGCTGCGGGGACGTCACTCAACGGGCAGGCCCAGGGTGAGGACATCCTGGTCGACGTGCGGCGCCACTGGGCGGGTGTGGAGGTGCTGGCGGAGGGCGAGCAGGCCAGGATCCGGCCGGGGACCACCGTCTTCCGGGCCAACGCCTCGCTGGCGGCCCATGGGCGGCTGCTCGGCCCCGATCCGGCCTCTGCCATCGCGTGCACGGTGGGCGGCGTGGTCGCCAACAACGCCTCCGGGATGACGGCGGGCACCACACGCAACTCCTATCGCACCGTCGCCTCCCTCACCTGCGTCCTGCCCAGCGGCACGGTCGTGGACACGGCGGACCCGGCGGCGGACGAGAAGCTCGCACGCGCCGAGCCCGCGCTCTGCGAGGGCCTGCTGGCGCTCAAGGCCGAGATCGAGGCCGACACCGCCCTGGTCTCCCGTATCCGGGCCAAGCACGAGCTGAAGAACACCAACGGATACCGGCTGGACGCCTTCTTGGACGGCACCACTCCGGTGGAGATCCTGCGCGGGCTGATGGTGGGCTCCCAGGGCACCCTCGGCTTCCTCGCCGAGTTCGTCTTCGACACCCTCCCGCTGCACCGGCGCACCTCCACCGGACTGTTCTTCTTCCCGTCGCTGTCGGCGGCAGCCGGCGCCGTGCCGCGTTTCAACGCGGCCGGGGCGATGTCCGTCGAGCTCATGGACGGGAACACGCTGCGCGCCTCGGTCAGTGTCTCCGGGGTGCCGCAGGACTGGGCCGAGCTGCCGAAGGAGACCACCGCGCTGCTGGTGGAGTTCCGCTCCCCGGACGACGCCGTACGCGAGGAGCGGGAAGAGGCGGCACGCACGGTGCTGGCCGGGCTGGAGCTGGTCGCCCCGGTCGCCTCCGTCACCAACGAGTTGACGCGCGACCCGGCCACGATCGCCTCGTACTGGAAGGCACGCAAGGCATTCGTCACCGCGGTCGGCGGCTCCCGCCCCTCCGGCACCACACTGATCACCGAGGACTTCGCCGTACCGCCCTCCCGGCTGGCCGAGGCGTGCGAGGCCCTGCTGGAGCTCCAGGAGCGGCACGGCTTCGACGCGGCTGTCGCGGGCCACGCCGCACACGGCAATCTGCACTTCCTGCTGGCCTTCGACGCGGGCGATCCGGACGACGTCCAGCGCTATGCCGCCTTCATGGACGAGTTCTGCCGCATGACCGTGGAGCGGTTCGACGGCTCCCTCAAGGCCGAGCACGCCACCGGCCGCAACATCGCACCGTTCCTGGAACTGGAGTGGGGCAGCAAGGCGACCGAGCTGATGTGGCGCATCAAGCGGCTGCTGGACCCGACCGGGGTCCTGGCGCCCGGCGTGCTGCTGGATCGTGACCCGCGGGCACATCTGCGCGGTCTGAAGTCGATTCCCGGCGTGGAGGCTTTGGCCGACCCCTGTATCGAGTGCGGCTTCTGCGAACCGACCTGCCCCAGCGAGGACCTGACCACCACGCCGCGTCAACGGATCGTGCTGCGCCGCGAGATGATGCGCCAGCCCGGTGACTCGCTGGTGGGTGAGAACCTGCTGGCGAGCTACGGGTACGACGCCGTCGACACCTGCGCGGGCGATTCCACCTGCAAGCTGGACTGCCCGGTCGGAATCGACACCGGTGCGCTGATGAAGACGTTCCGGCACGCCCGGCACTCGCCCCGCGAGGAGCGCACCGCCGAGCGCACGGCGCGACACTTCGCGCGGGTGGAGCGCTCGGCGCGGTTGGCGGTGGCCGCCGCGGACCAGCTCCGCAGACGTCTGCGGGGACGCGAGGGCGATCTCGGGGACCGGCTGCTCGGCGCGGTCACCGGCGCCGCCCGCAAAGCGGTCCGCCCCGACCTGGTGCCCGAGTGGCTGCCGGAGATCCCGGCCCCGGCCGCCAAGCGGCTCCCGGCGACGAGCAGACAGCTCGCCACCGCCGTGTACTACCCGGCGTGCGTGAACCGGATCTTCGGCGACCCGGACGGTTACGCGGGACTGTCGCTTCCGGAGGCCCTGGTCACCGTCTCGGCACGGGCCGGCCAGCCGGTGTGGATCCCGAAAGACGTCACCGGCACCTGCTGCTCGACGATCTGGCACTCCAAGGGCTACGAAGCCGGCAACACCCTGATGGCCAACCGCATGGTGGAGGCCGCCTGGCGGTGGACCGACGGCGGCGAGCTCCCCCTCGTGGTCGACGCCTCCTCCTGCACCCTGGGCATCGCGGAAGAGGTCGTGCCCTACCTGACACCGGCCAACCGCAAACTCCACGAACGACTGACGGTCCTGGACTCGCTCGTCTGGGCCGCGCGGGAGTTGCTGCCCCGCCTCACGGTCGAGCGGCGCGTCGACTCCGCCGTGCTCCATCCCACGTGCTCGATGCGGCACCTGGGCGACGAGGCGGAGCTGCGCGAGGTCGCCGAGGCGTGCGCGGAGGAGGTCGTGGTGCCGCTGGACGCGGGATGCTGTGCCTTCGCGGGCGACCGCGGGCTGCTGCACGAGGAACTGACCGCCTCCGCGACGGCCCGAGAGGCTGCCGAGGTGACGGCGCGCTCCTACGACGCGTACCTGTCGGCCAACCGGACGTGCGAGATAGGCCTCGACCACGCGACCGGCAACCAGGGCTACCACTCGGTCATCCAGGAGCTGGAATTGGCCACCCGCCCCCGCTGATCCGCGGTGACCCCCGTACCGGGGGCCGTCTGCTCTGCGGTGCCGCACACGTCGGGCAGCTGCTCGTCGGCGACACACGCATGGGGCGGGCCGCCCCTCGGCGGCCCGCCCGGTGCGTCAGCCGGTCGCGTCCACATGCAGGGCGACGGCCCCGTGGGCAGGAACAGTCAACTGCGCACGGCCATCGGCAGCGACCGCGACCTTCTGCTCACAGCCGCCCTGTGCGGCGGCGACGTTGCAGTACGTACCGGCGGGCAAGGAGGTCTGGAAGGTCCTGTTCAACCCCCCATCGCCGTTGTTGAGGGCGACGAACCCCTTGTCGCCGCGTCCGAAGGCGAGGGCCTGCCCCTCGGACCACCAGTTCGTCAGCTCCGCCGAGCCGACCGCGTTGCGGAAGCCGACCATGCCGGTGATCTCAGGCTTGGCGTGGATGCCGGTCCACCCCTCGTCGCCGCTGGGCGGCCCGGCGTCGTGATCGCTGAACGTGTAGCCGGAGAAGACGTTGGGCGAGCCGTAGGGATGGGCGAGCTGGAAGACGTTGGCGAGCGTGTAGGCCGCGCCGTCCTTGTAGGTGAGAGTGGAGCCGTTGCGTTCGGTGTCCCAGTTGTCGACGAACGTGCGGGCATCGCCGCTGCCCAGCATTCCGTCGCCGATGGTCCGCAGGGAGCCGAGGTCGCCGCCCTGGAAGGCGCTCTTGAGCCGACGGCCGTAGCGGAACTCGTCCACGTCGCCGATGTCGGTGTACTCATCGGGCTGCACGGCCTCCCCGTCGCCGTGGATGACCTCACTGATCCAGAAGCCGGGGTCCTGGGACATCTTCGCCTTGATGGCCGCCACATCGGCTGCCGCCATGTGCTTGGCCGCGTCGATACGGAAGCCGGCCACGCCGAGGGAGCGCAGGTCGTCGAGGTAGCCGGCGATGGCGGCACGTACCTTCTCGTTGCCGGTGTCGAGGTCGGCCAGGCCCACGAGTTCGCAGTTCTGCACGTCGTCGCGGTTGGTGTAGTCGGTGATGTTCTTCCGGCAGGTGTGGAAGTCGCCGTCCTGGTAGGTGCCCGGGTAGCCGTACTTGGTGTACTGGGTGCCGCCGGTTCCGGTGCCCGAACCGGATGTCATGTGGTTGATGACGGCGTCCGCGATGACCTTGACCCCTGCGGCCTCGCAGGTGTCGACCATCTGCGCGAAGTCGGCACGGTCACCGAGTCGACCTGCGATCTTGTAGCTGACCGGCTGGTACGACGTCCACCACTGATCGCCCTGGATGTGCTCCGTGGCGGGTGAGACCTCGACGTAGCCGTAACCGGCGGGGCCGAGGGTGTCCGTGCACTCCTGGGCGACGGAGGTGAACGGGCGCTCGAACAGCGTCGCGGTGACGCTCTTCCCGCCGGGCGGTGCGGCCTGGGTGAACGAACCCTGCGCTGCTGCGGCCGACGCGAAGGTGGAGGGCATTCCTGGTCGAGACGCCTGCCCGGAAGGCGCCTGCCCGGAAGGCGCCTGCCCGGAAGGGGCCTGTCCGGAGGCAGCTTGCGCAGAGGCGGCTTGCGCCGAGTCGGTCGGCATGGAGCGGGCCGCCTGTGCGTGCCAGGGCGTTGCCGCCATCATGCCGCTTGCCGCCAGCACTCCCGCCGTACAGACGCTGAGCAGTCGTTTTCTCATCGTGCGGCTCCTTCGATGTGCGGGCATGGGGATGCCCGGGAAGGCAGCCAGGCGCCTGGGCCACCGTGGGGGGATGTGAACGGTCCGCCCACAGGGGGCCGTTCACAGGTGGTACGGCCGGGAGCCTGCCGGTGTCGGGAAGCGGCGTCAAGAGATTGCGCAAGAATTTCCAGTCAATTGCAGCAAGATCTTACGGAACCGAAAGTCCATCCACGAGCAACGAAGGTCCAAGTACGCGCTCTTGCGCACCACTGGTCTCAACCAGCAGGGTCCTGAGCCGAGTTCACGCATCCGACGTGCACACAGCTGCGGGAGAGCCGATGAGTGACGAGCAAGGATTCAGCCGCCGTTCAGTCCTGCGCAGCGCCGGGGTCGCGGGCGCCGGGTTGGGCATCGGCGCATTGGGCGCCTCGGCGGCCGAGGCGGCACAGTCCGGTGCCGCCACGGCCGCCGAGGAGAGCGGGAGCGCCGCCATGACGCCACCCCGTCGGGGCAGGACGATGATCGGCGTACCGTTCGAGGAGCGGACCACCGTCCGGGTCGGGCTGATCGGTCTGGGGCAGCGTGGCGGCAGCATGATCGACCTGTTCCTGGCGCTGGAGGGCGTGCGTGTGGTCGCGCTGTGCGACCCGGTGCGGGAGAAGACCGAACGTGCCGCGAAGAAGGTCACCGACGCCGGACAGCCCGCGCCCGCCCTCTACGCCAAGGGCGATCACGACTTCGAGAAACTGTGCAGACGCGGGGACCTCGACTTCGTGTACGTGGCCACCCCCTGGGACTGGCACTTCGAGATGGCCAAGGCCGCGCTGAAGGGCGGCAAGCACGTCGGCGTCGAGTGCCCCATCGCGATGGAGCTGGACCAGCTGTGGGAACTCGTCGACCTCTCCGAACAGACCCGTAAGCACTGCATGCAGTTGGAGAACTGCGTGTACGGGCAGAACGAGATGCGCGTCCTGCGGATGGCGCACGAGGGGCTCTTCGGCGATCTGCTGCACAGCGCCGGGGCCTACCTCCACGACCTGCGCGGGCTGATGTTCGACCCGGACTACTACGAAGGGCCGTGGCGCCGCAAGTGGCACACGCGGCTCAAGGGCGACCTCTATCCGAACCACGGCTTCGGCCCCGCCGCCAACTACATGGACGTCAACCGCGGCGACCGCGCGGTCCGTATCACCACTTTCGGCTCTCCCTCACTCGGTCTGGCCGCCTACCGCGAGGAGCACATGCCGCCCGGCCACGAGAGCTGGAAGGAGACCTATGTAAAAAGCGATATGTCGATCAGTCTCGTCCAGACGGCCAAGGGCAGGGTGATCCGGCTCGAACACGACGTCTCCAACCCGCACCCCTACTCCCGCCTCAACATCCTCGGCGGCACCAAGGGCGTCTTCGAGGACTACCCGCCCCGCATCTATCTGGAGCCGGACATGTCCGGTGACGAGTGGGGCGACTTCGACAAGTACAAGGAGCACGACCACTGGCTGTGGAAGGAACACTCCGATCCGCCCGGCGGGCACGGCGGTATGGACTACATCATGCTGTTCCGCCTGACACAGTGCATGCGTCTCGGGCTGGTGCCCGACTTCGACGTCTACGACGCGGCGACCTGGACCTCCCCCGTGCCGCTCAGCCACGCCTCGATCAAGGCAAAGGGCACCCCGCAGGAGATACCCGACTTCACCCGAGGGCTGTGGCGCAAGAAGCGCCCGGGCGTCGACTCGAAGAAGCCCTGAGCCGACTCAGCGCTTGAGCGACGCCTTGTCCCCCATCACCACGACGGGGTGTTTGTCCGGGTTCAGGGTGCGCAACAGGGTCCGCATACCGGACTTGGACAGGCTCACGCACCCTGATGTGCCGCTGCCATGATCCATGTGCAGCCAGATGCTGCCCCCCTTGGCCTTGCCCTGCGGCCTGGTCGGGTCGAGGGGGGACGTGCCCTTGACACGGTTGTAGTCGATGGCGATCACATGGTCGAAGTCGTGCCGGGTCTTCTTCGGCCAGTAGGAGGGAGGCGTGAAGGCCGAGGTCTGCGTGTACGGCAGCTTGGCGTCCGGCTCCGGCAGCACGCCACCCGCGTCGGAGAGCGTGAACACACCCACAGGGCTGCGCTTGTCGCCCTCGTGATGGTCGTTCGTCCAGCCCTTCTTGCCGTTGTGCGCCGCCCAGCTGTGCTCCTCGCGCCACTTCTCGCCGTGCCGCGTGTAGAGCCGCACCGTCGCGTCGGCGGAGTCCTTGCCCTTGCCCTCCACGGCCACCACCTGGTCGGCGTTGTCCGGGATCTTCGCCTGGAGGCGGTCGCCGACCCGGGGAATCCGGGTGGGGTGCTTGGCCAGTTCGGCCTGCGGGGAGAGCTCGGACGCCGTTGCCTTCTTCGCGCTGCCGGAACCCTGGTCACCACCACCGCTCCCGCCACCGCTGTCCCCGCCGCAGCCGGAAAGCAGCAGGGCCAGCGCCGTGCCGCCCGCCGCGGCCACCAGTGCCGCCCTGGCCTTCGCGCGCCCTGGGACCCGGACCTGGGCCACCTCGCCGGGCCGTGCTACCCCAGCCCCGTGCCGACCGGTCCCGGTGCCTGTACGTCCTGCCGCGCGCATGCCCATAGCCCCCATCTTCGCATTGGCCGGAAGTGTGCCGACGCCCGGGAAAACCCGTTGCCATTCCGCGGGTGACCGGGTGGGATCGGCGCACACCCGCAGGACCTCTGCCGCCTGCCCGCATGCCCGCCTTCCGTGTGCCGCCGCCCCTGCTCGTGCCCGTACCAGCCTCCGTACCAGTGCCCGTACCGCTCCCCGCGCTCGTGCGGTTCCGAGACCTTGGAACGTCATGCAGATTCGCGACCTCCCTTACAGCGACCCCGGCGCTCCCGACGTCAGGTCGGGTTTCCGGCTGCTCCTTTGGCTTGGGCGCATGCAGTTGGGCGGACAGCTCAAGGCACTGGGTTGGGGGGTGCTGCAGCTCGCCTCGATCGCCTCGTTCCCCGCCGTCGCCGGGCTGGCCGTGACCGCCGTTGTGCACAACTCGGGCAGCGACCTGGCATTGGCCGGGGCCGCGATGGCAGTGGTGACCGTAGCGGTGACAGTCGGCGACACCATGCTGCACAGGGTCGCCGTCACCAACTGGATCACCGCGGCAGCACGCATCCAGCAGTTGCTGGCCCGCCGAACGGCGGCCCTGGGCGCCACCCTCACCCGCCGCGTCGCCGCCGGGGAAGTCGTCGCGGTATCGACCGGTGACATCGAGCGTATCGGCTGGTGCGTCGAGGCGGTCTCCCGGTTCAGCGCCGCTCTGCTGACGACCCTGGGTGTCTGCGCCGCGCTGGTGGTCTACCAGCCGCAGCTGGGGCTGCTGGCCTGCGCGGGCATGCTCGCCCTGGCGCTGACCGTGCTGCCTCTGCTGCCGAGAGCCACCCGACGTGCCGACACACAACGCGAGCGGGCGGGACGGGCGACGGAGCTGGCCGCCGACACGGTCGCCGGCCTGCGGGTGCTGCGCGGTATCGGTGGTGAGGACCTCTTCCTCGACCGTTACCGGCGAGCCTCCCAGCAGGTGCGGCACGCAGCCGTGCGCACGGCCCGGATGTGGTCGTTCATCGAAGCGCTCCAAGTGGCACTGCCGGGGCTGCTGCTGGTCGGCGTCGTGTGGTACGGCGCCCGGCTGGCGCTGGACGGACGGATCGCGGTGGGTGAACTGGTCATGGTCTACGGCGCGGTCAGCTTCCTGCTCCTTCCGCTCCAGCTCTTCGGCGAGTTCGCCATGTCGTACTCCTTCTCCCGCCCGTCGGCCACCCGCGCCGCACGAGTGCTGGGTCTGCGACGGCCCGGCGAGGACCACGGCGCGGCGCGAGCCGACATACCCAAGGAGGAGGGAAAGGTCCAGGCGCCGCCTGCCGAGACGCGAGCCCCTGTGGGGCTGTACGACCCCGGCACCGGCCTGCACGCCCCGCCCGGACAGCTCACCGCCGTCGTCTGTGGTGACCCGGACGCTGCCGGGCGCCTCGCGGAACGTCTGGGCGGGCACCCCGCTTCCGAGGCCGACGTCTGCGACGGGAGCGACACGGAAGCCTGGGCCGGGAGTGACACGGCTGACCTGGAGGGGAAGGACGCGGCTGTCCAGGATCGGCGCGACGCGGCCGTCCTGGGTGGGAGCGACGGGGAGCCCGGCGAGGCAGACCAGACCGGAGCGGTGCACCCGGAAGCCGACCGGACGGGAGGCGGCGAGGAGCGGGCCGCGCCCGCCTCGGTGCTGCTGGACGGGGTGCCGCTCGACGGTATGCCGCTGGAGCAGGCTCGGGCCGCCGTCCTCGTACAGGACAAGGACCCGGTGCTGCTCTCGGGCACGCTCGCCGAGCTGCTGGACGTGCCCTCCTCCGGCCAGGTGACTTCCGCCCAGGCGCTCGAGGCCGCCCAGTGCGGCGATGTCCTCAAGGCGCTGGTGCAGGGCAGTCCGGACGCGGACGGTGATCCGATGCGGGCCCGGATCACCGAACGGGGACGGTCCCTCTCCGGCGGCCAACGCCAACGTCTCGCGCTGGCGCGGTCGCTGCTCACCGACCCGGAAGTACTGATCCTGGACGAACCCACCTCGGCCGTCGACTCCCACACGGAAGCGCGCATCGCCCGCGAGCTCGTCAAACTCAGGTCCGGACGGACGACGGTGGTCTTCTCCTCCAGCCCGCTGCTGCTCGACCGCGCCGACCGGGTCGTCTTCGTCGATGGATCGGCTGCCGCAGTCACCGGCACCCACCGGCAGCTCCTCCACTCAGACGCGGCATACCGGGCCGTGGTCACCCGCGAACCGCAGGGCGCCGCTCCGGTGCGGGCGGGCCGGCGGACCAAGGCCGCACATACCGAGGGAGTCGAATCCGCGTGAGCCCCCAGAGCACCACGGCGACGAGTGAGGAACGCCCGGACCCCCGGCAGTGGCGCACCCGGCGTATCGGCGTGCCCGAACCCGACTACGACCCGTCGGCCCCCGAGGACGTCACGATCCTCCCGGTCGGCTCCCCCGCGACGGTCCGGTCCTATGTGCGTGAGCTGCTGCGTCGGCACCGGCGTTCGTTCGTACTGATAGTGGCCGTGAACAGCGTCGCCGTCGTGGCGTCGATGGTGGGGCCGGCGCTGCTGGGCGGGCTCGTGGACGATCTGGCAGCCGGGGATCGCGAGCTGCAACTGGGGCGCATCACCCTCTGGTTCACACTCGCGCTGCTGGTGCAGACGGTCTTCACCCAGCAGGTGCGGCTGCGTGGCGCGATGCTGGGCGAGGAGATGCTCGCCGACTTGCGTGAGGACTTCCTCGTCCGCTCCGTGGGGCTGCCGCCCAGCGTGCTGGAACGGGCCGGGACGGGCGATCTGCTCTCCCGGATCACCACCGATATCGACCGGCTGGCCGACGCCATGCGGAAGGCCGTCCCCCAGCTGGCGATCGGCCTGGTGTGGGCCGCGCTGCTGATCGGGGCACTGTGTGTCACCGCGCCGCCGTTGGCGTTGGCCGTGGTGCTCGCGCTGCCCGTGCTGGTCGCCGGCTGTCGGTGGTACTTCCGCCGGGCACCGCACGCCTACCGCGCGGAGGCCGCAGGCTACGCGGCGGTGGCGGCGGCACTCGCCGAGACGGTGGACGCGGGCAGGACCGTGGAGGCCCATCGGCTGGGCGCACGCCGGGTGGCACTCTCCGAGCGCCGTGTCGCCGAGTGGACTGCCTGGGAGCGCAGGACACTGTGGCTGCGCACGGTGCTCTTCCCCACCGTCAACCTCAGCAACATGCTGATCATGGGTGGCGTACTGCTGCTGGGCGGTGTCTTCGTCCTCCAGGGGTGGATCAGCGTCGGACAGCTGACGACCGGCGCCCTGCTCGCCCAGATGCTGGTCGAGCCCGTGGGGCTGATCCTGCGCTGGTACGACGAGCTCCAGGTCGCCCAGGTCTCGCTCGCCCGGCTGGTGGGGGTACGGGAGATCGAACCGGAAGGCGGCAGCGGCACCGCGCCCGAGGGCAAGGAGGTGCGCGCCAGGGAGGTGCGCTTCGGCTACCACGCGGATGTCGATGTGCTGCACGGGGTCACGCTGGAGGTCGCCCCCGGCAGCCGGGTCGCGCTGGTCGGCCCGTCGGGCGCCGGTAAGTCGACGCTGGGACGGCTGCTGGCCGGTATCTACGGACCGCGGCGAGGCGAGGTCACCCTGGGCGGCGCCGAGTTGAGCGAGCTGCCCGCCGAGGAGGTGCGCCGCCATGTGGCGCTGGTCAACCAGGAGCACCACGTCTTCGTCGGTACCCTGCGCGACAACCTGCTGCTCGCCCGGCAGGGCGCCGAGGACGCGGAGTTGTGGGCCGCGCTGGGCGCGGTCGATGCCGACGGCTGGGTGCGGGCGCTCGGGGACGGGCTGGACAGCGAGGTCGGTTCGGGTGGGCTGACCGTCACCCCCGCTCAGGCCCAGCAGATCGCGCTCGCCCGACTGGTGCTGGCCGACCCGCACACCCTCGTACTGGACGAGGCGACGTCCCTGCTGGACCCCCGGGCCGCTCGGCACCTGGAGCGATCTCTCGCCAAGGTACTGGAAGGGCGCACGGTGGTCGCGATAGCGCACCGCCTGCACACGGCGCACGACGCCGATGTCATCGCCGTGGTGGAGGACGGCCGTATCAGCGAACTGGGCAGCCACCGAACGCTGGTGGCGGCGAACGGCCCGTACGCGGCGCTGTGGCGCTCCTGGCACGGCTGACCCCAGGAGTCGGCCGACGCGACGGGTCAGCTTCCTATGAATCCGAAGGCGACCAGGCTGCCGGCTCCGCCCAGCACCATGAAGGCGGGCATCAGTATGGCGTTCTCGACCCAGGCGCCGGCGCGGAAGCGCATGAAGCGGGGTGTGCCCAGCGGGTACCACCGCTTGCCCGCTATCGGAATCGGCCACAGGACCGGACAGCCGGAGATGGTCAGGGCGTCGCCGATGTTGTGCACCATCGCGCCCAGCACGATGGGCAGCCCCATCCACAGGTACTCCTGGCCGTCTCCGGTCAACAGCCAGTCCGCACCGTTGCCCGGCTTCTCCAGCACTCCCGCCAGGATCCAGGCGCAGGCGGCTCCCAGCAGCCACACCAGCACATCGCTGGAGACCCGGGCCATCCGCCACAGCAGTCCCTCGACGGCGAGCACCACATGGATGAAAAGGATGACCAGCACGGCCCAGCGGTCCCAGATGGCGGCGGCCGCGGAGAAGCCCGTACCTATGAACAGAGCCCAGGGCCAGGTGTGGGTGAGTGTGCGGTGGCCTCCGGAACGGCGCCGCTCGCCCCGCGAGCGGGTGCCGTTGTAGACGGCGGTGGACAGCTTGTCGACCACGCCGCACAAGGCGTGGGAGAGAGGACCGAAGGCCCGGGAGATGGTGGCGGACTTCTGGTCGAGGTCGGGCGCCAACGCGGCGCCCGCGCACAACAGCGCGCCGACGACCACCACCGGCCAGGGCATCGGATGGTCCAGCACAGCTGCGGCGGCCCCTACGCCTAGCCAGGCAGCTGCTCCCGACAGCGAGTGCGCCGGTCCCATCATGCGTATCCCCGCCCTGTCCTTCGTATCGCGTGCCTCGCGGCTCCGCCGCCGGGCCCGCGCCCCGCGCCCCCGCGCTGCTCCCGTTCGGGTCTGACGCCCGTTCGACGACACAGCGTAGCGCCCGGTGATCATCGAGAACCCACCGGTTCCCTGATCGGCCGGGGCAGCAGGCAGTATGGGGGGCGTGACAGCCACCCTTATCGACCAGATGCCGAGCGACGCCGATCCCGACGCCCTTTTCGAGGCTTTCTCCGGATGGGCGGAAGAGCGGGGTATCTCGCTCTATCCCGCCCAGGAGGAGGCACTGATCGAGGTGGTCTCGGGGGCGAACGTGATCCTGTCGACCCCGACGGGTTCCGGTAAGAGTCTGGTCGCGGCAGGGGCTCACTTCGCCGCACTCGCACAGGACAAGGTCACCTTCTACACGGCTCCGATCAAGGCACTGGTCTCGGAGAAGTTCTTCGACCTGTGCAAGCTCTTCGGCACCGAGAACGTCGGCATGCTCACCGGTGATGCCTCGGTCAACGCGGACGCCCCTGTCATCTGCTGCACTGCCGAAGTACTCGCCTCCATCGCGCTGCGTGACGGCGCGAATGCCGACATCGGCCAGGTGGTGATGGACGAGTTCCATTTCTACGCCGAGCCCGACCGGGGCTGGGCCTGGCAGATCCCGCTGCTGGAGCTGCCGCAGGCGCAGTTCATCCTGATGTCGGCGACGCTGGGTGATGTCTCCCGCTTCGAGGAGGACCTGACCCGCCGCACCGGCCGCCCCACGGCGGTCGTGCGTTCCGCGACACGCCCGGTTCCGCTGTCGTACGAGTACCGCACGACAACGCTGACGGAGACGCTGACCGAACTGCTGGAGACCCACCAGGCGCCGGTCTACATCGTGCACTTCACGCAGGCGCAGGCCGTGGAGCGGGCACAGGCACTGATGAGTATCAATATGTCGACCCGCGCGGAGAAGGACGAGATCGCCAAGGTCATCGGCAATTTCCGCTTCACCACCAAGTTCGGCCGCAACCTCTCCCGCTATGTGCGGCACGGCATCGGCGTGCACCACGCGGGGATGCTGCCGAAGTACCGGCGGCTGGTCGAGCGGCTTGCGCAAGCAGGGCTGCTGAAGGTCATCTGCGGCACGGACACCCTCGGCGTCGGAGTCAACGTTCCCATCCGGACGGTGCTGTTCACCGCGCTCACCAAGTACGACGGCAGCCGGGTGCGCACGCTGCGCGCCCGCGAGTTCCACCAGATCGCGGGCCGAGCCGGACGCGCGGGCTTCGACACCTCCGGCTTCGTCGTCGCCCAGGCCCCCGAGCATGTGATCGAGAACGAGAAGGCGCTGGCGAAGGCAGGCGACGACCCGAAGAAGCGCCGCAAGGTGGTCCGCAAGAAGGCCCCGGAGGGGTTCGTCAGCTGGGGTCAGCAGACCTTCGAGAAGCTGATCGCCTCCGACCCGGAGCCGTTGACCTCCCGCTTCCGGGTGACGCACGCCATGCTGCTCTCCGTGATCGCCCGCCCCGGTGACGCGTTCGCCCAGATGCGGCGGCTGCTGGAGGACAACCACGAGGACCGCCGCTCCCAGCTGCAGCACATTCGCCGTGCCATCGCCATCTACCGCTCGCTGCTGGACGGTGGCATCGTCGAGCGGCTGGACGAGCCGGACTCCGAGGGCCGCACCATCCGACTGACCGTCGACCTCCAGCAGGACTTCGCCCTCAACCAGCCGCTCTCCACCTTCGCCCTCGCCGCTTTCGAGCTGTTGGACCCCGAGTCGCCCTCCTACGCGCTGGACATGGTCTCGGTCGTCGAGTCGACGCTGGACGACCCGCGCCAGATCCTCGCCGCGCAGATGAACAAGGCCAAGGGCGAAGCCGTGGCCCAGATGAAGGCCGACGGGATCGAGTACGAGGAGCGGATGGAGCGGCTGATGGACATCAGCTACCCCCAGCCCCTCGAAGAGCTGCTCTTCCACGCCTACGGGCTCTACCGCAAGTCCCACCCATGGGTCGGGGACCATGCGCTCTCCCCGAAGTCGGTCATCCGCGACATGTACGAACGCGCGATGACCTTCAGCGAATTCGTCTCCTTCTACGAGCTCGCCCGCACGGAAGGCATCGTCCTGCGCTATCTGGCCGGCGCCTACAAAGCTCTCGAGCACACCGTCCCCGACGACCTCAAGTCGGAAGACTTCCAGGACATCGTCGAGTGGCTCGGTGAGATGGTCCGGCAGGTCGACTCCAGCCTGTTGGACGAGTGGGAGCAGCTGGCCAACCCGGAGGACGAGACGGCGGAGGAGGCCCAGGAACGCGCCGACCAGGTCAAGCCGGTCACCGCCAACCCCCGGGCCTTCCGGGTCCTGGTGCGCAACGCGATGTTCCGCCGGGTGGAGCTGGCCGCCATGGACAAGGTCGCCGAGCTGGGCGACCTGGACGGGGAGGCCGGCTGGGACGAGGACGCGTGGGCCGATGCCATGGACGCCTACTGGGACGAGTACGACGAGCTGGGCACCGGGCCGGACGCCCGTGGTCCGCGTCTGCTGAAGATCGAGGAGGTCCCGGAGGACCGGCTGTGGCGCGTCCGGCAGACTTTCGCCGATCCGCGTGGCGATCATGACTGGGGTATCTCGGCCGAGGTCGATCTCGTTGCCTCGGACGAGGAGGGTCGTGCGGTGGTCAAGGTGACCGACGTCGGCCCGATGTGAGTGCGGCACCCAGCGCACTTCGCAGCGCGATCGCCGCCCCGGACGTGAGAGAGGAACGCATGAGATGACCGGGCCCAGCCCTGCCGAACGCCTTGTCGATCTGCTGAACCTCGAAGAGATCGACCTCAACATCTTCCGGGGGCGGAGTCCCCACGAGTCACTCCAGCGGGTCTTCGGCGGGCAGGTGGCCGGACAGGCGCTGGTGGCGGCGGGGCGGACCGTGGACGAGGAGCGCCCCGTGCACTCGCTGCACGCGTACTTCCTGCGTCCTGGCATCCCCGGAGTGCCGATCGTGTACCAGGTGGAGCGGGTCCGGGACGGGCGGTCCTTCACCACGCGCCGCGTGGTCGCCGTCCAGCAGGGCCGCACGATCTTCAATCTGACCGCCTCCTTTCATATTCGAGAGCCCGGTTTCGAGCACCAGATGCCGATGCCCCGGGTGCCGGAGCCCGAGAGCCTTCCGCAACTCGCGGACGAGATCCGTGAGCGCCTGGGCTCGCTGCCTGTGCCGCTGGAGCGCATGGCCCGACGACAGGCTTTCGACCTGCGCTATGTGGACCGGCTGCGATGGAACACCTCCGAGCTCGAAGGGGTCGAGCCGCGCAGCGCGGTGTGGATGCGCGCGATCGGGTCCCTCGGTGACGACCCGCTCGTGCACACCTGCGCACTGACCTACGCCAGCGACATGACGCTGCTCGACGCGGTACGCCTGCCCGTCGAGCCGCTGTGGGGGCCGCGGAACTTCGATACCGCCTCGTTGGACCACGCCATGTGGTTCCACCGGCCGTTCCGTGCCGACGAGTGGTTCCTCTACCAGCAGGAGTCACCCATCGCCACGGGTGCGCGGGGTCTTGCCCGGGGCCAGATCTTCGACCGCGAGGGGAGGTTGATCGTCTCGGTGATGCAGGAGGGACTGTTCCGCCCGCACAGCCCCGAGCGGAACGAGACGCCCCCTGCTCCGGCTCAGGAGAAGACCCCAGGGCAGGCGACCTCGACCTGAGCCGTTCGCCGGTTGCTCGGCCGACCTGGCGGACCCGCGCGGCGCGGGAGCGCCCGGCGCACCTGGGCGGCGCGGGAACGGCTCCGGTTCACCGGGCCGGGCGAGCGGCGGGCTTCGGCCTGCGGCGCCGCAGCAGCGACCAGCGCCGCCGGGGAACCGCGACGGAGGGGGGTCCCGCAACCGGCCGCGCGGTACCGGGATCGGGCCGCGCGCCCACCTCCGGAACCGGCTGGAGGAGATGCCCTTCCTCCAGGTCGGGCGCCGACCGGGAGGTGGCCCGGCGGCGGAGGGCAGGTGCGGCTGCGACCGCCTCGGCGGCCCTGGCCGTCTCCAGCTCCGCGTCCAGCAGGAACCGGTGCCAGCGGATCTCCTCCTCGCCCTCGGCAAGACACAGCTCCGCCAGGGTGTCCCGGGTGGCCTTCGAAACGCTGCGCACCTCCAGGAAGCACGGGCGCAGGCGCTCGAGCCGGGCCCGTTCGCCGGGGTCGGGCACGGCCTCGGCGAGGGTGGCGTCGTCCAGCACGCTCGCTCGTACCGCGGCCTGCTCCCAGGGGCCGACTGCGTGCCGCACCAACTGGTTGAGGCGCCGCTGCCGCCAGCAGCGGGCACGATGGTCGGTGCCGGCCTGGAGCTTGGCCCGCATACCCGCCGGCAGCCGTCCCGTCAGCAGCATCGGATTGTTCTCCGCGAAGTCCCGCAGCTCTTCCACCAGATAGAGCCACACCACCGTGCGATAACGGTTCACATAGAAGCTGACCGGGCCGAAACAACCGGCCCTGGCGAGGCGGGCGAACCGGGCCGGGCTGATGTCCAGCAGTTCGGAGGCCTCACTCGCGCCCATGACGCGCAGCCGCTCCCGCAGCCCGCCGGGGAAATCCGGCGCCCCCTTGATCCGCTCCAGCTCTTGGCGTGGCACCCGGCGGGCTCCTCCCGGCGGCCCCGGCACCGTGCGTACGTGATCGGTCTGCACCGCCAGCTCGAACTCCCTGGGACGCAGCCCCAGCTCCTTCGCGGCCGTGCGCAGCGCCACGTCGGCCGGGTGGCGGAACGGTGCCGGCGCGCGGCGGTCCACAGGCTTGGCTCGCATATCGTCATCCCCCGTCGGTACTCGACTACCTTGCGTGAAAACGACGATAGCCCGCTGCCGCGATTCCCGCCGCGCCTGTGGATAACTTTGCTGAACCGCAGGTCAGTTGCCGTTTCGCGCTGCCAGTCCCAAGTGTTCGCCGACGCGGTTGACCAGAAGTGTCATCTCGTAGGCGACCTGGCCGATGTCCGCTTCGGCCTCGGCGAGGACGCACAGACAGCTGCCGTCCCCGGCGGCCATCACGAAGAGCACTCCCTCATCGAACTCGATCATGGTCTGGCGCACTCGTCCGGCCTTGAAGTGCTGACCGGACCCCTTGGCCAGGCTGTGCAGCCCGGACGAGACCGCGGCCAGATGCTCCGCGTCCTCCCGCTCCAGATCGTGGCTGCTCCCGGTCACCAACCCGTCGTTGGAGAGGACCAGCGCGTGCCGGACCGACGAGATCCGCTTCGTGAGGTCGTCCAGCAACCAGTCGAGTCCCGTGTTCAGTGCCACCACGCGCCCCCTTTTCCTCGGCATCTGCCGTGCCACCCTTACCCACAAGAGCACAGTGAGCAACCACAAGGTCCTGTTCTGTTGCGCACAGTTACTCCCCTGTCGCACCTGTCACAGCGGCATCGCCGAACAGAAGTGCGGGCTTCCACTCCTCAGCTGCCCGCACGCGGGAAGATGAGGAGCATGACACACGACTTGGCAGACGACCGGGCGGCGGTCCGGGCCTTCTTCGGCGAGCGGGCCGCTCGCTGGGACACCCGGTTCCCCGACGACGGTCCGGCGTTCGCCGCGGCCGTGGAGGAAACCGCCCTGCGGCCCGGCGACACGGTGCTCGACGCGGGATGCGGCACCGGGCGGGCCCTGCCCGAGCTGCGTGCCGCGGTGGGCCCGGACGGCACCGTGCTGGGCGCCGACCTCACTCCCGCGATGCTGGACGAGGCCGTCCGGGCCGGCCGGCACCGGACTGCCGCGCTGCTGCTCGCGGACGTCTCCCGACTGCCGTTGCGGGACCGCTGTCTGGACGCCGTGTTCGGAGCCGGACTGATCTCCCACCTCCCCGGCCCGGACAGCGGACTGCGCGAACTGGCCCGCGTGGTACGCCCGAAGGGCCGTCTGGCGCTCTTCCACCCGGTGGGCCGCGCCGCGCTGGCGGCTCGGCAGGGCAGGCAGATCACCCCGGACGACATCCGGGCCGAGCCGCGCTTGCGTACCCTGCTGGCCGCCACCGGCTGGCGGTTGCTGTCGTACGTGGACCGGGACGACCGGTATCTTGCGCTGGCCGAGCGGGAAGCGGAGTGACCCACCGGGCGTGCCGGGTTCTGAGACCTCTCGGTGCGTGGGCGTCGGAAGTCCGGGCCCCAACGCACGGCCCCGCCGCTCCGTCTTTCAGGAGCACCCCGGTTCCTCCTTCGGCACATGAGGCACCGGGCAGGCCGATACACCTCCCGCCCCTCCGGCCGGGAAGGTGCCGAGGTCCGCGATGCGGTAGTCGCCCGGGTAGCCGGGGTAGCTCTTGATCTCCGGGTTCTGCCGGGCGTAGTGCGGCCTGCGGCGAGGCGGCATCAACCGGACGCCCCGGCCCCGAAGCCGCAGCGCACCCCGTGTCAGTCGACGGGCGAGCGCCCCGGGCTCGTCGTAGCGGAAGGCCCGTAGCAAGGAGTCGTCCAGCAGGGCCAGGCTGGCACCGCGCACCACGGGGGCGAGCGGACGCGGATACCAGGAGGCCATCAGATCAAGGGTGGCATCGGAGACTTTCCGCGCCCCTTCGTCCCACCCGAAGTGGGTCTCTTCGTAGGAGTCGAGAAAGTCCTCGAACTCCTCGTAGCTGCGGGGAATCTCTTTGATGCCCATGTGGCGCCCGAGCGATCGATAGTAGTGGCTGACGGCCCGCAGCTCATGATGGGTGAGACGGCGCCAGCCGTAGGCGTCGAGCCAGCGCTTGGGCATGACGACGAATGTGCACAGGACGTAACGCATGTCGTCGTCGGTGATGTCGTAGGCGCGGTGCATCTGGTTGATCCGGCGGATGGCCGTGCGCCCCTGCGCGCTCTCGAAGCCGTGCTCGACGACGGTGTCCAGGAGGAGCGCTGTGTCGTCGTAGCGCTTCTGCGAGCGGTCGGTCAGCTCGGCGGTGCGGGCCAGCAGTCTGCCGATGCTGGGCACGGCGTAGGTCCGGTACAGGGCGAGTTCGAGAGCTCGGGTGAAGTCCCAGGGGAACTCATAGGCGGCGATCAGTCGGTAGATCTCGTGCGAGTCCTCTTCCGGGTCCAGCTGGAGGATGTGCCTGAGCCGGTCGTAGCGCCGCACGTGGTGCCCCTCTCATCGGATTCACTGCGTCTGTCACAGACACATTTCGGCTTCCTGCCGCGGACCCATTCCATCTGTCGCGGACGCGCTCCGAGGGCTATCGTCACCGAGATCCGCCAGGAAGGGGAGGTCACCGGTGGCCGCGGAAGAGGAAGATTCGCTCTATGTGCTGACTGCCGTGCTGCTGACGCCCGCGCAGTTCCCGAGTGTGCTGGGGGACGACTACCCCGCGGCATGCGCCGTGCTGGGGCTGGAGCCCTACGCCGAGGGGTACGGGCTGGTACTGGGGCAGGACGGCACCGGTGCGCGCTGGACCGTGGTGACCGAGGACGTGACGCAGGTGGCCTGTGCCGTGGCGGCATGGGACTGCGGCATGGAAGCCGATCTGTCTCCCGACGAACGGGACGTCGCCGCGGTGCTGCCCGGATGGCCGCTGTCGCTCGCCGTCTCCGCACCCGGTCTTCCCGAGCCGCACGACCCCGTGCTGGACGCAGAGCTCGACACGAGCGGCCCGGTGCTCTCGCCGCCGGACACCTCCGGCTGGGGACCCGCCCAGCGGCGTCTCGGTGCGGACGAGATAGCGCTCCAGTGGGCGCAGTGGCGGGCGCAGGTCGAGGAGGACGTGGAGTTCGTGGAGTCGGGAGGAGAAGCCGAAACCGACATCCAGGTGCAGCGTGTGCTGGAGGAAGTGCGGGCCTATCTGGAGACGCCTCCGCCGCCCGGGCGGATTCGGTCCGCCTTCGCCTCGGGCGATGCCCGCACGCTGCGCGCGGACGGCCCTGGGTGGAGTGTGGTGGCGCGCACCGACGACATCGCCTTCGTCCTGCTGGACGAAGCGCCCGGCGAGGTGCGGCCGGTGGGCCGCGGTCGTGAACTGCCCGAGCTCCTCTCGGCGCTCGACGGGATCGCGCTACGTCCGGCGGCGTGACGGGCCACACCGAAAGATGCCGACACCTGTGCCCGGCGGGAATGCGCCCGGCACGCATCGTTCCGACGGATCCGTCGGGGCTTGCGATGGATCCGTTGCGGCTTCGACGCGCTTCAGCGCTCCTCTGCGGCCCGGCTCCCGAGCCCGGGCCCCGGCGGAAAGGCCCGGTCAGTGGAGGCAAGGCGTACGGCCACTGCTAACGGCCGAGTTCCTTGCGGCTGACTCTGCGCAGCCTGCGCCGCTGCGAGGAGTCGAGCGTCAGATAGGCGACCGCGGGTACGCCCACGATCACCAGTAGAGCGATCCAGAACGACGTCAGCCACCACAGCAGCAGTCCGACCGCTACCCCGCCGACGGCGACTTTTGCTCGATTGGTCATCTCGGTACCTCCTCCGCACCGGCGGCACACCCACTGCTGTCCAGTCCGGTATCTCCGCCTCTCACTCCATTGAACGCCATCCGGACACGGCGGGTTCCCTCCGCGCCGCGCGCTGGCGGGTTCGCGGCCTCCTGCGCGCGATTTTCCCCGGTGTGCCACACCTGGGCCCGAGGTGATGTACCCTCGACCGCTCCCGCTCGCTAGTCAAATTTGAGGAATGCATCAGCACTGTGGCCGAGACCCTGGCAAGCACTTCCTGGATGTCCCAGCTCACCCACTGTGTGGCCGTCTTTCTGCCCGCAGACCCGCCACGCCGCTCCCGGATCGCCTTCCGGCGCCCCGAGGGAGTCTCCCACCCCACCGACAGGGCCCTCCCCGCACCGCCCGGCCCACAGGCCGGCGACGCGGACAGCGGCGATCATCGTTCCGCTGAAACCGTCGAGCTGACGGTTGTCGTCCCGACCGAGGGCGGCGTGGAGACCCGCACAGTTCCCGCGGTCACGCTCCCTGTGGCCGCGGCCCTCCCGGTTCTCACCCGGGCGTACGCCGCACGTACGGAGGAGGGCACAGAGCCCACGACGGCCTTCTGGGGCGCCACCGCGCTGTTCGCACTGCGGCTGGCTGCCCAGGGTCGGCTGCTGCCAGGGCTGAGCCCCGCCGGTTACGACGCCTGGCGGCTGGGCCCGCTCACGAGCGACGACACCACCACAGTGGCGGAACTGGCCGCTGCGATGCCTCCGGACGCGCACGCTGTCCCACTGCCCGGACCCGGTCCGCTCCGCATGCCGGCACCCGGTCCTTCGGTGCGGGGCTTCCTGGACGCCGTCGCCGACACGCTTCCGCGCACCCCTGCCGCTCCGCTGGCAGTCGGAACACCCGCCTTCACCGGTGACGAACCACTCGCCGTACCCGAACTGCAGGAGTGGGCCGCCGATGTGGCAGCAGGAATCGATGCGGGGGTCCGGCTGTCGCTGCGCATCGAGATCGACGGTCTGCCCCCGACGGACGACGTCTCAGGACAGGGTGGGAGCGAACACAAGACGCAGGAGGGCCGGCGGGATCCCGCCTTCCGCGGAGTACTGCAGCTCCACGCCCCGGCCGACAGCACACTGATCGCCGACGCAGCAGAGGTCTGGGCAGGTACGTCACCCCTCGCCGAGCGGTTCGGACCACGGGCGCGCACGGACGCGCTGCTCGCGCTGCGTCGGGCAGCGGCAGCCTGGGATGCGCTGACCCCACTGCTCTCGGCAGCGGTACCTGACGCGATCGACCTCGCCGACGAGGAAATCGCCGAACTGCTGGGCACCTCGGTGCCCCGCGCACTGGCGGCAGCTGGTGTCCAGGTGCACTGGCCGCGCGAGTTCGCTCGCTCGCTCACCTCACGCGCCGTGATCGGCCCGGGGGACGAGACGGAAGAGACCGGCGCGAGCCGGAAGTCCCCGTTCACCGCGGGACTCCCCTCCCAGCTCTCCCCGGACGCACTGCTGCGCTTCGACTGGCGCTTCGCCATCGGCGGCCAGGAGGTGACCCGGGCCGAGCTCGACCAGCTGGCCGAAGCGGGACGGCCACTGGTGCGACTGCGCGACCAGTGGGTGCTCGTCGACCCGGAGGAGATACAGGCAGCCCGACAGCGCGAGGACCACAAGGTCGGCACGCTCGAAGCTCTGAACGCCGTCCTCACCGGTACGGCCGAGCAGAAGGGCGAACGTGTCGAGGTCGAGGCCACCGGGTGGCTGGAAGCGCTCCGGGAACGGCTCTCCGATCCGGAGCGCCGCGAGGAGCCGCCCTTGCCACCGCCCGCCGAACTTCAGGCCACACTGCGCGACTACCAGTTGCGCGGTCTGGACTGGCTGCACCGGATGACCTCGCTCGGTCTCGGGGGCTGCCTCGCCGACGACATGGGCCTGGGCAAGACCATCACCCTGATCGCGCTCCACCTGCGCAGGCAGCAGACCGAGGAGACCGCGGGTCCGACCCTGGTGGTGTGTCCCGCCTCGCTGATGGGCAACTGGCAGCGGGAGATCGAACGGTTCGCCCCCGGCACCCCTGTACGTCGCTACCACGGTCCGGGCCGCTCCCTTGAGCAGCTGCGCGAGGGCGAGTTCGTGCTGACCACCTATGGCACGATGCGACTGGACGCCGACCGGCTGCTCCCCGGCGAGGGCGAGGTGTGGGGCATGGTCGTCGCGGACGAGGCCCAGCACGTGAAGAATCCGTTCGCCGCCACTGCCAAGGCACTGCGCACACTTCCCGCTCGGGCGCGCGTGGCGCTGACAGGCACACCGGTGGAGAACAACCTCTCGGAGCTGTGGGCGGTCCTCGACTGGACCACCCCGGGGCTCCTGGGCCGGCTCGGCACGTTCCGCAGGCACTACGCGGACGCTGCCGAGGGCGGTGATCCGGTGGCGGCCGAGCGGCTGGCGCGGCTTGTGAGGCCGTTCCTGCTGCGGCGGCACAAGACCGATCCCGGCATCGCACCCGAGCTGCCTCCGAAGACGGAGACGGACCGGGCGGTCTCTTTGACCACCGAACAGGCCGGGCTGTACGAGGCCGTGGTCCGGGAGAGCCTGGCGGCGCTGCACGGTACCGACGGGTTCGAGCGGCGCGGGCTGGTGGTCAAGCTGCTCACCGCTCTCAAGCAGATCTGCAACCACCCCGCGCAGTACCTCAAGGAGGACAGCGGCCGGCTTCCAGGCCGTTCGGGGAAGCTGGAGCTGCTGGACGAGTTGCTGGACACCCTTCTCGCGGAGGAGGCGAGCGTGCTCGTCTTCACGCAGTACGTGCAGATGGCGCATCTGCTGGAACGTCACCTGGCTGCACGTGGTGTGGCGAGCCAGTGTCTGCACGGCGGCACCCCGGTGGCTCGGCGCGAGGAGATGGTGCGCCGCTTCCAGGAGGGTGCCGCACCGGTGTTTCTGCTCTCCCTCAAGGCAGCCGGGACGGGACTGAATCTCACCCGGGCGAGCCATGTCATCCATTACGACCGCTGGTGGAACCCGGCGGTCGAGGCCCAGGCGACCGATCGCGCCTACCGCATCGGGCAGACGCAGCCCGTACAGGTCCACCGACTCATCACCGAGGGAACCATCGAGGACCGAATCGCCGACATGCTGCGGCGCAAGCAGGCACTCGCGGACGCCGTACTGGGCTCCGGCGAGACGGCGCTGACCGAGCTGACGGACGCCGAGTTGGCGGAGCTCGTCGAGCTGCGGAAGGTGGAGCGTTGAGCGAGTACGGGACGACGCACGAAGAGGAAGCGGAAATGGACGCGAACGGGGGGACGGACGACACCGGCGTGATGGACGACGGCGATCGGACGGAGGGCAGCGGATCCGGTGACCGGGAGCGGGTCTTCGCACCGTTGCCCCCCGCTCGCGGCCAGGGCTTCGCCCGCACCTGGTGGGGGCAGACATGGCTGAAGGCGCTCGAGGAGACCGCGCTGGACAACGCACAGCTCAAGCGGGGCCGAGCGTTCGCCCGGAAGGGCGCGGTAGGTGCCGTCTCCGTGCGGCCTGGTCGCATCACCGCCGTGGTGCTCGGCTCGGACCGCACGCCGTGCCGGGCCGATGTGCTGCTGCGCGAGCTGGACGAGAACGAGTGGGAGCGTCTGCTGGAGGTGATCGTCGAACAGGCCGGCCATATCGCTGCCCTGTTGGACCGCGACATGCCGCCCCGCCTGGTGGAGGACGCGGCAGACGTCGGGATCGAGCTGCTTCCTGGTATCGGTGATCTGGAGCCCGAGTGTGCTTGCGGAGCGTGGGATCACTGTCCGCACACTGCCGCACTCAGCTACCAGACGGCCCGGCTGCTGGACGAGGACCCGTTCGCGCTGCTGCTGATGCGCGGGCGCGGAGAACGCGAGCTGCTGAACGCCCTTCAGGAGCGCAGCACGGCGCGAGCCGCCGGGCAGACCACCGGCGGCACGGTGACGCCTGCGGAGCAGGAGGAGTCGCAGGGGGTGGAAGCTGTCGAGGCGTTCGCGCTGGGAGTACTGCTTCCTCCGTTGCCCGAACCGCCCTCCCCGGTGCGTGAGACGGGACAGATCGCGGCGTTGGAGGGTGGCGCCGCCCGGGCGCCGGGGCTGGACGTCGACGCGCTGACCTTTCTCGCTTCGCACTCCGCCGCGACGGCTCGCCGCATGCTCGCGGAGGCCGTCTCGCCGGGGCACGGCACCCGCCCGCTGCCGCGGCCGCTGACGGCCTGGGAGGATGCCGTACGGCTCGCGGCCGCACAACCTGGACGCGCGGTGGCCTCGCGGCTCGCGGAGGGCTGCGGCCGTACCGAGTCCGAGCTCGCGGTGGCCGTGCGTGCCTGGGAGTTCGGGGGCGCTGAAGCACTGACCGTGCTGGAGGGCGGCTGGTCACCGTCCGACGAGGCGCTGCACCGTGCTACCGAACAGCTCGACCTCGCCTGGGGGGAGGAGGAGCCCCGCCCCACGCTGCGGGCGTCGGGCGCCTGCTGGACGGCTGTGGGGACGGACGCCCAGCTGCGGTACGGGCCGGACGGCCGATGGTGGCCCTATCACAGGCGGCAACGCTCGTGGTGGCCGGCAGGCGGCCCGGAACGGGACCCGGCGGCTGCTTTGTCCGTGGCCCTGGCCGACGAGGCGGAGCCGAGCAGCGGAGCGGCCTGAGCGCGCCTGTGCCGCCGTCCTTGGAACAGGGCGGCGGCACAGGCGTCGCAACGTCCTGTCAGGCGAGGCCCTCCAGGACCGGGAGGTAGCCGCCGGACTGTCCGGCCGCGGTGGGGTGGTAGGACTCGTCCACGGGGAAGGTGACACTGTGCAGCCACTCGTCACCCGAGCAGATCTCGTGTCCCGCGAAGGTGGGGCGCACGTCGCCGAAGCTGAACCCGTGGTCCGCCGCACGCTTGGCGGTGACGTCGTTCAGATCGTCGGACGCGGCGTTGATGGCCTCTCGGGACTTCTCACTGATGCCGACGACACAGTCGCCGCCGAGCTTGTAGATGTGGGGGTAGCCCAGCACGACGACCTTCGCCGAGGGCGCCTTCTGGGCGATGGCGTTGTAGACGCCGTCGAGCTTGCCGGGCAGGGTGCTGTTGATGTAGTCACGGGCCTGCTGGATGCGCGCCAGACAGGCGCTCTCTCCCTGTGTGACGCAGGTCGTCATGGCGTCGGCGAACCCGGCGTCGTTGCCACCGACGCTGATGCTCACCAGGCCCGTTGACGAGTTGAGGGGGCCGAGCTGACCGGCGAGCACGTCGTCGGTCCGCGCGCCGGAGCAGGCTGTGAAGTCGAAGGAGGACGGGGAGTTGGCGGCGTTCCACAGCTTCGGATACGCGTTCGCGCTCCGCTTGCAGTCGCCCCCCTCGTAGTCCCCGGCGCCCACTCCGGAGGAGTAGGAGTCGCCCAGGGCCACATAGCCGGTGGCGGCGGTCTCTTCGGCGGATGCGGACGCGGCTCCGGTGAGGGAGGAAAGTCCGAGGAAGACGGCGACGGCGGTGGCCGTGGACGCCCATCTGCGCAGCTTCATGGAGCCTCTCAGGGGTAGGCACGGAAGGAACAGCTGTCACATCGGTCGCGGCGGATTTACCCCGCGATCGATGCGTCCATGCCAACTTCGGAGGCTCAACTACGCGCGGAGACCGTCGCGTTGAGGTACATCGGGAGCGCGCACCCGGTCGGAACAATCACACCAGCGGTTTGTGCAGCTTCTTACCCTTGCCCGCCGTCAGACTGCAGGTGACGTAACTGAAGGCCTTGCCGACGTTCTTCGACTTCGGATACGAGATGAGTGTTCCGCCCACCGTGCCGGCCGGCTGTTTGGCCGCCTTGTTGCGCAGCAGGGTGCGGCACATCGAGTCGGCCTTGCTCCGTACGGCACCGTCGGTGCTGTAGGTACCGGTGAGCTTCTTGCGGCTGACGACCTCCGCGTCGTGGGGCTTGTCGCAGTCGCGGTTCACCACCGCGGCCTCGCGCTCCTTGGAGCGGTCGTAGCAGTCACCGACACGGAGCAGGAACGAAGGCAGCGGCACATCGCTGGCGTCCTGGTCGGGCTCCTCGGACGGCTCGTCGTCCTCCCCCGGTCCCGGAAACTCGGTCGCCTCACCACTTGGGGAAGGCTCTTCGGACGGTATCCCGCTCGGCTCGTCCGAGGCGGACGGCGAGGGCGAGGGCGACTGTGACGCGGAAGGCTTGCCCTCAGCGGAGGCATCGGTGTCCCAGTCGTCCCGGGTCATGAAGACGACTGACGCCGTGATGAGTGCGATTGCGACGACAGCAGCCACCACGACTGCCGCGATCGTCTTTCCGTTGTTGCGGCCGGGCGGCTTCGGAGGGGGCCAGCCGCCTCCGGCAGGTGGACCGAAGCCACCGGACCCGGGTGGTCCGAAACCGCCCGGCGGCTGCACGGGAGGCGGTGGGCCGCCCGCTGGCGGCTGGTTCGGCGGCGGTGGCATCGTCATGGAAACCACTGTGTCATGTCGCGCTCACCGTATGCATTCGGGTTATGAAGTAGGCATGCGAGGGGGCCGGTTGGTGGGAGAGAAACCACAAGAGCGAACAGAAACCGAGGAGACGCATGAGCACTCCCCCTCCGGCCGGTCCGCCCTCTGTCTCGGCACCGCCGCCCGTGCCGTACTACGAGGACGTCTCCCCGGGGACCGGCTGTCTGCCACCGCGTGCGTGGGCACCGGGGTCCGACGCGCGCCGCCTCACGCTGACCGGTACGGCATGGAAGTTCCGCCTCTCCCCCACCGCCGACCAGCACGGTGCCGCCTTCGCGGCCCCGGACTACGACGACACCCGGTGGGGCGAACTGCCCGTGCCTTCCCACTGGGTGCTGCACGGGCACGGTGCACCCGCCTACACGAACGTCCGCTACCCCTTCCCCGTCGACCCGCCGCGTGTCCCGGACGAGAACCCGACCGGCGACCACCGCCATGTCTTCGACCTGCCGGCCGACTGGCCACTGCCGACAGCAGGCGACACCGCCCCGGACGGTGTGGAGGTGGCAGACGCCGGTGAGACGCTGCTGCGCTTCGAGGGGGTGGAGTCCTGCGCGCGGGTCTGGCTGAACGGACAGGAGCTCGGCACCTTCCAAGGTTCCAGACTGCCGCACGAGTTCGCGGTCGGAGCACTGCTGCGGCGCCGCGGCAACGTTCTGGCCGTCCGGGTGCACCAGTGGTCCGCCGGAAGCTACCTGGAGGACCAGGACATGTGGTGGCTGCCGGGAATCTTCCGGGAGGTCACACTGCTGCACCGTCCCGCCGGTGCCGCGAGCGACCACACCGTGCACGCCGAGTACGACCACGTCACGGGCCGCGGCACGCTGCGCGTCGAATGCGATCCACCAGGGCAGATCACCGTGCCGGAGCTCGGCTGGGAACTGCGCACCGGTGAGCCGATGACCGGGCAGGTCGAACCGTGGAGTGCGGAGTCGCCACGGCTCTACGACGCCGAACTGACCGTCGGCGGTGAGCGGATCGCCCTGCGCATCGGTTTCCGCACGGTGACAATCGAGGACGGACTGTTCAAGGTCAACGGCCGCAGAGTACTGCTGCGCGGGGTCAACCGGCACGAGTTCCACCCCGAGACAGGACGGGCGGTGGATCACGAGACCATGCGGCGTGATCTGGTGCTGATGAAGCAGCACAACATCAACGCCGTACGCACCAGCCACTACCCGCCGCACCCGGCTTTCCTCGACCTGTGCGACGAGTTCGGCCTGTGGGTGGTGGACGAGTGCGACCTGGAGACGCACGGTTTCGTCGGACTGGGCGACGCACGCAATCCCGTCGACGACGACCGGTGGACCCCCGCGCTGCTCGACCGCGCAGCCCGCATGGTGGAGCGGGACAAGAACCACCCGTCCGTCGTCATCTGGTCCCTGGGCAACGAGTGCGGAACGGGTGCGGGACTGACGGAGATGGCCCGCTGGATCCGACGACGGGACCCTTCCAGGCCACTCCACTACGAGGGCGACCACAGCTGCCCGGACAGCGACTTCTACTCCCGGATGTATCTGCCGCACGCCGGGGTGGAACTGGTGGGACGCCGTGAGGAACCCGCCCTGGACGATGCCTCACAAGACGCCCGCCGCCGCGCCCTGCCGTTCGTCCTGTGCGAGTACGCGCACGCCATGGGCAACGGACCGGGCGGTCTGAGCGAGTACCAGCGGCTTTTCGAGACGTACGAACGCTGCCAGGGCGGCTTCGTGTGGGAGTGGATCGATCACGGTCTGGCGCAACGCACGGAGGACGGCCGACGCTGGTTCGCGTACGGAGGTGACTTCGGTGAGCAGGTGCACGACGGCAACTTCGTCTGCGACGGCCTCCTCTTCCCCGACCGCACCCCCTCCCCCGGGCTGATCGAGTACAAGAAGGTGATCGAGCCGGTCCGGATCGGTCCGGCTGCGGCGCCCGGCAGCGTGCTGGTCACCAACGGGCACGACTTCGTCGACCTGTCCCACCTCGCCCTGGAGTGGTCGTACGAGATCGAGGGCGAGCAGGTCAGCGGCGGCATGCTGCCCCTGCCGGAGGCGTCCGTGCCGCCCGGCGGGTCCGTGGAACTGCCGCTGCCTTCCCCACCGGAGACGGTGCGGTCGGGGGAGGCATGGTGGAGCGTTCGCGCGGTCCTCGCCCACCGGACCGCCTGGGGCGAGCCCGGGCACCCGGTCGCCTGGGGGCAGCTGCGGGCCGCCGAGCCGGAGTACCCACCGGCTGCCACCCTCCCCTCGGCTCCCGCCGCACCGCGCCGGCACGACGCCGCAGACGGCCAGGAGACGGCGGACGGCGGCGATGGACGGATCCGGCTGGGTCCGGCGGTCTTCGCGGCGGACAGCGGCGCCCTGCTGCGTCTGGGAGGTGTGCCCCTGCACGGGCCGAGGCTGGACGTGTGGCGGGCGACCACCGACAACGACGATGGAGCGTCCTTCCAGCCGGATGTGCGCAACGGCCCGCTGTGGCGCCGCCACGGGCTGCACCGGATGCGGCACCGGACGGACAGCGTGGAGCTGACGCCCGAGGCGCTCGTCGTCCGTACCCGGGTGGCTCCTGCCGCCTCGGCGCTGGGTCTGCGCACGGTCTACCGGTGGACGGGGACCGTCGAGCGGCTGCGGCTGACGGTGACGGTCGAGCCGGAGGGCGACTGGGCCTTCCCGCTGCCCAGGCTGGGTGTACGGCTGGGGCTGCCGTCCGCCTACGGCCACGCGAGGTGGTTCGGCGGCGGTCCGGGCGAGGGCTACCCCGACACTACGGCAGCCGCGCGTACCGGGCTGTGGCGCAGCACCGTGGACGCGCTCCAGACGCCCTATGTACGGCCCCAGGAGAACGGTGCCCGGCCGGATGTCCGCTGGGCGGAGCTGACACGGGGCCCCGGAAGGCCGGGGCTGCGGGTCGAGGCGGACGGAGCGACGTGCTGGTTCACCGCCCGCCGCTGGACGAGCGAACAGCTGGACGCGGCCGGACACACCACCGACCTCACTCCCGGGGAGACGGTGTGGGTCAATCTCGACCACCGGATGCACGGGATCGGTTCACAGTCCTGCGGACCGGGTGTGCTGCCGCAGTACCAGCTCGCCGCCGAGCCGGCCGAGTTCGGCTTCACCTTCTCGGAGGTCGCCCCCTCCACGTGACAGCAGTGTGAGGCGGACAGGCGGGCCGGTGGCACGACCGGCCCGCCCGGCACTCACTTGACTCCCACGCCTCCGTATCCCATGTGGTGCCTCAGGTCCTCGCCGCTGGGCACCGGCCCGTCGGGCCGCCACAGGGGCAGCTGCACCAGGCCGGGTTCCAGCAGTTCGAAGCCTTCGAAGAAGGCGGAGATCTCCTCGCCCGTCCGCCACTGGGCGTTGGAGGTGGATTCCTCGTTGTAGACCTTCTCGACCTTGCCGAAACCGTCGCTGTCGTCGAAGTCGGCCGTCGCGTGGCTGAGGATCAGATGGCTTCCGGCAGGAAGCCGCTCGGTCAGGGTCCGCACGATGTCCGCCGCACCCTCGGCGTCGGTGACGAAGTGCAGCACCGCCAGCAGCATCAGCGCGACCGGCTCGTCGAAGTCGATGAGCTCCTTGGTGACCGGGTGGTCGAGGATCCCGACGGGGTCGTGGAGGTCGGCGAGCACGAATCCGGCATTGCCGGAGTTGGTCAGCTTCGCTCCCGCGTAGGTCGACACGATCGGGTCGTTGTCCACATAGGCGACCCGCACGTCCGGGTGCACCTCCCGAGCCACCTCATGGGTGTTGGGGGAGGTGGGAATGCCGGTGCCGATGTCGATGATCTGGCGGATACCGTTACCGACAACCGTTCGCACGGCACGGTGCATGAAGTCGCGGTTGCTGCGGGCGGTGATCGCCAAGTCCGGAAGGGCGGTCAGGACCCGCTCCGCCGCGTCCCTGTCCGCCTCGTAGTTGTCCTTTCCCCCCAGGTAGTAGTCGTACATCCGGGCCGGGTGCGGCCGGGTGGTGTCTATCTGCTCCGGGCTGAAGCCAGCCTCTGACACGTGCTTCTCCATCTCATCGGTCTGTCCGGGCCGGGCTTGCGCGGACCGGGCTGCTGTGCTCAGGCGACCAAGAAGTCGGCTTCCCCCGCCTTGGCCGCCTGGATGAAACCCGAGATGTCACTCCGGCTGCAGATGAGCGCCGGGCCGTCGGGATCGGTGGACTGGCGCAGCGCGACCCGGCCGTCGGCGAGCTTGAGCGCTTCCACGCAGCTGCCCCCGTTGCCCCCGCTCCAGGGCTTGCGCCATCCCTCGTTGCCCAGATGTGCGGCGGGCATCCCGTTGTAGATACGACCCATGGTTCAGATCTCCTTGCGCAGTGCACTCAGGACCGCCCGGGTCCGCACCAGCGGCACGGCCTGGGCGCTCATCCGGTCCAGTGCCTCGAGGAACACGCTGACGTCGTCCCGCTGGTCGAAGTAGACCGCACCCACAAGGCTCTCGGAGCAGACCATGTCGGGCAGTTCATCGAGTGGGAACCGGAAGAGGTGGAAGGGGCCATACATGGCCGGATGCGGCCCCGCGCTGAAGGGCATGATCTGCAGGGCGACGTTCGGCCGCTCGGTGGCCCTGATGAGGTGGTCGATCTGCTCGCGCATCACCTCGGGAGAGCCCAGCGGGCGCCGCAGAACCGTCTCGTCGATGACGGCCCACAGCAGCGGAGGGTTCGTCTCCCGGGTGAGAACCGTCTGGCGCTCCATGCGCAGCGCCACTCCACGCTTGATCTCCGTCTCGGGAGCGTGCGGCATACCGGCGCGCAGCACTGCCCTGGCGTAGCTCTCGGTCTGCAGCAGCCCGGGCACGTAGTGCGGCTCGTAGGCGCGAATGACCTCCGATTCGCTCTCCAGGCTCACGAAGACGCTGAACCACTCGGGCAGCACATCGCGGTAGCGGTGCCACCAGCCGGGCTGGTTCGCCTCCCGGGCGAGCGAGACGAAACCGTCGATCTCCTCGGGGTCCGTCACTCCATAGGTGCGCAGCAGCTTCTCGACATAGGGGACCTTGAGTCCGACCTCCGCCTTCTCCATCCGGCGGATGGTCGCGTGAGTGACATCGAGAGCTCTCGCCGCCTGCTCGAAGGTCACTCCCGCGCTCTCACGCAGATGCTGGAGCCTCTTGCCCAGCACCACACGCAGCACGGTGGGCGCCGCACCGCCCGTCCGTGAGTCCGCCACAGCCGCTCCCCTCCAACTGACTTCGGTAAGGGGAAGTTTGGCATGTGCCAGCTCTCAAGCACACCCTGTCAAACACATTTCTGCAATTTACAGATTGATCCTTGCCATACGCGAGTGACGAACCGCATAGTGGAGCTGTGGCTGCCCCCCATGACGCCCTGCCTTTAGAACACCGGCTTGACGGCGCGCCGACGACCCGTCCACTGCGCGATGCCTTCCATCTGCCGGCCCGCGACACCTCCGTGGCTCTCGCACGCGCCCGTGTGCTCGAGAGATTGCGCGAGTGGTACGTCGATGACGAGTCCAACGCCGACGCCCAGCTGTTGATGTCGGAGCTGTTCACCAACGCTGTGCGTCACACGGACAGCGAGAAGGTCAGCTGCGAGCTGTGGGTCATCGGCGTGCGGTTGCGCCTGGAAGTGGCGGACGAGGGCGGCGGCAAGTCGGTCATGCGGGTCGAGGACGCCGACCGTGGCCGGATCGGCGACGACGAACGCGAGAACGGAAGGGGCCTGCTGCTGGTGAGCGTGCTCGCCGACGACTGGGGCATACGCAAGGCCCGCACAGGCGGCTCCGAGGGAGTGACGGGGCACGCCGTGTGGGCCGAGCTGGAATGCCACAGAACGCACGGTTGACACAGACGTACGGCTGACACAGATGTACGGCTGACCTCGAACGCACAGCTGACATCGCCCCGCGCCGATGGCAGGATGCACGGCATTTACCGGCCATGATCGGGCTCCATTGCCGACCTGTCCCCCTTGTGGAGGCGCTGTGTCCGCACGATCCGCGCGTAATCGAAAGCACCGGATATCCCGCACGGCAGTACTGACGGCCGCACTGCTGACGGCCGTCACCGCCTGTTCCAGCACCAAGACTTCCGGCAAAAGCGGTGACGAGGTGCAGCTGGTGTCCTCGGGCAAACTCACCACCTGCACCCACCTTCCGTACGAGCCCTTCCAGTTCAAACAGGGCAAGAAGATCGTCGGGTTCGACGTCGAGCTGGTCGATCTGGTCGCCAAGGATCTCGGCGTCGAGCAGAAGATCGTGGACACCCCGTTCGAGGGCATCCAGTCCGGTGAGGACCTGAACGCGAGCAAGTGCGACCTGGCCGCGGCCGGCATGACCATCACGCCCGTCCGCGAGAAGAATCTCGACTTCTCCGCCCCCTACTTCGACGCGACCCAGGCCCTGCTCACCAAGAAGGGCAAGAAGTACGACTCCCTCGACGACCTCAAAGGCAAGGAGCTGGGGGTCCAGCAGTCCACCACGGGCGAGGAGTACGCCAAGAAGCACGGCAAGGGCATCACCACCCGCCAGTACGAGGACCTGGGCCTGCTGCTGACCGCGGTGAAAACGGGCCAGGTCGACGCGGGCATCAACGACAACGGCGTGCTGTACGACTACGCCAAGAAGAACCCCGACACCCAGGTCACCGCCGAGTTCGACACGGGTGAGCAGTACGGCATCGGTGTGCGCACCGGCAACGACGCACTGCGCAAGCAGATCAACAAGACGATCAAGAAGGCCAAGGGGGACGGCCGCTACGACAAGATCTACAAGAAGTGGTTCGGCACGGAGCCCAAGAAGTGAGCCGGCGCAACCGTGCCCGCGCCATTCGCACCGCCCAGTACAGCGTCCTGCTGATCGTCGTCCTCGTCTTCGCACTGGCCGCCGACTGGGGCGAGCTGCGCCGCGCCTTCTTCGACGTCGAGGTGGCCAAGAAGCAGTTCCCGGACGTGGTGACGACCGCACTCGTCAACACGGTCGTCTACACGGTGCTCGGTTTCGTGTTCGGACTGGCGCTCGGTCTGCTGCTGGCACTGATGCGGCTGTCACAGGTGTTGCCGTACCGATGGCTGGCCACCGCGTACATCGAGTTCTTCCGCGGAGTACCGGCGCTTCTGGTGTTCATCGCGCTCGGTTACGGCGTACCGGTGGCCTTCCAGGTGTCCATCAACCAGTACGTGACGGTGATGCTGGCGCTGGGACTGGTGGGGGCCGCCTATATGGCGGAGACCATCCGCGCCGGCATCCAGGCCGTCCCGAAGGGACAGACGGAAGCCGCACGCTCCCTGGGCATGTCACCGACCTGGGCGATGATCTCCATCGTCATCCCACAGGCGTTCCGCATCGTGCTGCCGCCGTTGGCCAACGAGCTGATCCTGCTCACCAAGGACTCGTCACTCGTCTATCTGCTCGGCCTGTCGATGGACCAGTACGAGCTGGCCAAATTCGGCAGGGACGCGCTCAACCAGCACCGCAGCCTCACTCCGATCCTGATCGCGGGGCTGTTCTACCTGGCCATCACGCTGCCGCTGGGCCACCTGGTGCGGCGTCTCGAGGCCCGTACGGCGAAGGCGAGGTGACCGAGGTGGGCGAGACAGCCGGAACGGACGGAACGGACAGAACGAGTGGGTCGAGCGGGACGAGCCGACCGACCGGGGCAAGCGGGACGAGCGGACCGAGCGCGACGAGCGGGGGCGGCGCGGCGGCCATAGAGATCGAGGGCCTGCGCAAGTCCTTCGGCGAGCTGGAGGTACTGCGCGGCATCGACATCACCGTGCGGCGCGGCGAGGTGGTCTGTGTCATCGGCCCGTCCGGTTCGGGCAAGTCGACGCTGCTGCGCTGTGTGAACCTGCTGGAGGAGCCCACGTCCGGCACGGTTCGGGTGGCGGGCACCGAGGTCACCGACCCGGAGGTGGACATCGACCGGGTCCGGCGGCGCATCGGGATGGTCTTCCAGGCCTTCAACCTCTTCCCCCACCTGACGGCCCTGGGCAACCTGACGATCGCCCAGCGGCGGGCCCTGGGTCGTGGCAAGGCGGAAGCGGAGGAAGTGGCCCGGCGCAATCTGCGCCGAGTGGGGCTGACGGAGAAGGAGTCGAGCTACCCCGCCCAGCTCTCCGGCGGCCAGCAGCAGCGGGTGGCGATCGCGCGTGCGCTGTCCATGGGTCCCGACCTGATGCTGTTCGACGAACCGACCTCGGCACTCGACCCGGAGCTGGTCGGCGATGTGCTCGCGGTGATGCGCGGACTGGCCGACGAAGGGATGACGATGCTGGTCGTCACCCACGAGATGAGTTTCGCGCGGGAGGTCGCCGACCGGGTGGTCTTCATGGACGACGGGCTCATCGTCGAGGAGGGACCCGCAGAGCAGGTCGTGGGTGATCCGCAGCAGGCACGCACGCGTGCCTTCCTCGCCCGGGTGCTCGACCCGGCGGCTGCGGACGTGCTGGAGGCGGAGCCGTCGCAGGAACCGACGTCGCTGTCTGAGTCACCATCGGACATCGAGCCCGGCCGTGGGGAGGTGGGCAAGGAGCGGTCCCGGTAAAACCGGGATCTGTGTTCGCGCTCTGCAGTCGCGGCATTCGGGCTCTGCGGTCGAGCCCGGTGGCCGGCCCAGTCGTCGAACCGGGTGGCCGGGCCAGGAGGTCGACCCCGGCCGTCGGGCCCAGCCGCCGGGGCCGGTGGTCGCCGCCGCGGGGAATGGCTCCGTCCGCCATGCTGGAGGGAGCAGGCTGTCAGACCCGTGCTCTACATTCACTCTCACCGACGACGAGTGCTTCGCCGGTGCCGTTGGGTGACCGGAGCAGACGAAAGGCAAGGACGATGGCAGACAGCCCCCGCACCGCGGACACTCCCGTGGACCAGCCGCTCGGTACCGCAGAGGAACTGCTCGAGCAGGCGAAGCCGTACCGCAACGAACTGCTGGCGCACTGCTACCGGATGCTGGGCTCGGTGCACGACGCCGAGGATCTGGTCCAGGACACCTATCTGCGTGCGTGGCGGGCCGGTGACCGCTTCGAGGGCAGATCCTCGCTGCGCACATGGCTCTACCGGATCGCCACCAACGCGTGTCTGACCGCCATCGAGCAGCGCGGCCGCCGCCCGATGCCCTCGGGGCTCGGCGCCCCCACCGAGGACCCCCAGCGCCCGGTGACCGAGGCCCCGGAGGTGCCGTGGCTGGAGCCGATCCCGGACGCGATGTTCTCAGGGTCCTCCGGCCCGACGGACCCGGCCTCCGTGGTCGTGAACCGCTCGTCCATGCGGCTGGCCCTGGTGGCGGCCCTGCAGCACCTCCCGACCCGGCAGCGTGTCGTCCTGCTGCTGCGTGACGTGCTCAAGTGGCGGGCGGCCGAGGTCGCCGAGCTGCTCGGCACCACGACGGCGAGCGTGAACAGCGCCCTGCAGCGAGCCCGTGCCCAGCTCGAACAGGTGGCACCGGTCGAGGAGGAGCTGGCCGAGCCCACCGATCCGGCGGCCCGGGAGCTGTTGGACCGGTACGCGGCGGCGTTCGAGCACTCCGACGTGACGGCGATCGTCGATCTCTTCAAGGAGGACGCCGTCTGGGAGATGCCTCCCTTCCCCCAGTGGTTCCGCGGCCGGGAGAACATCGTGCAGCTCATCGGTGCCCAGTGTCCCATCGGCCGCGACGAGGGCCTCATGCTGCCGACCTCGGCCAACGGCCAGCCCGCCTTCGGCCTCTACAACCTGCGGGAGGACGGCTTCTACCGCCCGTTCCACCTCCAGGTGCTCACGCTGCGGGACGGACAGGTCGCCCACGTGGGTGCGTTCTTCGGGGACGACCTGTTCGCCACGTTCGGCCTGCCGGCCCAGGTGAGCGCGGCGGAGGCCGCTGCACGGCGCTGAGGGAACGGCTCAGACGCCCAGCAGGTGGTCCATGGCCAGCTGGTCGAGGTGCTCGAAGGCCATGCCCCGCTGGGCTGCGGCCTCGACGTCGAACTCCTCGTAGGCCGTGCGGTCGCCGAGCAGTGCGCTGGGCGTCTCCCCGGGGTCGAGCGTGGGGCGGGTGAGCTCGTCCAGTCGGGAGGCCCGCAGCGCCTCCTGGACGGCCGGGTCGGCACGGAAGGCGGCGGCGCGCTCGCGCAGGATGAGGTAGTTGCGCATGCAGCCCGCCGCCGAGGCCCACACCCCGGCGGTGTCCTCGGTGCGCGGGGGCTTGAAGTCGAAGTGCCGCGGCCCTTCGTAACCCCCGCTCTCCAGCAGGTCGACCAGCCAGAAGGCGGCACGCAGGTCCCCGGCGCCGAACCGCAGGTCCTGGTCGTACTTGATGCCGGACTGGCCGTTGAGGTCGAGATGGAACAGCTTGCCCGCCCACATGGCCTGCGCAATGGCGTGCGGGTAGTTGAGTCCGGCCATCTGTTCGTGGCCGACCTCCGGGTTGACGCCGAAGAGCTCCGAGCGCTCCAGCCGTTCAATGAAGGCGAGCGCGTGGCCGACGGTCGGCAGAAGGATGTCGCCGCGCGGCTCGTTGGGCTTCGGTTCCAGGGCGAAGCGCAGACCGTAGCCCTGTTCGGTGACGTACTCGGCCAACAGGTCGAAGGCTTCCTTCATCCGGTCGAGTGCCGCCCGGACATCCTTGGCACCGCCGGACTCGGCGCCCTCCCTGCCGCCCCAGGCCACATAGGTGTGCGCGCCCAGCTCGGCCGCCAGATCGATGTTGCGCATCGTCTTGCGCAGGGCATAGCGCCGCACGTCGCGATCGTTGGCGGTGAATGCGCCGTCCTTGAAGACAGGGTGGGTGAACAGGTTGGTCGTCGCCATGGGCACCGTCATGCCCGTCGCGTCGAGGGCTTGGCGGAACCGTTTGACGTGTGCGTCCCGTTCGCCCTCGGGCGCGCCGAACGGGATGAGGTCGTCGTCATGGAACGTCACACCGTAGGCGCCGAGTTCGGCGAGGCGATGCACCGACTCGACCGGGTCGAGCGGCGCCCTGGTCGCGTCCCCGAACGGGTCCCGGCCCTGCCAGCCCACCGTCCACAGGCCGAAGCTGAACTTGTCCGCCGGTACGGGCTCGTAGCTCATCCTGCCGTTCCTCTCCCGCGCGCTGCCGCCCTGGTGCGCATGCCCGGCGACCGCGACGCGAGGCTATTCGTCATGGCTGCTTACAAATTAGTATGCGCACATCATCGGCAGCCAGGGAAGGGAGCGGCAGTCCATGACCGCACCGGAAGGCCCGTTCGTCATCGGGGTCGACAGTTCGACCCAGTCCACCAAGGCCCTCGTGGTGGACGCCGCAACCGGCCAGGTGATCGCCCGGGGCCAGGCACCGCACACCGTCTCCCCGGGCGACCGGCGCGAGACGGACCCCGAGGAGTGGTGGCAGGCACTCCGCGCAGCGGTGGGGCAGTGCGGGCGAGCCGCCGGAGAGGCCGCAGCCGTCTCCGTCGCCGGCCAGCAGCACGGCCTGGTGACGCTGGACGCCAGTGGACGCCCGGTGCGCCCGGCGCTGCTGTGGAACGATGTGCGCTCAGCGCCCCAGCGCGACCGCCTGGTGTCCGGCCTCGGCGGTCAGCAGGCGTGGGCCGAGCGCATCGGGAGCGTGCCCGCCCCGGCCTTCACCGTCACCAAGTGGGCCTGGCTGCGTGAGAACGAACCGGAAGCCGCGCAGTCGACAACAGCCGTACGACTGCCGCACGACTTCCTCACCGAACGACTGACCGGCCGGGCGAGCACCGACCGGGGCGATGCCTCCGGCACCGGATGGTGGGCCTCGTCGACCGAGTCCTACGACGAGGAGATCCTGCGACTCGCCGAGCTGGATCCCGCGCTGCTGCCGCCCGTGCTGGGCACCGGAGAGGCGGCAGGCACGGTCCGGGAGACCGAGGACGGGTTCCTCACAGCCGGCACGCTGGTGGCCACCGGTACCGGCGACAACATGGCTGCGGCACTCGGCCTGGGGCTGCTGCCGGGGCAGCCGGTGCTCAGCCTGGGAACCTCCGGCACCGTGTACGCCGTCTCCAACCGTCGCCCCGCCGATCCCACGGGAACCGTCGCGGGCTTCGCCGACGCCCGCACCGGCTGGCTGCCGCTGGCGTGCACCCTCAACTGCACCCTGGCCGTGGACCGGATGGCCGCACTGCTCTCCCGCGACCGCGAGGACGTGGAGGCGGGCGGAAGGGTCACCGCGCTGCCCTTCCTGGACGGCGAGCGCACCCCTGACCTTCCGTATGCGACCGGACTGCTGAACGGTCTTCAGCACGCCACCACCGGCGGCCAGGTGCTCCAGGCCGCCTATGACGGTGCTGTCTTCGCACTGCTGCGCGCTTTGGACCTCGTTCTGGCCGAAAGCGGTGACAGCAGTGCGACGCAAGATGCGCCACTGCTGCTGATCGGCGGCGGCGCCAAGGGGACCGCTTGGCGGGAGACGGTACGCCGGCTGTCGGGACGGGCCGTCCAGGTACCGAGCGCGCAGGAGTTGGTCGCGTTGGGAGCCGCGGCACAGGCCGCCGGGCTGCTGCTGGGCGAGGACCCGGCCGCTGTGGCACGCCGCTGGCGCACCACCGAGGGCGCCTCCTACGAGCCCGTCGAACGGGACGAGGCCACACTGGACCGGCTCGCCGGGACGCTCGAGAACGCAGGCGCGATGCTCGGGCAACGGCCATGAACCCGTAGATCGACCCGTGCGGTGCGGCGGCACCCAGCCGTGCTGCCGTACCGCCTGTCCCGTTCGCCACGCCACACAGCAGTGATCAGACACCCAGGAAACGGCGAGCCGTTGCGTTGCCTCGTTCGCCCGAAGGAGCCCCTCCATGGCAGCTCAGGCGCCCAGCTCCCAGCGGGAGATACGCAGGCGCAATCTGTCGCGCGTGCTGTACGCGGTGGCCGAGCAGGGCCCTTCCTCCCGTGCAGCCGTTGCGGCACGGCTGGGGCTGACGCGAACTGCCGTCTCGACGCTCGTCGACGAACTGCTGCGCGGCGGTCTGCTCACCGAGCAGGGGCCGACGCCAACTGGTGGCGGACCCGGCCGCCCCGGTACCGCCCTCGCACTCACCGACAGCGGCCCGTGCGGGCTGGGAGCGGAGATCGGGGTCGACCATCTCGCCGTCTGCGCGGTGGACCTGCGCGGTCGGGTACGGGTGCGCAAGGAAACCGAGTACGAGGGGAGGGACAGCCTGCCGGCCACGGTGCTCCCCCGGCTGCGCGGGCTGATCGACGAGGTGACCGCACAGGCGCGGGAACTCGGCCTGAGCCCGGCCGCTGTCGCGGTGGCGGTACCCGGACTGATCTCCCTCGGGACGTCAACAGTTGTGCGCGCGCCGAACCTCGGCTGGCACGACACCGACATCGCGCCCGCACTCGCAGTGGCAGACGCGGCCGCGAACGCGAACGCAGACGCGGAAGCAGACGCAGGCGCAGACGCAGACTCGAAAGCAGACGCGGACGACGCGGAGACAGGTGGGGACGCCAAGGCAGGTGTGAAGCGGCGCTCGGAGTCGGCAGCCAGGGCCAAGACGGCCGAGGGGGTGAGGGCGAGCACAGCGAAGAGAGCCACGGCAAGCCGAGTCGGAGCAGCGGCAGCGGCGAAGATGCCGGAGCAAGCCTGGGTGCAGGCGGCCGGAACCCGACTGCCGCTCATCGTCGACAACGAGGCCAACCTGGGGGCTCTCGCCGAGCTGTGGCTCGACAGCGGCAGGGTCCCCCGCGACTTCGTACACGTCTCGGCGGAGGTCGGCATCGGTGCAGCGATCGTGCTCGGCGGTGAGCTGCTGCGCGGCAACCGGGGCTTCGCCGGCGAGATCGGCCATGTGCCCGTACACCCGGACGGGCCGCTCTGCGCGTGCGGGGGCAAGGGCTGTCTGGAGCAGTACGCGGGTGAACCGGCACTGCTGCGCGCCGCGGGCGTATCCGTCGACAGGCCCCGGGACGCCGCACTGGCAGCGCTCCGGGAAAGTGCGGCGTCGGGTGACGAGCGGGCGCTGCGAGCGCTCGAGGAGGCCGGGTCGGCGCTGGGACTGGCGCTGGCCGGAACGATCAACCTCCTCGACCCCAGTGCCCTGGTACTCGGCGGTGTGCTGGCCAGGTTCGCTCCATGGCTGCTGCCGTCGCTGGAACGTGAACTGGTGGCACGTACGGCGGCGCCCGGCGCGCCGCCCGACCTGGTTGTCTCGGGGCTGGGCGCGGACGGCCCGCTGCTGGGCGCCGCCCATACCGCTGTGCGTGTGGTACTGGACGACCCGCTGTCGTACAGGGCCAAGACCGCGGGATGAGCGCCCTGTCCGAGGGGCCGTGGCCTCGCAGTTGATACGGCTGCCGACTGCGACTGCTCGCGGCGGCTGCCGTCGGCCGCTCGCGACGGCTGTGGTCCGGGGCGGTCACAGGTCCGTCCAATGGCACCCTATGCCGACCCTTGGCAGCCCTCTCGGCGGCTGCCATCATCAACGCGCGTCAACTCGCTCTGTACGTGCCCCCATTACTCCTCCACCATCCCCCCACTGGGAGACACGATGGACTCAGCACGCCAGTACCCCGCATCCGGTCGGACCCGCCCGCAGCTTCCCCGTCGCGCACTGCTGCGTGGCGGAGCAGGCTTCACTCTCGCCGCCGGACTCGCGGGCACCTCACTCATATCGGGCGGAGTCGCGGCGGCCCGTTCCAGAGGCCCACGCGCCGTCGACCACCCCGGAGCCGAGTGGGTCCCGGCCTCGCCCTCCAACTACACCAGCGCGAGCCGGCCGACGCAGTACCCGATCGACTTCGTGATCATCCACGTCACCCAGGAGTTCTACGACGACACCCTGGCCATCTTCCAGAACCCCGACAAGGCCGTCTCCTCGCACTACGTGGTGCGCTCAGCGGACGGCCATGTGGCCCAGATGGTGCGCGAGAAGAACGTGGCCTGGCACGCGGGCAACTGGAACTACAACACCCGCAGCGTCGGCATCGAACACGAGGGCTGGATCGACGAGCCGGACACATGGTTCACGGACGCGATGTACGAGGCGTCCGCGGCTCTGACGGCGGACATCTGCCGTCGCCACGGCATTCCGTTGGACCGTCAGCACATCATCGGGCACAACGAGGTGCCCGGTGCCGACCACACCGATCCCGGCGCGTACTGGGACTGGGCGCGCTACATGGACCTGGTGAAGGCCCAGTAGACGATCGGCGCGCGGGCCCGGGAAACCGACCGACCGCTGACCGGACCCGCGCGCCACCCACCCCGGCGTACACGAGAATGCGCCCGCACTGCACCGAGTGCTCAGCAGGTGATCGCGAGCCATCGAGTGAGCCCGTCGACGCGCAGCCGGGTGGCCGAGCGGATGCACGGGTCAACAAGCCATGTCCATACACGAGTTCGGTCAATGGGCAATCCTGTCCGTGAAACACTTCAACCCATCGTGTGACTACCGGCCGGAAACCTTCTGCTCGCTGCGCAGCCCCTCCATCCTCAGCGTGTGCAAGGACGGGACAACAGGCGGAGAAAGCGCTGCGGCAGACGGCACGCACTGACGGCTGCGACACTCACGTGCGCGGCAATCGGTGTCGCAGCAGGAGGGGCCGTCCTGGCCGCCCCCTTAGGCGCACAACCGACGGGCGCGCATGGATCCGTTGCACTCGCGGCGGCGATCCGGCCGGCGGACGCGGACGCCGCCCGGCCGGGTGCGGCCCATGACGTCACCACTCCCGCCACTCCGATGCCCTCGGCCACGGCCCCGGAACCGCACCCGCCGGGCGCCGCAGAGCCCTCGAACGCCCGGCGACCGGACGCGCAGCGATTGGACGTGCCGGGACCGAATGCGCCAGGGCCGGACGCGCCGGGACCGGACTCTCAGCGGCCCGACCCGGAGAGCGACGCCCATCTCTCCGTCAACGCAGGCGGAACCCAGGTGAACGCGACAGCTGGGCGGATCGACGGCTGTCGAGGGGCATCCCTCACGGTGCAGACCGCGCATGGGGTCAGCGTGCACCTGTCGGCCGGGCGCTGGCCGTGCCCTCCGCATCCTCCGCGTCCGCCGCACCCAACGCCACCACCCACGCCCTCACCGACGCCACCGCCGTCGCCGACGCCGCCTCCGACGGCCGGCCCTTCCCCGACCGCGCCGCCGTCGCCTCCCGCTTCGAGCACCCCGCCGAACTCCCCGGCTCCGACGACCTCCGCGGCGCCGGAGCCGTCCACTCCTCGCGAGGCCGGGAAGGCGAATCCGGTCCGGCAGCCCGTCCGCGCTGCTGAGCGGCCGAGACGTCCCTCTCCCAGCCCCTCCCGGAAGTCGCCCGACCCCGCGCCGTCGCCTTCTCGCGGCGTGCTCGCGGCTCCGCGACAGCCGGCACCCGAACGCCAGCGACCGGACGGCAGCATGTCCATGGTCACCCGCACCCTGCTGATCGTCGCCCCGGCCGTACTCGCGGCCGCCGCACTGCGGCCCCGGTCGAACAGCTCGCGGCAATCGGCGACCGGCAACGCCTCGGGGGCCGGCAGCTGACCCAGCTCTCCCCCACCCGGTGCGGCCACATCCCCGTTCCCCACCGCACCCTCACCAATCCGCGCTTCTCTCCCACCGTTCGTGCTCTGTGGAGGCCCCGTTGTCCGAATGGCTCATGCTGACGCTCAGCCTGATCGCCGCCTGTCTGGTGGTCGTCGCTGTCGTCGTCCTCAGACGCCGGCGCGCCACCTCGGAGGATCCGTCCGAGACTCCGGACGTGATCGAATACATGACAATGATGATCGGCGTGGTGTACGCGATCGTGCTCGGTCTGGCGATCGCCGGAGTCTGGGAGGCACGCAACGCCGCTGAAGAAGCGGTGACGCAAGAGGCACAAGCACTGCACGAGGTGAGCGAGCGGGTGGCTGTCTACCCCGCCGACGAGCGGGACCAGGTACGGAAGGACATCAACTCCTATGTGCGGTACGCCACCACCGCCGAGTGGTCGCACATGGTCGAGCACGGCGAACTCACCGACCGGGGGTCCCGCATGCTCGACCGGGTACGCAAGGATGTGACCTCCTACGAGCCGACCACGACACAGCAGGCGCAGTCGTACCAGGCAGTGGTCGACCAGGTGGCCGAGGCCGACACCGCACGCACCGCACGCGGATCGAGTGCCGGACCGACGATGCCGGGCGTGGTGTGGATCGGTCTGTACGCGGGCGCGGTGGTCTCGGTGGGCATGCTCTTCGCGCTGCAGATCCAGCGTTCGGGCAGGGAACTGCTACTGGCCGGCATCTTCAGCGCGCTGATCGCCTTCCTGCTCTTCCTCGTCTGGCACTTCGACGCGCCCTTCGCCCGCGGGCTCGACGAGCCGCTGGAAACCTTCGCAACGCTGTTCCCGCAGGCGACCGGTTCTTCGGGGTGAGCGGTGAACGGTGTGCGGTGGGCAGCGAGCGATGAGGGATGAGCGGGGCCCGACCGCCTCGTCACGGGTTCTCTCCACCTCGGCTCTTCATTTCGGCTCTCCACCTCGGTTCTCTTCTTCGGCCCTCTTCATCCACGCCGTCTCCTCCGGTGTCGGAGGCGGGTGAGATGCTGGCGGTCATCAGAGGCGAGAGATCACGAAGGAGTCCGGGTGTCCCTGCTCTTCCCCGCTCTGCACACGGCGTCTTCGCACACGGCGCTGCGTTTCGGCGACCGAGCCCTCAGCTACCGTCGGCTGGCCGCCGTCGCGAGTGGTGTGGCCGCCCGGTTGCACACCTCGGCGCCCGTCGCGGTCTGGGCGACGCCGACCCTGGAGACTGCGGTCGGCGTGGTCGCCGGGTTGCTGGCCGGGGTGCCCGTCGTACCGATGAACCCGAAGAGCGGCGAGCGGGAGCTGACGCACATCGTCAACGACAGCGCACCAGGGGCGGTACTGACCGAACCGGGCGCCGAACTCCCCGAAGCGCTCGGGTCGCTGCTCCGCACGGACGTCGAGATCCCGGCGGAAGGGGAGGAGGACGAGTCCTGGCCCCTGCCCACCGAGCCGAACCCGGAGACTGCCGCACTCATCGTCTACACCTCGGGGACCACGGGACCGCCCAAGGGAGTGGTGCTGTCGCGACGTGCCGTGGCCAGCAGTCTGGACGCCCTGGAGGACGCGTGGCAGTGGACCGCGGACGATGTATTGGTGCACGGCCTGCCGCTGTTCCATGTGCACGGGCTGATCCTGGGAGTCCTCGGTCCGCTGCGCCGCGGAGGCGCCCTGCGCCACCTCGGCCGCTTCTCCACTGAGGGAGTGACCCGGGAGCTGGCCAGTGGCGGCACGATGCTGTTCGGTGTCCCGACGATGTACCACCGCCTCGCCGACGCCTGTGCGAGCGACCCGGACCTGGTGCGGGCACTGGCCGGGGCGCGCCTGCTGGTCTCCGGCTCCGCCGCACTGCCGCTGCACGACCACGACAGGCTCACAGCGGCGACCGGCCAACGGGTGATCGAGCGCTACGGAATGACCGAGACGCTGATGAACACCAGCGTGCGCCCCGGAGGGACCTCCAGCCCGGGTACTGTCGGTGTGCCACTGCGCGATGTGGACCTCCGTCTGGTGGACGACGCGGGCCAGCGCCTTCCCGCAGAGGACACCGAGACCGTGGGCGAAGTCCAGGTGCGCGGGCCGAACCTGTTCACCGAATACCTCAACCGCCCGGACGCGACCGCCGAAGCCTTCGACGGCGGCTGGTTCCGCACCGGCGACATGGCCACACGGGACGCGGACGGTTCCGTGCGCCTCGTCGGCCGCAAGGCAACGGACCTGATCAAGAGCGGGGGCTACAAGATCGGGGCAGGCGAGATCGAGAACGTTCTCCTCGGGCACCCGGCCGTCGCCGAGGCAGCCGTCACCGGAGAGCCCGACGACGACCTGGGCGAGCGCATCGTCGCCTGGATCGTCCCGGCCTCGCCGCAGCAGCCGCCGCTCGCGGACGAGCTCACCGACCTGGTCGCCGACCAGCTAGCGCCGCACAAACGCCCCCGCGAGGTGCGCTTCCTGGACGCATTGCCGCGCAACGACATGGGCAAGATCGTCAAGCGGGAGCTGCCCGGCCGGCAGCAGTGACTCTGCTCGCCCCGTCCCCTTCCCCGACCCCTCAGCCCGCAGCCGACGGCTCAGGCCTGATGCCCTGCGCCAGTCCTGCGGCAACAGCCAGGCGCCGGTAGGAGCGGAGGCGGTCGTCGGGGTCATAGGTGTTCAGCGTCAACAGGACCTCATCAGCACCCGTGCGTTCCACGAGTCCGGTCAGCGCGTCGATCATCTCCCCCTCCGTCCCACGCAGCTGCGACTGCCGGGCCTCCTCGAACGCGACACGCTCCTTCGGGCTCATCGTGCGCCCCAGCACGTCCTCCGGGGCGACGAGCGGGACGAAGGTGCCGTGGGTGCGGGAGAGCGCCGTCGACCAAGCCTCCGGAAGCTGCAGCAGTTCCGCCTCCTCCGGGGTGTCGGCGGCTGCGGCATTCACAGCGATGACGACGTACGGCGCGGTCTCGTGCGGCGTCGCGTGCGGCGCGGTCTCGTACGAGGCCGGCGCGTGCGGTGACGTGCCGTGCGGCGCCAGTCCGTGCGGTGACGCGCCGGACCGGGCGGCGCCGTCGTACGCGACGCCATACGGGCGTGGTCGGAACGCGGCGCGGTAGGTCTTTACAGCCTCCAGCGTCCGGCGCTCGTCGCGGGAGGCACCGATCACCAGCGGCAGCCCGTGCTCGGCCGCCACCGTCGCTCCCGAGCCCACCGCCAGGACGAAGGGCGGCACGCGCAGTCCCTCGGCGGGCCTGGCCCGAACAAGGCCCGTACCGTCGAAGTAGCCGAGCAGTTCGGATATCTGTTCGCTGAAGCCGTCCGCGGCGTCCTTGCCGACCCGCAGCGCCTTGCGGATGCCATCGGTGAAGCCGACGGAACGGCCCAGCCCCATGTCGATACGGCCGGGGAAGAGCGATTCCAGCACCCCGAACTGTTCAGCGACCACCAGCGGCTGGTGGTTCGGAAGCATCACTCCCCCGGTACCGACACGGATCCGTGAGGTGGCGGAAGCCACTGCGGCGGCGAGCACGGTCGGTGCCGAGCCGGCGATACCGGGGACGGCGTGGTGCTCGGAGACCCAGAAGCGCAGAAACCCCAGCTCCTCCGCCTGCTGCGCGAACCGCACCGTCTCACGCAGCGCCTGACCGGGATGCTCGCCCTCCCGGGTGAGAGAGCGGTCGAGTACGGAGAGGGGGACCGGAAACCGACGTGAGGAAGTCACATCTGTTGCAACGCCTGCGAGCGCCAGGGATTCCCAGCCGGCGCTGCCCGGGGATTGTCCGTGTGGCTCAGCCCCGCGGTGCCCTGTCGCGTCCTATTCTTCGCCCGTACCGGCTTCTTCGAGCAGCCCGGCATCGTGGACGAGCAGGGCGATCTGGACGCGGTTGTTGAGGTCCAGCTTGGTCAGGATGCGGGAGACGTGCGTCTTGACCGTCGGCACGCTCATGTAGAGAGAGGCCGCGATCTCCGCGTTGGCCAGTCCGCGGCCGACACCGAGCGCCACCTCGCTCTCCCGCTCCCCCAGTACGGAGAGCGCCTTTGTGGCACGTTGACGGCGGCTGTCCTGCCCTGCGGGGGTGACGTGCTGGATGAGCTGACGCGTGACGGCGGGCGAGAGCACCGGCTCCCCGGAGACCACCTTGCGGATGGCGGCCAGAATGTCCGCGGGAGGGGTGTCCTTGAGCAGGAACCCGGCGGCGCCGGCACGCAGGGCACGCAATACGTGAGCGTCCGCGTGGAAGGTGGTGAGGACGACGACCTCCGGTGGCTCGTCGCGTGCCCGCAGTGTCTCGGTAGCGGTGAGGCCGTCCATGGTGGGCATCCGGATGTCCATCAGAACGACGTGCGGGCGGTGCTCCCCGACCAGTGGAAGCACCTGACTGCCGTCCGCCGCCTCGCCCACGATCTCGATGTCCGGAGTGCCCTCCAGCATCAGCCGGAGGCCGGCCCGTACGAGGGCGTCGTCGTCGACAAGGAGCACGCGGATGGTCATGCGCATACCGTAGCCAGCCGGCCGCAAAGGACTTACACCCGCTTCCCGCCAGAGCTCTCCCCGAAAGAGTCGTCGACGACAAAGCTGTCTTGGATGGAGCCGTCTGCGGCGGAACTGTCTTCGACGGAGGTGTGCCAGTCGATGCGGTAGTCCAGCAGCCAGTCGCTGCCGGAATCGCCGTCCTGGCGGGGGCGGGGCCGGAGGCGGGGGCTCGCCCGGGTCTCGGCGGGACGCTGGACAACCCGGTCGTTCAGCTGGGCGCTGCGCTCGACGACGGCCTCGACCCTCTCCCGGCGCAGCGCCTCGAAACGGGCGAACGCCTCACCGGCGTCGGGCAGGTCACGCAGGCACTTGGCGAGGACGACGCTGTCCTCGATCGCCATGGAGGCACCTTGCGCGGCGTTGGGCGCCGCCGCGTGCGCCGCGTCACCGAGCAGCACCATGGGGCCGCGGTGCCAGACAGGAGTGCGAGCCACGTCATAGGCGTTGGTGGCGACGATTCCGCCGCTCTCCCGGACGATGCAGGCAGCGGGCGAGTCGTCCTCGTCGAAGAGGGAGACCACGTGCTCCCGCCACCGCGCCTCATCGGCGGGGGTCCCGGTTGCCAGCTGCTCGCGGTCGAGTTCCCGACCGGGCGTGTTGGCGAACCACCAGACCTCGCCGTCCGGCGCCATGGTGCAGCCGAGGAAAGCGCGCCTGCCCTGGATCATCCGGTACGTGCCGGGTGGCGGTGCGGCTTCCGGAGGGACGCCGGGGGTGTAGCCGCACACGGTGATCTGGCCGGTGTGGCGGGGTGCGGGAGCGCCGGGATCGATGAGGGTCCGGGTGACGGAGTGCAGGCCGTCGGCACCGATCAGCAGGTCGCCTTCTGCGTGTGTGCCGTCGGCGAAGCGAGCGATCACTCGACCGTCGGGAGCAGTGTCCGCCGTCACGAGACGCTTGCCGTGCTCGATGGTGACTCCCCGGCGCGCCGCCTCGTCGTGAAGCGCCCGGTAGAGGGTTGCGCGCCGGAGCGTGCGCGGGCCGAGGAAGCCCCGTCCGCCGGCCTCCGCGCGGCTGCCCTCCCCACTGCTGCGGGCCGGGTGATCACGGCCGTTTCCATTGCCGATCCCATTGCCGTTGCCATTGCCGATGCCGCCTCCGTTGTCGCCGGCGCGGCCGTCAGCACCACCGGCGACCGGACGTACGCCCAAGCTGTCACCGGTGTGCGCAAGCATCTCCACGCGCTCCGCTGGGAAGGACACGTCCAGGACGCCCTGGTGGGCGTCGACGGTACGCAGCGCCTCCAGGCCGTTGTGGAAGAGCACAAGGAAGGCCCCGGCATCATCGGCACCGGTCGGGTACGCCTCGTAGACGGTCGAGCCGATCCCCGCCTTGCGCAGCGAAATCGCCGTCATGGCTCCGGCGATACCACCGCCGATGATGAGCGCGTGCCTCATGGCACCTCCTGGTCGGTCACGCTTTGATCAGTGCTGCTCTCCCCTCCTTACGGACCGCACGCAGGGAGCCGATGGTTGCGTGTGGCAGCCGCCGATGTGGGGCAACCCGCGGCTGTGGGACGGACCGCAGCTGTCGGGCAATCGCGGCTGTGGGGCAGTCGCGGCTGTTGTGGCGGGGCCAGGGCGGGCAGAGGCGGGGCTCACTCGTTCAGGGCCGCCGCGAGATAGGCAGCAGTCACACTCGTGCGGGAGCCCGCCACCTCCTCCGGCGTTCCGGCCGCGACGATCCGCCCGCCCCGATCCCCGCCACCGGGACCGAGATCGATGACCCAGTCGGCGCCCGAGACCACCGTCAGGTCGTGTTCCACAACGACGACCGTGTGGCCGGACCGGACCAGCCCGTGCAACTGACGCAGCAACACCTCCGTATCGGCGGGGTGCAGCCCGGTCGTCGGCTCGTCCAGCAGGTAGAGGGTGTGGCCGCGCCGAGCGCGCTGGAGTTCACTGGCCAGCTTGATCCGCTGTGCCTCGCCCCCGGACAGCTCCGTCGCCGGCTGTCCCAGCCGCAGATACCCGAGGCCCACGCGCTGCAAGGCGTCCAGCCCGCGCCGAGCCGCCGGGACGTCCGACAGGAACTCGGCAGCGCCGTCGACCGTCATCCCCAGGACATCCGCGATGGTCGCGCCCCGATAGGTGATCTCCAGGGTCTCGGGGTTGTAGCGAGATCCATGGCAGTCCGTGCAGGGCGCGTACGTACCGGGCAGGAAGAGGAGCTCCACCGCGATGTATCCCTCGCCCTGGCAGGTCGGACAGCGGCCGTCGGGCACGTTGAAGGAGAACCGTCCCACGCCGTAACCCCGCGCCTTGGCCTCCTCGGTGGCTGCGAAGACCTTCCGTACGGCGTCGAAGAGGCCCGTGTAGGTAGCGAGATTGGAGCGCGGAGTGCGCCCGATAGGCTTTTGATCGACCCGTACGAGTCGGTCGACGGCACTCAGACCCTCGGCTGCCGCGACGCTCGCCCCACGGTCCTGTGCGGCCGTCTGCTCCGTTTCCGGCTCCTGCCCCTGGTCCTGGTCCTCCGTTGCCGCGCCGGTACGGGCCCCCGCCCCGGCCGCTGGAGAGGTCGCTGCCCCGGTGCCTGTGTGGTCGGCGACGATATCGGCAAGGACCTGGCTGACCAGCGTGGACTTGCCCGACCCCGAGACGCCGGTGACGGCCGTGAACAGACCGAGCGGGAATGCCACGTCCAGCTCCCGCAGGTTGTGCCGTGTCACCCCGGACAGCGACAGCCAGCGCTCGGGACTCCGTCGGCTCCCCGGACTCCGCCGCGCGGCGGTTGCTTCCGGTCCGCCGGACGTCTCCGGGAAGAGGTATGCACGCGTGGCGGATGATTCCGTCTCCCTCAACCCTGCGACGGGGCCGCTGTAGAGCACCTCGCCTCCGTGCTCGCCCGCCCTGGGACCGACATCCACGATCCAGTCGGCCCGTTCGACCACCGCCATCTCGTGCTCGACGACGAACAGCGAGTTCCCCGCTTCCTTCAGCCTGTCCAGCACCGTCAGCAGCGCCTCGGTGTCGGCGGGATGCAGTCCGGCCGACGGCTCGTCCAGTACATAGACGACGCCGAACAGCCCGGACCGCAGCTGGGTGGCCAGCCGCAGCCGCTGCAGCTCCCCCACCGAGAGCGTGGGGGTGGGTCTGTCGGTGCTCAGATAGCCGAGGCCGAGCTCGACCAGCACCTCGATGCGGGAGACGAGGTCTT
>NZ_JAFFZM010000024.1 GCF_017676345.1 Streptomyces smyrnaeus | reverse complement strand
GGCAGGGGGGTTCTAGGGGGGCGAAGCCCACCTAGCGGGGGGCCGTCGGGGGGCGGAGCCCCCCAACACGACCCCTCGGCGGCAGCCGAAAAACCAAGGGGGCGTGCCCCCACAACAGGGGCGGCGCCAAGTCACACGTGCTGGGCGAAGTCCAGGGAAGCCGCGAAGATGGCTGAGACCGCGTCGTCGGAGGCCCCGTACCAGCCGTGGTCGGCGCCCGGCACCAGCCGGAGCCGGACCGGTACGCCGGCGGCCCGCAGGGCCGAGGCCAGGTCTTCGGTGTGGGAGCAGGACACCATGGTGTCCTGCGTGCCGTGAGCGAGGAAGAACGGCGGGGCGGCGGCGTGCACCTGGGCGAGCGGGCTCGCCGCGCGGGCCAGTTCGGGGCGGGTGGCTGGAGCCGCACCCAGGAGCGCGGCCTCGGGGGTGGCAGCGGAGTCGGGGGTGAAGCCGCCTCGGGGGCTGGTCAGATCGCTGGGGCCGTACCAGATGACGGCGCCGGCGAGGGGCGGCTCGGCGTGGGTGAGGGCGAGGAGGGCGGCCAGATGTCCGCCCGCGGACTCGCCCCAGGCCACCGTGCGGCGGGTGTCGATGCCGAGCTCCGCCGAGCGCAGCGCGAGCCAGCGCAGTGCGGCCCACAGATCGTCCAGCGGGGCGGGGAAGGTGGCCTCGCCGCTGAGGCGGTAGTCGACGCAGGCGACCGCGAGGCCCGCGGCGGCGAGGCGGGCGAAGGGGCCCGGGTCCCAGTCGCGGGTGCGCATTCCCATGTCGTCGCGGCGGCCCCGGCGCCAGGCCCCACCGTGGATGTACAGCACCAGGGGCGCCGGTCCTTCGGGCAGCCACAGGTCGAGTTCGAGGGGGCGGCTGCCCTCGGGGACGGCGTAGGGCACGCCGCGCAGCAGCCGGACGCCGGGCGCCGGCCCGGCCGCGGGCGGGAGCGGCGCCCGGTCGGGGTGCGGTGCGGGGAGCTGCTTGAGCAGGTCCGGGTCCGGAAGGGTCACCGCTTCCTCCACTGGTGGTCGGGCAGAAAGCGTACGTCGTACTGTTCGGGCACGGTGGCGAACTTGTGCGGGGTGGGGACGACGGGCCGGGTGGGCAGGCCGTGCCGGTCGGTGGGTTCGCCGAGGGTTTCGAAGAACCGCTCGAAGGTGCCGCCGGGGCCCGCGGCGACACCGACGACGACGCTGTGGTGGCGTTCCATGCGGTAGGCGTGCGGACAGTTCTTGGGGACGAAGCCGAAGTCTCCCGGGGTGAGGAGCTTCTCCTGCTGCTCGCCCTCGGTGTCCTCGACGAACAGCCGGACAGCGCCGTGGGTGACGTAGAAGACCTCGTGGGTGTCGGGGTGGAGGTGGGCGGGGATGATGTCGCCCTTGGGGCCTTCGACGGTGAAGAAGTTGAAGGTGTTCCCGGTCTGTTCGGCCCCGGCGTAGACGGTGATCAGATCGCCGAAGAGGTGGGCGCGGTCGCCCTCGCCCTTCTCGATGACGTAGGGCTTCGCGGGGTCGGCCGGGATGCGGGAGGCCCGCCGGTGGCGGGTGGCGTATTCGATGGTCACGTCGGGCTCCGGGTTCACTCGTCATGTCAGGTTGCCTGACATTCTACGCTCCGGCGAGTCCGGTCCCCTGGTGGAGGGCCGCGGCGCCGGGTGCGTATCGTGCGGCCGATGGGACGGATGCGGATCGTACGGACGGCAACGGCGACCCTCGCCCTGACACTCGCCGCGGCGGGCTGCGCGGGCGACGACGCGGGCGCGGGCGGCCCCGCAGAACCCTCCGGGCAGCACGGGGTGCACTTCGAGACCGGCCGCCCGGCCGCTTCGGCGGACACGCCGGTGCGCGTACGGCTCAAGGGGCTCGCCCCCCGCGCAAAGGTCCGGATCACCGCGCAGGCCAAGGACCGGCACGGCGCGCGGTGGGCGGCCGACGTGTCGCGTACGGCCGACAGCAAGGGCACGGTCGAACTCGGCGACAAGGACAGCACCCGGCTGCTGGGAAGCATGCTGCCCACCGGCGGACGCGCCGAGAAGCTGATCGGCAGCGGCAAGGCGTTCTCGTACCACCCCGGCCCGCCCGGACAGCAGCGGTCCTACACGCTGCGGCTCAGCGCCACCGCGCTGTCGGGCAAGGACAAGGGCGAGCGGGTCGCCCGCCGCGATCTGGTCAGGCAGTGGCTGGTCGACGGCGCGACGCACCGCGAGCTCACCGTCGCCAAGGACAAGGTGGCGGGCGATCTGTACCTGCCGCCGAAGGGCGGCGACAAGAAGGCTCCCGTACTGGTGTTCGGCGGCTCGGAGGGCGGCAACGCCGGTACGTACACGGCAGCGCTGCTCGCCTCGCACGGCCACCCGGCCCTGTCCTTGTGCTACTTCCGGTGCGGCAAGGACTCCGGGCGCCCGAACGGGATCGACTCCATCGACCTGGACTACTTCACCCTGGCCGGAAAGCTGCTCCGCGAACAGGAGGGCGCCGACCCCGACCGGCTGGCCGTCATGGGCAACTCACGCGGCAGCGAGGCCGCACAGCTGCTCGGACAGCGCCGCCCGTCCGTCTTCCGCGACGTCATCGCGTACGCGCCGTCCTCGAAGGTCAACGGCCCCTATCTGAGCGGCACGACGGCCTGGACCGACCACGGCGAGCCGGTCCCCACCGGCCCCGTCCCGCTGAACCATGTGCGCGGCACGGTGCTCGCCGTCGCGGGCGGCAACGACAAGATGTGGGGCTCGGCGGCCTCGGCCAAGGACATGGCCCGGCACGGCGCCAAGACGCTGGTGTACCCGGACGCCGGGCACCATGTGAACTGGTTCCCGCTCGGCCAGCCCGGCCAGGAGGGTGGCCGCGACGGCGCCGTGACCAGCACCTCGCAGGCCGACCAGGCCGCCCGCGCCGACTCCTGGCCGAAGGTCCTGCGGCTGCTGGAGGGCTGACGGCCGCTACGCCTTCCTCGCGGCCAGGGTCACGACGGTGATGTCCGACTCCGCGCCCACCCGGACGGGCGGACCCCAGGCACCGGCGCCACGGGTGACGTACAGCTGGGTGTCGCCATAGCGTTCGAGCCCGGCGACCGTGGGGTTGGCCAGGGCCGCGAGGTAGTTCCCGGGCCACAGCTGGCCGCCATGGGTGTGACCGGAGAGCTGGAGGTCGACATCGTGGTCCACCGCCTCGTGGATCTGCACCGGCTGATGCGCCATCAGCACACAGGCGCGTGACGCGTCCCGGTCGCCCAGCGCCTTGTCGTAGTCGGGCCCCTCGCCCTGCTCCTCGCCCGCGAGATCGTTGACCCCGGCGAGGTCGAAGCCCGGCAGCTCCCGCCGGGTGTTCTCCATCGGATGGACGTTCAGCTCGCGCAGATGGTCGATCCACTCACGGGCGTCGCCGAAGTACTCGTGGTTACCGGTCACGAAGAACGAGCCGTGCCGGGAGCGCAGCGCACGCAGCGGCTCCGCCGCGGGACCGAGATCGGCGACGCTGCCGTCGACCAGGTCGCCGACTATCGTCACCAGGTCCGGCTGCGTCCCGTTGATGGTGTCGACGATCCGCTGGGTGTGGGCACGCCCCAGGATCGGCCCCAGATGGATGTCGCTGACGACGGCGATGCGGTAGCCGTGCGCACGGCGGTCCAGCTTGGTCAGCGGGACGGTGAGGTGCTTGAGCGTCGGCCCGTTCAGCACGCTGTACGCCCCGGCCGCCGTCGTACCCAGGCCGACCGCTGCCGCGGTACCGGCGAGGGTGCGGGCCAGGAAGACCCGCCGGGTGGGGACGGCGGCGGTAAGGGGGACGGAAGACCCGGCGGACGCTACCGCCCCGGTGGACGCGGTGGACGCTGCCGACCCGGTGGGCGGCTCGGCCGCATCGGGCCGCTGCCCGGCCGCTGCGTCCGGCCGGTGCCCGGTCGGCGTCCCCGCACCACCGCTCGCACCGCCTCCCGGGGGGCCGCCCGGCACGCCCACCGGCTCCGCCGCGGCCGGCTCCGGCTCCGCCGCCACGGACGCGGCTCGCGCCGCTTCCGCCGTCGGCGAGGCCCCCTCCCCCGGTTCCGCCGCGAGGGGCCGGGCCTGCCGCCTGCTCCCCCATGGCGTGCGCCGCAGCACGAACCGCAGCAGCTCACCTGCGAGCAGCGCCAGCGTCAGATAGAGCAGGCAGGCCAGCCACAGATAGCCCGGCCAGGCCAGCACGCGCTCCACCGCGAAGGGCGCGCCCGCACGTCCGGACAGCAGCGCGCCGAACATGGTGACGGGCAGCAGCACCGCCAGCACCGTGCCCACACGGCGCCACCAGCCTCCCGGCGCCGACACGTCGCGCACGAAGCGCCGCCACAGATAGAAGTGGACGCCGACCAGCAGGCTCAGCACCACGAGTGCGATCAGTACGAATACAGCGACCATGCAGGCCGTCCCTCCCCCTCGCTCTCCCCCGCTCCCAGACCGTCCCGCGCTGTCTCAGGTGCGCCGGGCAGCCCGCAGACCGCGCAGACCGAGCAGACCGATCGCCGTCCCCAGCAGGAAGGAGGTGATCGCCAGCAGCAGGTGGACCCAAAAATAACCCGTCGGATCACCGGCGTCGTCGAAAGCCAGCCCGCTGCTGTCCTTCCAGAGGTTCTTCACGAACGTGATCCACACGAACCAGGACCAGACCCCGAAGGCCAGCAGGAACCACGAGGTACGCCGGGAGAGCACCAGCCCCGCCCGCCGCCCCGCCGGGGCTGCCGCCGCCGGCTCGGGATCGGTGGTGGGGGTTGCGGTGGAGGTGTCGCGCATGATGCCCAGTATGGCCGCCGTCCCAGGGGCCGCGGCCGGGAGGGGGCCCGACGGCGGTGGGCCGCCCCGCCGACCGGCGGGGCCCGAAGCCGGCACCCGGCGGGGGCCGGCCACCCCGCCACCCCCCATCGGGCTAGCGCACTGCGCGAGTTGGGCTACGGGAATCCGCACATGGAGGGGCTCGACGTCCCCAACGAGCCGAAGGGCCTGTACGTTCGCAGGGTGCCCATTTCTTCGCATTATTCAGACCACGTCGCGCGCGCGTACCCGCGCAGCGCCTCGCACAAGCGCCGCGCGACCACGCTCGGTGGTCTCGCCTCCACCGCGCTCGTCCTCTCCCTGCTGACCGCGGCGGGAGCCCAGCCCGCGACCGCCGACGACAACAAGCCGGGCGGCAAGCAGGCCGAGCCGAAGCCGCCCGCGCAGATGTCCACCGTCGGCGGCGAGCAGCTCGGCCGCCCCGGCACCCAGGTGAATCCGAAGAAGGGCGCCCCCGAGCTGCCCACCAAGCTGACCGGGCGCTCCTGGATCGTCACGGACGCGGAGTCGGGCAAGGTGCTGGCCGCGCACAACGCGCACTGGCGGCTGCCGCCGGCCAGCACCCTGAAGATGCTCTTCGCCGACACGGTGCTGCCCAAGCTGCCCAAGGACCGCACCCACAAGGTGGTCCCCTCCGATCTGGAGGGGATGGGCGAGGGCAGCAGCCTCGTCGGCGTCAAGGAGGGCGAGACGTACTCGGTGCACGACCTGTGGCTCGGTGTCTTCCTGCGCTCGGGCAACGACGCGGTGCACGTCCTGGCGGCCATGAACGGCGGCAAGGAAAAGACGGTCAGGGAGATGAACGAGCGGGCCCGCACCCTGCACGCCAACGACACCAAGGTGGTCAGCCCGGACGGCTACGACCACAAGGGCCAGGTCTCCTCGGCCTACGACCTGACGCTGTTCGCCCGGTCAGGGCTGCAGAACAAGGACTTCCGCGAGTACGCGGCCACCGCCACCGCGAAGTTCCCCGGCGAGACGAAGAAGGACAAGAAGACCGGCAAGACCAAGCGGGAGAGCTTCCAGATCCAGAACACCAACCGGCTGCTGACCGGTGACGGCGGCGTCGAACCCTACCCCGGCATCGCGGGCGTCAAGAACGGCTTCACGACCAACGCGGGCAACACCTTCACCGGCGTCGCCCAGCGCGGTGACCGGGTGCTGCTGGTGACGGTCATGCACCCGGGGGCCAAGGAGGCACACAGCGTCTACAAGGAGGCCGCCAAGCTGCTGGACTGGGGCTTCGCCGCGGACGGCAAGGTGGAGCCGGTCGGTGAGCTGGCGGCGCCGGGCAACGCCGCGGCCGGTGGGGGCGCTCCCGCGGGCAAGGGCGGCGAGGCGGGCGGCTCGGGCACCCACGCGGCGGCGCACACCAGCAAGCCCTCGGGCGGTGCGGGGACGGCGCTGGGGATCACGGCCGGTGTTCTGGTCGCCCTGGCTCTGGTGGCGTACGGGGTGCACCGTCGCTGGCCTCTTCCGGAGCTGGCCCGTCGCCGTCGCCGGTGACGTCCGCGTCGTCGCCGGAGCCGTCCGCGTCGGTGGCGTCCTCGCCGTCGTCGGTCGACTCCTTGTCGTCACCGCCGAGGGCGAGGTCCTGGACGGGCTGCTGGGCTTCCGGGCCCTCGCCGGGTACGGGGGCCGTGGCCGTCCAGGCGGCGCAGTAGAGGAGCAGCTTGGTCATGAAGCTGATCCACAGCAGCAGAGCGATGGGCACACCGAAGGCGCCGTAGACGTTCTTGGCGGCGACCTGCTGAAGGTAGCCGCCGAGCAGCAGCTTCAGCAGTTCGAAGCCGACGGCCCCCTGGAGCGCTGCCGCCAGGGTCGCGCGGCGCGGCGGCCGCACCCGGGGCAGCAGCGTGAGGACGTACCACAGCAGCACGAAATCGGCGGCCACGGCGGCGGTGTAGGCGGCGGTACGCAGCAGCACCGTCCCCACACCGCCCTCGGCCGATCCGAGCTGCTCGGCGACCCAGGTGACGGCCGTCACGGCGAAGGCGGAGCCGCCGAAGGAGACCAGCCCGACGACGCCCAGGCCCAGCAGGATGCCCACGTCGACGGCGCGCCGGACGACGAGGTTGCCGGGGTCCTCCTCCAGGTCCCACACGGCGCGCAGGCTCTCGCGCAGGGTGCCGACCCAGCGCCCGCCGGTGAGCAGCAGCAGCCCGCCCGCGATACCGCCGACCGTGCCCGCGTTGTCCACCAGCGACTGGAGTTCGAGCTGGTCGGAGATGCCGGGCACCTGCTCGGTGAGGGTGTCCTGGAGCCGGTCCATCTGGTCGTGGGAGAGCAGCGCGGCGGCGACGGCGGCGCCCACGGCCAGCATCGGGAACAGCGCCAGGAAGCTGGTGAAGGTGATGGCCGCAGCCAGCCGCGTCCACTTGCGGTCGTCCAGATGCTCGTAGATCCGCCAGATCCGCGTGGTGCGGAGCCGGGCGAGCACGGTGCGCGACCGTGCCACCAGCGGACCCACGAGCGGCAGCTTCCTCAGTCTTTCCACACCAGCCACCTGCCCAGCGCAGCGATCTCCAGCCGTCACCGGACGTTACCGCCCGCGGCGGGGCGCTACCGGTTCCGCCGCCGGGTCAGAGCGTGGCGGGCGGGCGCAGCGCAGAGCGCCGCTGGTGCGGCGGGCGGCACGGGGCGGCCGGAACGGTGACCTCGAAGGGCGGCGCGGTGGCAGGACCCGGCGGGTGGCCGGCGCCGGCCACCGTCCCGGGGCCCGGACCGGGACCCGGGCTGGGGCTCTGGGCGAAGGGGAACTCCCGCTTCAGCCGCCACACCTGGTCACCACCCTGCTCGTAGAGGGCGAACCCGGTGGCCGTCCAGTCGCACTCGAAGTCGGACAGCTCCTCGTAGGCGCGGTCCATGGCCGGCTCGGGGATGCCGTGCGCGACCGTCACATGCGGGTGGTAGGGGAAGGCAAGCTCACGGGAGAGCGGACCCTCCGGGGCGCGCACCCGCTCCTGCAGTCGGGAGCAGGCCGTGGCACCCTCCACCACCTGGACGAACACCACCGGCGACAGCGGCCGGAAAGTGCCCGTGCCCGACAGTCGCACCGGGAAGGCGCGCCCGGCCAGGGCCACGCCCGCCAGATGTGCCTCGATCGCCGGCCGGCTCTCGACAGGCACCTCGGTGGGCGGCAGCAGCGTGATGTGGGTGGGGATGCCATGGGCGGCGGCGTCGCCGAAGGAGGCCCGCCGCTCCTGGAGCAGTGTGCCGTACGGCTCCGGGACGGCGAGCGATACGCCGAGGGTGACGGTCGCTCCCGCGCCCATAGGTTCTCCCTTCACCGCCTGCCGGGCACAAGGCCCACCTTGTCGTACACGGTCCGCAGCGTCTCGCTCGCCACGGCCCTGGCCTTCTCGGCACCGTCGAACAGGATCTTGTCCAGCGCCGCCGGGTCGTCCATGAACTCCCGCGTCCGGTCACGGTAGGGCGTCACCCAGTCCGTGACGATCTCGGCGAGATCCGTCTTCAGCGCACCGTAGCCCTTGCCCGCGTACTTATCTTCCAGTTCCTGGATTCCGGCACCGGTGAGTGTCGAGTAGATCGTCAGCAGGTTGCTGATGCCGGGCTTCTTGTCCCGGTCGAACCGGATGACGGTGTCCGTGTCGGTGACCGCGCTCTTGATCTTCTTCGCGGTGGTCTTCGGCTCGTCCAGCAGCTCGATGATCCCCTTGGGCGCCGAGGCGGACTTGCTCATCTTGACCGCCGGGTCCTGGAGGTCGTAGATCTTCGCCGTCTCCTGGGGGATGTACGCGTCCGGGACGGGGAACGTGGCACCGTACCGCCCGTTGAACCGCTCGGCGATGGTGCGGGTCAGCTCCAGGTGCTGGCGCTGGTCCTCACCGACCGGGACCTGGTGGGCCCGGTAGACCAGGATGTCGGCGACCATCAGCGCCGGGTAGGTGAACAGCCCGACGCTGGTGTGGTCGGTGCCCTGCTTGGCGGACTTGTCCTTGAACTGCGTCATCCGGGCCGCCTCACCGAACCCGGTGAGGCACTCCACGATCCAGCTCAGCTGGGTGTGCTCGGGCACATGGCTCTGCAGGAAGAGCGTGCAGCGCTCCGGGTCGAGGCCGGCGGCCAGCAGCTGGGCGGCGGCCATCCGCGAGTTGTTGCGCAGCTCGGCCGGGTCCTTCGGGATCGTCATGGCGTGCAGGTCGACGACCATGTAGAAGGCGTCGTGGGTCTCCTGGAGCGCTACCCACTGGCGCACCGCACCGAGGTAGTTGCCGAGGTGGAACGACCCGGCGGTGGGCTGGATCCCGGACAGCACACGAGGACGATCATTGACCATGCGGCCATTCTCTCAGGTGTCCGGACCGGCCTGCCCCCCAGTTCCGGGTGAGCTGGGGCACGGGACCCGGCCCATGGGAGCACACGGCACGGGCAGGGGGCGCAGGGGGGCGGCCGGGCTCCTGCGCCCCCGCCGGGCAGGGGAGACGCGAGCGCCGACAGAAGATAGAAAAGGTGCGGCCCCACCGGGCAGGCACGCCGGTATGTACAGAGGAACGGAGACGACGATGTCCACCCTCTCGAGCCCCTCCAGCGCCGCAGGCGCTCCGAGCGCCCGGAGCATCGCCACAGCGGAAGCTCACAGCGCGCACAACTACCACCCGCTCCCCGTCGTCATCGCCACAGCGGACGGCGCGTGGGTGACCGACGTCGAGGGGCACCGCTATCTCGACATGCTGGCCGGATACTCGGCCCTGAACTTCGGCCACCGCAACCCGCGCCTCATCGAGGCCGCCAAGACCCAGCTCGACCGGGTCACCCTCACCTCCCGCGCCTTCCACCACGACCGCTTCGCGGACTTCGCCGCCCAGCTCGCCGAGCTGTGCGGCATGGAGATGGTGCTGCCGATGAACACCGGCGCCGAGGCGGTGGAGACGGCCGTCAAGACGGCGCGCAAGTGGGGCTACCGCGTCAAGGGCGTGCCCGACGGGCAGGCGAAGATCGTCGTCGCGGACAACAACTTCCACGGCCGTACGACGACGATCATCAGCTTCTCCACCGACGAGGAGGCACGCGCCGACCACGGCCCTTACACGCCGGGCTTCGAGATCGTCCCGTACGGCGACCTCGCGGCGCTGGAGGCGGCCGTCGACGAGCACACCGTCGCCGTCCTCCTCGAACCCGTCCAGGGCGAGGCGGGCGTCCTGGTGCCCCCGCCCGGCTATCTGTCCGGCGTCCGCGAGCTGACCCGCTCGCGCGGGGTGCTCTTCATCGCCGACGAGATCCAGTCGGGCCTCGGCCGCACCGGTGCCACCTTCGCCTGCGACCAGGAGGGCGTCACCCCCGACATGTACGTCCTGGGCAAGGCCCTGGGCGGCGGCGTGGTGCCCGTCTCCGCCGTCGTCTCCTCCCGCGAGGTGCTGGGCGTCCACCGCCCCGGCGAACACGGCTCCACCTTCGGCGGCAACCCACTGGCCTGCGCGGTCGCCCTCGAAGTCCTCGACATGCTGCGCAGCGGCGAATACCAGCAGCGCGCCAAGGAGCTCGGCGAACATCTGCACCGGGAGCTGAACCTGCTCCCCTCCGGCGCGGTCCGCGAGGTCCGCGGCCGGGGCCTGTGGGCCGGCGTCGACATCGACCCCTCCCACGGCACCGGCCGCCAGATCTCCGAACAGCTCATGTCCCGCGGCGTCCTGGTCAAGGACACCCACGGCTCCACCATCCGCCTCGCCCCACCCCTGGTCATCTCCAAGGAGGACCTGGACTGGGGCCTGGACCAACTCCGCACCACCCTGTCGACCTGACCCCGGCCCAACCCCACCCCGCACACCCCAAGCGCCGCCTCCCATACGGGGGGCGGCGCCCGCGCTGTGCGCGGGACGAGGCAGTCAACGCCGGCCGCAGTGCGAGGGCGCCTGCGGCGGGGTCGGCCAGAATCGCCTCGCACTCCTGCAACACCCGTGCCGCCTCGGCGAGATACCGGTTCTCGATCCCGTCGGCCAGCGCGGAGACCATTCCGTCCTCCGCGCCGGGCGCCAGGTAGCAGGGCTTCCCGGTCTCCGACGTCCACGGCAGCAGCCGGAGGTCTTCCTCGAAGAGGGGTTCGCGATCCTGGGTCATGCTGCGCTCCTTTCCACCGCTCGGCCCATGCTCGTCGGGACAGGAGGCGCAGCGCGACGACACCGAGGGCGTCCGATCGGGTCACCCAAAGGCGTCAAACCGGTGTCATTAGCGACGCGTTGGTTCTAGCGTGGGTGAGATGACGACAGCGGAACAGGTACCGAACGACACGCTGCGGGCCGTGCGCATCGGCCTGCGTCTCAGCCAGGACGACCTGGCCAGAGCTCTGCGACGGGCCGGTGAAGAGGCCGGGGAACCCAACGACGCGAGCAAGCGACTGGTCCAGCGCTGGGAGGCCGGAACCAGCCGGACGCCGCGACCGGTGTACGCGCGGGCGCTGGAGCGGGTAACCGGCCGCCCGGTGGAGTCGCTCGGTTTCGCGCTGCCGGTCCCCCGGCTCCGGGTCAGCGACGACGGACACGGCGGGCACGACGTGGAGCCCCAGGCCACCGAAACGGACCCGCACGCCCAGCAGCAGCTATCTCCTTCTCCGCCCCCTCATTACGGCGGGGTCTGGCTGAGCCGTTACGAGTACTACAGCTCGGGGCGGGGTGACACCTTCACCGGGGCGCACCACGTGGTGCTCGTCCAGCACGAGAACCGGCTCACCGGGCAGTCGCTGCCGGGTGCGTCGGCGAACCCCGATTCGCCCCTCGCCCTGGAGCTGACCGTGGACCGCAACGTGGTCACCGGGACCTGGACCGAGCAGACGGCGCCCGGCGGCTACTATGCGGGGGCCCGCTACCACGGTGCGCTGCAACTTCTCGTCGAGCCGACGGGGCGTCGGATGACCGGCAAGTGGATCGGCTTCGGCAAGGACTTCGACGTCAACTCGGGCCCGTGGGAGCTGGTTTTCCAGGAGGCCTCCACCAGCAAGGCGACGCTGGGGCGCTACAGCCGTCCGCCCGGGTGAGGGGCTGATTCCTGCGCCTGGACGGTGCGGCGCTGGGTTGCCAGCGTCAGGACGAAGGTGAGGGCGAGGGCCGCGAGGAGGCCCAGGTTGGCGCCTGCCCAGGTGCCGGTCCGGCCGCCCAGGCCGAGGGGCCCCAGCAGATAGCCCTGCCAGTCGAGCCAGGCCGCGCCGCTGTTGGTGACCAGGCCCCAGCCGAGGGCGGTGGCGCCCGCCAGCAGGGCGACGGGGAGCGGGCGGATGTCGCCGTAGCGGCCGCGGGTACGGAAGAGGTCGGCGTCGTCGAACGGGCGGGCGCGCAGCGCCGTGTCGGCCAGCATCACGCCGCACCAGGCGGCGATGGGCACGCCCAGCGTCGTCAGGAAGGCCATGAAGGTGCCGAGGAAGTCGTCGGCGAAGAAGACGAGGGAGACGGTGCCGGCCACCATCAGGGCACCGTCGATCGCGGCGGCGGTGTAGCGCGGCACGCGCACCCCCGTGGCGAGCAGCGCCAGCCCCGAGGAGTAGATGTCGAGCACCGCGCCGCCGACCAGTCCGAGCACCGCGACCAGGGTGAACGGCAGGAGGAACCACAGCGGCAGAAGGGTGGTGAGCGCGCCGATGGGGTCGGCGGCCACCGCCTCGTTCAGGCGTGGGGAGGAGCCGGCCAGCAGCAGGCCGAAGACGAACAGCAGCAGCGGCGCCAGGGAGCCGCCGAGCGTCGTCCACAGGGCCACGCTCGCGCCGCGCGTGCGGCGGGGCAGATAGCGGGAGTAGTCGGCTGCGGCGTTCACCCAGCCCAGGCCGAAACCGGTCATCACGAACACCAGGGCGCCGAGCATCTGCTGTGCCGAGCCGTCGGGTTGGGCTGTCACCCGGGCCCAGTGGATCTCGTCGGCCACCAGAGCCATGTAGCCGAGGGTCAGTACGGCGGTCACCACGGTGATGGCCGTCTGCAGCCGCATGATGAGGTCGAAGCCGGCGATCCCGGCGGCCACCGTCAGCGCGGAGACCACCACCAGGGCCGCCACTTTCGTGCCCGTACCGCCGCCCCAGCCCAGCCGGTCGAGGACGGTGGCGGTGGCCAGGGTCGCGAGGGTCACCAGGACGGTCTCCCAGCCGACGGTCAGCACCCAGGAGACGGCGGACGGCAGCCGGTTGCCGCGTACGCCGAACGCGGCGCGGCTCAGCACCATCGTCGGTGCCGAGCCGCGCTTGCCGGCGACCGCGATCAGCCCGCACAGCAGGAAGGAGACGGTGATACCGACCACGCCTGCCAGCAGCGCCTGCCGGAAGGACAGGCCGAAGCCCAGCGCGAACGAGCCGTAGCTGAGCCCGAGTACGGAGACGTTCGACCCGAACCACGGCCAGAACAGCTGCGCGGGTCGGCCCTTGCGTTCGGCCTCCGCGATGACGTTGAGGCCGTTCTCCTCGACTGCCGGCATGATGCCGCACCCCCGTTCCGTCGGCGGGGTCCTCGTCCCCGCGCCGACTCAAGATCGGGTCCGGTGGGCCGGGCCGTCAAGACCCGCCGGGCCGGCAGGTCGCAAGTGCCCCGCACAGGGCGTCCAGGGCCGCCGTGTAGGCGTGTTCGGGCGGGGTGCCGTAGCCGACGACCAAGGACGGTGATGCGGGAGCGTCGCGGGGGGCGGTGGGGTGGCGGAAGCCGGAGAGGGGGTCCGAGGCGACGCCGGAGCGGTCGAGGGCGCGCAGGGCGGCGGCTTCGGTGACGCCGGGCGGGAGGCGGAGGACGGCGTGCAGACCGGCGGCGATGCCGGTGGCGCGCGCTTCGGGGACGTGGGCGGCCAGCTGTTCGACCAGCCGGTCACGGCGGCGCCGGTATCGCTGCCGCATGGTCCGCACGTGGCGGTCGTAGGCGCCGCGTTCCAGGAAGTCGGCGAGGGTGAGCTGGTCGAGGGCGCCGGTGGTCCACTCGGCGGGGGTCTTGGCCGCCAGGACCGGCTCGACCAGGTGGTCGGGCAGCACCATCCACGCCAGGCGCAGTGCGGGGGCCAGCGCCTTGCTGGCGGTGCCGAGGTAGATGATGCGCTCGGGGTCGAGCCCTTGCAGGGCCCCTACGGGGTTTCTGTCGTAGCGGAACTCCCCGTCGTAGTCGTCCTCCAGGACCAGCCCGCCTCGTCGCCCCGCCCAGTCGACGACGGCCGCCCTGCGGTCGGGGTGCAGTGGTACACCCAGCGGGTACTGGTGCGCGGGGGTGAGCAGCACCGCCCGTACGTCGGCGAAGTCCCGCCCGGTGTCCAGCAGTTGGGTGCGGGCGCCGTGCGCGTCCACGGGGAGCGGGCGGGTGCGGGCCGGTTGCGTGTCCAGCAGCTCGCGGTGGAAGGGCAGGCCGTACTCCTCCACGGCGATCTCCCCGGCCACCACCCGGGCCAGCAGCGCGACGCCCTGTGCGAACCCGGCGCAGACGACGATGCGTTCGGGGTCCGCTCGCACGCCGCGGGCCCGGGCCAGATAGCCGGCCAGGGCCTGCCGCAGCTCGGCGGCGCCGCGCAGGTCGCCGTGCGAGAAGGCGCGGGCCGGTGCGGCGGTGAGCGCGCGGCGGGCGGAGGCCAGCCAGGCGGAGCGGGGGAACGCCGAGACGTCGGGCGCACCGGTTCGCAGATCGTGTGTGGGCCGGTGCTGCCGACGCTGGTCGGGGGAGAACGGCAGCCGGGCGGGCCGCCCGGTGCGGGAGGGACGCTCGGTGCTGGAGCGGTGCTCGGTTCCAGCGGGCCGCCCGGTGCGGGAGCGGTGCTCGGTTCGCGAGGGCCGCTCGGTGCGGGACGGCTGGGCCGGGCGGCTCGGGGCGGCCGGCTCGGCCCGGTCGGCCACCCGGGTTCCGGAGCCCTGCCGTGCGGTCAGCCAGCCTTCCGCAACGAGCTCACCGTAGGCTCCGGCCACGGTGTTGCGGGCCAGGCCGAGGTCGGCGGCGAGGGTGCGGGAGGACGGCAGCCGGGTGCCGGGTGCCAGCCGGCCGGTGCGGACGGCGTCGCGGAGGGCGGCGAGCAGGGCCGCGCGGGGGCGGGGCGCGCCGGGTCCGGAGGACGGCGCCAGGTCGAGGTGGAGGTCGCTGCCGCTGTCGGGCCGTTGCCCGCGCCGCTCGGAATTGGCCCATGAATCTGCCATGGAAATGGACCATACGTGTGCGCCACTCCGAAATAGGCTCGGGGCCATGACGACAACACCGCGTATGAACATCTGGCAGGTCGCCCCCGAGATGATGAAGGGCATGTTCGCCTTCCAGCAGGCCGCCTCCGCGGCGGGGCTCGACCCGGTCGTCGGTGAACTGGTCAAGATCCGGGCCTCCCAGATCAACCGCTGCGCCTACTGCCTGGACATGCACTTGGCCGACGCCCGCAAGAACGGCGAGTCCCAGCTGCGGCTCGACCTGCTCGCCGCCTGGGCGGAGGCCGGCGACCTGTTCACCGAGCGGGAGCAGGCCGCGCTGGCGCTGACCGAGGCCGTCACCGAGCTGACGGACGGGTTCGTGCCCGACGAGGTGTACGAGCGGGCGGCCAAGCACTTCGACGAGAGCGAGCTGGCGGCGCTGATCGGCCAGATCGTGGCCATCAACTCCTGGAACCGGTTCAACGTGACGGTGCGGGGCCTTCCGCAGAGTCTGCAGGCCGACAAGGCGGACTCCGCCCGATGACCGCGCCCGGTCCCGCCGCCCGGTTCCGCGAGCTGCACCGGGCCGGGGAGCCGGGCGAGGCACTGGTGCTGCCCGGCGCCTGGGACCCGGCGGCGGCCCGGATCTTCGCCCAGGCTGGGTTCGCCGCGCTGGCGACCCCGAGCGCGGGGATCGCCGCATCGCTCGGCCACCGGGACGGGGAGTGCCCCGCCGACGAGATGTTCGCCGCCGTCGCCCGGATCGTGCGCGCCGTGGAGGTCCCGGTGAGCGCCGACATCGAGCGGGGGTACGGGCTGCCGCCGGCCGAGATCGCCGCGCGGCTGCGGGCGGCGGGTGCGGTCGGCTGCAACCTGGAGGACTCGGTGGCCGGCGAGTTGGTGGCGGCCGAGGCACAGGCCGCGTTCCTGGCCGCCGTACGGGAGGCGGCGGGGCCGCAGCTGTTCGTCAACGCGCGGGTGGACGTCCATCTGCGGGGCTCGGGCAAGCCGGGCGCCGAGCTGCTCGACGAAGCGCTGGCGCGGGGCCGGGCCTACATCGAGGCGGGCGCGGACGCGGTGTATCCGATCGGTGCGCCCCTCGCCGATCTGGCCGTGCTGGCACGCGAGTTGCCGGTGCCCGTCAACGGGCTGGCGAGGCAGGACGGGCCCTCCGTCGCCGAGCTGGCGGCGGCCGGTTGCCGACGGGTCACCTTCGGCGGCGGGCTCGCGGCCCGCGCCTACGAGGGCGTCCGGGTGCTGGCGGAGCAGCTGCGCACAGGCTGAGGGCTCAGCCGGCGCGGGGCACCGGGGCGACCGTCAGCAGGGCCGACAGGACGAGCACCGCGCCCAGCGCGGCCAGTTCCCAGGCGGTGGGGCGCAGCACCTGGGTGTAGGTGGTCCGGGCGCGGTCCCGTGTCAGCACGCGTCGGGCCAGCACCGCGCACAGGGCCACCGCGGCGACCACGGCCAGCTTCACCAGCAGGGTTCTGCCCCACGCCGAGGAGGTGACCGCGCCGAGCGACGGCAGCTTCCGCAGGGTGCTCGCGGTTCCTGTCGCACACAGGGCGGCGAACAGCCAGAAGGCGCGGCGCGCGTACGCCGCCAACAGGGCCCGCGCAGCGCCGGGTTCGCCGTGCCAGCTGCGCATCGTGCGCAGCACTTGGACGAGGCCGCCGGTCCACAGCACGGTGGAGGTGAGGTGGACGAGGGTCAGGCCGACACCGATCGCGGGGCTGTCGGGCTCCGGGTGCGCCCGGAGCGCTTCGCCGACGATGACGCCGACCAGCGGGGCGGCGGCCCACACCGGGCGGCCGAGGAAGACGCACAGGGCCGCCAGCAGGAAGCCGTTGGCCTGCAGGAAGGCCAGCAGACCGGAGCGGGTCGCGTAGATCTCGCCGAGTTCCGGCAGACCCGCCGCCAGGCTGCCGTCACCGGCGGCGGCCATGGAGGCCAGCCCGAGCGCGGCGAGCATCCCGGCGAGGGCCGCGCCCGCGGCCCACTCGGGCGGCTGCCGGGGGCCGTCGGCCGGGGTGCCGGGCAGCTTTCGCGCGACGTCCCGGGCCAGCCGCCGTCCGGCCACTTCGCCGAGTTGCACGCACAGCGCGGCCAGCAGCACGGAGCGCAGCAGCGTGGTCGTACCGCCGCCGGGTATGCGCAGGTCGTCCGTGCTGTCCGTGGCCAGGTCGGTGCCCGTCAGCGCGACGGCGGCGAGGACGAGGACGCAGCCGGCGGCCGGCAGCAGGGGCAGGACGGGGCGTCGCCGCCCGGCCCGCGCCGCCCGGTGCCGCCCGCGCCCCGGCGGGACGGGGGCGGACGAAGCGGGCTGTTTCACGGCGCAATTGTGCCCCAGCGGCCGTCCGCCCAGGCACCCAGGACGGCTCCCCGCGAAGGCCCCGGGGACGGGCTCCCCGCGGAAGCGCCCAGGACGGCCCCGCCCCCGCGACGGCGGGCGTCGCGGGGGCGGGCGGTGGCGCGGAGGTGTCAGGCGGCGACGCGCGGCGTCACTTGTCCGGCATCCACTTCTTCCACTTGTCCGGGTTCTCCTTCACCCACTTGGCCGCGGCCTCGTCGGTGTCCATCTTGTCGATGGTCATCCACTTGACGACCTTCGTCTGGTCCTCGGTGCTCCAGTGGAACTTCTTCAGGAACTCCGCGGCCTTCCCGCCGTTCTCGGCGAAGTCCCTGTTCATGAACTTCGCCAGCGGCGTGTACGGGTAGGCGCAGTCGACCTTGGACGGCACCGCGTCGCAGCCCTTGGTGCGCTTGGGCAGCTTGACCTCCGTCATGGGGATCTTGGAGTTCAGCCACTGCGGCGTCCACCAGTAGGTGAGGAAGGGCTCCTTCTTGGCCGCCCGCTTCTGCATCTCCTTGACCTGCGCGGCCTCACTGCCCGCGTAGACGGTCTTGTAGGGGAGATCCAGGTTCTTGATGATCGCGTCGTCGTAGGTGCTGAAGGAGGGCGAGCCCTCCAGCAGCCGGCCCTTGTCGCCGCTCTCCGGGGTCTGGAAGTACTTCTTCAGCTTGGGAAGGTTCTTCCAGTTCTTGACCTCGGGGTGCTTCTTGGCGAAGTACGTCGGCACGTACCAGCCGATGTGGCCGGTGACGCCGAGCTTGCCCGCGTAGACGACGGTCTTGAGCTCCTCGACGTACTTCTTCTCCTTCTTCGGCACCCCGCGCCAGTCCTCCAGGAGGGCGTCGGCGCGACCGGTGTTGAGGGCGTCGAAGGCGACAGGCTCGTCCATCTGGAGCGTCTTGACCCGGTAGCCGAGCTTCTTCTCCAGGACCTGCTTGGCCACCGCGACATTGGCCTCGGCGCCCGCCCAGGCCGCCACCGGCAGGGTGACGGTGTTGGGGGCGCCGCTGTAGTACGGGTTGGCCTTGCCGCAGGAGCTGAGGCCCAGCGTCAGCGCGAGGACACCGGCCGCGGCGACACCGGACCTGACCACTCGGGTGCGCCGGGTGGCCGGGCGTCCGTATCCGCTTTCGCGGCGCATCGATCGGATGGTGCGCATCACTTGGTACCTCCGCGCTTGCCGGTGCTGCCCGCGGACTGGGTGAGCCGGTCGAGCATCAGCCCCAGGCAGACGATGGCGACACCGGCCGACAGGCCGACGCCCAGGTCGCTCTTCTGGAGTCCGTAGACGACGTCGTAGCCGAGTGCGCCACCGCCGACCAGACCGCCGATCACCACGATGGCCAGCACCAGGACGACGCCCTGGTTGCAGGCCAGCATCAGCGAGGGCCGGGCCAGCGGCAGCTGCACCTGGCGCAGCTGCTGCCAGGCCGTGCCGCCCAGGGAGCGGGACGCCTCCATCGCCGCCGGGTCCACCGAGCGCAGCCCCTGCGCGGTGATCCGGATGACGGCGGGCAGCGCGTAGACCACGGCCGCGAGGATGGCGGCGGGGCGGCCGACGCCCACCAGCGCCACCACGGGCACCAGATACACGAACTGCGGCATCGTCTGCATGACGTCGAGCACCGGCCGGATCAGCCGCATCACCCACCGCGAACGGGCGGCCACGATGCCGATGAGAACACCGACGACGAGGGTGCACAGCACCGAGACGATCACCTGCGAGAGCGTGTCCATGGACTTGTGCCACAGCCCGAGCACGCCGATGACGCTGAGCGAGAGGATGCTCGTCAGTCCGGCGCGCCAGGAGCCGACCATCCAGGCGATGACGGCCACCAGCAGCAGCACACCCCACCAGGGCGCGGCCTGCATGGCCTCACGCATCGGGTTGAGGACCCACGAGGTGAAGTGCGCGGCCCATACGTCGGTGCCGCCGAGCACGGGGACGCCGTCGGAGATGGCGCCGGTGAAGGATTCGATGCCCTCGGTGAGCGGTGCGGAGACCGTCGTGGTCCAGTCGATGGGCCAGGAGCGCTCCCCGATCGGCCCGAAGAGGGCACCGAGGGCGCCGAAGGCGACGAACGCGCCCCAGGCCAGCCAGCCGATCGCCTTCTCCAGGCTGACAGCGCCGGTGTCGCCGCCGACGCGGGCCGGGGCGGCGGGCGCCTCCAGCTGGTCGCCCGCGGCGGCCGTCACCCGGTCGAGCCAGATGGCGATGAGGACGATGCAGACGCCGGCGACCAGCGCCATGCCCACGTTGTCCTTGGACAGCGCCTGGTAGATCTTGTCGCCCAGGCCGCCGGAGCCGATCACCGACGCCATGACGACCATGGACAGCGCCATCATGATCGTCTGGTTGAGGCCGAGCAGCATCTCCCTGCGGGCCAGCGGCAGCCGTGCCGTCCACAGCCGCTGCCAGGCGCCGGCGCCCAGCGAGCGGGAGGCCTCCAGCGCGGCCGCGTCGGCGCCGCGCAGGCCCAGCGCGGTGAGCCGGGCCATCGGGGGCGCCGCGTAGATGACGGTGGAGACCAGCGCGGCGGGCGAGCCGATGCCGAAGATCAGTACCAGCGGCAGCAGATACGCGAACGCCGGCATGACCTGCATGGTGTCGAACACGGGGCGCAGCACGCGCTCTCCGCGGTCGGACAGGCCCGCGACCAGGCCCAGCAGCACACCGATGACGGCGGAGACGGCGACGGCCAGCACCATCAGGGCCAGCGTGGCCATGGCGTAGTCCCACAGCCCCAGCACGCCGAAGGCGGCGAAGGTGCACAGCGTCAGCAGCGCGATGCGCAGCGAGCGCATCCGCAGCCCGGCCCCGGCCACGTACCAGGACACGGCGGTGGCCAGCGCGGTGACGCCCAGCCAGCCGAGGCTGTTGAGGAAGGTGAAGACGTAGTCGACGCCGCCCTCGGACCAGTTGCTGATGTGCAGCAGGAAGTAGAGGAACAGCGGGCTCTTGGCGCGGTTGTCGGTCAGCCAGTTGCTGACGTCGTCCAGCGGGCCCTTGACGTCGAAGGTGAGTGCCTTGGGCCAGGTGCCGCTGTCGGCGGCGACGGCGCCGACGACGAGTGCGACGACCACGACGAGGAAGCCCATGAACGCCGGGCGGGCCAGCAGCCCGCGAACGCCCCCGGGCGGAGTGGCCTCCGGCGCCTGCGTGGCGGTCCCGGCGGCCTCCTTGCCTCTCTGCGGCAGGGTGGTGGTGCTCATATCAGCCCCTCGGCCGGCTCGGTGCGGTCGGCGCCCCGAGTGGGCGCCGGATGGTGCGTACTCATACGGCGGCCACCTCCTTGGGTTCGCCGTCGCCGTCGTCCTGCGCCGTGTCCAGGCCCGCGACGACACTCAGCAGGCGGGCGTCGTCGACGACGCCGATGGTGCGGCCGTTCTCCACCACGCGGCAGCTCTCACCGCTGCGGGCCACGGTCTCGATGGCGTCGGCGACCAGGGTGTCGGGGGCCAGCGCCGCGCCGGTCTCCTGCTCGGTGGCCTCGGCCTTGCGCATGGCGCGGCGCACCGAGATGACCTGCTCGCGGGGGACGTCGCGGACGAAGTCCCGTACGTAGTCGTCGGCCGGGTTGGCGACGATCTCCTCGGGGGTGCCCAGCTGGACGACCTCGCCGTCGCGCATCAGCGCGATGCGGTCGCCCAGGCGCAGCGCCTCGGACAGGTCGTGGGTGATGAAGACCATCGTGCGGCCCTCCTCGCGGTGGAGCCGGATGACCTCCTCCTGCATGTCGCGGCGGATCAGCGGGTCCAGGGCGCTGAACGGCTCGTCGAACAGCAGCACCTCGGGGTCGACGGCCAGGGCGCGGGCGAGGCCGACGCGCTGCTGCTGGCCGCCGGACAGCTGCCCGGGGCGGCGGTCGCCCAGGCCCTCCAGACCGACCTTGGCGACCATCTCGGCGGCGCGCTCGCGGCGTTCGGCCTTGGCGACGCCCTGGATCTCCAGACCGTAGGCGACGTTGTCCAGCACGCTGCGGTGCGGCAGCAGGCCGAAGTTCTGGAACACCATGGAGGCACGGTGCCTGCGCAGTCGGCGCAGGGCGTCCTTGCCCATGGAGATGACGTCCTCGCCGTTGAACTCCAGCGTGCCGGCGGTGGGTTCGATCAGCCGGGTCAGACAGCGCACCAGGGTGGACTTGCCGGAGCCGGACAGGCCCATCACGACGAAGACCTCGCCCTTGTGCACATCGAAGGAGACGTCGCGCACGGCGGCGGTGCAGCCGGTCTTCTCGCGCAGCTCGGCCTGCGAGAGCCCGGTGACGCCGGGGTCGCCGGGGACCCGGTCCGCCTTGGGTCCGAAGACCTTCCACAGATTGCGGACGGAGAAGACGGGACCTGTCTGGGCGCCGTGCTCGTCGGCGTTCTTGTTGTCGGCGGTGGCTGTGGCCTCAGCGGTCTCGGACATCACGCAACACCTCCCGGTGCCGTAGTCGCTCGTTTATCGGACGCAGTGGGTCGGATGAGATCGACCGCCTTCTCGCCGACCATCAGCACGCCGATCATCGGGTTGACGGCGGGCATGGTCGGGAAGACGGAGGCGTCCGCGATGCGGATGCCCGACAGGCCGCGCACGCGCAGCCGGGGGTCGACGACGGCGAGCGCATCGTCCTCGGCGCCCATCCGGCAGGTGCCCGCCGGGTGGTAGACGGTGTGCGCCGCCTTGCGCACCAGCTCGCTGATCTCCTCGTCGTCGGTCACCTCGGGCCCGGGGAAGACCTCCCGCTTGAGCCACTTGGCGAACGGTTCGGCCTGGGCGACCTTGCGGGCGAGCTTGATGCCGTCCACCAGGGTCCGGCCGTCGTAGTCGTTCTCGTCCTCGAAGTACTTGAAATCGAGGGCGGGCTTGACCTCGGGGTCCGCCGAGGTCAGATAGACCCGGCCGCGGCTGCGGGACTTGGGGATGTTGGGGGTCATCGACACGCCGTGCTCGGGGCGCTGGTAGCCCAGCCGCTCGGGGTTGTCGGTGAAGGGGATCTGGTAGAAGTGGAACATCAGGTCGGGGCCCTTGTGGTCCGGGTCCCGCTTGACGAACAGGCCCGCGTCGGAGTCCATCGCTGAGTTGTCCGGGATCGGGCCGTTGGTCTCCCACACGATCACCGACTCGGGGTGGTCGATGAGGTTCTCCCCGACGCCCGGCAGATCGTGGACGACGGGGATGCCCAGCGCCTCCAGATCCTCCTTCTTGCCGATGCCCGAGTGCATCAGCAGCCGCGGCGTGTCCACGGCGCCCGCGCACACCAGCACCTCACGGCCGGCGGTCAGCAGCCGCTCCTCGCCGTCCTTGCCGCGTACGTGCACGCCGGTGACGGTCTTGCCGTCGGCGCCGCCCAGCTCCAGCCGGTAGGCCCAGGTCTCCAGCAGGATGTGCAGATTGGGGCGGTCGCCGGCCTCCATGTGGGGGTGCAGATAGGCGACCGAGGCGGAGGAGCGCTTGTTGTTCTCCGGGTGGTAGGACAGGTCGAAGAAGCCGACGCCCTCCTCGAACGGCTGGTCGTTGAAGCCGACCACCTCGGGGATGTCGAGGGCTTCCTTGGCGGCGTCGATCCAGTCCTGCGCGATGGCGTTCTGGTCCTTCTTGGCGACCCGCACGATGTTGTTGCGCAGCTTGCCGAAGTAGGGCTCCATGGCCTCGGCGCCCCAGCCGGTGGCACCGGCCGCCTCCCACTCGTCCCAGTCGGAGGGCAGCGGCTTGAAGGAGATCAGGGTGTTGTGCGACGAGCAGCCGCCGAGCACCTTGGCGCGGCTGTGCAGGATGTGCGAGTTGCCGCGGGGCTGTTCGGTGGTCGTGTACTCGTAGTCGAGCTCACCCCCCAGCAGGCCCAGCCATTTACGGAGGGTGAGCACCTCGGGCCGGTCGACGTCCGAGGGACCGCCTTCGATGAGGGCGACGGTGACGTCCGGGTCCTCGGCGAGCCGTGAGGCGATCACCGAGCCGGCCGTTCCACCTCCGACGATCACGTAGTCATAGCTGGACATAGGGGTACTGCTCCTTGGGGACTTGCGGGGAGAGGACGGGCGGTTGATACGGGTGCGCCCCGGCGGCTCGGAAGGGCGAGCCGCCGTCGCGCTCGTTCGGGTGTGCGGTGTTCGGGTGGAGTGTGGGCCGGTTGCGGTCTCCTCGGCTCGACCGGCTAGCCGGCGAACCAGCGGACCGGCGCGGGGCGCAGGTTCTCGTACACGTGCTTGGTCTCGCGGTACTCGGCCAGACCGTGGGGGCCCAGCTCACGGCCGATGCCGGACTTGCCGAAGCCTCCCCACTCGGCCTGCGGCAGGTAGGGGTGGAAGTCGTTGATCCACACCGTGCCGTGGCGCAGTCGCGCGGCAACCCTGCGCGCGCGGGCGGTGTCGCCGGAGAAGACGGCGCCCGCGAGGCCGTACTCGGTGTCGTTGGCCAGCGTTACAGCTTCGTCCTCGGTGCTGAAGCTCTCTACCGTCAAGATTGGGCCAAAGGTCTCCTCGCGGATGACCCGCATCCCGCGGTGGCAGTTGTCCAGCACGGTCGGCGCGTAGAAGTAGCCGCTCTCGGGCCGCACCTCGGACGGCTTCGGGCGCTCGCCGCCGCAGCGCAGCTCAGCGCCCTCCTCCAGCGCGGAGGCGACATAGGCCTCGGTCTTCTCCAGCTGCTGCTGGGAGACCAGCGGACCGCACTCGACACCCTCCTCGGTGCCGCGGCCGAGCTTGATGCGCTGGGCGCGGGAGACGAGTTCGGCCACGAAGCGGTCCTTGACGGACTCCTCGATGATCAGCCGGGCACCGGCCGAGCACACCTGGCCGCTGTGGATGAACGCGGCGTTCAGGGCCTGGTCGACGGCGGTGTCGAAGCCCTCCTCGGTGGCGCAGGCGTCGGCGAAGACCACATTGGGGTTCTTGCCGCCGAGTTCCAGGGCGACCTTCTTGGCACCGGCGACGGCGGCGGCACCGGCCTTGGTCCCGCTCACCAGACCGCCGGTGAAGGAGAACAGGTCCACGTCCGGGTGCTCGGCCATCCGCTGGCCGACCGGGAGGCCCGCGCCGGTGACGATGTTGGCCACCCCCGCCGGGAGCCCGGCCTCCACCAGCAGCTTGACCAGGTGGACGGTGGACAGCGGGGTGACCTCGCTGGGCTTGATCACGAACGTGTTGCCCGCCGCCAGCGCCGGAGCGACCTTCCAGGACGCCTGGAGGAGCGGGTAGTTCCACGGGGTGATCAGGGCGCACACCCCCACGGGCTCGTGCACGACGACGCTGTGCACATCCGCGCTGCCCGCGTCGACGACCCGGCCGCCGGACTCGTTCATCACCAGATCGGCGAAGTAGCGGAACGCGCCTGTGACGTCGTCCACGTCCACCCGGCCCTCTTCGAGGGTCTTACCGGTGTCCCGGGACTCGATCAGCGCGATCTCCTCCCGGTCCCGCTGGAGGAGGTCGGCGACGCGGCGCAGCAGCGCGGCCCGCTCGGCGGTGGCGGTGTGTGGCCAGGGGCCCTCGTCGAACGCGCGACGCGCCGCGGCGACGGCCGCGTCGGTGTCCGCTGTGTCGCCCTCGGCGACGACGGCGAGCGTGGTGGCGTCCGCGGGGTCCAGCACCTCCCGGGTACCGCCGGCTGCGGCCGTGCGCCACGCGCCGTCAATGTGAATGCTCTCCAGAACGGACACCTTCGGTACTGCCTTCCGTTTCTTACTGCTTTCTCCGGGTCGGGCCCGGTGCCCCGTTGGGGCTTTTCGCCACAGCCCTGGGCAGATGGCAATCGGGAACCCTGCCCCGTTCTCCCGGTCTCATGTCCAAAAACCGTTGACAAGTGGGCTTCATCACTGGCCGAAGTGCGCCACCCCTCGGCGGAACGTACGGTGAGTACGTCTTTGTCCGTATTCGGCAGCTCGGCATGCCGCCACACAGCCACCTGCCGCCCCTTCGCGGATCGGAGCCATCGATGCGAAAGCAGCACCGCACCTCACTGGTCGTAGCCGTATGCGCTGCAGCGACGGCCTCCGGCGGGCTTCTGACCCCGGCCCATGCCACCACCACGGCCACCCAGCGTGACGGGCCGGATATCGCAGAGTTGTCGGGGGAGGAAATAGCGGAAAAAGCAGCCGCCGAGTTGAATTCCGCGGACTCCGTGCGGCTCAGAATGAAGGCGCCCGACCTCCGGCTCGATCTCACCCTCGACGAAAAGGCGAACTGTTCCGGAAAAGTGACTACTCCGGGCAGCGGGTCGGTACGGCTGATCAAGCGCGGCGACACGGTCTGGCTCAAACCCGACGCCGCCTTCTGGAAGGCCCAGCTCGGCCCAAAGCAGGGCGCGGCAGCCGCCGAGAAGTTCCAGGGCCGCTACATCAAGGGCAGCGCCAAGGACGACGACCTCGGCGGCAAGGGCCTGGCGACCGCCTGCGACCTGGACGCCTTCCGCGCCGCCTCCGGGGTCCGCGACACCCCTGGACCACGCTGGAAACGGGGCCGCGAGAGCAGCGTGGACGGCCACCGCTCCGTCCCCGTCACCCGCGCCCAGGACAAGGCCCGCGTCACCATGCACGTCTCCACCGAGGGCAAGCCCTACCCGCTGCGGCTGGAGCGCAAGGCGGGCAGCAAGCACGACCGGATCGACCTCGGCCGCTTCAACCGGCCCGTCTCCCGCTCCACCCCGCCCAAGGACCGCACGGTCACCGTGGACCAGCTCCGCCGCCACCTCGGCGACTCGGGGCAGGGCGAGCCGCCGTCGGAGTCGGTGTAACGCCGTCGGAGTCGGTGTAATCGGTGTAGCCGGACACCTCACCGGTCCGCGGCCGCGGATCGCGCGGGGCTCAGCTCCCGCGCGATCTCCCGTACACAGTGGCGCAGCCAGCTGTGCGCCGGATCCTTCTCGTAGCGGGGATGCCACGCCTGCGCGATGGGCATGTCCGGCAGCTCCAGCGGGATCTCGAAGGAGACCAGCCCGAGCCGCGCCACATGGGCCGCGCCCAGCCGCAGCCCGGTGCGGCCCACCAGATCGGTCTGCGCCACCACCATCAACGCGCTGGTCAGCGTCGGCACCGAGGCGACCACCCGGCGCCGCAGCCCCCGCCCGGCCAGCAAGTCGTCGATCGGACCGTGCAGCCTGCCCCGGCGGGAGGCGGTCACATGGTCGGCGGCAGCGAACCGCTCCGGGGTGATCTCCCCCTCCAGCAGCGGATGCCCCCGGCGGACGACGCCGACATTGGTGTCGGTGAACACCTGCTCGACCCGGGTCTCCGGCGCCGGAGCGCTCACCACACCCAGCTCCAGATCGGCGCTGCCCTCGCGGAGCGCCGTGGACTCCCCCGGCCCCTCCGGGATCAGCCGCAAGGAGACGCCGGGCGCCTGGACCCGCACCCGCTCCAGCAGCCGCATCCCGATGACGGTCAGCAGCGTGTCGTCGGCGAGCAGCGTGAACGTGCGCTCCAGTGCGGCCGGGTCGAACGCGCCGTCCGCGCCCGCCCCCGGGGTGAACACGGCCTCGGCGCGCTCCACGATCTCCCGCACCTCCCCGGCCAGCTCCACAGCGCGGGGCGTGGGCACCATGTGCCGCCCCGCCCGCACCAGCACCGGATCGTCCAGCGCCCGCCGGATCCGGGTCAGCGTCCGGCTCATGGCGGGCGTAGACAGATGCAGGCGCTGCGCGGCGCCGGTGACGCTGCCCTCGGTGAGCAGCGCGTCGAGGGCGACGAGCAGATTCAGATCCAGCGACGACGAGGTGGTGGGGGGCGTGGCGATCGGCGTGGTGGGCGGTGTGGCGGATGGCGGAGTGGACTGCGCTGTTGATTGCATGCAGGACAACTTTCCCTTGCAGAGGTTGCAATTGAAGTAACCCGGGTGGGCTGCCTACCGTACTGGCACCGGGCGCGGCCCAGCGCCGACGGCCGACGGCCGCCGATCGACGGCCGACGGCGCGAAAGCGCTCGTGGGCGCTCGCGGGCATTCGCGAGTGCCGGCGCTCCCCAGCCCGCATCCTCTTCGCTTCTCCTGTCCGCTTCCTCCTGCTCGGGGTACACCCATGCCTGATTCCGCCCTGCTTCCCGACAGCGCCCAGCCCTCCGGCACCCCCCGGCCCGCTGCCCGGCCCACCGCCCGCACGCCGCGCCACAGCACCGTGCTCGGGCTGATGTCGGCGTGCGTCATGCTCGCCGTCGCGCTGGTCGCCGCCGTGAACCTGGCGCTGCCCGCACTACGCGCCGACGCCATGCACCCCTCCCCGGCCCAACTGCTGTGGATCGTCGACTCCTACGTCCTCGTCTTCGCCGGACTGCTCATCCCCGCCGGAGCGCTGGGCGACCGACGCGGCCCCAAAGGCGCCCTGCTCACCGGACTCGCCGTCTTCGCCGCGGGCTGCCTGCTCGCCGCGCTCGCACCGCACGTGGCCGTCCTGATCGCCGCCCGCGCACTCTCCGGCGCAGGCGCGGCACTGGTGATGCCCGCGACGCTCTCGCTCGCCGTCCGCACCGCGCCACCCGAGCGCCGGGCCCACGCCGTCGCCGTCTGGACAGGCGCGACCGGCGCCGCCGGCCTGCTGGGCAACCTCGGCGGCGGCCTCGTACTCCAATATCTGCCCTGGCAGGGACTGTTCTGGGTCGCCGCCCCCACCGCACTGCTCCTTCTCGGGCTGACCGCCCGCCTGGCCCCGCGTACCGCCGGAGCGCCCGCGGGGCCGACGGACCCGGTGGGCACCGCGCTGCTGGTACTCGGCTCACTCGCCCTGCTCACCGCCCTCATCGAGGGACCCGGCCACGGCTGGGGCTCCCCGCTGGTGCTGGGATGCTTCGCGCTGGCCGCCCTGCTGCTGGGCGCCTTCCTCGGACACGGACTGCGTGCGGCACGCCCGCTGGTGGACCCACGGCTCTTCCGGGCCCGCCCGCTGCGGGCAGGCGTACTGGGTGTGACCGCCACCTTCTTCGGGCTCTTCGCGCTGTTCTTCGTCAACGCGCAGTATCTGCAGTACGCCAAGGGCTACTCCCCCGCCGTCGCCGGGCTCGCCATCGGGCCCGTCGCCCTCGGGATGCTGGTGTTCTCCCGCCTCAGCCCCCGGCTCTCCCGCCGCTTCGGAACCCGCCCGATGGTGGCGACCGGACTGGCCTGCCTCTCGGCCGGACTCGGCCTGCTCTCCCTGATCGACGGCCGAACGCCCTATCTGCCCTACGCCGCCGTCCTGCTGGTGATGGCCGTCGGCATGGGGCTGTCGATGCCGCCGCTGTCCATGGCCGTCCTCGGCTCGCTGCCCGCCGACCGCGCGGGCCTCGGCTCCGGACTCAACGGCGCGGCCCGGGAGTTCGGCAGCGCCCTGGGCGTCGCCGCGATGGGCACGGTGATGGCCTCCCACACCGGCGGGGTCACGGACGGGATGGCCGCCGGGTTCCGGGTCGCGGCAGCCGTGCTCGCGGTACTCGGCACGGTGACGGTGATATGGCTGCGCCCCACCTCCGACGCCGGGACCGGGGCCGGGGCCGGCGACTGAGGAACCGGGGCGATCACCGACCGGATGGTCGCCCCGCTCCCCCGGCCCTCAGCTGCCTTCGCCCTCCATGGAAGACCCGTCAGCGACGCTCGACCCGGCAAGCTCAGCACAACCCCGTACAGCCCCGCACAGCTCATTTCAGCTCTGGGCCTGCAGGAGGCAGTCCCCGGCCGCGGTGCGGTAGTAGAGGACCGAGCGCCCGGCCCGGCGACGCCGGACCAGCCGCGCGTCATGCAGCACCCGCAGATGACGGCCCACCGAACCCAGTCCCTGACCGGTCAGCGCGACAAGCTGACTGGTGCTCTTCGGGGAGTCGAGCAGCACCAGAACCATGGCCCGCGCCCGTCCGAGCAGGACTTCCAACGCCTCCGGCACGGGCGTCCCCTCGGCGTCGGCGAGCGCACCGGAGCAGGGATACACCACGGCATAGCGCGGCCGGACCCGCACGGGAGGACGTGCGCATCCCCCCTGGGGCAGCTCCAGGGACGCCTCCCAGGACACCCACCCCCTGCGGGGCGTCACCGGCACGAACATCAGCCGCACCCCGGACAGTTCACGCGGCGGGAGGTTCCGCGTGTTGATCTGCAGCCTGTTCCCGCCGAGCCAGCGCATTCCCGGCCGCATGTCGTCGAGCGCCGCCGCCCAACCGCCCCGGCTCAGTTGCGCGGTGCGGGCCACCACATCGGCCTCGATGATCCGGCGCCGCCGCGACCAGTACGGCAGTACCGTCTCGCGCCACACCCACTCCAGGGTGTCCGCCGTGCGCTGCGGCAGGTCGTCACGGCGCAGCGGAGCGGGCAGCGGGCCCTTGATGCCCAGCGACACCAGCAGGTCGGCCCGGGCCACATCCGGTGGGGTCTCCCGGATGCGTGCCACCTCCTGTTCGAACGACGCGACGGGGCGGCTCCCGTCGGGGTCGGGTGTCGGGGTGAGGAAGTCCGCGTTCCAGGTGGGGCCGAGGGCGGCGCGTATCAACTGCCCGGTGACGGGATCCGCCGACTGCCTGGCGAGGTAGGCAGGCCGATGGGTGTCGAGCCAGGCCCGCTCGCCGGGGTGGGCGGCGCTCCCCTGCTCCAGCACCTTGAGGCCGGCGATCACCTCGGCGAGCGGTGACACCACAAATCTGCCGCCCGCCAATGTGTCGGCGTTGACCTGCCACCACCCCACTGCTCGCTCCCCCTGTCGACCTGCGCCGCTCCCACCGCCCGGCCAGAGCCTGCCGATACCCCCGCGCCCGCCGCTGGGCCGCGCCGACGCCCACGTTTCGCTCTCCTGCGAAACAATAACCAGCTTCCCGGTTCCGCCCGAGACTCCCGGCCATGCGCACCTATCGCGAGCTCTTCCGGGCGCCCGAGTTCACTCCTCTCTTCCTCGTCAGCACCTGCCAGGTGGCTGGGCAGACGGTGAGCGGGCTGGCATTGGGCACGCTCATCTATGCCGCTACCGGCTCCCCCTTGCTGTCCTCCCTCGCCATGTTCGGCCCCTCGCTGGCTCAGCTCATCGGGGCGACGACGCTGCTGTCGGCTGCCGACCGGTTGCGGCCGCGTGCAGCGATGACGGCACTGCCCCTGGCGTTCGCACTCGGTACCGCCGTGCAGGCCGTGCCAGGGCTGCCCGTCGCGGCGTCTTTCTCCGTGCTGTTGGTCCTCGGTCTGCTGGCCTCGCTGGGCGGTGGAGTCCGTTATGGGCTCCTCAACGAGATCCTCGCCAAGGACGGTTACCTCCTCGGTCGCTCAGTGCTGAACATGTCCAACGGCGTCATGCAGATCTGCGGCTACGCACTCGGCGGTGTGCTTGTCGCCGTCCTCTCCCCGCGCGGCACCCTGCTGGCCGGAGCCGCGCTGTATCTGACGGGGGCGGTGGTTGCCCGGCTCGGCCTGGGCCAACGCCCGCCCCGTGCCACGGGCCGGCCCTCCGTGGCCCGGACCTGGCGGACCAACTCCCTGCTGTGGTCGTCGCCTTCCCGACGCATTGTCTATCTGGGGCTGTGGGTGCCCAACGGATTGGTGGTCGGCTGCGAGTCCCTCTTCGTGCCGTACGCCCCGCGGGAGGCCGGCCTGCTCTTCGCCTGCGGAGCGCTGGGCATGCTGGCCGGGGACACCGCCGTGGGCCGTTTCGTGCCCCCTCACTGGCGGAAGCTGCTGGCTGTACCGATGCTTGTGCTGCTGGCTTCCCCCTATCTGCTCTTCGCGCTGCGTCCGTCACTGCCGCCGGCGGCGGTACTGGTGGCGGTGGCGTCCGTGGGCTTCGGCGCCAGTCTGCTGCTCCAGGAGAGGTTGATGGAGCTGACGCCCGAAGAGCTCAGTGGTCATGCGCTCGGCCTGCATGCGTCCGGCATGCTGGCCATGCAGGGGGTGGGCGCCGCGCTCGCGGGCGCTGTTGCGGAAGAGACCTCGCCTGCCACCGCCATGGCGGTGATGGCCGTTCTCTCCCTGGCGGTGACCGCCGGCCTCGCGCCGGGCCTGCGCCCCGGGAGGCGGCGGGACCTCGGAACCGGAGAACGCCGTGGCCGTCTGCTCAGGTCAGCTCGCCGCCGAGGCCCGAGCGGCCGGCCGGAATCCCCACCAGCCGCACCATCACCCGTTCCCGCACGCTCTCCCCGAGAACAGCGACGACGGCGTCGGTGATCGCGGATATCAGCCGGGCGGGTGCTCCGACGAAGTCGGGATGATGGAAGAGCCCCTCCCGGGAACGCAGCGTGACGAGGGGCGACGGCTCTTCGGTCACCTTCCCGCCGACGCCCCACCTCCCTGCGGGGACACCGAAGAGTTCGACGCCGACCAGCTTCCGGAACGACTCGGGATACACGGTCAGTGCCGCGTCCGTCAGTTTTTCGATCAACTGCCCACTGATGGGCGATTCCTCCCCACCCAGGGCTTCCTCATGAATCTGCACCTCGAAGTGCGGCATGGCAACCACCCAATCGGCAAGGTGAACAGCCGGATCGCTAATATCGCGAGACGGATTCACCTTTGACGGCAAAGCATCTTTGAACACAAAGCTAATGGGAGGCCCGCCGCCATGTCAATGGACGGTCACAGAGAGAGACGGGAGTCAGAGAAGGGGCAGGTGGGGGAAGAGGAACAGCAGGGAAGCAAGGTGCGACCGGGGGAACTGGCAGAGGACGACGCCGTACGCGACCTCCTGCTGCTCATGCCGCGCATCGTCGGCCGGGTCAAACGCATCCCCGTACCCGAGGAGTTGCAGTCCCTCGCGCTGGCCCCGCGCCACCTTTCCCTGCTCTCATACCTCCTCTTCGACGGCCCGATGACCGTCAACGATCTGGCCACCCGGCTGGAGGTCGCCCCCACCACGGTCAGCCTGCTGGTGGGGGAGCTGAGCCGGAAGGGCGTGCTGGAGCGGCACGAGGACGAGAACGACCGCCGCCGCCGCATCGTGAGCATCACCGAGGCCCACCGCCCCACCATCTCGCGGTGGCTGGCCCGCGGCGCCGGAGCCTGGCGGCAGGTGCTGACCGAGCTCTCCCCTGCCGAGCGTGCCCTGATCGTCGCGACTCTGCGCGCGTACGAGGACGTGATGGCCGAGGAGGACGGCGGCGACCACGACTGACGCGCCCGGCACCTGCCACCTCCCGCCAGGAGCTCCCCGGAAGACCCCGAGCGGAAAGCCCCAGCGGAGAGCCGCAGCGGAGAGCCGCAGCGGAAAGTCCGGGCAAAAGCCCGAGGACCCGTACGGATCAGTGGATCCGCACGGGCCCTCGGTGCGTGCGACAGTCGAGCGGCGCGGCTCAGCAGTGGCAGTGGAGCTGCGCGGCAGTCGAGCGGCGCGGCAGCTGAAGCGGCCGACTCAGACCAGGCCGAGGCCGCGGACCGCGTCCCGCTCGTCGGTCAGCTCCTTGACGGAGGCGTCGATACGGGTGCGGGAGAACTCGTTGATCTCCAGGCCCTGCACGATCTCGTACTTGCCGTCCTTCGTGGTCACCGGGAAGGAGGAGATGATGCCCTCCGGCACCCCGTAGGAGCCGTCCGAGGGGATGCCCATGGAGGTCCAGTCGCCCTCGGGGGTGCCGTTGACCCAGGTGTGGACGTGGTCGATGGCGGCGTTCGCCGCGGAGGCCGCCGAGGAGGCGCCGCGCGCCTCGATGATGGCCGCGCCGCGCTTGGCGACGGTCGGAATGAACTCGTCGGCCAGCCACTGCTCGTCGTTGACGACCTGTGCGGCGTTCTTGCCGGCGACCTCGGCGTGGAAGATGTCCGGGTACTGGGTGGCGGAGTGGTTGCCCCAGATCGTCAGCTTCTTGATGTCGGCGACGGAGGAGCCGGTCTTCTTCGCGAGCTGGGTGAGCGCGCGGTTGTGGTCGAGGCGGGTCATCGCGGTGAACCGCTCGGCCGGCACGTCCGGCGCCGCCGACCGGGCGATCAGCGCGTTGGTGTTGGCCGGGTTGCCGACGACGAGGACCTTGATGTCGTCAGCGGCGTTGTCGTTGATGGCCTTGCCCTGCGGCTTGAAGATGCCGCCGTTGGCCTCCAGCAGGTCGCCGCGCTCCATGCCCTTGGTGCGGGGCCGGGCGCCGACGAGAAGCGCCACGTTGGCACCGTCGAAGGCGACGTTCGGGTCGTCGGTGATGTCGATGCCCTGGAGCAGCGGGAACGCGCAGTCGTCCAGCTCCATGGCGGTGCCCTCGGCGGCCTTCAGGGCGGGGGTGATCTCCAGCAGACGCAGCCTGACCGGCACGTCGGCGCCCAGCAGCTGGCCGGAGGCGATACGGAACAGCAGCGCGTAGCCGATCTGGCCTGCGGCGCCGGTGACGGTGACGTTGACGGGGCTGACGGGAGTGCGGGTCATGGCGTTCTCCGTAGTACCTGACGTGGCTGGCGGGTGGCCGGAAGTCTCTCTACGTCAAGAGACCCATCGGCCAGGCTATCCGACCCCGCGCCCGCCTCACCCCCGGGTCCGTTCACCGTGCCTTCTCTCCGGGAACGGTGCAGCCCTTGCCGCCCGCCGCCAGCGTCGCACAGGCGCGCGCCTCGTCCTGCGATCCCACGGAGACCATCTTGGTGTACGTCTCGTTCTTCGCCACCTTGCCGCTCTCCGCCTGTCCGCCCGGGCCGGTGATCCGCAGCGAGTCGCCGGCCCGGGCGCTGGTGATCCGGCCCCAGGACGCCTTGCAGACCTTGCTGTAGCGGACCTCGACGAAGGTGGTGCCGACCCATGCGGAGCTGCTGGTGCCCGCGTGCTCGCCACCGCAGCCCATGGCTTCCGGGTCCTTGCCCGAGCACTCCTTGCCCGAGCACTTCACGCCCGCGGGAAGCTGCGGGGTCTCCTTGGTGGGGCTGGGCTTCGGGTCGGCGGCCTTCTCCTCGCCGCCTCCGCCGACGTCGAAGAAGAGCACAGCGCCTGCCGCGACGACGAGAACGGCCACGAGGGACGCCAACAGCACGGTGACCTTGCGCCGACCGCCCGAACCCTTCGTCGTAGGGCCGCCGTCGGCGCCGCCGGGAGCCGGTGTTGCCGATGGTGCGGGGACGCCGTGCGGGACCGCGCCGCCGCTCCCGCCTCCTTGCCCGGCGCTGTGCCCTGCGCCCTGACCGGTCCGTCGGTCGGTGCCGGCTTCTGCGTCGGGGTTGCCGTGGGCGTCGATGTCGGCGTGGACGTCGGCGGCATGGTCGGAAGCGGCCGGACTGCCGAGTCCGGGGGCGGGCGTGCCCCACACGGTGGAATCGGACTGATGGCGCCTCTCGCGCGCGCTCGCGCTGTTGCCCGCCGCGCGGATGGCGTCCTTGCGCAGGATGGCCGTCCCCAGGTCCCCGTCCTCCGGGACGCCTTGTTCCGGTGTGATCCGCTGCGGGGGTGTTCCCTGCCGCGCGGACGCCTCCTGCTGGGGCGATGTTCCTTGCTGCGGGACGCGGGTGCTGCCGCCGGACCCGGGCGTGCCGCTGCCGGAACCGGGCGTGCCGCTGCCGAGCGCTCCACCTTCGGGTGCACCGGATGTTCCAGGTGCGCCGGGTGCCCCGGATGCGTCGGGTACCTCGGGGGCCTCGCTGTCCGGTGCGCTCTTGTTCTTGCGCCGCCTGCGCCCCTTTTCGCGCTCCTGGGAAGGCTCCTCGTTCAGCGCGGCCCTCGCCTGGGCGATCCGGATGGCCTCCAAAGTGGTGTCGTGCCGCATCTCGCTGCGGCTCCACGCCCGTTCGGCCAGCTCCCACATGGTGCCCAGATGCCGCACATCGGTTCCGGTCACCTCGGCGAGCGCCTGCGTGGCGCCGCGCGGCGGCAACAGACGGCCGTTCAGATACCGCTCCCAGGACGACTTGCTGTAGCCGGTCCGGTCAGCGATGGTGGCGACGCTCAGCCCGCTGCGGTCGACGAGCCGCCGCAGCTGGCTCGCGAACTCCCGGATCTGCGGGTCCAGATCCTCCGGTAGCGACCTCCAACGAGGCATTGCCTCCCCCTTGTCCGCGAATGCGCTGTCAGTGTTCCTCTCCCCCGTGTCACGCCACGGCCCCGGGTGCTCGTCCGCGCAAACGCTCCCTAGTCTGCCAGCCCATCCGGACACCAACCGTTACGTCCCCCCAGCGGCTGCCCGTTGTTCGCCCGCCGTCCGCCCGACACCTCCCGACACCTCCCGCACAGAAGTACCCGCCCTCCTGAAGGAAGGCGGGCCCCTGTCACATTCGCGGCACTGTTGCGACGGTGCGACAGCAGCGCCCAACGGGTGCTGGAGCGCAGGTCAGCGCACTGTGAAGTGCACGATGGTGTCGAGAATCGGCACCGTGAGCCATGGGTCGGGCTGCGCCATCATGGCCAACAGCACGATGACGAGGCCCAGTACGCCATAGGTGATCATGTCGGTGAAGCGTGAGCGCACGGCCAGCATGCCGACCGAGGGCTTCCACCAGCGCAGCACGGCACCGCCCAGCAGCGACAGTCCGATGATGAGCGTGCCGGCACGGAACTGGATGACCGTCACCAGCAGTCCGACCAGCACCCCGGCGCAGACCGCCAGCAGCGGCCACTGCCGGTACGGTGCCGGGTGGTGCCCCCCTATCGCGCGTCCCCCGCCCTCGGGGCGCGCGGTGTCCCGGGTCAGGACCGGAAAACGCCGTGACGCCTTGCGCGCCGGGGCGGCCTCCTGCGCACTGCTCATCCCGGAATCTCCTTCCGCTTCACCGCCTCCGGCGCCACCGGGAGCGGTATCCACGGCACCGTCGGCGGTACCGTCTCCGCCAGCGGCTCCAGCACCGACTGCTGCACCTTCGCGGGCACCGTCCGCGTCGCCGCCCCGGTTCCTGTCGCGGTCCCGGCCCTCGCTGCCGCGGTCCGTGCCGGTCCGGTCACCCTCGCCCATGACGGCATTCTCCCTGACCGCGTTCAGCGGGCCGCCGCCTCGGCCGCCCGGTCCCCGGCCGCCTCCGCGGCCTCGACGACGTTCACCAGCAGCTGGGCCCGCGTCATCGGCCCGACACCGCCCGGGTTGGGGGAGATCCAGCCCGCCACCTCGGCCACTCCCGGGTGCACATCGCCCACGATCTTGCCGTTCTCGTCGCGGCTGACGCCGACGTCGAGCACGGCTGCGCCCGGACGCACGTCCTCCGGCTTGATCAGATGCGGCACCCCGGCCGCAGCGACGACGATGTCCGCCTGCCGCAGCGTTCCCGGCAGATCGCGGGTGCCGGTGTGGCACTGCGTCACGGTCGCGTTCTCGCTGCGCCGGGTCAGCAGCAGCGGCAGCGGACGGCCCGCGGTCACTCCGCGCCCGACAACCACCACATGGGCGCCGTTGAGCTCGACGCCGTACCGGCGCAGCAGCACGAGCATGCCCTGCGGGGTGCACGGCAGCGGCGCCGGCTTGTTGAGGACCAGACGGCCCAGGTTGGTCGGGTGGAGGCCGTCGGCGTCCTTGGCCGGGTCCATCAGCTCCAGCACCCGGTTGACGTCGATGCCCTTGGGGAGCGGCAGCTGGACGATGTAGCCGGTGCAGGCCGGATCCTCGTTCAGCTCGCGGACGACCGCCTCGATCTCCTCCTGCGACGCGCTCGCGGGCAGCTCGCGCTGGATGGAGTTGATGCCGATCTGCTGGCTGTCGCGGTGCTTGCCCGCGACGTACTTCTGGGAGCCGACGTCCTCGCCGACGAGCAGCGTGCCCAGGCCGGGCGTGATGCCCTTCGCCTTGAGCGCCTCGACACGCGCGGTGAGGTCGGACTTGATCGCGGCGGCGGTGGCCTTGCCATCGAGAATCTGGGCGGTCATACGCCCATCCTCGCGGATCGGGGCCCCTGCTCTCCACTCAGGTGCCGCTCAGTGCCCTTCGGCTGCCGCTCGGCTCCCTTCGGACACCGGCACGGCGCGGTTCCGGTGTCCGTCCGGGAGACCGCGGGTACCGCCCGGCGCGCGGTTCCGCTCGGGCGCACGCCGGTACGGCCGGTGCTGCTGTGCGATCCGTTCAGGCTGCTGTGCGAGCCCGTGTCACCCGCGTGGCGTCGCCTTGGCAACGGGACGGCAAAGGTCCGTTCATGTGCCTCTCTGCTACCCCTACGCTCCGTTGTGCACGGGTACGGAGAGTCAGTAGCGTGCCGGGCGTGTTCAGCGTGATCATCGTCCCGGACGGGTGCCGTGGACCCGAGGAGCAGTACCGGCTGGAGCCGGGCCATACGCTGCGCTTCGGCCGCACGGCACCGGCAGGCAACGGCCTGACCATCTCCCACCCCGCCGTCGCATGTGCGGCCGGCGAGATCACGGCGACCGGTGCCTTCTGGATACTGACCAACTTCAGCAGCGACCAGACCTACATCGTCGAGAATCCCGAGGGCGCAGGGGAGCACATCAGGGTCGCGCCCGGCCGCGCCGATGCGCCGGTCCCCTTCGAGTTCGCACGAGTACGCCTGTGCGCGGGCGAGTCGAGACCCGGCTGCGGTTTCGACGTACTGGCACCGCGGCACGACTACCTGACGCCGGCCGACGCGCTCGTCGGCGGCAACCCGCTGACCGGCGGCGGACGCAGGAGCGGGGCGCGCGAGGGCGGGGCACGGCTGAACGGCTCGCCCAAGGACGGCTCCGCCTCCGGCGGCTCGTCCCCCGACGGCTCGCCTGGCGGCGGAGTCCCCATCGACGGGGCATCTGCCGACGGAGCGTCCGGGGCGGCGGACTGGGCTTTCGACCCGTTCCCGCGCCCCTACCCCCTGGACCACACGTGCCACTACTTCCTCGTGCTGGCGGCGCTGTGCGAGGCGAGTCTGCGCGCCGGTGACACGGCGCCGGCCGGTGACGCCACCTCGGCTCCGGTGCCCGACATCGCGGAGCTCACGGAGCGGCTGCGCCCCGTATGGCCCGACGTCTCCCCCGCCGACATCTCCTGGAACATCGACTATCTGCGGTTGAAGCTGCGGCTGCGTGCACCGGACGGCCCGGAGAACATCCGTGAGGCCCTGGTGCGGTTCGCACTCCGGTTCGACCTCGTACAGGAAGGACATCTGGCCGTACTGGAGGGGCAGTTGGTGTGAGGGCGCGGGCGGCGGCCCCGTCGGGGCGGGCCGCGTGCGGCGATGACCAGGCGTGGCGAGTACGCCACAGGCGGGAAACCTGGCTGGACAGGCCGACAGTCGGACCATCACCATTGTCAACCGGCGTCGGGCAGTGCAGAGAGGGCCGACGGTGCGGCGCCGGAACCGGGGGAAGCGACATTGCTGAGGGCAGGCCGTGATTCTCCGGAGTCACTCGGCCCCGTCCGCTCTCCAACACCGTCGGAGGAAACAGCTCGTGAGCTACCCCCCGCCCCCCGGCCAGAACCCGAACAACCCCTATGCGGCACCGCCGCAGGGCGCCCCGGGTGCCGCCCCCTACAGCTATCCGCAGCAGGGCGTCGGGCAGCCCGGTTACGGCGGTTACCCGGGCGGTATGCCCGCCTACCCGGGCGGCCCCGGTGGCCATATGCAGCCGATCGTCAAGATGCCCGGGCAGGTCATCACGGCGCGGGTGCTGCTGTTCTTCGCCGGGGCGCTGTGGACCCTCACGGCCGCCGGAATGCTGATCGCCGCGCTCTCCGCGAGCGGCGGCTCGGTCGTCCTGCCCGGCGGAGTGGGGCCCGGGGCCGGATCCGCCATGGGTGTTCTGCTGCTGGTGTTCCTGCTGTACGGAGGCATGGCGGCGGTGCACATCGTTCCGGCGTGCCTGTTCGGCAGGGGCCGCTCCGGCACGCGCATCACGGCCATCGTCGCCGGCTCGCTCAACAGCCTGATGCCGGTCATCGGCTTCATCGCCTACTTGTCCTCCGACACCGTCGACAGCAGCGACGGGGCCGAGGCCGTGGGAGCTGCCTTCTTCTACGTCCTCTACCTGGCCATCACCGTGCTGACCGTCGTCTTCTGCTCGGGCGGCGCGGCAGGCCGCTGGTTCAACAGGCCGCAGCACTGAGTGCACGCCGCTTGGCGAACGCCACTTGGTGCACGAGCAACGGGAACGGGCCCCTCCGCCGAGGGGCCCGTTCTTTTTGTGTCTTCCGCGCGCTGCCACGCGGTGCCGTGCAGCGGCTGCAGTGGCTGCGCTGCCCTGCGTACCGGCTCAGCGCTCAGTGGAAGAAGTGCCGCGTCCCGGTCAGATACATCGTCACGCCCGCCTTGGTGGCGGCCTCCACGACCTGCTCGTCGCGGACCGATCCACCCGGCTGGACGACGGCGCGCACCCCTGCCTCGGCCAGCACCTCCAGACCGTCGGGGAAGGGGAAGAACGCGTCGGAGGCCGCGTAGGCGCCCCGTGCCCGCTCCGCACCGGCTCGCTGGACTGCGAGACGGGCCGAGTCGACGCGGTTGACCTGGCCCATGCCGACGCCCACGGTCGCGCGGTCCTTGCCGAGCAGGATCGCGTTGGACTTCACCGCGCGGCAGGCCCGCCAGGCGAAGGCCAGTTCGGCCAGCTCGTCGGCGGGCAGCGCCTCCCCGGCCGCCAGGGTCCAGCGCGCCGGGTCGTCACCCGCGGCCTGGAAGGCGTCCTTGACCTGCGCGAGTCCGCCGCCGTCGATGGGACGGAACTCTGCCGGTGCGGTCGGCGCCTCGGGGCAGCGCAACACCCGGACGTTCTTCTTCCGGGAGAGGGCCTCGATCGCCCCGTCCTCGTAGTCGGGGGCGATGACGACCTCGGTGAAGATCTCCGCGACCTGCTCGGCCATCGCCACGGACACCGGCCGGTTCACGGCGATCACCCCGCCGTACGCGGACAGCGGGTCGCAGGCGTGTGCCTTGCGGTGCGCCTCGGCGACGTCCGCGCCCACCGCGATGCCGCAGGGGTTGGTGTGCTTGATGACGGCGACACACGGCTCGGTGTGGTCGTAGGCGGCGCGGCGCGCGGCATCGGTGTCGACGTAGTTGTTGTACGACATCTCCTTGCCGTGCAGCTGCTCGGCCTCGGCCAGACCACCGCAGCCACCCGTGTAGAGCGCGGCGGGCTGGTGCGGATTCTCGCCGTACCGCAGCACGTTCTTGCGCTCGTAGGTGACTCCGAGGAAGGACGGGAACTGGGAGGCGGCGGACTCGCCCGCGTCCGCTTCACCGGCTGCGGTCCCGTCCCCGGCGCCGGTCTCGGCGTAAGTGGCGAACCAGCCCGCCACCGCCATGTCGTAGGCAGCGGTGTGCTGGAAGGCCTCACCCGCCAGCCGCTTGCGGGCCGCCAGGTCGAAGCCGCCGTTCTCGACGGCCTTGAGCACCTCGCCGTAGCGGTCGGGGTTGACGACGACCGCCACGGACGGGTGGTTCTTGGCGGCGGCGCGGACCATCGAGGGACCGCCGATGTCGATCTTCTCCACGCACTCGTCGTCCGAGGCGCCGGAGGCGACGGTCTCCGCGAACGGGTAGAGGTTGACGACGACCAGCTCGAACGGCTCGACACCCAGCTCGCCCAGCTGCTCCCGGTGTGCCTCCAGCCGCTGGTCGGCGAGGATGCCCGCGTGCACGCGCGGGTGCAGCGTCTTGACCCGCCCGTCCAGGCACTCGGGGAAGCCGGTCAGCTCCTCGACAGGGGTGACCGGAACCCCGGCGTCCGCGATCTGCTTCGCCGTCGAACCGGTCGAGACGAGCTGCACCCCGGCGGCGTGCAGCCCCCGTGCCAGCTCGTCGAGCCCCGTCTTGTCGAACACACTGACCAGCGCGCGGCGGATCGGCCGCTTGGCGCCCAGCGCTGCACTCTCACTCATGACCCAGTCGTACCCTTCTCATGTTCGGCCCCTCGAGGGCATAGCCGTGGCGGGCGATGCGCACCACGACCTCGACGAGCAGCCGTCGCTCGACTTCCTTGATCCGCTCGTGCAGAGCGGCACCCTCGTCGGTGTAGTCCTCGTCCAGGACCTCGACCGCGCGCTGCGCGATGACGGGTCCGGTGTCGACGCCGTCGTCGACGAAGTGGACGGTGCACCCGGTCACTTTCGCGCCGTACGCGAGCGCGTCGCGTACGCCGTGGGCGCCGGGAAAACTGGGGAGCAGTGCGGGGTGGGTGTTGAGGAACCGCCCGCCGAAACGCGCCAGGAAGCGACTGCCGACCACCTTCATGAAGCCCGCGGAGACGACCAGGTCCGGCGCGTGCGCCGCGGTGGCCTCGGCGAGCGCGGCGTCCCACTCCTCGCGGCTGTCGTGGTCCTTGAGCCGGCACACATAGGTGGGGATCCCGGCCCGCTCGGCCCGCGCCAACCCCTCGATACCGCTCCGGTCGGCCCCGACGGCGACGATCTCGTACGGAGTGTCGAGGGCGGGATCGGCCGCGGCGTCGATCAGTGCCTGCAGGTTCGTGCCGGAACCGGACACCAGGACGGCGAGGCGCACGGGGGCGACGGGACGGAAGGACTGCGCGTCCACGACGGGGCTCTCTCTCGCGGGGAGACGGAATTGTGTGGTCGTACAAGTACGTGGACCCGAAGATTCCGGGGAACTCTACGAAGCGTTCGACCGTCGGCAACGATACCGGCACTCGGAACGGCCCCCACGGGACGGGGGCGCATGCGGAAGGTAGCGTCAGGGACACGGTCTCCTTGGGTACCCGCGGGGGCTCGGGGGCCGCAGGGCCGTGGAAGCGACGCGGAAGCGATGAGGAAGACACACACCAGATGACCGACCGACGCCGCCGTGCGGCCGCATCCGACAGCACCTCCCGCGAGGACAACCCCTTCGCGCCACCGCCGGAGGGGCAGCCGGACCAGCCGTGGGAGCCACGGGTGTCCAGGTCGTCGGGGTCGTCGGGATCGTCCGACGGCGACGACTCGGGGAGCGGGTCGGGGAACGGCTCGGGTGGCGGGGGGAACGGTGACTCCGGCTCTTCGGAGGGTGAGCAGCAGCCCTCGGGGTGGGGCAGCCAATGGAGCAGCAAGCAGCCGGGGCGGCACGGCGGCGGGTTCGGCGGCGGTCCGGGTACCTCGGGCGGCGGGAACGGCGGTGGCGGCGGTCCGAGCCGCGGCGGCCAGGGACCTGGCGGTCCGGGCGGTCCCGGTGGGAGCCGTGGTATGCGCTGGGACCCCACCGACCCCCTCCAGCGGCACGCCCGATACTCCCTGCACTCCGGTATCTGGGGGCTCTTCTTCGCGCTGCTGAGCGTGCCGCAGGTTGCCCTGCTGCTGGGCGCGCTCTCGCTGTACTGGGGCATCAACGCACTGCGCGGCAAGCTGCCCAAGTCCGCGACGGCAAAGGCGGACAGAACCAGCAAGGGCGGCAAGGGCGGCAAGCGTGGTCGCCGCGGTCCCGCCGCGACCGCGGAGGACGTGGCGGGCACCTCCCGCGGCCCGGAGCGGGACGACGCGGCGGGTGCCGGTGCCCGTGCCGGGGACGGCAAGGACGGCCGCCCCCCGGTCCCGCTCGCGGTCACCCCGGCGCAGGCGGACAAGGCCAAGCGGACAGCGGCCATCAGCGGGCTGGTCACCGCGAGCCTGACGCTGATGATCGTCGCGGCGACGTTCTCGTTCCAGTTCGTCTACAGCGACTACTACACCTGCCAGAACGACGCGCTGACCCAGTCCTCGCGCGACGACTGCAAGCGGCACCTCCCCGAGGAACTGCGGCCGTTCCTGGAAGACCGCTGAGCTCCACCGGCGCCGGCCGCTTCCTGCGACGCGGCTAGGTGCTGGTGTCGGCCTTTGCGCTGGCCCTGGCGTTGGTGTCAGCGGTGGGGTCGGGGCCGGGTTCCGAGTCGGCGCCTGCGCCTGCCCCTGAGCCGGCGCCGGCGCCGCAGACGGCAGCGGAGCCGCGGCCGGGAGCGGAGCCCGCTTCGGGGCCGGGAACGGAGCCCGCGTCGGGGGCGGGGCCGGGGTCGGGACCGGTGGCGGGTGCGGAACCAGCGTCGGGAGCGGCGCCCATGTCCGGGGCCATGTTCGGCCCCGTGGCCTCGGTGCACTGGTCGTGCGCCCGGTCCGTCTCGATCGGGCCGAACCGCTCGACGTACCACCTGTGATCCCTCGGATCGTCCGGCACGAAGTCGGGCATCAGTCCGCCGGAGGCGGTCTTCATCGCGGACCACCGCTCACGGCGGGCCTCGTCCGTGTGCCAGGCGGCGTCGGGGCCGTGCCCCTCGGCGGCCAGTGCCGCAGCCTCCGCCGCCCGCTCAGCTGCGGCTGCCGCCCTGCGCTCGGTGTGCAGCGTCCACCACCGGACCCACAGGGCGGTCGGCAGGCCGACGACGAGCAGCCAGCCGCATGCAGCGCCACCGGTCTGCCACCAGTAGGGGCCCAGATGCGCGAGCGCGTCGTTGCCGAGGGGTCCACCGGCGCACGCTGTGGACAGTGCCAGGAGGCTGCCGCACAACACTGCCGCGAGCGGCACGGTGACGACGACGGCGCGCCAGCCCGCCCTCCCGTGAGCTCCCTTTGGCGCGGGCCCGACCGCCACCTCCGAGCGGCCCACCCACCAGCCGCACATCAGACCGCCCAGCAGCGGGACCGTACCCGCCAGGCACCACTGCACGACGCTGCCGGTCCCCTCGTCCGGTACGGCGGACAGCAGCGGGAACGGCGGCAACTGCGGCGCCGGGCTCGTGCCGGCCGGAGCCACGACGCTGCCGGCGCCCAGCGTGAAGCCGGGGCCCAGGCCGTACGACGTCGCCCACAGCGTCGCGTTGGGCAGCAGCGCGATCGTGAGCAGTACCACCGCGAACTGGCCGGAGGCGCTGTCGGTGAGCTCCGGGAAGACACCGAACACAGCTTGCAGGTTCCAGATGAGGGCACCCGCGAGCAGCATCGCGCCCCCGGCGCACAGGACGACCGTGGCCGCCCCGCCCGCCTGTACGGCCACGGCCGCACGGTCGCGGGTGACATGTCGGAGGAGTACCCGAAGGCGCGCCCGGGCAGCGTCCGGCAGCCGGGCGAGGCAGACCGCCCAGCCGGTCGTGACGGACCGTGAGGGATTCCGGGTGCAGTACGCCGCACACAGTCCGCTCACCACGACGACGAACAGGGGCAGGCGCCAGACCGTGCTGACAGGTTCGGCCTCGATCGGGCTGCCGGACGCGTAGGCGACCGCGGCGGCGGCGACGAGGAGATAGCCGCCCGCGACCCAGCCGGCGACGGCGAGCGGCCCGTACGTGTCGTCGTCGTCCGCCGTGAGCCGCGCGTCCAGCCCCTCCCGCGTGGCACGCCACAGCAGCCACACGGGTACCGCCGTCAGCAGCAACGGGGTCACCCCCACGGGTGCGGATGACCCGGCGAGCGTTTCGTGCCGTACGAGATGCGTGCCGTGCGCAAGCAACCACAGGTCCGCCGCCGTACGCAGGGCGCCTCCGGCGCCGCTGTCGGGGTACGGGGAGACGGTCCACAGCAGCAGGACGACGACCGCGAACACACCGAGCCCGAGCCCGGCGGCCACGGCGCCGCCCAGCAACCAGCCGCTGGTCAGGGGCAGGGGGCGGGGGTGGCCACGGCCCGAGGACAACGACGGACCGCGGTGCGTCAATTGGCTCACGGCGCCATGCTGCCAAGAACACCCGTTTTGCCCTAGTAGCAGGCATTTTGTCGCTGTGTCGCACAAGCTAAGGGCTATGCATCTTTCTTCCGCCTCCGCCGATGCGGCCGCGAACGCGGCAAAGCACCATTCCCCGGGAGCCTCTGACGCCCCCTCCACCAGGACCGCTGCGGAAAGGGGCGCGGCGAAGGCGACGAAGACGGTGAATACCGCGAAGACCGCGAAAACAGCCAAGGCGGCCAAAACAGCGAAGGGTAAGAAGCGGGGAAAGCGGCCGACGGCGAAGCGGACGAAGAACAGCGCAGAGGCGCAACCGCCGAAGCCGTCGACTCCGCCGGCAGAGCCGCTGGAACCGCTGGAACCGACGAAGCAGCTGGGCCGGACGGACCAGACGGAACAGGCGGAGCAACCCGTCGCCGAGGCGCCCGAGGCGTCCGGGGCGCAGGAGACAACACCAGAGGCGGCACAAGAGGCGCCGCAGGACCCTGAGGGGCAGGAGGCGGCGGAGCCGCCGCAGCCTCCACAGACGACTGATGTGGTGGAGACGCCAGGTTCGGCCGGGGCCACCGATGCAGCAGTCACAGAAGACGCACAAGACGCAGCAGAGCCGGCAGAGAAAGTACAGGCAGCGCAAGCAGCGGCAGCGAAGGCACCGCTCACCCCGGACGGAGCACAGTCCCCGGCGGCCTCCGAAGAACCCCCCGCCCCGGTGGCGGACGGCGAGCAGGACGCGAACAGCCAGGACGCGGACAGCCAAGCGGCACTCCCGCCGACACCGCGCAGCGAGTCGCAGCCGGGGGCCGTCGGTCCGCCGCGGGTGTCGGCGCCGGCGCCGCGCAGTGAGCCGGAGCCACGGGTCGAGGTGGTGGCGTCGGTACCTGGGCCGGTGGCGGAATTCCTCCGGTCGGCCCGGCAGTCCACGGCGTTGCCGGACGATCCGGTCGCGGCGTTCGACGAGCTGTACCGGCGGCAGGCGCGGGCGCTGACGCGACAGGCGCTGCTGTTGAGCGGTCACCGCCAGGTGGCCGAACGCGCGGTGCGCTGGGCGTTCCACCAGGCGTGGCAGCACTGGCCGAAAGTGCTCGCGGCAACCGATCCGACGCGCACGGTACGGGCCACGGTGTACGAGTACGCGCTCTCCCCCTGGCATCAGTTCCATCCGGGCCGCCGCAGGCCACAGCCGTATCCGATGGCACCCGCCGACCGGGCGGTCCTGGAGGCGTTCCTCGGGCTGCCGCGCAGCTACCGCGCCGCGCTGCTGCTGCACTACGGGCTCGGGCTGACCCTGCCCGAGACGGCGACCGAGGTGGAGTGCAGCACGCAGGCGGCGGCAGGCCGGGTCACACACGGGCGGGCGGCGATGGAGGAGGACTGGCCGCTGCTGGCACGGACGCCGCGACGGCAGCGCGGTGCCGTACTGGCGCGCACACTGCGCGAGCTGGCCGCCGCGCAACCGGTACGCCCCCTACCGCCCCGGCTGGTACGGCGCGAAAGTCTCCGTACGACGCGGAGGTGGACCCGGGCCTCGATCGGTCTGACAGCCGCGGTGACGGCGGCGACGGTCTTCACTCTGCTGACGACGGAGACCGGAGGCAGCCCGTCGGACAAGCCGGTCCGGACCCCGCCGCGGACGTTCGCACCGGTCTCGCTGCCGGGCGGACCTAGCACGGGCGTGGGTACGGGTACGGGCCCGAGCGCGGGCACGGGTATGCGTACGGGCGTGGATACGGCTGCCGGGACGACCACCACGGAACGGGGCCCGGGGCGAGGCCCGGACCTGGGGCAGGGTGGGGGCGTGGGGTCGGACACCACTCGTACGAGTGACGCGGACAAGGCCGGACGCGCCCATCGGAAACCGGCCGGCGGAGCCGGTCACGCCTACCTCCCCCAACTCCGCTCCACCAACGAGCGCGTGCATCTGCGCGATTTCCAGCAGCCGGAGAAGTGGGAGCGGAACAGCTGACGGGCCCACACCCCGGAGGGTGCGGGCCCGTCGAGCAATCAGCCGGGCGAACCGGTGTCGATCCGCCACGCTGCCGACCGCCGCGCTGCGCCTATGCGCTGCCGCCGACGCAGCGTCGGCCGTGGCAGGCGCGGCGGCCGTGGCGAGCACGTCGAGCGCGGCAAGCGCGTCCGGCACAGCCGGTGCGGTCGGCGCGGCGGGCGCGCATCAGGCGCTGAGGCGCTCCCGCGCGAGCCGTGCGGTCTCGGACGGGGTCTTGCCGACCTTCACGCCCGCGGCCTCAAGGGCCTCCTTCTTCGCCTGAGCGGTACCGGAGGAGCCGGAGACGATGGCGCCGGCGTGGCCCATGGTCTTGCCCTCCGGAGCGGTGAAGCCCGCGACGTAGCCGACAACCGGCTTGGTCACGTTCTCCTTGATGAAGTCGGCCGCACGCTCCTCCGCGTCACCGCCGATCTCACCGATCATGACGATCAGATCGGTCTCGGGGTCGGCCTCGAACGCCTTGAGGGCGTCGATGTGCGTGGTGCCGATGACCGGGTCACCGCCGATGCCGACGCAGGTCGAGAAGCCGATGTCACGCAGCTCGTACATCATCTGGTACGTCAGCGTGCCCGACTTGGAGACCAGACCGATGCGGCCCGGCTTGGTGATGTCGGCCGGGATGATGCCGGCGTTCGACTGGCCGGGGGTGATCAGACCCGGGCAGTTCGGGCCGACGATCCGCGTCTTGTTCCCCTTCTGGGTCGCGTAGTCCCAGAAGTAGGCGGTGTCGTGGACGGCGATGCCCTCGGTGATCACGACGGCGAGGCCGATGCCCGCGTCGACCGCCTCGATGACGGCGTCCTTGGTGAACTTCGGCGGGACGAAGATCACGGTGACGTCGGCGCCGGTGGCCTCCATGGCCTCCTTGACGCCGCCGAAGACGGGCACCTCGGTGCCGTCGAAGTCAACGGTCGTGCCCGCCTTGCGGGGGTTCACACCGCCGACGATGTTGGTGCCGGAGGCCAGCATCCGCTTGGTGTGCTTCTGGCCCTCCGAGCCGGTCATCCCCTGGACGATGACCTTGCTCTCCTTGGTGAGGAAGATAGCCATGGTGTGTCGATGTCCTCGTTCGGTCTCGTCCGGGCTTACTTGGCGGCCAGCTCGGCGGCCTTGTCGGCCGCGCCGTCCATGGTGTCCACCTGCTGCACGAGCGGGTGCGCCGCGTCGGTCAGGATCTTGCGGCCCAGCTCGGCGTTGTTGCCGTCGAGACGGACGACCAGCGGCTTGTTGACGTCCTCGCCCTTGGACTTGAGCAGCTCGAGCGCCTGCACGATGCCGTTGGCGACCGCGTCGCAGGCGGTGATGCCGCCGAAGACGTTCACGAAGACCGACTTGACGTCGGGGTCACCGAGAATGATCTCCAGACCGTTGGCCATCACCTCGGCGGAGGCGCCGCCACCGATGTCGAGGAAGTTGGCCGGCTTGACGTTGTTGTGCGCCTCGCCCGCGTACGCGACGACGTCGAGGGTGGACATGACCAGACCCGCGCCGTTGCCGATGATGCCGACCTGGCCGTCCAGCTTGACGTAGTTGAGGTTCTTGGCCTTGGCCGCGGCCTCCAGCGGGTCGGCCGCCGCCTTGTCCTCCAGCGCCTCGTGGTCGGGCTGACGGAAGTCGGCGTTGGCGTCCAGCGACACCTTGCCGTCCAGCGCGATCACCGTGCCGTCGGCGGTCTTGACCAGCGGGTTGACCTCGACGAGGAGCGCGTCCTCCTTGACGAACACATCCCACAGCTTGACCAGCACATTGCTGATCTGGTCGATCAGCTCGGCCGGGAACTTCGCGGCCTCGGCGATCTCACGGGCCTTCGCCTCGGTCACACCCTCGATGGCGTCCACCGGGATCTTGGCCAGCGCCTCCGGCTTGGTGGCCGCGACCTCCTCGATCTCCACGCCGCCCTCGACGGAGGCCATGGCCAGGAAGGTGCGGTTGGTGCGGTCGAGGAGGAAGGAGACGTAGTACTCCTCCTGGATGTCCGCGGTCTGGGCGAGCATCACCTTGTGGACCGTGTGGCCCTTGATGTCCATGCCCAGGATCTGGCCGGCCTTCTCGACCGCGTCCGCCGGGTCGGAGGCCAGCTTGACGCCACCGGCCTTGCCGCGGCCGCCGGTCTTGACCTGCGCCTTGACGACCGCCCGGCCGCCGAGCCGCTCGGTCACCTCGCGCGCCGCCTCAGGTGTCTCGATGACTTCACCGGCCAGCACCGGTACGTCATGCTTGGCGAAGAGATCCCTCGCCTGGTACTCGAACAGGTCCACGCGCGTCCGTCCCCTTAATCAGTGGTCTCGCGGTCGTTGTCAGCGTGGGCGTGCCGCAGGGCCGCGGCGTCCACGGGTCGCGCGGCATGTCCGCCTTGCAGGTTAGCCCTGCGTGCGTGCGCTGCCTAAATCGCACCTCACACATACGCGGTGACAACGGTCACAGCGCGGCCGGCCCGCATGTGCGGGTCCCGTTTCCTGTCGCCCTCGCTTGTTCCGGGTAGGGGTCCCCTGTCCCTGCTGTTCCGGGTAGGGGGTGCCCCTTGCGCGGTGTCCGCGGACTGCATGTGCCTCGTGGCTTGGCGCGCAGTTCCCCGCGCCCCTGACGGGGCGCGGTCCCTCGCTCTACTCCGGGACCGGCAGGGGGCGCTTTTCGATCGCTGCGGCCATCACCTCCGGGAAGTGATCGGGAGTGCAGGCGAACGCGGGGGCGCCCAGCGCCGCGAGTGCGGCGGCGTGGTCACGGTCGTAGGAGGGCGCTCCCTCGTCGGAGAGGGCGAGGAGAGTGACGAATTGAACACCTGCCCCCTTCATGGCGGCGACCCGCTTGAGCATCTCCTGCCGTATCCCGCCCTCGTAAAGATCGCTGATCAGGACGACGACCGTCTCCGCCGGACGGCTGATCCGGGACTGGCAGTAGGCGAGCGCCCGATTGATGTCGGTGCCCCCGCCCAACTGGGTACCGAAGAGCACATCGACGGGATCGTCCAGGTCGTCGGTCAGATCCACCACGCTGGTGTCGAAGACGACGAGCCGGGTGTTGAGCGTCCGCATCGACGCCAGCACCGCGCCGAAGACGGAGGCGTAGACGACCGAGGAGGCCATCGAACCCGACTGGTCGATGCAGAGGATGACGTCCTTCTTGACCGCCTGCGCCGCCCGCCCGTACCCGATCAGCCGCTCCGGAACGATCGTCTTCTGCTCGGGCAGATAGTTCTTGAGATTGGCGCGGATGGTGCGGTCCCAGTCGATGTCCCGGTGCCGGGGACGGTTGACCTTCGCCGAGCGGTCGAGCGCGCCGGTGAGGGTCGAGCGTGTCCGGGAGGCGAGCCGCTTCTCCAACTCCGCGACGACCTTGCGCACCACCGCCCGCGCGGTCTCCCTGCTCGTCTCCGGCATCGCCTTGTTGAGCGACAGCAGGGTGCCGACCAGGTGCACATCCGGCTCGACGGCCTCCAGCATCTCCGGCTCAAGCAACAGCGCGGAGAGCCCGAGCCGGTCTATCGCGTCGCGCTGCATCACCTGCACGACGGAGCTGGGGAAGTAGGTACGGATGTCGCCCAGCCACCGCGAGACGTGCGGAGCCGAGGCGCCGAGCCCGCCCGAGGCTCCGCCGCCGCTGCCGCCGCCGGCCGGCCCACCACCGGATCCCCTGCCACCGGGACCGCCGCCGTAGACGGCCTCCAGCGTGCGGTCCATGCCGCTGTCGGTGGCGCTCAGCGCGCAGCCGGTGCCGTCCGCCGCTCCGCCGCCCAGCACCAGCCGCCAGCGCCGCAGCCGCTCGGCCTCCTCGGCACCGGCCGCTGTCCCGGTCGCCTCCACCTGGTCCGCGGGAACCGTCATACGCGCGCCACCTCCCCCTCGGTCCCGGCGCTCTCGTGCGCCGGATCGCTCTCACCCGTCGGGTCGCTCTTGCGGAGCGGGTCGCTCTTGCGGGTCGGGCTGTCGCCGCTCAGCCGCGACAGCCCGAGCAGCAGCCGAACCGTCGGCAGCACGGCGTCCGCCCGGCCGGTGTCCAGTCCGGTACCGAACCCCGTCAGCGACTCGGCCGGGCCGGTCCCCTGCCGGTCGCCGTCGCCCACCGGCCCGCGCCGCACCAGTTCCCCGAGGGTGCGCCGCACTCCCGTCTCGTACTCTGCGAACGTCCGCCGCAGCAGCGGCAGCACATCGGTGAACGCGTCGCCGGGGACCCCCGTCAGCCAGCGGTCGACGAGCGCGAGCAGCCGTTCGTCGTGGACCAGCAGCATCCCGCCGCCCGCGAGGAAACCCTCGATCCAAGCCGCCGCCTCCGCCGGGGGCGTACCCGGAGACAGCACAAGGCTCATCAGCCGCTCCGCCTCGTCGTCCGCCAGCTCGCCGTCGTCCAGCAGCAGCCGCGCACAACGTCCGCGCAGCAGACCGGGTATCCGGTCCCGCTCGGCCAGGGTGCGCAGCACCGCCCGCCACCGGCCCAGCAATCCAGCGGCAGTCCGGCCCTCACCGCCTGGCAGCGCCCCGGCACCGGAGCCGTCCGGCCCGTCGGCGGAGGCGTCCGGTTCGTCGCGGGCCAGCAGATTCACAGCCTGGTGCGCAGCGTCCAGATGACCGCGCATGTCCCGGGCACCCTCGCCGTCCAGCCCCGCGCAGGCGGGCGGGAGGCCGACGCGGACCCGTTCGGCCATACCCCCGGCGACCTCCGCCAGCGCGCCCGCGTCCGTGCCCCGCACATCGCCGTAGCGCAGCGTGCGCACCAGCGCTGGAAGGGCCCGCGCCAGATGTCCGACGTCCGACTCCAGCGCCGCCCGGTCCGCCAGCACCCGCATCACGACGGGCAACGCGTCCGGCAGTTGAGCCAGCAGACACAGCTCGGCAAGGGCCGTCACGTCGGCGAGCGTGCTGCCGCCCGCCTCCGTCGCCTGGGATCTCGCCTTGGCGGTGGCCGCCTCGTACACCGTCGTGCCCCAGATGCCGGCCTCGGCCACCCGCACGGACAGCTCCGGCTCCCAGCGGAGCCGCCAGCTCTCCCGAAAGGTGCCGGTGCTGCCGCTTCGGGAACGGGCGGGCTCGCCCCAGCCGATGCCCAGCAGCCGCAGCCGGTGCAGCAGCCGACTGCGGGCCGCGTCGATCTCCTTGCGCAGGTCCAGATCGAGTTCGCGCTCGGCGGCGGCCGGTTTGAGCCGTACGGCTCGCTGCTGACGTGCCACATCCCGTTGGAGGGGGACGGCCGGGGCTCCTTCGGGGACCTCGCCCAGTACGTCACCGACCACGAGCTGATCGAGGATCAGCTCCAGCGGCACGTCCGAGCCCTCGCACAGCACGGCCCGTATCGCATCGGTCGTCTCGGTCAGCCCGGCCAGCGGGCGACCGCGCATCGCGGCCAGCGTCTCCGCCAGTCGGACGGCCTCGATGAGGTGGGCGGAGGAGACCGAGTGGTCCTGCGCCCGCAGCAGTCCGGCCACCTTGGTCATCCACCGCGCCACCGGCCGGTCCGGGGCGGAGAAGAGGTGTCCGTACCAGCCCGGGGAGGCGATCCCGGCGCCGTACCCGGACCGGCGCGCCAGGCGTCGGTGCGTCCAGGGCACCCAGGTGATCTCGGTCTTCACCTTGGGCAGCCCCTTGAGCGTCTGCCGGTCGGCCGTCACCGTCGTGGATTCGCCGAGTGCGGGGACATGCCAGGCGCCGCAAACCACGGCCGTCGCCGCGTCCCCGAACTCCTTGCGCGCCTCGCGCAGTCGCAGCCGCATATGGGCCTCCCGGAGGAGATCCCGCTCGTGGCCGCCCTCCCCGTGCACCGCCCGCAGTTCGGCCATCGCCTCACCGAGTGCCGCGAACGGCTCGTAGGGGTCGGCGGGGCGGGTGCCCCGCTCGCCACCCCGGTGTTCGACGGCGTCCTCCCACCAGCGCTCCGGATCGTCGTATCCGGCGGCCTCCGCGAGCGCCGCCAGCGGGTCGAGCCGCACTTCGTCCACGCGCCCCGGCCCGGGTGCGGGTTCGATGTCCCCGGCGGCACCACCCCCGTCGGTGCCGCCGGGGACCGTCTCCTCCCCCTCTTCCCGTGGCTCCAGCTGTGGCTCTCCCGGTGGCCTCTTCGCCCCTTCTCCCGGTGCCTCCTCCGGCCCGTCGCTCATCGCGAGCGTGTGGGAGGCGGGCAGGTCGATGAAGCGGACCGGGACGCCGCGCCGTACCGCCCAGCGGATCGCCACCCACTCCGGGGAGAACTCCGCCAGCGGCCAGAACGCGGCCTTGCCCGGCTCGTTGACGGCGTGCGCCAGCAGCGCCACCGGCGGGACCATGGCCTCGTCCCCCGCCAGCTCGACCACCGCGTCGCCCTCGGGCGGTCCCTCGATCAGAACCACGCGCGGCTCGTACGCCTCCAGCACGGCATCGACCGCGCGGGCCGAGCCGGGGCCGTGATGCCGCACCCCCAGCAACAGCGGACCTGCCGGGCGCTCCCGGGCGGGTGGTCCCGCCGCGCCCTCTCGGACAGCCGTCATGCGGACACCTCTCGGCAGGCGCGGTAGAAGTCCTTCCAGCCCTCGCGCTCGCGCACGACAGCCTCGAGATACTCCTGCCACACCACCTGGTCGGAGGAGGGATCGCGGACGACGGCGCCGAGGATCCCGGCGGCCACGTCACCGGCGCGCAGCACTCCGTCGCCGAAGTGCGCCGACAGTGCGAGGCCACCGGTGACGACCGAGATGGCCTCGGCCGTCGAGAGGGTGCCGGAAGGGGACTTGAGCTTGGTGCGGCCGTCGTCGGTGACGCCCTCCCGCAGCTCCCGGAAGACGGTGACCACCCTGCGGATCTCGTCGAACCCCTCGGGGGCGGGCGGCAGATCGAGGGAGCGGCCGAGCTGGCCGACCCGGCGGGCCACGATCTCCACCTCCGCCTCGGCCGTCTCGGGCAGCGGCAGCACCACCGTGTTGAAGCGGCGGCGCAGCGCGCTCGACAGCTCGTTGACCCCCCGGTCGCGGTCGTTGGCCGTCGCGATCAGATTGAAGCCGCTGACCGCCTGCACCTCCTCACCCAGCTCGGGGATCGGGAGGGTCTTCTCCGACAGCACGGTGATCAACGTGTCCTGCACATCGGCGGGGATACGGGTCAGCTCCTCGACCCGGGCCGTCATTCCCTCGGCCATGGCGCGCATCACCGGACTCGGCACCAGTGCCTCGCGGCTGGGCCCCTGGGCGAGCAGCTGCGCGTAGTTCCATCCGTAGCGGATCGCCTCTTCCGCGGTGCCCGCCGTGCCCTGGACCAGCAGCGTGGAGTCCCCGCTGACCGCGGCGGCCAGGTGCTCCGACACCCAGGTCTTGGCCGTGCCGGGCACACCGAGCAGCAGCAGGGCCCGGTCGGTGGCCAGTGTGCTGATCGCAACCTCGACGATGCGGCGCGGGCCCACGTACTTGGGCGTGACGACCTTGCCTCCGGGCAGCTCACCGCCGAGCAGATAGGTCGCCACGGCCCATGGGGACAGCCGCCAGCGTGCGGGCCGCGGCCGGTCGTCGACCTCGGCGAGGGCCGTCAGCTCATCGGCGAAGGCGTCCTCGGCGTGCGGGCGCAGCGCGGTGGCAGGAGCGGCTGCGGCAGCCGGGCCGGATGCCGGCTCTTGCGCGGACTCGGCGGCCGGGTCTGCGACATGGCTCTCGGTCACAACTCCCCCTCAACGCAGGGCTCTCGTAACGGAAAAAGACAAGGGGATGGCCAGGGAAGGAACCCCCGCGCCGCAGCGCGTCGGCCGATCCGTGAACCACTCTGCACTCCGCCACTGACAATCGCTCCGACCTGCGACGATGGCCGGTCGAGGGGCGTTGTCAGTGGCGCCGCCTACCGTCTTCGGCATGGGTGGACAGGCGGTTCGCTGGACGGCGGAGCAGGTAATGGCGCTGGCGCCTGACGACGCGTCACGTCGCGCGGGGAGCAAGCTGTCGGCGCCCGGCCCGTGGACGGAGGCGGGGTCGGGCGGCGGCGCGGTCTGGGGGCAGTGCAAGGGCAGCGGAAGCAAGCCGTACCAGACGGTGGTGGACCTCGACGGGGGCCAGGGGCCCGGCTACAAGTGCTCGTGCCCCAGCCGGAAGTTCCCGTGCAAGCACGCGGTCGGACTGCTGCTGCTCTGGGCGGGCGACGAGGCAGCCGTCGCGGAGGGGAGCGTACCTCCGGAGTGGGCCGACGGCTGGCTGAGTGGCCGCAGACAGCGCGCGAACAAGAAGGCGGCCGGCAGCGGTGCGGGAACGAGCGGTGCGGGCGATACGAGCGGCGAGCCGGGCGCCGCGCGCAGCGCGGGAGAGGGGGCGACCGCAGGCGAGACAGCACGGGGTGGAGAGGAGGACGCCCGGCAACGGGCCGAGGCCGCGCGCCGCCGTGCCGAGCAGCGCGCCGCGCGGATCACGGCGGGCGCCGAGGAGTTGGAGCAGCGCCTGGCCGATCTGCTGCGGGGCGGCCTCGCGGGTGCGGAGCAGTCGGGGTACGCGCCGTGGGAGGAGATGGCGGCCCGCATGGTCGACGCCCAGGCTCCCGGGTTGGCCACCCGGATACGCGAGCTGGGCACCGTCCCCGGATCCGGAGAGGGCTGGCCCGAGCGGCTGCTGGCGGAGTGCGCGCTGCTCCACCTGCTGACCCGCGGCTGGATGAGAGCCGACGAACTTCCGCCCCCGCTCGCCGAAACCGTCAGATCGCGCGTCGGCCTGACAGTGGAGGCAGCCGAACTGCTGGCCGACGAGGAGGCCTTGATACGGGACGTGTGGCTGGTGCTGGCGCAGCGGGACAGCGACGAGGGGCGCTTGACCGTACGCCGCATCTGGCTGCACGGCCGCACCACGGGGCGGGACGCCCTGCTGCTCTCCTACGGCGCGGGCGGGCGCGCTCCGGAACTGGCGCTGCCGGTGGGCGCGGCGCTGGACGCGGAGCTGGCCTACTACCCGGGGGCCGGTCCGCTGCGCGCCGCTCTCGGGGAGCGGCACGGAGCTCCGCTCCCCGGCTTCGTGCCACCGGGCGCGGGCATCCAGCAGGCCCTGGGCGCCTACTCGGAAGCCCTGCGCGACGACCCCTGGCTGGAGGGGTGGCCGTGCGTGCTGCGGGAAGTGGTGCCCGTTCCACCGCCCGGCTCCGGCCCGGCGGGCGGCGGTACGGGTCCGCAGCGCGGCGGTGGAGGGGGCGCCGCGGTCCGGCAGGCAAGAGGCGGCGGCAGCCAGGACGGCTGGCAACTCGCGGCTGCCGACGAGGAGATCGCCCTGCCGGTGGCACCGGGCACCAGCACCGCAGCGCTGTGGAGATTGCTGGCGATCTCCGCGGACGGGCCGGTCACGGTCTTCGGCGAATGCGGCCACCGCGGCTTCGCCCCGCACACGGCCTGGAGCGAGGGCAAGCCCATCCCCTTGTGACGGCCGGGGGACGAAGCAAAGGCGGACGGACGGTCCACAGGCGGAACGGCGAGCGGCGAGCGGCGAGCGGCAACGGAAGAGGCTGATGTGACGGTTGAGACGGAAGCGGGACGGCGCATACGCGAGAGCGAGCCGCCGCCCGGCGACGCACAGGAGCAGCACGGCGGAGCCGACAGCACAGTCCTCGGCCCGAAGGGCGAGGCGCAGGCGGGGGCCGCCGGGTCGCGGACGGGGTCGGCGACAGTCACGGAACCGGAGTCCGGGGCAGCGCGTGCCGGGGACTGGGGGGAGCTGGTGGCCGCCGCGCTGCTGGGGTCCGAGCGGCGGCGCCCACCGGGTGGAAGCGTGACGGCCCTCCTGGACGCGGCGGCCACCGAAACCGTCCGTCGCCGGGCGGGTGCGCGGCCCGCCGTGTCCCGGCAGCGGCCCGAGCCCGCCCCGGCGGACGAGCGGGAGCCGCTGCCCAGCGCGGCCGAGCGGCGGCTGGCGACGCTGCTCGCCGACCGGGCGCTGAGCGGGTCGAGTCCGGCGGGGGCGGCGTCCGGGCGGCGCGGTTCGGGTCCGGACCTGGGTGAGCTGCTGCCGCAGTGGCTCGCGGAGGCGAACGCCCAGGGCTATCGCGCGCCCGCCGCGCTGCTGCCCGCGCTGCTGGACGCCGCTCGCGCCCGCACCGATCTTCGGGCCGAGACGCTGGCGTTCGCCGGCCCGCGGGCGCTGTGGCTGGCGCGGCACAACGCCGACTGGAAATTCGCGCTGCGCGACGGCGTCCGCCACCAGATCCCCGACGAACACCCCCAGGAGACGGAACGACTGTGGCAGGAGGGGCTGTTCGCCGAGCGGGTGGCGCTGCTGACAACTGTGCGGCAGCGCGATCCTCAGGCGGCGCTGGCGCTGTTGAGCTCCACCTGGCAGACCGAGCGGGCCGAGGACAGACTGATGTTCCTCGACTCGCTGCGCCTGGGTCTCGGCCCCGCCGACGAGCCGTTCCTGGAGCGGGCGCTGACCGACCGCAGCCGCACCGTGCGGGCGACCGCCGCCGAACTTCTGGCGACATTGCCGGGCTCCGCACTGGCGGCCCGGATGGCGAAGCGCGCCCGCAGCTGCGTGGCGCTGGACCGGATGGGCGGTGCGGGTTCCGCCCTGGCGCAGTCCTCCGGCCACCGCCGGGAGTCGCCTCCGGCAGCGGGCATCGTGGTGGAGGCCCCGCACGCGTGCGACACCGACATGCAGCGTGACGGTGTGGTGGCCAAACCGCCGACGGGGCGCGGGGAACGGGCCTGGTGGCTGGTCCAGCTGGTGGAGGCGACGCCGCTGGAGGTGTGGAGCGAACAGCTGGGCGGACTGACGCCCGCACAGATCGTGGCGCTGCCGGTCGCCGACGGCTGGCGGGACGATCTGCACGCGGCGTGGTGCGGTGCGGCGGTGCGGCAGCGGAACCCGGCGTGGGCGCGCGCCCTCATCGGGGAGCCCACCGAGCCGTTCTCCGAGGGTCCCGGCGATCCGGCCAAGCTGCTCGCGGTGCTGCCCGAGGAGGAGCGTGGCGAGTGGGCCGCACGCTTCATAGCGGCACACGGGCTGTCGGAGGCGTTCCGCATCCTGGGGGTGTGCGGCGTGCCGTGGTCGCTGCCGCTGGGGCGGGCGGTGGTGGACGCTTTGGAGATCGCGCGGGACGCGGGCAGCTACCCGTGGAGCTTCAGCGGGGTGATGGGGCTGGCCGAGCGCTGTCTGGACCCGGCCGACGCGGAGCGGCTCGCGCCGCTCACCGCTGTGCCGGACGAGAAGGAGGGCGAGTCACCGGGAGCCGGGGCTTACTGGGCGGAGTCGTTCCAGCGGCTCGTCGCCACCCTGCGGCTGCGCTCCGCGATGCTCGCGGAGCTGAGGGAGGGGCGGCGGGAGGAGATGCCGGGGCCCAGGGAGGGGTGACCCCGCACTGCACCGGGCCGACCACGGCCGGCGACGCCGCAGCGCCCCGTGCCGGCACCGCATCGACACCGCGACACCGCCCCGTGCTGACGGCTGACGGCTGACGGGCAACAACGGGCGACGGCAACGGGTGGGGGCTCAGGGGTTCAGGCTGCGACCGGGCCCACGTGGGTGCGGATCCAGTCGACGACCTCGCTGGTGGTGGCGCCGGGGGTGAAGATCTCGGCGACACCCTGCTCCTTCAGCGGGGGGATGTCCGCCTCGGGGATGATCCCGCCGCCGAAGACCTTGATGTCGGTGGCGTCCCGCTCGCGCAGCAGTTCCAGTACCCGTGCGAAGAGGGTGTTGTGTGCGCCGGAGAGGATGGACAGGCCGATGGCGTCCGCGTCTTCCTGGATGGCGGTGTCCACGACCTGTTCGGGGGTCTGGTGCAGCCCGGTGTAGATGACCTCCATACCGGCGTCGCGCAGGGCTCGGGCGATGACCTTGGCGCCTCGGTCATGGCCGTCGAGGCCCGGTTTGGCGACCACCACGCGGATCGGACCGGTCACATCCATCACTGCCTCCCTCTAGGACGACCTCCCGGCCGGACGGGCCACGGGGTGTGAACGCACGTTATCTCCAGCATCCCGCACCCGTCCCCTTCCGGGCTCGCAACCGAGGGGGAAATCACACGCGGGGCCCCGGATCCGGCGCCGGGCCGGAGGCGGGCCAGGCTGGGAGCGGGCCAGACCGGGGGCGGGCCAGACCGGGGGCGGGCCGGGTGGGGCGGGCCGGGCTGGGGGCGGCCCCGGGACGGGCCGGGACCAGCGCCGCACGCGTCGGGTGACGCGCGCGAGCCAATTCTCGTCCGCAGCGCCCACGACGTGACGCGCGTCCTGGATGCTCCCGCGCGCGCCCGGCGCCCGGGGCCCGCACGCCCCTCGTTGTGCGCCGGACGCGCCCCGGCTTCGGAACGGCCGGAACGCGGGCCGACCGACGGCAAGGCGGGGCGGCGCGGGGCGGCCGACAGTGCCCGCCGACCGTACGCGTATTTGCGCCGCTTGCACCGCCTTCATCGATTTCCCGAAGCGTTGAGGCGTTGAAGCCTTGATCAATTACGCCGGAAACGGACCGGCTCGACCATTCCGACCTGCGGGTATCGGCCGCCCATCAGAGCAGTGTCGGGCATATGGCGCGGACGGGGGATTCGGTGTTCGCGCCCGCATCCGTGGGGAGTTGGAACCGGACCGGGTGCGCCGGGAGCGTCCTCACCGCCCCCGGCACCGGGACGACGGACAGGGCCATCCGAGAGACTCACTCTTTCGAACGAATTTCGAACTCAACCTCTGCTACCAGTCCGTAGTCCGCCGAAAGGCGGCCGATTGCCCTTTTCCTGCGGCGCTAAAACCTCCCGTAGATTGTCGCCGTCGCATACCGCCGGGTACAGTCACCGCACTGCTCCGCCCCTGTCGCCGAGGCGAAAGAGAAGTTGGTGGTGAACGACCGTCATCCGTCGGGAGTCCCGAGTCCCGACGACCCCGGTTCCGGCTTCTCGTACGGCACCTACGACGCGGACTACACACAGCCCGCGTACGGCGCTTACAGCGAGGACGCCTACCAGGCCGGCTCGCACGACGGGTATTCCACCGGCACCTACGACACGTCCGGTGGCTCCTACGCCGACGGCTCAGGCACGTCCTACGGTGACGACGATCCCCTGTTCGGCACCCTTCCCGGGACCGACACCGGCAGCTGTCCGACCGCGTCGTGGGAGGCCGGCACCGCCTGGGGAACGGGGAGTTACAGCCCCGACCCCATGGCCACCGGGCACATCCCGGCGCAAGCGGGCCCCGAGCAGACCGACGGCGGCCTCTCCGCGCCGGGGTTCGGCGCAGGACACCTCAGGGCCGACGACGGCACCGGCCAGTGGACCTTCGGGGTGCAGGAAACCGGCGGCTGGGACACGACCACCTGGGGCACCGGCGGCTGGGACGCGGCCGGTACCCAGACCGGCGGTTGGACGACCGACGGCCAGGGCACGGCCTACGGCTACGAGAACCACGAGGGCTACACCGGTTACGAGCACGCCGCCTACGACGGACAGGGCGCCTACGACGGACAGGGCGCCGACGGGCAGGCCGCGTACGACGGTTACGACTCGCAACACGGCAGCCACGCGGGCCACTCCGCCCCCGCCGACCATTCCGGCCACGGCAACTACGAGGCGCACGACAGCGCCGCCTACGAGGCCTATGAGAGCTACGAGGCCTACGAGACCTACAACGGTTACGGCGGTGCGGGAGGTCACGAGCAGCCGGGCGGTCACGGTCTGCCGGGTTACGGCGGCGGCGAAGAGAGCACCTACGGCGCGGAGGCGGGATACGGGCCGGGCGCCGCACAGTTCGAACCCGACCACCACGGCTTCACCGCTCCCGAGCAGGGCCAGGACTCCACCGCCCAGTGGGACTTCTCCGCAGTCGCCCAGCACGAGCACGGGCACGAGCAGGCCGATGAGTCGCCGTACGAGCACGATTTCGCCCCCGGGTCGGACGACGAGTGGGACGGTCACGACGACACCGCCGCACCACCCGCCGCGCTCGGCACCGTCGGCGGCCCGCACGGCCGCGGACGCCGCCGCTCCCCCAAACCCCGGCCCCGGCGCCGGGCGCTGATCACCGTGGCCGTACCGTCCGTCGCCGTCATGGGTGTCGCGGGAGCCGCAGCGGCCAGTGTGATGGGCGACGACAACAAGGACAGCACCACGGTCGCCGCACCGGACGCCGCACCCGTCAAACCGTCGAGCGCCAACAGCAAGCTGGACACCCAGCTCCAGGGGCTCTCCGCGGACGCCGACGACTTCGCCGACCGCGCCAGCCGCACCCAGGAGCGCATCGACCTCAAGCAGCGCCAGGAGGCCGAGAAGGAGCGCAAGGCGAAGGAGGCGGCGCGCAAGGAGGCCATGCGCCCCAAGTTCGCGATCCCGGTCAAGGACCACTCCCTCAGCGCGCGCTACGGCCAGGCAGGCGTCAACTGGATGTCGATCCACACCGGTATCGACTTCCCGGTCAGTTACGGCACCCCCGTCATGGCCGCCACCGACGGCGTCGTCTCCACGAAGCACGACGTGGCGTACGGGAACATGGCGGTCGTGACGGCGAAGGACGGCACGGAGACCTGGTACTGCCATCTGAGCAGCAACAAGATCCGCTCGGGCGAGGTGAAGGCGGGCGATGTGATCGCCTACTCCGGCAACTCCGGCAACTCCACCGGTCCGCATCTGCACTTCGAGGTGCACCCGGGCGGCGGCTCGGCTGTGGACCCCATTCCGTGGCTCCAGAGCAAGGGCCTCAACATCAGCTGAGACCCCCAGCTGAAACCAGCTGGGGGTCGGCGGAGGGCCGGCTCAGGGCCGGTTGTGGCCAGGTGGTGCTTGCCGCTCGCAGATGGTGCCCCTCCGCGCATGCAGAGGGGCAACTCCGACCTGCGGCGCCGACGACGTCCCCAGCGCGCATACGCGCAGACCGCGCAGACGACGCCTACGGCGTCAGAGCTTCTCCACCGGCGCGTAGCGCAGCAGCAGCCGCTTGGGCTTCTCGCCGCCGAAGTCGATGGTCGCCTCGGCGTTGTCGCCGCTGCCCTTCACCGACTGCACCGTGCCCAGTCCGAAGCTGTCATGGGTGACGCGGTCACCGACCTGGAGAGAGACCACCGGCCGGTCCCCGGCGCGTCGTGTCGCGAAGCCGGAGGGGCCCGTCTGCGACGTCGCCCGTGAGGTGCCCCCGGCCCGGCCCGGGGCGCCGGGGGACGAGGAGAGGGACGCGCCGATCCCGGCACCGCCCCCGCTGCCCGTCCGCTTCCAGTCGAGGTACTCGGCGGGGATCTCCTCCAGGAAGCGGGAGGGCGGGTTGTAGGAGGGCTGGCCCCAGGCGCTGCGCATCGCGGCGCGGGTGAGATACAGCCGCTCCTGGGCGCGGGTGATGCCGACGTAGGCGAGTCGGCGCTCCTCCTCCAGCTCCTTGGTCTGGCCCAGGGCCCGCATGTGCGGGAAGACGCCGTCCTCCATGCCCGTCAGGAAGACGACCGGGAACTCGAGGCCCTTGGCGGTGTGCAGGGTCATGAGCGTGACGACGCCCTCGTCCTCGCCCTCCTCCGGGATCTGGTCGGAGTCGGCGACCAGGGCGACCCGTTCGAGGAAGTCGGCGAGTGTGCCGGGGGTCTCCTCCTCGCCGTGTTCCTGCTCGAACTCCAGGGCGACAGCGGCCAGTTCCTGCAGGTTCTCGATGCGGGTCTCGTCCTGCGGGTCGGTGGACGCCTGGAGCTCGGCCAGATAGCCGGTCTGCTCCAGCACCGCCTCCAGCACCGTGGCCGGGCCGGCGCCGGACTCCACGACGGTGCGCAGCTCCTCCATCAGCGCGTTGAACCGCTTGACGGCGTTGAGGGAGCGCGCGGCCATGCCGTACGCCTCCTCGACGCGTACGAGCGCCTGCGGGAAGGTGATCTTCTCGCGCAGGGCCAGCGCCTCGATCATGGCCTCGGCGCGCTCGCCGATGCCGCGCTTGGGCACGTTGAGGATGCGGCGCAGCGGCACCGCGTCCTCCGGGTTGGCCAGCACCCGCAGATACGCCAGGATGTCGCGGACCTCCCGGCGCTCGTAGAAGCGCACCCCGCCGACGACCTTGTAGGGCAGGCCGACGCGGATGAAGACCTCTTCGAAGACACGGGACTGGGCGTTGGTGCGGTAGAAGACGGCGATGTCGCCGGGCCGGACCTTCTTCTCGCCGCCGTCGGTCCCGGTCTCCCCGTGCTCCCCGTCGCTGAGGCGGTCGATCTCCTCGGCGACGAACTGCGCCTCGTCGTGCTCGGTGTCGGCGACATAGCCGGTGATGCGGGGGCCCGAGCCGGCCTTGGTCCACAGGTTCTTGGGGCGGCGGTCGGCGTTGCGCTCGATGACGGCGTTGGCGGCGGACAGGATGGTCTGCGTGGAGCGGTAGTTCTGCTCCAGCAGGATCGTCGTGGCGTCCGGGTAGTCCTCTTCGAACTGGAGGATGTTGCGGATGGTGGCGCCGCGGAAGGCGTAGATCGACTGGTCGGCGTCGCCCACGACACACAGCTCGGCCTGGTCCTCGGCGGGGCCGACCAGTTCGCGCACCAGCTGGTACTGCGCGTGGTTGGTGTCCTGGTACTCGTCGACGAGCACGTGCCGGAAGCGGCGGCGGTAGTGCTCGGCCACGTCGGGGAACGCCTGGAGCAGATGGACCGTGGTCATGATCAGGTCGTCGAAGTCCAGCGCGTTGGCCTCGCGCAGCCGCGCCTGGTACATCGTGTACGCCTCGGCGAGGGTCTTCTCAAAACCTCCCCCAGACTCCGTCCGGGAGGTGCCCCCGGCCGCCTGCGCCGCGAAGTCCTCCTCGTCGATCAGCTCGTTCTTGAGGTTGGAGACCTTGGCGCTGAACGCCTTGGGCGGGAAGCGCTTGGGATCCAGGTCGAGATCGCGGCAGACCAGGGCCATCAGGCGCTTGGAGTCCGCCGCGTCGTAGATCGAGAACGACGAGGTGAAGCCCAGCTTCTTGCTCTCCCGGCGCAGGATGCGCACGCACGCGCTGTGGAAGGTGGAGACCCACATCGACTGCGCCCGCGGCCCTACCAGCTCGGCGACGCGCTCCTTCATCTCGCCCGCCGCCTTGTTGGTGAAGGTGATGGCGAGGACCTGGCCCGGGTGCACATTGCGGGCGCCCAGCAGATGGGCGATGCGGTGGGTGAGCACCCGCGTCTTGCCGGACCCGGCGCCGGCGACGATGAGCAGCGGGGAGCCCGCGTGCAGGACGGCGTCGCGCTGCTGCTCGTTCATCCCCTCCAGCAGCGCGGCGGGGTCCACGACGGACCGGGGCGCGCCGTCGCGGTGGTACGCGTCACGCCCGCCGGTGCCCGCGGCGCCGCCCGCCCCGCCCGTGAAGGTGCCCGCGAAGAGATCGTCCGGGATCTCCTCGGCGGGGCCCGGGTGACCGGAGCCCTCGGGGTCGGGCGGCGGGGGCGCGTCCGCCTCGGGTGCCATACCGTCGAGGTCCGCCAGGAAGCTGTCGTCGAAGAGGCTGCTCATCGTCGTACGAGTCTAGGCCGCCGCACCGACACCCCGGGATGCCCCGGGGAGAACCGGCCGGGGAATCGGACCCGTACCGGACGCGTACCGGCCCGTACCGGACGTGATGGTGACCCGGGTCAGACCCAGAGGACGGCGATGAAGATGTTCGTCGTCGTCAGCAGACCGACGGTGCCGAAGAGCGGGGCGCTCAGCCGTTCCTCGTCGCGCTTCACATAGGTGAGGCCGAGGATCACCACGAGCAGTGCCAGCTTGAGGCCGATCTTGACGTTGTTCACCGAGCTGTCGTCCGCCTGGTTGAGCCCGACCAGGGCCACGCCGGTGACCAGCATGGTCAGCGCCCCGTGCAGCATGCTGGGGTGGATACGGGCCTCACCCTTGCCCATCGCCTTCATCTGTGTGAAGAAACCGCCGAGAAGCGCGGCTATGCCGATGATGTGCAGGCCGACGAAGACATTGATGAGTACGTCCATGGGCGCGAGCGTATCCGGGTGTTTTCAGCGCCTTTACCACACCCCCGGCTTCCCGGTCGAGGTCCTCGCGGCACCGGTCAGCGTCCGCGCATATGCCCTTGTATCGAGCCATCGGGCGGGCCGACCCGGGCGGCTTTGCGGCGAATTGGATCACTTCTGATCATCCCCGTGCCCGGTCGCCGCTGTTCCGCATAGCGTCCTCGCCAGGTGGCCGAGCCTCGCCGGTAGGCGCGGCCACCCCGGCTGCCGGGACAGGTGTGACGTGCACAACACCGCCCCTCGTAGGAACCGCACACCGGGACCTCGTAGGGACCGCTCAAAGGGACCGCAAGCACCAGTGAGGAAGTGACGGCCACCCATGGCCTCGCACCGCAAGCCCAAGCCGCATCCTGTCGCCGTGCCCGCCGCCCGCGCCGCCTTCACCCTGGCGCTCGCCACCCTCGCGGGCGCCACCCACTTCCAGGGCTCCGGCCACGCACAGCCGGGCCCGGGGCCGGAGACGGAGCCCCCACCGCGGCCCGGGCAGCCCTCGGGCAGGGCCGCGGTGGAAGCCGAGGTCGACCGGCTGCACCGGGACGCGGAGCGGGCCACCGAGACGTACAACGGTGCCCGCGAGAAGGCGCGGGCGGCGCAGCGCACGCTGGATGCGCTGCGCGACCAGGCAGCACGCCGCCAGGAGAAGCTCAACGCCTCCAGGGACGCGCTCGGCTCCCATGCGGCGGCGCAGTACCGCGACGGCAGCGGGGTCGCCCCGGCGCTGCGCCTCGCGCTCTCCTCCGAGCCCGAGGACTATCTGGAGCACGCGTCGGTCGCGGAGCGCGCCGGGGACCGCCGGGCGGCGCTGGTGAAACGTACGGTCGCCCAAACCCGGCAGCTCGCACAGGTGCGCAAGGAGGCGGCCGGTGTCTCCGCGGAGCTCCAAGAGGCCGCCGACAGCGCACGCCGCCACAAACGCACTGTCGAGGGCAAGCTCCGCCGGGCGCAGCAGCTGCTCAGCAGGCTCACCCCCGAGCAGCGCGCCGCCGTCCTCGACGAGCACGGCGGCGCCGCCGCACACGACCGCTCCCGGGACGGTCGCGCGTCACGCTCCGGCGGGGACCGGGACGGTGGCCCGGCCGCGCACACACCAGGCCGCGGCGCACCGGCCGGGCAGACGCCGGACGGGCAGACGCCGCCCCGGAAGAGTCCGACCGGGCAGGCGCCGACCGAGCGGTCCGCCCGTGCCGTCGCGTTCGCCCGTGGTGCACTCGGCAAACCGTACGTGTGGGGCGGTACGGGACCCTCCGGATACGACTGCTCGGGGCTGACGCAGGCCGCGTGGAAGGCGGCGGGCGTCTCGCTGCCGCGCACCAGCTACAGCCAGATCCATGCGGGCAAGCGCGTCTCCCGCGGTGAGCTCGCCCCGGGGACCTGGTGTTCTTCTACGACAGCGTCAGCCATGTAGGCCTCTACATCGGCGGCGGCCGTATGATCCACGCCCCTCGTCCCGGCACCGCCGTACGGGTAGCACCCACCGATCAGATGCCCTACGCCGGTGCGGTACGCCCCGCCTGAGGCCTGCCGCCTGCCCGAGGCCCCGCGTGAGGCAGGCCAAGGGGCAGACGGCGCAAAGAAGGCGTGGGTCTGGCCAGTTGCGGTGTGGCGGGTTAACTTCCGTGCTGCCGCGTGCGCAGGCGACCGAAGGGGGCCGCGCACGGGTCCGAAGGGCTCACGCACGGGGGCGAAGGGAGGGCACCGCATGTCCGAGGCCGCCGTACCCGCGCCGGTACCACCGAGCCCCGTGCCGGGTGAGCGGCTGCAGTTGGCGGCGCCGCCCGTCCACGCGTCGACGGCGGAGGCCCGCACCTACCGCAAGCAGCGGTTGGCGGCAGCGTTGCGGCTGTTCGGCAGGATGGGATTCGAGGAGGGGGTGTCCGGCCACATCACGGCCCGCGACCCGGAGTTCCCGGACTGCTGCTGGGTGAACCCGTTCGGCGTTCCTTTCGGACAGCTGACGGTCGGCGATCTGCTCCTCGTCGATCAGGAAGGGCGGGTCCTGGAAGGGCGCCGCCACGTCAACCAGGCCGCGTTCGCCGTTCACTCGCAGGTGCACAGCGCGCGGCCGGACGTTGTCGCCGTCGCCCACAGCCATACGACGTACGGACGTGCCTTCTCGGCCCTCGGGGAACTGCTGAAGCCGATCACCCAGGAGGCCTGTGCCTTCTACGCGGACCACGCGCTGCTCGACCGCTACACGGGTGTCGCGATGGATCCCGAAGACGGTGCACGCACCGCCGCGGCGCTGGGGCCGCACAAGGCCGTCATCCTGCGCAATCACGGGCTGTTGACGGTCGGGGACTCGGTCGACGCGGCGGCCTGGTGGTTCCTTCAGATGGAGCGCGCGTGCGAGATACAGCTCGCCGCGAAGGCCGCCGGAAAGCCGGTGCCGATCGACCACAGGAGTGCCGTGGCGACCCGTGAGCAGCTCGGCAGCGATCTTGCCGCATGGCACAACTATCAACCTCTCTACACCAGGATCACCCGGGACGAGCCAGACCTGCTGAGCTGACAAGGACTCATGTAAGGCACAATCCCCTTCCATCCCACGGAAGTTGAGAGGCGGGGTTGCGCAGTGGCCGTGGACACGGCTCAGGACGGCTCGAAAGGCCCGGACGACGAGGACGGGCAGGGCAGCGGCGCGCAGGGCACGAGCGGCGCCCACCGCTCGGGCCGGGCGGCCGGTACGGGCCCGGAGACGAGGAGGACGGCGACCGCCGGAAGGGACGCCGCCACCGACAGGAGTCCCACCGCCGGAAAGAGCCCCGCCGCCGGGAGGGGCCCCGAAGCGGGGAAGAGGGCAGAGCCGGGGAAGCCGGGGAAGAGGCCCGAGGCGGGGCAGGGCGCCGGTGCCGGTAGGGCTCCCGGCCCCGAGAAGGCCCGCGGCACGGAGAGGGACCCGGCCGCGCAGCAGGGTGCCGCCCCCGGCGCGAGCGCGGGCCGGCTGCCCGGCGCGCGAGCCGGTGCGCCCCCTCCCGGCCGGTCGCCGCGCTACCCGGACCGCCCCACCTCCTCGGCACCGACCTCCGCCGCGCCCTCCCCCTCGACGCCCACGTCCGCCGCGCCCTCCCCCTCGGCACCGGCCTCCGCCGCTGCCTCGCGCACCACCGCTCCCGCGCCCGGCCGCACCGGCGGCGACACCCGTACCGGCACCACCGGTGGGGTGCAGCCGCCCTGCCAGTGCGACAGCTGCCCGCACAGCGCCCGCGAGGGCTACCGCAAGGCGCTGGCCGCCTTCGTGCAGCGCCGGGACGAGCTGGCCACGGGTCAGGGCGTCCCCGTGGGGCTGGCGCACTCGGCGGGTGCCTCGCGCCAGTGGGTCTCGGACGAGCTGACCGAGGCCGCGCGGGCTGTCGCCGACCGGAGCCGCGAGGAGGGCGAGGCGTGGGTGGCGCGGCTGTGGCGGCGCACTCTGGTCGCCGTATGGGCCGCTGTCGGCGTACTGCTGCTGGTGCAACTGCTGTTCGCGCTCGCCGGTGGCTGGTCGACCGGCCGGACGGCCGGTCTGGTGGCGGCTTTCGTATCCGCTTCGCTGCTGTCCGCCGCCGCTTGGCTGCACCGGGCGCGTGGCGGTGTGCTGGCTCCCGTGATCGGTGAGGACAACCGGCTGTCCACCTCCCGGACGGTGGCTGCCGGATGGGTGCTGCTGTCCGTCTTCGCCGTACTGGTGCTGGCCGTCGAACTCGCCGCGGCGGCCGGGCCCGAGCAGCGCCGTGCGCTGCTGGCCGGTCTGGATCTGTCGCGCGGCGCCGGGGTGGTGACCGTGCTCGCGCTGACGTGTGCGGTGGCCGTCGTGGTGCGTCGCACGGTGGCCGTGCGGGTGCAGGGCAGGCGGCTGCAGAAGGTGCGTGCCGACCGGCCGCGCGCGGCCGACCTGCTCACGGACGACGCGGGCCGCGGTGCGTTCTCCGATGTGCAGTACGTGCTCATCAGCGCGGTAGCGGTGGTCTTCGCCGCGGTGCGGCTGGCCCGGCAGCCCGACCAGCTGCCCGACCTGCCCTGGGGGCTGGCCCTGCTGGTCGTCGTCTCGGCGGCGACGTACCTGGCCGGAAAGTACGCCGAGGGCGGTCGCCCGGTGGTGCTCTCGGTGGTGCGGGCCCGGGAGATGGGCGATCTGCACTCCCCCATCCGCACCGGTGACGACATCGAGGTCCGCGGCGCGGGCTTCGTCCCTCCGGGTGCCACGGCTCCCGACCGGCTGGCCCGCATGGTCGTCCGGATCGGTGCCGTCCATGTGCACGCGCCTCTCATCCCCGTTCCCGGTGGTTTCAGCAGTCCGTCCGACACCGCTGTGACGGTTCCGGTCCCGGTGGAGGTCGAGCCGGGCCGGGTGGAGGTGCAGGTGGTCACGGCGGCGGGGGTGGAGACCAACCGCTACCCGATCGACGTGGTCGAGTGACGGGCCGCCCGACAGGGCGGAACGGGCGTACCCGGTGGGGCCGATGGGCACTTGCCAGCCGGGTGGGCCCTCGGGGAAGAATCGCCTCCGCACACCGAACACGTTTGCGGAAGGCGGGAGCGACGGATGTCTGTGACAGGGCCGGCGGGCGGCGGTCCCAACGACGTGCCCAAGACCGTCAGCGCCTACCCGGGGCGCGGGCCTGTCGCCGGGGCACCCGTGGGAGTGCGCGGTCTCGCCGCGCGGTACGCGCTGCTCCCGCTGCGGCTCTTCCTGGGCATCACCTTCCTCTACGCGGGCATCGACAAGCTCACCGACCCGGACTTTCTGACCGGGGACGGGCCCGGTTCGTTCGCCGGGACGCTGACGGCCGTGCACGACGCGGCGGCGGCCACCTGGATGGTCGACCTGGCGCAGCAGAGCCCGCAGGGGTTCGGTACGGCCATCGCCGTCGGTGAGGCAGCCGTCGGTCTGGGCACCCTGTGCGGGCTGTGGGCACGGGTGGCGGCGGCCGGCGGGGCGCTGCTCTCCTTCTGCCTGTGGATGACGGTGAGCTGGTCCAGCGAGCCGTACTACTACGGCAACGACCTGCCGTATCTGATGGCGTGGCTCCCGCTGCTGATGGCGGGGGCGCCGATGTTCTCGCTCGACTCGCTGCTGGCGGTGCGCAGGCGGCGCAAGGGGCAGCAGATCTTCGGCTAGCCGCCTCCCCCGCGCTCGCTCAGCTCCCGTCGCCGGGTGACCGAGCGCCGCACCAGGAACGTCGCCAGCGCGGTCAGGCCGGCCAGCACCAGGGAGACCGGCACCACCACCAACAGCACCCAGAAGGGGACCTCCACCTCGCCGGCGGCGTCCAGCAGATAGACGGCCGCCACCGCGGTCATGGCCAGCCCGAGCAGCAGCCGGGAGGGTTCGAAGCGATGCATCATCCGGTCCCTCCCGCCGAGGGGACACCCTGTTGCGGCGCCTGCCCCTCTCCGTCTCCCTGCCTCTGTCCCCGCTCCTGCCCCGGTTCGGGCTCCGGTCCCGGTTCGGGCTCCTGCCCCGGTCCGGCGCCCTGCAGCGGCTCGTTGTCGGACCGCTCGCCCGAAGGCAGCTCCCGTACGATCTCCGCGCGGCCCGCGCCGACGCTCAGCTTCACCACGACCGTGCCTTTCGCCTTCGTACCGGCGAACGGGCGCAGCGTGAGCTTCCGCTTCGTCCCCAGACCGCTCGCCTTGTCGAAGACCACCTCTCCGTCGCTGTCCAGCGACCGCGGGAACCTCATGTCCCCCATGTCGACGTCCGCGCTCACCTCGACCACCGCGTCCTCGGGCACGACCACCTTCATCTCGCCCGCGCCGACGCGGGTCTCGGTACGCAGCGTCTGGCCCGCCTTCAGCCCCGTAGCGCGCAGGTCCAGTTCGCCGGAGCCGGAGCCGAGTGCGTAGCGCGGCTTGACCTCGTCGACCGCTGCGGGCACCCAGCGGGTCTCCCGGAAGTGGGTGGTGATGTCGTCCGGCAGCGCCGCCGTACCCGCCAGCAGCCCGGCGGTCAGCACGATGCACACGATGGTGCCCGGCCCGGTACGGCCGACGAAGGCGCTGATGCCCAGCCCGATGCCGAAGACCGCGAGCATGCAGCTCAGGCCGATGGCGAGAGTGGTGGCGAGGGGGTTGTGGTTCCAGGAGACGGCCGTGGAGACCCCGCCCGCGAGCAGTGCCAGCAGGAAGGTGAGCCCGCCCAGTGAAGCCCCGCCGGCCTGCCGTACGGGCGGCCCCGCGCCGCGGGTGCTCGCCGGTGCCGGTGCCCTGGGCGGGCCGCCGGAGTGCTCGTGGGCGCTGGGCGGCGCGGCGTACGGGAGGGCGTCCTCGGGCCCCCACAGATAGCCGGTGACCGCCCCCGCGCGGTTCCAGGCGGGTCCGGTCGCCTTGGTGGCCCCGGCCTCCTTGGTGAGCGGCTCCCGCCACCAGGAGGTGGGCGCCGGGACGGGAGGTGCCTGCGCCTCGGGGGGCGCGTCGGCAACGGCGTGCGCCGTCGTCGGGTCGAGCTGCGCGCCCTCGGCGCCGGCTGCCTCGATCTGCCGACGGTGCCGCGACCAGTACGCCGCACCCGCCACCGCGCCGATCAGCAGCGCGGAGAACGGCACGCTGCGGCTGCCGAGCGAGGCGAGGAAGAGGCCGCAGCCGACGAGCGCGACCAGTACCGCCGACAGCGAGCCGCCCTCGACCCGGCCGGACAGCAGTCGCCGCCCCTCGTTCTGCGTCTCCCCCTCGGCGGGGATGAGCAGCCAGGCGAACCCGTAGAAGATCAGCCCGAGCCCGCCGACGACGGACAGCACGACCAGCGGTACCCGGAAGATCACCGGATCGAGGTCGAAGTACCGCCCGAGACCGCCGCAGACGCCGCCCGCGACCTTGTGCGAGCGGCTGCGCCGCAGCTTGCCCCGCCGCGGCTCGGGCACCGGGTTGTGCGCGCCCCAGGAAGCAGCCCCGCCCTTCTCCCCCGCCGCGCCCGCCGCGGTCCCGCCCGGCGCGGGTTCCCCCTCCGCTCCCGGCGCGTGGCCGCCGGCGGCGCCGGCGGCATGCTGCGCCGCGCGCCCCGCCGTGTGCTGCTCCTCCTCGCTCATGGCCCTATGGTCGCGCCCCGGGCACCGGCAGGCATCGGGGGCCTACCCCGAGCGATCCCTGAGATCGGTGGTGGGGTTCCGCGCCGGCGTCGGGGACGGCTCAGGGCGCAACCCTGATGTCCGGCCGCGCCAGTCGTGTGACGATCGGAGCATGACAGCGCCCGCCTCGCCCGCCCCCGAGGCGGCCCCGCAGGGACCCGGAACCCGGACCGCGTCCTCGGAGCCGCCGGAAGAACCGCCTTTGCGCAAGCTCTACCGCAGCGCGGAGGGCCGGATGCTCGGCGGGGTCGCGCGCGGGCTCGCGGGGCATCTGGGGCTGCCGGTCTCCTGGGTGCGGATCGTCTTCATCGCGCTCAGTCTCGCCAACGGGCTCGGGGTGCTGCTGTACGCGGCGTTCTGGTTCGTGGTGCCGCTCGGCACGGGCGGGGTCGGTGCCGGGCACCGCACCGGCGCAGCGGGGCTGTCCGAGGCCGTCGCCGATCGCGACGGGCTGCGCCGCCGTATCCTCCGCAAGCCCGACAAGGGCCAGCTGATCGCCGTTCTCGCGCTGATCGTCGCCATCTTCATCACCGCGGACAACCTCCAGTTCGGCGCGGCCAACACCTATCTGTGGCCCGTCGTCCTCATCGGTATCGGCGTCGCCCTGGTGTGGCGGCAGGCCGACAACTCCCGCCGTGCCCACTGGGCGGAGGTCAGCCGCCGTACGCGCCTGCTGCCGATCGCCCGCAGTGCGGCGGGGGTCGCGCTGGTCGCCGTCGGCGTGACCGGCATCGTCGTGGTCCAGGGCTCGGTCAGCCACCTCGGTTCGGTCCTCCAGGCGGCGCTGGCCGTACTGGTCGGCATCGCGCTGATGGCGGGCCCGTATCTCGTACGGATGGTGCAGGACCTGTCCGAGGAACGGCTGATGCGCATTCGCGCGCAGGAGCGGGCGGAAGTGGCCGCGCACGTCCACGACTCGGTGCTGCACACCCTTACCCTGATCCAGCGCAGCGCCGACAAGCCCCGCGAGGTGGCCCGGCTCGCCCGCGCCCAGGAGCGGGAGCTGCGCGCCTGGCTCTACAAGCCGGCCGACGCGACGGGTGCGGCCGCCGAGGAGGAGGACGAGCCCAAGACCCTCGCCGAGGGGGTCAAGGCCACGGCCGCCGAGGTCGAGGACCACCACGGGGTGCCGGTAGAGGTGGTCTGCGTCGGGGACTGCCCGCTCGACGAGGCGCTGGGCGCCCAGCTTCAGGCCGCACGCGAGGCGATGGTCAACGCCGCCAAGTACGGTGGCGAGGGCGGCGCCGTACAGGTCTTCGCCGAGGTGGAGGGGCGTACCGTCTTCATCTCCGTGCGGGACAGGGGCCCGGGTTTCGATCCGGACGCCGTCCCGCAGGACAGGATGGGCGTACGGGAGTCCATCATCGGCCGGATGCGGCGCAACGGCGGCACGGCGCGGTTGCGCACCGCGCCGGGCGAGGGGACAGAGGTCGAACTGGAGATGGAGAGGGCGGCGGAGTCGTGACCGACGAGGCGACGGGCAACGAGCAGCAGGGTGACGGCGGCAACGGCCCCGGTGGCGGGGACGGCGCCGACGGCCGCCGCCGGGTCCGGGTCGTCCTGGTGGACGACCACCGCATGTTCCGCGCGGGAGTGCAGGCGGAGATCGGCCGCACCGACGAGACGGGTGTGGACGTGGTCGGCGAGGCGGGCGACGTCGACCAGGCGATGACGGTCATCGAGGCGACCCGGCCGGATGTCGTACTGCTGGACGTCCACCTCCCGGGCGGCGGCGGTGTCGAGGTGCTGCGCCGCAGCACCCCGCTGATGGGGGACGCCGAGCAGCCGGTGCGTTTCCTCGCGCTGTCCGTCTCGGACGCCGCCGAGGACGTCATCGGCGTCATCCGCGGCGGCGCGCGCGGCTACGTCACCAAGACGATCACCGGTGACGACCTGGTCGGCGCGATCTTCCGCGTCGCGGACGGCGACGCCGTCTTCTCCCCGCGGCTGGCCGGCTTCGTGCTGGACGCCTTCGCCTCCACGGACGCCCCACCGGTCGACGAGGACATGGACCGTCTCACCCAGCGCGAACGCGAGGTCCTGCGCCTGATCGCACGCGGCTACGCCTACAAGGAAGTCGCCAAGCAGCTGTTCATCTCCGTCAAGACGGTCGAGTCCCACGTCTCGGCGGTACTGCGCAAGCTCCAACTGTCCAACCGCCACGAACTGACCCGCTGGGCGACGGCGCGGCGGTTGGTGTGACCGCCGGGCCCTGGGCCCCCGAGAGCCGGACTCACACATAGGGCCGCACGCAGGTGAAGCCGCGTTCTCGCAGCAGCGGGAGGTAGCGGTCGACAGCGGCGACGGTCTGGTGCCGGGGGCCGCCGCCGTCGTGGTGGAGGACGATGGCGCCGGGTGCTGCGTTCTCGGTGACGGCACGCACGATGCGGGCCGTGCCGGGACGGGCCCAGTCCTGGGTGTCCACGGACCAGTTCATGGGCTCCATGCCCAGATCGGCGCAGACCTTCAGGGAGGGCGGGTGCCAGTCGCCGTAGGGGGCACGGCACCAGCGGGGCGGGGTACCGACGACGCGGTCGATCAGTTCGCTGGTGCGGCCCAGCTCGCCGCGTACCTCGGCCTTGGGCAGCCGGGGCAGTTGGCGGTGGGTGTAGGAGTGGTTGCCCACCACATGGCCGTCGGCGGCGATGGCGTGCAGCAGGTCGGGGAAGGCGGCGGCGTTCTCGCCGACGACGAAGAAGGTGGCCTGGACGCCGTGCCGGCGCAGGACGTCCAGCAGCGCCGGGGTGTGTTCGGGATGCGGTCCGTCGTCGAACGTGAGGGCCATGACGTCCCGGCCCTGCAGCGCGGGCAGCCGGGTCTCGGCGTGGGTGCGCACCGGGGGGTGCGCCTTCGGGGCACCCATGGAGGTCTCGCCGGCGAGGGGGCGCAGCCGGTAGCTGTCGGGGGCCGCCCGGTGCAGCTGCGGCGCCTTGCCCGCCGCCCGGGGGCCCGGTGCCGCCCTGCCCGAGTCCGGGCCCCCGGGGGCGGGCGCCGACGCGGATGCGGGGCCGCCGCGGTGCCCGGCCGCCGCCCCCGGGTGCCGGCCGCCACCGGAGTCCTCGTGGACGAGCAGGCCCACACCGACGCCCGTGACCGACGCGGTACCGACACCGAGGCCGACGCACAGCAGAGCCCTGCGCGAAACAATATGACTATCGGATCGCATGATCTTTGGTTAGCAGCAGCCGCCGCCATGGTGCGGGAGCCGCGCGCGGGTGGCTCCCGCACTCCCCTCGAACAGCGCACCGGTACCGGGATGCGGACCTCTCTTTCCGGTCCGCGGACCTTCTCCGGGACGCGGACCTTGTGCGGGACGCGCACCTTGTGCGGGTCGTGGGCCCCTCTCAGGCCGACGGCGCTCCCGCCTCGTGCGCCTCGTCCATCTCGCCCACCTCGTCGTCCTCCGGCTCGTCCTGCACCCGCAGGGCCGCGATCCACAGCGGCAGCAACCGGTGCAGCGTCAGGACGGCCAACCCGGTGGCGGCGAGCGGGACGGCGAGGTCGGCCAGGGACATCTCCGCGAGCCAGGCGATGTAGAAGCCGAGCAGCGCGGCCGTCATCACCCAGGAGTTGACGCGGTACGCCCTCGCGTGGACCTCTCCTCGCTCGGCCCTCTGCCGCTCGTCCAGCACCCGGGCCCGCAACTCCAGCAGACCGCGCGTCATGGAGTTGAGGAAGCCGGTGAGCGGCACCCATACCAGCAGCGCGATCAGCAGCGCGGCCAGCGGCCAGGGCGACGCCCAGGCGTAGGCGCCCACCATGCCCGCGAGGCCGACGGCCGTGGTGACCACATGGGCCACCACGATGCGGCGCCGCGCCCCGCGAGTGGCGTGCAGGCGCCTGGCGCGCGCGTCGTTCATCGTCTTGAGCAGCCACTTGTCGTAGCGCGTGGGCTGTGCGTCGGCGTGCGTGCTGGTGCTCATGCGGTGGTCCTCCCCGTGGTGCGTGTGGTCGTGCCCGTGGTGGGTGCGGCGGCGGACGCTTCCGGGTCGCTGCCCGTGCCGTACACCTCGTCGGTGAGCGGACGGAACGGCTCCAGGGAGAACAGGGCCTCCACCGGCAGCCGGAAGTGGGCGGCGATCCGCAGCGCCAGATCGAGGCTCGGGTTGTACTGCCCGCGCTCGATGTAGCCGATCGTCTGGTAGTGCGCGCCCACCGCTTCGGCCAGCGCCTGCCGGGACACCTTCCGCTCCGCCCGGACGACCGCCAGCCTGTTGTGTACGTGCTCGCTCATGTATAAGAAGTACTACATGCGGCAGCACAGCCGCAACATCACCGGGCGAGCACACCTTCCCTGCGCCGCCGGTTCCGGAGCGGAAGCCGGTCGCCCCGGGCGGGGACCGGCCCGGGTACTCTCGCCCGGTGTCTCTCCTCGGCCGGATACGCGGCGCCGCACGGCGCACCAGGTTCCTCGTACTGAGCGGTGTCCTCGCCCTCGCGCTGGTCGCCGTTCTCGTCCCCGCCCTGCTGCTCGACGCGGACGAGTCACCGGCGTGCCGCCCGGCGCCCGGCTCCGCCGACGCGCTGGCGCGCGACCCCGAACGCGCCGCCGAAGCACTCGATCCGGGCGAGAACATCACCCGCACCGGACCGCTCAAGCGTCTGCTGAGCACCACCGGCGACCCGCTGTGCGACGGCGCCGAGGGGACCGAACCAGCGGGCCGCGCCCTGGTCGCGGCCACGACCGGCCGCACCACGGAACAGCAGCGCGAGCCCGCCCGGCCGCACACCGAGCGGGAGGCACGCGTCGCGTACGCCGTCGTACTGCTGCTCAGCAAGGGCAGCGAGCACTACCGGCCCGACTTCCCGCTGGGGCTCAACCCCTACCTCGCCCAGATGTTCGCCTCCTACATCCAGGACACCAGCAGGGCGGTGATGCGCGGGACGCCCCACGACTGGCAGCACCCCACCGCCACCGACGAGGAAGCAGACTACGGTGACGGCAGCGGCAACTGGGCCACTCCCTTCCCCTCGGGGCGCGACGTCCATGTGGTCTTCCCCGAGTTCGAGACGGCACAGAAGGTGATACGCCGAGTGGCCGCCTCCCCGCGCGCCTTCGCCACGCTGTACGACGCCGAACGCGCCCGCTTCGCCTGGTATCTGGAGCGCCTGACCGACAGCGCGCAGGAGCCCGGCACCAAGGCCAAGGAAGGGATCACGGGCACCGAGCTGGAGCTCGAACAGAGCGCCACCGTGGTCGCCGAACTCATGGCCTCCCGCACGGTCGCCGTCAAGGACGGTCTCGCCCCCTCCCTCGCCGAGTTCGACCGCGCGGTACTGCGGCACACCCGCGGCCTGTACCACCCCGCCGACCACCGGGTACGTTCCCGCCCCTCCGCCGCCACCCTCGCCCAGCGCCGCCCCGACGCGTCGCCGGGCCGCGGAAAGCGTGCCACCGAGCGGTTGATGGACGGCAGGGTGCAGCTGTTCACCGTCTTCGACGCATGGGCGCGGGAGCGCGGCATACCCGAGGGCCGGGCCGAGCGGCTCCGCGGGCAGCTGGACGCCCGCTATGCCAACGCCCTCAACCTGCTGTGACCCGGCCGCGGACGAGCCGGCCGCGGATCATCAGTCGGCGGCGGGCAGCCGCAGCCCCGTACAGCCGCGCTCCGCGCTCTCCCGCTCGGCGAAGGAGGCGAGCATCTTGCGCATCCCGGTCCGGTCGAGCTGCTTGCGGCTGAGGGTCTTGTCCTCGGAGTAGGAGTCCGTCTCGTGGTCCGGTCGGCTGACGGAGATCTTGAAGCCCGCCGGCCGGCCGTCGCACCGGGCCATGGCCCAACCGCTCTCGTCGGTGAGCCACGGCCCGACCCGCTTCTCGTCCGTGCGCGCGCCGTGGTGCCGGGCCTGCCCCAGCATCACCCGCTGCGTCCACTCGCCGTACAGCCCGTGCAGCGAGAGCACCGGGCGGTGCGGTTCGCCGTCCTCGTCCTCGCCGGACGGCCGCACCGTGCAACTGGTCAGCGGAGCCGGGCCTTTGGGGATACGCAGATCGACGGACCAGCCGGCGTCCTGGAACGGGCCGCGGGCGAGCGCCGCACAGGTGGTGCCGGCCGCGCGGGCGGAGGGTACGGACCCGGGCGCCTGCTGCTCGATCTCCTTCTCCGGGACGGGCAGCGGGTCGGTGTCGCAACCGAGCTTCTCGGCCGCCTTGTTGGCGACGGCGGCGCCCGCGCGGACCAGCTGATGCGGCTCGGAGCGGTGTCCGGCCAGCACATCCACCAGGAGCCGGCCCGGGTTTCCGGCGGCGTCCTTGCCGCGGCCGGGGCAGCGGGGCAGCAACGTCAGCCCGGCCAGCCGGGACTCGAAACCCGGGAGGCCGCCGGGGAGCGCGGACGTCGGGTGCACACCGTCGTCCCGGAACTCCCGTATCAGTTCGCGGTCGATGTCGTCGCGGCGGCTGTAGACGTGGACTTCGAGGACCCGTTCGCCCTCCTCGTTCGCCACTTCGCAGCTGTAGCGCCCCAGGTCGCCGTCGAGTTCGCTGCGGGACTCGGTCAGATGCCCGTCGGCGTGGCCGGTGGTGTTGCGCAAGGTGTCCATGGTGCCGTCGGGCAACGCGCCGTCACAGGCGCCGGATGTGATCACGCTGTCCTTGACGGTGGGCGTGACGGCCCATCCCGCGCCGCCGAGCACCAGTACGCCGAGGCCGCACCACACGGCGATCCTCGTACGGCGACGGCGCCGGTCCGTGCGCTCCTGGAGGACGCGCCACCGCTCGCGCCGCTCGTCCTCGTCCGTCTGTTGCTGCTGCTCCTCCGCATCCGACACCACGGCACCGTATCCCAGCCCCGTACCCGGCCCGAACACACGTGTGCCCCGCGCTCCTGGCACCGCTCCGGGCGGAGCGGGGCAGGGGCGCGGGGCACACGGCGAACTGCTCAGCGGGAGCTCGACACGCGGCTCACTCCCACTCGATGGTCCCCGGGGGCTTGCTGGTGACATCCAGCGTGACCCGGTTGATCTCGGCGACCTCGTTGGTGATCCGCGTCGAGATACGGGCCAGCACGTCGTAGGGCAGCCGCGACCAGTCGGCCGTCATCGCGTCCTCCGAGGAGACCGGACGCAGCACCACCGGGTGCCCGTAGGTACGGGCGTCGCCCTGTACGCCGACGCTGCGTACGTCCGCGAGCAGCACCACCGGGCACTGCCAGATGTCCCGGTCGAGCCCCGCGGCCGTCAGCTCCTCGCGGGCGATGGCGTCCGCCTCCCGCAGCAGGTCCAGCCGCTGGCGGGTGACCTCGCCGACGATCCGGATGCCCAGCCCCGGACCGGGGAACGGCTGGCGCTGGACGATCTCCTCCGGCAGGCCGAGCTCCTGCCCGACCATCCGCACCTCGTCCTTGAACAGCTTGCGCAGCGGCTCGACCAGCTCGAATTCGAGGTCCTCGGGGAGACCGCCCACGTTGTGGTGCGACTTGATGTTGGCCGCGCCGGTGCCGCCGCCGGACTCCACCACGTCCGGGTAGAGCGTGCCCTGGACGAGGAAGGCGACGTCCTCGCCCGCCGCGCCGGCCTCCGCGACCAACTCGGCCTGCGCGGTCTCGAAGACCCGGATGAACTCCCGGCCGATGATCTTGCGCTTCTGCTCGGGGTCCGAGACTCCCGCCAGCGCGTCGATGAAGCGGTCGGCGGCGTCCACGACCTTCAGCTGTACGCCGGTCGCCGCCACGAAGTCCTTCTCGACCTGCTCGGTCTCGCCCTTGCGCATCAGCCCGTGGTCGACGTACACGCAGGTCAGCTGATCGCCGATGGCCCGCTGCACGAGCGCGGCCGCCACCGCCGAGTCCACCCCGCCGGACAGCCCGCAGATGGCGCGCTTGCCGCCGACCTGCGCACGGATGGCCGCCACCTGCTCGTCGACGATGCTCGCCGTCGTCCAGGACGGGGTGAGCCCGGCGCCCCGGTACAGGAAGTGCTCCAGCACCTGCTGGCCGAAGGTGGAGTGCATCACCTCGGGGTGGTGCTGGATGCCGTACAGCTTCCGCCCGTCGTCCTCGAACGCCGCGACCGGCACCAGCTCCGTGGAGGCCGTGACGGTGAAGCCCTCCGGCGCCGCCGAGCAGGCGTCGCCGTGCGACATCCACACCTGCTGCTCGCTCGGGGTGCCCTCGAACAGCGTGGAGGACGCCTTGGCGACGGTCAGCCGGGTACGGCCGTACTCCCGGCTGCCGGTGTTGTCGACCGTGCCGCCCAGCGTCGTCGCCATCAGCTGGAAGCCGTAGCAGATGCCCAGGACCGGGACACCGGCCTCGAACAGCTCGCGGTCGAGGGAGGGCGCGCCCTGGGTGTAGACGGACGAGGGGCCGCCGGACAGGATGATCGCCTTCGGGTTCTTGGCGAGCATCTCGGCGACCGGCATGGTCGACGGCACGATCTCGCTGTACACCCGCGCCTCGCGCACCCGACGCGCGATGAGCTGGGCGTACTGCGCGCCGAAGTCGACGACGAGAACGGTGTCCGGAGTGCTCTCGGACGGGTTGGAAGCCACGAAGCTGATGCCTTTCGGCGGTTCGGCGGTGAAGCGGGGGATTCACCTCCGATGATAACGGTGCCCCTGGGTGGCCGATCCCACAGCCGACGCGGTGGCATACTGGGCGCATGCTCATGCGGAACACGTGGTTTACCTATGGCACCGGCCCGGCCGGCTGCCATGGTCGTCGTTCTGTGTGAGAGAAGCCACATACGAACTTCCCCAGGCGCCCCGGGCCGGTCAGGCCCGGGGCGCCCGTGTGTGTCCGCCCGGGCTGCCGGGATCCGCGGGCTCCGCGAGCCGAGGAGTAGACGCCGGATGAGCACAACGAGCACGAGCACCAGCACGGAAGCTGCGATGCGGGAGCGGATCGACACGCTCGACGCCCGTCTGATCGCGCTCGTGCGCGAGCGGATGGAGCTGTCGGAGAGCGTTGGCGGGCGGCGCGTCCAGTTGGCCCGCGAGATGGAGGTCCTCGACCACTACAGCACCGAGCTCGGCGCCCCGGGCCGCGATCTTGCACTGACGCTGTTGCGCTTGTGCCGGGGCCATTAGGGCAGGCCCATTCCGCGCACCCACCGGAAACCGGAGACAGGGCCCTCACCCGTACGGCGCGTGACCGCCCTGCGGGGCCTTCGTTGGACCCGGTGTCCCTGATCTCCGCCGGGCGCCCGGTGGCGAGCGGGGCGGCGTCACCGGAGCGATGAGACACCCGTCCTCCCCGGGAGGGGAGACGCCGGGTGTCGTGGGACCTCGCTCCGGTGCTGTGACCGGACGGCAGGGGACAGCAGCCCGGTCACGACAGCGGCCGGTCCCGGGGACGCTCTGGGCCGGCCGCTCCGCGGCTCTCCCGTGCACCGGGCCCGCACGAGATCTTTGCCAGAACCTGGAAATCCCTCTGCGTCGAAATGGTTGCGCGGGGTGCGGCGGATCCAGCACGATGCAGAGAACCACGCACCAAACCACCTGACCACACGGCCAGTTGGTGGACCGTGGCGGAGTTCCGCCATTGGTTCGACCAATTCGGCGGCGCTTCCCCCCGGCGCCGCCTCAGCACAGGCGCTGCCCTGACGCCGGTGCTGGCCCGAGGGCCCCGCGGCTGCCGCCACCCACCCGGTCGGCGCCCGGGGCCCTTCGTCGTGCCGCGCTATGCCCTCTCGGGCGCGCCTTCCGCCCTCGCCCGGATACCGTCCACGGCCTGCTCAGCAGCCTGCTCAGCGACCTTCTCAGCAGCTTCTTCGGCCGCCTCATCGGCCCGCTTGCCGTGCGACACCGACACGATCGGCAGCCGCAGTGCCCCGAAGGCGCTCTCGGGCACGGCGGGCCGGGCCGGGGCCACCGGCTCCAGTCGCTGGTATGCGGCGTCCTGCGCGGGACGCGGGTCCGCCTCCCCCTTGTTCGGCCAGAACGACATGGCGCGCTCGGCCTGCGCGGTGATGGTCAGGGAGGGGTTGACGCCCAGGTTGGCGGAGACGGCGGAGCCGTCGACCACATGGATGCCCGGGTGCCCGTACAGCCGGTGGTACGGGTCGACGACCCCGTGTTCGGGGCTGTCTCCGATGGGGCAGCCGCCGAGGAAGTGGGCGGTCAGGGGGGTGCCCATCAGCTCGCCGATGTTGGTGCCGGCGAAGCCGTTGATCTCCTCGGCCAGCGCGCTCGCGGCCTCGGCGCTCTCGGGGATGTGCACCGGGTTGGGTGCGCCGTGTCCCTGCCGGGCGGTGAGCATGCCTTTGCCGAGGCCCTTGTCCTTGCGGTAGGTGGTCAGCGAGTTGTCGAGGGTCTGCATGACCAGACCGATGATGATGCGCTCGGACCACTTGCGCGCGGACAGCGACCGCAGGAAGAGCGCCGGGTGCCGCAGGCAGGTGAAGACATGGGCGAGCGCGCGCGGCAACAGGGTGTGCTGCCGCACCTGCAGCGTGGTCAGGGCGCTCATGGAGTTGGAGCCCTTGCCGTAGCGCACCGGTTCGATATGGGTGTTGGCGTTGGGGTGTACGGAGGAGGTGATGGCGACGCCCTTGGTGAAGTCGGGTCCGGCCTCCTCGCCCCACTTCTTGCGGTACCTGCGCGGCACGGTCTGCGCGCCCACCAGTGCTTCGGAGTTGGTGCGGGTCAGCTCCCCCAGCCGGGGCGAGAGCCGTGGGAGGGTGCCGGCGTCCCTGACCCGGTGCAGCAGCTTCTGCGTGCCGTAGGTGCCGGCGGCCAGTACGACGTGCCGAGCCCGCAGGATGTGCGGCCTGGCGCCACGCCGGTTGCCGTACCGCCTGCCGCCGGCAGACTTGTCGGTGCGTACGGTCAGCACTTCGTAACCGTCCGCCTCCGTGCCCGGGGTGCGCTCCCTCAGGCCCACGACGGTGGTCAGCGGGCGGATCTCGGCGCCGGACCGCTCGGCGAGGTGGAGGTAGTTCTCGTTGAGGGTGTTCTTGGCGCCCCGGCGGCAGCCGGTCATGCACTCGCCGCACTCCACACAGGCGGTGCGATCGGGGCCCGCGCCGCCGAAGTACGGGTCGGGGACGGTCTCGCCCGCGGTGGTGCGCACCGCGCCGTCCGCGTCCTTGCCGTCGCCGAAGAAGACGCCGACGGGCGCGAGATGGAAGGTGTCGCCGTAGCCCAGACGGTCGGCGGCGGCCTTCAGATGGACGTCGGAGGGCGTGGTGGTCGGATTGATGCGGACGCCGAGCATCCGCTTGGCCTGGTCGTAATAGGGCGCGAGTTCGTCCTGCCAGTCGGTGATGTGGCCCCACTGGCGGTCCTCGAAGAACGGCTTCGGGGGCACGTAGAGGGTGTTGGCGTAGTTGAGCGAGCCGCCGCCCACCCCGGCGCCCGCGAGGATCATGACGTTGGCGAGGAGGTGGATGCGCTGGATGCCGTAGAGCCCGAGCGAGGGCGCCCACAGGAAGTTCTTCAGATCCCAGGAGGTCCTGGGCAACTCCTCGCGGGTGAAGCGCCGGCCGGCTTCGAGCACGCACACCCGGTAGCCCTTCTCGGTCAGCCGCAGCGCCGAGACCGCGCCGCCGAATCCGGAGCCGACCACCAGCACGTCGTAGTCGAACGGGTCTGCGTCCGACCGCTTTCGAGCAGGGTTGGGTAGGGACACGAGTACCTCCGGTTCTGCGGTGACGGTGCGGAAGGGGCCCCGTACGCGCGGGGCAACGGCCGAGGGGGACGGTTCAGCGGAAGCGCAGCGCCTTCAGCGCCTTGAGGGAGCGGGACATGAAGGCGGCGTACGCCTCGTCGCTCATGCCCAGCGACGGGGCCATGGGCAGCACCCGCTGATGCGCCACCGTCTGCGGCTCGGTGTACTTGAGGATGCCCTCCGAGCCGTGCCGGCGGCCGAGTCCGGAGTCGCCCATGCCGCCCATCGGTGCCTGGGCGCTGCCGTAGGCGGAGGCGTAGCCCTCGTTGACGTTGACGGTGCCGGTGCGCAGCCGGGCCGCGAGCTGGCGCGCCCGGCGGCCGTTGCCGCTCCATACGCTGGAGTTGAGCCCGTAGGAGGTCGCGTTGGCGAGCTCGACGGCCTCTTCGACGTCACAGAAGCGGTAGACGGAGACAACGGGGCCGAAGGTCTCCTCACCGCAGACGGCCATCGCCGGCTCGACGCCCTCCAGCACGGTGGGCTCGTAGAACAGCGGACCGATGTCGGGGCGCGGCCTGCCGCCGGCCAGCACGGTGGCCCCCTTGCCGACGGCGTCCGCCACATGCTGCTCGACGGTGCGCAACTGCCGCTCGGAGACGAGGGAGCCCATGTCGGCGCCGTAGGCCAGCGAGGCGCCCAGCCGCAGGGCGCGGGTGCGGGCCACGAAGCGTTCCAGGAAGGCGTCGGCGACGGACTCGTGGACGTACAGCCGCTCGATGGAGATGCACAGCTGCCCGGCGGAGGAGAACGCGCCGCGTACCGCGCCCGCCGCGGCCTTGTCGAGGTCGGCGTCCTCCAGGACGAGCATCGCGTTCTTGCCGCCCAGTTCCAGGGAGCAGCCCACCAGGCGGGCCGCGGCACGCCGGGCGACCTCCCGTCCGGTGCGGGTGGAGCCGGTGAAGGAGACGTAGTCGCCCCGGTCGGTGACCTCGGGGCCGACCACCGGGCCCTCGCCGAGTACGACCTGCCACACGTCGGCGGGCAGCCCGGCCTCGATCAGCAGATCGCGTGCCCACAGCGCGGTCAGCGCGGTCTGTGTGTCGGGCTTCATCACGACGGCGTTGCCCGCCGCGAAGGCCGGCAGCGCGTCCCCGACGGACAGCTCGAAGGGGTAGTTCCAGGGGGCGATCTGCCCGACGACGCCGCGCGGGTGGCGCAGCTCGGTGACCTTGGTCAGTGCGGGTATCGCGCCGGTGTGCCGCTTGGGGCGCAGATAGGAGGGAGCCTTGCGACCGTAGTGGCGGGCGGCGACGGCGACCGCCTGGACCTCCTCGTGCGCGTGCAGCCGGGCCTTGCCGGTCTCCAGCTGGATGAGGTCCAGGACCTCCGACTGGCGGGCCAGCACCAGGTCGTGGAAGCGCAGCAGGACCGCGGCGCGCTGCCGTACCGGGGTGGCCGCCCAGGCGCGCTGGGCCGTACGTGCCTTCTCGAAGGCGGTGGCGACGTCCTTCGGGGTGGACTCGGGCAGCTCGGCCAACACCTCCCCCGTGAAGGGGGAGCGACTGCTGGTCTTGCCGCTGCCCACCACGTCACGGGTCAGCGCGGCGACGAGTGCGGGAGTGACCACCTCGGCCGCGGTCCGGGCCTTCTCGGGGGCGGCTGCCACCGGATTGCCGGGGGCCTGCGCAGTGCTCGACATGGGGCGGGTGCTGTCCTGCGAGTCCGTCATGCGAGTGAGCGTACGACCACGGGTGCGGGCTCGTATACCCAGCGGTAACCGCTTTTCACGGAATCTGCCAGTGATTGCTGGCAGAACGGAGAGCGACCAGCCGTCCCTCACAGATCATTGATCTTGAGGGACTCCTTCGCCTCCTGGTAGACGGCCTCGCCGTCCTCGCGCGACTTGCCCTTGGCGGGCATGTCCACATACAGCCGCCAGCGGACGCCGTCGTCGTTGACGTAGACCAGCTCGTGCCGGAACTTCATGGGCGCCTCGGGATCCCCGACGTCGGTCTTGGGCCGGTAGGTGGTGGACACCTCCGCCGCGTCCTCGCCCTGCTGCTTCGCCTCGGTGACCCGCGACTCCACCTCCAGCATCGTCTCGTCGTAGCCCTCCTCGGCGCCGTCCTCGTAGAAGCTCTTCCAGAAATTGGCCTCCAGAAGGGAGTTCTCCTTGACGTCCTTGTTGCCGCGGCTCAGCTTGAGGGAGACGACGTTCCCCGGGTCGGTGAAGGTCACCTCGTCCTCGTTCGCGCTGCGCTTGTACTCCTCCGGCACCGCGAGGGACGCCCGCACCCGCGCGTCCTCGTTCCGCGTCGTGTAGCCCTCCGGCGCCTGGTCGGCTGTGTAGACGAAGAACAGCGCGAGTGCCGCGGCGATCGCGAGCACCACGCCGCCCGTGCCGAACTGCCAGCCGCGACTGGTGCGCAGCTTGCCGCCCACGCCGCGCAGCACCCGGCCGAGAGCGCTGCCCCCCTCCGGACCCGGCACCGGCCGGGCGGCCTGCGGCGGACGGGCCACATCCGCGAGGGTCTGCCGTACCTCCGCCGCGTCCGGACGCAGCGCAGGCTCCTTGCTCAGCAACCGGGTCAGCAGCATCCCGAACGCGCCGGACCCGCTCAGCGCGCGCGCCGGGCGCTGGGGTTCGGCGGAGAGCACCGCCTGCAAAGTGGCGGGGGAGTTGGAGCGGCGGAACGGCGAGACGCCCTCGACCGCCGCGTACAGCACGACGCCGAGCGACCACAGGTCCGACTCTGGACCCGGCCGCTGCCCCAGCACCCGCTCGGGCGCCACGAACTCCGGCGAGCCGACGAACGCCCCCGTCTCCGTGAGTCCCTGTTCGCCCTGCACCTGCGCGATGCCGAAGTCGGTGAGCACCACCCGGTCGTAGCGGCCGAGCAGGACGTTGTCCGGCTTCACATCGCGGTGCAGCACGCCCTTCTCGTGCGCGGCGTCCAGCGCGCCCGCCACGGCGAGCCCGATCCGGGCGGCCTCGCGCACATCGAGGGTGCCCTCGTTCAGCACATCGGCCAGCGACCGCCCCTGGACCAGCTCCATGACGATCCACGGCTGCTCGTCCTCCACCACCACGTCATGGATGGTCACCACGGAGGGGTGGTCGATCCGCGCGGCGGTACGCGCCTCACGCCGCATCCGTGTGTACATCGTCTCGCGCTCGCGCCGGGAGAGATGGTCGGGCAACCGCGGCTCCTTGACCGCCACGTCCCGGTCGACCACCTCGTCGTGGGCCCGCCACACGGTGCCCATACCGCCGTGCCCCAGCCGGGCCGTGAGGCGGTAACGGCCGCCGATCAGCCGCCCGGAGCCCGGGTCGCCGCCGGCCCCGGCCGAGGGCGGCACGGCGACCTCCGTCGGCTTGTACGCACCGGGCGCCGGGGGCCGAGGCGCGTCCGAGGGCTGGGAGAGCGGCACGGAGCGCGGGGACGGCGACGGCGACGGCTGCTGCGGCACCCCGGCGGGCGGCTGCTCCCCGGGTGGTGCGGCGACGGGCGGTTGCAGCCCATAGCTGGTCGACTCGTCCAACCGGTCCCCCTCGTTCGTCATGCACCCACCATTACCTACCGGCAGCGCGGTCGCCAGTTCGTTCACGAAGCTGTGACGTCAACGCGCCCGGGTGACGCGGTAGGTGTCGGCGACCGCCTCGAAATGCTGGTCGATCTGCGCCTTCCGGCCCTCGGAGCCGACTACGAGCAGCACGTGGTAGCGCCCGTCCAGGATCATCGCCCGGTTACGGGCGTACATCTGACGCCCGCCGTCCTCGCGCCAGCTGAAGGTGCCCTCCGCCATCGCCGTGTCGCCCACGTCGATACGCCGCAGCCCGCGCGTGCTCGCCCAGTCGGAGGCGCGGTAGGCCGACAGCTCCGGCTCCTTCTCGCCCTGGTAGGCCATCGGGTCCTTGCCGAACTCCCCCGTGCTGTCCCGGCCGTTGACCAGCACCATCTCGACCCCGCCGCCCGGGGACCCTCCCGGGGAGTAACGCACCTGGCCACGCCCGTCGACGGGACGGCGGTCCCACCCCTTGGGCACGGCGATGCGGAACCCGGCGGGGTCGCGGCTGATCCGGTAGCCCTCGGGGGCCTCGCCGCTCTCGTCGCCGCGGTCGCTCCCCGCGCCCTCGTCGCCGGGATCACCGCTCTTCCCGTCGCCGGACTTGTCGTCGGACTTGCCGTCGGACTTGCCGTCGGGCCTGCCCTCGCCCGTCGGCTCCGGCGCCGGTTCGGGCTTGTGCTCCTCGGGCACCACGACCGAGCCCTTCCGGGCGCCCTTCCCGCCCTCGTTGTCCGGCAGGAACAGCACGACGAACGCCACCGCCGCCGCCATGCCGAGCAGTATCAGGACCAGTACCAGCAGCCCCAACCGCCGTGGGCCGCCACCGCGGTTCGGGCCGCGGTGCCGCTGCACCGGCTCGGGGTGTTCGACCTGCACGGGATCGACCCGCGGCTGCTGCTCCGGCTCGCGGCGCGGCGTCCGGGCCGCGCCCGCAGTCCGCTTCGCGCGCCGCCGTCTGCGCACCAGTTCGCCGCGCCGCCGCACGATCGGCAGCCGATGCGGGTCGGCCGGGCCACCGGCGTCCAGAGTGAGCGGCGCCGTGACGGTCCGCAGCCCCACGTCCGGCTCCGGCGCCGAGCGGATGATCGAACGCAGCCAGCCCCGCAGCTCCTCGACGTCCGGCCGCTCGGTGGGGTCCTGGCGCATCAGCGACTCGACCACCGGGCGCAGCGGCCCGCAGTCCTCCGCGAACGCGGGCGGCTCCGCGCACACCATCTGCACCAACTCGGCGGCGCTGTCCTCGGGGTAGGGCGCGTGGCCCTGCACGGCACGGAAGAGCAGCACGCCCAGCGCCCACAGGTCGGCGGCCGGGCCGACGGGCGGGGCCAGCCGCCAGTTCTCGTACACGGGCCCCGCCTGCTCCGGTGCCCAGCGCTCGGTGACCGGACCGACGACCGTCATCCGGGCGTGCCGGGCCCGCTCCGCCGCCAGCGCCGTGGCGGGCCCTCGATAACGGCCGGCCGACGCCTCCGCACCGCCCCAGGGGCCCTCGTCCGGCTCCTCGTACGCTGCCGTACCGCCCCAGGGGCCGTCGTCCGCTTCCCCGTACGCTCTCTCGCCGCCGCCGGGGACAACTGCGGCGGCGTCTGCGCCTGCTTCTGCGGCAGCTTCTGCTTCTGCGGCTGCTTCCTGGCCGGTGCCGGTTTCCGCCCCGGTGCCGGGCCGGTGACCGTACGGCAGCGGCGCGCCGTAGGGGCCCGCCGCGTGCGGACCGTAGATCTCCTCGCGCTCGACCCCGCGCACTTCGCCGTCGGGCAGCGCGTCGGGCAGCACCTCGTCCTCGTCGGACGGCAGCCAGCGCACGTCGTCGTCGAGGGCGTGCCGCGGCCCGCGCCTGCCCGCGGCGCCTCGGCCTGCCGCGCCGTCGGCCGGGCTCGTGGACCACCAGTCGGCGCCGGCCTGGCTCCGGAGCCCCTCGTCCCGCCCCTCCTGGGGGCGCCGCCCGGCGTCCCGGGTATCGGCGGCGGCCCGCTGGGCGCCCTCGCGGTACGCGGCTATCGCGCCACGCCGCGCGGCGCGCGCCGAGACCTCGTCGGGAAGGCCGTCACGGCCGGAGGGGCCCTGCCCGCGCGGCCCACGGACGTCCTCCTCCGGCTCGATGCCCTCGAAGCCGAAGATGCCTCTGCGCCGCTCCTGGCCACCGGCCGGACGCACGCCGGGGTGGTGTTCGTGGTGACCTCCGTCCCGCCCAGGCACATACGAGCCGTCCTCGCGTGCGGTGAAGCCCTCGGGCAGCCGGTGTCCGGTCCAGGTCGCGGGCGCCGGTTCGCCCGCTGCCACGCCGCCCCCGGGCCGGAGCTCGGTGCCTGTCTCCGGCCCGGCCCCGGGCTCGGGTCCCTCGTCCGGATCTGCCCCGGGGAGGTGCGGAGGGGGCGGAGGCAGCGGATCGTAGCCGCACAGCGCCTCCTCGGCCGCCCCCGCCGCGAGGCCGGTCAGCACCGCGTGCCCGTCCTCGCAGATGAGTACCGTGCGGGCGGTGATATTGCGGTGCACCCAGCCGTGCGCGTGCACGATACGCAGTGCGGCGAGCAGATCGGCGGCGATCTCGGCGGCGCGGTGGGCGCCCAGCGGCCGGTCGGCCAGCAGCGTGGCAAGAGGTCTGGCGGGCACCAACTCGCTCACCACCCACAGCCCGTCGTCCTCGACGAAGACGTCGAAGACCTGGTCGAGCCGGGGATGGTCGGGCAGCTGCGCCGCAGCGACGGCCGCCTCCATGGCCCTGCGCACCGCGGGGTCCGCCGGGCGCCGGACCGCCCGCCCGGCGCTGCCGTGCGGTCCACCACCGGGGCCCCGACCGGGGGCGCTGTAACCGTCGTCGACCACCTCGGCCTCGACGACCTCGGGCAACGGCACCTGGCGGACGAAGACTTCCTGCCCGCTGGCCACGTCCCAGGCCAGGGACTCGGCGAGTTCGTACGCGTCGGCGGGCGGCACGGGCAGGCGGTAGCGATCGGCCAGCAGCCGACCCGCGTATCCCGCGTTCTCCTCCACGACGCCCTCCCCACCGCGCACGAGACCGCCACCGTCGTTGTAGTTTTCCGCCTCCTTGCGGACAGCTGCGATCCGCGTAGCGACGATCCGCGTCCTTCACGATACGTCCGGGAACCGGCTACGTCACCGCGCCTCGACCGCCCGGAACACACCTGTGTCGCACGCGTCCGGCCCCGGTGGGCCGTCCGCGCACGGTGAGGCGCGTGCCCCGGCGCGTGTGCGCCGGGGTGTGTGCCCACGGGCTCCCGGTGCGCCGTCGACGGGCCGTCAGGCGCGCGGCTTGAACGTCTTGAACGCGGTCTTCCGGAGCGTCACACACTCCTTGTCCTGCCAGGCGTCCGCCTCGCAGGTGATGAGTATCGCGTAGCCGTTGGCACCGTCGACCTTGAAGCCGCGGTTGAGGGCGTGCACCTTCTTGCCGTTCTCCTTGCGCAGGAACTGCCAGTCGGCGACCGTCGGATAGCCGCGCCACCCGACCTTCTTGATACCCAGCGACTTGTAACCGGGGCTGGAACCCTTGACCGCGGGCTCCAGCTTGCGCCACGCACCGACCGCGTCCGCCCCGGGGCTGCTGGTGTAGTCGATCTGGATCCGTGGATAGCCGCCGCCGGACGCGGCGTACTTGCGCCCGGAGTTCTTGCCCGCTATCCCGGCACGCTCGAAGTCGTCGGGCAGCGCGACGGAGAAGTGGAACCGGCCGTCCTTGACCGGGGCGTAGCCGTCGGGCAGCGCGGATTCGCCCTTCTCGGCGTCGCCGGACTTGTCGTTCCGCCCGTTTCCGGAGGACTTGCCGTCCCCTTCGGCCGCCCCGCCGGTGTCGGCCTGCTCAGCCTCTCTGGCGCCGCCCCGGCCGTCGGCGCTCGTGTCGGCGGAACCGCCCTTGGAGGCGTTGCCGCCCCCACCGCCCGAGTCGTCACCGAGGTTGGCCACGATCAGCACGATCACGAGGATGACGGCGACCACGACCGCGGCCGCGATGGCCAGCGTCCGCCGTGAGAGGCCCTTGCGCAGTTCGGGCAGCTCCCGCAGATCGCGCAACGAGGTGATCGCGTCGCTGCCGCCGCTCTCCGGTGGCAGCGCCCTGCCACCGCTTCCCGTGCCTGGCACCGGCAGCGGTGCGCCGCCGGATCCGCCGGTGCCCGGGCCCGAGCCGGTCGTAGCACCGGTGCCCGTGCCGGTGGCGCCCGAGCCGGCCGCTGCCGCACCCGTCGCACCCACACCCTGGCCGCCGGCCCGCTCACTCGCGCCGTCGCCCTTCGTGACCGAGTGCCGGCCCGGGGAGGAGGCGGGCGGCGTCGAGGGACGCGGCGGGCTCGTGGGCGCGGGCGGCGTAGCGGAGGCGCGCGCGGCTGAGGGGGCCGCGCCCTTTGCAGAGCCGCCTCCGTGCCTGGGACCCGAGCGGGTGCCACCGGACGCGGCGCCGCCGGAACCCTCCCCGCGCGACGGCGAGGACGAACGGGAACCGGAGCCGGTTCCCGTACGGCCCGCTGCGCCGGCCGAGCTCGCACCCGCCGCACCGGCACCGCCGGCAGCCGCCGCGTTGCGTACGGACTTGAAGGCCCCGCGCAGCCGCTCGCCGGAACCGGAACCCTCGGAGCGCCGCTTGCGCCTGCCGCCGGTCGTACCGGAGCTGTAGGCGGGGCCGCCGCTCCGACCCGGGGACGCGGAACCCGATGGGGCCGGGGCGGAGGACGAGGACGGCACCGGGGGCAGGATGGAGGTGCGCTCCGCCGGACGGTCGGCGTCCCGGCCCGGCGGGCTCTTGTGACCGTTGGCGACCGGCTCCAGCAGCAGCCGGGCGCCGTCCACATCGAGCCGCTTCTCCGGATCCTTGACCAGCAGACCGGCGATGACCTCGCTGAGCTCCCCGGCGTGTTCGGGGTAGGGGACGGGCTCGGTCATCACCGCCGTCAGCGTCGAGATCGCGGAGCCCTTGTCGTAGGGGGGGCGGCCCTCGACGGCGGCGAACAGCAGACCGCCCAGCGACCACAGGTCGGCGGGCGGGCCGGGCGGCTTGCCCCGGGCCCGCTCGGGCGAGATGTAGGAGGGGGCGCCGACCAGCATCCCGGTGGAGGTGACGGACGGGTCGCCCTCGACCTTGGCGATGCCGAAGTCGGTGAGGACCACACGTCCGGTGCCGTCCTCCAGCAGCACGTTGGAGGGCTTGACGTCGCGGTGCAGGATGCCCTCGCGGTGGGCGGCGCGCAGGACGTCCAGGATGGCGAGGCCGACCTCCGCCGCGCGCTGCGGCTCCAGCGGCCCGTCGTTCTTGATCTTGTCGGCGAGGGAGCGGCCTTCGACCAGCTCCATGACGATCCAGGGCCTGCTGTCCTCGTTGACGACGTCGAAGACGGTGATGGCGCTGCCGCTGCGGATCCTCGCGATGGCCTTGGCCTCACGCAGGGTACGGGTGATGAGCCGCTGCTTCTCCTCCTCGTCGACGCTGGAGGGGAACCGAAGCTCCTTCACCGCGACACGTCGGCCCAGGACTTCGTCCTCGCCACGCCAGACGGTGCCCATACCGCCACGCCCGAGGACACCCCCGAGCCGATAGCGCCCGCCTACCAGCCGTCCCGCGTCCTCGCTCATGAATCCCCTTGTGTCCCCTCTGCGTGAGAGCCCGCCCCCGGCAGAGCCTTCATTGTGAACCATCGCTCTGACAAGACGTGTACGGGGGCGGCACAGTTACACCACAGCCCCACCACTCCTCACGCGGGTTCACACGCCCAACAGCCCTTGCGGACATGACCAGTCCAACGGGGGACCCACGGCCGGGTCCCCCGCGCTGCACGGCTCTCCGTAAGAGGGCTGCACCGGCTACACCGGCACGATGTCGGGCGCTCCCAGCCGCGCCGCGTCTGCTGTCTGATCGTCGGGCTGCAACTGGGACTCGCGCTCGGCCTCGACCCGCTTCTCGTAGTGCTCGACCTCCCGGTCCACCTGGTCCGAGTCCCAGCCGAGCACCGACGCCATCAGCTCCGCGCACTCACGTGCGCTGCGTGCGCCCCGGTCGAACGTCTCGATGGAGATGCGCGTCCGGCGCGTGAGTACGTCGTCCAGATGGCGGGCGCCCTCGTGCGTGCACGCGTAGACGACCTCCGCCTTGAGATAGTCGTCCGCCGCGGGCAGCGGCTCGCCCAGCTTGGGGTCCTCCTCGATCAGATCCAGCACCTCTTCGGTCATCGAACCGTAGCGGCCCAGCAGATGCTCGACCCGTGCCACATGCAGCCCGGCCCGCTGGGCCAGGCGCGCACGCCCGTTCCACAGCGCGTGGTAGCCCTCGGCGCCGGCCAGCCGCACCTGTTCGGTGACACAGTCGGCGACCCGGTGGTCGAGCCCGTGCACCGCCTCGTCCACCGCGTCCTTGGCCATCACCCGGTACGTCGTGTACTTGCCGCCCGCGATGACGACCAGACCCGGCACCGGGTGGGCGACCGTGTGCTCACGCGACAGCTTGCTCGTCGCCTCCGACTCCCCCGCCAGCAGCGGACGCAGCCCGGCGTACACACCCTCCACATCGTCCCGGGTCAGCGGCACCGCCAGCACCGAGTTGACATGGTCGAGGAGATAGTCGATATCCGCACTGGAGGCCGCCGGGTGCGCCTTGTCCAGGTCCCAGTCGGTGTCCGTGGTGCCGATGATCCAGTGCCGCCCCCACGGGATGACGAACAGCACGCTCTTCTCCGTCCGGAGGATGAGCCCCGTCGTGGAGTTGATGCGGTCCTTGGGCACCACCAGGTGGATGCCCTTGGAGGCGCGGACGTGGAACTGGCCACGCTCGGCGATCAGCCCCTGCGTGTCGTCCGTCCACACCCCGGTCGCGTTGACGACCTGACGGGCCCGCACCTCGTACTCGCCCCCCTGCTCCAGATCCTCGATCCGCGCCCCGACGACCCGTTCGCCCTCCCGCAGGAAGCCGACCACCCGCGCGCGGTTGGCCGCGAGCGCCCCGTACTCCGCCGCCGTGCGCACCAGGGTCGCCACGAAACGCGCGTCGTCCACCTGCGCGTCGTAGTACTGCAGCGCGCCAACGAGCGCTTCCTTCTTCAACGCCGGTGCCACCCGGAGCGCATGACGGCGAGAGAGGTGACGGTGCCTCGGCAGCCCGCGGCCGTGCCCGGAGGAGACCGACATCGCGTCGTACATCGCCACACCCGTGCCCGCGTACAGCCGCTCCCAGGCGCGGTGCTGGAGGGGATAGAGGAACGGCACCGGCTTGACCAGATGCGGCGCCAGCCGATCCAGCAGCAGCCCCCGCTCCTTGAGCGCCTCGCGCACCAGTGCGAAATCCAGCATCTCCAGATAGCGCAACCCGCCGTGGATGAGCTTGCTGGAACGACTGGAGGTGCCCGAGGCCCAGTCGCGCGCCTCGACGATACCGGTGGACAAGCCGCGGGTGACCGCGTCCAGCGCCGTCCCCGCGCCGACGATGCCGCCGCCGACCACCAGCACATCGAGTTCGGTCTCGGCCATTCTCGCCAGCGCGTCCGCGCGCTGTTCCGGTCCCAGTGCCGCTGTCCTCACTGCTGCCTCCCAAGCTGCTCGGCTGATGCTCGACTGTGCTCGCCTGGTGCCTGTCGTCGGGTCGTCGTCAGTTCTCGGACACCGCCCCCGTGGTCCCCCTGTCGATGGTCCCCCATTCCCGCGACTTTGGCTGATCGTCGGCCGTGCTGAGCGCGCAATCCGACTTGTCTGTCATATGGGCTCTTAACCTTAATGCGCGCCGCTCGCCACTCCCGGTGCTGCCCGGGGACGGAACCGGGACGATAAGGGGAAGGGAAGACCGCTGTCATGCCCGCAGATCTCGCCGTGCTGGGACTCGCCCATTCGGGGCTGCCGCTCGCCCAGGCAGCCACGGCGAACGGAATCAGCACCATCGGGTACGACCCCGACCACGCGACCGTCGCCGACATCGGCGCGGGCCGCCCCCCGGGTGACGCGCCGCTGACCGCCGCCGAGGTGCGGCGGATGCTCGCCAAAGGCTTCCGGGCCAGCAACGACCCGGCCGTCCTCGGCCGGGTCCGCACCGCCGTCATCTGCGCACCCACCGCACTCGGACCCAACCGTGCCCCCGATATGAGCGCGGTCCGCACCGCGGCCCGCACCCTGGCCGCACAGCTGCGACCGCGCACCGTCGTCATCGTCGAGTCGAGCGTCTACCCCGGCTGCACCGAGGACGTCGTACGGCCCCTGCTGGAAGAGGGCTCCGGGCTGCGCGCCGGCCGCGACTTCCACCTCGCCTGCTCACCCACCCGGGTCGACCCCGGCAACCGCGCCCACGGCTACACCGCCATCCCCAAGGTCATCGGCGGCCTCACCCCCGCCTGCACGGAGGCGGCCGCCGCCTTCTACGGACGGCTCACCAAGGTCGTGCGCGCCCGCGGGCCCCGGGAGGCGGAGACCACCAAGCTGCTGGAGACCAACTACCGGCACATCAATATCGCACTGATGAACGAGATGGCCGTCTTCTGCCATGACTTGGGCATCGACCTGTGGGACGTGGTGCGGTGCGCGGAAACCAAACCGTTCGGCTTCCAGTCCTTCCGGCCAGGGCCCGGAGTGGGCGGCCCCGGCATCCCCGTCGACCCCAACTACCTTTCGTACCACAGCCGCTCGCTCGGCTATCCGCTCCGCATGGTGGAACTCGCACAAGAGGTCAACGAACGGATGCCGCGCTATGTCTCGCAGCGCGCGGCCGTGCTGCTCAACGAGCACGGCAAGTCCGCGCGGGGCGCGCGGATCCTGCTGCTCGGCGTCACCTACAAACCCGACCTCGCCAGCCAGGAGGGCTCCCCCGCCCGGGAGGTCGCCGGACGCCTCAAGGAACTGGGCGCCCAGCTGAGCTACCACGATCCGTACGTCCACCAGTGGCGCGTCGCGGGGCAGCCCGTGCCCCGCGCGGACGCGCTCTATGAGGCCGCCGCGGAGGCGGACCTCACTCTGCTGTTGCAGAACCATCGCGTGTATGACTTGCAGGGGCTTGCGGCGAAGGCGCAGATTCTGCTGGATACGCGTGGCGCCAGCCCCACCGGCGCCGCCCACCGCTTGTGAGGGGCCCACCATGGCCCCTCCCCGTTGTTGGGGGCTCCGCCCCCAAACCC
>NZ_JAFFZM010000023.1 GCF_017676345.1 Streptomyces smyrnaeus | reverse complement strand
TAGTCGTTCACCCGGGCCTTGGCCGCGGGGATCTTCACCCGCTCCATCAGCTCGACCGCCTTGGCCTTGGCCTCCTTGCGGCCCAGGCCCTGGTGGACCCGGAACATCTCGGCCAGCTGATAGCCCACCGTCAGCACCGGATTGAGCGACGAGAGCGCATCCTGGAAGATCATCGCGATCCGGGCGCCGCGGATCTTGCGCCGCTCCTCCTTGGACATGGTGAGCATGTCCTCGCCGTGGAAGAGGATCTCGCCCTTGGGGATACGGCCGGGCGGCATGTCGAGGATGCCCATCACCGCCTGGGCGGTCACCGACTTGCCGGAGCCGGACTCGCCGAGCACCGCGAGCGTCTCGCCTGCCTCGACGCTGTAGTTGACACCGTTGACGGCCTTGACGACACCGTCCCGGGTCTGGAAGTCGACGTGCAGATCACGCACTTCGAGCAGGGTCATGTTGGACGCGCCTCCCTCAACGGCTCTTCGGATCGAGGGCGTTGCGGACCGCATCGCCGAGCATGATGAACGCCAGCACGGTGAGGGACACCATGACGGCGGGGGATATGAGAATGTGCGGCGCCGTACGCAGCGCGTCCTTGCCGGTGTCCACGTCGACGCCCCAGGAGACGGCCGGTGCGGCCAGGCCGATGCCCAGGTAGGAGAGGGTCGCCTCGGCGGCGATGTAGCCGCCGAGCGCGGTGGTGGCGACGACCACGACGGGGGCCAGCGCGTTGGGCACGATGTGCCGGAACATGATCCGCATGGTGCTCGCGCCCAGCGACTTCGCCGCGTGCACGAAGTCGCTCTGCTTGACGGTGATGACGGCGCCCCGGGCCACCCGGGCGATCTGGGTCCAGCCCAGGAAGAGCAGGGCAGCGCTGACGACCCACACGTTCCGGTCGGTGAACGTGGTGAGCACCACCATGGAGCCCAGCAGGAACGGAATGCCCTGGAACATGTCGGTGATCCGGGACAGCACGCTGTCCAGCCAGCCGCCGAAGTATCCGGCCACCATGCCGACGACGCCGCCGCAGAGGGTCACCGACAGGGTCACCAGGAGGCCGACGGTCACCGAGGCACGTGCGCCGTAGACCATCCGGGCCCACACCGAGCGGCCCTGGGTGTCGTAGCCGAACCAGTCGGGGGCGAAGAAGTGCCCGTAGTGGGGGTCGCCCTGGTAGTGGTTGGCCAGGTCGGCGTCGTTGGGCGAGGCGGAGGTGAACAGGCTGGGGAAGGCGACCATCGCCAGCAGCAGCACGATCAGCACGGCGGAGACGACGAACAGCGGGTTGCGCCGCAGGTCGTGCCAGGCGTCCGACCACAGGCTCCGGCCCTTGGCCGGCTTCTCGCCCTTGCCCGTGGGGGCGGGGTCGGGAGCGGTGGGCAGCTTCGCGGCCGTGTCCAGGGTCTCAGTCATAACGGATCCTCGGGTCCAGGACCGCGTAAAGCAGGTCGACGAGCAGGCTTGCGACGAGGTAGACGATGACGATCAGCGTGGCGATGCCGACCACCGTGGATCCCTCACGCCGGTTGAGCGCCTCGAAGATGGCGTTGCCGACACCGTGCACGTTGAAGATGCCTTCGGTGACGACGGCGCCCGCCATCAGGGAGCCGATGTCGGTACCGAGGAAGGTGACCACCGGTATCAGGGAGTTGCGCAGCAGGTGCACACCGACCACCCGGCGCCGGGGCAGCCCCTTGGCGATCGCCGTACGGATGTAGTCAGCGCGCAGGTTCTCGGCCACCGAGGTGCGGGTGAGCCGGGTGACGTAGGCCAGGGAGAGCGCGGCCAGCACGATCGCCGGCAACAGCAGCTGCCCCAGGTCCCGGGAGTTCTGCACGGTGGGGGTGACCCAGCCGAGCTGGAAGGCGAACAGGTACTGGAAGAGGAAGCCGAGCACGAAGCTGGGGACCGAGATCAGCAGCAGGGTGAAGACGAGCACGATCCGGTCGAGCGCCTTGTCGGCGCGCAGACCGGAGACCAGGCCGAGCAGGATGCCCGCGACGACGGTGAAGACGAAGGCGAAGAGCGTGAGCCGGATGGTCACGGGGAACGCCTGCTCGATCACGTCGAACACCGGCCGCTGGCTGGCTATCTGGGTGCCGAAGTCCCCCTGGAAGAGCCCGGTGAGGTAGTTCCAGTACTGGTGCCACAGGGGCAGATCCAGTCCGAGCTGGTGCTTGATGGCCGCGATCTGCGCCGGGTCGGGCGCCTTCTCGCCGTACAGCGCCCGCACCGGGTCGCCCGGCAGCGCGTACATCATGCAGAAGATCAGCAGAGTCGACCCGATGAAGACCGGGATCATCTGGAGCAGTCGCCGCGCGACATAGCGCCCCATAGTGCCTCCGTAACGGAAATGGAGATCAGGCGACAGCCGGTGCCGCCCGCGCAGAGCGCGGGCGGCCCGGCGTCGGCGACGTACTGCTACTTGACGGTGATGTCGGTCAGGAGGACGTTGCCGTCGAAGCCGACCTTCACGTCGTCGATGTTCTCGCTGTGCACGATGTTGGCCGCGTAGTCCCACAGCGGGATGGCCGGCATCTTCTTCAGCAGTTCCTTCTCCGCCGCCTGGTAGTCCTTGATGGACTCGTCCAGGGACTCGGCGTGGTCGCCCTTGTCGAAGAGCTCGTCGACCTTCTTGTCGGAGAACCGGCCGTAGTTGGTGGAGGCGCCGGTCTTGTACAGGTCCTGCATGAAGTTGATGTTCAGCGGGTAGTCCGCGAGCCAGCCGCCCCGGTACATGCCCTTGACCTTGTTGGCCTGGCGGCCCTCCAGGTCCGTCTGGAAGTCGGGCTTGGAGTCACCGACGCAGGTGACGCCGGTGGCCTTCTTGATGCTGTTGCAGACCGCGGTCACCCACTCCTTGTGCCCGCCGTCGGCGTTGTACTGGATCCAGATCTTGTTGCCCGGGACCCCGCCGCCCTCCTTGATGTACTGCTTGGCCTTCTTCGGGTTGTAGGACAGCACATCGGTGTCGAGCTTCTGGTAGCCCTTGACCTGCGGCGGGGTGAAGCCCTTGGAGGGGATGCGGGTGCCCTGCAGGACCGTCTTGGTGATCGTCTCGCGGTCGATGGCCATCGACAGACCCTGGATCACCTTGGGGTCGACGTCCTTGAACGGCTTGGAGTAGAAGGCCGGGACGATGCTCTGGGTGCCCGCGTAGGGCACGTCCAGGGCGCGGTCACCGAAGTCGGCCTTGCGCTTGGGCAGGTCCTTGGGGCCGACACCGTCGACCATGTCCAGGTTGCCGGAGAGGGCGTCCTGGTAGGCGGACTCCAGCTTGGAGTAGTTCTTGAACTGGATGCCCTTGTTCTTGGCCTTGTTCGGGCCCTTGTAGCTGCTGACGGCCTTGACCTGGATCAGCTTGTTGTGGGTCCACTTCTGGAACTTGTAGGGCCCGTTGCCGACCGGCTTCTGGCCGAAGCCCTTGGGGTCCTTGTAGAAGGACTCGGGCAGCGGGGTGAAGGTCTTGTAGCCCAGCTTGTACTCGAAGTACGGGACCGGCTTGGACAGCTCGATGGTGAAGGTGTGGTCGTCGACGACCTTCAGCCCCTCCATCTCGTCCTTCTTCGGCTCGCCCTTCTCCGGGTGGACGTCCTGGTAGCCCTTGATGTCGTCGAACCAGTAGCTGTTGGCCTGCTTGTTCTTGACGTTGGCCATCCAGTTCCAGGCCTTGACGTAGGACTCGGCGGTCACGTCGGTGCCGTCGTGGAACTTCCAGCCCTTCTTGAGTTTGACCGTCCAGGTCTTGTTGTCCTTGGAGTCGACCGACTCGGCGTTCATGTCGGTCAGTCCGCCCTTGGCGTCGTAGCCGACGAGTCCGGTGAACAGCGCGTCGATGACGTAGCCGCCGAACTTCTCGTTCGTGTTGGACGGCAGGAGCGGGTGCTGCGGCTCGCCGTTGAAAATCGAGACGTACCCCGCGGGCTTGCCGGCGGCCGAGCCGCCGTCGCCGCCCGACCCGCCGCAGGCCGTCGCCGCCAGGGCGACGGCCGCCGCGAGAGCGGACCACTTCATCGTCTTCGCGCCACGCATGGGCCCGTCCTCCTCAGAGTTTTCGCCAAGAGAAAAAGGGCGGTGCCAGGACCGGCAATCTGCCGACCCCGCAACAACGCCCCCACGCTCGCTGAGTCGGCGCCCATTTGACGGTGCGTGACCCTTTAACCCGAGCTCGATGGCTTCACTATCCGCCCTCGCACCCCTGTTGAACCAGGGTCAACCGGTTTCATTTTGGTTACACGTACAACTTCTTTTCCGTTATTCGGAGATCAACACCGGGCAAACACCAGCAAAACAGACAGCCGATGCGGGCTGCTGCTCTCTTTCCGGACACCGAGGAGGTGTCAAGACGTCGCCGGGCAGGAGGCGGAACGCAGGAAGGGGCCCCATCCTGGCGGATGGGACCCCTTCCTGAACTCCTCCGGCCGTTACGGAGCGCGACCGACGGTATGAGAAGGCGGCCGATGCCCGGCTGCGTCCGACCGGCGTTCGGCCGCCGTGCGGCTAGCGCTTGGCGCGTGCCGCCGCGCGGGCCCGCTCCTTCATGTCGAGGTTGACCTTCCGGATGCGCACCGTCTCCGGCGTCACCTCGATGCACTCGTCCTCGCGGCAGAACTCCAGCGCCTGCTCCAAGGAAAGCTTCCGCGGCGGCACCAGGTTCTCGGTGGTGTCCGCGGAGGCGGCCCGCATGTTGGTGAGCTTCTTCTCCTTGGTGATGTTGACGTCCATGTCGTCGGAGCGGGAGTTCTCCCCGACGATCATGCCCTCGTACACCTCGGTGCCCGGCTCGATGAAGATGACGCCCCGCTCCTGCAGGTTCATCATCGCGAACGGCGTCGCGGTCCCGGAGCGGTCGGCCACCAGCGAACCGCTGCGCCGCGTCCGCAGCTCACCGAACCACGGCTCGTGGCCCTCGAAGATCGAGTGCGCGATACCGGTGCCGCGGGTCTCGGTCAAGAACTCCGTACGGAAGCCGATCAGCCCGCGCGAGGGGACGAGCCACTCCATGCGCACCCAGCCGGAGCCGTGATTGGTCATGGTCTCCATCCGGCCCTTGCGGCCGGCCATGAGCTGGGTGATGGCGCCCAGATGCTCCTCGGGAGCGTCGATCGTCATACGCTCGACCGGCTCGTGCAGCTTGCCGTCGATCTCCCGGGTGACGACCTCCGGCTTGCCCACGGTCAGCTCGAAGCCCTCGCGGCGCATCGTCTCCACCAGGATGGCCAGGGCCAGCTCGCCACGGCCCTGCACCTCCCAGGTGTCGGGACGCTCGGTGGGCAGCACCCGCAGCGAGACGTTGCCGATCAGCTCGCGGTCCAGCCGGTCCTTGACCAGCCGCGCCGTGACCTTGTGGCCCTTGCCGCCCTTGCCCACCAGCGGCGAGTTGTTGGTACCGATCGTCATCGAGATGGCGGGCTCGTCGACAGTGATCAACGGCAGCGCGACCGGGTTCTCGGCGTCCGCCAGCGTCTCGCCGATCATGATGTCCGGGATACCCGCGACCGCGCAGATGTCGCCGGGGCCGGCCTCGGCCGCGGGCTTGCGGGTCAGCGCCTCGGTCATCAGCAGCTCGGTGATCCGCACGTTCTGCACGGAGCCGTCCCGCTTCATCCAGGCCACGGTCTGGCCCTTCTTCAGCGAGCCCTCCTTGACGCGCAGCAGCGCGATCCGGCCCAGGAAGTTGTCGGCGTCCAGGTTGGTGACGTGCGCCTGGAGCGGAGCGCCCTCCTCGTAGGTGGGGGCGGGCACCGTCTCCAGCAGGGTGGTGAAGAACGGCTCCAGGCTGTCGCTGTCCGCGGGCACCGCGCCGTCGGCGGGCTGGGTCAGCGAGGCGACACCGTCGCGGGCACAGGCGTAGACGATGGGGAACTCGATCTGCTCCTCGTCCGCGTCCAGGTCCAGGAAGAGGTCGTAGGTCTCGTCCACGACCTCGGAGATCCGGGCGTCGGGGCGGTCCGTCTTGTTGACGCAGAGGATGACGGGGAGCCGCGCCTGGAGCGCCTTGCGGAGCACGAAGCGGGTCTGCGGCAGGGGACCCTCGGAGGCGTCGACCAGCAGTACGACCGCGTCCACCATCGACAGACCGCGCTCGACCTCGCCACCGAAGTCGGCGTGACCGGGGGTGTCGATGATGTTGATGGTGACCGGCTCGCCACCGTCCTTGGGGTGGTACTTGACCGCGGTGTTCTTGGCGAGAATGGTGATGCCCTTCTCGCGCTCCAGGTCGTTCGAGTCCATCACCCGGTCGTCGACGGATTCGAGCTGGTGGGCCGCGAAAGCTCCGGCCTGCTTGAGCATGGCGTCGACGAGAGTCGTCTTGCCGTGGTCGACGTGGGCGACGATGGCGACGTTACGGATGTCGTGGCGCGTGGGCACTGAGGGGTGTCTCCCGGGTTGACGGATCGGGCCGCGCTCCCCCGGTCTTCGGCCGGGAGCCCCCGGCCTGTGCGGCCGGGCCGCGCCCCTGACGCCGGGCATGGCTCGCCGCGGCCTCGTCAACCATGGTACGGGCCCCGCCGCGAAGCGCCGGACGGGGCCACTGTGCGGTCCGCCCGGCGCTCTGCGTGGTCGAAGGTGCTCAGCCCTTGCGGTAGCCCATGTCCTCGTAGACCGGGCTGGTGAACCCGAAGGCCCCCACATTGGCCAGGTCCCGCTTGGCCGCCACCAGCTGCGGCCGCTGGTAGAGCGGCAGCGAGCCGGCCACCGCCCAGATCCGCCGATCGGCCTTCTCCATCAGCGCCCGGCGCCGCCCGTCGTCCAGCTCGCCCGCCGCCTGCTCGAAGAGCTGGTCGATCCGGTCGGTACCCACCCGGGCGTAGTTCTGCTCGACCAGCAGCGAGCCGTCCGAGGCGGGCTGCGGCTTGGCGAAGATCGGCCGCGCCTCGGTGGCGGGGAACGCCGTCGCGGGCCAGGAGTACAGCGCCAGGTCGTACTCGCCCGTCGCGATGTGGTCCTTGAAGTAGCTGTCGCCCGGCACTTCCTTGATCTGCGTACGGATACCGACCTCGGTCAGCATCCGGGCGATGCGCTTGCCGGTCTCCCGCAGCTGCGCCGAGCCCTTGCCGCCCGGCAGGACGAACCGCAGCGCGAGGGGCTTGCCGTCCTTGCTGCGCACCGCGCTGGCCGGGTCGCCCGCCAGCAGTCGCAGTTCCCGGGCCGTCGCCCGCACCTTCTCGGCCGTCTCCAGCGCCGCCTTGGCCCGGCTCAGCTTGCGCTCGGAGCCGGCCTGTCTGGCGGAGGCGAGGCTGGAGTGCGCGGCCTGCGCGAGGATGGAGGCGCGCTGGGCCGTGGCCGAGACGGAGAGGCCCAGCGGCCTGTCGACGACCCGGGCGATCTGGGCGGCGGTCAGCCGGACGACGGACGCCTCGGCCTCGGCGCGGTGCGGCGCACGGCCGCCCGCGTCGGGGGAGCCTGCCGCACCGGGCGGCTCGGCGGGCCCGCCGTCGGCCCGCTTCTCCTTCTCCTTGTCGTCCTCCTTGCCGCGCTCCTTGGACCTGTCCTCGGCCCGGTCCCGCGCGTGGGCGTCCTGGGCACGCTTGTCGGCGCCTGCCCCACCGAGGCCACCGGTCTTCCAGCCCGCGTCGGCCAGCAGGGACTGCGCGGAGTCGAGGTCCGCGCTGCCGAAGGCGCCGCTGTTGTCCCGGTAGCCGTCCTGGTCGGCCATCCGCAGATGGCTGCCGAGCGGATCATCCGGCAGACCGGTGCCCGCGAGCGCCTTCTCGGCCAGCTCGTCCCGGTCGATGGCGCGGGCCACCGCGCGGCGCACCCGCTCATCGGCCAGGGGGCCGCTCGCACCGTTGAGGGTGAGCTGGGTGTAGGCGGGATCCAGCGCCCGGCGCACCTCGTACTTGCCCAGCTGCCGCGCGGCGGAGGCGCCGAAGCGCTCGCGGGCCTTCCGCTTGCGTGCCTCGCGCAGCTCGGCCTCGCGCTTGCGGGCCTCCTGCGCGTTCTTGGCGCCCTTGGCCGCGTCGGGGCGCTGGGGACCGCCCAGCCCGTTCGCCGAGCCGATCCGCTCCGCCGTCGCGGCGCCGACGTCGGCGACGTCCACCTTCCCCTTGGCCAGCGCCTTGGCCACCTTGTCGCGGGGCACGGCCGTCAGCACGATGCGGTCCAGCTTCGCCCGCTCGCCCCACCAGCGGTGATTGCGCTTGAGGACGGTGCGCGAGCGGTCCTTGTCCGCCTTGACGACCCGGAACGGGCCGGCCACGGCGGGCAGCGAGGTGCGGACACCGTCGTTGAAGACCTTGGGACTGCTCATGGCCTGCTTGGGATACAGCGGCGTGAACAGCGAGCGCCAGTCCGCGTAGGGCTTGCCGAAGATGACCTTGACCTCGTCGGCCCCCTCCCCTTCGGTGACCTTCCGGATGCGGTCGTACCCGGCGTTCCGTGCCGTCCAGTAGGCGTTGTTCTTGCCGCGCAGCGCCTTCCACTGGGCGCGGAAGTCCGCCGCGCCCAGCCGGCGGCCGTCGCTCCAGCGTGCCTTCGGGTTGAGCTTGTAGACGACGGTCTGACGGGGTTCGGTCTCGGTGACCTCGGCGCCGCGCAGGAAGTCCTCGTCGGCCTGCGGCCGCCCGTGCTTGTCCAGGGTGAACAGCGTGGGGAGAGTGGCCGCCGCGACCCGCTTGGTGGCCTCGGTCGAGTCGGGCTGGAAGACGTTGAAGGTGCTGGGCGCCGCGTCCACCGCCCAGCGCAGGGTGCCGCCGGAGGCGACCCGCGCCCGCTCGGTGGCCCGTACGTCGCCGGCCGCCTCCGCCGATCCGAGCCCGGCTCCGGCCTCGGAGTCCTGCGAGTCCGAGTCGCCGCACGCGGCCAGCGGCAGTGGCAGCAGCACGCCGGCGACGAGCATCGCCACCCAGCGCCGGGTGCAGCGCCGGTTCCGGCAGGGCCGGACGGTCGCGCCACGGCTCGGGGACTCCCCCGGCTGCGGCGGCCTGGGGGGCCTTGGTGATTCGGCTGGGACGGCTCGCATGCTGAAACCTCCGGGGCTGGCCGCGCACCCGCGTACGTCCACTTTCGGCGGTTTTGGCGGCTCATCACATCTTTTCGCCCCACTGAAGGCGGCCCCACACCCGGGACCGGGCAGACACGTCGTACGGAGCACATCTGACCACTCGTGCGGAGCAGCCCCGGGGCAGGACATGGGGGCGCACGCCCGGGCTTCGCACCGCCGTAACACCCGAACGGGGTAACCAGCGGGAAAACCTCGCACATAGCTGCGGGGAGGGCCGCAGGATGCCCCCGGGGTGTCCGGCCCCGGCGTAATCTGGGAGAGCCAGCGAGAGGACCAACGATGACCGCCGAACCTGTGATGGAGCCGGTGAAGGCCATGGACCCCGTCGACAAGCTGATCGCGGTCGAAGATGCCTCCGAGGAGGCGATTCGTCCGGAATACATCGAGGGAATGGTCATCGTGCCGCCGCACCCGGACTATCAGCACAACGATGCTGCGCTGAGTCTCGTCATCCACCTCCGAGAAGCCGGTTTCCGCCATAGCGGAATCGGCACAGGCTTCCGTGCCGCTCTTGGAACAACCACTCAAAGCCTCGTGGTTCCCGACTTCTTCGTGCTCCACCGTCGGCCGAGCGAGGTGGACGAGGCGTACCGAGAGGCCCACCGCGGCTGGTACTCGGCCGATCTCCTGGCCCTGGTGGGTGAGGTCACCTCCAGCAACCACGAAGTGGACTCCGGGCCGAAGTACCGGGCCTACGCCGCGGCCGGCGTGCCCGTATATGTGTTGATCCACCGCAAGGAAGGCAAGGCGTACGCCTTCTCCGACCCGGTTTCACACGAAGGCGACGCGCGGTACAAGACGACTTCCGAGGTCAAGCTCGGGGACCCGCTGCCCCTGCCCTCCCCCTACCCCGCCCTCGACACCTCCGCGCTGCTCCGCGGCTGAAGGCCGCCGGCAGGGTCTCGTACGGGCGGAAAGGCGTGCCGCACCCTTCACAAGCGGGAGTGTGACGCGCAACACTCGCCACGCGCATCGACCACGCCAGCCGCACCACCGCGGAGGTGGGCACGTCATGTCCTTGCACGATGAACTGACAGCCGCTCAGCGATGTCTGGACGATCTCGCGCGCTGCGTCAGCCGACTGGAGAAGCATGTCGGCAGCGGCCTGGAGATCCGGCGGGTACGCAGCGACACCGAGCATCTGAAGGAATCCCTCGCCCTGCTGGGAGCCACCGCCCCACGGCCGAGGGCCGAGCCGCACGCCGAGATGGTGACCATCACCGACCAGCCCTACGACCCGGGCCTGTGGACGGATGTCGACGACGAAGGGCTCGGAGCGCGCGACCGGCACGCACCGTGACTCGTTGGACAGCGAGTCGTTGAAGGCAGGCGCCTGCTGCCGGGCCTGCCCTGATCCCAGCCGTCTCATCCGGAGAAACCGTTGGCCACTGGCACCGAACCACAACAGAGCACGGGGCCCCGCCCACCCGCGGGCCCCCGGCCCACCGGCGTGCACACCAGCACGCGCGCCGCCATCGCCGAGCCCCATCTGCGCAAGGACCGCTGGTGGCTCGCGCCCGCCGCGACCGCGCTCGGGCTGCTGGCGTTCGTCGTCTACTCCAGCTGGCGCGCGTTCGCGAACACGGACTACTACCACGCGCCGTATGTGTCACCGTTCTACTCGCCCTGCCTCGCGGACAACTGCGCGACGATGAAGGGCGGGCCCAACTGGGGGCTGTTCGGCGAGTGGTGGGGGCTGTCCCCCGCGCTGCTCATCCTGATCTTCCCGTTGGGCTTCCGGCTCACCTGCTACTACTACCGCAAGGCCTACTACCGCGGTTTCTGGGCCTCTCCCCCGGCCTGCGCGGTGGCCGAGCCGCACAAGAAGTACACCGGCGAGACCCGCTTCCCGCTCATCCTGCAGAACATCCACCGCTACTTCTTCTACGCGGCGATGCTGGTCGCGGTGATCCTCACCTGGGACACCGTGCTCGGCTTCCGCAACGAGGAGTACGAGTGGGGCCACATGGGTGTGGGCACCCTGGTCTTCCTCGCCAACATCGTGCTGATCTGGGCGTACACCCTCTCCTGCCACTCCTGTCGGCACATCGTCGGCGGCAGGCTGCGGCACTTCTCCAAGCACCCGGTGCGCTACCGGCTGTGGGGCTGGGTCGGAAAGCTCAACGAGCGGCACATGCTGCTCGCCTGGGCCTCGTTGCTCAGCGTGGCGCTGGCGGACTTCTACGTCTACCTGCTCGCCACCGGCACCATCACCGACCCGCGGCTCTTCTGAGAGGGACTTGAGCGACATGGCACACGTCGAACGTCAGCAGTGGGACGTCGTCATCGTCGGCGCGGGCGGCGCCGGGTTGCGGGCCGCGATCGAGGCACGGGAGCAGGGCCTGCGCACCGCGGTGATCTGCAAGTCCCTCTTCGGCAAGGCCCATACGGTGATGGCCGAGGGCGGCATCGCCGCCAGCATGGGCAACGTCAACGAGGGCGACAACTGGCAGGTGCACTTCCGCGACACCATGCGCGGCGGCAAGTTCCTCAACCAGTGGCGGATGGCCGAACTCCACGCCCGTGAGGCACCCGAGAGGGTGTGGGAGCTGGAGACCTGGGGCGCGCTGTTCGACCGCACGCCGGACGGGCGGATCTCGCAGCGCAACTTCGGTGGCCACGAGTATCCGCGCCTGGCGCACGTCGGCGACCGTACCGGCCTGGAGCTGATCCGTACGCTCCAGCAGAAGGTCGTCTCGCTGCAGCAGGAGGACTTCAAGGAGAGCGGCGACTACGAGGCCCGCATCAAGGTCTTCCAGGAGTGCACCGTCACCCAGATCTTGAAAGAACCCGGTTCGGAGGGGGAGGACCGGGTGTCCGGTGTCTTCTGCTACGAGCGCGAGAGCGGCCGGTTCTTCGTCATCGAGGCTCCGGCCGTGGTGCTGGCGACCGGTGGCATCGGCAAGTCGTTCAAGGTCACCTCCAACTCCTGGGAGTACACCGGGGACGGGCACGCGCTGGCGCTGCTGGCCGGGGCCTCGCTGATCAACATGGAGTTCGTGCAGTTCCACCCGACGGGGATGGTCTGGCCGCCGTCGGTGAAGGGCATCCTGGTCACCGAGTCGGTGCGGGGCGACGGCGGGGTGCTGCGCAACTCCGAGGGCAAGCGGTTCATGTTCGACTACGTCCCGGACGTCTTCAAGGAGAAGTACGCGGAGTCCGAGCAGGAGGCCGACGGCTGGTACGAGGACCCGGACAACAACCGCCGCCCACCCGAGCTGCTGCCCCGCGACGAGGTGGCGCGCGCCATCAACGCCGAGGTCAAGGCGGGGCGGGGCTCCCCGCACGGCGGCGTCTTCCTGGACGTGTCCACCCGGATGTCCGCCGAGACGATCAAACGCCGACTGCCCTCGATGCACCACCAGTTCCGCGAGCTGGCCGATGTGGACATCACGGCCGAGCCCATGGAGGTCGGCCCCACCTGCCACTACGTGATGGGCGGTGTGGACGTCGACTCGGACACGGCGGCGGCGCGCGGGGTGCCGGGGCTGTTCGCGGCGGGTGAGGTCGCCGGCGGTATGCACGGCTCCAACCGGCTGGGCGGCAACTCCCTCTCCGACCTGCTGGTCTTCGGCCGCCGTGCGGGGCTGTACGCGGCGGAGTACGCGCGCGGCTGTGCGCGGGAGCGGCCCCGGGTGGCGGACGAGCAGATCGACACGGCGGCGGCCGAGGCGCTGCGGCCGTTCGGCGTCGGTCCGGCCCCGGCGGACGAGGAGACGGCCGGGGAGGCAGCCGAGGAGTCGGCCGAGAACCCGTACGCGGTGCACCAGGACCTCCAGCGGGCCATGAACGACCTGGTGGGCATCATCCGCCGCGAGGAGGAGATGTCCGAGGCGCTGGACCGCCTCGCCGAGCTGCGCGAGCGCGCCCGGCGCGCGAAGGTGGAGGGCCACCGGCAGTTCAACCCCGGCTGGCACCTCGCCCTGGACCTGCGCAACATGCTGCTGGTCAGCGAGTGCGTGGCCCGCGCCGCGCTGAACCGTACGGAGTCGCGCGGCGGGCACACCCGCGACGACCACCCCGAGATGGACCGCGAGTGGCGGCGCGCCAATCTCGTCTGCACCCTCGCAGCCGAGGGCGCGTCGGGCGCCGAGGCCGAGACGGGCCGCGCGGGGCGGATCGCGCTGCGGCGCCGCGAGATGCCACCGATCCGCAAGGACCTTCTTGAGCTGTTCGAGAAGGAGGAGTTGATCAAGTACCTGACCGACGAGGAGCTGACGAGCGAGTGACTACCCAAGCGCATCACGGTGCGGGCCCGGGAACCGAGGGCATCGGTGGCGCGGTCAGCGGCGAAGCCCCCGACACGACGCGGCCGGAGACGAGCTACGACGCGCACTTCGAGGTCTGGCGCGGCGATGTGGACGGCGGCGGCCTGGAGGACTTCACCGTCGAGGTGAACGAGGGCGAGGTCGTTCTCGACATCATCCACCGCCTCCAGGCGACCCAGGCCCCCGACCTCGCGGTCCGCTGGAACTGCAAGGCGGGCAAGTGCGGCTCGTGCAGCGCGGAGATCAACGGGCGGCCCCGGCTGCTGTGCATGACCCGCATGTCGGTCTTCGACCGGGACGAGATTGTCACGGTGACCCCGTTGCGCGCCTTCCCGGTGGTCAGGGACCTGGTGACCGACGTCGGCTTCAACTACGAGAAGGCCCGCCAGGTGCCGGCCTTCGTACCGCCGCCGGACCTGGGGCCGGGCGAGTACCGGATGCAGCAGGAGGACGTCGGGCGCTCGCAGGAGTTCCGCAAGTGCATCGAGTGCTTCCTGTGCCAGGACACCTGCCATGTCGTGCGCGACCACGAGGAGAACAAGGCGGCCTTCGCGGGACCGCGCTTTCTGATGCGGGTCGCCGAACTGGACATGCACCCGCTGGACGCCGCCGAGGAAGCGGGCCACGACCGCAAGACCGCCGCGCAGGACGACCACGGGCTCGGCTACTGCAACATCACCAAGTGCTGCACGGAGGTCTGCCCGGAGAACATCAAGATCACGGACAACGCCCTCATCCCGCTCAAGGAGCGGGCCGCGGACCGCAAGTACGACCCGCTGGTCTGGCTGGGCAACAAGATCCGCCGCCGGACGACATGACGGCGCAAGGCCGGGCGACGGTGTGAGGCCGGGCGACTCGACGGCGTAAGGACGCGGGGGCCGGTGGCCGGTGGCCGGTGGCTCTACTACTTTCGGCAGTGTCACCGGTCGGCGGAGCCCGGCTACCGTCGGCCTTGTGACTGTGACGGATGTACGCGGTCGGGCCCTCACCCACACCCTCACCGCCGCCGCGGGGGTGGCGGCGCTGCTGGGTGTGCTCGCCGGCCCCTGGTGGATCGCCCTGGCCGCCGGGTGCGCCTTTCTGGCCGGTCGGCGCCCCGGCAGCGCGCTCGTGCCCGCCCTGTTCCTGGCCGGGGCCCTCGCCGCGGGCATGACGGCGGCCCTGGCCCGTCCCGCCTGGCTGACACCGGGCACCCGGTTCGTCGCGGTGGCGCTCACCGCGGGGATGCTCTCCTGGTGCGCAGGCCGGTTCTGGCGGCAGTACCAGGAGCTGGCCCGTGCGGGCTGGGAGCGGGCCGAACAGCTGACGCGGGAACGCGAACTGGTCGCCGGGCAGGCCCGGCTGCAGGAGCGGTCCCGCATCGCACAGGACATGCACGACGCCCTCGGCCACGAGCTGAGCCTGCTGGCGCTCTCCGCCGGTGCCCTCAAGCTGGCGGACGGCCTGGCGGCCGAGCACCGCACGGCGGCCGAGGAGATCAGAAGCCGCGCCGAGTCGGCGGTGGACCGGCTCGGGGAAGTGATCGGCGTGCTGCGGGAGACCGCTCAGGAGGCCCCTACCCGTCCGCCGGACACCAGCGTCCGGCAGCTGGTCGAGGAGGCGTCGGCCGCCGGTCTGTCCGTCACGGCGCGGATCGAGGGCGAGCCGGACGGCGAGCACGGCCCGCCGCCGCACGCGCTCCGGGCGGCGTACCGCGTCGTCCAGGAGGCCCTGACGAACGTCGCCAAGCACGCGCCGGAGGCCGACGTCATGGTCGCGGTCACCTATGGGGCGGACGGGATCCAGGTGACGGTGGAGAACGGTCCGGGTGCCGGGCCGGACGCCGGGCAGGAGGAGCGCCCCCGCGTCGGCGGGCGCGGGCTGGTCGGGCTCGACGAGCGGGTCCGACTGGCGGGCGGCACCTTCGGCTGTGGGCCGACGCCGGAGGGCGGCTTCGCCGTACGAGCCACCCTCCCCCGCGCCCGTACCCCCCGGCCGCCCGCCGCCCCCGCCGCCGTGTACGCGGGACCGGCGCTGGAGCAGCGGCACGCCCGCCGCAGGCTGGGCCGCACCGCGCTCGTCGCCGTCACCGCCTGTCTGTCCCTGGGCGCCCTGCTGGGCGGGGCACTGACCTGGTGGGACATCCTGGTGACCGAGCGGGCCGTGCTGCCGGCCGAGGACTTCGACCGGCTGCGGGCCGGGCAGCAGCGGGCACGGATCGCCCCCTACCTGCCCGACGAGCAGACCCGGCACCGGCCCGCCGACGCCCCGCCCCCGCCACAGAGAGCCGGAACGACGTGCGAGTACTACGCGATCACCGCCAACCCCTTCGACGACCGCTCCGGGGACGCCTACCGGATCTGCTTCCGCTCGGACACGCTGATCTCGGCCGAGGTGCTGCGGGCGTGAGGGGCCGCGGGCGATGACCGGGGCACCGATCCGGGTACTGATCGCCGACGACGAACCGATGGTGCGCACCGGCGTACGCACCATTCTGGCCACGGACCCCGCCATCGAGGTCGTCGCCGAGGCGGGCGACGGGCACGAGGCCGTCGAGCTGGCACGCAGCCACCGTCCCGACGTGGCCGTGCTCGACATCCGGATGCCCAAGGCCGACGGCATCGAGACACTTGCCGCACTCGGCCGGACCGTGCCCGGCACCCGCGCGGTGATCCTGACGACGTTCGGCGAGGACGACTACATCCTGCGGGCCCTGAGCGGCGGCGCCGCCGGATTCCTGGTCAAGGCCGGGGAACCGGAAGAACTTCTCACGGGCGTACGGGCGGTGGCCGACGGCGCCGCCTACCTCTCCCCGAAGGTGGCCGCCCGCGTCGTCGCCCACCTGGCGGCGACCGGCGCCGGATCGGCGGCCGGCCGCCGCGCCTCGGCCCGTGCCCGGACCGAGGCGCTGACCGCCCGCGAGCGGGAGGTCCTCTCCCATCTGGGGGCGGGACTGTCCAACGCGCAGATCGCACGCCGCCTACGGGTGGTGGAGGGCACGGTGAAGGCCCACGTCAGCGCCGTCCTGGCGGGGTTGGGCGTGGACAACCGGGCAGCCGCCGCCGTGGTGGCCCACGAGGCGGGGCTGGTGCCACCGCCCCCGCCGTGAGGCCGCGCCCCATGAGGGGCGCGGGTAAGTGCACGACCAGCCACCACGCGCCGGCGGACGACAATCGTCAGGAAGGGGCGCCCTCTCTCCGGGGCAGGGCCGAAGACGGCGGCGCCGCAGCGCGCCGCCGGGGCCGCAGCAGCACCGCCGCACCCGCGACCGCGGCCCCCAGCAGTGCGCCCGCGAGCACATCGTGCGGATAGTGCACCCCCACCAGCACCCGCAGCAGCGCCCCGGCGACCGCCAGCGGCAGCGTCACGGCAGCGAGGCGGGGCAGCGTCAGGGCCAGGCCCACGGCCAGCGCGGCAGCCAGCGTGGCATGGTTGCTGGGGAACGACCAGTCACCCGGCGGCGGGCACTCCGCCAGCGGGTGGGCCCCGGCCAGCGCCCGGCACGGCCGCTCCTGGTCCACCACCAGCTTCAGCGCCTCGCTCGCCGCGTACGCCACGACGGTGCCGACGCCTGTCAGCACCGCGCCGACCAGCCGCGGGTCCTTGGCACGCGACCCGCACCAGCCCCGCCACCCCACCCAGAGCAGCAGCAGGCCGAGGGCGACCAGGGTGCCCTCGGTGGCCAGTTCGAAGAGCACACCCAGCCATTCGGGGCCGTCGGCCGCGGCCTCGCTCAGCTCGCGGTATCCGGAGGCCGATGCCCCGCCCGTGACCCGTACGGGGTCCTCCTGACCGAGTCCGCCGGGCGTAAGCACCCAGACTCCCGCACCGCCGACCACCAGCGCCGCCACCGCTCCGAGCGGCCCGCGCGCAGGCGACCGCCGTCGTATTCCTCGTTCCGTGGACATGGCAGCGAAGCTACGGGCGGCTCCGCTCCCTGGTCGCGGGCCGAACGTCGGCCTCCTTGTCGGTCGTTCGGCACCCTGGCCATTGGTCTTTCGTCAGGGTCCGCGCGCCGGTCCGCGGCTCCCGCTCCCGGGCCGGGGCGGCGCGCGTCGGCCCTGGGGGTCACCCCCGGCGGGCGAAACGCCGGGCCGCCACCACCAGCATCAGGGCGGCGAGCACGGTGACGAAGCAGACCTCCAGCACGACCGGCGGAGTCCACCCCGCGATCTGCGGTGGCCCCGCATAGCCGCCCATGTCGAGCTCGCCGGGCAGGGTGCGGCGCACCGCGTCGACGGCATAGGTGAGCGGATTGAGGTGAACCACCACACCCAGCCAGCGGGGCAGCCCGCTCGGGGAGAACATCGCTCCGGACAGGAACATCAACGGCATCAGAGCCAGCCCCATCAGCACCTGGAAGGTCTGGATGCGCTGGATGGTGACGGCCGCCAGCATGCCGCCCGCCGTGAACAGCAGCGCGATGACCGCGACTTCCAGGAGGGCGACCAGCAGCAGCGGGTGATAGGCGATGCCGACGGTGCCGGAGATGGCGAGCACCAACCCGCCGTAGACGGCACCGCAGGTGGCGCCGCCCAGCGACAGGCCCAGCAGCAGACTGACCCGGTGGACCGGCGCGACCATCGCCTGCCGCAGCATCCCGCTCTGCCGGTCCATCACCACGGACAGGCCCACAGCCAGTGCGGGCGCCTGGGTCGCCATCACCAGGACGCCGGGGAACAGGAAGCTGCGGAACTGCTCGAAGGAGTCCCCGGCCGTGGTGCCCATCGACTCCAGGCCGGTGCCCATCACCAGCAGGAACATCACAGGTGTCACCAGTCCCATGACGATCTGCACCTTGGTGCGCAGCAGCCGCACCATCTCGCGGTGCCACAGCACCCGCACCGCCCGCAGTTCGCGAGCGGGACGGCCACACCGTGCCCCGGCCCTGTGCGGTAGTGCCGCAACGGCGCTCATCGCCGCCTCCCCACGTCGTCGACGGTCAGCGGACCGCTGCGCTCGGTTCGGATGGTGCGCCCGGTGTGGTGCAGGAACACATCGTCGAGGGAGGGCGGGGTCACCGTCGCCGACAGCACCGGAATGCCTGCCTCCGCACAGAACTTCGGGACGAACGCGGCGCCGTCCGCCACACTCAGCCGCACCCCGTCCGGACCGGCCGACGCCTCTAGGCCGAACCGCTCCCGCACCAGGCGCACCGCATCCGCGTCGTCCCGGGTACGCAGCAGCACGGTGTCACGCGCCACCTCCGCCTTCAGCTCGGCAGGGCTGCCCTCCACCTCGACCTGACCGTCGTCGATGATGGCGAGCCGGTCGCAGTGTTCGGCCTCCTCCAGGTGGTGGGTCGTCAGGAAGAGGGTGATGCCCCGCTCCTCCCGCAGCCGGTGCAGATGCTCCCAGATGACGGTGCGGGTCTGCGGATCCAGCCCGGTGGTCGGCTCGTCCAGGAAGAGCACCTGCGGCGCGGTGAGCAACCCCCTGGCGATCTCCAGCCGGCGACGCATCCCGCCGGAGAACTCCCGCACCGGGCGGTCCCGGCACGCGGTCAGGCCCACCAGGTCGAGCATCGCCGCCACCGTGCGCCGGCTCTCCCGCCACGGGACCCCGAACAGCTCGGCGTGGAAACGCAACGCCTCCCGCGCCGTCAGATCCAGGTCGAGCGTCGTCTCCTGGAAGACGAGCCCGATCCGTTCCCTTACCGCGTGCGGCTCGGCCACCACGTCGCACCCGCCGACGAAGGCCCGCCCGGCGGTGGGCCGCAGCAGGGTGCACAGCATGCTGATGGTCGTGGTCTTGCCCGCTCCGTTCGGCCCCAGGAAGCCGAACGTCACCCCTCGGGGCACGGCCAGATCGAGGCCGACGACCGCGGGCGCGTCACCGTACGTCTTGCCCAGGTCAACGGTGCGGACCGCGCACTCCTCAACCACGGTCATACCCCTCACCCACTCCCTCACCCGGGCGGACGGGCCGCCCACCACGGACGCGTTCCGCCCGCGGCACCCGCCCGGGCACCGGATCGGCGCGTACGGCCATCACCGTGCGGAAGGCACCGATCGCTCCGCCCTCACCGACCGGTTCGCCGTCCACCTCGATCCACGCGTGCGCCCCGAACGGCCTGGTGCGAAAGCCCGAGCACCAGTCGGGCCACTCGCCGTGCAACCGGCACAACAGCGCCGCGGCGACGGACCGCTGCAGACAGCCGAGCCCGGCGCAGCGCACGCTCACGGAGACGGCCGCCTGCCGTGCGCGGAGCGCCCGCGCCCGCCCGGCGGGCCGGGCGCCACGGCTGAGCACCGCCAGTACGCGGCGCAGCCGCCCCGGCTTCAGCTTCACCAGCAGCCGGGCCGCCCCGACCGCCAGCCGCGCCTCCACCTGCCGGTGCGGCGCGAGCCGTACCGCACGCTCCCCCACTCCCGGCAGGCTCATGGCGCCTCCGCAACCAGCAGACCCGCGCTCCTGAGCGCATCGACCAGCCCGTGCACATCGGCGGTGGCCCGCTCCAGGAACTGCGGGCCGGCGGCGCTCAGCTCCTCCGCCGCCTCCCGGGGCGTGCGGCCCTCCAGCAGCAACCACAGCACGGTGGCGCCCGAGCCGTTCAGCCGCCAGAAGCGGCCGTCCTTCTCGTTGAGCAGCACCACTCCGGATTCGGTCTCGGTGAGAATGACCTCGCGGGGCAGGGCGAGCGTCATGATGCCTCCTTCAGCGGGATCGTCGGCCCGGACCCGGCCAGTGGCGCCGGGTCGGTGTGCGGGGAGCGCAGCCAGGCCTCGACCGCCACGGTGCTCTCCAGGTGCGCCGCGTAGCGGCCCTCGTCGGACGGGCTGAGCAGCGCCGTACGCAGCACATCGGGATCGGCCAGACCACGGGCGCCCAGCCGCAGCCTGGCGCACATCTCGACGGCCGCCTCCTTGCCCCGCGCCAGGCCCTCGTACAACTCGGCGCTGAACTCGCCCTTGTCGGTGCGCTCCAGGATCTCCTGCGGGACGATGCCGCGCATCGCCGCTGTCAGCAGCGGTTTGAACCGGCCGGACGGCATCCGCTCGGACAGCCGTACCGACAGCGCGGCCTCGATCACCCGGTCGTCGAGGAACGGTGCCTCCCAGGCGATCCCGTACCGCGCCATGGCCCGCGCCGTCTGCCGGATGGTGGTGCCCTCGACCGCGAGGAACTCCAGCACCTGGTGCCCGAACCGGTCACCGTCCAACGGCGGGGTCCCCGCGCGGGCCTCGGCCAGCAGCGCCCCGCGCACCAGGTCGACGGCCTCCGCGGTGCTCCACGCGGGCATCCGCGACTCGCCTGTCCAGCCGAAGCCGATCTGCCAGCGCTGCGGCGGCGGGCCGGTCAGCCGCCCGGCGAGGCCGCGCAGCGCCTCCGGGAAGTCCGAGCGGTCCGCCAGCCCACGCACGGTGGCCGGCAGCGACCAGCGGTTGAGGAGTTGGCGGCGACGGATCTGGGGGAGGGCGGCGCGGGGCTCGGTGCGCAGCATCGCCCACAGCCCGTTGGGCAGCGGACCGAACAGTTCGTCGCCGCCCAGTCCCATCAGATGCAGCCGGGAGCCCGCCTCGGCCGCCGTCCGGGACAGCGCCCGCAGATGGGGGCCGCCCCAGCGCCAGTTGAGGGGGCCCTCCCCGCCGTCGGGCTCGTCGGCGCCGGCGGTGCCGGCCAGGGGGTCGCCGGTGGCCAGGCCGAACAGCCGCGCGGAGTGGTCGTGGGGCAGGTCGGTGTGGCGCACGGTGGGGCCGAAGCGCGCAGCTGCTCGCCGGGCCCAGCGGTGGTCCGGGTTGCGCGGATCGAGCGGAACCGCGTGGTAGGTGTGCGTGGTGGCGGCCACATCGTCGGCGACGAAACACAGCGAGGTGGAGTCCAGTCCACCGGACAGATCCGCACTGAGCGTGCCGACCGTCCCGGCCCGCACCCGCACGGCCTCGCGCAGCGCATCCCGTACCGCTGTCGCGGCCTGCGGCAACGGGAGGTCGGGCGCGGGCCGCTGCCACCAGCGCCGCTCCCGCGCGGTGCCGTCGGGTGCGAGCTCCAGCCAGTGCCCGGGAGTGACCGCCCGCACTCCGCGCCACACCGAACGGCGGGAGAGCGGCCACGGCACATACGGCGTCAGCAGTCGGCAGGCCAAGGCCGTCTCGTCGCACGGCGCTTCGGTGAGCGCGGCGAGCGGTGCGGGGCTGCCGGCGGCGACCGTGACACCCGCGACCCGGACGGTGAACAGCTGCCGTGCGGTGGAGAGCGTCCCCTGAGCGCGCACCCGCCCGTCGAAGCTGGCCACCAGATGGCAGCAGCCCGCCGACGACCGGGCGGCGTGATCGAGTGCGGACAGCGATCCGGCCTGGTCCAGCAGGCGCTGGAGGCGTTCGGCCGGGGGTCGGGTGTGCCCGAGCACCGCCAGCCGCCGCGCCCCGGAGCCGAACACCCGCACCCGGCCCCCCGCTCCCTCCCCTGTCCCGGACCCGGTACCGGGACAGGGACCGGGGCGCTCCATGTCCCCACGCCCGCCCGCCTTTTCGTCCGCTTCCCACAAGGGCAGAAGAAGCAGCCAGGGGCGGCCGGAGGCATGCGGAATCACCTCGGCAGCAGCCAGTGCGGGGTTGCGGGCGACGAGGTCCTGGGCGGCCGGGTGGTCGGGAAGAATGAGAAAGTCCATGTCCTGCGCGTCTCCTGATACATGGCGACAGGTGTACGCCTCCGACAGGGCCCCGCAGCGGGCCTGACAGGCAGTGGCCGGGAAGGTCGCTTCCCGGCCACTGCGCGACATCGGCTCAGCCGTGCGGCTGGTCGGACGTCAGATGCACCACAGCGCGCGGCCGCAGCCGAGGAAGTCGGGGCAGTCGCCCGACGGCAGGCACTGCGTCAGTTCCTCGAAGTCGCCGAGCTCGATCAGGGCCGGGGGCTCGTAGGTGTGCTCCATGGGATCCTCCGTTGTGAGTCATCGGTCGGTCGGGCGATGTCGGCCGATGCACCGCCGTAACCCTTGAACATCACCGAAGTTAAGGCCCCTTGTGTCCTGGTGAGTTGGGACAGTGGTCCCTGATATGTCCCGATGTGCTCCTTCACCTCCGCATCGCCGGATTCCTGTTCACACCTCCCGGCGCCGGAAGGCCAGCCAGCCGGCCAGCAGGGCGAGCGCCGTCCAGCCGACGACGACGAGGATGCCGCCCCAGGGACCGAGGGCGGGGTCCGCGTCGGCGCCCACCTTCAGTGCCTGGATACCGGCTTTGTCGGGCAGATAGCGCGCGGCCTCCTTCAGTCCGGGGACGGCCTGGCTGAGGGGTGAGAGGGCGAACAGGAAGAGATACATCGCCCCCAGCGCGAACGCGGTGGAGCGCACCGCCGTCGCCACACCGAACGCCAGCAGCGCGATCAGGGTCAGATACACCGTGCCCAGCGCCATGCCCCGCACCACACCGGGTTCGTCCAGCGGGACGCCGTACTCGCCCAGTCCCGCCTGGTCGAGGAGGAAGGAGAGCACCACGGTGACCGCTGCCAGCGGCAGCGTCACAGCGACGCATACCGCGGCCTTCGCCAGATAGAGCCGGGCGCGCCGGGGCACCGCTGCGAGGGAGATCCGGATCATGCCGCTGCCGAACTCGCCGGTGATCAGCAGCACTCCGAAGGCGACGAGTCCCAGCTGGGTGTACCAGACGATGTTGAAGCCGGAGTCCACCGGATGGAAGTCCGGGCGCACCCTGCCGTTGTCGGCCTCCAGCGCGTTGCCGACCGAGATACCGGAGAGCAGCGCGAGCCCGACGCTGACCACGAAGGTGGCGGCCAGCACGGCGAGGGTGGAGCGCAGCGTACGCACCTTCGTCCACTCCGCACGGATCGCCGCCGGCATGGTGTTGCCGCGCACGGCGGGGCGGGCGGTGGCCCCGGAGGAGCCGGAGGCTCGGGAGCTTTCAGCGGGGCCCGAGGCGGTGGCGGGGGCTTCAGAGGACGTCATGGCGGGCACCTTTCCGCGAGCCTGCGGCGCTGTCGGCAGCAAACTGCGTCTCGCTCGCTGTCATCTCCAAGAACGCCTCCTCCAGCGAGGTGGACTCCCCCGCCAGCTCGTCGAATCCGATGTCGTGGGCGCGGGCCAGTTTCGCCACCTCGCGGCTCTCCATCCCGGTGACGCGCAGGGTGCCGTCCGGCTCCGGTGCGGCCTCGGCACCGGACTCGCGCAGCAGGACGCGCAGTCGCTCGGGCTCGTGGCTGCGGACGCGGACCACGCTGCGGCAGTGCTCGGCGGTGAAGTCGGCCAGGCTGCTGTCGGCCAGCAGCCTCCCGCGCCCGATCACGATCAGATGGTCGGCGGTGACGGCCATCTCGTTCATCAGATGGCTGGAGAGCAGGACCGTGTGCCCGGCGGCGGCCCGCTCCTTGAGCAGATTGCGGAGCCAGTGCACGCCCTCGGGGTCGAGCCCGTTGACCGGCTCGTCCAGCAGCAGCACGTCCGGGTCGCCCAGCAGTGCGGCGGCGATGCCCAGCCGCTGGGACATACCGAGCGAGAAGCCGCCCGAGCTGCGCCGCGCAACCTCCCGGAGGCCGACCATGTCGAGCACCTCCCGCACCCGGGAGGGCGGGATGCGGTGGGTGCGGGCCAGCCACAGCAGGTGGTGGTAGGCGCTGCGGGTGCGCTGGGTCGACTTGGCCTCCAGCAGCCCCCCGGCCCGCAGCAGCGGGTCGCTCAGCTCCCGGTAGGGCTTGCCGAACAGCAGGGCCCGGCCCGCGTCCGGCTCCCCCAGGCCCAGGAGCAGTCGTAGCGTGGTCGACTTGCCGGCTCCGTTGGGGCCGAGGAAGCCGGTGACCCTTCCCGGCCGCACCACGAAGCTGAGGTCGTCGACGGCCCGGGTGGGGCCGTAGGACTTGGTCAGATGCTGGACTTCGATCACCCGTCGAGCATGGCCGGGGACAGGGCCCGCGCACATCGGACCGGGCTCCGAAATGCCGAAGGGGACCGGGGGTGGAGGCGGCCGAGGTCGGCGCGGTGGGTTTCCTACCGTGGTCTGACCGACCGTGGTCCGACGTGCGCAGGACCGGGTGCGGGCTACGGTGTGCGAGTGGCCGGTGACTCCGAGGAAAGCAGGGAAGGGCAGCGCCGCGGCTGGGCGCAGCACGGTCTGACCCGGCGGCAGCTCGTGGCGTGGGACGGCGCCGCGGCGCTGGCCTTCGCCGTGGGCTACCCCGTGCTGTCCCCCGTGCAGCACGGGGATCCGGCGCCCGTCGCCTCCCATCTGCCGCTGTTCCTCGCGATGAGTCTGCCGCTGGCCGTGCGCCGGCTGTGGCCGCGCACCGTGCTGCTCGTCGTCGTGGCGGCGTCGGCGGCGGGCGCGATGCTCGACATCGTCCTGGAGCCGTTCCTGGCGGTGGCGTACGCGCTGTACGCCGTCGCCGTGAGCACGTCGAAGGCCGGTCGCGCGGCGCGGTGGATCGTCATCGGCGGCAGCGCCCTGATCCTGCTCGTGCTGGTCGCCGGAGGCGCGCCGTCCGCCGCTTTCGGCGCGGGGCTGCCCGTCCGGCTGTCCGGCCTCATCGTGTGCGGGCTCACCTGGGTCTCCGGGCAGGCCGTTCGGGAGCGGCGCGCCTATGCCGAGCGGGCCGCCCGGCAGCTGGCGCTCAACGCGGTGGCGCAGGAGCGGCTGCGGATCGCACGCGAGCTGCACGACGTGGTCGCGCATCACGTCGGGGTGATCGCGGTGAAGGCGGGCGTCGCGCGCCATGTGGCCGCGGTGGCGCCCGAGGAGGCGACCGAGGCGCTGCGCGTGATCGACCAGGAGAGCCGTACGGCGCTCCAGGAGATGCGCGGCATCCTGGGCCTGCTGCGCAACGAGCCCGACGGCACGGAAGGGCCGCGCCACCCGGACCGGAGCCTGGCCCATGAGGCGGACGTCCAGGCGCTGGTGCACCGCGCTGGCGAGGCCGGCGTGGAGGTGAAGCTGAGTGCGCAGGGGCTCGGCGCGCTGCCGGACGGGGTGGCGCGGGCCGGGCACCGGGTGGTGCAGGAGGCGTTGACGAACGTCATCAAGCACGCGGCACCCTGCTATTGCCGACTCGTGCTGCTGGCCGGTCGCGATCAGTTGCGGTTGGAGATCCTCGACGACGGCGGCCATTGGGAGAGCCACGGCAGGAAGGGCGTGGCGCACCGGGTGGCACACGGGACGTCTCCCGAGGGGGAGCCGCGGAGCGCAGCCGGTACGGGCCACGGGCGGGCGGGGCACGGGCTGATCGGCATGCGGGAGCGGGTGGCGATGTACGGCGGTGAGTTGACGGCGGGCCCGCTGCCCGGTGGCGGTTTCGTGGTGCGTGCCCGCATCCCGCTGCCGCCTCGACAGGTTGCACCACATGCGGCGCGGGCGGCGGCCCCGGACGCGCCCGGCGAGAGCGGCTCCGCGTCGGAGCCGGTGCAGGACACGGATCAGGAGGCGTCACAGTCGAGATGAGCGAATCCCCCGAACCGGTGCGGGTGTTGATCGCCGACGACCAGGAGCTGCTGCGCGAGAGCTTCCGGGTGCTGGTGAACGCCGAACCGGGGCTTGAGGTCGTCGGGCTGGCCGAGGACGGTGACGCCGCGGTCCGGTCCGCGCTGCGGGAGCGCCCGGATGTGGTGCTGATGGATGTACGGATGCCCGGTCTCGACGGTATCGAGGCGACCCGGCTGATCCGTTCGCATCCGGACGCCGAGGGCGTGCGGGTGCTGGTGCTGACCATGTTCGACATGGACTCGTACGTGTTCGCCGCGCTGCGGGCGGGGGCCAGCGGCTTCCTCCTCAAGGATGTCGCGCCCGCCGATCTGGTGCGGGCCATCCGTACGGTGGCGGCGGGGCAAGGGCTGTTGGCGCCGAGCGTCACGGCGCGGCTGATCGCGGAGTTCTGCCGTCAGCCGCAGGGCGTGCCCGCTGTGTCCGACAGCCTTGCCCCGCTGACCGGCCGGGAGCGCGAGGTGCTGCTGCTGGTGACCCAGGGACTGTCGAACACGGAGATCGCCGCCGAACTGCATGTGTCCATGGCCACGGTGAAGACGTACATCGGACGGCTGCTCGACAAGCTCGGCGCCCGGGACCGCGTCCAGCTCGTGATCACCGGGTACGAGCACGGCCTCGTCACCCCTTCCGTATCGAGGCCGAAAGGGAGATGAACGGGGCACCGGCCGGGGACCGGTGCCCCACCGCGCCACCGCCTCGCGAACCCGCCACCTCACGAACCCGCCGCACCGCACGAATCGGCACCCTCGCGAATCCGCACCGCACGAATCCGCCGACTCGCGGCGACTCAGGGAGAAATCACGGCGCGTGATTCCGTGCCCTCGATTTTCCGTGGGTGGCATCCATTGGATTTCTCACTGTCCGTGAATTCCTGGCCGCAGGATTCCCGAGCTCTGAATTCAGACCTCCGCCGCTTTCTGCTCCACACCGATCCCCACCGCCCGCGCCCGCATCATGGCAGCGTTCCGGTCGGGGACCTCCAGCTTTCTGAAGAGACCGGTGATGTGGTTGCGCACCGTCTTCTCCGCGAGCACCAGGCGACGGGCGATGCGCTTGTTCTCCCAACCGAGCGCGAGCAGTTCCAGGATGTCCCGCTCCCGCTCGGTCAGGGTGGGGAAGGCGAGTCGGCTGGGCAGTTGGGGCAGCATCCCCAGACCGCCGCGCAGCCCCTCGGCGACCCCGGCCCCGAAGGCGGCGCCTCCCTCGGCGAGCAGATGCACCGATCTGAGCAGCGTGCGGGCGCTGACGCTCTTCATCACATAGCCCATGGCACCGGAGCGGACCACCGAGACGACAGCTGCGGTGTTGCCGTCGTCGGAGGCCACCAGCACCCGCGCCACCGGCCCGGCGCGCTGCCGCGCCTGCTGGGCGTCGAGCGCCGGCAGCCGCTGCGCGTCGGAGGTCAGCAGCCGTACCGTACGGGCCAGCCGGGCCGGGCTCGGGCCGCCGACGAGCACCACGTCCGACTGCGCCACCAGCTCCGCGAGCGCGGGCGGCTTCCGGCCGGGGCGCCACTCGGGAAGGCCCTGCTCCGCCACGACGGCGATGGCGCTGTCGCTTTCCGCCGCCGCTCTGACGCCCATCCGATACACCGGGTCGTCATCAAGGATTATGAGCCGCACACCCACGCAGCATCCCCCGTTTCAAGAATCACTGATCCCCGAGCGGAAATCTTATCGGGGCGGGGACCCAGAAAAAAGGGGCATCCAGCCATATGAAGGGTGCTGTGCAGCGCCTTGGAATACAGGCGCTGCATTTCAGCCACTTTCTCCAACCGCTGTGCGTCACTCAGAACAATTTCAGCAACGCCTCGGTCGGATCCGGTGCGGCCCTGCCCTCCTCGGGCCGGGGCATCTGGAACCAGACGGCCTTCCCCGTGGGCACCCGTCGGCTCCCCCAGCCGGTGCTGAGCAGATCCACCAGCTGCAGCCCCCGGCCGCCCTCGTCGGTGTCCTGTGCCCGGCGCCTGCGCGGCTGGACCTGGCCCGCGTCCCACACCTCGCACACCAGCGTGCGCTCCAGCAGCAGACGCAGCCGGATGTTGCCCTCGCCGTACCGCAGCGCGTTGGTGACCAGCTCACTCACCAGCAGCTCCGCGGTGTCGCTGAGTGCGTCCAGCCCCCAGGCGGCGAGCTGTTCGCAGGTCAGCTCGCGGGCCCGCGCCACCGAACGCGGCTCGGGCGGCAGCGTCCAGTCGCCCACCTGCTCCGGGTCCAGGCCCTGCACCCGGGCGACGAGCAGCGCGATGTCGTCCTCGCCGTGATGCACGTTGAGGGTGCGCAGCACCCGGTCGGCGGTGTCCTCCAGCGGCTCGGTGGCATCCGTGAGCGCCGAGCGGAACCGGTCGAGGCCCTCGTCGAGCGGGTGGTCGCGGGACTCGACCAGCCCGTCGGTGTAGAGGGCGAGCATGGCGCCCTCCGGCAGTTCGATCTCGATCTCCTCGAACGGTTCGCCGCCCACCCCCAGCGGCACCCCCTTGGGGACCTCCAGCAGCAGTGCGGGCTCCCCCGGTTCGACCATGATGGGCGGCAGGTGCCCGGCGTTGGCGAAGGTGCAGCGGCGCGAGACGGGGTCGTAGACGGCGTAGATGCAGGTGGCCAGGTACACCTCGGACAGGTCGGTGTCGCTGCCGCGGTGCCCGCGCTGCGGGTGCTGTCTACGGGGGTCGCCGAGTCCGCGGGCGATCTCGTCCAGCGCCCCCAGCACCTCGGCCGGTTCCATGTCGGTGAGAGCCAGCGTGCGTACGGCGGTGCGGAGTTCGCCCATGGCGACAGCCGCACGCAGCCCCCGCCCCATCACATCGCCGACGACGATGGCGGTGCGGTGCCCGGGCAGTTCGATGACGTCGAACCAGTCGCCACCCACCTCGGTGGCCGGGTTGCCCGGCAGATAGCGGCAGGCGATCTCCAGGCCCGCCGCCTCCGGGTCGCCCGGCGGCAGCAGGCTGCGCTGCAGGATGAGGGCGCGCTCGTGTTCCCTGCGGTAGAGGCGCGCGTTGTCGATGCAGACGGCGGCGCGGGCCGCCAGCTCGGCGGCGAGGGCACCGTCCCGCTCGCCGAACGGCTCGCTGCCCTTGGCGCGCGAGAACTGCGCCAGTCCCAGCACCCGGTCCCTGGCGACCATCGGTACCGCGAGCGTCGACTGCACGACGGCCCCGAACTGCGCCGGGACGGTGCCGTCCTGGCTCGTGATGTTCTGCACCCGACCGGTGCGCAGCGCTATGGCGAACGGGGAGTGCTCGGCGTAGCAGTGTGTGGAGCCGACCTCTGCGGGCTGCCCCGGCTGTGCGGCATCAGCGGGCGGGACGCCGTTGGCGTGGGCCCGGCCGGCACCGCCCTGCGCAGGGTGGCCGCCCGGCCCGGCTGCATCCCGCCCGGCTGCGTCCTGCTCGAATGCGTCCCGCCCGGCTGCGTCCTCGTGCGCCGCCTCACGCGGGCCGACCACCGTCTCGCCGGTGCGGGCCTCCTCGTCCGGAAGCCCGTAGGTGTAGGGGGTGTTCGAGACGGCGCTGGCGAAGGCCACCCGGCGCAGCTCGCCGCGCGGCGAGCCGACCGGTGTCCGGCGGCGCCGCGGCAGCTCGCCGGGAAGGCGCACCACCGGCCCCTCCCGGCGTACGGTGTCCGCGTCGTGGAAGCCGGTCTGCCCGGTCGGCGCGGAGTCCGTCGGTCCTACCGGGCGCGGCTCGTCTCCGGCCAACACGCTCTCGTAGAGGTCGACGGAGGCCAGATCGCAGAACTGGGGCACCGCCACGTCCAGCAGTTCGCGGGCCGTGGTCTCCAGATCCAGTGAGTTGCCGATCCGCGCGCCTGCGGCGTTCAGCAGGGCCAGGGCACGACGTACGTCGTCCTGCTTACCGGCCGCCTCCACCGGGATATCGCTCAATGCCGCCCCTTCCACTGCCGGTGCTCGCCTCCGGTCCGAGCAGTGTGGCAGCCCGGAGAGCCATCCGGAGCCCGCTCTTCCCGATCGCCACAAGTCTTCCTTGTCACGACGAGGCAACATGCGCATACCCCCGTTTTCACGGGGGTCACCCCTGACTCCTAACCAGGTAATGCCGGGTCGAACCCCAGGAGTACGCACGGGCCCCGGGCCGTCTTGTGCGGCAGCTCCTCGCCACCCCGCGCCACCGCGGTCCCTCCGGGAGAAACCGTTACCGACACGTTGTTCCGAATACGTTGTTCCAGGCCGTTCGAGGCCCTTTCAAGGGCCTGGCGGACCGCTGCGGGCCGCTGCGGACCGTTGCGGGCCGGAGGGGGCGCGTTGCGCACGAACAGCGGCGCTGCTCAGGGCAGGGGCAGTTCGAACCACACCGTCTTGCCCTCCGGTCCGTGCCGGGTACCCCATCGGCGGGCCTCACTCGCCACCATTTGAATCCCCCGGCCGCCCTCCTGCTCCTCGGTGACGACGCGTTCACGCGGCGGCTCGGTCAGCGGGTCCGAGACCTCCACGATCAGCACCCCTTCGCGGCCGGCCGGGTCACGGCTGGTGTCGCGCACCATCCGCACCCCGATGGGCCCGTGCGCGTACCGCAGCGCGTTGGTGACCAGTTCACTCACCAGCAGCACACCGGTGTCCTCCAGCCCCCTGAGCCCCCACTCGCGCAGTGTCTCGCGTACGGCCTCCCGCGCCCGGCGCACCGCGTAGCTCCCGGTGGTGAACGACCAGGAGGCGGCGGTGTGACCCGGCAGCCCGCCCAGCCGGGCCATCAGCAGCGCGACGTCGTCGCCCGTGCTGAGGTGGCCGTTGACGCTGGAACCGTGCCGGCGCAGCGAGTCGATGAGAACGTCGCACGCCTCCTCGATGCTGCCGCAGCCGGTCTCCGCCATCGGTCCGGGCGAGACGTGGACGCCGGCACCGTTCCAGGTGAGTTCTTCCTCCGATGCCACCCGGTGGCAGTCGGGACCGGCGAGCAGCGCACAGACCCGGTCGATGCCCTCGGTGATGTCCTCGCCCCTGCTCTCCACGAGCCCGTCGGTGTAGAGGACGAAGACGCTGCCTTCCTCGATCTCCACCTCGGCCAGCTCGTACGCCCCGCCCGGGGCGGCCCCCACGACGCCGAGCGGGGTGCCCGAGGGGATGTGGACGGGCCGGGCCCGGCAGCCGCCGCCGCTCTCCTGCGTGACCAGCAGCGGGGGCACATGCCCGGCGCTGGCCATGGTCAGCACTCCGCAGCGGCGGCCCGCCGAGGTGGGCGCCGGCTCGTAGACCGCGTACAGGCAGGTCGCCATCAGTGGCTCGTCCGGCCCGTGGGACAGATCGTCGCCGACAGTGCTGACGCGGGCGAGCAGCTCGTCCGGCGGCAGATCGAGCCCCGCCAGCGTACGGACGGCCGTACGCAGCCGACCCATGGTGACGGCCGAGTGCAGGCCATGGCCCATCACATCCCCGACCACGAAGGCGACCCGGCCGCCCGGCAGCGGAATGACGTCGAACCAGTCGCCGCCCACCTCCGTACCGCTGCTGCCGGGTACATAGCGGTAGGCGAGACTGACGCCGGGCGGCTCGTGGATGTGCTGCGGCAGCAGACTGCGCTGGAGCATCAGCGCTCCCTCGCGCTCCCGCGCGTACAGCCGGGCGTTGTCGAGGAAGGTACCGGCGCGATCGCTCAGTTCCACCGCGAGCGCCCGGTCCTCACCCACGTACGGCAGGTCCCCGTGTGCCCGGCTCACCAGCAACAGCCCGAGCACCGTCCCACGCGCCCGCAACGGCACCGCCATCAGCGAGTGCACCCCCAGCTCGAAGGTGGCCTGCACCTTGGGATCGCCGGGCCGGGTGGCGCGCAGAATCTCCTCGGGCGTGGTGGCCAGTTGGGGCGTCCCGCTGTCCAGCGCCCGGCCGAGCAGCGACTCGCGCTCGTAGATGATCTCTCCGCCGAGCCGCAGCAGTCTCTCCACCCGCTCACCGGCCTCCCGGGCCGCGAAGCCGAACAGGTGCAGCGGCGTGCCCACGGGGATGACGGGTTCGGGCAGTTCGCCACCGACAGCGACCTCGCCGCGCAGCATGACCCCGGCGTAGTCGGCGAAGCGCGGTACCAGCACATCGGCCAGCGCCTGGGAGATGGAGCGGACGTCGAGCAGATCGCCGAGGGCCACCCCCACGTCGTCCAGCAGCGCGAGCCGCTGCCGTGCCGCCTCCGCCTTGTTGAGCGCCTCCAGCCGCTCGGTGATGTCCATGACGGTGCAGCTGACACCGAGCACCTTGCCGCTGCGGTCGGTGATCCGGGAGTACGAGACGGAACGTGCGCCCGTACCGTCCGGCGCGGTGGTCACCACGTCCACGACGGAGCGTCCGGTCTCCAGCACGCTGGAGATGATCTGCCTCACCTCCTCGGCCATCTCGGCGGGAAGCAGTTCGGCGACCGAGCGGCCGAGGAGGTCGGTGTCGGTGGCGTTGTTCAGCCGTACGAGGGCGTCGTTGAAGCGGACGAACCGCTGCTCCGTGTCGAAGACGGCGATCCCCAGGGGCGAGGAGGCGAACAGCGCGTCCAGCGCCGCCAGATCGTGTTCGACGGCGCTGATCCTGCTGGTCTCCATGATGTTCGCGAGGACGAACGGACGCCGGTCGGTGCCCCGCAGCAGCGATCCGCGCCCCTCGACCTCGACCACATGTCCGTCCCGGTGGCGGATGCGCAGATTGCCGCGCCAGCTTCCGGCGCGGCCGAGGCTGTTGCGGCGGGTGCGGCGCTCGACGTCGTCGCTCTCCAGGAAGTCCTCGATCGGGCGGCCCACGGTCTCCTCGGCCGGCCAGCCCAGGATCTCCTCGGTGGTCGGACTCCACACCAGCACGGTGCCGTGGCCGTCGAGCATGACGATCCCGACGCGGAGGGTGTCGAGGAGCGAGGTCGCCTCGTCGGCGGGTTCGGTGCTCACACGGCCCACGCCCCCGGTCGGGATCTGGATACGTCCAAGATGGACCAATTATCCACACGTCGGGCACGCTGTGCTGTCGTACGCACACGGAGCGTCGCAGGTGCGCAGAAGTCCGATGCCCCGGAAGCCCAGCCGGTGCCGGTTGGCCGAGACCCGGCGGCGCCAGGCGTCAGGCGTGGCCGTCGTCCGCGCGCTCGCCGTGCGCGGCGAGGCGGTCGCGGTGTTCCACCAGGTAGCCCTCGCCCTGTTCGCTCAGCCGTTCGGCGAGATGCTGGGCCTCGCCCCGGGTGGCATAACTGCCGACGCGGTAGCGGTTGCCGTGGCAGTCCTGGCGGATGAGCTGCCAGGGCAGCACCGCTTCACTGTCGCCGCTCGCACTTCGCATATGCCAGAGCTTACGCCCGGCCCTCACTCACCGCATTCAGCTTTGCACACCGGGCCAAATTTTTCGGCCAGATGTTCGCTCTCGCGGAAAGTACGCCGACGCGCAGGCCGGGGAGCCAGAAGATCCCCCCCCCCGAGCGGACGGCCATGGCGGGGGGCGAGAGAAAGAAGCCCGCTACTTCACCGGAAGGTGGTACGCCAGCCTGAAGCGGTCGGCGGGCACCACCACGTCCGCCGTCTCCACGGGCCGCTTGCCCGCCAAGTACGTACGCGCGATGACCAGCACCGCATGGCCCGGCACGCCCCCCAGCGCCGTCATCTCCTCGGCCCGGCCTGGACGGGTGCCGACCTCCTCGGTCACGTTGTCCACCACCAGGTCGATCGCCGCCATCCGCTCCACCACCCCCCGGCCGCCCAGCGGGCCCTCCTCGGGCAGCATCACCGGCGTCCGGCCGGTCACCGCCAGCGGCTCCCAGGAGGTGGAGAGCATCACCGGGGCGCCGTCGACGTGGAAGACGTAGCGGGTGCGCATCACCCTCTCGCCCCGCTCGATGAACAGCCGCTCGGCGATGTCGGCCGGGGCGTCCTCCTGCTCGCTCTGCGACTCCCAGGTGCCCTGCACCCGCTCGTCGGACTGCTCCTGCCGGAAGGGGGTGCACTCGCCGAGTGAGCGGTAGCCCGTACGTGAGACCCGGCGCGCGGCCGGGAGCTCCCGTACATAGGTTCCGGAGCCTGAGCGGCCCTCCACCAGCCCCTCGGCCATCAGCACCTTGCGCGCTTCCAGCGCGACCGTGTCGGAGACGCCGTACTCCTCGCGGATGCGGGCCTGCGAGGGGAGCCGGGCGTGCGGCGGCAGGGAACCGTCCGCGATCTTCTTGCGCAGATCCGAGGCCACACGCAGATACGCGGGCTGCTCACCGAATGGCACGTGTGCCCTCCCCGTTTCGGCCAGATACTGGTGAAGCCGACTGGTGCTGAGTACTGCTGACGGTCAGCAACAGCTTGGCAACAGAGGGTTGTTGGCCGCAACAGTCGGCCAAAGTTTCACCCGATGTGATGAGCGCCTGCTCAGACCCCTCACATCCCCTCCTTCCGCCCGCGCTCGGAACGGAACCGGGGCGCACGGGGAGTTCGGGACGGAGTGGGCCCGACGCGGACGCGCCCGGTGCCGAGCGCCCCGCTAGAGTTCCGCACCACCGGCCCTGGGAGCACACTCGATGACCTTCCGACAGCACATGAGACAGCTGGCGGTGAACGCCCTCGCGGAATTCCCCGACGCTGCGGAGTCCGGCCTCTACACCGTCACCTTCCGGATCGACAGCGTCGACCAGGACCCTCGCTTCCCCTGTCTGGCCCTCGGCTACAACACTGAGGCCGAGGTGGCCCGACTGCTCGCGGAGCCGAACCCGCCCGAGCCGTGGGAGGCGCGCTGGAACTACGCGTACTTCCCACCCTCCGGACTGGAGGGCGTCCGCGTCATCGGGCACGACGAGGAACACGACCCGCACGGAGCCGCCCTGCACCGCCAGGAGGCAGCGGCCAACGGCCTCTGGTACGAGGACGACGCCCCGCAGCATCTGCAGGACGAGCGGGCGGAGCTGCTCGACGCCGAGTTCCACCAGTTGTGCGTCGAGGTGGCGCGGCAGCTGCACGCCGACGGCGACCTCGTCCGCGCCCTGGGGCGACCGGTGCCCGTGATCCTCTACGACATGTTCGACCCGGAGGCGATGTTCGCCCTCACCCGCGCCGCCAACCCGCCGGAGCTGGCCGCCGACTTCCTCAGTGGACAAGAGGCGGACGAACAGGCAGCTGAGGAGCCGGCGCCCGAGCCGGGCGTGTGACCGGGCCACCGGTCCGGCGTCGCGACGGTCGGACCCGTCCGCGACGGCGACGCCCGCTCCGGCGCCTCACGCGCGGCCTCGCCGCGCGGCCTCAGCCGCCCTTGCTCTCCCCCTGGTTCGCCTCCCCCTTCATCGCGAACAGCACCATGGTGGCGCTGACCCGTACCGCGCCGTCCGTGCCGGGCGGGAGGGCGTGCCGATGCAGGTCCTCGCCCAGCTCCTTGGCGCTCTCCCGCACCCGCGCCCACATCTGCGGCTCCAGCCAGACCTCGGCGTCCGTCATCTCTCCCCGCACCTCGGTGTCCCGCTGCGCCGTTCGGCGCCGCAGTTCCTCGCCCAGCGCCCCCGCCAGAGCGAGGTACGCGTCGACGCCCTGCGGAGTACCACGTCCCACGCGTTCCCCGCTGTCCGGATCGTGGCGGTACCGCTTGGCCGTGCCCCCGCGTACGGCGACCTCGGCCACCGCGTCCACCAGTCCGGCGGCGTGCAATCGGCGCAGGTGGTAGCTGACGTTGGCCTGTGACTGGTCGAGGACGCGCGCCGCCTCGGCCGCGCTGTACGCCTGGCCGGTCAGCAGCGACAGCAGCCGCAGCCGCAGCGGGTGGGCCAGCACCCGCAGATCCGCGACCGAGGCCTCGGTCGCGGCGGAGCGGCCGGACGGTTCGGCAGGGCGGGACGGTCCGGCAGAGCCAGGTGGATCGGAAGGGCCGCGTGGGTGGGTGCGAGGTTCGGGCACCCGGTCAGTCTGCCTCACACCTCGACACCTTCCCGAGCGCCCTGATCCGGCACCGCTCCGCCCGTCGTCAGCCCCCGCACCTGACTGCTGCCCAGCGCACCCACCGTCACCAGCGCGACGAGCACGACCCCGCACAGCAGCGTCGGGCGCACCCCGAAGCGTTCGGCCAGCGGTCCGGCCGCCATCTCGCCCACCGGGAGGGCGAGGGTGGAGCCGAGCGCGTCGTAGGAGTAGACACGGGCCAACTTCTCCTGCGGGACGTTCTCCTGGAGGGAGAGGTCCCAGGCGACGCTGAACTGCTCGATGGCGATGCCGTTGACGAACATCGCCGCCAGCAGCAGAGCCACATCGGCCGACTGCGCGAGAGCCAGGAGCGGGAGCGCGTCCAGCGCGACGACGGCGACACCGATCCGCAGCGCGTGCCGGGAACGGGAGCGGGCCACCAGCAGCCCGCCGACCAGCGCCCCGGCCATCTGGGCCGCCAGGACGAAGCCCCACACGGTGCGGCCGAACGTCGCGTCGGCGACCGTCGGCCCCAGTACCTGGATGCCGCCGGCCGCGACCGCGTTCACCACGAAGAACTGGAGCACCACCACCCACACCCAGGTACGGGAGACGAACTCCGTCCAGCCCTCGCGCAGTTCCTGCCAGGGCCGCACCGGCTCGCCGACCGGGGCGGGTCCCGGCCCGGCGTCGTGCCGGGCGAGCTCGCGTCCTGCGAGACGGTAGGCGAGCGCGGCGCCCAGGAACGCCGCCCCGTTGAGCACCATGCCCCACCCCGGCCCCGCGACGGCGGCCAGCAGCCCGCCGAGCGATGTGCCCGCGATCATCCCGGTGTTGACCCCCATCCGGGAGAGGGCGTTGGCGGGCCGCAGCTCACCGGGCGGCACGGTGAGCGGAAGCAGCGCGGCAGAGGCCGGTATGGAGACGGCGGCCACCGCTCCTTGCACCACGCTGAGCACGAGGAGCACACCCATCGGCGCCCGGTCCGCCAGCACCGCTAGCCCGACCCCGCCTTGCACCAGAGCGGCGGACAGTGCCGCGCCCTGCAGCACCAGGGCCCGGGGCAGCCGGTCGGCCAGCAGCCCGCCGAACAACAGCAGCGCCACATTGCTGATCGACCGGGCCCCGACGACCAGCCCCACGTCCACCGCGGAGCCGCCCAGGTCCAGGACGGCGAAGGCCAGTACGACAGGTGCCATGGAGTTGCCGAAGAAGGACAGCGCCCGGCCCAGCGCGAGTTGGCGGAAGCCGCGTCGGCGCAGCAGGTCGCGGAGCGCGGCACGGCCGGGGCGGGAAGCGTCGGAAGTGGTCACGCAGTGAGTGTGCGGCAAACGACCCCAACCGTCAAACACTTCTTTGGAGGTTGGGCCGGGAGCAGCCCGTCCTGCTTCCAAGGACGGAGCCCTCCTCCGCCCTGCGACCGAGGAACAGCGCCCCCGTCCGTGCCACCGTCACCCCATGAGCAGCAGCCCCCTCCCGCACGCCTGGCCCGAGCACCTGTCCGTGGGCGCGGTGCGCTTCGCCCGCCCGACCGCCCACTTCGACGCCGTCCGCGCCTTCTACCGCGACGACCTCGGCCTGCCCGTCCTCGCCGAGTGGCGTGACCACGCGGGCTACGACGGAATCGTCCTGGGCCTCCCCGGCACCCCCGTCCACATGGAGCTGACCCAGCACGGCGACCCGCCCCACGTCCCCGCCCCGCACCCCGAGAACCAACTGGTCCTCTATCTGGAGGACCAGGCGGCCCACGACCGCGCGGTGGCCCGGTTGCGCTCCCGCGGCCACCGCCCCGTCCCCGCCGCCAACCCCTACTGGCCCGACCGCGGAGCAACCCTCTTCGAGGATCCGGACGGCTGGCACGTCGTCCTGGCCCCGTGGGTCTTCGGCCGCACCCCGCCTTCGCCGCAGCCGGCCGCCGAAGACACGCACGAAGGGCGCCGGCCGCACTGAGGCGACCCGCCCTGGCCTGCGGGCCACCAGGAAACGCAACAGCTGCTGGTGACCGCGGTGGTCGCGGTCACCAGCAGCTGAAGCGGGCCGGTCGGACGGTGAGCCCTCCCCGGCGGGCGGACGATGCGGGCTCAGCCGACCGGGTCCTTCACCGCCCCGGCGGCCGGCGCCTCCGGCTCGGTCGGCGTCTCGGGGTCGATCAGCGCCTCCGGCTCGGCAGTCGCCTCCGGCCCGGCCGCCGTGCCGCCCCGCGCCTCCAGTTGCTTGGTCAGCGGATTGCGGCCCAACTCCGGGTAGTCCGACTTCAATGCCCGGAGCAGGGAGAACATCATCACGAAGGCGATCACGAAGAACGGCAGCCCGATGACCGTGATGACCTGCTGCAGGGCGTCCAGCCCTCCCTTGCCGGTGGCCGCCAGCAGGGTGCCCGCGACCACGCCCTGGGTGACGGCCCAGAAGACACGCTGCCGGGTGGGGCTGGGCAGCTTGTCGTCCACCCGCTCACAGAGCATGTCGACCACCATGGCGGCGGAGTCGGAGGAGGTGGTGAAGAAGATGACCACGATCAGCACCGACAGCGCCGAGACGAGGGTGGCCGCCGGGTAGTTCTCCAGGAAGGCGAAGAGCGCGCCGGGGACATCCCCTTCGTCCACGACGGCCTTGACCAGTCCGCCCGAGCCGTTCATCTCGATGTCGAACGAGCCCATGCCGAAGATGCTGAACCAGATCACGGTGAAGGCGGTGGGCAGCGCCAGCACGCCGAGGACGAACTCGCGGATCGTGCGCCCCTTGGAGATACGGGCGATGAAGATGCCGACGAACGGCGACCAGGTGATGGTCCAGGCCCAGTAGAAGACCGTCCAGCTGCCCTGCCAGCCGCTGTCGGCGAAGGTGTCGTTCCAGAACGACAGCGGCACCACGGAGCTCACATAGGTCCCGGTCGTCTCGACGATGCCCTTGGCCATGAAGAGCGTGGGACCGGCGAGGAGGACGAAGATCAGCAGGCCGATGGCCATCAGGATGTTGATGTTGGACAGGATCTTGATGCCCTTGTCTAGGCCGCTCATCACCGAGGCGGTGGCGATCGCCGTGACCACGGCGATCAGCACCACCTGGACGAGCTTGTTCTCCGGGACGCCGAAGAGTTCGTTCAGCCCGCTGTTGATCTGCAGGGTGCCCAGCCCGATGGAGACCGAGACCCCGAAGAGGGTGCCGACCACGGCGGTGACATCGACGCTCTTGCCGATCGGCCCGTTGATCCGGTCGCCCAGCAGCGGATGCAGGACCGAGCTCAGCCGGAACGGCAGCCCCCGCTGGTAGACGAAGTAGGCGAAGGCCAGCGCCGGGAGGCAGAAGATGGCCCAGGTGTGCAGGCCGAAGTGGTAGAGCGCGAAGGCCATCGCCCGCTCGGCTGCGTGGGCCGACTCCGGCTCGACGCCCTGCTCGGGCGGTTTGGCGAAGTGGCTGATCGGCTCGGCGACCCCCCAGAACATCAGGATGGTGCCGATCCCGGCGGCGAAGAGCATCGCGAACCAGGCGCCGTTGCTGTATTCCGGCCGGGTGTTCTGCCCTCCCAGCCGCACATGCCCGTAGCGGCTGAGCGCGATCCAGATCAGGAAGATCACGAACGAGGTGACGCCCAGGATGTAGAACCAGCCCAGATTCTTGAGGATCCAGTCCGAGGCGGTGGTGAAGACGCTGTCGACCTGGTCGGTCAGCGAGATGGTGGTGAGGACGAAGAGGATCGTCAGGGCCGCGGAGGTGAAGAAGATGACCGAGTCGGTACGGAGACCCAGCCTGCGTTGCAGCTTGTCCAGCATGGAGTAGTCCCAACAGGTGGGGAGGGAGTTCACTGAGGCGCTCCGGAACCAGCGGGCGTCATGGGATGTGCGTTCGCCAATGATCGTCCCGGCCGCGTTGAGCGTTGATGGTGGCACTCCCGATCAACCCCCCGCATCCGATGGCCCGTTCCGTTGCACATTCGTGACCCCTGAGACAACTGCCATGTAAACAAGCGGTGTTGGTGGCCCTGAGTGCCAGTCGGACGGTTACCGACGGTCGGATCAAATGCCCAGATTCCGCTCTTGCCCGGTCGCCGTCGGAATCCTCCCCCGGCGCCGGAGTTGATCAGTCACATAAACGGACGCAAAGGGTTGTCGGAGCGCGGCGGAGCGCCACGGCCTGGTCGGTGAGCGCGGGTGACCCACCAGGCGGCCCGGCCGGGGAACAGCGAGGAGACAGCCGTGAACTTTTGCGCCGGGTACGGCATCACACGTGGGGACGGGCCGGTGCGGCGCGGTGGTCGGACACAGACGGACGGGACGGCGACCGACCGGCGACAAGCAGCGACGAGGGCAGGTGAGAGCAGTGGACGAGCCCCGCGACCCGGACACGAGGCGACGGTGGTGGACCCGCCACGACGGCGCAGCCGCGGACCATGATGAGGACGAGCGGCGGCCCGCCGAAGGTCGTCGCCGCCCCGGCGTTCAGGCCTCCGACGTGCTTGCCGCCCTCGCACTCGCCATCGGCGTCGTGCTGGGGACCGGCACCTGGCGCACCTACCTCGCCCAGAGCACGGCGCCGGAGGGCGAGGAGACCGCCGAGAGCCGGGGGCGGGCCCTGGCCGGGCCGCAGGAGAGCACCGGACCGGTGGGCGTGACGGCGGACGCCGCCCCCGCGCACCGCTCCGGTGTGCACCACTTCGGAACGCGGCGCCCCACGCGAAGCGCCATCCACCCTGCCCTGTGACCCGCGCTGTCCGGCGGCCGCTTTGCCGGCCCGGGCGCACGGGCCGCCGCGCGGCGGCGGTTGGAAAGAAGCGGTGGCGGTTCGCAAGACGCAGACCCGTGATGAACTTTCCTGTCGTGCCCATCATCAGACTGTGTACAACGGAAGAGCCGGGCGGAGGGGGCTCGGCTGTCCGTATCAAGGGGACTTTCGCGCGGAATGATCAGGAAGTGACGACAGTGAGAGAACAGCAGCAGCACGCGGCGCGGACAAGCGGACGGGCCGAACCAGCAGCCTCCGGGCGGCGGCGCGTCGATGGGAGCGCACGCCTGGCAGCGGTTGCCGCGGTGGGGGCTGCCGCAGTGCTGCTGACCGGCTGCGGGAGTGAGGGGTCGGGGTCCTCCGCCCCCAAGAAGGTGGCCGGGGAAGCGGCACCCGCGCCCGCCGACTCCCCCAAGGACTCGTCGAAGAAGCGGAGCGCGTCCCCCTCGTCGTCGTCCGATCCGCGCGGCGGCGGCGCCAAGGACGACGACGCGCCGCCCGCGTCGTCGGACGACAAGAACGAGGGCTCCGCAGGGACGACGGGAGGAGGCTCCGGGGGCGGGGCGGCCGACTCCGGCTTCTGCAAGACCCCCGGGCTCGCGATGAGCACCTCGAGCGGCATGGCCGAGGGCACCCTTCTGGTGAACCTCAGGAACACCAGCTCCGCCACCTGCACCCTGCGGGGCTTCCCGGGGGTCGACCTCAAGAGCAACGCGGGCTCGTTCAACGCCGCCCGCAACAACACCGCACCCCCGACGGTCACCCTCCAGCCCGGCCAGACGACCCGCTTCACCCTTCACTACCCGCGCAACGACACCGGCGGCAGCGGTGTGACCGTCACCAGCCTCGTCGTCACCCCGCCCAACGAGACCCAGTCCCAGACCCTGCCGACCAGCATCAATCTGCCGGTCTCCGACAGCCCCACACCCCCGGTCACGGTCGGCCCCGTCGGCGCCGGCAAGTGACTGCAGCAACCGGATGAGCAGCGGGTGTCCCCCGAAGGGGACCCGCCAGTGCCAGGGCGCCCGGATCTCCTCGCCGTCGAGCCGCATGCCCGCCTGCTCCGCACGAGTCGACTTCTCAAAACGCCGCACGAGCCCCCCGGCGCAGCACGAACAGTTCCCGGAGCCTGCTGCACCGCGATCCGCGCGGTGCGAGGGACGCGGTGCGGTGTCCGGATCGGCGGCTCAGCGGGAGGCGTGCGCGGCCCGGTCGAGGAGGCGTCGCCACACCCCGTAGGAGATCGCCTCCTCGGTGGGACGCAACCCCATGCGGTTGCAGTGCATGTGCAGCAGGGCCAGGACGATGTCGCCGCGGTCCGCCTGGAGTTCGCCTCTCCCCTCCAGCTCGGCCATCCGGCGGGTGAGCCGCTCCGCGGCCGGTCGCCACACGGCGGTGGTTCGGTCGAGCAGTTCACGGGCCGGGCCGTCTTCCGCGCGTGCGGTCCACAGGCTGCGCCCGGCCGTCCGGTACAGACCGCCGCCGGAGTTGCGCGACGCCGCGATGCGGGCGAGGGCGTGGCGGGCCTCGGGTTCGGGGATCAGGGAGGCGCACAGCCGGTCGACGGTGAGGGTGACCAGCGCGGCACGTTCCTGGGACGCGTCCATGCCGAGGTCCGGCAGCCCCGGCAGACCGGTGGCCGAGCGGCGCAGGTGCCCAAGAAGCTGGACGACGGCCGCGCTGTCCTGCCGGAACCATTCCTCGACGTCGGCGATCAGTTCGGGCCCGCCGTACCGCTCGACCTCTCGCTGATAGCTGACGAAGGTGTGGTCCGAGATGTGTCCGCCCTGGGCGAGGTCGTAGGCCCAGGCGGTCACCTCGCGCAGGACATCCGCGCGCGCGGCCTGATCGGGCACGAAGAACCGCACCCGCAGATGGGGGGCCGGATCGCCGTAGCGCAGGAAGAACGGGGCGGCCACGCCGTACTGTTCGGACAGTCGCCCGGCGAGCCCGGCCAGGCCCACGCCCAGCAGCGCGTCGTGCGCGTCCGGCTCGGCGTAGAGCTTCACGGCGAGCCAGTCGCTGCCGACCCGCTTGATCCGTGCCCCGGGATCCTCGGCGGTGTCGCGGACCGGGCGGGGCCGCACATGCCGGGCCACCGGGCCCGGGTCCTCACTGGTCCGTACGAGGGGAACCACGATCTCGGAGGCGTACGCCTCACCGGCGGCGTCCCGCAGGAAGCCCTCGTCGGGCGCGGGCAGGACCTCCTCCAGGACGATCCCGTCCTCCGGAGCCTGTTCCAGGCTGTCGCGCAGCTCACGCAGGGAAGGAGCGCTGGTGAGGTCGAGCAGCAGCGTGTTGTCGTTGCTGGCGATGTTGACCAGGCGGGGCACCATCCACCTCTCGGCCCAGGCGCCGACGGCGTCGGCGAACCCGGCCAGTCCGTCGCCGCCGTCGCCGTCGGAGGGGCTGCCGGACGGCGTGAGCTCGCCCGGGCGCAGCCGCCACCGCGCCCGGCGCAGCACCAGGTTGCCCCGCTCGACGCGGGGCAGGAACGGCATCGTCCAGATCAGGCCTTCCCAGCTGAACCACGAGACCGTGCTGGAGAGGGACTCGGAGACCTCCAGCAGGAACCGGCACGGGTCCGGCGCGCCCGCCCAGGTGAGCATCGTGCGGTCGGTGACGTGCAGCCGCCGGCCCAGGGTGCGGCTGCGCAGATAGAGCTTTCCGTCGGCCACGCCGACGAGGACGTCGTCCAGCCGGATCACATGGCTCTCGTCCCGGCCCGGCGTGACGTTGACCGGCAGTTCCCACGTGTGCGTGGTGGGGCGGATCAGGACGTTGATGGACCGGGCGTCCTGCGGGAGGGAGGACAGCTCGGCGCAGACGGCGTCGCCCTGCCGCTGTTCCTCGGCGGCGGCCAGCTCCCGCAGCGACGCCCGGGTCCCGTCGTCGAGGAGATCGTGGAAACGGGAGAAGGTCCGACCGCCCATCCCCACCCCGGCGGTACCGCAGACACCGCGCCATTGATCACGACCGGGCCCCGGTGGCAGCAGGCCCAGGTGCAGATCGAGGACGGGCATCGGCGGCCGGTGGTCGTCCTCGGCGGCCGAGGCCTCGGCGAGCTCGTCGAACAGCCGGTCGTCGAGCTGGACGCTCAGCTCCCGGCGGGCCAGTGCCCCGGTGACCAGCCGGGTCAGCACGGCCTCCCGTGACGACCCGTCCGGCACCTGAGGCCCGTCCGCGGACTCCGGGACGACGCCGGGCAGCGGGTAGGACCGTCCCGGGGAGCGGTATCTGCGCGGCGGCCCGAGGCCGGTCTCCGGGGTCAGCGCCTCCAGCAGGGGGATCTCGGAGCAGTGGCCGTACCGTTCGCAGAACGCGTCGGCGTACTCCTTGAGATGCGGCGGGTAGCGGTCCTCCGCGCCCACCCGCAGGAGCACATGGGCGGCCTCTTCGGCCAGGTCGGCCACCGGCCGGGGAAGGACCAGCGGCGCGTCGAGGTTCAGCGCCGAGTCGAGCTGGAGGGTCGGGCCCCGATGACCGCCGATGGCGTCGGGCATCGGCGCGCTCGCCGTGCTGAGCAGCTCCGGTGCCGGGATCTCGCCCTGGTTGAATGCGCCGATCGCCGCCTCCATACCGTCGACGGCGCGCGCGACGGCGGGGTCGGTGACGGGCGGCAGCATCGAGCGGAGCAGCGAGTCGGCCCGGTCCGTCCGGCCGGCCGGCGGGACGAGCAGCCGGGGGCGCTCGGCGGTGATGAGGATGTCGCTGTCGAACAGGCCCTCGATCAGCGTGGTGATCCGCTCGGCACCGGCGTTCGGATAGGCCTCGGTGAGCGCGGCGGTGAGGTCGCCGAGCGTCGTCGGGGTTCGGGTGAGGTCGAGCACGGTCCGTATCGGCGCGGTCAGCCGCACGCTGACGGAGCGTCGCCCCTTGGGCGCGGTCCGCCCCTCGCCGCCGTTCGCGCCGGGGAGAGCGGGTTGTGCCCTGTCGTTGAGCCCATAGCCCTCGGCGGTGGACAGCCACACCCGGCCGCGGGCCACATGGAGCAGATCGTTGCGCCGCACCCGCAGCTCGCTGGGGCGTTCCGCGCCGAAGGCGAGCCGCTTCACCAGGTGCATGACCCACCCGGAGTCCGCGCGTGCGCGGGCCCTTCCGATGGCGCCGTGCCCGAGCCGGGTGCGCTGCTCGGCACCGAACACGCCGGTGGCCACGCCCGCGAAGAGACCGAACGGTGTCGAGCGGAAGCTCATCCGGTTCAGGTAGCGGCCCAGGCCGCGCACGGCCTTGCGCCGGTTCTTGCCGGTGAGGCCGTCGAACCGCTCGACGGCGTCCGCCAGATGAGGCGAGGCGGCCCGCACGGCGTCCGGCACGCCCGGGGTCCACCACAGCTTGAGGAGCTGATCCGCGTAATCGTCCTGCCAGGCATCCGTACGCACGGCGCCGACATCCGCCATCGGCAGCGATCTGAGCAGTTCGAGCATCGGGCGCGCGGGCAGGGCCGGCGCCCTGAGCATGAAGAACCCGCAGGCCCGGTAGATGTCGGCGCCTTTTTCGTTCATGTCTCCCCCGCTCCTCGATCCCGGTTCGGTGCCGCACCGCTCCCGCCCGGCCCGTACCCGCTCGGGGGCCTGGGAGTCAGGAACAGCACCTCGTCCCACTCGGCCGCCGCGTCGGACACGGTGCCCAGAAGGGCGAGCAGGACTCCGGCCGCACCGGTCAACAGGCCGGCGTTGTGCTCCTGCCGCCCCCACGGGTCGTAGTCGGGGAAGAGATAGGGGTGGTCCGGGTCCGCGTACGAGCACATCCGCGACAGGAACTCGTCGTGCATGCGCCGCAGGTCCGGCAGGCCGGTCTGTGCGGCGGCGCGGCCGTAGATGGTCACCAGCCCCGCCAGCCCGTGGCACAGCGTGGGCGAGTTGAGACGCTGATCGTCGGCAGGTGTGCGTTCGAGACCGAGGAGCGTGGCCACCGCGAGGTCGGTCGGCTCCGGGTCGCCGCAGGCCGCCGAGGCGGGCAGCAGGGACGCTGCGATGCCGGGCGGGCCGTAGCACCACGCGCTCCTGGCCGGTACCTGCTCAGCATCGGTGTCGGGGCGCCCGGTGTCCGGGTGGGGCAGCAGAAGGTTGGCCCACGCCGGATGGTCGAGACCGTCGATGCGCAGCGATTCGAGCATCCGGGCGAGGTCGCGAACTCCCTGCCGTACTCGGCGTGACCGTGCTTCTTGCCCCGCGCTGCCGGCCGCGCCGCCGACCGCGTGGGCGGCGTCGGGACGGCAGAGGGCCGCGAGAATACCCGGCGGCCCGTGGGCGAATCCCAGGTTGTAGACGCCGTCGGGGAAGTTCTTCACATATCCCGGAAGGGGCGTCGGCTGTCCGTCGGGGCCGGGAATGCTGGGGAAATGGGAGGGCGCGCAGAACCACCTGAGCTTGCCGCCGTCGTCCCGGGACAGCTCCACCAGGTAGTCGACCAGGCGGTCCGTGGCCTCCCTGACCGCGTCCGTCGCGCGCCCGCCGAGGACACCCGCCGCCTTGGAGAGCGCGGCGAGCCAGCCGGCCGCGCCCCCGATGACGTCGTAGTCGTGCGAGGCGACGCTTCCCGCGGCGGTGTCGAGCTTGATCGCCAGCGTCTGCCGGGCGAGTTGGTCCGTCATCGTGGCGAGCGTCGGCAGGTAGCGCGGCTCCACTCGGGCGTACTCGGTCACCGCCCAGACGACACCCGCGGTGCCGAGGTACAGACCGGGCGCGCGCAAGGGCGCGGCGGCACTCGCCTCGGCGGTGCGGCGCAGTTGGAGCCGGCCGGCTTTGAAGTAGCGGTCGTCGCCGAAGACTTCGGCGGCATATCGGAGGGCGAGCGCGATGCCGGGGGCACCGTCGGCGAGATCCGCCTTCCCTTCGGCTTCCCCGGCCGATTCCATGAGCCGATCAGCCACCTCGCGAGCCAGACGCAGAACCTCGTCGTCGGTCACTTTCCCCGCGGAACGGGACTCCATAACGCGGCCGTTCCCTCTCTCAGCTCTCGCGGCCTTCTCAGCGAATCTCAGCCTTCTCGACCTTCTCGGCGAACGACCATACGGAGGGCTCGGAAATCCCCTGAGCGCGGACTGCAGGGCCCTCCGCGTGGCTCGCCATGGATGTGCGTCACATCAGATGCGGCGTGTCAGCAGCACCCGCTGAGCGTGTCGGTGCACAGCGATGTGCGCGACGTCGCGCAACCGCCGTTGTCCGTGGCAGCGGCGGAACTGGTCGAAGCCTCCGCGTGGCCAACACGCAGGTCGAGGGAGAATTCGTCTTCCAGCAGGTCTTCGCTCATTTTGTTCCTTCCGAACGGAAGTCGGCACGGACTTCCCTGTGACATCGACGCGTATGAACGCCGGACATCTCAGGGACTTCTGGAACGTAGTGGAGCATCATGAGGAGCGTCAACACATCTGCCACAGCCGCCACTTGAGGCATTTACCGCCATGCGGGGAACCCGCAACAGCGCTGAGTTCCAAGACGTCGACAGACCGAGACGATTGCCAGTTCAGCCGACCCTGGCAGCAGCCGGGAAAGCGGAATTCCGTCCTGCTGGCGTATCGGTATTGTCCCTTTTTAGAAGGATTGGTATGCCGAACTGCTACTAAAGCGATATCGAGTTGGCCGTCTCACTGTGCGGTCTGTGCGTCGGGCACGCCCTCATGGGTTTTGCGGAGGCGGTCGACCACCCACCGGGAGTCGCCGCCCGGCGCGCGGCTGCGGGAGCTTGATGAGAACGGCACGATGCGGCGATGAGTTTTCCCGTCCCGGCCGGTCCACCGTTCGTCAAGTGATCACAAAGCGCGAAGCAGGAGGAGCGACATGAGCCAGTTGCTGCGGGTCCAGAACTTCACCGTCTCAAGCGACGGGTTCGGCGCCGGCGAGGGCCAGAGCCTGGAGAAGCCGTTCGGCCATGCCGATCCGGGGACCTTGCTCGCCTGGGCCTTCGCCACCGACCACCCACCCGTCAGCCGCTCCGGGCCCGCCGGCAGCCGAGGCCTGGACGACTACTTCACACGGGACCACACCCGCAACATCGGCGCCGAGATCATGGGCCGCAACAAGTTCGGGCCGCAGCGCGGGCCCTGGCAGGACCACGAGTGGCAGGGGTGGTGGGGTGACGAGCCCCCCTTCCACACGCCGGTGTTCGTCATGACGCACCACAAGCGCCCGTCGTTCACGCTGTCCGACACCACGTTCCACTTCGTCGACGACGACCCGGCCGCGGTGCTCGCCCGGGCGAAGGAGGCAGCGCAGGGCCGGGACGTCCGGCTCGGCGGTGGGGCAACGACCATCCGTCGGTTCCTGGAGGCCGGCCTCGTCGACACCCTGCATGTGGCGGTAGCCCCGACGAAGCTCGGCTCCGGGTCCCGGCTGTGGCAGTCCCCCGACGAACTGCTCGACCGGTTCCACCAGGACGTCGTCCCCAGCCCGAGCGGCGTGACGCACCACCTGTTCTGGCGCAAGTGAGCCGATCAGCCGTCGGGGCACACCAGACGTTGCCCCGGAACTCCACCCCAAGGCTCTGACCTGCAAGAATTCCAGCTCTTCCCAGTGCCGCCGGCACGGGAGCCGCGAGAGAGTGCCGGACGGGCTGAAGTCGGCCCGTCCGGCAGGACCGGGGCCTTAGGGGCGGAGCCCCCGGGAGCAACGGGAAGGGCCGACCACCGGCAGTGTCGGCCTCAGCGCAGCCGGACCGGCAGTTCCTGGTAGCCGTTGATGCCCAGGGACGGCACCCGGGAGGCGGGCCGTCCCGTGAGAGCCAGTCCCGGGAAGGCAGCGAAGAGCCGCTGCAGGGCGATCTCGGCTTCCAGCCGGGCCAGCGACGCACCGGGGCAGCGGTGCGGGCCGTAGCCGAAGGCGAGATGCCGGGAGGCGTCGGCACGGCCGGGAGCGAAGACCTCCGGATCACCGTCCGGGAAGGCGTGCGGGCAGCGCTGAATGGCCGACAGTGGCACCAGTACGGCCTCTCCCTTGCGGATCATGTCGCCCTCGACGTCCACGTCGTCGAGCGCGTAACGGAACATCAGATGACGGGTGGGAGACTCCCAGCGCAGCGCCTCTTCCACGATGCCGGGCCACGGGTCCTCCCCCGCCTCCTGCCGGGCTCTCGCGGCCTGGAGCGTCTCGGGGTGCGTCAGCAGCCCTTTGACGGCGTGGCAGATCAGACTGGCCGTCGTCTCATGGCCGCCGATCACGGTGGTCACGAGGTTTCCGATGACCTCCGCCTCGCTCAGCTCCCCCTCGTCCATGGCGGCAACCAGGTCCATGGTGAGGTCGTCCCGGTCGCCGCGGGCGCGCTTCTCCTCGATCAGTGCCAGCAGCGTCGCCGGGAAGCGGTGGGAGACCGTCTGCTGCACCTCTTCCGCGCTGGCCTCGGAGTTCAACGCCGCCGCCGACAGCTCGTGCAACTCCTTGCGCAGGATGCCGTCTTCGGGCACGCCGAGCAGTGAGCAGATGACATCCAGCGGCAGCGGCAGCGCGAACCCGGCGAGCAGATCCGTCTCCGTCCCGGCGGGGACGGCGGCCAGCCCCGCCAGCAGGCGGTCGGTAATGGCCTCGATCTGGGGACGCAGCGCCGCTACGCGGCGGGGCGAGATGGCACGCTGGATGGGGAGCCGCAGCCGGCGGTGGGTCTCGCCGTCGGTGGTGAGCAGGCCCTTGCCCTCCACGATGAACAGCAGCGGCCAGTCGGCGGGTATCTCCCCGCGTGCGTGCGCGCCCCAGTGCTGGATGTCCTTGGAGAAGCGGGGGTCGCCCAGCACCAGGGCGCCCGCCTCCCGCGTCGTCACCGCTTTGGCCACCACGCCACCAGGGAGCGCCACAGTGGCAACCGGCCCTGCGGCTCGGAGGGCTGCGCCTTCCGTTCCGTGGAGATCGGCCGGGGCGGGTTCGAGAGAAAGCGGTGCTGTGCTGTCCACTGCTGTCCGTTCATGGGAGAAGTCGGCGGATAAGGGAATATCACGGGAAGCGCAGTGGGCGACCTGGCCATGTACGGAAGGTCCCAGGTGAGGCTCTCCTTGGGAACGGCCAGCCGCATGCCCGGCAGCCTGTTCCACAGCACTTCGAGCCCCGTACGGACGATGAGCGTGCCCAGGTCCGGTACCGGGCAGCCGTGGGAACCGGCGCCCCAGGCCAGGTGCGACCTGTTGGTGCGGGAGACGTCCCAGCTGGTCGACATCATCATCGGGTCACCTCCGGTCGCAGCGAGGCAGATGATCGCCATGTCCCCGCAGTTGACCGGATAGCCGCCCAGCGTGGTGTCCTGGGTGGCCCAGCGGCCGATGAGGTTCTGGACGGGGGCGTTGACCCACATGACGCGGTTCATCGCCTCCTCCATCTGACAGCGCCCGGCGATGACATCCGCGTTGAGCTCCGGATTTGTCAGCAACTCCAACACGGTGTTGCAGATCCAGGTGTTGCCGGCGCCGCGCCCGCAGACGATCTGCAGCCACACGTCCTCGCTCAGCTCATGAACGTCCAGCTGCTGCTCCATCTGCCGGTTGTAGTGGTGCATCCAGGAGATGAGGTCGGGCCCCGGGTCCCTCTGCTTCTCCTCCACCAGGGCCCGCATCCGGACGTCGAGATCCGCGGCGGCACGGTGGGCCCCGGGACCGCCGCTGAGCATCTCGTGAATAGCGGTGCCGGTGGCCAGCGCGCCGGCCTCGTCCATACCCATCAGCCGCATCATGACCAGCAGCGGCAGCTGGAGCGCGTACTGGTCGAGGATGTCGGCCTCGTTCCATTCCCCGGGCCCGTCCGCGGGGAAGAACGAGGCGATGAGCTGCTCCGCGAGGTCTTCGATGAGGGTGCGGGTGAACAGCAGGTCGATCTTGGCCAGCGCCTTGTTGCCCGGACCGGAGAGGCGTGAGTGCTCCATGCCCTCGGCGTAGAGGCGGCTGCGCCGGTAGGCGATCTGGGGAATCAGCGGGTGGTCGGGGAGCGCACCTTCGGCGAAGTCGCGGTACCAGCGGGAGTCCCGCGTCCACACATGGCCGCGGTTCTGGAGAATCTCCAACTGGTAGGCGTGGTCCAGGACGAGGTACCCGCGGAAGGCGCCGGTCTCCTCCAGGGTGACAGGCGCCACAGGACCGAAGGTCTTGCGCAGACTTTGGTAGTACGAGAACGGGTCGCGCGCGAAATCCTGGCCGTAGAGGGGGGCACTACGTGTCGGCCAGGCAGTACGGACATGCGGCCAGGGATCGCCAAGCGCAGTTCTTGAGGCATGAGTTGGCACGGCCACATCCTCCAGGGCAGTACTCACCTGAGGCAACTGTTACTGGAGGGGCAGAAGTTACTTCTGTGCTCAGAGGCCCGGCCCGACAGCGCCTTCCTCACCAGGCCGTCAGGAGTACTCGACAGACCTTTCCGGAGATAAGGGGGCGCACCGCCTCGGGAGGTGAAGGGTGAACCCGGGAGGTAAGGGGCGGCACCCGCAGCCCTACCTCCCGCCGGCATCCGCGCCACCTCCCGGAGCGCGAACCTCTCAAGGGGCCGGCTCCTTGGTGATGCGGTCCGGCATCAGCGCCGAGGGCTCACGTGCCCGCTCCTCCCAGGCGAAGACACAGGCGGTGGCGACCCCGTCGAAGCTGAGCTCACGCTGGGTACCGAAGAAGCTGTTCCAGTCGACCTTGGCCCTGGCCGATGCCGAGGTGCTGATGGATACGCGCCGGCGTGCCTTGGGGTGTCCCCCCAGCTCGAAGAGCTGGGGGACGGAGTGCGGGGCGCAGTACAGACAGTTCGGCCAGAGCTTGTCGATGGCGCGCACGAGGTCGACGACGGGAGTGTGCTCCTCGCAGAAGTCGTCCGGGTGCGCTTCGAGGTTGAGCGCCATGCCTTCGCGTGCGAAGGACGGAAGCAGTTCCTCCGTCGAGCGCCAGAGGACGGCCTCGCTCTGCGCTGCCCGAGCCGGTCGTGGCCTGTTGTACAGCGTCGTCTTGAGGACCGGGACCGGCCTGCTGGAGATGTCGGCTGCTTGCGTCCTGAGCGCGCGCACCGGCGCGGGGCCGCGACCCGTCGCCGAGCGCGTACAGCCGGTCGGCGCCACGTTCCCAGGCGCCCGGTGACGAGTTATCAGTTCACCAGCGACCAACCAGCGACCAGAATCCCGGCGGGCTGGGCCCGGCATCGGACCCACCCCACCTGACCTGATGGTTTGACTGGACGCGGACGATCAGTCAGCGGTGCGCGCTACACGTTGAAGCGGAACTCCACCACGTCGCCGTCGCGCATGACGTAGTCCTTGCCCTCCATGCGGGCCTTGCCCTTGGCGCGGGCTTCGGCCACGGAGCCGGTTTCCAGGAGGTCCTCGTAGGAGATGACCTCGGCCTTGATGAAGCCCCTCTGGAAGTCGGTGTGGATGACGCCGGCGGCTTCGGGGGCTGTGGCGCCCTTCTTGATGGTCCAGGCGCGGGCTTCCTTGGGGCCTGCCGTGAGGTAGGTCTGCAGGCCGAGGGTGCGGAAGCCGACGTGGGCGAGGGTGGCGAGGCCGGGCTCTTCCTGGCCGACGGTCTGGAGGAGTTCGAGGGCCTCTTCCTCGTCCAGTTCGACGAGGTCGGCCTCCAGCTTGGCGTTGAGGAAGACCGCCTCGGCGGGGGCCACCAGGGCGCGCTGCTCCTCCTTGAAGGCCTCGTCGGTCAGCTCGTCCTCGTCGACGTTGAAGACGTAGATGAACGGCTTGGTGGTCAGCAGGTGCAGCTCGTGCAGCGGCTCGGCGCGCTCGGTGCCCTGGGCGAGGCCGGCGGAGAAGAGGGTGCGGCCCTCCTCCAGGATGTCCTTCGCCTCCTGGACGGCCTTGACCTGCGGCTGCTTGTCCTTCTTGACCCGCGCTTCCTTCTCCAGCCGGGGAAGGACCTTCTCGATGGTCTGGAGGTCGGCCAGGATCAGCTCGGTGTTGATCGTCTCGATGTCGTCCTTGGGCGAGATCTTTCCGTCCACGTGTACGACGTTGTCGTCCTTGAACGCGCGGATGACCTGGCAGATGGCGTCGGACTCACGGATGTTCGCCAGGAACTTGTTGCCCAGGCCCTCGCCCTCGCTCGCGCCGCGCACGATGCCCGCGATGTCGACGAAGTCGACGGTTGCGGGGAGGACGCGCTGGGAGTCGAACAGCTCGGCGAGCTTCCCCAGCCGGGGATCGGGGACGCCCACGACGCCGACGTTCGGCTCGATGGTGGCGAACGGGTAGTTGGCCGCCAGCACCTCGTTCTTGGTCAGGGCGTTGAAAAGGGTCGACTTGCCGACGTTCGGCAGGCCGACGATTCCGATCGTGAGCGACACGTTGCGACTACTTCCCGTTGCCCCTGGCGGGGGATCTCCATAGTGGGGTCTCTGCGCGGACAGACGGCCCGGAGGCCGACCACCCAGTCTACGGGCGCCCGCACCAGCGCTGCCGGGCCCTGCCCGGAGCTGCACAGTGCCGGTTCGGTGGTATTGGCGGAATCCGCGTGTCCATGACCTCGCCTGCGCCCCCACAGCACCTACCGTGGCCAGGTGGAGCAACGCAGCGCGCGCACGACCCAGCACGATCCGTACGAGCGGTACGGTGCCGCTCCCCCGGGCAGCGGCGCCGACGGGGGCGGGGCCGCCGTCCGGCACAGCCCCAGGCTCCCGCACCTGGCCGCACCCGCGCCCGCGGACCCCGGAGCCCAGGCGCAGGCGCATGCCCCGGCGCAGGCGGGGCCCTCGGCCGGTGCGAGCGGCGCCGCATCGAGAGCCGCCCCCCGGCGGGCGGCGTCCCGGCAGCCGGCGGACCGGCGGTCGACCGACCGGCAGTCGGCCGACCGCAAGCGGACACCGCGGCGTGGGACGGCCCGGCAGGCACCGCGGCTGACGGGGCTGGGCGTCGGAGTGTTCGCCTCGCTGCTGATGGTGCTGCTCGGCGGTCTGGTATCGCTGATGCCCGGCGGGGCGCCCGCGTTCTACGGCATCGGTTTCCTGCTCGTCGCCATGGCCGCCGCGGTGTGGGTACGGCCGGCGGAGCTGTTCGCCGCGCCGGTCGCCGCTCCCCTCGCGTACACGATCGGGCTGTTCTTCGCCGGGGGCACCGGCGACGGCTTCACCGGTGTCCTCCAGAACGTCTTCACGGGTCTCGCCCTGCACGCGGTGTGGCTGTACGCGGGCACGCTGGCCGCCGCCGCGATCGCGCTCATCCGGAAGGGAGCACTCAGCCTGGAGCGCCGCCGTGCCTGGCGGCGCGCCGGGAAGAGCGGGTGACGGGCGGCCCCGTCGGGGTCAGGCCCGCAGCCGTTCGGCGGCCTCGGCACGCAGATCGCGGCGCAGCTCCTTGGGAAGCGAGAACTGCATGTGCTCGTCGACCGGCTTGACGATCTCGACCTCGTCCCAGCCGCGCTGCGCCAGCCACTCCAGGACGCCGTCGACCAGCACCTCCGGCACGGAGGCTCCGGAGGAGAGGCCGATCGTCTCGACGCCCTCCAGCCATGCCTCGTCGATCTCGTCCGCGTTGTCGACCAGGTGGCCGTCCTTGGCGCCGTGCGTCAGGGCCGTTTCGACCAGGCGTACGGAGTTGGAGGAGTTCTTGGAGCCGACGACCAGCACCAGGTCGGCGTCGGCGGCGACCTGCTTGATGGCGGTCTGGCGGTTCTGGGTGGCGTAGCAGATGTCGTCGCTGGGCGGCGAGAGGAGGTTCGGGTAGCGGCCCTTGAGCGCGTCGACCGTCTCCATGGTCTCGTCCACCGAAAGGGTGGTCTGGGAGAGCCACACCACCTTCTCGGGGTCGCGGACCTCGACGTTCTCAACATCCTGGGGCCCGTCGACCAGCGTGATGTGGTCGGGGGCCTCGCCGCTGGTGCCGATGACCTCTTCGTGGCCGTCGTGGCCGATCAGGAGGATGTCGTAGTCCTCCTTGGCGTACCGCACGGCCTCCTTGTGCACCTTGGTGACCAGCGGGCAGGTGGCGTCGATGGTGGCGAGCTTGCCGCGCTCGGCCTCCTGGTGGACGGTGGGTGCCACGCCGTGCGCGGAGAAGATGACGATCTCGCCCTCGGGCACCTCGTCGGTCTCCTCGACGAAGATGGCGCCCTTCTTCTCCAGGGTCTGGACCACGTACTTGTTGTGCACGATCTCGTGCCGCACGTAGATCGGAGCGCCGTACTGTTCCAGCGCCTTCTCCACGGCGATCACCGCGCGGTCCACGCCCGCGCAGTAGCCACGGGGGGCCGCGAGCAGGACGCGGCGGCGGCCCGGAGCGGTGGATTGCGGAGCGTCGGCTTCCGGTGCGTCGTCGGGCCTGCGGTCGGGCGAACCAGTCATGGCTCCATCGTAAGGGCCGTACTCATGTCCTTCCGGGGAGCACCGGGAGCGTGGAAGCGCGGAGGGCGCGCGGTCGCGCAGCGCGCACGGGGCCAGGCGTGTGTCCGCTGCCGACAGGTGTGATCTGCGGCAAGCTGGCCCCATGCCTTCAGCTCGCTCGCACACAGCCGACATCCTGGGAGGCGGCCCGGGCGGTTCCCTGCGGCGCAGCCTGTCGCTGCGCGACCTGATCGTCTACGGGCTGCTGTTCATCGCGCCGATGGCGCCGGTGGGGATCTACGGTGCGCTGGACGCGCGCAGCCACGGTGTGGTCCCGCTGGTGTACGTGGTCGCGACGGTGGCCATGTCGTTCACGGCCTACTCGTACGCCCGGATGATCCATACGGTGCCGCAGGCGGGCTCCGTGTACGCGTACGCGCGCGTGGGCCTCGGAAACGGCCCCGGCTTCGTGGCCGGCTGGATGATGATGCTCGACTATCTGCTCATCCCGGCCGTCGCCTACCTCTTCTCCGGGATCGCCATGGCGCAGCTGGTGCCCGAGGTGGACCAGTGGATCTGGACGGCCATCGCGGTGGTGGTGACAACAGCGCTCAATCTCTCGGGCGTACGCCGTGCGGCAGTGGTCGGTTTTCTGGTGCTGGCCATGGAGATCCTGGTGCTGCTGGTGTTCGTCGTCGCGGCACTCGTCGTCCTGGCGCAGGACGGGCCGCAGCGCGGCTGGCTCTCGCCCCTGACCGGGGACCGCGCCTTCTCGATGACGGCGCTGCTGGGCGCGGTCTCCGTCGCGGTGCTGTCCTTCCTGGGCTTCGACGCCATCGCGAACTTCGCGGAGGAGGCGGTGGGCGGCAAGGGGAGCAGCGCCCGGCTGGTCGCCCGGGCACTGGTGTGGTGCCTGCTGGTGACCGGTGTGCTCTTCGTGCTCCAGACGTATCTGGCCGCGCTGCTGTCGCAGGACTCCTCGCGCCATCTCGCCGAGAACCCGGCCGAGCAGGGGGCTGCCTTCTACGCCGCGACCGAGTCGGCGATCGGCGGCTGGCTGGAGACGACGGTGGCGGTCAGCAAGGCGATCGGCGCCGCGTTCGCGGCGCTGGCCGGGCAGGCGGCGGCCTCCCGGCTGCTGTACGCCATGGCGCGGGACCGGCGGCTGCCGCGCTTCCTGGGCAGCGTCGGGCTGCGTACCGGGGTGCCGGGGCGGGCGCTGCTGCTGAGTGCGGTGCTGACGATGTGCGCCGCGGTGTGGGCCGCGCGGGCCGCCGACGGTCTGGACCGGCTGGTCTCCATCGTGGACATCGGCGCCCTGTTCGGTTTCGGCATGCTGCATCTGTCGGTCATGGGCTACTACGGGCTGGGACGGCGCGGGGGCGGGCGACCGGCGGCCGGGAGCGGACAGGCCGAAGGCAGCGCCGAGCGGCATCGGATGAGCGCGCTGTGGGACTGGGCGGTGCCGCTGGTGGGGCTCGCAATCGTCGTCGCGGTGATCGTCACCGCCAACCGTGAGGCGCACTGGGTGGGGCTGGTGTGGCTGGTGATCGCGCTGGTGGCGCTGGCAGTGCTGCGCCGCCGGGACAAGCGGGAGGCGGCGGCCGGCTGACCCGCTCCCGAGGTTCCCCGGCCCCCGGGTGGGCAGGGCGGGGCTGTCGGTGGCAGGGCCTAGCCTTCTCGCATGGCTCTCACCACGTCCGCCGAATCCCCGATCCCCGTCAGCGAGGTCTCCCGGCTGATCCGCGGCTGGATCGACCGGTTGGGCGCCGTCTGGGTCGAGGGGCAGATCATCCAGCTCTCCCCCCGGCCGGGCGCCGGAATGGTCTTCTTGACCCTGCGCGACCCCTCCCGCGAGGTCTCGCTGAGCGTCACCTGCTTCCGCCAGGTGTACGAGCAGGTCAAGGACGTCATCAGCGAGGGCACCCGGGTGATCGTCCACGCGAAGCCGGAGTGGTACGAGAAGACGGGGCGGCTCTCGCTGCGCGCCGCCGAGATCCGGCCGGTGGGTGTGGGCGAGCTGCTGGTCCGGTTGGAGCGGCTGCGCAAGGCGCTGACGGCCGAGGGGCTGTTCGCGGCGGAGCGCAAGAAGCGGCTGCCGTTCCTGCCGCAGCGGATAGGGCTGATCACCGGCCGCGCCTCGGACGCCGAGCGCGATGTGCTGCACACCGCGCGGGAGCGCTGGCCCGCCGTGCGCTTCGAGGTGCGCAACACGGCGGTGCAGGGCGCCTACGCGGTCCCGCAGATCATCGAGGCGCTGCACGAACTGGACGCCCGCGAGGACGTGGACGTGATCATCGTGACACGGGGCGGCGGCGGGATGGAGGATCTGCTGCCGTTCTCGGACGAGCGCCTGGTGCGCGCCGTCGCCGCGGCACGCACCCCGGTGGTCTCCGCGATCGGGCACGAGGCGGACTCGCCGCTGCTGGACCTGGTGGCCGACCTGCGCTCCCGTACGCCCACCCACGCGGCCAAGGACACCGTTCCCGACGTCGGCGAGGAGCATGAGCGGGTGCGAGCGCTGCGGGAGCGCGCCTGGCGAGTGATCAACGGGCTGCTGGAGCGCGAGGAACGCGGCCTGGCCGAGGTGATGAGCCGACCGGCGATGGCCGACCCGCACGTCATGGTGGAGGACCGCGAGGAGGAGGTCGCGGCGCTGCTCGACCGCTCCCGGCGTGTGCTCGACCACCGGCTGGCCCGCGCCGAGGACGCACTGACGCACACCCGTGCCCGGGTCGTCGCGCTGTCACCGGCCGCGACGCTGCAGCGGGGCTACGCGGTGCTGCAGCGGGAGAACGGCGCCGTGGTGCGGGACGCCGCCGAGGTCGCGGAGGGCGACCGGCTGCGGGCCCGGGTGGCAGAGGGAGAGTTCGGCGTCGCTGTCGGACCGCCCGCATAGGCTTGCGGTCATGACGACGGAAACGGAAGCTCAGGCGGCCGGGAGCGGCCCGGCAGCCGCCGCGGGGGACGCGGCGGCCGACGCGTCGCAGGCGGAGCTGGCCACGGCGGACGCGCTCAGCTACGAGCAGGCGCGGGCCGAGCTGGTCGAGGTCGTACAGCGCCTGGAGTCCGGCGGCTCGACGCTGGAGGAGTCACTGGCGCTGTGGGAGCGCGGCGAGGAGCTGGCGGGCATCTGCCGCGCCTGGCTGGAGGGGGCACGGGCCCGGCTGGACGCGGTGCTGGAGGAGGAGGAAGAGGAAGCCGCGGAGGAGGACGAAGAGGAGCGGTGAGCGGGAACCGGTGAGCGGGAGCCGTAGGACGGGGGTCGAGGGGGTTCGCCAGGGCGGCGCCCCCGGCGGCGGATCCGGAGCCCGGACCGGGGCCTTTGTTCAAGGTTGAACTAGTGCTGGTTACACTTGCCTGACCACCCTGTACGTCGCACGAAAAGGCAAGGCACCCGACCATGGCTCTCGCCCTCGACCCCGCAGCCCAGGACCTCCTCTTCCGTGAGGCCCGTACCGCCAACACGTTCACGGACGAGCCGGTCACCGAGGAGCAGGTCCAGGCGATATACGACCTGGTGAAGTACGGGCCCACGGCGTTCAACCAGTCGCCGCTGCGTCTGACGCTGCTGCGCTCCTCCGAGGCCCGCGAGCGGCTGCTGACGCACATGGCCGAGGGCAACGTGCCCAAGACCCGCACGGCGCCGCTGACCGCGATCCTCTCCTACGACCTGGACTTCCACGAGCGGCTTCCCGAGCTGTTCCCGCACGCCCCGCACATCAAGGACGCGTTCTTCGCCGAGGAGAGCGCGCGCGAGGGCGCCGGCGCCCTCAACGCCACGCTGCAGGCCGGGTACTTCATCCTCGGCGTGCGCGCCGCCGGGCTCGCGGCCGGGCCGATGACCGGCTTCGACCCGGAGGGCGTCAACAAGGAGTTCTTCGGCGACGGCCGCCAGCGCGTACTGCTGGTCGTCAACATCGGCAAGCCGGGCCCCGACGCGTTCGCCCCCCGCTCGCCCCGGCTGTCCTACGACGACGTCGTGACCTCCCTGTGAGGCGACGACCTGCCGGCTGTCAGCCGCACAGCTGACAGCCGCCCCACAGACGGCCCCCCGCGCACACCCCCCCCTCGCGCGGGGGGCTTTCGCCTTTCAAGGGTCCAGAACTGGACCCTTCCCTTCGCACCCCTACGCCCCATGGCGACCATGGGGCCGGACCATGGCGACCGCCGTGGAGCCGCCTACTCGGCTGCGGGCTGCGCGGAACCGCTCCCGTCGGGCTTCTGGGAGTTCCCCGGCTTCAGGGACTTGGCCTCCAGCGCTTCGGCGAGCTCGCCCAGCTGCCGGAAGCTCGCGGTGCCCGTGACCACCGTCACCGACTTGCCGTCGGCGGCGGGCCGCACCAGCGCGTCGTACTTCTGGCCCTGGTAGCGGGTCCACTCCTCGCCCGCGACGCGCTGCTTCTTCGATGTCTTCTGGGCACCCTGTGTGACGTCGTCGATGAACCGGACCGGCCGTTCCTGGTCGCTCTGTTCGACGGCGGCGTACTCGTTGTCCGGCGTCACGAAGCCCAGGTGCCAGACGGTGCCCTTGGGGCCGTCCGCCGTGTAGCGGACGGAGGTGGCACGCCACTCCTTGGACAGCCCCTGCGGTGCGGCCACCGGATACGGTGCCGCGCGCCGTGCCGATGCCAGCTCCACGCGATAGCTGACCGTCTTGACCGGGTCCTTGTTCTCGTCGTGCGGGATGAACAGGTAGATGACCCAGGCGGCGAGGATGATCACCGCCAGCGAGATCACCATGTCACGCACGGCCTGGGCGCCGCGCTTCTTGTCTGCTGCCACGCCCCCATCGTCCCTTATGCCGGTCGGCGGCTTGCGTGAGGGGGCGGCCGGTCCGGTGCCGCCCCTGCTGCCGCGGCGTCGCCTCCGGCCCTCCTCGCCGCCTCCTTGGACCTGCTCATCCGTGGGCGCCCCTGCTCAGTCTGCGATGTACAGGTAAAATCCTGCCCACCCTCGCCGAATCGGCACAGCTCGCGTCGCCGTAGTGGCCGTCCAGAGTCGCCGTACAGAAAGGTGTGTTCCGATGACTGAACACAACCACCTGCCCTCCCCGCTCGAAGTCAGCCCGGAGGCCCCGGACCGCAACCTGGCGCTGGAGTTGGTGCGGGTCACCGAGGCGGGGGCGATGGCGTCGGGCCGCTGGGTCGGCAAGGGCGACAAGAACGGCGCCGACGGGGCGGCCGTCAAGGCGATGCGCACCCTCGTCTCCACGGTCTCGATGAACGGCGTGGTGGTGATCGGTGAGGGCGAGAAGGACGAGGCCCCGATGCTCTACAACGGGGAGCGCGTCGGGGACGGCACGGGCGCCGAGTGCGATGTCGCGGTGGACCCGGTCGACGGTACGACGCTCACCGCCAAGGGCATGGGCAACGCCGTCTCGGTGCTGGCGGTGGCCGAGCGGGGCTCGATGTTCGACCCGAGCGCGGTCTTCTACATGGACAAGCTGGTCACGGGCCCCGAGGCGGCGGAGTTCGTCGACATCACGGCACCGCCGGCGGTGAACATCCGGCGGATCGCCAAGGCCAAGGGCTGCGGCGTCGAGGACGTCACCGTCGTCGTGCTCGACCGCCCGCGCCACGAGGGGCTGGTGAAGGAGATCCGCGAGGCGGGCGCGCGGATCAAGTTCATCTCGGACGGCGATGTCGCGGGCGCCGTGATGACCGTGCGCGAGGAGACCGGCGTCGACCTGCTGCTGGGCGTGGGCGGCACTCCCGAGGGCATCATCGCGGCCTGCGCGATCAAGTGCCTCGGCGGGACGATACAGGGCAAATTGTGGCCCAAGGACGACGAGGAGCGGCAGCGCGCGCTGGACGCGGGCCACGATCTGGACCAGGTGCTGCTCACCGACGACCTGGTCGGCGGCGAGAACGTGTTCTTCGTCGCCACCGGCATCACCGACGGCGACCTGCTGCGGGGCGTCCACTACCGCGGCGAGCGGGCCTTCACACAGTCGCTGGTGATGCGCTCGAAGTCCGGCACCATCCGTCAGATCGAGTCCGTGCACCGGCTCTCGAAGCTGCGCGCCTACAGCGCCATCGATTTCGACCGCGCGCGCTGAGGGCGGCGCCGCGCTGAGGCCGCCGCCACTGGTGACCCCCTCCCGCGAGCGCACCCCGCGTGGGCGGCTGCGCTTGCCCACCCTGCTCCCCCAGACTCCTCCCCCAGCCTCCGGCCGGGCGGTGCCCCCAGGGAGGTACCCCCAGGGCGCAGACTGCCCAAGCTTGCGGGGTAGCGATTCAGGGGCGCGGGGAACTGCGCGACCAGCCACAGAGCACCCGCAGAGCCCCACGGCCCTCCGCCCGGCGGCGAGGCGGCTACGCGATGCGGGGCACCTCCGTCGTCGGCTGCCCCGCGGCCGCGGCCTGTGCGGCGCGGCGGCGACGGGAGAGGACGACGCGGCGTTCGGCGGCGGTGAGGCCGCCCCACACGCCGTAGGGCTCGGGCATCACCAGGGCGTGCTCGCGGCACTCGACCAGGACAGGGCAGCGGGCGCAGACGCGCTTGGCGGCCTGCTCACGGGAGAGCCGGGCGGCCGTGGGCTCCTTGGAGGGGGCGAAGAAAAGGCCCGCCTCATCGCGGCGGCAGACGGCGTCCGCGTGCCAGGGGCCCGCTTGATCATCTCGCTCAGGCGTTCGCTGTACGGGGATGGTGGCGGCGGCCTGCAGGGACTGATGCGGCGTGTGCAGCACGGTCTGCTCCTGACGCGACGACGGAGGTTTGTTTCCCCTTCACCCGTCTTGCGGCGCACAGCAGTTCACGTTCCCCCACGGGCCCTCTCGGGGAGGGCCGGCTCGCGAACTCTCGCTGTGCGCAAGACGATGCCCGAGCCCTACCCGCTGTACGCGCCGGTATGCATTGCGTGTAGTCCGATACGCGCCCAGGCGTACGCTCCCCAGCGCGCGCAGAACCTCCGGTGCGCCCGCGTGCTCACAGCTCCTTGCGGAACCGGTCGCGCAGATTCTGAATGACGCGGCCACGCTTCGGTTTGGCGTCCACACCGCCGAAGATCGCGGCCCCCTCCACCAGCACGACCGGCGCGGTCGGGTCCGTGGAGTCGGTCACCTGGACGTCGAACCCACCGAAGATGCCGGCACCCTTCTGCTGCAGGGTGACGTTCTCCGGGACCCGGATCTCGATCCCTCCGAAGATCGCAGTGGCGTTGATCTGCACATGCGGGTGCTCGAACAGCGCCTCGGTCAGATCGATCTCGATACCGCCGAAACAGGCGAACGCGTTGATCTTCCGCGGAACCCGCCAGCGCCCCTTGCGCCCGGTGCCGCTGAAGATGGCGACCAGGTTCTCCTTGGGGCCGCTGCCGTGCATGGCATGGCTGGAGGTGTGGGAGGCGGCGAAGGTCGCGAACGAGGTGCTGTAGGAGCGCTGACCGCTTCCGCCCGGCTGCCCGTCACCGTCCTGCGACCCGACGGTGCCCGAGCGGCCCGCCGGCAGATCGCGGACGAGCGGCTCCAACTCGCCCATCGTCTTTGCCGCGTAGGCGGCCTCGACCCGCTCGCTGTGCTCCTCCGCGTCCAGCCTGCCCTCGGCAAGGGCCTCGCGGAGGATGTCGGCGACCCGGTCCCGGTCGGCGTCCGAGGCACGGACGGCGGCCTCCGCGGCAGGAGCGGGCGCGGCCGCGGGCTTCGGGGACCGCTCGGCGGACGGCTGCTTCTGGAGCGAAGTGCGCGAAGAGTCTTCAGTCACAACAGCAGCCTACCCAAACGCGATAGATCGCGACTACCCCCGCAGCGGCCTCTTGCGGGCGGGTTCTACGCTGTGAGACGCGCTCCCATCGTCGAGAGCCGGGCTCTTGTCGTCGAGCATCGTCGAGAGCCGCAAGTGTGAGAGGAAGAGTCCCCGTATGTCTGCCAGCTCCCAACCGGCCAGCCCGGAGTTCTCCTACACGGATCTGCTCCCCACCGGTGCGGACCCCGCACCGTACCGCCTGATCACCAGCGAGGGCGTGAGCACTTTCGAGGCGGACGGGCGCACCTTCCTCAAGGTGGAGCCGGAGGCACTGCGCAAGCTGGCGGCCGAGGCCATCCACGACATCCAGCACTATCTGCGCCCCGAGCACCTGGCGCAGCTGCGCCGGATCCTGGACGACCCCGAGGCCAGCGCCAACGACCGCTTCGTCGCCCTCGATCTGCTCAAGAACGCCAACATCGCGGCGGCGGGCGTGCTGCCGATGTGCCAGGACACCGGTACGGCGATCGTGATGGGCAAGCGCGGTCAGCAGGTGCTCACGGCGGGCGGCGACGAGGAAGCGCTCTCGCGCGGCATCCACGACGCCTACACCCAGCTCAATCTGCGCTACTCGCAGATGGCTCCGCTCACCATGTGGGAGGAGAAGAACACCGGCACCAACCTGCCCGCCCAGATCGAGCTGTACGCGACGGACGGCGACGCCTACAAGTTCCTGTTCATGGCCAAGGGCGGGGGCAGCGCCAACAAGTCCTTCCTCTACCAGGAGACGAAGGCCGTGCTCAACGAGGCGAGCATGATGAAGTTCCTGGAGGAGAAGATCCGTTCGCTGGGCACCGCCGCCTGCCCCCCGTACCACCTGGCGATCGTCGTCGGCGGCACCAGCGCCGAGTACGCGCTCAAGACGGCCAAGTACGCCTCCGCGCACTACCTCGACGAGCTGCCCTCCTCCGGCTCGCCCTCCGGGCACGGCTTCCGGGACAAGGAGCTGGAGGAGCAGGTCTTCGAGCTGACGCAGAAGATCGGCATCGGCGCCCAGTTCGGCGGCAAGTACTTCTGCCACGACGTACGCGTGGTGCGGCTGCCGCGGCACGGCGCCTCCTGCCCCGTGGCCATCGCGGTCTCCTGCTCCGCCGACCGCCAGGCCAAGGCGAAGATCACCGCCGAGGGCGTCTTCCTGGAACAGCTGGAGACCGACCCGGCGCGCTTCCTGCCGGAGACGACGGAGTCCGAGCTGACCGAGGGCGCGGGCCCGGACCTCGAAGCCGTCAAGATCGACCTGTCCCGTCCCATGGACGAGATCCTGGCCGAGCTGACCAAGCACCCGGTCAAGACCCGGCTGTCCTTGACCGGCACGCTGGTGGTCGCCCGCGACATCGCCCACGCGAAGATCAAGGAGCGGCTGGACGCGGGCGAGGAGATGCCGCAGTACCTCAAGGACCACCCCGTCTACTACGCGGGCCCGGCCAAGACGCCCGAGGGGTACGCCTCCGGCTCCTTCGGCCCCACCACGGCCGGTCGGATGGACGCCTACGTCGAACAGTTCCAGGCCGCCGGCGGCTCGAAGGTGATGCTCGCCAAGGGCAACCGCAGCAAGCAGGTCACCGACGCGTGCGCGGCGCACGGCGGCTTCTACCTCGGCTCCATCGGCGGCCCGGCGGCCCGGCTGGCCCAGGACTGCATCAAGAAGGTGGAGGTCCTGGAGTACGAGGAGCTGGGCATGGAGGCGGTCTGGCGGATCGAGGTGGAGGACTTCCCCGCCTTCATCGTCGTCGACGACAAGGGCAACGACTTCTTCGCGGACCCCGCACCCGAGCAGCCGTTCGTCACCTCGATCCCGGTACGCGCCGGGTCCTGACGGCCATCGAAAGCCCCCGCAACCGCGGGGGCGCTCCCGGCGCTCCAGGGCTAGGATCCTGCTTCTGACGGGTCGTGGGGCGGGGGGTGACCGGTGGCCCCGGATGGGACGGACGGCGCGCCCCGCTGGGGGAACCGGATCGACGGCGGCACGTTCGGCACGGTCATCCAGGCCGAACGGATCGACGCCGTGCACATCCACGTGCACGAGGAGACCGCCGAGCTGCCCAGGTCGCCGCTGCGCCTGTTCGTACTGGCGGGGCTGTTGCTCTGCGTCAGCGGCGGGCTGTGGATCGTTCAGCCCCTGGTGGCGGACGCGGTGCTGGCGGAGCAGCGGCGGCTGCCGGCGCTCGCCGCGCTGTTCGCCGCCCTGTCGGCGGGTGTCGCGGCAGTCGGCCGGATACGCGACCGGCGGCGGCTCACCCGCCCGCGGGCCACGCACTCCGGGCACCGGCTGGACCGGGCCGCCGAGGGGCTGGCCGAGGCACTGGTCCGGCAGTACGGCAGGCAGGACCAGCTCGCACTCGCTCCGGTGCACACCCCCACGCCCATTCCCGTGCGGTGGACGGCCGCCGACCCGTTGGTCACCGATCATGTGCCGAACGTGCTGGGCGCCTCGGCCCGGCACGACCTCCCGGCCGGGGACGACGCCGTCGCGGGCGGGCTGGAGACGGACGGCGAGTTCGCGGGAACGGCGGCGTTCTTCACCACGCTGCCCAGGCAGCGGCTGGTCATCCTGGGAGCGCCCGGCGCGGGCAAGACCGTGCTCGCCCACCGGCTCGCTCGTACGCTCCTGGAGGCGCGGGGCCCCGCGTCGGCGGCACCCGTCCCGGTCGTCCTGCCGCTGGCCTCCTGGAACCCGGGCGGCGGGCAGGGGCTGTGGCGCTGGGCCGCCGAGCGGCTGTGCGCCGAGCATCCGGTGCCGCTGCCCACGGTCGAGGTCGCCCTCGACCTGATCGAGTCCGGCCGTGTCCTGCCCGTGCTGGACGGCTTCGACGAGCTCCCGGACTCCGCGCAGGCGTACGCGCTCCGGCAGCTGCGCACCAGTCTGACCAGCCACGCGCGCTGCGTCCTCACCAGCCGCACGGCCGAGTACGCGCGGGCGGTGGAGCAGGCCGCCCTCCCGCTGCCCGGTGCCGTGGCGGTGGAACTGTGCCCGCTGACCACGGACGACCTGTGGCGCTATCTGCCCCGTACCAGCCGCCGCACCAGCCGCAGCGACCCGGCACACACCAAGTGGTCGCCGGTACTGGAGCGGCTTGCCGACGCCGACGACACGAGGCGCGAGACTCGGGTGCTGCGCCGGGTGCTCAGCACCCCGCTGATGGTGGCACTCGCCCGCGTCGCCTACAGCGAAACGGACGCCGACCCCGCCGAACTGCTCGGCGCCGGACGCTTCACCACCCGGCAGGCCGTCGAACGGCACTTGTACGACGCGTTCCTGACCGCCGCCTACGCGGACGCCTCGGGTGCGAGCGCAGCGAAGACACGGGAGCACGCCTCCTTCCTGGCCGCGCTCACCGGCCGCCTCGGCGGGCAGGAGGTCGCCTGGTGGCGGCTGGAGGAGGCACTGCCGACCTGGCTGCGACGGCTGAGCGTGCTGCCCGCCGCGCTGACGGCGACGCTCACCGTGTACCTGGCGGACTACAGCGCGCCCTGGTGGGACCGCTGGGTGCCGGTGCCGCTGTGGGCCGGATTCGGGCTGGGACTGTGCGCGTACGTGACCGCCAGGTACGGGGGCAGCGCCGCGCGGGCCCCGCAGCAGGTGCGGCTGCCACGCCCCGCGGATGTGCGGCAGGCGCTGCGCTGGACGGCGGTGGGGAAGCTCACCGGCTGGACCCTGGGCGCCGGCTGCCTGGTCTACCTGCTGACACTGGCCGACGAACCGGGGCAGCTGCGCCTCGCACTGCTGCTGTACGCCGTCTTCTTCGCACGCTCCGTGACCCGCTGGTGGCTCGCACGGGCCCGGCCGCCCGCCGATCCGGAGACGGCGGCGGAGCCCGCCCAACTGCTGCACCGGGACCGGCGCGCCACGCTGGCCCTCGGCGCGGCACCCACCTACCAGCCTGAAGAGATCCCCCTCGTGTGGGCCGCCCCCGTGCTGATGCTGGGCCTGTGGCAGCTGTCCCTCGGACGGGACGTGGTGACGGCCGGGACGTGGCTGGTGACCGTCGCCGGGACCCTGCTGAGCGGCTGGCTGTGCGAGATCGCCACCTCGGCCTGGGGCCGTTACACCCTGGCCCGCATCTGGTTCGCCGCGACCGGACGCCTGCCGTGGCGGCTGATGGACTTCCTCCGCGAGGCGCACGCCAAGGGTGTGCTGCGCCAGGCGGGTGGCGTCTACCGCTTCCGCCACATCGAACTGCGCAATCGGCTGGCCGACGACGTCCCCGCCCCGCGGAAGCCCCGTCACCGGCTCCCGAAGCTGGCTGAGGCGGCCCAGAACGGGGTCGTGGGCCTGGCCGGACTGCTCCTTTGCACCGCCGTGGTCCCGGGCGTGCTCGCGACGGGCCCCGCCCCGGGCCCGTATCCGGTGCCCGGCTCCGTCTGCACGGTGCTGTCCCCCGAGGTGCTCGACGCACTGATGGACGATCCGCGCCGGGTCGCCGACGGCGACACGTGTGCGGCGGGCGAGCAGGCGCCCTTCCGGCCGGAGGTCCAGGTACGTGTGCGGGTGCAGGCCATGGCGGGCGACTGGGCGGACAGCGGCCCGGCAAAGGCCCGACGGCGGTTCGCGCTCCTGCTCGGCAGCGAGCGCAGCGCCTGGAAGATCCAGCGGGCGGGCACGGGAGCCGACCAGATGTCCTTCGACGCCGCACCGGACCCGGCCGACCAGGCGGTCCGGGTGGTGACCGTGGCCCGCTTCACGGGCACCGGACGCCCCGCCCTGCGGCAGGCCCGGTACGCGGCACGCGACGGGAATCTGCTGGTGACCGTGGAGTTCGCCGAGGAGTTCGCCTCCCGGCGCAGGGTCGCGGCGGTCGCCGAGTCGCTGCTGCGCCGGGCGCTGGGCCGCACCGACGCCCGGGACCTGGCGGACATCCCCCGCACCGAGGTGCCCAAGGGCTCCCGGCTCGCCCGCTACCGGCACTCCGAGCAGCGCCTGCACGGTGCGGTGTGGGGCCGCGCGGAACGCTCGTTCATCTGGAAGTTCTCCCTGTTGGCCCTTCCGGTGCGCGCACCGAAGCACATGACGTGCACCTGGGCCCCGGAGGAGGAGGACCATGTGCGCGCCTACAACTGCGAGAACGCCACCTCTTTGCCTCGCACCTATCCCGCCGCCACCGAGCCGCCGGGCAACGCCCCCTGGCTGCGCCTGTACGCTGCCGAGCTGTCCTGCGGAGACAGCTGTGCGGACAACGAGGTCCGCGCCTTCGTCCGGGAGCGCCCCACCGGGAAGAGGAAGGGATGGCGCCGGGAGTCCGGCCAGCCCCTCTACTCGGTCCGGCGCACCGACGACGAGTACGAGCTGCGTATGTGGGGTGAGTACCGATACGGGCACGGCGAACGACGGCAGATCTGGCTGCGGGTGCGAGTGCGGCCGAACCACGCCGAACTCGCGCAGAAGATCGTCAACAGTGTGTACACCCAGGCCGGCGGCGGCCGGTGAGTCGCGCGCCGCAAGCGGCACAGGTCCCCGCCGGTGCGGCGGGGCGGGCCTCACAGCTCCTGCATCGTCCGGTGCAGCAGGCAGAACTCGTTGCCCTCCGGGTCGGCCAGCACCGTCCATGAGGCGTCCGGGGGCTGGCCGACATCGACCCTGGTGGCGCCCAGTTCCAGCAGGCGCCGCAGCTCCTGCTCCGTGGTACTGCCGTCGGCACGCAGATCCAGGTGGAGACGGTTCTTTCCGGGCTTGCGCTCCGGGACGGGCAGCACGTCGATGCCCGGCTGCGCCGGGTCGGACGGGCCGATCTCGATGCCGCCCTCGGACTCGTCCCTGACCTGCCAGTCCAGCACCCGGCACCAGAAGTCCGCCACGGCCGGCGGGTCCACGGCGTCGATGCACAGCACCGCGATACGACTCGTCATGGGACGGACCCTAGCCAGGAATGCGGCCGCGATACGGGATGCTGAACCGCACGGAGGTGTAGACGATGACCGACAGCACCAGCAGCACCAGCGGCACCAGCGGCACCGGCAGCGCCGCATACCGGATCGAGCACGACTCGATGGGCGAGGTACGGGTGCCCGCGCACGCCAAATGGCGGGCGCAGACGCAGCGGGCCGTGGAGAACTTCCCCCTCAGCGGGCAGCGGCTGGAGCGTGCGCACATCGAGGCGCTGGCCCGGATCAAGGCGGCGGCCGCCACCGTCAACGCCCGCCTCGGGGTCCTCGACCAGCAGCGGGCCGACGCCGTGCGGGAAGCGGCCGAGGAGGTCGCCGAGGGGCGATGGGACGAGCACTTCCCGGTCGATGTGTTCCAGACCGGCTCGGGCACCTCGTCCAACATGAACATGAACGAGGTGCTGGCGACGCTGGCCACCGAGCGGCTGGCCGCCTCGGGCGGTGCGGCGCCCGCCGTGCATCCCAACGACCACGTCAACGCCAGCCAGTCGTCCAACGACGTCTTCCCGTCCTCCATCCACATCGCCGCGACCGCCGCCGTGACCGCCGATCTGATTCCGGCCCTGGAACATCTGACGGCGTCGCTGGAGGGCAAGGCGAGCGAGTTCGCCGATGTGGTCAAGAGCGGGCGCACCCATCTGATGGACGCCACTCCGGTGACGCTCGGCCAGGAGTTCGGGGGCTACGCGGCCCAGATGCGGTACGGGGTCGAGCGGCTGCATGCCGCGCTGCCCCGGCTCGCCGAACTGCCGTTGGGCGGTACGGCCGTGGGCACCGGCATCAACACTCCGCCCGGCTTCGCCGCCGCCGTCATCGAGGAGGTGGCCCGCTCCACGGGGCTCCCGCTGACCGAGGCGCGCGACCACTTCGAGGCGCAGGGCGCCCGGGACGCGCTGGTGGAGACCTCCGGACAGCTGCGGACCATCGCGGTCGGGCTCACCAAGATCTCCAACGATCTGCGCTGGATGGCTTCCGGGCCGCGGACGGGGCTGGCGGAGATCGCGCTGCCCGATCTGCAGCCGGGCTCCTCGATCATGCCGGGCAAGGTCAACCCCGTCGTCCCGGAAGCGGTGCTGATGGTCGCCGCGCAGGTCACGGGGAACGATGCGACGGTGGCTGCGGCGGGCGCCGCGGGCAACTTCGAGCTGAACGTGATGCTGCCCGTCATCGCCAAGAACCTGCTGGAGTCGGTGCGGCTGCTGGCCAACGCGGCGCGGCTGCTGGCCGACCGCACCGTCGACGGCATCACCGCGAACGTGGAGCGGGCGCGCCAGTTCGCGGAGTCCTCCCCCTCCGTGGTCACTCCGCTCAACAAGTACATCGGCTACGAGAACGCCGCCGCCGTCGCCAAGACGGCCATGGCGCAGCAGCTCACCATCCGCGAGGCGGTACTGGCCGCCGGCCATGTCGAGCGGGGTGAGCTGACGCTGGAGCAGCTGGATGAGGCCCTGGACGTCCTGCGGATGACGCATCCCTGAGGGGGCGGCACTTCCCGGGCGCGTTCCCGGTACCTCCCGGGCGCTTTCCGGGCCCGGCGGAACCGAGGGTTCCGGGCCCGTTGTGGGCGCGCTGCGGCGCAGCTCACGGCGGGCCGGTGGGTCGCGCACCTAAGATCCCGTCATGACAGCGGAACAGGCGGCGCCCCGGCACCGGTGGCCCACAGGCACCCCGATCCTGTGGCGCTACCGCGCCAACGGCGGTGCGCACCCCCACATCTGCCGTCCCGTCACCGTCGTGCGCGACACGGCCGAGCTGCTGGCGGTGTGGATGGCGCCCGGCACCCTGTGTGTCAGACCCGAACTCGCCGACGGCACCCCCGTGCACCACGAGCCGCTGGCCACCCGCTACACCAAGCCGCGCCGGGTCGCCTTCACCCGCTGGTTCGGCATGGGCGTGCTGAAACTGGCCCGGCCGGGGGAACCGTGGTCGGTGTGGCTGTTCTGGGAGCGCGGCTGGCTGTTCAAGAATTTCTACGTGAACCTGGAGGAGCCCCGGCTGCGCTGGCCGGGCGGGGTGGACTCCGAGGACCACTTCCTGGACCTCGAGGTCGGCCCCGACGGCCGTTGGGAGTGGCGGGACGAGGACGAGTTCGCCCAGGCGCAGCGCGCGGGGCTACTGGACGCGGAGCAGGCCGACCGGATCCGCGCGGCGGGGCGGCGGGCCGTGGAGGCGGTACGGTCCTGGGGCTCGCCGTTCGCGGACGGCTGGGAGCGGTGGCGGCCCGACCCGGAGTGGCCGGTGCCCGCGTTGCCGGACGACTGGGACAGGCCGCCGTTCGGCGGGCAGGACAGGCCGCCGTCCGGCGCGTGTCTGCACCGACCTCCCGATGCCCCTTGATACGCCCCCATACTGCAAACGTAGGATCAACGTCCGTAAACGTACGCTGCACAACTCCCCTCACCCCCCGGGGACTTGACCGGCAGCCAGGAAGGAGCCCAGCCGTGAGCAGCTCTGCGGGTTTTGGGGCTAGCGGGAGATCCGGGGCAGGTGCCGGGGCATATGACGGATTCGACCGTACGAACATCGACCGTTCGGGCCAGTCCGAGGCGTTCGACGCCATCGGGGACCGCTACGACGAAGCCTTCCCGCACAAGGAGGGCCAGATCGCCTGCGCCGCCTGGCTGGCCGACCGGCTGCCGCCCGGCTCCCGCGTGCTGGACGTGGGCTGCGGCACCGGACTGCCGACGGCCCGCCAGCTCACCGAAGCGGGACACAAGGTCGTCGGTATCGATCTGTCGCCCTCGATGCTGAAGCTGTGCCGCGACAACGTCCCGGAGAGCGAATGCCGCAAACTGGACGTGGCCGACCTGGAGTCGTCGGGCCTGGGCCCGTTCGACGGAGCCGTCGCCTTCTTCTCGCTGCTGATGCTGCCCCGACCGGAGATCCCGTTCGCCCTGCGGGCCCTGCACGGGCAGCTGCGCGGCGACGCACCGCTGGTACTGGGGATGGTGGAGGCGGACGTGAACGATTTCGCCATCCCGTTCCTGGGCAACTCGATCCGGGTATCCGGCTATCTGCGGGACGAATTGCGCGGAGTGGTCCAGGACGCGGGATTCGATGTCGTAGGAGAGGACGCACGCGCGTACGCTCCTGCGAGCACGGATGTACCTCCCGAGATTCAGCTCTTCTTGCAGTGCCGACGACGCCCATAGACCGCGAGCACCCAGCGCAGGGCGTGCGCCGACGCGCAGCCCCGGATGGATGGAAACCGAACGCGTGACGGAGCACGAGAAACCTGCGGCGAACAGCACGACCGAACCGACGCACCCCGCACCGGCGGGCGGCGCCCACGACGGCACCGCCGACGCCGGCGGCCAGCCGCCTCGGCGGGGGCGCGACGGCGCCCCGCCGCGACCGCGGCCGCACCCCCCGCAGCCGGGCGAGCCGGGCGTGCCCGCCGGGCCGGTGCCCGACGACGAGGCGGGCAACGAGCGGTCCGAGCGGGAGCGCAGGGGCGGGGACCGGCTGCGGTTCGTCGGCGCGGCGACGCGGCGCATCGCCCGCGGTGTCGACCTGGACGAGACGGTGCTGGGCCTGTGCCGGGCCAGCGTGCCCGCGTACTCGGACGCGATCCTCGTCTATCTGCGCGACCCGCTGCCGGTCGGTGACGAGCGCCCCACCGGCCCCTTCATGCTGCGGCTGCGGCGCAGCGACCGGATTCCCGAGGATCCGCTGGCCGCGCAGGCGTTGCAGGCCGCCCAGCCGGCGGCGCCCGGCGTGCGTACCACGCAGGCGACCGGACATCCGACCCAGGCCGCCGACTACCCCGGACACAGCGCGGCCGAGGCGGCCGGCCTCTCGTTGGGCATGGTCACGAGCGCGGCGGCCGGCGGGACGGGCACGACCGCCTCCAAGCTCACCGAGGTGCGCCCGGGCGGCCCGCTGGCCGAAGTGCTGCGCGGGGTACGGCCGGTCTTCGCCGACTCCCCCGCCGCCAGCGCCGCACTGCCCGAACTCCTCGGCCCGGAGCGGGACGTGCCCGCCGGGCACCGCGCCATCCTCGCGCCGTTGCGGGGACGGCGCCGGGTGATCGGCGCCGCGGTCTTCCTGCGCCGCCCGGACCGGCCCGCGTTCGAGCCCGACGACCTGCTCATCGCGGCGCAGCTGGCCACCCATACGGCACTCGGCGTGGACAAGGCCGTGCTGTACGGGCGCGAGGCGTACATCGCCGACGAGCTGCAGCGCACCATGCTGCCCGACGAACTGCCGCAGCCCACGGGCGTCACCCTCGCCAGCCGCTATCTGCCCGCCGCCGAGACGGCACGGGTGGGCGGCGACTGGTACGACGCCATCCCGCTGCCCGGCTCGCGGGTGGCGCTGGTGGTGGGCGATGTGATGGGCCATTCGATGACCTCCGCGGCGATCATGGGCCAGCTGCGCACGACGGCGCAGACCCTGGCCGGGCTCGATCTACCGCCCCAGGAGGTGCTGCACCACCTGGACGAGCAGGCGCAGCGGCTGGGCAGCGACCGCATGGCCACCTGCCTGTACGCCGTGTACGACCCGGTGGCGCACCGTATCGTCGTCGCGAACGCGGGCCATCCGCCGCCGGTCATGCTGCACCGCAGCGGACGGGCGGAAGTACTGCGGATACCGGCGGGCGCACCGATCGGTGTGGGCGGCGTCGACTTCGAGGCCGTCGAGCTGGACGCGCCGGCGGGCGCCACACTGCTGCTGTACACCGACGGGCTGGTCGAATCGCGGCAGCGCGACGTGTGGACGGGTATCGAGCATCTGCGCGAGAAGCTGGCCGCCACCGCGCGGCTCACCCGGCCCGGCGCCTCGGCCCCGCTGGAGCCGCTGTGCGACGAGGTGCTGGACATCCTCGGACCCGGCGACCGGGACGACGACATCGCCCTGCTGGCCGCCCGGTTCGACGGCATCGCACCCAGCGATGTGGCGTACTGGTTCCTCGACCCGCGCGCCCAGACGGCACGTCAGGCCCGGCGGCTGGCCCGAAGAGCGCTGGCCCGCTGGGGCCTGGAGGAGCTGTCGGACTCGGTCGAACTGCTGGTGAGCGAGATCGTCACCAACGCCGTACGGTACGCCGAACGCCCCATCACGCTGCGGCTGCTGCGCACGGACACGCTGCGCTGCGAGGTGGGGGACGACGTACCGCAGCTGCCCCGGCTGCGGCAGGCCCGCGCCACCGACGAGGGCGGGCGCGGGCTGTACCTGGTCAACCGGCTGGCCCGGCGCTGGGGCGCCACACGGCTGTCCACGGGCAAGGTCGTCTGGTTCGAGCTGCCGGTCCCGGAACCGGAACCGGAGCTGTGACCCTGCGCCACGCGGCGCCGCCCTTTACGGCTGCGCCGGGCTGAGCTGCGCGAGCTGCGCTGTGCTTGGGAGGACTGCGCAAGGCGCAGGGCTGGCATGTCTGCGGCCCGGTGGGCTGCGCTTGCCCACCCTGCGCCCCTGGCACAGACTGCCCAAGCGCAGCACGGCGCAGCCAGCGGGAGGCGCAGCTCGCGTCAGGCGAGCTGCGCCTCGGCGTCGAGGGTGGTGGCGACCGCCTGGACGACGGCGGCGATCTTGAACGCCTCCTGGATCGTCTCGCGGTCGACGCCCGCCTTGCGCAGTACCTGCTCGTGCGAGTCGAGGCACTGGCCGCAGCCGTTGATGGCGGAGACGGCGAGCGACCACAGCTCGAAGTCCGTCTTCTCGACACCGGGGTTGCCGATGACGTTCATCCGCAGCCCGGCGCGCAGCGTGCCGTACTCCGGGTCCGACAGCAGGTGCCGGGTGCGGTAGAAGACGTTGTTCATCGCCATGACGGCGGCGGCCGACTTGGCGGCCGTGTACGCCTCGTCGCTCAGGTTCTCCTTGGCCTCCGGCTCCAGCGCGCGCAGCACGATCCCGGAGCGGGACGCGATGGCGCAGGCCAGAACGGTGCCCCAGAGCTGCTGCTTGGGCAGCTCGGAGTTGCCTATGACGGAGCCGAGGTTGAGCTTGAGGTCCTTCGCGTAGTCCGGAAGGGCCGACTTCAGTTCATCGAGCGCCATGGTTGCTCACTCACCAGCCAGCAGCTTGACCGGGTCGAGGGTCTCCTCGCCCTGCGTCCAGTTGCAGGGGCACAGCTCGTCGGTCTGCAGCGCGTCGAGGACCCGCAGGACCTCCTTGGGGTTACGGCCGACGGAGCCGGCGGTCACCATCGTGAACTGGATCTCGTTGTTCTGGTCCACGATGAAGACGGCGCGCTGCGCGAAGCCGTCCTCGCCCTCGATGCCGAGCGCGCGCATCAGCTCGTGCTTGGAGTCGGCCATCATCGGGAAGGGCAGGTCGGTCAGGTCCGGGTGGTCCTTGCGCCAGGCGTGGTGCACGAATTCCGAGTCACCGGAGAAGCCGAGGACCTGCGCGTCGCGGTCGGCGAACTCCTCGTTCAGCTTGCCGAACGCGGAGATCTCCGTCGGACAGACGAAGGTGAAGTCCTTGGGCCAAGCAAAAACGACCTTCCACTTGCCCTCGTAGGTCTTGTGGTTGATCGTCTCGAACTCCTTGCCCTTCTCCAGAGAGACACAGGCGGTCAGCTCGAACTCAGGGAACTTGTCACCGACAGTGAGCACGTACACACTCCTTGCACTTGCGGCCAGGATGCCCGTATTGCATGCATTCCTGGAGGTTGGTCACCACCACCTAACCACATGCGGCATTGATCACGGAAATAGCCCACAGCGAGTTGATTGATCGGGCAAAACTATCGGCCGCTGCCACGGGAGTTCACAGCAGACCGGGGGCCCGGACCGGCAGAACCGGTCCGGGCCCACCTGCGGGGCGGTTCGCTCAGGCGTTCTCGCCCTGGTCCTGCTCGGCGCCCTCGACCTCATTGGTGACGGTGGCCTGACCCACCTTGCCGAGGATCTTCGTGATGATGTCGCCCGCCCGCACGGACTTGTCCAGCTGCGACGTCTTCACGCCGTAGGAGTCCTCCACGTTGGTGTAACCCAGGTCACCGGGGCCGCTCTCGTGGATGGTCGGACCGGCCTTGTTGATGAGAGTGACGTCGGCCATGGCAGCCGGTGCCGAGAGACCACCGAGAGCGACGGTCAGACCGACGACGGCTGCGGCACGCGCGCATCTCTTCATTGCTGACTCCTTCTCCTGCGTGTCGAATACGTCCTGTTTTATAGGACAATGCACTTATTCGCACTTGATGAAGTATTTACGCAATATATGGCGATGATTCACCTGTCAGGCGGCAGCAAGCAGCGCGGCCTCTCCCTTCGAACCCGCAGTTGACCTGCCAAAAGGCTGCTCAAGGAGGGACCAGGGGCGCCGCCGGTCCGGACGGCCCGCTGAGAGCCTGCGAGCTCGGGTGATAGCTACAGTGGCCGTGTTTGATTGGAGAGCACTATCAATGACCGCCGCCACTGTCCTCGCGCAGCCGACCCGTCCGGCGCGCGGACGCCAGCCCAGCCTCGCCCAGCTGCGCGCCTTCGCCGCCGTCGCCGAGCATCTGCACTTCCGGGAGGCCGCAGCGGCACTCGGCATGAGCCAGCCAGCGCTCTCCGGCGCGGTCGCCGCACTGGAGGAGACCCTGGGCGTGCAGTTGCTGGAGAGAACCACCCGAAAGGTGCTGCTCTCCCCCGCCGGCGAACGCATGGCCGCCCGCACCCGGGCCGTGCTGCACGCCGTGGGCGAGCTCATGGAGGAAGCCGAAGCGGCCCAGGCGCCGTTCACCGGTGTGCTGCGGCTGGGGGTCATTCCGACGGTCGCGCCGTATCTGCTGCCCACCGTGCTCGGCCTCGTCCACAAGCGCTACCCGGACCTGGACCTGCAGGTCCACGAGGAACAGACCGCCTCACTGCTGGAGGGGCTGGGCCACGGACGGCTCGACCTGCTGCTGTGCGCCGTGCCCCTGGGGGCCTCCTGGGTGCGTGAGGTGCCGCTCTTCGACGAGGACTTCGTACTGGTCACCCCGGACGACCACCCGGCCGCCGGGCGCACGGACCTGCCGCGCTCCATGCTGCGCGAGCTGGATCTGCTGCTGCTCGACGAGGGGCACTGCCTGCGCGACCAGGCGCTCGACATCTGCCGTGAGGCGGGACGCACCGAGTCGGCCAGTGTGACGACCAGTGCGGCCGGCCTCTCGACGCTGGTCCAACTGGTGGCCGGCGGCATGGGCGTGACCCTGCTGCCGCGGACGGCCGTAAGGGTGGAGGCAGGGCGCAACGAGGTCCTGCGTACCGCGCACTTCGCCGACCCGGCTCCCTCTCGGCGGATCGCGCTGGCGATGCGGGAGGGCGCGGCGCGCGAGGAGGAGTTCCGCGCCTTCGGTGACGCCCTGCGGGCCGCCATGCGCTCGTTGCCCGTACGGACCGTACTGCCGTAGGAGCACGCCCCCGCTCAGCCCTCGCGCGGCGGACGGCCCCTGCGGGGATGGGGGCGGGCCTCCTTGGGCAGCCGGCCGGCCTCTTTGAGGGCCCGGCGCAGCAGATAGTCGATCTGCGCGTTGGTGGAGCGCAGTTCGTCGGCCGCCCAACGGGCGAGGGCGTCGTACATCGCGGGATCGAGCCGCAGCAGCACCTGCTTGCGCTGCCGGGAGCCGCCCTTTCCGTCCTTGCCCGACCGGCTTCGCGCAGGCTCCCCCGCCCGGTCCCCCGTCGGCTTCTGCGATGCCGCCCGCTCGGGGTCCGGGGCGGTGTCCTCGCCCTCGCCGTCGCCGTCGACCGTCACTGGTAGAGCGACCCCGTGTTCAGTACGGGCTGCGGGGAGCGGTCGCCGCACAGCACCACCAGCAGGTTGCTGACCATGCTGGCCCGGCGCTCCTCGTCCAGCTCCACGAAGTCCTGTGCGGTGATCCGGGCCAGCGCGTCCTCGACCATCCCGCAGGCGCCCTCCACGATCTGCTTGCGGGCCGCGACGACCGCGCCCGCCTGCTGCCGCTGGAGCATGGCGGAGGCGATCTCCGGCGCGTAGGCGAGGTGGGTGAAGCGGGACTCGACGACGGACACCCCGGCCGCCCGCACCCGGGCCGTCAGCTCCGCGGCCAGCTTCTCGGTGATCTCCTCGGCGTTGCCGCGCAGTGAGAGGCCGGCCTCGTCGTGTGCGTCGTAGGGGTACTCGATGGCGATATGGCGGACGGCGGCCTCCGTCTGCGTGGAGACGAACTCCGCGTAGTCGTCCACCGAGAAGGTGGCCTGCGCGGTGTCCCGCACCTGCCAGACCACCACCGCGGCGAGCTCGATCGGGTTGCCGTAGGCGTCGTTGACCTTGAGGACCGCCGTCTCGTGGTTGCGGACCCGGGTGGAGATCTTGGTGCGGCTCGTCAGCGGATTGACCCAGCGCAGTCCGTCGGCGCGGATGGTGCCGGTGTAGCGGCCGAACAGTTGGACGACGCGCGCCTCGCCGGGCGCCACCATGTTCAGCCCCGCTGTGGCGAAGACGGAGCCGATCACCAGCACCACGCCGAGAGTGATCAGCACTCCGCCGCCCGCTCCACCCCCGTCCGACGCCGAGCCGCCTCCCGCGACGACGGCGCCGACGCCGAGCAGGAAACCGATCAGCCCCAGCAGCAGGGCGAGTCCGCCCGGGATGCTGTGCGCTGTCGTCTCCCGCACTTCGGGTGTGGGCATCTCAGGTGCGTCAGTCGGCTGGTCAAGGCTCATCGCGATCCCCCGGTTCGTTCGTTCCCGCATTATCAAAGTGATAGCACTTTAATACGAAGGACCGACCCCTGGCCAGTACCCCGGTCGGGGTCGCCGGCTCCCCAGGCCCTCTCGGGACCGCACAAGAGCAACCCCTTCGCTTCTGGTTGCGTCAGCCAACGGGACCGTCATAGCCGGACGGTCCCGGCACCTTGGACAGACATCGAGCGGGAAAGTGGGCGATGGGACAGGCAGCGGACGACCGGCTCGCACCGCCCCCTCGCGCAGAGCCGCCCGAAGAGACCGAGCCGACCGGCCGGTTGGAGCCGCCCCGTTCCGGCGCACGGCCCCGGCGCGGCGCACGCCCCCGCCCGCCCCGGGTGCCCCGCCTCGCCGGGCCACCGCGGCGTACCCGCCCCGCGGGTCGCCTGCGCTCGCTGGGCAACACGCCACCGGTGCGCCGGATACGGCGGCGCGCGCTCACCCTTCTCGCACAGCCGTACTGGGAGGCGCCCAGCTCCGCGTACGTCGTCCGGCGCTGGCCCGGCCTGACGGCGATGTGCTGCGCGACACTGTTCTTCTGGCTCTCGCTGACGCCGTCGCTCGTGCCCCGGCCCTGGCTCCTGCAAGGGGTGATCGGCGGGATAACGGCCGCCATCGGATACGCCATCGGGGCGCTGGTGGAGTGGCCTGCACGGCTCTGCCTCGGAACGCTGTACCGCCGGTACCGGAGCCGGGTGCTGCGTCGGCTGCCGGGTCGGCCCGGCCCGCACTGGCGGGCGCGTGCCTGGCTGGCGTACTACCTGCTCAGCACCGGCCTCACCATCGCGGCCCTGTCCTGGAGCGCCGACGCGCAACGGGAACTGCGCCGCCTCCAGGAGATGCCGGAGACCCTGACCTGGCACTCCATGATGATCGCCCTGATCGCCATGGCGATCTGCTTCGCGCTGGTAGCGGTCGGCCGCGCCGTACGACTCGGCACCCGGGTGCTGATCCGGCTGCTGGGCCGCTTCGTGCCGCGCCCGGTGGCCATCGTGGTGGGACTGCTGGTCAGCGCCACCGTCGTCGTCTTCGGCACCCGCGACGTCGTCTTCGACCGCGGCATCATCGACGTCGCCGCGCGACTGGCCGAGAACACCGACAAGAGCACCAAGGACGGCATCGTCCGGCCCACCTCGCCGCTGGTCTCCGGCAGCTCCGCCTCCCTGGTGCGCTGGGACGAGCTGGGCTATGAGGGCCGGAACTTCACCGGCTCGTCGCTCACGCCGCACCAGATCAGCACCGTCACCGGCAAGCGGGCAGTGCAGCCCATCCGGGTCTACATCGGCCAGGAGGCGGCACCGACCTTCACCTCCCGCGCGAAGCTCGCGGTACGGGAACTGGAGCGTACCGGCGCGTTCGACCGGGACGTGCTGGCCATCGCCGGCACCACGGGGCGCGGCTGGGTCAACTCCACGGACGCCGAGCCGCTGGAGTACATCCACGGCGGAAACACCGCGATCGTCGCCGTGCAGTACTCCTATCTGCCCAGCTGGGCCTCCTTCCTGGTCGACAAGGAGCAGGCCGGCCGCGCCACCCGGGCACTGGTCGAGGCGGTACGTGCCCGCTGGCTGCGGATACCGGCCGACGAACGGCCGAAGCTCGTCGTCTTCGGCGAGTCCCTCGGCGCCTACGGGATCGAGGCCTCCTTCGACGGCCCCGACGACATGCTGGCCAAGGTGGACGGCGCGCTGCTGGCCGGAACGCCCAACTTCTCCCCCATCCGTCGGCAACTGACCGCGCACCGCGACCGGGGCAGCCCGGTCTGGCGGCCCGAGTACCGCAAGGGGCGCCACTTCCGGTTCGCGCAGTGGCCCCGCAAGGACCTCGCCCGGCCCGGCCCGGATTCCGCGTGGAAGCAGCCGCGCGTCGTCTATCTGCAGAACGCCTCGGACGCGATCGTGTGGTGGTCGCCCGACCTCGCCCTCGAACCGCCCCGCTGGCTGCGGAAGCCGCTGGGCCCGGACATCACCGACGAGGTCAACTGGTTCCCGTTGGTCACCTTCTGGCAGACGACGGTGGACATGGCCGTCTCCTACGGCGTCGGAGCCCCGCACGGACACCGCTACGGCAACGGCTCGGTCGAGGGCTGGGCCGCCGTGGCGCCCGCCGAGGGGTGGACGCGGCAGGACACCGAGGAGCTGCGGCGGTTCATGGACCAGCGCGAAGCGCCCTACTGAGCACCCTGCGACGCGCCCTGCGGATGCGGGCTGCTCACCGCTGCGGCGGCCCCGCGTCACCTGGGGCCTCGGCCCCGGGCTCCTGCTCCGGTGCGGCTCCCTCGGTCGGGGCGTTCGGCTGCGGGGTGGCCTCCCGCAGTCTGCTGAGGGTCTGTTCCTGGGCGTAGCCCCGCAGATAGCCGACGACGGTGTTGGTGACGGCGACCAGCGGCACGGCCACCACGGCGCCGGGAATGCCGGCGATGAGGCTGCCGCCGGTCACACCGAGGACCACGGCGAGCGGGTGGACGCGCACCAGGCGGCCGAGGATGAACGGCTGCAGGATGTGGCTCTCGATCTGCTGGACGGCCAGCACCACGGCCAGCGCGAGCAGCGCCGTGACGATGCCGTCGGTCACCAGTGCGACCACGACGGCGAGCGCCCCGGAGACCACGGCACCGATGATCGGGACGAAGGCGAAGAGGAAGATGAAGACGGCGAGCGGCACCGCCATCGGGACGTTGAGGAAGTACAGCCCCACCCCGATGAAGACCGCGTCGATCAACGCGACTATGACCGTCCCGCGCACATAGCCGGTGAGCGTCGCCCAGGCGCGCGGACCGGCACCGGCGACCCCGTCCCGGGCGGCGGCGGGGACGAACTTGAGCGTCCACTCCCAGATGCGGCGGCCGTCGTAGAGGAGGAAGAGCGTGACGAACATCGCCAGCAGCGCGCCGGAGAAGAACTCCAGGATGACGGTGACGCCCTCGATACCGGCGGTGGTCAGTTCCTTGCTGTTGTCGCCGATCCAGTCGCTGAGGTTCTGCGCGATCTCGTTGATCTGGTCCTCGGAGACATGGAACGGGCCGTTCAGCGCCCAGTTCTTCAGCTCCTGGATACCGTCCTGCACCTTGTCGGTGAGGGTGTCCAGGTTCTCCATCACCTGCCAGACCACGAACCAGCCGACCAGGCCCATGATGACGAAGCCGCCGATGAAGGTGATGGCGGTGGCCAGTCCGCGCCCCAGTCCGATCCGCCGCAACCGGGCGACGGTGGGCTGGAGCAGTGCCGTGATCAGCAGACCGGCGGAGAAGGCGATGATCACCAGGCTTATCGTGCTGACGACCTTCATCAGCACCCAGATGACCCCGGCGAGCACCAGCAGTCGCCAGCCGGCCTCGGCGGCGACCCGCACCCCCCACGGGACGGCGGCCGACGGCTCCGGCTTGGCCGCTATGGCGGGCGCGTACTGCGGGGGCGGTGGTACATAGCCGCTGCCGCCGGCGGCTCCGCCCGCCTCCGCCTCGGCCTGTGCCCGGCCCGCCTCGGTGTTGGAGAGCTTGGGATCGATGCCGTCGGCCCTGCGCGCGGCAGCAGAGCTCCGCTCCGCTTCGGCACGCCGCTCGGCGGCCTTCGCGGCCCAGCGGCCCACGGCCGCCCTGAGCCTGTCCATGCTGCTCGTCATTCCGGTTCCTCCGCCCCCGGGCCAGTGGCTTCGCCGTGTGAGGGACGACGTTACCCGCGCCGATGGTTGCTTTCCGAACCGGAAACCTCGGCCGACGCGCTCCTGGCGGGAAGCCGGGCACGCCGCGCGGCCGTGCCCGGACATACGAGATGCCCCCTGGGCCGATCCTCACAGATCGCCACGAGGGGGCATCCCGTCCGGACTCGTCAGCCTCCGGTCGGCCGCTGCGGACCGGTGCGGCTCAGTACCAGTGGTTGGCCTGCCAGAAGTCCCATGCACCGCAGGGGCTTCCGTAACGGTCGTTCATGTAGTTGAGGCCCCACTTTATCTGGGTGGCCGGGTTCGTCCGCCAGTCGGCACCCGCCGAGGCCATCTTGGATCCGGGCAGCGCCTGGACGAGGCCGTAGGCACCCGAGGAGGCGTTGGTCGCCTTGTAGTTCCAGCCCGACTCCCGCGAGACGATCTCGGAGAAGCACTGGTACTGGCCGCCACCGACGATCTGCTTGGCCATCGACTGGACCTCGGCGGTCGTGTACGACGACTTCTGGGCGAAGTCCGTACGCTCGCTGGACCGGCTCGCGGCCGTCTTGAGCTTGTCACGCTCCTTGGCCTTCTCGGCGGCCGCCTTGGCAGCGGCCTCCTTCTCGGCCTTCGCCTTCTTGGCTGCCGCGTCCTCGGCGGCCTGCTTACGGGCGGCCTCTTCGGCGGACTTCCTCGCCTCGGCTTCGGCGGCCGACGATGCGGCGTCGGCCTGCTGCGTGAGGGAGGCGGTCTGCGCCGCGGCCTGCGACCCGGCTGGTATGTCCTCTAGGAGCGTCGCCTGGGCGGCGGTGGCCTCGGCGTCACCGGACGCCTGGCCCTGGTCGGCGCCTGCGGCAACACCGACGACGGCGCCGACGGTGGTGACCGCGGTGGCGGACGCCACGGCGAATCCCCGGACCGAAATCCGAGCAGTCACACGGTTTCCTTCCAACATGCCCGCTGGGGTGACCTCGCGGACGCAATCGTGCCCCTGACACTGACCTCCCTCGTACTGGCCACGGGAGGTACTGGCCCGGTGGGTCTCCCCGACAGGAGAGCCCGCGTGGTGCTTCGGGCGGCATACGGCGCTACTGCTGTTCAGTTCTGTACTGCTTTGCGGTGTCGCACCGTTGGTGGTGCGGGTGTGCCGTATGCGGGGCCTGACAGGAACCACACCCTGCCGGAACCGGACGCGCCGAAGCAATTCTGCGTTGAGTGGGAAAGCTCACACGGCGTTTGGGGCACAGGAATCCCGGAAAGAGGCGCGCGGCCGGGCCCCGTGCGGCTAAGGTGCTGTGCCCTTTGCGCACGGGGCCCGGTTTCGACGGAGCTTGCTATGCGGCTTTGTTGAACGTCACGCGGAGGCCGTGCCGGTCAAACGCGGCCTTCCTCCAGCATTTCGGTCACCAACGCGGCAATCGGAGAACGCTCCGAACGCGTCAGAGTGATGTGCGAGAAGAGCGGATGCCCCTTCAACCGCTCGACCACGGCCACGACTCCGTCGTACCGGCCCACCCGGAGATTGTCCCGCTGCGCCACATCGTGGGTGAGCACCACCCGCGAGTCGGTGCCGATCCGGGACAGGACGGTCAGCAGCACGTTCCGCTCCAGCGACTGCGCCTCGTCGACGATGACGAACGCGTCGTGCAGCGAACGGCCCCGGATATGGGTGAGCGGCAGCACCTCCAGCATGCCCCGGGCCACGACCTCTTCGATGACCTCCCGGCTGGTGACGGCGGAGAGCGTGTCGAAGACGGCCTGCGCCCACGGGCTCATCTTCTCCGCCTCGGTGCCCGGCAGATAGCCCAGATCCTGACCCCCGACCGCGTAGAGCGGACGGAAGACCATCACCTTGCTGTGCTGCCTGCGCTCCAGCACCGCTTCCAGCCCGGCGCCCAGCGCCAGGGCGCTCTTCCCGGTGCCCGCACGGCCGCCCATCGACATGATGCCGACCTCGGGGTCGAGCAGCAGATCGAGGGCGATGCGCTGCTCCGCGCTTCGGCCCTTGATGCCGAACGCCTCACGGTCGCCGCGCACCAGCCTGATCCGCCCGTCCGGAGTCACCCGGCCGAGTGCCTTGCCCTTCTCCGACTGGAGCACCAGCCCGGTGTGCACGGGCAGTTCGGGAGCGTCGTACGGCATGGCCACGCTCTCCGCCGTGAACAGCTCGTCGATGTCCTCACCCGGAAGGGTGAGTTCCGCCATCCCCGTCCAGCCGGAGTCGGTGATGGCCAGCTCCGCGCGGTACTCCTCGGCCAGCAGCCCGACGGACGACGCCTTGATACGCAGCGGAAGGTCCTTGGAGACCACCGTGACGTCATATCCCTCCGCCTGGAGGTTCCGGGCGACGGCGAGGATGCGGGAGTCGTTGTCACCCAACTGGCCGTGCCTGTTCAAGAAGGCAGCCGGCAGCACGGCCGGATCCGAGTGGTTGAGCTCGACCCGGAGCGTGCCGCCCGTGTCGTTGATCGGGAGTGGCGCGTCGAGCCGCCCGTGGCGGATGCGGTACTCGTCGAGCCGACGGAGGGCCTGCCGGGCGAAATAGCCCAGCTCTGGGTGGTTGCGCTTGGCCTCCAACTCGGTGACGACGACCACGGGGAGCACGATCTCGTGCTCGTCGAACCGGTCCATGGCGGCCGGATCCGCCAGCAGCACGCTCGTGTCGATGACGTACGTGCGTCGGTCGGACTCACTGCGCTTCTTGCTGATCACCACGGTGGGACGAACCCCCTCGGATGAGGTCGGGGAGCGACGGCGTCGCGGGGGACGAGACCGGAGAAGACCCGCACCACACGGGCCGGACTCCGGCCCTCCGCGTCCTGCAACCGGCCCGCGCGCGTCAGTGCTCCGCGCGGCCCGGAGGCATCCGTGGTGTCCAAAGGGCCTCCCGGCGACCGCGACCCGTGGAAGGGGCACGGTCGTGAGGGATATTCCCCCGCGAGTGGCGAGCCATGCAATGCCGCTGCGCTCCGCCCCGCCGCCCAACCATTCGCGGGGCCCTTTTTCTTGCGACCCTTCGCTGCACCTCGCTGTGCTTGGGAGGTCTGCGCGAAGGCGCAGGGCTGGCAAGCGCAGCGCACCGGTCCGCACCCGGCGACGATGCGTCAGCCCCGACGTGGGGCGGCCGCCGTCCGGGGGTGCGGGCCGTTTCGTTGCCGTCTGCGGCCCGGTGGCTGCGCTTGCCCACCCTGCGCCCTGGGGGCACCTCCCGGCCGGAGGCTGGGGGAGCAGACTGCCCAAGCACAGTGCAGAGTGCTGCGCCAAGCGGGGGGCGGCGTGGGGCGGCGTCAGCCGCCGTAGCGGCGGTGCCGCGCGGCGTAGTCGCGCAGGGCGCGCAGGAAGTCGACCTTGCGGAAGCCGGGCCAGAGCACTTCGCAGAAGTAGTACTCGGAGTGTGCGCTCTGCCAGAGCATGAAGCCGGACAGCCGGGTCTCACCGCTGGTGCGGATGATGAGGTCGGGATCGGGCTGGCCGCGGGTGTAGAGGTGCTCGGAGATGTCCTCGACGGTGAGGCGGTCCGCGCACTCGTCGAGGCTTATCCCGCGCGAGGCGCGGTCCATCAGCAGCGAGCGGACGGCGTCGGTGATCTCCTGCCGGCCGCCGTAGCCGACGGCGACGTTCACCAGTATTCCGTCGACCTCGCCCGCCTGCTGCTCGGCCTCCTTGAGCACCTTCTGCGTGCTGGCGGGCAGCAGGTCGAGCTGCCCCACGTGGTGCACCCGCCAGCGCCCGTCGGCCGCCAGATCACGCACCGTGTCCTCGATGATTCCGACCAGCGGGAGCAGTTCGCTGTCGGGGCGGTTCAGGTTGTCCGTCGAGAGCAGCCAGAGGGTGACGACCTCGACATCCGTCTCGTCGCACCAGCCGAGCAGTTCCTGGATCTTGGAGGCGCCGGCCTTGTGTCCCTGCTCGGTCGTCCCGCCGGCGGCCCGCGCCCAGCGCCGGTTGCCGTCCAGGATGACGCCGATGTGCTTGGGCACCTGGGCGTGGTCGAGACGGTCCTCCACCCGGCGCGCATAGAGCTTGTACACCAGGTCGCGCAACTTCATGGGAACGGCCAGCCTCTCCGTGCCGAGTCGGGATTCCCAGCACCTTACTGCCGTTCGCCCGAGCGTACGAACCGAGCCGGTCACGGGTGCGAGGGGACCCCCATGGGGGCGACAGGGGCCGGTGAGGACGCGGTGATAGGAAATGGCATATGACGCACGGCACACACCGCACCGCACCCCCTGTCCCTGACCCCACGGCCGTCCCGTCCGACACGCTGCACCGCGCGGACCCCGGCCGCTACGACGCCATGGAGTACCGCCGCACCGGCCGCTCCGGGCTGAAGCTGCCCGCGATCTCCCTCGGTCTGTGGCACAACTTCGGTGACGACCGCGCGCTGGACACCCAGCGCGCGATCCTGCGCCGCGCCTTCGACCTGGGGGTGACCCACTTCGACCTGGCCAACAACTACGGCCCGCCGCCCGGCTCGGCGGAGCTGAACTTCGGCCGGGTCTTCGCCCAGGATTTCCGGCCTTACCGCGACGAGCTGGTCATTTCGACCAAAGCGGGCTACCTGATGCACCCCGGTCCGTACGGGGAGTGGGGCTCGCGCAAGTACCTGCTCTCCTCGCTCGACGCCTCGCTCAGCCGGATGGGCCTCGACCACGTCGACATCTTCTACTCCCACCGCTTCGACCCCGAAACCCCGCTCGAAGAGACCATGGGCGCGCTCGCCACCGCCGTCCACCAGGGCAAGGCGCTCTACGCCGGCATCTCCTCCTACAGCGCGGCGCGCACCCGCGAGGCCGCCCGGCTGCTGCGCGAGATGGGGGTGCCCGCGCTCATCCACCAGCCCTCCTACTCGATGATCAACCGCTGGACCGAGGAGGACGGACTGCTCGACGCGCTGGAGGACGAGGGCATGGGCTGCATCGCCTTCGCGCCGCTCGCCCAGGGACTGCTCACCGACAAGTACCTCGACGGCGTCCCCGAGGGCTCCCGGGCCAGCCAGGGCAAGTCCCTGGACCCGGGGCTGCTGACGGAGGAGGTCGTACGGCGGCTGCGGGGGCTGAACGCCATCGCCGAGCGGCGCGGACAGTCCCTCGCACAGCTGGCGCTGAGCTGGGTGCTGCGCGATCCCCGGATGACCTCCGCGCTGATCGGGGCCAGCTCCGTGCGGCAGCTGGAGGCCAATGTGGCCGCCCTGCGCGCAGGGCGGCTCACCGAGGACGAGCTGCGCGAGATCGACGAGCTGGCGGTGTCCGAGCCGGGCACCAACATCTGGTCGGCCAGCAGCGACGCCTGAGCAACATAAAGCGGGCCGGTCCGTGGGGGGATACGGACCGGCCCGAGGGGGGGTTCCCACCATAGCCCCTCGGGCACGATGTTCCGCACACCAACGACCGTGTCGCGCAAGCGGATCCGCCGCCTCGCCCGCCGCCGTCAGACGGCCAGCCCGCCGAGGGCGACCCCCGCCATCGCTCCGAGCACCATGAAAGGGCCGAAGGCCATGGCGCTGTTGCGGCGGGCCCGCCCGGTCGCCATCAGCGCGAAGCCATAGCCGGCTGCCGACAGAAAGCCGAGAAAGGCTCCGGTGAACAGCACCCCCCACCCGTACCACCCAAGGGCTACCCCGACCGACAGCGCGAGCTTGACGTCACCGAAGGCCACCGCCCGTGGGCTGATCACGAACAGCACGAAGAACGCCCCGGCCAGCACCAGACCGCCCCACAGCGCCCGGCGCCAACTGCCGCCCGCGTCCGGCAGCAGGGCCGCCAGCCCCAGCAGGGCGGCGGTGCCGACCGCGAGCGGCAGGGTCAGCATGTCCGGCAGCCGCATCACCGCGAGGTCGACCGTCGCGAGCAGCAGGGCGACGGGCACGACCAGCAGCCACACCGCCAGTTCCGGGCGCAGTCCGACGGCCGCCGTCAGCCCGGCGCAGCTGAGTGCGCCCCATACGGCGAGAGCGCGCCGCCCACGTCCGTACGCCTCCTGAGGCTCCTGGCTCCCGGCGCACGCGTCGCACGTGGCGGGGCCCAATACGCCGCGCACTCCCCCGCCCAGCGGATGTCCCTGCGGGCAACTGCGCCGCCACGGCTCCCCGGGCTCCACGGAGAGCCGGTAGGTGGCGCGTGGCAGCAGAGAGCCGGCCGCGGCACCGTAAGCGGCGGCGGCCACGATCGCTATCCACTCCAGCAACGGCACACCGCGAGCTTACGTCGGGCTTACCCCGGGCTTACGGGACGGCTCCGTACTCGCCCGTACGGAGGGGTTCCGGAGCGATTCATCTCACACCCGGTCGGAGCATCTCGGAGCCGGACAGCGCCGACACCTGCGACGCAGCACCAACCGGCCGTCCCGGGCGCCTCGTTATCCAACTGCCGTTGTCAGTGGGGGGCCGTACTGTAGTCCGTATGACATCGACTTCCACCGGGCCCGGAGAGCCCGGACGCTCCCGGGCGACCGACGCGGGCCGTGCGCCCTCGCCGGAGCTCTCCGTCACCGCGGCCAACGAGGCGATCAGGGAGTACGTCGCGGGCCGCACCCTCTGGTCCAAGGAAGCACTCGCCGAGCTGGACCGGCTGCGCGGGCAGTGGCAGCGCGCCGTCCGTGCCGAGATGGTCAAGGCGGCGTGAGGGCCGCCGCCTTGGCCATCTCCTCTCCGTGAGCTTCCCGCTCGTCGCCGTGAACGGGGTCTCGTCACCCGCCCGTTGATCCGCAAGCATGTACGGGTGAGCGGAACGCGCGGGGGGCGCGGGCCCATGGGGAGACGGAGCGTGCGGTGCACCAACGCGGACTGTGGCGGCGAACGGAACGGGCGGAGCGCGCGCCGGAGGTCGAATACGACAGCGATGGTCCCCAGGAGCGGGCCCGGCGCGGCAGGCGGCGACTGCTGGTCGCCGGAGCGCTGTTCGCGACGCTGATCCTCCCCAGGGTCGTCAGTACCCCCGGTTACGCGGACGGCGCGGAAGCCGCCCGGCCCTCGCCCGGCCCCACCGGCGTCCCCGCCCACCCGCAGCCCGGCCCGGAAGACGGCCGAGGCCCCACGACCCCACCCGCCCCCACGCCCTCCCTCCCCGGGACCGGCCCCGGCGGCGCACTGCCCGACCCGCCCACCGGGGCGCCCTCGCCCGCCGGGCCGCGCTCCGGGACAGCGCCGGAGTCCGACTCCGCCGCGCGCGCCTTCCGTTCGGTCCGGGCGGGACAGTGCCTGACGGTGCACGGCAACGGTTCGGGGTGGAGCCGTCCGGCGCCCACCGAGGCCACCCGGGTCCCCTGCGGGGACGATCGTGCCTACACCCGGGTGACTGCCGTACGCCGTACCGGTGCCGGCGGCGAGCCGCACCGCGCGTGCCCGGCCGGGAACGGGCGCGCCACCTGGACACACGGCGACACCACCCTCTGCATCACCCGCCAGTTCCGCACCGACCAGTGCCTGTTGGCCGAATCGAAGGGCGGCGAAGTGCGCGCCGCGCTGATGTCGGCGCCCGCGTGCTCGACGGAACCGCCCTCGGGCACCGGCAGATACGACAGGCTGCTGAAGATCACCGGTGTCCACGACGAGCCGACCCCCTGCCGGGAGAGCGACTCGCACGGGCACTCGCGCTACTGGACGTGGCGGATCGACGGCGGCAGCCGGACCCTGTGCACGGCGGACGCCACCGAGTGACGCCCCGCCGTCGTCGGCCCGCTCACCCGGTGAGGCGGCGCCAGGCACCCGGAGCGGCCGTCGCCAGTACGACCGCCAGCGCGCCGACGAGCAGCGCGAAGGGGAGCGCCGCACCCGCCAGGACGAGGAACGGGACCGCGGAGAGCGCCGCGACGACGCAGTAACCGGCGCCCGCGAGGGAGAGGAAGCACTGGGTGCGGGGCGGGCCGTCCAGGTTGAGGCGTACGACCAGCGCGGCACACACCGCCGCCCACAGTGCGGCGCGCGGCTCCCCGAAGCTGACGGCGTCCCGCACCGTTTCGGCCGCCCGGAACCACCATTGGCCGTCCAGGGTGTCCACGAGGTGCGGGAAGTCGGCGGCGTAGTCGGGAAGGTGGGCCCCCTTCGGCACCTTCGCACCGAGGGCCGCGACGTCCTGCCGTACGAACTCCGTGATCAGCAGCACCGCCGCGCCGAGCGCCTGCGCGAGTCCCGCCGGCCAGCCGACCGTCCAGCCCCGGAGCCGGGCGCCGCCGCGCGCTGTGCCGTCCGGGGCGTCACCCGGACCGTCGCCGCTCGGAGCTTCACCGTCCGCCGCCGTCGCCGTCGCCGTCTCGCCGGCTACCGGGCCGGCTTCCGTCGCCGCGCTCCCCACGCCCGCACCGCCCCCTCGCTCACCGGCCGTCCGGCCCACCCGGACCGGCCCCGCTCATGATCCGGCGCCGCGAACCCGCCCGCAAGCCCGCAAGCCCGCAAGCCCGCAAGCCCGCAAGCCCGCAGCGGCAACAACGCGGACGCGGACGCGGGTTCGCGCGGCGGGTCAGTCCTTCTTCGGGAAGGACACCTCGACGCGGCGGTTCTTCGCGCGGCCCTCCTCGGTCCTGTTGTCGGCGACCGGATAGTCCTCGCTGTATCCCCGCACGTTGAAGCTCACCTCGGAGCCCAGCCGCTGGGACAGTTCCGTCTGGACGGCCGTGGCACGCTTCTTGGAGAGCGTCTTGCCGTGCTCGTAGGAGCCCAGGTCGTCGGTGAAGCCGAAGACGTTGACCTCGGTGCTCTGCTGCTTGTCGATCTCGTCAGCGATGGTCTTGATGCGGGCCTTCGCCCCGCTGTTGAGCTTGGCGCTGTTCTTGGGGAACAGCACCTCAGCCTGGAGGGTGAACTTCGTCTTCGCCGTGCTGTCCTCGCGGCGCTCCTCGCCTCCCAGGTCCTCGGTCACGAACTTGATGTCCAGCACCTTGGGCTCGGCCAGCTTCGCTCCGCCGGCCAGCCGCAGCCCGTCCGCCTTCGCATCCACCTCCACCGGCTCCTCGCTGTCCCCGATGTTGTCCGGCGGCTCGCTGAACCCCGGATCGCCCGGCCCCTTCTCCCCGGGGAGGGAGGGCGCCTGACCGGTGGGCAGGCCGGTGGGGTTGTCGGTGGGGTACTGGGTGGCGATGTCCGGGATGGAGGGCGTCGGCCCGGGGGTCGGGTCCTCCGCCCGCGCGGACGGGGCGAACACCCCGAGTACGAGCGCGGCGGAGAAGGACGAGCACGTCACGGCTCTGATCAGCTGTCGCCTGGTGAAGCCCATCCCTCACTCCCCTCCACCGATCGTGACCTCGGCGGGAGGCATGTCCGCGATCTGGAACTCCACCTTGTCGTTGCCCTTGGGGGGCGCGGGGAACTGCGCGTACCAGGTCTTCGAGTCCCCCGCCTGGATCGGCTGACCGAACGAAGTGCACAGACACCGGCCCTCGGTGTCCCTGAGGACGAGATAGCGCTTCTTGCCCTTCTTGTCGACGAGTTTGCCACCGGCGACCGACAGTTTGTTGCGCAGGGCGAGCTCGGACTCGTCACCCTCCCAGCCGGGCGCCACCCAGGCCTTGCCGCTCCCGTTGGTCACCTTTCCGGTGAGCGTCACGAAGCCGCCCGTCTCGCGGCGGGCCGAGTCGACGGTGAGGGTGATGTCATCGCCTCCTCGCACCTTTGCCAGCGGTTCGCCGCCGGTGGAGCCGCCGGACTCCCCGCCGTCCCCGCCGCCGCTGCCGCCTTGGAGGTCGCCCGCCTTCTCGGAGGGCCTGGGCTCCTTGGCGTCGTCGCCGTCGCCGCCCCCGCCGCAGCCCGCGGCCGTGAGGACCAGTCCGGCCGCCAGGGCCACCGCGGTCATACCCCTGCGAGCCCGCAGGACGCGCCGAAGATTCATGGAGTACTCGACTCTCGTTCGTCGTTCGCTCGTCATTCGACCAGCACCACCGAGAAGAGATCCGACGGTTTCAGGTCGCGGCCCCCGTCCTCGGGGTCGATCGTCAGCTCCTCGCCGCCGCAGACCAGTTCGATCTCCTCGGCGGCGTTCGTGGTGTTCTCGGTGTCGCCGGTCTCGCACCGTGGTCTGATCACCGCGGTGGCGGTGGCCTTGGCGGTCTTGTTGTCCGTGCCGGGGATGATCGTGTCGCCCGTGTCGAACCGCGTCTCGATGCTGACGCGGTAGCCGTCGTCGCCCTCGCGGGAGACCGGATCGCAGCTGAGCAGGTCGGAACGGTTGCGGTCGGCGAAATGTGCTGCCGCGCCGCAGCCGTCGCCGCTGAGCGGGGCGACGGCGTCCAGCCACTCCTGCCGGCCTTCCCCGTCGTCTCGGCCTTCCTCGTCGTCGAGTGTGTCCAAGAAGCCGTCGAAGAGCTGTTGCCTGTCGTCCTCGGCGGCGCCGAGGGCCGCCGCGTCGGCCGCCGTCTGGCCGCCGTTGCGCACCGTTCCGGCCTGGGCGACCGCGAAGAAGGCGAAGGCGAGGAAGAGCAGCCCGGCGATCACCGCGCCGTACAGCAGGACCGTCTGCCCGGCGTCACCGGACATCCGGCGCGCGGTCAGCCGCCCAGTACCGCGCTCACCGCGTTGGCGATGGCTCCGGAGATCATCGAGTCGAGCCCCAGCGCGCGGATCGCCAGGATGATGCCGGCGACGAGGATGACGATGCCGGCGTATTCGATCGAGTTGGCGCCCCGGTCCCCGGGCCGCCCCCGCGTATGTCCTCGCAGGAGGGCGAGGCGGGCGCGGACGCGCCCGCGCGTGGCGTTCGACATCGGGTTCTCCTCCGTTGCTGGCTGACTCGGTACCCCCACAGGGGTACGCCCCCATGTCTTTCCGGTCGTTCCGGGTCACCCGTCCCGCGTGGCCGCCCTCTCGGGGGCGGCAGCAGCGTGGTGTCACGTCGTGCGCCCCCTCCCGTCGCCACCCCGCGGTGTAGCTAACAGTCGCTGCCCGAATGCAGACTGTGCCACAACTCATTGCGGTGGCGAAGGGGTGGACGGGAACCTGACCGGCATCCGGTGCGGCGGCCGAGGCGGGAACCGGTGCGGTCGCGCGCGTTCCGACCTGCGGGAAGGCGGGGAGTGAGCCGGACATTGACCGACGCCCCTCCTCTCGACGGGCCATGGCGACGGAGCGAGCGGTACGGCGCGTTTCCGGAACGCGCCTGTGGGGCCGGGGTGTTGGGCGGGCCGGACGGTGGGTGGGGCGCCTCTCACCATAGCGAGCGAGGTGCCGAACGCACCCCTTCCGCATCCGGACCGCAGATTGAACAGAAACATGTATTCCCCCACCAAACGGTCATATCTCATGCTACGCACATCAATCCCCCTCGCCCTCCGCTCACTTCGCGAAGGGAAAGAGGCCGGAGATTGGGTTTGCCGCCGTGAGTCGCCTCACAGGACGGACGGGAAGAGGGCGTTCCCCCTTTCGTGCCCACCGGCTCACTCTCGGGTATTACCGCTGGGCAGCCATGGAATGCGATCAAGAAATTCGAGCCGACCGTGAAATGCGTCGCATTACCGGTCCCCTCTGTCGGCGATCATTTTCTTGTCCCTCGGAAATTTGTGTGTTTAAGGTGCCCGAGCTGTCGCGCCCGACGTGCGGCAGTTCGCAGCCAGACGCCGAGTCCTGCCGCTGGTCTGCGAGAACTCCACCGTTGGCAGGAGCGGGGGAACCAGGTAAGTGCCCCGAAGGATCGGTGATCCCACGGGGCTTGGGGTGAAGCCGGAACTGCGCCCGCACAGGGCACGGCAGTTGCGGCCGGGCTACTGCTCCAGCCCGAATCCGACAGCTCACCTCGTAGGCGTAGGAGAGGAACTCCCCTATGTCCGGAAAGCATGCCCGAAAGTCCCAGCGCCGTCTCAGGCGCGGTGCTGTACTCGCGCTGACCGCCGGCGGCGCCGGTGTCGTGCTGCCGCTGTTCGCGTCCGGCAACGCCCAGGCCGCCTCCGTCGACACCTGGGAGAAGGTCGCCCAGTGCGAGTCGAGCGGCAACTGGCAGACCAACACCGGCAACGGCTACTACGGCGGCCTGCAGTTCTCGCAGTCCAGCTGGCAGGCGGCCGGCGGTACGAAGTACGCGCCGCGCGCCGACCTGGCCACCAAGGACCAGCAGATCGCCGTCGCCGAGAAGCTGCTGGCCATGCAGGGCCCGGGTGCCTGGGCCTGTGCGGGTGCCGGTGGCCTGACCGCGGGCGGCCCCGCCCCGGACGTCACCCCGGACGGTGGCGGCAACAGCGCCGAGCCGCAGCGCAAGTCGGCGCCCCAGCAGGCGGCCCCCGAGAAGTCCGCTCCGCACAAGTCGCAGCCGTCGCAGAAGTCGCAGCCGTCGCAGTCCGCACAGTCGTACACCGTCGTCAGCGGCGACACCCTGTACAAGATCGCCACCGCGCACGACGTCTCCGGCGGCTGGAAGACCGTCTACGACGCGAACCGCCAGGTGATCGGTGCCGACCCGGACCTCATTCTGCCCGGGCAGAAGCTGTCGCTGAAGGCGCAGGCCGAGGTCGAGAAGGGCGGCAGCGACTCCGGCGCCGAGGCGCAGGGCAGCAGCGACGACGGCGCCGAGGCGCAGGGCGGCGCCGAGAAGTCCGCCCCCGAGCCCGCCGCCAAGTCCGAGTCCGAGTCCGAGTCCGCCCAGGGCGGTCACGTCCGGCCGGTGCCGGGCGGCACCAGCACTCCGTACCGGGCCGCCGGTGGCAGCTGGTCGAGCGGCCACCACACCGGTGTGGACTTCTCGGCCGCCAGCGGTACGCCGGTGAAGTCCGTCGCCGCGGGCGAGGTCGTCACCGCGGGCGACGGCGGCGCGTACGGCAACCAGGTCGTCGTCCGGCACGCCGACGGCAAGTACACCCAGTACGGCCACCTGTCCTCGCTCTCCGTCCAGGTCGGTCAGCAGGTCGGTGCGGGCACCCAGCTGGGGCTGTCCGGCAGCACCGGCAACTCGACCGGGCCGCACCTGCACTTCGAGGTGCGCGCGACTCCGGACTACGGCTCGGACGTCGACCCCGTCGCCTATCTGCGGGCACACGGCGTCTCGCTCTGACCCGGCACATATGACCCGGCCACCGGTCCTGCTCCCCTCCGGGACCGGTGGCCGATGCCGTTGTGTGCCGTGCGGCCGCGTCAGCCCCCCAGCACGGCGCCGAAGTCGGTGTCCGAGCCCAGGATGAACGTGGCGACGATGAGGATGAGGGTGCCGGGCAGCAGGAAGGCGATGGTGGTCATCGTCGCCTTGGGCACCGTCTTGGCCGCCTTGCGCCGCGCGTTCTGGGCGTCGGTGCGACGCATGTCGGTGGCGATCTGGATCAGCGTCTCGGCGATGGGGGCGCCGAGCTCCTCGCCCTGCTGGAGCGCCGTCACGAACTGGTCGACCTGGTCGCTGGCGTTGCGTCTGCGCAGCTCGTCGAAGGCCTGACGGCGGCTGACGCCCATGTCCATCTGCCGCAGGGTGATGCGCAGCTCGTCGGCCCACGGCCCCCGGTACCGGTCGGCGACGCGCTCCAGGGCCTGCCGGAAGCCGAGCCCGGCGGAGACCACCACGGCCAGCACGTCGAGGAAGTCGGGCAGGGTGCGTTCGATGACGCGCCGGCGGTCCTTGATCGCCTGCCGGATCGCGAGATCGGCGGCGAACCAGCCGAAGGCCAGCACGAGTACGGTGAAGAACAGGCTGCCGGCCGACAGGCCCACCACGGCCATCAGCGCGCCGAAGATGCCGTAGACGGCGCGGCGCGCCGCGTACCGCTGGAGGGTGAGACCGCCGGGGTTGCCGGCCTGGTCGATCCTGCGGCGTTTGGCGGCGACCTGCTTGGGCCCCATCAGCCGCAGCACCAGCGGCGCCAGGCGCATGCCGAGCCGGTCGACGGCGGCCTCGCCCTTGGTGGTGCGGGTGGCACCGACCTCCAGCGCCACGGCCAGGTCGGGCGGCAGCCGGGCCTCGGATCGGTACATCCGGATGCCCGCGAAGGCGCCGTACACGGCCAGGGCGCAGAGGGTGGCCAGTCCGACAGCGATCATGCGCTCACACCTCGATCCGGCCGAGGCGGCGGATGACGAGGAACCCCGCGGCGAACAGTCCGACGGCGACGACCATGGCGACCTGCCCCACCGGGCTGCCGGTCACCCGGGTGAGGGCGCCCGGCATCATCGAGTTCATCATCAGCATGGCGCCGAGGCCGAGCAGCGGGATGGTGAAGGCCGTCGCGTTGACCTCGGCGAGCATGGTGCGCACCTCGCGCCGGGTCTCCTTGCGCTCCTCCAGCGTGGTGGTGAGGTTGCGCAGCGAGGCGACGATGGTGCCGCCGGCGCGGTTGGCCAGGACCAGCGTGGTGACCAGCACGACGAGTTCGCGGGAGGGCAGCCGCTCGGCGAGTTCGTTCAGCGCGTCGTCGATGGAGCGGCCGACGGCGAGCTGATCGGTGACCAGTCGCAGTTCGTCCCCGGCCGGGGCCTCCAGCTCTTCGGCCGCCATGCCCAGGGCCGTGCGCAGCGCCAGCCCCGCCGAGGTCGCGTTGGCGAGTATGCGGGCGAGTTCGGGCAGCTGGTTGATGAACTGCTCGGTGCGGCGCTGCCGCTGCTGGTTGAGGAAGGCGTTGGCGGCCAGCACGCCGACGAGTCCGGCTATCGGCCCGAAGAACGGGGCCAGAACGGACGAGGCCAGCATCCACACCACCGCCACCAGGCCCGCCAGGTAGACGACGTACTCGCCGGGCGTCAGGTCGAGTCCGGTGGTGGCCAGCTTCGCCTGGAGGCGGCGGCCCGGTCCGGTGGCACGCACCCGCCGGTCGACCCCGGTGAAGCGGCGCCGTCTGCCGCCGCTGCCGGGCGGGAGGGCGAGCGCGGGCCCCTCGCTCCGGCTGAGCCGTTCGATCAGGTCCCGGCGGCGGGCGCGTCCGGAGGAGTAGAGGAGCACTCCCGCGGTGGCCAGGGCGCAGGCGGCCAGGGTGGCGCCGAGTGCGAACTGCGCCGCGGCTGCGGAGTCCATCGCCAGGGTCGCGAACCGGTGGGGGGTCTGTGTGCTCACACCGCCTCCCGGGTGGCGAGCTGGTCGTCGGAGCGGGCGACACCGAACGCGGCGGGCACCGGTTCGCCCGCCAGCTGGAGCCGGTCGGCGGCGCGGCGCGGCAGCGGCAGATGCTCGTAGGTGCCGTGCACCCGGCCGTCGGGACCCATGGGCCGGGCCGCGAACCGGGAGACCGTCGCGATCTGGAAGGACTCGCGGCCGTGCGAGGCCAGCAGGGCGATCTCCACGATCTTGCGGGAGCCGTCCGCCAGTCGCGCCAGCTGGATGATCACGTCGACGGCGGAGTTGATCTGGTCCTGGAGGGCCTCGAAGGGCACGTCGACCTCGGACATGGAGGCGAGGGTCTGGAGCCGCATCAGGGCGTCCTCGGCGCTGTTGGCGTGCACGGTGGCCAGCGAGCCGTCGTGGCCGGTGGACATGGCCTGGAGCATGTCCAGCGTCTCGCCGCCGCGTACCTCGCCGACGATGATGCGGTCGGGGCGCATGCGCAGCGAGTTGCGGACCAGGTCCCGGACGGTCACCTGGCCCTTGCCCTCGACGTTGGGCGGCCGGGTCTCCAGCCGGATCACATGCCGCTGCTGGAGCTGGAGTTCGGCGGCGTCCTCGACGGTGATGATGCGCTCGTGCTCGGGGATGAGCGCGGACTGCGCGTTGAGGAGGGTCGTCTTGCCGCTGCCCGTACCGCCGGAGACGATCACGTTGAAGCGGGCCCTGATGAATCCGGACAGCAGCGAGAGCATGTGTTCGTCCAGCGTGCCCAGGCCGATCAGCTCACCGAGGGTGTAGGCGCGGGGGAAGCGGCGGATGGTGAGGGTGGCGCCGGTCAGCGAGAGCGGCGGGATGATGACGTTGACCCGCTCCCCGGAGGGCAGCCGTGCGTCCACCATCGGATTGGACTCGTCCACGCGGCGGTTGACGGTGGAGACGATGCGCTCGATGGTCTGCATCAGCTGCTCTTCGGAGGCGAACCGCACGGGAACCTGTTCGACGCGCCCGCCGCGCTCCACGAAGATGTTGTCGGGCCCGTTGACCATGATCTCGGTGATGGAGCCGTCCTCCAGGAGCGGTTCGAGCACCCCGAGGCCGAGCGCCTCGTCCACCACCCGCCGGATCAGCAGCGCCCGGTCGCCGGTGGCCAGGACGGGACCCTCGCGGCTGATGAGATGGCCGAGTACGCGTTCGAGGCGGGCACGGCGTTCGGCGAGGTCGAGCGCCGACATCTCGGCGAGGTCGATCTCCTCCAGCAGCTTGGTGCGGTAGGCCGCCACCAGGTGCCCGGTGCTGTCGGCGGCTGATCCGGGCGCCCGGGGGTCGCCCGGCGCGGTGCCGCTCTCGTGCGCGGTGATACGGGAGCGCAGGCTCATGGACCGACCTCGCTCATTCGTCTCCCCCTCGTTCGGCACTGTCGCTGGGCATGGTCGCGGAGCGGGCAGCGGTGCCCATGCTGTCGAGTCCGGGCAGCAGGGAGGGAATGGTCACGGTCGTGGTCACCGTCACCTCGTCGCCGCCGTCCGCGAGCTGGAAACTGCTGCGGCGCGCCGTCCAGTCGGACATGGCGGCGCGCCCGCTCGCCGCGTACCGGTCCGCGATCTCCTCCTGGGAGGCCACCCGTGCCGCGGCCCGGGCGCCCGTGCCCGCCTGCTGCACCGCGTAGCCGACGATCCCGAGCTGGATGGCCGCCATCGCGACGAGCAGCAGCAGCGGCAGCATCCCGGCGAACTCCAGCGCGCTGGAGCCCCGGTCGCGTTCGCTCGCGCGGATACGCGCAGCCGTCATACGCCCTCACCCCTCCTCCGCGGCGCCCGCCTCGCCGCCGACCGTGAACGGCAGGCCGGCGGCGCCGGGGAACAGCAGCGGTGTCCGCAGGTCGACGTCCGCCTTCCAGACGGTGCCGCCGCGGGAGCAGCTGACCGAGGCGTCCTGGCGCCACTTGGCGGGCAGGTGCTCGCGCGCCGCCGCCTCGCACGCACGCTGCGGGTCCCCGTGGGCGGCGGCCGCGGTGGCGGCGCGGGCGGCCTCGTCGGCGGAGTTGCCCGCGAGGGAGAAGGTGTAGCCGATCAGTACGCACTGCCACAGCAGCACCAGGGTCACCAGCACGATCGGCGCCATCCCGGCGAACTCCACGGTCAGCGAACCCCGGTCGCCGCCCTCACGGGCGCCGGGCGGCATCCGACGACGCAGAAACCCGACGGCCCCGCGATCGGATCCGAGTGCCGGCCCGGACGGGGCCCCGGGCTCGGTGCCGTGAGCCGGACCGGGCGCCGGACCGGGTGGCAGGGCGTGCTGTGCCCGGGGGGCTGTCGTGCGTCCGCCCCCGGCCGCGTCGCCCGTCCCCGTACCGCCGCCGGACCGCTGCTGCCGCCCGCCGGCCGTGCGGCGTCCGCTCCCCCGGCCCCGGGCGCCCCCGCGCGCGAGCTCGTCCACCGGCGCGGCCACCAGGCCGAGTTCGCCCGCGAGCCCCCACAGCGCCTGACGCACGCTGCCCTTGGCCTCCAGATCCTGCAGCCGTCCGGCGTCCAGCGCGGACTGGAGCTCCTTGAAGCCGGCGGGCACCGTCGTACGCGCCACCGGGCTGCCGGTGATCCGGGCGACGAGCTGCGGCTGGATCTCCGCGTGGCGCGAGGCGCGGTTGACGACGGTGACGGTCTCCTCCGCCTTGCGGATCTGCAGCCGGTCCCACAGCCGCACCATGCGCTTGGCGCCACGCACGGCGATCACATCGGGGGTGGTCAGCAGCAGCGCGAGGTCGGCGGCCTCGATGGCCGCCGCGTTGCCCGTGTGCATCTGGGTGCCGCAGTCGACGACGACGATCTCGTAGCGGGAGCGCAGCGCGGCCACCAACTGGCGGGCGGCCCGCTCGTCCACCTCCTCGCCGCGCTCGCCCTCCTCCGGCGCCAGCAGCAGGCTGACACCGGTCTCGTGCACATAGACGGCGTCCTGCAGGACGCGCGGCGTCAGGTCCTTGATACCGGCGAGGTCGACCACGGACCTGCGGAAGCGCACATCCAGCAGCGAGGCGACGTCCCCGGCCTGGAGGTCCAGATCCACCAGCGCGGTGGTACGGCCGGAGGCGCGGGCCGCGAGGGCGAGCTGCACGGCGGTCAAGGTGGTACCGACACCGCCCTTGGCACCGGCGACGGTGACCACGGTGCCCCCGCCCTGCCCGCCGTGGCCGTGCGCCCCCGTGCCGTACCCGGCCTCGGGGCCCTCGTAGCCGCCCAGATGGCGGCGGACCCCGGTGGCCCAGGCCGCGGCGGCCGTGACGCGGGCCGCGAGCTCGTCGTAGCCGAGCGGCAGCCCGGCGACGCCGCGCGCTCCGGCGTCCATGGCCGCCGCGTACAGCGCCGGGCTGGTGTCCCGGGTGGCCAGGACGACACCGACGGCGGGGAACCGGAGGGCGACCTGGCTGATCAGCTCCAGCGCCGGGACCGGGCCGATCAGCTCGTGGACGAGGACCACTTCGGGCAGCTCGGCGGGTGCCTCGCCGGCCAGCTGGGCGAGGGAGTCCAGCAGCTGGGTGGAGTCGACGGCGGGCGGCACGGGCTCCGCGTCGGGCAGCTGACCGAGCAGGGTGACCAGGGGGCGCGCCGCGTCCGGGTCGCTGACGGCCGGCTGGATGCGAATGACCATCTGGACCTCACTTGTCTCCGGGGAGCGTGTAGATGCGGTCCTCCTCGGGGACCTCGGTGTCGTCACCCGGAGCCACCAGCGCGAGCCGCACATGCTCGGCGAACGACTCGGCGTAGGCGACGCGCTGTGCGTCCTTCGTGGTGAGCGCGAAGGTGATGGGCACACCGTCGCGTTCGCGCTGCCGGGTGCGCTCGTCGCGGTCGCCGCCGTCCTTGAGCGGGGTGAGCTTGCCGACGTCGATGACCTTGGCGCGGCTGACGATGACGCGGGACTCGGACGGTGCCCTGGTCTCCCCCTCGTCCCCGCCCTTGGCGCCGGGTCGCTGCTCGCCCTCGAAGGTGGCGTAGATGTTGACGCGGTTGCCGGGGTTGATCTTCCCGGCGACACCCGTCTCCGCGTCGATCATGATGGCGATCTCCTGCTCGCCCGCCGCGAGTTCGGGCCGCTTCGCCATCATGTCGGACTGCAGCAGCGAACCCTTCTTGAGCGGATTGACGGCGATCTTGCGGCGGATGTCGCTCAGATCGGTGACCGCGGTCTTCGGCAGCCACCGCTCGGGCATGGAGACCTCGGTGAACTGCGAGCTGTCCAGCGACTGGTAGGCGGGCACGTCCTGCTTCAGCTTGTAGGCCGTCGTCTCGTCCCCCACCTTGGACTCCACGTTCCTGACGACGGTCAGCACCCCGGCGAACGCGGCGAGGGCGCACAGGACCGAGAGGGCCAGCAGGAGGACGCCGCGGCGCTGGCGTGAGTTCATGGACGGATACCTCGGGGATCGGCGACGACGGGCTCGCAGGTGGCGGACGGCGGGGGCCCGGCGGGCGGCCCGGACGGCTCGGGTGGAGCCGCCCGGGTGGGCGGGGCGGGCCGGGCAGGTGCGGCGGGCGGCAGCGGTGTGGCGCAGAACGCGCACCGGTCCCCGATGAGTTCGAGACCGCACCCGGGACACACGTCCCGCCGCACCGAGGCCACCAACTGGTAGAGGACCGAGACGTCCGGGATGGCGGCCACGAACTCCGTCAGCCGGGCGGTTCCCCACCAGGCCGCCGAGTCGCGGGGCAGCGGCACCTCGTGCACCTGGCCGACCCGCCAGCGGGCCGGCAGGGTGTGCGTGGCCCAGTCCGAAGCCGGCTGCCCGTGCGCAACGGTCAACTGGGTGGCGAACTGCGGGCCGGTGAGCCCCTTGTCCGCCTCCGGCGTCCCCAGCCGGATCAGCTCGGGCGCGGGCGCTGCGAGCACGGCGAAGCGGGAGCCGGGCAGCCAGGAGCGGGCGTGCGAGGTGACGTCCACCGGCACCCGCTCCAGCTTGGCGACCGAGCCGAGCACGGCACCGGCGTACAGATAGTGGGTCAGCAACCGGGCCGCCGCACCCAGCACCCCGGGGGCGAAGTCGCACAGGGACAGCTGCCGCAGCTGCCGTACGAGCATCCCGGTGGCCAGCGGGGGCAGCTCCACCGGCAGCAGCGCGATGCGCCGGCTCTCCAACAGGGAGCGCACGGTGTGCAGCCGGTGCCGGAAGCGGATGGGGAGGGTGGCCGGATAGACGGTGACGAGGTAGCCGTGCTGTTCGAGGAGGTCCTGCGTCTGCGCCAGCGCGACCGCCAGCGGCTGCTCGTCGGGCGGGGAGAGCACATGGGCGCGCGGCGTGTGCCGGTCGGGCGGGGCGAGCAGATGGTCGGGGCTGGTGACCGCTAACGCCGTAGACATGTTCGCCTCCCCCGGGCCCGCCACCGGCCTACCACACTAGCCATGGCCCCCCACAGCGTGAACCGTTCGCCGAAACGTCCCCTGTTCCCCGAAACCGGGCCAGCGTGACCACTACCCGCCCCGGCCCCACCCCCAACCCCTCGTACGCCCGCTCACTCCAGGAACGCGCGTTCACCCGTCCTGGTGAACGCGCCGGCGTTCCCCCTCCCGTCCACCCCGCTTGTCATATGTTCCCGGCATGGTCACCGCACGCCACGAGGCAGCGCACCGCATCTTCCAAGAACGCCCCGCGCTGCTGGCCCCCACCTTCCGCTTACTGGGCGTCTCCCTACCGGAAAAGCCCCGCGTAGAAGTACTCACACCCGACGTGACCGAGTTGGAGCCCGTGGAACGACGCATCGACAGCGTCCTGCGGCTCTCACCGGAGAAGGGCGGGACGCCACTGCTACTGGCGATCGAGGCGCAGAGTCGTCCCGACCCGCGCAAAGCACGGAACTGGGCCTACTACCTCTCGTTCCTGGAGTCGAAGAACGAGTGCCCGGCCTATCTCCTGGTCGTCTGCCAGGACAAGGCCACCGCCGAGTGGGCCAGTGGCCCCTTCGACCTGGGCACGGACGACTGGAGCCCCCTCACCGTTCGCCCGCTGGTCCTCGGCCCGGGAAACGTGCCCCTGATCGTGGACACGGAAGAAGCGGAAGAAGATCTCACCATGGCCACCTTCGCGGCCATGACACATGGCAAGAGCTCTGACGCCCCGGCCATACTGGAAGCGCTGGCATCGGCGCTCCACCGCACGGACCCCAAGACTCGGAAGTACTACTCGGAACTGCTGGAGGCCGGACTCGGGGACACCCCGACCCGGCAGACCTGGAGGGACCTCATGAAGAACGGCAGCTTCTTCCCCGGGCGCGGCACCCTCGTGGAGGAGACCTTCCTCGAGGGCAAAGCCGCCGGCATCGTCGAGGAACGGGTGCGGTTCATCCTCCGGACGCTGGAGAAGCGGGACATGCCCGTACGAGCGAGTCAGCACGTCCGGATCACTGGGACCGACGACATGACGGCGCTGGCGCACTGGATGGACAAGGTGCTCACCGTCACGGACGTCTCCGAACTCTTCGACGACATCCCGCCGGACGACGATGTGACCGTCTCCAGAGGTACCGTGCCGCTCCCCCTCCCCGACGACGCCGACAAGGGCTGACGGGCTCACCAGGGCGGCCTCACCGAGGCAGGCTCACCAGGGGAGGTCGCGGACCTGTTCGACGCACAGGATGAGGAACAGTACGCAGGAGGCGGCCAGCAGGAGGTTGCTGAGCTTGCCGTTGCGCCACTCGGGCGGGGTTCGGTCGCTGTTGAGCAGCCACAGCAGGGTGGCGGCGAGGAAGGGCATGAAGAAGGCGCCCAGCACGCCGTAGGCGACGACGAGGGCGAAGGGCTGGTCCAGCCAGAGCAGCGTCATCGGGGGGAAGGTCAGCCACAGCAGGTAGCCGCGGAACGGCGTGGAGCGCTCCCGTTCACCACGGGTGAGCGGCGCGACGCCGGTTTCGGCGGTCAGGCCGCGGGCGGCCTTCACCCGCTCCACGAAGTCGGCGAACATCAGGCTCACTCCGTGCCACACGCCCACCAGCGAGGAGAACGAGGCGGCGAAGAAGCCGACCAGGAAGAGGGTGGAGGTCGAGCTGCCGAAGCGCTTCTCCAGGATCTTGTCGAGGTCCAGAAGCCCCTTGTCGCCGGAGGCGAGGGCCAGGTGCGAGCTGTGCAGCAGTTCGGCGCCGACGATCAGCATGGCGACCACGAAGATGCCGGTGGTGATGTAGGCGACGCGGTTGTCGAGCCGCATCATCTTCATCCAGCCGCTGTCGGCCCAGCCCTTGGCGTTGATCCAGTAGCCGTAGGCGGCCATGGTGATGGTTCCGCCGACGCCGCCGATCAGGCCCAGCGTGTAGACCATGGAGCCGGACGGCAGTACCGGGAGGAGCCCGGCGAAGGCGTTGCCCAGATCCGGGCTGACGCGGATCGCGACGTACACCACGACCAGGAACATCACCCCGACGAAGGCCATCATGATCTTCTCGACGATGGCGTAGCGGTTGGTCCAGACGAACAGCAGACCGACCAGCCCGGTGAGGATCGCCCAGGCCTTGAGCGGTAGCACGTCCGGGAAGAGCGCCTGGAGCGGCAGCGCGCTGGAGGACATGGCCGTGGCGCCGTAGACGAAGCCCCAGATGACGACGTACACCGCGAAGTAGACCGTCGTCCAGGTGCCGAGGCTGCGCCAGCCGTCGAAGATGGTGCGGCCGGTGGCCAGGTGCCAGCGGCCGGTGGCCTCGGCGAGGGCGATCTTGACGATGCAGCCGATGACGGCGGCCCACAGCAGTGTGTAGCCGAACTTGCTGCCCGCCACCAGCGTGGCGACCAGGTCCCCGGCGCCGACGCCGGTGGCCGCGACGACGATGCCGGGGCCGATCATCTTCCAACTGGGCTTGCGAACCGGGGGTGCGGCGCCGTCGGCCGTGCCGGGTGTGATGTCCTCCGCTGCCATGACGCCTCCGCCGTACGCGTGCTTCGAGGGTGGACGACCGTGCAGGTCGCAGGCGATGTAACCGTCTGCGGAGGATCAGCACAAGGGGTTGCGGGCCGCGAGGTGTGCCGGTGGGCGACTGCCGGATGCCGCGGGGGCGTTGTCGGATCCCTTGACAACCCTCATTGGTCTGGACCAGGTTGTACGGCGCACCACGCTCCACCAACTTTCCTCTCCCCCCACACCGGAGGCAGTTGTGGCACGTTCCAGACGTCTCTCCTTCCCCCGTGCGCTCGTCGGCCTCGTCGCCTCGGCCCTGGCCGCCGGCGGTCTGTTCGCCCTCGGACCGGCCACCGCGCACGCGCAGCCCTCCACCGGGCCCGGCCCGCGGGTGGGCGCCTCGCAGGTGCCCGCGCACGCGGTCACCGGCTACTGGCAGAACTTCGACAACGGTGCGACCGTCCAGACCCTCGCCGACGTGCAGAACGAGTACGACATCATCGCCGTCGCCTTCGCCGACGCGACCGGTACTCCCGGCCAGGTCGACTTCACGCTCGACCCGGCGCTGAACTACTCCGAGCAGCAGTTCAAGGCGGACATCGCCGCCAAGCAGGCGGAGGGCAAGTCGGTCATCGTCTCCGTCGGCGGCGAGAAGGGTGCCGTCTCGGTCAACAGCGACGCCTCCGCGGACGCCTTCGCCACCAGCATCGTCTCGCTCATGGACGAGTACGGCTTCGACGGTGTCGACATCGACCTGGAGAACGGCCTCAACTCCACCTACATGACCAAGGCCCTCAACGCGATCCACGCGGCCAAGAGCGATGTCGTGGTGACGATGGCGCCGCAGACGATCGATATGCAGTCGCCGCAGAACGAGTACTTCAAGACGGCGCTCAACATCAAGAGCTTCCTGACCGTCGTCAACATGCAGTACTACAACAGCGGCTCGATGAACGGCTGTGACGGCAAGGTGTACTCCGCCGGCACCGTCGACTTCCTCACCGCGCTCGCCTGCGTCCAGATCAAGGGCGGCCTGGACCCCTCCCAGGTCGGCATCGGAACCCCCGCCTCGCCGAGGGCCGCCGGCTCCGGCTACGTCGATCCGGGCGTGGTCAACGACGCGCTGGACTGCCTGGCCAAGGGCACCGGCTGCGGCAGCTTCACGCCCGACGAGAAGTGGCCCGGGATCCGGGGCGCGATGACCTGGTCCACGGCGTGGGACGCCAGCAACGGCAACAAGTGGTCCAGCACGGTGGGCCCGCACGTGCACGCGCTGCCGTAGCCACCGCGCCGTTCCCCGCGCCCCGTCAGGGGTGCGGGGAACGGCTCCCGCTCAGCCGCCGGGCGACTACTTGGCCGGCTCCGGCAACGCGCAGCGCCGCGCGTCGAGGTCGAGCTGGTTGCCGCGGCCGAAGCAGGAGTTGATCAGATAGGTCTGCTGACCGTAGGCGTTCAGATAGCGGACGGTGACCTTGCCGCTCTTGTCCACCTCACACGGGTTGTTGAGCGTGCAGCGCTCCCCGTCCTCGTTGTGGGTGTTGTTGACGCCGACGACCTTGCCGGTGCGGTCGTCGATCACCGGGGAACCGGAGGTGCCGCCCTTGGTCTGGCAGGCCATGGTGTAGCGGATGGAGTCCTTCCAGGTCCAGTCGGCTTCCTTGAGCCGGTGGGCGAACCCGTCGACGGCGCAGCTGAAGGTCTCCTTCCAGTAGCCGGAGACGACGGTGATGTCCCGGCCCTGGCGCGGGTGCTTCGCGTCCAGCTTGAGCGCGTCGATGCCGTACTTCTTCTTGATCTCCTTGTACGTGGAGGTCGTCTCGTACAGGGAGATGTCGGTGTCCGTCATCGTCGCGTACGCGATCTTGTCGGAGTGGATCTTCCCCGCGTCGCTGCCGTCCGCGTTCAGCAGCGTGAAGTCGCGGCTGGTCTTCTTGTTGACGACGACCTCGCCCGCTCCGGGCATGCCCTCCTGCAGGCAGTGGCCGTTGGACAGGACGAGCGCCGGGTCACTGGGCTTGGAGTGCTTGAGCTTGACCACGGAGCCCGAGCAGTTGCTGAGCGCGACCGTGCCCTCGAAGGAGGGGGTGCCCTTGCCGTGGTCGGCGGCCACCGCCGGTGCCGCGGCTATGCCCGCGAGTGCGGCGGCGCCGAACAGCGCCGCCGCGAGCGTACTGACGAGGGGCTTTCTCATGTACTCCTCATTCTTCCGGGTAGTGCGACTGGGATGGAACCGCCCCAACGTCCGTACAGCGATGACGCGTTACGGCTTGGGGAGCGTGCAGCCCGCGCGGTTGAGGTCGATCTTGTTCCCCTCGCCCACGCAGGGCGCGATGATGTAGGTCTGCTGGCCGTAGCCGATCCCCGGGTGGACGGTGACCCGCCCGTTCTCGTCCACCTCGCAGGGGTTGTTGAGCGCGCAGCGCTCGCCGTCCTCGTTGCGCGTGTTGTTGACACCGACGACCTTGCCGGTGGCGTTGTCGATGACGGGAGAGCCGGAAGTGCCGCCCTTGGTCCGGCAGTCCGCCGTGTAGCGGATGGAGTCCTTCATCGTCCAGCCGTCTTCCTTGAGCCGGTACGCGAAGCCGTCGACGGCGCACCCGTACTTCTCTTTCCAGTAGCCGGAGACGACGGTGATGTTCCGGCCCTGGGCGGGGTGGGCCGTCTCCACGTCGAGCGCCTTGACGCCGAACCTCGACTCGATCTCCTGGTAGGTCGAGCGGACTTCGTAGAGCGAGACGTCGGTGTCGGTCATCGTCGCGTAGGCGATCTTGCTGGCGCGGACGGTGCCCGCGTTGCTGCCGTTCGCCTTCAGGAGGGTGAAGGAGCGGCTGGACGGCTGGTCCTTGACGACCTGGCCGGGCCGGGGCATGCCCGTCTCCAGGCAGTGGCCGTTGGACAGGACGAGCGCCCGGTCGCCGGGCCGGGAGTTGGGCATCTTGACGACGGAGCCCGAGCAGTTGCTGAGCGCCACGGTGCCCTCGAAGGAGGGGGCCGCCTGCTTGGCCGGGCCGGGTGCGGGCGCCGGGGCGGCCGCCGCGGGTGCCGCGGAGACGCCGGTGAGCGCCGCGGCACCGAGGAAGGCCGTGGACAGGGAGAGTGCGAGAGGTCTGTTCACAGGTGGGGGTTCCTCTCTTGATACCGAAGGTTCGTTCGGTCTTGACGCCGTGCATTCTTGGGCCAGTTGCCGCCCACCACAAGAGCGCCCCCGGAATCGGGAGAAGAGATTCCGGGGGCGCGACGCACGCGGGCGGCCGAACGGCCGTACGGCTAGACGAAGATGCTCACCACCGCCGCCACCGCGAAGCCGGCGATCGAGAGCACGGACTCCAGCACCGTCCACGACGCGAGCGTGTCCCGCTCGGAGATGCCGAAGTACTTCGAGACCATCCAGAACCCGCCGTCGTTGACGTGCGAGGCGAAGATCGACCCCGCCGAGATCGCCATGATGACCAGCGCGAGGTGCGCCTGCGAGGGGTCGCTCTGGGCCAGCAGCGGCGCCACGATGCCCGCGGTGGTGACGATGGCGACCGTCGCCGAACCCTGCGCCACCCGCAGCACCAGCGAGATCAGATACGCCAGCACGATCACCGGCAGCCCCGCGTCCCCGAACACGTCGGCGAGGGCCTGCGCGACACCGGAGCCCTGCAGGACGGCGCCGAAGACACCACCCGCACCGACGACCAGCAGGATGTTGCCGACCGGCTTGAGCGAGGCGGTGGAGACCGTCTCCAGGGACTTGCGGCTCCAGCCCTGGCGCAGCCCCAGCAGGTAGTACGACAGCAGCAGTGCAATGGTCAGCGCCACGAACGGGTGCCCGACGAACTCGATGACGGAGCGGAGCGTCGAGGGATCCAGCGCGAGGGAGGAGAAGGTGGCCGCCAGAATCAGTATCAGCGGCGTACCGATGATGGTCAGCACCGTTCCGAGGGCGACGGGCCCGGCCTCCCCGTCGGTGCCGAGCGTCCGCTTCTCGGCCGCGACGGCACGCTTGGCCTCCTCAGCGGCCTCCAGCATGTCCTGCGGCACCTCGACGAAGAGCCGGTTGCCGATCCAGGCCGCGTACGCCCAGGCGGCGAGGACGGCGGGGATGCCGCAGACGACGCCCATCAGGATGACCCAGCCCAGTTCCACGTCCAGCAGCCCGGCCGCGGCCACCGGGCCCGGGTGCGGGGGCAGGAACGCGTGCGTCATCGACAGTCCCGCCAGCATCGGCATGCAGTACAGGAGGATCGACTTGCCGCTGCGCTTGGCCGCCGCGTAGATGATGGGCGCCAGCACGAAGATGCCGACGTCGAAGAAGACGGGGATACCGAAGATCAGACCGGTCAGCCCCATGGCGAGCGGCGCGCGCCGCTCGCCGAACAGTCCCAGCAGCCGCGCCGACAGCGCCTCGGCACCGCCGCTGACCTCCAGAATCGCTCCCAGCATGGTGCCCAGACCGATGATGATGGCGACGTGCCCGAGAATGCCGCCCATCCCCGACTCGATCATCGAGACGGCGTCGGACTTCTGGACGGTGCCGAACAGTTCGGTGACGGACAGACCCGCCCCCAGCCCCACCGCGATGGAGACGGCGAGCAGCGCGACGAACGGCTGGAGGCGGACCTTGATGATCAGTACGAGCAGCAGGACGATGCCGAGGGCCGCCACGGTGAGCAGGCCCCCGGTCCCGGGTATGAGCGCGAGCAGGCCGCCCGTATGGGGCGGTGCCGCCTTGTCGGCGAGCAGCATGGGAACTCCGTTGTTCGGTGCTGGGAGGGGGCCCGGACCCTCCCCCGGGCACAGCGGCCCCAGGGGGGAGGGGGGCGGAGGAAGGGCTCAGCCGAGGACGGCGAGCGCGTCGATCTCGACCAGAAGACCGGCGGGAAGGCCGACGTACACCGTCGTACGGGCGGCCGGAGCCTCCTGGAGGGAGGCGAAGTACTCGTTGTAGATCTCGTTGAACTCCGCGAAGTGCGCGGTGTCCGTCAGATAGACGCGAAGCATCATCGCGTCCTCCCAGCTCGCGCCGCCCTCCTTGAGGATGGCCGCCACGTTGGCGAGGGTCTGCAGGGTCTGCTCCCGCAGCCCGGGGCCGACCGGCGTCGGGGCCTGGCCCTCGACCGCGGGACCGAACCCGACCTGCCCGGCGACCTGGAGGATGTTCCCCTTGCGGACGCCGTGCGAGAACTTCGCGGGCGGCGTGGTGTGCGTGGCCGGGGTGAGGGCGGTCTTGGCAAGCTTCTCGCTCATGGTGCGGCTCTCTTGTTTCTCGGTTGCTGTGGTGGGTGCTGGGGGCGGGCCGGTTGTCCCGTGTACTCGGCGCTGATGGCCTCAGCGGTCCGGCGTACGCGGGGCAGCAGGGAAAGGAGTTCGTCGGCGGAGACGACCACGTTCGGCGCGGAGACCGACATGGCCGCCACCACCCGCCCCTCGGCGCCGCGGACGGGCGCCGCGACGCAGTTGATGGACTCCTCGTGGCCACCGAGGTCGGTGGCCCAGCCCTGCTCGCGCACCTTGGCCAGCTCCGCGAGGAACGCGGTGGCGTCGGGCGTCGAGCGGGACGTGTACCGGGGGTAGTCGAGCCGTTCGGCGACGGCGCGCCGTTCCGGCTCGGGCAGATCGGCGAGCAGCAGTTTGGCCACGGCGGCGACGGTGATGGCGACGGGCTTGCCGATGCGCGAGTACATCCGTACCGGGTAGCGGCTCTCGACCTTGTCGATGTAGAGGACCTCGCCCTCCTCGTGGACGGCGAGGTGCACGGTGTGCCCGCAGGCCGCGTTGAGTTCGGCCAGGTGCGGGTGGGCGATCTCGCGGATGTCGAGGTTCTCCATGGCCTGCTGCGCGAGGGCGAACAGCCGGGCGCCGAGCCGGTAGCGCTGGTCGGCCTGGCGGTAGACCATGCCGTGCTCGTGCAGGGTGCGCAGCAGCCGCAGCGCCGTCGACTTGTGCACGTCCAGGCGGGCCGCGACCTGCTCCAGATTGGCGGGTCCCTCGGCCAGTAGCGGCAGAATGCTCAGCGCCCGATCGACGGTCTGACTCATACGGAACGTACCTCCGGCTCCTGTTCGCCGGGCCGGCCGGCCCGCCCGGCGACTGCGGTCTGCGGCCCACCTGCCGTCCAGCCGGGGCCCAGCCGCAGTCTCCCCCAGCTCTCGTCGTCGAGGGCCGCCAGCCGGTCGGCGACCTCGCGGGCCGGCGGCGCTGCGAGGTCGCCGGCATCCGTGAGCGCCGCTGCGGCCATCAGGTGCCCGTGCCGCAGCCGTTCGCGTACCGGCAGCCCGCGCAGGGTCCCGGCCAGGAAGCCGGCGGCGAAGGCGTCGCCCGCGCCCACGGGGGAGACGACATCCACCTTCAGCGCGGGCGCGAAGACGGCGGCAGTTTCCCCGGCGTCCCCGGCGTCCCCGGCGTCCCCGGTGGCCCCGGCGTCCCCGACGAACGCGGTGGCTCCGGCGTCGCCCTGCTTGACGACGAGCACCGAGGGCTCGTGCAGCGCCTCCCGTACGGCCTCCGGGCCTCCCGTCACCCCCCAGGCGGCGGCTGCCTCGTCCTCGCCGACGAAGACGATGTCGCTGTGCCGGGCGAGTTCGTGCAGGACCTCGGCCCCGGAAGTGCCGGGCTCCCCGGGGGCACCGGACCGGGCAGCGGTGCGCCACAGCTCGACGCGGTAGTTGACGTCGAAGGAGACCAGAGGCCGGGGGGTGCCGGTGGGAGTGCGGTCGGAGGTGAGGGCCCGCATCAGCGCGAGGCAGTCGGCGGAGAGGGCCGCGGTGATCCCGGTCAGGTGCAGCACCTGTCCGGCGTGGACGGCACGGGAGGGGACGTTGGCCGGGGACATGGCCGAGGCGGCCGATCCGGCGCGGTAGTAGAGCACTTCGGAGAGTGCGCGGGGGCCGGGCGCGACGCTGTCGGCGCCGGTGGCGCGCTCGCCGTCGGTGCGGAAGTAGATGCCGGTGGGCCGCACGGGGTCGCGTTCGACGACCGTAGTGTCCACGCCGTGCGCGGCGATCTCACGGACCAGGTGGTCGCCGAAGCCGTCGGTGCCCACCCGGCTGACCCAGCGGGCGCGGTGTCCGGCGCGGGCCAGCGTGCAGGCGACGTTCGACTCCGCGCCGCCGATCGCGCGGTCGAAGGAGGGCACGTCGGCGAGGGGTCCCGGGCGGGAGGGCAGGAACGTGACCATGGACTCGCCCAGGCAGACGACGTCGGTGTCGGGGGTGGTGGTCACGACGGGTCCTGCTCCTCGCTGCCGCTCGTACGTCGGCTCATCGGCTGCTGTTCCGGATCGGCAGGTGCCCGGATCCTCGGATGTCCGGTTCCATTGACCGGCCGTTCCGCGGGATGCTAGACAGCGGTAAGCGTCATACGCAATGGACGTTGCAACATATGCAACATCTTCTTCTACGGATCTTCCACGGAGACCGCATGGCAGCCCCCGCCCCCTCCCCCGACCAGGGCAACGACCTAGCTCACGCCGCCACGGCGGCGGTCGCCCGCCTCGCCGACGAGCCCGTCGACCACCGCTTCAAGGGGCTGCCCCTCGACGTCGCCCCGGGCACCACACTCGGCGAGCTGGCCGCCGAGCGCCGCTCCCTGTTCACCGGCGGTTTCAGCACACCGGTCCTCGCGCTGTCGGCCGAGCGCCTGGAGCACAACCTCGTCGCGCTCGCCGACTACTCCGCACGCCACGGCCTCGCCTTCGCGCCGCACGGCAAGACCTCCATGGCGCCGCAGCTGTTCGCCCGCCAGCTCCAGCACGGCGCCTGGGGCATCACACTGGCCGTACCGCACCAGGTGCGGGTGGCCAGGGCACACGGCATCGCTCGGATCTTCCTCGCCAACGAGGTGGTGGACGCGGCGGCGCTGCGCTGGCTCGCCGCCGAGCTCGACGCCGACCCCGACTTCCGCGTCATCTGCTACGTCGACTCCCCGCGCGGTGTCGCCCTCATGGACGAGGCCCTGCGCGCGGCCGGCGCCCGGCGCCGGCTGGAGGTCGTGGTGGAGCTCGGCGCCGGAGACGGCGCACGCACCGGAGCGCGTACCGAGGCCGAGTGCGCCGCCGTCGCCGACGCGGTGGCCGCCACCGGCACGCTGCGGCTGGTGGGCGTCGCGGGCTACGAGGGCGAGGTACCCGACGCCGATCTGGCGGCGGTACGCGGGTGGCTGCGGCGCCTGACCGACCTGGCCGTCGCCTTCGACGCGGAGGGGCGCTTCGCGGGGCTCGACGAGATCGTCGTCAGCGCGGGCGGCAGCGCATGGTTCGACGCGGTCGCCGAGGCCTTCACCGCACTGCCCGAACTGTCGGCCCCCGCCCTCAAGCTGCTGCGCTCGGGCGCCTATGTCTCCCACGACGACGGCCACTACCGCAGGCTGACGCCGTTCAACCGACAGCCCGACGAGGGGGCGCTGCAGGCCGCGTTCACGCTGTGGACACAGGTCGTCTCCCGGCCCGAGCCCGGGCAGGCGTTCCTCAACGCGGGCAAGCGGGACGCCGCCTTCGATCTGGAGCTCCCCGAGGCGCAGTTGGTGCGGGGCACCGGGGCAGGGTCCGTGCGCTCGGCCGCCGGGCTCACCGTGACCGGGCTGAACGACCAGCATGCGCGGCTGCGGGTGGACGAAGGGGTCGATCTGGAGGTCGGCGAGTGGGTGGGCCTGGGGATGTCCCATCCCTGCACCATCTTCGACAAGTGGCAGGTGATCCCCGTCGTCGACGCCGACGGCACGGTCACCGAACTGATCCGTACCTTCTTCTGAGGCCGGTGCCCACCATGGATCTGGTCATCCGCGACGCCCGTGTCATCGACGGGACGGGCGCCCCCGCCTTCCGGGCGGATGTCGTCGTCAGCGAGGGCCGCATCGTACGGCTCTCCCCCGAGGGCGAGCCACGCCCGAGCGGCCCGCGCACCAGCACGGTCGACGCCGACGGCCTCGCCCTGGCGCCGGGCTTCATCGACATGCACGCCCATTCGGACCTGGCCGTCCTACGGGACCCGGAGCACACCGCGAAGGTGGCCCAGGGGGTCACCCTGGAGGTGCTGGGTCAGGACGGGCTCTCCTACGCGCCCGTCGACGAGACCACCCTGGCGGCGATCCGGGAGGCCATCACCGGCTGGAACGGCGACGGCAGCGACATCGACTTCGACTGGCGCACCGTCGGCGGCTATCTGGACCGGATCGACCGGCAGGGCACGGCCGTCAACGCCGCCTATCTGATCCCGCAGGGCAGCGTCCGGATGCTGGCCATGGGCTGGGACGACCGCCCGGCCACCGCGGACGAGCTCGCCACCATGAAGCGCCTGGTCGCCGAGGGGATGGCACAGGGCGCGGTGGGCATGTCGTCAGGACTGACGTACACCCCCGGGATGTTCGCCTCGGACGCGGAGCTGACCGAGCTGTGCCGGGTGGTGGCCGCCTACGACGGCTACTACTGCCCCCACCACCGCTCCTACGGTGCCGGTGCGCTGGAGGCGTACACGGAGATGGTGGCGCTCACCCGCGAGGCGGGCTGCGCGCTCCATCTGGCGCACGCCACCATGAACTTCGGCGTCAACCGGGGCCGGGGGCCCGAGCTGCTGGCCCTTCTCGACGAGGCGCTGGCGCACGGTGCCGACATCACTCTGGACACCTACCCCTACACCCCGGGCTGCACCACGCTGGCCGCCATGCTGCCGAGCTGGGCCAACGAGGGCGGCCCCGAGGCGACGCTGGCGCGGCTGGCCGACCCCGCGACGGCGGCCCGGATCCGGCACGTCATGGAGGTGGAGGGCGCCGACGGCTGCCACGGGGTGCCGATCGAGTGGGACACCATCGAGATCTCCGGCGTCAGCCATGACGCGCTGGCCGACCATGTGGGCCGTACGGTCGCTCAGTCCGCGGCGCTGCGCGGCGAGGAGCCGTGGGAGACGGCGCTGCGGCTGCTGACCGAGGACCGGCTCGGCTCGACGATCCTGCAGCACGTCGGCCACGAGGAGAACGTGCGGGCCATCATGCGGCACCGGGTGCACACCGGCGGCAGCGACGGCATCCTCCAGGGCGCCAAGCCCCACCCGCGGGCCTACGGCACCTTTCCGCAGTACCTGGGCCGGTATGTACGTGAGTTGGGCGTTCTCTCCCTGGAGGAGTGCGTCGCCCACCTCACCGGCCGCCCGGCGGCCCGCCTCCGCCTCCCCGACCGGGGCGTGGTACGCGAGGGGTACGTGGCGGACCTGGTGCTCTTCGACCCGGAGACGGTCGCGGCCACGGCCACGTTCGCCGAGCCCCGCTCCCTCCCGGCCGGCATCCCCTACGTCTTCGTCGCCGGTCAGCCGGTCATCGAGGAGGGCCGCCGCACCGACGCCCTGCCGGGCCGGGCGATCCGTCGCACGGAGTGAGGCGTGAGGCGTGAGGG